>CAWGAM010000005.1:0-2034190 GCA_963820655.1 uncultured Actinomycetota bacterium
CAGGATCCCGACGATCTCGTCGAACTGCTCGGTGCCGCAGATGAGGGGCGGCGCCAGTTGGATCACCGGGTCGCCGCGGTCGTCGGCGCGGCAGATCAGCCCGCGCTTGTAGAGCTCGCCGGAGAGGAAGCCGCGAAGCAGGCTCTCGGATTCCTCGTCGTTGAACGTCTCCTTCGTCTCCTTGTCGCGCACCAGCTCGATAGCGTGGAAGAAGCCGCCGCCGCGCACGTCGCCGACGATCGGCAAGTCGCGAAGGGACTCGAGCTTGGAGCGGAACTCGCCCTCGGTGGCCAGCACGTGGCCGCAGAGGTCCTCGCGCTCATAGATGTCCAGGTTCGCCATCGCCGCTGCGGCGGCGACCGGATGGCCGGCGAATGTCGAGCCGTGGGCGAATGACTCCGTCCCCTTCGAGAAGGGCTCGTAGACCTTGTCCGAGGCGATCATCGCCCCATCGGCGCGTAGGCCGAGGTCAGTGCCTTCGCCGTGGTGATGATGTCCGGCTGGTAGCCGTAGCGCTCGCAGCCGAAGTAGTGGCCGAGGCGCCCCCAGGAGCAGATCACCTCGTCGGAGATCAGCAGCACGTCGTGCTCGTCGCAGATCTCGCGGACCCGCTGGAAGAGCAGCCGTCCTGCGGCGGGATGCACCCGCCGGCGTTCTGGAGCGGCTCGAGGATCACGCACGCGACCGTCTCCGGCCCCTCGAACTCGATCCGCTCGGCGATCTTCTCCGCCGCCCAGAGCGGGTCGCGGTCGGCGGGCCAGTGGTAGCTGTTCGTGTTCGGGAGCGTGGCAGCCGCCCGGCGCGAGCGGTCGAAGAGGGTCCGCAGCGCCGGGATGCCGGTCGCCGAGAGCGCTCCGAGCGTCGTCCCGTGGTACGCGATCTCGCGGGCGACCAGCTTCGTCTTCTGGCCGTTTGCCGCGGTCGCGGTGGTAATTGCGCGCGAGCTTTAGCGCCGCCTCGACGGCCTCCGAGCCGCTGTTGACGAAGAAGACGTGGTTGAGGTCATCCGGGGCGAGCTCGGCGATTCGCTCGGCGAGCTCGATCGCCCGGGAGGCGCGTAGCTCCAGTTGGTGATGAAGTCCAGTTCGTCGACCTGCGGGCCATCGCGTCGCCGATCTCGGCGCGGCCGTGGCCGGCGTTGACGCAGAAGAGGGCGTGAGGTCGTCGAGGTAGCGGTTGCCCGCCGTGTCGTAGACGTACGCGCCCTCGCCGCGCTCGATGATCGGCACCGGGTGGTCGGCGTCGTAGCCGCCCATGCGGGTGAAGTGCATCCAGAGGTGCTTGCGCGCGGCCTCCTGAAGGTCCGTATCGCCGCGGTTCGAAGGCGCAGCAGCTGACTGCGGGGCCTCCGGCGGGACTGTCTGCGGGGTTGCTGCCATCTGGTCCACCTCCTCACTAGCTTCGACGCGTTGCACAAACGTAAGGCCGCGAGAGACAAGCCGCAAGCGAGATTTCGGTCAAGCTTGCGATTTGCGCTTGTACCGATCGTACAACCACGGACTCCGCATTTTGGGCATCCGCCCGTTGTCGCTGCGCCTCGATTTCGCGTAGGGTCCGCGCAGGTTGACGGGATTGACCACGGGCACGGTAGCAGTTCGACCAAACGGAGGAACTTCTTGGAAAGCTCGACGCGCGCTCCCGAAGGTAACGGTTGAGACGAGCGAGCACGGCCTGAAGAAGGGCGCGATCAGCTTCACGGACGGGCTCGTCGTCGCGCTGTCGTCCACTGCTCCCGCCTACTCGCTCGCGGCGGTGATCGGCTCGATCGTCGTCGCGGTCGGGTTCTACGCGCCGGCGTCGATCCTCGTGGCGTTCATCCCGATGTTCTTCATCGCGGCCGCGTTCTACTGGCTCAACAAGGCCGACCAGGACTGCGGGACGACCTTCTCCTGGGTCACGCGGGCGATGGGGCCCAACACCGGCTGGATCGCCGGCTGGGCCGTCTGCATGACCGGGATCCTCGTCATCGGCTCGCTCGCCGACGTCGCCGTCCTCTTCTTCTACGACCTGATCGGGGTGGAGCCCTCGAAGGCCGCGATCGTGATCGGCGCCGTCCTGCTGATCGCGGCGATGACGACCGTCTGCGTGATCGGCACCGAGGCCTCCGCCCGCCTGCAGAAGGTGCTCATGGCGCTGCAGATCCTCCCGCTGCTGATGTTCGTCGTCGTGATCCTCTTCAAGGTCTTCAGCGGGGACGGACCCGGGAGCTCGTTCGAGCCGAACCTGTCGTGGTTCAACCCGTTCAACATCGAGGCGGGCAACCTGAACCCGTTCAGCGCCGAATCCGGCGGCCTCATACAGGCGATGCTGCTCGGCGTCTTCATCTTCTGGGGCTGGGAGAGCGCCGTCGAACCTGAACGAGGAGACCGGGGGCGACGTCACAAGCCCGGGCTGGCCGGCCTGATCTCGACGACGATCCTGCTGATCACCTACGTCGGCGTCGCGACCGCCGTCCTGGCCTGGCACGGGATCGGCGGCGCGGCCGCCTTCGACGACAAGCCGGGGATCCTCTCCAAGTACGCCGAGGGCGCGCTGGGCAGCCCGCTCGGCGAGCTCGTGCTGCTCTCCGTGGTCGTCTCGGCCCTGGCCTCGACGCAGACCACGATCCTGCCGGCGTCCCGCGTCGCCCTGTCGATGGCGCGGCACGAGGCGATCCCGAACGCCTTCGGCGAGGTTTCGAAGCGCTTCTTCACGCCGGTCTTCTCGACCGTCGCGGTCGGCGTGCTCGCAACGCTCTGGTACGTGCCGGGCAAGCTCATCAACAAGACGTTCCTGTTCGACTCGCTGACCGCTCTCGGCCTGATGATCGCCTTCTACTACGCGCTGACCGGGTTCGCCTGCGTCGTCTACTACCGGCGCGAGATCCGCAAGACCTGGCGCAACTTCATCTTCGTCGGGGTCGCGCCCCTGATCGGCGCGCTGATCCTGACCTACGTCTTCGTCAAGGCGCTCTTCAACTTCTCCGACATCGAGAACTCCTACTCGACCAGCGAATGGCTCGGCTTCGCTCCACCGGCGGTGATCGGCGTCGGGATGCTGCTTTTGGGTGTCGTGCTCCTGTTCGTCTGGCGGCTCTACAAGCGCGAGCCCTTCTTCAAGCGCAAGCGCGAGGTGGCCGACCCGAGCATCCTCGAGGACGAGCCCGCACCGGCGATCGCTGGAGGGTCCAGGTAGGCGTGGCGAGCGAGCCCGCCACCGGCGAGCAGGGCGTCTCCCTGCGCTCGGTCACGAAGCGCTTCGGCGACTTCGCGGCGGTCGACGACATCGACCTGGAGATCGCCGGCGGCGAGTTCTTCACGATGCTCGGGCCGAGCGGCTGCGGCAAGACGACGACTCTGCGCATGGTCGCCGGCTTCGAGGAGCCGACGAGCGGGCAGGTGCTGATCGAGGGCGCCGACCAGGTCGGGCTGCCGCCCTTCAAGCGCCCCACCAACACCGTCTTCCAGAGCTACGCGCTGTTCCCGCACATGACCGTGGCCGACAACGTGGCCTTCGGGCTCAAGCGGCAGAAGGTCGACAAGGCCGAGATCGACAAGCGCGTCTCGACCGAGCTCGAGCGCGTCGGGCTCGCTCGCGAGGCGAACCGCAGGCCCGCCCAGCTCTCGGGCGGCCAGCAGCAGCGCGTCGCGCTGGCGCGCGCGCTGGTCAACCTGCCCAAGGTGCTGCTGCTCGACGAGCCGCTCGGCGCCCTCGACCTGAAGCTGCGCAAGGGCCTGCAGGTCCAGCTCAAGCAGATCCAGCGCGACGGTCGGCATCACGTTCGTCTACGTGACCCACGACCAGGAGGAGGCGCTGACGATGTCGGACCGAATCGCGGTCATGAACGAGGGCCGCATCGAGCAGGTCGCGGACCCCGAAGAGGTCTACGACAAGCCCGCCAGCACCTTCGTCGCCGGCTTCATCGGCGTCTCCAACCTGATGCCCGGGGTGATCAGGGGCGAGGGCGAGAACGGCTCGATCGAGCTCGACAGCGGCGTCACCGTGCAGGCGCCCGCGAACGGCTTCCGCGCCGGGTGACCGCTGCAACGCGGTCGTGCGGCCGGAGAAGCTGCGCATCGGGGAGGGCGACGGCTCCGATCCCCAGGTCGAGGGGCTCGTCGAGAGCTCGCTCTACCTCGGTACCGCGACCCAGCTGATCGTGAAGCTCCAGACGACGTGCGGCTGACGGTCCTCGTTCCGAACGCCGACGAGGCCGAGCGCCAGCGCCTCCCAGGCGGCGGCGCGAACGTGAAGCTCTGGTGGGAGGCGGACGCACGTGCACCTGGTCACAGATTCAGACAAGGCGGCGACAAGCGAAACAGAACGACAAGGAGCGTGACAACGTGATGGGCAGAAGACTTCGACGATGCTGCTGCGGCTTGATGCTCACGGCCGCGATCAGGCTCGCGGCGTGCGGCGGGATGACGACGGTGGCAGCGACGGTCAGCAGGGCCAGCGACGACGCCGCCAGACGGCGACTACCAGGGCGACGACCGACCAGTTCGACATCTCGGACTGGGTCGGCTTCATCGACAAGAGCAAGGACGACGCGATCGTCGAGTTCGAGGGGCGGTAGGCCGGCAGCGCGGTTCGACGGCGCCGAGGACGTCAACGACGACGCCGAGTTCTTCGGCGGGACCCAGCCCCTGCTCGACAAGGGCCGGAGCCAGATCAGCGGCATGTTCGTCGTAACGGTTTCGATGGCGAACAGATGAACAACCTGGCCTACCTGCAGTTCGATGGACTCGCCGCATGCCGAACGTCGAGGCGAACCTGCGCAACAACCTGCGCGACCGAGTTCGACCTGGGCCCAACTCCTCGGCCTGTGCCGTGGCAGCCAGGACTCGTTGGGAGCTGGTGGAACAGAGAGCTCGCCCCGGATCGAGTCGGTCAACGACCTGTTCGACCCCCAGTACAAGGGCAAGGTCACCGTTCTCACCGAGATGCGGGACACCGTACCTCTGATGCTGAAGGCGAGCGGGATCGACCCGGCGGACGCGACCAAGGAGCAGTGGATCGAGCAGATCGACAAGCTCCAGGAGGCCGTCGACTCCGGGCGGCTCAGGCGCTTCACCGGCAACGACTACGTGCAGGACTGACGCAACGAGAACGTGGTCGCGTCGATCGGGTGGTCGGGCGACGTCGAGCTGATCGACAACGAGTCGGTCGACTGGCGGATGCCGACCGAGGCTGCATCATCTGGTCGGACAACATGGTGATCCCGGTGGGCGCCCCGAACATGCCGGCTGCGCTGGCGTGGGCGGACTTCGTCTACGACCCCGCCGTGCAGGCGCCGATCGCGGACTACACCCGCTACGTGACACCGGTCAAGGGCGTCGACAAGGTGCTGCCCGAGCTGGCCAGCGACCAGCTGGTGTTCCCGACGGCGGAGTTCACCGCCGACTGCTGACGCAGCCGAACCCACCCGGTGATGACGTGGACGTCCAGGAGGTCACCTCGGCCTTCCAGGACGTCGTGACGGGCTAGGGGGACCGAAGGCGGATGGTGCCCACGGCGAGCACATCGATGGATCGATCAGCTCTCGTCGGGCGCCTGACGCCTTACCTGCTGCTCCTCCCCGGGGCTCTCTGGCTCGCGCTGTTCTTCGTCGTCCCCATGTACTTCATGGGGAAGCTCTCGCTCTACACGGGAGTGTCGTTCAATGCCGGGTTCAGCTCCGGCTTCGAGATCTCCAACTTCTCGGACGCCCTCTCGGGCAACGAGAGGCAGCTGGTGCGCTCGTCGTGTACGCGGGCGCGGCGACGCTGATCGCCCTGCTGATCGCCTATCCGCTCGCGTACGCGATCGCCCTCCGGGCGGGGCGTTTCAAGCTCCTGCTGCTGTTCGCGGTGGTCGCGCCCTTCTTCAGCGACCTACCTCTCCGCACGATCGCGTGGAAGACGATCCTCGCGGACGACAGCCCCGTCGTGAGCGTCCTGCAGTTCCTCGCGCTGGTGCCGGACGACGGGCGCGTGCTCGCCACGCCAGCGGCAGTGATCGCCGGCCTCACCTACAACTTCCTGCCCTTCATGATCCCGGTGAGTTGCGCCAGCCTGGAGCGCGTTCGACTACTACCTGATCGAGGCCGGCAAGGACCTCTACGCGTCTGCCACCCAGACCTTTCTCAGGGTGACGCTGCCGATCACGGCTCCGGGGGTCGTCGCCGGGGTGCTGCTCGACGTTCATCCCGGCGGTCGGCGACTACATCAACGCCGCCATCCTCGGGGGCGCGAACACGTCGATGATCGGCAACGTGATCCAGTCGCTGTACCTGCAGGAACGTCTCTGTCCCGAGGCCGCGGCCCTCTCGTTCGTGATGATGGCGGCGATCCTCGCGGTCGTCCTGATCTACCTTCGTTTCGCCGGCTCGGGGAGCGTTCATGGGCGACGAGGACGAGCGGGCCTGACGGATCGAAGCCGCGACCGCAGACCGAACCGTGCCACGTGGGCGCTCGCTGCCCGCGCGCGCCTGGGCCTGGCTTCGGCACAACGCGCTGCTGATCTACGCCGGGATCGCGGTCGCCTACATGCTGATCCGGATCCTGGTGATCGCGTTGTTCTCCTTCGACACCGGCACCGCCCAGGGCGAGTTGGACTTCACGTGGAGCGCCTTCGACGCTCGACTACTGGAAGGACGCGTTCGCGAACAAGGACGTCAACGACTCGATGGTCAAGAGCCTGCAGCTCGCTGCGCTGTCGACGATCTTCTCGACGCTGATCGGGACTCTGATGGCGATGGGTCTGGTCCGCTACGCAGTTCTTCCGCCGAACAGCCACGAACCTGCTGATCATCCTGCCGATGGCGACACCGGAGATCGTCATCGGCGCCGCGCTCCTTTCGATGTTCGTCCTGCCGCCGTTCGCGACATTCAGCTATTCAATCTCGGCTTCGACACGTTGCTGTTTGCCGCACATCATGTTCTCGATCAGCTTCGTCGTGGTCGTCGTCCGCTCGAGGCTGATCGGCTTCGACCGCAGCCTGGAGGAGGCGGCGGCGGACCTCGGGTCCACCCCACTTACGACGTTCCGGACCGTGACGCTGCCGCTGCTCGCTCCCGGGATCGTTGCGGCTGGTGCGCTCGCCTTCGCGCTGTCGCTCGACGACTTCGTGATTTTCGAACCTGAACTCCGGTGCGACCACGACGTTCCCTCTCTACATCTTCGGCGCGAGCCTGCGGGGGATCCCCGTCCAGGTCAACGTCCTGGCGACGATGCTGTTCGCGGTCACCGTGGTGGCGATCATGCCGGTGCAACCCCGGCAGCCGGCAGAACGGGCACCCCGATCCGGCCTCCGTCGCTGGTCGGCTTGTTCTCCCCCTCGATGTACGCCATCCGATGCGGCGTCCACAACCGCATGAACGGGTCCGGCACCCCGACCCCGTCCTGCGCCACCAACTCGTCCGGCGCGTACGGCGACTCCGGGACGCCTGGACGGACGGGTCGTCGGGGGATCCGTCATACCTGGACGCGCTTCGCGACTGCGTCGACGATCTCGGCGACCGCGTCGGCGATCGGGACGCCGTTCTTCTGCGTGCCGTCGCGGTACGCGGAACGACACCGAGGCCGGCGGCCATGTCGTCGTCGCCGGCGATCAGCATGAACGGCACCTTGGGCTTCTGCGCGTTGCGGATCTTCTTCTGCATCCGGTCGTCGGAGCGAGTCGACCTCGACCCGGATCCCCTGCGCCTTCAGCTGCGCGGCGACGTCGTACAGGTAGTCGCACGTGGCCGTCGGTCGATCGGGATGCCGACCACCTGGACCGGCGCGAGCCAGGGCGGGAAGGCGCCGGCGTAGTGCTCGGTCAGGACGCCGACGAACCGCTCGATCGAGCCGAACAGCGCGCGGTGGATCATCACCGGCCGCTGCCGGGAGCCGTCCGGCGCCGGTGTACTCGAGCTCGAACCGCTCCGGCAGGTTGAAGTCCAGCTGGATCGTCGACATCTGCCAGGTCCGGCCGATCGCGTCCCTGGTCTGGACCGAGATCTTCGGCCCGTAGAACGCGGCGCCGCCCGGGTCCGGGACCAGCTCGAGACCGGAGCCTTCGGCAACCTCGCGCAGCGTCTCGGTGGCCTCCTCCCAGACCTCGTCGGAGCCGACGAACTTGTCCGGGTTCTTGGTGGACAGCTCGAGGTAGAAGTCGTCCAGGCCGTAGTCGGCGAGCAGGCCGAGCACGAACGTGCAGCAGGTTGCGCAGCTCGTCGCGCATCTGCTCGCGGGTGCAGTAGATGTGCGCGTCGTCCTGGGTGAAGCCGCGGACCCGGGTCATGCCGTGCACGACGCCCGACTTCTCCAGCCGGTAGACCGTGCCGAACTCGAACAGCCGCAGCGGCAGCTCGCGGTACGACCGGCCGCGGGCGGCGAAGATCAGGTTGTGCATCGGGCAGTTCATCGGCTTCAGGTAGTAGTCCTGGCCCTGCTTGCGGATCTGCCCGTCCGCGCCGCGCTCCTCGTCCAGGTGCATCGGCGGGTACATGCCGTCGGCGTACCAGTCCAGGTGGCCCGAGGTCTCGAACAGCTGCGCCTTGGTGATGTGCGGCGTGTAGACGAACTCGTACCCGTCCTCGACGTGCCGCTGCCGGGAGTAGTCCTCCATCACCTTGCGCAGCACGCCGCCCTTCGGGTGGAACACCGCGAGGCCGGAGCCGATCTCGTCGGGGAAGCTGAACAGGTCGAGCTCGGCGCCGAGCTTGCGGTGGTCGCGCTTGGCCGCCTCCTCCAGCCGGGTCAGGTACGCCTTCAGCTCGTCGCGGGACTCCCACGCCGTGCCGTAGATCCGCTGCAGCTGCGGGTTCTTCTCGCTCCCCCGCCAGTACGCCGCGGCGGTCCGCATCAGCTTGAAGTTGCCCGAGATACCCGGTCGCCGGCACGTGCGGACCACGGCACAGGTCCTTCCAGGCGACCGAGTCGTCGCGCCGGACGTTGTCGTAGATCGTCAGCTCGCCGCCGCCGACCTCGACCGAGGCGCCCTCGGCCGCGTCGGCCGCGCGAGCCCTTGATGCCGATCAGCTCGAGCTTGTACGGCTCGGCCGCCAGCTCGGTGCGCGCGTCGTCGTCGGAGACCACCCGGCGGCTGAACCGCTGCCGCTCCTTGATGATCTGCTGCATCTTCTTCTCGAGCTTGCCCAGGTCCTCCGGGGTGAACGGCGTGGGCACGTCGAAGTCGTAGTAGAACCCGTTCTCGACCGGCGGGCCGATGCCGAGCTTCGCCTCCGGGAACAGGTCCTGCACGGCCTGCGCGAGCACGTGCGCGGTCGAGTGCCGGATGATCGCCCGGCCGTCCTCGGACGACGGCCTTGACCGGCTCGATCTCGTCGCCGTCGCGACCACCCGGGACAGGTCCCGCAGCTCACCGTTGACGCGCGGCGGCGATGGCGGAGCGGTCCTGACCGAAGATCTCGGCGAACAGCTCCCCGATCGGTCGTCGTCTCGGTCACACTCCGCTCAGCCTCGCCCTCGACGCCGATCAGATGGACCTTGACTTCCGACACGTTCACTCCTCGAGGACAGCTTGCGGCGGCCGGCGGAAATGCGCGGCCCGTCACGCACAGATGGTATCGACTCCGCGCCCCGGCCCTGACGGCGTATCCACAGGCCCGCGGAACCTGACGAAAGTCGGGGGTCGGGCCAGCCGTAGGTCCGATGTGGCCGGGATGCCCGAATTCCTAGGTTCGAGTCACCAACTCCGAATCCAGGAAGGCCCCGCGTGATCACGCTCGAAGGACTCAGCAAGCGGTACGGCGACACCCGTGCCGTGGACGCGCTCGACCTCACCGTCTCCCCCGGCCGGGTGACCGGCTTCCTCGGTCCGAACGGCGCCGGCAAGTCGACCACGATGCGGATGATCCTCGGCCTCGACACCCCGACCGAGGGCAGCGCGCTGATCGACGGCCGCCCGTACGCCGCCTGGCCGGAACCGCTGACCAAGGTCGGCGCACTGCTCGACGCCAAGGCCCTGCACCCGCGGCGGACCGCACGCAACCACCTGATCGCGATGGCCCGGAGCAACGGCATCCCGGTCAGCCGGGTCGACGAGGTGCTGTCGATCGTCGGCCTGGACACGGTCACCCGGAAGCGGGCCGGACAGTTCTCCCTCGGCATGGGCCAGCGTCTCGGGATCGCCGGCGCCCTGCTCGGCGATCCCGAGGTGCTGATGTTCGACGAGCCGGTGAACGGCCTCGATCCCGATGGCGTCCGCTGGGTCCGCCAGCTGATGCGCTCGCTCGCGGCGGAGGGCCGGACGGTGTTCGTCTCCAGCCACCTGATGAGCGAGATGCAGCAGACCGCCGACCAGCTCGTCGTGATCGGGCGCGGGCGGCTGATCGCCGACGCACCGGTCGCCGACGTGATCGCGGGTTCGTCCCGCACCACGGTCGGCGTCCGGGTCCCCGATCGGGCGGATCTCGCCGTACTGCGGGAGCGGCTCACGACCGAGGCGGAGCGGGTGGAGTCAACGGACGGCCGGTTGATCGTGACCGGCCTATCGGCGGAGCGAGTGGGCGACCTCGCGCACGAGCTCGGCGTACGGCTGCACGAACTGCACACCGAGCGAGCTTCGCTGGAGGAGGCCTACATGGAGCTCACCGCCGACAGCGTCCAGTACGGCGTGGCGGTGGCGTCGTGAGCGAGGCGACTCCTGCACTTCACGGACGAGCTGATGTCGTCGTGGTGGATCTACCTGGCGCTGTGGGGCTTCGCCGCGCTGGACGGCTTCTTCCCGGCGATCCCGAGCGAGACGCTGGTCGTCACGGCCGGCGTGTTCGCGGCGGCCAGCGGTGAGCCCAACCTGTACGCCGTGATCGTGGTCGCCGCGATCGGTGCCTTCGTCGGAGATCACGTCTCGTACGCGCTCGGCCGCGGCGCCGGCGGACGACTGCTCGACCGAGCTGAAGCCAGGGACCAAGCGGCACGCAGCGGTGCGCTGGGCCCGACAGGCGCTGGCAGAACGAGGCGGACTGGTCCTCGTGGTCGCCCGCTACGTACCAGGCGGGCGCACCGCCGTCACGCTGACGATGGGGTCGGTGCGCTATCCGCTCCGCAAGTTCTCGGTCTTCGCCGGTCTGGCCGCTGTCAGCTGGGGCGTCTACTGCACTCTGGTCGGCTACATCGGCGGCAAGGCCTTCGAGGACAACCCGCTCAAGGGCGTGGTCCTCGGCATCGGTCTGGCCCTGAGGGTGACCTTGATCGTCGAGGTCGTCCGGCACCAGCTCCGGAAGCGGCGTCAACCTCAAGCTCAGGTCGAGGCTCAACTCGTGGAAGCAGGTGAAAGGTGAGTACGGCGGTTGTCACCCGCGGCAGGTCGGGCTCCCGAACGCAGTGCGGTCAGAGTGGACCAAGCTGTGGACTGTCCGGTCCAGCATGGCTCAACATCGCGGCGGCCATGATGCTGACCGGCTTGCTGGGCCTCCAGTACGGCTTCAGCACTTGCCTACGAGAACAACAACCTCGGACCGCGACAGATCGCTGAGCGAACAGGCAGTCGGCGAGTTCGGCGCATCGGTCTTCATGATCGTGCAAGTGGTCGTCGCCGCCTTCGCACTGCTGACTGTGACGTCGGAGTACGCGACCGGCAGCATCCGCTCGACCCTGCAATGGACTCCGGTACGGCGGAACGTCGTACTGGCGAAGGCAGTCGTACTGACACCAGTGCTGTTCGGCTATGGACTACTGCTGGCTGGCGATCGCGTCCGTGCGCAGGCGGTCTCGCCGCCGGGCTCCTGGGCTGACTGGACTGCGAGCAGTCTCGTGGTCGATCTGCTGTCGGTCGGCTTCTACGCGACCCTGGCCGGTCTGTTCACGGCCGGGATCGCGTGGGTGGTCCGCAGCACGGCCGGCACTCTGACGGTGGCGTTCCTTCTACTCCTGGTCGTCCCGCTCATGCTCAGCCAGAGCTCCCTGCGCCTCCTGGTCTGGATCGCGGCTCTGCTTCCGGGTGGAGCCGGCCAGAACTACCTGACCGGTGCAACAGACCCGCTGTCGCCCACCCTGAGTGCGACCGTCCTGGTCTTGTGGGCGGCAGGCGGCCTGGCCCTCGGCACTCGTATCCTGACCAGACGTGACGCCAGCTGACCACCTTCAGAACGCCCCTGACAGATCGAGGTGCGATCAATGGATGACCAAGCCGCCGAAGCTGCGCCGGAACCAGCTCGTACTGATCCGATAGCCGGAGAGCTCGTCACCGAGACCTTCGAGTACGACGGCGGCCGGCAAGTCACCGTGTACGTGCCGCCGGATCCGCCCGAGGCAGTCGTGTTCGCCGGCGACGGTCAGCTGATCTCGCAATGGGGCGGGTACCTCGAGGCGGCCGACGTACCGCCGACGATGATCGTCGGTGCGTACCGGACGGACGCTGAGGACGAGATGGTGCGCATCAAGGAGTACTCGCCGTCGTTCGACGAGGAGCGGTTCGCGGCCCACGAGCGCTTCTTCGTCGACGACGTCCGCAGCTGGGTGCAGTCACGCTTCAGCGTCGCGTTACCGGCCGAACGCACCGCAGTGTGCGGGGTGTCGGCCAGTGGAGAGCTCGCACTCGCCATGGGGGTTCGGCACCCGGACATCTACGGCACAGTCTTCTGCGCCTCGCCCGGCGGCGGCTTCCGACCGCCTGCGGTGATGCCGAGCCGACTGCCGCGCGCCTACCTCGTCGCCGGCACGCAGGAGCCGTGGTTCTTCGAGAACGCGACCCGGTGGGCGGACGCGCTGCGCGACGCCGAGGCCGACGTCGTGATCACCGAGCGACCCGGGGACCACGGCGACCCGTTCTGGCAAGCCGAGTTCCCGCTGATGGTGGCCTGGGCATTCGGCCACTGAAGCGTCGTCCTCACCTGATTGCCGGCGATCACTGGCGGGGTCCCGCCCCGGGTCGCTTCGCGCGCCATTTTGATGGGTAGCCGGCTCTTGTGTCGTTTCCGTGAGCGCCCCGATTCGGGCCACAGCGGGGACTTTGTGCACCAGATCAGTACGCCGAGGACGTCGCCGTACGGATCTCGTGCACAGAGTGCACCGATAAACCGGTTTGGGGAACTCGCCGCATCACGTCGTACGACGTCGTCGTGGATCCGGACCGCCACAGCCGGCTGAGCCTCGCCGTCCTCAGCGGGGAACGTTGAGGGCGATCGTGACCTGCTCCGACACCCTCGCCGCGAGCTCCAGGCCGGCGCGGCGGGTGGCCGGCTGCAGGGCCGAGTGGTCGAGCGGGCCCTCGGCGGCGATGTGCATGTCGGTGGGGATGTCGATCACAGCGGCCGCGCGGGACTCGAAGTACGGGCGGAGCTGCTTCTCGACCTCCTTGTTCACGTCGCCGGGACCGTTGGAGACCGCGATCACCGCGCGGCGGATCAGGCGCTGTGCCTCCGGGCCCTGGTTGTCGAGCTCCTCGAGCATCTGGACCGCGGCCGCGCAGGACAGGCTCTTCCACTTGATCGGGATGACGAGGGCGTCCGCGGCCTTCATCGCCTCACGCCAGTTGCTGGAGCCCTCGTTGTTGCCGGTGTCGATCACGAGCACCTTGTAGAAGCGGCTCAGCAGCCGGTGGATCTGGTCGAAGTCCTTCGCCTCGATCTGCGCGTACGTCGTGGTCGCCGACGTGAGTACGTCGTACTGACCCGCAACCTGATGCCGCAGGTACGCCGCCACATCGCCGAGCCGGGCGTCCGGCTGGGTCAGCATCTGCATCGCCTGGAGCATGTCCGTGACGGTGGACCGTGCGTTCGTGTCGTGGGTGCGCAGGTGCATGTTGCCGCGCAGCTCGTTGTTGTCCCACGCCACGACACCGCCGCCGCGGGCCTGACCGAGCGCGCCGGCGAGCAGCAGCGTGGTCGGCGTCTTGCCCGAACCACCCTTGGGGTTCGCGACGACGATCGTCACCGGGCGGCGGAACGCGGTCGCGGCGGTCGCCCGCGCGATCCGCTCCGACCGCTCGGAGCTGCCCGGACGCAGCCGCAGCACACTCCGTACGCCGCGCTCGGCCGGAGCCTCCCGCGGCAGCGGCAGGGCCTGCATCAGCTCGTCGGTGCGGTAGGACACCTCGCGCTGCTGCTGCGGGGCGTGCTGACCGGGAATGCCCTGCGGGAAGAAGTGCTGAGCGGCCGGAGACAGCTGCTGGCCGCCCTGCGCCGGAGTGCCGGCAGCGCTGCCCGCGGCAGGTCCGTAGCCGGAGCTGGAGCCGTGGAAGGACGAACCGCCGAAGACGGGGCTGTTCGCAGCACCGCCCTGGCCTGCGCTGGGCGTCGTACCGCCCTCGGCCTCAGTACCGGTTTCCTTGTCATCCGCCTCGCCGTCGCCGGCCTCGTCGAAGGCGTCTGGCTCAGACTCCGGCTGGGTCCACGAGGCGGTGGACTCCGCGATGGGCTGCGTCCAGGACGAGGCGGGTTGCGCCTGATGCTGGGACTGTGGCTGGATCCAGGGCGCCGGCTGGTCGCGGGCCGGGACCACGTGTCGCCCGGGTACTCCTGGGACAGGGCGTCCAGCTTCTCCTCGGCCGTCGGCGGGCTCAGGGTCCTGGACGGCTTCGTGGTTCGGGTCCGGCTGGGTCCAGGAGGGGGTCGGCTGCCACATTCTCCGGACCTCGGCCGCCGCCGCTTCCCGGTCCTTGTGCTGTCCGGAGTTGTGCGAGTCGGTCACGACCTGGATCCCCGATTCTCTGAGAGGGGGCGGTGCCCCTGGAGGCTGCTGGTTCGATTCCGGAGGTCAGGTCTCCGGGAGAGGTCCACTATCCCATGACCCGGTGTCCTCACCATGTCACGACCCGGAGCGTCGCCACCATCAGTATCACCGCGTGTGTGCGGTTGACTCCGGCCGTCGCGCTGACACCTCAGGAGGTGACCAGACCGGCTTCGTAGGCGACGATCGCGGCCTGGACCCGGTTCTTCACCGCGA
This sequence comes from uncultured Actinomycetota bacterium, assembly GCA_963820655.1. Classification (GTDB taxonomy): domain Bacteria; phylum Actinomycetota; class Actinomycetes; order Propionibacteriales; family Kribbellaceae; genus Kribbella. The sequence continues at coordinate 14,854 of CAWGAM010000005.1, forward strand.
GCCGCAGCAGGACGGCGCTGACATAGGCCTTCACCGTCCCTTCGACCAGGAAGAGCCGCGCGGCGATCTCGGCGTTCGACAGCCCGGCGCCGACCAGACCGAGCACCTCCAGTTCGCGCGGGACTCAGTACGGCGACCTGCTCCTTCGCGGCCGCGGCCCGGGCCATCGCGTCCGCCGCCCGCCCCGGCGCTGAGCTCGGCGATCACCCGGTGCGCAACGCGCGGCGACAGGTAGGCGGCACCGTCCGCGACAGCTTTCAGGCCCGCGATCAGCTCCCGCGGATCCCCGGACTTCAGCAGGAAGCCGCTCGCGCCGTCGCCCAGCGCGCGGGCGATGTACGCGTCCTCCGAGAAGGTCGTGAGCATCACCACCGCCGTCTCGGGCATGGTCCGCCGGATCTCGGCGCCGGCGGCCAGGCCGTCCATCCGCGGCATCCGGATGTCCAGTACGGCGACGTCCGGCCGGTGCCGCCGGACCGCCTCGACCGCTTCGATGCCGTCGGCTGCCTCGGCAACGACCTCGATCGCGTCGTCGGTGCCGAGGATCGCGCGTGACCCCGGCCCGCACCATCGCCTCGTCGTCGGCCAGCAGAACCCTGATCATCGCGCGTTCACCTCTCGGGGTCGGCGCGACGGAACCGCGTCTGCACGACGGCCTTCGCGACCAGCACGCCGTCGTCGAAGCACAGCCGATAGACATAGGTGATGGAGAACGGCCCGTCCGGGCGGTAGTAGCGGCAAGTCCAGCCGGCCGGCGGGTGGTAGCCCTCCGCCGGCGGGTCGATCATCTGCATCGAAGGCAACACCTTCGTCCACCTCGTCGCTCGGGCTGGCCGATCGTCAGTGCGTCGTACTGTGCTGGGCCGCAGGATCGAGCTGTAGCCGGCGACGAGGTAGTAGCCGAGGGCAACCACTCCGACGACCGCACCGAGGATCAGCGGCGCCGCGACCACGGTGATCAGCCCGCGGCGCGCGGTCCGTCGTACCGTGGCGTGTTCGTCGCGCGGCCGATTCTGTCGGCTCTCTCCGGCTCGGGGCGGCCACCTGCCCGCGGCATCGTCGCGACCACCTCGAAGCCACCACCTGGCCGCGGTCCCGCCGTCAGTGTCCCGCCGACCAGCCGGACCCGCTCCCGCAACCCGTCCAGCCCACGACCGCGTCGACGGGACGCCGACTGGCAGCGGCCCGGTGGCACCGGTGTCGACGATCCGCACCGCGTACGTCGTCCTCACCCGACGTCACGGTCACGGTCACCGCGGCGCCCGGCGCGTGCTTGCTCGCGTTCGTCAGCGACTCCTGGACGACGCGATGCACGGCCCGGTCCACCATCGGCGAGAGCTCGCCGTCGCCCTCCTGGATCAGCCGCACCGCCAGCCCGGACGCGGCCGCCCGATCGACCAGCGTCGGCGACGGTCTCGTCGCGCGGCATCACCGGCGCGTCCGCGTCCCGCAGTACGCCGATGATCTCGCCGAGCCGGTCGGTCGCCGTGGCCGCCGCCTCACGCAGCTGGGTCGCGGCCCGGCGATGCTCCTCGGGCAGCGACGGGTCGAGCTCCAGCGCGGCGGCCCGCAGCGCGATCAGGCTCAGCTCGTGACCGACCGAGTCGTGCATGTCCTCGGCGATCCGCGAGCGCTCCCTGAGCCGCTCCTGGTCGATCGCCATCCGCTGCTCGCGCTCGATCCGCTCGGCCCGGTCCCAGCCGGCCGAGGCGAGCAGCGCCTGCTGGGCGCGGTACCGGCCGATCAGCCACGGCAGCACGACCAGCAGCAGAGCCAGCAGGAGCATCACCAGCCAGGTCAGCATCGCTTCAGTGGCCCGGACTCTGGTGCCGCAGCGACCAGCGTCAGCGCGAGCAGCCCGAGCAGCGACCAACTGCACACCATGACGAAGTGCTTGCAGCTGGGTCTCGCGCCGACCGGCCAGATAGCTCAGCAGACTGATCGCCGGGACCAGCGCGATCTGCACACCGTTCGTCGTACCGAGGGCGAAGATCAGGATGACGATCTCGGCCCAAGCCACCACGGTCAGAGCGGCCAGACGGCCAGCTGCGCCGGACCGAACACGGCCGACGAGCAGTACGGCCGACGCAGGCGGCCCGCACCCAGTACGGATCGCTCCGTGCACCGCTCTCGGCGAGCACGAGGAAGCTCAGCGCGGCCCACAGGCCGACGTCTCCCAGCGCGCCGCCAGTTCATGGCGCAGACGCTACACAGTCGCGCCGACGTCGCCGTACTGCCGAAAGTCAGGTGTTGGCATCGCCATCAGGTGTTGCCATCGGCATCGACCAGCTCGAACGGGACCATGGACAGGTTCGGCACCGACTCGCCGCGAAACTGCGCTAGCAGCAGATCGACCGCACGCCGGCCCATCTCCGCGCTGGTTCTGCCGGACATGCAGGTACGGCGGTCCGCCGATCGGAGTCCCCCGGGGAGTCGAAACACGCGACCACCTGGTCGCCGCCCAGCGCACGGTCGACCATCCGGGCCAGGTTGTACTCACACGCGAAGTACGCCGTCACGTCCGGCATCCGGTCCCGGAACGCGCGGATCACCTCCATGTCTGCCCGCACGCTCTCAGTGGTCGTACGAGCCGGGCAGAGTGCTGCGCAGCTCAGTCAACTCGTGGGCCTGTCCGTCGCGCCCTCGAACGCGGCGCGGAAGCCCTCCAGCCGGTCTTCGATCGACGACGTGTTGACCGGCGGCGGCGAGACGAAGGCGATCTGCCGGTGGCCCTGGTCGAGCAGGCGGGTCGTCAGTGCCCGCGCGGCCGCCACGTTGTCCGTGTGCACGGCCGCAACCGGGATCCCGGACAGATGCCGGTCGACAAGGACCACCGGGTACCCGTCCAGCACCTGCCGGAGCAGGCTGGCGTTGTAGAAGTCGCCGTGCACCGGGAACACGATCAGCCCGTCCACCTCACCGGTCGACGCAGCGAGTCGACGGCCTTCTCCTCGTCGGACTGTCGCCCGTGGGTTCGCCGTACGACCAGATGAGCGCCGTACTCCGCACATCGCTCCTCGATCGCGTTCAGGAGATCCAGACCGTACGCCTCCGACACGTCCGGTACGACGAGCGCGATCGAGCCGGGCTTCGTGCCGCGGACCGCGGGCGGCCCGTCGAAGCGGCACGGTGACCCTGGTCAGATCGGGCAGGCGTCGTACGACGAACGTCCCCTTGCCGCGGATGCGCTCGACCAGACCGGCCTCCCGCAGGACCTCGAGGGCTCGCTTCGAGGTGATCCGGCTGACGTCGAACTGCGCCGCGAGCTCCATCTCCGACGGCACCCGGTCACCGGGCTGGAGAGCGCCGCGCCGGATCTGCTCCAGCACCTGCGTGCTGATCTGCTCGTACAGCAATGCCACGACGCCGTCACCTCACCTGTTGTCCGGTTGGCATATCAAATCATCCCTATTCATGCGGCGAGGACCACAGCGTTTTTGCGGGCCGATTAGGCCGGGCAGGGTGTTTTGGGCCAGGCCACCGCCGATCAACACAGCCAGCGCGAAGCGCTGTCCGTTTTCCCAGGCGCGCGAACGGGAAGCCAGTGATGCGGCCCGACGGATCAGACTTTCGTTGGGGCTGCGGCCGGCTGCCTGTCGCGCAAGGTACGGATGACAGCATCCAGAGCCCGCTCCCCTTCGCCGACCGATGCCGTTCGAACGGCGCGGGACGTGTCGGTGGGTCGGCGGGCAATGGACGTGGGCATGGGCTTCCCAGGTCGTCTTGGGTTACAGCAGTTGGTCCGGGGTGATGGGCAGCGAGCGGATTCGCCGGCCGGTTGCGTGGTAGACCGCGTTGGCGATGGCGGCTGACACGCCGAGGATCCCGACCTCGCCGACGCCTTTCATGCCGATCGGGTGGAACCCGTCAGGCTCGCCGACGAACACGACGTCGAGAGCGGGCACGTCCGCGTTGACCGGGATCAGGTAGTCGCTGAACGTCGCGTTGGCGATGCGGCCGGTGGAAGGATCGAAGACGGTGTCCTCGAACATCGTCATCCCGATGCCCATCACGGTGCCGCCGATGATCTGGCTTCGCGCGGTCTTCTCGTTGAGAATGCGGCCGGCGCCGATGGCCGACACGATTCGTTCGATCCGGAGCACCCCGAGGTCGGCGTCGACGCGGACTTCGGCGAACCGAGCGGCGAGCGCTCCGGCGGGGGCCATGCCCGCGTTCTCCGGCCGCGGGTCGACCTCGCCGACCGCGCTCAATTCGTCCAGCCCATGGCGCGACAGGATCGCGGCGTACGTCTCACTTACGGCTGGGTCGCCCAGTTGGTGGATGCCGCCGTCCGCGACGGTGACGTCCTCTGGTCGCCGCCCGTACAGCGGCGACCTGTCATCGACGACGTTCAGGAACGCTCGTAGGAGGTTGCCGGCTGCGTCGTGGATCGCGCCGGCAAGGGACATGGCCAGCCCTGAGCCGCCGGACTGCGGTGCGAGTGGCAGGTCGCTGTCACCGAGCTCGATCCGTACGTCGTCGAGGTCGACGCCGAGCAACTCCGCGGCGAGCTGGGTCGCGATCGTGTAGGTGCCGGTCCCGATGTCCGTGGCCGCGCTGCGCACCTGGGCACGACCGTCACGGCTGATGGACAGTTCCACCTGACAGCGTGCTTGGTACCAGTGGTACACGACGGCGGCCATCCCGTAGCCGATCAGCCAGTTGCCGTCGCGCATCGATCCGATCTCGTGAGTGCGCTCGTTCCAGCCGAATCGCTCGGCCCCGACGCGGTAGCACTCTCGGAGCGCGTTGCTCGACCACGGCAGACCCGACTGCGGGTGAACCTCGGCGTAGTTGCGCAGCCGCAGCTCGATCGGGTCCAGGTTCAGGCGGTAGGACAGCTCGTCGAGCGCCGACTCGAGCGCGAAGTTTCCTTCGGTCGCTCCCGGCCCGCGCATCGCCGCCGGCGTCGGGATGTTGAGGCGCACCTGCCGGTCGCGCGTCGCAAGGTTCGGACTTGCGTACGCCGCGGTGGTGGTCAGCGTGATGGGCTCGACGTTGACGTCCTCGACCGAGAGCGTCGAGGTGGCCTCATGGTCGATCGCCACCAGCCGGCCGTCCCGCGTGGCGCCCAGCCGGACGCGCTGCCGCGTCTCCGGCCGGTGGCCGATGGAGGTGAACATCTGCGGCCGGGTCAGCACCAACTTGACCGGGCGACCCACGACGCGGGCCGCGAGCGCGGCCAAGACCACGTGGGGCCAGGCGCGCAGTCCGGCGCCGAAGCCGCCACCGAGGAACGGGACCAGCACGCGCACGTCGGTCTGCGGGATGCCGAACGCGGCCGCGATGGTGATGCGCGCTCCAACCGGATACTGGGTCGAGTCATGCACCGTCAACCGGTCGCCGTCCCAGCGGGCGACCGTGCAGAACAACCCGAGTGGGTTGTTGGTCTCGGCGGCGATCGTGAATGTCTCGTCGTAAACGACCTCGGCGGACGCCAGCGCAGCGTCGGCATCGCCGCGCTGCATTTCCAGGCCCCACGGATTGCTGACCACTTGCGCGTCGGGATTGTCGATGCCCAGGACCGGCGCCGTCTCCTCGTACTCGATCGACACGAGCCGCGCCGCGGCGGCCGCCTGCTCGCGCGTGTCCGCAACCACGAGCGCAACATGTTGGCCGCGGTAGAGCACGCGGTTGTGCTGGAACGGCGCAGGAGGCGCCGGGCCGAGATTGGTCATCGCCCCATCGCCGAGGGCCGGTGCGTTCTCGTGGGTAAGAACCGCCAGCACGCCAGGTGCGGCCTCCGCGTCGGCGGAGTCGATACGGGTGATCGTGCCGGCAGGGATCGTGGACTGCACCAAGACTGCATGGACCATGTCCGGGAAGGTGACGTCCGAAGGGTACGGCGCCGAGCCGGTCACCTTGAGCGGTCCGTCGACACGGTCCACAGGATCGCCAACGTGCTTGTGACCGGCGACGGCGGTCATGACGGCGCTCCCGAAACGGTCTGCAGGATGCGAACGATCGTGCGCTTGGCGAGCTCGACCTTGAACGCAGTGCCGGAAACGGTGAACGGATCACGAACTGCGGCTTCCGCGGCGGCTCGGAACGTCAGGTCGTTGGGAGGTGCACCGGTGAGAATGTCCTCGGCCTCGCGCGGGCGCCAGGGCACCGTCCCGACTCCGCCGAGCGCGAGGCGCGCTGTCGTTATGGTGCCGTCCTGGATCACGAGCGCCGCAGCGGCGGAGGTGAGCGCGAACTCGTACGAGGCGCGGTCGCGTACCTTGAGGTAGCCCGACCGCGCGCCGGCCGGCAGGAGTGGCACGTCCACCTGGGTGATGAGCTCACCGTGCTCGAGTACGTTCTCGATACTTGGCCGATCTCCAGGGAGCACATAGAACTCCGTCAGCGGAACGGTGCGCAGCCCTCCCGCGCCCTGGACGTGGACGACTGCGTCGAGCGCGACCAGCGATACGCAGAGATCGGATGCGTGGACGGCGATGCAGTGTTCGCTGGCACCGAGGATCGCGTGCATCCGGGCTGTGCCTTTGACGGCGGCGCATCCCGATCCCCGCGTTCGCTTGTTGCAGGCCGGCACCGTCGAGTCGCGGAAGAAGCGGCAGCGCGTGCGCTGCAGGAGGTTCCCGCCGATCGTCGCCATGTTGCGTAACTGGGTCGAAGCGCCGAGCAGTAATGCCTCGCGCACCAGAGGCAACTTCTGCGTCACCGTGGGGTCGGCGGCCAGCTCGGCCATCGTCGTCATCGCCCCGACCTGCACGATGCCGTCGCCTTGCGTGATCCCGCGGAGCGGAAGACGGGTGAGGTCGACCAACCGATCCGGCGCGACGACTCCGTCCTTCAGCATCAGGTCGAGCTGGGTCGTACCGCCGGCCAGGTAGGCGGCAGCCGGATCGCCGCTCACGATCGCCACCGCGGCCGCTACATCGACCGGACGCACGTACTCGAACGCCGACATCGCTACTCAGTCCTCATCTCGGCGGCCTCGCGGATCGCCGCGATGATGTTCGGATACGCGCCGCACCGGCAGAGATTGCCGCTCATGTGGTCACGGATCTCCTGGTCGGATCCGAGCGGTCCGTTGGCCAGCAGCGCCACCGCCGACATGATCTGGCCGGGCGTGCAGTAGCCGCATTGGAAGCCGTCGTGACGGATGAACGATTCCTGCACGGGGTGCAGCCGCCCGTCGGGCGCCAAGCCCTCGATCGTGGTCACGTCTCGGCCGTCGCACTGCGCCGCCAGGGTCAGGCACGACAGCGCAGGCTTGCCGTCCACGAAGACCGTGCACGCACCGCAGGCGCCCTGATCGCAGCCCTTCTTCGTTCCGGTCAGCTCGAGGTGTTCGCGCAGCGCATCGAGCAACGTCAGCCGGTTGTCCAGCCGCAGCCGTCGTGCGCTCCCGTTGACGCGGAGCGCGATGTCGGTCTCCTGGTTCGCCCACCTGGGGCTTCGGGTGGCCTCATCCATACGTCGATGGTGCGAAGGGACTTCGGCGGCAGCCAGGGTCCTGTCTTCCCTAGGACTGGCAGGGACACTCTCGCGAGGCCGGCCGTTGCGCGTGTCCGCCAAGGCGAGCGCTACTGGATGAGCGGCTCGTTGGCCGCCACGAGACGAGCAAGCCGGGTCAGAGCACACTCCGTTGGACTGTCGGGCTCGGCGTGCAGGACGACCAGCACCTGTGCGTCCGTGCCGCGGATGGGGAATCTGTCCACGTTCAGCCTGAGAGGTCCGACGAGCGGATGGTCGAAGCTGAAGAGATGGGGAGCGGCGACTTCGACGTCGTGTCGCATCCACAGTCGCCGGAACCGATCGCTGCGGGCCGACAGGTCCGCCACGAGCTCGACGAAATCTGGATCGTCGACATGAGGTCCCGCCAGAGCGCGCAGACGACCGGCCGCGACCTGGACGAGGATCTCCCAGTCGGGGACGGACTCGCGCAGCTCGGGGTCCAGGAACGCCGCTCGTACGAGGTTGACGCCGGGACTGAAGATCGGCGATATCGCCATCGCGAGCGCGTTGGCCGCGAGCACGTCCAAGCGGCGGCCAAGGACGTACGCGGGCGTGTTCGGCCACAAGGAGATGATCCGCTCGATCGAAGGCGGAGTACTCTCAGGGCCCGCTGCTCGATGCCGGGGCGGCCTCGGGCGAGCAAGCTCGTGGAGGTGGCCGGTTGCTTCTTCATCGAGTCGCAGCGCACCGGCGAGCGCGTCGATCACCTGCGCGGAGGGGTGATGGTCGCGGCCCTGTTCGAGCCGGAGGTAGTAGTCCGAGCTGATGCCTGCGAGAAGCGCGAGCTCTTCACGCCGCAATCCCGGCACGCGCCGACGGCCGTCCGTGCGAAGGCCGACGTCCTCAGGACGCACCAGCGCACGCCGTGCCCGCAGGAACTCGCCCAGCGCCGTGCTAGCCGGCATCACTTCACACTACGCCCCTCCGTTCTGGCTCAGTCGCCGGGCCCTCGCGGGCCAGCGGGGACGGGGCTTCAGCCGACCGGCCGGAAGAGCCGCAGCTCGCCCTGCGCAGGCGCGCAGGGCTAGCCGGCCCTGCCTCAAAGGCTAGGTGGCGCAGACAGGAGCTGCTGCGGATCGCATGGTGAGCAGGAACTGGTCCGTCGCATCCCGCGCGCAGTCCGAGGTGTAGTACGAGGTGTGGCCGTCACCGATTCGGGACAGCACGCTGCTGCCGCGGATCTGGTCGGCCAGGCCGAAGGCCCACTGGTATGAGACGGACGGGTCGTGCGTCGAATGGACGATCAGTGTGGGCACGCCCTTCACGTCCAGGCTGCGCTGCGGATTGGCGACCTTGAAGGGATAGCCGATGCACAATCCGCCCAGCCAAAACTCCGAGCCACCCTGCAGGTGAGGCGCCAGCTGCCGGGCCATCTCGATCCGCTGCTGCATGTGGGCGAACGTGTGGATGTCGGCCACGTAGTCACCGCAATGATTCGCCAACCGGGCGAAGATGTTGTCGGTGGGACCCTGAGGTGGTGGGAAAGCGAAGAACTCGCCCTGCCCGGCTATGGCTCGACGGAGTGACCTCGGAGAACACGGGCCAGGACAGCTCGCCCACGAGGACGTTGGGCGTCTTCGCGAGGAGCCAGGTCGGAGTGTTCATCCGGATGTCGTCGCCGGTCACGGGGCGCAGGGCTCCCTCGACGGGGATCGGATTCTGGTCGGCGCTCTTGACGAGTTGGTCGTAGAGGGCAGCGACATCCTGGCCCCGCAGTACGCAGTCGTCGGCGGTCTTACACCATTCGACGAACCGGTTGAACGCCTCCTCCACGGTGCTTGGTCGCATCGGCGGTCAGCTGCACTTCCGGGCTGCTGTGGTCGAGGGCCGCGTCCAGGACCATGGCCCGCGTGCGCTTCGGGTACAACTGCGGCATACTGCGCGCCGACCTGCGTGCCGTAGGACAGGCCCAACCAGTTCACCTTCGACACGCCGAGGGCGATGCGGACCGCCTCGTGGTCGCGGGCGACGCTCACGGTGTCTGCGTGCAGGAACAGTGGTCCGGTCTGCTGCAGGCAGCTCTTCGCGAGCGCGCGATTGTGGGCGACCATCGCGTCGAACTCCCGCTGCGTTCGCGGGAAGAACGTGTAGTCGGGGGTCAGTGCCGGCACGCCGCATCTGATCGGGGTGCTTGCGCCGACGCCTCTCGGATCGAGGCCGACGATGTCGAAGCGAGCTCGCAGCGTGGCGGAGAAGAAGGTATCGGCTTCAATGACGTAGCGGACGGCACCGTCTCCCGGGCCGCCGGGGTTGTAGAACAGCGTGCCGATCCGGTGCGCGGGGTCGTCGGCCGGGCGGCGAGCCACGGCCACGTTGATCTTCGGACCCTTCGGATGCGACCAGTCCGCCGGCACGCGCAGGGTGCCGCATTGGGCCACCGTCGATCCCGGACACGGAGCGAAGTCGATGCTGTACCGCGGTGACTCAGCGGTCGCCGACTGCGCGCCCGGCACGAAGGCCGTCGAAGCGAGCAATCCGGCACCGACGACGGCCACGAGCAGCAAACCACGAACGCGTCGAATCTTCATCGAGACTCCCCACCGCGCGATCCAACCCTCGACCGGAGTCCGGAGCAGACCCTCACTCTGCATGGGTGGACGGAGCCAGCCCCATCGCCAAGTTGGCGCGCACTCAAATTTCACCGTCCTCGCCACATCAGCGAGTGTCAAGACAAGCGTGCAGATGCGCCCATTGAGGACTTCGTGCGTCCAAACACCGCGGCCACGGCCTTCGACACCGCGCACATGTCGAGACTGCCGTCGACCGGCAGGCCCCATGATCGCGCCCTGGCCCGACCCGGCCGAGCGGCGGCGGGTGCCCGAGCCCGGCGCCGCGATCGCGCCGAGCTCGGGTTCTGGCCGGCCTACTCGGTGAACCTCTCGTGTGCGGCCATCGCCGCTCCCACGATGCCGGCGTTGTTGAGCAGCTGAGCCGGCTTCACCGGTGTAGAGATCTCCAGCAGCGGCACCCACTTGTCGGCGTTCCTGCTGACCCCGCCGCCGACCACGAACAGATCGGGAGTGAACAGGCTCTCCACGTGCCGAAGGTATCGCTGCACCCGCTTGGCCCACTGTTTGTACGACAGGCCCTCGTTGTCCTTCGCCGCCGAGGAGGCCTTCTTCTCCGCGTCGTACCCATCCAGCTCGAGGTGACCGAGCTCGGTATTGGGCACCAGCTGTCCGTCGAGCAGCAACGCGCTGCCGACACCGGTACCGAAGGTGAGCAGGATGACCACACCGCTGACGCCCTTGGCCGCGCCGAACCGGGCCTCAGCGACACCGGCCGCGTCGGCATCATTGAGCACGGTCACATCGCAGTGAGTGACGTCGGTGAAGACCTTCTCGACGTCAGTGCCGATCCAGCTCTTGTCGACGTTCGCCGCGCTCCTGGCCACCCCGTTCTTGATCACCGCCGGGAACGTCGCACCCAGCTCACCGGTCCACCCGGCCTCCTTGACCACCCGGGCCACAACCGCGGCGACAAGCTCCGGCGTGGACGGACTCGGCGTCAGGTACTTCACCCGCTCCGTGGCCAGGACGCCCCTCTCCAGGTCAACGACCGCGCCCTTGACCCCACTGCCCCCGATGTCGACCCCGAAAGCCGTCGCCGTCCTCATCCCGGGCACCTGATCTCTCCCATCGCCGCCTGCAACCCACTGTCTAGACCTCGGTAGCCCGGAGCGGCGCCAACAGCTCCGGCCCGTCGTTCTTCACGTCGTTCACGGCCCTGGACACCGCGCACATGTCGAGACTGCCGTCGACCAGAGGTCCCATCACCGCCCGAAGCTGGTCGACGGCGAAGCGCTCGAGTAGATCAGCGCGGCTCGCCACCGATGCGAATCGACCACACATATCTGTCAGCCTGCCATGGCTCTACGGACATCGGCAGCGTGCCGGGGATCTTCGCGTGTCAGGCCAGTCGCTCAGCGATTCACCGTCAGGTCCGAGACCTTTCTGGGTCACGCCGTTGAGGTTCCAGGGGACGTTACTGTCGGTGGTCGGTGGCAACGTGACCGTCATGCGTATTGACGGGAAACTCGCAGTTGTCAGCGGCGGCGCGGTCGGAATCGGCCGCGCGATCGCCCAGCGCCTGGCGGCGGCCGGTGCGGAGGTAGTGGTCGCCGACATCGACGTCGCCGGCGGCCGTCGCACGCGTGAACTGATCGGCTCGTCAGCGCGGTTCATGCGGGTCGACATGCGCGACGACGCGGCGGTGACCGACCTGATGGCATGTCAACCTCAGATCCTGGTCAACACGCCGGCGGCGGGGCGGTGCTTCGGCCTTGCTTCCCCGACGCGCGTCGGCCGGACTGGGTGGCGACCCCGCGCGGGCTCCGTGAGCGGGCGGCTCTTCCGGCGGCTGAGCGTGGGCCTGCGTTGGTCCCGCTCGAGGTCCTGACTGACGGCGTCGTGCGCTTCGTCGAGGACGAGAGCCTGGCCGGTCGTGTCCTGCTGCTGGACCGCGAAGCGGAGCCGTGCTTCCTCGACTGATCTTTGACACAGCTCAGAAGCCGCGAAAAGTCCGGACAAGTTCCGGATCAGGTCCTGGTGAGCGACCCGGTCGGCTGACAACATTCCCGGCATGACCCGCCCATCAGTGCCTGCGTTCGCAGCTCGTCCCGTGGTGTCCGTCGCGGTGGTCGTCGGGCTCGTGCTGACGGCGCTGTCCGGGCGGTACGGGTTCCACCGCGACGAGCTGTACTTCATGGTCGCCGGCCGGCGGCTGGATTGGGGCTACATCGATCAGCCACCCCTGACGCCATTGCTGGCACGGGTTTCGACGACGCTCTTCGGGGACACGGTGATGGGGCTCCGTGTCCTGTCGACCCTGAGCAGCGTGATCACGATCATCGTGGTGGCGTTGATCGCCCGGGAGTTCGGGAGCGATCGGCGCGGGCAGGTGCTGGCGGCGGTGTGTGCGGCGCTGTCCGGGTTCGTGCTCGGCGTCGGGCATCTGGTGTCGACGGCGACGTACGACCTGCTGGCGTGGATGCTGATCGGGCTGTTCGCGGTCAAGCTCCTGCGGACAGGCGACGGGCGGTGGTGGCTCGCGCTCGGGCTGACGATCGGGATCGCCCTGGAGAACAAGTACCTGGTCGTTCTCCCGGTCGGCGCGCTGCTGGTGTCGTTGCTGATCGTCGGTCCGCGTCGAGTGCTTCGGTCGTGGTGGCTGCTGGTCGGCGTCGCGGTGGCTGGGCTCGTCGCCCTGCCGAACGTGCTGTGGCAGTTCCAGCACGACTGGCCACAACTCACCGTCGCCGGTGGGATCAGCGAGGACGACGGCACCGAGAACCGGATCATGTTCATCCCGCTCCAGATTCTGCAGCTGTCGCCGTTCCTGGTGCCGATCTGGGTGGCCGGGTTCCTGCGGCTCTGGCGGACTCCGTGGGCGCGGTCCGTCGCGTTGGCGTATCCGTTGCTGTGCGTCGTCGTACTCGCTGTCGGCGGGAAGTCGTACTACGCGCTGCCCTTGCTACTCGTCCTGGTCGCAGCCGGGTCTCAGCCGACGCTGGACTGGATCGCTCGGCACCGGCGTCCTGCGGTCATCGGCTTCGGCCTCACCGCTCTGACCTCGGCACTGTTCACCTTGCCGTTGCTTCCGGCGTCGGCGGTCGACTTCGTGATCCCGGTGAACAAGGAGCAGGGCGAGCAGATCGGCTGGCCTTCGATGGCAGCCGCTGTCGCGACCGCGTGGGACCGCATCCCTCCGGGCCAACAGTCCTCGGCCGACGATCCTCGCCGGCAACTATGGGGAGGCTGGGGCCTTGCTGCGCTATGGGCCCGCGCACGGACTGCCACCGGCGTACTCGGGACACATGAGTTTCGCCGACTGGGACCGTCCGCCGGACACCAAGACCGGACCGGTCCTGCTCGTCGAGATCGAGCGGACCCCGTCGTTCGAGGCAAACTTCCGGAGCTGCTCACAGGTGGGGACGATCGACAACATCGTCTCCAACGACGAGGACGGCACCGCGCTCGTGTTGTGCGATGGGCCTACCGAGCCGTGGTCCACGCTGTGGCCGAAGCTCAGGAGGTACTACTGACGCCCGTACGGTTGGACGATGCTCCCCCTGGTCGACATCCCGGCGGGCACCATCGCCCTCCGGGACGACCGCCTCGGCACCCGCTGGCAGGTCTCGCTGGCTCCCTTCCGGCTCGCCCGCTACCCAGTTGCCGGAACGGACGACCTACCTCTCACCGGCATCAGCTGGTACGACGCAGTTGCCTTCTGCAACAAGTTGTCCGTTGAGCACGGTCTGCCCGCCGCGTATGTGATCGACGGGGACGAGGTGAGCTGCTCCTCGAGTTCGCCCGGGTATCGGCTGCCGACGGAGGCTGAGTGGCAGTTCGCCTGCACCGCGGGCGCGCCCGCCTACCGCTACGGCCCCGTCGACGACATCGCCTGGTACGCCGGCAACTCCGACGGCCAGCCACATCCCGTCGGCCTCAAGACCCCGAACGCCTGGGGTCTCCACGACATGCTCGGCAACGTCTGGGAATGGTGCTGGGACCTCTACGACCCAGCGACGTACGGCGCCTACCGCATCTTCCGCGGCGGCGGCTTCGACGACCCGGAACGCTCGGTCGGCTCCACGGTCCGGCGCCGCTCCCACCCGACCTTCGCCATCGAAGACCTCGGCCTGCGCATCGCACAATCCGTCCCGGCCTGAGCGTCAACTTCCCGACCTTCAACCACTCAGCTCTCGCCCATCTCACCCACGCCGAGGGCAGAGCAGCCCCGTTTCAGGGGGCAACCCCCGAGCGTGTGGGTTGCCCCCCGAGAATATGGCGGCCGAACCCACCGACTCAGGGGTCAACCCCTGAGTCGGTGGGTGGGATCCGGTGCAGGCACGGTGTCCAACCACAAGCTGATGGGCCGACCCCTCAAAATCACCCCACACCTTGAGCAGGGCAGGCCCCATCGCGTGGGTTCTCCCCCGCCCTCCTTCACCCGCGAAATCTCGTCGTCGCGGCCAACACCCCGTGCGCAGACAGAGGGGGTGCGGGTGGCGGATCCCCCGCCCGGCGGCGAGCGAAGCGCTGCCGCACAACGACGAAGGCGACCCGGTCCGCTCTTCCGCGGACACGAGTCGCCTCTCGCCTTCGTGGACGATACTGGGATCGAACCAGTGACCTCTTCCGTGTCAGGGAAGCGCGCTACCGCTGCGCCAATCGTCCAAGATCTCACAAGAGTGTTCGAGGTGGAGACGGGATTCGAACCCGTGTACACGGCTTTGCAGGCCGTTGCCTCGCCTCTCGGCCACTCCACCAGTGAGAAAGCTGGCCTGCCGAACCCTCTCCGAGCGGACGACCGGGTTCGAACCGGCGACCTCAACCTTGGCAAGGTTGCGCTCTACCAACTGAGCTACGTCCGCATTGCGACCGGGTTATTCGTGTCCCCCGGCGCGAGAAGAACATTAGCCCATCTGCGCCGGAGTTCAAAAACGGGGGTCACCCGGACGTCGACGCACCGTCATCGTCCGGTCACCTTCGGACCGCCCGGAGTATGCCGGCATCCCCTGCGCACTAAGGTGTTCCGGCGGAAGGAGCACCCATGGTATCTGGCTGAACGGCGCCCTGCAGGACGACGCGGCGGCGGTCTCGCCGCTGGACCACGGACTGACCACCGGTGACGGGGTGTTCGAGACGATCAAGATCGTCGACGGGCAGCCCGTTCGCGGTGACCAAGCATCTCGAGCGGCTGGTCGTCTCCGCGATCGGCCTGGGTCTGCCCGACGCCCGACGTGGCACAGGTCGAGGAGGGCATCGCGTCGGTCGTGAAGGCCGATCCCGGACATCGCGTTCGGCCGGCTGCGGATCACGTACACCGGTGGTGTCTCACCGTTGTCGTCCGATCGCGGTACGTCGGGCCCGACGATCCTGGTCGCGTCCGCAGGCGATCGAGCGCCCGGCGCCGACGTCGGCGATCGTCACCGTGCCGTGGGTCCGCAACGAACGCAGCGCGGTCGCCGGCCTGAAGACGACGTCGTACGCCGAGAACGTCCGCGCACTCGCCTACGCCAAGGAGCGCGGCGGCAGCGAGGCGATCTTCGCGAACACCGTCGGCAACCTCTGCGAGGGCACCGGCTCGAACATCTTCTGCGTGTACGACGGCGAGCTGGTCACGCCGACCCTCGAGTCGGGCGCGCTGGCCGGCGTCACCCGCGCTCTGGTGCTCGCGTGGTTCGGCGCGGTCGAGCGGGACGTACCGCTGGCACGCCTGCCCGAGGCCGATGAGATCTTCCTCACGTCCACCACCCGCGACGTCCAGGCCATCCACCGCGTCGACGATCGCGACCTGCCGGCGCCCGGCGAAGTCACCGCCGCGGTCGCCAAGGTCTTCGCCGAACGCTCCGCCGAAGACCTCGACCCGTGAGCTCCGGCGGCGCGACACGAACGGTCGTCGCGTTGGGCGCCAGCGGAACAGCGCTGCGCGTGCGCGTACGCGCGGGTGGGCTTACTCGCCGGAGGCCTTGCGGCGCTCGCGGTAGGCGGCGACGTGCAGGCGGTTGCCGCAGGTGCGGGCGTCGCAGTACCGCTTGGAACGGTTGCGGGACAGGTCGATCAGGGCGTCGTCGCAGTCCGGCGCCTCACAGCGGCGGAGGCGTTCGCGTTCGCCGGCCGAGATCACCTGGGCCAGCGCGATCCCGCACTCCACCGTGATCCGGCAGGCCAGCGTCGAACCGTCGCGCGAGTAGTGGATGTGCCACGGGTGCCCGTCGTGATTCGTCAGCCGCGGCGTCGTCGTACCGCGCGCGACGATCGCGTTGATCATCGCCGCCGCCGTGGCGTCGGACTCCGTGGTGAACACCGGCGAGAACAGCGGCCGCAGCTCGCGAACCTCGATGAGGTCCTTCTCCGTCAGCGTGTCGACCGCGCTGAACTCGCGCTCCTGGACGAACTTCTCCAGTTCCTCGAGCGTCTCCAGCGTGTCGACCTGGCTGTTCGGTCCGGGCAGCGTGTTGACGAGCCGGACCAGCGTGCCGAGCGCCTGCTCGGTGTCGTGCGAGAAAGTCACAATCACGTCTCCAACGCGACGGGGTCTCCGTCTTGCAGCAAGAGTAGCCCGGCCGATTCGTATCGTGCGCTTCATGATGCGCTATGGTTTCACCCGCAAGGCACCACAAAGCAACATCAGCATCAACAGTACGGGCGATTGGCGCAGTGGTAGCGCGCTTCGTTCACACCGAAGAGGTCACTGGTTCGAACCCAGTATCGCCCACGAAGGCGATAGGCGACTCGTGTCCGCGGAAAGCGCGGACTCGGTCGCCTTCGTCGTTTGTGCGGCTGCGCTTCGCTTGCCGCGGGCGGGGGCTTCGCCACCCGCACCCCCTTGCGCCTTCGCTTCGCTCGGCTCCGTGGTTGCCGGCCTTCGCTTCGCTCGGCTGCGGTACTCACCGACCCAGCGGCCGCCGATATCGGCTGGTGAAGGCGCGGAGGAGGTCAGACGAGCCAGGCGCCGGATTCCATCAGGACTCGGTCTTTCAGTTCGTCGACTTCGCGCCAGGCTTGGATCCTGGTGGGGGTAGCGCGGAAGTAGAGGTAGTTCGACAGCGGGCGCGCGTCGAAGCCTGCCTTCTCGGCAAAGGCGTCGCCCTCTGACTCCGTGAGGTCGCCGGGCTGCACGGTTTCGCAGGTGGCGATGATGTGTACGACGTCCCGGGTGTGGCCGAGCGTCAGGTGCAGCGTGGGGTTGGTCCGGAGGTTGCGGGCGGTGGGGTTGGTAGCTGTGGTGGACATGAGAAGGGTCTTGCCGTCCCAGAGGAAGGACAACGGCATCAGGTACGGCGTGCCGTCGGGCGACGCGGTGGCGACCCAGGCGTCCACATCGTCCTGCAGCCGGCGAAGGGTGTCCTGCTTGCGTACCGACAGGGGGCGGGCCGGGTCCGTCATGGTGGGCTCCTCTGGATCTGGTGTCACATGTGCGACCGGTGGTCCGTCAATCGGATGACGGCGCCTGGCCGGAGAGTGTGACACAGGAGAAGGATGTGGTCGGGATGGATGAACGCGACTGGCTGGCGGCCCGGTTCGAGGAGGACCGGGAACGCCTGCGTGTCGTCGCCTACCGGATCCTAGGCTCCGGGCCTGAGGCCGAGGACGCGGTCCAGGAGGCGTGGATCCGGCTCAGCCGCTCGGACGCCGACTCGATCGACAACCTCCGCGGGTGGCTGACCACGGTGGTCGGCCGGATCTGCCTCGACATGCTGCGGACACGGCGCGGGCGGCCCGAGCAGCCGGTCGGCGACCACTCCCCCGTACTCGCGGACGACGCCGTACCCGATCCCGAACTCGAAGCCGTGCAGGCGGACTCGGTCGGCCTCGCCCTCCTCGTCGTACTCGAGACGCTCACGCCGGCCGAGCGACTCGCGTTCGTACTGCATGACATGTTCGCCGTGCCGTACGACGACATCGCGCCGATCCTGGGCAAATCGCCGGCCGCCGCGCGGCAGCTCGCGAGCCGGGCACGGCGGCGCGTGCAAGGTACGCCGGAACCGCCCGGAACCGATGCGATCCGGCAGAAGGAGATCGTCGGCGCATTCCTCGCGGCGTCCCGGGGTGGGGACTTCGCGGCGTTGCTCGAGCTGCTCGATCCAGGCGTCGTACTGCGCGCCGACCCAACCGTCGTACTGCGTGCCGAGTCGAGCGGCTCAGCGCTTGGCATGGCGCCCATGGTGTCGGGTGCGGCGACGGTCGCGGAGACGTTCTCCGGACGTGCGCAAGCAGCCAAGCTGACGCTGGTCGACGGATTGGCCGGGCTCGTCTGGTCGCAGCGCGGCGAACCGCAGGTCGTGTTCTCGTTCACGGTTGTCGACGGCCACATCACCGCGATCGAGCTCCGCGCCGACCCCGACTACCTCCGCGACGCCGACCTCGAGCCGCTGGAGAGCTGAGGTCTCCGGAATCGGCGTGGCGAGTGGACAAACGGCATCCGGGTGACGTGGTGCTGTTGTGACGGGTGGGGTGAAGATCACGCTCGGACGGTCCGCATCGTGACACCCTGGAATCCGGTTTTTGCATGGGCCGAAAGTGCGCTACTGTTCTGCTCTCGCACCGAGCGGAAACGTCGCCGGGGGCGATGCGGACGTAGCTCAGTTGGTAGAGCGCAACCTTGCCAAGGTTGAGGTCGCCGGTTCGAACCCGGTCGTCCGCTCGGAGAGGGTTCGGCGGGCCAGCTTTCTCACTGGTGGAGTGGCCGAGAGGCGAGGCAACGGCCTGCAAAGCCGTGTACACGGGTTCGAATCCCGTCTCCACCTCGACACTGCTTGGTGAGAGTCTGTTGTGTGGTGTTGTTTGGACGATTGGCGCAGCGGTAGCGCGCTTCCCTGACACGGAAGAGGTCACTGGTTCGATCCCAGTATCGTCCACCAAGGCGAGAGGCGACTCGTGTCCGCGGAAGAGCGGACCGGGTCGCCTTCGCCGTTCCGCCTACCCCAGCCGCCCTCGCCCCGCCGGGGACCCGACTACGGTCCGCCATTTGGGTAGGCGTTCGGAGTGGTGGGTTTGACACCGTGTTTTCGGGGCCGCCAACCCACAGCTCGTGGGTCGACCCACCAAAAGGGGCTCCTCTGCTCGATGTGCGGGCTCATTTGAGGGGTCAGCCCCTCAGCTTGTGGGTTAGCACCCTGCATGCACCGGCCGAACCCACCACTTCAGGGGTTGACCCCTGAATGGGGCCAGCTCCTCTGCCCCTGTGGGTGAAATGGGTGAGAGCTTGAGTGGTGTGGAGGATTTCGGGGCGAGGGGTTAAAACCTCGGACAGGTTGTGGGGACCGTGGACACCGGATCAGCTGTCCGCAGTCCCGGCCAGCTGTCCGCGGTCCCGGCCAGCTGTCCGCAGTCCCCGGTCAGCTGTCCGCGGTCCCGGCTAGCTGTCCGCAGTCCCCGGTCAGGTGTCCGCGGTCCCGGCTAGCTGTCCGCAGTCCCGGCTAGTGTCCGGGGGGCGGAGGGTGACGGCTTGGTTGGCCTGGTTGGGGTTGGCTGGTGGAGGGCCGGTGCGCCTGGCGGCGGTTCCTGACCAGTCGCGGGGTAACAGCACGCGGCAGTGGTTGCCATTCCTGAAGAGCTCGCGGCTTCGGTTGTCCCCGCCTGAAGAGCTGCTGGCTCTGGTTGCCCGCCGCAGTTCAGTTGCTGACCTGGATTACTCCCGGACGGCGTGCACCACAACAGCGGCCAGGAGTACGGCGGCGCCGGTGAGGCTGAGGGTGGTCAGGTGCTCGTGGAAGAGCAGTACGCCGAGGGCCGCAGCAACCGCGGGTTCGATCAGGGCGATCACTGCGGCGGTGGATGCACGGAGAGTTCTGAGGCTCGCGTAGAAGAGGGTGTAGGCGAGGGCTGTCGGGACCAGGCCGAAGTAGGCGATCAGCGGCCAACCGAGCGCGGTAGGAGCGATGCCGTCGATGAGTGCTAACGGCAACAAGAAGATCGCGCCGGCGATGAAGCCGAGGAATGCGCCGGTGATCGGGTCCGGCTCGTTGCGGTTCAGCAGAGTCGTGAGGGCGTAGCCGGCTGCGGACAGCAGGGAGAAGGCGATGCCGAGCACGGCAGTGGAGCCTGATGCTCCGGTGCAGACGAGCAGGGCGAGGCCGGCGACCGCAGCCAGCAAGGTTGGGGTGATGCGTTCCCGGGCGCCGAGGGCGATGAAGAAGGGGCCGGCGCCAAGGGCGATGACGGTCGCGACGGCGACGCCGAGGTGTGGGATCGCGGCGAAGTAGCCGAGTTGGCAGACCGCCAGGCCGAGTCCTGTCAGCACGTAGCGGAACGGGAACGCGGCGACCAGCGGGCGGATCGGGCTCAGGCCCAGTGACGTGACGAGCCAGCGCCAACCAGAGACCGGCCGCGGCGAGGCGCCAGAAGGCGACCGCGGTCGACCCCAGGCCGGCATGCTCGAACAGCAACGCACCGGTTGGGCCGCCGGTGCCCCAGGCGATGCCGGCGACGGCGACGTACAGGAGACCGCGCCCGGATGAGGGCGCGAGACGGTGGTGCATCAGACACTCCAGGGTGCTCGCGACGAGAGGGTGGTGCGTCTGCGAACAGCCCGAAGAAGCCCAGGTCAGGAACCTGGACAGAATCAGTCGACCGTCCGCCTAAGCGGCGGTCGGCGGAGTGATGATGCGATGCATGGACATGACCCTAGTGAGTGCGAGCGGGTCTGCCGACCGAATTACATCCGGAACTGCCAAGCCCCGCTGAATGGAATCAGGCGCACACGTGGGGTGCGGTAACGGAACACGCCGGGTGACCGATAGTGGGAGAGGGACTCGCGAGTGACCTGGGTCAGTCGGGTCCCGGGCTCGGTGGGTCGAGGGGGACGATGTCCGAGTTCAGTCGGTTTGCGCAGCCGTTGGCCGAGGCGCTTCGGAACGCTGACCGGACGATCCGGTATCTGGCTCCCGGAGAGCATCGGCGGCTGTACAACGTATGGCGCGTGACCATGGGAACAATCGCGCCGGTCGACAGCTTCTACGTCGCCTTCTTCCGGGACGACCGCTTCCTGGTTGTTCCCTACGCGTACGACGAACCCGCGGAGTACGCGCCGCCAGGGTTTCAGATGTACGGCCCGGCCGGTCTCTCGGCCTGGATCAAGAAGAATGCCAAACCGTATCTCTACAGCTCGGACAACGGACGGCTGCTGAACATGGGTCACTCGTTCGGCGACGAGGAGCGACTGTCCCGGGATGCGATCGTTATTCCGCTGCTCGGCCCGGCGCCCGAAGGGACGGCGTCCGAAGGGCCGGCGCCCAAAGGGCAGGCCGTCATCGGCATCGCATCCATGCAGACGTATGAATCGGACGTGTACGACGAAGAGGTCGCACGAGCGTTTCAGTGGCTCGCGCGCACCGTCGTCACCGCGCTGGCGCGAGAGCAAGAGGACGTCGAGCACCTGGGGACTCTGGCCACTGGCGGCGGCCGCCGGACGGATCCCGTGTCGGTCGCCGACGCCGTAGAGCAGTTCGGCCACACGCTGGAAGTGTTGCGCGGCGGCCTCAACGAGATCATCCTCGGCGAGCCGCGCGACCACGAAACCTTGGTGGGTGACCTCGAGGCGCTGCGAACGCTGTGCGAAACGGCCCAGAGCGACATCGTCGAGCTGATGACACGGCCGTCCCGGGAGGCGCGTGAGCTGCTCGTCCTGCTCACTCCGCGAGAGCAAGAGGTCGCCTGGCTCATCGCGGACGGGCTCACCAACGACCAGATCGCTGACCGGTTGTCGATCTCCGAACCGACTGTGAAGACGCACGTGACGCGCATCCTGCGGAAGTTCGGGGTACGTCAACGCGCGGCGATCGCAGCCAAGCTGCGGCCGTTCGGATAGTCGCCTACGACTTTGTCGTACGCGCGGTGATGGCGAAGATCAGTCTTTGTCTACTGGTGGCAGCCCGCGCATCCAGCACAAACTGTGAACCAGTGCACGCGCTTAGCGAGGGGGAGCGTCGTTCACGCTGATTTCGACGGCAAGCAGCTACATCCGGAGTTGGGAGCCGCCGTTGAAGTCGAGGACGGTGCCGGTGGCGAACTCGGCCTCCGGGGAAGCCAGGTAGAGGATCGCGGCCGCGACCTCCGACGGGTCGGCGACGCGCTCCAGTGGGCTTTCCAGTCCGGCGGCGGTCGTAGCCGTCGCCGCTCAGGTTGACGGCGGCCATGTCGGTGACCGTCCAGCCGGGGGCGATCGCGGTGACGGCGATGCCCTCCGGGTCCGAGCGCCCGGGCCAGAGATTGGGTGAAGGAGACGATCGCCGCCTTGGAGGCGCCGTACGCGGGCTGGTTCGGCTCGCCTCGGAAGGCGCCGCGGGAGGAGACGTTCACGATCCGGCCGCCGCGGCCCATGTGCCGTACCGCGCACCAGGTGACGTTGGCCGGGCCGACCAGGTTCACGGCGAGGGTGTCCGCCCAGGCCTGCTGCCATTCGGCGTACGTCGTCTCGCGGATGCGGTGCGGGTGGTAGACGCCGGCGTTGTTCACCAGTACGTCGATGCCGCCCAGGGCGGTCGCCGCGCCGTCGACCATCGTCTGGATCTGCGGCCGGATCGGCGAGATCGGCCTGTGCCAGGACGTGTCCCGTCCCCTGGCAGCTCCTTCAGTACCCTGGCCGCGGCGTCGGCGGATGCGCTGTAGTGCACGGCCACTCGATCCCCGGCCGCCGCGAAGGCCCGCGCCGTCGCCGCACCGATCCCCCGCGAGGCCCCGTCACCAACACCGAGCGATTCATGCCCCGATCCTTTCATCACGGGCGCACGGGTTACGGCCGCGGGTTCACGTCCCGGCGGTAGGACTTGGAGGCGCGGGCCCACTGCTTCTTGGCCTCGGCGCGGAGGCGGAGGTCGTTGCGGCGGGCCATGTACGCGGCCTCGCGCTGCAGCTTCTGCCAGCTCTCGTAGCGACGGACCGGCAGCGTGCCGTCCTCGAGCGCAGCCCGAACGGCGCAGCCTGGCTCGGTCAGGTGCGCGCAGTCGGTGAACTTGCACTGCTCGGCCAGCGCCGTGATGTCCGGGAAGGCGGCGGCCAGACCCTCACCGGACTCCTGCAGGCCGATGCCCCGCAGCCCAGGCGTGTCGATGACGACCCCGCCATTCGGGCAGCAGGATCAGCTCACGCCGTACCGAGGTATGGCGGCCCTTGCCGTCGTCACGGATCGCCTGCACGTCCAGAAGCTCCACACCGGCCAGTGCGTTCACCAGCGAGGACTTACCCGCGCCACTGACGCCCAGCAGAGCCATAGTCGCGTCGCCGTCCAGCAGCGCCCGCACTGCCTCCAGACCCTCACCGGTGGTCGCACTGCACACCAGTACGTCGGCACCCGGCGCAGCAGTCGCTACGTCCTCGGCAACAGAGGCAGCGTCGCCGACCAGGTCAGCCTTGGTCAGTACGACGACCGGCCGGGCGCCGCTCTCCCAGGCCAGCGCGAGGAAGCGTTCGATCCGGCCGATGTTCGGCTCCGGATGCAGGCCGACCACGATCGCGATCACGTCGACGTTGGCGGCCAGCACCTGGCCCTTGCGACGTACCGCCGACCTCGGCGCGGACGATCGCCGTACGGCGTGGGGCCAGGGACTCGACGCGTGATCCGGTCGTCCGGCCAGTGACGCAGGACGACCCAGTCCCCTGTACATGGGGTCGGCCTGGGCGTCGCCGGCCATCGCGGCGAGGACGCCGCCGGACCAGGTGGCACGGACCGGTCCGTCCTCGGTCAGGACCGTCGCCAGGCCCTTGTCGACCCGGGCGACGCGTCCCGGTACGAGCTCGACTGCCGGGAGCGGACTGCAGGAAGTCGGCCGTGGAGGCGTCGAGTCCCAGGGCCTGGAGTGTGGCTGACATCTGCGGCGAACCTTTCGGAGGGTCCGGCCGCGAGATCAGCTCAGCGGACGGACGGTGCGGGAGACGATCGGCCCGGTGGGCCTGATCGAAGCTCATGGCGGTCATCTCCCTTCAGTCCTGCGGTCCTGATCGAGGACGGCCTGTCGCGATGCCGTCAGCGTAGGTCGTCGGCCTCACCTGGCGCACCGGGTTTTCCGACCGAGGCCGGCCTGCGACCCGGCCCGGCCTCGGCCGAGCCGTCCCGTCGCCGACTTCCGCGCCGGCCGCCGCCTCGGCGACGCTGCCGGTGTGGACGCGCGAGGCCCTGCCACGGCCGGCGGCTCGTCCCCGCCGGCAACGCCCTCGGGCCCATCGGACTCGCCCTCAGACCCATCGGACTCGGCCTGAGAACCATCGGCCTTGGCGAGCCATCGGACTGGCGACCCATCGGACTCGGCCTCGCGCGACGGCTCGCCGAGCTCCTCGACCTTCCGTGCGGCCGCGGCCTCCGGCCGGTCCTCCACCGTCAGCGGGGTCAGCGTGTGCTCGTGCTGTGCGGCTCCGGCTCGGCCTTCATCACCGGCTCGACCTCGTCTGTCTCTGCCGCGTCATCTCGGCCGCAGTCACCTCGGCCCGCGCGCCTTGTGCGGCCACAACCGGTCCACGACCGCGTTCAGCGCCGCGCCGATCAGTACCGCGATCGCCGTCATGTACAGCCACATCAGTACGGCGATCGGCGCCGCCAGCGGACCGTAGATCGACGTACCGCCGACCGTGCTCTGCAGGATCCAGCGCAGCACGAAGCTGCCGAGGATCCAGATCGACAACGCCAGGAACGACCCCGGCAGATCGGAGACCCACGGCGTCCGGACCGGCACCGACAGGTGGTACAGGGTGTTCAGGAAGCCCGCCGACAGGATCGTGACGACCGGCCAGTACAGCTGGTTCAGGAAGTCCAGCCGGTGCGGCAGCAACGCGTCGACCGCGTCCGGGCCGGCCAGCACCAGCGGCAGCACGATCACGCCGATCACGAGCGCGGCGCAGTACAGGCTGAACGACAGCGCCCGGGTCCGGACGATGCCGCGCTTGCCGCCCATCCCGTACATGATCGTGATGGTGTCGACGAAGACGTTCAGCGCGCGGCTGCCGGACCACAGGGCCAGCACGAAACCGATCGAGATCACGTCCGGCCGGCCGCCGCTCGAGCACCTGGTTCAGAGTCGGCACGATCACGTTCTGGACCGACTCGTCGGTCAGCGCCCGGGCCGCCAGCTCGACGATCTGCAGCTTGATGTCGTCGATCGTCTCGACCTCGAAGTACCGGCTCGGCGATGTAACCGATGACTTCCGGCCAGCCCGAAGATCAGCGGCGGCAGCGAGAGGATGGCGAAGAACGCCGCCTCCGCCGCGAGACCGGTGACCCGGTAGCGCAGGCAGACGCCGACGGTCTGGGTGATCAGCTTCCAGGTCGTCCGCGGGGATTCGTCGGACCCATGCCAATGAGAGGGAGGTCTCACAGGACCTGCCCTGAGCGCGCCATACCGCTTACCGTACTGACATGGCGGACCCATTTGCGGTAACGAACCAGGCTCCCCCACTGCGAGGGGTGAACTTCTTCACCCGGGACGCCGCGCTCGGTGACGCTCTGCGCCCGTACGCCGACCTCGCCGGACGATCCCGGTCTGACCGCGATCGGCGAGCTCGCGGGCAGCCGAGGAGGCGCTCTCGCAGGCCCTCCCGGCCAACCAGAACCCGCCGGTACTGCGCACCCACGACCGCTACGGGCACCGGATCGACGAGGTCGAGTTCCACCCGTCGTGGCACTGGCTGATGGAGCAAGGCCGTCGGCTTCGGACTCCAGGCCGCGCCGTGGACGAGCGACCGCCCGTCGCCGCACCTGACCCGGGCCGCCGGCTTCTACCTCTGGTCCCAGGTCGAGCCCGGGCACGGCTGCCCGATCTCGATGACGTACGCCGCGGTCCCCGCGCTGCAGGGCCGACGAGCGGCTCGCCGAGGAGTGGATCCCGCAGCCTCGCCGCCACGTCGTACGACGCCCGCCGGCTGCGCCGCGGCGGACAAGACCGGCTGACTCGCGGGGATGGGGATGACCGAGAAGCAGGGCGGCTCGGACGTCCGGGCGAACCTCACCACCGCGACGCCGTCCGGCAGCGACGGCGAATACCTGCTGAACGGGCACAAGTGGTTCTGCTCGGCGCCGCAGGTCGACGTGTTCCTGGTGCTCGCGCAGGCGCCGGACGGACTGAGCTGCTTCGTCGTACCGCGGGTGCTTGCCGACGGCAACCGGAACGCGTTCGCGCTGCAGCGGCTGAAGGACAAGCTCGGCAACCGGTCGAACGCGTCCAGCGAGGTCGAGTTCCACGGCACGATCGGCTACCGGCTCGGCGACGAGGGCGCCGGCGTCCGGACCATCATCGAGATGGTCGCGGCCACCCGGCTCGACTGCGTCCTCGGCTCCGCCGCGCTGATGCGCCGGGCCCTGGTGGAGGCGACCTGGCACACGTCGCCACCGCAGCGCCTTCGGTGGCGTCGCTGCGCGGACAAGCCGGCGATGCAGAACGTGCTGGCCGATCTGGCCCTGGAGAGCGAGGCGGCAACCGCTGCTGGCGATGCGGCTCGCGGCCGCGGTGGACGCGTCGCATCGGCGGTGACGAGCAGGCCGCGGCGTTCCGGCGGATCGCGCTGCCGCTGGCGAAGTTCTGGGTCTGCAAGCGCACGCTCGATGATGGTGGCCGAGGCGCTCGAGTGCCTCGGCGGCAACGGGTACGTCGAGGAGTCCGGCCTGCCGCTGCTGTTCCGCGAGTCGCCGCTGAACTCGATCTGGGAGGGCTCCGGCACCGTGAACGCGCTCGACGTACTGCGCGCGCTCCGCCGGCCGGAGTCGCTCGAGGCGTGGCTGACCGAGGTCGGCGCGGCCCGGGGTGCCGACCACCGGCTGGATGCCGCGATCACCGACGTACTGGAAACGCTGGCCGACCTGACCGAGGCGGAGGCCGGCGCGCGCCGGCTGGCCGCCCGGATGGCGGTCTGCCTCCAGGCATCCCTGCTCGTCCGCTACTCCACACCCGAGGTCGCGGACGCCTTCGTCGCGTCGCGCCTGGCCGAACGACTGGGGCGGCGTCTTCGGCACCCTCCCCCGCACCACCCCCTTCACCGCCATCGTCGACCGCATCCTCTGATCGCTTGCGTCCGAAGAGCCGAGCGCTATAGCGCCACAGATCTTCGGACGCAAGGTGGGCACGGACAGGCGTGTGTACGCGCTAGGGTTACGGCGTCGCGACTGGCGCGCTGAGGTGGAGAACCACCGGGGAGCGAGAAGACGTCGGCACCGTGCGCCTGGGTGCCGCGACCGCAACTGCAACCTCAGGGAGACGACGATGACTCAACCCTTCGACGCCGCCGCCGCATCGGCCGCCTACCGCAACGCGCTCGAGGTGATCGGCGCGGTCGAACCCACGCGTCGCCGGCGCGATCAGGGCCGAGCTCGCCGACCAGCGCGTCCTCGCTGAAGCTGATCGCGAGCGAGAACTACGCCTCCCCCGCCGTCCTGCTGACGATGGGCAACTGGCTGTCCGACAAGTACGCCGAGGGCACCATCGGGCACCGCTTCTACGCCGGCTGCCAGAACATCGACACCGTCGAGCAGCTCGCCGCCGACCACGCCAAGGCGCTGTTCGGCGCCCCGCACGCCTACGTCCAGCCGCACTCCGGCATCGACGCCAACCTGGTCGCGCTTCTGGGCGATCCTGGCCCAGCGGATCGAGTCGCCGGCGCTGGCCGAGGCCGGCGCGAAGCACGTCAACGACCTGTCCGAGGAGGACTGGACCAAGCTGCGCAAGGCGTTCGGCGACCAGAAGATGCTCGGCATGTCGCTGGACGCCGGCGGCCACCTGACCCACGGCTTCCGGCCGAACATCTCCGGCAAGATGTTCCACCAGACGCTCGTACGGCACCGACCCGGAGACCGGGCTGCTCGACTACGACGAGGTCGCCGGGCTCGCGCGCGAGTTCAAGCCGCTGATCCTGATGGCCGGCTACTCGGCCTACCCGCGCAAGGTCAACTTCGCCAAGATGCGCGAGATCGCCGACGAGGTCGGCGCCACCCTGATGGTCGACATGGCGCACTTCGCCGGGCTCGTCGCCGGCAAGGTCTTCACCGGCGACTTCGACCCGGTCCCGCACGCGCACGTCACCACGACCACCACGCACAAGTCGCTGCGCGGCCCGCGCGGCGGCATGGTGCTGTGCCAGCCCGAGTACGCCGACGCCGTCGACCGCGGCTGCCCGATGGTGCTCGGCGGCCCGCTCGGCCAGGTGATGGCGGCGAAGGCGGTCGCGCTCGCCGAGGCACGCCAGCCGTCGTTCCAGACCTACGCCCAGGCCGTCGCGGACAACGCGGTCGCGCTGGCCGAGGGCCTGATGAAGCGCGGCGTCGAAGCTCGTCACCGACGGCACCGAGAACCACCTGGTGCTGCTCGACGTCTCGTCGTACGGCATCACCGGCCGGCAGGCCGAGTCGGCGCTGCTCGACGCGGGCATCGTGACCAACCGCAACGCGGTACCGCGCGACCCGAACGGCGCCTGGTACACCTCGGGCGTCCGGATCGGTACGCCGGCGCTGACCACGCGCGGCTTCGGCGCCGACGAGTTCGACCGGGTCGCCGAGCTGATCGTCGACGTCCTCTCCGTCGACCACCGCCGACCACCACGTCGGCCGGCGCGCCGTCGAAGGCGAAGTACGTGCTCGCCGACGGCGTCGCCGACAAGACCAAGGCCGCGTCCGCCGAACTGCTCGACAAGCACCCGCTCTACCCCGGCCTCGACCTCAACTGACACACCGCAGCGCCCGCTCCCACAACCGGGAGCGGGCGCTGTTGTCCTGCGTACTATCAGAAAGTTGCGATAGATCGGATTATTGTAAGCGTTCAACGATGGCGCACGAACCCAGCCCGGAACAGATCAGCCAGTTCGTCGAGCGGTTCGCCGGCGTACTGGTGAACAGCGGCGTCCCGTCGATGTCCGCCCGGGTGATGGGCCGGATGCTGGTCAGCCCGACCGGCACGATGACCGCCGCCGAGCTGGCCGAGTCCCTCAAGATCAGCCAGCCCGCCGTCTCCGGCGCGGTCCGCCAGCTGCTCCAGGTCGTCGTTCATCTCCCGGGAGCGGCTGCCGGGTTCGCGCAAGGACCACTACCGGATCCGCGACGACGTCTTCGCCGCGATCCTCGAACGCCGCAACGACGCCCTCGGCGAATGGGAGTCGAGCAGCCGCTCCGGCGCCGACCTCTTCGGCTCCGACTCCCCCGTCGGCCGACGCCTCACCGAAGCCGCCGACTTCTTCGCCTTCATCAAGACCGACCTCGACCAGATGATCAAGAACTGGCGCGCGGAGCACCCGGCCTGACGCTCTCGGCCGCAATCAGCGGATGGGTTAGCGGGTCAGGGCGTAGACGGCGATGGCGGCGAAGTCGTCGGCGGGCTCGGAGGCCTGCCAGGACCGTACGTCGTCGACGTACCGTGAGCCGTGACCGGTGAACTCGGCGTACTGGTCGGAACCGTCCGCCGGGCAGGGGTTCATGCCGTCGAGGTAATCGCCCAACCCTTCCTCGAACAGCTCCTCCGAGTTCGGGCCGTTCACGACCGCGCCGGTGAGCTGCTTTCCGGTGATGTTCGCGATCTGGTGATGCGGGCACCGCTCGGCGTTCTGCCCGACGCCGACCATGAACGACACACCCCACGCGTTCGCGCCGAAGTTCCAGTCGAGTTGCTGTGTGCCGAAGTCGTCGTACCGACGGTCTCCGCTCACCGTCCGATACAGCCGCGCGGTCGCGGCCAGACCGAACGCATGCGGTACGGCGTCGAAGTTGTCGTACTGCGCTCCCGCCCGGAACGGATCCGCCGACGCACGCTCCACCCCGATTTGCAGCTGCGCCCGGAGATCGCCGACGAGCTTCCCCGCCAACTGGCGGTCGCCGTGGGCCGCTCGAATCAGGTCCGCATGAGCCAACGCACTCACGTCGTACAGATTCAACGTGTCCCCGCCCGCCTCATGCTGGATGTACTGCGAAGCCCAGTAGCCGGCCTGCTTCAGCCAAGCCTGCGCCCGCGGATCGCCCAACCGCTTCCCGGCGAGTGCGAGCTCAGTGGCACCCAGTTCAAGGTCATCCCGCCAAGCTGTCTCCGGATAGAAGGCGAAGGGCAACGAAGTGACCAGCTGCCCGACATCCTTGGTCTGCGCCTGGGCGTAGATCTGCGCGGCCGTCGCGAGCCGGCGCTTGGCGGTCGCGGGATTCGTCTCGACCTGCGCCGCCAGCGCGAACGCGGCCGCCGTACGACCGGCGAGGTTGGGGCTGATCGGTTTGCCGGGCGCCGCGGCCCGGAAGACCGGCCGATTCCGCAGGAACCGCTCCGACGGATCGGTCAGGTGATCGTCGACCTCCGGCAACCGCCACACGTCGTGGTCGCCGACGAACGTCTCCTCGACGTTCCCGGCGCCGACACCGACCTGGATGTAGAGGGTCTTGGTGCGCTCGTCCCACATCTTGTCCAGCCAGTCGAGCCCGTGCCGGGCCTCCGCCAGCACCTCGCGATCCGGTCGCCGGGCGTCCCGGGCCGATGCCCACAGCAACGATTCCGAGTACGCCGCGATGTGCGTGAACTTGAGGTAGTCCCCAGCGTCGTACCAACCGCCCTCGACATCCACCGGACCACCGATCCGGTGCAGCTCGCCAACGGTCTGATCGCTGTCCGGATCGACGAACACCGGAGTGTCGTAGACCTGCGCGGCCCGGTCCGTGAGGTGGGCCGGCCGCCGCCCGAGCGACCCCGGTACGACGTTCGCGCCGTCCCGCTGCTCGGTGAAGAACGTGACCGCCTTGTCCTTGGCGCCCGTCAGCAGCCGAGCTGCATCGGCCCGCACCTCGAAGCCGGTCGACGCCACCCCGGGCACCTGAAGTCGGTAGCTCCCCGGGACCTTCAGCGCGGACAGATCGAGCTGGTAGACGTGCTGGTACGTCGCATTCCACTCCCCCACGTCAGCGCCGACCCGCCCGCTCAGCACGCGGCGCCCGAAACGGTCGACGACCTGGTAGCGAGCGCCCGCCGCGGCATCCCGCGTCATCACGTACGCCGCCTTACCGTCGAAAGCGCCGTACCCGAGCTGGTTCACCCGCACCACGCCTCCCGGCGCCGCTGCCGCCGTACTGGCACTGCTCGCGGTGCTCATCGTGCTCACCGGACCCGCCACCAGACCCGCGGCGACGACCAGCGTTCCGACCCGACGCAAGGACCTCACGATTGACTCCCCTCACTGACCAATCGTTAGGAAAGTTTCCTATTGCTTGGACGGCAAGGTAGCGCACGCCGGCCTCCCTAGTACAGGCCTCGACCCCACTGAACGCGACAGCGGGCCTGGCTGAACCAGGCCCGCTGCGCTACCGCCGGAGGGCTACTCGGCGAGCTCCGCACGCACGATGGCGGCGCCGTCGGCCAGTGCCCGCAGCTTGCCCGCCGCGATCATCCGCGGCAGGTTGATCAGACCGCAGTCGGTGCGACAGGCCGAGCCGCTCGGCGGGGACGAACTCGAGCACCGAACGGATCCGGTCGGCCACCTCGTCGGCGGTCTCGGTCACGGTGCTCTTGACGTCCACCACACCGGCCACGAAGTCCTTGGACCAGTCGTTGTCGGCCAGCGGCTTCAGGTCGTCCGGCCCGGTCCGGCCGACCTCGTAGTTCAGCGCGTCGATGTTCGCGCCGAGCACCTTCGGGAAGATCGCGTGCGGCCCGCTCGGGCGCCGGCGGCCGACGTCGGCCGGTGGTCGAGCACCCAGGCGCCGAACTCGCGCTCCTCGTCGTCGGGGAAGTAGCCGGGCGTGCCCGAGTAGTTGCCCCAGCAGGTGTGCACCCAGAACTGGCAGTCCGCACCCTCCATCGCGGTGTTGAGGACCTCGATCTCCCAGTCGCCCATCCCGTACGGCCAGACGAACTCGTCCACCTGGATGATGTCGCAGCCGTTGTCGGCGAGCTCCTTGAAGTCCTCGTTGAACGCCTTGGCGATGGCCAGCGCGAGTTCCTTGGTCTCCTTGTAGTACTGGTTGTTGGTCGCCGCGGCGAGCACCTGGATGCCGGTGTACGAGATCTTCACCGGCTTCTTCGTCGCCTTCCGCACCGCCCGCAGGGTGGCCAGGTGGAACGGGTGCTCCCGGCGTACCTCGCCGACACAGGTCGGCGCGTAGAGCGTGGAGTAGATCGGCAGCCCGATCGGCGGACCCGACAGCTTGTAGCCGGTCATCCGTTCGACGTAGTGGTAGAGGATCTGGCCGTACGGCGAGTCGCCGCCGTACACCTTGCCGTCGCTGATCACGTCGATGCCGGCGGCCTCCTGGTCGTGCACGATGGCGCCGACCGCGTCCTCGAGTGCCTCGCGGCTGATGGCGTCGTAGACGAACTCACCCTTGGGGTAGACGGCGTACGCCTGCCCGTCGTACCAGCGGGGGTTCGGGTAGTTGCCCACCATGGTGGTGGGGAGCAGCACGTCCTGCGATCCGACTAGCATGGTGGCCCCTTTCGCCGGAGGCCCGTACTCTCCGGTCCTGTCGATGCGGTTAGCTCGGACGCTACGGACTGGCAGGCGGCCCGTTTCTCCGGCGTGACGGGGCGAATCCGCGGGCCGTTCCTCGTCCTGGC
This sequence comes from uncultured Actinomycetota bacterium, assembly GCA_963820655.1. GTDB lineage: Bacteria > Actinomycetota > Actinomycetes > Propionibacteriales > Kribbellaceae > Kribbella. The sequence continues at coordinate 47,318 of CAWGAM010000005.1, forward strand.
CGGGCGGATTCTCGACCAGGATCCGCCAGTCCACGGCAACGCAACCGTCGGTCGTGGCCAGCACCGGGTTGAGGTCGAGCTCCGCGATCTCCGGCGCCGCGACGAGCAGGTCGCCGACCGCGCGGACAGCACGGCGAGCGCGTCGAGGTCGACCGGCTCGGCACCACGGGCTCCGGTCGAGCACCGGGTAGCCGCGCAGAGCCCGCCAGGAGGACGCGCAGGCCTCGTCGTGGTCGCAGCGGGGCGAGGCCGAGGACGACGTCGTCCGATCGTCTCGACGAAGACGCCGCCGAGGCCGACCAGCACGATCGGGCCGAACTGCGGGTCGCGCAGCACCGCCGACGATCGACCTCGATGCCGGCGAGTCTGACGCTGTACGAGCACCGCAGCACCGGCGGCAAGGGCGAGCAGGTCGGCGGCAGCCGCGCGAACCGCGTCTCGCATCGCAGCAGGTCGACGCCGCACGCCGCCCGCCTCGGTCTTGTGCACGAGAGCCGGGTGGAGCGACCTTGACGACGACGGGAAAGCCGAGGTCGCTCGGCGGCGGCCGCGGCCTCGTCCGACGTTCGACGCAGATCCGCCCGGCGACCAGCGGGATCCCCGCGCCCGCGAGCAGCCTGCGCGGCAGCGGCGGTGTCGAGCCAGCCCGGGGCGACGAGTCGAGGCGGCCGCCTGCGCCGAGCACCGCGCTGCGGCCGCGGACCGGACTCGCACGCGAGTCGTCGCCGTAGCGCGCGGCGTGGCCGAGCGCTCGGGCCGTGCGTTCCGGCCACTCGAAGCACGGCACGCCGGCCTGCTGCAGCAGGTCCGGCGTTCGGCCGGGAGGTCCGTGGCGCGACCCAGCACACGTACACAGGCACCGGCGACGCCGTCGGCTCGCAGCCGCGCGACCGCCGTCACGGACACCGATCGCGACCCGCTCGTCGCTCGCCGAGCGCTGCAGCAGAACCGGCACGACCGCGTCGACCTCACCGGAACGGGCCAGCTCGTCGACCAACAGCGGGTAGAGCTCGGCGAACCGGCTCCAGACCGGCGTGATGTCCACCGGGTTGCGCGGACTGGCGAGCGGCGGCAGCAGCGGTCGCAGTTCGTCCTGCAGCTTGCGCTGACAGCTCGGGAACGTCGAGTCCCTCGTCGGCGAGCAGATCGGCCAGCTCGACACCGGTGCCACCGGAGTTGGTGATGATCGCGACCCGCGGCCCACGGGCGGCGGCTGGCTGTCGAGCGCCCGGGCCGACGTCGAGCATCTCCAGCCCGGACCGGGCCAGGATCACACCGGCCTGCGCGAACGCCGCCCGCCAGACCCGCTCGCTGCCGGCGAGCCCCGCGGTGTGCGACCACGCCGCGCGCACACCGGCCACCGAGCGGCCGGTCTTGGCGACGATCACCGGCTTGCGCGGCGTGACGCGAGCGTGCCGCCTCGAAGAAGGCGCGGCCGTCGGGAAGCGACTCGAGGAAGAAGCAGAGCGTCCGGCTCGCCGGGTCGTCACCCAGATAGCGCAGCAGCTCGGCGTCGGTGATGTCGGCCTTGTTGCCGGCCGCGTAGACCTTGGCGAACCGGATCTGCTCGTCGAGCCCGAGCGGAGTGGATGGCCATGCCGTACGCCCCGGACTGGGTGACGAGACTGATCCCTCCCCCGCCTCGGGGTGTTCCGGCGGCCATCGAGGCGTTCAGGGGAGGTCGCAGTTCTGGACTCCGAAGCAGTTCGGCCCGACGATCCGTACGCCGCCGGCCCGCGCGGCGGCCATCAGCTCGATAGTGGCGACGCAACCCGTCCGGCCCCGCCTCGGCGAAGCCCCCACTGATGACGATCGGCGGCCGGACACGCCCTTGGTCGCCGCGTCGCGGATGACCGCGGGGACCGCGGCCGCGGGGACGACGACCACCGCGAGGTCGACGTCGCCCTCGACGGCCAGCAGCGCCGGGATAGGCCTTGTGCCCGGCGACCGTCGCGGCCGAGCGCGGTCGACCGGAATCACCTCACCGGGGAAGCTCGACAGGTTCCGCCAGAACGACCTCGCCCGTCTCTCCCGGGCTGGTCGGACGCCCCGACCAGCGCGATCCGGCGCGGCTCGAACACCGCGGTCAGGCCGTCGGTCAGCAGAGGCATCCGGCGCCCTCGCCATGGGTGAAGGTACGGCGCAGCTCCGCCGGCGCGAACTCCGAGCGGCGTACGCCGAGCGGGTCGATCGGCCCGGAGCGCGGCGATCTCGGCCGCGCTCGGCAGCGGTACCGGCCGCAGGTCCGCGGCGACGCTGAAGCTCGAAGCCGGTCGCGGCCCGCACCTGCTCGACGGCGACGTCCGGGAACACCTGCCGGAGCCGCGCCCGCCCGTCCTGGTCGTAGTCGAAGACGCCCAGTTCGGTCACCAGCCACTCCGGCCCGCCGCCGGTGAAGCCCGAGCTCGGCGCGAGTCGCCGACCGGTGTGCGGTGCCCCATGTCGGTGACGAAGTCGCACTGCTCGACCAGCGCCCGACCGGACCGGTGCCGGGTCGTCCACAGGGTGAGGTGCTGGATCGTGGCGGCGAGGTTGCAGCCACCGCCGCCGCCGCCGAGCTTGACCTTCGGCCGGTCGCGCGGCCCGATCGCGGTCACGTTGGTGTTGCCGTAGGCATCGATCTGGCCGCCGGACAGGAACATCCGGTCGACGTCACCGCGGAGCGCGGCGTCGAAGAACTCCTCGAACCGCATCCGGTACGACGCACCGCGCTGCAGGCTCAGGTCGTTGCCGGTCGGCGGGATGAACGGCGGATCCGGGTTGACCGCGTACGTCGCGCCCTCGACCAGCAGCATGTCCCGGGCGGACGTGTGCCTGGCCACGTGCATGGCCACCTGTGCGCAGGGACTGCCGAAGCCGTGGAAGACCACCTCGCGGTCGCGGATCGTCCGGGCCAGCGCGACGACGAACCACTCGTCGATCGAGAAGCTCATCGGAACAGCTCCTTCCAGGCCTCGGTCGACGTCGGACCAGGCGCCGATCGCGGCCAGCCGCTCGTCGCCGACGACCTTGCGGTAGGCCTCCTCGGTCGGCGTACCGGTCACGTAGCGGTCGAGGTACGCGGCCAGCTCGGCGCCGCCGGCGGTGGCCGCGCGGACGTACTGCGCCAGGTGCGGCCGGTCGTAGGCGTAGGCCGGGTAGCACGAGCGTCGGGTGAGCGCCGTACGGGACTTCGGCGACCGCGGCCACCAGGTGACCCGGGATCGTCACGCCCGCCGCGGCCACCTCGTCGGCGGAGGCGATGCGCTCGACGGTCGCGACGACGGCATGGGACGCGGCGGCGAACCGTTCGTCCAGCACGTACGGCTGGTCGAGGTGGAGGTTGCCCACGCCGGTCGCCGAGCGGGGCGTGGATCAAGGCGACGTCCGGCCGCAGCGGTGGTACGACGACCAGCGTCTCGCCGGTGAACGGGCAGGTCACCTCGCCGTACTCCGGGTGCAGTCGCCGGATGTCGGAGCCCTTCACGCCGCGGACCGGCAGGAACGGCAGCCCGAACTCGGCCGCCCGCAGCTGCGCGAGGATCGTGCCGCAGCAGCTTTCGCGGACCTCGATCGTGCCGTCCTCGAGCCGCCCGGCGGTACGCCGGCGCCAGGCCGAAGTCCTGCTCGAAGCCGACATAGCTCTCCTCGCAGACGGCGATCGATCCCGCGGCCACCAGCAGGTCGACGTCGATGCCGTGCGCCGAGCCGACGACATGCAGGCCGCGCCGGCCTTGCCGGATCAGCTCACGAACCAGGGCCATCGGCAGCCGGGCGGACAGTCCGCCGCCGAGCGCGACCATCGCACCGTCGGACACCAGGCCGGCCGCCCGGTCGAGGTCGACGAGCTTGTCAGTGTCGAGATGGAAGGTCATCGCACGCCTCTCATTGCGCGTCATGCCGCCGTCGGCGGTCACGATCGAGCCGGTCAGGAACGACGCGTCGTCGGACGGCGAGGAAGAGCGCCACCCGGGCGATCTCCTCCGGCGTGCCGAGTCGGCCGATCGGATACTTGACGACGGTCTTGGCCAGTCCGGCCTCGAGGTCGCCGTCGCCGCGGGCGCGCAGCATCGGCTCCATCAACGGAGTGAAGACGGTGCCCGGGCAGATCGCGTTCACCCTGATCCGGCGGCCGGCGAGGTCGATCGCCATCGAGCGGGTCAGCGCGACGACCGCGCCTTTCGCGGCGCAGTAGGCGGCGAAGTTCGGTACGCCGACCAGCCCGGCGACCGAACCCTGGTTGACGATCGCGCCGCCGCCGGCCTGCTCGAGATGCGGAACCGCGGCGCGGGAGCACAGGAAGGTGCCCTTGGCGTTGACCGCGAAGCAGCGATCCCAGTCGTCCTCGGTCGCGTCGGCGACCGAGCCGGCGCTGTTCACGCCGGCGTTGTTGTAGAGCACGTCGAGCCGGCCCGAGCTCCTGCACGACCCGCGCGACCGCCGACCTCCACCTCCGCGGCCACCGTGACGTTCGCGGCCAGCGCGACCGCCCGGCCGCCGGCCGCCTCGATCTTGGCCGACCGTCTCCTCAGCGGCTTCGGCGTCGCAGGTCGACCACCGCCACCGCCGCGCCCTCGGCGGCGAACAGCTCCGCCGCGGCCCGGCCGATCCCCGAACCGGCGCCGGTGATCAGCGCCACCTTGCCGTCCAGCCGTCCTGTCATTCCATCCATCCCTGGTCACAGGGCGGTCCAGCCGCCGTCGAGGACCAGCGTGTGGCCGGTCAGGTACACCAGGCGGTCGGACGCGAGCAGCGCGATCGCCTCCGCCACTTCCTCGGGTTGCGCCACCCGGCCCGAGCGGGATCTTCGCCTCCACCTGAGCTCGCAGCTCGGGTTGGTCGAGGCGCCACTGGGTCATCGGCGTCTCGACCATGCCCGGGCAGACCGCGTTCGCCCGGATGCCCGCCTCGGCGTAGTCGACCGCCAGCGACTTGGTGAACATCACCGCGGCACCCTTCGACGCGGTGTACGCGCTCCGCCCCGGGAACGCGACCAGCCCGGCGATCGACGCCACCGTGATCACGTGCCCGTTGCCCTGGGCAAGCATGGTCGGCAGGACCGCCCGGGTACACAGGAACGGGCCGCGGACGTTGACCGCCTGGACCCGGTCCCACTCGTCGATCGGCGTCCGGTGGCAGACCGTCGCGGCGGCCGAACCGGAGATGCCGGCGTTGTTCACCAGCACGTCGATCCGGCCGAAGGTCTCGACGACCCGGCCGACCGCCCGCTCGACGTCGTACGGATCGGTCACGTCGGCCCGCAGCGCGAGCTTGGCCTCGCCGGCCGTCTCGTCCAGATCCAGCACCGCGACGCAGGAAGCCGTCGGCCGCGAGCCGGGCGACGGTGGCGCGCCCGATGCCCGATGCGCCACCGGTGACCACCGCGACCCTCGGCTGCGGAGTGTCCATGGTTCAGGCCGGGACCGCGGCGGGCCGCACCGCGGCGGCTTGGGCAGCGAGCAGGATCGGTTCGTAGACGGGCGCGTACGGCGGCGCGTAGGACAGGTCGAGCGCCAGCAGATCCTCGACCGAGAACCCGGCCTGGAGAGCCACCGCCACAACGTCGATGCGTTTGGCCACTCCTTCACCGGCACCGACGATCTGCGCGCCGAGCAGCCGTCCGCCGCGCTCGTGCACCAGTCGAACGCTCACCGGTTCGGCGCCTGGGTAGTACTTCGCACGGGATCGTCCGAGCGCGTCGGTGGCGACCGTGGCAGGCAGACCCTCCGCCTCGGCCTCGGCAAGCGTCAGGCCGGTCCGGGTGACCGCCAGGTCGAACACCTTGACCACCGCGGTTCCGACCACGCCCGGGAAGCTCGCGTCGCCACCGGCGGCCACGGTGCCGGCAACGCGTCCGGTCTTGTTCGCCGCCGGACCCAGAGGCACGAAGGCCGGCCGGCCGAGGACGCGATGGTACGGCGCGATGCAGTCCCCGGCGGCCAGGACGTCTGGGAGGGACGTGCGCATCCGGTCGTCCACCAGCAACGCTCCGTCCGGACCAGCCTCGGCGCCCGCGTCGGCAGCGAGGTTCCCGACCGGTCGCACGCCGGCCGCGACCACCACGACGTCCACGGTGACCGGCTCTCCGTTGACCAGCGCTTCCAAGCCGTCATCGGTGGGCCGGATCGCGTCGACCCTTGCACCCAGCCGCAGATCCACGGCGTGACGCCGTACCTCCTCTTCGACCAGCGCGGCGATCGGCGGGTCGAGGTTCGGCATCACCCGCGGCAGCGCCTCGGCCAGCGTGACGACCACCCCGCGCCGGACCAGCGCCTCGGCCATCTCCAGGCCGATGTAGCCGGCGCCGATGACGAGCGCTCGGCCGACATGGCCCGCATCGAGCAGACTGCGCAGACTGATCGCGTCCTCCATCGTGCGGACGGTGAACACGTGGTCGTTGTCGCAGGCCCGGAATCGGCGGCAGCGACGGACGGCCACCCGCGGTGACGACCAGCCGGTGGTACCCGAGCCGATGCTGGCGGCCGTCCTGCTCGAACTGGATCAGGTGCCTGCCCGCATCGAGCCGCAGCGCGGTCGCCCGCAGCCGCAGATCGATCCGGCGCCGGTCGCGGTAGAACGACGGCGGATACGCGACCAGCGAGTCGGCCCGGGCCACGACGCCGCTGAGGAAGTACGGCAGTCCGCACAGCCCGTACGACGAGTAGCCGCCTGCCTCGAGTACGACGATCTCGAGCGCGGGGTCGATCCGGCGGGCAGCTGACGCGGCGGACATCCCGGCCGCACCGCCGCCGACCACAACCAGTCGCTGGCTCATGGCACACCTCCCTGACTGGCTCGAACGCTAGGTACCGGGCCCGGGTGACTCCATGGCCCGGTGGGGCGAAGGATCGGGCGGACTTCACCCGGTCGGGACACAGACGACGCCGACGCCGCGGATTAGTTTCGAGCCGACACCCGACGAGTGGAGGTATGGCCGTGTGGGACCGTCCGGACTTCCTCGAACTGCCCGAGCGCGATCGCAAACCGCGTAGCCGCGGGCTCAGCCATGTCCTCGACAAGGGCGTCACCACGGCCACCCTCGAGGCCCTGCTCGACCAGGCCGGCGACTTCGTCGACGTACTCAAGATCGGCTGGGGCATCGCGTACGTCGACCCGACCGTGAAGGAACGGGTGGCGTTGTGCACCGCGGCCGGAGTGACGGTGTCCCTCGGCGGGACGCTGCTCGAGGTCTGCGAGGCGCAGGGCCGCGTCGACGAGCTGCGCCGCTGGGCGGCCGGCATCGGCATCCAGGCGATCGAGGTGTCGGACGGTCTGCAGGCGATGACGCCGGCGCGGAAGGCCGAGCTGATCCGCTCGCTGTCCGCCGACTTCGTCGTGTTCGCGGAGACCGGCGCCAAGGACGGCGATGCGCCGGTCGTGACGGAGCAATGGCTGGCCGAGATGGACGCCGACCTCGAGGCCGGGGCCAGCTGGGTGATCGCCGAAGGCCGCGAGAGCGGCACGGTCGGGCTGTACCACGCCGACGGCAGCGTGCGCACCGACCTGGTCGACGCCATCGCCGCCCGGCTGCCGCTGGACCGGGTCATCTTCGAAGCACCACGCAAAGCCGCAGCAGACGTGGTTGATCCGCCGGCTCGGAGCCGCCGTGAATCTCGGCAACGTGCCGCTGGACGAGGTCCTCCCGCTGGAGACCTTGCGGCTGGGACTGCGCGCGGACACGGCGGTGGTGCGTACGGCGGCGTCGCCGTGATCCCGGATCCGGCGCCGAACACGATCACCCGCCCTTACCGCGGGTTGTCGGTCCAGGAGGTCGACGTCCCCCTCACCGAACTCGAACTGGTGCCGTACCTGCTCGGCCGTGAGGTGTATCGCCGGACCGACTATCTCGTGCTCCGCAACCGCGGCGAGACCGCTGTCGTCGCCGTACGGAAGGCATCGACCGAACCGCTCTTCTCGCCGGTGATCGAGGCGCGGGTGCTCGCCGTACCCGATCGCAGGTGGTCTCGATCGACGGCGCCGGACACCGACGTCGGCAACGCCAGCGCGCTGGCCCGGGCCGCGCTCGCGCAGCGGCGGGACGGCGTCCGGGCCTACGTCGTCCAGGGGCGCTACGAGCACGTCAACTTCATCTGGGAACCGGCGCCGGTACGGATCCGGGTCACCGAGGTCGTGCCACCCGAGCCGACCGAAGCTGCTGGCGATGGCCGAGCAGGTCGTCGCCTTCGACGAGGACCTGCCGCCGATCGAGCTCGTTCTCGACGCGGTCGACATCCGCGAACTCGCCGCCGCCAACCCGTCGGCGCGGTACCTGCTGCCGTGCCGCGGCTCCGGCGTCGAGCTGGGCGGCGATGTCGCGTTCCTGGACACCCGCCCGGCGCAACGACAGGACTGGCTGATGATCGGGTGCGAGCGGTCGCTGCAGTTCCACCGGCATTTCTACGGCGACGAGCCACCCCGCGCGGACATCTGCCCCCGCCGGCGGCCGACGGGCGACGACGCCGACCCTGGCCAAGTGTTGCCTGCTCGAACGCGGGCTCGAGGTCGACGGGCGGACCGCCGTCGTTCCCTGGGGCTCCAACCTCGACGAGATCCGGAACGCACTGCGCAGCCTGACCGGCGTCGGACGGCTCGACGCGGTGGCGGTGAGCTGAATGAGTGCGCACCTCATCGACTCGGTTGTCTACGGCCACCTCTGGAGTACGCCGGAGCTGCACCGGCTACTGGACGACGAGGGCCGCCTGCAGTCCTGGCTCGACATCCTGGCCGCGCTGGCCGAGGCACAGGCCGAGGTCGGACTCGTCCCGCCAGACGCCGCGCAGGCCATCCGGAAGTACGCCGACGCCGGCCTGCTCGACCTCTCCCAGGTGGCAGCAGCAGACCCGGGCCACCGGTCACTCGACGCTCGGCCTGATCCGTTGCCTCCAGGACGTTCTTCCCGACGACGCGCGGGAGTGGGTGTACTACGGCGCGACCGTGCAGGACGTGTCGGACACCTGGACCGCTCTGTCATGCGTCAGGTCGCCGACATCCTCGAGCGGGATCTCGCCCGCGCGCGAAGCCGCGGCACTCGCTCTGGCGCAGCGGTATCGCGACACGGTGATGTGCGGGCGCACGCACGGCCAGCCCGGACTGCCGATCACGTTCGGGTTCAAGGCCGCGGTGTGGGCCGTCGGAGCTGCGCCGCCACCGGGTGCGGGTCGCCGAGGGCCGTGGCCGCCGGGAGGTCGTCCAGCTCGGCGGGGCGCTGGGGACGATGGAGTTCTGGGGCGATCAGGCGCTCCCCCTGCTGGCGGAGTTCGCTCGGCGGCTCGGGCTGGGGGCGCCGGACATCCCCTGGATCACGGCCCGGGACGGGATCGCCGAGTTCGCCGGCCTGCTGGCGATGGTGACGGCGACGCTCGCGAAGATCGGCCAGGAGGTGTACGAGCTGCAGCGCCCCGAGATCGGTGAGCTGCGCGAGCCGTTCACGCCCGGGCCAGGTCGGCAGCATCACCATGCCGCACAAGCGCAATCCCGAACTGTCCGAGCACCTGGTCACGCTGGCCCGGATCGTCCGTGCGGACGCCGACAGTCGCCGTCGAGGGCATGGTCCACGAGCACGAGCGCGACGGACGGCATGGAAGACCGAGTGGGTGGTGCTGCCCGAGGCCTGCCTGCTCACCGGCGCCGCACTCGCCTTCGCCTGCCGGCTGCTCGAGGGACTCGAGGTCGACACCGAGCGGATGCGCGCGAACCTCGAGGCACGCGGCGGCTACGTACTGTCCGAGCCGGTGCTGCGCGCACTGGCCGACCGCATCGGCAAGCACGCCGCCCACAAGGTGGTGTACGAGGCGACGCTGGCCGGTCTCGACCGCGGCGTCGACCTGCGGACCGCCTTGCTCGCCGACCCCCGGATCGCCGAGCAGCTCGGACCGGAACGAGATCGCCCGCTGCCTCGACGTACGGGCCGCTCTCGGGGCCGCGCCCGCCTTCGTCGACCGGGTGGCTGGCCTCCAGCGACGACGGTCCCGGTCCGATGAAGCACCTCCTGTCGCTGCCGCGCGTGCCGCTGGTCGCCGCGCCCACGCCGCTCGCAGCCCGCGCCACGCCTCTCGGCGGAGATCGACGTCGAGGTGTGGTTCAAGCGGGACGACCTCACTGGGCTGGGTCTCGGCGGCAACAAGGTTCGCGGCCTGGAGTACCTGCTCGGCGACGCCCTCGCCCAGGGCTGCGACTGCCTCGTCACCGGGGCCGGGCCGCAGTCGAACTGGGCCATGCTCGCGGCACTCGCGGCGCGCCGCTGCGGCCTCGCGCCGTACCTCGTCTTCTACGGATCGACCGGCCCGCCCGACCGGCAACCTCTTGCTCAGCGAACTCTCGGGCGCGGACGTCCGGTTCACCGGCGAGCTCGATCGGGCCTCGGTGGACACCGCGATCGACAAGCTCGGCGCTGACCTGTCAGCGGCCGGGACGACGGCCGTACGTCGTGCCGCGTGGCGGTGCGACACCACTGGGCGCGGCCGGCTACGTCCGCGCCAGCATGGAGCTCGCCGACCAGCTGATGGCCGACGGCGTCGCCCCGTCGCAGCTGTGGCTGGCCACCGGGCTCGTGCGGAACCCAGGCCGGTCTCGTCGCCGGATCACGCTGGCTGCGCAGCGCCGTACGACGTGGTCGGGGTGACCGTGAGCCGGCCGGTCGACGAGTGCGTCGACTCGCGTCACCTCGCTGGCCGATGGCGCGACCGAGCTGCTCGGCCTGCCGCACGCCGACACCGATGGCGCGACCGTTCTCGACGGGTACCTCGGGCCAGGCTACGGACAGCCTCGCCGGAAGGTGATGCCGCGGCCCGGCTGGTCGCCCGTACCGAGGGCGTGTTCCTCGACCCGGTCTTCGGGGCGAAGGCGATGGCGGCGCTGGTGGACGCGGCGCGGGCCGGCCGGATCGGCGGGCCGGTCGTGTTCCTGGTGACCGGCGGCGCCCCGACCCTCTTCGCCGGACCGAAGGGATCCCTGTGAGCCGCCCGGCACCGGAGGGATACCTCGGGGGCCGGAGCGGCCGGATCAGCAGCGGGCCCGCCCCCGAGCTGGTCGAGGCGGGCTATGCACTGGAGACCGCCGACGCACCGCTGCTGCACCACGGGCTCGGCCTCGCCGACCTCGCCCACGTCGCTCGAGCTCCACGAGGCCGGGAGTCATCCCGACGGCCGAGGCCGGGGATCCTGCTCGGCGCACTCTACTCGAGCTGCTCGAAGATCCCGGCCGAGGAGTTCCCGTACGACGCTCGACGTACGGCGACGCGTACAACAGCCGCGAACGGGAGCTGGAGCGGCGGCTCGGCAGCGTCGCCGGCTGGTTGCACACCGGCCGCACCAGGCGGGAGGCCGGGCGCATCGCCTTCCGGCTCGCGCTGCGCGACCGCCTCCTCGACCTGCACGAGGCGGTCGCCCGGCTTCCTCGACGCGGTCGCACAGCCAGGCCGTGGACGCACGCGGACACGCTGTGGGCCGACACCACCTACCTCCAGCCCGCGCAGCCCTCGACCTTCGGCCACTACCTCGGCGGTTTCGGCGAGGAGGCCGCGCGGCATCTCGACCGGCTCGAACAGGCCTACCGGTGGGCCGACCGCTCTCCCGCCGGCGTCGGCGGCGTCGGCGGCAGCCGGGTGCCGATGGATCGATGCGCGGCTCGCCGAGACGCCTCGGCTTCGAGAGTCCCGGGTGCGCACACCCGCGACATCATGTGGGCGGTCGACGGTCTGACCGACGCGGTGGTCACCGCCGCGCAGGCCGCGACCACCGTCGACCGGCTGGCCGAGGACCTGGAGATCTTCGCCAGCCCCGGCTTCGGCTACGTCACGCTGGACGCCTCCGCTGTGCCGGGCGTCGGTGCTGATGCCGCAGAAGCGCAACCCGTACGCGCTGGCCGTCATCCGCGCCGGCGCGGGCACTCTGGTCGGCCGAGCGACCGGGCTGCTGGTCACCCAGCGCAGCCCCGTCGGCCCGCACCGACAACTGGCTGCACGCGTACGGCGAGGTGGCCGGAGCACTCGACCTGGCCCGCCGAGTCGTTGCGCTCGGCGCCGAGGTTACCCGGACCCTGGTGGTGGACCGCGACGCCTTGAGCGCCGCGGCCGGCGCCGACTTCACCGCCGCCGCCGACCTCGCCGAAGAGCTCGTACTACGGCACGCCCTCGACTACCGCTCGGCCTACCGGGTCGTCGGCCGGGCCGTGGCCACCGCGGTCGACGCGGGCCGCGACACCCTGACCACGACCGACCTCGCCGATGCGGCGACCGACGTACTCGGCCGTCCGGTGACCCTCGACCCGGGCACGCTACGCAGGACGCTCGACCCGGCACAGGTCGTCGCCGGCCGCACCGTCCTGGGTGGCAGCGCTCCAGCTCAGGTACGTGCCCACGCCGACACCCTCGTCCACCGATCCGCCGAAAGCATCCGATGGCGGGACGATCAACGCCGCCACACCGACGAAGCCGAGGCAGCCCTGATAGCCCAGGCCCGAGACTTTGCGGTCAGCGGACGTCGATGAGGACCTTGCCGATCGCGCCTTGTTCCACCGCGTCATGCGCTTGGGCGGCCTGGTCCAGCGAGTAGTGATGGACCGGGAGACCGGCCTCGGTACCGACGCGGAGAGCGCCGTCCTCGATCGCGGTACTGAGGTCGTCCAGAGCGCGGGCACGCCAGTGGTCGGGCGCGGTGTAGACGAGAACGAACTGCCAGCGCGCGTTCGGCGCCATCAACGGACGAACTGGGAGCTGCAGGTCGCTGCCGCCGTCGTTGGCGTACACCGCGACGCAGCCATGGCGGGCAATCACCTCGGCGTCGATCGCCGTGTTGGCCGCCGGCGACACCTCGACGATCGTGTTCACGCCATGCGGAGCGATCGCGCGCACCTCGGTGACCACGTCCTCCTGCCGGTAGTCGATGACGTTGTTGGCACCGGCACGCGCCGCCAACTGGCCCTTCTCGGGGCTGCTGACGGTGGTGATCACGGTCGCGTCCGACCAGCGCGCGAGCTGGATCGCCGCGTTCCCGACGGCGCCCGCGCCACCGGCGACCAGCACGGTCCGGCCTTCCAGAGTGCCCGGCCCGAGATGGAGCGGTCCGTCCTCGTTCACCGTCAGGCACCGGTGCGCGGTCAGGAACGGGATCCCCAGACTGGCGCCCAGGTCGTACGACGCCGCGTCCGGGAGGAAGACCACGTTGTGCCTGGGGACGACGGCGTACTCCTGCGCGGTCCCGCCGCGCGGCCGCTGGTACGCCGCCTCCCAGGTCCAGACGCGCAGGCCTTCCAGTGCGGCCTCCACGCCCTGGCCGACCGCGTCCACCACCCCGGCGCCGTCGTGGTTCGGGACCTGCGCCGGATCGACCGGAGTGCCCGGCCCGTCGCCGCGACGCGACTTCCAGTCGGTGGGATTGACCCCGGACCGATGGATCCGGACCCGCACCTCCCCGGGCCCAGGCTCGGGGATCGGGCTGTCGACGAGCTTCAGGACGTCGGGGTCTCCGGTCACGGAGTACTCGATGGCACGCACCCCGGCAACGTTACTCCGGTTCAGAGATCGACCAGCTCGCGCTTACCGGCCCGGAGCCGGGAGAGCTGGATGAAGTGGTCGGGGTTGAGGAACAGCTCGTTCATCTCGCCCATCTCGTCGATCGGTGATGCCCTTGCGGATCAGGTGGTCGAGGTACTGGAACGCGTCCTTGGCGCCGAAGCCGACGTGGTGAGCGCCGAGCAGCCGGCGACTCTTGCCGTCGTACGACGCACTTCTGCATGCCGGTGAGCTCCGGCCGGGTGAAGGCGTACAGCATCGAGCCCTCGGCGCACGGGAGCGCGAGCTCGTCGTCGCGCAGGCCCTTCGGTGGCATCTGGATCACCACCACGTCGTCGTAGCGTTCCCGCGCCTCGGCCTCGGTGAGCCCGACCCAGGTGACCTCGTAGGTGGTGTGCAGGAAGTCGGGGTACTCGGAGAAGTCGAACTCGTAGGGCTCGCCCATGATGTTGCGCGCCGCGGTCATGCCGCACTTGCGCGCCTTGAACATCTCCATCGGCGAGCCGATCAGGTCGCCGATCGCGTAGACCCCGGGCACCGAGGTCTGCATCCGGCGAGTCGACGGTGATGAAGCCGCGGTCGTCGACGTCCACTCCGAGCGCGTCGACGTACGGCTGTGAGTGTCCGGCCGCTCGCCCGTGCCGATGAAGACGAAGTCGGTGTCGAGCGTCGATCTCACGCGCCGTCGGCGAGCCGGACCCGGACCCCGGTGACCTTGCCGTTGCCGAGCACCTCGAGCGGCTCGGCACCCTCGAGCGATGCTCCATCCCGCGCTTGCGCATCCCGTCCACGACGTAGGTCCGCAGGTCCTCGTCGACGTGGTGCAGGCTGGCGGTGCGCATCAGCGGGCTGCGCGAGACGATCGTCGTCTGGCAGCCGGCCGCCTGGAAGAACGAGCCGTACTCGAGGGCGATCTTCGAGCCGCCGATGATGACGCAGCGGGACGGCTCGTAGTCGAGCTCCTCGATCAGGCGTGGCGAAGTCGAAGACCCCTGGCAGTCGATGCCCGGGATCGTCCGGCACGTAGGTGCTCGCGCCGGTGCCGAGCACCAGGTTGCGGGCGGTGAAGCGCTGACCGGCCACCTCGACGGTGTGCGCGTCGATCACGGTCGCCGGGGCGTTGAGGATGTACTCCATCCCCAGCTGCTCCTTGCTCTGCCAGTTCATGAAGGCGTGCGGGTTGTTCGCGGCCGGCCTTGAACAGCTCGACCAGCTCCCGGATCGAGGCGCGCTTCTCGTCGAACTCGCCGAACCACAAGCGTGCCCGCGTTCCACCGCATGTAGTCCATCTCGCGGGCGGCCTCGGAGAACAGGTGGTGCGGCACGCAGGCCTGGTGCGGGCAGGAGCCACCGAGGAACGGCCACTTGTCGACCACCAGCTGGCGGCCGCCGCGGGCCCGCAGATAGGCGGATCCGAACCGCCCGCCGGCACCGCCCCCGACGAAGATCGCGTCGTACGGCGTGGGGTCGTCGCGGTCGACGTTCTCCAGCGGCTCGGTGATCTCGCCGGTCTCGGCACGGTGGATCAGCCGCTCCCACTCGCCCATACTCAGCACGGTGTCGCGCAGGTCCATGGTGTCCTCCTCGCAGGCTGGCTTCGTCGCGCAGCTTGCGAGCCGCGGACCGCGGCCGGTACGTCCCCGGGAGCCGAAGTACCGCGCGGGTCCCGCCCTGTCAGGACAGCCCGCCTCGCCGTCCCGGCTGGACGAGGTCCGCGGCCGGATTCGTCCTGACATGCCGAGTCGCCCGCCGTCCGTCGCACGGCACGGTAGAGCCATGACCGACACGGCGAAGCAAGAAGCGATCCAGCGTGAGGTCGAGCAGGTCGTCAGCCCGCGCGCGGGCCGCGCAGGCGGCGATCGCGGACTACACGCCAGGAGCAGGTCGACGAGCTGTGCACGGCGGTGGCCTGGGCCGTCGCCCGTCCGGAGCGGGCCGAGGCCCTGGCCAAGCTGGCGGTCGACGAGGGCGGCTTCGGCAACTACGCCGACAAGGTCACCAAGATCAACAAGCGCGTCCTCGGCGTACTCGCCGACATGCGCGATCGGTGCGCACCGTCGGCGTGGTGGCGGAGGACCCGGAGCCGCGGCCTGGTGAAGATCGCCAAACCGGTCGGCGTGGTCGCTGCGCTCATCCCGACCACCGGCCCGGACGCGACGCCACCGGTCAAGACGCTGCTGGCGCTCAAGGGACGCAACGCCATCGTCGTCGCGCCACATCCGCGCACCAGCGGAGACCACGGCCGCGGTCGTGGAGTACATGCGCGAGGCGTGCACGCAGGTCGGCGCTCCGGCCGACCTCGTCCAGATGCTGCCCGGCGCCGTCGATCGCCAAGACGCAGGAACTGATGCGGCAAGCGGATCTGATCGTGGCCACCGGTGGCTGCTGCCATGGTCAAGGCCGCCTACAGCTCGGGCACCCCGGCGTACGGCGTCGGCGTCGGGCAACGCGGTGCACGTCGTGGACGAGACCGCCGACCTGGCCGACGCCGCGACCGCCATCGTCGACGGCGAAGACCTTCGACTACGCCACCAGTTGCCTCGCCGACAACGCGCTCGTGGTCGAGAGCCAGCGTGTACGACGACCTGCTGC
Organism: uncultured Actinomycetota bacterium; assembly: GCA_963820655.1. Taxonomy (GTDB): domain Bacteria; phylum Actinomycetota; class Actinomycetes; order Propionibacteriales; family Kribbellaceae; genus Kribbella. The sequence continues at coordinate 63,399 of CAWGAM010000005.1, forward strand.
GACCGGCTCGTCGATGCCGGCGGATACCTGTGCGACGCCGACGGAGAAGGTCGCCCTGCAGCAGCGGATGTGGCCGGACGGCGGGCCCATCCCCTCGCCCGACGTGATCGCCAAGCCGGCCACCACGATCGCCGAGCTGGCCGGCTTCACCATCCCCGCCGATCGCACGTTCCTGATCGTCGAGGAGGACGGCGTCGGCCCGGAGCATCCCGTTCTCGGGCGAGAAGCTCTCGGTGGTCGCTGGCGGCCTACCGGTACGACGGCGGCATCGACCGCGCCGTGGAGCTCGTCAACGCGATCACCGGCTACCAGGGCCTCGGACACACCTGCGGCATCCACACCACGCGCGACGACCACGTCGATTCGCTCGCGAACGGCACCAGGACCGCGCGGGTCTGGTCAACCAGAACCTCAACGAGGGCGCCGGCAGTCCCCGCAACGGTCTGCCGTTCACGCTCAGCCTGAGCTGCGGCACGTGGGGTGGAAACATCACCACCGAGAACGTGAATGCCCGCCACTTCGTCAACCTCACCTGGGTCTCCCGGCCGGTCACGCCGCACCCGGTCAGCGAGGACGAGCTGTTCGCCGCGCACTGGGAACGCTACGGCCGCTGAGTCAGGCCTGCAGGCTCTGCAGGGTCTGCCAGGACGCGCGTGGCCAGCTGGAGGTTGAAGTTGGTGCTCGGGTCGGTGAGGTCGTGTCCCGAGATCTCGCGGATCCGCTGCAGCCGGTACTTGAGGGTGCTGCGGTGCACCGACAGCGCGGCGGCGGTCGCGTCGTAGCTGCCGCCGCATTCCAGGTAGCGGCACAGCGTGTCCACGAGTTCGGACCGCTTCCGCTCGTCGTACTCGAGCAGCGTGCCGAGCCACTGGCCGACGAACCGTTCGATGGCGGCCGGATCCTCGACCTCGCAGAGGATCCGGTAGACGCCGAGGTCCTCGTAGCAGGTCGCCCGATCGGCGCCCCTGGCGCTGCGCTGCATCTTCAACGCGAGCTGCGCCTCGCGGTACGAGCGCGGGAAGTCGCGCGGCTGCTCGCACCAACCGCCCACACCGACCCGGCAACGACCGCCGCCCAGCTCGGTCAGCACCAGCCGATCGGAACTTGTCCCACGACACGTCGGCGTCCGACAGCACCACGACGGCCCCGCCGCGGGCGACCAGCAGGGACCCGACATGCAGCTGTCGCGCGCGGCACGCCGTACGGCGTGGAAGAACGTGTCGCTCGTGCTGGGTCCGGCCGCGACCCTCGACCACGACGACGCGGTGCCGGCCGCTCCAGGTCGTAGCCCAGCGCCTGCGCCCGGCCGAGCGCGCTCTCCTCGTCGGTCCCGGCGAGCAGTTCCTCCACCAGGTCCCGGCGCACCCGCAACTCGGCCTCGGCCAGGCTGCGCAGCCGGGCCAGCTCCATGGCCAGCACGGTCGCGCCGTGCTCGATCGCGATCTGCTCCTGATCCCCGGCCGCGCCGGCGGGGTCCACCAGCGCCAGCACACCGAGTACGTCGGCGCCGGGGCTCGCGATCGCGACCAGCCGGCCGCCCTCGCGCACCGGGCCGCCTTCGCGGAGCGCGCGCCGCAGCATCTGCTCACGCCGGGCCCGCGGATCCTTCGGGTACGGGTCGGGGCGGTTCGGACCGGCCCACGCCCGCAGGTTCCCGTAGCGGTCCTCGACCGCGACCGGGAAGCCGGTGAGCTCGTGGACCGCCCGGGCGATGCCTTCCTGCCCCTCGCCGGCCACGGCGACGCGGGTGAACCGATCGTGGATCTGGGTGGTGTGCTCGAGCGCCCGGACCGTCTCGGCGAGCGTGCTGTTCGCGCTCCGGAGCTCCTCGGCGGTCGCGCGCTCCTTCGCGTGCAGCCGGGCGTTGGCCAGCGCCACCCCGGTCTGCTGCGCGAGCACCCGGCAGAGGAACTGTGCGTGGGTGGACGGCTCGATTCGCCGCCGCGGTCACGAAGAAGCCGACGTGGCCGGCCACGCCGCGCATCGGCAACGCCCAGGCCCAGGCCTCGCCGGGAATCTCGACAGCGCGCCACCGCTGCGGCCCAGGGCGTCGAGCTGGCGCTCCAGGTCGGATCGCACGGACGGTCCGGCGATCGACTGCGTTGTCGCGGCCCAGCCACGTTCGGCGAAGTAGACGCCGACCAGGTGGCAGCAGCCGAACGACGGCAGCGACGAGCCCGCGAGGTGCACGATCTTGTCCTCGTCGCCGCTCTCGGTCATCAGCATCGAGAGCATCAGCAGGCCCTGCAGGTTGGACAGCTGGTCGCGAAGTTCGGCGTCGGGTCCGGCTGCGGGCGACGTGTCCACAACCTGCGTAGGTCATGACTCGGCTCGCCAGGAACTCGTCGGGCTCGAGGTAGTACGGGTTGTCCAGCACCATGCCGCCGAGCAGCACCTTCGGATGCGTCTTGAGCACGTCGACGAGCACCTCGCCGCTGAACTGGTCCAGCTCGTACAGGCAGAGGATCACCTGCGGGTACCGCGGCAGGAACCGGTTCAGCCGGGCCTCGTAGCCGACCAGTTCCTCCACGCCCGGCATCTGCCGCAGCGCCCAGGTCATCTCCCCGACCGCCCGGGTGAACCCGAACCCAGCCGGCGATCGCCCCACCGACCGACTGGTTCCAGAACTCCAGCATCCCCTCGGTCGAGAACCCGCCGTCGCGCAGGTACGTCTCGTCCGAGCGCTGTACCTCGAGCTGATGACGCCCGAGGTACGGGCCCAGATCGACGTCCGCGCCCAGCTCGGCGAGGATGTACTCCGGATCGGACGCATCCACGACGCAGACGCACTTGTCGCCGGTCTTCAGCCCTTCCCGCAGGTACGGCACCAGGATCTCGTCCCGGTCCGCCAGGCTGGGGTAGAACGCGCAGATGTGGTCACCGGGGGCGATCTGTACCCCCGGAACACCGAGCGCCACGGAACTGGGCATCATCGGCATCGCCGCCTCTCTGACACTCAGCAGCATAAGGAGCAGGGCTGAGCGTTCCTAGGCCTCGTGGGACGAATCAGCCAGGCGGGATCACCCTGCCGGGACAGCTTCGGCCCTCACGGCCGAGCAGGAACAGCGTGGGCGAAGAAGAAGACCCTGTGGGCGTCGTCGCCTTCGCCCGGGTTGTCGTCGTATTCGCCGAGCAGACCCTCGAGGCGTTCGCTCAGTTCATCGAGCTGCGAGGGCGTCAATGTGAGCCATCTCTCGGTCGCGTACGCCGCCCGCACCCAGGGCTCCTCGAACTGGTACCGCATGTCGAACCACTGGCGCACCTTGCCGGCGTGATGAGCCAGGTTCGCGTCCTCGGCAGTGGCCGCGACCAGCTCGGCGGCAGGGTCGCCCTCGGCGTCCGCGATCGACCAGGAGTACGACGACGCCTCGGCCACCTTCCACCAGCGCTCCCGGCGGTTCTTGGCCAGCTCGGGAGCCTCCTCGATCACGCCGGCCGCGGCGAGAACCTTGAGATGATGGCTGACGTTGCCGACCAGTTCGCCGGTGGCCCCGGCCAGCCGGGACGCGGTCGCGGGGCCGTCGAGGTGGAGCAGATCGATCAGCCGGCGGCGGAGCGGATGGTGGATCGCGGTGATCACGGAGGGCTCGGCGGACCGGCGGTTGGCGGGCGTCATGGACCGGATCGCTAGTTTCCACAAGAATTCTTGTACAAGTGCTCTTGTGGGACAGGTTCCGAGCGCGAATCAATCCCCACCAGACTGGTAGAGATAGTCGCATCGTGAGATCTGCGTCTCACGATGCAGGATTGGGAGTTGATTTGTCAGGCGCTGGCGCTGACGCTTATCACCATGCTCGCTGCCCGCTCCACTCATCTCGTAGGTCGGATTCATGTCGACCTCGGGCGGATGCGCAGCGCCATCTGTTGTCCTTCGATGTTCTGACAGCCACCCCGCCGGGCCCGATGACGGCCCCTGATCACCTCCGATCACCGCTGGGTGCGCACCGCGCAGACCGCATCGAATCGACGACGCTTCGAGCCCGCCGTCACGCGGACGCACCTGTCACGAGGACAAGGACACGTTCCGGATGACTGGCGTCACGTCTGCTCCTGCTCCCCGTAAGCCCGCCCGCCCGCGCAAGGGCAAGGGCGAAGGCCAGTGGGCGCTCGGCTACCGCGAGCCGCTGAACAAGAACGAGGAGAACAAGAAGAACGACGACGGCCTGAACGTCCGGGCCCGGATCGAGAACGTCTACGCGCACCGCGGCTTCGACTCGATCGACCCGGCCGACCTGCGCGGCCGGTTCCGCTGGTGGGGGCTCTACACCCAGCGCAAGCCCGGCATCGACGGCGGCAAGACCGCGACGCTGGAGCCGGAGGAGCTGGACGACAAGTACTTCATGCTCCGGGTCCGGATCGAGGGCGGCCAGCTCAGCACCGAGCAGCTGCGGGTGATCGCCGAGGTCTCCACCACCTACGCGCGCGACACCGCCGACATCACCGACCGGCAGAACATCCAGCTGCACTGGATCCGGATCGAGGACGTGCCGGCGATCTGGCAGAAGCTGGAGGCCGTCGGGCTCTACACCACCGAGGCCTGCGGCGACGTGCCGCGCGTCATCATCGCCAGCCCGGTCGCCGGGATCGCCGCGGACGAGATCATCGACCCGACGCCGGCCATCGACGACATCGTCGAGAAGTACATCGGCATCGACCGAGTTCTCCAACCTGCCGCGCAAGTTCAAGACCGCGATGACCGGTCACCCGTCGCACGACGTGGTGCCGGAGGTGAACGACATCGCCTTCGTCGGCGTGGTCCACCCCGAGCACGGCCCGGGCTTCGACCTGTGGGTCGGCGGCGGGCTGTCGACCAACCCGATGCTCGCGCAGCGGCTCGGCGCCTGGATCCCGCTGGAGGAGGTGCACGAGGCCTGGTGGGGCGTCACCAGCATCTTCCGCGACTACGGCTACCGCCGGCTGCGGACCCGCGCCCGGCTGAAGTTCCTGGTCGCCGACTGGGGCGTCGAGAAGTTCCGTGAGGTGCTCGAGGACGAAGTACCTCAAGCGCAAGCTGATCGACGGGCCCGCGCCCGAGGTTCCCGCCGTACAGGGCGATCACGTCGGTGTGCACAAGCAGAAGGACGGCAGGTACTACGTCGGCGTCGCGCCGGTCGTCGGCCGGGTCTCCGGCGCGCACGCTCGCGCAAGGTCGCGGACGTGGTCGCGGCGCACGGCTCGAACCGGATCCGGACCACCGCGCAGCAGAAGCTGCTCGTGCTCGACGTCGAGGAGGCGCAGGTCGACTCGCTGGTCGCCGATCTGGACGCGCTCGGGTTCCAGGCGCAAGCCGTCGGCCTGGCGGCGGAACACGATGGCCTGCACCGGCATCGAGTTCTGCAAGCTGGCGATCGTCGAGACCAAGGCGCCGGCGGCCCAGCTGATCGACGAGCTGGAGGAGCGGATCCCCGAGCTCGACGTACCGATCACCGTGAACGTGAACGGCTGCCCGAACTCCTGCGCCCGGATCCAGGTCGCCGACATCGGCCTGAAGGGCCAGCTGGTGCTGGATGCCGACGGCAAGCAGGTGCCGGGCTACCAGGTCCACCTCGGCGGCGGGCTCGGCCTGGACGCCGGCTTCGGCCGCAAGCTGCGCGGCCACAAGGTCACCGCGGACGGTCTCGCCGACTACGTCGAGCGTGTCACCCAGAACTACCTGAAGGAGCGGTCAACGAGGGCGAGCGCTTCGCCCAGTGGGTCATCCGTGCCGAGGAAGGAGCTTTGCAATGAGCGAGCGAGCTGCACCTTTGTACTGCCCGTACTGCGGGGACGAGGACCTTCGTCCTTCCGAGGAAGGCCATGGCGCGTGGGAGTGCCGGCCGTGTGCACGGGTGTTCCAGCTGAAGATGATCGGACTGCGGGTGACGGTGGAATGAGTACGGACCTGAAGACGCTCGCCGAAGAGGCGAACGAACGACTAGCCGACGCCTCGGCGCAGGAAGTGCTGGCGTGGGCGCGGGAGACCTTCGGTGACGAACTGGTGGTGACCGCCTCGATGGCAGACGGGGCACTCCCCCACCTCGCGGCCGAGGCGGCCCCCGGCGTCGACGTCCTGTTCCTCGACACCGGCTACCACTTCGCCGAGACCATCGGCACCCGCGACGCGGTGGCGGCGACGCTGCCGATCAACCTGATCAACGCCACCCCGAAGCAGACCGTCGCGGAGCAGGACGCCGAGTACGGCAAGAAGCTCTTCGCCCGCGATCCCGACAAGTGCTGCGCGCTCCGCAAGGTCGAGCCGCTCAACCGGTACCTGTCCGGCTACAAGGCCTGGGTCACCGGCGTACGCCGCGAGGAGGCGCCGACCCGGGCGAACACCCCGGTCGTCGAGTACGACGAGAAGCGCGACATGGTGAAGCTCAACCCGATCGCCCCCTGGACCCAGGACGACCTGGACAGCTACATCGCCGACAACGGCGTGCTGGTCAACCTGCTGCAGTACGACGGCTACCCGTCGATCGGCTGCGAGCCGTGCACCAAGCAGGTCGCTCCCGGCGAGGACCCGCGCAGCGGCCGCTGGGCCGGCCAGGGCAAGATCGAATGCGGGTTGCACACATGACCGCACATCGAGGCGAAGCGCCTGACCGCCCACGTCCGCGTGACCGAGCTGGACGCCCTGGAGAGCGAGTCGATCTTCGTGTTCCGTGAGGTGGCGGCGGAGTTCGAGCGGCCGGTGATCCTGTTCTCCGGCGGCAAGGACTCGATCGTGATGCTGCACCTGGCCCGGAAGGCGTTCGCGCCGGCCGGCGGTGCCGTTCACGCTGCTGCACGTCGACACCGGGCACAACTTCCCCGAGGTGCTGGACTACCGCGACGCGACCGTCGAACGACGCTCGGGCTGCGGCTCGAGGTGGCCAGGGTCGAGGACTACATCGCCGACGGCCGGCTGCGGGAGCGGTCCGACGGGACGCGGAACCCGCTGCAGACCGTTCCGTTGCTCGACGCAATCAACGGGCACCGGTTCGACGCGGTCTTCGGCGGCGGCCGCCGGGACGAGGAGCGGGCCCGGGCGAAGGAGCGGATCTTCAGCCTGCGCGACGAGTTCGGCCAGTGGGACCCGCGCAACCAGCGGCCCGAGCTGTGGTCGCTGTACAACGGCAAGCACCGGCCGGGCGAGCACGTCCGGGTGTTCCCGCTGTCCAACTGGACCGAGCTGGACGTGTGGAACTACATCGAGCGCGAGGGCATCGACCTGCCGAGCATCTACTACGCGCACGAGCGGGACGTGTTCGAGCGCGACGGCATGTTGCTTGCCGTCGGCCCCTACTCCCAGCCGCGCGACGGCGAGACCGTGTCGAAGCGCGTGGTGCGGTACCGGACCGTCGGCGACATGTCCTGCACCGGCGCGGTCGCCTCGACCGCGTCGTCGCGCGGCCGAGGTGGTCGTCGAGGTCGCGGCCAGCGAGCTGACCGAGCGCGGCGCCACCCGGGCCGACGACCGGGTCAGCGAGGCCGCGATGGAAGACCGCAAGCGAGAGGGGTACTTCTGATGAGCACTCTTCTCCGTCTCGCCACGGCCGGCTCGGTCGACGACGGCAAGTCCACCCTGGTCGGGCGGCTGCTGCACGACTGCAAGGCGATCCTGGCCGACCAGATCGCGCACGTGCAGACGGTCTCGCGAAGCCCGTGGTGGTGACTTCGACTTCGCTCTGCTGACCGACGGCCTGCGGGCCGAGCGGGAGCAGGGCATCACGATCGACGTCGCCTACCGGTACTTCGCGACCGACAAGCGCTCGTTCATCCTGGCCGACTGCCCCGGGCACGTGCAGTACACCCGGAACACGGTGACCGGCGCCTCGACCGCGGACGTCGTGATCATCCTGGTCGACGCGCGGCACGGCGTACTCGAGCAGACCCGGCGGCACCTCGCCGTGGCCGGTCTGCTCCGGGTGCCGCACGTCGTACTCGCGGTGAACAAGATCGACCTGGTCGGCTACGACGAGGCCGTCTTCACCAGGGCATCGCCAAGGACGTCATCGAGCTCGCCGACCAGCTCGGCATCGCCGACGTCCAGGCCATCCCGGTCTCGGCGCTGGTCGGGGACAACGTGGTCGAGCCGCTCCGCCGCAGACCGTCCTGGTACGACGGGCCGACGCTGCTGGAGTTCCTCGAGAACGCGACCGGGCGGATCGACATCTCGGCCCAGCCGCTGCGGTTCCCGGTGCAGTACGTGATCCGGCCGCAGACCGACGACGAGTACCGCGACTACCGCGGCTACACCGGGACCGTTGCCTCCGGCACCGTTTCCGTCGGCGACCAGGTGATCGTGCTGCCGGCCGGCCGGCGTACCTCGGTCGCCGGGATCGACCGGCCGGTCGTCACCGCCACCTCGACCGCGGTCGCCGAACGGCCGTCCGCGGTCGCCGGCGAGGCCGTCACCGTCCGGCTGGCCGACGACCTCGACGTCGCCCGCGGCTCGGTGATCGTCGCCGCCGACTCCTCCCCCGGCACCCGCCGGGAACTGGCCGCCACCGTGTGCTGGCTGTCGGACCGCCCGCTGACCGTGGGCGCCCGGCTGCTGATCAAGCACACCACCACCACCGCCCAGGCCATCGTCACCAAGATCACCGGGGCGCTGGACCTGGACACGCTCGGAGTCATCGACGCCACCGGGCTCGACCTGAACGACATCGGCAAGGTGCAGCTCAAGATCGCCGCACCGCTGGCCGCCGACCCGTACTCCAGCAACACCATCACCGGATCGTTCCTGCTGATCGACGCCCACGACGGGTGGACGCTGGCGGCCGGCATGATCGACGACGAAGAAGGGGAACTGCTGTGACTGCTCCAGCGCTCGTGATCCTCGCCCACGGCAGCCGCGATCCGCGCTCGGCCGCCACCGTCCACTCTCTGGTCAAGTGCCTGCGCGACATGCGTGACGACCTGCGGATCGAAGCCTCCTTCCTCGACCACTGCCCGCCCACGCCGTACCAGGTGATCGGCAAGCTCGCCGCCGAGGGCGTGGAGGAAGTCGTCATCCTGCCGCTGCTGCTGTCGACCGCCTTCCACGCCCGGGTCGACGTCCCGGCCGTCGTCGACGAGGCGCGCAGCCGCTTCCCGGACGCTGCGGATCATCGCCTCCGACGTCCTCGGGTACGACGAGTCGCTGCTCGACGTCCTCGATCGCCGGATGCGGGCCGAGCTCAAGGACGGCCGGGTGCGTGAGCTGGACGCGCTGGTGCTCGCGTGCGCCGGATCGAGCGACTCACAGGCGAACGCGAGCGTCGACCCGGCTCGCGCGGCTGTGGGGTCAGCGGCACAAGCTGCCGGTGACCGCGGCCTTCACCGCGGCCGCATCCCCGTCGCCGGCCGAGGCCGTCCTGCAGTGGCGGCTCGAGGGCCGGCGCCACGTGGCTGTCGGCTCGCTCTTCCTGGCTCCGGGCGTACTTCCGGACCGCGCCGAGTCGACCGCCCGCCGGGCCGGCGCTGTGGCCGTCTCGCGTCCGCTGGGCGTCAGCGCCGAGGTGGCCCGCCTCGTCCTCCTCCGCTACGGCGTCGCCGGCCTGGACCTGCTCACCCTCACCCCGGCTCCACGTCCGGTGATCGCCCGCCCGGAGCTCGTCCGAACGGCCTGATCGGCGGACCTCCCCCACTCACAAACCCACCGCTGGCCCCGGAGTTCGCCGACAGCGCCCGCGCTGAGGCCGAGAACCAGCTGGCCACGACGGGCGGCGCGTGGATGACAGTGCGGCGGAACCGGGGTTCGCGCCGTTTGACAGCGCGTTCACTTGCCTGATAGCGAGAGGGGACGGTGCCGAGACTGGGTGACTGGCGCCAGGGTGTCCGGCGTGGATATTAGGGCGGGCCTTGTGACGGTGGCTCCAGCAACTGCCCGGCTGATCGACCGGGGTGATCTCGTCGCTGCCCTGGATCGCGCGGCAGCGCGGAAGGTGACGGTCATCTCGGCTCCGGCCGGTAGCGGGAAGACCTGCCTGTTGCGCGCGTGGGCCGGCCGGCCGGGGCAGCAGTTCCGGCTCGCCCTCGTGCAGGTGCAGCGCGACCAGCACGATGCCCAGGAGTTCTGGCTGGCCGTGCTCGACGCGATCGGTCAGGGTTCGGCCAGTGCCGGCCTCGTGGAGCCGCGAGCGGCGACACCTGACTTCAACGCACCGGCGATGGTCGACCGGGTGCTGTCGGAGCTCGCCGACGCTCACGGCGGCGTCACGTTGGTCATCGATGATCTTCACGAGCTGAATTCGCCGGAGGCCCTCTCTCAGCTCACCCGACTGCTGACGAACCTTCCCCCGCGGGTGCGCGCGATACTGACCATGCGTCACGATCTGCCGCTGCGGCTGCATCAGCTGCGCTTGGCGGGCGAGCTAGCGGAGATCCGCGCGGCCGACCTGCGGTTTTCCGAGCGCGAGACCCACGAGCTTCTCGATGCCTCGGGCATCGCGCTGTCGGTGGCCGGGGCGGCGCTGCTGCACCACCGGACCGAGGGGTGGGCCGCGGGCCTGCGCCTTGCGGCGCTCTCCCTGGCCGGTCACCCCGATCCGGAGCGGTTCGTCGCCGAGTTCTCCGGCAGCCACCGCACGGTCGCCGAGTACCTGATCGCCGAGATGCTCGAGCGCCAGCCGCCCGACGTCCAGGATCTGCTCGTGCGTACCTCCCTGCTCGATCGCGTCAATGGCGAGCTCGCAGACCTGCTGACCGGCTGCCCCGGCTCGGAACGGACCCTGCTGGAGCTCGAAGACGCGAGCGCGTTCGTCGTCTCGCTGGACCCTGAGCGCAGGTGGTTCCGTTACCACCACCTCTTCTCGGACCTCCTGCGGCTGGAGCTGCGCGGGACGCTGCCCGAGGAAGTGCCCGCGCTGCACCGACGCGCCGCCGGGTGGTTCACCGTGCACGGCCAGGTGGTCGAGGCCATCCGGCACACCCAGGCGGCGGGCGACTGGCCTGATGCGGCCCGGCTGCTCGCCGACCAGTCGTTCAGCCTGACGCTCGACGGGCGAGCGCAGACCATGCAGGCACTGGTGCGCGCCTTTCCCAAGGGCGCGGATCACCCCGAGCTGGCCCTGGTGCGCGCGATGGGTGACCTCGCGCAGGGACGTCTGGACCAGGCGGCCGCACATCTCGCGGTCGCTGAGGCGCACGTCCAGGCGACGCCGCAGGATCGCCGGCGGCGCCTCCGGGTGGCGGTCGCGTCGCTGACGCTGTCACTGGCCAGGCGGCGCGGCCAGCTTGCCGGCGTCATCGAGCAGGCCAGATTCCTGGCCTCCCCGGTTACGGGGCAGTCCCACGGGGACATCGCGCTTGGCAGCGATCTGCGCGCGGTAGCGCTGATGAATCTGGGCACCGCCGAGGCGTGGACGCTCGGGCTGCCAGACGCGCCGGACGCCGAACGGCATCTGCGGGAGGGCGCCGCGCTGGCCCGGGAGATCGGCCGCCCTTACCTCGAAGTCGGCTGCCTGGCGCAACTCGGGTTCGCATCATTGGTCCTCCACTCGTTCGCCACGACCCAGCGGCGCTGTCGTGAGGCGATCGCGCTCGCCGAGCGACACGGGTGGGGCGCGGAACCGGTGATCGCGCCGGCGCTGATCATGCTCGCCGCCAACCTGATCTGGACGGGCGAGTTCGACGAGGGCGAGCGATGGCTGCAACGAACCAGACAGGCGCTGCAAACAGACAGCGGCCCGGACATCACGCTCCTGCTGCACCAGACGGCCGGGATACTGCACGCTGGCCGCGGCCGCCATCATGAAGCGCTCGAGGAGTTCGACGCGGCCGAATACCTGGGATCGCAGCTTGCCGACTCACAGGCGCTGGCCACCCGGACCACCCGGTGGCTGCTGGCCACCCAGGCCCGCCTCGGGATGACCGGCGAGGCCCGCGCCTTGGTCGCGGCGCTCGATGACGAGCGGGCCGGCTCCGGTGAGATCCGTAACGCTCTCGCGGTGATCTGCCTCGCGGAAGGCGAACCGACCGCGGCTCTAGCCGCGGTTGCCGATGTTCTGGATGGCACGGCCCTGGTCCTCGGGGACGTCACGGTCATTGAGGCTCACCTGCTAGCCGGGCTCGCCCATCGTGAGCTCGGTGACCAGCGCGCGGCGAGCCAGGCGGCTGAGCGGGCGCTGGCCCTGGCGGAGTCTGACCGGTTGGTCCTCCCGTTCGCGATCACAGGCTCCCGGGAGCTACTCGAGGCGGTGCCGCGGCATGAGACAGCGCACGCCGCGCTGCTCGCCGACATCCTCGATGTCCTGCACGGCTCTCCCCCGACGGCCAAAGGGGAGCCCTCATTGCCACCGACAGAGGAACTCAGCCCGGTCGAGCTCAAGGTGCTGCGTTATCTCCCGACAAACCTGTCCCGGCCCGAGATCGCCGGCGAGCTGTCCGTCTCGCCGAACACCGTCAGCACGCACCTGCGCAGCATCTACGCCAAGCTTCAGGTCGGTGACCGCTCCTCGGCCGTGCGGCGCGCGCGCGAACTGCGGCTGCTGGCCGGCCGCACGGGATAGCGCGGGGTCCTGGCGGAGATCGAGGCGCTCGGCCTGACCTGGTAGACGCTCGCCAGCTCACCCCGGGAGCACCTGGCCGGAGGCCAGGCCGCTGTCCACCCACCTGTCCGGCGGTCGACATCTGAGGGGCCGGCAGGACTCGACAATCACCGGCATCCGGTGAACACCTCTCACCCTCCCGGCGGTGAACCTGGACTCGCCGTGATCCATGCGCGAACAGGAGACACCCTGCGAGACCCGTCGCGACGGATCTCAGAGTCTGAAGACCACAGGAGGACATGAACATGAAGGTTCATCGCTGGAAGACGATCACCGCCTTGGCCGCGGCCCTGGCGCTTGCTGTCGGCGCCGCTCCGTCTGCTGTCACCGCCGCGCCGTCGCAGGCTGCGTCTCTCGTCGAGAGCACGAAGGTCAGCGCGGGCTTGAGCACGAGCGACCTGTCCAAACTGCCGCTCACCGACCGCCACCTGACCAAGCGTGAGAAGGCCAACCTCGCGGTCGTCCTGCGCGCGTACCACGCCGGGGAGGGTGATGTCCTGGACGCCCAGGGGTTCATGGATCTGTTCGCTGATGACGGTGTGCTCAACGGCATCGGCGGTGTGGAGGGCCAGACGAGCCTGCGGGGTGAGCAACTGGGCGGTTTGATCGTCTGGATGGGCACATTCCTTCCCGACGTTCACCGGGAACTGAAGCAGATCACTGTGAACGGCGACGTCGTCAGCATCCAGCTGTCGATCCAGGGCACCTTCCTCGGGGCGTTCGAGACGCCGGCCGGCGTGATCCAGCCGACGGGGGCCAAGGTCGACTTCCCGACCGCCGACTTCTGGCGCCTGCGCGACGGCAAGGTCGAGGTGTTCGACTGCCACATCGCTTTTGCCACCTTGTACGCGCAGCTCGGGATCCTGCCGGACTACGCGTCCGCAGTCGCGGCGTCCGCGCACGAACGATAAGGCCTGCTCGGCGTCCTCAAGTCCTGCTGCGTGTCAGGCCAGGCTCGGCCCGGTCCTCCGCGGACCGCCGGTCGCATGGTGCGTCGGCGAACAGATCCACCCGAAGCCGAAGGGAAAATCCATGACCATCACCAACCCACCGGCCGCGCGGGCCGGCTCGTACCGGGTCGGGGACCTCGAGCTCAACCGGATCGGCTACGGCGCGATGCAGCTCGCCGGCCCGGGCGTCTTCGGACCGCCGCGCGACCGCGCCGCCGCGATCGAGGTGCTGCGGACCGCGGTCGAGCTGGGCGTCAACCACATCGACACGGCCGACGCCTACGGGCCATACATCACCAACGAGATCATCCGGGAAGCGCTCGTCCCGTACGACGACCAGGTGCACATCGTGACCAAGGTCGGGGCGGTCCGCGACGAGCGGGGCGGCTGGCTGCCCGCCAACTCCCCTGAGTCGCTGCGGGCGCAGGTACACGACAACCTCCGCCGGCTCGGGCTCGACGTACTCGACGTCGTCAACCTGCGGACCCTCGTCGGGATCGACGACCGCGCGACAGCGACGGACACGCTCACCCCCCAGTTCGAGGCGCTCGCCGAACTGCGGGAACAAGGCCTGATCCGGCACCTCGGCCTGAGCACGGTCAGCCTCGACCAGCTGACCGAGGCGCAGCACATCGCCCCGGTGGTGTGCGTACAGAACTTCTACAACATCGCCAACCGGGCGGACGACGCGGTACTCGCGGCCACCGCTGAGCAGCACATCGCGTACGTGCCGTACTTCCCGCTCGGCGGCTTCTCGCCGCTGCAGTCGGACGTGCTGGAGTCGGTCGCCAAGCGGATCGGCGCGACTCCGACGGCGGTCGCCGAGTCGTGGCTGCTACAGCACTCGCCGAACCTGATGCTGATCCCGGGCACGTCGTCGGTCGATCACCTGCGCGAGAACATCGCCGGCGCGGCCCTGGCCCTGCCACCCGAGGCCGTCGTCGAACTGGACGCGATCTGAGCAGCGGACGGCGGCATGGTCCGTAGGAGACCAACGCGGAAGGCCGCTCAGCCGATCCGCCGGTAGCGCCAAACGGACAGGGGGATGAAGACGGCCAGCAGGCCGCCGATCCAGGCCGCGGCCGCGCCCAGCGACGTCGGCGTGCCATAGAACGCGAGCGAGCGGGCGGCGTCTGCGGTGACGGTGACCGGGTTGATTCTCGCGAAGGTCTGCAGCCAGTCCGGGAAGGTGGCTACGGGCACGAACACCGAGCTGGCGAAGACGAGCGGAAAGATCACCACGAACCCGGCCGTCTGCGCCGTCTCGGCGCCGCGGACCGTCAGCGCCACGAAGGCGAAGATCCAGCTGAGGGCCAAGCCGAATGCGGCGACGACGGCGACGCACGCGACCGCTCCGCCTACCCCGCCGAGGAAGCGGAACCCGACCAGGTACCCGACAGCGATCATCAGCCCGATGACCACGATGTTGCGGACCAGGTCGGCCACGGTGCGCCCGGCCAGCACCGCGGAGCGGGCCATCGGCATCGACCGGAAGCGGTCGACCACCCCGCGGGTCAGGTCTTCCTTCAGGCCGACCGCCGTCTGCGAGGCGCCGAAGGTGACCGACTGGACGAAGATCCCGGGCAGCAGGAAGTCGACGTAGGAGACCCCGTTCGGCAGCGATCGGCCGATCGCGCCGCCGAACACGTAGACAAACAGCAGCACGAACAGGACCGGCTGGATAGTGGAGAAGACCAGCAGATCCGGCTGGCGGATGAAGTGACGCAGGTTGCGGCCGGTGACGACGGCGGTGTCGGTGACCGCCGAGCGCACGGCCTGCGGCGACGGGCGGCGCAGCCGCAACACCGGCCCGCGAGGCGTTGGCCCGTTCGGCGCCGGCTGCTGTTGCTGGGTGCGGGGCCGGGCCTGGGGGTCGGGTTCGCTGCCGTCCTCGCTGGGCGAGGCACCGGTCAGCTGCAGGAAGACATCGTCCAGGGTGGGCCGGCGCAGCCCGATGTCGGTGACGCCGATCTGTGCCTGGCGCAGCCCGGCGGCCGCCTCCTCCACCAGCGCGAGCCCGTCGCGCGGGGCCGGAAGGGTGAGCCGGTCCGGGCGCTCGTCCGGCTGCGGCTCGCCGCACCCCACCCTGGCGAGCACCGCCTGCGCCCGGTCACGCTGCGCCGCGCTGGACAGTTCCACCTCCAGGATCTGGCCGCCGACACGGTCCTTGAGCTCGTTCCCGGTTCCCTCCGCGATCACCTTCCCGCGGTCGATGACCGCGATCCGGTCGGCCAGCTGATCGGCCTCCTCCAGGTACTGGGTGGTCAGCAGAATCGTTGTGCCCTCGCGCCGCAACTCGCGCACGATCGCCCAGATCTCATTGCGGCTGCGCGGATCCAGGCCCGTGGTCGGCTCGTCGAGGAACAGCACCTGCGGGCGGGTGACCAGGCTCGAAGCGATGTCCAGCCGGCGGCGCATGCCGCCGGAATAGGTTCGGGCCGGCCGGTCAGCCGCCTGCGCCAGGCCGAACCGCTCCAGCAGTTCCCCGGCGCGGCGGTGGGCGTTCTTGCGGGACAGGTTGAACAAACGGCCGAACATCTCAAGGTTCTCGCGTCCGGTCAACAGCTCGTCGACCGCCGCGAACTGCCCCGTCAGGCCGATCAGCTCGCGGACGGCGGCAGGCTCACTCCCCACGTCGTGGCCGAGGACCTCCGCACGGCCGACATCGGGCGCCAGCAGCGTGGCCAGAATCCGCACCAGCGTGGTCTTGCCCGCCCCGTTCGGGCCCAGCAAGCCAAACACCATCCCCGCCGGAACCTCCAGTCCAGCACCATCCAGCGCCACTGTCGCCCCGAAACGCTTGACCACACCCTCAATCCGCACCGCCGGCACCGAAGAACCACGTCTGTTCGCCCCGGTCAGTTGGCCCGTTCCCGGCTCGGCTTGGCTTGTGCTGTCGGCACCTCGGCTCAGGTGTGAAGCGGCGCGCGCGGAAGCATCCGTTGACCTAACCTGCTCGTCGTCCGCAGTCATGTCGATCTCCTCAAACGGGCCGTGCGGGTCTTCGCAGCAGACTCAGGTTTGCCACCAGCAAGGTGATTGGTCGTCACCGGATCGCGGTGATCCGCGAGAGCGGGGCGACGCGGGACAGGAGGTTCGCGGGCCTGTTGACAGCGCATTTTACTGGCCTCATACCGAGGCGCGAAGCTGCCAGGCCTGGGCGGTCCGTCGCCCCGAGGTGCGGATATCAAGGCGGGCCTGCGAACCAACCCTCACCCAGCCGGGCGGCTCTGCACCAGTTGAATCGGATTGCCGTCGGGGTCGGCGATCCAGGCGATGCGCAGGTTGCCGAGCCAGTCGTGCGGATCGGACAGCGCAGCGCAACCGGCAGCGGTCAGCCTGGCGAACTCACCATCCGTGTCGTCACACCACAACACCAGCTCGGCCGCGCGGCCGGAGAGCTCCGGCGCCAGGCCGTGGTCCTTGCGGGCCGAGTCCACATCGGCGATGCCGAGGTTGAAGCCGTCGAGGACGAGTTCGACATGGATCGGCTCCCCGTCCGGCGGATGCTGGAACCGCTGCTCGAAGCCCAGTCCGAGATAGAAGTCCCGGAGTCTCGGCAGTTGCTCGGAGTAGAACGTGATCTGCGGCGCCCTGAACATGCTGCCAATCCTCCATCGGGCCTAGGTTCAGCTTGATAGCGTGATATCTTGCTATCCATGGCGAACGATGCGACGAAGAACATCCTGTTGCGGCTTGATCCGGAGTTGGCCGAGCAACTGCAGACGGTTGCGTCCGTGGAGGGCCGGTCGGTGTCGGACGTCGCGCGGGAGGCGATCACTGCGCTGGTTGATCAGCGGAGGCAGGACACGCGGTTCAGCCGGCTCCTGGAGGAGAACCTGGCTCGCCACGAGGAGTCGCTGCGTCGCCTCCGCGGAGACGACTGATGCGCTACCTCGGCCGGTACGACGTACTCGCGGTCGCCGCTCGCGTGCTGCACTGCGAGTCGGAGGACGCCGTACGCCGGACGGACCTTGACGCAGTCGATCGGGTTCTGGCCGACGTACGACGTACCCCTGGACTGGCCGAGGCGGCCGGGGCGTTGCTGGCGGGGCTGGTCCGGGAGCGGCCGTTCGAGGGGCCGAATCGGGTCGTGGCGGTCGCGGTCGTCCTGCAGTTCACCGCGCTGAACCGGGCCGACTTGCGGCTGGAGCCGGTGTCGGAGATGGACGAGTTGCTGGACCGGATCACGGCCGGCAATGCGACCGCGGCTGAGGTTGCCGGACTTCTCCGGGCCCGGCTCGAGCAGGACCCGATCACGGCCGACGACCTGCAGGAGCATCTGCGGCTCGACCTGGTGCTGGAGGACGCGGTCGCGGAGCTGAATGTCGACGACGAGTGGCGGAGGGGAATCCGGATGTTCGAGAGGTTCAGTGATCCAGCCAGGCGGGTCGTCGACCCTGGCCCAGGCGGAGGCTCGGAAGCTCGACCACGTCTACATCGGGACCGAGCACCTGCTGCTCGGGCTGATCGAGGAGGAACACGGCATCGCGGCGCGGGTGCTGGCCGGGTTCGGGATCACAGCTCCAGCCGTTCGTGAGCTCGTGGTGGAGATCCTCGGCCGGGGTCGCGGCGAGGCCGGGACCATTCCGTTCACACCACGAGCGAAGAGCACCTTCGAGTACGCGTGGGACGAGGCCCGGCGGTGGGGCTCCGAGCAGCTCGGCACCGAACACCTGCTGCTCGGTCTGCTGCGCGATGGCGAAGGCGTCGCCGGCCAGATCCTGACCAAGCTCACCGCGGACCCTGACGCCGTACGCCGCAAGGTCGAAGACCGGATCGACCGTCGCCGACGGTCCGAGTCCGCCGTCACCACCATGCTTGCCGACGACACCTCAGCCTGGACCACCTTCGGCCGGCGCCACCACCTCCTGGGCGAGCTCAACCACGTTCTGGACGAGAACGAACGCCTCCACGAGCAGGTGGCCCACCTCCGCAGCCTGCTGCGGAAGCACGACATCGACCCGGACGCCTGACCCCTGCGCCGCCCGCTCGGATCAGGTGGCGGCCAGGCGCTTCTTCTCGGCGGCGACGTCGAAGTCGGCCTCGGGCCATTGCGGGTCCAGCGACTTGAGCGTCTCCAGGAGGATCGAGGTGACTGCCCAGTTGCGGTACCACTTGCGGTCGCTCGGAATGACGTACCACGGCGCGTCCGGCGTGTTACAGCGCTCGATCGCCGCTTGGTAGGCGTCCATGTAGTCCGGCCAGAACTTCCGCTCGTCGACGTCGCTCGGGTTGTACTTCCAGTGCTTGGTCGGATCGTCCAGCCGCGCCTCCAGGCGGGCTTTCTGCTCCTCCTGCGAGATGTGCAGGTAGCACTTCACGATCGTCGTGCCGTTCGCGGCCAGCTCCGCCTCGAAGTCGTTGATCTGGACGTAGCGCCTTTCCCACACGTTCGGGGTGACCAGGTTGCGCACCCGCGCGATCAGCACGTCCTCGTAGTGCGACCGGTCGAAGATCCCGATCATCCCCTCCGGCGGCAGCGCCTGCTTGATCCGCCACAGGAACCCACGCCGCTTCTCGGCCGGAGTCGGCGCCTTGAACGACGTGATCTTCAGGCCCTGCGGATCCATCAGTCCCGCGCCGTGCCGGATCACCCCGCCCTTGCCGGACGTGTCCATCCCCTGCAGCACGAGCAGCACACTGCGCTCCCCGCCCTTGCGCCCCTCGGCGAACAGCCGCTCCTGCCAGTCGGAGACCTCGGCACCGAGGCTCTCGAGCGCGAGCTTGCCGTCGTCCTTGGTTCCGTCGAACCCAGGCGTGGCGCGGGTGTCGTACGTCGTCAGGTCCACCGGCCCGGACGGCACTCGCAGCTCTCCGCGCAGCCCGCCGTCCTCCGCCTTCTGGCCCTTCTTCTGCTTCGCCATCTGCCCATCCTGCCTCATCAAGCGCTGAGATCAGCGGAGGTCCGTCGTTCCTTCCGTCGGCGCCGCAGGACGAGCTCGACCACGACGACGGCGACGACGCTGACCGGCCGCGCGCACCACAACCGGCCCGGCGCAGGCCAGGGTGCGCCATCCCCACGGCATCACCAGGCGTCGGGATGGCGCGCCCTGGGGGCAGAGTTCAGGACGCTGCGTGATCCGCTTCCCGGGAAAGCGCGATCAGGCGGGACAGCGCCCGGAGGTACTTCTTCCGGTAGCCGCCCTTGAGCATCTCCGCGGAGAACAGCTGGTCCAGGGGTACGCCGCCGGCCAGGAGCGGGAGGTTCCGGTCGTACATGCGGTCGGCGAGCACGACCATCCGGAGGGCGACGTTCTCGTCGGTGAGTGGGCGGATGTCGGTGATCGCCGACGGTCTCGACCCCGTCGAGCAGAGCGCCGTACTTGCTCGGGTGCAGCTCGGCCAGATGCCGGTGCAGATCGACGAAGTGGTCGCAGGACGCGTCCGGTCGTTCGGCGGCGGTCTGCTCGACCCGCTCGTCCGGCCACGGCTCGGGCGCCATCGGGAGGCCGCGATGCCGGTAGTCCGGTCCGTCGATCCGGCGTACGTCGAAGTGCGCGGCGAGCGCCTGGATCTCGCGGAGGAAGTCGATCGCCTGGAACCGGCCCTCGCCGAGCTTGTCCGGCAGCGTGTTCGAGGTCGCGGCCAACTGGACGCCGGCGTCGACCAGTTGACCGAGCAGCCGGGAGATCAGCATCGTGTCGCCGGGATCGTCCAGCTCGAACTCGTCGATGCAGATCAGCCGGTACGACGAGAGCGCGTCGACGGCCGGCGCGGATACCGAGGGCGCCGACCAGGTTCGTGAGCTCGACGAAGGTGCAGTACATCTTCGGCCCGGCCGACTCGTGCCACAGCGACGCGAGCAGGTGGGTCTTGCCGACGCCGAATCCGCCGTCGAGGTAGATGCCCGGCTTGTCCGTCGACGACCCGCGAGCGCGCGCTGACGAGTTGCCGCGGTTCCGCGCAGCCGAGACCAGAGAGATCGGCGCCTGCCGGGGCTCGGCCAGCTCCGTCGCGCGCTCCGACAGCACCGCGAGTGCCTCGGCCTGGGACGGCTCGTCCGGATCCGGCCGGTAGGTGGCGAACCGCACGTCGGCGAACCGCGGCGGCGGTACGCACTCGGACAGCAACCGATCCGAACTGACCTCCGGCCAGCGCTCACTCAGCCGAATCACCACGCCCCAACCCTAGCGAGCCACCGGCCAGGACCGCCGTATCCGTGGACAAGGCTGGAAAGCGCCAGGGAATCGACGCTGTGACCTTGACCGCTTTCTTACTTTCAGTTAGGAAGTTGGTGTGGGGTTCGCGCGGCTGAACGACTGAGGAGTCGGCATGGGTGAACGGCAAATCCCGTGCCACGGTCCGACGGCGACGGTACTCAAGGGCGCGCTGGGCGGGGCGCGGCGGCTCTCGGACTCGGCTCGACGCTCGCCGGCGTGCGGTGGCAGCGACAGCGGCGGCGGTACCACGAGCGGCGGGAAGGCCGTCGTGCGGATGTGGTCCTGGTACAGCGACCAGGAGGACCAGTTCCCGAAGCTGATCGAGAAGTTCGAGGCGGCGCACAGCAACATCAAGATCGAGAACCGGATCTTCGGCACCCCCGACCAGTACCTGCCGGCCCTGCAGGCCGCGGTGGCCGGCGGCGACGTACCGGAGATCTTCGCGCCGCACACCCGGGCGCTCACCTACGGCACCGGCGGCATCTCCGCGGACCTGAAGAAGGATCTCGGCGACGACTTCCTGAAGGACTTCTTCGACTCGGCCAACCAGGAGTACACCCTGGACGGCAAGCAGTACGCGGTCGGCTGGATGGCGCAGACGTTCGGCCTGTTCTACAACCCGGACCTGCTGAAGAAGGCCGGCGTCGGCGAGGACGAGATCGAGACCTGGGACGACCTGATCGCGGCGGCGCGCGAAGATCCGGGCCATCGGCAAGCACCCGGTGGCGCTCAGCTGCAACCCGACGACCAGCTCGCTGGACTTCTTCCTGCCGCTGCGTCACCCAGGTCGCCGACGATCCGACCTTCTACCTCAAGCTCGACCAGCTGAAGGACGGCGCTGACGTACGAGGACCCGAAGGTCGTCCAGGCGATCGAGCTGCAGCAGAAGATCGTCAAGGGCGGGGTCTTCCAGCCCGGTACGACCGGCACCAGCGGCGACCAGGCGCCGCAGATCTTCTACACCGAGAAGTCCGCGATGCTGTTCAACGGCTCGTGGACGCCGCAGGGTCTGACCAAGGACGCGACCGCCGGCCTTCGCCAAGAAGTACAAGGTGATGAAGACCCCGGCCCTCGCGGCCGGCAAGCGGCACTGGACGCGCGAACCAGGCCGGCGCCGGCTGGGCCGTCTCGGAGACCAGCAAGAACAAGGACGCCGCGCTGGAGTTCCTCAAGTTCCTGTACTCCGCGGACCAGTACTCCCCCACCATGAACGACTCGAACTCGATGCCGGCCACCAAGAGCGCGGCGAGCCGGATCGAGCTGCCGATGATGAAGCAGATGACGTCCTGGCTGCTCGACGGCGACGGCTGCCCGCACATCCCGTTCGGACCCGGCTCGGTCGCGGCCGGCGATCCGCTGGCGAAGATCTTCGACGGCAAGGGCGAGCCGGCGGCAGTCGCGAAGGAGATGCAGCAGGCCGTGCTGAACGCCAAGGGCGGCTGATCGGATGGCGACAGCACCTTGTCAGCCGCTCGCCCGAGCCGGCCCGCGACCGGCTCCCCCGGCGGTCGCCGTACCGGTTCGGGTCGCCGCTGCGGAAGTCGCAGCGGGTCGCCGGCTACCTGTTCGTGCTGCCGACGTTCGCGCTGTTCCTCGGCTTCGTGCTCTGGCCGATCCTCTACACGGCGTACCTGAGCCTGACCTCCTGGGGCGGCTTCGGTCCGCCGAGGTTCGTCAGCTTCGACAACTACAGCCGGATGCTCGGCGACCCGGTGGCGCGCCGAGCGCATGATCGTCACGCTGGTGCTGACCGGTGTCACCACGGCACTGCTGACCTTCCTCGGCCTGCGTCACCGCCGTACTGGTGAACGTCGGTCTGGACGAAGGTCGGCGTTCTGGTCCGGACCATCCTGTTCATCCCGGGCATCGTCTCGTTCGTCGTGTCCGCGGTGCTCTGGAAGCTGATCTACGACCCGAACATCGGCACGCTCAACCGGTTGCTCGGGGCAATCGGTCTGGACAGCCTGCAGCATCCCTGGCTGGCCGACCAGAAGACGGTGCTGCCGGCCATCATCGTGGTGACGGTCTGGGGCGGTCTCGGCTTCAACATGCTGATCTTCTTCGCCGGCCTGCAGAGCATCGACCCGAGCCTGTACGAGGCGGCGGCGGTGGACGGCGCCAACACCGTCCAGCAGTTCCGCCACATCACGGTCCCGAGCCTGCGGGTCGTCACCGGCCTGGTCGTCAGTCTCGGGCTGCTCAACGGGTTCAAGGCGTTCGACGTCATCTTCGTGATGACCGGCGGCGGACCGAACCACGCCAGCGAGGTCCTCGGCACCTACCTGTACTCGCTCGCCTTCGGCTCGACGTCCGGGTCGATCCCGCAGCTCGGCTACGCGAGCGCGTTCAGCGTCGTGACGATGGTGCTCTGCACGCTCGCCGTCATCGCCCAGCTCTGGCTGACCAGGAGGGCGGATCGATGACCGCATCGACCGAGACGCGGCAACAAGCCGTTGGGTTCGGCAAGTCGTTCGCGACCTTCGTGCTGCTGCCGTTCTGCGTGCTGATGGCGTTCCCGTTCGTCTGGATGCTGCTCACCTCGTTGCGCGAGCAGAACACGATCTTCAACGGGCCGTTCATCCCGCGGAAGTTCACCGGCGCGGCGTACCAGGACCGCCTGGACGTCGATCGAGTTCCCGCTGCACTTCTGGAACAGCGTCTGGATCACCTCGGTCACCGTGATCGGCGTCCTCGTCTTCGCCACGCTGAGCGGTTACGCGTTCGCCAAGCTCGACTTCCCGTTCCGCAACACGCTGTTCGTGCTGTTGCTGACGACCCTGATGATGCCGTCGACGGCGCTGATCATCCCGCTCTACCTGCGAGCTCAAGTCGCTCGGCCTGCTCGACACCCAGGCCGGTCTGCTGGTGCTCTACATCTCCGGCTCGGCGCCGTTCGCGATGTTCCTGATGCGGGCGTTCTTCCAGACCCTGCCGGACGAGCTGATCGAGGCGGCCCGGGTCGACGGCGGCAGCGAGTTCACCATCTTCCGGCGGGTGATCCTGCCGCTGACCCGGCCCGGGATCGCGACCGTGGTGATCTTCCAGTTCCTGCTCGACCTGGAACGAGTTCCTGATCGCCAACACGGTCCTGCGCAACACCGACTCGCTGCCGCTCCAGCCCGTGCTGTTCACCCTGATGGGCCAGTACTCCACCAACTGGCCGGCCCTCACCGCCGGCCTCACCCTGTCCGTCGTCCCGGTCGTCATCGTCTACGTCCGGATGCAGCGGCAGTTCGTCGCCGGGATGATGCTCGGCGCGGTCAAGAACTACACTCGAATGAAAGAGGTCCTATGCCGATCAAGAACGTCGTCGTCAACTGCACCGACGTGCAGCGCTCGGTCGAGTACTACACCAAGTTCCTCGAGCTCCGCGTGGTCGGCGAGCCGACGCCGGAGCGCGCCGTCCTGGACGCGGTCACCGCGACGATCGAGTTCCGGGCCGTCGGCAACGGCCGGGACCAGAGCACGTGGGTCCGCGACGATCTGCAGAAGGGCTTCCGGCACATCGGTTTCAAGGTCGACCGGCTGGACGAGCGGGCCGACGTACTCAAGGCGGCCGGGGTCGAGTTCAAGCTGGACCCGCTCGATGCCGAGGGCGAGGTCCGGATCTGCTTCTTCTACGACCCGGACGGCACGCTGCTCGAGATGATCCAGGGCGATCTCCAGTACGCCGCGGTGCTCGACGCCGGACGGGGTCGCGCAGGAGCGGGCGCTCGGCGTACCGCGGCGGCCGCGGTTCGACCACGTCGCGGTCACGATCGAGGACCGGGCCACGACCAGCGACGTACTACCACGAGCACTTCGGCTTCTCCTTCATCGGCACGATCGAGCAGCCGCACGACACCCGCGGCTTCAGCATCGGCTACCTCAAGTGCGGCGACACGGTGCTCGAGGTGTTCACCTACGAGGTGGAGAAGACGTCCCGCGAGCCGCAGCTCGACGTCGCCGGCTTCGCGTACGCCGAACTCGCCGGTGACCCGCCGCCGGACCTGACCGAGCCCACAGCTCCCGGATGGCACCACCGTCTACGTCGACCCGGACGGTCGTTCGCGTTCGCCGTGACGGCGTCGCACGAGGGTCGCATCGAGCAGACGACTGGCTCCGGCCCCTCGGATCCACCGGCCTGACCGTGTCCGCCGTCTGTGCCGGTGGCGCGCTGCTCGCCGGCATGCCCGAGGTCTTCGGGTACGACGTCAGCCGCGGCCGAGGCGGTCGACCGTCGTCCTGCGCGTGTTCGACAGCCCACTGCACCTGGATCGACACCTCCAACGGGTACGGCGACGGCGAGAGCGAGCTGCGGATCGGCCAGGCCATCGCCGAGTACGGCGGTCTGCCCGGACGACTTCCTGGTCGCGACGAAGGTCGATGCACGCGGCAAGGACTACTCCGGTGCCCGGGTCCGCGCGAGTGTTGCCGAGAGCAAGGAGCGGCTCGGGCTCGACCACCTGCCGCTGGTCTATCTGCACGATCCCGAGTTCCACGACTTCGACTCGCATGCGGGACGCCGTCGACACGCTGATGCAACTCCGCGACGACGGCGAGATCGGGCACGTCGGGCTGGCCGGCGGCAACACCGCGAGCTCGCCCGCTATCTCGACCTCGGCGGCTTCGAGGTGCTGCTGGTGCACAACCGCTGGAGCCTGGTCGACCATCAGCGCCGGCGAGCTGATCCAGCAGCGCGATCGCCGACGGCATCGCGGTGGTCAACGCGGCGATCTACGGCGGCGGGATCCTCGCCAACCCGCAGGGCGCCACGAAGTACGGCTACCGCGAGGCGCCGGCCGCCGTGCTGGAGGCGGTCGCGGAGATGGACAAGGCCTGCCGCGAGTACGGGATCGACCTCGCCACCGCCGCGCTGCAGCACTCGGTGAACGACCCCGACATCGCCGGGACCGTGGTCGGCATCAGCAAGCCGGCCCGGGTCGACGCGCTGCTCGCGGCGCTGGAGACCGACCTCCCGGCCGAACTGCTTAACCGGTTAGCGTAACCTCCTCCCCGGAGCAAGCGAGTACTGGGCTCGGAGGGCACACCAAGGAGACGACGTGACGAACGGCTTCCCGACCCGGATTCGTCTGGGGCGCGGCGACCGCGTCGTACCAGGTGGAAGGAGCGGTCTCCACGGACGGGCGCGGCCCGAGCATCTGGGACACCTTCGCGCACACGCCCGGCAAGATCGCCGACGGCACCACCGGTGACGTCGCCGACGACCACTACCACCGGTTCGCCGAGGACATCCGGCTGCTGGCGGACCTCGGCCTGAAGGCGTACCGGTTCTCGATCGCCTGGCCGCGGATCGTCCCGGCGGGCTCCGGCGCGACCAACTCCGGCCGGCCTCGACTTCTACCGGCGGCTCGCCGAGACGTGCCTGGAGAACGGCGTCACGCCGTACGCGACGCTCTATCACTGGGACCTGCCGCAGCCGCTCGAGGACGCGGGCGGCTGGCTCGTGCGCGACACGGCCGAGCGGTTCCGCGACTACGCGGCGGTCACGCACGCGGCGCTGTCGGACGTGATCAAGCACTGGATGACGCTGAACGAGCCGTGGTGCTCGGCCTTCCTCGGCTACGGCAACGGTGAGCACGCGCCGGGACGGACCGAGGGTGCCGACGCGCTGAAGGCCGTGCACCATCTGCTGCTCGGTCACGGGCTGGCGCTCGAAGCGCTGCGCTCGTCGGAGGGCACGTACGGCATCGCGCTGAATCCGGCGCCGATCCACGCCGCCTCGGACTCGGCCGCGGACCGCGACGCGGCGCGGCGGGTCGACGGGCTGCGGAACCGGATGTTCCTGGACCCGTTGCTCTCCGGCGCAGTATCCGGCCGACGTCCTCGAGGACACCGGGATGACCGAGTGGTTCGCCGCGCACGAGGCGGATCTCGCGACGATCTCGGCGCCGCTGGACTTCATCGGCGTGAACTACTACTGCCCGACGACCGTGACCGCGCCGGATGGTCCGATCTCATCGCCCGGTCAGCCGAGCACGCAGCCGGGCAGCGAGAATGTCGTCCCCGTCGACACCGGTCTGCCGACGGACCCAGATGGGCTGGCCGATCCAAGCCAGCGGGCTGCGCGACATCCTCGTCACGATCAACAAGCTGGCGCCGGACGTTGCCGTTGTACGTGACGGAGAACGGAGCGGCGTACCCGGACGAGCTGACCGCCGACGGGACGGTCGAGGACGACGAGCGGCTGGACTACTTCGAGCAGCACATCGCGGTGTGCCGGGACCTCGTGTCCGAAGGCCTCCCGCTGAAGGGCTACTTCGCCTGGTCGTTGATGGACAACTTCGAATGGGCCTGGGGCTTACAGCCGCCGCTTCGGAATCGTGTACGTCGACTACGCCACCCAGGAGCGCATCGTGAAGAAGAGCGGCCTCTGGCTGCAGGACTTCCTGACCAGCTAGCTCGTCAGGGCCCGGGTTGGAGTTCTGGTGCGGGGTGAGCTGGCTGTGCAGGACGAGCGAGGCGGCGCCGAGGGCGGCGGCGCTCGGGCCGAGCTTCGACAGCTCGACGCGGGTCGGATGCATCGCCCGGACGAACGACAGCCGGTTGATCTCGGCCGTCGCGACCCGGACGTAGATCGTCGCCCGCCTCGCTGAAGCCCGGGCCCGGCCAGGATGATCTGGTCGAGGTCGAGCAGGTTCGTGATCGACAGCAGCGCCTTGGCCAGGTAGGTCGCCGATTCCTCGATCAGCTGCAGGCACCGCGCGGATCACCGGCGGCCGCCAGCCGGGCGATCTTCGCGAAGTCCGACCGGACCGCCGATCTGCCGGCCGCGCAGGCCGAGCTCGTTCACCAGTGACTTCGTCCTGCTCCGCGCGCTCACCACCGCTGCCGGCGCGGCCAGGCTCTCCAGGCAGCCGCGGCCGCCGCACCAGCAGTCGCGGGCCGTTCACGTCGAGCACCATGTGGCCGATCTCGCCGACGTTCGACGACGAGCCGCGGTACACGTCGCCGTTCGGTGACCAGGCCGAGCCCGAAACCGGCCGCCATGTAGACCGTGGCGAAGTCGTTCGCCGACGGGATCCGGCCGGCCCAGAACTCGCCGATCGCCGCACAGGTCGAGTCGTTCTCCACCACGATCGGGTGGTCGATCGCGGCGCTCAGGGTGTCGCGGACGGCGAACGGCTCCCAGGCGTACTTCGCCGCGTTCGTCCGCAGCAGCCGGTGCTCCCCCGCCCTGCCGGCCGGCCAGCGCGACTCCGACGCCGACCAGGGTGGCGGGCTCGATGTTCGCCTTGACGATCAGGTCCTCGAGCTCGGCGGTCATCCGCTTGACAGCCGTCGCCGGCGCATCTCGGCCGATGCCGCGCGACGGACACCTGCTCGATCACCCGGCCGCTCATGTCGGTGACGACGTACGTCGTACTCGGGGTGTCGATCGAGATGCCGACGGCGTGCCGGGCACGCGGGTTGAACTGCAGCAGCGTCGCGCGCTTGCCGCCGGTCGGGTCGCCGAGGCCGGTCTCGATGATCAGACCGTCGGCCAGCAGCTGCTTCACCACCCGCGAGATCGAGGCACCGGTCAGACCCGGACCGATCGGCCAGGTCGACCCGGGTGACCACGCCGCTGGAGCGGATCAGGTCCAGGATCGCGCTGTGCGTCTCCTGCGCGTGTCGCACCCTTCAGAATCTTCGCCACGTCACATCCCTCCGTTGCCGCACTTTAGTACACAAGGTAAGAAAGTGGGATAGCCTTGACCTCGAGTTTTGTTGAGGTTCTAGCATTCTGTCGATGTGAAGGCGATCAGATTGCACGAGTTCGGTCCGGCGGAGAACCTGCGGTACGAGGACGTCCCGGATCCCGTGCCGGACGCGGGAATGGTGCTGATTCAGGTGGAGGCGGCCGGGGTCCACCTGGTCGACACCGATGACTCAGCGTCCGGCACGGCGGGCGGCGGACCGATCCCGCTCCCGGAGCTGCCCACGATCCCCGGCCGCGAGGTCTCCGGGCGCGTCGACGGCGGTCGGACCCGACGTCGACTCGGCGTGGATCGGCAAGCGGGTCGTGGTGCACCTCGGCCCGGTCCCCGGCGGGTACGCCGAACTGGCCGTGGCGAAGGTGGAGTCGCTGTACGAGACTCCCGGACCACGTCGACGCGGCGCAGGCGGTCGCCGCGATCGGGACCGGCCGGACGACGGTCGGGATCTTGACGCAGGCGAGGCTGACCGCGGACGACGTCGTCCTGGTGACGGCGGCCGCGGGCGGGATCGGGCAGCTACCTGGTCCAGGCCGCGCGCAACGTCGGGTGCCACGGTTGTCGGACTGGCCGGGGGTGCCGGCGAAGGTCGCGTTGGTGCGGTCGCTCGGTGCGCAGTACGCGATCGACTACAAGGATCCCGACTGGGCGAGGCCTTGAAGGCGGAGCTGGGTGATCGGGACATCACCGTGCTGCTGGACGGGGTTGGTGGTGACCAACGGCCAGCGGGCCTTCGAGCTGCTCGGGGTCGGTGGACGGGTGCTGATGTTCGGCTGGTCCGGCGGCGGTCCGATCCAGTTCACGCACGGAGGATCTGATGGCCCGCGGTCTCACCGCCGACTGGGCGATCGGCGCCAAGCTGATGCCACAGCTCCGCGCGCTCGAGGCGGCAGCGCTCGAGGAGATCGTCTCCGGTCGCTGGCACGCACTCACCACGACCTTCCCGCTGTCGGAGGCCGCAGCCGCGCATCGAGCCCTGGAAGACCGCGCCACCGCCGGCAAGGTCGTCCTGATCCCCTGAGGCACGTGTGCGTGGCCGTACCTCAGGAGGTACGGGGGTCGTGCTCCGGGCGGGCGTTTCCTGCGGGTTGAGTGGGCGTGCCGTAGTCGAGGGTCGGGGAACGGGCTCGTCACCTCGATCATCTGGCCCTCGGCGGCGGAGCGCTTGGCGGCGAGCAGATCCTTACACCCGCAAGCTTCTGGCGGCCATCCCCCGCCCGGGC
Source organism: uncultured Actinomycetota bacterium (assembly GCA_963820655.1). Lineage (GTDB taxonomy): Bacteria > Actinomycetota > Actinomycetes > Propionibacteriales > Kribbellaceae > Kribbella. Next base: position 92,923 of record CAWGAM010000005.1, read on the forward strand.
GCTCGGGCCAACTCCACCTCATGATCGGCGGTAGTCGCGCGGCGATACGCCGAAGTGGGCACGGAACCGGCGCGAGAGGTGGAACTCGTCGGCGAAGCCGAGGGTCCGGGCGATCTCCCGATGGGTCAGGTCGGTCAGCCGCAGCAGCGTGGCCGCGGTCTGCAGCCGGTGCACGCTCCGGAACGCGGCCGGCGTCTGGCCGACCTGTGCCGCGAACCGGCGCCGGAACGTGTCGTAGCTCAGCCCCGACTCGGCCGCCACGGCAGCCAGGTCCGTGCTCGCGGTCAGGTCGTCGGCCAGCCGGCCCATCGCGTCCACGATCTCCCTGCTCAGGTCGGGACTCTCCGCGGTGTCGTCGGTGTCGATCAGCCAGTCGGCCAGCGCCAGCAACTGATGCTCCGCGACCCTGCGCGTCCGCGGCGGTGAGCGCAGCACGGTGCGCAGCGCCTCGATCGACGGCAGTGGCGCCGGGTACCGCGGGCCGGCGCCGATCCAGGTGGGCGAGCGAGTCGAACAGCGGTCCCGTGAAGACGACGAACAGCTCCGTCCAGCGCTCCCCCGGATCGGTGCCGTACGTGTGCGGGAACCCGGGCGGCACGATCGTGTGGGCGCCCGGCCGGATCCGCTCGTCGCGCCCGTCGGCGTCGCGGTAGTTGCCCTCGCCATCGATCAGCACCGACAGCACGTACGCGTCCATCACCCGCAACGTCGACGACATGATCGGCTCGTCGTCGACCACCTCGCCCGCGAGCACCAGCTGGCCGAGTCTGGTCACCGGCCCCTCGGCGATCGCGACGACCGTCCGCTCACCCATGCCGGCGACCGTACCCAGTGGACGCCAAAACGTTCATGTCCGGGTCGCGCCGAGACATTCTCTGTCCGTCGCCGCCGCCCTAGCGTCTTCGTGTGGAAGGCACAATCCGACCGCACCGGAGGACTGCACGATGACATCGGCCGACCTGGTCACCCCCGAGCACCTGGCACAGTTCCGCGACGAGGGCTACTTCGTGCTCGAGCGCGTGCTCACCGACGAGCAGCTCGAGCTGCTGCGCGGCGGAGCGCAGTACTCGATCGACAAGCTCGACGCCGCGATGGACGCGGCCGGCATCGACCGCTCGGCATCAACGCACCGGGGCAAGCGGTACTTCAGCAGCATGATCTACCAGGACCGGCCCGAACTCCGGCAGTTCCTGTTCAGTGACACGATGGCCGAGATCTGCCAGGCGACGCTCGGCGACGACGCCTACCTGTTCTGGGAGCAGTACGTGATCAAGGCCGGCGACCCGAACACGGCGTTCGCCTGGCACCAGGACTCCGGCTACGTCCACGAGGACCACGAGCCCTACCTCACCTGCTGGATCGCCCTCGACGACGTCACCGAGGAGAACGGCTCGGTCTACCTGCTGCCGTACTCGCGGTCCGGCATCAAGTCGTACATCAAGCACATCCGGGACCCTGAGCTCAACGACATGGTCTGCTACTTCGGCTCGGATCCCGGCATCCCGATGACCGCGCCGGCCGGCTCGATCGTGGTCTTCTCCAGCGTCGTCATCCACCGCAGCGGACCCAACCTCACCGACCGGAACCGGCGCGTGTACATCGCGCAGTACTCCAAGGAGGTCATCCCGGCCAAGGACGGCGACGACCGCCGCACGGGTCGTTCGACCCCTTCCTCGACGGCGGCCGCAACATCGCCGATCGCTGAGTGATGCTCAGGAGCTTGCGCGGTACGTACATGATCACCACGACGCCGACCAGGCAGATCGCCGCGCCGAGGATGTCCCAGCGGTCGGGGCGGAACTTGTCGACGACCATGCCCCACACCAGTGAGCCGGCCACGAACACCCCGCCGTACGCGGCGAGGATCCGCCCGAAGTTCGGGTTCCGGCTGGAAGGTCGCGACGAATCCGTAGGCGCCAAGCGCGATCACCCCGCCCGCGATCCACCACAGACCGCGATGCTCCCGCCAGCCCTGCCAGATCAGCCACGCTCCCCCGATCTCCGCGAGAGCCGCCAGGAGGAACAGCAGCACGGACCGCAGGACCGTCACGGGCGGCCGCCGAGGGCATCCGGGTCGACGGGCCGGCCGATGTCGGTGAAGGGAAGCGGGCAGTTCGGGTCGCCGGCGCAGGTCGCCAGGTCGTCGCACCCGGCGGCCAGCCCGGCGCGGAGGGTCTCGGCGATCACGGTCAGGTCGGCGATCTTCGTCTCCACGTCCGCCAGCTTCTCGCGGGCCCGCGCCTGCAGCCCGGCTCCCTCGCCGATCGCATGCCGGTGCCTGGCCGTGTCGAGGAGCTCCGACACCTCAGCGAGGGTGAACCCGAGCCGCTGCGCCGCCTTGATCACCCGCAGCGTGGTGACGGCCTCCTGCGGGTACATCCGGTGCCCGCCGAGGCTCCGCACCGGCTCATCGAGCAGTCCGCGGCGTTCGTAGTACCGCAACGTCTGCAGGTTCACCCCAGCTGCGGCGGCAACCTCTCCAGGTCTCACCGCGGCAGCCGCTCGCTCAACCCATCGAGTACGCCGACCTGCGCGGGCGGGACGCCGATCCGCAGCCGAAGCTCACCGTCGTCGGTGTCCGTGAGGTCGAACGCGAAGAACGAGCAGCACTCGTTCTCCCGCGCCGTCAACTCCGCCACCGTCCCGCGGGCCTCGGCGGCGAGTACGAGGTCGAGCGTGTGCGGTCCGACGCGGTCGGCGCCACGGAGATGGTCCGCGAACAGCTCGTCGAACTCGGCCAGCCGCAGCGGCTGGTCCGCGGTCGGGAGCGTGCACGCGGCGGGTACCCAATTGGTGTGGTCGTCCATGGATCGACGGTAAACCCGTACCCAAGTATCAGATGCAAGCATGGCTATCGGAGTGCGGCTGGGGCAGCTCGGGCGAGGGTGTATTGCCTGCCGTCGAGCTCGACCGAGAGCTCGGATGCGAGCGAGATCACCATGGTTGCCAGAGGCAATGAACGGTGGACTGGAGCGTTGCGCCCCTGCCACCTGGCATGGATGTCTCGCACGCGGGTTGTCCACAACCCCGCATCGTTGTGGATAACCCTTCCTGGCTGAATCCCCTTGAAAACAAGGGCGTTCGGGTTTGGAAACTGTCGGCGGCAGTGTCTAGAGTTAGGGCCATGGAGATCCTCGGGGAACGGCCGGTCTGGTCGATGAGCGGCAGCGAGATGCTGTCGTCGCTGGATGCCGCGTTCGCCGAGATCGCCCGGCTGGAAACCTTCGCCCTGCACCTGATGGCCGGCCTCGAAACCACCGGCTACGCCCAAGAACTCGGCGCCGGCACCACCGCGCGGCTGCTGACCTTCCGCTACCGCATCGACCCCACCAAAGCCCGCCGCGACGTCCACCTCGCCACCACCCTGCCCAAGTACCCCGCCGTCGCCGCCGCCCTGCCCAACCCCGACCCCCACCACACCGCCGCGGCCACCGCCGACGAAGACGAGACCGGCGCGGACAGTGCGGGCACCGGCGAAGACGGTACCGGCGAGCAGGGTGCGGGCGGGACGGTGCGGGCAGTGGGGTGCTGCTGCATCCGGCGCAGGCCGAGGCGATCGTGGCCGCGCTGGAGAAGGTGCCGGCGACGGTTCCGGTCGACGATCTGGAGGTGGCCGAGCGGGAGATGGTGGAGTTGGGCCGCACTCACGGTCCGCTGGACCTGCGCAAGGCCGGGGTGCAGGTCCGCAACCGGCTCGACACCGATGGCCCCGAACCCGAAGGAACAGAAGGCGTACGACCGTGAGTCGCTGAAGTTGAAAGGGGCCGACAACGGTGTCGCGTTCACTGGCTATCTGGCCAACGAGAACGCCGAACTGTTCCGGGCCCTGATCCACGCCCACGCCAAACCCCATAAAACGATCGATGGCGCCCTCGACCCCCGCAGCCGTGACAAGCGCCAGGCCGACGCCCTCACCACCCTGCTCACCACCGCCAACAACCCCACCGCCACCGCGACGGCCACCGCCGGTCCCACGGCCGGTTCCGCGGGCACCGCCGCGCGGCGCGGCTGCTGGCAGGCACCCCCGACACCGGCGCCGACACCGGGGCCGCTGCCGACGACCTCGCCGGCACCCTGCCAGGGATATCGCCGGCACCGACGCGGCGGCCGCCAGCGCCACGACTCGGCGGCTGCTGCGGCCGCCGGGGCGTCGACCGAGTCCGCCGGCGGTACCACTGGTGCGTCGACCGGGACCGGCGGCGGCACGGCCGGTGCGGGACGGGCGACCGGGTTCATTCCCGGGCATGGACCGAAGGCGCACATCACCGTCACCATCGACTTCAACGACCTCAAAGCCGCCACCGCCGACAAACTCGGCCACCTCATCTACGGCGACGCCCTGTCCGCAGCCACCATCCGACGCCTCGCCTGCGACGCGCAGATCCTGCCCGTCGTGCTCGGCTCGGACTCCCAACCCCTCGACGTCGGCACCACCATCCGACTCGCCACCGGCCCGATCCGCAACGCCCTCATCACCCGCGACAAAGGCTGCGTCTGCTGCGGCGCCCCACCGATCTACTGCGACGCCCACCACGTCGTCCACTGGATCGACGGCGGCGCCACCAAACTCACCAACCTCGCCCTCCTGTGCAAACGCTGCCACCGCGACCTGCACGCCGGCCACTGGACCATCCAGATCACCCACGGCATCGTCCACGTCACCCGCCCCACCTGGGCCACCCCCGACCCCATCCCCCGCGGCAGATACCGACCACCAACCACCACCGCGGACCCGACTCCAGCCCAACCACGCCCGGAACAGCCGTCGCGACGTCGGGCGGAGCGGCCGGCGTGAACACTGCGGGCGGGTCGGCGCGTGCCTGGCCGCGCGATACCGATCCACCCTGGATCACTCCCGAGGACGCCGCCCGGCTCAACCCCTGGGGCGATCACCCCGGCAACGCGCCGGCGCATGCCCACGAGCACTCGACAGCCGCGGGTCACTCGGCCGCTGGAGGCATCGACCCATGGGGCGACGGCGCTGACCCGACTTCTCGCGCCGACCACGGAAGCACTCCCGGGAACGACAGCCACCAGCCACTCGACCCATGGGGCGAAGGCTCCGACGGCGTGCCTCATTGCGTCCCCAATGAGCCGGCCGACCGAAGGCCGGCTGCTACGGGCAGCGACGTCTGGGGCGAGGCTCGCAGCGACCAGCCCATCGATGCACGCGACCATCCAGGCGCAGGCATCGACCCTTGGGGCGACGAGGGGAGTTCGGCTGCGACGGCTGATCGCCGGAGCAACTCCGCGAAGGACAGCGTCCGTGTGCTCGACCCATGGGGTGACACTGCGCCGGACCGTGCCGATGGCGGGAGTCCAGTTGCCATGCCGGCCGCGTGACCGTGTCCCGGAATGGGCAGACACAGCTCGATCTGAACAATGCTCGCCACCGCTGGTCAGCAAACCGCAGATGCAGCAGCGAGATCAGGGCTCATCCGTCCAGGTGAGCACGTAGGCGACCGCTCCGAACTGGATGCGATCGCCGGGACGAACGCGAACCGCTGTGGTGATACGCAGTCCGTTGACCTGGGTCCCGTTCATAGATCCGAGGTCGCGCACCATCCAGCTGTCGTCGACATGCCGGAGCTCGGCGTGACAGCGGGACACGGAGACGTCGGCCAGGCGCAGGGTTGCGCCGGGACCACGCCCGATCCGGACGGTCGGTGAGCCCGGCGCCGGCAGCGCGAGACCGGGCGGTGGCAGCCCTGGCGTGCTCCGCACGACCGCGAGCCCAGGCAGGCCGCCCAGCCATTCGAAAACAGCCTCGAACCGTGTCAGGAAGCCGCCCGAGTCCGCAGCGGTCCGGCCGCTTGGCACGACACCACCCTGCTGCCCAGCCGGCCGAGCGCCGCGCGGGGCGCCAGTAGGCGGGCCGGCGGGTCGGGTCACCGCCAGCCGTGGAAGCTTGGACCGTACGTCGCGCAGCCAGCGGGTGCGGCGGGGTTCCTCCGGTGGGAGGTCGCGGATCGCATTGGCGAGCTCGCCCCGGCTCTGCGCGCGGAGTACGAAGTTCATCCGCCGGATGAAGGTGTCGTGCGACAAGCGCCCCGACCCGGCGCCCTCACGGAGCACAGCGAGGGCACGGTCCCGCTCGGCGTCCGACGGACGTGTCCCCTCGACCGGCGCGGATGTCATAGACCAAATTGTCGGTCCAGGCCGGTTCACTGTCCACCGACCCCGGGGCGGCCGCGGAGGTGGTCAGCGGTACTGGACGCGGTAGCAACCTCCCGTGTTGGTCAATTCGTCCTCAGGTCCCGTCGCCCGGGAGGTGGCGGGTGGGACAGAATGACGGGATGCGACTGCCTGTGATGCCACCGGTCAAGCCGATGCTCGCCAAGCCGGTCAAGGAGATCCCGCACGGCGACATGAGCTTACGAGCCCAAGTGGGACGGGTTCCGGTCGATCATCTTCCGCGACGGCGACGAGGTCGAGATCGGCAGCCGGAACGAGAAGCCGATGACGCGGTACTTCCCCGAGCTGGTCGAGGCGGTGAAGGCGAACCTGCCGGAGCGGTGCGCGATCGACGGCGAGATCATCGTGATCGGCGAGTCCGGCGACCGGCTCGACTTCGAGGTGCTGCAGCAGCGGATCCACCCGGCCGCGAGCCGGGTGAACGATGCTGTCCGAGAAGACCCCGGCCCGGTTCGTCGCGTTCGACCTGCTGGCACTCGGCGACGACGACTACATGGAACGTCCGTTCGCGGAACGCCGTACCGCTCTCGATCGACGCACTCGCCGGCGTGAAGGCGCCGATCCATGTCACCCCGGCGACGACCGATCACGCGACCGCCGGGCAGTGGTTCGAGCAGTTCGAGGGCGCCGGCCTGGACGGGCTGATCGCGAAGCCGCTGGACGGCACGTACCAGCCGGACAAGCGGGTCATGTTCAAGGTCAAGCCGGAGCGCACCGCGGACTGCGTGGTCGCCGGGTACCGCGTGCACAAGAGCGGCCCGGACCGGATCGGCTCGCTGCTGCTCGGGCTCTACAACGACGACGGCACGCTGGCGAGCGTCGGCGTGATCGGCGCGTTCCCGCTCGAACGGCGCAAGGAGCTCTTCGAGGAGATGCAGCCGCTCGTCACCGACGTTCGACGAGCACCCGTGGGCGTGGGCCAAGCAGGAGGAAGGCGTCCGTACGCCGCGCAACGCCGAAGGCAGCCGCTGGCAGGCGGGCAAGGACCTCTCGTTCACACCACTGCGGCCTGAGCTGGTGGTCGAGGTCCGCTACGACCACATGGAGGGCATCCGGTTCCGGCACACCGCCCAGTTCGTCCGCTGGCGCCCGGACCGCACGCCGGAGTCCTGCACCTACGAGCAGCTCGAGGAACCGGTGAAGTTCGACCTGGCCGACGTCCTCATCCAGCGGGAAGCCCTGACCACGGCCGCTGATCGAGGGCACGGCGCCACGCAGCTCGACCTTCCGGCCCTGCCAGTGGCCACCTCCGGAGGTCACGGCGAGTGACAGTAGATCGGCTGACTCCTTGTGGCCGAACGGGGCATCATGGAGGTAGTACCGACTGGTCAGGCACCGGAGGTACCGAGATGTACGACGTCGTACTGCTCGTCGAACAGGAACTGTCCGAGCCGGACGCGAAACGCGTCGTCGACGCTGCACCAGGACATGCCGGAGCCGGTCAGGTACCACGTGCTCGTGCCATGCCACAACGCCGAGGCCGGCGTGGAGGCCTCGATCAGCGCACTCGGCACCGCGGACCTGTACGGGCCGGGGCTCGCCGACCCAGCGCGAGGATCTCGCCGAGGCGCAGAAGGCGATCGACACCGAGGCGAAGGGCTGCACCGGGCGGAGCGTGCAGCGACTGCGCGATCTCGGGCAGGAGGCCGAGGGCGGGATCTCCCACGACCGGCCGATCGACGCCCTGATGGCGACCGTGGAGCAGGTGCAGGGGCAGGAGGTCATCATCCTGACCCGCGCCGCACGTGGTGGCGGAGTTCTTCCACCTCGACTGGACCAACTCGCCGCCGCCACCTCGGCGTACCGGTCCTGCACCTGCTGGAGCACGACCGCCGAAGGTCCGCGTAGCAGCGCTAGTGCGCAGAGGGCGCGTAGGTGAGCCGGCGGCCAGGGCGCGATCAGAGGGAGGCGGTGCGCAGGCGCTGTCGCCCACCTTGCCGTAGTGCGGCCGTCCTCGGAGTGGTAGGCGAGCTTGAAGCCGCGTAGCCGGCGCCAGGACCGCGCTTGATCATGGCCCCCCCTCAGGCGCCAACTCAGGTACCCCGCGACGCCAGCGGCCGTGCCCGACTCGGCGAACTGGGTGTGGTAGAGGTCGGCGTACTCGCCGCCGGCGCGAGCAGCTGCTCGTGCGTGCCGCGCTCGACGATGTTGCCGTGGTCAACGACCAGGATCTGGTCCGCGTTCCGCACGGTCGACAGCCGGTGCGCGATCACCAGCGAGGTACGTCCCTCCAGCGCGGTGTCGAGCGCCCGCTGGACGGCGACCTCGGACTCGGAGTCGAGGTGCGCGGTGGCCTCGTCCAGTACGACGATGCTGCGGCGCCTTCAGCAGCAACCGGGCGATCGCCAGGCGCTGCCGTTCGCCGCCGGACAGCCGGTGACCGCGATCGCCGACGACCGTGTCCAGGCCGTCGGGCAGCGACGACACCAGGTCCCAGATCTGCGCCGACCGCGAGCGCCTCGATCATCTCCTCGTCGGTGGCGTCCGGCTTCGCGTAGGCCAGGTTCGCGCGGATCGTGTCGTGGAACATGTGCGCGTCCTGGGTGACGTACCCGATCGCGTCGTGCAACGACTGCAGCGTCACCTCGCGTACGTCGTGGCCGCCGATCCGGACCGCTCCACCGGTGACGTCGTACAGGCGGGCGACCAGGTTGGTGATGGTGGTCTTGCCGGCGCCGGACGGGCCGACCAGCGCGACCATCTGGCCGGGGTCGACGACGAAGCTGATGTCCTCGAGCACCTGGGCGGACACGCGCTTGTCCAGCACCGCGACGGACTCCAGGCTCGCCAGGGACACCTGCTCCGCCGTCGGGTAGGCGAACGCGACGTGGTCGAACTCGACACGTGGCGGCACCCGTCGGCAGGTCCTGGGCGTCCGGTGCGTCCTTGATCATCGGCTCCAGGTCGAGCACCTCGAAGACGCGCTCGAACGACACCAGCGCGGTCATCACGTCGACGCGGACGTTGGACAGCGCGGTCAGCGGGCCGTACAGCCGGCCGAGCAGCGCGACCAGCGCCAGCAGCGTGCCGACGGTCAGCGTCTCCCGGACCGCGAGGTTGCCGCCCACGCCGTACACGAGGGCCGTCGCCAGCGCGGCGACCAGGGTCAGGGCGGTGAAGAAGACTCGGCCCGAGCATGGCGATCCGGATGCCCAGGTCGCGGACCCGGCCGGACGCGCTCGCCGAAGTCGCGCGTTCTCGATGCTCGGGCTGGCCGAACAGCGTGACCAGCAGTGCCCCGCCGACGCTGAACCGCTCGGTCATCGCCGGTCGACATGTCCGCGTTGAGCTGCATCTGCTCGCGCGTCATCGCGGCCAGCCGGCGGCCGAGGATAGCGCGCCGGAAGCAGGAAGATCGGCAGCATCAGGATCGCGACCAACGTCAGCTGCCAGCTCAGCACCAGCATCGCGCCGACCACCAGGATCAGGCTGATGACGTTCGAGACCACGCCGGACAGCGTGGAGGTGAAGGCCTGCTGGGCGCCGATCACGTCGTTGTTCAGGCGGGACACCAGCGCACCGGTCTGGGTGCGGGTGAAGAACGCGACCGGCATCCGCTGGACGTGCGCGAACACCTTGGTCCGCAGGTCGAAGATCAGTCCTTCGCCGATCCGCGCCGAGAACCAGCGCTGCATCAGCCCGAGCAGCGGCCTCGACCACCGCGAGCAGCGGCGACCACCAGGGCGAGCGCGGTCACCAGGCCGCGCGTTCGCCCTTGATGATGCCGTCGTCGACGATCTTCTTGAACAGCAGCGGCGACGCGATCACCAGGAAGGCGGAGACGATCACCAGCAGCAGGAAGAGCGTGATGTGCCAGCGGTACGGCTTGGCGAACCGGAGCGATGCGCGGCAGCGTGCCCTTCGCCAGCTTCTGACCGACGACCGACGAGTCCTGCCGTCGCCAGCCCCCGGCGTTCATCATCGCGGGGCGCATCATGCCTGCGGACATCCAGTTCCCTCCCACTTCTGTTGTGGACCTTCATAACACTCGAGGTCGTCCGGAACTTCCCGTCGATCTTCTATGCAACCAATGGTTGCGCATAGCGCGAACGCGACCTACAGTCATAGGCAACCAAAGGTTGCGAGAGGAACGGTGGGTGGGATGGCACGGAGCATCGAGCGGGAGATTCGGGTGGAGGCTTCGCCGGAGGTCGTCTACGAGGTGGTCAGCGCGCCTGAGCACCTGCGGGAGTGGTGGCCGGACGACGCTGATCTCGACGCGGCGCCCGGTGCGATCGGGACCGTGTCGTTCAGCGACCAATCGAAGCCGGACGTGAAGGTCGTCGCGGTCACGGTCGTGGAGGCCGACCCGCCCCGGCGGTTCTCGTTCCGGTGGGACTACGACGGCGAGGTCGCCACCGAGGCCAACTCGCTGCTGGTGACGTTCGACCTGATCCCGTCGGATGGTGGCACGCTGCTGCGGTTCGCCGAGACCGGGTACGACGAAGCAGCGAAGTCGGACGAGACGTACCACGATCACGCCAGCGGCTGGGCCTACTTCCTCCCCCGCCTCGCGCCGTACGTCGATCGGCTGGTATCGAAGCCGTGATCGACGACGAGCTCTGGTCGGCGATCGGAGACCCGACTCGGCGCCGGATGCTCGACCTGCTGCTGGCCGATGGCGGCGGGACCGCGACCAGCCTGAGCGATCAACTGCCGGTCACCCGGCAGGCGGTCGCCAAGCACCTCGCCGTCCTCGATCGGGTCGGACTCGTCCACGCGACGTCGTCCGGACGCGAACGGCGCTACACGGTGGACGAGTCGCAACTCGCCCGGGCGGTCGCGCAACTGGCCTCGGTCAGTGACACCTGGGACGGCCGGCTGCAGCGCATCAAGCGGATCGCCGAGACCATCGAGCGCAGCCGACAGGACTGAAGCTCGACCAACACAACAGAACGAGCGTCGCCACGCCCGTGGCCGCGCTGATCGAACCTGCCCGAATCCGGGCGCAGATCTCAGAAAGAGGCATCGAAATGGTCGACATCCTGCACCGCATCGGAATCACGGCGTCGCGGGAGGACGTCTACGCAGCACTCACCACGATCGACGGCCTGGCCGGCTGGTGGACCGAGGACACCAAGGGCGACGAAGCGGTCGGCGGGGTGATCCAGTTCCGCTTCGCGAGCGTGCCTGGCGGTGGCGGGTTCGATATGAAGGTTCTGGACACTAGGCCCGGCGAGCGGGTCCGCTGGGAGGTCGTCGACGGTCCCGAGGAGTGGATCGGCACCCACGTCAGCTTCGACCTCAGCCGGGAGGACGACTACACGATCATCCTGTTCAAGCACGAGGGCTGGAAGGAGGAGGTCACCTTCATGTACCACTGCAGCACCAAGTGGGCCATCTTCCTGATGAGCCTCAAGCACTTCGTCGAGTCCGGCCAGGGCGAACCCGCCCCGAACGACGTCATGATCAGCAACTGGCACTAGCCAAAAGTGGCGATCAGGTCTTTCAGCCGGCGCTCCTGCGCCTCCCGCTCGGCCTTCAGCTGATCGTCGTACGAGCGATCCGCGGCACCGAGCAGCAATGCCTTCGTCTCGCGGATCGCTCCCGCGCAGCGGGGTCAGCAACGCCTCGGCCAGATCCTTCGACCGTGCCGGCCAGTTCCTCCGGCGGTACGACGATGTTCGCCAGGCCGAGCTCCTTCGCCTCGGCGGCCTCGACCCAGCGCGAGGTCGCACAGATCTCCAGGGCGCGCGAGTAGCCGACCAGCTGCACGAGCGGCTGGGTACCACCCAGGTCCGGGACCAGCCCGAGCGCGGGTTCGCGCATGCTGAAGCGGGCATCCGGCGTGACCACCCGCAGGTCGCAGGCGAGCGCCAACTGGAAGCCAGCGCCGACGGCGTGCCCCTGGACAGCGGCGATGCTGACGATCTCCGGGCGTCGGAGCCAGGAGAAGCCGGCCTGGAAGCCGGCGATCTGTCTCGTGGACCTCGGCGGTGGGCTTGGCGCCGAGGGTGAGCAGCGGCTCCTCGCCGTCCGCGTTCTCGCCCATCATCAGCCGCCGGTCGAGTCCGGCCGAGAACGACGGCCCCTCCCCCGACACGACGACCACCCGGACCTCGGGTGGCAGCGTCGTACCGAAGTCCGCCAGGGCCCGCCACATCGCCGGGGTCTGTGCGTTGCGCACGTCCGGCCGGTCCAGCACGACCCGGGCCACCGGCCCGTCCACCGTCAACCGCAGTCCCAGTTCCGTCATGCCAGGAACATACGCGAATCGGACCCTTTCGTGCGGTCACGTCACCTGTGGAAAACCACTCAGGCGAGCGACACCAGGTCGGCGTAGTCGTTCGTCCAGAGGTCCTCGACGCCGTCCGGGAGGAGCAGCACCCGCTCCGGCTCGAGCGCCTCGACGGCGCCCTCGTCGTGGGTGACCAGCACGATCGCACCGGCGTACGAGCGGATCGCGTTCAGCACCTCGGCCCGTGAGGCCGGGTCCAGGTTGTTGGTCGGCTCGTCGAGCAGCAGCACGTTCGCCGCCGAGACGACCAGGGTCGCCAGCGCGAGCCGCGTCTTCTCGCCACCGGACAGCACCCGGGCCGGCTTGTCCGCGTCGTCGCCGGTGAACAGGAACGAGCCGAGCACGCTGCGCGCCTGTGTCTCGTTCAGGTCCGGCGCGGCGGTCTTCATGTTCTCCAGCACGGTCCGGTTCACGTCGAGGGTCTCGTGCTCCTGCGCGTAGTACCCGAGCTTGAGCCCGTGCCCGTCGATCACCTCGCCGGTGTCGGACTTCTCGATCCCGGACAGCACCCGCAGCAGCGTGGTCTTCCCGGCACCGTTGAGCCCGAGTACGACGACCCGCGAGCCCCGGTCGATCGCCAGGTCGACGTCGGTGAAGATCTCCAGCGAGCCGTACGACTTCGACAGCTCGCGGGCCATCAGCGGCGTCTTGCCGCACGGCGCCGGCGTCGGGAACGCGATCTTCGCCACGCGATCCGGCTTCGCGCTCGTCCTCGAGCGAGGACATCAGCCGCTCGGCCCGCCGCAGCATCTGCTGGGCCGCGGCCGCCTTGGTCGCCTTGGCGCGCATCTTGTTCGCCTGGTCGACCAGCTGGGTCGCCTTCTTCTCCGCGTTCGCCCGCTCGCGCTTGCGGCGCCGCTCGTCGGTCTCGCGCTGCGTCAGGTACGCCTTCCAGCCGACGTTGTAGACGTCGATCTCGGCCCGGTTCGCGTCCAGGTGGAAGACCCGGGTGACGGTCTCCTCGAGCAGGTTCACGTCGTGGCTGATCATGATCACGCCACCGGCGTACGACTTGAGGAAGTCGCGCAGCCAGACGATCGAGTCGGCGTCCAGGTGGTTGGTCGGCTCGTCCAGCAGCAGCGTCTCCGCCTGGGCGAACAGGATCCGAGCCAGCTCGACACGGCGGCGCTGACCACCCGACAGCGTGCCCAGCGGCTGCCCGAGCACCCGGTCCGGCAGGCCGAGGTTCGCCGCGATCCGGGCCGCCTCGGACTCGGCGGCGTAGCCACCGGCGGCGTGCAGGTCCGCCTCGGCCCGCTCGTACCGGCGCATGCCCTTCGCGCGGGTCTTGTCGTCCGCGCTGGCCATCGACTTCTCGGCGCTGCGCATCCGCCGGACGACGTCGTCCAGGCCGCGGGCGGACAGGATCCGGTCCCGCGCCAGTACTTCGAGATCGCCGGTGCGCGGGTCCTGCGGCAGGTAGCCGATCTCGCCGGACGACGTGACCGAGCCGCTGGCCGGCAGGCCCTCGCCGGCCAGGATCTTGGTCAGCGTCGTCTTGCCGGCGCCGTTGCGGCCGACCAGACCGACCTTGTCGCCCGGTCCGACCCGGAACGAGGCGGGCGCGAGCAGTTGCCGGGCACCCGACACGGACCTCGAGGTTGGAGACAGTGATCATCGCGGGGCAGGTGTCCTCAGGGTCGGGGGTCGGTCGGTGGCGGGTCGGCGGCGCTGCGTCACGACACGGCAAGTTCCCCGCACCGAGGTCTAGTGTATGCGCTGTGAAATTCAACCCGGACGCCGATCTCGACACCAGCGGTGTCGAGGACACCCGCGGGAGCGGTGGAGGCGGCGGCGGGTTGCTGCCCGGCGGGATGATCCCGGTCGGCGGCGGCATCGGCGGCATCATCCTGCTCGTCGTCATCCTGCTGCTGAACGGCGGCCTGCCCGGCGGGGGCGGCAGCGACGAGCCGACCGCGCAGAACACCGCGGCCGGCAACCTGGACTCCTGCAAGAAGGGCACCGACCTGCAGAACGAACCAGGACTGCCGGTTCGTCTTCTACCAGAACTCGATCGAGGGCTTCTGGGCCGCCGAGCTGCCCCGGCGCGGCAAGAAGTACACCCGGGCGCCGATGCGGGTCTTCGACGGCTCGGTCAACACCGGCTGCGGTCCCGCGACCAGCGCGGTCGGGCCGTTCTACTGCCCGCCCGACAAGCGCGTCTACCTGGACATCGGGTTCTTCCAGACGCTGCAGACCGACCTGGGCGCCACGGGCGGCGACTTCGCCGAGGCGTACGTCGTGGCGCACGAGTACGGCCACCACATCCAGAACCTCTACGGCATCCTCGGCCGGATCAAGACCCGCGAACGGCCCCACCTCCGACTCGGTCCGGTCCGAGCTGCAGGCCGACTGCCTGGCCGGCATCTGGACCAACCACGCCACCACCGTGCCGGACAAGGAGCGGCGACACCTTCATCACCGGCCTCACCGAGGACGACATCGCCCGCGGTCTCGACGCCGCCGCGGCCGTCGGCGACGACCGCATCCAGGAGAAGACCCAGGGCCAGGTCACCCCGGAAAGCTTCAGCCACGGCACCGCCGAGCAGCGGATGAGGTGGTTCAAGACCGGCATGGACTCCGGCGACATGACCGCCTGCGACACCTGGTCCGCCGACGCCCTCTGACCCGCTGGTCCGACACCCCGTCCATGCACCCCGTCTGATGGGTCAGCCCACCAGAGGGCGGGTTCGCTAGCCCGAATCCCGTCGGCCAACCCACACGCAGGTGGGTCAACCCACCAGAAGGCGGGTTCGCTCGCCCGAATCCCGTGGGCCAACCCACACGCAGGTGGGTCAGCCCACCAGAGGGCGGTACGACGAACCGCCCGGGCTCCGGTGGATCCGTGCAGGGCGGCTTCGTGCGCAGGTCAGGCGACTGCGGCCGGGCGGTGGTAGCCGGGGAGGAGCTCGTCGACCAGGGCGTCGGTCTCGGCCTCGGCGCCGCGGGGGCCGCCGTGTTTGGCGAGGGCGGCGTACATCTGGCCGGCCACGTTGGTGACGTCGGCGCTGGTGCCGAAGTGCGCGGCCAGGCGGAGCGTGGCTCGCCACAGTTCCTCCGAGGCCGGCGAGAAGCTCAGGCCGGTCTGGAGCGCGGTGCGGGCCAGGTTGCCGTCGTTGTGGCTCAGCGCCGACTCCGCCAGCCGAAGCGCGGCGTCGACCACCGACTCCACCATCCGCCGCTCGATCCCCGAGGCGGCGAGCCAGGAGTAGCGGCCGGCCGGCAGGTTCGACCAGGCCGGGCCGTGCACCAGGCTCAGCGCCGTCGACAGCGGCCCACGCGGGTCGTCCATCATCGTCGCCTGCTTGGCCAGCGTGCGGAACACGTCCCAGTCGACCCGGACGATGCTGCGGTTCAGCATCCAGCGACCGGACTCGTCGGCGTACATCGCGTCCACTCCGACCCAGGCACGGGTGTGGTCCAGCGCCGCGTCGCGCAGTTCCTCGCTGATGCCGCGCGGCCAGATCGCACCGGCCAGCACGTTCGGGTGGACGCCGTAGTCCTGGCTGGCCAGGAACGCGATGATCTCCGTCGACAGCGTGATCCGGCCGTCTTCGATGGTGCCGCGGGCATCCACCTCGACCGGCGCCGAGCAGGTCGACCTCGACCGGCGCCGGCAGGCTGAGGTCGGTGCGCGGAGAACTCGTACGCCGGCATGTCCTGCTCGGCCCGGCGCTTGTCCAGCGCCTCGGACTCGGCCGCGTCGAACAGCGCGACCAGGTCGGCGAACTGCGCCGGATTGATGCTGTGGGCATCGACCTCGAGGCCGAGCAGCCGGCAGACCGCCTGGTTCTTCTCGTCCACGACGAACCGCCACGGCGAGCTGATGCACGTCGCCGACGACGACCACCGCGACGCAACGCTGCGTGGTCCGCGGCGAGCCGGTTGAGCCGGTCCTGCTCCTCCGGCGACGGCGGCGCGGACACGAAGATGATCTCCGCACCCCACAGCACCGGGTCCGGGTACGCCATCCGTGCGTCGGCGACCGAGCTGACGTCGCGCCGCGCCACAGGCCTGCACCTGGGCGTCGGTACGACGGGTCACCTCGGCGATCGCGTCGTCCAGCCGGACCCAGTAGCTCAGCCGGCTCGGCGCCAGCGACGACAGGTCGTCGCCGAACCCGACCATGCTGACGTGCGCGCCCTCGGACCACAGGTTCGTCGCCAGCTCGACCGCCAGCGAGCCGACCACATCGCGGGACGGGTTGGTTGACTCCGCCGAAGCTGACGATGCCGTTCGCGGTGTCGAGGTCGACCAGCACGGTCGCGCCGTCGGCGTTCTGGCCGATCGTGACCAGCGTCGGGTACGGCGCGGGCGCGTTCGACGTCACCACTCGGCGCGTAGCCGCGACGCAGCGTCCAACGGGTGCCGTCGGCAATGACCTGCCACGGCGCCGGGCGGCGGCGGACTGGGCCTCGTACGGCTCGAGCACGAGCGTCAGCGCCCGGTCCGTCACCAGCGCGGCGACGACCTTCGGCATCGGGCGCTCCGCCTGCGTCATGTCGGCGCCGAGCTGCCGCAGCGCGTTGTCGACGAACTGAGCGGTCGGGATGTCGGACGCGAGCCGCAGACCGACCTCGGTCTGCCGGTGGCCGGCCGCCTTCGGGCCCGGACCCAGCGCCCAGCCGCGACGCCGCTTCAGCGCCAGCGCGAGACCCGCCGCGAGCAGCGTCGCGCCGAAGCCGTAGATCCCGGCCTCGTCGCAGGCTGATCCCACCGTCGTCGGTCGCGACCGGAGCTGCCTCAGGCACCTGCGTGCCGCCGGCGGCCGGGTCGCCCGGCTCGGACTGCGACGTACCAGGACCGTGCGGGCCAACAGTGACGCCCGGCTCGCTCGGCTTGACGTTCTTCGCGCCCGGGTCGCTCTTCGCGCTGCCGATGGCTGACCGTCGAGCCGGACTCCGTGCCCTGCTCGGACCAGCGGCTGCCCGGACCGGGCGCCGTCTTCGTCTCCGAGCCGGTGGTGACCTTGGTGGTCGTCTTGGTCCCCGTGGTCGTCTTGGTGCCGGTCGAGACCTTGGTACCTGTGGTCACCTTCGTGCCCGTGCTGAGCTTGGTGTTGCTGTGGTCGTCAATGCTCACGCGGACCGTGTGCACGCCCGGGCCCTTGGCGTCGGCCGGCAGGCGGACCTGCCAGCCCGGCAGGATCAGGTCCGGGTTGGTCAGGCGGCGGCCGTCGGGCTGCAGCTTGTTCTTGTTGAGGTCGTAGATCTCCTTGTACCGGCGACCCTCGCCCAGGTAGCGCTCGGCGATGTCCCACAGGCAGTCGTAGTTCCGGCCCTGCGGCGGGTTGACCTCGGTGTACTTGATGACCTGACCGTTGTGGTCGTTGTTCGTCCGTACGCCGGTGTGCGTGGTCGTCTTGGCCTGGTTGCCACTGAGCACCGTGCTGCGAGCCTCGGTCTGACGGAACGTGCTCGCCGACCCGTGGTCGCCGCCCTGCGTCACGCTCACCGAGGTCGGGGCGACCGGCGCTGCCGGTGGTCACCGCGTTGGCGACCGGCAGGCTGACGCTCGCGGCACCGCGCGATCAGTACGACGCTGGCGATCAGCCGACGGGCGAGGGTCTGCGAACCGCCGCCGAGCGGGATCCGTGGCGACAGGCCGTGGCCGCGGATCTCCGCGACCGCCTCCGCGATCAGGCAGATCGACGAAGTGCAGCCAGGCGACCCAGATGAAGAACGCGATGATGCCGAGCACGGTCTCGATGCTCAGCTCGCTGAACAGCACGTCGCGGCTCGGCATCTTGTCCGGCCACGGCGTACCGAAGAACCGTCAGCAGGACGTACGGAACCCCACCGACGATCGCCAGGATCGCCAGCAGCGAGACGAAGCCCTTCAGCCGATCCGCGCCCGCACTCCCCGACCGCCGCTGCGGCAACCGCGCCGACCGCACCGGCTCATTCGTCTTCACCATCGTCGTCCCTCCATAGCCCCCACCATCAGCCACCGATCGCCTGCACTTCCTGCACAGGCAACCGCTGCACCGCATGCACGTCAGCTGTGCCGAGCGACTGCCAGCCGTCGGCTCGGCCGACCCAGTACGAGACCTCCCAGGTGATGGTCAGCTTGACCGTGTACATGCCGTCCGGCTGGTTCGCGCTGGACCGCTTGTAGATGTGCTTGCACGTGCTCATCTGGTGGAACGGGTCCTTGGTCTCGTCGTACCCGTCGGCGTCGTCGACCGGCGTCGTACCCATCAGGCAGATGAACGGCTCGGTGCCGTCGCCGGGATCGATCGTCATCTCGCTGACCAGGCCGCGCATCGTCAGGTTGTGCGTGCCGGGCCGTAGAAGGCGCTGTCGGATGTGTGCCGATCGGTCGTTCTTCAGGATGTACGAGCTCTCCGGGGTCAGCGAGAAGTACGCCGGCACGTTCACCCGCGGCGTGTAGGTCGGCATCGACCTGCAGCGCCGGCGCCGGGTAGGTGCTCGTCGAACTGCCACCAGAACCTGTCCATGTAGTCCGGGAACGGGCACTGCTCGCTGCTCCGCGTCGACGACCGGCACGATCGCGCGCTCCAGGTGGGCTTGGTCGCCACCGTCGTACTGGTTCGAGGTTGTAGTCGACGATCGTCAGCCGCAGCACCCACTTCTTGCCCTCCGGGCGGCGCCGGCAGCGTCGATCCCCTTCGGGACGGGGAAGTCACGGCACGGGATGAAGACGTTGCCGTTCGAGTCGTCTCCCGCCAGGTCGGGAGCGGCTCCGTACCGAGGTACCCATAGCCGGAACTGCAGTACGCGCCGAAGCCGATCGAGTTCACGTACATGCTGCAGACGCGGTCGCCGACTGTGAATGGTCTCCGGCGGCCGGCGGTCGAGGCGGGCACGACCATCAGCAGTGCGAGCACGGTGCTCAGGGCAAGCAGCCCACGGCCCACTCGGTTGCGCATCCTCACTCCCGAGTCTCGTGCTACCCGCAGGTTATCTTCGACCAGGGGCATCATGCCCGTTGACTCGATGCCCCGCCACCTATTCGGAACACGATCCTCGTGTTCTGACCTAGGCCGGATAATCGCACGCTTGCGCAGTTCACACGCCTTCGGATCGGTCGCCAGCCGGTACATCAGTCCAGCCGAGCCCGGTCTCGGATCATGTCGATCACCTCCGGCGAGCCCTTCGGCGCGACCACGGTCCACGCTCTTCGCCTTCGGATTCCAGTACTGCGTCGTCTGCGAGCGGCAGGTCTTCACCCGCGACCGACGCCGTACGGCTGCTGCTCGACGCCCACCACCACGACGCTGCCGGGCGGCCGCATCACCCAGCCGTTGCGCTTGGCCTCGATGATCGCCTGCGACGTGTCGGCGTAGAAGAACGCCGGGAACGTGTCCTGAGGATGGTGTCGTCCCGGTCGACCAGCGCCTGGAAGTAGAGCGGGTAGCTTCGCACGAGGCCTTGGACGGCGGGATGTCGACGCGAAGTTCCCCGGCATCGACGATGACTTGCGCCTTCGGCTGCGCGGTGGGCTTGGCCGTCGTGGTCGGCTTCGACGGCTCGGTGCTCGGGTGTCGCTGGTGTGCCGCGGAGGGCGTGCTCGTCACGACCGTCGGCCCGGAGTCGCCACCGCCGCCGCCGGGCGCCCGCCGTCGTTGGCAGCCGGCCACAGCGAGGTGCAGCCAGCACGGACGCCGGCGCAGACGCTCGCGACGGGAAGAGCTCCTTCGCAGCGGACGGAGCATTGCCTGCGATCTCTCAGCGGCCGGACGGTGCCGAATTCTCGGCGGACCGCTGCCGCCCGGTGCGCCACCGCTGGTCGGGCGTGCTCGGAGCGGCTCGGGCGGGTCGATCGGAGCGGGTCGGGTCGGGTCGGCGTGACGTTCGGCGAGCAGGTGGCCGGGAACGGGAACGGCGTGAGCGTCCAGGTCGGCGTGGGCGAGCCGATCGGTCCAGGTCGGGCACGGCAGGTCGATGGTCGGCGGGACCGCGGTGCTGGTCGGCGCGCCGGGGTCGTCGGTGTCGGGTGTCGACGACGATCGGCGGGATCGTCGGGCTGTCGTCGGCCTTCTTGACGCCTTGTTCGGCGTGGGCCTGGCCGGTGCCGTTGGCTGTCAGGCTCTGCTTGCCGACCATGCCGAGGAAGGTCGTCTTGTTGGCGATGTCGACCTGGATCTCGACCTGCTCGTCGGTCAGCTTCGGTGGCCCGCAGGAGGTGACCGCCGGGTCGTTCGACGTCACCTGGTCGCAGAACGCGGCGATCGCCGTGCGCGGCCTTGGTGGTGTCGATCTTGGCTTCGGCGTTGTTCAGCTGGATGGTCGCGGCGCCGACCCGGGCCGCCTCCTGGGCGTAGCCGACGGCGCGGGACTTGGCGCCGAGCTGGCGGCCGCCGTCGATGACGAGGCCGGCCAGGGTGAAGATCATCACCGCGAGGATCGCCACCGCGGGGCTGAGCGCGCCCGGCCGACGACGAGCCGATGGTTGCCGGGAGCATCGATCCGGAAGAACTCGAGGATCCGGCGACGCGGTGTCGTTCAGGGGGCGCCATCGCGGACCCCCCGGTACGGGTCGAGGGACGAGGTGAACCGCTTGGTGATCGTGGTGTCGCCACCGATGACCGAGCAGGCCGAGGTCGCGGTAGTTGATCGTGCAGGTGACCTCGACCGACAGCGGCGAACCGGCGGTGAAGGCGGTGGTGATGGTGCCGGCCGCGGTGTCCTTGCAGGACTTGACTGCCTGGTCCATCGTGCCGCGTGACCGCCGTCGTCGACCCGGGCCTGGGCGTCGGCCGAGCGAGCGGGACTGGCTGGCGGAGCGGGCACCGTCGCGGGCCGCGCTCTCGAGCAGCGAGGAGGTCTGGAAGTAGCGGCCACAGGCGAGCAGGAACATGAACAGGATCAGCAGGATCGGCGCCAGGATCACCATCTCCAGCGCCATCGTGCCGCGTTCGCGCGCGGCGCCGCGCGGGCGTGCGTCCCGCGGCGCGATCCCCAGTTTCCGCGTCATGCCTCGACTCACTTGTCGTCGGCTTCGAACTGCTCGATCGGGCCGGTGGCGGTCCGGGTCACCTTCAGCGTCAGGCCCGGGCACCAGCGAGATCGTGTCGCCGGTGACGGTGAACGAGACCATGCCTTCGGGGTTGTTGTACGCCGGCGGCGGCACCTGCGCGTCGCCGCAGCGATGTTGCCGCCGAGCTGCTGCGCGTACGCCTCGATGTCGGCGCGGACCTTCTCCCCGACCGCCGTGGTGTAGACCGGCGGCTGGACGAGTCTCAACCGGGAGACCCCTTCCTGCGCCGCGTTCAGCGCCACCGACCGCCCGTACAACCAGAGCGCGGTCTGGATCGAGATGAAGATCAGCGCGAGGATCGTCGGCGCGAGGATCGCCAGCTCGAGCGAGCTGACACCGCGCTCCGACCGCCGCCGTCCGAGCCACGCGACGCCGTACCGGCGCGCGCGAAGCGGCAGCGGTACGCGCGCGCGACAAGCGGCGCAGTCAGCCCTTCTGGATCTCGCTCGTGCGCTTGTCGATCACGCTCCGGACCACCAGACCGATCGCCAGCGCGGCGGCGACCAGGATCGCCGAGATGATCGCCCACTCCAGGGCGGAGGCGCCGAGCTCGGTCGCGGCCGCTGACGCGCCCGCGCCCGTTGGTCGTGGGCCCGCGCCACCGCGTAGCCGACCATCGCGCGCACGAACTGCACTTCCACGTTCATCCGGTTGCCTTCCGATGTTCATCCGAGGCCCGAATCAGGCCTCAGTATGCCCTGTACGACGGACAATCCTTACGGATCCGCTCCGGATCGCCACTAACTCCCGAGGATCGCCGCGCCGGCCGGGTAAGGCCGAGGAAGAGCATGAACGCCGCGCATCATGACCAGCTGCGCGACCAGCATCGACTGCGAGCGCTCACCCGCCTTGCCCTCGACGTCGGCCAGCTCCTTGCGCCGCAGCGATGCCGCCCGGGCCAGCAGCGAGGCGCGGATCTTCGCGCCCTCGTCACCGGCCAGCGCCAGCGCCGAGGCCAGGTCGCGCAGCTCCTCGACGCCGAGGTCGTCGCCCAGCCGGGCCATCGCGTCCCACGGCGTGATGCCGATCAGCCGCGCGTTCGCGAGCGCCTGCCGGATCCGGGCCATCGCCCAGTGGTCGCCGATGGTGGAGGCGGTCATCAGCGCCTCGGGCAGACCGCGGCCGCCGGCCAGGTTCATCGCGACCAGGTCGAGGAAGCTGCCGACCACGTGCCGGAAGTCGCGGCGCCGTTCCTCCGCCTCCTGCCGCAGCGCCAGGTCGGGCAGGAAGAACGCGAAGGCCATCGCGGCGAGCGTCACGATCGCCGGGCGTCGCGCCCGGCGCGCTGAGGCCGAGCACCCCGAACAGGAACAGCACGAACGGGATGAAGATCATCGCCCCGAGCGCGAAGAACACCTTGGTCGCCAGCATCGCGGCGAACGGCTGGTTCATCACCGCGAGGTCGCGGCGCAGCCGGCCGAACGCCCAGCCGCGGGCGTTCGCCTCGACCTCGAGCCGCTGGCCGAGCGTCTCGCGGGCCCGGTCGACGCCGCCGAGCACCCGCTCGCCGGCCGCACTGGCGGTGGCACGCGCTGGTGTAGCCCGACGCGGCCGGCGTCGATCCGGGCGATCGTGGACAGCACATTGGCCGACGGCCTGATGAACATCCGGATCAGCAGGTACACACCGAGCGCCGACCAGGCCGCCGGTGATGAAGGGCCAGGTCATCCGCCCACCACCTCCATCCGCTCGTCGCCGGACCGGTTGCGTGGTCCGCTGGGCGCTGTTGCTCCTGATCAGGAACCGCTCGGGCACCTCGATCTTGGCCAGCCGGCGCAGCCAGACCAGCCCGACGGCGTACAGCGCGATCACGACGAACAGCACGACCTGGCCGATGAAGCTCGTGTACGGCTGCGACGTAGGTCGGGTTGAACAGGACCAGGCCGGCCGCCACCAGCAGCGTGATCGCCACGACGACCTGCACGCTGCGCCGGGTCGACCGTCGTTCGGCCGCGACCTTCCGGCGTACGTCGAGCTCCTCGCGGGCCGAGTCCGCCAGGGCGCTGAGCACCTCGCGCAGACCGGGTCCGCGCAGGCGGGCGTTCAGCACCAGGGCGGCGACGATCAGGTCGGCGGACGGGTCGTCCAGGTCGTCGGCGAACCGCATCAGGGCCGAGGGCAACGGTTCGCGGATGCGCAGCCGGTCGACCAGCAGGTTCAGGCCGGGCTTGATCGCCGGGGCCGCGTTCACCGCGGTCGCCGGGATCGCCTGCTCCAGGCCGACCGCGCCGGCGATGGTGTCGCGCAGCGCCTCGGTCCAGGTGGCCAGCGCCTCCAGCCGCTCGATCGCGCGGCGCTCCTCACCGGTGCCGCCGAAGAAGCGGTCGGCCAGTCGCCGCGAGCAGGCCGAGGGCCACGGCCAGCACGAGCCAGCGGGTCACGACCAGGACGACCAGGCCGACGCCGATGCCGGCGCCGATGCCGGATCAGGTGCTTGCGGGCGTCGGCGTTGCTGCGACTGGAACAGCGACGGCGTCTCGTCCCGCGGCTCGGTGCCGCGGAGCGCGACGATCAGCAGCAGTACGGCGCCGCCGACGACCGCGCCGCAGAGCAGCGCCAGCAAGGTCCGGTCGCATCGACTCCATCGCGCTCACGCGTCACGCCCAACGTCCGTGCACGAGCGGCTGGTAGCCGAAGTGTTCGAGCTCGTCCATGCAGGCGATCGGCGCGTGCGCGGCGGCCCGGCCGTCCGGCCCCGGTGCGAACACCTCGCCGGACAGCACCCGGCCGTCCCAGCCGGTCACCTCGCGGATGCTCTCGATGTACCGGCTCAGGCGTGCCGCCGTGCTGGTAGTCGTTGTGCTTGCGGACGAACACGACGAAGTCGAGCGCACCCGCGATCAGCATCTGGGTGGCCTCCATCGGCAGCCGCTCCGGCGCCTGGATCGCGTAGGTGCTGATCCGGTTGAACACCTCCATCGAGCTGTTCGAGTGGATCGTCGACAGCGAGCCGTCGTTGCCCTGGCTCATCGCGTTCAGCATGGTGACGATCTCGTCGCCGAGCACCTCACCGACGATGACGCGGCTGGGGTTCATCCGCAGCGAGCGGCGGACCAGGTCGGCCATGCTGACCTCGCCGACGCCTTCGGAGTTCGGCAGCCGCTCCTCGAACGCGACCACGTTCGGGTGCAGGTCCTTGAACTCGCCGAGGCCGAGCTCGAGCGAGCGCTCGACGGTGATCAGCCGCTCGTGCGGCGGGATCTCGTTGGCCAGCGCCCGCAGCAGCGTGGTCTTCCCGGAGTTCGTCGCGCCCGCGATCATGATGTTCTTGCGGGCCGCGACGGCCGCCCGGAGGAACGACGCCGATGTCGTCGGACATGGTGCCGTTGCCGACCAGGTCGTGGAGGAACACCCGGCCCAGCCGGGCGCGCCGGATCGAGACCGCCGGCCGGGACGTGACACCCATCACCGCCGACAACCGGGAGCCGTCCGGCAGCCGCAGGTCGAGCTGCGGGTTGGCCGAGTCGAACGGCCGGCTGGTCAGGCCCGCGTGGGCCGCCAGCACCTGGATCAGCTCGACCAGTTCCTCGTCGCTGTCGGCGACCGGGCCGGGGCGTCTCCTCGCGACCGTCGCCGTACTGGACGAAGACCTGGTCGCAGCCGTTGATGTCGATGTTCTCGACCTCGGGGTCGTCGATCAGCGGCTGCAGCCGGCCGACACCGAACAGCGCCGAGTGGATCGCGCCGGCGATCTGCGCGTCGTCGTCCGGCGTCGGCGGCGTGCGGCCCTCGGCCAGCTCGTAGCGGGCGTGGTCCTCGAGCACCTGGACGATCAGCGAGCGGGCGTACTCGCGCTCGTCCTCGGCGCTCATCGGCGGTACGCCGTTCACCTGGTCGCGGCGGCGCTGCTCGTTCAGCCGCTCGGCGACCTGGACCCGCAGCTTGCGGACCAGCTCCTGATCAGCGCTCATCGGCTGCCCTCCCACTCGCCGGCTGGTCGGGAACGCGGCCTGGGCCATGTCGAAGTCGTGCTGCGTCGGCGCCGCGACCAGCGCGGCCATCTCCGCGGCGATGTCGGTCGCGGTCCGGATCAGCGGCGTACGGTCGAGCCGGCCGTGACCGCGCCCGTCGAAGAACGCCGCGCCGGCCGGGTCGTAGGCCAGGTGCCAGCGGTGCCGGACCGGCACGGACATCGCGTCCAGCACGGACCACACCTGCTTGACGCCGTCGCGCCGCTTCGGGTCCGCGACGACGACCACACCGAGCTGTGCGTCCACGTGGTGCACCAGCGACGACAGCCGCTCGCGCAGGTGCGCGACCGACGACCCGGTCGCCGTACAGACGAGGACGACGAGCCGCGCCGACTGGATGACGGGGAGCTGCGGCGACGACGGCGCCGATCCGACCGCAGTCCGCCAGTACGTCGCCCTGCTGCATCTGGTTGAACGTGATGCCGAGCGGATGCCACAGGCCGCCCATGCCACCGATCTGCTCGGGTGAACGAACGCCGATCATCACGTCGAGACCGCCGTCGAGCTGCTGGCTGTGCGCGAGGATCACGTCGTCGCCGAGACCCTTCCGGCTCGGCTGCGGCCAGGCTGACCAGGCCACGGTCGGAGTTGAGCGGCCGCACCACCCGGCGCGGTCATCCGGATCGCCACATCGCTGCCGGCCGGGTCGCACTCGGCCAGCAGCACCTGCCGCGGCCAGAGTGCGCCGAAGCACCAGGCTGGCAGTCGTCACCCCGGGCGAGCCCTTCGCGCTCGCCAATGCGACGAGTGCCATCAATTGGTCTCCGTTGGCGCGGGCGACGTCGGTCTTGGTGCCCGGCGACAGCTTCACCAGCACCAGCGTCTTGGCCGCCGCGGCCGCGGCCACCGTGATCGCCTGGTCGGACGGGACCAGCACCGTCACGTTCAGGGTGGAGCTGGCGCTGCGTCTTGGCGTCGGTGATGGCGCCTGCGGTCGAGGTCACCTCGGCCGCGTTCACCAGCGTGGCCGCCGCACCCGTGTCACTGGTGGCGGCAGGGACCCGGATCACCGAGACGATGTCGCCGACTTCGAGCCCGTCCGACGGCGCGCGGCCCGCTCTCCAGGCTGATACCGATCAGCGCGCCGGCGGTCGGGATGGGCTTGGCCCCGTCCTTGGTGAAGTTGTCCGGTGTGACGAACTGGTCCTTGTACAGCCAGGTCGTGGTGTAGCGGCCGATGTACTTGCTCGCCTGCGACCACGGGATCAGGCCGCCGGTCGCACCGGCCAGGTCGCCGCGGGCCAGATCCTTGGCCTCGATCCGGTGCCCGGGCGCGAGCTTGTCGGCGGAGATCGCGACGAAGTTCGGACCGGTTGCCGCTGCGCACCGCGATCAGGGCGGACCCGGCGGCGCCGAGCAGGATCAGGATCACCGCCAGCGCGGCCAGGGCGGGACGCCGCTCCCGGCCGCTCGGGAGGCGGGTCGCACCACCGCCCGCCGATCGGCCCGCTCCGCGGGTGCCTGGGGAGGGTGTACGCGTGGAGGACGAGAGACTCACGCGCATACCGTAATGGCAGCGAGGTGCCAACCGGGCCGCCAGGTCGGTGCCGTTATCGGCTCGCGACCCGGTCCCGCTCCACAGTGGTCAGCAGCTCGGTGAATGCGCCCGGTCCGCCGTACAACTGGTCTAGATAGCTGTACAGCCCCTGCAGTGCCCGGCCGAGCTCCCGCTGCCATCCGTCCGCACCTTCCAGCTCGGCCGCGAGCGCCCGCCCCTCGGTCAGCGTGACGGCCGCGTTCACCGGCTGTACCAACCGCTCCCCGTCCCGATCAGGTACGGCGCTCCGCCCGCGAACCCGGCGGACGACGCCGGCCAGCGCGGACCGCTCCGGCCCGGTGAACACCCGGTCGAATCCGTCCCCGCCGTAGAGCTCGTCGAGGTAGTCACACAGCGCGAGGAAGAGCTCGACACCGTCGTACTCCGGGCCCTCGGCGGCGATGTGCCGCAACTGGGCCACCACGCTCCGCGCCTCGGGCACGCTCCACTCCGATGAACCCAGCCGGTCGTCCATGCGCAGATCTTAGGTGGCCGCCGGGGCGAAAATTGTGAACAGTTCGGGTGTTCTGAGTAGCTGGCGAGTAACCGAAAGTTTGCTAAATTCCCGATCTAGCTGTCTTGGTGACAACTGGTGACACCAAGGCGCCGATGGGAGGGGGTGAGTCGGCTGACGACACCCACGACAGCCGCCCCTGAGCCGGTGACCCGCGCGCGAACCGCGATCGGGGTCGCCCTGGGTTATGTCTGGCCGAAGGCAGTGCCGCTGCGGGACGGCCGGGTCTGGTTCAGCAGTCGGCGCGACGTCCTGCCCGCCGCCATCGTGCGCGCACTCGAAGCCCAGCTCAGCCGCCGGGCGGCGGATCGGGTCAGTGACGACCGGATGCTCGCCGAGGCCGTCGCCGTCCTGGGCGCGGAGGTCGCCCGGGTCCGGGACGAGTCTCCCGAGATCGGTGCCGCGGACGCCCTCGACCGACTGCTGCAGGTCTCCGAACTGGACCAATCGCGCCGCACCGAGGGTGAGGCGATGCTTGACCTCGCGCTGCGGCTCGCGGCCAGGGACTCTGCCGAGGCCGCTGCGCGTCTCGCGGCCCGGCCGGGTACGGCGAAGGTGCCGGTGGCGACTGAGATCGTCTCAGCTTCCCAGCGGATCAGCCACGACGCCGCGGCGCTCGCAGCGACAAGTCCCCCTGCCGCAACGACGCGGCATCGCCGCCCGCAGGTCGGTGACAGGCATCGCCGCGCGTCGCTGCGTCAGACGATGACTCGAGAGGTCCCTGGCACCGGTCTCGACGTCGGCCGCGTGCCGGTGGGGGACCCGCACGACCGTGAGCTGGCCGCGCTGGCGGCGCTGACCCGACTCGGTGAGGCCGACCTGGGGTCTTCCGTCACCGCTCCGCCGACCGCCGACGCCCAGTCCGGGCTGGCCGTCGTCACGACCGTCTCGAGCGACGAACCGCAGTACTTCCGGGTCGAGATCCGGCCGACCGTCCGCGGTCTGGCCGCCCAGGGCCGGATCCGTTCGGGTACGGCGACCGACCCGCACGTCCTGCGGATCGCGCCCGGGCTGTCCCCCGAGCAGTACGGCGACGTCTGGGTCCATCAGATCAGCCAACTGACACAGCGACAGCAAGCGGAGCGGGCCGGCCGACCGGCGGGCATCCTCGGCAAACTTCGGGCGGCCTTCCGGCACGAACGGCGCGACCACCGGATCAACGCCGACCTCGCGGTCTACCGGAAACTGTCCAGGGATTGGCAGCTTGCCCGCGACGGCCGTCCGAACGGGCCACTGAGTGTCCAGGACCTCGAGCGCGACCTCGAGGGCCTGGCCGTGGCCATCGAGCGCCGCAGCGGTGCGCGTCCCGAGCGGCCCTGGGCCAACGACTCGTCGTACTCCCCCGCTGCGACCGTCGAAGGCCTGGCCGCCGAACGCGCAGCCGCCGAGGCCATCCCGGAGCCGAACAGCCCGGGACATCTTCGCCGGCAGGTCACCGAACAGATCACGGCGCTCGAAGCCACCGTCGCGGACCTCGACGCCAAGGCCGCGGGCAAGACGGCGAGCGGTGCGGCCGCCGCCGACCAGGCAACGTCCAAACTGGACCAGGCCGCCGCCGAGGATCTGCTGCAGGACCTCGGCGCACCCGCGCGGGCCCGCCAGTTGCGGGTGGACGCGGAGAACGCCTTCGGCAACGGGCGGCTCCACGTCATGATGGCGCACGCCTACCGGCAGGCGGCGACCGACGCCGGCCAGGCTCTGGCCGGTTACCAGGCCCTGCTCGGCGAGCTCGATAACCCGGACCAGCAGCCGGGACGGATCGCCGAGCTGGCCCGGGAGGCGGCCGGGAAGAGCGACACCTACCAGGCGAGCCTGTACCGGGCGTTGCCGGTCGACCACCTGGAGACGGGTGTCCCGACCGACGAGCGGTGAGCCTGCCGGTCGCCAAAATCAACGAGATGCTGGCCGGGAGCGGCAGCAGCCGGCGGATCGCCGGCCACGGACCGGTCCCGGTGCCGATGGCCGACTACCGGCTGATGTTCTCGGAGGGCCTGGTCTTCACCGTCGCCGGCGACGCCGACGACGACGTCACCAAGATCGCCCAGGTCCGCGTCCGGATGAAGGCCCGTGATCTGACCGAGGTGACCGGCCTCGACTACACCCTGGCCGAGCAGATGTCCGGCAGCCTCGGCGAAGGTGGCCAGAGCAACGCCCTCACCGCCAACCACTCCACGAGCCGCACCTACGGCGTCGAACTGCAGCCGCTGCTGGCGCTGGCTCCGCCGGGCAGCGCGGTCCACGCGGTGTCGCAGGTGATCGCCCCCAAGGTCGAGGCGACCACCGCCACGACCGAAGCCGTCACCGCCGGCGCGAGTGCGCACGCCCAGCTCGGCTGGGTGGACGTCTTCAAGTGCGAGTCGTTCCCGTACCGATGGCTCGGCGAGTACGAGATCGAGGTCCGCTCCTCGGCCACCGATCCGTGGTCGCCGGTCCACACCGTCGACGCCGGTGAGCAGCTGACCTGGGTGCCGATCCCGTACGCGGTGCCGGCGCCGACCGAGACGGTCACGCTGGAGCAGCTCGGCCTGGGCGACCAGCGCACGGAGGAGTTCCCGCGGCTCACGGTCAACCGGATCCGCGGCCTGGGCGACCTCAACTCCCGCCTCGTCGCCGAGGCCCGCGAGAAGCTCGGGCCGATCGATCGGGTCGGGCACGACCAGATCAGCCAGTTCGTCACCAAGGACCCGCTCCGTCTGCTCGCCGCGCAGGCCGAGGAGGGCGGTCTCAGCCGGACGATCCCGGTCGGCGGCAAGTCGGAGTACGAGCTCAGCGTCGAGGTCAAGCCGGTCTGGCGCACCGCCAGGCTCGTCGGTGCGCGCAGTGCGGAGTCGGGCCAGGAGAAGGTCCAGGTCGACTTCGCCGGCGTCAACGCGAGCCGGGTCTCCGGCGCCTCGCTGACCGGCTCGGCCAGCGTCGCCTACCCGGGCAGGTCGCTCGGCCCCGCGCAGCCGGTGCCCGGCTACCTGCCGAGCCCGACCGGCCTGAACGACCTCGGATCCTCCACCGCGGACCTCTCGCCGAGCGTGTCGGCGGGGCGGAACGTCTCGCGGCAGGGCGGGCAGAGCGTGAGTACGACGGCGATCACGCCGGTCGTCGATCGGGACATGTCCCCGACCCAAGGTGCCCTCGTCGACCTCGAGGTGACGGCGACGCTGCGCAAGATCGGCGATCCGCGGGCGACGCCCGTCGTCGTCACGGCGATCTGTGAGGCGAAGGTCCGGCTGACGCCGAACCGGTTGCTGCGGGCCGGCGCTCCGGCCGACAAAGACGCCGTACTGCGCGAGGACGACGACACCATCCGGATCGGCCCGGACGGCCGGGCACTGCTGGTCGGTGATCCCGAGCCGCCGGCAGGACGGCTCACCGTTCCGCCGTGGCACGGACGCGGTGAGAACCAGTTGCGCGGTAGCGGCAAGTCGTTGCCCGACGAGGTCAAGGGTGCCGACGAGGCCCGGGAGCAGGCTCTGACCCAGTTGAGCGACATGGGCCTGGTGCCGCCCTTGGACGCGAAGTTCCGGGTCCGGCGGAACGCGAAGGCGACGGCCGCCCAGCGGGCGAACTACGACCGCGTGATGCAGAGCATCACCGACTACCGGCTCGTGGCGGGCATGAACACGGCCTGCCAGTCCGGACTGGTGATCCCGCTCGTCGAGTACCGCGCCGGAGTGCCCCGGACCCGCCTGTTCCGGCTGTCGGTCACGCAGGACTTCGACGACGTCACCCCTGTCGGCACCAGCAGGTCGAGGTTCATCGCCCGGCTAGGCATCAGCTCCCGCGCCAGCCAGCAGACCTCCGGCCGATCGAAGTCCGTGCCGATCTCCGCCGGCCTCGGCCTCAGCAACGGACCGGCGGAGGGACGGCCGGGCCTGGCCGGTCGGCTGGGTCTGAAGCTCAGCCGGAACGCGATCGGGCGGAGCTTCAGCTGGACCCTCGGTCGCCGGCTCAACCGGGTCACGCTGACCGAGAGCACGGACGAGGTCGACTCGGTCCGTCAGGGCATCCGGATCACGTTCGCCGAGATGACCGATCACGGCGACTCAGAACCGCTGGCCGATGTCCAGGGCAGCATGGTGCTGTCGTACGACAGGTCGCTGGCCAGGGCCGAGGCCCCGGTGTTCGCCACGGACCCGGAGCCACCGCACGCAGAGGCCGTCCGCCGGTCGATCCCGGTGGCGGTCGACGCCGGCACACCGGCCGACCGCCTGTTCGCGGCGGTGGATGCCATCCGCGCTGACACCACCGGTTACCTGCAGCTGCACGACGCGCTGTCCTCGGAAAGCCTGGCCTCCAACACGGAATGGATCACCAACGGCCGGTACGAGCTGCCGCTCGTCATCACGCCGCCACCGACGAACCCGGCGCAAGCCGTGGCCGACCGGACGCTCCTGCCGCAGGAGTACAAGGTGGTGATCCGCAGCACGCCGATCAGCCAGACGTTCGCCGCGATCAACGATCAGAACACCGCGAACATCAAGTTCGCGATGAACGACGTCGGCCACACCTCCGGCACCTCGACGTCGGGTGGCATATCGGTCGACGGCAGCGGCGGGGCAGTCACTCCGGGCGAGCCCGCGGTCAGCGGCACGCTGGGCGCCGGCCGGGTCGCCGGTACGTCGCAGTCGACCGGCACCAGCCAGACCACTGGCGACGAGCGGCTGCGGGTCAACAACGGCGTCCACTACGAGCTGATCGAGCGGCACCGGCTGGCGGCCGACATCGTGCACAACGGCAAGGTCATCCAGACCGTGCCGCTGGACGACGCGCTGGTGCAGAAGACGATGCCCGAGTTCGAGGCCCTCGAGCTGTACGCCGCCAACAGGTTCGACCTGCCGCCGGCGATCGTCGCAGACGTGGCCGAGCGGTACCTGACCGGAAAGGTGGAGATCCCGCCGCGGGTCGCGACCGGCTTCGTCCGCCGCTACAAGCGGGAGCGGGCCGGCGCGACGACTGGCCCGGCCGCCGGGCACACCGACGAACGCCTGACCGCGAGGATCCTGGACCGGACCGGCGTCGCGGAGTCCACCGCCGCTACCGCCGAAGCACGCCTCACCGAGTCGCTGGCCAGCGTCCAGCAGCTGGCCGACAGCCGGCGCGTCGTCGGTATCTCGGAGCCGTACGAGGCCAGCCTGGCCTCGAGTCAGCTGTACCTGATCAAGATGGAGGGAGACGCCGACCAGGACGTCGATCTGCTCCCCCAGCTCAACGAGCAACTCGAGGAGGTGGCGCCCGGGCTGCTCGCGTCCGACGAGCTGCTTGCACCGATGCTGGACGTCGACTTCTCCGACGACAGCTACCAGGGTCAGCTCGAGAACATGCTCGGCCCCCGCGGGTACACCACCCCGATCGAGCTCCCGGTCGAAGGCCAGGACCGGCCCGACCTCCTCCTCGTCACGGTCCGGGCGGAGTTCGAGGGCGACGTCACTGTCGACGGCAACCCCGAGCTGGCCAAGGCGAAGGCGCTGAGCTTCATCCAGAAGTACAGGTTCTTCGGGAAGACCCGGTCGACCAGCCACACCAGGACGTACTCCGGCAGCGTGGGGCTCAAGCTCCAGGACGGCACGGACGGCTCGCTGTCCGGGAGTGTCAGCACCGACAGGGTCAACCAGGTCACCGCCGCCAGTGCCGAGCAGAGCACCTCACTCAACCGGACCGGAGACTTCGAGACGACACCGGTGTACCGCACGCTGGTCTTCACTACCGAGGTCCGACGCATCCAGAACGCCGGCGCGGCAGCGATGGCGAGCGTGCGGTGGCGGCTCAACCGTACGACTCCCGCGGCCCGGACCGTGACCGCACAGCCCCGCCAGCTGCGTGCGGAACTGACGGCTCTTGTGCCCACTGGTGTCATCGGCGACCCGCCGGCCGCCGTCGCCCAGCAGGGTGGGGAAGAGTTCCACCCCGAGCACCGCTCGGTGGAGATGCCCGAGGGCGCCGTAGCCGAGGCGATGAATCCGTACCGCAAGGGCGCAGCCGTCACCGACGAGCTGTACAACCGGCTCACCGATCACCTTGCCCAGCGCAACGTTCTCGGGGCGGGCCTGGCACAGTACGAGACCTCGATCGGGCTTCAGCTCCAGCCGACCGCCCTGGAGGCCAATTTCGGGCAGCTGACCAGCCCGGGCGGTCTCAGGCTGGAGCCGATGGCGACCAGCGGCAACGGCCGGACCACGATCGGCGTTCAGATCAACGCCAAGCCGGTCGGCTGGGAGCTCGTCACCGAGTCGGCGCCCGGTCAGACCGGGTACGTCGGGCGCGAGCAGGACCAGGGCACGTCCTCGACCACCGCGACCAATGCTCTGCCGCTCACCGCGACCGGTGGCGCCACCGGCGGCATCGTCTCGGTCAGCGGGTCCGTCGGCGACCAGGTCAAGCAACAGTCCTCGAACTCCTGGGGCACCCGGCGGGAGACCAGCGCCTACCGGAACGGGGACGTCGTCACGGTCCGCGTGCCGGTCGAGTACAGCGCCACCATCGACCAGCTGACCGACAAGGGCCGGGGCACACCGCGAGACCAAGCGGTCCACGCACCTGAAGGACGCCGGACGGGCCGAGTTCTACGTGCGGATGCAGTACCACGAATACCTCGAGGGTCTGCGGCAGCTGGAGTCCGGCGGGCACGTCTCGCTAGGAGGATCCCGGCTGCGGGCCGTGCCGAAGAAGCTCGGCAAACCCGACCTGCGCGCGTCGGAGTGGGGACAGGACGCGCACGGGAAAACCTGTGCGCCAGCCGTACCGGCCGCTCCTGGCAGCGATCGACAAGGCGATCGCCGAAGGCACCACGGTGGTTCTCGCGGTGAAGGACGCCGACGGCAATGAGCGGCTCTACGAGGCGTTCGAGGACGGGACCATGGACAGTGCCGGCGACGGGGGCTTCGCCACTGCCTTCGCCACCCTGGACCGGCGCCTGGTGATGATGGCCGAGGACCGCTTCGACCTGCGGGACGTGTTCAACACCTCGCACTCAGGTGGCAACTTCAACACCACCGTCGCGGCCGAGCTCGAGCAGCACGGTGTGCCGACTGCGATGCTGAAGGGACTCACGTACTCCACGGCCAAGCGTGCGAACACACCGGCGCCCGGCCACGGCGCGAGACCGACGATTGACGGCGCGGCGGCCGGCCGGGCCATCACACCGACCGCGGGCGGCCCGATCATGGCCGGGCCGTGACCGGGCGAGGCGAGGAGAAGCACGGTATGGCGTTCGCGGTGGCGCGCACCAGGGACGAAGCCCAGCTCTACCTCGAGCTGCATCCCTGCCCCGACTGCGGCTCGATCGAGACGCCGTGGGAGCACGGCGCTGATCGAGGTCGACGGTGAGCTGACCATCAGCTACGCCGGGATCTGCCGGGGCTGTCAGGCGGAGCGCGAGTACCTGTTCGGTCTGCCCGCGCGGGAGACCAGGGCGGACGGCTGGCCGACGTTCGGCGGACCGGAGCCGTCAGAGGTACTGGATCCGGGTCAGTGGATGGAGGTCGCCGATCGCGCCGCCGCGGCGGTCCCCACGGAGCCCGTCGAGGCGGGTAGGGTGCTGGCCGTCGCGCGGGCCGCCGTGGACGAGGTGGTCAAGTTCGTGCCGGCCGGGCAGGACGCCGTACCGGAGGACGAGTTCTGGACGCCTGAGGGCCGGGCGGTCCGGGATGCGGAGCCCGGGCGGTTCCGGCTGGACCGGCTGCTGGTGGTGCGCGACACGTACCACGATCTGGTCCGAGAAACAGGAGCGAGATAACCGATGCTGACCGCAAGGACCCTGGCCGAGGCGCAGATCTACGTGAGCCTGATGACGGCGGCGGATCTGGAGGTGCCGGCGAACGAACCCGCTCCGCTGCAGCCCGGGGAGAACCTGGTCGAGGGATCGGACGGCTGGACGCTCCGCTCGTCGGCCGGCGAGTTGCTCATCCCGTACGCATCCGAGGAGGCGTCCCGGACGGTCGGCGCCCGGTTCGGCCTCGGCGTCTCACAGCTGGTCGACGCGGCCCAGTGGGCCGTGGTGGCCGCGACCTTCGCCCGGCGGGCGCTCGAGGCGGACATGGCCTACACCGGCGCGCCCGACCAGGATCGGTACGCCGTCGAGCTCAACTGGGAGTTCGCCGCGGACGCGGTCGAGCGAGGCGCTCAAGTTCCTGCCGGACGGCGCCGACGAGGTGCCGGACGACGGCGGTGTGGTCGGAGTTCGGTGCGCAGGCCCGCAGGGAGAACCGGCACCTGGTGACGCGCGGCAAATTGGAAGACGACCTGGAGTACTACCGGGGAACGCTGGAGGACTTCCGCGCCCTCTACGGCGAGTCCTCCTGAGTTACCTCGATCCGGATCGCCCGCGCGTCGGCGCCGGCCTGCTCGAGGACCTTCTGCTTCGGATCCGCTACGCCGAGAAACGGCGGCCGTACGAGCCCGACCAGTTCTTTCAACCGTGCATCCTCGAGGACGGTGTCGACCGCCCGGCGGTCTCCCCCACAGACCAGGACGTCGAGCTTCGCCGGCGCCAGGATGCGTACGGCGACCTCGGTCGCGGCCGCGAAGGCCTCCCGCGCCTGGTTGTCGCGGCGGCGGGCATAGCGTTGCTGTGACCAGCCACCGGCCTTTGTCGTCCCCTGCACGTGCCGCGACCCGACCTTGGAGTCGAGGAGGTTGCCGCCGGCAAACACTCCGGCGCCGTACCCACCGCGCCGGACCAGCAGGACACCCAGCCGGCGGTCCTTCAGCACATGTGCCACCAGACCATCTTTGGACAACTCCCCCAACGGCTCGAACGGCACGGTCACCACAGCAACCGAGCCGTCCTCCGCCGACACCGTGACGCTTGTCGGCGTCACGTCGTACGAGACCTCGCCGTGGCGGTCACCGAAGCCGGCCAGCCACCTGGCCAGCCGCTCCGGCGCCACCGCAGACGATGCGGTCACACGTTGAAGCCGAGCGCCCTGAGCTGGTCGCGGCCGTCGTCGGTGATCTTCTCCGGACCCCACGGCGGCATCCAGACCCAGTTGATCCGGAAGTCGTTGACCAGGCCGTCCAGCGCCATCCGGGTCTGGTCCTCGATCACGTCGGTCAGCGGGCAGGCCGCGGACGTCAGCGTCATGTCGATGATCGCGGTGCTGGTGTCGTCGACGGTGATGCCGTAGATCAGGCCCAGGTCGACCACGTTGATGCCGAGCTCGGGGTCGACGACGTCCTTGAGGGCCTCGGTCACGTCCTCGACCTCGGCCGGGCTGGTGCCGGGCTGAGCCGCTGCCAGGTCGACCTCGGGCAGTTCGATCTTCTCGTCGGTCTGGTCAGGCATTGCTCACTCCTTCTTTGGCGGCCAGGGCCTGCGCGGTCGCGTCCCGCCAGGCCGACCAGCCCAGCAGTGCACACTTCACCCGGGCCGGGAACTGCGCGACACCCGCGAAGGCGACGCCGTCCTCCAGAACCTCTTCGTCCGGTTCGACATTCCCCCGGCTCTGCATCAGCTCGAGGAACTTCTCGTACGTCGCCATGCCCTCGGCGACCGGTTTGCCGATCACGAGGTCCGACATCACCGACGTCGCCGCCTGGCTGATCGAGCAGCCGACGCTCTCGTGGGTCACGCCGTTCACGGTGTCGCCGTCGAGCTCGACGCGGAGCGTGACCTCGTCCCCGCAGGACGGGTTCACGTGGTGCACCTCCACGTCGTACGGGTCCGCCAGCCCCGCGTGGTGCGGGGTGCGGTAGTGGTCCAGGATGATCTCCTGGTACAGCGCGTCCAGCTGCATGGAAAGTCAGGCCACCTTGCTGTATCTCATGTCAAGCACGCTTGAAGAATGAGCGGACGAAGCCGAGGCCGTCGACCAGCGCGTCGATCTCCTCCGGAGTCGTGTAGAGGTAGAACGACGCCCGCGTCGAGGACTGTACGCCGAACCGCTCGTGCACCGGCCGCGCACAGTGGTGCCCGGCCCGTACCGCGATCCCGCGCGTGTCCAGCACGGTCGCCACGTCGTGCGGGTGGACGCCCTCGAGCTCGAAGCTGATCGCGCCGCCATGGTCGACGGCCTCGGTCGGCCCGAGAATCGTCAGCGCCCGGGACGGTCTTCAGCCCCTCGAGCGCGTACTCGACGATCGCGTGCTCGTGCGCCGCGATCTTGTCCATCCCGATCCCGGACAGGTAGTCGACCGCCGCACCGAGCCCGACCGCCTGCGCGATCGGCGGCGTACCGGCCTCGAACCGGGCCGGCGGCAGCGGCGTACGTCGAACCAGTCATCCGGACGACCTCGATCATCTCGCCGCCACCAAGGAACGGCGGCAGCGCGGCGAGCAGGTCGTACCGTCCCCAGAGCACGCCGATGCCGGTCGGGCCGACCACCTTGTGGCCGGTGAAGGCCAGCAGGTCCGCGCCGAGCGTCGAGACGTCGACCGGGAACTGCGGCACCGCCTGCGAGGCGTCCACGACCACGGTCGCGCCGACCGCGTGCGCCTTGGCGGCGATGTCGGTGATCGGGTTGATCGTGCCGAGCGCGTTCGAGACCCAGGTCAGCGCGACCACCTTGGTCTGCGGGGTGAGCAGCTCGTCGATGTTGCTCAGATCGAGCCGGCCCTCGTCGGTGACGCCGAACCACTTGCAGCGTCGCGCCGGTCCGCTCACAGGCGAGCTGCCACGGGACGATGTTGCTGTGGTGCTCCATCTCGGAGATGACCACGACGTCGCCCGGCTTCAGCCCGGCGCCGAGCGTGTGGGCGGCCAGGTTGAGCGCCTCGGACGCGTTCTTGGTGAAGACGATCTCGTCCCGGGACGGCGCGCCGATGAAGGCCGCCACCTTGTCCCGGCCACCTTCGTACGCCGCGGTCGCCTCGGCACCGAGCTGGTGCATGGCCCGGGCGACGTTCGCGTTGTGCTTGAGGTAGTGGTCCTCGATCGCCTGCACCACCTGACGCGGCTTCTGCGACGAGTTGGCCGAGTCCAGGTAGACCAGCGGGAACCCGTCCGCGAGCACGCGGGACAGGATCGGGAAGTCCGCCCGGACCGACTGCAGGTCCAGCGGACTGCTGAAGTGGTCCGGGCGGTGGTCACTTCGCGCCTGCCTTCAGGAAGCGCTCGTAGCCGTTGGCCTCGAGCTCCTCGGCCAGCTCCGGACCGCCCTCTTCGGCGACCCGGCCGTCGACGAACACGTGCACGAAGTCCGGCTTGATGTAGCGCAGGATCCGGGTGTAGTGGGTGATCAGCAGGACGCCCTTGTCACCCTTCTCCGCGAACCGGTTGACGCCGGTCGAGACGATCTTCAGCGCGTCGATGTCGAGGCCGGAGTCGGTCTCGTCGAGGATCGCGATCTTCGGGTCGAGCAGCTCCAGCTGGACGATCTCGTGCCGCTTCTTCTCACCACCGGAGAAGCCCTCGTTGACGTTGCGGGTGCCGAAGTCCGGGTCCATGTCCAGGTCGGCCAGCGCCTTGTTGACGTCCTTGACCCAGGTGCGCAGCTTCGGCGCCTCGCCGTCGATCGCGGTCTTCGCGGTGCGGAGGAAGTTCGCCACCGACACGCCCGGCACCTCGACCGGGTACTGCATCGCCAGGAACAGGCCGGCCCGGGCGCGCTCGTCGACCTTCATGTCGAGCACGTCCTCACCGTCGAGGGTGACGGTGCCGCTGGTGATGTTGTACTTCGGGTGGCCGGCGATCGAGTACGCCAGCGTGGACTTGCCGGAACCGTTCGGGCCCATGATCGCGTGCGTCTGACCGCCGGCGATGGTCAGGTCGACGCCGCGCAGGATCTGCTTCGGGCCGTTCTCGGTGTCGACCGACACGTGCAGGTCGCGGATCTCGAGTGTCGCCATCAGGTCTCTTCTATCTCCGTCGTTTACAGGGATGCCGTTATCGGACGCTGTTCAGGGGGTTCTTCACGTCGACGAGTACGTCGTCGCCGTCCAGCCGGACCGGGTAGATCGGCACCGGGTCGTACGCGGGCAGGCTGGTCGGCTCGCCGGTGCGCAGGTCGAAGCGGGAGCCGTGCAGCCAGCACTCGATCTCGCACTCGCCGACCTCGCCCTCGGACAGCTGGATCTGCGCGTGCGAGCACTCGTCCCGCACCGCGAAGAACTGTCCCTCGCTCTTCACGACCGCGACCTCGACGCCGCCGACCTCGACCGGAATCACTCCTTCGTCCGGTACGTCGGTGGCGGCGCAGGCGCGCTCGAAGGTGTCACTCACTGGCCGACAACCGCCTCGGCCGATGCGCTCAACTCCGCGGCCCGCGCCAGCTTCTCCTCGATCACGTCGTGCAGGTGGTCGGTGACCTCGGGAACGCCGATCTTGCCGATGATGTCGTTGAAGAAGCCGGACACCACCAGCCGCCGGGCCGCGTCCTCGGGGATGCCGCGGGCCTGCAGGTAGAACAGCTGCTCGTCGTCGAACCGGCCGGTCGCGGACGCGTGCCCGGCGCCCTCGATCTCACCGGTCTCGATCTCCAGGTTCGGCACCGAGTCGGCGCG
Source organism: uncultured Actinomycetota bacterium (assembly GCA_963820655.1). Lineage (GTDB taxonomy): Bacteria > Actinomycetota > Actinomycetes > Propionibacteriales > Kribbellaceae > Kribbella. The sequence continues at coordinate 132,811 of CAWGAM010000005.1, forward strand.
GGCGCCGTCGGTGAGGACCAGGTTCCGGTTCAGCTCGAAGGTGTTGGTGCCCTCGGCCGCGGCCCGGATCAGGACGTCGCCGATCCACACCGAGCGGGCGTGGTCACCGGCCAGCGCGCCCTTGTAGATCACGTTGCTCTTGCAGTTGGCGGCCTCGTGGTCGACGAAGAGCCGGTTCTCGTGGTGCTGGCCCGACTCGGCGAAGTACACGCCGAGGAGCTCCGCGTCGCCGCCAGGCCCGGCGTACCGGACGTTGGTGGCGATCCGGACGATCTTGCCGCCGAGCGTGACGACGACGTGGTGGAGCTTCGCGTCCCGGCCGACCAGCGCGTCGTGCTGGGCCAGGTGGATCGACTCGTGGTCGCCCTGCTGGATCGCTGACCACGCGCAGCTCGGCGCCGTCGCCGGTGACGATCTCGACGTTGCTGCCGAGCTCACCCGCGCCGGTGTGATCGATGATCACGATCGCGCGGCTGTGCCGGCCGGCCTCGACGATCAGGTGGGTGAAGCCGCGCGCACCGAGGCTCGCGACGTTCACGTGCACCGGCTCGGTCAGCTCGGCCTCGACCGGGATCCGCACCGCGAATGCCTCGCCGGCCTGGTTCCAGGCGATGGCGGCCGACCGGTCCTGCGGCTTGCCGACCTGCAGCGAGTCGGCCGCGACCGTCTCGAACACGACACCCTCGGGTCCGCTCGCGTCGATCTTCGGGGTCTCGCTGCCGGCCGCGTCGTCGAACAGAGCCTTGAGCTGCCTTGACCGGGGTGAAGCGCCACTCCTCCTCGCGACCGTTCGGCACCGGGAAGTCGGCCACGTCGTACGACGTGGGCCGCTCGCTCCGGGCCTGCAGCGGGACCGGGGATCCCGGCCCGTGAGAGTGTGCCCGGTTGCCGGTGGCAACCAGGGTTTCGGCGGCGGACATCAGCCGACGGCCCCTTCCATCTGCAGCTCGATCAGGCGGTTCAGTTCCAGCGCGTACTCCATCGGGAGCTCGCGGGCGATCGGCTCGATGAAGCCGCGGACGATCATCGCCATCGCCTCGTCCTCGGCCATGCCCCGGCTCATCAGGTAGAAGAGCTGGTCGTCGCTGACCTTGGACACGGTCGCCTCGTGCCCCATCGCCACGTCGTCCTCGCGGACGTCGACGTACGGGTAGGTGTCGGAACGGCTGATCGTGTCGATCAGCAGCGCGTCACAGCGCACCGTGGACTTGCTGTGGTGGCTGCCCGGCGCGACCTCGACCAGACCGCGGTACGACGTCCGGCCGCCGCCGCGGGCCACCGACTTCGAGATGATCGAGCTGGAGGTGTACGGCGCGTTGTGCACCATCTTGGAGCCGGCGTCCTGGTGCTGGCCCTCGCCCGCGAACGCGACCGACAGGGTCTCGCCCTTGGCGTGCTCGCCCATCAGGTAGACGGCCGGGTACTTCATCGTCACCTTGGAACCGATGTTGCCGTCGATCCACTCCATCGTCGCGCCCTCTTCGCAGGTGGCGCGCTTGGTGACCAGGTTGTAGACGTTGTTCGACCAGTTCTGGATCGTCGTGTAGCGGCAGCGGGCGCCCTTCTTCACGATGATCTCGACCACCGCGGAGTGCAGCGAGTCCGACTTGTAGATCGGCGCCGTACAGCCCTCGACGTAGTGAACGTAGGCGTCCTCGTCGACGATGATCAGGGTCCGCTCGAACTGGCCCATGTTCTCGGTGTTGATCCGGAAGTACGCCTGCAGCGGGATGTCCACCTTGACGCCCTTGGGCACGTAGATGAACGAGCCGCCGGACCAGACCGCCGTGTTCAGCGAGGCGAACTTGTTGTCGCCGACCGGGATGACGGAGCCGAAGTACTCCTGGAAGATCTCCGGGTGCTCGCGCAGGCCGGTGTCGGTGTCGAGGAAGATGACGCCCTGCGCCTCCAGGTCCTCGCGGATCTGGTGGTAGACGACCTCGGACTCGTACTGCGCGGCGACGCCGGCGACCAGGCGCTGCTTCTCCGCCTCGGGGATGCCGAGCTTGTCGTAGGTGTTCTTGATGTCCGCGGGCAGCTCGTCCCAGCTGGTCGCCTGCTTCTCGGTGGAGCGGACGAAGTACTTGATGTTGTCGAAGTCGATCCCGGACAGGTCGGCACCCCACGACGGCATCGGCTTGCGGTCGAAGAGCTTCAGGCCCTTCAGCCGCAGGTCCAGCATCCACTCCGGCTCGTTCTTCAGCGTCGAGATGCCCCGCACCACGTCGGTGCTGAGGCCGCGCTTCGCGACGGAACCGGCGGCGTCACTGTCGGACCAGCCGAACTTGTACGTGCCGAGCCCTTCGAGCTCAGGGTGAGCGGTTTGCGTCATCGTGCAGTCCTCGCAGATTCGCCGTCGGGTAAAGGGGCATCGAACTGGGAACAGCCGGGGGGCCGGGATATGCCCAGGAATATGCGTAGTACAGACACCGTCGCCGTGGGCGATGGTGGCCAGTCTCTGGACGTGCTTGCCGAGCAACCGCGAGAAGACCTCGGTCTCGGCCTCGCACAACTGGGGGAACTGCTCGGCCACGTGCGCGACCGGGCAGTGGTGCTGGCAGAGCTGCTCGCCCGGCACCGGCCTGCTGCCGTGGAGGCGGCGTACCCGTCCGCGGTGAGCGCCTGGGCCAGCACCTCCGCCTTGTCGCTCTCGGGAGCCGGCGTCGACCAGCTCCCGGTACCGCTGCTCCACCTCGGCGACCCGGCGCCGGGCGAACTCCGCGACCGCCTCGCTCACCGCCGGCCTCGGCGATGAACCGCAGCGCGGTGGCCGCCAGGTCGTCGTACGCCTGGTGGAACGCGTGCCGGCCGGTGTCGGTCAGCACGAAGACCTTCGCGGGGCGACCACGGCCACGCGGGCCGTAGACGCGCTCCTCGCGGGACTCGACCAGGCCCTCGTCGAGCAGGTGGTCGAGGTGCCGGCGGACCGCCGCCGGGGTCAGCTCCAGGCGCTCGGCGAGCACCGCGGCGCTGGACGGACCGTTGGTCAGGATCGAGCGGGCGACCCGGTCCCGGGTGGACTCGTCCCGCGCGCACAGCGGCACCGGCGCCGATGGGCGCTGGGGTCGCGGAGTGGTCGCGGGAGTTTTCACAACATCAGTGTCGCGTAATTCAGCGGGGCCCTTCAAATAAGGCTCCCCTAACCGGTTCCCGCCGTCCCGCGGGTCCTGGACCCGGACCGTGAGCGAGGTCACTTTCACCGGTTCTCTATGCTGCCGTTGTGCCTGTCGCGGTGGAGATCGACAACCTCGTCGTGCGGTACGGCGAGAAGACCGCGGTCGATGGTCTCAGTCTCACCGTAACCGGCGGCACGGTGACTTCCGTGCTCGGCCCCAACGGCGCCGGCAAGACCACGACCGTGGAGAGCTGCGAGGGCTTCCGGCGGCCGGACTCCGGCCGGGTCCGGGTGCTCGGGCTGGACCCGATCGCGGACCACGACGAGCTGATGCCGCGGATCGGCGTGATGCTGCAGGAGGGCGGCGCCTGGTCCGGCGTCCGCGCGCTCGAGATGCTCCGGTACGTCGCCACCCTGCACAGCCATCCGCTGGACATCCCGGCCCTGGTCGAGCGACTCGACCTCGGCACCTGTGGACGGACGCCGTACCGGCGGCTGTCGGGCGGGCAGAAGCAGCGGCTGTCGTTCGCGCTGGCGATCGTCGGGCGGCCGGAGATCGCGTTCCTGGACGAGCCGACCACCGGACTGGACCCGCACGGCCGGCGGGAGATCTGGCAGCTGATCCGCGATCTGCGCGACGACGGCGTGACCGTCGTGCTCACGACCCACGCGATGGACGAGGCCGAGCAACTGTCCGACCAGGTCCACGTGGTGTCCGCCGGCAAGGTGATCGCCTCCGGCACACCCGACGCGTTGACCGAGCACGGCGCCAAGTCGCTCGAGGACGTCTACCTGGCGCTGACCACGCCGCGGAAGCGGAAGACCCTGATGAGCACCGCAACCTACGCCCCGCGGCCGGGCAGTGCGCCGTGGCCGCGCAAGGTGCTCGCCCACGCCCGGATGGAGTTCCGGCTGCTCATCCGCAACGGCGAGCAGTTGGTGCTGGCCCTGGTGATCCCGCTCGGCCTGCTGCTGCTGCTGGGCGGCACGGGGCTCGGCGACCGGCTGCCGCTCGGTGACGGACCGGCCATCGACCAGGCCGTGCCGCGGGTGCTCGCGTTGGCGGTGTTGTCGATCATCGTTCACCTCACTGGCGATCGCGACCGGCTTCGAGCGTCGGTACGGCGTGATCAAGCGGCTCGGCGCTTCGCCCCTGTCCCGGACCGGACTGCTCGCCGGGAAGATCGGCGCGGTCCTGGTGGTCCAGGTGATCCAGGTCGCCGTCCTGATCGGGATCGGTTTCGCGCTCGGCTGGAACCCGGCCGGTGGCGTCGACGCCGTGTTCGGCGTCGTGCTGATGGTGCTGTGCGGTACGGCGGCCTTCGCCTCCCTCGGTCTGCTGCTGGCCGGCGTACTGCGGGCCGAGGCCACGCTGGCCGCGGCGAACCTGTTGTACTTGCTGCTGTTGGTGGGTGGCGCGATCCTGACGCCGGTCGACGAGTACCCCGCCGGCATGCAGGCCGTCGTACGGCTGCTGCCGAGCGCCGCACTGGCCAACGGGCTGGCGAAGTCGACCATCGAGGGTGTGATCCCGTGGGCTGCCGCGCTGTCCCTGGCGCTGTGGGCCGGGGTGCTCGGGTACCTGGTGTCCCGGACCTTCCGGTGGGACTGAGCAGACCTTTCTCTAGAGTGTGCCGGGATGACGACGGAGACCCCGCCCCGAGAGACCGAGCCAGTCAGCGGATTCTGGCGACTGGTACCCGAGCCGAGCCTGGACGTCGTCCGGCGCTGGGGCTGGGCCTCGGTGGTGGCGAACATCGGCATCGTGGTGACCGGTGGTCTGGTCCGGCTGACCGGCTCCGGCCTCGGCTGCCCGACCTGGCCGCAGTGCACCGACCAGTCGTACGTGCCGCACAGCGCGCTCGGCATCCACGGCGCGATCGAGTTCGGCAACCGGATGCTCGGCTTCGTGGTCGCGGTGATCGCGATCTGCACCTGGCTCGTGGTGATGCGGTACCGCCCGATCCGCACGGACCTGCGCCGGCTCGCCACCGCGGCCGCGCTCGGCGTCCCGCTGCAGGCCGTGATCGGCGGGATCAGCGTGCTGACCGGACTCAACCCGTGGATCGTGTCGGCGCACTTCCTGGTCTCGCCGGTGATCATCACGCTGACGGTGTCGATGATGCGCCGGTCGCGGACCAGTCCCTATCCGCACACTCCCCCGGTCGTCCGCGCGCTCGCGACCGCCAGCGTGGTCGCGGTCTGGCTGACCGTTGCCCTCGGCACGCTGGTCACCGGCGCCGGTCCGCACTCGGGTGATCCCGAGACCGGGCGGAACGGGTTCAACGAGGAGCTGATCAGCCAGCTGCACGCCGATGTCGTCTTCGGCCTGCTCGGGATCACGATCGCCCTGGTGATCGCCACCCGCGTGACCGCGACCTCGCGGACGCTGCGGAAGCTCGCCGCCTGGCTGCTCGCGATGGAGCTGCTCCAGGGCGCTGTCGGCTTCACGCAGTACTTCACCGGCCTCCCGTGGGGCCTGGTGCTCGATCCACATGTTCTTCGCCGCGCGTGCTGATCGCTCTGGTGACCGCCGTGTACGCCGAACGCGGTACGCCCGCCACTGGTAGGACCCGGAGCGCGGCCCGGTGAGAGCCGACGCTCCGGGCGACTCTCAGCTTACCTCACCTTGTAGATGGCGCCTGGACCGAAGATCGGCGACGAGACGTAGACGTCACCTGACCTGCTGATCGCGGTACCACCAGGGCTCAGGATCAGCTTGCCGTGGGCAAGTTCCTTCTTGAAGCCCGGCCTTGTGGTGCTTGCCGGGGTACTGCAGGAACAGCCCGACCCTCGATCGGCTGAGGCCGCCGGCCTCGTACTCGAACCAGGTCCGATCTTGGCCAGCTCGACGACGGCGATCGTGCCGTGCGGGCCGCCGGCCAGGTCGACGATCGACGTGTAGCCGTCGGCGTACCGCTGTGCAGTTGCCCTTGTACGGCTTGACCGGGTCGCAGACCGCGCCGTACCGATCCCGGCTTGATCCGCCAGATCTCCGACGTACCGAGGCGTCGCCGGGAAGCCACGGAGTTCGCCGACGTACCAGTAGCCGTCCGAGCCGACCGTGACCGAGGTGGCGACCGCCTCGGCGAGGATCGGCGTACCGGCCGGGGGCGCGTCCGGCCGCACGGTCCGGCGGGACCTTGACCGAGGCGCGGCTTCAGCCGGGCCACCGTCTTGATCTTTCCGTTCGGCCAGACCCGCAGCAGGTCGTTGCCCGCCGCATCGACGACCAGGACCGTGCCGTCCTTCAGCGCCGCGACACCGAACGGGTTGGACTCGTCGGCCGGGCCGTCCGCTGGTTGTACGGATCCGGATCCTTGGCCTGGTACTTGCCGATGTCGGCGACGACCACCGGCGACTTGCCCGGCCGCAGCCGGTAGAGCGTGCGCTGCACCGGGCGTCAGTGGCTGCTCCCGGTTCACCCCCGGCACCGGTCAGCGCGTAGGTCCGGCCCCAGCGATTGGTGTCGATCGCCGGCGCGAACCCGCCCGGCACCTGGCCGAGCTTGCGGATCCGTCTTGCCGTTCGACCCAGACCTCGTACACCGAGCCGTCGCCGACGCTGTAGATGATCTTTCCGCCGTGCGTACGCGACGCCGCGCGGCCAGTCCAGACCGGTGATCGACCGGTTTCAGACTGCTGCTGGCTGCGCCGCCGGCGTCGGCCTGTCCGGCCACCAGCACGGACCCGGCCAGTGCCAGCGCCGACACCGCGGCAATGCGTGTTCGTACCCCCACTGCGATCCCCCTGCCTCTGCGTCTCCCCAGGCGTGGAACCCCCTCCACAGACGCTCCATCGCAACACCAGATGACGATAAGGTCAACGGGAGAACTCCATGCCCGGCCACACACACGGCGCAAACCGCATAAAAACAACGCAGTGTGGCCGCGGCTCACCCTCAGTCATCGGATCGATGCAACAGCACTGTGCCCTTGCGAGCACCCCGCACGACGCCCTCCGAACCCGGGTTGTGGGCGACGCGTGCACGCGCACTGGTGGCTGACAACCGGATAGTGGGTTGACGTACCGATTCCGGGTGCAGCACGATCCGACCGCACGCCCTGGACCACATCACGCATCAAGCAGAAGAGGCCGCATCAGGGGATCTCCGGCTGTGAGCCGTCGTACTAGCGCAGCAGCGGGTCGATGGCCGCGGCGATGAACAGCAGGGCCAGATAGATGTTGGAGAAGTGGAACAGGCGCATCGGGCGCAGGGCCGCACCCTCGGCGCCGGTGTGGGCCCGGAGCAACAACGCGCGGGCCTCGCGGAGGAAGACGACACCGAGGACGACCGCGGCCAGCGGGTAGACGAAGCCGGTGTCCGCGACCGGCCAGAGCGCGATCGAGGTGATCACCATGACCACGCGAGTACGCCATGATCTGCCGGGCGGTGGCGACCGGGGTGGCGACCACGGGCAGCATCGGCACGTCGACCGACGCGTAGTCCTCGCGGTAGCGCATCGCCAGCGCCCAGGTGTGCGGCGGCGTCCAGAAGAACACCACCAGGAACAGCACGACCGGGGTCCAGGCCAGCTCGTTGGTCACCGCGGTCCAGCCGATCAGGGTCGGGAAGCAGCCCGCGATCCCGCCCCAGACGATGTTCTGCACGGTCCGGCGCTTCAGCACCATCGTGTAGCCGAACACGTAGAAGGCGTTCGCCGCGAGCGCCAGGCCGCGACGACAGCCAGTTGACGAAGAACCCGAGCTCGATCGTGGCCAGGACGCCGAGCACGACGCCGAAGATCGTCGCCGAGCGCGGGCTGACCGCGTGCCGCGGCAGCGGCCGGCGCCGGGTCCGGCGCATCTGCTCGTCGATGTCGCGGTCGAGCACGCAGTTGATCGTGTTCGCGCTGCCGGCGGCGAGGATGCCCGCCGACCAGGGTGGCGGCGACGACCCCCAGCCCGGGCACTCCCCCGGCGGCCAGGAACATCACCGGCACGGTGGTGATCAGCAGCAGCTCGATGATGCGCGGCTTGGTCAGACCGACGTACGCCTTCACCACGTCGCGCACCGACGGACTCAGCACAGCTGGGGCGTCCGGCAGCGGCGTCGGGTACGACGTCGTCGCGGCTGGACGCGGGTCGACGGCCGTCACGAACACCTCGAAGTCTCAGTGGGTTGACGCCGGAGGTCCGGCGCTGACGGTTCGACAGTCTACGACGCCCCGTAGGAGGGTTCGGCACCCCCCACAGGTGAGTCCGACGGGCAACTGTGGCGGACCCGTAACGCGACCGTCGGACAGCGGTCATCCCGACCTGCGAGAAGAGGCATGACTGCCGATCGAAGGGGCACCGATGTGATGTGGGAGACGCCCGGACCGGGCCGGGAAGATCGACGCCCGGATCGGGGTTTCGCATCAGTGGAAGGCGCCGAACGCCCGGGCGAGTAGGCTCGCTCACGGTGACGCGCGGGGGCGCGATCGGACCGGCCGCTAGGTCCGGGGCGATCCCCTCGACGCTGACCAGACGAAGTGTTCGCAGCCATCGAGAGGAGCGCCGCCGGCGTGACGGAGAAGACCAGCCCCAAGCTTGAATGGACCGAGCTCGACCAGCGCGCGGTCGACACCGTGCGGGTGCTCGCGATGGACGCGGTGGAGAAGGTCGGCAACGGCCACCCCGGTACGGCGATGAGCCTGGCACCGGCGGCGTACCTGCTGTTCCAGAAGGTGATGCGGCACAACCCGGCCGACCCGCACTGGGCCGGCCGCGACCGGTTCGTGCTGTCGGCCGGTCACTCCAGCCTCACCCTGTACATCCAGCTGTACCTGGCCGGCTTCGGCCTCGAGCTGGACGACCTGAAGTCGCTGCGCACCTGGGGCAGCCTGACCCCTGGTCACCCGGAGTACGGCCACACCCCCGGTGTCGAGACCACCACCGGTCCGCTCGGCCAGGGCGTCGGCAACGCGGTCGGCATGGCGATGGCCGCCCGCCGCGAGCGCGGCCTGTTCGAGCCCGGAGACGGCCCCCGGCGCGGGCCTGTTCGACCACCACATCTACGTGATCGCGTCCGACGGCGACATCGAGGAGGGCGTCTCCGGTCGAGGCGTCCTCGCTGGCCGGTCACCAGGAGCTCGGCAACCTGACGGTGATCTACGACGCCAACCGGATCTCGATCGAGGACGACACCAACATCGCGTTCTCCGAGGACGTGGCGGCCCGCTACGCGGCGTACGGCTGGCACGTCCAGGACGTCGACTGGACCAACGGCGGCACCGGCTACGAGGAGAACGTCCAGGCCCTGTACGACGCGATCGAGGCGGCCAACGCGGTCACCGACAAGCCGAGCTTCATCCGGCTGCACACGATCATCGGCTGGCCGGCCCCGACCAAGCAGAACACCGGCAAGATCCACGGCTCCGCGCTCGGCGCCGACGAGGTCGCCGCGACCAAGAAGGTGCTCGGCTGGGACCCGGAGCAGTCCTTCCAGGTCGCCGACGACGTGATCGAGCACACCCGCAAGGCGCTCGAGCGCGGCAAGGCGCTGCAGGACGAGTGGGACGTCAAGTACGACGCCTGGCGCACGGCCGCGCCGGAGCGCGCGGAGCTGTTCGACCGGCTGTCGCAAGCGTGAGCTGCCGGCCGGCTGGAAGGACGCGCTGCCGAGCTGGGACGCCGACGCCAAGGGTGTGGCCACCCGGGCCGCCTCCGGCGAGGTGCTGACCAAGCTGGCGCCGGAGCTGCCCGAGCTCTGGGGCGGCTCGGCCGACCTCGCCGGGTCGAACAACACCACTCCGAAGGGCGAGCCGTCCTTCATCCCGGCCGAGCACGCCACCAAGGAGTTCCAGGGCAACGAGTACGGCCGGGTCCTGCACTTCGGCATCCGCGAGCACGCCATGGGCTCGGTCCTGAACGGCATCGCCCTGCACGGCGGCACCCGCCCGTACGGCGGCACGTTCCTGGTCTTCAGCGACTACATGCGCCCGGCGGTCCGGCTGGCCGCGCTGATGAAGCTGCCGGTCACCTACGTGTGGACGCACGACTCGATCGGCCTCGGCGAGGACGGTCCGACCCACCAGCCGATCGAGCACCTGGCCGCGCTGCGGGCCATCCCCGGCCTGGACGTCGTCCGGCCCGGTGACGCGAACGAGACGGCGGCCGCGTGGGCCGCGATCCTCGAGCACACCGACCGCCCGGCCGGCCTGGCCCTGACCCGGCAGAACGTGCCGACGTTCCCGCGCGGCACCGACGGCTACGCGACCACGGAGAACGTGAAGAAGGGCGGCTACACGCTGCTCGACACCGACGGCACTCCGGACGTGATCCTGATCGGCACCGGCTCCGAGCTGCAGCTGGCCGTCGAGGCCCGCGACACGCTCGCCGCCGAGGGCATCAAGGCCCGGGTCGTCTCGATGGTGTCCCGCGAGTGGTTCGACGAGCAGGACGACGCCTACCGCGACGTCGGTCATCCCGCCGCAGGTCCGGGCCCGGGTCTCGGTCGAGGCCGGGGTCGCCCTCGGCTGGCGTGAGATCGTCGGCGACGCCGGCCGCAGCGTCAGCCTGGAGCACTACGGCGCTTCGGCCGACTACAAGACTGCTGTACGACGAGTTCGGCATCACCGCCGCCGCCGTCGTACAGGCCGCGAAGGACAGCATCGCCGCGGCCGCTGAGCTCGGCGGCTCCGGGCGTCCGGCAGGCCGCCGGCCGATGGCCGCGGCGCGGCCCGCGGTGAGCGCGACCGGCCGACGCCACCAACGAGCGCAACTGACCACCACAACAGAACAATCCGGAAGGCCTCGGACATGAACTGATCGCTTGAAAGCACTCGCCGACGCGGGTGTCTCCATCTGGCTCGACGACCTCTCCCGGCAGCGACTGACCAGCGGCAGCCTGGCTGCCCTGATCCACGACAAGCACGTGGTCGGCGTGACCACCAACCCGACGATCTTCGCCAAGGCCATCTCCGACGCCGACGCGTACGCCGAGCAGGTGTCCCGGCTGGCCGCCGAGGGCATCTCCACCGACGAGGCGATCCGGGTCATCACCACCGACGACGTCCGCGACGCCGCCGACCTGTTCAAGCCGGTGTACGACGACACCGACGGCCAGGACGGCCGGGTCTCGATCGAGGTCGAGCCCGGCCTGGCCCGCGACACCGAGAAGACGATCCGGCCAGGCCAAGGAGCTGTGGGAGGCCGTCGGCCGGGAGAACGTCTTCATCAAGATCCCGGCCACCCAGGAGGGCCTGCCCGGCGATCACCGCGACGCTGGCCGCCGGGATCAGCGTGAACGTGACGCTGATCTTCTCCCTGGACCGCTACAAGGCCGTCATCGACGCGTTCCTGACCGGCCTGGAGCAGGCGATCGAGAACGGCCACGACGTGACCAAGCTGGCCAGCGTCGCGTCGTTCTTCGTCAGCCGGGTGGACACCGAGGTGGACAAGCGGCTCGACGCGATCGGCACCGACGAGGCGAAGGCGCTCAAGGGCAAGGCCGGCGATCGCCAACGCCCGGCTCGCGTTCCAGGCGTACGAGGAGATCTTCGACACCGACCGCTGGCGCGAGATCGAGACCGCCGGCGCCAAGCCGCAGCGTCCGCTGTGGGCGTCCACCGGCGTCAAGGACCCGGCGTACCCGCCACCCTGTACGTCGACAACCTGGTCACCAGGGGCGTGGTCAACACGATGCCCGAGGCAACGCATCGAACGCGGCCGCCGAGCACAGCGAGATCACCGGTGACACGGTCCGCGGCGAACTACGCCGCGGACCGCAAGGTGATCGACGACCTGGAGAAGCTCGGCATCTCGTACGACGAGGTCGTGCAGGTGCTCGAGGACGAGGGCGTGGCCAAGTTCGACGCGTCCTGGTCGGAGCTGCAGGACACCGTCACCGCGTCCCTCAAGGCGGGCGCCAAGTGAGCGTCCCGACGGTCAGCACGCAGAACGGCGACTGGACCGAGGTCGTCGACAAGCTGGTCGCGGAGAAGATCGCGTCCCGGATCGCCGCCAAGGACGCGACGATCTGGGGTCCGGACGCCGAGCACGAGGCCTCGATCCGGCTCGGCTGGGTCGACCTGCACGAGACGTCGCGGCCGCTGCTGGCCGAGATCGAGGCCCTGCAGGCGGACTTCCGGTCCGAGGGCCTGGACCGGGTCGTCCTGTCCGGCATGGGCGGTTCGTCGCTGGCTCCCGAGGTGATCACCCGGACGGCCGGCGTCGAGCTCGTCGTCCTGGACTCGACCGACCCGAGCGTGGTCGGCCGCGCGCTGGCCGGCGACCTGTCGAAGACGGTCATCGTCGTGTCCAGCAAGTCCGGCGGCACGGTCGAGACCGACAGCCACCGGCGGACGTTCGTCAAGGCGTTCACGGACGCCGGGTATCGACGCCGCGTCGCGGGTGGTCGTGGTGACCGACCCGGGTTCGCCGTTCGAGAAGCTCTCGGCCGACGAGGGCTACCGCAAGACGTTCCTGGCCGACCCGAATGTCGGCGGTCGCTACAGCGCGCTGACCGCCTTCGGACTGGTGCCGTCGGGTCTGGCCGGAGCCGACATCGCCGAACTGCTGGACCAGGCAGCCGAGGCCGCTCCGGCGCTGCAGGCCGACTCGGCCGACAACCCGGCGCTGTGGCTGGGCGCCGTACTCGCGGCCAGCGCGGGGCGGGACAAGGCGATCATCACGGCTGATGGGTCGGACATCGTCGGGTTCCCGGACTGGGCGGAGCAGTTGATCGCCGAGAGCACCGGCAAGAACGGTACCGGCGTGCTGCCGGTGGCGGTCGAGGTCGGCGCTCCAGAGCTGCGTAGCGAGGCGGCTGACCTCACCAACGCGCTGCTCGCGGAGAAGGCGACCAGCGGCGTGCCGACGGCGCTGACCGCGGGCTCACTCGGTGGCCAGTTCCTGCTCTGGGAGATGGCGACGGCGGTGGCCGGCTACCTGCTGGGCATCAACCCGTTCGACCAGCCCGACGTCGAGAGCGCGAAGAAGGCGGCGCGTGGCCTGCTCGACGCGCAGCCCGAGCCGGCGGCGGCAGCCTTCAGCGAGGGCGCCGTCGAGGTTCGCGGATCCGAGGGCCTGCTGGACGGTGTGGACTCGCTGCAGGGCGCGGTCGACGCGCTGCTGGGCAAGCTCGACGCCAAGGGCTACCTGGCCGTGATGGCCTACCTGGACTCCGAGCGGGACGCTTCGCTGCGTGCGATTCGCCCGGCGCTGGCGACCCGCACGGGCCGTCCGGTGACCTTCGGCTGGGGTCCGCGGTTCCTGCACTCGACCGGTCAGTACCACAAGGGTGGCCACCCGCGAGGGTGTGTTCCTGCAGATCACCGCGGCGCACCCGACGGACGTGGAGATCCCCGATCGCCCGTTCACGTTCGGCACCCTGATCTCGGCCCAGGCGGCCGGTGACGCAAACGTCCTCGCCGAGCGCGGCCGTCCGGTACTCCGCCTGCACCTGACCGACCCGGCGAACGGCGTACGGCAACTGCTGTCCTTGTTCGGCAACTAGTCCTGTTCGCACAGACAACCCGGAGGGAAGCGGCATGACCGCTGAGCTCGACGACGGGCCGGTCGGCCCGGTGAACCCGCTGCGGGATCCGGAGGACCGGCGGCTCCCCCGGATCGCCGGGCCGTGCAGCCTGGTGATCTTCGGAGTCACCGGCGACCTGGCCCGCAAGAAGCTGATGCCGGCGGTCTACGACCTGGCGAACCGGGGCCTGCTGCCGCCCGGTTTCGCGCTGGTCGGGTTCGCCCGGCGCGACTACACCAACCAGGACTTCGCCCAGATCGTGCACGACTCGGTGAAGGAGCACGCCCGGACGCCCTTTCGCGAGGAGGTCTGGCAGCAGCTCGCCGAGGGCTTCCGGTTCGTGCCGGGTGACCTGACCGACGACGAGGCGTTCAAGCGGCTGCAGGAGACCGTGGACGAGCTGGACGTCACCCGCGGGACGGGTGGCAACCACGCGCTTCTACCTGTCCATCCCGCCGGGACTGTTCCCGGAGGTCGTGCGGCAGCTGTCCGAGCACGGGCTGACCGACGAGGTTCCCGGTTCGTGGCGGCGGGTGGTGATCGAGAAGCCGTTCGGTCACGACCTGAAGAGCGCGCGGGAGCTCAACCACGTGGTCGAGTCGGTGTTCCCGGCCGAGTCGGTGTTCCGGATCGACCACTACCTGGGCAAGGAAACCGTCCAGAACATGCTGGCGCTGCGCTTCGCCAACGCCATGTTCGAACCGATCTGGAACAGCCACTACGTCGACCACGTCCAGATCACGATGGCCGAGGACATCGGCATCGGCGGCCGGGCCGGGTACTACGACGGCATCGGCGCGGCCCGGGACGTGATCCAGAACCACCTGCTCCAGCTGCTCGCCCTGGTCGCGATGGAGGAGCCGGTCAGCTTCGACGCCTGGTCGCTGCGCCAGGAGAAGAAGAAGGTCCTCGCCGCGGTGCAGCTGCCCGAGCGCCTCGACCTGCACACCGCCCGCGGTCAGTACGCGGCCGGCTGGGCCGGCGGTGTGAAGGTCAAGGGCTACCTGCAGGAGGACGGCATCCCGCAAGACCTCCACGACGGAGACCTTCGCCGCGCTGCGGGTGGACGTGGACACCCGCCGCTGGGCCGGAGTGCCGTTCTACCTGCGGACCGGCAAGCGACTCGGCCGCCGGGTCACCGAGGTCGCGGTGATGTTCAAGCGCGCGCCGCACCTGCCGTTCACGCAAGACGGAGACCGAGGAGCTCGGCCAGAACGCGCTGGTCCTGCGGATCCAGCCGGACGAGGGCATCACCGTGCGCTTCGGCGCCAAGGTGCCCGGGACGGCGATGGAGATCCGCGACGTGAACATGGACTTCGCAGTACGGCGGTTCGTTCACGGAGTCCTCGCCCGAGGCGTACGAGCGGCTGATCCTGGACGTCCTGCTCGGCGACCCGCCGCTGTTCCCGCAGCACACCGAGGTCGAGCTGGGCTGGAAGATCCTCGACCCGGTGATCAACTACTGGGCCGAGCACGGCAAGCCGGAGCAGTACGGGTCCGGCGGCTGGGGCCCGGACTCGGCGCACGAGATGCTCGCCCGCGACGGACGCGTCTGGAGACGGCCATGATCATCGACCTCACCGACACGACGTCGAGCGAGATCGCGTCGGCGCTGCTGAAGGCCCGCCGGAACGCGGGCTCGCCGGCCATGGGCATGGTCGGCACCATCGTGGTGGTCGTCGACGAGGCGTCCCACCACGACGCGATGAAGGCCGCGAACGAGGCCGGTCGCGAACACCCGTCCCGGGTCCTGGTCGCGATCCTGCGACCGGGCCGCGGCGCCTCCGGCCTGGACGCCGAGGTGCGGGTGGGCGAAGGCATTCCCGGTGAGGCCGTGCTGCTGCGGCTGCACGGCGAGCTGGCGAAGGTGCCGGAGTCCGTGGTGACTGCCGTTGCTGCTGCCGGACTCCCCCGTCATCGTCTGGTGGCCGGGTGGCGGACCGAAGGTCCCGGCGGACGACCCGCTGGGCCGGCTCGGTCGGCGCCGGGTGACCGACGCGGCCGCGACCCGCCGCGCGTCGGTCGACTTCACGCGCGCGGGCCGAGGGCTACGAGCCCGGGGACACGGACTTCGCGTGGACGCGGCTGACGCCGTGGCGCGCGCTGATGGCGGCCGCCCTGGACCAGTACCCGACCAAGGTGACGGCTGCGGAGGTCGTGTCCGCCAAGGGCAACCCGAGTGCGGACCTGATGGCCGCGTGGCTGCAGCGCCAGCTCGGCGTCCCGGTCGAGCAGCGGAACTCGCGCGGCCCGGGTGTCACCGCCGTACGGATGTTCACGCCGTCGGGGCCGATCGCGCTGACGCGGCCGGACGGCGCGGTGGCGACGTTCAGCATCCCCGGGCAGCCGGATCGGCCGGTGGCATTGAAGCGCCGTACGACGTCCGAGCTGTTGAGCGAGGAGTTGCGGCGACTCGACCCGGACGACGTGTACGCGAAGACGCTGGCGTGCATGGTCGAGCGCGAGAAGATGCCCGCGGACGAGAAGAAGGTCGACGCGGCCGACCGGCGGTCGGTGCAGACAGCGGTGTCGAACGCCGCGGCCCGGACGGCGGGTCGCCACGACGACCCAGGCCGCGACGGCTCAGGCCAAGAAGGCTCCAGCCAAGAAAGCTGGGGCTAAGAAGGCGGCGGCGAAGAAAGTCGCGACCACGAAGGCCGCGGCGAAGAAGGTGGCGCGTAAGCGGGTGGCGAAGCGGTCATGAGCAATGCATCCGTGATCCTGGTGAACCGCGACGCCGAGGGCCTCGCCCACGCCGTCGCGGCTCGCCTCATCACTCGCGCTCGTCGATGTCCAGAGCACCGGCACGGATCGCGCAGGTCGTGCTGACCGGCGGTCGGGTCGCCGCGGTCGTCCATCGCGCCGTCGCGGAGTCGCCGGCCGGGACCGCGATCGACTGGCGGCGGGTGGAGTTCTGGTGGGGCGACGAGCGCTTCCTGCCTGAGGGCGATCCCGAGCGCAACGAGACGCAGGCTCGCGATGCTCTGCTCTCGCACGTGGACGTGGACCCGGCGCGGGTCCACCCCATGCCGGCCGACACCGGCCAAGGCGCCGAGGCAGCAGCGGAGGCGTACGCGGCTGAGCTGGCCGCGATGCCGGCTCACCGACCTTCGACGTACTGATGCTCGGCGTGGGTCCGGACGGCCACGTGGCGTCGCTGTTCCCCGGATACCCGCAGTTGAAGGTCACCGACGTCGCGGCGGTCGCGGTCCACGACTCCCCCAAGCCCCCGCCGACCCGGATCTCGCTCACCTTCCCGCAGCTCGATCGCGCGCACGAGGTGTGGTTCGTCGTGTCCGGCGAGGACAAGGCCGAAGGCCGTCGGTCAGGCGCTGTCCGGCGGCGACTGTAGTCCCGCTGCCCACCCGAAGGGGCTGGACCGGACGCTCTGGCTACTCGACGAGGCCGCCGCCGGGCAGTCTGCCCGCTCGCTGACTGTTCGGTGCCGGCCGAAGCATCGGGATGACAGACTCGGCGATCATGACGACCTTCCGCGAGCTGCACAGCGACCGCTTCGTGATGCCGAACGCGTGGGACGCCGGGACCGCGGTGATCCTCGCCGCGGCAGGGTTCCCGGCGATCGCGACCACCAGCGCCGGGATCGCGTTCTCGCTGGCCAAGGGCGATCACACCCTGCCCGATGGCGCACCGTCGGTGTCCCGCGAGGTCATGTTCGAGCGCATCCGCGAGATCGCCGCGGCGAGCGCCGTACCGGTCAACGGCGACCTCGAGGATGGGTACGGCGCCGAGCCTTCGCAGGTCGCCGAGACGATCGCACTCGCTCGCGAGGCGGGGCTGGCCGGCGGCAACATCGAGGACTACGACGGTCGCGAGCTGTACGACGCCGAGCTCGCCGTGGAGCGCATCGTCGCTGCCCGCGAGGCTGCCGGCCCGGACTTCGTGCTGACGGCCCGGACCGACGGTCAACTGCTGCGTACGCCGACCTCCTTGAGCGACTCGATCGAGCGCGCCAACCGCTTCCGGGCGGCCGGGGCCGACTGCCTCTACGTGCCCGGGGTCAACGACCTGGACACGATCCGCACCCTGGTGGCCGAGATCGACGGCCCGCTCAACGTCGTGCTCGGCCTGGGGACCTCGACGCTGACCGTCGGCGACCTCCAGGAGGCCGGCGTCACCCGGATCAGCCTCGGCGGCAGCATCGCCCGGGCCGCCCTCGGCTTCATCCGCCGCAGCGCCGAAGAGCTCGCCACCAAGGGCACGATCACCTTCGCCGCCGACCAGATCCCCCAGTCGGACCTGAACCAGCTCTTCGCCACGACTCCCAGGTAGGTACCTGGAGGTTTTCTGCCCGAATCAGGGGCAAATCCCTCCTACAAACGATGCCGTGCGACCGGAAAGAAACCGTAAGCCGGTCGCGGCACAGTACTGGAGTCAGCCCGATTCCAGGAGGTTCCGCTCATGTTCACCCTCACTCAGACCATCGACGCAGCACCCGCTCAGGTCGGCCGCGCCTTCACCGAGGCCGAGCCCTTCGCCGCCTGGTTCCTGGCCGAAGGCTTCACCACGCCGGCCGACCGCGTCGCCATCGACGCTCGGCCGGGCGGACTCATCTCGGCCGTCTTCGTCGGCGACGGGGACGTCGAGGTGCCGTTCACCCTTCGCTTCGTCGAGATCGACCTCCCGCGCAGCGTCGTACTCCACTTCGACGAACCGGCCGAGGACATCACTGTGCAACTGGTGGATCTGGGCGACGGGAGGACCCGGCTCGACTACCGGAGCGTGGGCCTGCCGGCCGAGCAGGAGACCACGATCAAGCCCGGCGTCGCGACCATGCTCGGGCACATGGCGACGTACTTCAGCCGATGAGCCCCTTGTAGACCCCGGGCATCGGACCAGGTCCCGGCGAGTAGTCAGGAACGTCTCCATCGGTCGCGCCGAGCAAACGGCGGGTCAGCGCATCGCGGGATGACAGCAGTTCGGCCACCGCGGCCCGCGCGTGGTCGGGTCCCGGGGTCTCCCCCGACTCCGCGGCCAGCAGGACGGTCCGCCGTACCAGCTCCTTCATGAAGGAAGCCGTGGTTCCCTCGGTCTGAGAAACGACCTCGTCGACCACGTTGTCTGGCAGGTGGAGCGCGGGGCCGTAGAGAGTCAGCAGGCGAGCGCGACCTGCGGCGTCCGGCAGCGGTATCTCCACAGCCATGTCGACCCGGCCCGGGCGCTGCATCAGGGCCGGCTCCAGCAGGTCGGCGCGGTTAGTGGTCAGCAGGAACGCGACGTCCGCGTCTTGAGCGAGGCCGTCCATCTCGTTGAGCACCTGGAACAGCAGCGGATTCTCCGACCCGTGCGAGTAGTCGCGCGCCTCGGCCACCAGGTCGCAGTCCTCCAGTACGACGAGCGCCGGCTGCAGCATCCGAGCCAGCGCACAGGCCGGCGAGATGAAGTGGATGCTCGTCCCGGCGAGCAGAACGACGGTGAATTCCGGCAGCCGAGACAGCAGGTAGCGCACAGTGTGGGTCTTCCCGGTCCCTGGCGGTCCGTACAACAGCACTCCGCGGCGCAGGTGCTGACCGGCGCTCAGCAGCGCCTCACGATGGTCTGCGATGCCGACGACCTCACGCTCGACCCGCTCCAGCACACCGTCCGGCAGTACGACGTCCTGCCGCGTGATCCCCGGCCGCGGATGCAGCCGGAACGGACCGACCCCCTGCCCGAACTCGTGCCCCTCGAACGACACCACCTTGCCGCGGAACACGTTGTGCTCCCGGATCAACTCCGGCAAGGCCCCCAGGAACCGGGCGCCCGCGTCCTTCGTCAGGGCGAGCACCTCGAGGTCGACGCTCGTACGCCCGTACTGCGGATTCGCCGCCCGCAGCAGCGCGACGTACCGGTCCTCGCCCTGGACACCGAGGTAGAACCCGAACGCGACGCAGTCCATCTCCTCGTCGACGTCGATCTGGATCCGCTGGTAGTCGACCGCCCCGATCCCGAACCGGTCGTACTCGGCCAGCTCGAGCAGTTCGCCGAGCGAGTGGTGGCCGCGGTTCGACCCGGCCAGCCCGAGCACCTCGAACTCGTCGAACCAGGCCTCCATCGCACGCTGCACGTTCGGCAGGTCGTACGACGGGAAGCTCGACGCCACCACCGGCACCTGCTCGGGGTCGACGCCGAGGTGCGCCCGCAGCCGATCCCGCAGACTCTCCCGGCTGATCCTCGGTCCGGCCTGCTGCATCCGCTCCAGGAACCGCGTGAACAGCCGCGCGAACTCGTCGACCTCAGTCTCGTCCGGCATCCCGCCGTACCCCCTTCGACGTCCGCTCCCCGGGCCGATCCGGAGGGTCCTCCGAAACGGAGGATAGGATCCCCACCATGACAGATTCCAAGTCCACCGACCGTCCGTACGCCGCCTTCCCGGTACGGATCGGGCTCCAGCTCCAGCCCCAGCACGCCGAGTACGCCGACATCCGGCGAACCGTCGCCGCGGCCGAGGAGATCGGCGTCGACGTCGTGTTCAACTGGGACCACTTCTACCCGCTGTCCGGCGAGCCGGACGGCCTGCACTTCGAGTGCTGGACCATGCTCGCCGCCTGGGCCGAGGCGACCGAGCGGGTCGAGATCGGCGCCCTGGTCACCTGCAACTCCTACCGCAACCCCGACCTGCTCGCCGACATGGCCCGCACGGTCGACCACATCAGCGACGGCCGGCTGATCCTCGGCATCGGCTCCGGCTGGTTCGAGAAGGACTACGACGAGTACGGCTACGAGTTCGGCACGGCGGGCGGCCGGCTCGACGCGCTCGGCGAGGCGCTGCCGCGGATCGAGCAGCCGCTGGGCCAAGCTCAACCCGACGCCGACCCGGGACATCCCGGTGCTGATCGGCGGCGGCGGCGAGAAGAAGACGCTGAAGCTGGTCGCCCAGCACGCGAACATCTGGCACGGCTTCGGCGACGCCGAGACGATCGCGCACAAGCACGCCGTCCTCGACGAGCACTGCACGACGATCGGCCGCGACCCGGGCGAGATCGAGCGCTCGACCGCGATCGGCACGAAGACGCCCGAGGAGGTCGGCAAGTCCCTCCTCGACGTCGGCACCCGCCTCTTCACCGTGCACGCCTCCGGCCCCGACTACGACCTCGGCCTGCTCCGCGACTGGGTCGCCTGGCGCGACGACCTGAAGAACCTGACCGCTTGCGTCCGAAGAACTGTGGCCCAGAGCGCACAGTTCTTCGGACGTAAGCGGGTCTGGGTAGGATTTCCCGCATGTCTACGTTGCCTGACGAACGGTTCGGTGCTGCCCATCACCCGGTGGGGTGAGGACGTCATGCACCGGGTCAACCAGCCGGTGACCGAGTTCGGGGACGAACTGCACAAGCTGGTCGCCGACATGGTCGCGACGATGAACGCGGCCGAGGGCGTCGGCCTGGCCGCGAACCAGGTCGGCGTGGACCTGCAGCTGTTCGTGTTCGACTGCCCGGACAAGGACGGCAACCGAGTCCAGGGCGTCGTCTGCAACCCGGTGGTCGAGCTCCCGGAGGGCAAGGACCGCCACCTGGACGAGGGCGACGAGGGCTGTCTGTCGCTGCCGGGCGCGTTCATCAAGTGCGCCCGCCCGGACTTCGCCCGGGTCACCGGCGTCGACCAGCACGGCGAACCCGGTCAGCTACGAGGGCGACGGCCTGCTGGCCCGCTGCCTGCAGCACGAGACCGACCACACCCAGGGCACCGTCTTCGGCGACCGCCTCTCCCGCAAGTACCGCAAGCGCCTCTTCGCCGAGGCCGAGGAGCTCGCCCCCGACTACCCGTCCGACTGGCCCGTCTCCCCGATGATCGAGCACGAGGACGAGCACGAGGGCAGCACCGCCACCTGAGGTCCTACCAGCGGGCCTTCTCCAGGTCATCGCGAGGATCGCGTCGACCGTACTCCTCCGGGGTCTGGCCGGTGGTGTCGAGCCACAGACCCCGGCGCGGAATCTCTGTCCAGCCCCGCCTGCAACGCGCGTACGGCGTCCTCCAGCGATGCCGTCCGGCCCCTGCCAGTCGCGGTAGGAGTTGTTGCCCCCTCGGCCGATCTCCCGCTCGACGATCGACTCGACCGACGGGATCAGGACGACGAGGTAGCGGCTCGCACACCGTGCAGCCGGGCGAGCCAGCGCTCGACGTGCTCGCCGAGGATGATGTCGCTGCAGACGAAGTCGAACCCGGCATCGGCGTAGTGCTGCGCGACCAGCGCAGAGGCGTCGTACCGCAGCTCCAGCTGGCGCACGGCCTCCGGCGACGGCTCTGGCGTCATGACCTCGGCGCCCGCCACGACCCCGCGTGAAGAACACATCGCCGTCCAGCGTCGCCGCCGGCGGACCGAGCCGCGCGGCCAGCAGCGGCGCGATCGTCGACTTCCCCGCCGCCTGCATCCCGGTGACCAGCACTACCTTCGGCATGCCCTCATCAGATCATCCACGTCCATCGGATTTCGGCGCCAGGTCCTCTTCGCGGAACGGGCGCAGTACCAGGCGTTCCGTCGTACGCATGGCTCCCGCTAAGGTCGCGTAGCGTAGAAGGCGACCGCTGCCGAGCTTGCCACGTTGAGGGAGTCGACGCCGCCGGCCATCGGGATGCGTACGGTCGAGGTCTGCCTGTTCGAGCACGTGCGGCTTGAGGCCGTGTCCTTCGGTGCCGAAGATCAGCGCGAGCCGCTCGTCCTGCCGTGCGGCCAGGTCGTCGAGTGTGATCGAGTCGTCGGTGAGCGCGAACGCGGCGGCGACGAACCCACGGTCCTGGAGCAGTTGCGAGATCCCCGGGCCAGGTCTCGAGCCGCGTCCACGGCACCTGGAAGACCGTGCCCATCGAGACCTTGATCGACCGCCGGTACAGCGGATCCGCGCAGGTCGGGGTGACCAGGACGAGCTCGACGCCCATCGCCGCGGCCGCCCGGAACCCGGCGCCGACGTTGGTGTGATCCACGATGTCGTCGAAGATCGCGATCCGCCGGGCGGCGTCATCGGCAGGAGTTCGGTCAGCGGCTGACCGCGGCGCGACGCTTGTACGACGCCAGCGCGCCACGGTGCACGTGGAAACCGGTGACCTGCTCGGCCAGCTCCTCCGAGACGACGTACACCGGTTCGTCGGGCCACTTCTCGAGAACGTCTTGCAGGGAGTCCAGCCAGCGCGGCGCGAGCAGGAAGGACCGCGGCTCGTACCCGGCGTCCGCGGCCCGGCGGATGACCTTGTCGCCCTCGGCGATGAACAGGCCGTGCTCCTCCTCGAGCAGCCGACGCAGGTTCACCTCCCGCAGCTGCACGTAGTCGGCCAGCCGCTCGTCGGCCGGATCATCCAGCCGGGCACCAGCGGACTCATGCGCGACCTGCGCGGCCACGTCGACGACGTTGCCGATGACAACGATCGCAGGTGCGCCGACGCCCGCCTCCGCCATCGCAGCGGCGATCCCGGCCAGGTCGGACGTCACCATCCGCTGGCCCGGAAGGGTGCCGTCGGCAATCGCCGCGGCAGGCGTCGTCGCCGGTCGGCCGGCGGCGATCAGCGCTCGGTGATCGCCGGCAGGTTCTCGACCGCCATCAGCAGCACCAGCGTCCCGGTCAGCTGCGCCAGCGCGTCCCAGTTGATCAGCGAGTCCGGATGCGCCGGCGGGATGTGCCCCGACACCACGGTGAACTCATGCGTCACACCGCGATGCGTGACCGGGATCCCGGACACCGCCGGCACCGAGATCGAGCTGGTGATCCCCGGCACGACCGTCCACGGCACACCGGCCTCGGCGCAGGCGAGCGCCTCCTCGAAGCCCGCGGCCGAACACGTACGGATCGCCGCCCTTCAGCCGTACGACGACCTTCCCCTGCGCGGCCCGGTCCACCAGGATCCGGTTGATCTCCTCCTGCTGCGCCGCCCGCCCGCGCGGCAGCTTGGCCGCGTCGATCAGCTCGACGTCCGGGTGCAGCTCCTCCAGCAACGGCTGCGGCGCCAGCCGATCCGCGACGACCACGTCAGCCTCGGCCAGCAGCCGCCGTCCGCGCACGGTGATCAGGTCCGGATCGCCCGGTCCCCCGCCGACGAGGTACACCCCGGGCTGCTTGTCGACCGAGTCGCGGGCGCCGAGCTGCACCCGTCCGCAGCTCTTCCAGGATCGCGTCCCGGACCGCGGCCGAGCGCCGGTGGTCGCCACCACCGAGGACGCCGATCGTCACGTGGTCGTGCTGCCCGGACGCCGGAGTCCACGCGGTCGCGCGGGACCGGTCGTCGGACCGGACGCAGAAGATCCGCCGCTCCTCGGCCTCCGCCGACACCTGGTCGTTGACCGCGGCATCGTCCGTCGCCACCACGACGTACCAGGCGCCGTCGAGATCGCCGTCGCTGGTAGCCGCGCTCGATCCAGCTCAGCGACGGGTTGCTCAGCAGGCCCTCGATGGTCGGCGTGATCGACGGCGAGATCAGGTCGATCTGCGCGCCGGTCTCGAGCAAGCCGCGGCAGCCGCCGCTGGGCGACACCGCCGCCGCCGACGACGACCACGCGGCGGCCCGTCAGCACCAGGCCGGACAGGTACGGCGAGGCTCGTCACGCGTCATCCTCCGCGTCGATCCCGGCGGACTCGAACGTCGCCATCTCGGCCAGCGCCCGGACCGCGCAGGTGAGGATCGGGTACGCCAGCACGGCGCCGGTCCCCTCGCCCAGGCGCAGATCCAGATCGACCAGCGGCTGCAGGCCGAGCGTCTTCAGCGCGACCGCGTGGCCTGGCTCGGCCGACCGATGCCCGGCGACGCAGTAGTCGATCGCCGCCGGGTGGAACGCCTGCGCGACGAGGGCGGCGGCTCCCGCGATCACGCCGTCGAGGATCACCGGCACCTTGTTCGCCGCGCCGCACCGAGGATGTACCCGGCGAGCGCCGCGTGCTCCAGCCCGCCGTACGCCGCGAGCGCTCCGAGCGGATCCGACGCCGGTACGTCGTGCAGCGCCAGAGCCGCGCGGACCACCTCGGTCTTGTGGGCCAGGGTGGCGTCGTCGATGCCGGTGCCGCGGCCGGTCACGTCGTCCGCGGTCGATCCCGGTGAAGGTGGCGATCAGCGCGGCCGAGGCGGTCGTGTTCGCGATGCCCATGTCGCCGGTGAGCAGGCAGCGATAGCCGTCGCGGACCAGCCTGTCCGCCAGCTCGAAGCCGACCGCGATCGCCGCCAGCACCTCGTCCTCGGTCAGAGCGCTTGCTCGACGCGACAGATCGCGCGTCCCGGCGCGGACCTTCGCGTGCACGATGTCCAGCTCGTCCACGTCGTCGCCACGCCGACGTCGACCACCCGGACGTCGACCCGGTTGTTCGCGGCGAACGCGTTCACGGCGGCGCCACCGGCGGCGAAGTTCGCCAGCATCGCGGCGGTCACCTCCTGCGGCCAGGGCGACACACCCTGTGCGTGCACGCCGTGGTCGGCGGCGAACACCGTGACCACGGCGGGAGCCGGCACCGCGGGCGGGCAGGCTGCCGGTCATCCCGGCGACCCGGACGGACAGCTCCTCCAGCACGCCGAGGGAACCGGCCGGTTTCGTCAGCGCGAGCTGCCGCTCCGTGGCGGCCCGCATCGCCGCCTCGTCCGCCGGCCCGATCCGGGCCAGGTACTCCTCCACCGCAGGTCCTCCAGTCCCTGCCGACTGCCGGCCGCGACTGCGCCTTCCCACGCCCCGATCTTCGCATCCCTGGGGCGCTGCCCCGGTCGGACCGCTGCCTGGACAGTAATGTCGGAATCACCACACGTCGCGAGATCCCGGAGGATCACAGATGTCGCTCGATCGACCAGTCGCACCGGACCCGTACGAACTGCTCCCGCAGGCCGGCTCCTTCACCGTCACCAGCACCGACGTGGCCGACGGCGAGCCGCTCGGCGGACGCCCAGGCCTTCGCCGGCGGCAACACCTCGCCGCAGCTGAGCTGGTCGGGCTTCCCCGAGGAGACCAAGGGCTTCGTCGTCACCTGCTTCGACCCCGACGCCCCGATCGCCGTCCGGCTTCTGGCACTGGGTCCTGGTCAACCTGCCCGGCCACCGTCACCGAGCTGCCGGCCGGCGCCGGCACCACCGAGCGCCTCGACAACGGCGCCTTCCACGTCCGCAACGACTTCGGCACCAAGAACTACGGCGGCGCCGCCCCGCCCGCAGGCGACCAGGTCCACCGCTACTACTTCGTCGTCCACGCGATCGACGTCGAAGCCCTCGACGTCGACGCCGACGCCACCCCGGCCGTGGTCAGCTTCAACCTCGCCTTCCACACCCTGGCCCGAGCCATCATCACCCCCACCTACCAAATCCCGGCGTAACCCCCAAACGCGCTCCTACTGCCGATGGGCGGTGATGATCCAGGCGCGGGAGTCGAACCAGACCCCGTCTGCGGTTTGACGGGTGGCGAGGATGGCCTGTAGCCGCTGGATCACGTGTTCGGCTTGAGCTGGCGCTAGGCCTTGTGTCAGCCGCAGGCTGCGTACGGCGTCGCAGGCGGCTTCGGCGTTCGGGCCGTAGTAGACGGGTTCGCGGACGTCGGTGACTTGTACGTCGCTGAATCCTGCGCCGGTCAGGAGGCGTTCCGCGGTTGCTGGGTTGGCGAGGGAGAACGGTTCGCCGCCGGTGGCAGGAACCGGCGGTGTGCATTCGTCGGCGAGGGCATCTCGCATCACGGCGGCCCACTCCTGGTGCGTCTGTCCTGCCACACCAGCTGTACCAGCCGCGCCCCCGGACGCAACGCATTGGCGATGTTGGTGAACGCGGATGCTGGGTCCGCGAAGAACATCGTGCCGAAGCGACTGATGCCGAGGGAGAAGCCCTCCGCAGGAAAGGGATGCGTCGCGGCATCAGCCTGCTCGAAGCGGATGTTGTGCAGGCCCGTCGCTGAGGCCGCGGGCGGTCGCGACCCTCTCGGCGGAGATGTCGACGCCGAGTGCGCTGCCGAAGGCGGCGCTTCTCGCGGCCTCCCGGGTGGTGAGCCCGGTGCCGCAGCCGATGTCGAGCACGTGGTCGTCGGGTCCGACGTCCATGGCCGTCAGCAGCCGCGGCTGATAGCGACTCAACTCGGCGTCATAGTCGAACTGCGTTCCCTGCTGTTCTGCAGTCATGGCGGCCTTCCTCCATCGTTGCTCACGAGAGCACTGGTCCCGGGATCACGGCAACGACGCTAGACCGCCCTGGATATCGTGAAAAGCGATAGTTCTCGATCGACTCCATCGCGAATCACGATCGCCAGGCGTACGCTCAGCTCTATGGCCGAGGTTGAGCTACGGCTCGTCGCCACCCTGGCCGCTGTCGCCGATGAGGGCTCATTCGGTCGGGCGGCCACCCGGCTCGGGTACACACAGTCGACAGTGAGCCAGCACATCGCCGCGCTGGAGAAAGCTGTCGGCGGCACGGTGTTCGACCGGCCCGGCGGACCGAAGCCGGTGCGGATCACCCCGCTCGGTGCAGTCGTGCTCTCCCACGGTCGAGACCTGCTGGAGAAAAGCCAGGCCATGACCGCCGCGGTCGACCGGTTCAAGGCCGGCGAGGGGCGCATCGACATCGGCACCTTCCAAAGCATCTCCAACGTGCTCCTGCCCCACGTCGTCCGCCAACTGCGCGACGAGCACCCCGGCTGCGACATCCGGCTGTTCGAAGATGAGTCCGATCCGCCGCCGGTCGACAAGGTGGACCTGATGTTCTACGACAGCCGCGTCGACGGCGACTTCGAACATCTCAAACTGCTCGACGACCCGTATGTCCTGGTGGCCCCGCGCGGGGCGTTCCCGGACGGCCCGGTCCAGCTCAGCAGTCTCCATCGCGCTCCCATGGTGGCCTGGCCGCCAACCTGCGATCAGCCTCGCGTAGAGCAGATGTTCGCCGGCAACGATGTCCAGCCCCACATCGTTTTCCGTGCCGCCGGCAACGAAGCAGTACTGGCGATGGTCCGCTCCGGACTCGGCTCCGCCGTACTCCCCCGCCTCGTCCTGACCACCACCGATCCGGCCCTTTCTATCCACGACCTGCACCCCGCTCCACCCCGCCGAGAGATCTACCTGCTCTGGCACGCCGGCCGCACCCATTCCCCACTCACCACCCGGGCCATCGAGATCGCCGTCGACGTCGCAGCCAAGATCACCAGCACGCCGTAGCGCCGGCAACGCAAGATATTTCGGGTCGCTCGACAGCTGGACCGCGGCGCTAGATTCGTTCGACGGTTGCGAGCCAGGCCGGGGCGCCGTGGTCGTGATAGCGGGTCTCGACCGTGGTGCGTTCGATCGCGGCGATGTGCCATCCGGTCGTGGAGTTGAACGCCGTTGTCAGGTCTTCGCGCGTGACGGGATGTGGTCCGGTGTCGGGGCCTTCGTTGCTGAAGCAGAGGACGTAGAGAGTTGCGCCGGGCTTCGTGGCTGAGGCCACGCTGGCGACGTACGCCGGTCGCTCGTCGGCGTCGAACGAATGGAACAGGCCGCAGTCCAGGACCGTGTCGAACGTCCGCCCTAAGCGATCCAGGTGGAGTGCGTCGGCTGTGGTGAAGTCGGCCTTGATGCCACGGTCCTCAGACCTCTGGCGGGCCAGGGCCAATGCGGTTTCGGCAACGTCGACGCCCAGTACTGACACACCCAGCGAGGCGATGTGGAGCGCGTTCTCGCCGCTGCCGCAGCCCGCATCCAGGACCGAGCCGGTGAAGGCGCCTTCGGAGGCCAGGCGGATGACTTCAGGCTGAGCGCCGCCGAAGTCCCACGGCGCAGGCCCGTCCTGGTACGACGCGTCCCACGGTTCGCCCGTCATTCGTTCATGACTCGTCGGTGCCCGGCCGCCGAAGAGATCGCCGGTTCCTGATGCCTCGGACGCTCCCTCACTAGGGACCGACCCACGCGTCGACGCGCTCACCGCGATGGACCACTCGTTGGCGCAGCTGCTTTGGCGGCCTGCTCGATCTGCGCGCGGTGGACGTCCCAGAACGCCGCGTCAGGTTGCGACCTCGCGCGTTCGAAGCGGATTGTCCCGGTCGAGCCGTCGAGCTGTTCGCGCAGGATGTCGGCGTGCCCGGCGTGCCGGCTGGTCTCGCTGAGCATGTGGACCAGGATGTTGAACAGCTTCACGTTGGGGCGTGGCCACCAGGGCACGTGGCCGGGGGAGTCGATGGCGAGCGCGGTGATCGTCGCGTCCGAGTGCTCCCACACGCGACGGTAGCGGTCGATGATCTCCTCGCGCGTCTCGTGCTCGGTCGCCCACAGTCGGCGCCGCGTTGCTCCGGCGTCGTCCCACCGGGGCAGCGGTTCGGGGAACGGCCGGTCGAAGACCTCGCCGAAGTACCTGGACTCCCAGATCGCCAGGTGCTTGACCAGGCCGAGAAGGTTGGTTCCGGTCGAGGTCAGCGGGCGGCGGACGTCGTACTCGGAGAGCCCGTCGAGCTTCCAGAGCATCGCCTCGCGAAGGTCTCGCAGATCGCCGTGCAGGTACTCTTTCGCGAATTCATCGATCATGGCGCAGAAGCTTGTCACGCCCCGCCGACAGGCTGCAACCGCACCAGACGACGTCCCTTTTCGTTGCGCCGGGCACTGGCGAGGTCAGCCGGCTGGCGGCACGTCGGCGTCATAGCGCCACACCTGGAAGCCATGCTCATCCGGCATCCCGTGCGGTTCGGCTCCAGCTCTCATCGCCATGTAGGTGCTCGCCAGGTTGCGTTCGTGAATGTAGCCCAAAGAGCTCAGCGCTGAGACACCGATCCGCCTGGCCTCGTCGATGGCTGTCTCTCGCGCAACGTCGACCAGCTCATCCCCCAGAAACAGGCCCCTCTGGTGGCGGTATCTCATGCTGACCGCGCCGACCTTGACCTCGACAACGAGCAAGTCTCCTCTGGCAGCGAGGGAGAGGTGCAGCCCAGCGGCAAGCAATCCCTCCTCGTCGCGCCCCACGAGGGCAACGTCACCCTCGCGCACAAGTCGTGTCAGCTGACGCAGGTGCCGCTGAGCCTGCCACTCCCAGGGACGCGGGTGTTCGGGCTCCCTCCGTCCCCCCGGGAGTACACGGCCACTCAACAGTGCAGGTAAACGACTGCAGGTCGCGAGCTTCTTGCTTGGTGATTCGCTTCCATTGGAATCGGCGTTCAACCGTCAAGAGGCCGTCTGCCCACGCTCGGCGGCCAGTCGCTCGGCCCAGTCAACGGCACTGGGTCGCGCGGCAAGCAGTTGTTCGTACTCCGCTGACGCCAGGTCGTCATCTGGCTCGGGAAAGTCAATCTCGTCGACTGGGACACCCATGGCCCATGCGAGCACGTATGGATCGGCCAGGCCGGCTCCGACGCGCTGCGACAGGTCAGAGAGCATATGCAGCGGGAACCTCCTCCCCGTAGATTCCGTCTCCCGCTCCACAATGGGATCCACGTCGGTATCCGAGTCAGCGATCAGCTTCGCATGCGGACGCAGAAGACGCTGCGTGGATTGCTTCAGCGCTGCGTCCACCACAGCCCCAGCCCGGATATGCAACTCACGGAGGCGATTACGCATCGCCTCGACGGAAACGCCGGTTTCCCAAATGATCTCGGCGAGCCCTCGCTCATCAAGCCGGGCCCATTTGATTCGGCGCATCCACGCCTCCGGGAGCAACAATTCTGCCGCGAAATCGTTGGCCGGACGCTCATTCTCCACCTCTACCGCATCACCAGCATGGTGTCCGAGCGCAAGATGCCCCAGCTCATGCGCCACCGACCAGTTGTTGCGGAACCAGCTCGCTGTGCTGACCAGCAGGACTACCGAGCGGTCACCGATTCTCAGCGAGTAGTCGGTCGACAGCTCAGGCACACGAATCACATCGATCGCGAAGGTGGTCTCCACCAACTCCGCGATCCGACGGGCAAAGCCGTCGCCCAACTGTCCGCGGAGCATGTCTGGCTCGCTCGGGAGCTCCTGCGACCTTGGCGGACCATCCGGATACGCCTCGTGGTAGACCGCTATGACCTTCTCGATGATCTCGTCGTCGGCCTCACGGCCGGGATTTAGGCGCTCAGCACGCAGCGCGTCCCATGCATGCCGAGCCGCGACATCCGCGCGTAGTGGGTCCTCTTGACCCGTGATCAGCCACTGCAAGCCCACCCCGAGCGCCTCCGCGAGCCTCGCCAGCTCGATCGAGGAGAAGCCACGCTGACCATTAAGAGCGCGAGACAGTGCATCCGGCGGCATGCCTACCGCAGTCGCGAGCTTCCGCTGACTCAGACCCTCGGGCATGCGGGCGCGGACCCGTTCGCCGACTGCTGCCAGTTGCTGGTCCATGACACGAGCACAGCAAGGGCGTTGGGATTTTCCCAACACTCTTCCGCTCCTCCACCACCCGCCTTGGTGGGCCAGCGTTCAGCGCGTCGCCAAGGCGGTGTCCCCTTATAGTTGCTGGCCGGCGGGGAGCCTGGTGGACTCCCCGCCGGAGCTTGCTAGTCCTTGATGCCGGACTGGGTGACGCCCTGGATCAGGTAGCGCTGGAGGAAGGCGAAGATCAGGACCAGCGGCAGGATCGAGACCGCCACCGCCATGAAGAGTTCGTGGATGTTGATGGTCTGGGCGGTGACGAAGGTCGACATCGCGACCTGGACGGTCCACGAGGACGAGTCCTGGCCGATCACCAGCGGCCACAGGAAGGAGTTCCAGTTGCCGATGAAGGTGATCGCGGCCAGGGCGGCGAAGAACGGCAGCGAGTTCGGTACGACGATCCGCCAGAAGGCGCCGAAGTAGCCCGCACCGTCCACCCGGGCGGCCTCCTCCAGCTCCTTGCGGGAAGCCCAGGAAGTACTGCCGGAACAGGAAGGCCGCGAACCCGCTGAACAGCGTCGGGATGATCAGACCGCGCAGCGAGCTGACCCAGCCCAGCGACGACACCACGATGAAGCTCGGGATGAAGCGTCACCGCGGCCGGGATCATCAGCGTCGCGACGATCGCGTAGAAGACCTTGTCCGCGTGCTTGTACGGGATCCGGGCCAGGCCGTACCCGGCCATCGATGCCAGCAGCAACTGTCCGCCGGTGCCGAGGATGCCGACGACGGCCGAGTTGTAGAGCGCCCGCGCCATCGGCACCTCGGTGTCGTTGAACAGTTCGCTGATGTTGCCCCACTGCAGATCCGTGGGGAACAACGTCCACGTCCGGCGCGGTGATGTCGGCCTCGGTCGACAGCGCGTTGCGCAGGATCAGGTAGAACGGCAGCAGGAACAGCACCACCGCGATGAACAGCGCGATCCAGCGCAGCACCGAGACCGACCCGGCCGAGCGCGACTGCGGCTGTAGCCGATCGGCTGCGGCGTTCCGGTCGGTACGTTCGAGCGACGGCCATCAGTCACCCGCCTTCCCGAAGCCGAAGATCCTGCTCTGCAGCAGCGTCACGATCATGATGATCACCGCCAGGATCAGCGCGCCGGCGCTAGCCGTGGCCGAGGTCCTGGATCGACCCGAGCGAGATGCCGTACAGGTAGACCAGCGGCGGCCGGGCGTAGTTCACGTTGCCGATCAGGTTGTAGAACTCGTCGAACGCCTGGTAGGCCGCGATCAGGTTCAGGATCAGTACGGCGACCGAGGTCGCGCGCAACTGGGGCAGCGTGATGTAGCGGAACATCTGCCAGCCCGGCTTCGCCCCGTCGACGTACGCCGCCTCGTAGAGCGTCGGCGAGATCCGCTGCAGACCGGCGATGAACAGGATCATGTAGAAGCCGAGCTGCAGCCACAGCCGCACGGTGACGATCGGGAGCCAGTACCACGGCGGATCGACCGTCGACAGCCAGGCGATCCCGTCGATGCCGAACCAGCCGAGCACCGTGTTCGCCAGGCCGAACCGGACGCCGTTGAAGATCGACAACCGCCAGATCAGCGAGGCCACCACGTACGAGCAGGCGGTCGGCAGGAAGAACACCGACCGGAAGAACGCCCGCGCGATCTTCACCTGGTTGACCAGCAGCGCCAGCGCCAGCGACAGCACGAACGTCAGCGGCACGATGAACAGCGCGAAGATCGTGAACGTGCCGAGGCTGGACAGGAAGTTGTGGTCGGTCAGCATGTCGATGTAGTTCTGCAGACCGACGAACTTCGACGGCGTGACCGTGTTGTGGGCCTCGAAGAAGCTGAGGACCAGGCTCCAGATGATCGGCAGGTAGGAGAAGACCAGCAGGCCGAGCACGAACGGCCCGACGAACACCCAGAACCACAAGGTGTTCCCGGCGATCCCCTTCCGCCGACGCGTCCCCCGCCGCTCACCAGTGGCGGCGGGTGTCCGCGGCCTGCGTGGTGGTGACCGGCGTGCTCATCCGAACAGCCGCGACAGTTCGGTCGTTGACGGTCTTCTCGGCTTTCGTGATCTCGGCGGCGGGGTCGGCTCCCTTCCGGATGACGTTGGTGAGCATGTCGTTGAACGCCGTGCCCATCTTCGGAGTCCAGGCCGGGTTGTCGGTCGTGGCCGTAGTCCTGGGTCAGCTTGACCGTCTCGGCCGCGACACCGCTCTGCAGCTTGGTCGCCTTGGCCGCCAGGCTCTTGCGCGGCGGGATGTGGAAGCCGTAGTTGAGGCGACCAGTCCTCCTGGAAGTCCTCCTTGTCGACCCACAGCCACTTGACGAACTTCTTCGCCGCGTCGACGTTCGGGCTCTTGGCCGAGACGAACTGGGTCCAGCCGCCGGAGTACACGGCCGGCTTGCCCTGGGCATCGAGCTTCGGGGAACGCGAAGACGCCGAGGTCGTCGCCGAGCGCCTTCTGCATCCCCGGCATCGCCCACATGCCGATCCACTGCATCGCCGCCAGGCCCTGGTTGATCGCGCTCGGGTCGGTCCAGTCGGTCGGCGCGCCGAGCAGCACGCTCTTGCTCGGCGTACAGCTCGTGCAGCTTGGCGAACGCCTGCGCCGCGCGCGTCGTCGGTGAAGCCCGGCTTGTTGTCCGTCGGTCAGGTAGGCTGCCACCGGACGACCACAGCGCCGGTCCACCCAGCGGCGAGGCCGCCGTCGTTGCCGACGAAGATGCCCTTCACCTTGTTCGTGGTGAGTTCCTTGGCCGCGGCGATCAGGTCGTCGATCGTCTCCGGCGGCTTGATCCCGGCCTTGTCCAGCAGGCTCTTGCGGTAGTAGATGACCTGCGGGTCGACGATCATCCGGATGCCGTAGACCTTGCCGTCGACGTGTTGGTCGCCAGGTCACCCGGCTGGAAGTCGTCCTTCACGTCGGCGAGGATGTCGTCCAGCGGCACCACCTGGTTGCTCTTCACCATGCGCGATGTTGAGCTGGCTCTCGAAGACGTCCGGGCCCTTGTTGGACAGCAGGCCCGACGACAGCTTGCGCGCCGTAGTCGCCCGGGGTCCACTGCCACGGCGACGTTCGCGTCGGTGTAGGCCTTGGCGTACTTGAGCGCGGCCTCCTTCGTGCCGGTCTCGCCGTACTGGTGGTACCACTGCGACAGGTTGACCTTCGCTGCCGCCGCCTCCGCCGCTGTCCGACGGCCGGCCGGTGTTGCCGCCACAGGCCGCGGTGAACGCGGCGAGGGCGGCCAGGCCACCGGTCCGCTTGAGCAGATCGCGCCGGGTCAGACCGGCGTTCGGAACATGAGCAGGCATGAATTCCACCTTCCCGAGAGCAGCGCCGCGGCGGTACGGCGCCGAGCGGTTCCGAGTTACTTAACAGACGTTAAGCATCTCCGGTTTCGCACACGTTACAACTCAAATCGAACATCGCAACAGCCTTCGGCCGTCGACAGTTCGGGTACAGGATCCCCTGCAATAGCGACAGTCCAGTGCCTCGGCATCGTGAGGTCAATCGTTGTAGAAGTGGCAGAACCATGACGCAAAAGCGCGCCCGGCGCAAGACCGGGCGCGCTGCTATTTGTTGCGATTGTGTGGAGTTTACTCGGCTGGTGACGCTCCGTGATCAGCCGAAGGTCTCGCCCGCCTCCGCCTTCCGCACCAGCAGCGCCGGCGGCTCGAAGCGCGCTCCGTACGACGCGGCCAGCTCTCGGCACCGGGCGACGAAGCCGGCAGACCGACCGCATAGGCGTTGATGTACTGCAGCGCACCACCGTGCAGCGGCGGGAAGCCGATGCCGAAGATCGAGCCGATGTTCGGCGTCCGCGACGGAGCGTAGTACGCCTTCGTCGAGGCACTTCACCGTCTCCAGCGACATCGCGAACGTCATCCGCTCCTGCAGGTCGATCAACGGTACGTCGACATCGTCGCGACGAAGTGCTCCCACAGTCCCGGCCACAGGTGCTTCGGCCCGTCGGCCGGGTAGTCGTAGAAGCCGGCACCGGCCGCCTTCCCCCGGCGGTCGAACTCGTTCACCATCCGGTCGGTCACCGCCATCCCAGGGTGATCGTCGAAGGCACCCGCGCTGTCACCGGCGGCGCGCGCCGCGTCGCGGATCTTCTGCGGCAGCGTCAGCGTGACCTCGTCCAGCATCGCCAGCGGCGGCGCCGGGAAGCCCATCTGGGTCGCGGCCCGCTCGATCGTCACCGGGTCGATGCCCTCGGCAACCATCGCGGCGCCCTCCATCACCAGCGTGCCGAACACCCGCGAGGTGAAGAAGCCGCGGCTGTCGTTCACCACGATCGGCGTCTTCTTGATCTGCCGGACCACGTCGTAGGCCTTGGCCAGCGCGCGGTCGGAGGTCTTCTCCCCCACGATCAGCTCGACCAGCGGCATCCGGTCGACCGGCGAGAAGAAGTGCATGCCGATGAAGTCGTCCGGCCGGTCGATCCCGTCGGCCAGCGAGGTGATCGGCAGCGTCGAGGTGTTCGAGCAGAGCAGCGCGTCCGGCTCGACCACGCCGGCGATCTCGGCGAAGACCTTCTGCTTGAGCTCCTCGCTCTCGAACACCGCCTCGATCACCAGGTCGCACCCGGCCAGGTCGTTCGGGTCCGCGGTCGGCGTGATCAGGCTGAGGAACTGCCTCCGCCTTCCCGGCGGTCGTCCGGCCCTTCTGCACCTGCTTGGCCAGCAGCTTCTCCGAGTACGCCTTGCCCTTCTCGGCCGCCTCGAGCGAGACGTCCTTGAGCACGACCTCGATGCCGACCTTCGCGCACACGTAGGCGATCCCGGCGCCCATCATCCCGGCGCCGAGCACGCCGACCTTGCGCGCCTGGTACTTCGGTACGTCGGCCGGCCGGGATGCCCCGGCGTTGATCGCCTGCAGGTCGAAGAAGAACGCGTTGATCATGTTCTTCGCGATCTGCCCGGTCGCCAGCGAGACGAAGTACCGGGACTCGATCCGGGTCGCGGTGGCGAAGTCGACCTGGCTGCCCTCGACCGCCGCGCTCATGATCGCCTTCGGCGCCGGGTACGGCGCGCCCTTCAGCTGCTTGCGCAGGTTCGCCGGGAAGGCCGGGAGGAACGCGGCCAGCTTGGGCGAGGCCGGCGTACCGCCGGGGATCTTGTAGCCGTCGCGGTCCCACGGCTGCTTGGCGTCACCGTCGTACGACGCGATCCAGCGGTAGGCCGCGTCGAGCAGCTCGTCGGCCGGCACCACCTCGTCGACGATGCCGACGCGACTGCGCGTGCGCGGGCTTCATCCGCTGGCCCTGCAGCAGCACCTTCATCAGGGCGTCCTGCAGGCCGAGCATCCGGACCGTGCGGGTCACGCCGCCACCGCCGGGCAGCAGGCCGAGCGTCACCTCGGGTACGCCGATCTCGATCCGGTTGTCGTCGGCAACGATCCGGTGATGACAGGCCAGCGCGATCTCCAGCCCGCCGCCGAGGGCGGCACCGTTGATCGCGGCAACGACCGGGACGCCGAGCGTCTCCAGCACGCGGAGCTGGCGCTTGACCTCCTCGATCGTCTCGAAGACCTCGGCCGCGTTCTCCGGCTGGATCTGCGACAGCAGCTGCAGGTTGCCACCGGCGAAGAACGTCGACTTGGCGCTGGTGATCACGACGCCCTTCAGCGTCTGCCTTCTCGGCCTGCAGTCGCTCGACCGTCGGAGGCCATCGCGGCGATGTACGCGCTCGTTCATCGTGTTCGCCGACGCCGCCGGGTCGTCCATCGTCAGCGTGACGACACCGTCGTCGTTGGTCCAGTAGATCATGCCGCAAGCCTCTCGATGATGGTCGCGACGCCCATCCCGCCGCCGACGCACAGGGTGGCCAGTCCGTAGCGGAGCTCGCGCCGCTCCAGCTCGTCCAGCAGGGTTCCGATCAGCATCGCGCCGGTGGCGCCGAGCGGGTGGCCGAGCGCGATCGCGCCGCCGTTCACGTTCACCTTCTCGTGCGGGACGCCGAGATCGTTCATGAAGTGCAGCACCGCGGCCGCGAACGCCTCGTTCATCTCGAACAGGTCGATGTCGTCGACCTCGAGCCCGGCCTTGGCCAGCGCCTTGCGGGCGGCCGGCGCCGGACCGGTCAGCATGATGGTCGGATCGGCGCCGCTGACCGCCGGTCGCGACCACCCGGCCGCGGGGTGCCTGGCCGAGCGCCTCGCCGGCCTTCTCGTTGCCGATGGCAACCAGGGCGGCGCCGTCGACGATGCCGGACGAGTTGCCGGCGTGGTGCACGTGCTCGATCCGCTCGACCGTCACGTACTTCTCCAGCGCGACCGAGTCGAACCCGCCGTGCTCACCGATCGCCGCGAACGACGCCGGCAGCCCGGCCAGCGTCTCGACCGTCGTGCCCGGCCGGACCAGCTGGTCGTGGTCGAGGATCTGCAGACCGTTGCGGTCGACGACCGGCACCACCGAGCGGGCGAAGTACCCGTTGGCCCAGGCCTTGGCGGCCCGCGCGTGCGACTCGGCGGCGTACGCGTCGACGTCGGTGCGGGAGAAGCCGTCGAGGGTCGCGATCAGGTCCGCGCTGATGCCCTGCGGGATGAAGTTGGTCCGCATCGCCGTCTCCGGGTCCATCGCCCAGGCGCCGCCGTCGGAGGCCATCGGCACCCGCGACATCGACTCGACGCCGCCGGCGAGGATGAAGTCCTCCCAGCCGGACCGGATCCGCTGCGCCGCCTGGTTCACCGCTTCCAGGCCGGAGGCGCAGAACCGGTTGAGCTGGACTCCACCGGTCGTCTCCGGGTAGCCCGCCGCCAGCACCGCGGTCCGGGCGATGTCCATGCCCTGGTCGCCGATCGGCGTCACCACGCCGAGGACGACGTCGTCGATCACGGTCGGGTCGAGCTCGGGATGGCGGTGCGCGGAGCTCGTGCAGCAGGCCGGTGATCAGCTGGATCGGCTTCACCTCGTGCAGCGCGCCGGTCGGCTTGCCCTTGCCGCGCGGCGTCCGGATCGCGTCGTACAGGAAGGCTTCACTGGTTGCGGTCATGGTGATCCCGTCGGTCGAGTGCGTCCTCCTGATTGTGACAGTTCTGGTGTCACGATGGTCAAGTGGGGCTCGATTATGATCTGCGCCATGTCCGTGAAGTCACGCGGCGGACGAAGCGACCCTTGACCGTCGACGAGTTGTCGGCGCGGGTCGGGATGACCGTGCGGACGCTGCGCTTCTACGCCGGCCGCGGCCTGATCCCCCCGCCGGTACGCCGCGGGCGCGTCGGGTACTACGGGCCCGAGCACATCGCGCGGCTCGACCTGGTTCGCGAGCTGCAGGCGCACGGGTTCACCCTGTCGGCGATCGAGGGCTACCTGGACCGCATCCCGGCCGACGCCACCCCGCAGGACATCGCGCTGCACCGCACCCTGCTCACCCCGTGGATGCGGGACCTGCCGGAGACCCTCGACCGGCGCCGCGCTGGTCCGTCGTACCGGCCGCGACCTGACCGACGACGACATCGAGATGCTGGTCGCGCTCGGCGTGGTCGAGCCGACGCCGGACGAGGACGTCTTCCAGGTCGCGACGGCTCACCTCAGCCTCGGCGTCGAACTGCTCGACCTGGACCTCCCGGTCGACGCGGTGCTCGCCGCCGGCCGGATCTTCACCGAGCACGGCCGCGCGATCGCCGAGGAACTCACCGAGGTCTTCCGCACCAAGGTCTGGCCGCACTACCGCGACTCCGGCGGACCGCCCGAGCACATCCAGCAACTGGTCGAGCGCTTCAAGCCGGTCACCATCCAAGGCCTGGTGCTCGCCTACGAACGCGCCGTCGGCGAGACCCAGCGCGACACCATCCGCCGCTCCCGCACCAAACCCCGCCGCTGACCCCTCCTGCTCCTTTTCGCGTCGATTCGTCAGAAGTTCATCGAGCTGCGGACAACCGATCGCGTGCAGGCCGCGATCACCTGCCGTCGTCCGCAGCTCGATGAACGTTCTGACGATCGGCTGGAGAGGTTGGGCACGGGGTGGGGAGGCGGAGGTAGGTGAGGCCGCGGAGGTCGAGGTAGGTGTCGGTGGGGGTGGTCACGACGCGGAGCAGGACGGAGTCGCAGTCGGCGCAGCGGGCGACCAGGCCGGGGGCGTCGACGTACAGACCGCGCCTCGGCGAACACCCCGGTGTGCGCCGCAGCCGGCGCACTGGGCGATCGCCGCGGTGATGTCGACGGCGAACATCTCGCGCAGCGCCCCGGCCGCCGCGTTGCCGTCGAGGTAGGTCGGGACGTCTGCGGTCATCGCGGGCCTCCTGTCGGTCCGAAGCGTTCGGTTCTCACCCGGGCCGGGTCGTGCCCGGCGGCGACCAGCAGGTCGGCCACCGTCTCCACGAACGGCGTCGGCCCGCAGACGTACGTCGTCGGCGCGTCCTCCGGCCGGAACGCGACCTGCTCGAGCAGCTCGGCGTCGATCCGTCCCGACCCGCGGCTCCCCCGGCCGGCGCCTCGCGCGTGTAGACGAGTCGTCACGTCGACCTCCTCCGACGCCGCCAACTCCTTCAGGTCGCCCACGTAGATCACCGAGGCCGGACGGCGTACGGAGTAGAGCAGCCGCACCGGCGTCGTACTGCCGCCGGCCGCGTGGGCGCGCAGCATCGCCATCAGCGGGACGACGCCCGATCCGCCGCCGATCAGCTGGACCGGCCCGGGCTGCTCCGGCTTCCAGACGAACCAGCCGCCGACCGGGCCGCGGATCTCCAGCGGATCGCCGACCTTCAGCACGTCGACCAGGTACGGCGAGACCTCACCGTCGGGCACCTGCTCGACGGTCAGCTCGATCGTCTCACCGGTCCAGGCCGAGGCGATCGAGTACGACCGGGACGCCCGGTAGCCGTCCGGTGCGGTCAGCCGGACGTCGAGGTGCTGCCCGGCGAGGTGCCCGGGCCAGTCCGGTACGTCGAGCACGATCGTCCGGGCGGTCGCCGTCTCCTCCCGTACCTCGGCGACCGTGCCGACCTGCCAGGTCAGTCGCCGGCGTATCGCTGTTCTTTCCATGGGTCTCCGTACTCGTGGTAGCCGGCGGTCTCCCAGAAGCCCAGGTCCTCGGTGTCGGACAGGACCAGGCCGCGCACCCACTTGGCGCTCTTCCAGAGGTACAGGTGCGGCACCAGCAGCCGGGCCGGACCACCGTGCTCCGGGATCGCAGCGGCTCGCCGTCGTACTCGTAGGCGATCCAGGCCTGGCCGTCCAGCAGGTCCTCCAGCGGCAGGTTGGTCGTGTAGCCGCCGTAGCTGTGCGCCATCGCGAAGTCGGCGCCGGTCTCGACGTCCGCGAGCAGGGTGTCGAGCGAGACGCCCTTCCAGTCCGTGCCGAGCTTGGACCACCGGGTCACGCAGTGCAGGTCCTTGGTGATCTCCTCGGCCGGCAACGCGGGAAGGCGGCCCAGTCCCACCGGTACATCTCGCCCGTCTCGGTGGTGACGGTGAACTCCCAGTGCTCCGGGAGGATGTGCGGCGTCGGACCGGCCGACAGCACCGGGAAGTCCTGCGTCAGGTACTGCCCCGGCGGCAAGCTCCGACACCACCTCGGCGACGACCGGCGAATCCCGGCGACACGATGCCCATGGCGACCTCCCTCAACTCCCTGAAAGGCAGTCAACCACGGCACTACCACTACAAGTCCACCATTCCGGCGATCGAATTCGTCGCGCAGGCGGCACGACCCGCACGACAGGAGCGCTTAATGCCGCGCACAGGACTAGAATTTGAGGCCTGTGGTGCTGCCCCGGCCCTCGGTAGCTTCGCGCATCGCGACGAGTCCGGGAGGTAGCCCTGATGAGTGAGTGGTACGGCCTACGCCCGACTGTCGTGAGCGAGAGGACCGCGCCGACACGACCCGACGAGCGGACGGCGCCGGAGTCCGAGGTGGAGGCGCCGCCGACCGAGGAGCCGGCGGCCGAGGAGTAAGGATCGCGGCAGCGGGTACCGGGCGATTCCCTGCAGCGGCCAGGTCCGTAGGTCGCGGGATCCGATACCCAGCGTGAACCGGCCGCGGGAAGACAGTTGGTGGCACGCGTCGCGATGAACAGCACTTCGGCGATCCTGCGGCTAGAGTGGGCCATCCGCCCGGCGGCGGATCGAGTCTGGACGGAATGGGTGGATCACGACCGCAGCGCCAGAGTATGGGGGACGATCAGAGCCGTCGCAGACGGTGATGGCGCACCCCTGTCGTTGCTGCACGCGGTGACGGCCTGCGCTCAGGCCTTGTCGGCCATGGGTGCCGGGCTGGCCATCATCGGGGACGGCGGAGTTCTGGAACCGCTGCTGTCCAGCCGATCTCGAGGCCGGCGAACTGGAGGAACTGCAGTTCGCCCTGGGCGAAGGGCCCGGCCGCGACGCGATCGCGCACGGATGCACCGGTGCTGGAGACGGACCTGGCCGGCGTCGCCGCCGGCCATCGGTGGCCGGCATTCGCGGCGGCGGGTGCCGAGCGGGGAGTGCGCGGCACCTTCGCCTTTCCGGTCGGCGCCGGAGCCGCCAAAGTCGGGGTGCTGAGCGTCTACCGGCGAGAGGCCGGGCCGCTGCGATCCGATCAACTGGCCGACGCGCTGGTGTTCGCCGACGCCGTGTTCGTCCTCACCCTGGACCATCGCCATGGCCTCAGCGCTGACCTGGACGAGGTCATCGAGGTCGCCTTCACCGCTCGTCGTGCCGAGGTACATCAAGCCGCGGGACGGATCGCCGCCCAGCAGAGCATCAGTGTCACCGACGCGTTCGCGCGCCTGCGCGCACATGCCTACAGCAGCGGCCTGTCGCTGCACCGGATCGCCACCGATGTCATGGCCGATCGACTCCGCCTGGAGAGCGACCTGAACGGCTCCGCCGGCAGAAACTCACTGCGGAACGGCCAGCGCACGTCCCCGCCCGAAGGAACGTCCGATCCGAATGAGATAGGCCCCGAACATGCCGAGACGGAAGAAGAGGAGGAGCTCATGAGCGCCTCTGACCGTAGAGTGCGGGAAGTGTTCATCGAACTGTCGGACACCCTCGTGGACGATTTCGACATCATCGAATTCCTGGACCGCCTCGCGGCCCGTTGCAGCGAGTTGCTGGGGGTCTCGGCCTGCGGCATCCTGCTCGCCGACCATCACGGCGTACTGAATCTCGTGGCGGCGTCCAGCGAACAGGCGCGCCTGGTCGAGCTGACCCAGTTGCAGAACCTCGAAGGCCCCTGCCTGGAGGCGTTCACGACCGGACATCCGGTCCAGAATGCCGATCTGCGGGACGCCCGCACCCGGTGGCCCCGCTTCACCGCGGCCGCCGTCGGCGCGGGTTACCTGTCGGTGCAGGCGATGCCGATGCGGCTGCGCGATTCCGTCCTGGGAGCGGTGAACCTGTTCAGCAAGTCCACCGGGTCGCTGGACGCGGACACGATCACCCTCGGGCAGGCGCTCGCCGACGCCGCCACCATCGGCATCGTGCACCAGCGAGCCCTGGCCCGCCAGGAGATCGTCACCGAGCAACTCCAGACGGCACTGAACAGCCGGATCCTGATCGAGCAGGCCAAGGGATTCCTCACCCACAGCCTGTCCATCGGTGTCGACGAGGCGTTCGCCGTACTGCGGGCCTATGCCCGCGCCAACAATCGCCGGTTGACGGATGTCGCCGACGATGTCGTGCAGGGCCGCCTCACCATGCCGGCGACTCCGGTCCGTCCAGCCCTAGTAGACACCGGCGACTCCCGGCGGCGCGGCACATCTGGCGCCCTGCCGGTTTGCTGGCTACGCTGAGGCAGCCTGTTCAGGCATGCCCAGACCCCGGCGCCGCGATGCGTGGCGCTCCTGGGAGGGGTTGGCGCGGCACGGTGTCAATCAGCAGGCGAGGACCCGTCGCAGTGCGCGGCCCCAGAGCGCACCTGCGGCGGGTCACCTGCGCCTACACGCCCATCGTGCGGCCGATGATTTCCTTCATGATCTCGGTGGTGCCGCCGTAGATGGTCTGGATCCGGGTGTCGAGGTAGGCCTTGGCGATCGGGTACTCGGTCATGTAGCCGTAGCCGCCGTGCAGCTGCAGGCAGCGGTCGACGACCTTCTTCTGCAGCTCGGTCGTCCACCACTTGGCCATCGCGGCCTCGGCCACGGTCAGCGTGCCGGCGTTCAGTTCCTCGATGCAGCGGTCGACGAAGACCCGGGCGATCTGGGTCTCGGTGGCCAGCTCGGCCAGGACGAACCGGCTGTTCTGGAACGAGCCGATCGGGCGGCCGAACGCCTTGCGGTCCTTCACGTAGCGCAGCGTCGTCGTCGAGCATGCTTCTCGCAGGCCGCGGCCGCGACGACGGCGATGGCGAGGCGCTCCTGCGGCAGCTTCTCCATCAGGTAGACGAAGCCCTTGCCCTCCTCGCCGAGCAGGTTCGCGACCGGCACCCGGACGTTGTCGAAGAACAGCTCGGCGGTGTCCTGCGCCTTCAGGCCGATCTTGTCCAGGTTGCGGCCGCGCTCGAAGCCCGGCATCCCGCGCTCGACCACCAGCAGCGAGATGCCCTGCGCACCCGGCCGCCGGGTCGGTCTTGGCGACGACGATGACCAGGTCGGCCAGGATGCCGTTGGAGATGAACGTCTTCTGGCCGTTCAGGACGTAGTGGTCGCCGTCGCGGACGGCCGTCGTCTGGATGCCCTGCAGGTCGCTGCCGGCGCCCGGCTCGGTCATCGCGATCGCGGTGATCATCTCACCCGTGCAGAACCCGGGCAGCCAGCGCGCCTTCTGCTCGTCGGTGGCGTAGTCGAGCAGGTACGCCGAGACGATGTCGGTGTGGATCGCTGAAGCCGGCACCACTCGCGCGGGCCCGGGTGAGCTCCTCGATCACGACGGTGTTGAACCGGAAGTCGCGGGCCCCGCCACCGCCGTACTCCTCCGGGCATCATGAAGCCGAGCAGGCCCGCCCGACCGGCCGCGGTCCACAGCTCGCGCGGCACGATGCCGGCCTCCTCCCAGCTGTCGTGGTGCGGCACGATCTCCTTGTCGCAGAACGCGCGCGCGGTCTCCCGGAAGGCGTCGTGATCGGCGTCGAAGAGCTGACGTTCCACGGGCGGTCTCCTCTCAGTTCTCGCCTGTACTGCGGCGCCGGCGTCGAGCAGGTCGTCGACGTCGGTGATGCCCCACTCGGTCAGGGCTTCGCGGGTGTGCTGCCCCGGTCGCGCGGGCGGTCGGTCGAGGCTGGTCGGCGTCCGGGAGAAGCGTGGTGCGGGTGCGGCCTGCCGGACGCCGTCGCTGGTCCACAAAGGTGCCTCGGGCAACGAGATGCGGATGGTCGGCGGCGAGCGGGAGGACGGGCGGACACACAGGCGTCCGAGCCGTCGAACAACTCGGTCCACTCGGCCTGGGTGCGCTGCGCGAAGGTCTCGGCCAGCAGCTTCCGGAGCTCGGGCCAGTTGGCTTGGTCGGTACGATCCGGAGCGGTGATGCCGAGCTTCTCGATCAGCTCGTCGTAGAACTGCGGCTCCAGCGCACCGACCGCGACGTACTTGCCGTCCGCCGTCTCGTACACGTCGTAGAACGGCGCGCCGGTGTCGAGCAGGTTCGTCCCGCGCTCCTGCTTCCAGCTCCCG
Source organism: uncultured Actinomycetota bacterium (assembly GCA_963820655.1). Lineage (GTDB taxonomy): Bacteria > Actinomycetota > Actinomycetes > Propionibacteriales > Kribbellaceae > Kribbella. The sequence goes on from CAWGAM010000005.1 coordinate 177,121, forward strand.
GCGGCGAGCGCGCCGAGCAGCATCGTGGTCAGGTGCGCCGAGCCGTCGACGATCGCCGCGTCGACGACCTGACCGCGACCGCTCGCGCTGGGCCTCGTGCAAGCGCCGCCAGTACGCCGATCACCAGGTACAGCGAGCCGCCGGCGAAGTCACCGAGCAGGTTGGCCGGGACCTGCGGCGGCCCGCCCGCCCGGCCGATCAGGTGCAGCGCACCGGACAACGCGAGGTAGTCGATGTCGTGCCCGGCGGTCTGCGCCAGCGGCCCGTCCTGGCCCCAGCCGGTCATCCGGCCGTAGACGAGCCGCGGGTTGATCGCGCTGGCAGTCCTCCGGGCCGAGTCCCAGCCGCTCGGCCACGCCCGGCCGGAATCCTTCGACCAGCACGTCGGCCTGCGCGACCAGGCGCCGTACGACGTCGACTGCCGCCGGATTCTTGAGGTCCAGGGCCACGCTGCGGCGGCCTCGGTTGACCAGGTCGAGCTCGGGCGGACCGAGCGCAAGCTCCGCCACCGGGCCGGTCGATCCGCAGCACGTCGGCGCCGAGCTCGGCCAGCATCATGCACGCGAACGGCGCCGGACCGATGCCGGCCAGCTCGACCACCTTCACGCCCTCGAGTGGACCCATGGCGGCCATTGTGACAGTACTACTGTCACAGTCGTCAAGTCAGCGTGCGGACTCCCGCCAGGGCGGAGACACCAGGGCGGTGCTTCATCATTTCGCTCCGAGGTAGTCCTGGAAGGTGATGTGACCGTACGGCGATCCGTCGACGAGAGCGCTGCCGGACGCGTAGGCGCCGAAGATCTTGCCGGGGAGGCGCAGCGGCGCGACCGGGCGGCGCGACGGCCGCGCGGTTCGCCAGGCTCGGGCGAGGTCCGGGAGCGGGGACTGTTCCGGGCCGCCGATGTCTGGTGCCCGGCCGTTCACGGGCGGGTGGTCGACCAACTCTGTGAGGCGTACGGCGACGTCGTCGACCGCGATGGGCTGGACCGGGACTGCCGGTGCGACCAGTGCCGGGAGGAAGCGCTGGACGGTGAAGATCCGGTCGAGCAGGTTGTGGAACTGGGTTGCCCGCTGGATGGTGTACGGCACGCCGGAGTCCGCGACGAGGTGTTCGACCGTGAGTTTGTGCCGGTAGTACGCCAGCGGGATCTGGTCGATGCCGACGATCGACATCACCACGAGGTGCGTCGTACCGCTTCCTGCTGCGAGCAGGTTGCGGGCCTGCTGGACGTCGCGACGGCCAAGGCTGGTGGCCAGATGCACGATCACGTCTGTGCCGTCGACGGCCGCCGCAAGACCCGCGCCGGTGGTGAGATCGCCGATCGCCCGCTCTGGTTGGGTTGCGGAGGTGCCGGCGGAGGCGAGCCGGCGGCTCAGGACCCGGATCTGGTGGCCGGTTGCCAGCAGGTGGGCGACGGTCGGGCGGCCGAGGGTGCCGGTGCCACCGGTGACGAGGATGGAAGTCATTGGCGCCGTCCCCGCAGGCGCTCGAAGTCATCCACGGAGTCAGTCTGTCAGGAAGGCTTCCGCCGCTCGCTGGATCTTCAGGTAGTACTCCGACCAGCCGACCGCGTCGAGCATGTCGGCGTCGGCGCCACCCTGACCGTCGATCAGCTCCCGCACGATATCCGCGTGGCCCGCGTGATGCGCTGTCTCGTCGACGACCCGGACCAGCAGCGCGCCGAACGTCGTACGACGGTTCCCCTCGGCCCAATGCGGGACCTCGGCCGGCGCGTCCAGCTCGAGCTCGGCGATCGACCAATCGCTGTGCGCGCAGGCCTCCCGGTACAGCTCGGTGATGTACTCCGTGGACTCGGACGGCAGCGCCCACATGTCCGCGCCGTCCCACACCGACCCGTCTGCCTCCCACGGCAAGACCTTCGCCGGCGGCCGCCCGACGCTCGTCCCGAGGTACACGTACTCGATCCCGACCAGATGCTTGACCAACCCCAGCAGGTTGGTCCCCGACCGCACCAACGGCCGCCGCCGATCGTACTCACTCAATCCATCGAGCTTCGCCAGCAGCAGTGCACGAGTCGCCTGGAGATAGGTCTGCAGTTCGGCCTTCATACCGAGGACGCTAACCGAGGTGTCAGACAGTTTCCGGCGCCCCCGGCGGAACGAACGGGCCCGCAGTCGGTCCACCCTCGATCAGCCGCATCAGCCCAGCGGTGTCGGCGTACTCGTCGATGGCGTCGGCGAGGCGATCCAGCCGAGCCTCGCGAAGCGCGGCGAAGGAGACGGTGCCGTCGGGAGCGGGTTTGCCGGTCAGAGCGGCGATCTCGGTCAGGAAAGCGTGGCGGGTGCCGTCGTCGTCGAGCAGTCCGTGCCAGATGGTGCCCCAGGTGTTGCCAGAGCGGCAGCCGCCGGGGAAGGGCGTGGCGTCGCCGGTGACCGTGACCACGCCGTGGTGGATCTCGTACGCCGTCGGCGCCGGGCGGGCCAGCATCTTCTCGGGCCGGAATGTCTGTTGCGACAGGCAACATACCGAGACCGGGATGGTCACCGCCGCCCTCCACGCCAGAGGGATCGGAGATCGTCTCACCGAGCAGCCTGGTAGCCGCCGCAGATGCCGAGCACCGGCCGTCCCGCCACCACTCGGGCCGCGACGGCGTCGGCCAGCCCGTGGGACCGCAGCCACTCCAGGTCGGAGACGGTCGCCCGCGAGCCCGGCAGGACGACGAGATCCGCGTCGCGGACCTCGGCCGGGCTCGTGGTGAAGAAGACACCGTTGGTCGGCTCGACCGCCAGCGCGTCCAGGTCGGTGAAGTTGCTGATCCGCGGGAACCTGCACCACTGCCACAGTGAGCAGATCGGCCGGGGAGCTTCGCCGTACGGGGATGTCGAGGGCGTCCTCCGAGTCCAGCCAGAGCTCGGGCAGCCACGGCAGTACGCCGTACGTCGGCCGGCCGGTGACCGAGCGTGAGCATGTCGATCCCGGGCTGCAGCAGCGAGACGTCGCCGCGGAACTTGTTCACCAGGAAGCCGCTGACCAGTCCCTGGTCGGCGGCGTCCAGCAACGCGACGGTGCCGAACATCGACGCGAACACTCCCCCGCGATCGATGTCCCCGACCACGACCACCGGCGCCTGGATGTGCTGTGCGAGCCCCATGTTCACGTAGTCGGACCGGCGCAGGTTGATCTCCGTCGGACTGCCCGCGCCCTCACTGATCACCACGTCGTACCGGGACGCGAGGTCGTCGTACGCGGCGAAGGCCGCCTTGGCCAGCTCGGCCCGCTCGGTCAGGAACCCGCGGGCCGACAGCTCACCCCAGGGCTCCCCCATCAGGACGACGTGACTGCGGCGATCGCTGCCCGGCTTGAGCAGGACCGGGTTCATCGCGGCCTCCGGCTCGGCGCCGGCCGCGACGGCCTGGATCCACTGCGCCCGGCCGATCTCGGCGCCGTCGGCACAGACCATCGAGTTGTTCGACATGTTCTGCGCCTTGTACGGCGCCACCCGGACACCCTGCCGGGCCAGCCACCGGCAGAGCCCGGTCACCACGGTCGTCTTCCCCGCGTCGGACGTCGTACCGGCGATCAGCAGTGAGCCCACGCAGTGATCTTAGGGTCGGTCGGTGGGTCGGCCCTGCCCGTACCCCGGGAGTGACACATGCCAACCCTCGGTGACGCAACGGACCGGGTGGCTAGAGTTGCGGCATGGAGAACGAGATCAAGGTGGTCGACGCCAAGGAGCGCAGCCGGTACGAGGCACAGGACGCCGACGGCAACCTGATGGGCTTCGTCGACTACCACCTGCGCCCGGGCGTGATCAGCTTCCTGCACGCCGAGACCCTGCCCGACTTCCGCGGCCGTGGCGTGGCCGGCCGGATCGCGACGAAGTCGCTCGACGACGCGCGCGCTCTCGGCCTCCGCGTCAAGCCGTCCTGCCCGTTCTACAAGAGCTTCCTCGAGGAGCACACCGAGTACGCCGATCTGATCAAGCAGCCTGAGCAGGAGGCGCAGTGACCGCACCTGTGATGGGCAAGCTCGAGTGGCAGCCGGCCGCCGAGGTCCCCGGCCTGCTCGCCGCTCCGGTGCGCGACACGGTCGGTGACATCCCGGCGTACGCCGCCCCGATCGACCCCGGCCTGGCCGACACCGCCGCGTTCTGCGCGGAGTACGACGTACCGATGGCCGCGTCGGCGAACTGCGTGATCGTGCTCGGCAAGCGGGCCGGTGAGGTGACGTACGCCGCCGTCATGGTGCTGGCCACCGATCGGGCCGATGTGAACGGCGTGATCCGCAAGCACCTCGGCGTACGAAAGATCTCGTTCGCCGCACAGGACGACGCGGTCGCCTCGACCGGCATGGAGTACGGCGGGATCACGCCGATCGGGCTGCCCGCGGACTGGCCGGTCCTGGTGGACGAGGCGGTCGCCCAGGCCGGTCCGGTGGTGATCGGCAGCGGGATCCGCGGTTCCAAGCTGTTGCTCGACGGCGCCGAACTGGCGAAGTTGCCAACGGCAACAGTGTTGGATCTGGCCCAGCACTGAGGGTGGACCCGTGCTGTCATGAACAGGGTCGGGACTGTGGTGGTCGGGGCTGGGCAAGCCGGTCTGGCGATGGGCTACTACCTGCGCGCGGCCGGCGAGGGCTTCGTCGTGCTCGAGGCGCATGACCGGATCGGTGACTGCTGGCGGGAGCGGTACGACTCGTTGCGGCTGTTCAGCCGGCCACGCTACGCGAGCCTGCCCGGGCTGCGGATCGCTGGGCGGGACTGTCCGGATCGCCACGAGATGGCCGACTATCTGGAGCGGTACGCCGTTCACCACGAGCTGCCGGTCCGGACCGGCGTACGGGTGACCCGGCTGTCCCGGGACGATCAGGGCTTCGTGGTCGAGACCGGTGACGGCACCTGGCGCGCCGATCAGGTTGTCGTCGCGGCCGGCATGCACACGACCGCACGACGGCCGCCGTTCGCCGGCGACCTCGATCCCGCGATCCGGCAACTGCACTCGATGGAGTACCGCAACCCGGGGCAGCTCGCGGACGGGACGGTGCTGGTCGTCGGCGCCGCCAATTCCGGGACCGACATCGCACTCGAGGCTGTGAAGACGCATCGCACGCTGCTCGCCGGCCGCCACCCGGGTCAGGTGCCGGTCGACATCGACTCCATCACTGGCCGTCTGTTCACGCCGCTGGTGATGTTCCTCTTCAAGTACGTGTTCACCCGCCGTACGCCGATCGGACGGAAGACCATCGCGAACGCGGAGCAGAACGGCCTGCCGCTGACCCGGAACAAGCTGGCACACCTGGACGCGGCCGGAGTCGTCCGGATCGCCCGGATCGAGGGGGTTCGCGACGGCCGGCCGGTGACCGCGGACGGCGCCGTACTCGAGGACGTGTCGACCGTGGTGTGGTGCACCGGATCCGGTCCTGACCACAGCTGGATCGACCTGCCGGTGTTCTGCGATGACGGACGGCCGCGGCACGAGCGCGGGGTCGCGGCCGACGTGCCGGGCCTGCTGTTCCTCGGGCTGGATTTCCAGTACGCGATCGCGTCCGCGAGCATCCAGGGCGTGGCCCGGGACGCTCGTTACCTGGTTCGCCGGATCCGCGATTTCACTCGGCGGAGCGGCGACCGCGCCGTTGCCGTGGACAGACGGTAGCATCGCGGGCTGAAATGGGTGAGTGGACGGATGCGGGCGTTTCTCCCGATCCCGAGCGACGTGAGGGCGCTGGTGAACTCTTGACGGTGAGTGGTGGTGGCGACGGTGGTCCGACCGCGCTCCGGATCATGCTCGGCGGACAGCTGCGGCGGATGCGGGAGTCGGCCGGGATCAGTCGCGCCGACGCCGGCTGGCAGATCCGCGCCTCCGAGTCCAAGGTCAGCCGGATGGAGCTCGGCCGGGTCGGGTTCAAGGAACGCGACGTCAGCGACCTGCTCGAGCTCTACGGGATGGCCGAAGGAGGAGGAACGCTTCCGGCTGATGGAGCTGGCCCGGGCCGCGAACAACCCGGGCTGGTGGTCCCGGTACGGCGACGTGATGCCGAGCTGGTTCACCAACTACGTCGGTCTCGAGGTCGCGGCGACGCTGATCCGGACCTACGAGGTGATGTTCGTCCCCGGCCTGCTGCAGACCGAGGAGTACGCGCGGGCCATCGTCCAGCTCGGCAAGTCGTACCTGCCGAGCGCGGAGGTCGATCAGCGGGTCGCGCTGCGGGTGACCCGGCAGCAGATCCTGACCCGGCCGACTCCGGCGCGCCTGTGGGTGGTCATCGACGAGTCGGTGCTGCATCGGCCGGTCGGCGGCGACGACGATCCTGCGAGCTCAGATCGAGCACCTGATGATGTGGGCGCAGCAGCCGAACATCACGCTGCAGGTGATGCCGTTCAGCAGCGTCGGGTATCCGGGCGCGGGCGGCGCGTTCAGCATCCTGCGCTTCCCCGAGGGCGACCTGCCGGACGTGGTCTACATCGAGCACGCGGCCAGCGCGCTGTACCTGGACAAGCGCGAGGAGGTCGACGAGTACGTCGCGATCATGGAGGGGCTCACGATCGCGGCCGCACCCGTCTCGGCGACCGAGGGCCTGCTGAAAGAGGCCCTGGCGCGGATCGACTGAGCTCCCCCGGGGCCGGTCAGCCGTTCCCGGGGCTCAGCTGCCGCACTCGGTCAGGTTCAGGCGACCTTGAGGTCGACCTTGATGTTGCCGCGGGTGGCGTTGGAGTACGGGCAGACCTCGTGGGCCTTGGCGACGAGGTCCTCGGCGACCGCGCGGTCGACGCCGGGCAGGCTCACCACGAGCGCGACCTCCAGGCCGTAGCCGGCGCCGCCGTTGATCGGGCCGATGCCCACCTCGGCGGTGACGGTCGAGCCGTCGGAGTCCTGCCGCTCCTTCCGGGCAACCACCTTGAGCGCGCTGTGGAAGCAGGCCGCGTACCCGGCCGCGAACAGCTGCTCGGGGTTGGTGCCCTGGCCGTTGCCGCCCATCTCGACCGGCGGCGCGACCGTGACGTCGAGCTTGCCGTCGTCCGTGGCGACCTTGCCGTCGCGGCCGCCGTGGGCGGTGGCGTGGGCGGTGTACAGAACCTTCTCTACTGCGATGGTCATGACTTAGTTCTCCGGAGCGTTTCAGTGGGAGGGGTCGAGCACGAGCTTGCCGACGGTCCGGCGGGCTCGCAGGTCTTCGTGGGCGGTGGCGACGTCGGACAGCGCGTAGTCGCCGCCGACGATCGGGCGGAGCTTGCCGCTCGCGGTCAGGTCGAACAGCTCGGCCAGCGGGTCGCCGAGCAGACGCGGGGTTGGCGAAGCAGTCGGCCAGCCAGAAGCCGGCGATCGTCTTCGAGCCCTTCATCAGCCGGCCCGGGTCGATCGGCGCGGCGGACTGCCGGGACGCGGCACCGAAGGTGACGAGGCGGCCGAACCGGGCCAGCGCCGCGAACGATTCGTCGAACGCCGGCCCGCCGACCATCTCCAGCACGATGTCGACGGGCTTGCCGCCGTTCGCCTCGATGATGCGGTCCTTCAGACCTTCCGGCGTCGCCGTCGATCGCGGCGTCCGCACCGAGCTCGAGCACCTGCTTGCGCTTGTCCTCCGAGGAGGCGGTCGCGATCACGCGCCCGGCGCCCCACAGCTTCGCGAGCTGGACGGCGAGCGATCCGACGCCACCGGCACCCGCGTGCACCAGGACGGACTCACCGGGCTGGAGGTGCGTGGAGGTCTTCAGCAGGTGCCAGGCGGTGGTGCCCTGCAGCACCAGCGCGAGCGCCTGACCGTCGCTGACACCTTCCGGGACGTCGAAGACGTACGGCGCGTGGGCGACAGCCTTCTCGGCGTACCCACCGGATCCGACCAGCGCGACCACGCGGCGGCCGTCCGCGGTGTGCCCGACCACCTCACCGCCCGGAATCAGCGGCAGCTCGGTCTTGGAGAGGTAGCTGTTCTCGACCTGGTGGGTGTCGGCGTAGTTGATGCCGGCCCGATCGACAGTGATCAGGACCTGGCCGTCACCGGCGACCGGCTCCTCGATGTCGCTGACCTTCAGGACCTCGGGTCCGCCGAACTCGGTGATCTGTACCGCTCGCACGTGTCGTTCCCGCCTCTCGTTCGCTGGCCTCTATACGGTGTACTATACAGCGTACGTTAGCTGGATCGAAGGGACGTTGATCACATGGCCGGCACCCGGACGCCGCGGAACACGTTGAGCTCCGAGCTGATCGTGCGGACCGCGCTCGAGCTGATGGAGACCAACGGCACCGACGCGTTCAGCCTGCGCGGAGTGGCCGCCGAGCTCGGGGTCGGCCCGATGGCGCTCTACACCTACTTCCGCAACAAGGACGACCTGTACGACGCCGTCCGCGATCACCTGATGGGGTTGCTGCCCGCCGTACCGCGGGATGTGCCGTGGCCGGACCAGGTCCGCGCGGTCTGCCGGTCGCTGCGGCGGCTGATGCTGCAACACCCTTGCCTTCCGCAACTACTTGCCGGCCGGCCGTTGAGCGGGCACGAGACCGCCCGGGTGGCCGAGGGCCTGCTCGGCGTACTGCGCACTGCCGGGTTCGACCCGGCGACGGCGGCGCGGACGCACACCACGCTCGTTCACCTACGTGCTCGGGGCAACGTCCTGGGAGATCCAGATGGCGGCCGAGCGCCAGGACCCGGACAGTTGGCGGCGGCTGCGGACGACGATGGAGTCGTTGTCGGCGACGGAGTTCCCGACCGTCGTCGAGCTCGCGCCGGAGCTGGCCCGGACGACGGGCGGCGACGAGCAGTTCGACTACGGGCTGGATCTGCTGCTCGGCGGGTCTGCGAGGTCAGAACACCATCGTGACGATGGCGAGGATGCCGATGCAGACGATCAGCGCGCGCAGCGCGATCGGCGGGAGCTTGCGGCCGTAGCGGGCGCCGAGGAAACCGCCGATGGTCGAGCCGACCGCGATCAGCGCCGGCGGCCAGCCAGTCGACGTCGGCGAGCGATGATGAACAGCACCGCGGCGACCGTGTTCACGACGGTGGCAAGGACGTTCTTCAGGCCGTTCATCCGCTGCAGGTTCGTGTCCAGGCCGAGGCCGAGGATCGCCATCAGCAGTACGCCCTGCGCGGCACCGAAGTACCCGCCGTAGACCCCGGTCGCGAACACCGCCGGGATCACCCACCAGGCGCCGCGGTGGTGATGCGACGGGACGCTGATCCAGCTGCGACAGCCACGGTTGGAAGGCGACCAGGAGACAGCCGAGCAGGATCAGCACAGGTACGACGGCGTGGAACGCCGAGTCGGGCAGCGTCAGCAGCAGCACCGCCCCGACGATGCCACCGACCAGCGAGGCCGGGATCAGCCGGATCATCCGGCCGCGCTGGCCTTCGAGCTCCCGCCGGTAGCCGATGGCGCCGGCCGCCGTGCCGGGGGCGAGGCCGACGGTGTTGCTGACGTTCGCCAGCACCGGTGGGATGCCGACGGCAAGCAACGCGGGGAAGGTCAGCAGGGTGCCCGATCCCACCACGGCGTTGATCGTGCCTGCGCCCATCCCCGCCACCAGGACGACCAGCGCCTCGAACCATGTCATCGCTGCCAGACTTTACGCACCTGACCGCTCGCCCCGCTCACCAGTCCGTCAGTTGAGCACGCAAGTTTCGATCGTTACACCTGGACGGCACCAGCAGAAAGCCTTCCCAGGACGACCTGGGAAGGCTTCTGATGCCGCGTTGCCCGGTCAGCGCTGCGGCGGCTCCGGAGCCGGGGTCTCCTGGGACGGTACGGCTCGGGCGGAGGCGTGACCGCCGGCGTTGTCGGGATGCTGGCCGCGGATGCTGACGGCGGCGTTCTGCGCCGCGGCGATCGCCTCGCGGACCGCGTTGTCGGCCTCGACCACCGCCGCGTCCGGCGCGCCGGTCGTGGCCCCGCCGCTGTCGAGCTCCGGCACCGAGCCGTTGGCCAGCTCCGGCGCCTGCCACGGTGCCCTCGGCCTTCTGCGGGATGCCGGCGATCTGGCCGACCGCACTGCCGAGACCCTTGAGCGCGTCGCCGATCTCGCTCGGGACGATCCACAGCTTGTTCGCGTCGCCTTGAGCGATCGACGGCAGCATCTGCAGGTACTGGTAGGCGAGCAGACCCTGGTCCGGCTTGCCGGCGTGGATCGCGTTGAAGACGGTGGTGATGGCCTGCGCCTCACCCTGCGCCTTCAGGATCCGGGCCTCCCGCTCGGCCTGCGGCCCGCAGGATCCGGGACTCCTTGTCACCTTGCGGCGGTGAGGATCGCGGACTGCTTCTGACCCTCGGCCGACAGGACGGCGGACTGCCGCATACCTTCGGCGGTGAGGATCGCGGCGCGCTTGTCGCGGTCGGCGCGCATCTGCTTCTCCATCGAGTCCTGGATCGACGGCGGCGGGTCGATCGAGCGCAGCTCGACCCGGTTGACCCGGATGCCCCACTTGCCGGTCGCCTCGTCCAGCACGTAGCGGAGCTTCTCGTTGATCTCCTCGCGGCTGGTCAGCGTCTGCTCCAGGTCCATGCCACCGATGATGTTTCGCAGCGTCGTCATGGTCAGCTGCTCGATCGCCTGGATGTAGTTGGAGATCTCGTACGTCGCCCGGACCGGGTCGTTCACCTGGAAGTAGATGACGGAGTCGATCGACACCATCAGGTTGTCCTCGGTGATGACGCCCTGGGGCGGGAACGCGACCACCTGCTCGCGCATGTCGATGGTGTAGCGGACCTTGTCGACGAACGGCGTCAACAGGTTCAGGCCCGGCTGCAGACCGATCTTGAACTTGCCGAACCGTTCGACGATGCCGACGGTCTGCTGCTGCACCACCCGGACGGACTTGACCAGTGTGACGATCACCAATAAGGCGACCAGTGCCAGCACTATGAGGAACGCGGTCACTTGACCCTCCACTCGAACAGAACCCTCAGGACGGACAGTCTTTCCTATCGACGGTCCACCTGGCGTACCGGTTCCCGGTGCGTCGACTGCCTGATCGTGCAGGTATTTCCGCCGTCCCACGATTCGACAGTACTGCGCAGGTGGGGCCATCGACCGAGGGGCCGAGCTCAGCTGCGTGGTCCGATCGGTCTGCGTGGTCACTCGCCGGCAGGTCCAGCTCAGCTCTGCGGTGGGTCCAGTCAGCGCTGCGGTGGGTCCGAGCTCAGGCTGCGGTGGGTCCGCTCAGCTCTCGGGCCGGTCAGCCTGCGTGACCGAGCGTTCAGCTCTGCGGTGGGTCCGAGGGATTCGGGTTCGGTGCCGGACTGTCGGTCGGTTCGGGGCTGCTGAGCTCGTGGTGCAGCGGCTCGCCGATCGGGTAGACGATCGCGGTCGGCGCCGTCGATCGACATCACCTCGACCCGGGTGCCCGGGCGCGATCGTCGACACCTCGTCGTACGGGCGGGCCGTCCAGAGCTCACCGTTCAGCCGGACCGAGCCGCCGCCGTCGGGATGGATCTCCTTGACCACGATCCCGGTCCGGCCGATGACGTGCGCCGAACCGGTCTTCAGCTCGGCGCCGTGGTGCATCTTGCGCACCAGCAACGGACGGATCGCGCCCAGCATCGCGGCCGAGGTCATCAGGCCGACGACGATCTGCAGCCACAACAGTCCCGGGAAGAAGGCCGCCACCCCGGCGGCCGTCAGCGCCCCGGCGGCCAGCATCAGCAGGGTGAAGTCGAGCGAGGCCAGCTCGGCCAGACCGAGGACAGCGGCGATCGTCAGCCATGCCGCCCAGATGTTGTCCCGCAGCCAATCCATCATTTCCCAAGCCTATCCACGTTCGGGGCACCAAGCAGACTCTTGGACGCACCCCACCCCGCCCCGGCTCCTCCGCCGTTTCAGGGGTCAACCCCGGAACCGGTGGGTTGCGGACCAAGAATCTCCCTCCGCAACCCACCATTCGAGGGGCTGACCCCCGAAACGGTGGGGTTGCCCCCTTGGATTCTGAGAGGGCAACCCACCACCTCGGGGGTTGTCCCCTCGAGCACCGAGCACCGAGCACCAGGCACCGGCGACACCGCGCGCCGGCTGGCCCATCGTCGCGATCGACCACTTTGTGCACGAGATCTGTACGACGACGGCCCCGGCGTACGGATCTGATGCACAAAGTCGACCCCGCTGTGCCGATTGGGTACCCGCGGAAACGACACAAGGGCCGGTTATCCCCTCGAATGCACCGAGCACCGAGCACCGAGCGGCGGGCGACGCCGCGCTGCGCGGCCGCCCCAGACCTCGACAGCATCTTGAGCCGCTGAGGGGTCGACCCCTCGAATGGATCGTGGCGGGTCAGAGGGCGCGGGCGGTGTAGCGGCCTTCCTCCTGCTTCAGGGAGAGGGCCAGGTCGAAGGTGTCGCTCAGAGTCTCGGCCGTGAGGGCCTGGTCCATCGGGCCGGCCGCGACGATGCGGCCCTGCTTGAGCAGCAGGGCGTGGGTGAAGCCGGGCGGGATCTCCTCGACGTGGTGGGTGACCAGGACCATCGCCGGCGCACCGACCGCGGTCGCGATCGAGCTGAGCGATCGGACGAGCTGCTCGCGACCGGTCAGGTCGAGACCGGCCGCGGGCTCGTCCATCAGCATCAGCTCGGGGTCGGTCATCAGCGCCCGGGCGATCTGCACCCGCTTCCGCTCCCCCTCGGACAGGGTGCCGAAGGTCCGGTCGGCCAGATGCGCCGATGCCGAGCTCGGTCAGCAACTCCTTGGCCCGCTGGTGGTCCATTTCGTCGTACTCCTCGCGCCAGCGGCCGAGTACGGCGTACGACGCGGAGACCACGACATCGGAGACGCGCTCGCTCGTGGGCAAGCGGTCGGCGAGGGCGGCGCTGGTCAGTCCGATCCGGGGCCGCAGCTCGAACACGTCGACCGCACCGAGCACTTCGCCGAGCAGCCCGGCGACACCGGAGGTCGGGTGGATCTGGGCCGCGAGGATCTGCAGCAGGGTCGTCTTGCCGGCACCGTTGGGGCCGATCACCACCCACCGGTCGGCCTCGTCGACGGTCCAGTCGATCCCGTCGAGCAGACGCGCGCCACCGCGAACGATCGAGACCCCGGCCAGCTCCACCACTGCAGTCATGCTCAAAACCTACGGGGTCCGTCCAGCCACTCACGCACCCCCTCCCACCCCACCCGTTACCCCTCGCCGACGCCCGCCGTTTCAGAGGTCGACCCCGGACGTTGTGGGGTTCGGCCGCGGCATTTCGGTGCGCCAACGCACCCGCTCAGGGGTCAACCCCGCAGGTTGTGGGTTCGGCCGCGATATTTCGGTGCGCCAACCCACCCACTCAGGGGTCAACCCCGCAGGTTGTGGTTCGGCCGCGATATTTCGGTGCGCCAACCCACCACTTCAGGGGTCGACCCCTCAAACGGGGTCGGAGAGGGCCGAGGGTCGAGGGGTCAGGGGTGAGCGGCGCGGAGGGGTGGGGTGAGAGGGCGGAGGGGTGGGCTCAGTGGGCGGAGGGGTTGGGTGGGCGGGCCGGGTGGGGTGGGAGACTGTCGGGCGTGCTGACCACTTCCGCCTCGGTCCGGTTCACCGTGTGGACGAACGCGATGCTGACCGGCGCCTGCGACCCGGACACCGCCGCGCAGAAGATCCTCGGCGACGACGTCGGTCACCATGTCGCCGGTCTGGCCGCGCATCCGGCGCCGGCCACGTTGCCGGTCGCGCTGAACCTGTTGCGCGCCGCGGGTGTCACCGAGGCCCACCTCGCGTTGCCCGTCCCGGGTGATCCGATCGGGCTGGCCGGACCACCGCCGTTCAACGAGGCCGCGCTCGAGACGGGTGAGGCCGTCGTACTGACGGGCGCCGAGCTCGGACTGGTTCCGGCGTACGTCGGTCCGGCGGTGCAGTGGACCGTGATGCCGGCGACGAGCCCGCTGCCGGCCGACCTCGGCGAGGCCGATCGCGGTCTGCGGATGGCGTTGATCGATGCGGCCGAGTCGCTGGCCGCACTCGATGTCGCGAAGTGGAAGCCGGAGGTCGCGGACGCGCTGATCGACATCCGCCGGATCGGCAGCGGCCGGAACGACGATCTTGCTCCGGGCTACGAACCGCGTGCGGTGAAGGCCGCCGCGACGGCGCGGCGCTGCCTGGCGATCGCCGACGCCGCGCTCGAGGACGACGGCGCCGCGGTCACCGGAGCCGAGGCCGACGCGCGCCGCCGTGCCCTCCTCGACCTGGCCGCCGCGGCCCGGCGTGCTCTCGTCGCGGCCTGCGCCCCGCCTGTTCATGCCTGAGATCGGGACCGGACGGCGGAGCAACGCCTGAGGTCGGTAGCGTTCGTGCCTGCGATGACTGAACAGGCTGAGGACGAGACGCGGTCCGCCGATCGCCCGACCGTGCTGGTCACGTTGACCGGCACCGACCGCCCGGGACTGACCTCCGCAGTGCTGTCGACGCTCGCCACTCGCGGGCTCGAGGTGATCGACGCCGAGCAGGTGGTCCTCCGTGGCCGGCTGGTGCTCGGCGTCCTGCTGTCCGCGCCCCGCGACCACAAGAACCTCAAGGACGAACTGAAGGCGCTCGCGAGCGCCCTCGACGTCGACATCTCGGTCAAGAAGGGTGTCGGCGACAACGAGCCCCGGCGCAAGGGCCGCAGCCAGGTGACGGTGATCGGGCGCCCGCTGACCGCCGCCGGGCTGGCCGCGATCGCCGGGCCGGATCGCCGACACCGGCGCCAACATCGACCGGATCAGCCGGATGGCGCGCTACCCGGTGACCGCGATGGAGATCGCCGTCTCGGGTGCCGACCCGGACGCGCTCCGGACCGTGCTCGCGCTGGAGGGAGTCCGGCAGGGGCTCGACGTCGCCGTCCAGGCCGGCGGGCTGTATCGCCGGGCCAAGCGGCTGATCGTGATGGACGTCGACTCGACGCTGATCCAGGGCGAGGTCATCGAGATGCTCGCCGAGCACGCCGGCCGGCTGGAGGAGGTTGCCGCGGTCACCGAACAGGCGATGCGCGGCGAGCTCGACTTCGCCGCATCGCTGCGGCACCGAGTGGCCCGGCTCGAAGGCCTGCCGGCGTCGGCACTGGACGAGGTGTACGACGCGATCGAGCTGGCGCCCGGGGCGCGGACGCTGGTGCGGACGCTGAAGCGGCTCGGGTACCAGTTCGCGATCGTCAGCGGCGGGTTCAGCCAGATCACCGACAAGCTGGCCGCCGAGCTCGGCATCGACTACGCAACGGCGAACGAGCTGGAGATCGTCGACGGCAAGCTCACCGGCCGGGTGGTCGGCGACATCGTCGACCGGGCCGGCAAGGCGACCGCGCTGCGGCGAGTTCGCCGAGCGCTCCGGTACGCCGCTGTCCCAGACGGTCGCGATCGGCGACGGCGCCAACGATCTCGACATGCTCACCGCCGCCGGCCTCGGGGTCGCCTTCAACGCCAAGCCGGTCGTCCGCGCCGCCGCCGACACCCACCTGAGCGTCCCCTACCTGGACACGATCCTCTACCTGCTCGGCATCAGCCGCGAGGAAGTCGAAGCCGCGGACGCCGACAACCCGGCCTGATGGCAGCAACCCTGCACATCATCTGACCCGACATCTGATCCGTTCCGTGACGAGCTGTTGACACTTCGAGATGAGAGCGCTCTCATTGACGCAATCCCCCGGCCGGCGGTCTGGTGAGGCGCCGGCCCCGACTGTGGAGGTCGACCATGCGTTCCCGCCCGAACGGATCCCGCCGCCGTACTCTCCTCGCAGCACTCGCCGCGCCCATCCTGGTCGCCGGCAGCCTCGCGGTCGCCGCCCAGGCGAGCGTGCCACCGCCCGCCGCCGACTGGAGCACCGTCTGGAGTGACGACTTCGACGGCGCGAGCGGCACACTGCCGTCGAGCGCCAACTGGATCATCGACACCGGCCACGGCTACCCCGGCGGCCCCGGCAACTGGGGTACCGGCGAGATCCAGAACTACACGAACAGCACCGAACAACGTGTCCCTCGACGGCTCCGGCAACCTGCGGATCACGCCCCGCCGCGACGGCGCCGGCAACTGGACGTCGGCCGGATCGAGACCCAGCGCAGCGACTTCAAGCCACCGTCCGGCGGGGTCCTCGCGATCGAGAGCCGGATCCAGATGCCGAACGTCACCGGCAACGCGGCCCTCGGATACTGGCCGGCGTTCTGGGCGCTGGGCGCGCCGTACCGCGGCAACTACTGGAACTGGCCGGGCATCGGCGAGTTCGACATCATGGAGAACGTCAACGGGATCAACTCCGTCTGGGGCGTGCTGCACTGCGGCGTGAACCCCGGCGGCCCGTGCAACGAGACCAGCGGGATCGCCGGCAACCGCGCCTGCCCGGGCTCGTCCTGCCAGTCCGCGTTCCACACCTACCGGTTCGAGTGGGACACGAGCATCTCGCCGAACCAGTTGCGCTGGTACGTCGACGGGCAGCAGTTCCACTCGGTCAGCCAGGGCCAGCTGCCGGCCGACACGTGGAACAACATGACGTCGCACGCCGGGTACTTCATCCTCCTCAACGTCGCCATCGGCGGCGCCTTCCCGGATGCGCTCAACGGTCCGACACCGCGGCCGGAGACCGTCCCGGATCGCCCGATGATCGTTGACTACGTGGCGGTATCGACCAAGGGCGGCGGCACCGCACCGCCCACCACTCCGCCGCCGACCACTCCTCCGCCCGGCGGCGGCGGCAGCGCCTACAGCACCATCCAGGCCGAGTCGTTCCAGCAGCAGTCCGGCATCGGCGTCGAGACGACCACCGACTCCGGCGGCGGCCAGAACCTCATGCAGGTCGGCAACGGCGACTGGGCGCTCTATCGCGGCATCGACTTCGGCAGCTCGGCCGCCCACCAGTTCGTCGGCCGGGTCGCATCCGGTGCGGCCGGTGGCGTCAGCGGCCTGGTCGAAGTACGCCTCGACAACCGGTCGAACGCTCCGATCGGCAGCTTCGCCGTCGCCAACACCGGCGGCTGGCAGTCCTGGCGCACGGTCCCGGCCAACATCTCGGCGGTCACGGGCGTCCACGACGTCTACCTGACCTTCACCAGCGGCCAGCCGGCCGACTTCGTCAACGTCAACTGGTTCACCTTCGGCCACTGACCTGTCCTCGACGGCCGGTGCCAGGCCGGCGCCGGCCGTCGAAATACGGGCTCACGGGGGGTGAGCACCTATTCTTCGGCTATGTCTGAACAGCAGGGGGGCGACGGTGGGCCGGGGGCTCTGTTCGCCATCGGTGGCGCCGAGGACAAGCTGAAGAAGCGCACGGTGCTGCAGGAGTTCGTCGAGGCGGCCGGCGGGTCGAAGGCCCGGATCGTGGTCGTGCCGACCGCGTCCGCGCTCGGCCCGGACGTCGTCGACGTCTACCACGCGCTGTTCGCCGCGCTCGGCGCCGCCAGCGTCGTCGGCGTACGCCCGGAGAACCGCGAGGACGCCGACGACCCGGCCTTCATCGAGCCGCTGAACGACGCCACCGGGATCTTCATGACCGGCGGCAACCAGCTGAAGCTGGCCGGAGTCGTCACCGGTACGGCGTTCGGCCGCGCGGTCACCGCTGCCCACGCCGCGCGGTGCCGCGGTCGGCGGTACGTCGGCCGGCGCGAGCATCCTGGCCGAGCACATGATCGCGTTCGGCCGGTCCGGCGCGACCCCGCGGCAGCGGATGAGCCAGCTGGCCGGCGGCCTCGGCCTGGTCCAGGGCGCGATCGTCGACCAGCACTTCGCCCAGCGCAACCGGTACGGCCGGCTGCTGTCGCTGGTCGCCCAGTCCCCCGGCCTGCTCGGCATCGGCGTCGACGAGGACACCGCGGCCGTCGTCCGCGGCACTCATCTGGAGGTCGTCGGCCGCGGTGCGGTGACGATCTTCGACGGCAGCCGGATCACGTCGAACGCGCACTACGCCAAGCGGTCCGAGCCGATCCTGGCGTCCGGCGTCGTACTGCACGTGTTGCCCGCGACCGCGACCTTCGACCTGCAGGCGCGCGTGCTGCTGTCGTACGGGCCGCAGCCGCCGGCCGAGGAGATCGCCGAGCTCGAGGCCGCCGAGGCCGATCTGCGCAAGCTGACCAAGGAGATCGCCGCCGAGGGGGTGTCACCCAGGTACTACGCGGAGCGCAAGCGGCGGGCGGGACGTCGTACGGCGAAGGCGGAATCGTCGACGCGGACGAGCAAGTCCAGCGGCCGCCGGGGAGTCCAGACCGGAGGCGACCGAGCCGATCACGGCCGGCGCCGAACTCGACCCGACACCCCGACACCGACGTGGCAGCAACCAGACGCGCGGGTAGGGACCGACTCCCGCTCCAGTCGCTGACTGGCCACGCCTCCGGCGCGGCGGGTCATGGGGCTGCGCTCCCGCCTTCCCTCGTCGCTCCAGTCGCTTCGCTCCCTCCGCTCCTCAGTCCAGGCCGGGAGGCCCCACGACCGGCACCCACGGCACCTCCGCAGCCCCGACCTCAAGATCATCGAGACCCGGGTGTACCGCGGGCCGAACGTCTGGAGCTACGACCCGGCCATCCACCTGGTCGTCGATCTGGGTTCGCTGGAGAACTTCCCGTCGAACACCATCGCCGGGCTTCACCGAGAAGCTGCTCGAGTACCTCCCCCGGCTCGACCAGCACCACTGCTCGCGCGGCCGCAGGGGCGGCTTCATCGAGCGGCTGCACGAGGGCACCTGGCTCGGCCACATCGCCGAGCACGTCGCGCTGCAGCTTCAGCAGGAGGCCGGCCACGACATGCGCCGCGGCAAGACGCGCCAGGTCAAGGGCGTGCCGGGCCGCTACAACATCATCTACGCGTACGCCGACGAGGCGGTCGGACTGGCCGCCGGTGAGCTCGCCGTACGGTTCGTGAATCACCTGGTGCAGCCGGACCCGGCGTTCGACTTCACCACCGAGCTGGAGAAGTTCATCAAGCAGGCCGAGCGGACCGCGTTCGGCCCGTCGACGCAGGCGATCGTGGACGAGGCGGTGTCCCGCGACATCCCGTGGATCCGGCTGAACAAGGCCAGCCTGGTCCAGCTCGGCCAGGGCGTGCACGCGAAGCGGATCCGGGCCACGATGACGTCGGAGACCGGCTCGATCGCGGTCGACATCGCCAGCGACAAGGACCTCACCACCCGGCTGCTCGCGTCGGCCGGACTGCCGGTGCCGCGGTCGGACTCGGTCCGCACGGTCGACGACGCGGTCACCGTCGCGACCAAGATCGGGTACCCGGTCGTGTGCAAGCCGCTCGACGGCAACCACGGCCGCGGCGTCTGCCTGAACCTGCAGGACGCGGACGCGGTCCGGGAGGCGTTCCCGATCGCGGCCGAGCAGTCCCGGCGCGGCTCGGTGATCGTGGAGAACTTCGTCACCGGCAAGGACTACCGCTGCCTGATCATCAACGGCCGGATGGAGGCGATCGCCGAGCGCGTGCCCGCGCACGTGGTCGGCGACGGCATCCACACCGTGGCCGAGCTGGTCGACATCACCAACGCCGACCCGCGGCGCGGCGTCGGGCACGAGAAGATCCTGACCCGGATCACCGTGAACGCCGCCGCCCGCGAACTCGTCCGGAGCCAGGGCTTCGAGCTGGACGACGTACCGCCCGAAGACGTGACGGTGAAGCTGACGCTGACCGGCAACATGTCCACCGGCGGCATCTCGATCGACCGGACCTGCGAGGCGCATCCCGGAGAACGTCGAGATCGCCGAGGAGGCGGCCCGGATGATCGGGCTCGACATCGCCGGCATCGACTTCATCTGCCCGGACATCACCCAGCCGGTCCGCGAGACCGGCGGCGCGATCTGCGAGGTGAACGCGGCGCCCGGGTTCCGGATGCACACCAACCCGACGATCGGCGAGCCGCAGTACATCGCCAAACCGGTGGTCGACATGCTGTTCCCGCCGGGCGCGACCAGCCGGATCCCGATCGTCGCGGTGACCGGGACGAACGGCAAGACCACCACCGCGCGGATGATCAGCCATGTCTTCAAGGGCATCGGCCGCAAGGTCGGGATGACGTCGACCGACGGCATCGTGATCGACGAGCGGCTGGTGATCCGGCCGGACGCCTCCGGGCCGAAGTCGGCCCGGATGGTGCTGCAGAACCCGCGGGTCGACTTCGCCGTCTTCGAGGTCGCGCGCGGCGGAATCCTGCGGGAAGGACTCGGGTACGAGCGCAACGACGTGGCGGTCGTGCTGAACATCCAGCCCGACCACCTCGGCATGCGCGGGATCGACACCCTCGAGCAACTGGCCGACGTGAAGGCGGTGCTCGTCGAGGCGGTGCCGCGGACCGGGTACGCCGTACTGAACGCGGACGATCCGTTGGTGCGCAAGATGCGGCGGAAGTGTTCCGGCCAGGTGGTCTGGTTCAGCATGGCCGAGCCGGGCAGCGAGGTGCGCGAGTACATCGAGGGGCACTGCCGGCGCGGTGGCCGGGCCGTCGTCCTGGAGCGGTCGGATCTCGGCGACATGATCGTGGTCAAGCACGGCCGCCGGTCGATGCAGCTGGCCTGGACACACTTGCTGCCGGCAACGTTCGGCGGGCGGGCGATGATGAACGTGCAGAACTCGATGGCGGCCGCGGCGGCGGCGTTCGCGGCCGGCGCCTCGCTGCACGACATCCGGCAGGGCCTGCGGACGTTCAGTACGTCGTACTACCTGTCGCCCGGCCGGTTGAACGAGATCGACGTCGACGGGCGGACCGTGATCGTCGACTACTGCCACAACGCGCCGGCGATGCGGATGCTCGGCGACTTCGTCGACCGGCTCGGCGAGAGCCTCAGCGCCTCGTCCGAACTCGGCCGGCCGTCGCGGATCGGAGTGATCGCGACCGCCGGCGATCGGCGCGACGACGACATGCGGGAGCTGGGTGAGGTTGCCGCCCAGCACTTCGACGTGGTGATCGTCCGGGAGGACGCGCGGCTGCGCGGCCGGAAGCGTGGCGAGGCGGCTGCGTTGATCGAGGAGGGTGTCCGGACCGCGATGGAGAACGGCGCCCGCTGCCGTCAGGTCGAGATCGTCCTGGACGAACTGACCGCGGTCCGGCACGCGCTCAGCCGCTCCAACCCCGGCGACCTCGTCGTCCTGTGCGTCGACCAGCACCAGACCGTGCTGACCGAACTCGAGTCGGTCTCCCACCTGGCCCAGGCCGGCGCTCGGTCGGGCGACGAGGGCGGCGACCCCGACTTCGTCAAGCCCGATGAGGAAATCGAGGCGGAGTAGCTCGCCGGCGAGCAGCTCGACAGGTAGTGCACCTGCGATACGCCGTACGCAAGGGGCCCGACCGCGCTCAGGTGCACTAGGTGACGTCTGGTACTACCTGTCCAGCTGCACGCCGGGCCGCCGGGGCAGCAGCCGTCGCCTCGGCTCGTCCCGGTCGATCCAGTCGAGGTCGTCCGAGAGTACGGCGTCGTTCGCTTGTCGGCGTAGAGGTCCGGCGGGGGCGGTGGCGGCGGGAGGGCGCGGAGCTTCAGCGCGACCATCGGGATCGCGAGCAGGACGGCGAGCACCAGCCAGGGCCAGTACTGGCCGCAGCAGTGGCTCGAAGGACTGGAAGAACGCGTCGGTGCCTGCGTCGCCGACCGTCGTCCATCGAGCTCGCCGGTCGAGTTACTGATCACCTGGACCACGTCGACGACCGCGAAGGACGCCAGGTAGAGGCGCCGCCAGCGGCAACCAGTAGTACGCCGACCGCCACCCGCGCCGCCAGCAGGCGACGTACAGGAGGAGGGCGAGGCCGACCGCGACGAGCAGACCGTTGAGCTGCCAGAGCCAGCGCCAGTCGGTCAACTCGGTCGGCAGGGCGCACGGCGTACCAGGCGATCGGCAGCGCAAGCGCGAAGGCGGCGACCACCGAACTTCTGGCGCCCAGGGCACCGAACAACGCGCCGACGGCGCTTGCCACCAGCAACGTGATCAGCCAGCGCCCGGTCCGACCAGGACTGTTCCCGGTCAGCCACCAGCGTGCCGGCGGCAACGATCAGCACGCAGCGGAACGGCGATCGCGCAGCCGCGCGACCAGCAGCCCGGCCAGCACCCCGCCGGCGAATCCACCGAGCACCAGCAGGTCGATCCGCGGCGGCACGAACGCGTCGCACCGCCGGGCAGCCCGTTCAGGTACGTCGGCGGCGAACCCGACCACGAACCAGGCGATCACCGCCGACGGAACCGACCACAAGTAGCGCATGACACCCCGTTCCCGCCCCGACCGGCGGAGCGGGGCTCAGTGCTGGGCTCTGCTCGACCTTGCTCTTCAAGGTCTCCGGGTGTATCGACGGTAGCTCCCTCGGACCGCAACCAGGCGTCAAGACTCGCCCGATCCTGCAGAGACATCACCGCGACCACGTCACCCGGGCTTCGCCTCCGCCGACCAGCGCCTGCGCCGCTTCCAGCTCGGTCGGGAACGCCGGGACGTCGTCGACGCCGACCGAACTGGTGCCCTCCCGGAACACCGCCTCGAGCTCCTCCGGCGGCCGGCCGCGCAGGTACTCGCTCTTGTGGCCGATCACCACCCGGTCCGCGCCCCGCGCGCCGATCGCACCCATCGCCGACACCATGTCGTCGGCCCGGTCCCCCGGCGAACCGAGGGCGAGCAGCAGCCGTCCGCCCGGCTGGCCGGACGCCGTTCATGATCTCGAGCAGCGCCTCGAGGCCGGCCTCGTTGTGGGCCAGGTCGATCACGACGGTGAAGTCGCGGACGCGAGTACATGTTCATCCGGCCCGGGTTGTTCTCGTTCGGCGCGAACGTGCTCAGTCCCTCGATCACGGCCGCCCGCGGCAGCCCGAGCCCGAGCGCCGCCGAGGCCGCGGCGAGCGCGTTCTCGACGTTGTAGTGGGACAGGCCGGACAGCGTCATCGGTACGTCGACGACCTTCAGCAGCGGCTCGGCGTCGCTGGCCTGGTCGAGCACGGTGATGAATCCGTCCAGCACGGTGGTCGCCCGGCCGCCCTCGTCCAGCACGGTCCGGATCGACGGCGAGTCGGGGTCGCGGGAGAACACCCAGCACTTGGCCGGCGACCCGAGCCGCATCGCGAAGGTCCGCGGGTCGTCGCCGTTCACCACGCACCAGCCGCGCGGCCGGGTGATCTTGGTGACGACCGCCTTCACCTCGGCCAGCTGGTCGACGGTGTCGATGCCGCCCAGGCCGAGGTGGTCGGCGGTGACGTTGGTGACCACCGAGACGTCGTTGTAGGCGACGCCGATCCCGCGCCGCAGGATGCCGCCGCGAGCCGTCTCGGTGACCGCGAGCTGCGACCCCCGGCTGGGACAGCACCTGACCGGCGCCACTCGGGCCGGAGAAGTCGCCGTACTTGACCAGCTCGCCGTCGAAGTACACGCCGTCGGTGCTGGACCAGCCGACGTGCAGCCCGGCGGCCCGGCCGATGTGCGCGATCATCCGCGAGGTCGTGGTCTTGCCGTTCGTGCCGGTCACCGCGACCACCGGGACCTTCGGCCGCAGCGTCGACGGCGGGTTGCCGGCCGGTTCGTTGCGGACCCGGTCACCGACGGTCGCGACCAGCTCGGTCAGGTCCGTCGGCGCCGAACGCGTCGACGACCTCGACGATCGCCGTGCCCGAGCGCCCGCGCGCGGCCCTCGTGGGCCCACGGGAACGCGACGACCAGCCGGTGTACGTCGGACTCCGAGCGGACCCGGACGCCGATCCGGCCGATCCCGGCCTCCCGGGCGATCCGCCGGACGATGTGACCCGACCACCCGGATCGCGAACCGCTGCCGGAAGCCGGACCCGATCCGGCCCGGCCGGGTGGCGCCGAGACCGAGCGCCGACGCGTACGCCTTCGCGGCCGGCGCCGGGGCGTCGATCAGTGCGGTCAGGTCGAGGGTGAGCTTGACCGCCGCACGGCTGAAGTAGAGGTTGGCCCCGTCCAGGACGCGGAGCTCGACCAGGGACGTGGACACTTCAGGCACCCATCGCGTGGTAGCCGCCGTCGACGTGGATGATCTCGCCGGTGGTGGAGGGGAAGAAGTCGCTGAGCAGGCCGACGATGGTCTTGCCGGTCGGCTCCAGGTCGGTCGGGTCCCAGCCCAGCGGGGCGCGGTCCAGCCACGGCTCCTCGAACTTCTCGAAGCCCGGGATCGCCTTCGCCGCCAGCGTCTTCAGCGGGCCGGCCGAGACCAGGTTGCAGCGGATGCCCTGCGCGCCGAGGTCGCGCGCCAGGTACCGGCGAGGTCGACTCCAGCGCGGCCTTCGCCACACCCATCCAGTCGTACCCGGGCCAGGCGACGGTCGCGTCGAAGGTCAGCCCGACGACGCTGCCACCGCGGCTCATCAGCGGCGCGCAGGTCACCGCCAGCGACTTCAGCGAGTACGCCGAGACGTGCACCGCGCTGGGACACGTCGTCCCACGGACCGTCGAGGAACTTGCCGCCGAGGATCGTCTCCGGGTTGCCGTAGGCGATCGAGTGCACGACGCCGTCGAGGCCGTCGACGTGCTCGCGGACCGCGTCCGGCAGCGCGGCCAGGTGCTCGGCGTTCGGTGACGTCGAGCTCGAGCACCGGGCGGCTCGACCGGCAGCCGCTTGGCGATCCGCTTGGTGATGCTCAGCGCGCGGCCGAAGTTCGAGATCAGCACGGTGGCGCCCTGTTCCTGCGCCACCTTGGCCGTGGCGAACCCGATCGAGGAGTCGAGCGTGACGCCGGCGACCAGGATCCGCTTGCCGTCGAGGATGCCCACGGGCGTGCCCTTTCTCAGAAGGGGAAGTGTCGAGTGGGTGTCTCAGTGGCCCATGCCGATGCCGCCGTCGACCGGGATCACCGCGCCGGTGATGTAGCCGGCCTCGTCGGAGGCCATCCAGCGCACCGCCTGCGCGATCTCCTCGGTCCAGGCCGAACCGGCCGAGCGGGATCTGGCTCAGGTACTGCTTCTGGGTCTCCTCCGGCAGCACCGCGGTCATGTCGGTCTCGACGAAGCCCGGGGCGACCACGTTCGTGGTGATGCCGCGGCTGCCGAGCTCGCGGGCCATCGACCGGGCCATCCCGATCAGGCCGGACTTGCTGGCGGCGTAGTTCACCTGGCCGGGCGAGCCGAGCAGGCCGACCACGGACGAGATGAAGACGATCCGGCCCCGGCGCAGCCGCAGCATCCCCTTGGCCGCCCGCTTGGCGACCCGGAACGAGCCGGTCAGGTTGGTCTGCGATGACGGCGTCCCAGTCGTCGTCGGACATCCGCAGCAGCAGCGTGTCGCGGGTGATGCCGGCGTTGGCGACCAGCACCTCGACCGGACCGTGCTGCGGCCTGGATCGTGTCGAACGCGGCGTCCACCTGCTCCGGGTCGGTGACGTCGCACTTCACCCCGAGGAACCCCTCCGGCGGCGGACCGCTGTGGTAGGTGACGGCGACCTGGTCGCCGGCCTCCTCGAACGCGGTCGCGATGGCCAGGCCGATGCCCCGGTTGCCACCGGTGACCAGTACCGATCTGCTCACGAAGCCTCTCCTCACTGACGTGCGCCAGCCTGCCGGACGAACGCTATCGCCCGCAGCCCGCGGAACCGGCGAACAGCGGGTCGCCCGCCGCCGACGGCGGTACTCGCGCGGAGTCAGGAGTCCTCGAGCCGGAACCCGACCTTGAGGCCGACCTGGTAGTGGTCGATCTGGTTGTCGACGATGTGGCCGCGGATCTCGGTGACCTCGAACCAGTCCAGGTGCCGCAGCGTCTCGCCGGCCCGGGTGATCGCCGTTCGTGATCGCCTGGTCGACGCCCTCCTTCGACGTGCCGACGATCTCGGTGACGCGGTAGGTGCGATCGGTCATCGAACGTTCTCCTTCGCATCCTGGCGTGCGCCGCGGCGGTCAGCGCGGCGTACCGTTGGGTGTTGGTGAGGAGGATAGATGTCGCAGACGCCGTGAACGGAGCCGACGAGACCGTCATCTCGGTGACGAGTGCGCAGCCGGGCCGGTCCGAGGATCTGGACAGCCGGATCGCGCGGTACGCGTGGATGATGTCGATGCGGATCGTCTGCTTCGTGCTCGCCGTGCTGACCCCGTCGCCGTGGCGCTGGATGTTCATCGTCGCGGCGGTCTTCCTGCCGTCGGTGGCCGTCGTGCTGGCCAACGCGCGACGGCACCGACGCAAGGTCGTCCCGAGCGGCCGCGAACGTGCCGCATCGGGCCGTCGCGGGCCGGAACCGGATCCCGATCAGCGATCGACACCGAAAAGTGATCTGCGCCGGGACTGGATTCTCACGGACTGATCCGTGTCAGAATCTCCCGCGTGCTCTGAAGTTCACTGGATGGAATTCAGAGACTTGATGCGGCGTCGGACGGCTCCCCCCGTGGCTGTCCGACGTCGCTTCATTTTCTCCACGCTATTGATTATTGAGTGGTCAGGAACAATTGCCTGCAGTGACAGGAATGCCCCAGGAGACCACGCTGATGACTGAAGAAGCACTGCCGTCCGTCTGCTCTGCCAGGGGATGCGGCAAGCCGGCGACGTGGGCGCTGCGTGGAACAACCCGAAGATCCACACCCCCGACCGGCGCAAGACCTGGCTGGCCTGTGACGAGCACAAGGAGAGCCTGTCGGACTTCCTGGCCCGGCGGTCATTCCTGCGCGAGGTCGAGCCTTTCTCCGGCGTAAAGCGCTCGCAGCCGAAAAAGCAAATTTCCGGTTGGGCCAGTATGGCCGTTCAGCCGCCGATCGCGGACATCGGCCGGGTCGGCTGCAGGAAGCTCGGGTCGTTGATGCCGTGGCCGGGGAGTTTGCCCCGCATCGCCGTGCCGCCAGCGATCGGCCAGTTCCTCGTCGTCGGCGCCGGCCCGCAGCGGCGGTGCGCAGGTCCGACTCGGTCCGGGCGAACAGGCAGTCGCGGACCTGACCGTCGGCGGTCAGCCGGACCCGGTCGCAGTCACCGCAGAACGGCCGGGTGACCGACGCGATGATGCCGACGGTCTGCGGGCCGCCCTGAACGGTGAACGACTCGGCCGGCGCACTGCCCCGGGTCGCCGCGTCGGTCGGCTCGAGGCCGAAGCGCTCGCCGAGCTGCTCGAGGATCTCGTCCGCGGTGATCATGGTGTCGCGGCTCCAGCCGTGCTGGGCGTCCAGCGGCATCTGCTCGATGAACCGCAGCTCGTAGCCGCGGTCCAGGCAGAACTGCAGCAGCTCCGGCGCCTGCTGGTCGTTCACGCCGCGCATCAGCACCGCGTTCACCTTCACGGGCGTCAGCCCGGCCTGCCTGCGCCGCCTCGAGGCCGTCCAGCACGTCCTTCAGCCGGTCCCGGCGGGCGAGCTGCTGGAAGGTGTCCTGCCGGATCGTGTCGAGGCTCACATTCACCCGGTCCAGGCCGGCGTCCTTGAGCGCCTGCGCCTGCCGGGCGCAGCCCGATCCCGTTGGTCGTCAGGGACACCTGCGGGCCGGGGCGTGCAGTTCCGTCGTACGGGCGACGATGCCGACCAGGCCGCGGCGGAGCAGCGGCTCGCCGCCGGTGAACCGGATCTCGTCCACGCCGAGCTGGGTCGACGGCGACCGAGACGAGCCGGACGATCTCGTCGTCGGTGAGCAGCTCCGGCTTGGCGAGCCAGTCGAGCCCCTCCTCGGGCATGCAGTAGCGTACAGCGCAGGTTGCACCGGTCGGTCAGCGACACCCGCAGGTCGGTGGCGACCCGGCCGTAGCGGTCCGCGAGGCCGAGCGTCAGTCACCTCTTCGGTCGCTGTCACGCGCTCCAGCCTACGTGCCGGGCAGTCGAGCGCGTGGCGTTCCGGCGGATGGCTTAAGTTCGAGGGTGTGCGTCGTCTGATGAATGTCCGCTGGATCGCCGCCGCGCTGGCGGTCCTCGTGCTCGCCGCGGTGTGCGTGTCAGCTCGGCCGCTGGCAGCTGCACCGGCTGGACGAGCGCAAGGCCCGCAACGACGTCACCCGCGCCAACCTGGCCGCTCCCCCGGCGCCGCTCGACCGAGATCGTCGGCCCGCAGCGGGTGGTCGGCGACCAGCACGACTGGCGGACGGCGGTCGTCACCGGGCGCGTACGACGCGTCGAAGCAGATCGTGATGCGGTACCGCAACGTCGAGCGACCGGCCCGGGCTTCGAGATCGTCACCCCGCTGATGCTGTCCGACGGCAAGGCGGTACTGGTCGACCGCGGCTTCCTGGCCCGCGCAGGGCGCCGAGCTCGCGCCCCGCAACGTCCCCGCCGTACCGACCGGCGAGGTGACGATGACCGGCCGGCTGCAGCGCAGCGAACGCGGCGGCCACACCAGCGGCGGTACGCCGGTCGACGGTACGGCGCGACTGATCAACGGGCCGGACTTCGCGCACGGCCCTCGGGCTCAACCTGTACGACGGGTACCTGACCGTGGACAGCAGGAGCCGGCCGACGATCCGGCCTTCGGCGCGTTCCCGGGACCGGAGATCGACGACGGGCCACACTTCTTCTACGCGCTGCAGTGGTTCTTCTTCGCCCTGCTGGCCCTCGGCGGACTGGTCTACTTCTCCAGACAGGAAGTGCGCGGTGAACGATCAGCGGCTGACGGCTCACCAACCGAATCGCCGGCACCGTCCCGACCCGAAGCGCCGCCGGAGCGCCGGATCGAGGACTACGCGCTGATCGGTTCTGGCGGCGCACGCGCTGGCGATGATCGGCCGGGTCGGCGAGGCCCGCGACCTGTACGACCGGCTTGTTGCCCTGCGCAATGATGTGTGGCTGCCTGGCACCTGACCACTGCCGAGTCGCCGGGCCGCCGCTCGGCGTACTAGTTCTTGCCGGAGGCCACGAACCGTCGAGGTGCGCGGCGGGGTGCGGTGAGGCAGGATGGTGGCGTGGACCTCGGACTGCGCGATCGCACCTACATCGTCACCGGCGCCAGTGCCGGTCTCGGCTTCGCCACGGCGAAAGCCCTGGCCGCCGACGGCGCCCGGCTGGTGATCTCCAGCCGGAACGAGGAGTCGATCGCGCGCGCCGCGGCCGAGCTCGGCGAGAACGTGGTCGGCATCCCGGTCGACAACGCCGACCCGGAGAGCGCCGAGCGGCTGGCCGCGACCGCGATCGCCAAGTGGGGCGCGCTGCACGGCGCGCTGATCAGCGTCGGCGGCCCGCGGCCCGGGCACGGCGCTCGACACCGACGAGGAGGACTGGCGGGCGGCGTTCGACAGCGTCTTCCTCGGCGGCCTGCGGATCGCCCGCTCGGTCGCCCGGGCGGGTTCGGACGGTACGTCGATCGCCTTCGTCCTGTCGTCGTCGGTGAAGTCCCCGATCCGCGGCCTGGCATCTCGAACGGCCTGCGCCCCGGCCTGGCGATGGTGGCCAAGACACTCGCCGACGAGCTCGGCCCGAACGGCACCCGGGTCAACGGCCTGCTGCCCGGCCGGATCTCCACCGACCGCCTGAAGGAGCTCGACGCCAAGGGCGGCGACCCCGAGGCCGCCCGGCGCGCCGCGGAGAAGACCATCCCGCTGCGTCGCTACGGCGACCCCGACGAGTTCGGCCGGGTCGCCGCGTTCGTCCTCTCCCCCGCCGCCTCCTACATCACCGGCGCCATGATCCCCATCGACGGCGGAGCGCTGCGTTCGCTCTAGCACGCTCCGTGTCGCGGTGGTCGTCCGGCGGTTCAGCAACTCGCCCAGGTAGCCGGCGGCGCGCTCGCACCATCTGGTAGGTCCACCCATGAGATGGGTCGCTCCGGACAGGTCCGCGCCGACACACAGCGCCGGGTGCCCGCCGGAACCGCCCGGCCCAGCCTCGGAGACAGCGGGTCGTGCACGGATCCAGGCTTAGCCCCACTGGCCGGGCTTGTAGTCGCCGGCCGGCTGCTGGGTGATGATGTTCAGGCGGTTCCAGGTGTTCATGATGCCGATGGTGGCGATCAAGGCCGCGAGTTGTTCCTCGGTGTAGTGCTTGGCAGCCTCGGCCCAGACCTCGTCGCTGACGCCGGGGGCCGCATCGGCGAGCCGGGTGCCTTCCTCCGCCAGCGCGAGCGCGGCACGCTCGGCCTCGGTGTACACCGTCGCCTCCCGCCAGGTCGCGACCAGGTTCAGCCGTACGGCGGTCTCCCCGCGCTCGGTCGCGTCCTTCGTGTGCATGTCGACGCAGACCGCGCAGCCATTGATCTGGCTGATCCGCAGCGCCATCAACTCGAGGGTGTCGATCGGCACCTCGGCCGTCCTCGACACCTGGCTCGCCGCGTTGATGTGCTTGATGAACTTCGCCGCGACCGGGTTGGTGAACAGATCCAAACGGGCGTCCATAGTGGTGTTTCTCCTTGCAGTAGTGGCTGTTGACACCACTCCGACGAGACAGCCCGGCCAAGTGTGAGGGTCAGTCCGGCGCGATCCGGTTGCCCTGCTCGTCCCAGTGCCCGGCAACCTTCTTGCTCGGCTGGACGCGGGGCGGCTCGCCCGGCATCTTCGGGTAGTCGGGCGGGAAGTTCAGCTCCCCGCCAGGGAGCTCCTCCCACAGGCGCAGCAGCGCGTCGAGCGGGTACGCCGTCTCGTCCATGTCCGCCCACGGATCACCGTCGGCGAGATAGTCCGGAACCGTGTGCAGGTTGAAGGCACGCGGGTCGTCCACCTCGGCGAGCCGCGTCCCAGGTCATCGGCGTACTGACCGGCGCACCCGGCCGCGGTCGCAGCGACCAAGCGCCGGCGACCGTGCGGTCCCGGAGATTCTGGTTGAAGTCGAGGAAGATCGCTGCCTCGCCGCGTTCCTCCTTCCACCAGGCCGTCGTCACACCGTCGTCGCGGCGCTCCAGCTCGCGGCCGAGGCCGATCGCCGCGTGCCGGGCCTCGTCGAAGGTCCACTCCGGCCGGATCCGCACGTAGATGTGGATACCCCGGTTGCCGCTGGTCTTCGGATAGCCCCGCAGGCCCAGCTCCTCGAGCAGTTCACGGGCGACGCCGGCCACCCTGCCGGGCTCCGCGAAGGTCGCGCCGGGCTGTGGGTCGAGATCGATCCGCAGCTCGTCGGGGTGATCGAGATCGCTGCTGCGCACGGCCCACGGGTGGAAGGTCAGCGTGCCCATCTGGGCCGCCCACACCGCGGCGGCAGGCTCGGTCAGGCACAGCTCGTCGATCGGGCGGTCGTTCGGCGTCAGAATGCGGCAGGTCTCGAGCCAGTCGGGGGCGCCCTTGGGGAGGCGCTTCTGAGTAGAAGCCGTCCCCGGTCTGTCGACCGATCGAGTCCACGGACAGCGTCATTCCCTCGCGCCACCCGCCGGGCCAGCGCTCCAGCGCGACCGGACGGTCGCCCGAGCGCTCGCATGAACGCCGGCGCCGACACCGACGAAGTACTCACAGACCTGCAGCTTGGTGACCTCCGGAGCCCAGTCGGTCGCCTCGTAGACGACCCGATCGGGGCTGGAGACCCGGACCTCCGGTCCCCGCGGTGACCACTCACCGCCGTGGTCTTCGCCATGCCGCGACGCGTATCGCCCGGCACCGACCAAAACCGGAATTGGCCACCAGCTTGCGGGAAAGGCAACTTTTCCCGACCTCTGGCCACGGTAGGTGACCGGGCGGTAACGTTCCAGCACCTCGTTCCTGGGGCGTGAGGCCCCCGGGACGCTCTCAGAAGGAGCGCGAGGATGAACAGATCCGCCCTGTTCGCCGCTGCCACCGCAGTGGCGACCACAACCGCCCTCGGACTGACCAGAGCCACCACCGCCACCGGTGCGCCGACGGCAGACCCCGTCCCCACCCCGACCGCCGCGGTCGCCCGGGCCAAGGCCGCGATCACGCGACAATCTCGCCGTACTGCGGGCCACCGGTGCCGACGCGTTCGTCGTACGGGACGTCATCGTCGACGCCGACGGCTCCAGCCACGTCCGGATGGACCGCACCATCGGCGGGCTGCAGGTGCTCGGCGGCGACGTCGTCGTGCACCAGACCAAGGACGGCAGCCTTCAAGGGTGCCAGCCTGACCCTGAGCCGCAGTCCGCCGACGTCAGCCGGACCCCGAAGGTCAGCGTCGCCACGGCGACCGTCGAAGGCGCTCACCGGCGGTCAGAAGGCCGAGGGCAAGCCCGTCGCTGGTGATCGAGGCCCGCAAGGGCGCGCCGCGACTGGCCTACCTGGTCACCACCGCCGGTACCCAGGCCGACGGTACGCCGAGCAACATCACCACCACGGTCGACGCGCTGACCGGCGCCAAGCTGGTCAGCGAGCAGCACATCGAGACGGCGACCGGTGACGGCAAGAGCCTCTACAGCGGGACTGTGCCGCTCGACACCACGGCCGCGACCGGTGGGTTCACGCTGACCGACCCGGTCCGCGGCAACGGCTGCGACCGCCGACGCGAAGAACAAGACCGACTCCGATCCTGTGCCAGCTGCTTCGGCCTCGGCTGCCCGATGCCGACACGCTTCACCGACGCCGACAACCACTGGGGCACCGGCACCAACGCCGAACCGGGCCACGGCCGCGGTCGACGCGCACTACGGCGCCGCGACCGACGTTCGACTACTACAAGAACGTGCACGGCCGGAACGGCATCTTCAACGACGGCAAGGGCGTCCCGAGCCGGGTGCACTACGGCACCAACTACGTGAACGCGTTCTGGGACGGCAAGCAGATGACGTACGGCGACGGCGACGGCGTGGTCGCCGGTCCGCTGGTCTCGATCGACGTGGCCGGCCACGAGATGTCCCACGGCGTCACCTCGGCGACCGCGAACCTCACCTACTCCGGTGAGTCCGGCGGCCTGAACGAGGCGACCAGCGACATCTTCGGCACCATGGTCGAGTTCTACTCGAACAACGCCTACCGACCCGGGTGACTACTACATCGGCGAGGAGATCATGAAGGACCGCCCGGCGCTGCGGTACATGGACAAGCCGAGCAAGGACGGCAACTCCCCCGACTGCTACTCGTCCGGCATCGGCAACCTCGACGTGCACTACTCCTCCGGCGTCGCGAACCACTTCGTCTACCTCGCCGCCGAGGGCAGCGGCGCCAAGACGATCGGCGGCCTGCCGCACAACTCGCCCACGTGCAACGGCTCGACCGTCGACCGGCATCGGCCACGACAAGGTCGGCAAGATCTGGTACCGCGCGCTGACGACGTACATGACCACCGGTACGACGTACGCGCAGGCGCGGACCGCGACGCTGAACGCGGCCACCGACCTGTACGGCGCGAGCAGCCCCGAGCGGGCCACGGTCGCCGCCGCCTGGTCCGCCGTCAGCGTGAACTGAGTCGGTGAGGTCATGGGGCCTCCCGGCCTGGACTGAGGAGCGAAGGGAGCGCGGTCATGGGGCCCCGGTCTGGACTGAGGAACGCAGGGAGCGAAGCGACCGGAGAGACGAGGGAAGACCGGGAGCCAAGCTGTCGCCCGGATGACCCGCCGCGCCGGAGGCGCGGCAATCAAGTACAGACCGGTGAACAAGCGCTTTGTCCATTGCCGTTCGCGTGCCGCGGACCTAACGTCACAAGCATGGGTGGGGAGCCCGGGG
This sequence comes from uncultured Actinomycetota bacterium, assembly GCA_963820655.1. Classification (GTDB taxonomy): domain Bacteria; phylum Actinomycetota; class Actinomycetes; order Propionibacteriales; family Kribbellaceae; genus Kribbella. The sequence continues at coordinate 210,386 of CAWGAM010000005.1, forward strand.
GAGATTCCAGACCGCAGGCGGCCAGGCTGCGAGACGCCAGGCCGCTACTGCTCGTCGTCGACGCTGACCCGGAGCGTCTGGAGCGGTGTGAAACCGAACTGGAGCGAGGCTTCGGCGTCGACTTCCGAGTCCGCGGTGAACTGACAGCCGCCGCCGCGATCGAGTGCCTACAGCAAGCGCACGACTGGGGACGGCGAGTCGCCGTCGTCCTGGTCGATCACGCGTTCGCCGACGACGCGCGAACCGAGATCCTCACGGCCGCCCGCACGCTGCATCCGGACGCGCGCCGGGCGTTGCTGATCGAGTGGGGTGCGTGGGCAAACCGGGCGACGGCGTCGGCGATCCTGTCCGCGATGTCGGTCGGCGACATCAACTACTACGTCCTGAAGCCGTGGATCGCGCCGCGACGAGTTGTTCCATCGGACGGTCGCGGAGTTCGTCCAGGAGTGGTCCCGCTTACGAGGTGGCGAACCTGCGCGAGGTGGTCGTGATCGCTTCCGACCACTCGGTCCGGGCCCAGGCGATCCGCAGTCTGCTCGCACGCAACGGGATCCCAAGCGCCTTCCGGGCCAGCGGTTCGGCGGCGGCGGACGGACGTACTGGAGTTCATCGAGGAGCCGGATCCCGGTGACGGTGTGCTGGTCTGGATGCCGGCGGTCGGCGGCACCGTGCTGCACGATCCGACCGACGCGGAGATCGCGGAGGCGTGGGGGGTGCCGACGACGCTGGCTCGCCGGCGAGGAGTCGTCGTTCGACGTGCTGGTGATCGGGGCCGGTCCAGGTGGGCTGGCGGCGGCTGTGTACGCGTCGTCCGGAGGGTTTGCGGACGTTGGTGGTGGAGCGGGAGTCGATCGGCGGGCAGGCTGGGTCCGACGTTCGCTGATCCGCAACTACCTGGGGTTCTCCCGCGGTATCCGCGGCTCGGAGCTGGCCCAGCGCGGCTACCAGCAGGCGTGGGTGTTCGGCGCGCATTTCGTGCTGATGCGGACGGTCGAACGGCTTGAGAAGCGTGACGGCCACTTCCGCCGCCGTGATCGGGGACGTCGGTGAGGTGACCGCACGGGCCGTCGTACTCGCGACCGGGCGTGTCGTACCGGCGGCTCGGCGTACCGTCGCTGGAGACGCTCATGGGGACCGGCGTGTACTACGGCGCCAACGTGTCGGAGGCCCATGGATCTGACGGGTCTCGACGCGTGCGTGGTCGGTGGCGGCAACTCGGCCGGGCAGGCGGTCTGCACCTGGCCCGGTACTGCCGGCAGGTCACGTTGGTGATCCGGCGGCCCGGATCTGGCCGCAGAGCATGTCGCAGTACCTGATCGACGTGATCGAGGCCGCGCCGAACGTGACCGTGCGGGTCATCCAGCGAGATCGTCGACGGCGGCGGCGACAGGTGGCTGCGGGAACTCACGCTGCGGGACCGGCGAGACCGGCGCTGAGGAGACGCTCCCTGTCGACGGGCTGTTCGTGATGATCGGTGCTGTGCCTGGTACGGGTTGGCTACCGGAGGAGTCGGGCCGGGACGGGCGTGGCTTCGTCCTGACCGGCTCGGATGCGGGTGTCGATCCGCGCTGGCACGAGGCGCCGTCCGCCGCAGCCCTACGAGACGACGATCCCCGGGTTGTTCGCGATCGGCGACGTACGCAGCGGGTCGGTCAAACGGGTCGCGTCCGCGGTCGGCGAGGGTTCGGTGGTGGTGTCGCAGATCCACACGCATCTCAAGGGTCTCGTCCGATGCCTGAGCGGCGGTTCGTCTACACCCCGGCGATGGTCGCGCTGACCGCCCTGGTGCTCCTGTTGCCGCTGGCCGGGTTGATCCTGCTGCTGAATGCGCCGCGGCTCGACGTCCATTGGGAGCACCATCCGTCGCACTTCTGGCTGGTGCTGCTCACCGCGGTGCTGAGCGCCGTACTGGCCTATGTGACCGGTGCCGCGGCGCTTGCGGCGGGGCGATCCCCGGGTGCTGTTCGTCTCGCTCGGCGTTTCTGTCGGCGGCCGGGTTTCTCGGGTTGCACGCGCTGGCGACGCCGAAGGTGCTGCTCGACACACCGAACGTCGGATTCATGCTCGCGACGCCCGTCGGCGTTGCGCTCGGCTCGGTGTTCGCGGTCCTGTCCAGCCTGAACCTGTCCGGCGACCGGGTGGCGTCCGCGATGCGTTGGGGACGGTGGCTCCGGGCTGGGCTGCTGGTCGCTGATGGCGTTGTGGGCGGTGGCCTCGGTCACTGCGGCTGCCGCCGCTGCACGACACGGCGGTGCCGGAGGTTGCCGACGGCATCCTCACGGTGCATCGCCGTACCGGCTGTGCTGCTGTACGGCGTCGCGGCGGCGCGTTATCTGACGACGTGGTGGAAGCGCCCGTCGCTGATGCTGTTGTCGATGATCGCCGCCTTCGTGCTGCTCGGCCGAGGCGATGGTGGCGCTGGTGTTCGCGCGGAACTGGGCGCTGTCGTGGTGGGAGTGGCACGTGCTGCTGCTCGCCGCCTTCGTCCTGGTGGTGGTCGGCGTGCGGATCCAGTGGTACGAGGAGCGGTTCTCGGACCTGTATCTGGAGGACACCGTGTCGGGGCAGCGCGAGCTGAGCGTGCTGTTCGCGGATCTGCAGGGGTTCACCACGTTCTCCGAGAACCACGATTCGGCCGAGGTCACGGCGATGCTCAACACGTACTTCCAGGTCGTCGTACCGCCGGTCGTACGGCGGCATGGCGGCGACGTGGACCGGATCATCGGGGACGCGCTGATGGTCACCTTCAACAAGCGCGGGAACCAGCCGGACCACGCGGCCCGGGCCGCCGCGGCGGGGCTGGCGCTGCAGGAGGCGGCGACGGCCGTCCAGGCGGCGCACCCGGACTGGCCGCGGTTCCGGGTCGGCATCAACAGCGGGATCGCCTCGGTCAGCCTGCTCGGCACCGAGGGCGGCCGGACGCACACGGTCATCGGCGACACGGTCAACGTCGCCTCCCGGATCGAGGGCAAGGCTCCCGGCGGTGGCGTCGCCATCGGTCCGGGCACCAAGGCGCTCCTCCCCGACGCCGTCACCGAGTCGCTCGGCCTGCTCGACGCTCAAGGGCAAGGCCGAGCCGCTCGAGGTCTACCGCCTGGTCTGCCCTGCACGCCGGCGAATGATCACCCGTGCCTTTCGGGGCACGCACCTGGTGTTCACGTGTTGGACCTTGGCCGGGACCGGTCCGGGTGTGAGAATCCGGCCATGTCTGCCCAGAACCGACCACGGCGCCGCCTCGGCGCCCTGCGTGGTCACCTCAAGTCTCGTCGTCTCCGGAGTCGCGGTCGCGATCGTCGGCCGCGCCGGCGCTCGCCGCCTCGTCCACCGTGGTCATCACCGAGGTGTACGGCGGTGGCGGCAACTCCGGCGCGCCGTACACGAACGACTTCATCGAGCTGACGAACAACAGCAGCGCGCCGGTCGACGTCAGCGGCTGGTCGGTCCAGTACGCGTCGGCCGCCGGCGTCACCTGGGCGAACAAGATCAACCTGACCGGCAGCATCGCCCCGGGTGGCGTCTACCTCGTCCAGGGCGCGGGCGGTGCCGGGAACGGCCAGCCGCTGCCGACGCCCGACGCCACCGGCAGCGTCGAACATGTCCGCCGCCGTCCGGCAAGGTCGCCCTGGTCACCACGACCGACCGCCTGACCTGTGCGACGGCCTGCGCGACCGCGGCCGGCGTCGTCGACTTCGTCGGCTACGGCGCGGCCAACGACTCCGAGACCGCGCCCGCACCGGGACTGTCGAACACCACCTCGGCCACCCGCAAGGTCGCCGACCGAAGGACGCCGACAACAACGCGCCGAGTTCGCGGCCGGTCAACCCGTCGCCGAAGACGCTGACCTCGACGCCGCCCGGACCCGGACCCGGTCGACGCCAAGATCCACGACATCCAGGGCGCCGCGCACCGCTCGCCGCTGGCCGGCAAGCTGCGTCGGCAACGTGACCGGCGTGGTCACCGCGAAGAGCACCAACGGCTTCTGGTTCCAGGACACCCAGCCGGACGCCGACCCGGCGACCAGCGAAGGCCTGTTCGTCTTCACCAGCTCGGCGCCGACCGTCGCCGTCGGCGACGCCGTGACGGTCGAGGGCACGGTCGCCGAGTTCCGCCCCGGCGGCTCGGGCGGCACCGACAACCTGACCACCACCGAGATCACCAACCCGAAGATCACCGTCACCGGTACCGCCGCCGTACCGGCGCCGACGATCGTCGGCCCGGGTGGCCGGGTGCCGCCGTCGACGGTGATCGACGACGACTCGACCGGTGACGTCGAGACCACCGGCACGTTCCAGCCCGGCCACCGACGGGATCGACTTCTGGGAGTCGCTGGAGGGCATGTGGCTGGGCATCGACCAGCCGGAGGTCACCGGTCCGACCAGCTCGTTCCGTGAGCTGTCCGTCGTACCGGCGGGCGCCGGCGTGCGGACGGTCCGCGGCGGCATCGTGCTGCAGAAGACCGACAGCAACCCCGAGCGGGTCCTGCTCGACGACGTGCTGGCGCCGATCCCCGACGCCAAGACCGGGCGACAAGCTGGCCGGTGTCGTGACGGGTGTCCTGGACTACTCGTTCGGCAACTTCAAGTTCCTGCCGACGCAGACCCCGACCGTGATCGACGGCGGCGTCAAGCGCGAGACGACCAAGGCCTCGTCGCCGGCGCAGGTCTCGGTGGCGACGTTCAACGTCGAGAACCTGGACCCGTCCGACGGCGACGCCAAGTTCGACGGACTGGCCCAGGCGGTGGTGAAGAACCTCGCCGTCGCCGGACATCCTCGGTCTCGAGGAGGTGCAGGACAACGACGGTGCCACGAACTCCGGCAACACCGCGGCGGACGTCACCCTGAACATGCTCGCCGCCGCGATCCGAGAAGGCGGGCGGACCGACGTACGCGTGGCGCCAGATCGACCCGGTCAACAACGCCGAGGGCGGCGAGCCGGGCGGCAACATCCGGGTCGCGTTCATGTACCGCACGGACAAGCCGGTGAAGTTCGTCGACCGCCCCGGCGGCGGCTCGACCATCGCGACCACGATCGTCACCGACCGGCACGGCCGGCCGCACCTCAGCTCCTCGCCCGGCCGGGTCGACCCGGCCAACCCGGCCTGGGCGGCGACGCGGGTCCCGCTGGCCGGCGAGTTCACCTGGCACGGCCAGACCCTGTTCGTGGTGGTCAACCACTTCAGCTCCAAGGGCGGCGACGACCCGCTCTGGGGCCGGACCCAGCCGCCGGTCGCAGGTGACCGCGGCCGAAGCGGCACCAGCAGGCCGAGGCGGTGCGTGGGTTCGTCGACCAGATCCTGACCAAGGACAAGGGCGCGAACGTGATCGTGCTCGGCGACATCAACGACTTCGACTTCTCCGAGACGACCGACATCCTGGTCGGCTCCGGCAAGACCGCGCTGATCGACCTGCCGCGGACGTTGCCGCTGCAGGAGCGCTACAGCTACGTGTTCGAGGGCAACAGCCAGATCCTGGACCAGATCCTGATCTCGAAGAACCTGCAGCCGGCCTCGTCGTACGACATCGTGCACATGAACGCGGAGTTCCCGGACCAGATCAGCGACCACGACCCGCAGGTGGTGCGGGTCATCCCACGGCCGTCCCGGGGTGCGCTGACCTCACGGGAGTCTTACGTCGGTCGCCCGGGCGGGATTTTCCTTGCCCGGGCGCCGATGACTGGACGACGTGACAGATGACACCAAGCAGTACGCCGTAGAGAAGTCCGACGCGGAGTGGAAGGCGCAGCTGTCCCCGGCGGAGTTCCAGGTGCTGCGCAAGGCCGGCACCGAGCGGCCGTACACCGGTGAGTACACCGACACCAAGACCGTCGGTGTGTACAAGTGCCGGGCCTGCGACGCGGAGCTGTTCCGCAGCGAGACCAAGTTCGACTCGCACTGCGGCTGGCCGTCGTTCTTCGCGCCGCTGGCCGAGGACCGGGTCGAGTACATCGAGGACACACGCGCTCGGCATGAAGCGCGTCGAGGTCCGCTGCGCCAACTGCGGCTCCCACCTCGGCCACGTCTTCGAAGGCGAGGGCTACGGCACCCCCACCGACCTCCGCTACTGCATCAACCGCATCAGCCTCACCCTCAGCCCCGCCTGAGCCGAGGTCGGGAGTAGTCCGCTGACGCACTAAAGTGAGCCAGCGTGGCTGACGACATCCGGAGACCGCGCGTTCTCGACGTTCTTGCTGCCGACCAGCCCTGGGAGGTGCCGGACAGCTGGCTGGCCGGTATCCGCGGCCGGTTGCGCGCCTGGGCCGACGACCCGAGCGCGTTGCGGCGCCGCCGCGGCCGCCTTTCCGGACTTCGTCGAGGGGACGCCGGCCGCGGTGTGGTTCACCCATCAAGTCGCCCCACTGCTGACCGGCTGGATCCCGGTGCTACACGGCGAGTACGCCGACATCGCCGCCGAACTGACCCGGGACTTCTACCGACCGCCGGTCCGGTTCGGCGGCGCCGGACACCTGATCCGGGTCGCGGACGCCGACTGGCCGCTGCAGGTGGTGTCCGGCGCGCGAAGCTTCCGCGAAGAGACCCGGCGGCAGGCGCTGCAGCTGTCCCGGGACGTGGTGAGCCTGTTCGTCGACGCACCGCCGATGGCAACCCGCGCCCGGGCCCTGACCAGCGCGTTCGACCGGGTGCTGGCGACCGCGAGGCCACCCGCATGCACGCTGCCGCCGACTACGAGACGATCGCCCAGTTCTGGCGGACCGCCGCACTCAGCGACGACGAGCGCGAGGTGCTCCCGGAGCTGGCCGGCTCGGCGTCGGCCTTGCAGTACTCGCTCACCACGCTGCGGGACGCGCACGCCAAGTTGTCGATGGCGACTCCGGACGACGACGCCGGGGACTTCGCGCGGGTGCTGGCCCGGCTGATCCTGGCCACCGGGCTCGACGGCCTTCCCCCGGCCGTTGGCCAGATCCTCGGCGGCGCCGGCTGGGACGTCGAGAACGCCGTCGCCGACCTCAAGAACGGCTTCGACCGGCACACCTGGCTGGCCGGCAACACCGAATGGCTGGCCCGCGCGGTACGCCAGGACCAGCAGGTACTCGCGCGGTCCTGGGCCGCGGCGGCCACCCGGGTGGCGGTCCACCTGGCCGACGTACTCGACGGGTGCGCCGTGGCCGGAGCCGCAGGTCCCGGACCTGGGCGCGTTCTTCCGGCTCCTCGACCGTGAGCGCTGGTCGACGGTCGACGCCAGAACCCGGTGGGCGACCGACTCCGGACGCCTATGCGCTTGTCGGGACGCCGCTACGCCGAGATCCGTCGGCCGAGGTCGTCCCTGAGCCCGAGCCGGTGGCCGAGCCGTCGCGCCGCCCTGCTGCGGAGGTCGAGCGGAGGCCGACAGTCGGCGGTTCAGAAGCCGGTGGACTACACGCGACGACCCGATCGGCGAGCTGGACGCGCTGATCGGGCTGGACTCGGTCAAGGAGTCGGTCCGCCGGATGGTGGCCGAGGTCAAGACCAACCTGCGCCGCAAGGAGCTCGGTCTGCCGAGTCACGAGCGCGCCCGGCACATGGTGTTCGTCGGCAAGCCCGGCACCGCGAAGACCACGATCGCCCGGTTGCTCAGCCCGGATCTACAAGCAGCTCGGAGTGCTCGAGAAGGGCCACGTGGTCGAGGTCGACCGGTCCGACCTGGTCGGTTCCGGCGTCGGCACCACCGCGCCGATGACCGCGGCGAAGTTCCGCGAGGCGCTCGGCGGGGTGCTGTTCGTCGACGAGGCCTACACCCTGTTTCCGGAGAACAGCCCGGGCGACTTCGGCCTCGAAGCCGTCGCCACCATCCTGAAGCTGATGGAGGACCATCGCGACGATTGCGTCGTGATCGTCGCCGGGTACCACCGCGAGATGCAGCGGTTCATGGAGTCCAACACCGGGCTGGCGTCGCGCTTCCCGAAGCTGCTGTCCTTCAGCGAGTACGACACCGACCAGCTCGTCGCCATCTTCGAGCTCCAGGCCCGGCAGAACGGCATGATCTACACCGACGAGGTGCTGGACATGGCTCCGCGGGGTCATCCCGCCGTCCCCGCGGGCCCACAACTTCGGCAACGGCCGGTTCATCCGGAACGTGCTCGAGGAGGCCATCTCCAACCAGGCGACCCGGCTCTCCGGGCGCGACCCGGACAGCCTGACCGAGCGCGATCTGCGCGAACTCCTCCCGGAGGACATCAAGCCACCCACCTCGATGCGCGCCGAGGACTACCTCTTCCAGAAGCCAGGGACCTGAGTCAGCTAGATCGGGGTGGCGAGGGCGACCGGGTTGCTGTCGGGGTCGGCGATGTAGGCCTGGCGTTCGCCCCAGGGCATGGTGGCCGGTTCCTGGAGGACCGGGTGGCCGGCAGCCCGGAAGGTCTTCCACCTCGGCGTCGACGTCGTCGACGTACACGAAGAGCTCGAAGCGGGGCGCGGTGCCGACGGTGATGCCGAGCTGGGCCTCGGGCCAGCTGACGTCGGCGATGCCGAGGGAGGAATCGCCGCGCTCGAGGCCGACGTAGTGCGGGTCGCCCTCGAGCGGGAACTGGTACGTCGACTCGTAGCCGAGCAGCGCGTAGAACTCGACGGACCGGCGCACGTCGGCCACGTAGAGCACCGGGAAGGCTTTGCGGTGCACCGCGGCTCAGGCCAGGTTGGCGACCAGCTCGCTGAGCTCGGTCCGCTTGCCGGTGTAGAAGGGGACTTCCTCGCGCACGTGCCGCCGCGCCGTGGACGCCCGCAGGTCGCGCATCAGGTCGACCATCCGGTGCAGCTCGTCGGCCTCGAACGCCAGCATCCACTCGTAGTCGCCGAGCGCGAACGACGCCACCGTGTTCGCCCGGACGTCCGGGTAGGTGCGCGCCATCTTGCCGTGCTCGGCCAGCATGAACCGCCGCTCCTCGTCCGGCAGCAGGTACCACTCGTACGACCGCACGAACGGGTACACGCAGACGTAGGCCCGCGCCTCCTCGTCGGCCAGGAACGCCGGGATGTGGCTCTTGTTGAACTCGGCCGGCCGGTGCAGCGCGAACTGCGACCAGATCGGCGCGAGGTGCCGCCCGAGCCGCGACCGCCGGAGCGCGTGGTACGCCTTCTGCAGCGCGTCCGACGTCGGCGCGTGCCACCAGATCATGAAGTCCGCGTCCGCCCGGAACCCTTCGACGTCGTACCATCCGCGGATCACCACGTCGTCGTCGGCGCGCGAGCTTCGCCACGCAGGACGGCCAGCTCAGCGGCCAGCTCGTCCCGGTCCGCATCACCCAGCGGCGTCTCCACCTTGAAGACGGACCACATGGTGTAGCGGATCACAGTTGTTCAGCTCACGCGCCTTCGGCTTCCTCTGGTCACGGCTGTCTCAGTCGCTCTGCCATGTCGCCGCTCCAGATGCGCCTGCACCCGGGTGGCCGCCTTGCCGCCCGACGCCACACAGGCAGCGATCCCCACACCCCGGTACGCCGCTCCGCAGACAGCCAGCCCGGGCTCCGCCGCCACGGCCGCCTCCACCCGGTCGACGCGGTCCAGATGCCCGACGGCGTACTGCGGAAGGCCCGCCACCCCACCGGGTGACCAGAGAGCCCGACCACCGGCGCCTGCAGCCCGACGGCACTCCGCAGGTCCGCAGTGGCCAGTGCCACCAGCTCCTCATCGGACCGCTGCAGCACGTACTCCTCACCGAGCCGCCCGACCGAGGCACCGCAGTACTGCCAGGTCTCCCCCGGCCTCCCGCGACCACTGCCCACTTGGCGTGCGAGTACGTCGACGCCTTGATCGTCCGGCCTTCCACCGACGGCACGAGGAAGCCCGAGCCCGGTCGCGCCCAGCCGGCCAGTCCTGCTTGCGCACGGCCAGCGTGACGATCGCCATGCTCGCGTACTCGATCGTCGCCAGCTCGGTCGATGCCGCCGGCACCAGCTCGGCCAGCATCCGGGCCGCTGGTGACGCCGGGTACGGCGACGATCACGGCGTCGGCCTGCGACCAGACGTCGGCGCCGGCACCGGTCCGGCCTCCAGCTCGTAGCCGTCCGCCGTCCGCGTGATCCGCCGTACGGCGCAGCTTGCGCCGGATCTCGACGCCGCGAGCCGCTCAGGTCCTTCTCGAGCGCGGCGATGAGCCGGTTGATGCCGCCGCACGATGCCCGCGAAGACCGGCTGGCCGGCGCGGCGCTGGCCCGCCTCGCGCAGCTCGGCCGTCGCCGCGAGCAGGCTCGGCGCGGTCCGCAGCTTGGCGTACAGCTCCGGTACGGCGGCCGCCAGCGAGATCTCCTCGGCCCGGCCGGCGTACACCCCGCCGAGCAGCGGATCGATCAGCTTGTCGGTGACCGCCGGACCCATCCGCTCGGCGACGAACCGCCCGATCGCGACGTCCTCGGTGAGCGCCGGCGCCGGCAGCTCGGCCTCGTGGGCGACCCCTCGGCGGCCGCCTCAGGCCCAGTACGTCGGCCGTCGCGGCCGGGTCGACCGGGACACCCATCACCGTCGGCGGGATCGCCCGGATCCGGTCGCCGATCCACAGCCCGGCCGAAGTCGTCGCCGGATGCACCAGGTCGTCGCCGAGCCCGACCGCACGGATCAGGTCGACCGCCTCCGGCCGCCGGGCCAGCACCGACTCGGCGCCCAGGTCGACCGGCACGCCTTCGAGCTCGGCGCCGGCCAGCTTGCCGCCGAGCCGCGGCGATCCCTCGAGCACGGTGATCCGCGGCGGATTCGGCCCGGTCGCCAGCGCGTACGCCGCCGCCAGCCCGCTGATCCCGCCACCGACCACAACCACGCGGCTCACGCGTCCTCCAACATCAACTCGTACGCCGACCCCGATTCCTGCGCCGACGATCGTTCGCCGACCGGTACGGAAGCCAGCTCCGGGTCAGCACCGCCTGCGACGCCACGTTTCCGTGACCGACGTCCTCGGCCCGGAGCATCGTCAGCCCGTACTCGGCCGCGGCCAGTCGCGACGATCGCGCGGACCGCCGCCGACGCGAGCCCTCGACCGGCGGCCTTCTCCGCGATCCGGTAGCCGAGCTCGGCCGAGCCGTCCTCGAGGTCGACGAGGTTCACCCGTCCGACCACGGCGCCGGAGTCGTCCACCAGCACGTGGAACTGGCAGATCCCCAGCCTGCTGCTCGGCCAGCAGTGCCGCGTGCCGGGCGTCGAACTCGGCGAAGTACGTCGTCGCCACGGTCCGGCACCGAGGCCGCGAAGTACTCGCGGTTCTCCCGCTCGAAGGCCAGCAGCGGCGTCCGTGTGCGTCGACGCTGAGACGCTCCAGCGTCACCTCGCGGTCAGGCAGGTACACGGGCGGACTTGGCTTGGACGTGCCTGGACGATGCGGTGCAGCACCTCGGGGTCGGTGTCCGGCGGGACACCGTGACCGAGGTTGAAGATGTGGCCGGGAGCCGCCTTGCCCCTCGGCGAGGATCCGGTCGATCTCGGGCTCGAGCGCGTCCCAGCCGGCGAACAGCAGGGCCGGGTCGAGGTTGCCCTGCACCGGCTTCGGACCGGAGCCGGCCGCGGTGATCCGCCGTACGGCCTCGTCCAGCGGCACGCGCCAGTCGACGCCGACGACGTCCGCGCCGGCCGCGCTCATCAGCCCGAGCAGCTCGCCCGTGTTCACGCCGAAGTGCAGCCGCGGTACGCCGTACGACGCCAGCGCGTCGAACACCTTCGCCGAGTGCGGCAGGACGAACTCGCTCGTAGTCGCGCGGCGACAGCGCCGCCCGCCCACGAGTCGAACAGCTGGATCGCCGACGCGCCCGCCTCGATCTGCACCGACAGGTACGCGATCGCCACGTCGGCCAGCCGGTCCGCCAGCGCGTGCCACAGCTTCGGATCGCCGTGCATCAGCGCCTTCGTCTTGGCGTGGTCCTTGCTCGGCCCGCCCTCGACCAGGTACGACGCGACCGTGAACGGCGCACCGGCGAACCCGATCAGCGGGGTGCCGCCGAGCTCGGAGACCAGCTGCTGCACCGACTCCGTCACGTAGCGGCACGTCCGCCGGAGTCACCGGCCGGACCGCCTCGAGGTCGGCCGGTGACGCGGATCGGCGACGCGACCACCGGACCGACACCCGGCTTGATCTCGAGGTCGACGCCGACCGCCTTCAGCGGCAGCACGATGTCGGAGAAGAAGATCGCCGCGTCGACGCCGTAACGGCGTACCGGCTGCAGCGTTATCTCCACGACGAGGTCGGGTCGCATACAGGACTCGAGCATCGTGGTGCCCTCGCGGATCGCCCGGTACTCCGGCAGCGAGCGCCCCGCCTGCCGCATGAACCAGACCGGCGTGTGCGGCACCGGCTCACCACGGGCGGCAAGCAGGAAGGCGGAACGGGCGAGACGCTGAGGAGGCTCGGTCGATGGGCAGCACAGCGATGATCGTCACGGGCGACAGGACCCATGATCGGCCGTGGCCGCGGAGGCCGTTACCGGCGCGTCGTCACCGGCGTCGGTGAGTAATCAGTCGTAGGCTGCGAAGCATGGGTGCCCGCAAGCAGGTCGACGCGCCACCCGCGGAGTTCGCCGAGGCCCTGACGCAGTTGCGCGGTGCCCGGTTCCGGCCCGAGGTCTTCGTCGAGGAGATGCCCGCGCCGCAGCGGATCGCACCGCACGCGGCCGCGGTCAGCGCCGACGTGACGGTCGACGGTGACGATGTCGCCACCGGCCGTCTCGTCATCCTCTACGACCCGGACGGGAACGACGCCTGGCAGTCGACCTTCCGCTGTGTCGCGTACGTGCGTGCCGCCGTCGAGCCGGAGATGGTGACCGACGCGCTGCTCGGCGGCGTCGGCTGGACCTGGCTGATGGAGGCGCTGACCGACCGGGGCGCGGACTTCCTGGCCCCGAGCGGTACCGTCACCGGGTGGTATCCGAGAGTTTCGGCGGCATGGCCGACGACGACGCGACGGCGGAGATCGAGATCCGCGCGTCCTGGAGCCCGGTGCCGGGACCGGTGACGGGGTGGTCGACGTGACCCGGCACGCCGAGGCGTGGGGCGAGGTGCTCTGCACCGCGGCCGGCCTGCCGCCGGTACCGCCGGGGGTGGTCGCGATGCCGACCCGGCGCGGTCAGCGGGGCCGATGAGCCCGGCCGAGACCCAGCAGCCGACGCCCGTCCCGGACGACCCGACCGCGAACCTGCCACTGCTCGAACTGCGTGACGGACTGTCCGACGTCGTCGACACCGACCCCGCGCTGACCGAGGTGGTCGACGCGTTCCGGTCCGGCACCGGCCCGGTCGCCGTCGACGCCGAGCGCGCCTCCGGCTACCGCTACTCCCACCGCGCGTACCTGGTCCAGCTGCGCCGCGAGGGCTCCGGCTCGGCACTGGTCGACCCGATCCCGTTCGGCGACCTGTCCGCGCTCGGTGACGCGATCGTCGACACCGAGTGGATCATCCACGCGGCGAACCAGGACCTGGCCTGCCTGGCCGAGGTCGGGATGGTGCCGCGGACGGTCTTCGACACCGAACTGGCCGGCCGCCTGCTCGGGTACCCGAAGGTCGGCCTCGCCTCGCTGGTCAGCGAAGTACTCGGCTACCGGATGCGCAAGGAGCACTCGGCCGCCGACTGGTCGACCCGGCCGCTGCCCGGCGCCCTGGCTGGTGTACGCCGCTCTCGACGTCGAGATGCTGATCGAGCTGCGCGACGCGATCGAGGCCGGAGCTGCGGCGCGAGGGCAAGTGGGAGTGGGCCGAGCAGGAGTTCGCCGCGATCCTCGAGCGCTCCGCCCCGCGAGCCGAAGCCCGACCCGTGGCGCCGGACCTCCGGCATGCATCGGGTCCGCAATCGCCGCAGCCTGGCCGTCGTACGGGCGTTGTGGGAGGCCCGCGACCAGATCGCCGAGTCGGCCGACATCTCCCCCGGCCGGATCCTGCCCGACGCCGCGATCGTCGAGGCCGCCGTCCGCGATGCCGGTCGGACCGGGACACGCTGCAGAAGCTGACCGCCTTCAAGGGCCGCGGCGCACACCGCCACATGCGCACCTGGTGGGAGGCGATCGACCACGCCCGCCGGCTGCCCGACTCCGAGCTCCCCAAGCAGGGCCCGCGGTACGACGGCCCGCCGCCGGCTCGGGCGTGGGCCGACCGGGACCCGGACGCGGCGGCCCGGTTGTCCGCCGCGCGGGCCGCGGTCAGCGAGATCGCCGAGGCGCACCGCCTGCCGACCGAGAACCTGCTCTCCCCCGACACGATCCGGCGCCTCGCCTGGACACCGCCGGCCGACCTGAGCCTCGACGTGGTGACGACCTTCCTCCGCGAGCACGACGCCCGCGACTGGCAGATCGCCCTCACCGCCGAAGTCCTGACCGACGCGATGTCCACCGAGGCCGCGCCCGCCAAACCGCTGGACTGATCAGCGCTCCTTCGCGCTCGGTTGCCACCATCCCACGAACTATTGAGGCTCTTTTGCCTGATGGCGGCCCGGCGTCCTCGCGCCATCTGATGGGCTGACCCATCAGATGGCGGGTTGGCGTATCGGATTCCGGGGTGCCAACCCACCATCTCGTAGGTCAGCCCATCAAATGGGGCCGCTCGGGACGGGTCCGCGCCGACACACGGCGCGGGGCGAGGACCGGAACCGGTGGGCGGGGGCCGGAAACGGTGGGCGGGGACGGGAACCGGTGGGCGGGGACCCGGAAGTGTTGGGCGGGGACAGGAAGTGTTGGGCGGGGACAGGAAGTGGTCGGGGTGGGACATGGAATTGCCTGTCTCAGCCCACGACGACTTGTCCCAGGTCATCACACGCGGACCGACCCGCGCAGAACACGCCCGCCGAAGATCGCCGGCAGCCACGTCAGGTCGTTGACGAGCGCCTTCTGCACCTCGCCCACCGCAGTTCCCGGCGGACGAGCAGGACACGGCCGAGGTCGTGGACCTGATCACCACCCGCATCCACAGCGCGGTCGCCACCATCCGGACCGTCCACGATGCCGTCGACGCCGAGGATCCCAGCACCTCGGATCTGCTGCACGCGATCATCGACACGCTCGAGAAGCTGGCCTGGCTGGTCAAGTCGGAGAACCGCAAGATCTGACAGCCACGGTCCGATCGACCGCCGGTTCGCGGCGGGAGATCGGACCGTGAGCTGAGCCGGTCAGTGCGGCAGCTGCGTCTCGATCGCGCTGACGACCTCGTCGGACTCCGGCACGGTCTGCGGGCGGAAGCGCGCCGCGACCGTGCCGTCCGGGCTGATCAGGAACTTCTCGAAGTTCCACTGGACGTCGCCGGCCTCGCCGTCGGCGTCCGGGGTCAGGGTCAGCTCGGAGTAGAGCGGGTGCCGGCCGTCGCCGTTCACCTCGAGCTTGTCCAGCATCGGGAAGGTCACGCCGTACGTCGTCGAGCAGAAGGTCTCGATCTCCTCCGCCGTGCCCGGCTCCTGGCCGCCGAACTGGTTGCACGGGGCACCGAGCACGGTGAAGCCGCGGGACGCGTACTTCTTCTGCAGGTTCTCCAGGCCCTCGTACTGCGGCGTCAGACCGCACTTCGAGGCGACGTTCACGACGAGGACGGCCTTGCCCTTGTAGTCAGCCGAGCGAGGTCGGCGCACCGGAGAGAGTCGTGCAACGGGATGTCGTACAGGCTCATGCTGTTCCTTGGGAGGTTGGGAGGTGACGGGCAAGAAAGCGACGGTACGCCGCCATGCCAGGTCGGACGCATCCGCGTGGTGGAAGGCGGGCATCGGGTTGTCGAACGCGTGACCGGCACCGGGGTAGCGATGGATCTCGGCATCGGCCGAGCGCCGGGATGATCGTCGTCGGCGGGGACAGGTAGGTGTCCGCGTCGCCGAAGTGGTGCAGGCTCGTTGCGGTCACCTTCGGCGCGAGCTCGAGCAGTCGCGGAAGGGCCGAGCCGTAGTAGCTCACCAGGACGTCCGGCGACGACACAGCGGCGACGTTGAACGCCAGCCCACCGCCGAAGCAGAACCCGACGATCCCGGTGCCCTTGCCACGCGCACGCAGGTAGTCCAGCGCCGCGACCGAGTCCGCGACAGCGTGATCCCAGTCGAGCCGGCTGTGCGATGCCCATGGCGCGCTGCAGCAGCCTCCGGGTCCGACTCGTCCAGCGACGTGTCGTCCAGCCGCCAGTAGATCTCCGGCGCGATCACGTAGTACCCGAGCGCAGCCAGATCCGCAGCCGCGCTGCTTGATGTAGTCGGAGACCCCGAAGATCTCCTGGAGGAGCAGCAATCCCGGCGCGTCATCGCCAGTGGAGCTCCCACTCGTGGACTGGCATCAACCCTGAACCGGTATCGATCTCCAAAGTCACACGGTGAAGCCTACTGGCCGCCTAGCGAACTTCCACGCGCCCTTCCCGGACAGACTCCGGCCGGACGGGCGAGCGGAGCCGGTGCCGGCATCCACGACTTGCACTCCGCGATCGCCGCGGTCAGCAGGTCGTAGAGCCGTTCGTCCGGGTTCGGTACGCAGGCCTGCGAGATGCCTTCGACCGCGCACGACACGGCCCGTGGTGCGGTCCGTCGGGCGAAGTCCGGCGTACCGCGGTGGGCCCGGGAGGTGAAGGACCGCGCCCACTTGGTCGCGGACGGAACCGCCTGCCAGGACCGCGCTGCGAGTCCGGCTCGAGGTCGTCCGGCGGACGCCCGTCCAGCGCGGCCAGGTGCCGCTCCCCCACCAGCAGCGCCACGGCGAGGATGTACTGGCGCTCCTGCGAGACCACCGGCAGCGCGTGCTGGATGCAGCGCGCGGTCACCCGCGGGACGACGTGCGGGTCGTCGGGGGTCAGGCCGATCACCGACGGGATCAGTGGAGCCAGCCTGGACCGGCCGGCGTCCGTCGTACAGTCGTTGACGTCGCGGGCCACGCCCGCCAGCAGCGGATGCGTGCAGGCCGGGTGATCCGACCAGGGCTCGCCTGCCAGGTAGGAGGCGAACTCCATGAAGCAGGCGCCCTTGCGTGGGTTGCGGTGCTTGCCCCGGCACAGGACCGGTACGGCGAGATCAAAGTTGTTCATTGAACGGCTCCCCATAGCTACGTGATAGCTACCTGGCTCCAGCATGCGCCGATTCGACCCGGTGTGGCCACGGGTTACGTCTGCGTGAGCACACGGGCTGTGGTTTGTGAGCAGCCGCACAGGCGCGGATGCTTTGGGGGTTCTGTTACCGACGGGTAGCATCGAGCTGCTTTCCCGACCCGCCAGAGGAGGGCCCTCGTGCCCCGTGAGATCCGCGATGTCGTGTTCGTCGACGGCGTTCGCACCCCGTTCGGCAAGGCCAAGGGCCAGTACGCCGAGACGCGCGCCGACGACCTGGTGATCAAGTGCATCCGGGAGCTGCTGCGGCGGAACCCGTCGCTGCCCGCCGGAGAAGGTGGACGAGGTCGCGATCGCGGCCACCACCCAGATCGGCGACCAGGGCCTGACCATCGGCCGGACCGCGGCCCTGCTGGCCGGTCTGCCGAACACCACCCCCGGCTACGCCATCGACCGGATGTGCGCGGGCGCGATGACCGCCGTCACCACCACCGCCGCCGGTATCGCGTTCGGCGCGTACGACGTGGTCGTGGCCGGCGGCGTCGAGCACATGGGCCGGCACCCGATGGGCGAGGGCGTCGACCCGAACCCGCGGATCATCGCCGAGAAGCTGGTCGACACCGTCCGCGCTGGTGATGGGGTCGACCGCGGAGAACCTGCACGACCGGTTCCCGACGCATCACCAAGGCACCGCGCCGACGCCTTCGCCGTGGCCTCCCAGGAGCGGGCCGCCAAGGCCTACGCGAACGACCTGATCCAGCCGGACCTGGTCCCGATCGCGACCCGCTCGGCCGAGCAGGGCTGGGGCTACGCGACCACCGACGAGCCGATGCGTCCGGGCACCACGGTGGAGGACCTGGCCACGCTGAAGACGCCGTTCCGCCCGCACGGCCGGGTCACCGCGGGCAACTCGGCCGGCATCAACGACGGCGCGACCGCCTGCGCTGCTCACCTCCGCCGAGGCCGCCGACGAGCTCGGCCTGACGCCGAAGATGAAGCTGGTCTCGTACGGCTTCGCCGGCGTCGAGCCCGAGGTGATGGGCGTCGGCCCGGTCCCGGCGACCGAGAAGGCGCTGAAGCTGGCCGGGCTGACCATCGACGACATCCAGGCCTTCGAGGTGAACGAGGCGTTCGCCGTCCAGGTGCTGGCGTTCCTGGAGCACTACGGCATCGCCGACGACGACCCGCGGGTCAACCCGTACGGCGGCGCGATCGCCTACGGCCACCCGCTGGCATCGTCCGGCGTCCGGCTGATGAACCAGCTGGCCAAGCAGTTCGAGCAGCGCCCCGAGGTCCGCTACGGCCTGACCACCATGTGCGTCGGCCTCGGCATGGGCGGCACCGTCATCTGGGAGAACCCGAACTTGGAAGGGGCAGACAAGGCATGAGCGACCTGCAGGATCTGATCGACGAGGCTGTCGCGATCGAGACCGACGAGGTCGTCACGCTGCGCGCACGTCCCGCGACGTCGTGCTGCCGAACAAGGCGGGCATGATGGCGCTGATCACCCTCGACAACGGCCACGACCACACCAAGCCGAACACCTTCGGCCCGAAGGGTCTGGCCTCGCTGAACACCGCGATCGACGCGGCGCTGGCCCGCGACGAGATCGTCGCGATCGGTGTCACCGGCAAGCCGTTCATCCTGGCCGCCGGCGCCGACCTGACCGGCGTACCGAAGCTGACCGGCCGCGAGCAGGCGCTGAACCTGGGCAAGATCGGCCACGGCGTGATGCGCAAGCTGGTGGACGGCGGCAAGCCCAGCTTCGCCTTCGTCAACGGCGTCGCGCTCGGTGGCGGCCTCGAGGTCGCGCTGCACGCGACGTACCGGACGGTCTCGGCCGCGGCCGGGATGCTCGCGACGCCCGAGGTCTTCCTCGGCCTGCTCCCGGGCTGGGGCGGCAACTTCCTGCTGCCGAACCTGATCGGCGCCGACAAGGCCGTCAAGGTCGTGGTCGAGAACGCCCTGAACCAGAACAAGATGCTCAGCGGCCCGGAGGCGGTGAAGTTCGGCATCGGCGACGTACTGCTCGACTCGGCCGACTTCCTCGAGCAGTCGCTGCTGCTGGGCGAGCAAGGTGCTGACCGGCGAGGTCACCGTCGAGCGGCCGGAGATCGACCGCGGCGACGCCTGGGACGCGGCTGTTGCCCGGGGCAAGGGGTTTGCCGACGTCAAGGTCAGCGGTGCGGCCCCGGCGCCGTACCGGGCGCTCGAGCTGATCGCGGCGGCGCAGAGGACAAGCGACCGCGACTCGCGGTTTCGCGGCCGAGGACGAGGCACTCGCCGACCTGATCATGAGCGAGGAGCTGCGCAGCGGCCTCTACGCCTTCGACCTGGTGAACAAGCGGGCCAAGCGGCCGGCCGGTGCGCCGGACAAGTCGCTCGCCCGCCCGGTCACCAAGGTCGGCGTCGTCGGCGCGGGCCTGATGGCCGGCCAGCTGGCGCTGCTGTTCGCCCGCCGCCTCGAGGTGCCCGTCGTACTGACGGACCTCGACCAGGAGCGGGTCGACCGCGGGGTCGGCTACGTGCACGGCGAGATCGACAAGCTGCTCGGCAAGGGCCGGATCCGGCCGGACAAGGCGAACCAGCTGAAGGCGCTCGTCACCGGCTCGGTCGACCGGACGGTGTTCGCGGACGCGGACTTCGTGATCGAGGCCGTGTTCGAGGAACTGCAGCTGAAGAAGACGATCTTCGCCGACCTGGAGAAGATCGTCCGGCCGGACGCGATCCTGGCCACCAACACCTCGTCCCTGTCGGTCACCGAGATGGCCGCCGACCTGGAGCACCCGGAGCGGGTGGTCGGGTTCCACTTCTTCAACCCGGTCGCGGTGCTGCCGCTGCTGGAGATCATCCGCGCCGACCAGACCGACGACGCGACGCTCGCCACCGCGTTCGCGGTCGGCAAGACGCTGAAGAAGTCCTGCGTGCTGGTGAAGGACGCGCCGGCCTTCGTGGTGAACCGGCTGCTGACCCGCTTCCTCGGTGAGGTCAGCGCGGCGGTCGACGAAGGCACGCCGATCCCGGCGGCGGACAAGGCGCTGTCGGCGCTCGGCCTGCCGATGCCGCCGTTCGTGCTGCTGCAGCTGGTCGGCCTGCCGGTCGCGCTGCACGTGGCCGAGACGATGAACCGGGCCTACCCGGACCGGTTCGCGGTGTCGGAGAACCTCGCCAAGGTGGTTGCTGCGGGCAAGAGCTCGTTCTACGTCTGGAGCGCGGAGGGCAAGCCGGTCGTCGACCCGGAGGTCGAGGCGCTGGTGACCGTCGGCGACAAGCCGTCGACGCGCCGAGGAGCTCCGCAGCCCGGGTGCTGACCGCGCTGGCCGAGGAGATCCGGATCATGCTCGACGAGGGCGTGGTCGCGGAGGCGCAGGACATCGACCTGTGCCTGCTGCTCGGCGCCGGCTGGCCGTTCCACCTCGGCGGCATCACGCCGTACCTGGACCGCACCGGCATCGCCGAGAAGGTCAACGGCTCGCGCTTCCTGCCGAAGGGCGTCGCCAGCCTGAGCTGACCAAAACCGCTCGGGGTCGGTCGGCGCCGGAATCCCGTCCGGCCCATTTCAGCAGCTGGGTTGACCCCTGAACGTGTGGGTTGCGGACCCAAGATTCGAGGGGGCAACCCGCACTATGAGGGGTTGACCCCTGAACGTGTGGGTTGCGGACCCAAGATTCGAGGGGGCAACCCGCACTATGAGGGGTTGACCCCTGAATGGGGCTGCTCTGCTCGCTGTGGGTGTCGGTTGGCCTCGAGGTGCCTGGAGCTGATCGGTGCAGTCGCCAGACCCGGGGCGCGCCCGTACTGAGCGCGATCCGGCGGAGGTGGCCCGGCGCGCTGCTCGGCGCAGATGGGGGCCCGGCGCATGTGCAGGTCGACAGGAAGTATCGGCCTTGCCCGACCGGTCTCACGCCTGAACACCCCGCCCGACCACCACCCGTGGACCGACATCTCCTGTCGACCTGCACATCCCAGGCCACCCACAACGGCACCGGCGAGGGCCTGACCCCAACACTTCTAGACGCGCTAGCCTTTGAACTTCTTGACGGCGGCGACCAACTGCGCAGGCGTCTTCCCGGTGTGTTTCTTCAGGATCGTGGCGTACGCCGCCGGCCGTCGTGCTGTGGAGGGCCAGGTCGGTGTAGAGGGACGGCGACACCCTTCTCCCCCAGCTTCGACTCCAGGTACGCCGTGATCCACCAGCTCTGGCCGTACGAGCGATCGCCGTCGGCGTCGAACTCGGCAGGACCGGCAGCACCTTCATCGACGGCAGGTACTTGGTCCGCACGGTCTTGCGGTACGGGTCGACGGTCCAGTGCGGGTCGTCCTCGATCGACGCGCAGCGGACGTACTCCGCGAGTCCCTCGACCAGCCAGATCGGGGTCTTGTTGCCGATCGGCACGGTCGCCACGTGCGTCATCTCGTGCACCAGCAGGTCTTCGTCGAGCTCCTTGCGGACCGCCGGGTTCACCACGATCCGGCTGCTCACCGGCGTCGTCGTCTTCGGCGCCGATCGGCTCGCCGTCGTACAGGGTGACCGCCTTGGCAGCGATGGTCCAGCCGGAGCCCGTGCCGGCGGTCCACAGCCGTCGCCATCACCCGCGGCTCGGACATCGCGACCACCATCACCGCGCCGTTCCACGGTCGCGGCCAGTGCCGTCGTACGCCGTCGACCGCGCCCTGCGGACACCTTCGCGATCTTCTGGCCGAGGGCGCGCTCGCCGCTTGTCGACCACGACGACGCAC
Organism: uncultured Actinomycetota bacterium; assembly: GCA_963820655.1. GTDB lineage: Bacteria > Actinomycetota > Actinomycetes > Propionibacteriales > Kribbellaceae > Kribbella. The sequence continues at coordinate 232,080 of CAWGAM010000005.1, forward strand.
CTTGCCGCGCCGGACCACCGCGATCTCCTGGTAGTCCCACGGCTGCCGGTGCCCGTCCGGGCTCAGCGTCGCCGTCGATCGCGCTGTCCTCGACCAGGATCCACGCGCCGGCCCGCTCGGACGAAGGTGTAGCCGAGGTCGGTCTGCACCGGCTTCGCGATCCAGGCCGGCCAGTTGGTACCGCATCATCACCCGGGTCGAGAAGATGCCCGGCGCCGTACTTCGCCGTCAGCTCCGGCGACTCGCGCTCGTCCGCGACGAAGTAGGTCAGCGTGGTGAACCGGAACTTCCGCAGGTTCGTGAACAGCAACCGCTGCCGCGCCACCAGCTTCGGCTGCTTCGGGTCGACCGCGGCGAGGAAACCACTTCAGGTCGCCCTTCAGGACCGCGGTGGACCGCTCCGCCAGGACGACGTCGACCTGGCCTTTGCGGACCGCCTTCTGCGCGTCGGTGAGCTGGCCCGGCGTTGGCGTGGCCTTGATCGCGGCCGCAGCGTTACTGCCCGCGGACGACGCCCTGCTGGACGCGGACAGCGACGACACCCGCGGTCGACGCCAGCGCCAGCGCGGCGACACCTGCGAGCAGGCGTCGCGGGTGCTTCATGGTGTCCCTCTCCGGATGGTCGGCTGACGGTCCTATCGGCCGGCCGGACCATCCGAGAGGTCAGGTCAGGCCTGGTGCTCTCGCCGGTGCGTTCCTCGCTCGCCGACGCGGCTCCTCCGGTAGCCGTAGAGGGCGTAGACGACGAAGCCGAGCACCATCCAGATCGCGAACCGCAGCCAGGTCTCGATCGACAGGTTCAGCATCAGGTAGACGCAGATCAGCGCGGCCAGGATCGGGATCACCGGGTTGCCCGGCACCGGAAGGAGCGCTTGATGTCCGGCCGGCTCTTGCGCAGCAGCGGTACGGCGATCGAGACCAGGGTGAACGCGGCCAGCGTGCCGATGTTCACCATCTCCTCGAGTTTGCCGATCGGGGTCAGGCCGGCCACGAGCGCGACCAGGACACCGATCCCGATGGTGAGGCGGTACGGCGTACCGCACTTCGGGTGCGTCTTGCCGAGCTGACGCGGCATCAGGTGGTCGCGGCTCATCGCGAACACCACCCGGGCGGCGCCGATCATCAGCGTCAGCACCACCGTGGTCAGACCGGCCACCGCACCCGCGGAGATCAGCGTCGCGAAGCCCGGCCGGCCGACCGACGCGGAACGCCTCGGCCAGCGCGGCCTCGCCGCTGATGTCGGTGTAGTTGACCATGCCGGTGATCACGATGCAGACCAGCACGTACAGCACGGTGCAGATCGCCAGCGAGCCGATGATGCCGCGGGGCAGGTCGCGCTGCGGGTTCTTCGCCTCCTCGGCGGTGGTCGCGACCACGTCGAACCCGATGAACGCGAAGAACACCAGCGACGCGCCGGAGACCAGGCCCATCACGCCGAACGTCGACGGCGTGAACCCGAACATCGCCTGGAACAGCGGCGTGGTGATGGTGACGTCGCCGCTCGGGGCCGGCACGCTCGGCGGGATGAACGGCGTCAGGTTCGAGCCCTTGACGTAGAACAGGCCGGCGATGATCACGAACAGCACCACGAACAGCTTGACCGCGACCAGCACCAGGTTGACCCGCAGCGACTCCTTGATCCCGATCGTCGCCAGCGTCGTCGAGCACGATCACCAGCAGCATCGCCAGCACGTTGACGTTGCTGTCCGGCCCGATCGACGACGGGCCAGCCCAGCCCGATCTCCTCCAGGAACAAGCGCCGCGTACGTCGACCAGCCCTGCGCCACGACGCTTGCCCCGAGCATCAGCTCGAGCAGCAGGTCCCAGCCGATGATCCAGGCGAAGATCTCACCGAGGGAGAAGTACGAGAACGTGTACGCCGACCCGGACACCGGCACGGTCGAGGAGAACTCGGCGTAGCACAGCGCGGCCAGCGCGCAGCAGATCGCGGCGAGCACGAACGACAGCGCGATCCCCGGCCCGGCGTACGCCTTGGCCGCGCGGCCGGTCAGGGTGAAGATGCCGGCGCCGATGATGACGCCGATGCCGAAGACGGTCAGATCGAGGGCGGTGAGGCGTTTCTTGAGCTGGTACTCCGGCTCGTCGGTGTCGGCGATCGACTGCTCGATCGTCTTCTTCCGCAACAGACTCATCTGCGCCTCCTCGACGTTGGACGGAACCATTCGAGACTGCCCCTCTGACCGCGCGAGGTCAAACCGCCACTCAGCGTTGCGGCTCGTACGTCCTTGCAGCGAAGTCCACAGCGTCGCCTCGGTGAAGCCGGTGCGGCTGAGCAGGATCCGGTCCCGGGACGCCTGGTCGGTGCCGTGCCTCGCCAGGTCCTCGTACAGCTCCTCGACCGTGCTCGAGCCCGAGCCGCTGCACCAGGAAGCGGACGGCCAGCCAGCTGACGCCGTACACGTCGGCGGTGTTCTGGTAGAAGCCGGCGTCCTCGGCAGCGCGGTCAGCGCCGGGCAGCGCGTCGTCGATGACCTCCTGCTCCCACTTGCCGACCTCGCCCGGGCCGCTGATCGCCTCGATCCCCCGCCAGGACACGTACTCCGCCGCGCCCTCGGCCAGCCAGAGCGGCTCGTAGCCGCCGAGGTCGGCGGTGGCCACGTGGGTGATCTCGTGCGACAGCAGGATCTCGTCGACCCGGTCGCGCTCGTTCGGGTTGATCACGATGTAGGCGCCGGCGACCGTACCGTCGGCGGTGTCCTGACCGGGCAGCGAGGAGAACGTCGATCCCGCACTCGCGGCCGACTCGATGTCCTCGTCGGCGAACCGGGCGTCGCGGACCTCGGTCTCGTCGAGCGCCGATCGACGAAGCACCGAACCGCGCCACGTCCGCGGCCAGTACGCCGTCACCTCGGCCAGCGCCTTCGGCCGCCTCGGTCGACGATCGCCCGGCCACGCTGTGGTGTCGCCCTTCTCGACCACGACCAGCACCCGCGGCCCGCGCTGCACCTCGATCCGGCCGAGGTCCCAGGCCTCCTGGTGCGCGCCCGGGCCGAGGTCCTTGTCCAGGTCGTCGTCGTCCGTGAGCACCCAGCGGCCGCCGCGGCTGACGAAGGTGTAGCCGAGCTCGGTGGTCACCGGGGTCAGGTCGACCTGCGGGATCTGGTAGCGCATCAGCACCCGGACCAGGTACGTCGTAGGCGCCGTGCGCGCGCAGCCACCGCCGGGTCGAACCGCTCCTCGGCCTGGCTGTAGCCGATCTCGGTGAAGCCGATCTCGACCAGGTTCGCGAACAGCACCTTCTGCGCCGGCGCGCAGCTTCGGGTTGGCCGGGTCGACGTCCTGCAGGAACAGCGCCTCGTTCGACGGTCCGCACGGCCTGGGCCCGGCGGAGCAGGATCGTGTCGATGGCGACCCGGCGGGCGGCGATCGCGGCGGCGGTCTTCGAGGACGGCTTGGTGCTGCTGGTTCGGCCCGGGATCGCGGTCTGCGGTCACCGCGGCCGGCCCGGGCATCCTGCTCGCGGTCTTCGACGGCGTAGACCACGCCGCCGGAGACCAGCGCCACGGCCACCAGCAGGCCCAGCCAGCGGCGGGGCCCAGTGGGGCGGAACCTGAGCGCCTGGCGGTTCGGCGCTAGGGTTGGTCACACTCACGTCGGGTCGATTCCTCCGGTCACCCGTCTGTCACAGCCCGGCTACCCTACTCGATTCCCCGGCGGTTCACAGCAGCCGCAGCGACGCTTTGAGGGCCTTGGAAGAGGCCTGCCTCGGTCATGCCGACGTGTTCGAGCATGATCCGGTCCCGCGCGGCCTGGGTCGACCCGAGGGCCGCCATCTCCTGGTAGAGCGTGCCGACCTCGGTCGCGCCGTACCGGGCGAACAGGTAGTCGACGGCGAGCCAGGACAGCGGGTACGAGCTGTCGGACTGCTGGAAGAACAGTCGCGTCGGCGGGCAGGCTCTTCGCCTTCGCCAGGTACTTCGTCCGCACGTCCTGCCGGTACGCGACCAGCGCCAGGTTCGTCGCGCCGTCCATCGGCAGGAACTCGACGTACGTCGCCGCACCCTCGACCAGCCAGCGCGGCGCATATGGCGCCGTACGGCGCGGTCGCGACGTGGGTGAACTCGTGGGCCAGCGTGCGCGCGTCGACCTTGGCCACGGTTGCGCGGGTTGATCACGACGTACGAGTCGGCCCGCTCCCCGTCGCCGGTCACCTCGCCGGGCAGCGTCCGGTAGACCCAGGTCGCCATCGCCGAGCGCGTCCTCGGCGTTCTTCGGCTGCGTGTAGTCGGCGCCGCGGACGACCTTGTCGTCGAGGGCGATCACCACGCCCGACGCCGGTCCAGCCGCCGGGCCAGCTCTTGCTGACCGCCTTCACCGCGCTGCTCGCCTTGCCGACCAGGCTGGCCGCGAGCTGCGTCCTGGCCCTGCTCGACGACGACGAGCACCCGCGGCGCGCGCTTGACCAGCACCTCGCCGGTGTCCCAGGCCTCCTGGTGCGAGCCGCGCGGCAGCCGCTTGTCCAGGTCGGTGTCGGACACCAGCATCCAGCCGCCGGTCGGCCGCTCGGTGAAGGTGTAGCCGAGCATCGCGCGCACCGGGACCGTGTCGATGCCCCGGATCTGGTAGGTCATCGCGATCCGCGACGAGGTACGTCGACGGGCCGTACCTGTCGAGTCAGGGCGTCGTCGAACTGCTCGCGACAACTGCTGGTAGGCGCAGCCGGCGCGAAGCCGAACTGGCGGAGGTTGCGTGAACAGCGGTCCGCTGCCGGGCGACGAGGCTCTTGTTGCCCGGGTCGACGTCGGCGAGGAACTCGGCTTCGCGTTGTCGGCTGGACCACGGCCTGGGCGCGCTTCTCCAGCACCTTGTCCACGGCCGCGGCCCGGGCCGGCCAGGTCGATGTCCGGCCGTGGTCGGCCGCGGCTGTCGGAGCCGACGCCGGACGCGTCGCTCGAGTGGTGCAGGGCCAGCCCACCGGCGACCGCGACCCGCAACGAGGACCAGCGACAGCAGCAGCGGCCAGGCGCGGCGTGCGGTGGCGACCTGCTGCGTGACGACTCCGCGGTGGTGCCGGAGTGCCGCCCTGACTCAGGCACCGCCCTGGCCGGCCGCTCGCGGTGTCGGGCTCACTGGTGATCGCGTCGCCCTGGATGCTCGGCGATCATCTCTGTGACGTCCCGGGCCAGCTCCTGGCCGGTCAGCCCGATCTCCTGCAGTACCGCGGGACGCTTGGCGTGCTCGAGGAACCGCTGCGGGATGCCGAAGTCGCGGACCGGCGTGGTCGACGCCCGCGTCGCGCAGCGCCTGCGCGATCATCGACGCCGCAGCCACCGACCCGACCGTTGTCCTCGATCGTGACGACGAACTTGTACGTCTGCCGGCCAGCTCGACCAGCTTCGGGTCGACCGGCTTCACCCAGCGCGGGTCGACCACGGTGACGCCGAAGCCCTGCGCCTCGAGCCGGTTGTGCCACGTCCATCGCGGTGGCCGCCATCGAGCCGATCCCGACCAGCAGGACGTCGTGCCCGGTCCGCGCTCGAGCACGTCGCAGCCCGCCGATCCGGTCGATCGCGTCGATGTCCGGGAACACCTCGCCCTTGGCGATAGCGCAGTACCGTCGGGGCGTCGTTCGACGTCGACCGCCTCGTTCGAGCAGCTCGTCCAGCCGCGTGCCGTCGCGCGGCGCGGCCAGCCGCAGCCCGGGCACGAGCTGCAGGATCGACATGTCCCACATGCCGTTGTGGCTCGGCGCCGTCGTCACCGGTGACACCGGCGCGGTCGAGCACGAAGGTGACGCCGCACTTGTGCAGCGCGACGTCCAGCAGCAACTGGTCGAACGCCCGGTTCAGGAACGTCGCGTACAGGCCGACGACCGGGTGCAGCCCGCCCATCGCGAGACCGGCGGCACTGGTCACCGCGTGCTGCTCGGCGATGCCGACGTCGAAGATCCGGTCCGGGAACTCCGCCGCGAACGGCGCCAGGCCGGTCGGGTGCAGCATCGCCGCGGTGATCGCGACCACGTCCGGCCGGCGGTGACCGATCCCGACCAGCTCGTCGGCGAACACGTCCGTCCAGCCGCGCGGCTTGTTGGCCGGCCGGACCTGGTGGAAGTTGTCCTCCTCGTCCTGCTCGGCGGCGGCGTACCCGAAGCCCTTCTGGGTCACCGCGTGCACGATCACCGGACCGCCGAACGCCTTCGCCTTGCGCAGCGCGTCCTCCATCGCCTGACGGTCGTGGCCGTCGACGGGACCGACGTACTTGAGGCCGAGGTCCTCGAACATGCCCTGCGGGGCGAGCATGTCCTTCAGGCCCTTCTTCACCCCGTGCAGCACCTCGTACATCGGCGGGCCGACGTACGGCGTCCGCGCCGAGGTTCTTCTTGATCAGGTCGAGGATCTTCTCGTACCGCGGGTTGGTGCGCAGGCTGGTCAGGTGCGTGGCCAGACCGCCGACGGTCGGGCTGTACGAGCGGCCGTTGTCGTTGACGATGATGACCAGCTTGAGGTCCTTGGCGGCGGCGATGTTGTTCAGCGCCTCCCAGGCCATCCCGCCGGTCAGGCCGCCGTCGCCGATCAGCGCGACCACGTGCCGGTCCTCTCCGCGCAACCGGTACGCCTTGGCCAGGCCGTCGGCGTACGACAGCGAGGTCGAGGCGTGACTGTTCTCGACGATGTCGTGCTCGGACTCGGCCTGGCTCGGGTAGCCGGACAGGCCGCCCTGCTGACGGAGCGTGTCGAACTTCGGCGCCCGGCCGGTGAGCAGCTTGTGCACGTACGTCTGGTGGCCGGTGTCGTAGACCAGCCGGTCCCGCGGCGAGTCGAACACCCGGTGCATCGCCAGGGTGATCTCGACCATGCCCAGGTTCGGGCCCAGGTGGCCGCCGGTCCGGGACACCGTCTCGACCAGCACGTCGCGGATCTCCGCGGCGAGATCGGTCGAGCTGCTGATCGGTCAGCTTCTTGAGGTCCGCCGGTCCTCCGACCGTCTCCAGCACGCGCATCGAGCTCCTCCGCAGGTTGTCCTCGAATGCCTGAGTCTATGCACCCGGCGCCCGGATTCCGAACTCGCAACGGCGACCGGAGGAATCTCACACTCCAGGACGCCGCGCTCGGACCGGATGGTTCGATCTTCACCTCAGGGTGAGTCGGCATGGAGACTGGTGAGGACGCTGTTCCGCAAGTACGACGGACAGCCCGCATCGCCTGGTGGAAGCGGTCCGGCTCGGCGAGGACGCAGCACGGCCTGTGGGTCGGCTCCGTCCCCGGCACCCAGGGCCAGCGCGCCGACGGCAGCTGGGTCACCATCGACCACCACCGGGTCCGCCTCTTCCCCCGCGGCCAGTGGTGGAGCGCCCTCTTCAACGACACCCCGCACCAGACCGCGCATCTACTGCGACATCACCATGCCGGCCGAGTTCGGCGTCGACTCCGTCACCACCGTCGACCTGGACCTCGACATCCGGCTGATGCGCGACGGCTCGGTCCGCGTCATGGACGAGGACGAGTTCCGGCACCACCAGGTCCTCTACAGCTACCCACCCCAGGTCATCGCCACCGCCCAAGCCACCTGCGACTGGCTGGCCACCCACATCACCACCACAGAACCCTTCACCACCGCCTACGAGCCGTACCTGGACCAGATCCGCTCCCTGACCCCCGCCCCGTAGGCACGCGTCAACCGGCCCCCATCAGCTAGGCCCCCCTAAACCGACGGGGGCCGATTGCACGTCACCGCACCACAAGGCGCGACCCAACCATCCTGTACCGTCACCCACCGTCATTCCATCCCCCAACGACAAATTGCATCAACCTGCAGTTCGGCCAGGGCGTACCGCCAGGCCATTACAACCGGCCTCCCCAGCAACGGCCCCCGGTCGGCTGTCGCCCGAGCACCGCGAATGTGATGGCCTGCCGTCCGCCACCAGGCGGACCTGCGCCACTCACTAAGCCCAGCAATCAACGACCAGGCACGACCGAGCGTCACCGACCCCGACCCCTTGCTGAGTGCCACACGTCCGCGCCCGACATCGCCGGTCGGTTCGACAGCAGCACCTCAGATGATCATCGGCTCGCGCCTGAACTCGGTGAGGTCCGGCCCCTGCTCGACCAGCCGATCCTCGAACGCACTCCAGCCGCTTCTCGCGCCGTACTGTGCTTCGGCTGCGGAGATAGGCACCAGGCACGCGATCACGATGGGGCAATCCGCGCTCCGGCAGGTGGCGAACTCATCCGGAAAGTACGCCGGCATCGGTCGAATACTGCGGGGCGTAGAACGGTCGCGTCAGCGCTGTTCGTGGCGTTTGGACACAGCGAAGCGGACTCGCTAATGTGCGCGGGCGACCGGACAGCCCCGGGAGCATCCGTTCCGGAGGTGGGTCCGTGGTCCCGAGCATCGCCAGCGCCATCACCTTGGCGTCAGCAGACAGCACGGCCTTCAAAATTGGCGCCGCGACGCCGGTCGTGCTGGGGTTGGCCCTGCTGGTCGGTGGGCTGGTAGCGCTCCTCCGAATCTACCCTCGCGACAAGGCCGCGCTGTCGCCGGCCTTGCCACCGCCAGTCGTGGGCACCGCGTCCGGACCAGACGCCACGCAGCCTTACCAGTACGGCGATGCGCCCGGCGCGTCCGGCGTGCAGAAGCCGAAGAACCGGGCCAAGGAGGTTGCGATAGCGTGCATCGCCGTCGGCGGACTGATCGTCCTCGGCAGGCTGTCGAACGTGGTGCAGTCCGTCAGCGCGGAGCCCGAGCGGCGGATCGTGATCGCCGAGACAGCCGGTGGGGTGCACCGCGTCCAACTCGCGCCGGAGGTCACCGCGGCGCTGGAGCAGCAGCGAGGCGCGGCCGCCAAGGAAGGCGTCGACCTCCAGTTCGGCGGGTACGCGCACCCCAAGGGCGGCGACGCCGTCGTGCTCTTCATCGGCAGCGAGCTGCAGATGTCCGACCCGGAGCAAGGCATCAAGGACTTCTTCGCCGGTATGGCGGAGAGCAGCGGTGTACAACCTAGCTTGACCGAGTACCCGGCCGGTGACCTGGGTGGCGAAGTGCGCTGCGCCGCCGGCACCGCGCTCCGCTGCGTCTGGGCAGACCGGAGCACCTACGGAGCACTGACGGCAACCGACATCACCGAGGCGGCACTCGCCGCGCTGCTGGTCAAGATGCGTACCGACCTCGAGCAATCGACGTAACCGTACCCACGGCGCGGGCTGTTCCAAGGATTTCCTGACCCACATCAGGTCGTTGCGCGACCAGGACGTGCAGACTGAGGAACTCGTCGTAGTTGTGAATGCGCCATTCCAGTACCGTCGTCAAGTCTGTCGAGATGACGACGGCCTGATCCGCCTCAAGGATTCCCGCATTCTGGAAGACATCACCCGAGCACTTGTAGGCGACCTGCACTATGCGCTGGCCGATCATGGAACGCAGCGTGGCAACGACACACCTACGGCGACTAGACGGCCGGCTCGGGCCGACAGGCAGGATCCCAGAACGGCGTCTCCGCTTGGTCCCAACGTTGCAGCAGGGCTTCCGCGCTGTGCGTGACCTTGAAACGACGCTCGGACTCGAAAACCGGAACCGCCTGAAGAAACTCGACATGAACACCATCCGGCAATGTCAACGCAGGCAGCAGATCCCCAACCTGACACCACACAAGCAGCGTACTCATCCCAGCTCCGGGCCACAGCGGTCGGTCAGCTGGAAAGGTGTGCCCGTGATCCACAGACCGAACCCGGGCTGCGGATGATCGTGGTCACCATGTCGCGCTGGGACTGGCAGGCGTGGATCGCCATGCACTTGCCCTGCTGGTAGGCACGGACCGCCCGGCCCCTGCCGTGTCGAGGGCCTGCGCGCCAATGCCCTTGATGAAGTCGTTGTACGAATGGTCGCCATGGTCGAACGCCTGACCGACCTTGCGAACGGCCTTCTTGACGAAGCCGCCCAAGCCGCGTCCGCCGCCGTCCTGCGGCCGTCGTCGCCGCCGGTGGAACCGCTGTTCGTACCGCCACCACTGGCGCCGGTCGGGTTGTTTCCGCCGGTGTCGCCAGTCGGCGTCGGCGGGATCCGGTTCGGCGCGTCACCGTGACTGCCGTCGCAGTCACAGTTCATCAGACCGGTCGGGTCCGACATCGTGGTCGGGTTGTTGTTGCCGTAGGTGTAGCCCAGCATCTGTTGCGGGTCGCTGGTGTCCATCACCGGGTCGACGCTGAGGAACCGGCCGATCGAGGGGTCATACTCGCGGGCGCCGACATTGGTCAGCCCGGTCGTCTTGTCCTGCGGCTTGCCGAGGAAGCCGTGGTCGTCGGGCCACCCGGTCGGATCGGTGCCACGGGACTCACCGAACGGCGTCGTGTACCGGGTGGTCGTGGCCAACGTCTTGGAGTCGACCGCGACGCTGGTCGTGTCGTGATGATCCGGCACCAGCCACTTGAGGTCGGTCGTGCTCGACCGGACCGCGACCGCCTGCCCGTCGACCGAGTACTCACGCTTCGACGTGACAACCCTCGTCGCCGTGTCCAGAGTCAACTCCAGCGAACCGACATACAGAGTCGACTTCCCCGGACTCTTCCGCACCAGAAGGCCGCCGTCGGCATCGTAAACGTACGACGTGTCGCCCGCGGAGTTCGTGAGCTTCTGCAGCTTGTTCTCCGCGTCCCACGTCAGAGTCTGACCGGTGCCGGTCGGGTCAGGACGACTCGTCGTGTTCCCGGCATCGTCATAGCCGTACGCCGCGGTCGGTTTCGGCGCCGCACCAGTAGTGGCGACCGACATGACCGTGTGCGGCTGGGCTGTGTCATAGGTATAGGTGCCAACGGTGTCCCCCGCCGACGTGTGGTCGGTCTGCGTCTTCCGCAGACCATCGGCGGTGTAGGACCAGGACTGCCAGTACGGCGCGGCGCCTCCGAGCCCAGCCACCGAGGGTGAGGTCGCACAGTTCGCGCTCGACGGGGTCCACGCCTCGGTCAGACGCCGGTGCGCGTCGTAGTCGTAGCACTGGGCGTCCGCGCCGATCAGGTTGCTGTCCTGCAGCAGGTTGCCGGCGGGGTCGTAGCTGTAGTGGTGGTTGGCAACAATCGCGACATCACCGGCCACCGTGGTCGCCAGCCGCCGAGTCCCCGCCTCGAACGTGTTGACGATATCCATGTTGTGGCTGTCGCCAAGTTCGTACCGCTCGGGGTCGCCGAGCGCGGTGTACTTGACGTCGTTCGTGTAGACGGCGTCACCGCTCTTCATCGACGTCGGCTGACCCAGCTCGTTGTAGGTGTACCTCAGAATCTCCGTCCCGAGCGTTCCGCCGCCACACCGAGTTGGTGGGAGGACTGCTTCCAGGCGATGCCATCGGTTTCGTTGGTGGCGCTGAGCCGGAACGTCGACGTCGTGTAGCCCTTGGCTGCGGTGTCGATCATCGAGTTGGTGACCGGGAACTCGACGTACGCGTCGGGGCAGGAAGAGTTGTAGCCGTGGGCGAAGCTCTGGCTGCCGGCCGTGAGCTGGACAGCGGGCTGGTTGTTCCAGGTGGTCGCGGCTGAGATCGGGCCGGTCCGGGCCACTGTCACTGAGCGAGCCGCGCAGCTCGCCGAGTGGACCTCATAGGTTCGCAAAGTGGAGTTGAGGATCTTCTTGCCGGCGAAGGTCGTTGTGTCGAACTGGAAGAACGACCTGACGATCTTGTGCTGTTGGTAGTCCTCGTAGCCGACTCCGAGGCTGTGGGTGGTCTTGTAGAACGAGGTTGTGGGGTACAGCTGCCAAGCGGCGGCCCACGCAGTCCTGGTACGAGTCGCCGGGACCGGGTCGAGGACGACCGGATAGACGGTTGATGCATCGGTGAGCAGGCCCGCATCCGGAACGAGGGTCAGACCGCTGGAGTCACCGCGCAGGTCGATCTCCGCGGTGTGTGCACTGGACGGACCTTCGTCGACGGCCTGCGCCGAAGACCGGGGTACGACGGATTGCTTGCCCTGGGCACCGGGTTGGGCCGAATCCCACATGACGCCGTCGCCGGCCGACAAGACTTCACGACCGTCCTGAGCGACGTACACCGGTCCGCTCGGACGATCGCTGCGCAACGACAGACCCGTGGTCGTCACCGGGAAATGGATCGAACGGAGCGCCGGATTGGAGGCCGCCTCACGGTTCTTGACCACCACGTTGTAGCTGAACCCCTCGGCCGTCGCATCGACGACGACGTCGATCCCGGCCATGACCTCCGCGTACGTGGCCGTCGAGCCGGACAGCGTCGGACGGGGCAAAGACCAGGGCGACCTCAGCTCGAAGGTGCCGTCCTTCAGACCGAGTTTGGCCAGCAGACCTGTGCCACCACCCGAGAGCGTGACCTGCGAGGCCGCAGCCTTCGGGCCGACGGTTCCGTCCGCCCGGAGCTCGAGGCTCGTGTCGATGGCTCGCCACGTGTCGCCCTGACGAACGCGCACGGGGCCGTTGGCGAGCTTAGAGGTCAGCGAGCCGTCAGGGTTCGCGAACGTCTGCGACGTCTCCGTCGTACGGTCGGCGATCTCGACCGGGTTGCCGCCGGCGGCCGCGTACTTCGAGGCCTCCTCGATCGTGCGCCCCACCTTGGGAACGGGAGGCGGCGACGCTGCCGCTGCGACCGCCACCGTGTGCAGGCCGGCTGCCAGAACTGCCAGTACCGCTGCCAACGCTATAGAGCTCCGGCCGCGCACACGGCGCGACGAAGCAGCACGAGATCCCCGCCTCACGGTCCCCACCCCACTGTTCGTTCACATCCCGAGGGGGTTAACTCTCGGGCTATGACGCGGTCACCACCAGCGACAACCCATACAAATCACCCATACAATTTCGGCTTGTACTAGTGATTCAGATCACGTTGACGTCGGGCGGCGGTCGCACGGCCGGCGGGACGGCCTCCGGAGCACCATCCCGCCGATAGGTTGACGCCATGCGTGATGTCCGGGTGGTGTACCGCAAGTACGACGAGAAGCTGCATTGGCATCAGTGGATGCGGTACCTGGGTGAGGACGAGTACGGCGTGTGGCTGGGGGCGCCGGCAAACTCGGTGTCGCAGCGGGGCGATGAGCCGGTGGTGACGCAGGAGCAGGCGCATGTGCAGTTGTTCCCGCGGGGCAAGTGGTTCACCGCGCTCTTCAACGACGAGCCGAGGCGGACTGAGATCTACTGCGACATCACGACGCCGGTGGAGTTCTCCGAAGACGTGATCACGATGATCGATCTCGATCTCGACGTGATCAAGCGCCGCGACGGGACCATCTACGTAGATGACGAGGACGAGTTCGCCGAGCATCAGGTGAAGTACGGGTATCCGGCCGACGTGATCGCGAAGGCTCAGGAGACGTGTGACTGGCTGGTCGGTGAAGTGGCGAACGAGGAGCCGTTTCTGACCGTCTACAAGACCTACCTCGACAAGATCCGATAACTCAGCGCCGACCGGACTGACCGGCTCTCGGCTCAGCCGAGGGCGAACCGGGCCGCCGCAAACCGGGCCGACGCTGCGACACTGTGCGCGTGCATATCGCGATCGAGGTCGTCGCCCTCGTCGCCGTGGTCGCGGCCGGGGCCGCGCTGGCCCGGCGGCTCGGGATCTCCGCTCCCCTGCTGCTCGTCGTCGTCGGGGTCGCGGCGTCGTACCTGCCGTTCGTCCCGCGGGTCGAGCTCTCCCCGAGGTCGTCCTGGTCGGCTTCCTGCCGCCGCTGCTGTACTCGGCGGCGATCAAGACCAGCCTGGTCGACTTCACCAAGCACCGCCGGTCGATCGGCCTGCTGTCGGTCGGGCTGGTCGTGTTCACCACGCTCGGCGTCGGCGCTGGTCGCCTACTGGTTGCTCGGCGTGGTGGCCGAGTCGATGGGCCAGCAGCCGCTGCCGCTCTGGGCCGCCTTCGCGATCGGCGCCGTGGTCGCCCCACCGGACGCCGTCGCCGCGACCGCGATCGCCAAGCAGGTCGGACTCCCCCGCCGGGTGGTCACGATCCTCGAGGGCGAGAGCCTGGTCAACGACGCGACCGCGCTGGTCTGTCTGCGGACCGCGATCGCGGCGGCCACTGGTCACGCCGACCGTGCTGGACGTCGGGCTCGACTTCCTCCGGGCAGCCGGCGGCGGTGTCCTGATCGGCCTCGTCGTCGCGATCGTGCTGGCCAAGATCCGCCGCCGGTTCACCGACCCGGTGCTCGACACGACGCTCAGCCTGACCGCGCCGTTCATCGCCTACATCGCGGCGGAGAGAGCGTGCACGCCTCCGGCGTACTGGCCGTGGTCGTCACCGGCCTGCTGCTCGGTCACAAGGCGCCGATCATCCAGTCGGCCGCGTCGCGGATCTCCGAGCGGACCAACTGGCGGACGTTCCAGTTCCTGCTCGAGAACACGGTCTTCCTGCTGATCGGCCTGCAGACCCGGTGGATCCTCGACGATCTGTCGATGAGCCCGCTGTCCGGGCTGGCTGATCGCGGTGGCCACGATCGGCGGTGTTCCTCGCGGTCGTGCTGCTCCGGCCGATCTGGGTCTTCCCGACCACCTATGCTGTCCCGGCGGATCCTCGGCCGGTCCCGGCCCGGACCGGTGTCCTGGCAGAGCCTGATCGTCGTCTCGTGGGCCGGCATGCGCGGTGTGGTCACGCTGGCGGCGGTCTTCGACGCTGCCCGAGGACACACCGCATCGCGAGGTCCTCGTCTTCATCGCGCTGGCCGTGACCGCGGGCACGCTGCTGCTGCAGGGCTCGACCCTGCCCTGGCTGGTACGGCGGCTGCGCTTGCCCGGGCCCGGATCCGGCCGAGGACGCGCTGCAGGAGGCCGCCGTACTGCAGGGTGCGCACCGGGCGGCCGAGGAGAAGCTGCGAGGAGATCGTCACGCCGGACGATCCGCCGGAGGTGGTCGACCTGCTCCGGCAGCGCGGTGAGTCCCGGGCGCTGGCCGCCTGGGAGCGACTCGGCCGGCCGGAGAGCGAGTACGAGACGCCGAGCGAGGCCTACCGCCGGTTGCGGATGGCCATGCTGCGAGGCCGAACGGGCGTACATCCTCAAGGTCCGGGACGACGGCCTGGTCGCCGACGAGGTGCTGCAGCGGGCGCAGATCGCCCTCGACATCGAGGAGTCCATCCTGGATCGCGACGAGGACGACGACGTCGGCGGACAGTCGGAGGACCTGCGGCTCCAGCCGCCACCGGGCGGTGCCTGCGAGCACCTCGAACGAGGCGCCCGTGGTGCGTCGACACCGAACACGCCCGACGGCTGTGAGGAGTGCCTGGCCGAGGGCAGCACCTGGGTCCACCTGCGGCTCTGCCTCGGCTGCGGTCACGTCGGCTGCTGCGACTCGTCGCCCGAGCAGCACGCCACCAAGCACTTCGACGCGACCAAGCACCCGGTGATGCGCAGCTTCGAACCGGGCGAGACCTGGCGCTGGTGCTTCGTGGACGAGAAGCTCGGCTGATGGCGGACTGTCTGTTCTGCTCCATCATCGCCGGGTACGACGCCGGCGCAGATCGTCCTGGACACACCTGAGGTGGTCGGATTCCTCGACGTACGGCCGGTGTTCAAGGGGCACACCCTGATCGTGCCGCGCGAGCACGTGCCGACGCTGGTCGAGCTGCCGGACGAGTTGATGCGTGCCGTTCTTCGGCGCCGCCCGGTCGGTCGCGGCCGCCGTGCGTACGGCGTTCGACGCGCAGGGATCGTTCGTTGCCGTCAACAACGTCGTGTCGCAGTCCGTCCCCCATCTGCATGTGCACGTGGTGCCGCGGACGAAGGGCGACGGACTGCGCGGCTTCTTCTGGCCCCGGACCAAGTACGCCGACGACGCCGAAGCAGCGGAGTACGCCGGGAAACTGCGCGCTGCCCTGGCCGGACTACTAGGGGCGGGCGGTCTCCCACGCGACCGTGTCGACCGCGGCGGCGAGGTGCTCGGCGGTGCGGCGGCGGCGCGGCCGGCGGGTTGTCGGCGGTCAGGTTGCAGGCCGGGCTTGCGGTCCTCGATCGTGAAGGACGCGCGGGTGAAGACCTCGGCGTCCTTCGTCTGCACCGCGCGGACGGTGCGGAAGTCGGCGACCAGCGACTCGCGGGTGATCGTGGTGTTCACGTAGCCGCGCAGGTTGTTCTGGAACCGCAGGTGCGGGTTCCACTGCAACCACGGGTGGGCGCCGGACGCCGAGTCAGCGCCGTCGCCGCCGGTGCGTGATCGACGAGCAGACCAGCTCCGAGCCGACCGTCGCGCGAGGTCGGGTCGTCGTAGTTCAGCTTCAGGTCCGAGGCCCAGTGCGCGTGCACGTCACCGGTCAGGACGACCGGGTTGCGCACCCGCGCGTCGACCCAGCCGCGGGTGATCCGGTCGCGGGAGGCGACGTACCCGTCCCAGGCGTCCATCGAGGTCATCTTGAGCGGGCCCTCGTTGTTGTCGCGCTGGGCGAAGAACACCTGCTGGCCGAGGATGTCCCAGCGCGCCTCCGACCGGCGGAACCCGTCGATCAGCCACTTCTCCTGCCGCGCGCCGGTGATCGACCGCTTCGGGTCGACCGCGGCCGGGCAGTCCTTGTAGCCGTCGTCGCAGCCCTGGTCGTCGCGGTACTGCCGGGTGTCGAGCATGTGGAACGTCGCCAGCTCGCCCCACTTCACCCGCCGGTAACAGCTGCATGTCGATCCCGCGCGGCTTCGACGACGCGCGCAGCGGCATGTTCTCGTAGTACGCCTGGAAGGCGGCCGCGCGGCGAGCCAGGAAGCCCGTCCTCGGGCTTCTCCGGCGTCTCGTCGGCCCAGTTGTTGTCGACCTCGTGGTCGTCCCAGACCACCAGCCAGGGCGCGACCGCGTGCGCGGCCTGCAGGTCCAGGTCGGTCTTGTACTGCGCGTGCCGCTGCCGGTACGACGCCAGGTCCGTGGTCTCCGGTCCGTCGTGATCACGGACGTTCCCACCGGGAGCGACGTACGTGTTCTTCGTGTACTCGTACTGGTAGTCGCCCAGGTGCAGCACCAGGTCCGGGCGGTCCTCGTGCCAGTCGCCGGTACGCCGTGAACCAGCCGTGCTCGAACTGCGAACACGACACGAACGACATCGCCAGCTCGCGCGGCGTCGTGCCGCGGGCCGGAGCGGTCAGGGTCCGGCCGATGCGGGACACGTGGCCCTCGGCGCGGAAGCGGTAGTAGTACTCGCGGCTCGGGCTGCAGGCCCTGCACGGTGACGTGGACCGAGTGCGCGTGCTCCGGCCGGGCGACGGCGACACCGGCCCGCACGACGTGGTGGAACCGCTCATCGGTCGCGACCTGCCACTGCACGGCGTACGCGCGATTCGGCATGCCACCGAGGCCGTCCTCGGCGACCGGGTCGACGGCCAGGCGGGTCCACAGCACGAAGCCGTCCGGCCAGGGGTCGCCGCTGGCGACGCCGAGCGTGAACGGGTCCTGCCGGACCGGGGTCGCGGCAGCGGTGGTCGGGGTGGTCAGGGTCGGGGTCAGGCCGACGACGGCCGCAGTGGAAGCCAGACCGGCTTTCAGGACGGATCTACGGGAGGTCTCCATGCGCCGACCGTTCCCGCCCCGTGCGTCCATCCGCTGACTTCCAGGTGACCACTGCGTGACACGCTTCGTCGTACCCCGGCGCAGACCCTGACCCCCCATTCGCGTTAGGCGAGGCCCACCTCGCTGCCGCGGTCGTCGAGGACGAGGGGCACCCGGCCGTTCACCGTGTAGCGGAGATGCGTGATCCGAGGACTGTGAACGACCCTGGTGGGCGTGAGCTCGATCGCTCCCTGGCCGACCGGTCCCAGATCGTCGAGCAGGCGCATGCCTGCGCCGAGGATGGCCGGGGCGATGTGCAGTTCGAGCTCATCCACCAGACCGGCTGCCAGGACCTCGCGCAGCAGAGTTCCGCCGCCGGCGATCGCGACGTTCTTGCCGTTGGCTGCCGCGCGCGCCTGGTGCACGGCACTGACGATCCCGTCGGTGACGTACGTGAACGTCGTTCCCCCCTGCCGCACCAGGGGCTCACGGGCGCGATGGGTGACCACGAACACCGGTGCGCGGAAAGGCGGGTTCTCACCCCACGGCACTTCACCTCCGTCGGCCATCCGCCGCCCCATCACGTAGGCCCCGGCGGCGTCGAACGACTCGGCGACGATGTCGGAGTCGGTGTTGTGTTCGCCACCGGCGAAGCCCTGCCGTTCCCGCCAGGCCATCGCGTCGATCACCCAGCGGGTGACCCGGAAGAACCCCGCTGCCTCCGCCGACCGCATCCACTCGCTCTCGTCGCCGTCGTGGCGGGGGCCGGCGTAGTAGCCGTCGAGCGACACCGACATCTGAGCCGTCACCTTTGTCATTTCGCTGCACTCCTGTTCCGGCAGCCCCTGGTTTGGGCTGCTCACAGGAGGATCGGAGTCACGGACCGGATTTCTACATCCCGGCGCAGCGGATCGCGCGCTGGAGGAGGAACCGCTGCTCGGGTCGACTGCCGGCCAGCCGTGCGGCCTCCTGGTACGCCGCGGCGGCGGGCGCGCTCTTGCCGGCCTGGTCGAGCATGTACGCGCGAGCAGCAAGCAGCCGATGATGGCCGGCGAGTGCCCCTGATTCCAGCTGCCGCAGCACCATCAGTCCCGCTTCGGGTCCACGCACCATCGCCAGTGCGACCGCCCGGTTCAGGGTGGTGACGGGGTGGGGTTGCAGGCGCTCGAGGATGCCGTACAGCGCCAGGATCTGCCGCCAATCGGTCGCGTCCGTCGACGGCGCCTCGTCGTGGATCGCCGCGATGGCGGCCTGAACCTGGTACGGGCCGAGTGGGCCGGCGGCCAGCGTACGGGTGAGGAGTTCGGTGCCCTCGGCAATGGCCACGCTGTCCCAGTCGGCGCGGTTCTGTTCTGCCAGTGGGACAAGCACGCCGTCCGGCCCCGTTCGCGCCGCGCTCCGAGCCTCGTTGAGAAGCATCAACGCCAGCAGGCCTGCTGTCTCGCCGGACTCGGGTAGCCGCGCGTGCAACCGCCGTACCAGAGCCAGCGCCTCACGGGTCAGGTCGGGCCGCCGGAGGTGTGGGCCGAAGCTGGCACTGTAGCCCTCGTTGAACATCAGATACAGCGCGTGCAGGACGACCTGCAGCCGGGACTCCAGCTCATCATCCGCAGGGACGGCGAATCGCGCGCCGGCCTCCCGCAGACGTTGCTTGGCCCGCGAGATGCGCTGACCCATCGTCTTCTCGGGGACCAGGAAGGACGCCGCGATCTCGCTGGTGGTCAGTCCGGCGACCGCCCGCAGCGTCAGCGCCAGCTGGGACGTGGCGGTCAAGGCCGGATGGCAGCACAGGAACAGCAGTTCGAGCAGGTCGTCACGGACCTCCTCCGCGTCCGGCGGTGGTGCGACCAGTGCATCGCGCGGCGTCGCATCCAGAGCGGCCCGCTCGCGGCGCTCCCGGGCACTGTCGGACCGCACGTAGTCGATGTAGCGGTTCACAGCGACGGTGGTGAGCCAGCCTCGCGGGTGAGCCGGAACACCGGCCTGCGGCCAGCTCTCGGTCGCGGCGATGAGCGCGTCCTGTACGGCGTCCTCGCACCGAGCGAAATCGCCGTACCGGCGCATGAGCGAGCCGAGGACCTGGGATGCGAGTGACCTCACCAGCTCCTCGACCGGCACGTCACGGCTCACCGCCGGCCCATCCGCGGGTCATCAGCGGCCAGACCTCCACCCCGGCGCCGTAGCGCAACCCCGGGTAGGACCGCGCGATCCCCTCGGCCCGTACCTCGTCGTCGACCTCGACCACGAAGTACGAACCGACGAACTCTTTCGCTTCGATATACGGTCCGTCGGTCAGGATCACCTCACCGGCGACCGAACGCACCGATCGCGGCCGGGAGATCAGTCCTTCGGCACTCAGCAGCTCGCCCGATTCGCGCAACGCCTCGTTGAAGCCGTCGACCTCGTCGATCAGGGCGGCCAGGTCGTCCGGTGCCAAACTGTTCCAGGCCTCCTTGTTGCCGTAGATCAGCATCAGGTACTTCATTCCGTCTCCTCCTGGAGTGCGTCTGCCGGCGGCGGGTCAGTGGAAGCTGCGGTCCAGACGGGCTTCCAGCCGGTCCAGGGCCTTCTCGGCGGCGGCGCGGACTGTGTTGTCGCGGTCGTTGAGGAGATTCTGCAAGGCCTCGGCGTGCTCGGCCTCACCGGCGGCGCCGACGGCCCGGGCGGTGACGGCACGGACGCGAGGCAGCTCGTGCGTCAGGCCCGGGAGCAGCGCGTCCACCAATTGGCCGAGCTCGCGTTCAGCGGTGATCCGGGCGACGTGTTCGCGGACCCGCCAGGCCGGGTCTGCGGCTGCGATCTGGAGGGCGTCGACGGCGTCGTCGCGCCAGACGTAGAGCAAGACACGGGCGGCCCAGACTCTGACCCAGTAGTAGTTCACCGGGTCGACCGGGGCGGACCAGCCGCCAGGATCGGCACGGCCCGTGATCGCCACCAGCTTCGGCAGCTCAGCGCCGAACGCCTCCTCCGCCGAGATCTCTCCGGTGAGGAAGGCGATCGCGACCAGTCGATCACCGTGTCCTCGCCGTGCTCGGCGCAGGCAGCCCGAGCACGACCTCGCGCGGCGACTCCCGTTCGTCTGGTCAGTAGACCCAGGCGACCGAGTAATCGCGTCCTGCGACCGAGCAGAAAGGGCCGGCCCACATCGTCGACCGGCCCTTCTCAGCGAGTGCTTCGTCAGCTCGGCGATCAGCGAGCGCAGCACGTACTGCAGGATGCCGCCGTTGCGGTAGTAGTCGGCCTCGCCGGGGGTGTCGATCCGGACCACCGCGTCGAACTCCTTGCACCGAGCCGTCGGGCGCGGTGACCTTGACGTGGACGGTGCGCGGGACCGTCGCCGTCGTTCAGCGCGGTGACGCCGGTGATGTCGAACGTCTCCTCGCCGGTCAGGCCGAGCGACTCCGCGTTCTCGCCCTCCGGGTACTGCAGCGGCAGGACGCCCATGCCGATCAGGTTCGACCGGTGGATCCGCTCGAACGACTCGGTGATGACGGCCCTCGCGCCGAGCAGCGCCGTACCCTTGGCGGCCCAGTCACGCGACGAGCCCGAGCCGTACTCCTTGCCGGCCAGGATCACCAGCGGCGTACCGGCTTCGGCGTACGCCTCGGCGGCCTCGTAGATCGATCGTGACCGGCGCGTCGGCCTTGGTGAAGTCGCGGGTGAAGCCGCCCTCGGTGCCCGGCGCGATCTGGTTGCGCAGCCGGATGTTGGCGAACGTGCCGCGGATCATCACCTCGTGGTTGCCGCGGCGCGAACCGTACGAGTTGAAGTCCTTGCGGTCCACACCGTGCTCGGCCAGGTACTTGCCGGCCGGGCTGTCGGCCTTGATCGAACCGGCCGGGGAGATGTGGTCGGTGGTGACCGAGTCGCCCAGCTTGGCCAGCACCCGGGCGCCGGCGATGTCGGTGACCGGCGACGGCTCCTTCGCCATCCCGTCGAAGTACGGAGGCTTGCGCACGTACGTCGACTCGGCGTCCCAGGCGAACGTCTTGCCCTCGGGCGTCGGCAGCGACTGCCAGCGCTCGTCACCGGCGAACACGTCGGCGTAGTCCTTGGTGAACATCTCCTTGTTGATCGAGGAGGCGATCACCTTCTCGACCTCGTCGGCGGCCGGCCAGATGTCCTTCAGGAACACGTCGTTGCCGTCGGTGTCCTTGCCCAGGGCATCGGTCTCGAAGTCGAAGTCCATCGTGCCGGCCAGCGCGTAGGCGATCACCAGCGGCGGCGAGGCGAGGTAGTTCATCTTCACGTCCGGGTTGATCCGGCCCTCGAAGTTGCGGTTGCCGGACAGCACCGACACGACCGCCAGGTCGGCCTCCTGCACACCCGGCCGAGACCGCCTCGGGCAGCGGGCCCGAGTTGCCGATGCAGGTGGTGCAGCCGTAGCCGACCAGGTGGAAGCCGAGCTTCTCCAGGTACGGCGTGACGCCGGCCTTCTCGTAGTAGTCGGTGACGACCTTCGAGCCCGGGCGCGAGCGACGTCTTCACCCAGGGCTTGCGTCGCCAGGCCCTTGTCGACGGCGTTCTTCGCCAGCAGCGCGGCGGCGAGCATCACCGACGGGTTCGAGGTGTTGGTGCAGGAGGTGATGCTGGCGATCACGACGTGCCCGTGGTCGAGCTCGGTCTCCGGCGCCGTTCAGGGTGATCTTGGTCTTCTTCGACGGGCGGCCCGCGGCCGCCGTGCGGCACGTGCGGCTCGTCGTTCACGTCGCCGTGGCCGTTCGGCGCGTCGCTGGCCGGGAAACTGCCGATCTCCGACGGGTCGACGTCCAGCTCCTCGGTCGCGTAGTCGTCGAGCGCGCCGCGGAAGGCCTCCTTGGCCTCGGTCAGCGCGACCCGGTCCTGCGGCCGCTTCGGGCCGGCGATCGACGGGACGACGGTCGACAGGTCCAGCTCGAGGTACTCCGAGAACCGCGGCTCGACCGACGGGTCGTGCCACAGGCCCTGCTCCTTGGCGTACGCCTCGACCAGCGCGACGTCGTGCGTCGCGAGCGGCCGGTCAGCCGCAGGTACTCCAGGGTGACGTCGTCGATCGGGAAGATCGCGCAGGTGGAGCCGAACTCCGGGCTCATGTTGCCGATCGTGGCGCGGTTCGCCAGCGGCACCGCCGCGACACCCTCGCCGTAGAACTCGACGAACTTGCCGACCACGCCGTGCTTGCGCAGCATGCTGCGGTGATGGTCAGCACGACGTCGGTCGCGGTGGCGCCGGCCGGGACCGAGCCGGTCAGCTTGAAGCCGACGACCTTCGGGATCAGCATCGACACCGGCTGGCCGAGCATGGCCGCCTCGGCCTCGATGCCGCCGACGCCCCAGCCCAGCACGCCGAGGCCGTTCACCATCGTGGTGTGGCTGTCGGTGCCGACGCAGGTGTCCGGGTAGCGCCACGCCGTCGCGAACCATGACCGTGCGGGCCAGGTGCTCGATGTTCACCTGGTGCACGATGCCGGTGCCCGGCGGGACGACCTTGAAGTCGTCGAACGCGGTCTGGCCCCAGCGGAGGAACTGGTAGCGCTCGCCGTTGCGCTGGTACTCGAACTCGACGTTGCGCTCGAACGCGTCCGGCCGGCCGAAGACGTCGGTGATGACCGAGTGGTCGATGACCAGCTCGGCCGGCGCCAGCGGGTTGATCTTGGTCGGGTCGCCGCCCAGCTCGGCGACCGCCTCGCGCATGGTGGCCAGGTCGACGACACACGGCACGCCGGTGAAGTCCTGCATGATCACCCGGGCCGGGGTGAACTGGATCTCGGTGTCGGGCGCCGCGTTCGCGTCCCAGTTGCCGAGCTTGGTGATGTGCTCGGCGGTGATGTTCGCGCCGTCCTCGGTGCGCAGCAGGTTCTCGAGCAGCACCTTGAGCGAGTACGGAAGCGTCTCCGCCCCCTCGATGCCCGCCAACCTGAAGATCTCGTACGACTGTCCGTTGACCTCGAGTGCCCCCTTGGCACCGAAGCTGTCGACGCTCGCCATCAACCTGCTCCTCTGTCCGGTCCTGTTCCGCTGAGCCCATCCTGCCGAGCAGCCGGCCCGGCCGCGAGATCAGGCTCCCCTAACCTCGCGCCAAACTCTCTCGACATCAAGATACACGACATCGAGTCATCCCAGCCAACCCTCCGGCCTCTGGACGACCGCCGGCGATCACCGCGCACCGGCCGCGATCCGGCCCGCGAGATCCTCCAGCTCGTCCAGCAGCGCCGCCGCCCCCCACACCTGATTCCGCGTCCGGTTCGTCAGCGGCCGGATCACGCCGACCGCTTGCAGTCGCTCGATTCCGGCGTACACGCTGCTGGCGGCACCACCGATCGCCTCCTCGGCTTCGCTCGCCGAGAAGATCGGCGTCGAGATCAGTCCTTCCAGTAGGCGGGACGCCGCACTGCCGTGCCGGGCTCCGACCTTCCGCTCCCAGTCCGGCCGCAACTCGGCGATCCTGGCCGCTGTCACCCGTGACTCCCGCGCTGCGATGGTGGACGCCTCCGTGAACGACCTGATGATCGGCTCGACCCGGCCCTCGCGGTAGGCGCCCAGTACGCCGAAGTAGTCCTCGCGGCGCGCCACCAACGCGGAGGCCAGCGGGACGACCACACGCCGGGTCGCCCCGCGGCGACGCAACACGGTGTTGATGAGAGCACGGCCGATCCGGCCGTTGCCATCAGTGAACGGGTGGATCGACTCGAACTGGGCGTGCACGATCGCCGCCTGAGCCAGGACCGGGAGGTCGGTCCGGTTGGCGAAAACGACCAGGTCGGCCATGTAGTCGTCAACGGTCTCAGGAGGCGGCGGCACATAGACCGCATTCCGTGGTGAGTAGTCGCTGCCACCGATCCAGTTCTGCAGATCGCGGAAGCGGCCCGCGTACATGTGCTCGTACGGGTCGTCAACCATCAAGGCGAGGTGAGCCATCAGGATCATCGCCACCTCGATGCCCGCTCCGGCGTCGACGGACCTGACCAGTGCGGCCAAGGCGGCTGTGGATGCGGCCATCGACGTCGCCGATGGATTCGACTTGATGCCGTGCAGCGCTCGCGCGTAGTCGTCCACCGACGCGTCGATGCGTTCGATCTTGGAGGAGGCCACCGACTCGGTCCGCAACAGGAGCGTCTCGAGCGCCGCAAGCTCGGCACCGTGCGAGTGATCGAGCGCGGCGATCTCGAGCACGCACGCTTCCATGGCCGCCACGAGCTCGGAGCTCAGTCGTACGTCGCCGTTCCCGATCAGCGGTGGTCGCATCGCAACCACCTGGTTCAGCATGCGATCCGCCGCCGTACCGCCCCGGCTGCGCTGCCGCCACGGTCGAACCTCAGGGACATGCGCCGGCCAGGCCGGATCGAACGCCACCGATGCCTCCAAGTCGGAATAACGTCGGAGTTATTCCGACTTATGTAGTCTAACTCAGACTAACGTCGGCGCTATTCCGACTTAGAGGCAGGCGGGGCGCTCTCAGGAGACCTGTGGGAGGACCTCGGCCGCGATCAGGTCGAGGTGGTCGAGGTCTTGGAGGTCCATGATCTGGACGTACTGGCGGGTGGAGCCGACGGCGGCGAACTGGCCGAGGCGGTCGACGACCTCGGCGGGGGTGCCGGCGATGGAGTTGGCCTTGAGGTCTTCGACGTCGCGGCCGATGGCGTCCGCCCGCTGCTTGACCTCGGCGTCGTCCTTGCCGACGACAACGGTGTGCGCGGTCGACAGGTTCAGCGTCTTCGGGTCGCGGCCGATCGCCGTACAGGCTGCCTGGACGCGCTGGAAGAGGGTCGTCGGTCAGCTCGACCGAGCGGAAGCCGGCGTTGAACTCGCTCGCGTACTTCGCCGCGAGAGCCGGCGTACGCTTCTTGCCCGCGCCGCCGACGATGATCGGCGGGTGCGGCTGCTGGACCGGCTTCGGCAGCGCCGGCGAGTCGGTCAGCTGGTAGTGCTTGCCCTGGAAGGTGTACTTCTCCCCCACCGGCGTGTCCCACAGGCCGGTGATCAGCTCGAGCTGCTCGGTCAGCAGGTCGAACCGGCCGGGCGTGTCCGGGAAGTCCAGCCCGTACGCCCGGTGCTCGGCCTCGTACCAGCCGGCGCCGAGCCCGAGCTCCGCGCGGCCCTCGCTCATCTGGTCGACCTGCGCGACGGTGATCGCGAGGACGCCCGGGTTGCGGAAGGTGGCCGAGCTGACCAGCGTGCCGAGCTTGATCCGGCTGGTCTCGCGGGCCAGTCCGGCCAGCGTGATCCAGGCGTCGGTCGGTCCGGGCAGGCCGTCGCTGTCGCCCATCACGAGGTAGTGGTCCGACCGGAAGAACGCGTCGAAGCCGTTCTCCTCGGTCTTGCGTGCCACCGCGAGCAGGTCGTCGTACGAGGCACCTTGCTGGGGTTCGGTGAAGATCCTGAGAAGCATGGCGACAACGCTATCTTGCGGTGGTGTACAGCTTCTCCAGGTACGACGGTTGCCATTCGGGACCGCGGTTGTAGAGGCGGCGGACCAGACCGTTGTACGTCGAGCCGCGGCTCGATCGGGTTGTCCCACCAGTCGGGCACCCGGTCGTACCACCGGTCGATCCGCAAGGTCCGGCCGGCGGCGTCGATCCGCGCGAACAGCCAGCCGCCGAGCTCGCTCTCCGCCTCGTTCTGCCAGAGGTCGCCGAGCAGGCCGCTCAGCTTGTCCGTGGCGAACTCCGGGTCGTCCACGTCCGGCGGCTCCAGGTCGAAGCGGTACGACGGGGCACTCGGATCCAGCACCTGGACCTGGATGGTGAACCCGGACGGCACGATCGCGGTCCGAGCCCGGCACCACGCATGCAGCGCCTGCACCGCCTCCGACTCCTGCGGCCGCGGCCGAGGGCGCTCGACCTCGGACCGCATCGCCTCCTCGATCGAACCCGGGGGCGGCGCGATCCGGGGCGCGTCCGCGCCGACCGGGCCCAACCCAGGAATAGACATCCGAGCCACAACATCCGCCGCCGACTCCCCCGGCACCACGTCAGGCGACACCAGCCCGTTCGGCTGGTCGGCCGCCACGACAGGCACGAACCCCGTCGGCTCATCGTCCCCAGGCGCGAACCCGTTCGCCTCGGCCGCATCCTCGGCGGGCCACGACCCGCTGGCCAGATCAGCGTCCACCACTGGCACGACGCCGGTCGGCTCGTCGTCCTCATCCAACTCCGCAAACCGCGCCGCCACGTCCGCGCCGGCCGCCTGCTCTTCGTCGTCCGGCTCCGCGAGCCAAGCAGCGTGCTCTCCAGAGGTCGCGTCCTCGGGGCGAGGTGCCGGGACACGCTCCGACAACCACTCCGACTCGGGATCCTCCAGCCAGGCGGCCTGCTCCGGCGAGGGCTCCGGATCCGGCCAGGGGGCCGGCTCCGGTTCGGGTTGCGGACCTGGTTCGGGATCCGGCCAGGGCTGGGTGTCCGGGTCTGGCGTCGGCTGAGGTTCCGGTTGCGGATCGGGCCCGGGGATCGGGCCCGGCAACGGCTCCGGGCCTGGAGTTGGTTCGGGGTTCGGTGGCGTGGGCTGGGGCCATGGCGCCGGGTGGGGCTCGGGTTGCGGCCAGGGCTCAGGATGCGGTTGCGGCCATGGTTGGGGTTGAGGGTGAGGCTCGACCTGAGCTTTACCCGTCGGAGCCGGTACGCCGAAGACCTCGTCCTCGTCGTCCTCTTCCACCACGTTGAACCGCAGCGCCGGGATCTCAGCCGTCTGATCGTCAGCGTCGTCGGCTTCAACGGAGGGACCCGAGAGACGGGCAGCCGGGTCTGCGGACTGCTCCGTCGGGTCGGCAGCCGGAGCGCTGGGCGCTGCCGAGGTGTCGCCCAGACGCGCGGCGGGGGCCGCGGGGTCGCCAGTCGAGTGGGACGTAACGGGGTGCGTGGGCTCCGGTTGTGAGACCGGGGCGAAGGGGGACGGGCCAGTGAAGGAAGAGGGTTCTTCCGTTGGCTCCGTTTCGAGAACGGCGGCGATCTCGGCGGTAGGAGCGTCGTCGTCGAGGTCGGCGCCCGCCGGTATTGGAGCGAACGGCGAGTCGGGCGGCGAGGAATCTGCCTGCGGGCGGTGGGCGGTCGGGGTCTTCTACCCATTCGCCGTTGATCCAGGCGCCGCCGACCCAGTCGGGTTTCGGGTCGGTGGGGGGTTCGTCGGCGAAGGGGTTGTATTCGCCGGTGGCTTCTTGGTCGGACCAGCCGGGTTGCTCGGCGGTTTCCCAGTCCTGTTCGTCGGCGGCGGGGGCGTCCTGGTCGTAGCCGGCCGCGGCGGGGCGTCGGCGAAGAGGCTGTCGTAGAAGTCTTCGCCCTCGTGCACTCCGCCGCCGACGCGGGGTGGCTCGGAGGACGGGAGAGGAGCGTCGTACGCCGGCTGCCGCCCCGTCGCCGTCCGGCAGATAGGCCCCCGGCGCAGGCCCGCCCCGATAGTCGGGGTCGGGCTCGGCTGGGGGGTCGTCGTGCTTGCGGCGGCGCAGCCAGCCGGCTTCTTCTCGACCACGCCGTAGTCGTCGGCGGAGCGGGGCCCACGTCGTGGAGCGGGCTGGCAGGGAGCCGCGCGTACGCGTCGCCGGGGCGGGTCGTCGATCGGCTGGCCGGTGAACGGGCTGAAACCGGGTGGAACGACGAACGATTCTTCCTCGTCCTCGGCCGGCCGTCCGTCGGATGCTCCGATCACGACATCCTCAACGACCGAGACCTCGGCTGTGTCAGGTTCGTCGGGCAAACTTTCCGCGACCGCGAAGCTCCGGGTGAAGTCCTCCCCCGCGACCACCCCGGCCGGAAGGTCGGGTTGCACCGGCGAGCGCGGGTCGATCTCGAACCTGTCGAAGAAGGCCTGCAGCGCGGCGGCAGTGAGGCCCAGAAGCCGCCACAGTCCGGATCAGCTGCACCCCGACCGGCCGCAGCTCGTCGAGTCCGCCGAGGTAGTCGGCCCACCCGGCGACCCACTCGATCATCTCCTCGGCGGCCTCCTCGTCCGACGTGATCCACTGCCCGATCGGCGCGAACCCGTCCTCGGCCGGCTGCCACGGATCCCCCGGGTACGACGCCCGGGCCCACGTCCCGTTGAAGGCGCCGTACACGAATCCCAGCTCGCCCCGGAGCCTGCCGCCGCCGTACCTCGGGCAGACCGATCCAGTCCGGCGACCCGGCCAGCAGGTCGGCGCCCGCCGTCCGGCTGTGCTGGGTGTGGAACCCGAACAGCACCGCCCGCCCGTCCTCGAGCGTTCGTCGACAGCCGGACCATCCGCAGCACGGACGCCGGTCTCGTCCTGATGGTGGTACCCATCGTCGTCGGCGTACCAGCGCCGGTCGAAGCCCGTGGCATGGGCGACCGCGGCGAGTGCGCGTCCAGCGGGCGCGCAACTCCTCCGGGTCGTCCAGGTCAACGAGCGGCATCGGGTCTCCAGCGCATCGGATCCAGGGCCAGAACGCTACCCGAGCCCTCCGCGGCCGCGAGTTCCCGGTCATGGGCCTCCCGGCCTGGACTGAGGAGCGGAGGGAGCGAAGCGACGGGAGCGACGAGGGAAGGGCGGGAGTCACAGCCCCATGACCCGCCGCGCCGGAGGCGTGGCATCAGTACTGTCCACAGGCTCGAGAATGGCGACGCACTCGATGTGGTGCGTCATCCCGAACAGGTCGAACGCCCGCAGCGACGCGATGCCGTACCCGAGCCGCCCGAACGTCTTCAGATCCCGCGCCAGCGCCGCCGGATCACACGCCACGTACGCCACGCGCCGCGGCCCCAGCGCCGCGATCCGCCGTACGACGTCCTTCCCGGCACCCGTCCGCGGCGGGTCCAGCACGACCAGGTCGACGTGCTCGAGCCCCTGCCCGGCCGCCGTGTTCAGCACCCGGTCGACGTCGCCGTTCTCCAGCGTCACGTCCGGCAGGTCGTGCAGGTTCCGCCGCGCGTTGCGCACCGCGTCCTTGTCACCCTCGATCGCCAGCACGGCGCACCCCGCCTCGGCCAGGAACGCCGCGAACAGCCCGACCCCCGAGTACAGGTCCAGCGCCGTCTCCCCCGCCGCCGGCTCCAGCCCGCTCAGTACGGCGTCCACCAGCGTCTCGGGAGCCGCCGGGTGCACCTGCCAGAACCCACCGGCCTCGACCCGGAACCGCCGGTCGCGCACGACCTCGACAACCCGCCCACCGGGATCCTCATCGGTCTCGACGACGGTCTTGCCCTCGGACGACACGACGGCCAGCACCGACGACGCATCCTGGCCATCGCTCACTCAGTACGTCGGGAGTGTCCGGGTGAGCGATCAGACAGCGGTCGATCGGGATCAGGTCGTGCGAGCGGTGCGCGTACATCCCCGGTCGCCCGTCGACGACGGCGTACCGCATCCGGGTGCGCCAGCCGAGTCCGTCGTCGCCCGGGGACTCCATCACGATCGTGCGCTCGATCCCGCCGATGCGCCGCAGCGTGTCCGACACCACGGTCGCCTTCAGCCGACGCTGCTCCACGATGTTGGCGTGCTGGAAGTCGCAGCCTCCGCACAGTCCGGGACCGGCGTACGGGCAGGGCGGCTCGACCCGTTGCGGTGACGGCGTCAGCACCTGGACGGCGTCGGCCCGCAGGTACTTCGCGTTCTGCTCGGTGATGCGAGCGTGGACCAGCTCACCCGGCAAGGCATGCCGGACGAAGACCACCTGCCCCTCGTGCCGGGCCACACAGTGTCCCCCGTGCGCTACTGGGCCTACTTCCAGCTCGACTACCGTCCCGACGATGTCGTCGTCTGTCACCGATCTCCTGACGCCTTGCGGGCTCCACGCCGTACCTGGCCTGCCACCCGTTCCTCCCGGTCCTGCCGCTCCTCGGCCCCCTGCGACGAGAGCAGCTGGTAAGGAACGGACGTAACCATGACACCAGGTGTGAACAAGAGCCGCCCCTTGAGCCGCAGGGCGCTCTGGTTGTGCAGGATGTGCTCCCACCAGTGACCGACCACGTACTCCGGGATGTAGACCATCACCACGTCCCGCGGCGACTGCCGCCGGATGTCCCGCACGTACTGCAGGATCGGCCGGGTGATCTCCCGGTACGGCGAGGCCAGCCGCTTCAGCGGGATCGGGATGCCCCGGTTGTCCCACTCGGTCTGGAGCACGTCCGACTCGTCCCGGTCGACGTCGACCGTGACCGCCTCGAGCGTGTACGGCCGGGCCGCCTTGGCGAAGGCCAGCGCCCGCAGCGTCGGCTTGTGCAGCTTGGAGACCAGTACGATCGCGTGCACCCGGGACGGCAGCATCAGCGGCTCGTCGCCCTCGATCGCCATCTGCCGGCCGACCGTGTCGTAGTGCCGGTGGATGCCCTTCATCAGCATGAACAGACACGCCATCGCGATGATCGCGATGTACGCACCGAGCAGGAACTTGGTGATCAGCACGATGACCAGCACGACGCCGGTCAGCGTCAGGCCGATGGTGTTGATGACCCGGGACCGCTGCATCCGGGCCCGCCGGGCGGGGTCCTGCTCGTCGCGCAGCAGCCGGGTCCAGTGCCGGACCATGCCGGTCTGGCTGATCGTGAAGGACACGAACACGCCGACGATGTAGAGCTGGATCAGCTTTGTCACCTCGGCGTTGAACGCGACGATCAGGACGATCGCGAAGCCGGCCAGGATGATGATGCCGTTGCTGAACGCGAGCCGGTCGCCGCGGGTGTGCAGCTGACGCGGCAGGTAGCCGTCCCGGGCCAGGATCGAGGCGAGCACCGGGAACCCGTTGAACGCGGTGTTCGCGGCCAGCACCAGGATGACGCCGGTGGCCGCCGCGACCAGGTAGAAGCCGGGCGAGAAGTGGTCGAAGATGCCCTTGGCCAACTGCCCGATCACCGGGTCCTGGTGGTATGCGTCCCCGACCGGCACCCCGTTCAGGGTCAGCTGGGTGGCCGGGTCCTCGGCGAAGCGCACCTTCATCACGTTGGCCAGCGCAACCACGCTGACCACCATCGCGATCGAGATCGAGCCGAGCAGGGCCAGCGTGGTCGCCGCGTTCTTGCTCTTCGGCTTCTTGAAGGCGGGCACGCCGTTGCTGATCGCCTCGACACCGGTCAGCGCCGCACAGCCGGACGAGAACGCCCGCAGGACCAGGAACGCCATCGCCAGCCCGCCCGCACCGTGCGCGAACTGATCCTCGGCGGTGAGACCCAGGTTCGAGCTGGCCGCGTCCGGCAGGGTGCCGAACAACAGCCGGCCGAAGCCCCAGGCCGCCATCCCGAGGATGGTGACCATGAAGATGTACGTCGGGATCGCGAAGGCGGCACCTGATTCGCGCACACCCCGCAGGTTCATCGTGGTCAGGAAGAGCACCGCGATCACGGCCGCCGTGGCC
This sequence comes from uncultured Actinomycetota bacterium, assembly GCA_963820655.1. Taxonomy (GTDB): domain Bacteria; phylum Actinomycetota; class Actinomycetes; order Propionibacteriales; family Kribbellaceae; genus Kribbella. The sequence continues at coordinate 263,774 of CAWGAM010000005.1, forward strand.
TGGTGTCCTTCCAGAGACGGTATCGCCGAAGCGGCGTACTGCGCGGCCGACGAGATCGACACCGCGACGGTGAGCGTGTAGTCGACCATCAGCGCGCTGGCCACCGTGAGGCCCGCGGTCGGACCGAGGTTCTCGTTGGCGACCTCGTAGTCACCGCCACCGGACGGGTAGGCGTGCACGTTCTGCCGGTAGGACAGCACCACCACGACCAGGACCACCGCGACCGCGAGCGAGATCTTCCACGAGATCGTCAGCGCGGCCAGACCGGCGATCGACAGGGTCAGGAAGATCTCGTCCGGGGCGTAGGCGACCGACGACAAGGCGTCGCTCGCGAACACCGGCAGGGCGATGCGCTTCGGCAGCAGGGTCTCGCCCAGCTGGGTGCTGCGCAGTTTGCGACCGAGCAGCAGCCGTTTGCCGATATCGCCTAGAGCGGGAGTCACACCGGTGATGTTAGAGGGCTCCCGGTTCCGGTGTAGCGTCTATCCCTGCCGGACCGACCCAGCCGCCCCGGACGGGGCAGGGAGTGATCAGCCAGTGCACGTCGTCATCATGGGCTGCGGCCGCGTCGGATCGACCCTCGCGCGGGGTCTGGAGAAGCGAGGCCACACGGTCGCGATCATCGACCAGTCGGCCGATGCGTTCCGCCGGCTGAGCCCGAACTTCACCGGCCGGACCATCGTCGGGATGGGATTCGACCGCGAGGTGCTGACCGAGGCCGGGATCGAGGAGGCGGAGGCGTTCGCCGCGGTCTCGAACGGCGACAACTCGAACATCCTGGCCGCCCGGGTGGCCCGGGAGAACTTCGGGATCAGCAACGTGGTGGCCCGGATCTACGACCCCGGACGCGCCGAGGTGTACCAGCGGCTCGGCATCCCGACCGTCGGCACCGTGCGCTGGACCGTCGACCAGATGATGCGCCGGCTGCTGCCGGAGGGCTCCGAACCGGAGTGGCGCGACCCGTCCGGGACCGTCCGGCTGGCCGAGGTGCACGTGCACTCCGACTGGGTCGGCCGGCTCGCCTTCGACATCGAGAAGGCCACCGGTGCCCGGGTGGCGTTCCTGACCCGGCTCGGCGAGGGCTTGCTGCCGCGGGCCGACACGGTCATCCAGGAGGGTGACCTGGTCCACGTCGTGATGCTGGAACGGGACGTCGCCGCGGTGGAGTCCCAACTCGGCACCAAGCCTGAGGAGCTGTGATGCGGGTAGCCATCGCCGGAGCCGGGAACGTCGGTCGGTCGATCGCCGCCGAGCTGCTGGAGAACGGCCACGAGGTGCTGCTGATCGACAAGGACCCGCGGGCGATCAAGGCCGAGTCGGTGCCGCGGGCGGAGTGGCTGCTGGCCGACGCGTGCGAGCTGTCCTCGCTCGAGGAAGCAGCCTTGCAGCGCTGCCAGGTGGCGATCGCCAGCACCGGTGACGACAAGGTCAACCTGGTCGTCTCGCTGCTCGCCAAGACCGAGTTCGGCGTCCCCCGGACCGTTGCCCGGGTCAACCATCCGCGGAACGAGTGGATGTTCAACGAGGCCTGGGGCGTGGATGTGTCCGTCTCCACGCCGCGGATCATGTCCGCGCTGGTGGAGGAAGCGGTCTCGGTCGGCGACCTGGTCCGGCTGTTCACCTTCCGCCAGGGCGACGCGAACCTGGTCGAGCTGACCCTGCCCGAGGACTCCCCGATGATCGGTCTGCGGGTCGGCGACATCGACTGGCCGCTGGACACCGCGCTGGTCGTCATCCTGCGCGAGGGTCGCGTCCTGCGACCGGATCCGGAAGGCACGCTCGAACTCAATGACGAGCTGCTCTTCGTCGCCGCGGACGAGACCGAGGAACAACTCGAGGACATGCTCTCCCCGCACCACCGCCACGCGGCCGAGTAGGTCCTCTTACTTCTTGGTCCCCCGGTTGCCCCGGAGCAGGTGGGTCACGTGGTCACGCGCCTCGTCCCACTTCTCCGGTGGCAGCGATCCACGCAGTACGGCGTACGCGAGCCAGAGCGCGAGCGCGTAGAACGGGAGCCCCAGGCCGATCTTCGCGATACCGAGGGCATTCAGGCTGCCGGTGAAGTAGAGCGGGACCTGCACGATCAGGCGGATCGCGAAGAGCCCGACGAACACGAGCGTCGCCCGGGAGAACCCCTTCAGCATCGCGGGGTCCTTGCGCCAGGCCGTTCCGGTCTGCGTGATCAGTCCGTACAGCACGCCGAACAGGGGCCAGCGGATCAGCACGGTGACCAGGTACAGAGCGCCGTACCCCAGGTTCGTCAGCAGGCCGGGGACGTAGACGTCCTTGGCGTTGCCGGTGCGGTTCGCGACCCAGGCGGAGATCAGGACGCCGACGAAACCGCCGAAGACGTTGCGGAGCGGCTGCCGGCGGATCAGGCGGAGCAGGGCGACCGCGGCACCGCAGGCGACCGCGACGATCAGCGCGATCTGCAGGTTGTGGTCGGTGGCCGCGTAGACGATCAGGAACGCGATCCAGGGCAGCCCGATGTCGAGCAGCGCACCCCAGCCGCCGAGGGCCTGGAAGAAGTCCTTGTCGGTGCTCCGCGCATGCTTGGCCGGCTCGTCGGCCGGCTTCTCCTCGTCGGCAGCCGGCTGATCCGAGAGCTCGGACTCGGCCGCCTCGAGCTCGGGGCGCAGGATGTCGGCCAGCTTCTCCTCCAGGTTCTCTTCGACCTGGTCGCGGCGCGAGGGCGGCTCAGCCATTGGCAGCCGTCGGGCGGAGTTCGTAGCGCGGGTTGAACATCACCCGGTCGCCGTCGACGACACCGATCCGCCCGGAGGCGATCAGATCGGAGCCGGGGTGGATCCCGGCGATCTTGCGCCGGCCGAGCCAGATCAGCTTGACCGTGCCGGTGCCGTCGTACAACTCACCCTCCAAGGCCGGTACGCCGCCGCGGGGGCTGAACGTGATCGTGCGGAGCGTGCCGTACAGCGTCACCATCTCGCGGTCGTGGCAGCCGGTGATCGACCGCGCACCACAGTCGTGCGCGAAGTCCTGAAGGACCTCGGCGTCCTGCTGGTCGCGGTCTCCGGCCAGCCCGCGGAAGGCACGCCGCCACATCCCCGCGGGTTTCTCACTACCCATGCGTCGAGTGTAGTCCGTCACGCCTCTTCGTCAGCAGCCGGTTCAGCGCCCGGCGGAAGCCGCAACGGCAGCGACTCACGCACGGCCATCGGCTCGGCGCCGCGGACCACGATGACGTTGCGCAGCGTCGCCTCCATCAGCGTCGCGGCATCCGGCTCGACGGCGGCCCGGCCGAGCACGGTCGCCCGCAGCAGCCAGCGCGGACCGTCCACCCCGATCACCCGCGAGGTCTGGCTGAAGATCTGCCCGTCCGGGTCCTCGACCGGCACGACCAGCACGAGTTCGGTGCCGAACGAGCCCTCGGTCTCGGTCGCCGTACCACCCATCCGGCTGGCCTCGGCGGCGATCTCCCGCCGGACCTCGCTCCAGATGCCGGTCTTCTTCGGCGCCGCGAACGCCCGCAGCTCCAGCGCGGAGTCCTCCAGGACCAGCAGGATCGCCTGCACCTGGCCGGACTGCTCGTCGACCTGCAGCCGCAGCTCCATCCCGGGCATGCCGGTGATCACCAGCGCGCCCAGGTCGATCCGGTCCTCTTCCTCCAGCACCGCGGGGTCGACGTCACCGGAGTCGAACGGCCCCTCGGCGGGGGCGTCCGCCGCAGCGGCCTCCTCGACGGTTGCGTCCGTCTCGGTGGTCTCGGGGTCTTCGTCCTTGGCCTTGCGGCGGAAGATCACTGTTCTCTACTTCCTCGTTCTCGTTGGTACAGCCGCCGTAGTCTCGCGCATCCGTCAGTTCCACGTGCGCAGGTGCTCAGCGTGTCACATCGCCGAAACCGCCGGTCGAGCCGTACCCCCCGTCACCGCGGGCCGACCCCGGCAGCGTGGTCACCTCGACGAACCGCGCCTTCTCCACCTGCTGGATGACCAACTGCGCGATCCGATCGCCACGCCGCACTGTCACCTCGGCATCCGGGTCGAGATTGATCAGGCACACCTTGATCTCGCCCCGATAGCCCGCATCCACAGTGCCCGGCGCGTTGACGATCGACACGCCGTGCTTGGCCGCGAGTCCGGAGCGCGGGTGCACGAAGGCGGCGTACCCGTCCTGCAGGGCGATCGCGATGCCAGTGCCGACCAGGCCGCGTTCACCGGGCTTCAGCGTGATATCGCTCGCCGCCACCAGGTCCGCGCCGGCGTCGCCGGGATGCGCGTACGACGGGAGCGGGAGGTCGGGGTCGAGTCGCTGGATCAGTACCTCGGTCACGAGAGGGGACCTTACCGACGGAGCCTGGACCAGCCACGTGCCAGGCTGGGCCTGTGGGTACCTATCGCGAGAAGCTGAGCGTGCCGGTGTGGTGGTGGATCATCGCCGCCATCGCGGTCGTCACTCTCTTCGTCATCACCGCAGTACCGGTCGGGTACTTCGCCGGCGCCTTCGTCGGCGGCGTCGCCCTACTCCTGCTGGTCCTCTTCTTCCTCCAGTACGGCGCCGCGCGGGTCGAGGTGGACGGTGAACGACTCCAAGCCGGCCGGGCCGTGATCGGCCGGGCGTACCTGGGCACGGTCGAGGCGCTGACCGGCGACGACGCGAGGCGCGCGTTCGGGCGGGACTGCGACCCGAAGGCGTACCTGCTGCTGCGCCCCTACGTGCGGGGCGCGGTGCGGGTCGAGATCACCGATCCGCGCGACCCGGCGCCGTACTGGGTGGTCGCCACGCGGCACCCGGACCGGTTGGCAGCAGCCCTGGAGGGGAACAGCGTGGCAAGATCCTGACTGTCGGGGACTTGCGTTAGGAGGCTGCTGTGATCGGAGCGAAGATCGGCTGGAAGCTGGTGCTGGCCGCGTTCACGCTGGTGGTGGGTCTGGTCGCGAACAAGGTCGTCCGCACGGCCTGGAAGCTCGGCTCGGGTGAGCAACCGCCGAAGGCCGGCCAGGGTGGGTACGCCGAGGTCGTCACCTGGGCGGTGGCGAGTGGGGCCGCCGCGGCCGCGGCCAAGCTGTTCGCCGAGCGGCGGGCGGCGGAGTACTGGCTGAAGTCGACCGGCTACGCGCCGCCCGGGTACGTGCAGGATGCCAAGGCTGCGAACGGGCTGGTCAAGAGCATCGCGAAAGAGGACGAGAAGGCCTAGACAGACGACGGCGGGACCGGCCCCAGGGTCTGGGGGCGGTCCCGCTGTGTGTCAAGCCGAAGAAGGGCGCTGGTGTCAGGCTGCGCAGTCGCGGCAGATCAACTGCCCGTTCTTCGTTTCCGCGAGCTGACTGCGGTGGTGAACCAGGAAGCAGCTCGAACAGGTGAACTCATCGGCCTGGCGCGGGAGTACCCGCACCGCCAGCTCTTCGTGGCTCAGGTCGGCGCCGGGCAGCTCGAAGCTCTCCGCGGCCTCGGCCTCGTCCTCGTCGACCTTGCCGGAGTTCTTGTCGTGACGGCGAGTCTTCAGTTCCTCGATCGACTCTTCGGAAGCGTCCTCGTCCGTCTTGCGCGGGGCGTCGTAATCAGTCGCCATGGTGTTTCCCTGCCCTCTTCGTACCCGTGGTGTTGCCTGCTGAGCCCTTGAACGGGTAAAGCGGCCGAGAAATTCCGCGCGTGAGCACCACGCTGAACCTTCGTCCCCCGAAACCCTTGACAGCCAGGCCGGGACCGGCAGTAACCGTTCCCCGAGGACCGGATTGTGCCCTATGAAGGGCCCTTCGCGCGCGTCGGGGTCCATGTTCTGGCCCGCGTGTCGCAAAAATGTCAGGAGCGAACACGAGAATGCTCGTTATTGCGCGATACTGCGCAGAAACGAGCAGTCAGCGACGAACCTACCCGCGCAGCGGATTCGCCGCTGCGAGCAGCTCATGGAACGGCCCGAACAGCGCCGGGCTGGTCGCGATCGACATCTCCGGCGACACCGGAGCCCCGTGCAGCCCGCCGATGGCCGCGCCGGCCTCGGCGGCGATCAGCGCACCCGCTCCGTAGTCCCACGGATTCAGACCGCGTTCGAAGACCGCGTCCAGCCGGCCGCAGGCGACGTAGCACAGGTCGATCGCGCCGACCCCGATCCGGCGGATGTCGCGGACCTCGGTGATCAACTGCTGGATCACCTCGGCCTGGATCTGCCGGCGGGCCGGGTCGTACCCGAACCCGGTCCCGACCAGGGCCGTGCTCAGCTCGGTGCACCCCGACACCTGGATCGGGTTGCCGTCCAGGAACGCGCCACCGCCCTTGGTCGCGGTGAACACCTCGCCCCGTGGCGCGTCCACGACCACACCCGCGACCGTCTCGCCGTCGGACTCGACCGCGATCGAGACGGCGTACGTCGGGATGTCGTACAGGTAGTTGACCGTGCCGTCGATCGGGTCGACCACCCAGCGCACGCCACTGGTGCCGACCACGTCGTCGCCCTCCTCACCGAGGAACGAGTCGTCCGGACGGGCCTGCAGGACCCGGGCCCGGATCAGTTCCTCGGACTCGCGGTCGACCGCGGTGACGACGTCGGTGACGGTGCTCTTGGTGTCGGCGACCGTGATCGTGCCACGGCGGCGTTCGACGATCAGCCGGGCCGCCTCCTCCGCCACCTCCACGGCCAGCTTGAGGAGGACCTGCGGGCTTTCGTCGGTCATACAGCTTCCTTAGAGGTAGGTCGGCGCAGAGGTGGACAGCAGTCGTGACGGCAGTCGTCCCAGGCCGGGCCGAGCCTGCCGACGCAGGGGCGGGCCGGTTGCTCACCGCGCTCGGCCGCGGCCCGCTCGAGGACGAGGTCGCGCAGCATGGTGACGAACTTCGGATCGGTCCCAGGCGTCGCGGCCCGGGCCATCGGCAGGGCCAGCCTCTCGGCCGTCTGGACGGCCTCGGTGTCGAGGTCGTAGATGACCTCCATGTGATCGCTCACGAACCCGATCGGTACGACAGCCACCCCCGGCACGCCCTCGGCCGCGAGCCTCTCGAGGTGGTCGTTGACGTCCGGCTCGAGCCACGGCATCTGCGGCGGGCCGGACCGCGAGCAGTAGACCAGGTCGGTCCGCCGGGTCCGACCGGTACGGCGCTCGAGTTCGGCGGTGATCTCCGCGGCCACATCCAGGTGCCAGTCGAGGTACGCGTTCCCGTCCGGCCCGCTGGACGCGTTCATCGCGGTCGGGATCGAGTGCGTCACGTAGGCGATCGCACTCCCCTCGGGCAGCTTGCTCAGCGCGTCGGCGGTCGACTCGACGAACGGGCCGACGAAGCCGGGGTGGTTCGCGTAGTGCCGGAGCTTGTCGATCCGCGGCGCGTCCGCGGATCTCGCGGGCCGCGTCCTCGAGGTTCTCCCGGTACTGCCGGCAGCCGGAGTACGACGGGTAGGCGGCGGTCACGATCACCACCGCACGGCGGACCCCGTCGGCGGCCATCTCGCGCATCGTGTCGGTCAGGTACGGCGCCCAGTTGCGGTTGCCCCAGTAGATCGGCAGGTCCAGGCCGATCTCGTCGAACGACTCCCGCAGCGCGGCCAGCAGCGCCCGGTTCTGCTCGTTGATCGGGCTCTTCCCGCCGAACCCGTAGTAGTGCTCCCCGACTTCCTTCAACCGCTCGTCCGGGATCCCGCGACCGCGCGTCACGTTCTGCAGGAAGGGCAGTACGTCCTCGGTCTTCTCGGGACCGCCGAAGGACAGCAGCAGGACCGCGTCGTACGGCACTGCGGCGGGCGACTGGGGCACGGGCATATTCCGAGTGTTCTCAGGCCGGCAACAGCTAGGGTGTTGCCGGTCCCTCATGCTCAAGCCCTACGTCCACCTCATGCGCCGTCCCGGCGCCAGTGCGTTCTTCATCGCCGGGATCCTCGGGCGTATGCCGATCTCGATGATCGGGCTGGGCATCGTCATCCTGATCGCGCGGAGAGCGGCTCGTACGGCCTGGCCGGCGCCGTCTCCGGTGTCGCCGTGATCGCCGGCGCGCTGACCGGCCCGATCCAGGGCCGCCTGGTCGACCGCTTCGGCCAGCGGATGCTCCTGCTGATCGGCTCGGTGCTCTGCACGATCGGGCTCGGGGCACTGCTCGTCGCGGTACGGGCCGACGCACCCATCTGGGTGCTGTACGCGCTGTCGTTCGTTGCCGGTGGCACCCGTCCGCAGGTCGGCTCGTTCGTCCGCGCCCGCTGGACGCATCTGCTCGGCCGCGGGCCGCGCGCTGCAGACCGCGTTCGCCCTCGAGGCGGTCGGCGACGAGGTCGTCTTCATCGTCGGTCCGGTCCTGGTCACCACGCTCGCCACGCAGTTCAGCCCGTACGCCGCCCTGGCCGCGGCGGGAGTGCTCGGACTGGCCGGCGGGATCTGGCTGGCGTCGCTGCGTGCCTCCGACCCGCCCGGCCGCGGCAAGTCCGACGGTGCCGAGCAGGCGCCACTCCCCTGGCTCTCGCTCATGCTGCTCAGCCTGATCGGTCTCGGGCCTCGGCGCGACTCTCGGCGGCGTTGAGGTGGTCACGATCGCGTTCACCACCGAGAAGGGTCAGGCCGGGCTGTCCGGCGTCGTACTGGCCGTGTGGGCGTTCGGCAGCCTGCTGGCCGGTCTCTGGTACGGCTCGGTCCACTGGCGCGCTCCGGTCGAGCGGCGGCTGCTGTTCGGCACGATCCTGCTCGCCGTCAGCCTGGCGCCACTGCCCTGGGTCAACAGCGTGCTCGATGCTCGGCGTGGTCCTGTTCTGCTGTGGCTTGACCATCGCGCCGACGATGGTCGCGGTCACCGCCTGCGTCGAGGAGTGGGTCCCGCCGCAGCGCCTCACCGAGGCGATCACCTGGACCGTCACCGGCATCCTCCTCGGTGTAGCCCCGGGTAACGCCATCTCCGGCCACGCCGTCGACGTCTGGGGTCCGTCCACCGCCTACTGGGTCCCGTTCTCCATCGGCATCATCTGCGCCCTGGTCGCCGCTCTCGCCACCACCTTTGCCCGACCCAAGACCCGCTTCGCCCACAACTAGGCTTGTATCTCCTCTGACGGGAGATGTGAGGGTGTCGGCATGGACCACTCGATCGGTGAGCTGGCTCGGCTGGGCTGGCGTGACGGTGAAGACCGTGCGGTACTACTCCGACCACGGGCTGCTGCCATCACGGCGTACTGCTGCCGGTCACCGTCGGTACGACGCCGACGCAGTGGCGCGGCTCGAGCTGATCCGGACACTGCGTTCTCTTGGTATCGATCTGCCGACGGTGCGGGCGGTGCTGGACCGTGAGCGGACGCTGGCCGACGTACTCACCGCGCATGCCGAGGCCGTCGCGCTGCAGATCCGGACGCTGCGACTCCAGCACGCGGTGCTGTCGGTGGCCGCTCATCGTCATTCGACCCCGGAGGAGCTTGATCTCATGCACGAAATGACTGCCCAGTCCGAGGAGGAACGGCGTGCTCTCATCGCCGACTTCCTGGCATCCACCCTCGGCGAAGAACCCGACTTGGCGGCGATCCGCCAGAACCTCACGCCGGTGCTCTCCGAGGACGCCGACGTACGGCAGGTCGAGGCGTGGCTCGAGCTGGCCGCCCTGACCCAGGACGACGGCTTCCGAGCCGGGGTACGACGGATGGCGGTGGGCTACCGTGCGCTCGTCTCGGACGGCCTGCTGTGGCACGATCCGGAGCTGCGCGGGCGGCTGATCGAGCTTCGTCGTACCGAGGCCGACCCGCGCTGGCCGCGGTACCTGGAGTTGCTTGCCGTCGTCAACGGCTGGGCCGCGCCGTCACGGATTGCGGGGTAGCGGCGCGTTCCAGCCGCGGCGGATCGCGATCAGCCGGATGCCGAAGCATGTCGCCGCCGCGGCGATCGGCACCCACAGGGCGTCGTACTTCAGCGCTGCGGCGACAACCACGATGCCGGATCCGAGGAAGGCCGGCGTGGCATAGATCTCCGAGCGGAGCACGACGGGAACCCGGCCGCTGAGGATGTCGCGGATCACGCCGCCGCCGATGCCGGAGATCGTGCCGATCAGGGCGGCCGCGAGCGGCGACAGGTCGTAGTCGAGCGCCTTCAGCGCGCCGATCACGCAGAACAGCGCGAGCCCGGCCGCGTCGAAGATGTTCACCTGCCGCTCCAGCCGGCCGATACCGGGATGCAGGAAGAACGTGAGCAGCCCGGCCGCGACCGGCGCCACCAGGTACCGCCAGTCCTGCAGCGCCGCGGGCGGGGTCGCGCCGAGCAGCACGTCCCGGATGAAGCCGCCGCCGAGCCCGGTCACGAGCGCGAGCACCAGGATGCCGAACACGTCCAGCTTCTTGCGTACGCCGACCAGCGCGCCGGTGATTCCGAACACAAAGATGCCCACCAGGTCGGCCACCTGCAGCACGACGGATCCATTCACACCCGCACGCTAAACCACAGGCGCCGTAGCCCCGGCCGTTCTATCGTCTGTGGACATGACCGGAGCGCCCGACGTCGATTACACCGCAACCTCCCTGCGACCGGACTGGAACACGCTCCCACCAGCCCTCCACGAAGCCCTGGCCGTTGCCCTAGGCACCGAGATCACCACGGCGGGTCCGCCGGTCTCCTCCGGCTTCACCGGAGGCTTCGCCGCCCCGGTCCACCTGGCCGACGGCCGACGCGTCTTCGTGAAAGCGGCCGACGACACGATGCACGCCTACCTTGCCTACCAACGCGAGGCCGAGGTCGTCCCGCAGTTGCCGTCCGTCATCCGGGTCCCGCCCATCATCACCACCGCCCACGCCGTCGGATCAGGGCGGCGGTGGTTCGCGGTGGTGTCGGAGTGGGTGGACGGACGGATGCCGGCGGCGCCATGGACGGTGGACGACTTCGGGCTGGTGACTGCGACGTGTGAGCGGATCGCGACGGCGATGGATCCGAGTCCGCTCGCCGGGCTGCAGACCTTCCTCAAGGATCTGGAGGGTGACGAGTCGCCGCTACAGATCCCGGGGCAGATCGTCGCGGGTGAGCGGCCGATGCCGACTGGGTTGCAGCCGTGGCTGCCGAGGATCCTGCCTGAACTGACGGACCTGGTTCAGCTGGCACCGGGTGCGTTCGCCGGGGAGGCGGCGACGCACGGCGACCTGCGGCCGGACAACCTCCTCATCGACGCGGCCGGCACCTGCTGGACGGTCGACTGGAACTGGCTCGCGCTCGGCCCGCGGTGGATGGACTGGGTCGGGCTGCTGCCGGTCGCGCAGCACCACGGGATCGACACGGCCGCCGCGATCCGCAGCAGCCCTCTGACGGCCGACGTACCTCCCGAACACCTCGACTGCTTCGTCGGTGTGATCGCGGCGTACATGATGAGAAACGCCGCCGCGCCGCCACCACTCGGCTGTACGCCGGCCCTCCGCGAGCACCAGCGGTTCTACGCCTGGACCTTCCTCGACTGGCTCGCCGTACGCCGCGGCTGGTGAGCGCTTACGGTGGAGGTATGACGAAAGGCCCCACCACGAGGTTCAAGATCGAGGTGCTGGACGGCGAGCGGACGTCCCGGCGTGAGGATGTCGTCGTCACCGAGGAGCCGCTGGAGCTGCGGCTGGAGTGGCCGGGCCGGCCGCCCGAGCCGCTGGTGGTGACGATGCGGACGCCCGGTTCCGACTTCGAACTGGCCGCCGGGTTCTGCCTCGGCGAGGGGTTCGCGGTCCGGCCGGACGCGATCCGGACCGTGGCCTACTGCACCGATGTGAAGCTGACCCGGGAGCAGCAGTTCAACACCGTCACGGTCACCTTCGACGGCCCTCCGGACCGCGAACCACCCCAGCGGTACGGCGTCACGTCGGCCGCGTGCGGTGTCTGCGGCCAGCAAAGCCTCGACGAGCTCGCCGAACGCGAGTACGACCCGGTCGACCCGGTCGAGGTGCCGGTCGACGTCGTACGCCGCCTGCCGGATCTGCTCCGCGACGCCCAGCCGACCTTCAGCCGCACCGGCGGTCTCCACGCGGCCGGCCTGTTCACCACGGACGGCCGCAAGATCGTCGTGAAGGAGGACGTCGGCCGCCACAACGCCGTCGACAAGGTGGTCGGCTGGACCGTCCTCAACCAGCACAGCCGCAAGGGCCTGGTCCTCGCGGTCAGCGGCCGCGCCGGCTACGAGATCATCCAGAAGGCGGTCGCCGCCGGGATCGGCATGATCGTGGCGGTGGGGGCACCGTCCAGCCTCGCCGTCGATCTCGCCCGCCGCTTCGACATCACCCTGGCCGGCTTCACTCGGGGTGAGCGCTGCGTTGTCTACAGCGCACAAGAGCGCATCCTCCGCTGACCGATCGCCGGTCTGAGGGTCCGGTGCGCCGGATCTAAGGGGGCATGCCCGATGTGCCGCTCCCCCTCCCCGCCGGACGGTGGAGGTAGACGGCGATTGTCGTCGTCCAGGGAGGAAGCCATGAAGCACCGCTACGCCATCCTCGCCCTGCCGGTACTCGTCTGCGGGGCCGTCGTGGCTGGATCGGACCCGGCGTCCGCGTCGCGACCGAACGATCCCGACGAACGCCACCACAGGCCGGCCGTCGTCCAGCCGGCGCCGCCCGAACGAATCCAGGTCCAGGTGGACGACACCGCCGCCGAGGTTCTGGAGACAGGAGCCGGAGTCCTCGGCGGAGCGGCCCTGACCATGACCGGTCTCTGGCTGTACCGCCGTCGTCATCCACTCGCAGCCCACTGAAGTTGACGGCCCTGGTGCAGTCACGCACCAGGACCGCCGACACGCACCGCCAACGCCGCCGCCTCGAACCGAGTCGTCGTTCCGGTCTTCCGCAGGATGCTGGAGACGTGGACGCTCACCGTCTTGTCGCTGATCACGAGGTCCTTCGCGATCTCGCCGTTTGACCGGCCGGTGACCAGGAAGGCCAGGATCTCGCGTTCCCGCGGCGTCAACGCCGACAGGACCGTGTCCTCCTGCTCCGGTACGACAATCGGCGCCGGATCACGGAGGCTGATCCGTACCCGCCGGGCCAGCGACTCGATACTGCGTCGCAGGGGCTCCGCGCCCAGGTCGTCGGCGCTACGACGCGCCTGCCGGAGCATTTCGCCGACATCGACCGGTGGCTGTCCCGCGGCGATCGCGGTCTCGGCGTACCGCCATCGCGACACTGCCCCATGCCACGGCGCCCCGGCCGCTTCGCAAGCGTCGATGGCGCGGTCCCAGCGGTCCACCTGCTCCGAGTCGTCACGGCAGCGCGCCACTTCGGCCTGGAAGAGCGCGCACTTCATCGACCGGGCGGCCGAATCGTGACCCTGGGTGAAGGGCTCCCAGGGCCGCGCGTCGAGGACTTCGTCGAGGCCGGCGACGGCCCGCGCGGCACCTGCTGGGTCGCTTGCGTCGCGCGCAGCCTGCGCGAGCTCGGCGGCCGCGTTGGCGTAGTCCACCAGGAGGTCGTCATCCTGCACGGTGGGAGGGATGCCCGGCTGGGTCAGCCTTGCGCGCACCCAGTCGACGGCTTCCTGCGGCTTGCCTTCGGCGATCAGTACTTCGGCGCCGGCGGCGGCCAGCTCCCAGCGAGTCCCAGGGAAATTCTCGGCGACCAACTCCAGGGCCCGATCGAGATGCTGCCTGCCTTCCCCCGGGCGCCCGCAGCGCACCGCCAGTGGCGCCGCAACCAGCCTGATCCCGGCACCGGGGATGTTCGGGCACCGGACAGCCAGTGCGGACCGCAACACCGCACGGCATTCCTGCCACCGTCCCGACTCCAGCAGCCCCGCGGCTCCGATGGACGCGAGCATGTACCCGAGCAGGTCCCGACCAGGTGCCACGAAATCGGTGTAGCCGCGCAGCGCCACGTCCGTTGCTTCAGTACAGCGCCCGAGGCTTCGCAACGTGACTGTCTGCCAAACAACCGCCATCATCCACTCGAGCATCGCGTCACTGGACAGGGCCAGCTGTTCGGCTTCCCGCGCGTCGGCCAGCGCACGTTCGGGTGAACTGATGTAGAGCGCCATGCAGCGATGGCCGAGGACGGCCGCGAGCACCTTGTCCGAGCCGCAGCCGCGGGCGACTCGGACGGCCTCCTCCGCGTGCGCAGCCGCGACCGGGAGACCCTGCCAGTGCTCGGCCCGGGCAAGAGTTCCCAGCGCCCGCGCCCGCTCGGCGCTGCTGGGGAAGCGGTCCGTGAGGTCGAGCGCCTCGTGGATGTCCACCAGGACGGCCTCGATCGGTTCGGTCCGGTGCCAGCGCATGGTGGCGCGGTCGATGAGGATGCCCGCGGCCAGGAGCGGTTCCCGCCTGCGGTCGATCAGCTTGAGCGCATGGCTGAGCAGATCGACGGCCTTGTCGATCCGTCCGACCCTCGAGCACACCGCGCTCGCCCGAACGTGCAGCGCCGTACGGTCGGCAGCGGTGCCGCGGAGGTCCGGTGAGACCTGCTCCCACAGGTCGCACAGCCGCTCCAGCTGGATGGCCTGCTCGGCCGGGGCACGCAGATCGGCCGCGTACTCGGCGGCCAGCAACGACCACCTGTAGGCGTCGTCGATCCGGCCGGCTTGCTGACCGTGGACAGCGAGGTCGGCCGCCACCGCCTCCGTCGATCCCGACCGTGCTTCGAGCTCTTCGAGATAGCTGGCGTGGATGCGGGGTCGCTCAGTCGGCGGCAGACCGTCGTACAGAACCTCGGCCAGCAGTGGATGACGGAACCAACACGGGTCTGCCGTGCTTGTCGCCAGAACACCGCGCTCCTGGGCCTCGGTCACGCAGCCGGCCAGGCGGTCGATGTCGAAGCCGTGGCGGGAAGCGACCGCGGACAGGACGTCGAGGGTGGTCGGGCGTCCGCCGACGGCGAGCACCTGGACAAGCTGACGGGCCTGCTCCGAGAGCCGATGCCACGCGGCGAGGAGGGCATCCCGCAGGCCCTCGGGCACCGTGGCCGACAGCACGGCCTCGGCTCCGGACAGGTCCTCCACGAGCAACTCCGTGAGGTATGGGTTGCCGTCAGAGCGTGCCTGGACCTGGGTGACGAGGTCGATGTCGGGAGCCCGGCCCAGCAGGTCCTCCAGCTGGACCCCGGTGTCGGCAGGCTCGAGCCGTTCGAGATGGATCTCCTCGAACGACGGCATACGCCGCATGTCGGCCAGCCAGCCGTGCAGCGGATGGCCTGCACCGCGGTCTTCGTCTCGACACGTGCCCAGCACCGTCAAGTGCTGTCCGCGGAACCCGGCGATGAGGTAGGCGACGACGTCCAGAGAGGCCACGTCCGCCCAGTGCAGATCGTCGACGACCACGACGGTGCGATGCCGGTCCGCGATCCGGTTGAGCACCAGGTCGACCACGGGAACGAGCCGTCCGGTCAACGCGCTGCGCGAACCTCCGACGCCGGGCAACAGGGAGCCGAGTTCGTCGGCGTCCGCGAGCACCTCGGCCCGTTCGGCAGGGTCGGCGGAGGCGAGCCAGTCCTGCAGGATGCCGATGAGCGGAGCATACGGAACGGACGCCTCGCCGAAATGGACGCAGGAACCCCACAACACCAGGAGGTCCAGATCGGCGCAGACCTCCCGGACCAAGCGGGTTTTGCCGACTCCGGCCTCGCCGTGGACGACCAACGCGGCCGGGCGCCCGGCCGCACCGCCCGTCAAGACCCGGACGAGCAGATCCTGCTCGGCGCCCCGCCCGACGAGCTGATGATCAGCCTGTGTCCACCCGCCCCTCACGGCCTCAGTCTCCACCCGCTGCCGGGCAGTCGCCAGCAGGGATCAGGCGTCCAGCTTGATGAAGGTGGCTTTGGGGACGTACTCGTAGCGGTCCGGCATGCAGGTCAGGATGATGACCTGCCCGTGGTCGCCGGCCCGGCCGAGGAGGGCGCCCATGTCGCGCAGCCGGGCCTTGTCCGACCAGCCGAGGGCGTCGTCGAAGATCACCGGCACGCTGCCCTCGCCGGTGCTGACCAGGTGACTGATCGCGAGCCGGGTGATGATCGCGAGCTGCTCCTGAGCACCGGTCGACAACGCCTCGACCGGCAACCGAATACCGTCCAGCTCCCGCTCCGCGACCGCGAGATCATCGTCCAGCCAGACCCGGAAGGACGGCCCGTACACAGTCCGCCCGAGCGACTCGATCCGGCTCTGCAGCGGTTCGGAGTACTTCGTCTGCGCCTCGGCCCGATGCCGGCTGAGCGTCTCGTGCACTCGCCGGGCCGCTTGCGCGCGCCGCCGCAGACTGTCGTGCTCCGCGCGTACGGCGGCCAGCTCGAGATCGGCCACATCACGCCGGGTCGCCAACCCGTCCCGGCCAGACTGCTCAAGTCGGCCCTCGGTGGTCCGCAACGCGTCGCGCAACGTGTCCCGCTCACCCTGCAGCCGCGTCGCCACCGCCAGCGCATCCGTCAGCTCGCCCGCGACCCGATCGGCACCGGCGGCGTCCGCCTGCTCCTGGACGGCGGTCAGTTCCTCGAGCACCGCCTCGACCTCGGCCGTCGCCGCGCCCTCCGCCACGGACGCCGCCTCGTCGTCGAGCACAGCCCGAGCCGACTCCAACGCCTCGACCGCAGCGGCCAACCGCTCCCCCGCGAGCTCCGACCGCGCCCGGGCCTGCTGCGCCTCGGACCGATCCTCGTCGGCCGCCTTCCGCGCCTGCGCCGCCGCGAACTCCGCGTCCGCAAGCAATCGCTCGACCTCGGCCAGCCCGTCCCGCGCCTCCTCCAGCGCCCGCTGCGCACCGGCCAGATCACCCGGCGCACTCGGCATCTCGAAGTCGTCGAACAGCGTGTCGTGCGGCGACACGAACTCCTCGAACAGCGACATCTGCCCAGGCACGCCCTCGACCGCGGCCTGCTTCCCGCCGGCGTCCTCGGCCTCGTCATCGGCACCGAGACGCGCCGTCAGGACCGCGATCCGCTCCCCCGGATCACCACCGGCCGTCAGCGATCGCTCGGTCCGCCGGGCCTCGTGCAACTCGGCCGTCGCCGTGTCGGCCTTCCGCAGCAACTCCCGCGCCGCCGCGACATCCTTCACGCCGGCTTTCTTCAGCAGGTCCTTCTCACGCCGTACGGCGTCGTCGACCCGCGACCGCAAGGTCGCCGCCTCGCCACCAGCTCGCACAGTCACCTCGACCTGACCTGGTACGCCGACCACCAGCTCACCGGAGACCAACACGGTGGCCGCATCGTCGAAGCCCAGCTCGGACGGCACCTCGCCGTCCAGCCCGGTCCCCGACAACTCGACCGGCTCCGCGCCAAGCCGCCGTACCGACAACCTCCGGTACGCCGGCCGCCAGCGCGGCCCGGGCCTCGACGACCGCGGCGCGCGCGTCCTCCAACGCGGCGACCAGCGCGTCGTCGACCTTGATCCGGTCCAGGATCGTCCCGGCCGCCGCGATCCGCACGCGGACGTCGACCAGCTCGGTCTGCTGGCCGAGCAACCGATCGAGCTCGGCGCGGTCCATCAGCTCCGAGACCCGGCGCTCCGCGTCCTGCACATCGGTACGCCGGAGGTCCTTGAGCTCGATCACCTCGGCCAGCGCGGCCTCGGCGCCCTGCACGGTCTCGGCAGCGGTCTTCGGCGACGAGGTCGGCATCGGTCCGGCGCTCGGCCAGTTCGCCATCGACCTTCGTGAACCGCTCGACGTCGTCGAGCAGGCGCTCGCGCTCGACCCGGGTCCGGGTGTGGTTCTCGAGCCGGGCCCGCGCGGTCTCGGCCCGGTGCCGGACGGAGTCGCGGCGGAGCAGGATCTCGTCCGTCGCCTTCTTGCGCTCGCGCAGCTCCTCCACCGAGGTGAGGTGCTCGGTGAGCCGGCCGGTGACGTCATCGAGGTCGAGAGTCAGTCGCTCGGCGCGGCGAATGTCCTGCTGGACCTCCTCCATCGCCTTCAACGCCTGCGCCGCGGCCAGCTCGGCGCCCGCCACGGTCCTCTCCGACCTCGCGAAGTCGCCGGTCGGGCGGCCGCCACGGGTCCAGTAGCGCAGGTACTCGTGCTCGACGGCTGTCACGAGCGGCATCGACGCGCCGTCGACCGGCGTACCCGACTCGGCGGTCACCGCGGTGATCAACGGCTCGGCGTCGGCCGGTGTTGGCAGCACCAACGACTGGCCCTGGCTCGACCATCAGGGTCTGCCACAGCACCGGGTCGACGTGATCGTGGAAGAGCCGCTCGGCCTCGTTGTGCGCCTCGCGGCCGGTCCACGACTGGCGGCGGCCGTCGCGCTCGGCGATGGTCAGCTCGGTGGAGCGGTTCTTCAGCCAGCGTTTGGTGTAGCTGAGCTCGCGGCCGCCGAGTGTCAGCTCGACCGTGACCTCAGGGCCGACGTCCTGGCCGACCGGCTGGATGTCGCGGATCCGGGTCGACTTGGAATCGTCGGGGAAGTCGAAGACCAGCCCGAATGCCTCGACCAGGCTGGACTTACCGACCTCGTTGTCGCCGACCACCACGGTGGTGCCGAGCGCCGGGAGCCGAACGGTACGGTCAGTGACGCCGCGGAAGTTCCGCAGCGTCAAGCTGTGCAGCCTCATCCCGCGTCCCGCGCCAGTCTGTGCATCAACGACAGCGCCGCACCGGCACCCTCGTCACCACCGGCCAGCGCCTGACGCAGCTCCTCCATCGCGGCCCGGGCCGGACCGCTCAACTGCAGCGCGTCGAGATCCGCCGCGTCCGGTGCCGGCCGCACGGTCCAGAACTTGGCCCACCGCTCGACACTCGCGAACACCTCGCCCTGCGCGTCGATGATCGAGTCGAGCCGGCTGAGCAGCGGGAGCGGCAACGAACCGTCGCCGGCGAGCCGGACATAGGTCCGCTCCTTCTCCGGCAGCTCCGCGAACCAGTCCTCCAGAGCCTGCAGCGACTCCTCGTCGAACAGTTCGACGCGATGGTCGACCATGTGCCACGCACCGACCCGCACCGGCTCGACCTCGATCTCGCCGCCGCCGACGGTCACCTTGAGCACGTTGCCCGGGTCGTCCTCCTCGGGCGAGGTGACCTCCTGCGTCCCGGAGAACCAGATCCGATCCGTCACGCGCGTCGTCGAGTGCCGGTCGCCGAGACCGACGTACTGCAGCCGCCCGTCCGCGACCGCCGCCTCCAGGGCGGCCTGATCGATCGTCGGTACGTCGGACATCCCGCCGGAGAGACTGGTGAGTTGACCGTGTGCCAGCAGGATCCTCGTCGTACCAGGCCCGGCCGGCGTCAGCTCGGCGTACCCGGGCGCGGCCGGATCCGACACCGGGCGGCGCGACCGCCACGGCGCGCCGACGATCTCGACCCCCGGCACGATCTCCAGCGGCTTGCTGTCGGTCAGAACGATCACGTGCGACGGTGCGTGCGCCTGCCACTGGCTCGACGTCCACAGCGAGCCGGGCTCGAGCGCGTCGTGGTTGCCGGGCAGCAGCACGACCGGGACCGGGATCCGCTTCAGCGCTTCACACGCCCGCAGGATGGTCTGCCGCTCGACCTGGTTGTGCTCGAACACATCCCCGGTGACGACCACGAACGCCGCTCCGGTCGCCACCGCGACCTCGCCGATCCGCGCGACAGCGTCCAGCCGCGCCTGACCCCACCGGGCCTGGCCGTCCGGCCCCAGGAACCGGCGCATCATCCCCAGCTGCCAGTCCGAACTGTGCAGAAACGTGATCGACTCGTCCATCGCGCTGAGAACGCTAACCTGCCCCGCCGACAACCGCGCAACCCAACACACCCCAACCACCACACCGCCCACACTCCGGACACGCCCGGACCGGCCTTGAGGTGGCAGTATCGGCGGGATGTACCTGGAGACGGAGCGACTCAGGCTGCGGCGGTTCGGGGCAGGGGATGTGGACCTGCTCGCGGAGCTGTATTCGGATCCGGAGGTGATGCGGTTCCTGACCGGGCGGCCGTCACCACGGGCGGAGATCGAGGACGCCGTACTGCCGGAGATTCTGAGGATGTACGACGAGCACCCGCAGCTGGGGAAGTTCGCCGCACACCAGAAGTCGGACGGGGCGTTCATCGGGTGGTTCGGGCTGCAGCCGACCACCGACGCCGGCGACGGTCGACGTTGGTTACCGACTGAACCGGAGCGCCTGGGGCCACGGGTACGCGACCGAGGGGACGAAGGCGCTGATCGACAAGGCGTTCACCGAGCTCGGGATGGAGCGGGTGGTCGCGGACACGATGGCGGTCAACCACCGGTCCCGCGCGGTGATGCGGCGATCGGGGCTGCGGTTCGTCCGGCTGTACCACGAGCACTTCGACGATCCGCTGCCCGGGCACCGAGTTCGGCGACGTCGAGTACGCCGTCGACCGCAACACCTGGGAAGCTGGACGACGTGCCTGACGATCCACGCCCGTACGCCGTCCTGGACATCGACGCGACCTTGTCCGACACCAGCCAGCGGATCCACTTCCTCGAGAAGCGGCCGAAGGACTGGGACTCGTTCTTCGCGCATGCCAAGGAGGACGCCGTCCTGGACGAAGGGCTGGCGGTCGCGACGACGCTGGCGGCCGACCACGAGATCGTCTACCTGACCGGCCGGCCCGAGCGGCTGCGGCGGGACACGCTGAAGTGGCTGAAGGACAACGGCTTCCCGGACGGGAACGTGTACATGCGCGGCAACACCGACCGCCGCCCGTCGGTGCAGATGAAACTCGGCCGGCTGAAGCGCCTCGCCGAGGATCGTCCGGTCGCGGTCCTGGTCGACGACGACGTGAAGGTGTGCGCGGCCGCCGAGAAGGCCGGCTACACAGTGATGAGGGCCGACTGGGGACTCGATGCCGAGACCCAGCCGACCCTCTTCGACGCTCAGGAATCCGAAGGACGGACCTGAGGACCTACTTGCTCAGGCCGACGATCAGCACGTTCGGGTACGGCGGGTACGGCGGCAGGTAGAAGTTCTGCACCTTCGAGCCGTGCAGGAACGCGTTGCGCGCGTAGATCAGCGGGACGATCGGCGCGTCGGCCATGATCTGCTTGTCCACCGCGGCCCACATCCCGGCCGCCTTGGTCCGGTCCGACTCGGCCGTGGCCGCGGCGATCGCAGTGTCCACCGCGGGGTTGGAGTATCGCGAGATGTTGAACCCGCCGTTGCCGATCTCCGAGGTTGCGAACAGCGGCTGGATGTTGCCGAGCGCGCTCGGGTAGTCCGGCAGCCAGCTCGACACGGTGAGGTCGAAGTCCGGCTTGTTCCCGGTGATCAGGTCGGTCAGCGGCTCGGTGTCGAGCGGCTTGATGGTGACCGTGATCCCGGCCCGCTTCAGGCCCTGCTGGATCGCCTGGGCCACGCCGAGACCGGTGGTGTTGTCGGCGGCCAGTACCAGGTTGAGGTTGCTGACGCCCGCGGCCGCGAGCATCTGCTTGGCCTTGTCCGGGTCGCCCTGCGGCGGCGCCTGGTACAGGTCGTACTTGGTGTAGCCGTCGATGCCCGGGGTGATCAGCAGTCGACGAGATCTCGCCGCCGAACTCCGGACCGCCTTCGGCCACCTGGACGGCCTGCTTGTCGACGGCGTACTCGATCGCCTTGCGGACCTCGACGTTCGCCAGCGCCGGGCGCTTGGTGTTCATCGCCAGATACTGCGCGGCACCGGACGGCGAGGTCGCCACCCGGGCCTTGACCGCCGGGTTGCCGGTGACGGTCGGGATCAGCGCGGCCGGCACGGAGGTGCCGGTGGAGGCGGCGAACTGGTCGTCGCCGGTGTCCGCGATCAGGCGCTGGTTGACCACGTCGGGCTGCAGACCCATGTCGGTCACGATCGTGTCCGGCAGGCCGGTCCGGGCCTGGTCGGTCGACTTGTCCCAGTTGGGGTTGCGCTCCAGCACGAGCTTCGAGCCCGGCGTGTACGACTGCACCTGGTACGGACCGCTGGCGACCGGCTTCTCACCGTAGTGCGCCGGGTCGGTGTCGGCCTTCTTCGGCACCGGCGAGAACGCCGGCATGCTGACGATCCACGGCCAGTCGCCGAACGCCTTGTTCAGCTTGAACACGATCGTGGTGTCGTCCGGCGTCTCGACCGAGGCCAACTGGGCACCCTTGTACGGTCCGGTGTACTTGTCGCCGCCGACCAGCAGCGACTTGTGGTAGCCGAGGCCGCCGGACAGCTCCGGTGCGAACGACCGCTCCACGCCGTACTTGATGTCCGCGGCAACGATCGGTGAACCGTCGGCGTACTTGAGCCCCGGCTTCAGCTTGTAGGTCCAGGTCTTGCCGGCGTCGCTGACCTGACCGGTGTCGGTGGCCAGGTCGGGGACGAGCTCGGCGGCCTTGCCCGGCTCGGTCTTCCACGAGGTCAGGCCGCGCAGCACCAGGTGGATCGTGCTGGTCCCGAGGTTCTGGCTCTTGGCCGGGTCGAGGCTGATCTCCTTGCTGGTGCTGAGCACGTGGAAGGTGCCGCCCGGTGCCGCGGCCGCGGTGCTGCCACCACCGGGGGTGGACTTGTCGTTGGCGTTGCAGCCGGCCGCCGCCAGCGCCAATGCAGCCGCAACCGCGACCGCTCGGGTTAGGTGTTTCATCGTGTCCTCTCAGGAGGTGGGGGGCTCAGGGAAGTAGCAGGCGGCCCGGTGTTCGGTTGTTCCCTGGACGGGTTCGAGCACTGGTCGTTCGGTGGCACAGACGTCCTCGGCCTTGTAACAGCGGGTCCGGAACGGACAGCCCGACGGGGGCGAGATCGGGGTCGGTACGTCGCCGGTGAGCACGATCCGATCGCGGACCACGCCCGGCTCGGGCACCGGTACGGCAGACAACAAGGCGTTCGTGTACGGATGAGCCGGCGCCGAGTACACCTGGTCGGCCGGCCCTTCCTCCACGATAGTACCGAGGTACATGACGGCCAGCCGGTTGGCCACCTGGCGGACAACGGCCAGGTCGTGGGCGACGAGGACATACGACAGCCCGAGCTCGTCGCGAAGGTCGGCGAGCAGGTTCAGCACCTGGGCCTGCACGGACACGTCGAGGGCGGACACCGGCTCGTCGCAGACCAGCAGATCGGGCTTCACCGACAACGCCCGCGCGATCCCGATCCGCTGGCGCTGACCGCCGGAGAACTCGTGCGGGTAGCGCTCCAGGTGCTCCGCGGACAGTCCGACCTGCTCGAGCAGCTCGATCAGCTGGGCCCTGGTCGGCCGGATCCCTTGGGCGCGGAACGGCGTACTCAGGATGGTGCCGACCGACTGCCGCGGGTTCAGCGACGCCTGCGGGTCCTGGAACACCATCTGGATCTTGCGGCGCACCGGCCGGAGCTTGCGGCCGCGGACCCTGGTGACGTCCACGCCGCCGATCTCGACGCTGCCCTGGGTCGGATCCAGCAGGCGGGTCGCCACGCGAGCCAGCGTGGACTTGCCGGAGCCGGACTCGCCGACCAGCCCGACCGTCTCACCCTTGCGGACGACGAAGTTGACGCCGTCGACGGCCTTCACCGCCTGGGCCATCCGCCAGGGCACGCCGCGGAGGCCGAAGTACTTCTTGACGTTCTTGAGGCGGAGCAGTTCCTCACTCACATAGATCATCTCCGGCCGCCGACCGAGATGACAGGCGGCTTCGTGGTCGCCTTCTCCGGGCCGAGGTGTGAGCTCGGGCCGCTCGGTGACGCAGCGCTCGCCGACCAGATGGGCGTACGCGCACCTCGGCTGGAACGGGCACCCGGTCTTGATCGAGCCGGGCGACGGCGGGCTGCCCGGGATCGTGGTCAGCCGCGGGTTCGGGGGTACGTCGACCCGCGGCATGGCCCCGAGGAGACCCAGGCTGTACGGATGCGCGGCCCGGAAGAACAGGTCGCGGACCGTGCCCCGCTCGGCCGCCCGACCGGCGTACATCACCAGCACGTCGTCGGCGACCTCAGCGACCACTCCGAGGTCGTGCGAGATCAGGACCAGCGCCGTACCGAACTCCGCCTGGACGTCGTCGAGCAAGCGCATGATCTGTGCCTGAACGGTCACGTCGAGTGCGGTCGTCGGCTCGTCCGCGATCAGCACTCTGGGGTCGTTCACCAGAGCCATAGCGATGACGACCCGCTGCCGCATTCCCCCGGAGAATTCGTGCGGGTAGCTGTTCGCCCGGCGGGTGGCGTCGGGGATGCCGACCTTGTCGAGCAGTTCGACCGCTCGCCGGTTGGCCGCCCGCTTCGAGACGTCGTGGTGCAGCCGGTACGCCTCGGCGACCTGCCAGCCGACGCTGTAGTACGGGTTCAGCGCTGACAGCGCGTCCTGGAAGACGAGCGCGATGTCGTTGCCGCGGATCTTGCGGAGTTCGTCGTTCGGGAGGCCGATCAGCTCCCGGCCGTCCAGCAACACCTCACCGGTGATGTCGGTGTTCGACGGCAGCAGACCCATCACCGCGGCGGAGCTGACGCTCTTGCCGGAGCCGGACTCGCCGACGATCGCGAGCGTCTGGCCCGGCGCGACCGAGAAGTCGATGCCGTCGACGGCCGGGACCAGGCCGCCCTCGGTCCTGAACGTGACGTGCAGGTCGTGCACTTCCAGCACCGGCTCAGCCATGGCTCACCCTCGGGTCGAGCGCACCGTGCACTATGTCCACCACCAGGTTCGCCAGGATGATCAGGAAGGCCGAGAACAGCGTCACGCCGACGACCACGGCCACGTCGAGCTGCGCGACCGCGCTGATCAGCAACTCGCCGAGGCCCTGCATGCTGAACACCTTTTCGGTGACGATCGCGCCGCCGAGCAGAGCACCGAGGTCCAGACCGAACAACGTCACGATCGGCACGAGGATTCCGCGCAACCCGTGCGTCACGACCACGCGTGCCTGGCCGGCGCCCTTGGCCCGGGCGGTGGTGATGTAGTCGAGGTTCATCTCCTCGAGCATCTGCGCCCGGGTGAGCCGGATGTACGCCGCCGCCTGCAGGGTCGCGAGCACGATCCACGGCGTGATCAGATGCCAGGCCCAGTCGACCGGGCTCTCGGTGAACGGGACGTAACCGTTCACCGGGACCATGTTCAGCCAGAACCCGAAGACCAGGATCGCCAGCAGCCCGAGCAGGAACGATGGCATCGACACTCCGATCAGCGCGAAGCCGATGGACAGCCGGTCGAGCAGCCGGCCGCGGTTGAGGGCGGCGATCACGCCGAGTGACACCCCGACCAGCAGCCACAGCACGGCGGCGCCGAGGGCGAGCGACGCGGTGACCGGCAGCCGGTCGAGGATCAGCGTGGTGACCGGACGGCCCAGCGGGAACGAGTACCCGAAACACGGTGCGTTGCAGTGCACAGCCGCCGTACCTTCGCCGTACGTCCGGCCGGCGAAGATTCCCTTCAGGAAGCTCACGTACTGCTGAAGGGTGCTCTGGTCGAGCTGCATGAAGTGCCGGGCCTGCTCGAGCCGGTCCGGCGTACAGGGCTTGCCACAGGCCAGCCGGGCCGGGTCGGCCGGGATCGCGTAGAAGACCAGATAAACGGCCAGGCTGAGCGCGAGCATCACGAGCAACGCCGCGAACAGTCGGCGGAGGACGAACCAGGTGATACCGGCCATCTCAGCGCTCCCTCCGCAGCCGGACGTCGAACGCGTCGCGGACGCCGTCGCCGAGCAGGGTGAAGCCGAGGACGGCGAGGAACAGCGCGAACCCCGGGAACACCAGGAACCACGGGTCCGCGCCGGTGTAGACCCAGGCGATCGAATCGGAGATGGACCGGCCGAGGCTCGGTGTCGGCGGTGGTACGCCGACGCCGAGGAAGGACAGTGCGGCCTCGGCCGTGATGTAGCCGGGGATGGCCAGCGTCGCGACCACCAGCACCGGGCCGAGCAGGTTCGGGAGCAGCTCACGGGTGATCACGTGCCACCCCGTCGAGCCGACGCTCCGGGCCGCTTCGACGAACTCGCGGGCGACCAGGGACTTGGCCTGGTTGCGGATCAGCCGGGCCAGGCCGGCCCAGCCGAACACGCTGAGCACCAGGATCAGCAGCAGCCAGCGCGGGAAGCGAGCCGGCACGATGATGCCCAGGGCAATCATGAAGACGAGCTGGGGAAAGCCGAAGAGGAAGTCCAGCAGCCGGGACACGACCGTGTCGTACCAGCCGCCGAAGTAGGCCGCGCTGATGCCGACCAGCGTGCCGACGACCGTCGTGATCACCGTCACCACGATCGCGATGAACAGCGACGTCCGCAGACCGAGGACCACGATCGAGAACAGGTCGCGGCCGGTCAGCGGCTCCACGCCGAACCAGTGGTCGGCGCTCACCCCACCGAGCGCGCCTCTCGGGGCGTTGCCGCGGGCCGGATCGAGCAGGTCGATGTGGTACGTGAAGGCGTCCTGTCCGGAGAGCTGGACCAGCAACGGCGCCGCGATCGCGACCAGGATCAGCACCGCGACGAGTACGAAACCCACCCGCGCACTGCGATCCCGCCGTACCCGGCGCAACGCCTGCCGGGTCGGCGAAACGGTCCCGGCGACCGAGGAACTCACAAGCACTCCCGACAGGTTCGAATCACGCAGCCGACAAACGTCAGTGTCCCGTGGGCGCCGCTAGCGTCATGCTGCAGCGCTCACGGGACACTAAGGCCGCATCCTCCCACCGCGCCGGTCTCATCCCGAATCCTGAGAATCTCACCCCGGTAACTCCACATTCGGATAGGTGAGGTGGCTTGGTTACGCTCCGCTCGTGGACAGCGAGGTACGAGTCGGTGACCGAGTGATGCGGTACTCCGGCTATGGCTCAGTGGATGGATTGCCCGCGATGTCATTCGGCGGGTCGCCGAGCACCCGGTGGAAACGGCCGGACGCCGTACGGGCGATCGAGGTCTCGGGCCTGTGGATGGTGATGCCGGATCGGCCCGGGTACGGCGGTTCCACGCGGCAACGGGGTCGCACAGTGGCCTCAGTGGTCGCGGACGCCCGCGCACTGGCGGACTCACTCGGCTGGGATCGCTTCGCAGTCACGGGTGGGTCTGGCGGTGGTCCGCACGCGCTGGCGTGCGCTGCGCTCCTCCCCGACCGGGTGACTCGGTGTGCGGTGAGTGGGAGCACCGCGCCGCCCATCGTGGACGGTCCTGAACCGACCGAGGACGAGGAGACGGAAGACCCGCGTCGCGACCGCACGTCCTGGCTCGCAGCGCGCGGGGAGCAGCACATCAGGCCACTGCTCGAGGACGCCGCCCGGCAGATCATGGCTCGTATCGAGGCCGGTGGACCGGAGATCCCACCCGACCCGCACTCCCCCGCCCCGCCTGCTCCACCCGCGCGTGACGATCCCGCAGCGATGGCACGCCTCACCGCCACCTTCGTCACCAGCCACGACGGCTGGGTCGACGACCACCTCGCCTTCGCCCGCGACTGGGGCTTCGAGTTGGGAGACATCCGTGTCCCGGTGAGCATCTGGTACGGCTCCGCCGACGAGCGGGCCGGCAAGTACGCCGACAGCCTGTACCGCGAGATCCCCCACGCCGAACGCATCCCCTACACCGGCGGCCACATCCAACCACCGAACGCCTACCGCGACCTCCTGCACTGGTTGAAACTGTCCTGATGGATCCAACAGATCTCGCCAGGCAACTCGTGGCTGAGCGCTTCCCCGACGCGCGAGCGGCCTGGCTCGGCGGAAGCGTGGTGCGCGGCGACGCGTCCCCCACGTCCGACCTGGACATCACCGTGCTCCTCGACGGCCCGCCGGCCCCGATGCGGAAGTCGCTCGAGTACGACGGCTGGCCGGTGGAGCTGTTCATCCACACCGAGAAGTCGCTGGCGTACTTCGCCGACAAGGACCAGCAACGCCGCCAGCCGACGATGATGCGTCTCGTCGGCGAGTCCGTCGTACTCCTGGACACCGACGGCTCCGGCGCCCGTCTTCAGGTCGCCTGCCGCGCGGAGGTGGCGGCCGGCCCGAGGCCGCTCACCACCGCAGAGCTGGACCTCCTCCGCTACACGATCACCAACCTCCTGGACGACCTGGCCGACGCCTCAGGCGACGAACGCACCGCCATCGCCTCCTTCCTCTGGCAAGACGCCGCCCACCTGTTGCTGGCCGGAGCCCGCCACTGGTCCGGCTCCGGCAAAGGCCTCTTGCGTGAGGTGGTCGCGTACGACGCGTCGCACGGCACCGACCACGCGCGCGCCCTCATGCACGGCGTCCGAGCCACCGACGACAGCCTGGCCGAGGCGGTAGACCGCATCCTCGCCGTCCACGGCGGCCGCCTCTTCGCCGGCTTCGAGCTGGCTGCAGCCCCGGAGGCTGATTGACGTGCTGGCCGAACCGGTCGGGTTGGACGCGGGACCTGAAAGCTGGGATGCGTGGGATCCGCCGGCCATCGCGGAACTGCTCCGTGGGGTCGGTGCGCGGTGGTTCGTCGTGGGCGGATGGGCGCTGGACTTGTTTCACGGACGGAAGACCCGCGAGCACGAGGATCTCGAGATCGCGACGCCGATGTGGGATTTCGACCTGATCCGCGAGCGGCTGGCGGGTTACGAGTTCTTCGTCGCCGGCCGAGAGGGCTTCTGGCCCGTCGACGGCGCCGGCCCGGCGTACTTCGAGTATCAGCAGACGATGGTGCGCGATCCGTCGTCCGGGAAGTGGCGAGCCGATGTGATGCGGATTCCCGACGACGGTGCCAACTGGATCTGTTCGCTCGACCGCAGCATCCATTGTCCGTACGACGATGCGGTCGCCGTCACGCCGGACGGCGTACCGTACCTGCGCCCGGAGATGGTGCTGCTGTTCAAGGGGCTGCAGACCCGGCCGAAGGATCAGGCGGACTTCGAGGTCGCCGGTCCACTCCTGAGCGCGGAGGCTCGGAACTGGCTCACCGCCGCTCTCGCCCGCGCGAAGGGCGACAACCATCCCTGGATCCCCGCACTCACCTGAATACGTCACCGGCAAAGGCCTGCGACCGCGTCGAGTTGGCGAACATGGCTGAAGGTGGATGCCGTGCGGCCGCGACTCTTGAGACCTCAGACAAGCCCAACTCTCACAGCAGGCAAGGGCGTCCTCGCGTTACGACCCACTCACCCGGGCCTCAACATCGGTGCATCCAGGCTTAGTGCGACAGCCGCCGTTTGAGATGCCACTTGTCTATCCGCCAGAGGGCGGGATGCCAGAACCACACTGCCCTCTCATGTCATCCGAGCAGATCACAACCGGCGCGGTCGAACTCAGCTACACCCTCACCGAGGACGACTGGCTCGACGGCTTCGTCGCCCATCGGCGCCGCATCCGGCCGTCCCTGGCTGGTCCCGGTACTGATCGTCGCCGCGCTCGTCGGGCTCCTCCTCGGGCGCATCATTTTTTGGCGGCTCCCGGGCCATGTCGGCGGGTGACGTCGCGGCCCTCGCCACGGTGGTGCTCGTCGACATCGGGCTCGGCCTACTGCTGTTCCGGCTCCTCGTCCGCACCCTCTGGATCTATCGCCGGTAGGTACGCCTGACCATGTGCGGGAATCCCTGGCTATCCGAGCCGCTGTGGATGACACCGCGTTACGTCTTACCAGCGCGAGCCGAAGCGAAACAGCCGCGTGGTCCCATTACCTGCGGTATGTCGAGACGGACCGGTCGTTCGTTCTGCGAGCGTCTGAGCAGCTTGGTGCAGCGGTACTCGTGCTGCCCAGGCGCGGGCTGGTTACGGGCGATCCCGCGTCGCTGCGGGCGTTGCTCGAAACCCGCTGCCACCGGCGCGCTTGATCAACGACCCAGCATCGTTCACGAACGCTAGCGCAGGGCGTCAGTGGACTCTATGCGGTGGCTTGGTACCCACCAGCGGCGGCATGACATGCAGCACAAACCCCGTCTGCGATCGCTCTGCTCGGCTTGTCCAGGTCGAGGGCAGGCGGGATGGCTGGCGCAACTGCTCGCGTACTGCGACACGCGTACGGATCTTGGCCATCCCGCGCGGCGCGCAACTCGCGACGGGCGTGCATTCGGCTACACCCTCGGGCAGTTCCTGCCGCTGACTGCGTGCTGGCGCGGGCATCCCCGCGTTACGACCCACTCACCCAGGCCTCAACATCGGTGGACCTGGCTTAATCCGGGTCGGCGTGGACTCGGTGGGTGCCGGTGGGGTCGACGTGGAAGGTGAACCCGTGGGGCGTGGTCCATTCCAACGTCGTGGGGTCGAGGCGGCGGACGGTCCAGCCGCGGGCGTGGGTCTTCACCCGGTGTCCGAACCGGCCCAGCGGTGCGAGGTTCTGAGTGCTGGTTTGGCCCGGTGGGCCGAGCGGGTCGTAGGGCTCGAGGTGGTCCAGGTCCATGGTCCGGCGGGTCTCTTGGCTGCCGAACGGGAACACCTCGACCGGATAGGTGAGCTTCACGCGTTCGCGGATCCGGTCGGGGATCTCGTAGGCGTCGACACTGACCGCGTCGTGCAAGTCGATGACCGGCTTGACCGTGTACGGGCCATGGCCAACCAGCTCGGCCAACTGGTCGGCGAGCAGCGGGCCGAGGCCCTCGACGCGGAGCACGCCGGTACCGGTGGCGAGGGTGTGGTCGGTGAGATGGACATAGATCTCGGTCTTCCCCGGACGTAGCCGTCCGCCGCCGCTGGCGCCGGCGGTGGGGTTGGTGTGAGCGTCGTGTTTGATCCGGGCCAGGCGCGCGTGCAGAGCGCGTTGGGCGGCGGCGTCCAGGGGTTCGCCGTCGTCGCGGGCGCTGCGCATGCGGGGATCGAACGGGTCGAACGATTCGATCGGCGCGGTGTCGAGCGGGTCGGGCAGGTCGCTGACGCTGGGGTGGGGTGCGTCGCCGTCGGCCTCATCGTCCGGGCCGGGCTCGTCGCAGTCACTCGCCCGGTCCACGAGAAGGTCCCCATTGCCTGGCTGCCCTGCGCCCGGGGCGGTGGTGTTCGGCGCGATGGTGTCCGGGGCGGGTGGTGTCCGGGCGGCGGTAGCTGTGGCTGCGCTGGTGGGGCGGTGGTCGGCGGGCTTGGGTGAGGAGTTCTTCGGTGTAGCGGGCGTCGGCGATGATGCCGACCGCGTCCGCCCGCCGGTGCTGCACCGGACGGGTATCCCCGAACGTCTTCAACGCGTCGGCGATCGCGGCGATGGTGGCGTCGTGGCGGATCACCGCACCGGCGGGGGCCTTGACGTAGATCGACTTGTTGCCGTGGCCGTCGGAGCGCCCGATGAACACGCCGCGTTCGCGGGCCTTCTGTTCAGCCTCGGCCCGGGCACCGTCGGGGTCGGCGTGGATCTTGGCCGCGCGGATGATCTTGTCCAGCCGGTACGGGGTGATCGAGTCCAGGAGTTGCGCGACCCGCTGGTCGACGGCGCGGGCGGCGTCCTCGGGCAGCCTCACACAGGCCGCGGCGAGTTGCCGCGCCTTCCACGGCGTCGCCTCACCGGCCTGGACCCGGGCCCAGGTGAACGGGAACCGGTGCCGCAACGCCAACGCCTGCCCCAGATAGTCCGCCGCGACCCGCGGCGAGATCCCGAGCACCACCGCGAACTCCGCGACCGCGAACTCGGCGATCTCCGGGCAGCCTTCGCCGCCGAGCACGACGGCGCGTTCGCGGCCGTCGCAGGTGCGGCGGCCGGGGCGGGTCGGGCAGACCGACGGGTGGAACCGGTCGGCGTAGACCTGGGCGTGCTCGAGCCGCCGGGCGTCGATCCGCCTGGCCTCGGCGTCGTGGTCGGCGGCCGATTCCAGCAGGTCGGCGGTCGACAGCGTCGTCAGATCTCCCTCGAACATGTGTTCGATTCTATCCACCGACACCGACCCGGAGCAAATCCGCCAGGACCCCGAAAGCCCTTATCCACAACGGGAAAACATCACACAAGAATCGACAGATGAAACGGATATGCGCCAACAGAGCGACCCCAAAACCCGTCACTCCGCGTCGACGAGATCCCAGCGCCGTTTGGGCAGGAGGCGGACCGCGAGAACTGCAACCACGGCGCCCAGGAGGAAGCCAGGGATGGTCCAGCGCCAGCCGGTGAAGGCGCCGGGTGACGCAGCCTGAGCCGTTGCCGCCGGCTCCGCTGCGACGGCCGGCTGCTGCGTCGCGAGCTCAGGCGCCGGCGCGTAATCGAGGGTGGTAGGCCCGCCGTCGAAGTCCTGACCATGCAGCAGTTTGAGCGAGCCGAGCAACTTCAGAAGGGCGGCCCGGTCCGTAGTGGTGTGCCAGGTCGGCTTCGCGGACATGCTCCCGGTCGTCATCGACTCCGTGGTCGCGATCCACGGTCCGCCGGGCGCGTCCGGGTAGATGATGTCGATCCGCCAGACCGACATGTCGTGGATCAGCCAGGCCGCCCGGACGAAGTGGCCGGAGGCGTGATCCGCGGTGTCCATCGGGCCGTTCGATGCCGCGATATCGGTCAGCCGCTGGAGTTCGCCGTACGCCTGATCCTCGTAGCCGACGGCAACCACATGCGGTGGAGCGCTGAGGAGCACGCTGGTCGGGCCACCCGCGTGCGCGGGAGTGGTTCCCAGGGCGGCGACGGCGAAGAGGGCGACGAGCAGCGCGAGCGTACGGCGGACCATGGTGGCTCTCCCTGAAGACGAGGACTCACCCCGGATACACCGCCGACCGCTAGGAGGTTCCGCGCGCCAACTCGACCGCTCGGGCTTTGTCGGTCACCCCTTCGAGCCGGAAGGTGACTCCGTCGCGTACCCACACGAGCGTGGGCCCGGCGATCCGGACCACTCGCGCATCAACCAGCACCAGCTCATGCGGGGTCTTGAACCAGTAGCCGTTGACCTCCGGCACGTACTCCAGGCTCTGGTAGTACTTCTTGAGGTACAGAGGCTCCACTTCCGACTGGAACTGCTCCAGCCGAACGCCGTTCCAGCTCGTCGCCACGAACCCCTGCGACGCCTCGACACCGGCTGGAGCGCCCCAGGTCGTTCGGCAGCGCAGGCTTGAACCCGGCAATCCGCTCCGCCTCCACCATCGACAGGTGCCCCGGGACGCTGGGCGCTGGAGGCGCTGTACTCGGACCAGTGCCGACCGGCTGAGCCTCTACTCCCCCGATGTGCAGCCACTCCGCGACTGTCGCCCGTACCGGCGGTGCCAGAGCAGCACCCGCAACCAGCACGAGGAGACCGGCCACGAACGCACGCCAGCGGTCCCGCAGTCGCCGACGCACGGGCAGGTCGGCCACCCGGGACAGCACTGCAGCCGTCAGGTCCTCAGCTACCGGAGGTACGACGGCAGAACGTCCAAGGACTCGCAGTTCGTCGTCCAAGTTCATCGCTGCACCTCCTTGTCGGGTAGTGAGTCGCGCAGACGTCCCAGTGCACGGTGTAGCCGCGACTTGACCGTCCCGCGCGGCCAGCCGAGCACTACGGCGGTCTCCTGCTCGTCCAGGTCCAACAGATAGCGGCAGGTCACCACGAGCCGGCATCGGGTCCGGCAACGCGCGTACGGCGGCCAGTAGCTCGGTCCGGCGCTCCAACGAGACCGCCTCGTCGGCTGGATCCAGTACGACGTCCAGCGGCGCGGCCAGCTCCTCACGGTCGGGACCGGCGGACTGCGGGACCGGACGGCAGGTTCCGTGTCTCGTTCGTGACGATCCGCAGCAGCCATGGCCGGAACGCGGACCCTGACCGGAAGCTCCCGAGCGCCCGGTACGCCTTCACGAACGACTCCTGGACCACGTCGTCCGCATCCGCGCCCGCACCGAGGAAGACCGCCGTACGCTTCGCCACCGGGGCATGCTGAACCACCAGCTCGCCGTACGCCGCAGAATCGCCACTGCGCACCCGAGCCAGAATCGCCGTCTCGTCGTCCGGACTGATCGCGCCTCCTTGTCCACTTCCAGCCATTGTCACTACACCGCGGGTCGATCGCCAGGTTCCGTGTCATAGGGTCGGATTCGTGCCTGAAGTCGATGCGACGTTCCTTGCCCTTCCCCGCCACGAGCTCGCCGAGGCCGCGCTGCAGCGGGCCAAGGACCTCGGCGCCACCTACGCCGAGTTCCGGCTGGAGCGGATCCGGTCCGAGTCCATCGCGCTGCGCGACAGCGTGCTGGAGAGCGCCACGCGACGACGAGGACCTCGGCCTCGCGGTCCGGGTGATCCACGACGGCACCTGGGGTTTCGCCGCCGGCGTCGCGCTCACCGACGGACGAGGCGGTCCAGGTCGCCGAGCAGGCGGTGAACATGGCCCAGGTGTCCCGGCCGATCAACGCCGAGCCGATCGAGCTGGCCGACGAGCCGGTGTACGACGACGTCACCTGGGTCTCGTCGTACGAGATCGACCCGTTCAGCGTGCCGCGGGCCGAGAAGGTCGCGCTGCTCACCGACTACAGCGACCGGCTGCTGAAGGCCGACGGTGTCGCGCACGTGAGCGTCCACGTCGCCTCGGTCCAGCGAGTGCAAGTTCTACGCGAACTCCGAAGGTACGTCGTACACCCAGCAGCGGGTCCGGATCGGCCCGGACATCACCGCCCATCGCGGTGACGCCGAGACCGACCGGTTCGACTCGATGTCCAGCTGCGCGCCGCCGGCCGGCCGCGGCTGGGAGTACATGACCGGCACCGGCTGGAACTGGGATGAGGAGCTCGCCCAGATCCCCGGCTGGCTGGCCGAGAAGATGGCCGCGCCGAGCGTCGAGGCGGGCACGTACGACCTGGTGGTCGACCCGACCAACCTGTGGCTCACCATCCACGAGTCGATCGGCCACGCCACCGAGCTGGACCGCGCTCTCGGCTACGAGGCCAACTACGCCGGCACCAGCTTCGCCACCATCGACAAGCTCGGCACGCTGAAGTACGGCTCGCCGGTCATGCACGTCACCGGCGACCGCACCGCCGAGCACGGCCTGTCCACCGTCGGGTACGACGACGAGGGTGTCGCCGGTCAGCAGTGGGACCTGGTCAAGGACGGCGTACTGGTCGGCTACCAGGTCGACCGCCGGATGGCGAAGGTGAACGAGGACCTGCTCGGTACCGCCGCGCTCCAACGGCTGCGCGTACGCCGACTCCTCCGGCCACATCCCGATCCAGCGGATGGCCAACGTGTCCCTGCAGCCGGCCGCCGGACGGCCCGTCCACGGAGGAGCTGATCAGCCAGGGTGCAGAACGGGATCTACATCGTCGGCGACAAGTCCTGGTCGATCGACATGCAGCGGTACAACTTCCAGTTCACCGGGCAGCGGTTCTACAAGATCACCGACGGCAAGCTCGACGGCCAACTGCGCGACGTCGCGTACCAGGCCACCACCACGGACTTCTGGGGCTCGATGGAGGCCGTCGGCGGCCCGCAGACGTACGTCCTCGGCGGCGCTCTCAACTGCGGCAAGGCCCAGCCCGCACAGTCCGGCGCCGTCAGCCACGGCTGCCCGTCCGCCCTGTTCCGCGAGCGTCCGCATTCTCAACACCACGCAGGAGGCCGGCCGGTGACGACCGCCATTCAGCTCACCCCGCAGGACACGATCGAGCGGGGTCTCGCCCTGGCCGCGGCCGAGGGTGCCGACGGCTGCGTCGTCATCGTCGCCGAGACCTCCAGCGCCAACCTGCGCTGGGCCAACAACACCCTGACCACCAACGGCGCGATGCGCGGCTCGCAGCGTGACCGTGATCGCCACGGTCGGAGCCGGCGAGGGTACGGCGGCCGGAGTGGTCGGCCGCTCGTCGGTCACGGACGCAGTCGCTACGCGAGGTCGTCTCCGCCGCAGTCGCGACCGCCCGCGCATCTAGCCCGGCCGAGGACGCCCGACCGCTCGTCGACGGCGCTACCGGCGCCGGACTGGGACGCGGAGCCCGAGGAGACGTCGGTCAACGTCTACGAGACGTTCGCCCCGGCCCTCGGCGAGACGCTGAAGCGGGCGAGCAAGGAGAGCCGCTGGCTCTACGGGTTCGCCGACCACGAGGTCCTCACCCTGTACGTCGGTTCGTCCGCCGGACTGCGGTTGCGTCAGGCGCTGCCCCGCGGGCATTCGTCACCGCGACCGGCAAGTCCGGTGACCTGAGCCAGTCGGCGTGGGTCGGCGCGGCCACCCGCGACTTCACCGACATCGACGCGCTCGCGCTCGACGCCGAGCTCACCCGGCGCCTCGGCTGGGCCAGCCGGACCGGTCGCCGTCGACGCGGGCCGGCACGCGACCGTGCTCCCGCCGGCTGCGGTCGCCGATCTGATGACGTATCTCTACTGGCAGCTGGACGGGCGGGATGCCTTCGAGGGACACAGCGTCTTCTCCAAGCCGGCGCGGCGGCACTCGGCTCGGTGACACGCTGTCCTCGCAACCGGTGAACCTGCGGTCGGACCCGCAGCTGCCCGGGCTCGAAACGTTCCCGTTCGCGGTCGCCCGGTCGTCCGGCGGCTCGTCGAGCGTCTTCGACAACGGGTTGACGCTGACCGCGACGGACTGGATCCGCGGCGGCAAGCTCGAGAATCTGATGACCGAGCCGGTACACGGCCGACGTTGATCGGAGCCTCGACGGCGACACCTGCGATCGACAACTACGTCCTGTCCGTGGACGGCGCCACCGGATCGACCGACGACCTGGTCGCCGGGCTCGACCATGGCCTGCTGCTGACCTGCCTGTGGTACATCCGGATGGTCGACCCGCAGACGTCTGCTGCTCACCGGTCTGACCCGCGACGGCGTCTACCTGGTCGAGAACGGCGAGGTGACCGGTGCCGTGAACAACTTCCGCTTCAACGAGAGCCCGGTCGACCTGCTCGCCCGCTTCACCGCGGCCGGCGCCACGGTGCCCGTCGTTCTCCCGGGAGTGGGGCGACTACTTCTCCCGGACGGCGACGCCGCCGCTGCTGGTCCCCGACTTCAACATGTCCAGCGTCAGCCAGGCCAGCTGAAACAGCAGAACGCCCCGCGAGCTCCGCGGGGCGTTCTGCGTGTCTGGGTCAGACGGTCGGGTAGCCCGGCTCGGCAGGACCGGCACCCGGCTGGCCGAAGCGCTCGGCCGCCTTCGGGTCCGGACCGTACTGGTTGTCACCGACCCCGCCCTCCTGGGCCGCCAGCACGATGAACCAGATCCAGCCGATGCAGGGGATCAGGTTGATCAGGATCCACCACCCGCTGCGGTTGGTGTCGTGCATGCGCCGGATCGCGACGCCGATCGTCGGCAGCAGGACCGCGAGGCTGTAGATGCTCGAGAGCATGCCGCTGCCACTGCTGCCGTAGTCCGTGCCGATGATCCTGTCCACGATGCCCAGGATGATCGAGGTGATCACGTTGAAGAGTACGAACATCCAGTACTCTTTGCGCCGGGCCCGTCCGTCGAACACGGCGTACTTCTTGAGGACGTCGATGTACCACTGCATTGCTGATTCTCCGATGGTCGAAGGTGAGACGCGGACAGAGCCTGTCGGAACCGGTCGAGTTCGTCAATGCAACTTTTCGCTTTGGTGACCACACCGCAATCTGACGCGCCGGACCTGCCGCCAACTTCACCTGTTCGGAATCGTCCAGCTAGAGCCGGCTTCAGCATCCCGGCTTCACTAGCGCGACCCGCCACATCCGCCGCTGCCCCTCTTCGTACGGCGTTGCGTCGTCGTACTGCCACTGATCGGCCAGCTCGGTCACCAACTGCTCGTCGAAGAATCGCCCGACGAAGCCGTCGTGCACCGACAGGCCGTCCTCGAGCCGCCGCCAGTGACCCGAACACGGGTCCTCCATTGACCATACGGCGTACACGAAAAGCCCGCCAGGGCAGAGGACGCGGTGGATCTCGGCGACCAGGGACCGCAGTTCGGCGCGGGAGAACGCCATGTTCAGCAGGAGATTCGCGAACACCGCGTCGACCGTGGCGTCGGCCGGCGGCAGTGGATCGCGGACGTCGTGCAGCGCCGCCGTCACGCGGTCGTCCAGGCCCTCACGCTGTGCTTCCCGCCGCAGCTGGTCGAGGGCCGACTCGCTGAAGTCTGTGGCGTGCACGCTGAAACCCTGTCTGGCCAGGAAGAGCGCGTCGCGACCATGCCCGGCACCGAGCTCCAGCACGTCATCGATGCCTGCGGCACCGAACGCCTCGGCTGCCCATTGCGCCGCAGCCGATGGCTCCGATCCGTGCAGTTGCGGATGGTGTGCGTACGCCGTCTGCCAACGGTCCTGCTGAGCTCTCGCGAGCTCGACGTGTCCAGTCTTCATGTTGCTCCCCGTGTTCGTCACGCCGGTCTGGACGACCGGCAGACCGCAGCAGCCTACGTCACGAACTTGAGTAGACGTACTCACGCGACTGCCAGTTCCTCGTCGGGATAGTGAAGTGAGCCTAGGAGGACTCGATGCCGACCGCCGCGATCACCTGCCCGACGTGCAAGACCCCGCTGCAGCTCACCATCGAGCCCGCGCCGCCGATTCCACAGCCTCAGTACCCGGCGCCTCCGCCCCGGGGAGTTCCCGCCCCGCAACCCGAACCGGTCGCGGCTCGAACGACCCACCCGGTCTCCGGGACGCGTCCGACGGACCCGCCTCGCCAGCCCAAGCGGACCCACAAGGTGCGACATCTGAGTCCGCAGGGCACCTTGCTGAGCCTCGGCGTACTGCTGCTCCTCGCGGCCGGCGTCACCTTCCTGGCCGTCAACTGGGACACCCTTCCCGTCGCTCTGCAGGCCGGCATCATCGGCACCCTGGCCGCCCTCGCCTTCGCGGGTTCCGTCCCCGCCAGCCGGCGTTCCCTGGCCGGCACCGCCGAGGCTCTCGCCATCCTCGGGTGCGGCCTGCTCACCGTCGACCTGTACGGCGCCCGCACCCTGGGCCTCGTCTCGCTGGAAGCCATCGACTGGTCGACCTACAGCGCGATCGTCTTCGGAGTACTTGCTCTGATCAACCTCCTGATGACCCGCGTGGCGCCGAAGGTCGTCACGTACGGTGTCACCACTGTCATCGCCGGTCAGCTTCCCGCTACCGCTGATCCTGATCGACCGCACCAGCCTCCCGGTGCTGCTCGCCGCTCTGCTGGCCCAGGTCGTCATCACGCTGATCCTGTCGGCCATGGGCACCGCCATCGTCCGTCGTACCGGCGCGATCACCTCGGCCGTCGTCTTCTGCGGCATCCTCCTCGCCGGCATGACCCGAATCTTCGACGGCCTGCTGGCCACCTACTCCGACCTCATCGGCCCGGTGCCTCACGCACGCGGAGCTGATGACAACGATCGCGACGACCGCCGTCGTCTGCCTCGCTGCCGCGACCGGCCTCGGTCATCCTCCGCAAGCGCCCGCTCCCCGACTCGATCCAGTGGGGACTCGGCGAGGCCGTCTGCGCCGCCGCGGCCGGATTCGCCGTCGCCACCTGCCTCCCGCAGTTCCCCGGTCCCGGCCGCTGGCTGACCACCGGCGTCGTCGCTGCCCTCGGAATCACTGAGATCCTCGTGGCCCGTCGTACCGGCAGGCTCGCGCTCGTCCTGCACGTCGAGCACCATCACTGTCTTCGTCGGTCGACCTGCTCTTCTGCCTCGCGCGGGACGACATCCGGCAACTCGGTTTCCTCGCCGCGATCGTCGCCGTACTGGCCGTCTTCGCCGCCATGCGCAAGGTGGTCCACGCGGTCCCGGCCGCAGGAGTCGCGTCGGTGGGCGCGCAGCTCGCCATCGTCCTGTTCGCTGTCGACGAGTACATCGGCCTGTGGGCCGGCGCGGTCAGTCTCGCGCTCGTCGGTGCCGCCGGCATCGGACTCGCCTGCCGGTACGTCGGTCAGCCGCTGGAACGAGTCTTGATGAGTACGTCGGCGCTCGCCGTCCTGCTCGCGCAGATCATGGCGGGCATCGTGGCCGCGGACACGGCGACCGGCGTCGTACTGACCATCGCGGCGGCACCGTTGGTTGCCTATGGCATGAACCCGGCCCGGCGCGCGGGACTGCTGGTCGCCGGCCTGCTGCTGATCATCGCCAACACGGCCTTCGTCGCTCGGCGTCCGGCGCCACCACGGTCGAGTGGTTCACCGTCCCGCCGGCCGTCGTCATGCTCGCGATCGGCGTCCTTGCCTGGCGCGACCAATCGAGCTGGATCTTCCTCGGCCCCGGTCTGCTGATCGGCCTGGTCCCCTCCGCGTTGCTTGCGGACAGCAACGACAACTGGATCCGGGTCACCCTGGTCGTTGCCGCCGCGCTCGCGGTCATCCTGATCGGTGCCTCCTGCGGCCTCCAGGCGCCCTTCGTCATCGGCGCCGCGGTCCTCGCGAAGATCGGCATCTGGCAGTTCCTCGAGGTCGCCCCACTGATCCCCCGCTGGATCACCCTCGGGGCCGCCGGCACCATCCTCCTCACCGTCGGCGCCACCTACGAACGCCGCCTGATCCAAGCCAAACATGCAGCCCGCTGGCTCTCGGCCCTGAGGTGACGCGCGCACCGGGTTTCCCCGATCGCCCCTTGGTCGCCATACTTGGTTCGAGGAGTACACGACCCGGGGGCCGGATGACGAACCGCAGCGACAAGCAGACAGCGGATGTGTTGTTGCTTGCCAGCGTGCTCGAGAAGCTCCGGACCCACGACGGCCTCACCACCGCCCGCCTCCACGCCGGCCGCTCCAGCATCGCGGCACCCTTGGTGGAGCTCGCCGCCACCCGCCGGTTCGCCTCGGTCCACGAGCTCGACCCCGCGTCGGCCGCGTTCGACCTGGTCGCGACCTGCGTCGGCGACGACCTGCACGGCACCCAGCAGATCGTCGCCGACGCGATCCTGGCCCTGGGCCTGCATACCGACACCTACACCCGCGCCGGGATCGACGACCGCATCACCCGCTCGCTCTACAGCACCTCCCTCGGCCGCCGCCGCGAAACCCTCCTGAACCACTGGCACCGCCTCCACCAAGCCCTCGGCCACCAGCCGGGCGAAGCACCGAGCGACCGGGCCCTCCGCGGTACGACGGAGCCCGCCGTACTCCGCGAGCTCGCCAACCAGCTGATCCGCCGCGACATCTACTCCGTCGGCTCGAAGACCGTCACCATGCTCGACGCGGCACCGGTGGCAGACGCACCACCCGTCGGCCGCGTGGTCGTCGTCGGCGGTGCCGTCATGGACGCGACCTTCCGGATCAAGAACCTGCCGGCACCCGAGACCTCCACCGAAGCCTACGGTTTCGACCTGTCCCCCGGCGGCAAAGCCCTCACCCAGGCGGTCGCCGCCGCCCGGCTGGGCCTGAGCACCTCGCTGATCGCCGCGGTGACCGACGACCGGTTCGGCGAGGAAATCCTCCAGCACCTGCACGACGAGGGCGTCGACACGTCATTGGTCAAGCAGGTTCCCGGCCGCCGGACGCCCTTCACCGGGGTGTTCGAGCGGGAGCTCGGCGACAGCATCGCGGTCAACTGGCGGAATCAGAGCGAGGTCTTCCTGTCGCCCGACGACATGAACGACCGGTACACCCAGATCGCCGGGTGCGACGTCCTGCTGACCACCTTCGAGGTGCCGCGCGAGACGATGCAGCAAACGCTCGCGCTCGCGCACCGGGACCCCGACAACCGTCCTCTGGTGCTCGTCACCCCGGGCCAGCCGTACGCCGACGAACGGATCTCTCGCGACACCTTCTCCCGGATCGACTACATGGTCGCCCACCCGTGGGAACTGGGCCCGTTCGCGCCGCAGGGCCTCGGGGCGTTCGATCCGGATCCCGTCGCACGGAATCTGCTCGCCTTCGGCATCGAGACCCTGTGCCTGCTGGTCAACGGCGGCTGCACGGTGTACTCCGGTGCCGCCCACGACGTACTCAGCGTGCCGGCGTTCCCGTCGATCTACAAAGAGTCCTCGGCCGCCCGCGACGCCTTCTGCGCGGCTCTCGCGGCCAAGCTGATCGAGAACGATCGCAAGTTCTCCCGCGAGGTAGCACTCTGGGCGGCGGCCTCCATGTCGTGCGCAACCACCGATTTTCCCCTCACCAACTCCATGCCCGACCGGCAACGCGTCGCTGCCCTTCTGGCCCGTTCCCCGTACTGGGTAGACAGCGGGGTGGGCTAGAAAGATGTCCGACCAGTCACCGTCAGGCTCGCCGGATCCTTCGTACCTCGTGTCGGTGTTCGAACACTGCAGAAAAGGTGCGGGACTCAGCGCCAAGCGATTGACTGAGGACATCAAGGCGGCGCCGCTGCTCGCGCTGCCGGCGGTCACGAGCCGTACGCCGTCCGAGGATCCCCTCGGCGCCACGGCCTTCCAGATCATCACGGAATCTGTTCAGCGGCTGCCCGATCTGCCAGATCGGCTGGTCGTCGACGTCGTGCTGGGACTGGGAATCCACAGTGAGGCATTGGCCAAGGCCGAGGTCCCGGATCAGATCCTCCGCAATCTCCGAAGCAGTGCGGTGGGGACGCGCCGGAGGGCGCTACGAGGGCATTGGCATCGCTTGCACCTGGCTCTCGGCGCGACCGCTCAACCACAGCCGAGCGACCGCTATCTCCGTGGCACGCTCGAGACCGAGGCGTTCGGGAAACTCGCAAGTCTCCTCGTGAGTCCGGCCGCCAGAGCCGTACCGGCCGTGGTCCCGGCGCCCAGGCAAGAGAGCATCGCAGCACCACCTCGCCGGAAAGTCGTTGTCGTCGGTGGTGTTGCGATCGATCACATCTGGCGCGTAGAACAGATCCCCGAAGTCGAGACCTCGACACTGGCGCAGAACTACGTCCGAGCGCCCGGCGGCAAGGGCCTCACCCAAGCGGTGGCGGCCGCCCGGATGGGCCTCGACGTCTCCCTGATCGCAGCCGTCACGGATGATCGCGACGGCGGGCAGATCGCCGACCACCTGACCGCCGCGGGGGTCGATACCAGCCTGCTCCAACGGATCCCCGGGAGACGGACAGGGCAAACCGGCGTCCTCGAGCGGCCTCGCGGGGAGAGCAACGCCGCCACCTGGCCCAGTACTGCCCAACTCGACCTCGCCCATATGAAGAAGCATGCCGAAGCGATCGCGGGCTGCCATGTCCTGATGGTGACCTTCGAGATTCCGAAGCCCGTGCTGTACCGCACGCTGGACATCGCGAGCTTCGCCGGCGACCGATCCCCGACCGTCATCGTGACCTCCGGGCAGCCCTATCCGGACGGTGTCGTCTCGATCGATCATCTGAGCCAGATCGACTACCTCGTTGCACACCTCTGGGAACTGTCGAAATTCCCCCGTTCCCCCGATGCGCGCTACGACCTGGATCTGCTCAGCCAGGACCTCCTCGACCAGGGCGTCAAGGCGCTCTGCATCCTGGACAACCATGGCGGAGCGATCTACCAACGCGGCGCTGTCCGGCAGATCTCGACTCCGACCGTGAATCTGAAGGAATCGTCGATCACGCGCGACGTCTTCTGCGCCGCGCTCGCGCTGAAGGTCTCCGACCGAAAGCCGATGACGGACGCGGTGATCGATTGGATCAGCACGGCCATGACCTGCTTCGCCGAGGACTACCGCTCGCAGTCGACCCCGCCTACACCGACCTGGGAGCGCGTCGAGCGCGAGATCGCGCTGCGCGGCAACCGCTGACGCCGCCACGGCAGCGGTCATCGGCGCAGTCGGCGCTGGTCCTGCGGCGAAACGGCCTCGGTCTCGCCGCGCAAGCGGCAGCAATAGATCACCGAGTCGAGGAGCTTGGCCCGGCTCTGCTCGAACCGGGCGTCGGGGTATGCCAACCGGAGCTCGGTGAGGTTCGCACCACCGAAGCGGTAGCGGAGTTGGCGCGGGCTGGCGTAGAGCCCGTCGACGTACAGGTACGGCCGCGCCTCGATCGACATCCACTGCTGCCAATTGGCGGCCCGGTAACTCGAGCCGACGAACCCGAGATTCGGATCGACGGCCGTGGTCAGCAGTTCCGCACCGGAAATCTCGCGCATCACCTGCCGGACCTTCGCCAGCAGATACGAGATGGCATTCGGTGGTGCGACGTCGAAGGAATACACCCGGGACACGTCCCAGGCCGCTCCGAGCGGTACGTCGAATTGGGCCTCGAGTTGCCGCCCGACCCGTCTCCATTCCAGTGGCGAAACACTGCAAAGAGTCACCGGGCGCCTACTCACGGGATCGATCAGGGCGAAGTTGAGCGATCCGGCCCGGGCGCTGCGCAGATAATGCAGCCGACTGAAGATCTGATCCGCCTCACTGTTCCCGAGGCGCACGAAACGCAGGTCGTACAGCTCGAATTTGTCGTGCGGAATGAGCTTTTCGATACTGCGCTGGTCACGTTTCAGCCGAACGGCATTGCGCTTCATCTCGGCGATGACCTGAGGGCGTCCGACGGTTCCGCTCGAACGGGCCAGCCGCG
Source organism: uncultured Actinomycetota bacterium (assembly GCA_963820655.1). GTDB lineage: Bacteria > Actinomycetota > Actinomycetes > Propionibacteriales > Kribbellaceae > Kribbella. Next base: position 307,666 of record CAWGAM010000005.1, read on the forward strand.
GCAGGTGCAGCAGGACGCGAACGCTGAGCGCGCGCTGTGGTACGTCGTAGCGGCGCACAGCATCGGCCAGCAGCTCGGCGAACTCCGGAGCGTGCCTTCGGCAATCATCGAGCGAAAGTCTGGCTGCCGGGTGCCGGATCTGCTGGATCCGGGAGCGGCCGGACGACCGCGGGAACCGTCGGGCCGACGGCGCTGATTACCACACCCGAATGCTAGCGGACGGTTGCCGCGACCCCGCAACCTCCAACCGGACGAGTTTTGGCGGCGTGTTGTCCCGCGGACTGCCAATTGGCAGGCCGAGTTTGCCAACTGGCGAAAGCGATACGCGAAAAGCCGCCAGCGTACCGCAGGCGTCCGCCAAGTCGTCGCATCCACCATCGCCGACACCGTGCCAAAATCATGTCCTGACATAGAAAGCGGTGCCAAATTATCTGGATTGACAACCGATTGTCGCGGCGTTCACTGAAAGCGTAATCAACTACGCGCAGCCGCCGAGTCACTCTAGCTGGTGATCGGCAAACGACAAGTCACCAAGGGAAGTGAATCGAAGGAAAAGAGGAAACGCCATGCCTCCCAACGAATTCGTCGCGACCATCGTCGTGCTGGCCAGTGCGATACTCCTGATCTCCTTCTGGAAGCAGATCCTGTTCATTCTGCTGTTCGGCGTCGTCCTGGTCTTCTGCTTCGGCCTCTACAACGTCGCCACCGCGATGGGCCGCTGACCGACCGCGCAGCACAGACACCGCTCGACACCCGCCCGGGACTCCCCGGGCGGGTATTTTTCGTAGGCTCGCAGACGTGAGTGACTCCGCCGCGGATCTCAGCCTGACCGAGGTGCTCCAATTGCTGGGGCAGCGAAAACTCTCCGCGCGTGAACTCGTCGACGGATTGCCTGCGCCGGATCGACTTGTCCGAATCATCGGTTCGCGCATTCGTCACCCGGACTCCCGAACTCGCGCTGGACGCCGCCGCTCGCGCCGACGAGGCCCGGGCGACGGGCGAGCCGGTCGGACCATTGGCCGGCGTACCGGTCGCGGTGAAGGACGTCTTCCTCACCAAGGGCGTGCTCACCACCGCGGGCAGCCAGGTCCTCGCCAACTACATCCCGGCCGAGGACGCGGCCGTCTGGGAGCGCCTGGCGGCCGCGGGCGCCGGGTTGCTCGGCAAGACCACGACCCACGAGTTCGCCTACGGCACGGCGTCGACGCCGACGGCCAACCCGTGGGACGTACGCCGTACGCCAGGTGGATCGTCCGGCGGATCGGCGGCTGCGCTCGCCGAGCCGGATGGTCCCGATCGCCACCGGTACGGACACCGGCGGCTCGCTCCGGATCCCGGCCGCCGCGTGCGGCGTCTGCACCCTCCGCAGCGCCCGCGGTCGCATCTCCCGGTACGGCGTGATCCCGCTGAGCCCCTCGTTCGACGTGGCGGGGCCGATGGCTCGCCGGATGCTCGACATCTCGATCCTGATGCACGTGCTGGCCGGGCACGACCCACGTGACCCGGCGACTCGGGATGAGCCGATCCCGGCGTACCCGGTCGAGCCGCCGACCGACCTCAGCGGTGTTCGCATCGGGCTGCCGATGAAGATGTCCTGGCAGCACGTCGACGACCGCATCGCGGCCGTCTGCCGGGACGCGCTCGACCTCCTGGTCGCCCGCGGCGCCAACTCGTCGAGATCGGCAACCCGCCGAACGCCAGAGGCCGTCCTGGAGAAGTCCACCGGCGTCTTCGACACCGTGAACGAGAGCGAAGCCCACCAGATCCACGACGCCCTGATCCCGCACAGCCACCTCTACACCCCGCAGGTCCGCGAACGCGTCCGCAAAGGCGAACGCATCAGCCGCCGAGCGGTACGCCGAGGCCCTCCGCCTCCGCAACCAATGGACCCGCGACTGGCGCGCAGATCATGACCGACCCACCACCTGGACGCGATCGCCCACCCCACCATCGACGCCGCACCCCCACTGATCGACAACACCCGTCCCCCCGAGGGCCCACGCATCCGCCTCTCCGTCCCCTGGTCCATCGCCGACTTCCCCGCCCTCAGCGTCCCCGCCGGCTTCGACGACCGAGGCCTCCCGGTCGGTCTCTCCCTCGCCACCATCCCCGAACGCGAGGCCGACCTGCTCGGCCTCGGCATCGTCATCGACGAAGACCTCCAGACTCTGGCGCCACGGCCCCCCGACCGCCTCTAGCGGATCGGCGGGACGGACTTCACCGAGTGGCAGTGGGTTCGGAATGCGGCCGGTGATCGGGATGGGCGGGCGGGTGTCCAGGTCTGCGTAGCCGAGGGTCAGGCGGTAGCCGTTCAGGGGGTAGCGGGCGAAGGTTTCGGCGGTGAGGCCGGTGGCGGCGAGGCGGTCGGCGTACTGCGGGTGGGTGGTGGCGTAGAGGTCGATCTCGCCGCGGGTCAGGCCCCAGAAGGTTGGGTCAGGAGGCGGCATCGGAGAGCAGGTCGGCCAGCGGGTTGAGGACGCCTAGGAGGAGCGCGTCGACCAGGTACTGGCGGAGGATGTGCCAGGGCTTGCGGGGCAGGACGCGGTCGTGGGAGTCGGGTTCGGGGCCTCGGGCAACGATGGGGTCGGTGGAGATGTTGATGTCGTCGACCAGGTCCTTGATGACCAGGCGGGTCGGGAGGCCTTCGGGGCCGCAGATGATGGCGAGGTTTTCGCCGTGGGGATTGACGGTGATGCCGTAGTGGTGCATCAGGTGGAGCAGCGGGCGGAGGAGGGTGGCCAGGAGGTCGGCTGATCCAGGTCGGGAGCGTCTACGCCGGAGCGCGATCAGGCGATCGACCAGCGGCTCGCCAGGCGCGTCGGGTGCAGTACTGCGGCCAGCGGCCAGGCCGACTCGCCGGGTTGGAGCCGTGGGTCGAGTGGGTCGCGCCAGATGCAGCCGAGGGTTTCGGTCCACTGGTAAGGGATGCCGGGCGCAGACGACAGTTGTGGATGGCGGACGGTGACGGAGGCGACCTCGCCGAGCAGTTCGGTGCCCAGCCGGCCGAACACCTCGTCGCGGTACCAGAGGCCTCGCAGCCACTGCGTGATCATCGGCGCCGCGAGCGTGCAGTGCTCGGGGATGCCGCGATACACCGACGTGTTCAGGATCTTCAGCGGCAGCTTCACCTGGTACCGCAGCGGCTGGGAGATGTTCACCATCGTCCGGATCGACTGCGTCGGCAGGTAGTCGTCCGGCCCCTCCCCGAGTACGACGATCTCCCCCGTGGCCAGCTCACGAGCCCACTGCGTCCGTACGACGTGGTCGAGCTGCCACGGATGACACGGCAGCCACACATACGAGTCCGGATCGACCAGTTGCCCGCGGAACGCCTCCAGCGCGTCCGGACCCAGCTCGCGACCGACCACCGAGTGCTCCGAGAGGTCCGGCGTACCGCGGAACTCCGCAAGACCACGCCGTACGGCGAGCCACACCAAGACGCAGCGGTGTCCGTGCCTCCGGCGTATAGCGCAGGCTGTCCTCGGCAGAGAACCCCAGGCGGCCTTTGTTCGCCACCAGCAACGGATGCCCGGTCAGATGACCTTCCAGCCGGCTGTGGTGCAGGTCCGAGCAGCTCAGCGGTCGGCACAGCGGTGCACGCCATCCGCACGTCGGCCGCCAGTGTGCTGGCGAGCTCGGCGACGTACCCGGCGAGTGTCGACCCGTCCAGCCCCAGTACGTCGGCTGCGTCGACCAGGAACTGCACTGGGTCGGTAGCGACCTCACTCTCGTCGTTGCCCAGGATGCCGGCGGTGGTACGGCGTACCGAGTCAGGCGCGACCCGCCAGCTCCCGAAGGCACCGCGAGTCGACGAGAACGTGTACGACACGGCACCGAGGTCCAGTCGATTGTCGACCGGCTGCAGCAGGTTCTCCGTGCAGAACTGCGAGATCAGCTTCGCCAGCAGCTCCGACGAACAGCGGGTCCACTCACTCATCCGGGGATGGCGAAGGTCGTGAAGGCGGTGGACTTGGGCAGCCGGAACACCTCACGGCCGGCGACGGCGTTCAGGATGGTCGCGTTGCGGATCGCTCCGATCCCCAGGTCCGGCGCAGCGACACCATGACTGTGCAGGTCCGCGTTCGCTACGAAGATCCGGCCGGCCAGCTGCGTCGTCCGCGTCGACGCTGTGGTCCCTGTTGATGACCCAGCGCCCGGCGGCGTCACGTCGTACGCGATCCTCCAACGCGGTCATGAACGGCAGCGGCCGGTTGCGGTAGCCGGTGGCCGCAACCACCGCGTCGCAGACAGTGCTGGAAGGTCTTGCCGCTGTCGGTGTGGCGCAGGGTCAGCTCGATGCCGTCCGCACGAGCCACCGCGGACACCACAGCCACACCGCACTGCAGCTCGACCGGTGCGACGAGTTCGAGGTCCCGCTGGTAGAGCACGTCGTGGATGTCGCTCGAGCGTGTCCGACGAGATGCCCTTGTAGTGCCGCCACTGCTCCTTCACCAGCTTGTCGCGGGTCGACTCGTCCAGTGCGTGGAAGTAGTCGACGTACGACGGGGTCGTCATCTCCAGCACCAGCTTCGAGTAGTCCAGCGGCGCGAACGACGGCGTACGGGTCAGCCAGGACACTGCAGGTCCACCGCATTCGCGCGCAGCAGGTCGAGCGCACACTCAGCACCGGACTGTCCCGATCCAACGACAGTCACTCGACCGGCCGCAGCAAGTCGTCCCGCCGGAACAGGTAGTCCGCCGAGTGCAGGAAGCGCTCCTGAGGGCAGTCCCGGCCAATGCAGCAGGTACAGACGGCTCGGTGCCGACGCCAACGACCAGATGCCGGGCCTCGAAGGTCTCGACGGCGTCGCCGCGTTCCACGGTCAGCTCGAAGGCAGAGCCGTCCCAGATCACGTCCCGCACGTGGTGACCGAAGTGCAGCGAGTCCAGCTGCGCCGCACACCACCGCAGGTACGTCTCGTACTCTCGCCTCGTCGGGTGGAACTTCTCCCGTACGTAGAACTGGTACAGCCGGTCGTTGTCGCGCAGGAACGACAGGAACGACAGCGGATGCGCCGGCTCCACCAGACTGACCAGGTCGGCCAGGAACGACACCTGCAGCATCGCGTCGTCGAACATCAGCCCGCGGTGCCAGGTGAACTCCGGCCGGCTGTCCAGCACGGCCAGGCGTACGTCGTCCACGCCGTCGGCCAGCGCGGCCAGTCCGAGGTTGAACGGGCCGCAGCCGATCGCGATCACGTCGTAGGGGCGGCTCATGTCATGCCTCCACGGTCCGGGTCCGGACCATCAGTAGTGCTGTCTTCTCGGGCAGCTGTAGCTCCCCTTGCTGTACGAAGCCCGCTGCGACGAACGCACGGACGGACGGCGTGTTCTCGATGTCCGGTTCGGCCACGACCCGCTGACAGGCCGGGTCGGCCCGCAGCAGCGGCATCAGCGAGTGCACGCAGCAGCTGGCGCCCGAGACCTCGCCCGACCCGGGTGAGATCGCCGATGGCCGATGTGGACTCCCCAGTCGTGCTCGTCACTCGCGTAGTACTCCGCCAGTCGATCGTGCCGCACCCGGTACAGCTCGACGTACCCGAAATCCTCTGCGTCGACCGCGGCCACGCACGGGATCGAGTGCTCTCCTGCCACCTGCTGGGTGATCTCGTCCGCCCAGCGCTCTACCGACCAGTCCTGCTGCCACCACCGCTGGATGTGCGGTTGCGCCATCCACACCGCGATCCGGCGCGGCATCCGCGGCGCCGGCCGGGCGGAGGTCGAATCCGTTGTCCAGGTGGAGCATCACTCGCAGCGGGTTTGGAATGTCGAGGTAGACCGACTGCGCATCCAGCGGCGCCACGACCTCGTCGATGCCGCGCAACCGGGTCATCATGTTCGCCTTGCACGGCAGGCGTCTCCGCCTCGAGCCAGCGCCGAGCCAGCCGATCGCCATCGGGCCCAGCTGACTTCAGCAAGGGCAGCGCCAGCGTCAGCCGGTCGCGCACGACACCGAGCAGCTCGGCCTCGTCCGCGAGCCCGTCCACCGCCAGACAGCCGACAACGGCCAGCGCCTGGTTGTGCAGCAGGTAGTAGGTCAGTCGATCGTCGACAATCGCATCGTCGACCACAGCCAGCGTGGAGTCGCGCAGTCCGGTCACAGCCAGCAGACCTCGCATGTACGACGAAGCCAGGTAGTACCCCTGGTTGTCGCGGTACGCACCACCCTTGATCCGCCCGACCCCGTCCAATCGCACGAGGGTGTTCTGCTGATGTGCTTCGAGCCCGATCCCCGTCTCGGCGTACAGGTGCAGCATCGGCACCAGCACGTGGTCGATGTACGACGCCACCCAGCCAGCCGGGTCCTCAGCGGCGTACTCGCTCAGTCGGCTGACCCCGCCCGGCCGTGGCGCGACCAGACCGGCCAGACATGCGTAGCTGTCGACGTCTGCCGGCACTTCTCGTACGGCAACGTCCAGACCGGTCAGTGTTGGACCACCCTCGTCAAGAGCAACCCAGGCCGGGTCACGGACGATGGAGAAGCGCGGGTGTGCGGTCGCCGTACCGGCGTTGTAGGCCGCGTCCAGCAGCCGGTTGATCTCCAGCCCGCGGCGAAGCTCGGTCGAGCGTCGACTCGCGCCGGGAGTTGGTGATGCGCAGTCCGAGCGACAGCTTGAGCATCACCGGCAGGTCCGGGTGGTACACGGTCCGCAGACTCGACGTCGGGTACCACTGCGCGCCCTGCGGTCCGAGCGCCTTGACCCGACCGGCCTTGACCAGCGACGCCACCCGCGGGCGCTGCAGCACGCGCTGCCTGCCACGGGTGGGCCGGGATCAGCACCCGTCCGGCCGACGGAGTGATACCGGCCAGCGCGCCCATCAGCTGTAGGGCGTCCAGTCCCTGCAGTGAGGGCGCGCCGGCCACCTGGTCCGACGACACCAGCTCGGCGTCGGCTTCGAACCAGTGCACCGCGAAGCGACCACCGAGCTCCGGCGAGTACGCCGCCAGCTCGGCACCGCTCAGTCCGTCCCGGCTCTTCGGCGCGGGGTGATTCAGATGGCCGAACAGCAACGCCTGCTCGAACTCCAGGAAGCGACCCGGTCCACGTTCGCCATCAGCACCGGAGACGAACAGCTCGACGTTGCGCACCGACTCCGCGGTCCGCGCCGCCAGGTCGTCGATCTCGGCCGGATCCGCGTCGGCGGACAGCAACCTGACCAGATCCTCCGGCGCGGGCGGCACGCCGTCCACCAGTACGTCGGTGAACTGGTGCAACCCGGTCCGGGACGCGTGCTGCGACCCGCGCTGTCACCGTCGACGCCCCGAGCGGCAAGGTCAGCGACCCACCGTCACGGGACGCCGTCTCCCGGGTGTAGCACCGAAGGATCGCGTTGAGGTGGGCAGCTCGCTGGGTGGTAGCAGCCCGGCAGGACTCGCAGGTCAGAGGAGCCAGCGACGGAGCGACGAGGGAAGGTCGGGTAAAGCCCCATGAGCCGGGGCGGAGTCACGCTGCTCCTTCGCCGCTCCTTCGCCGTTCGGTCCGCCAGTACGTCGTGGCCGGTGGCCACGACCTGGTCGAGCAGGTCCTCGATGTCCGTCGCGGTGGCGTTCGGGTTCAGCAGCGTCAGCTTCAACGCGACCACCGCCGGGCGGCCGCGACCGGCCGGCATCTTGGTCCGGCCGATCAGCACCCGCCCGGACGTCAGCAACCGGCGCCGGACCTCACCCTGGACGGCGTCCGAAGTCGACCGGCTCCAGGCCCTGCCCGGCGACCCGGAACAGCACCGTGGTCAGGGTCACCGGCGCCAGCAACTCAAGGTTGCTGTCGGCAACGACCCTGGCCGCGGCGGCGTGCGCGAGCTCGTGGCAGGTGTCGAGCATCTTGCCCAGTCCGGCCCGCCCGTATGCCGTCAGCGTGGTGGCGACTTTCACCGCGTCCGGGCGGCGGGTGGTCTGCAGGCTGCGGCCGAGCAGCCCGTCCAGCCCGGAGTCGATGTCGTCGGCCGGGTTCAGGTAGTCGACCGAGCGGCCGAAGGCGGCGAACCGGTTCCGGTCCGCAACCAGCAGCACGCTGGTCGCGGCCGGCTGCCAGCCGATCTTGTGCAGGTCCAGCGTGACCGAGTCCGCGTGCGGCAGCTCGGCCAGCAGCGGCGCGAGCCGGTCGGAGAACAGCGCACCGAACCCGTACGCCGCGTCCACGTGCACCCAGGCGCCGTACTGCCGGGCCAGCGCCGCGATCGGCGCGATCGGGTCGACCGACCCGTAGTCCGTCGTACCGGCCGTCGCGACCACCGCGACCGGCGTGCGGCCCGGCTTGGCCAGCTCGTCGGCCAGTACGTCGGTGCGCATCCGGAAGTTCTCGTCGGAGGCGATCGTGATCGCGGCCGTCCTCGCCGAGCCCGAGGGCGGCGCAGGCTCGCTGGACGGAGAAGTGGGCCAGCTCGGAGCAGAACACGACCGGGTGATCGAGCCCCTGCAGGCCGTTCCGCCGTACGTCGACACCGGCGGCGGCGGCCGCGCTGTCGCGGGCGATCAGTACGGCGAGCAGGTTCGAGATGCGAGCCGCCGGGCGTCAGGACGCCGTCCGCCTCGGGACCGAACCCGGCCAGCCCGGCCAGCGCCTTGACCACCCACTGCTCGATCGCCAGCGTCGCGGGACCGGAGTCGTAGGTGTCCATCGATGCGTTGCTCGCCGAGGCCAGCGCGTCCGCGTCCACCGCCACCTGCAGCACCGGCGGCTGCAGGTGCGCCGCCGCGTGCGGGTGGCTCAGGTCGATCCCGGTCTCCTCGAGCAGCCCCGCGATCAGGTCGAGCGCCGCGGACTCGCCGACGCCGGTCGACGGCACCCGCGGCTCGCCCAGCACCTCGGCGGTCCGCCGCAGCACCTCCGCCGGCGAGCCCGGCCGGCAACGGCCCGCGCGTTCGCGATCGGACACGGTCGAGGCCAGCGGCCACGCGGATCGAACGGGCTTGCGTCACAGGGCGCGGGCAGCGCAGTCAGACGCGCAGGATGCGGCATCCAGATCTCCCGGGAAGTTGTTAGTAAGGCAAACCTTACTAAGGCAGGCCTAACTTTGTCCCGAGTCACTCATCGTGTCAACTCAGCCACGCGTGGAGTGGCGAGCCTCACCCGTTCAGGCCTGGTTCAGCCCACTGGTCGCAGGCTGAGCCGTGAACGAAAGGAGCACGGCTCATGATCGGCTGGATGAAACCCGGCGTCCTGCTCGCAGTCACCGCTCTGCTTGCCGGTGCCACCCCCATCACAAGCTCCGCAGACGTGGAGCATCACCCGTCGACGTGCAAGCTACCGGTGTTCGGACCGGGCAGTCGCTACCACCCGAAGATCGACCCCGACGACTTCTCCCCGAACGTGACCAACCCGTGGTTCCCGCTCAAACCCGGGCGCACGCTGGTTTCCACCGGCGTCAAGGATGGCGAGAAGGCGCTCGACCTGTTCGCCACGACGTCCCGGACCAGGGTGATCGCGGGAGTCCGGACCCGAGTCGTCGAGGACCGCCTCTACCTGAACAACGTCCTGCAGGAACGCACCAGCGACTACTACGCCCAGGACAACTGCGGCAACGTCTGGTACTTCGGCGAGGACACCGCCGAACTGGACAGCCGCGGTCGCGTCGTCAGCCGCGAAGGCAGCGTTCCACGCGGGCGTCGACGGCGCCCAGCCGGGCGTCTTCATGCAGGCACACCCGCAACTCGGCCGCAAGTTCCGCCAGGAGTGGTACGCCGGGCACGCCGAGGACATCTTCTGGGTTACCGGCCGGAACGCCACGGTCACCGTCCCCCTCGGTACCTTGCGGCACGCGCTACGGACGGCTGAGACAACCGCCCTCGAACCCGACGTGCTGGACAACAAGTACTACGTGCGAGGCATCGGCCAGGTCGCGGAGTTGTCCGTCACCGGTCCCACCGAAGGCCTACGCCTGGTCGAGATCATCTCCTAGCCCGTACGGCGTCCGGGTCAGGATGAAGGTGGCGAGGTTGAGGTGGGTGATGGTCTCGCCGTCGCGGATCACGCGGAGTTTCTCGCCGGCGAAGTAGCCGTCGCGGCCCTGGTACAGGTCGGGGCCGAGCGGCGAGAAGCGGGAGGTGAGGCGCGCCCGAGAGTTGGAGGATGCCGGCGGAGACGCTCATCGTCACCGGAGTGTTGCCCCAGTACCAATGCCCGAGCAGTTCCTCGCCCTGGGCGAGCTCGGGCTCCGGCAGCCACTCCGGCGGCGAGGCGGGCTCGTAGCGCGACCACGATGCGGAGCAGGTCCAGCGGCACCGAGGCGCACGCGCGCCGTACGTGCGCGTTCGCCAGGGTGACCGCGCCGATCCGGCGGACCCGGTCGACGAACAGCCCGGCCAGGAAGCCGGGCATCGAGCCGGTGTGACCGACCAGCAGGTGCGGGTCGTCGGCGATGCAGCCGCAGGCCCAGCCCGTACGACGCGGTCAGCGCCTTCCCGCGGATCCGCGGCGATCGGCGCCGCCATCTCCTCGACCGTGTCCCGGCTCGAGCACCTCGTAGACCGGGTCGATCCAGAACGTCGCATACCGGGCGAGGTCCTCGATCGTGCTCCACAGCTGACCCGCCGGCGCCATCGCCCCGGCGTCGTACGCCGGCTCCTCCGACGAGCCGCCCGCTGAACGGATGCACGGAGAACCCCTGCGCGGACGGCGCCGGCGGGAAGTACGACGTACGGCGCATCTCCAGCGGGTCGAGGATCCGCTCGCTGCACGAGGTCGAACCAGGACGCGCCCCGCAGCCGGGCGACGATCTCGCCGAGCAGCGCGTAGCCGAGGTTCGAGTAGTGGTGCCGGCGGTCGGCCGGACCGGCCGCCTGGGACTCGTCCATCGCCGCGGTCAACTGGTCGAACGAGACGCCCGGATTGCGTTCCCACCACGGGCCCTCGGGCTCGGCGTTCATCCCGCCGCGAGTGCGCGAGCAGGTGCCGGATCGTCCGGTCGCCGAACGCGATCCCGGGCAGATGCTTGCCGACGGCATCGTTCAGCGAGAGCAGCCCGTCGTCGCGGCACTGCATCACCAGCACCGCGGTCAGCGTCTTCGTGATCGACCCGATCCGGTACTGCACGTCCGGCCCGGGCGCAGCCACCGTCCGCGGTCGGCGAACTGCCCCCGCGACCCGGTCCAGACCAGCGCACCGTCCCGGACCACTCCGGCGTTGATCGACGGCAACTTCCCTCGCTCTGCGCCGCCGCCACCTCGGCGTACAGGGCGGCGGCGGTGTCAGGTCGCAGGGTCACTCAAAGGCCTCCGGGGATCAACCCCTCAACATGTGGGTTGGCACACTGCATGCACCGGCCAAACCCACCACCTGAGGGGTTGGCCCCTCAAACGGGCAGTTGAGCCCGGCAGACCTGTCGCGACCTCAGGCGCGCAGGTCGGCCGGGTGGACGAACGCCTACTCGAACGCCTCCGGGGCCGGGCAGGAGCAGATCAGGTTGCGGTCGCCGTACGCGCCGTCGATCCGGCGGACCGGCGGCCAGTACTTCGCGGTCCGGTCGACCGACTGCGGGAACGCGGCCTCCTCGCGGGTGTAGGCGTGCTCCCACTTGTCGTTGATCACCGACGACGGCGGTGTGCGGCGCGTTCACCAGCGGGTTGTCGCCGGCCGGCCACTCCCCCGCCGCGACCCGGTCGATCTCGTGCCGGATCGCGATCATCGCGTCGCAGAACCGGTCCAGCTCGCCCAGATCCTCGGACTCGGTCGGCTCGACCATCAGGGTGCCCGGCGACCGGGAACGACATCGTCGGCGCGTGGAAGCCGTAGTCGATCAGCCGCTTCGCGACGTCGTCGACGCTGATCCCGGTCTCCTTGGTCATCGGCCGCAGATCCAGGATGCACTCGTGCGCGACCAGGCCGTTCTCGCCGGTGTAGAGCACCGGGAAGGCACCCTCGAGCCGCTTCGCCACGTAGTTGGCGGTCAGTACGGCGGCCTTCGTGGCGGCCGTCAGGCCCTCGGCACCCATCATCCGGATGTACGCCCAGGAGATCGCCAGCACGCCCGCCGAACCGAACGGCGCCGCGCTGATCGGGCCGACCCCGGACTCCGGACCGGCCTGGTCCAGCAGCGGGTGGTTCGGCAGGTACGGCGCGAGGTGCGCGGCCACCGCGACCGGACCGACGCCCGGGCCACCGCCACCGTGCGGGATGCAGAACGTCTTGTGCAGGTTCAGGTGGCTGACGTCGCCGCCGAACTCGCCGGGCTTGGCCAGCCCGAGCAGCGCGTTCAGGTTCGCGCCGTCGACGTACACCTGGCCGCCGTGCTCGTGGACGATCCGGCAGACCTCGGTGACGCTCTCCTCGTACACCCCGTGCGTGGACGGGTAGGTGATCATGATCGCGGCGAGCTTGGCTCGGCGTGCTCGGAGGCCTTGGCCCGCAGGTCGTCCAGGTCGATCGTGCCGTCGTCGTTGCCCTTGACAACGACCACCTTCATGCCGGCCATCACCGCGGAGGCGGCGTTGGTGCCGTGCGCACTGGCCGGGATCAGGCAGACGTTGCGGTCCTCGTCGCCCTGCGCCCGGTGGTAGCCGCGGATCGCGAGCAGACCGGCGAGCTCACCCTGCGAGCCGGCGTTCGGCTGGATCGACACCTTCGCGTAGCCGGTGACCTCGGCCAGCCAGCGCTCCAGCTGACCGATCAGCTTCACGTAGCCCGGCCGCGTCCTCGATCGGCGCGAACGGGTGCAGGTCGGCGAACTCCGGCCAGGTGACCGGCTCCATCTCGGTGGTCGCGTTCAGCTTCATCGTGCAGGAGCCGAGCGGGATCATGCCGCGGTCCAGCGCGTAGTCGTAGTCGGACAGCTTGCGCAGGTACCGCAGCATCGCCGTCTCGGACCGGTGCGTGTTGAACACCGGGTGCGTCAGGTACTCCGTCGTACGCCGGACTGCCGCAGGCAACCCGGTCGGCGCCGACAGCGACCCGTCGTACCGGACGCCGAAGGCCCGGCAGACCCGGCCGAGCGCGGCGGCGTCGGTCTTCTCGTCACAGGAGATGCCGACGTGGTCCGCGTCGACCAGCCGGAGCCAGATGCCGGTCTGCCGGGCGGCGTCGACGACGTCCGCGGCGCGGCCCGGAACCCGGGCGAGCACGGTGTCGAAGAAGCTGTCGTGGACGACCTCGACGCCACCCGCCCGCAGCGACGCGGCCAGGCTGTCGGCGTGGTCGTGGACGCGCTCGGCGATCGCCTTCAGCCCGTCCGGGCCGTGGTAGACGGCGTACATCGAGGCGACCACGGCCAGCAGCACCTGCGCCGTACAGATGTTGGAGGTCGCCTTCTCGCGGCGGATGTGCTGCTCGCGGGTCTGCAGCGCCAGCCGGTACGCCGGTGCGCCGTCGGCGTCCACGGAGACGCCGACGAGGCGACCCGGCAACGACCGCTCGAGGCCGGCGCGGACCGACATGAAGCCGGCGTGCGGACCGCCGTAGAACAGCGGTACGCCGAAGCGCTGGGACGAGCCGATCACGATGTCGGCGCCGGCCTCACCCGGTGCCTCGAGCAACGTCAGCGCGAGCAGGTCGGAGGCGACCGCGACCAGCGTGTCGCGCTCGTGCGCGGCGGCGATCAGCGGCTTGAGGTCGCGGACGACACCGCCGGAGCCCGGGTACTGCACCAGGAAGCCGAAGAAGTCACCGTCCGGCAGACCGTCGGTGGTGTCGGCCACGACGACCTCGATGCCGAGCGCCTCGGCCCGGGTCCGCACCACGGCGATGGTCTGGGCGAAGCAGTCGGCGTCGACCAGGAAGCGGTCGGACTTGCTCTGCTTGTTCGACCGGTGCGCCAGCGTCATCGCCTCGGCGGCCGCGGTGCCCTCGTCCAGCAGCGACGCGTTCGCGGTCGGCAGGCCGGTCAGGTCGGACACGACGGTCTGGAAGTTCAGCAGCGCCTCGAGCCGGCCCTGCGAGATCTCCGGCTGGTACGGCGTGTAGGCCGTGTACCAGGCCGGGTTCTCGACCAGGCGGCGGACGATCACCGACGGCGTGAAGGTGCCGTAGTACCCCTGGCCGATCATCGAGGTGGCCACGTTGTTGCGCGCGGCGAGCTGCCGGAGCTCGGTCAGCGCGTCGACCTCGGAGGCCGGTTCGGGCAGCCGGAGCGCCTCGGCGGACCGGATCGACGCCGGCACCGCGGCGTCCACCAGCGCGTCGACGTCGGCGTACCCGAGGGTCTGGACCATCCGCGCGATCTCGTCCGGGCGCGGTCCGATGTGCCGGTCGGCGAAAGTCGCCGAGAGCTGGGGTGAGATTCGTTCATCTGAGAGGCTCCGTTGCTGACAGTGCTTCCGGTCGCCTCCCCCTCTGTCACGCCATCGTGCAGCGGCACTCCAGAGTCGCCTGTGGCACTCGGTCCATGGGCCTGAGAGGTTCCGGGGAGGAATTGCCCCTTCGGCGCCCGGCGAAATGCGGGACTCTCCCGAGTGCTGTGTACGGCGAACTCCGAGGCTACCAGGAATCCTCGAACAGTTCGGGCAGGAGACTCCGGGCGGCCGGCCGAGCGGCCTCGACCTGCTCCTGCGTCGCCGACGCCATCGGCCACCGGACCCGGGTGCCGACGTCCGCCCAGTTCCCGACCGCGGCCAGGAACTTGTCCAGCGCCGGGTTGGACAGCCCGGCCTTCTGCAGCGGTGCGACGTGCTGCCCGAAGAACTCCGCGATCCGCCGCTCGACGTCGCAGCGGATCCGTCGATCGGTCGTACCTGACCGAGCCGTTCGGTGACAGCGCGGCGACATTGGAGTAGCTGCCGTGTGCACCGAGCAGCGACATGCTCGCCAGGAAGTGACCCGGGCACGAAGATCGACAGCCCTGACCTCGTCGCCTGGCTCGAACCACGCCTTGTCACCACCGGCCGTCTTCAGCCCGATCAGACTCGGTACGGCGGCCGCCAGCTCGCCGCAGAAGTTCGGGCCCGACCGTGGTCTTGGCGTGCGGCGGGTTGTAGAGGACGAGCGGGACGTCGCCGGCGGTGTCAGCGGCTACGCCGGCAGGAAGTCCAGCACCTCACGGTCGTTCAGCGGCAACCAGTCCGGCACGATCACCTGGATCGCACCCGGTGCGACGCGGCTGCGCGCCGTACCCGATCAAGCTGGAGCTGGGCGGACGGATGACTCGCGCCGAGCTGGAACGGCGTCTGCCGATGCGCCGCGAGTACGTCGTTGATCCGGTCGAACTCGGGCTCGGTCAGGGTCTGGAACTCCCCCGCCGTGCCGTGGGCGTAGAGGCCGTGCGAGCTCGGTCGCGACCAGGATCGTCGACCTGAGCCTCGAGGCGACCGAAGTCGATCGAGTCGTCGGCGTTCAGCGGCAGCAACAAAGTCGCCCACACACCGCGCAGCGATTCAGCGGTGAGTGGGCGCACAGTGACAGTTGTAGATGGAGGTCAGCCGGTCATGCGGGCGCGGCGGCGGGCGGCGAGCTCGTCGTTCGCGTGCGGTCGCCGTCACCCTCGGCGTGACCGTCGGCCCGCTCGGTCGGCAGCTCGGACAGCGAACCCTCGACCTCGCGCCAGACACCGCCGAGTGCGATGCCGAAGACACCCTGGCCACCGGCCAGCAGGTCGATCACCTCGTCCGGCGAGGTGCACATGTAGACCGAGGCGCCGTCGCTCATCAGGGTGATCTGGGTCAGGTCGTCGATGCCCCGCTTGCTCAGGTGGGCGATCGCGGTCCGGATCTGCTGCAGCGAGATGCCCGGCGTCGAGCAGCCGCTTGATCACTTTCAGCAACAGCACGTCACGGAAACCGTAGAGCCGCTGCGTGCCGGAGCCGGTGGCCGGGCGGACGGACGGGGAGACCAGGCCGGTGCGGGCCCAGTAGTCGAGCTGACGGTAGGTGATCCCGGCCGCGGCGCACGCCGTCGGACCGCGGAAGCCGACATCGTCGGGCATCGGCCGACAGGTCGTCGTCGAAGAGCAGACCCTGGACGCCCGCGGCAGCGGCCGCCTCGGCGTGCGCTTCGGACGTCGACTGCGCCGTCAGATCCGTGTCGCCGGTGCGTGTCACGCCTGAGCCTCCCTGGGTACCGACTGGAACGGATCACATCCGTGGAGTTACAACACCCCACAACTCCTTCAAGGTAAGCCGCCGACCAGGGAGGGTCAACGACAACGGCACCGAGCCGGGAGCGTGTCGCGCGCCGGCTCGAATCGTTACCTGACCTGGCCTTGTACCAGACCGATCACAGTCTGGCGCCGGTCTCAACTCTTGTCGAAGTCCTCCGGGAGTCACCTGGTCGAGGAACTCGCGGAACCGCTCGACCTCTTCCTCCTCCACCACCTCGTCGGCGTCGTCGGTCTCACTGTCCGGCACCGGGATGCCGGCCTCGGCCAGGATCTCCTCGGTGCAGAACACCGGCGTCCCGGTGCGCAGCGCCAGCGCGATCGAGTCCGACGGCCGCGCGGAGATCTCGGTCTTGTCGTCGAACACCAGGATCGCCTCGAAGACGCCGTCGGTCAGGTTCACGATCCGGACCTGGCTGAGCGTGTGCCCGAGCACCCGGATGGTCTCGGCGAACAGGTCGTGGGTCAGCGGCCGCGGCGGCTCCATCCCCTGCTGGGCGAAGGCGATCGCACTCGCCTCGGCCGCACCGATCCAGATCGGCAGGTACCGCTCGCCGCCGACCTCCCGGAGCAGCACGATCGGCTGACTCGAGGGCATCTCAACCCGGACTCCGACCACGTCGACTTCGCGCACTCCTTCAGCCTACTCTGCGGGCCAGCCCCGGGCAGGCCCCGGGTGCACCGTGGACCGGTCAGCGCGGCGAGGCGGGAGCGGACCAGGGCCGCGTGCAACCGGACGGCCAGGGCGGCCAGTTCCTCGGTCTGTTCGGTCCGGCGGGGGCCGGCTGACCTGCTCGATCAGGCCGACCTCGCGATCGGCCGCCGTCCGGAACGGCCGCAGGTGCCGCGGCTCGATCCCGTACGGCGCGAACTCGGCGGCCGCCTGGCGATCAGGATCGCGTCCCCGTCGTAGTGGTTGCCCCGGGCCACCACCAGGCCGTGGCTCTCCAGCTGGTCGAGCAGTTCCGCGGTGATGCCCGGCGGCGGCCCGCAGCTCCTCCCGGGTCAGCTTCAGCTCGGTGCCGTAGGCGCCGAAGTCCTCGGCGACCGGCAGTCCGGCGCGGCTCCGGCAGCGAGCTCGGGCGCCGCGGTGGCGACCGCCGGCGCGCGGCGGGCGCAGGCCGCGGTCCATCGCGCCGAGGTGTTCCTTGATCACCTTCAGCGGCAGGTACTGGTCGCGCTGCGCGGCCAGCACGTACCGCAGCCGCTCGACGTCGGCGGCGCTGAACTTGCGGTAGCCGGACGCGGTCCGGGCCGGCGTCACCAGCCCCTCGGCCTCGAGGAACCGGATCTTGGAGATGGTGACGTCGGCGAACTCGGCCTGCAGCACCTGCAGCACCTCGCCGATGCCGCAGCCTCCGACCGACGTGCGTCAGGCTTGGCCACTGGCGTAGTACACCAGCCGGTACTTGCCGATCTGGACCTCGTCGCCGTTGGACAGCTGGACCTCGTCGATCCGGTCGCGGTTCACGTAGGTGCCGTTCAGGCTGCCGACGTCGCGGACCTTCACGCCCGTACGGGTCGCGGCGGAACTCCGCGTGCCGGCGCGACACGGTCACGTCGTCCAGGAAGATGTCGCTGTCCGGGTGCCGGCCGGCGGTGACCACGTCGACGTCGAGCAGGAACCGGCTGCCCGCGTTCGGGCCGCGCTGGACGATCAGCAGCGCGGAGCCGGCCGGCAGCGCGCCGACCGCGGCCTCGTCCTCGGCGGACAGCTGCTCGCCGGAGTCGATCGCGCTCGGTCTCGGGCTCGACGCCGATCGGGGTCAGCATCGCGGTGTCGGTGACGCCCGGGATCCGGGCGGCCGCCGGACGGTCCGCGCCAGGGAGCATCGTTCCGCACTGCGAGCAGAACCGGCTGCCCTCGGAGTTCTCGTGCCCGCACTGGTTGCAGAACGGCATGCTGTGATCCTCCCGATCGCCGGCGGTCCGGCGACGTTATCTGTGGACCCCGTGATGAACAGTGTGGACTGCCAGATAATCGCCGGACCTCAACCCTCGACCAGCGGTTGAGGTCCGGCACAACCTATCAGTCCTGGCCGTCAGCTCTGGTCGAGCTGTCCCTGGTAGGTCTCGGCGTCCATCAGCGCCTCGACCTCCTCGGCGTCCTCGACCTCGATGTCGAGCAGCCAGCCCTCGCCGTACGGGTCGGTGTTGACCAGGTCCGGCTGGTCGGCCAGGGCCTCGTTGACGGCGGTCACGGTGCCGTTCACCGGCGCGAACAGGTCGCTCACGCTCTTGGTCGACTCCAGCTCGCCACAGGAGTCGCCGGCCCGCACCGCGGCTGCCGACCTCGGGCAGCTGCACGTACACGATGTCACCGAGCGCGTCCTGCGCGAAGTCGGTGATGCCGACCCGCACCGGGCCCTCGCCGCGCCTTCACCCACTCGTGCTCGGCCGTGTACTTCAGGTCTTCGGGGTACACCTCGGTCCTCTTTCGCTCAGGGGCACTGCTGCTGGGCTCTACTTGGTCGGGCTGGGTGCCGGGCGAGCGTAGCGATGCTCGTCCGGGCGCGTGCAAGGCGGTGATCTGGACCGTCGGCAGCTCGGTCACCTCGGCCGTGCCGCCGATCTGCGGACCGGTCACCTCGCTGACCAGACCGCCGGGGAAGTTGGCCGCCTCGGACAGGTTGTGGGACTCCCCGATCGCCTCGATCACGTACGGCGAATCCGACCTTCTCGCCGTCGATCCGGACCCCGGGCGCATCGTCGACAGGTCGGTACTGGCGACCACCCGGACCGACCCGTTGATCTGGATCGCCTCGGCGCCGGCGTCGCGCAGTTCCTCGATCGCGTCCAGCAGGTTGCTCGAGGTCATCTTGCCGTCGGGGTCGTTCAGCGTGATCCGGACGCCCGGGCCCTGCGCGGGCAGCGTGCCGGCCAGGATGCCGAGCACCCGGACCTGCTGCCTCGGCCTGCTCGCGGGCGGTCTGCGCCTTGTCCGCGCTGGAGGACAGCGAGTTCTTCCGCTCCTCCAGCTCGGTGATCTCGCTCTCCAGCCGGCGGGTGTTCTGGCCCAGGCCGTCGAGGATCGCGATCAGGTCCTCGCGGCGGGCGTTCTGGTAGCCGTCGTCGGCCCGGTTCACCCGGACCTGGACGACGGCCATACAGGCGACCAGCGCGAGCACGACGGCGACGATCGCCTGACCCCGGGACGGCTTGAAGCCGGCCCGGAGCCGCCGCAGCGCCAGGTTCGGCGTCTTCGGCGCTTGCGGCATCGGCGTCGGCGTCTCCGGCTGGGCAGGCTCGGCCGGATCGGCGGCTGCCGGATCCGGCGTGGTCGGCTCGTCGGTCAGTGGGGTCGGGGTGTCGTCGCTCATGTCAGGCCCTGAAGATGTGCCGCCGGATCGCGGCCATGTTGGTGAAGATCCGGATGCCGAGGACGACGACCACGCCGGTGGACAGCTGCGAGCCGACCCCGAGCTGGTCGCCCAGGTAGACGATCAGCGCCGCGATCAGCACGTTGGACACGAACGAGACGACGAACACCTTGTCGTCGAAGATCCCGTCCAGGAACGCCCGGAGCGCACCGAACACCGCGTCGAGGGCCGCGACCACCGCGATCGGCAGGTACGGCTGGGCCCACTCCGGCACGTCGGGCGCGACCAGCAGGCCGACCACGACGCCGATCACCAGACCGAGTACGGCGATCATCTCGGTCCACCCACCTTCGCGTACCGCAGCGCGATGGTCGCATCGGCTGGCACCAGCAAGGAATCCTCCGTCGTGATCGTCATCCGGACATCGAAGTTGCTGACCAGGTACTGCACCCACTGGCCGCCCGAGCTCTGCGCGAACCGGGCCGGCATGGTCGCGGTGTCCCCGATCGCGAGCACCGTGTACGGCGGGGTCAGCGAGCTGTAGTCGACCGTGATCGCACTGCCCGCGCCGCGGATCGCGGTCAGCGAGGTGAGCCGGTGACCGTTCACCGAGATCGCCTCGGCGCCCGCGGTCCACAGGCCGTTGACCAGCTGCTGCAGGTCGACGTCGAGCAGCCGGCCTTCCTTGTCGTGGCGTTCTTCGCGTCGTCGATCACCGCCTTGAGCCCCGGCCCGGTCGCGGCGACCGCGCCGGTCTGCAGCTCGAGGTCGTCCAGCTTCTGCTGCAGGGCGGCGCCCGAGCTGGAGTTGCTCAGTCCGCTGGCCTGCAGACCGCCGTACCTCGTCGGCCAGCTGTGGTCTGCTGGGTGCGCAGGTCGTTCAGCCGGGTGTCGGCCTGGTCGATCCGGGTGATCAGCTCGTTGCGCTGCTTCTCCGCCTCCGGGCGCGCTGCGGTAGTTCTGCGAGGCGGCGACCGCGAGCAGGAACCCGAGCACGAGCGAGTCGCGATCACCAGCATCACCCGGTGCCGGGACCGGATCGGCTTGCCGCCCTGGTTACGGGCCGCGACCTGGCGGCGACGGCGTACCCCTCGTCCAGCGGGTGGGCCATCAGGTTGTTCAGCAGCGACATGGACGCGTCGACACGCCGCGGCTCGGGTGGGTCTGCCTGGCCGGTGGCGCAGACTGAGTCACGGTATCTACCCGGCCGGCGCCGCTGATCGGTTTCACCGTCTGGACGAGGTGGCGCAGCTGGGCGAAGTACAGGGCGCCGGCCCAGTAGTACAGCCCGGTCCCCCAGATCGCGAACGCCCAGCCGAACACCCGCGCCAGCAGGTTCAGCGTGCTGTCGCCGTCGCCGAGCAGGAGCAGCGGGAACGCGTACAGCAGGCAGAAGGTGGCCGACTTGCCGAGGAAGTGCACCGGCAGCGCGTTGAAGCCGCGGCGGTGCAGGGCCGGCAGGGTGAAGGTCAGCAGCAGGTCCCGCAGCGGCAGCGCGATCGCCAGCCACCACGGGATGATGTCGCGCAGCGCCAGACCGAGCACGGTCGCGAAGATGTAGAGCCGGTCCGCGACCGGGTCGAGCATCTGGCCGAGCCGGGTGGTCTGGTTCATCCGGCGGGCGATCTGGCCGTCGGCCCAGTCGGTGAACCCGGAGATCATCAGCACGAGAGCGCCCAGCCGTCCTCCTCCGGGCCGAGGATCAGCCAGAGGAACAGCGGCACCCCCAGCAACCGGAGGAAGCTGAGCGCGTTCGGGATCGTCAGTACCCGGTCGGACACTTCCAATTCCGGCACGCGACCCCTCCCTCTCTGACACGCCCCTGTCCCGGTCGTAACTGTACTTGGGCACGTCGACAGGTTTACGCCCGGCCACACCGGGGCAGCCCTGGCCTTTCCCCTGATACCATGAACGCTCCTGCACCGTGCCCGCTACGCCCGCTATGCACCGGTGACCCGATCGATATCCAAGGGTGATGCTTGCCCTGCTCTACGCTGGCTGAACGGGAGGAGTGCGCGGTGAAGTTCCTGGTGCTGATCTATGGCAATCCGGAGTCCCGGGAGGTCTGGGACTCGCTGTCCGACGAGCAGAAGCGGGAGGGCGATGGCCGGCTACACCGCGCTGAACGACGGCCCTCGTCCGCCAGCGGCGAGCTCGTGGCGTCGGAGTCGCTGGACGATCCCGGCGCCGACCAAGCAGGTGCTGGTCCGCGACGGCACGGGTGATGACCACCGACGGCCCGTTCGCCGAGGTGAAGGAGCAGCTGGCCGGCTTCTACCTGGTCGACTGCGAGAGCATGGAGCGCGCGGTCGAGATCGTCGCGCAGATCCCCGAGGCGCCGTTCAGCATCGTCGAGGTTCGCCCGATCCGGGACCTCGGCGCCGCTGACTGTGATGGCATCGAGGAGCTGCTGCGCGAGCTGGCGCCGCAGGTGCTCGGCCCGCTGGTCCGCCGGTACGGCGAGTTCGACACGTGCGAGGACGCCGTCCAGGAGGCGCTGCTGGCCGCGTCGCAGCAGTGGCCGGTCGACGGCGCTACCGGACAATCCGCGCGAGCTGGCTGATCACGGTCGCGTCGCGGCGGCGGATCGAGGTACTGCGCAGTGAGGCGGCCCGGCAGCGGCGGGAGGAGTCGGTCGCCTCGCTGACTCCGCCGACCCGGAGCCGGCGCCGGTCGGTCGACGACACGCTGACGCTGTTGATGCTGTGTTGTCACCCGTCGCTGACTCCGCAGTCGCAGGTCGCGCTGACGCTGCGCGCGGTCGGCGGGCTGACCACCGGCGAGATCGCCCGGGCGTTCCTGGTGCCGGAGGCAACGATCGGGCAGCGGATCAGCCGGGCGAAGGCGAAGCATGCAGCGGTGCCGGTTCGCGCTGCCGCCGCGCCGAGGAGCTGCCGAGCGGCTGGCCGCCGTACTGCATGTGCTGTATCTGATCTTCAACGAGGGCTACACCGCGTCGTCCGGTTCGATCCTGCACCGGGTCGAGCTGAGCGCGGAGGCGATCCGGCTGACCCGGCAGTTGCGCGACACGGTTGCCGGCCGAAGGCGAGGTCGCCGGGCTGCTCGCGTTGATGCTGCTGACGGACGCGCGCCGCCCGGCCCGTACGACGGCCGACGGCGCGCTGGTCCCGTTGCCGGAGCAGGACCGGACGCTGTGGGACGCCCAGGCGATTGCCGAGGGCACCGAGCTGATCGCGTCGACGTTGCGGACGGCACCGGTCGGCCCGTACCAGCTGCAGGCCGCGATCGCCGCAGTCCACGACGAGGCCGAGCGAGGCCGAGGACACCGACTGGCGCCAGATCCTGATGCTGTACGAACTCCTCGAGTCGACCGCGCCCGGCCCGATGGTCACGCTCAACCGGATCGTCGCGGTCGCCATGGTCCACGGCCCGGCCGGCCGGGCTTGCGCCTGCTCGACGACGTCGATCCGGCGTTGAAGGACCACCACCGGTTGGCCGCCGTACGCGCGCATCTCCTGGAGCTGTCCGGCGACCGTCGAGGCCGCCCGCGTCCGCCTACCAGCAGGCGGCCCGGCTGACCGCACAGCCTCCCCGAGCAGCGCTACCTGCAGTCCCGCGCCGACGCACTCTGAGGCGCGAGTGGCCGGCGACGACTGCACCCGCCTGATTCAGCTCGGCTTGACGCATGCCGATATGGGAATATGATGGCTGTCATGGCACGAGCAGCGACGACGTCGGACGTCTTCAACGCGATCGCCGAGCCGCGGCGCCGGGAGATGCTGGCGCTGCTGCGGGCGGGTGAGCGGCCGGTGACCGAGTTGGCCCGGGAGCTGGGGATGACCCAGCCGGGGGCGTCCAAACACCTGCGGGTGCTCCGGGAGGTCGGGCTGGTGCGGGACCGCAAGGCAGGCAAGCAGCGCCTGTACGGCCTGGACGCCCGCGGGCTGCGGCCGGTCCACGAGTGGACCGGCGGGTTCGAGCGGTTCTGGAACGAGACTTTCGACCGGCTGGACACCTACGTGCAGGACCTGAAGCAGACACGGCAGGAGGAATGACCGATGACAGGGGCAAGGCAAGAAGCGCGGGCGGAGCCGGCGACGGCCGACCGGGATATCGTGATCTCCCGGCTCATCGACGCCCCGCGAGAACTGGTGTTCGAGGCGTTCACCGAGGTCCGGCACCTGTCGCGGTGGTGGGGACCCGACGGGTTCACCACCACCACGCGGTCCTTCGAGTTCCGCGTCGGCGGGGAATGGGTCTTCGTACTGCACGGGCCGGACGGGACGGACTACTCCGAGTGGATCCGCTGGGTGCAGATCGTCCCGCCGGAGCGGATCGAACTGCTGCACGGTGAGTCCCGCGATGACCCGAACGCCTTCGAATCGGTCCTGACCTTCGCGCCGGACGGGGCGGCGACCCGGATCGTGATGCGCACGGTGTTCCCCACCAAGCAGCTGCGCGACGAGGCGGTCAACAAGTACCACGCGATCGAGGCCGGCCAGCAGACGCTGAGCAACCTGGCTGCGTACGTCGACCTCATGCAGAAAGGGGAGGAGGACTGATGGCCGGGAAGGTGTTCTTCAGTGTGTCGATGTCGCTGGACGGGTTCATCGCGCCCGAGTCCCTCGGGGAATTGATGGGCCAGCAGTGGATGGAACTGCAGCAGTGGATCTTCCCGCTGCGGTTCTTCCGGGAGAACCTGAAGCTCGGCCAGGGCGGCGAGGAAGGGCGCGACAACGACATCGCGCGGGAGACGTTCGAACGCACCGGCGCGAGCGTCATGGGCAAGCGCATGTTCGACGCCGGCGAGCAGATGTGGCCCGACGAGGCGCCGTTCCACACCCCGGTCTTCGTCGTCACGCACGAGAAGCGTGACCCCTGGGAGCGCCCCGGCGAGACCACGTTCCACTTCGTCAACGACGGCATCGAACCCGCACTCGACCAAGCCCGCGAAGCCGCCGGCGACCGCGACGTCCGCATCGCCGGCGGCGGCGCAACGATCCTCGAGTACGTGAACGCCGGCCTGATCGACGAATTCACCATCGCGCTGTCACCCGTACTGTTCGGCTCCGGAATCCGCCTGTTCGACGGCGTCGACGCAGGCCGCGTGGCCCTGGAGCAGATCCGCGCCGAGCCGTCCTCGCGGGTGACGCACCTGACCTACGCCGTCCGGGAGCGGTAGGCGCACGGCGGACAGGGATCAACTGACGAGGTGCGCACCAGCCTGAGCCGAGTCAGGCCGACGCACTCTCAGGCGCGAGCGGGCGACCCCAGCTGAGCTCGGCGACGACCTTCAGTTCTAGTACGCCGTCCTGCGCGTACGGCGACACCGCGCGCTCGATGGCGTCGTCGAAGGCTGCGGCCTCGTCGGCAGGCATCAGGTCACGCGCCAGGCTCGAGGTCGAGTGGAACTGCTCGATATAGTCGGCGACTCGCTGGTGGTACGTGACCGGCGTGGTCCTCTCCGTGCCGGTCAGGTCGAGGAGCCCGCGTTCGCGGATCGCGTCGACGACGCTGAAGTTCGGGTCGTGGTTCTTCTTCCGTGAGTGGCGCTCGAGGACCTGCGCGATGTCGTCCCACCACGGTTCGTCCACCGAACCGTGCTCGATCACGACCAGCTGAGCGTTCGGGGTCAGGTGCGGGACGATCCTGGCGAACGTCTCCTCCCACGGCATCCAGTGGATGCTCGCGCCGGCGGTGGCGAGCGCGTACGGCCCGGTCAGCTCGGCGCTCTCGACGCTGTTGACCTGCCAGTGAATGTTGGCCTGGTCGCCGCCGGGTCGTTGTCTTCCGGCATCGACCATCGCCGGCGATACATCGACCGCGTCGACGGACTCGACCCTGTGCGCGAGCGGCCGCGCGATCGCGCCCTCACCGGCCCCGATGTCGAGCACGCGCCGCGGCTCGTCGGTGATCAGCGCCTCGAGCCGATCGAAAACCTCAGCCGGATACGGCGGCCGATGCTGATAGGCCTCCGCCACCGCCTCGTACTTGAACGTCCCCGCCAGATCCGTCATGCGGCCAAACCTAGTCGGGGTGATCGCGTGCGCGCTCGGGGTTTCCGTTCCGGAAGGTGATCGTCCGGAACCAGAGTTAGCCTGCGGAGCATGAGGCAGCAGCAGGCCGCGGTGATCGAGGACACGCAGGTGACGTAGGCCCCGACCAAGCCTTCGAAGAGGCCGGCTTCCACCAGGTCACTCACCCCACTCTCCGCCGCACCGTCATGCGCATCGACTTCCCCGGACCTCAGTCGTAGGTGGCCTCGGCTTGCCAGGTCGTCTGGTGGAGGGTGAAGAGCCAGGCTCGGGTGTCGGCGGTGGTGAACTGGAAGCGGGCCCGGCGGGATTCGGCGCTGGGGTCCCACCAGCGTTCGTCGATCGAGCCAGGGACCGGCCCAGGCGGTGATCGGGTGGAGCTTGTTGCTGTCGGCAACTTGAGGGTCGGGCGTCGAGGCGGAAGGCGGTGGGGACGCCGGAGAGGTCGCCGCGGGCGCTGACCGAGACCTGGGTGCCGTCCTCGGCGAGCACCTCGGCGGGTAGCGGCGTGGGGAAGATGGTGGTGGGTGCGAGCGTCGGCCAGCGGGCCGGGTCGGCGGGACTGATCGCGCCCGGCCACGGCTGATCCGGCGGACGGGCCGGCACCGGACGATCGCCCCACGGGATCAGGGTCTGCCGCTCCGCGAACCCGCGACCGCCACCGATCACCACCGACGCGACGGCACCATGACCGAGCATGCTCTGGACCCGCGACAGCGCCCGGTGGATCCGCTCGTCCGGCCCGCCTCCCCACAGCCCGTCGACATGCGCACCGACCGGATCGACCTGCTCGGGGATGAGCCGGAGCCGTACGACGGGGGACGTCAGCTCGCTGGTCGCCGTACCGCTCCCCTGTAGCTGCCAGCGGACCCGATCCACCACGTCGGCCGCGGTGAACCAGCGCGGATGCAACCACTCCCGCTCGTGGATCCGGCCGGACTCGGTGCCGACCTCGACCCGCAGCGTCGTACAGACCAGGCCGAGCTCGGTCAGCCGGGCGATCAGTTCGTCGGCGACCGACCGGACCGCGAAGGCGACCTGGTCGACCCGGTCCACCGCCGGCTCGAAGTCGAGGGTGCGGGCGAGCTCCGGCGGCACCTCCCGGCCCACCACCGGACGATCGTCGTACCCGCGGGCCAGCCGGTGTGCGAAGGCGCCGTCCGGACCGAACCGGGTCAGCACCTCGGTGCGGGGCAACGCGCGAACGCACCCAGCGACCGCAGCCCGAGCCGGCGGAGCAGGTCGGTGAGGGTGGGCTGCTCGAGCGTGTCGACGGTGAACGGCGCCAGGAACTCCGCGGACTCCCCCGGCGGGACCACCAGGACCCGCGTCTGCGCTGAACTCGACCGGGCCGCCTGCTCGGCGGCGAACGGACCGTCGGCGATCCCGACCCGGCCGCCCGGTACGTCGAACGTCTCCAGCCGGTCGAGCAGCTTCTCCGCCGCCGCGGACTCACTGCCGTAGAACCGGGTCGGACCGCGCGCCTTCAACGCACACATGCCCGGGCGGATCACCTGGATGCCGGGGGTGAGCGCCTCCAGGCAGCCGATCACCGGGTCGAACGCGCGGGCGTCGATCACCGGGTCGTACTTGAGCACGACGAGCTCCGGGCACCGCGACTGCGCATCCCGGGCCCGCAGACCGCGACGTACCCCTTCGGCCCGGGCGGCGGCGGAGGTGGCGAGCACCTTGCCCTTCTCCAGCATGGCGATCGGCTCGTCCGGGGAACGGCCCGTGGCCACCGCGGCCGCGGTCACCGGCCAGTCCGGTATCCAGATCACCATCGTGCGGGTGAGACTCTCCGTCGCTCATCAGCCCACCGCCTCCTCCTGCCAGCGTGGAGCCTGCTCGAGTGGTCACGCGTCTCGATCGGCTCGGCGACCGAGCGGATGGTGCCGTCCGGACCGGGGAGCCAGAGCCGGTGCCGCCGGCGTACGGCGGCTCTCCGGCCGGTCACCACGACCGTCGCCTGCCGGGCGGTGAGCATGCCTTCGCCGACGCCCAGACCGGTCCAGGTGTTGCTCTCCACCTCCAGCCGGGCCTCGCTTCCCGGCCAGGAACCGACCGCGATCAGCATCGCACCACGCGTCCGCAGCCGAGCGGCGAGCCGGGACGCCTCCCCCGGTGTCACCTCACCGGGCGGGCGGACGACCACCACGGTCAGCGCGTCGACCAGCGCGGCGACGACGTTGAGCCAGTCGTGCTCCGGGATCGGGCACCAGCACGAGACGCTCCAGGTCGACCCCGAGCCCGCGCGCCGCCTCCGCGCCGAACGACGGCAGTCCCGACGACCCCACACCACGCCCCTTCCGCGGACGGGCCGGCCATCATCGCCATCACCAACGCGGTCGAACCACGCACCGAGTACGCCGATCCGCCGCGCAGGCCGGCCCCGGACAGCAACTCGGAGACAGCCGGCAGCGTGGGCAGCGCCGATCCACCCCGGCGGTGTCCAGCGCCTGCTGCACCCGGGTCTCGGTGACCCGGGTGTCGAAGCCGGTGATCGAGGCGAGCCGAGCGGTGGAAGGAGTGAGGTGGTCGGGGTCCGGATCGGGGTCGTGCGTGGAGTCGGGGTCGAAGCTCGCGACCGAGGTGAGACGGGTAGGAGAATCGGGAACATCCGGGAGATCCTGGGCCTTGCCGGCCTGGGCTTGGGCGAGGAGCATCCTGGCCTGGTCGAGCGCTGTGACCCGGCCCGCTTGGTCGGCTGCGGAAGTCCCCGTCATGAACCCATGTTCGAACACCTGTTCGATCATGTCAATCCGGTCGTCCACACCCCTGGTCACCCCAGCGGACCTCGCCCCAGCCCCATAGGGTGGGGGCATGCCGAGGACAATTGCCACTAACACCAAGGTCGACCTCGACGGACTGCTGGAGTTCGTCCGGCCCCGTCACCACATGCTGCTGATCACCACCCGAGCCGACGGTACGCCGCAGGCGTCGCCGGTGTCGGGTGGTGTCGACCTCGAGGGTCGCATCGTCATCTCGTCGTACCCGGAGCGGGCCAAGAGCACCAACGTGAAGCGGGACGGGCGGACCGGTGTCCTCGTGCTGTCGGACGACTGGAACGGCGCGTGGGTCCAGGTGGACGGCAGCGGCGAGGTCATCGAACTGCCGGACGCGGTGGAGCCGCTGGTCGACTACTACCGCTCGATCTCCGGCGAGCACCCGGACTGGGACGAGTACCGCGAGGCCATGCGGACCCAGGGCAAGTGCCTGATCCGCATCACCCCGGAACGCTGGAGTCCGGTCGCGACGGGCGGCTTCCCCGCCCGCCTGGCCGACTGACCAAGCGATGCGTACGGCGCTCGTCGTCCAGGCTCACCCGGACGACGAGGTGTTCGCGACCGGCGCTGCCACCTCTGTGCTGAGTGCCCAGGGGTGGCACGTCGTACTGCGCGTGGCCACGCCGGAATCGGTACGGCGGCCGACAGCCTGACCGGATCCTGCGCGCTGCTCGGGATCGACGAATGGGACTGGCTCGGGGGCACGCAAAGGTGGATCGACGACGGCGGGAGGAACGGACCGCGGACTCTGGCGGCCGCAGAGCCCGATGAGGTCGTGGAAGAGATCGCACGAGGCATCCGCGAGGTCTCACCGGACTTGGTACTCACCGTCGGCAGCGACGGACTCACCGGACACCCGGACCACATCGCCGTCAATCACGCAGTCCGGCGAGCTCTGCGGCGCGTGCCCTGTCGTGCCTTGGGTGCCCGCCTGCGCGCGAAGGACGTGCGTGCCGGTGAGCAGCTCGTACGCGCGCTGCTCCCGGACGAGCAGGTCGGCTCCGGCAAGGTGGTCGGCTGCCCTGACGGTACTGCGCTGGAGGAGATCTCCGGTGCACCAGAGCTGCAGAGACGCCAGGCGCTCGACCAGTACTACGACGGCTTCGGGACTCAGGCGCTCCCCGACCTCGTCACGACGTACGGCGGACGTGGGGACGGACTGCTGCTCCGGGCAGTGTTCGACGCGTCCGGCTGGCAACAGGACAGGTTCGAGGTACTCACGGCTTCGCGGAGCGACGCTCCATCGTCTCGGTGATGCGCTGCATGGCGCCTTCCAGGTGTTCGCGCAGTGCCGCCTCCGCGCCCTCCTCGTCGTGCGCGACACAAGCGTCGAGGATGGCCTGGTGCTCGCGCCGGGTCTGTTCGATCCGCGCCTTGGTCTGCCGGGAACCGAACCGGTAGCGCTCACTGTTCTGCCAGACCGGCTCGATCGCCCGCGGCAGCCAGCGCGAGCCGCCGGCCCGGTAGATGGCGAAGTGGAACTCGGTGTGCGCCTGCCGGGACGCGATGTTGTCGCCGAGCTTCGAGAGCCGGACGTGCTCGGCCAGAGCGGCCCGGGCGAGGGTCGCATCCGACTCGGCGAACCGGGTCGCGGCCGCGCGGACCGCGAGCGACTCCAGCGACAGCCGGGTCGCGTGGGTGTCGCGCAGATCCTCGATCGACAGCTCGCGCACCCAGGCGCCCTTGTGGGGAACGATCTCGACCAGCCCGAGCGCGGCCATCCGCCGCAGTCCTTCCCGGATCGGCATCTGGCTCATGTCGAGCCGCTTGGCGAGCTCCTCCAGCCGGAGCGCCGTACCACTCGGGAGTTCGCCGGACAGGATGAGTTCGTGCAGTTCGGCGGCGGCTTCCTCGGCGAGCGTACGACGGCCGGTCGGCCCCCCAGGCGTGAGCTCGAGTCGTCGGGTCATCGGTTGCGGGCTGCCTCTCTCCTTCATTGCATACAACTCTGGGAGGTAACCGTAGCCGTCACTCGGGGTATCCGGGGCACTCGACAGCAAATTCTCTAGCGCCGACCCAGTGGTCTAGGCCACCCAGTCCACGGCAGCCGGTCAACGCAGCGCCGTCAGGTCCAGCAAAACCCGTCCTGCTTGCCGATCCAGCGCCTCACCGACGCGGTCCGCCGGCAGAAACTCGAACTCCGGTCGCCACTGCGCCGGCGCGATATCGGCCAGTGCCTGAGCGACCGCGCCGGGCTCGATACTGGTCCGCTGCAGATTCACCGGTAGTACCCGCAGGTCCCGGCCGATCAACTGATGCAGATCGATCGTGGCGAACTCACCGGCGTGGTAACCCACGACGGCGACCCGTCCGCCCGGACTGATGTGCCCGAGCACTCCACTGGTCACCGGACCGCCCACAGTGTCGATGGCAGCGTCACACCAGGACAGCTCGCGACCGACCTGCCCCAACGAGTCCACCCGGACGATCTGGTCGACCAGCCCGGCTGCGGACTCGACGGACTCACCAGTCCACGCCAGCCCGATCACCTTCGCCGCACCGGCCGACCGCGCCACCGCGGCACACAACCGGCCGACCAGACCAGTGATCCCGGTGACCACGACCGTCTCGCCCTCGACTACCGCCGCAACACGTCGTACTGCGGTGTGGGCGGTCAACACAGGCGTCAACAACGCCACAGCCGCAGTCGGATCCAGAGCCGACGGCAGACGGTGTACGGCGGCATCCGGTACGACGGCGTACCGGCCCCACAGACCGGGCCCGGTCACCCCGACACCCTCACCCCGGATCACCACTGCTGTGCCGGCCTCGAGCACGGCCGAGCTGACAACGACTCCGGCTCCCTCGGAGCCGGGGGTGAACGGTGTAGTGGGCTGCTTGCCCGCCAGCACCGATCTGTCCTGCTGGGTCACCGCGGCCAGCCGCATCTCCACCAGCGTCTCGCCCGTTTGCGCGGCGAACTCGATCTCCTCGGCCTTCACCTGCTCTCCAGGCCCATGACTCCGTAACACAATCCCCCGCGTACTCACGTCTCCACCCCGTTCACAATTTGATATCTGATCACACCATGCTTCGGCCGAAAGAGTTGTCTCACGACGCGACAACTCCCTTCGCCAGCGGTGTGGTCAGTTCCCCGGCCGCGGCAGACCGCGCGGCCGACACCGCGTCACTGCCCATCGGGAACGGCCAGTCGCTACCGGCCAGCACCCGCTCGGCCCCGAAAGTCCTCGCCAGCAGTTCCAGTACGGCGTCGTCGTGCACCACATCGTCGACATAGAACCGGCGCAGCGCCTCCGCCACCGGCAGGGACAGCGGCTCGATCCCCGGCCGGGCCTGATCGATCCCGCGCTGCCACCGTCCGGCCAGGATGGCCGTCACACCACCCCCATGGCACAGGCAGAACCGGATCCCCGGAAACCGCCCCGGCACATCCGCGAAGACCAGGGATGCCGCGGCCACCCCGGTCTCGTACGGATTCCCCAACAGATTCGACAAGTAGAACGACTCAAGCCGCTTGTCGTCACTAGATCCCGGGTGAACGAGGGTGAAGGCCTCCAGCTCGTGCAGCACCTGCCAGACCGGGTCCAGTCCCGCGTAGCTCGGCGTACCGAGGGCGAAGCCACTGAAGACACCTTCACGAGCCAGGGCGGCGGCAACCGCCGGTGCGGAGGGATCGAGCAGTGGCAGCTGACCGAGGACACGCAGCTGAGGTGTGACGAGCTCCCGGAGTCCCTGGTTCACCAGCTCGGCCCAGTCGACGCCGGCGTCGTACCGGAACAGTGCGGGCGGCACGGACACCACTGCACCGTCCAGCTCCTGGTCAGCGATCCACTGCAGCAGTGCGGCCGGATCGGCCAGGCGCTTGAGCGGCAGCCGGTGTCCGTCGATCACCAGCCAGCCGCTGTCGATCGACAGGCCGAACTCACCGCGGTGTGCCGCCGACAGCACAGTCGGCGGTATCAGGTGCGTGTGGACGTCCCAGCCGGCCACGTCAGCGGGCGTCCTCGTCGTTGTCGTAGAACTGCGGCCGCTCCGCGTAGTGCGGGCCGTCGTACACCTCCAGCAGGATGGAGGTCTCCTCGGCGAGCGTCGGCCCGTGCACGGTTCCCTTGGGGTTCCAGTAGAAGCTGCCTTTGGTCAGGGTGGTCCTGGTCGGCAGGTACACGTACCGCCCGGACAGGCAGAACATGAACTGGTTCGACGCGTGCCGGTGCGCCGACGGGATCCCCGACCCCTGCTCGAACCGCACCAGCGCGATCGACGCCTCGGTCTCCGGGTCACGCCACAGCATCTTGTGCGACAGCCCCGCCAGGGACTTCTCCACCCACTCCAGGTCTTCCGTCTGCAGCAACACCTCCCGCAGCGGCTCATCGAAGGTCATGGGGCCTCCCGGCCTGGACCGAGGAGCGGAGGGAGCGAAGCGACTGGAGCGACGAGGGAAGGCCGGGAGTAAAGCCCCATGACCACGCCGGCGCCGAAGGCCCGGCCAGAAGCACTGTCATGGGGCCTCCGGGGTGCAGCGCGGCCAGTGATGTGGGTGTACAGCTCCTCGGCCACGCCGGCGCCCAGCGGAGCCACGGCAGCGATGTGCCCGTCCGGCCGCACCAGTACGACGCTCTCCGGCGGTACGCCGTACCTGTTCGTGGCGATGCTGCCCGGATCGAACAGAGCGCGGTCCCGGAGACCGGAGTCGTGCGGCGCGTCCCACCGGGAGACGGCGTAGTGCTGCAGCGCCGGCGAGTCGTTCACCGGGATCTCCGGACGCCGCCGTACGTCGGTGAAGTACAGCGCGACGAACGAGTCCCGGCACAGGTCGTGGATCGTCACCCGACCGGTCGGACTCTGCAGGACCAGGTCAGGAGCCCGATCACCGGCCCGTACGGCGGGCGGTGCGGCAGCGGTGGCCACCATCGACCAGTCCCCCACACCTTCGACGTCCAATCGCACGCTCAGCAGAGTCCGTGTGTATGCCGTGGCCCAATCGCTCCCGGACTCCATCACGACACCACGCTCGTGCGACATGTACTTGCGAGCGGCCTCGGCCATCTCACCCGAGCCGTTGATGGCCACCGGCCGCTGCTCCTGCTCGTACCCGTCCAGCAGCGACGGCTCCGCCCAGCCACGCAAGACCCACGCGAGACGCCATGGCAGGTTGGACGCGTCCAGCGCGCCGGTGTTGAGGCCCAGCGCCCACATCGGCGTGATCAGGTGCGCCGCGTCGCCCATCAGGAACACCTTGCGGTCCACCGTCCACTGTTCGGCGACCCGGTGGTGCACGTTGTAGACGACCGAGCCCAGCAGCTCGATCCGGTCGACCTCACCGATGAACTGCTTCACCTTCACCAGCAGGTCCTCGTCCCCCGGCGGCTCGGCTCCGGGGCCGAGCGGGAACAGGAAGCGCCAGTTGTCCGGCTGCCGGATCAGCACCATCCACTCGGACCTGTCCGCGAAGTACGCGAGGTAGGGGTAGTCGCGCGCGTTGCTGACGTCCAGATCCACCAGGACGTCGATCAGCATGTACCGCTCGGGCAGGGTCTCCCCCACCACCTTCACACCGAGCGCGTCGCGGATCTTGCTCCGGCCACCGTCACACGCGAGCAGGTGCGAGGCCTCGATGTCGCGCGGCCCGTCCGGCGTCTCCACGTGCAGCACGACCCGGTCGTCCAGTACGTCGAACGACAGTAGTCGGTGCTGCGTCAGTACGGGCTGGTCCAGCGCCGCCGCGAGGATCGGCTCCATCTTCTGCTGCGGCAGGTTGATCACGAACGGGAACTGCGTGTCGTTGACCAGTTCAGCCAGCTGCACCGAGGCCCGTGGCGTGTTGGTGGCCCGGTCGATGTCACCGATCTCGTCGATCCGCAGTGCGGCCGCCAAGATCTCGTCGACGGCGCCGTACCGGTTCCAGATCTCCAGCGTCCGGCTGAGCGTCGTACCGGCCTTGGTGTCCGAGGACAGGACGGCGTCCTCCTCGAGCAGCACGAACGGTACGCCGTAGTGCGCCAGGCCGAGGGCCGTCGTCAGGCCGATCGGTCCGGCGCCCACCACTGCGACGGGCAGCTGTCGTGCAGTCACACATCACTCCGTGAAGGTCTTGAGCTTCGCGAACGCGCGTTCCCGGGTCAGCACCGACCCGGTCATCGCGGCCGCGTCGGACAGCAGGAACAGCAACGGGCCGACCACGTCCTCTGGGTCGCCGATGCCTATGGTGCCGTGCCAGTGGTCCCGGTCCGCACCCGCATTCGCAGTGCGGAACTGCTCGGTGTCGATCACGCCGGGCGCGACCACGTTCACCCGGACCCGGTGCTCGGCCACCTCCGCGGCCAGCGACTTCGCGAAGGCGACCAGCGCCGCCTTACTCGCCGCGTACGCCGACGCACCCGCGTACCCGGTCGTGGCCATCCCGGAGGTGAAGACGACGACCGAGCCGGACCGCCGAGACACCATGTGCGGTACGACGGCCTGACACAGCCACACCACACCATCGAGGTTCACCTGGAGCACTCGAGTCCACTCGGCCGAGTCCATCTCCAACACCGGGGACCGGGGCTGCACAGCCGCTCCGGCGACCAGTCCGTCGATCCGGCCGAACCGCCTCAGCACAGTGCCGACAGCGGCCTCGACCGACGACCGGTCCGCGACGTCCACCTCGACGTACTCGACCGCCGCGTCGGCCGGCTTCGCGACGTCGAAGACAACCGCCGTACCGCCGGCGGCGTTCACGGCCGCGGCCAGCGCCGCACCGATGCCCTGGGCACCACCTGTGATCACCACGACCTCACCGGTCGCGTCGAAGCTCACCTTCATGACGTCTCCTTCTGCTTCGACGTCTCGTGCTGCTTCCCCTCGGTCCGCCTCGTCATAGTCTCGGTGATCCGCTGGAACGCACCAGCCAGGTGGTTGCGCAACGCCTGCTCGGCCCCGTCCTGATCGCGCGCGACGCACGCGTCCAGGATGGCCTGGTGCTCCTGCCGGTTCCGCTCGATCAGGAACGCGGTGGGCCGGCTGCCGAACCGGTACCGCTCACTGTTCTGCCAGACCGGCTCGATCGCCCGCGGCAACCACTGCGACCCGCTCGCGCGGTAGATGGCGAAGTGGAAATCCGCATGGGCCTGCCGGGCACCCGCGGAGTCGTGTGCCCGGGACAGCTGGAGGTGATCGGCCAGTGCGGCCGCCGCCGTCTCGTGGTCGTCACTGGTGAACCGCCCTGCGGCAGCACGAACGGCGAGCGACTCCAGGGCCAGCCGGGTCTCGTGCGTGTCCCGCAGGTCCTCCAGGGACAGATCGCGCACCCACGCGCCGCGATGCGGGATGATCTCGACCAGTCCGAGCGCCTCCAGCCGGCGGAGCCCTTCCCGGACCGGCATCTGGCTCATCTCGAGCCGGTTCGCCAGCTCCACGAGGCGCAACGGCGTACCGCTGGGGAGCTCACCCGACAGGATCAGCTGGTGCAGCTCTGCCGCGGCGTGCTCCGCGAGGGTACGACGCCCTCCCTTGCCGCCACCTGGCAGCAACTCCAACGGCCCGACTCATCTCAGGGGCCGTCAACACAGATCATGGCGATCACCGCGATCGCGTTGATCTCGATCAGATAGTCCGGATGCGCCAGCTTGCTGACCTCGACCATGGTCGAGGCCGGCAGCGGTTCGGCGAAGTACTGTGCCCGGATCTCGTGGATCTTGGCGAAGTCCTCCATGTTGCGCACGTACACATCCACCCGGCAGACGTCCGCGAGCGTGCCGCCGGCGGCCTCGACCGCGGCGGCCACGTTCTCGCACACCTGCCGGGTCTGCTCCCGGATGTCGCCGACGCCGGCGATACCGCCGTCCGGACGCCGTGCAGTCATCCCTGAGACGAACACCAACCGCCCGGTCGCCTCGATCGTGGTGGCCTGCGAGAACACCCCGTTCGGGGTGTGCAGCGCGGTCGTCGAAACCTGTGTCTTCGCCATCAGCTCAGTAACCCTCCCGCAGGTACGACGGCGCCGACCGCGCGCGCGGCCGCCAGCAGGCCGTCCAGCCCCGACCTCTCGATCAGTACGCCGTGCCGCCGCTGGTGCGCCGCCCGTTCCGCCTCGATCTCCCCCGGCAGGTGCAGCCGGTTCACCCCCGGCGCCGTCGCACTGCCCCGGACCCGGGCGGCGAGCCCGGACGAGCGCCGCCGGAAGCTCTCCACGCCACCCATCAGCTCCGGGTCGATGGCCAGAAACAGGTGGGCACAGTCGTTCGGCCGGTCCGGCTCCCGGTACAGCGGCCGGACCTGGTCGCCCCAGCCGCCGCCGCTCAGGACCCCGGTCAGTACGTCGATCATCAGCGCCAGCCCGAAGCCCTTGTGGCCGGCCGCGGGCAGCAGCATCCCGAGCACGGCTTCCTCCGGGTCCGTGGTCGGGATCCCCGACGGGTCGGTCGCCCAGGTGTCCGGGATCGGCCGCCCGGCCGACGCCGCCAGCCGGATCTTGCCCAGGGCAACGGCCGACAGGGCCATGTCGAGCACGATCTCCACCCCGGCCGAGGTCGGCACGGCGATCGCCAGCGGGTTGTTGCCGACGATCCGCTCGGCCCCGCCCGGGGGCGGCATCAGCGGCGTGGTGTTGGACATCGCGATCCCGATACACCCCGACTGACCGGCCTGCATGGCCCAGCGGCTGGCCGCACCGAAGTGATGTGCGTTGCGGACCGACACCAGGCCGATGCCGTACTGGCCGGCCCGCTCGATCGCGTGGCCCATCGCCTGGGGGCTGGACAGTTGCCCCATCCCGCCCCGCGCGTCCACGACCATCGCGGCGCCGGCGTCGTACAGGATGTCGAGCTCGCGTTCCCGGGTGACACCGCCGGCGTTCAGGCGCTCGACGTACATCGGGACCAGCATGACGCCGTGCGAACTCACGCCGCGCAGGTCGGCCTCGACGAGCGCGGTGGCGATCTTCGCCGAGTCGGCCGGGTCGAAGCCGACCGCGCTGAAGACGGCCGAGACGGTCGCTTCCAGCCAGGCGGGCCGGACCAGAACGCGGCGGTCCGCGTCCGAGGCTTGAGCGGTCATCGGGCCTCCCGGCCTGGACTGAGGAGCGCAGGGAGCGAAGCGACCGGAGCGACGAGGGAAGGCCGGGAGTCACAGCCCGATGACCCCGCCGGCGCCGAAGGCCCGGCCAATACGGTCATCGGGCCTCCCGGCCTGGACTGAGGAGCGCAGGGAGCGAAGCGACCGGAGCGACGAGGGAAGGCCGGGTCACAGCCCGATGACCCCGGCGCCGAAGGCCCGGCCAAACGGTCATCGAGTCTCCCTGGCCCAGGGGAGCAGGAGGTGCTCGAGTAGGACCAGGCCGTAGAACAAGACGATGCTCATGATGCTCAGCAGTGTGATCGCGGCGAACGCCAGCGTGGTGTCCGCACTCGCGCCGGACTGCTGGATCACGTAGCCCAGCCCCTGGGTGGCGCCGACGAACTCCGCGATCACCGAACCGATCACGGCCAGCGAGATCGCCACCTTGAGCCCGGTGAAGATCTGCGGCATCGCGTACCGCAGGCGCAGCTTGAAGAACTCCTGGGCGCGGCTCGCATTCAGCGATCGGAGCAACTCGACGAGCTCGACCGGCGTCGACTTCATCCCCTGCGCGGTCGAGATGACGATCGGGAAGAAGCACATCAAGCAGCACCATCACGACCTTGGGCACCTGCCCGAAGCCCATCCACACCACCAGCAGCGGCGCGACCGCGATCTTCGGGATCGCGTTCACCATCAGCAGCAGCGGATAGACCAGGCGCTCCAGGACCGCCGAGCGGACGATCACGATCGCGATCGGTACGCCGACCACGATCGCGAGAACGAAGCCCTCGAGCGTCTCCAGCAACGACACCCCGGTCTCCGTCAGCAGGTACGCCGGCTGCTCGAAGAACTTGCTGATGACGTCACCCGGGCTGGGCAGCAGGTACGGCTCGATCGAGAACACGATCGTGGCCAGCCACCACAGCCCGAGCGCACCGATCAGGCCGAGGATCGGGAGCAGTACGGCGGCGGCCGGCGAACTGGTCAGCCAGGAACGCCTGGTCATCGCGACCGCACCTCGTCGACCGGGCGTTCCTCCGCCGACGCCGACTTCTCCGCCAGCAGCCCGTGCAGCCGGGCGCTGATCTGCGCGACCTCGGTCAGGTGCGCGTTCTGGCCGAGACTGCGCGGCCGCGGGATGTCGATGTCGACGACTTCGCGCATCCGGCCCGGCCGCGGCGTCAGCACGACCACCCGGTCGGCCAGTACGACGGCCTCCTCGATCGAGTGGGTGACGAACACGATCGTGGTGGACAGCTCCATCTTGATCCGCTGCAACTCCTCGGACAGCTCGGTCCGGGTGAGCGCGTCGAGCGCGGAGAACGGCTCGTCCATCAGCATCACCTGCGGGTCGCGGATCAGCGACCGGCACAGCGACACGCGCTGCTGCATACCACCGGACAGCTCGTGCGGCAGCCGCCGCTCGAACCCGTTCAGGCCGACCATCTCGAGCAGCTGATGGGCCAGATCCCGGTACGCCGCCCGGCCGCGATCGCCGGCGCCACCGTCGATCTCGACCGGCAGCATCACGTTCGACAGCACCGACCGCCACGGCAGCAGGGCCGGACGCTGGAACATGAACGACACGTCCCGGCGCGGCCGGGTGACGGGCTCACCCGCCACCTCGACCGTGCCGGACGTCGGCGTGAGCAGTCCCGCGATCAGCCGGAGCAGGGTGGACTTGCCACACCCGGACCGGCCGATCAGCGTGACGAACTCGCCGTCGCGGACGTGCAGGTCGATCTTCTCGAGGGCCGTGACCTGGCCCTCGCGCCCGTCGAAGACCTGCCCCACACCGTCCAGCCGGATCATCGAGACAGGCTCAGCTCTTCGGCGCGAGGTCGAAGGTGACCACGTCCTCCGGCTTGACCGAACCGGCCGGCTTGATCGCCTGCGCGTTGTCCAGCAGGTTGATGATCGTCTTCACGCGCTCCGGGGTGACCTCGCCCAGCGGGCCGTTGAAGCCGTCCGGCTTGGTGTAAGTCCTTCATGATGTTCAGCTCTTCGGTGGCGACCGCGAGATCGGTGTTCGGCACGTACTTCTTCAGGATCGCGGCAGACCCGGCCGGGTCGTCGACGGTGTCCTGCAGGCCCTTGAGCAGCGCGCCGGTGAACTTCTTCACCTGGTCCGGGTGATCCTTGGCCAGGTCCGATCGGGTGATGATCGCGTTGCCGTAGAGGTCCGGCAGGGCCTTGCCGTAGGACAGCGTGACGGCCTTGCGGTGCTTCGGGTCGGCCTTCTCGATCAGCGGCTCGCCGACGACGAACTGGCCGATGCCGTCGACCTTGCTTGGTGGCGAGCAGGTTGCGGCAGCGCCGGCGGCGGCGACGGGATGAACTTGACCGAGGTGGGGTCGATGCCGACCGCCTTGGCGTAGACCGGGAACATCACCTGTTGGTCGAGCCCGGCTGGTCGCCGATCTGCTTGCCGACCAGGTCCTTCGGCGAGTTGATGCCGTAGCCCTCGAGCGACATGATCGCGGCCATCGACCGCTGGTGGACCATGCCGACCGTGGTGACCGGCAGCTTCTGCTGGCCCAGGGTGATCACGACCGCGGTGAAGTCGCCGATGCCGTAGTCGGCCTGGCCACCGGCGACCAGCTTCATCACGTCGACCGTGCCGGAGCCCGGGTTGATCTTGACGTCGAAGCCGGCGTCCTTGAAGTAGCCCTTCTCCAGCGCGACGTACGCGTAGGCCTCCCGGCCGAAGGTGTTGAACGAGGTCAGGTAGCTGACCTTCGTCAGGCCCGCTGTCCGCTGCGTTCCCTTCGTCCTCACTGTCGTTACACGCACTGACCAGGGCGAGCCCCAGGACCGTCACCAGGGCGATGACGGAACGCCTCAACCTCATATCGACCTCTCTCGTCCGATATTTGATCAAACATCAAATCTGGAAGGGTGGTCAATCGGCCCGCGGGGACTTCACGGTGACTTGACGTCCACCGCCCCGGGTCCTCGCCGAGCCTGCCGGCCACCCGTCCTGGAGCCGTTCCCCATACCTGCCCGTGTCCGGACCGGCACCCGCCCCGACCACAGACCGTACCCGTCTGGACAGCAGATCGCGACGTTGACCGGCTCCGAACCCGTCCGTACCCCGTCAAATTTGCGTAAACCCCCGGTTCCGGGTGACCCAGGCCACGTTCAGCCGCCGGATGCAAGGGTTTCCCCGCGCTCCCCCGGGCGAGGGAGGTGGCCGGCGGCGGGATTTGACACGATGAGGGGGTGACGGACGGACTGGTGCGTGGGTCGGCGCGTCCCGCGGGCGATCCGGCGCCGGGGCCGGGCGGCCGGTCCACGTCGTCGCTGCGCCGCTGGGCGTCGTACGCCGGACGCGCGGTGACCAGCCTGGTCCGGACGTCGACGTACCTGCGCTGGGTGTATCTGCTGCTCGGCGCCGCACTGGTGCTGGCGTTCATCCTGGTGGACAGCGCCCTCGGCGCGGTGGTCGAGGACCTCCAGTTGCCGAAGGTTGCCGCCGGCATCATCCTTGCGATCCTGGTGGCCGCGCCGCCGCTCGCGCTCGGCATGTTGCCCGCGGTCCGCGAGGTGGAGGGCATCGCGGTCGAGTCGCTGCTCGGGGTGCGGTTCGAGGAGCGGCCGCTCGGTCCGGCCCGGATCCTGGGCGCAGCGGCGGCGGACGGCGGTCTGGTTCTGCCTGCACCTGGTCGCCGGTGGTGTCGTCGGCATCCTCAGCACGATCGTGTTCGGCGATCGGTGCGATGTGGCTCGCGGCACCGTTCCGCTCCCCCGGCCCGCGCGACGTCGTCCCCGGACTACTCGTACGAGATCAGCGGCAGGCTGGACCGACCTCTGGATGCCGGCGGCGGCGCTGGCCGGGATCGTCGCGCTGTTCATGCTGTCCGCCGCGGTCGGCGCGCTGCTCGCCCACCTGGCGCCGCGCGTCCTCGGTCCGACCGCGGCGGAGCGGATCGAGCTGCTCGAACGGCAGTACGGCGACCCTTGCCGAGCGCAACCGTCTGGCCCGGGAGCTGCACGACAGCGTCGGGCACGCACTCAGCCTGGTCACCATCCAGGCCGCCGCGGCGCGCCGGGTGCTGGCGACCGATCCGGAGTTCGCCGAGACCGCGCTGGCGGCGATGGAGACGTCGGCCCGGGCCGCGCTGGCCGACCTCGACCACGTCCTCGGCCTGCTGCGCGACGACCGGCGGCCGGGTTCGCAGCACCACGCCGCAGGCGACCCTCGGACGAGCTCGACCGGCTGGTCGACGCGACCAGGGCCGGTGGGATCCCGGTCGAGGTCGAGGCGCGACGGCGATCTGGAGCCAGCTGCCGGCGGCGGTGTCGCGGGAGGCGTACCGGATCGTCCAGGAGGGCCTGACCAACGCGATCCGGCACGCCGGGCGTCCGGCCGACGAGCTCACGGTGGACCTGTCGATCCGGCTCGACGCCTCCGGGCTGCGGCTCGTAGTGACCAATCCGGTCAGCGGTCTGGTCAACGGTCCGGCGGACCACGCGGGCGGCGGCCGTGGACTGGCCGGGATCCGTGAAAGGGTCGCCGTACTGCAAGGCACCGTGGACG
The DNA here is from genome assembly GCA_963820655.1 of uncultured Actinomycetota bacterium. Taxonomy (GTDB): domain Bacteria; phylum Actinomycetota; class Actinomycetes; order Propionibacteriales; family Kribbellaceae; genus Kribbella. The sequence continues at coordinate 349,327 of CAWGAM010000005.1, forward strand.
CCGGCCTGGAGCGGGGACATCTGGCGGCTCGCGGTGACCTTGCCGGTCGCGTGACGACGAAGGGATGACATGAACCTGTCGGTGGTCGTGGTCGACGACGAGCCGCTGATCCGCAGCGGGCTGCGCGCCATCATCAACGCCGAGCCCGACCTCACGGTCGTCGGTGAGGCCGGTGACGGCGCGGAGGTGCTGCCGGTCGTCCGCCGTACCGGCGCCGACGTCGTCCTGATGGACGTCCGGATGCCGGCGGTCGACGGCATCCAGGCGACCCGGCTGCTGCTGGAGAACCTCGACCCGGCACCGCGCGTGCTGGTCGTCACGACCTTCGAGAACGACGACTACGTGTACGACGCTCTCCGCGCCGGCGCCGTCCGGGTTCCTGCTGAAGCGGACGCCGCCGGACGACATCATCGCGGCGATCCGCACGGTCGCCGGCAGCGAGTCGCTGCTGTTCCCCGAGGCGATCCGGGCGCTGGCGCTGGCGCACGTGGGCGCGCAGGCATCCCGGCCGACCGGCCTGGACGAGTATCCAGCTGACCGATCGGGAGCAGGAGGTACTGCGGCTGATGGCGCGCGGGCTGTCGAACGCGGAGATCGCGGACGAGCTGATCCTCGGCCTGCAGACGGTCAAGACCCACGTCGCGAATGTGCTCGCCAAGCTGAACGCCCGTGACCGCACCCAGGCCGTGATCCGCGCGTACGAGTCAGGCTTCGTGCCGCTGCACTGACCGTCAGGTGTCGGCCGGGTCGACCGTGTCGTCGGCCAGGACACAGGCGTCGTGCAGTCGGGTCGATCGACGTTGGCCTTCACCGCCACTCGCTGCAGGAGCAGGCGGAAGCTGGCAGCGCTCGGACTCGTCGAGGATGCCGAGGATCTCGTCCTCGGCGGTGGCCAGGCGTCGCTCCAGCTCGCAGAGAGTCTCGGAGCCCTGGCCGGTCGGCACGATCAGCCGCGCCCGCCGGTCGGCCGGGTCGGGCTGACGCTGCACCAGGTCCGCCTTCTCCAGGTCGTCCAGCAGGTACGTCATCACGGTCCGGTCCACCCCGAGCTGCGCCGCCAGATCGAGCTGCCGCCGCGGGCCGTCGGCGCACGGCGGTCGCCAGCACCTGATAACCCCGCGGACCACCCGGTACGTCGTCCAGCGCAGCGGCGGCCGCCTTCGCGTACCGGCGGAAGACGACGCCCAGCGCCCAGCCGAGGTCGGACTCGACCGGGGCGCCACTGGCACCCGCGGCCCGTCCGACGGCGCTCGACGCGCCACCTCGGGGCGTCCGGCCCTCGACGTCGGGCGAAGTACTGGTCACGTCCCCATCGTACGTGGTGTATGCCACTCGGAATACGATCGGGCTTGAATATGTTCTGCTCCACAGACTATCTTCAGGACAGCTCTTCCGAACGCCCTCACACTCTGATGGAGACAACTACGACATGACGCACCCTGCTACGCGTCGACGCGAGCATCCGCGTGGACGGATCGGTGACCCGCGCCCTGGCGGACAGCGCCGAGGCCGCCTGGAAGGCGGAGCACCCGGACGGCGTCGTGGTCCGCCGCGACCTCGGGCTGCACCCGCTCCCGGCGACCGCCTGGCCGGCGCTGGCCGGCCGCCATGCTCGGCGCCAGGAGTCCCCGGCCGACGGCATGCCGGAGGCCGAGGCGAAGGCCCTCGCCGAGGAGCTCGCGGCCGAGGTCAAGAACGCCGACGCGATCCTGCTCGCCGTACCGCTGTACAACTACGGCATCGCACAGCACGTGAAGACCTGGATCGACCTGCTGCTGATCGACCCGGAACTGGTCCGCGGCCCCAGCCCGACGGCCGGCCGGCCGATCATCTTCACGCTCGCTCGCGGCGGCGGCTACAGCCCTGGCACCCCGAAGCACGGCTGGGACCACGCCACGCCGTACCTGGAGCGCGTCTTCGGCGACATCCTCGGCATGAACGTCCGCACCGCCGTCGCCGAGCTCACCCTGGCCCCGGTCACCGCCGGGCATGGAGGAGCTCATCGACGCCTCCAAGGTCTCCGAGTCGGCGGCCCACGTCACCGCCGAGGAACACGGCACCGTGGTAGGCCGCGAACTCATCGCCAACGCCGCCTGACACTTCGCGGACTCCCGCCACTCACCAAACCCGCTCGACGGCCGGTGCCGGCCGAGGTCCGAGCGTGATCCGCTCGGGCCATGGGAGCTTGGTGAGTGGCGGGAGTCCGCCTGGAGCGGGCCATGCCGAATCGTCTGGCTGACGAGCGCGACGCGCTGACCCAGCAGCTCGACTTCCACCGCGCCACCCTGCTTCGCAAGCTGGAAGGGCTCGATGGCGAGCCGCTGCACCGGCCGATGACGGCGTCTGGACTCAGCCTGCTGGGTTTGGTGAAACACCTAGCCGAGACGGAGCATGGCTGGTTCCTCAAGATCTATGGAGGGCCCGTCGAAACACGACCTAGGCGGCCCGCCAGGTCGAGAGGGTGACCGACAGGGTGACGATTGCCGGCTCCGGCAGTACGGCGAGCCGTCCGGTGAGCTCCCGGTAGTTCACGTGCCGCGCGCTCGGCGTCATCAGCACCAACTGCTCGACCGCTGATCGGTCGAGCCGCATCGTCTCCTCGATCACCTCGCTGCCGGCCCGGACGAACACCCCGGCGAACGACTCCTGCAGCCGGCGCTCCTTCTCCTCGTCCACCGTCACGAGCCCCAGTACGCCGACCAGCTCGGCAAGGTGCTGTTGATTCGGTGTCACCACCAGGAGGGTGCCGTCGGGCGCCAGTACCCGGGCCATCTCGGCCGCGTTGCGTGGGGCGAACACGTTCAGCATCAGCTGGGCCGAGTCGTCCAGCAGTGGCAGCTCCTGCCAGGCGTCGCACACGACCGACCCGATTCGTGGGTCCACCTTGGCCGCGCGGCGAGCGGCGTACCGCGAGACGTCCAACGCGATTCCGCGCCGGCCGGCTGCTGTGCCGAGGACGCCGGCCAGGTAGTAGGCGGTGCCGGCGCCGACTTCCACCACCAGATCGTCCTCCTGCAGGCCGGCGGCTGCCAGCATCAGCGCGTCCCGGATCGGCGCGTAGTGGCGGCCGCCGAGGAAGACGGTGCGGGCGCCGATCATCCCGGCCGAATCGCCCTCGATACCGGTGGATGCCGAGGGCAACAGGTTGAGGTAACCCTGCTTGGCGAGGTCGTACGCGTGGCCGCGCGGGCAGTGCGCGGTCCGGTCGGCAAGGGCGAGGGCGTCGCCGCAGACGGGACAGCGCAGTACGGCAACCAGGTCGGCATCCACCGGCCCAGTGTCTCAGTCACGTGATGTCGCGGCTCGTGATCCGCGCCCAGGCGGCGGTGTAGAAGACGGCCAGGTAGCCGGCCTGCAGGAGCAGGTTGCGGCCGATGTCATGCCAGTACGGCGGATCTCGCAGCAGGTCGGCGAACGACGGCCAGCGGTACATCAGCAGCCACGGGTGGATCGCGTGGAGTTGCGGGATCGCGGTCATGATGCCGAGCACGATGAACGTGCCGAACGTGGCCGCCATCGCGGCCAGCGGGGTCGACGTCAGCGACGACACGAACAGGCCGATCGCGGCGAGCCCGAGCAGCGACAGCGAGATCACCACCGCGATCGCCAGGGCGCGCAGCAGTCCCTCGCCGAGCGAGATCGTCGTCCCGGAGAGCAGGAGTACGTCGCCGACCGGGAACAGCACCAATCCGAAGATCAGCCCGGAGATCCAGATCGTCATCGTCGCGGCCAGGCAGAACACGGCGAGCGCGACCATCTTGGCGGCGAGCAACCGGGAGCGCCCGGCCGGCGCGGTCAGCAGGACCCGCAGGGTGCCGAGGCTGGACTCGCCGGCGAGCGACTCGCCCGAGATGACCGTCACCGCGGTCGGCAGGAAGAACGGCAGCGACAGGCCGAGGCTCGCGACGATCAGGAACAGCCCGTTACCGGCGACCTGGCCGAGGAATCCCTCGGCTCCGCCTTCGGAGCCGGAGAGCCTGATCGCGATGCCGATCAGCAGCGGGACGGCCGCGAGTACGCCGAGCCCGACCTGGGTGCGGGCCCGGCCGAAGACGAGCCGCAGCTCTGAGCGGAACAGTCCGAGAGTGTGGCGGCCTGCGCTCGGCCGGCCGACGGATACTGTCTCGGCGACATTACTCAGCGACATCGAAGCCCTCCCCAGTCAGTGCGACGAAGGCATCTTCGAGGCTCGGGCGTTCGAGACCGAAGCCGTGGATGCGGACGTCGGCGGCGACCAGTGCGGCGGCGAACTTCTCGATCGGGAGTTCACCGGGATCGCCCTCGACGGTCTCGGCGGTGGTCTTCAGGTCGGTGACGCCGAGGCCCTGGAGCGTCTCGGCTGCCTGGCTCAGATCCGGCGTACGGACGATCAGCCGGGGACGGAGCTCGGAGCGGAGGTCGGCGACGGTGGACTGGCGCACCAGGCGGCCGCGGCTCATCACGGCGGCGTGGGTGCAGACCTGCTCGACCTCGGCCAGCAGGTGGGTCGAGGTGAAGACCGTCGTACCGTCGTCGGCGAGCTCGCGGATCAGGTGGCGGACCTCGCGGGTCCCCTGCGGGTCGAGACCGTTGGTCGGCTCGTCCAGGACGAGGAGTTCGCGGCGCTGCATCAGCGCGACCGCGATGGCGAGGCGCTGCCGCATGCCGAGTGAGTACGCGCGGACCTTCTTGCCGGCCGCGTTCGAGAGCCCGACCCGCTCGAGCGCCTCGCCCGCGCGGGCCTTGCGGGTCCTGGGGTCGGCGGTGCGGTCGGCGGCGTCGAACCTGAGCAGGTTGGCGTGCCCGGTCCAGAACGGGTAGAACGCGGGACCCTCGACCAGCGCGCCGACGCGCGGGAGCACCTTCAGGTGCGCCTTCGGCATCGGTTCGCCGAGCAGCTCGACCTCTCCCGACGTCGGCGCGATCAGCCCGAGCAGCATCCGGATGGTCGTCGTCTTGCCGGACCCGTTCGGCCCCAGGAACCCGAACACACTCCCCGCCGGCACCTCGAGATCGATCGCATCCACCGCGACCTGCCCACCCTGGAACCGCTTGGTGAGACCGCGCGTAACCACCGGCGCCGGGGGCTGACCTGCCCCCTCCGCGGGGGGTGGCGGAGGGGGTGGGGTCGACGCGCTCACGGTTAGCGAGGAGCCTTCGCTGCGGCGGCCTGGAGGGTGTCGGGGGTGACCAGGCCGACGAAGACGCGGCCGTCGTCGGTGATCAGTGCGCTCACCATCTTGCTGGTCAGGACCTTGCCCGTACCCCAGGAGCCCTGGACAGTCGGCGCGCTGGCCAGCAGTTGGTCGAGCGCTCCGTTCCCGGTGGTCGGTCTGGACGCCGCGAATCATCGCGACGCTCTCCCAGCCCTTGCCGATCACGGTCGGCTCGCCGGGCTTCGCCGTACCAGGCTTGGTGCCCTTCGGCCCGATCGACTTCGGCGGGGTGACCTGCCGCGGGATCTCGCGCGCCTCGGGGGCCTTCTCCGTCACCTTCACACCCTTCGGCGGGGTGAAGGCGAAGGTACTCGCGGACGGTACGTCGAACGAGACCGAGGAGAACCCGAGCTGGACGGCCGGGTCGTTGCCGGTTCGCGGCATCACGGTCACCTCGAGCGGGACCCACGTCTTCGAGTCGACGGCCAGCGTCACCGAACCGACGGTCGTCTTGTCCGTCTTCGGCACCAGGCGCAGCTTGTACGCGTCCCGCCCGGCGACCTCCTGCGTGCCGTTGACCTCGACCTTGGTGGTCGGGTCGATCGCGTCGAGGAACTGCTTGGCCACTGCCTGCGGATCGTAGGACTGCGGCGCCGCCTTGGGCTTGGCCGCGTGCGCCGGCACGGTCAGCTTGACGGCCTCACGCTTGGACGAGTCGTACGCCCAGGCGGACTTGCCGTCGGTCGTCCAGACCCGCTCGGCCATGTTGTCGAGCACCGAGACCCGGGCCTTGTCCGGGCTCGCGAACGCCACCCGGGCGGTGTGCTCGCCGGTCAGCAGGTCGAGGACCTGGTTGCTGCCACCCTGGACGCCGGGGAGCGCGGGCAGACCGAGGTCCGTGGCGGACCGGACGGTGCCGCTCAAACCGTCCACCTTCGCGGTCTGCACCTTGGCGAGCAGATCCTGCGCGGTGATGCCGGGCAGGTTCGGCGAGGCATCCGCGACCACTGGCCCGAGCGCCCCCACACCTGCGATCACTGCGACTGTCGTGACCGGAACCAACCACCGTCGACTGCGCTGCGCTACGCCCATGGGTCAAGACTCGCACTGGCGCAGGCCGGAACCAAGGGGTCTCAGGGTCGGTTCACCCAAAAGAGTGAGCCCGGCGTACGACCGTGGTAGTACATCGGACTCAGTTTCGGCTCAGCCGAGGTGGATCAGCGGCCCTGGAGCGCGTCGAGGGCAACCGTCATCGCGGCGGCCACACGGAAGTCCAGGCGCTGGTCATGGACGGTGATGTGGTAGCGGTCCCGGACCGAGATCTTCCGCTCGACCGACAGTACCGGCTGCCCGGTCCCCCGGTCGGTGAAGTCGAAGTGGAAGATGAACGGCAGCGGGATCTCCCCGACGAACGGGACGAACTCCCAGACCCGGCGGACGATCGCGATGGTCGGGTTCCGCTCCGTACCGACCGCCTCCACTCCGGCGCCGCCGAGTTGCCAGCTGGACCGGAGCAGGCTCTTCCCGAACTCCTTCTTGAACCACCCGATCTGCTGCCCGCTCGCGTCGAACACGTCGTACCCGGAGCTCAGGTCGATCGCCTTGCGCGCCCTGAACGAGAACACCGCCTGGGACTTGCTGCCGTCGGTGTAGAAGGTGACGTGTTCCTTGAACGCCATCCGCTTCTGCTGCGCGAACGCCAGCAACCGCCCGTCGCTCCCGTCCGGGTTGGCGGCGATCAGCTCGTACTTGTTCGCCATCATCGTGATCCGCTGCTTCATCGAGAACGCGGGCACAGACATGATCGGCTCGGGTGTCATCTTGTGAGTCTGTCACTCCGCTCGGCTGATCGGCACTGGCAAGCGGCCGACCGCCGCAGTCGAGTTGGTCGAGCGGCGTTTGGTGACCAGGAGTTCCGCGCCGGTGGCGAGAACGGCTGCCTCTGCGACGCTTGGCGTTCCTGCCAGGTGCTCGACCTGGTCGCTCGGGGTCGGCACGGGCTGGCGCGCGAGCTCTTGAAGCGACACTGTGTGCACGTCCACGCCTAGCGAGGCAGCCAACTGTTGTAGTCCCGGCTCGATCTCCCGACCGTCGACTGTGATCACATATCGCACAGGTCCTGGGCCCGCTTCAGCCAATGCGGCCGTGACCAGGTCGCGGAGTTCGCTGTACGACGTACCGGAACGCAGACCGACTCCGACGACCAGGTTCATTTCTCCAGCCCCGCATGGACCCTCGCCGCGGCGACGAGGCGGGCCGGGATGTCCGGCGTCGCCGTCCAGTGCAGATGCAGGTACGACGCGTGCACCCGGGGCAAAGCGATCCCTTCGACTCCATCCGGCAGGTGCCAGGCCGGATCCACCTCGGCGTCGAGGTCGATCGCCGTACGGTGGAACTCGTGACCGCGCACCCGGCGGCCCTCGTCGACGAACGCGGTCGTCGTCGCCGCGATCGCCGTCCGGTAGCCGAGGGTCAGCCGGCTCGTCATCCGGCCGGTCGCGGGCAGGACGCCGGTCATCGGGTGGCCGTCGAGCTCGCGGCAGAGGTACAGCAGTCCGGCGCATTCGGCGATCACCGGGAGGCCGGCCGCGACCTCGGTGGCGACCTGGCGGCGAAGGACGGCGTTGGCTGACAGCGCCTCGGCGTGCAGTTCGGGGAAGCCGCCGCCGAGGTACAGCGCTGCGGTGGCCTCGGGCAACGGATCGGACAGCGGATCGAAGGCAACCACTTCGGCGCCGGCGGCAACCAGGAGCTCGGTGGTCTCGGTGTAGTGGAACGAGAACACGGGACCGCTGGCGACGGCGATCACCGGGCGGCCCTCTTCCGCCGGAATCACCTCGGCGGCCGGATCCCAGGGCTCGGCGTCGATCGGCGCGGCGGCCCGGGCAGCCGCGACGAATGCTTCCAGGTCGACACCTTGGCGAACGAGTTCCGCGGCCGCCTCGACCGCGTCGGCCGCCTGCTCCCGCTGCTCACCGGCCGGGACGAGACCGAGGTGCCGGCTGGGCACCGTCAGGCGGGTGTCACGGCGGAGGACGCCGAGCACCGGTACGCCGGTCGGCGCGACGCCGGCCCGGACCTCGGCCTCGTGCCGGTCGGAGCCCACCTTGTTCAGGATCACGCCGACGATGCGCACCTCGGGGTCGAAAGCAACGAACCCCTGAACGACGGCGCCGACACTGCGCCCGGCCGCCGACGCGTCCACAACCAGTACGACAGGTGCCTGGAGCAACTTCGCGACGTGGGCGGTGGACGCATATCCCTCGGTCCCCAGCGCACCGTCGTACAGACCCATCACGCCCTCGACGACGGCAAGGTCCGCACCCACGGCCCCGTGCGCGAACAGCGGCGCGACGCGCTCCTCCCCCGACAACATCGGATCGAGATTCCGCCCCGGCCGACCAGTGGCGACCGCGTGGAACCCGGGATCGATGTAGTCAGGCCCGACCTTGAACCCCGCGACGGCGTGCCCGGCCCGCCGGAGCGCCGCCATCAGCCCGACCGCGACGGTTGTCTTACCCGCGCCCGACGCCGGCGCCGCGACGACGACGCGTGGGATCACCACTCGATGCCCTTCTGACCCTTCTGGCCGGTGTCCATCGGGTGCTTGATCTTCGTCATCTCGGTGACCAGGTCGGCGACCTCGAGCAGTCGCGGGTCGGCATTACGGCCGGTGATGACGACGTACTGATGGCCGGGTCGGTTCACCAGCGTGTCGACCACCTCGTCGACGTCGACCCAGCCCCACTTCATCGGGTACGTGAACTCGTCGAGGACGTAGAGATCGTGGGTCTCCGCGGCGATCCGGCGCCGGATCTCGCGCCAGCCCTCGAGCGCGTCGGCGGCGTGGTCCTCCTCGGTGCCGGCTTTGCGCGACCAACTCCAGCCCTCGCCCATCTTGTGCCACTCGACCGGGCCGCCCTCACCGGTGGTCGCATGCAACTGCCCGAGGGCCTTGAACGCGCCCTCTTCTCCTACTTTCCATTTGGCGCTCTTCACGAATTGGAACACGCCGATGTTCCAGCCTTGGTTCCAGCCGCGCAACGCCATCCCGAAGGCGGCGGTCGACTTTCCCTTCATCTCGCCGGTGTGGACCATCAGCAGCGGGCGGTTCCGGCGTTGCCGGGTGGTCAGGCCGTCCTCCGGCACCACGGTCGGCTGTCCCTTCGGCATGTCAGGCCGCCCTGCGCTCGGTGACGGTACGGATAAGGTTGCCTGCAGCAACTTCTCCGAGGTCGAGGTACTCCGCGCCCAGGTCCGCGGCCAGCTCCCCGGCCAGGCCGAGCCGTAGGCCGCGACGTGGTTCACAGTCGACCACAACGGTGGCGATCCCGTGCTGGGCCAGCCATCCGGCCGCTTGCCTCGCTCGGGCGAAGGCGTTTTCGCCGTGGGTCGCGCGGCCGTCGGTGACGAGCACGAGCAAGGGACGGCGACGCGGGTCGCGGATCGCGGCGATCCGCAGTACTTCGGCTGCCTCCACAAGACCTTCAGCGAGAGGTGTACGTCCACCGGTCGGTAGCGACTCGAGACGTCGTACGGCGGTCTCCACGCTGCCGGTGGGCGGCAAGGCGACCGTGGCGGAGGCGCCGGCGAAGGTGACGAGGCCGACGGTGTCGCGGCGCTGGTAGGCGTCGAGCAGCAGCGAGACGATCGCGGTCTTGACCTCACCCATCCGCTTCTTCGTCCCCATCGAGCCGGACGCGTCGACACAGAAAAGAACGAGATTGCCCTCGCGGCCTTCACGTACGGCGAGCCGCACGTCGGCCGGTCGCACGGCGAGCCCCGGCCCCGTCCGACCTCGAGCCTGCTGGTGTGGCGCAGCCGCCCGGATGGTCGCCAGCAGATGCGGACGACCCGACTCACGACCGGCACGCGCACGGTCGCCCACCACGCGCCCGGCCTCGGTGATCGCCCGGGACCGCCGACCCGCGACGCCGGCACCGGCAGCCTGCACACTCAGCAGCCGAGCCTTGTAGGGCTCGGAGCTTCCGACCACCTCACCGACCGGCGCCGGACCTGGCCGGCCGCTGGCCTCGTCGGTTTCCGCGTCGGTTGGATCGGACGACGTGCCGTCGTCGGTGGAGTCCGCTCCCCCACCTGGACCATCCGGGTCGTCGTCTGGGTCTTGTGGGGGCGTGCTGTCCTGGATGGCCTGTTCGAGTTGATCTTCGTCGAGGCCGGGAGCGTCGAAGGGGTTGCGGCGCCGGCGGTGGGGCAGGGCGAGTTTGGCCGCGGCCCGGACGTCGTCGACCTCGACCACGGTGCGACCGGACCAGGCCGCGTGGGCGACCGCCGTCCGCGCGGTGACCAGGTCGGCACGCATTCCGTCGACATCGAAGGACGCGCAGATCTCGGCGATCTGGCGGAGCGCGGCGTCGGTCAGGATCACCTCGGTGAGCAGGTCGCGCGCCTTCACGATGCGCTCGGCGAGCTCCCGTTGCGGCCCGTCGTACCGGTCGACGAAACCGCCCGGATCGGCCTCGTACGAGAGCCGCGCGCGCACCACCTCGACGCGGACGGCGGGATCGCGGCTGGCGACGACGTCGACGGTCAAGCCGAACCGGTCGAGCAGTTGCGGCCGGAGCTCGCCCTCCTCCGGGTTCATCGTGCCGACCAGGACGAAGCGCGCCGGGTGCGTGACCGACACCCCGTCGCGCTCGACCGTCGCGCGGCCCATCGCGGCGGCGTCGAGCAGTACGTCGACCAGGTGGTCGTGCAGGAGGTTGACCTCGTCGACGTACAGGATTCCGCGATGCGCGCCCGCGAGCAGACCCGGTTCGTACGCCGTGACGCCCTCGGCGAGCGCCTTCTCCAGGTGCAGCGACCCGAGCACCCGATCCTCGGTGGCGCCGACCGGCAACTCGACCAGCCGGGCCGGGCGGTGGAGCGCCTCCGCGCTGTGGTGTGGGCCATCGGGGCAGGTGTCGTCCGGATGTTCGGGGTCGCAGGAGAAGCGGCAACCGGGTACGACGTCCACCGGCGGCAGGATCTCCGTCAGGGCGCGGACCGCGGTCGACTTCGCCGTACCCTTCTCACCCCGGATCAGCACTCCACCGATCGCCGGCGAGATGGCCGCCAGGATCAGGGCGAGCTGGAGGTCGTCCATCCCGACCACGGCGGTGAACGGGAAACCGGTGGACGGTGAGGCTGGCCGCATGGGCGGTGGATCCCTTCGTCGAGCGGGTATCCACGCCCGCCACGGCTGGTACGCCGTACCGCGGTGACCGCAGCCCGGCGGACGGACGCGGATGTCCTGGCTCCCGGGATGCTGCACCCGGTCACAGTGGCGGGACCGCCCCGGACTCCCGGCCTCAGCCGGTCACCGGTGTTCCTCCACAGCCGTCCGCCCGATCATGGCACATCCCACCCGCCCGGCGACCATCCCGGTCACGTGGCAACCACCACGTCGACACGAGCGGCGGCTCGTGGTCGGTGGACGCGTACCGAAGGACGGGTAGTAGTCCCGCCGAGCGCCGAGTCGCCGCGGCCTGCGCGCGGGGACGCCACGGCTGGGGCTGACCACTACCCGTCCGTCGGTACACCGACAGCCCCGTTTGCGTACGGGCGGTAGTCGATCAGGTCGAGGGCTCCCGCCGGCGTGCCTCAAGGTGTTGACTGAGTACGCATGGGGGGTCTGCGGCCCGATCATCGCTTCGCCGGACGCGCTGCTGAACAAGAGTTCCTCGGCGATGTGCTGCTGGACGCCGTGTCCGGCGTACCCCACGCGATCGTCATCCATGGCGAGGCCGGCATCGGCAAGACCCGCCTGACCCGTGAGGTCAGCCGCGATGAACGGCTGAACGTGCTCTGGGGATCGTGCGTGCACTTCGGCGGCGCGTCGGTCCCGTTCGCCCCGATCACCGGCGCATTACAGGATTGGCTGAGCCGGGCGGACGCCGACGAGAGGTCCGAAATCCTCGCCGGGACCAACGGCCTGGGTGCGTTGCTGCCCTCGCTCGGCGTCAGCGGCGGCATCGACACCACGAGACTGCCGATACTCGTCGACCTCGTGCTCAACCGGATCGCGGCCCGACGGCCGACGGTGGTGGTCGTCGACGATCTGCAATGGGCCGACGTTGCCTCGCTGGATGTGATGGCCTATCTGATCGCCGGCTTCCGGTCCCAGCCGCTGGTACTCCTTGCCACTTGCAGGACCGAGGAACGCGGCGAAGGCCATCCGCTCCACTCCTGGCTGGCCGACATGCGCAGGATGCCCTTCTTCGACGAGATCCGGCTGGATCCGCTGGATCTGGACGCCACCAGTAGCCAGATCGAAGGACTACTCGGCCGGGCGCCCGACATCGAACTCGCCTCCGAGGTCCTGGCCAGATCGGACGGCAACCCCTACCTCGTCGAACTGATGGTCAGTGGCCTGTCGGGCACCGAGAACACCCTTCCCACATCGGTTCCCGTCGCGCTCCGGGATGCCTTACTCGCCACCTGGCACAGCTTGTCGGACCAGACCCGCTTGGTCACCAGAATCCTTGCGGTCGGCGGACGACCGACCTCATCGGCCGTCCTGACCGAGGTCGCAGCCGGCCACGGACTCGCTGCGAGCCTGATCGCCCCCTGTCTCTCCGAAGCTCAGGACCGCGGCGTGGTGACAACCGCAGCCAACGGAACCGCCTGGTTCCGGCACCCGCTCCTGGCGGAGGTCTTGTACGACGGCCTGCCACCCAGCCAGGCGGTGGCGTTCCATGCCGACTACATCCGCGTACTCGAATCGCGGCCCACTGAGATTGAAGCTGCCGACCTGGCGATCCACAACGAGAGAGCCGGGAACATCGACGCGACCTACCACTGGTCCCTCTTGGCAGCCGATCACGCACAACGTCTGCGCGCACCAACTGAGGAGGCGATCCAACTCCGCCGAGCGTGTGCTCTCTGGCAAACGGTCTCACCGGACATCCGCGGAGGACATGACGAGAGGATCGGCCTGTTGCGTCGGACGAGCTTGGTCTGCGAGCGGGCAGGCTGGCCCGAGGTTTCCGTGACGCTCCTCACGGAGGCGTTGAGTCTGCTGAACAGGGAGCAGCAGCCGTTGCTGGCCTGCGACCTTATGGTCCTCAGGGCCCACTGCCGCTGGCAATCGACGTCGCCGGCGATGGCCGACCTGGAAGAGGTCCTCGAAGCGATCGAACTGACGACGGACTACCCCGACAGTGCGGAACGCGCCGTCGCGTTCGCCGAGCTAGCTGAGACCGAGGGTTTCCACGGCCTGCCGAATGACACGATCCACGCGGAAGAAGCCGTCCGAATCGGCCGTCTGTCAGGCTCGACGCAGGCCCTTGGGCGGGCGCTCTGCACACACGCGGCGGTGTTGGAGGCTCCCGCGACGCCGTCGGTGGCTTCCGCGCCGCTGGCCGCGCTCGCCGAGGCCGAGCGGTCAGTGCAGTTGGCGACAGCGTGTGGAGATACAGCCACCGTCTTCGACGCCGCCATCGTCCGTTTCAATGCCCTGCACTCGCTCGGCCGGTGGGCCGACGCAGCCGAGGTCACCCGCGCGGCCTACTTCGACGCGGTCGCCTCCGGGGTCGGCGCCTGGGCACACTTCCTAGCCGGCATGGCCGCCGAAGAATTCATCACCCTCGGCCGCTGGGACGAGTGCCGGGTCCTGCTCCGGACTGCGTTGGCGGGACGATCCGCCGGGATCCCCGGAGCAGTGGTCAGGCTGGCCGCCAGCGTGCTGGCAGCGAGGTCAGGGCGGAACGAAGAAGCAAGACAGCACTTCGATCGGGCGTTGGAGTTGATCTCCGACGACTTCAACCCACAGCGCCCCAACGTCACCTGCGCCGGCATCGAGCTGATGATCGGCGATGGGATGGCTGCGGACGCCGTGACTTGGGCACGCCCGCGGCTGACAGCTCAGGATCAGCCGCCCGATCCCTGGGACGACGAGGCGCTTCCGGTGTATGCCCGGGCGGCGGCCGAGGCAGCTCGAGTCGCCCGGGATCGCGGTGATCCTGCCGGAGTGGCCGCGGCGGTGGAGGCGCTGGACCGCGTCATCGCCGACTGGTCGAGGGAACCCTTCGTCGACGCCATGGGTGGGGTGGACGTCCAGGCGATGAATCAGGCGCTCTGGGCGGCGGAGATCAGCCGCTGCCGGGATTCTCCGGATCAGCCCAAGCGTTGGCGCCGGGCCGCGGAGACCTGCGGTGTCGCGGGAGATCGCTGGCACGAGGCGGTCGCCCAATGGCGGTGCGCCGAGGCAGAGCTAGCGAATGACTGGACCTCGCCGGAGGCGCGCGATCTGCTGCGCCAAGCACACGCATGCGCGGTCGAGCTCGGCGCCAAGCCCTTGCAGACTGAGGTCGAAGCGCTGGCCCGAAGGTCGAGGATCGATCTTCACGAGCCGGCTCCGGTCGTGCCGGTGGCCGATGACCCCGTCCTGGCAGGACTCACAGACCGAGAGCGGGAGGTACTGGCTTTCCTGGTGGCCGGGCGGTCGAACGGTGAGATCGCGAAGGAGCTCTTCATCAGTGACAAGACGGTCAGCGTGCACGTCTCGAACATCCTGCGGAAGACCGGCACCACGAGCCGGGTGGCAGCCGCCGCCCTGGCCGAGCGACGGCTGCCGGATCACTGAACGCCGGTCGGATGGCGGCGCCGGTAGGCCCAGAGGGCTGCGATGGTGATGCCTGCTCCGCCGATGGCGGCGGCTCCTGTTTGCAGGGTTTCGGTGAAGATGTCGTCGACTTCGACGCTGGGGCCTGGCGTGTAGATGACTGCGAAGCCTTCGCCGTGGGCACCTTGCTCCGGGTCGACGTTGGCTGCCGAGGCCTGGGATGCGCCGGCAATCACGGCACCGCAGGTCATCAGGACGGGCACGGCCACGAGGGTGCAGATGTGCTTCATAACTCCTCCTCACGACGTGGATCGCCGTTGCATCCACCGTGGGCTGAGCGCTGGGATCGCCACATCAGGCGCCCTCCCTCAGATCCGCGCCGCACCCCCTTAGGTTGAGCGGTGGTGAGCCCGCACCGATGCCGAAGTGCATCGGCCAGGGCGAGGCCTGCCATCAGCACGATTCAGGGTGTTGACTGAGTATGCATGGGGGGTCTGCGGCCCGATCATCGATTCGCCGGGCGGGGTGCCGAGCGGCGCCTGCTTGGCGATGTGGTGCGGGGTGGGGTGCCGCGTGCGGTGGTCATTCACGGTGAAGCAGGCATTGGGAAGACCCGGTTGGCTCGTGAGGTTTGCACGGATCCGCGGTTGAACGTGCTCTGGGGATCGTGCGTGCACTTCGGCGGTGCCTCGGTTCCGTTCGCGCCGATCACCGGTGTCTTGCGGGACTGGCTGGCCCGGGCGGATGCCGATGAGAGGACCGAAGTCCTTTCCGGAGCCGACGGACTGGCCGCCTTACTACCTTCGCTCGGCGGCCGGAGCGGCGGGGTTGATGCGGTGCAGTTGCCGGTATTGGTGGATGTTGTGGTCAACCGGATCGCGGTGCGGCGGCCGACGGTGGTGGTTGTTGATGATCTGCAGTGGGCCGATGTCGCCTCGCTTGATGTGTTGTCGTACCTGATCGCCGGATTCCGGGACCAGCAACTGGTGCTGATCGCGACCTGCCGGACCGAGGAACGACCCGAGGGGCATCCGTTGCACGGCTGGCTGGCGGACATGCGGCGGATGCCGTTGTTCAGCGAGATCACGTTGGAGTCGTTGGATGTGGATGCCGCCAGCGGCCAGATCGCAGGACTGCTCGGCAAACCGCCCGACATTGGGCTGGTCAGCGAGGTGTTGGCCAGGTCGGATGGCAATCCGTATCTCATCGAACTGATGGTCCGCGACCTGACCGGCTCGGAGCACAGCCTCCCCATGACGGTCCCGGCCGCACTCCGCGAGGCCCTGCTCGCCGCCTGGCACGGCCTGTCCGACCAGGCCCGCCTGGTGACCAGAATCCTCGCTGTCGGCGGACGCCCGACGTCGTCAGCCGTACTGACCGAGGTCGCGTCCACGTTCGGACTCAAGGCGGAGGTAGTCACCCCCTGCCTGTCGGAGGCCCAGGACCGTGGAGTAGTGGACAGGGCGGACGGCGGCGTCTGGTGGTTCCGGCACCCGCTGCTTGCGGAGGTCCTGTACGACGGCCTGTCGCCGGATGAAGCCGCCGAGCTGCACGCCGACTACATCCGCGTACTCGAATCGCGGCCCAGCGAGGTCGACGCTGCCGACCTGGCGATCCACAACGAGCGAGCCGGAAACATCGACGCCACCTACCGCTGGTCCCTCGTGGCAGCCGATCACGCGGCGAGTCTGAGGGCGCCGACGGAGGAGGCGATCCAGCTCCGCCGCGCGTGTGCTCTCTGGGAGACGGTGTCACCGACGATCCGCGGCGGGCGTGACGAGAGGATCGGCCTGTTGCGGCGAACGAGCTCTGTCTGCGAGCGGGCAGGCTGGCCCGAGGTTTCAGTGACGCTCCTGACGGAGGCGTTGAGTCTGCTGAACAGGAAGCAGCAACCGTTGCTGGCCTGCGATCTCTTGGTCCTCAGGGCCAACTGCCGCTGGCAATCGACATCGCCGGCGATGGCCGACCTGGAAGAGTTATTCGAGGCGATCGAGCTGACGACAGACTTCCCCGAGAGCGCGGAGCGCGCCGTCGCGTTTGCCGAGCTTAGCGGGACCGAGTCTCTGCACGGCCTGCCGAATGACACGATCCACGCGGAGGAAGCCGTCCGGATCGGCCACCTGTCAGGCTCGGCGCAGGCCCTTGCGAAGGCGCTCTGCGCACACGCGGGAGTGTTGGAGGCTCCCGCGCCGCTGGCCGCGATCGCCGAGGCGGAGCGGTCAGCGCAGTTGGCGACAGCGTGTGGTGATGCCGGCACCGCGACCGAGGCCGCCATCGTCCGTTTCAATGCCCTGCACACGCTTGGCCGGTGGGCCGACGCAGCCGACGTCACCCGCGCGGCCTACTTCGAGGCTGTCGCCGCCGGGGCCGGTTCCTGGGCATACTTCCTCGCCGGCATGGCCGCGCTCGAGTTGATCGACCTCGGCCGCTGGGACGAGTGCCGGGCTCTGCTGCGGTCCGCGTTGGCAGGACGATCCGCGGGGATCCCTGGAGCGGCTGTCAGGCTTGCTGCAAGCAGGCTGAGCGTGAGGTCAGGGAGGACCGAAGAAGCACGACAGCACTTCGATCGGGCGTCGGAGTTGATCTCCGAAGACTTCAACCCACTCCGCCCGAGCGTGGCCCTCAGCGGCATTGAGGTGATGCTCGCGGAAGGGACGGCTGCCGGCGCCTTGGCTTGGGCGCGCCCATTGCTGAAAGCTCTGGATCAGCCTCCCGATTCCTGGGACGACGAGGCACTTCCGGTCTACGCCCAGGCGGCGGCGGAGGCAGCTCGCGTCGCCCGGGACCGCGGTGATCCGGCCGGGGTGGCCGCGGCGACGGCAGCGCTCGACGGTGTTATCCACGACTGGTCGCGGGAGCCCTTCGTCGATGCCCTGGGTGGAGCAGACATCCAGGCGATGAATCAGGCGCTCTGGGCCGCCGAGATCGGCCGCTGCCGGCGTACTCCAGATCAACCCGAGCGTTGGCGCCGGGCCGTCGAGACCTGCGGTAGCGCAGGATGTCGCTGGCATCAGGCGGTCGCCCAATGGCGGTGCGCCGAAGCAGAGCTGGCCAATGACTGGACCTCGCCGGAGGCGCCCGACCTGCTGCGTCAGGCGCATCGATGCGCGATCGAGCTCGGCGCCAAACCCTTACAGGCCGAGGTCGAAGCGCTGGCTCGGCGGGCAAGGATCGATCTCCATGAGCCGGTTCCGATCGCGCCGGTGGCCGGCAACCCGCTGCTGGCAGAATTGACCGAGCGCGAGCGGGAGGTGCTGGCTTTCCTGGTGGCCGGGCGGTCCAACGGGGAGATCGCGAAGGAGCTGTTCATCAGCGACAAGACGGTCAGCGTGCACGTCTCGAACATCCTTCGGAAGACCGGCACCACGAGCCGGGTGGCAGCCGCCGCCCTGGCCGAGCGACGGCTGCCGGATCACTGAACGTCGACCAGATGGCGACGCCGGTACGCCCACAGGGTTGCCAGCCCGATCGCGGCCCCGCCGATGGCGCTTGCGCCGGCCTGCACGCCCTCGGCGACGTTGTCGTCGACCTGCACCGCGGGTCCGGGCTGGTAGACGACAACGGCACCTTCCCCATGGGGGCCGGACTCGGGATCGACAGGGTGAGCAGACGCCTGGGATGCGCCGGCCAGAACGATCCCGCAGGCCATTACAGGTACGGCGATCAGGGTGCGGATGTGCTTCACGACTCCTCCTCACGGCGCGAATCGCCGTCTGCATCCACCGTGCGTCGCCGGCCTGGACCGCTACATCAGGCGCTCCCCCTCAGATCCACGACGCACCCCCTTAGTTGTCCGAGGTGGGCATCAGCTTTGGACCGTGCAGCGGATGATGAGCTCGTCGGTGACCCACCGGGCGACGTCGGGCGGGTAGGGCGCTGACAGGCCGAGGACGATGTGCCGGAAGCCGGCGTCGATCGCTTCGGCCGATCGCCTCCCGGGTGATGCCGGGCTCGTCGTAGGAGACCGGCAGGTGGATCGAGCGGGTGATCGACGCGGGGTCGCGACCGATCTCGGCGCAGTAGCGGTCCAGCAGCGCGCTGCGGCGGACGACGTCGTCGATGTCGCCGCCGGGGATGTTCCACAGGTCGGCGTGCTCGGCGACCACGCGGAGTACGCCGGACGAGCGTCCGCCGATCAGGATCGGCGGGTGCGGGCGCTGGACGGGTTTGGGGTTGCCGAACGCTCCGGTGAGCTGGACGTAGGTGCCCTGGAAGTCGAACGGTTCGGTCTCGGTCCACAACCGCCGGATCACGGTGCACGCTTCGGCGAGGCTCTCCACCGAGTGCGCGAAGTCGTGGTACGGCAGGCCGTGCGCGTCGTACTCGCGCCGGGCCAGCGGGTGGCTCGGTCGTGAGCCGGCGCCGATACCGAAGTCGAGCCGTCCGCCGGAGACGATGTCGACGGTCGTGGCGATCTTGGCCAGCATCGCCGGCGGCCGGAAGCGGTTGCTGGTCACGAGCACGCCGAGGCGCAGCCGTTCGGTCTGTGCGGCGAGGGCCGAGAGCAGCGTCCAGCCTTCGTAGGTCGGTCCGTCCGGGTCGCCGCCGATCGGCATGAGGTGATCGAACAGCCACGCATGCTCGATCTCCGGGATGGCGTCCGCCTCGCGCCAGACCCGCAGTACGTCGTGGTAGTCGACCTGCATCGGGCGCGGTCATGATCCCGAAACTCGGGTGCTTGCGGCATGGTCAGTTGCCTCCATGTTCGAGCGGCGCGCGCAGTGACGGCGTCGAGCAGGGCGGGCGGGGTGTCGAACTTCTCGTGCGGCGGCCAGGTCGACGCCGGGAGCGACGATCGCGTCGATCGCGTCGAGCACGTCGGCGGACAGCACGGTGTCGGCGGCGGCGAGCTGCGAGTGCAGGTGGTCCAGCGTGCGGGGGCCGATGATCGCGCTGGTCACGGCGGGGTGCGCGGTGACGAATCCGAGCGCGAGCTGGATCAGGGTCAGGCCGGCCTGCGTCGGCGACCTTGGCCAGCTGCTCGACGGCGTCGAGCCTGGCCCGGTTGGCCGGGATGGCGGTGTCGAAGCGTTCCGGCATGAACGCCGATCGACTGGTGGTGATGTCCTGGCCGTCGCGGATCGCGCCCGACAGCCAGCCCGAGGCCAGCGGGCTCCAGACCAGCACGCCGAGCCCGTACTGCTCGGTGACCGGCAGCACGTGGGTCTCGATCCCGCGCTGCAGGATCGAGTAGCTGGGCTGCTCGGTGACGTAGCGGCCCAGGTGGTGCTCCCGGGCGGCCCACTGGGCCTGCACGATGCGGTACGCCGGGAACGTCGACGAACCGAAGTAGCGGATCTTGCCCGCCCGCTGCAGGTCGGTCAGTGCCGACAGGGTCTCCTCGTCGCTGGTGTTCGGGTCCCAGCGGTGGATCTGGTAGAGGTCGACGTGGTCGACGCCCGAGGCGGCGCAGGCTGTCGTCCAGCTCGGTGACCAGCCAGCGGCGTGAACTGCCCTGATGGTTGCGCTCGTCGCCCATCGGCATGTTCGCCTTCGTCGCCAGCACGATGTCGTCGCGGCGACCGGCGATGGCCTTGCCGACCATCTCCTCCGACTCGCCGTGCGCTGTACATGTCGGCGGTGTCGATGAGGTTGATCCCGGCGTCGAGGGCGGCGTCGACGATCGCGGTGGCCTCGTCCTGGGTGGTGCGACCGATCTGGCCGAAGTTCATCGCGCCGAGCACGAGGGTGCTGACCTGCACACCGGTGCGGCCCAGGGTGCGGTACTGCATGACTGTCCTCCTCGAGTGAGTGGCTCGGTGTCGGCTCCTGCTCTGGCATCATGATCAAACGGAACGTTGTTCCGCTAACACATACGGAACGCCGTTCCGCTTACCAAGGCAGTGGTGGATGGTGACTGAGCGCAATGGTCGACGCGACAGCGGTCAGGGCAGCCCCGCGGAAGCGGGCCGACGCCCGGCGAACGAGCAGACGCTGCTGGACGCCGCCGCCGCGGCCTTCGTCGACGTCCGGCGTCGACGCGCCGGTCCGCGACATCGCCGCCCGGGCCGGCGTCGGCGTGGGCACGATCTACCGCCACTTCCCGACCCGGGCCGACCTGATCGTCGCCGTCTACCGGCACCAGGTCGAGGCACTGCGCCGAGGCCGGTCCGGCCTTGCTGGCCGAGCAGCAGCTCACCGCACGCCGCCCTGGCGCGCTGGATCAACCTCTTCGTCGACTTCCTGGTCACCAAGCACGGCCTCGCCGCGGCGCTGCAGTCCGACAACGCCGCCTTCCAGACGCTGCACGCCTACTTCCTCGACCGCCTCGTCCCCGTGTGCGGCCAGCTGCTCGACGCCGCTGCCGCAGCCGGCGAGATCCGCTCCGACGTGGACGCCTACGAGCTGATGCGCGGCGTCGGCAATCTCTGTATCGGCGCCGAACAACACCGTCGGCTACGACGCCCGCCGCATGGTCGAACTCCTCATCGCCGGACTGCGCGTCACCTAGCGGTTGAGGCGCTTGGCGAGGGCGGTGGCGGCGCTGTCGTCCTTGACCTCACGGATGCCGACGATCGGGGTGACGGTGACGTAGCCGGCCAAGAGGAGGGCTTCGTCGGAGTCGGGGACCGGGTTGGGGTACAGCGGCCCGAGCTCGATCATCGGCTCGCCGGTGGGGGCAGTGGCGCCGACGATCCGAGAGCGCTTGATCGGGGCCAGCGAGGCGTGCCGAACGCCGGCCAGCTCGTCGAGCGGTCGGTCGGGGACGTTGATGGTGAGCACCGTGCCGGCCGGTTCGGGGACGATCCAGGTGAGCGCCTCGGCAGCCACGGCGGCCGCGGTCGGCCAGTGGCCCGGGTGCTCCGAGGCGATGCTGATCGCCACCGCCGACAGTCCCTGCCCGGCCGCGGTGAGCGCGGCCGCCACGGTCCCGGAGTGGAAGATCGGTACGCCGATGTTGTGGCCGCGGTTGATCCCCGACACCACCACGTCCGGGGTTCGCCCGAACGCACCGACAACGGCCAGCGTCACCGCGAGAGCCGGCGTACCTTCGACGCCGATGTAGGTGACCCCGTCCTCCTCCTCGGTCACTGTCCGGATCGGGCGGCCGACCATCCCGGCCCGGGCCGATCCGACTCCGCTCTCGTCGCGCAGCGGAGCGACCACGAGGACCTCGTGGCCGAGCTCGGCGATCGCGGGTGCGAGCGCCCGGATCCCCGGAGCCTGGTACCCATCGTCGTTGGTGATCAGGACTCTGAGCTGCTCGGGCGCCATGCCTCTACCCAATCACACGACCTCAGCCCCGGTCCTCGATGTCGCCTTCCGTCTCAAGGACTGCGCTCCGCAACGTCTCCAGCGCCTCGGGAGTCGGCTCCGACCACAGCCCGCGCTGGGCTGCCTCGAGCAGCCGCTCCGCGATCCCGTGCCGCGCCCACGGGTTCGACTTCCGGAAGAACTCGGCCATCTCCGGGTCGGCGACGTACTCGGTGGTCAGCGTCTCGTACATCCAGTCGTCCACCACGCCCGCGGTCGCGTCGTACCCGAACAGGTAGTCCACCGTCGCGGCCATCTCGAACGCGCCCTTGTACCCGTGCCGCCGCATCGCCGCCATCCAGCGCGGGTTCACCACCCGGGCCCGGAAGACCCGCTTGGTCTCCTCCTCCAGGGTCCGCGTCTTCACCTGGGCCGGTACGGCGGAATCCCCGACGTACGCCTTCGGGTTCGCACCGGTCAGGTGGCGGACCATCGCGATCATGCCGCCGTGGTACTGGAAGTAGTCGTCGGAGTCCATGATGTCGTGCTCGCGGGTGTCCGCGTTCTTCGCCGCCACCTGGATCCGGGCGTACGCGCGTTCCATCGAGCCGCGCGCCTCGGCGCCGTCGAGGTCCTTGCCGTACGCGTACCCGCCCCAGACGGCGTACACCTCGGCCAGCTCGGCGTCGGTGCGCCAGTTCCGCGCGTCGACGAGCGGCAGCAGGCCGGCGCCGTACGAGCCGGGCTTGGAGCCGAAGACGCGGGCGGTCGAGGACCGCAGGTCGTTGCCTGACGCAACATCAGCGTCGACGTGCGCGCGCAGGTAGTTGCTGGAAGCATCCTCATCCAGGGCAGCCACCGTACGCACGGCCTCGTCGAGCAACGCGACCACGTGCGGAAACGCGTCGCGGAAGAAGCCGGAGATGCGAATCGTCACGTCGATCCGCGGCCGGCCGAGCTCCTCCAGCCCGACGACCTCGAAGCCGGTCACGCGCCGCGACGCCTCGTCCCAGACCGGGCGGCAGCCGAGCAGCCACAACACCTCGGCCAGGTCGTCGCCCTGGGTACGCATCGCCGACGTACCCCAGATGGTCAGGCCGACCGAGCGCGGCCACTCCCCTGTCTCGGCCTGGTGCCGGGCGAGGAGCGAGTCGGCGAGCGCGACACCGACGTCCCAGGCGTTGCGGCTCGGGATCGCCTTCGGGTCGACGGCGTAGAAGTTGCGGCCGGTCGGCAGCACGTTGACCAGACCGCGCGTCGGCGAGCCTGACGGACCGGCCTCGATGAAGCGGCCGTCCAGAGCACGCAGCACGTTGGTCAGCTCGTCACCCGTCCGCGCCAGCCGCGGTACGACCTCGGTCGCGGCGAACGTCAGCGACGCCTCGACCTGCGCCGACGACCGCCCGAGCACCTCGGTCACGACGACCGGGACCTTCGCGGCGTCCCAGCTCAGCGTCTCCATCCCGACCACGAGCTTGCGGGCGACGGCCTCGAGAAGGTCGACCCCGTCGGCGCCGCTCACCGCCGGCAGATCCGCCAGCGTCGCGAGGTCGGCGAGGTTCGCGGCCTGACCCGGGTTCGCGAGCAGTTCGGCCTCGTCGACGCCGAAGGTCTCTCCCAGCGCCGTCCGCAGACCGGCGATCGAGTACGACCCACCCCACAGCTGACGAGCCCGCAGTACGGCGAGCACCAGGTTGATCCGTGCCTCGCCGGCCGGCGCGCCACCGAGGATGTGCAGCCCGTCGCGGATCTGGACGTCCTTGATCTCGCACAGATACCCGTCCAGGTGCAGGACGAACTCGTCGAATTCCTCGTCGTCCGGCCGCTCGTCGGTGTGCAGGTCGTGGTGCAACTGGGCGGCCTGGATCAGGGTCCAGATCTGCGCCCGCAGCGTCGGCACCTTCTCCGGATCCAGCGCCGACACGGTCGCGTATTCGTCGAGCAGGTACTCCAGCTTCGCCATGTCGCCGTACGTCTCCGCCCGCGCCATCGGCGGCACCAGGTGGTCGACGACGGTCGCGTGCGCGCGCCGCTTGGCCTGCGTCCCCTCGCCGGGGTCGTTGACGATGAACGGATAGACCATCGGCAGGTTTCCGAGGACGGCGTCCGGAGCGCAGTCGGCTGCCATCCCGATGCCCTTGCCCGGCAGCCACTCGAGCGTCCCGTGCTTGCCCAGGTGTACGACGGCGTGTGCGCCGAAGCCGCCCTCCTCGGCCGACGCCTCGAGCCAGCGGTACGCCGCGAGGTAGTGATGCGACGGCGCCATGTCCGGGTCGTGGTAGATCGCCACCGGGTTCTCGCCGAAGCCACGCGGCGGCTGGATCATCAGCACGACGTTCCCGAAGCGCAACGCCGCCAGGGCGATCGCGGGCTCGTCGCCGGTGGTATCGACGTACAGCTCACCGGGCGCCGCACCCCACGCCTCGGTCATTGCCGTACGCAACGATTCTGGCACGCGCCCGAACCACTGCTCGTAGACGCTCAGCGGGACCTTCGCGACCGCGTTCGCCAGTTGCTCGTCGGTCAGCCAGTCGACATCGTGACCGCCCGCGGCGATGAGTCGATGGATCAGCCCATCGGCACCGTCCGGGCCTTGCAGCTCGCTCAGGTCGAGCCCGCCGAGGTCGTACCCGGCCTGCTCCAGCTGCCCGAGCAGGACCACGGCCGACGCCGGTGTGTCCAGACCGACCGCGTTCCCGATCCGGGCGTGCTTGGTCGGGTACGACGACAAGCACCAGAGCGAGCCGCTTGTCGTGGGCCGGTACGTGGCGGAGGCGGGCGTGCGCGACCGCGATCCCGGCCAGCCGGGTACACCGCTCCGGGTCGGGCGCGTACCGGGCCAGACCGTTGGCGTCGTACGCCTTGAAGGAGAACGGGATCGTGATCAGTCGCCCGTCGAACTCCGGGATCGCGACCTGGGTCGCCGCGTCCAGCGGGCTGACCGCGGCGTTACTGGCCAGCCACTGCTCGCGCGTCGACGTCAGCGCGAGACCCTGGATCAGCGGAATGTCGAGCGACGCCAGCGCACCGGCGTCCCACGCGTCATCGGAACCGCCGGCGCTCGCGTTGGCCGCGACCGATCCGCCGGCGGCGAGCAGGGTCGTGACCAGCACGTCGCACTTGCGCAGCAGGTCGAATAGCCCGGCATTCTCGGAGCTTGCCGGATCGAGTCCGCGAAGCGTCCCGCAGTACACGGGCAGCGGCTGCGCGCCCGCGGCCTCGACCGCGGCGGCCAGCGTGTCGACGAACGCGGTGTTCCCGGAGATCTCGTGCGCGCGGTAGTAGACGATCCCGACCACCGGCCGCTCGTCCTCGACGTACGTCCCCCGCACCCCGTACGCCGGAAGCGCCCGAGGCGGCTCGAACTCGTCACCGGTCAGGAGCAGCGTGTCGCGCAGGAAGCCGGCCAGGTTGCGCAGGTTCTCGGAACCGCCCTCCCGGAGGTAGGCCAGGGCCTCCGTCACGGCACCCGCGGGCACGGTCGACAGAGACATCAGCTCGGCATCCGGGGCGGCCTCACCGCTGACCACCACGGCCGGCTTGCCGGACGGCGATCACGGCGTCGAGCCCTTCCTCCCAGGCGCGCCGCCCGCCGAGCAGGCGGACCACGACAACCTCGGCGGCATCGAGCAAGCGGAGCCAGGCCGTCGAGGTCGAGCCGGGCTGGATTCGCGACCTTCCAGCCCGCATCGGCCTCAGCGGCCGCGAGCAGGTCGGTGTCGGCGGTGGAGAGCAGCAGCAGGTTCGCGGGCACGCGAGACCGGTCCTTCCTCGGGGTGTCCACGCCCCGACCGGAGGTACGACGGCGGCAGTTCCTGACTCCCCCTCGACCGGAGGGGTTCACAGTGGCGGGACCGTCCCGGAATCACACCGGGTTCCTGCACCAGCCGTCGCTTGACGCCGCGACTCTATCCGACCGGCCACTGGGCACAGCTCATTGACCTGAGCGGGCTACAGGTGTAGGCCGGAATGCCAACGGGTTTGTACTGCGGACGCCCTCCGGCTTCGCACGACAACGTCTTCTTCAGGACAAGCCATCGGTCCGGCTTCACCTGAAGGAGGCAATCATGCGCTTGAAGGTCTGGAAACTTCTGGCCGTCGTCCTGACGGCCGGCCTCGCGGCTCCTGCCGTCGCTGCCGTGCCGAGCCAGGCAGGCGGCGTCCGCGCGAATCCGGCGGTGATCACCCACTGGAACGACATCGCCGGCCGGACGATCTACACCGAGAACGCCACCCCGGTCCCGGTGGGGAGCCTGTACTTCGGCTTCGTGTCGCTGGCCGTGTACGACGCGGTGGTGGCCATCGAGGGCCGCTACGAGCCGTACCTGAAGCAACCGAAGGTCCGCGGCAAGGCGTCCTCCGAGGCGGCGGCCGCGACGGCGGCGTACGAGACGCTCCGGTACTACTTCCCCGCCTCGGCAGCGAAGCTCGCCACCGACTACGCCGCGTCGCTCAGCCGAATCCCCAACAGCCGCGCCAAGGTCCGGGGAACCGAGGTTGGCCGACAGGCGGCCAAGACGATGATCCGAGCGCGGCCCGACGCCGGCGCAGACGACAGCATCCGGCTGACGGTGACGCCCGCCCCGGGGGTTTGGCGCCCGACACCTGATGCCTTCGCGCCGATGGTGGCCCCGTGGCTCGGCTTCGTCGAACCGCTGGCGCTCCGATCGCCAAAGCAGTTCCGGCTGTCCGGCCCTGACCCGATCACGTCGAAGGCCTATGCCCGCGACTTCGCCGAAGTGAAGGCCAAGGGCGCGCTGGTCGGATCCACCCGGACCGCGGCGCAGACCCAGACGGCGCTGTTCTGGAACGCCAACTCCGTGCTGCAGTACGAGGTCGCGCTTCGCGGGCAGGTCGCCGCGCGCGGGATGAACGTCGTCGACAGTGCCCGGGCGTTCGCCCTGCTCAGCACCAGCACCGCCGACGCGCTGATCGCCTGCTGGCGAGCCAAGTACGACTACGCCTACTGGCGTCCGATCACCGCCATCCGGCTGGCCGACACCGACGGAAACCGAGCAACCAAGCCCGACACCACCTGGGCGCCGCTGCTCCAAACGCCGGCCTATCCGGACTACGTCAGTGGGCACGCCTCCGTCACCGGTGCCGCAACCGGAACGTTCAGCTACCTGTTCGGCGCCCGGTCGCTGAATCTGGACATCCCCGCCTTGGTGACCCCGACGTCCCGGCACTTCGACAGCGCCGCGGTCCTCGACGCCGAGACCATGAACGCCAGGATCTGGCTGGGGTTCCACTTCCGGAAGGCCATGACCGACGCGAACCGCCTCGGCCACCGCACCGCTACGTGGACGATCACCCACGAGCTCAGACCGCGCCACAGCTGAAGGAGCCGGACCGCCAGGCCATCGCAACGGCGAGCTCAGTGGCTCGCCGAGCGGTGAATCACCCGCAGGAGCGCGAATGTGATGGCCTGGCGGTCCGCATCACCTGTGCATCGCATAGTGGGCGGCGAGGAGGTCGGTGGCCCAGTCGTTGCGGAGGTCTCGCCAGACGGAGTGGATGTGGTTGGCGTTGTCCTGGGTGTTGTCGTACTCGGCCAGGAAGGTCGGGCCGGCGATCGAGTAGTAGTGGCGATGGCCGATGCCTGGTTCGGTCTCGCCGGCCCAGGCGAAGGTGAGGCGCTCGATGCCTTGGTCGGTGATGTCCTGCCAGGTCTGCAGGCCGATCGGTCCGGCTGCGCGTCCGACGTACTGGCCGATGAGGAGGCTGAGCAACTGCCGCTGCTCCCCCGTCATGTCGCCGTACGCGAGCCCGCGGTGCAGGAGGGAGGCGTCGGCGACCGGGTCGTGCCGGGTCAGGATGTCGTCCGGCGCCTCGTCGGACACCAGGGCGACGGAGAGCTGAGCCGGCTCGAGCGCTTGCAAGAGCTGGAAGCCGAGGTCCTGCTCCGCGGCGAGGAACCGTCGCCCGGCGTGCGGTCCGGACCGGACCTCGGCCGGATTCGACCCGAAGAACTGCGGGGTGAACGAGATCGCGCCGTCCACGAGCGTCACGTGCAACGCCAGGTGGTGGCCGTTCAGCCGCCACGCCCACGGCTCCGTCCCGGCCGGATCGCCCAGCACCCGGAGGAAGTACCGGTCGCCGACGACGGATCCCTCCCACTCCCCTGACGGCGGCAGCTCCGGGATCCCGCGCACGATGACCTCAGCGTCCAGCACCGCCCAGAGATCGGCGACACCGCGCTCACTGCATCCGATCGCGACCAGCCGCTCGACCAACCGCTGCTGGGCCGGCGTCAGCTCCGTCAGCGGAAGACCGGGTACCGCGCCCGGCAGATAGGTCCACTGCTGGTGATCCGGCGTGTCGAACGCCGCCTTGATCTTGTCGAGCTGGGCGGGCTCGAGACTCGCCAGCAGGTCGAGTACCGCGTCCCGCGTCTGCTCTACAACCATGCCGATCGCTCCCGTTCCGTCGGTTCGTGGTGCGTCCAGTGTTCGAACGGCCGGTCCAGCTTGTACCGGAAATCGGGCTGCCGCAGCAGGACGCGTGTTTCGGCGTTGCCCGGATTGCGCAGTGTCTCGAAGAACCGTACCGACCAGTGGAACCAGCGCATGCAGAACAACCGCATCGTGAGCCCGTGCGAGACGAGCAGCACGTTGCGCGGCGCGTCCGGGGTCTCGAAGTCGCGGTGCATCGTCTCCAGGAACGCCGATACCCGGTCGTACACGTCCGAGCCCGACTCGCCGTGCGTGAACCGGTAGAAGAAGTGCCCGTACCTGTCCCGGAGCTTCTTCTGCTGCTCGATGTCCGCGGTGTCCTGGTAGTTGGCCCAGTCCTGCTCCCGCAGCCGCGGTTCCTCCTGGGCGATGGCGATCAGATCGTCCAGGCCGAGCGAGTCCAGAGTCTGCAGGGCTCTCAGGTACGGCGAGACGTAGACGTGGACCGGTTCGCCCTCGAACAGCTCGCGCAGGTCCTTGCCCGCCTTGGCCGCCTGCTCGTGCCCGTGCGGCGTGAGCGGGATGGCGTGGTCGGGAACGCGCTCGAAGATCGTCTTGTCCAGGTTGGCCTCGGACTCGGCGTGCCGGATCAGTGCGATCCGCAGTGGCCGCCGACTCAGATCCATCGTGCCCCTTTCCTCCGTACTGCCAGCAGTGCGGCGACCGCCGCCGCTGCCAGACCGACGCGCCGGGCCAGAGCTGCGGTACGGCGTACGTCGGCAACCGTCGGCGTGGGTCCGTCGCCCAGCGTGCCACGGTCCTCCTGGTACGAGCCGTAGCTGTTCGTCCCGCCGAGCGTCAGGTCGAGCGCACCGGCGAACGCCGCCTCGACCGGCCCGGCGTTCGGACTCGGATGCTTGGGCGCGTCCCGTCGCCAGACGGTCACTGCCTGCCTGACCCTTCCCGCCGAGAGTCCGGTGAGTACGGCGCACACCCGGGCGGGCAGCAGATTGAGTACGTCGTCCAGCCGGGCCGACGCCCAGCCGAAGTTGAGGTACTTCGCCGACTTGTAGCCGACCATCGCATCCAGCGTGTTGGCCGCGCGGTACCCGAGCAGCCCGGGCACGCCGAGCACACCGCCCCACAGCAGCGGCGCGACACACGCGTCCGACGTGTTCTCGGCGATCGACTCCACGGTCGCGCGGGCGAGCTCGTCGGCTTCCAGATCGGTCGCGTCGCGTGCGCAGAGGTGGCTGAGGCGGTCGCGCGCGGCCGGGATGTCCTTCTCCTCGAGGAACCCGGCCATCGCCTCGGCCTCACGCTCCAGGCTGCGCGCGCCGAGCACGGTCCAGGTCGCGGCCGCGGTGACGACCGTGTGGACAATCGGACGATTCCGGCTGAGCCGTTCGGCGATGACTCCGGCGGCGGTCGCCGTACCGACCAGGACGGTGGCGTACGCCGTACCCGCCGCGCGCGAGTCGTCGTACCAGCGAGACTCGAGCCGAGCGGCGACCTGACCGAAGCCGGCGACCGGGTGGAAGCGCCGCGGGTCGCCGAGGACGCGGTCGGCGGCGAACCCGAGGAGGATGCCGAGAGCCCTGGACACCCTGGGCAGTCTGCCAGGTGAGGTTGTGATTGGGTGACCGGCATGGGAATCGCGGAACTGCTCCGGGCGGTCGACGGGAGCGGGGAGTTCGGGGTCTGGCTCGGGCGGCTGGACGGCGTACCGGTGTTCGAGCACGCGGCGGAGCGGACGCACTACTCGGCCAGCACGATGAAGCTGCCGGTGGCGATGGCGATGCTGCGGAAGGTCGAGGCGGGTGAGCTGGCGCTCGACCAGCCGGTGACCGTGCACAACGACTTCGCGTCCGCGGCCGGCGGACGGTTCGGAGTGAATCCGGACGAGGACGAGGCACCGGCGACCTGGACGAAGCTGGGCTCGAAGGTAGAGCTCGGGTGGCTGGCGACCGAGATGATCACCCGCTCCAGCAACCTCGCGACCGATCTCGTGCTGGAGCAGGTCGGCATCGACGCCGCCCACGCCGTGCTCGCGGAGTACGGCCCCGGGGACAGCGCGATCCGGCGCGGGATCGACGATGCCGCCGCCCAGCGGGCCGGCATCAGCAACACGATGAGCCCGGCCGGTCTGGCCGGCGTACTGGTTGCGGTCGGCAACCAGGAGGGTGACTACCTACGCGACCTCCTGGCCGGCAACCAATGGAACGGCGAGATCCCGGCCCTGCTGCCGAGCGGCACCCGGGTCGAGCACAAGAACGGCTGGGACACCCGGATCCGGCACGATGGCGGCATCGTCCGGCCCACCGATGCCGACCCCTTCGTGCTCGTCGTCTGTACGACGTCAGACCTGCCGGACTCCGAGGCGCAGAAGCTGATCGCCACGATCGCCCTGGAAGCCTGGGACCACCGGCAGAACCTGGAGGCGATCCGGTGAAGCTCACCACGCATCTGGTGTCGGCGCCGCTCCACACGCCCTTTGTGACGGCATTGCGTACGGCGACGCACGCCGAATCGCTCCTGGTCGAGATCAGCGACGGTGAGCTGAGCGGCTGGGGCGAAGCGCCGCAGGTGTGGAAGGTGACCGGCGAGTCGCTCGCCGGTGCGCAGGCCTGCGTCGAAGGCCCGATCACGACCGCACTGAACGGTCTCGGCCCGGACGACCTGACCGAAGCATTGCGCCGCGTGCAGAACGCCGCCGCCGGCAACTTCGGCGCCAAGGCCGCGGTCGACATCGCGCTGCACGATCTGGCCGCGCGACGCCGCGGTCAGACGTTGCACGGGTTCCTCGGCTCGACGGTCGACGTCGTACGGACGGATGTCACGCTGTCGGTGG
The DNA here is from genome assembly GCA_963820655.1 of uncultured Actinomycetota bacterium. GTDB lineage: Bacteria > Actinomycetota > Actinomycetes > Propionibacteriales > Kribbellaceae > Kribbella. Next base: position 380,467 of record CAWGAM010000005.1, read on the forward strand.
GCGATGCGGAGGCGCTCGCGACGGCCGGACAAGCCCGGGTCGCGGACGGTTTCGACGTACTCAAGGTCAAGGTCGGCACCGACGCCACTGCAGACGTGGAGCGGGTCCGGCGCGTCCGCGAGGCGATCGGCCCAGGACTGACGCTCCGGTTGGACGCCAACCAGGGCTGGTCCCGGCGCGACGCGGTCACCGCGATCCGTGCGCTGGAGGACGCCGGCTGCGACATCGAGCTGGTCGAGCAACCCGTCGCGGCGGCCGATCTCGAGGGGATGGCCTGGGTGACCGATCGAGTCGGTACGCCGATCCTCGCCGACGAGTCCGTGTACGGCGTACGGGACCTGGTGGCCGTGATCCGGCAGGGCGCCGCGGACCTGGTCAACGTGAAGCTGGCCAAGTGCGGTGGGCTCGGGCCGGCCCGGACGTTGCTCGAGCTCGCGCGGGAGCACGGTCTGGGGACGATCGTCGGCTCGATGATGGAGAGCCACGTCGGCGTGGGTGCGGCGGCCGCGCTGGTGTCGGCGTACCCGACGTCGGCGGTCAACGACCTGGACGCGGCGTGGTGGCTTCGCGAGGCTCCGGTGGTCGGTGGCATTCGATATGAAGGCTCGCTGATCCACCTGCCTTCGGCGCCCGGGCTCGGCGTGAAAGGCTTGACCGTATGAAGCTAGCCGCCGCCAAAGTCCCGGTCAGTACCGTGTGGACTTCACCGGATGCGCCGCGTGACATCGACGCCCCGGCGATCGCCGCCCGACCGGACGTGGCCGCGTGGGCCAAGTCGATGGACACCGAGACCCGCCTCGGCCTGCACGGCCGGACCCTGACCCAACTGTTGTTCGCCGAGCCCGTGCTGGTCCGCTCCGAACGCGACGGCTGGTCCGAGATCGTCGCCCCGTGGCAGCCGTCCTCGCAGGACGAGCTGGGCTACCCGGGCTGGGTCCCGTCGAGCCATTTGGGTGAGTTGCCCGGAAGCGCCTCCGCACCGGTGGCGATCACGGTCCCGGCCGCGCCGCTGCGCGCCGAGCCCGGCGCGGGTGCCGAACTCGCGGAGCTGTCCTTCGGGACGGTCCTGGCGTCGACCGAGCACGCCGACGGTTACACGCGGGTCGCGACCCCGGATGGTGGGTCCGCCTGGTTGGCCGACGACGTACTGCGCTCCGTCGAGCAACCGTCCACCGTGGAGGACCGGCTGCGGTTGGGGGCCCAGTTCCTCGGGCTCGAGTACTTGTGGGGTGGGACCTCGGGCTATGGGCTGGACTGCTCCGGCCTGATCCACACCGTGAGCCGCGTTCTCGGCCTCCGCATCCCCCGCGACGCCCACGACCAGGCCGCCGCCCTGGAGAACATCCCCGTCGACGAAGCCCGGCCAGGCGATCTGTACTTCTTCGGCCGCCCCGGCAAGGAGATCCACCACGTGGGATTCGTCTCGCACACCGGCATGCTCCACGCTTCCGAAACCGGCAAGCGCCTGCAGGACGAGCCGGTGTCCGACGAACGCCGCGCCACGCTGGTCACCGCCGCGCGACTCTGACGCCTAGCCTGGCTGGGTGGAGGGGAAGCGGGCTGACGAGATCGCCGTGAACCGCGAGCTGTGGGCGCTGGTCAACGAGCGCTTCACCGGTCCGGCGGCGGAGGGGCTGTGGTCCAGGCCGGAGATGGTCTGGGGCTTGTACGAGCTGCCGGAGCGGCAGCTCGGCGTACTCGGGGAGGTCGATGGCCTCGACGTACTCGAGTTGGCCTGCGGTACGGCGTACTGCTCGGCCTGGCTCACCACGTCCGGCGCCCGCGTTGTCGCCGTCGACCTGTCGGCTGAACAGCTCCAGACGGCCCGCGACCTCCAGCGCCGTACGGGACCCACGTTCCCGCTTGTCCAGGCAGACGCTGAGCACTTGCCGCTCGCGACGACGTCCTTCGACCTGGTCGTCAGCGAACACGGCGCGGCCGCGTGGTGCGACCCGGAACGCTGGCTCGCCGAGGCGGCCCGAGTACTGCGGCCCGGTGGACGGCTCGTCTTCCTCACCAACAGCCTGCTGTCCGCGCTCTGCGTACCGGACGACGAGGGCGTCGCGACCAACCGCCTCCAACGCGCACAGCGCGCCGCCTATCACGTCCGCTGGCCCGGCGGCGGCGCCGAGTTCCACCCCTCCCACGGCGACTGGATCCGCCTCCTGCGCCGCTTCGGCTTCAGCGTCGAAGCCCTGCACGAGCTCTACGCCCCACCGGACGCGCCCGACCACCCGTTCTACGAGATCGTCACCACCGCTTGGGCCTCCCAGTGGCCCGCCGAAGAACTCTGGGTGGCCAGGCGCGCCCCGCTGTAGGTCAGCCGCAGCGGATGAGGCGCCCACCGCTGATCCCGCCGAGAATCGACAGCGACCGGGAGGGGATCAGCATGTGGTACGTGTTCATGTTCGCCGGGCTGGCGATCCTGTGCGTGGTCGTGGTTCTGATCCGCAACGCCCGCGTCAAGGCCGGCGAAGGCACCGCGGCATCGAGAAGCACTGCTCCCAGCCACACCCACACCGAGGAGGAGCGAGCTCACCGCGAGCGCAAGCGCCGCCGCGCGCAGTCGAAGGCGGACCGCCGCAAGCGCCACTGACCAACCGGCTCCCGCCCTTCACCCTGGCGACGCGCTGGACCGTGCACCTCGGATGCATAGCTGCTCTGCCGCTCAGCGCCTGGGTCGGGCCGACGAACGTGGGGAACTCGGGACCTTGCACGTGTGCTGCGGTGTGCACCGGTCCTTCGTGTCCGGGGACGGTTCCGTCGCCGAATCGGCCGGGCAGGTCTTGGAGCGCTGGTCCGGTTGAGGGGTGTGGGTCTGGGCGCAGGCGGGTCGGGCCAAGGCTCGGCCGACTACCTCGCGCATCGCCGGAGCCCAGCCGACCGCGGCCGTGGCCGGCTTCCGCTCCGAGGTGGGTTCGGCCGATGGTGCCGGCGTGGGTGAACCAGACTCCGGCGGCTGGGCCTCGGAAGGCTTCGGCTGGGACGGCCCCGTCTTGGTCGGCTCGGGCTCGGACGGTCGGGGCTCAGTCGGCTTCGGCGCGGACGGCTTCGGCGCGGGCGGTTCAGTCCGCTCGGGCTCGGACGGTCGGGGCTCCGTCGGCTTCGGCGCCGACGGCTTCGGCGCGGGCGGTTCAGTCCGCTCGGGCTCGGACGGTCGGGGCTCCGTCGGCTTCGGCGCGGACGGCTTCGGCTGTGGCGGTTGAGCCGGGGCCGGCTCGGACGGCTTCGGGGTGATTGCCGGCGCGGTCGTAGTCGTGGCCGGTTTGGGCGCGAGGGTCTTGCTGGGCCGGGGGGCTACCCGGTTCGTCGGTGGGGCCGTCGTCCGCGGGCGGGTCACCGCGCGTGGTGGCGTCGGGAGTTCGGTCCGTTGCGTCGGAGCGGGCCTGGCGAGCACCGTGTCGCCCGGCGGCGCATCGGTGGGCCAGGAGCGTGCCGCCGGCGGCTCGTTGGTGGGCCAGGAGCGTAGCCCCGGCGGATCGATGGGCTCGTCCGGGAGCAGTTCGCCGCTTGACGGCAGCCCGACCACCCGGCCGGCCTGGTACATCTGCGCCAGCCCGAGTACGACCCGGACGTAGGAGTCGGCGTTGTTGTAGCGCCGTACCGCCTGCGCTGCCCGGGCCGGGTCACGCAGTCCCGACGTACCGGTGCAGAGGTACTGGGCGGCGCCCTGCGCGGCGTCGAACATGTTGTTCGGGTCGGCGAACCCGTCGCCGTTGCCGTCCGCGTTCACCGCGCGCCAGGTCGACGGGATGAACTGCATCGGCCCGACCGCGCGGTCGTACGCCGTGTCGCCGTCGAGCGCGCCGCCGTCGGAGTCGTGGATCAGTGCGACGTTCGGCCGGCCGTCGAGCGGGATGCCGCGGATCCGGCGGGTCGCCGAGCCGTCGTCGCGCAGCTGTGCGCCACCGAACCGCCCGTGGTTCGATTCCACCCGTCCGATCGCGGCGAGCAGCGTCCAGGGCACCCCGCAGCCGGGGTCGCTGACCGCCAGCCGTGCCTCGGCCTTCTTGTACGCTCGCACGGCGACGTCGGGGATCCCGCTCTCGCCGAGCGTCCTGATCACTGGCGCACCCGAGAGCACCGTCCGCACCGGCTTCGCCACCCGGCCGGGTCCGACAGGGACCGCGTCCAGCTGCTCCGGCGTGACGAGCTCGTCCAGCACCTCGTCATCGATGAACGGATCGGCCGCTACCGCGTCCGCAGCCCGGGCCGCGTCGTACCTGCTGGTCACCGGGCGGCCGGGGAGCTGCGCGGTCGCCAAGGCTGCGAGGGTGATCATGGCGGCGACCAAGCCCGCAAGCTGCCAGCGATTCTGCGCCGCAGGCCGGCCGCGGCGATGCCGGCCCCGGTCTGGTCCGTGTCGCTCGATGAGCTTGTGCAGTCCGGGCACTCGCATGATCTCGATCCCTCCGCCAGTCGCCGTCGAACAGCGGCAGTCCCCGCCTTTCCCAGCGGTTCGGGGCGGACCACGGCCCGGATCGGTCCGTCGACACAGACGCGTCGCCCCGGACCGGCGGTCCGGGGCGACGCGGGTGTCAGGTCAGGACTTCTTGGCGTCGGTCTCGTGCGGTTCCGGCGGGCGGATGGCGTCGAGTTCGGCCTTGGTCTTCGGGTCGAGCTCGGGCTCCGGCGTACCGGTCGGTGCCTCGGGAGCGCTGTCCTCGGCCGCGGCCTGCTCCACCGTGCGGGACTTGCGGAGGCTGGCGACCGTGGTGATGCCGAGGGTGACGATGATGAAGCCCAGGGAGAACCAGATCGGGATCTCGGGCGCCCACTCGATGTGATGACCGCCGTTGATGAACGGGAGTTCGTTCACGTGCATCGCGTGCAGGACCAGCTTCACGCCGATGAAGGCGAGCACGACCGACAGGCCGATCGACAGGTACACCAGGCGCTTGAGCAGATCACCCAGCAGGAAGTACAGCTGCCGCAGACCCATCAGCGCGAACACGTTCGCGGCGAAGACCAGGAACGGTTCCTGGGTCAGGCCGTAGATCGCCGGGATCGAGTCGAGGGCGAACAGCAGGTCGGTGGTGCCGAGTGCGATGATCACGATCGCCATCGGGGTGACGAATCGCTTGCCGTTCTTCAGCACGGTGAGCTTGACACCGTTGTACTCGTCGGTGGCCTTCAGCCGCTTCTTGGCGAACCGGATGACCGCGTTCTCCTTGAAGTCCTCGTCGTCGTTCTCCCCCTGCTTGGCCAGGTGGATCGCGGTGTAGACCAGGAACGCGCCGAACAGGTAGAAGATCCAGGAGAACTCGTTGATCGCGGCCGCGCCGACGGCGATGAAGATGCCGCGGAACACCAGCGCGAGGATGATGCCGATCAGCAACGCGGTCTGCTGGTACTTCCTGGGCACCGCGAACCTGGACATGATGATCAGGAAGATGAACAGGTTGTCGACGCTGAGGCTGTACTCGGTCAGCCAGCCGGCGAAGAACTCCCCCGCGTAGTTGCCGCCGGAGAACACCCACACCCCGAGGCCGAACACGACCGCCAGACCGATGTAGAACGCGATCGCGATCGCAGACTCGCGGGTGGTTGGTTCGTGCGGACGCCGGCCGATGATGAAGACGTCGAAGGCCAGCAGCGCGAGCAGCACGCCGACTGTGATGTACCAAACGTAGTCAGCAACATGCATCAAAGAACCTCCGGAGCTCAGACGAAACAGGACTCCGAAGGTCTCTTCCGCCGGACTCGCCGAGCGAGTCTGGCCGAGGGCACCGGGCGCGGGACGCAAGCCCTTGACCGTGATGACGATGCCGCCGCGAAGGAATACTCCCCTTCTCCACGGCCATTCTGACGGGTGAACGTCCGAGTCTCCAAATCCAGGACGCCGTGTCCGCCTGTCGAAATGATCACAGCCCGTTCGGGGAATAGGTGCGGCGAGTGATCAGTTGTCACCTGATGGACGTCTGCTCTTCGGCAGTTTCGCCACGATCGTTTCGTACGACGTGTCGATCAGCTCCAGGATCTCGTCGTCGGGGACGCTGCCGCCGAGGAGCACCGTGTTCCACCCCGACCGGCCGATGTACGCCATCTTGCTGACGTCGTCCGGGTAGGTGTCGACCAACTCGTCCGCCTCCTCCCGGTTCGCGCCGCACTTGATCCCGACCCCGTCGCCGCCACCGAGGAACGCGAAGATCTTGTCGCCGACCTTCGCGACCACATCCCCTTCCCACGGCTCGTCCTGCCAGGCGCCCGGCTTCCCCAGACAGTGCTGGAGCACCTCGGCACCGGTCAGCCTCGCCATCTCGTCCTCCTCTCAGCTGTGGGAGACGACCTCGACGTTGTTGCTGTCCGGATCGCGGATGAAGACGGCGTAGTAACCGGGGTGGTACTCGGGCCACTCGCGAGGCTCGTGCAGGATCTCGGCGTCCAGTCGACCGGCGGCACGCCGTACCGTGTCCACGGCCGCCCGGTTCGGCGCCGTGAACGCCAGGTGGATCTCCCGCTGCGCTCCCCCGGTCGTGGTCTTCCCCAGCCAGAACTTCGGTACGCCGTCCGCCCCGGCCAGCCCGAGTACGTCGCCGAACTCCATGCTCACCGTGATCCCGAGGGGCGCGAGCAAGGTCTCGTAGAAGCGACGACTCGCGTCCAGGTCGTCACACTGCAACGACAGGTGATCGAACATCTGCATCCTCCCCTGATGGCTCTGGAGGCAGAGTAGACCCCCTTGACTACACCCGCGGTGCTCGTCGACCCGCAGCACGGGCTGGTGGCGCACCACCGCAAGCTCATGCCGACTGCGGCCGAGCTGGGGTCAGGGCGACGGCTCGACCATGCCGGCGGTGCGCACCGAGTTCGGCGTGCGACCCGCTCTCGACGCCGGAGTCGACCCGCAGCCGACCTCCCCTGCTGCGGGGAAACAGATCGTCACCTGGTGCAAGTTCGTTTCCCCACAGCCGGCCATCGCCCGACACCGAGGGGATGAATCCGGCAGGTTCGACTTCGATGCCGTCGGCCACTACTCGCGGCCGGGCGTGTTCACCCTGTCCGTCGACGAGCCACCGAGGCACGCCGTCGTACCCAGCGAGCAGGCGCCTACTTCATCCCCGCGTTGGTCATCTGGCGGAGCTCCTTCTTGAGCTCGGAGATCTCGTCGCGGTAGCGGGCCGCGATCTCGAACTGCAGCTCGGCCGCCGCGTTGTGCATCTGGTCGGTGAGCTGCTGGATGAGGTCGGCCAGGTCGGAGGACGGCAGGCCGCCGGCCAGCTCCTTCGCCTTCTCCCCCGCCTTCGCCTTGCCGCCACCCGGCACCGGCGCCTTGCCGCGCGACTGCGTCCGGCCCGAGCCGAGCAGTTCGGCGGTGTCGGCATCCTCGCGGGCGAGCATGTCGGTGATGTCGGCGATCCTCTTCCGCAGCGGCTGCGGGTCGACGCCGTGCGCCTCGTTGTAGGCGATCTGCTTGGCGCGGCGCCGGTTCGTCTCGTCGATCGCCATTTCCATCGACGGGGTGATCTTGTCGGCGTACATGAACACCTGCCCGGACACGTTCCGGGCGGCGCGGCCGATGGTCTGGATCAGCGACCGGCCCGACCGCAGGAAGCCTTCCTTGTCCGCGTCCAGGATCGCGACCAGCGACACCTCCGGCAGGTCGAGACCCTCACGCAGCAGGTTGATGCCGACCAGGACGTCGTACTCGCCCATCCGCAGCTCGCGGAGCAGCTCGACCCGGCGCAGCGTGTCCACCTCACTGTGCAGGTACCTGGTCCGGATACCCATCTCCAGCAGGTAGTCGGTCAGGTCCTCCGACATCTTCTTCGTCAGCGTCGTGACCAGCACCCGCTCGTCCCGCTCGACCCGGCCCCGGATCTCGTGGATCAGGTCGTCGATCTGGCCCTTGGTCGGCTTCACGATCACCTCGGGGTCGACCAGCCCGGTCGGCCGGATGAGCTGCTCGACGTACCCGTCGGACTTGTCCTGCTCGTACTGCCCCGGGGTCGCGGACAGGTAGACCGTCTGGCCGATCCGCTCCAGGAACTCCTCCCACCGCAGCGGCCGGTTGTCCATCGCCGACGGCAGCCGGAACCCGTGCTCGACCAGCGTCCGCTTCCGGGACATGTCGCCCTCGTACATGCCGCCGATCTGCGGCACGGTCACGTGCGACTCGTCGATGACCAGCAGGAAGTCCTCGGGGAAGTAGTCCAGCAGACAGTGCGGCGCAGTACCGGCCTCACGTCCGTCAGTGTGCCGCGAGTAGTTCTCGATGCCGGAGCACGTCCCGATCTGGCGCATCATCTCGATGTCGTACGTCGTCCGCATCCGGAGCCGCTGGGCTTCCAGCAACTGGCCACCGCGCTCGAGCTCGGCCAGCCGCTCCTCCAGCTCGGCCTCGATCGAGGTGATCGCGCGCTCCATCCGCTCCGGCGCCGTCACGTAGTGCGTCGCGGCACCGATGTAGACCTCGTCCTCCTCGCTGATCACCTCGCCGGTCAGCGGGTGCAGCGTCATCACCCGCTCGATCTCGTCGCCGAAGAACTCCACCCGGACAGCGAGCTCCTGGTAGACCGGGAAGACCTCGAGCGTGTCGCCGCGAACCCGGAACGTACCCCGCGTGCCGGCCAGGTCGTTCCGCGCGTACTGCACCCCGACGAGCTTGCGGAGCAGGCCGTCGCGGTCCATCTCGGTGCCGACCTTCACGTGGATCATGCGGTTCAGGTACTCGTCGGCGGAGCCCAGGCCGTAGATGCAGGAGACGGTCGCGACCACGACGACGTCGCGGCGGGTCAGCAGCGACCAGGTCGCCGAGTGCCGCAGCCGCTCGACCTCCTCGTTGATCGAGGAGTCCTTCTCGATGTAGGTGTCCGTCTGCGGGACGTACGCCTCCGGCTGGTAGTAGTCGTAGTACGAGACGAAGTACTCGACGGCGTTGGCCGGGAAGAAGTGCCGCAGCTCGTTGGCGAACTGGGCGGCGAGCGTCTTGTTCGGCTGGAGGATCAGCATCGGGCGCTGGATCTTCTCGGCCAGCCAGGCGATCGTCGCCGTCTTGCCCGTCCCGGTCGCGCCGAGCAGGACGACGTCCTGCTCGCCGGCGTTGATCCGCCGCTCGAGATCCGCGATCGCGGCCGGCTGGTCACCGGCCGGATCGAAATCGGACACCACCTTCAGCGGGGCGACCATACGCTGGAGATCCGAGACCTGTCTCATGCCCTCCACCGTACGGCGCACCGCCGACACTTTCTAAAAACCCCAGGTCAGAGCGCACTCCAGGGTGGTAAGCGGCCCGCGTGCGCATGTGGGGATCTTCTGCTGGATGTCCGGGTGATGGGTCTGGGCGTGGTCCGGATCTGGTGGCCTGAGACAGGTTGTCGTGGGCTGCGACCTGATATTTCCTGTCGCAGCCCACCAGTTCCTGCCTCCGCACCCCGCTACCGTCCAGGAACCGCCTCCAGGAACACCTGCCCGCCGCCAGCCAGCCCCAACCAGGCCAACCAACCCGTCACGATCCGACTCCCCCCGACACTCAGCCGGGACCCGCGGGCACCATGCCGGCCCGTCGACACCGAGCCGCGACCCCCAACACTAAACCGGGACCTCGGACACCACGCCGGCCCGTTGACACCGAGCCGGGACCCCGGATACCGAGCCCGGACCTCGGACACCAAGCCGGGACCCCGGACACCAAGCCGGGACCCCGCACACCAAGCCGAGACCCCGCACACCAAGCCGAGACGCCGGACACCAAGCCGGGACCCCGCACACCAAGCCGGCACCCCGGACACCACGCCGGCACCCCGGACACGCAGCCGGCGACCGCGGACACCACATCGGCACCCCGGACACCACGCCGGGACCGCGGACATCTGATCCGGTGTTCACGGTCCCCACAACCTGTCCGAGGTTCCAGCCCCACGCCCCGAACCCTCCACACCACCCAAGCTCTCTGAGCCGATCTCACCCACACCGAGGGCAGACGAGCCCCCTTTCAGGGGTCAACCCCGGAGGTCGTGGGTTGCGGAGCCGAATTCTGCGTCCGCAACCCACCACATGCGGGGTTGACCCCTCAAAGGGGGACACCTGGCACAGTGGGTTGACGTCCACGGTGGGCTGACGCCCTCAGTGGGTTGACGTCCAGTGGGTTGACGTCCACAGGGTTAACGTCCAGTGGGTTGACCTACGAGATGGGTGGGTGGGGGCCCGGATCCCGGGGTGCCAACCCACCATCTCGTAGGTCTACCCATGAAATGGGTCGCTCGGGACAGGTCCGCGCCGATACCCAGCGCCGGGCGGGAACCCGAACCGGTCGGCGGGAACCCGAACCGGTCGGCGGGGACCCGAACCGCCGGGCGGGGACCGGGCCGACGATCACCCACCGATCGAGCAGGAGGGCCTGCGTCAGAAGCTCTTGACCACTGAGTTGTTCATGTAGATGAGCTCATTCACCCGGCGCTTGTAAACGCGGGTCTCGAGTGCGGCGTCGGTGGCGGTGACGCGGTCGAACTGGTCCTGGTAGGCCGTGACGAAGCCCTGCATCGCGACCTTCTTGCCGTTCTTGGCCACCCACACGCCGGTGTACGACAGCGCGTAGCAGGACTTGATCGCCGGGCCGGCCGGCTTGCAGGCCACGCCCTTGCCGATCCGGACGCCCTGCATGCCGTTCGACTCGATGTCGACCAGGTGCTCGGCGAACCCCTTCGCGTCGTACAGCTCGGTCTGGCGGACCCAGTAGTACCCGTCGATCAGGCCGCGCGCGCTGAACTGCTGCAGGATGTAGTTCTTCCCGCCCTTGGACTTGTCCCAGTCCGGCAGCCAGCCCTTGGCCGGGGTGAACCAGACACCCCAGCCGACCTCGACTCCGGCGTCGTTCGGGCCCTTGGAGTCATCCGGCTTGGGCGTCGGCGACGGTGTGTACAGCGTGCCGATCGGATCCGGGGTCTGCTGCGCGGCCGGGTCATCGCCCTTGCCGCCGCCGGTCACCAGTAGGACCACGCCGATCGCGACCAGCAGCTACCGCGACGATCGCGCCGCCCATGATGATCCACTGGTTCCGGTTCGACTTCCCCGGCCGCTGCTGCGGCCGGCCCGGTCCCGGGCCCCAGCCACCCGGCCCCGACGGCCCGCTGGCGCCGGGTCCGGATCCCCAGCCACCCGGCCCCGACGGCCCGGTGACGCCCGGTCCGGATCCCCAGCCACCCGACCTCGACGGCCCGGTGACGCCGGGTCCGGATCCCCAGCCGCCAGGAGCGGGGGCGGGAGGCGGTCCCGGGGGCGGCCCGTACTGCTGACTCATAGCTGTTCCTCGCGGTGTGTCTCGGGATTCGTCATCACAGGCTGTCGAGCACGGACTTCTTCATCGTCTCGGCGTCCGCCTCGGCCTTCTGGGCGAAGTCGACGCGGGTCCGGAAGTCCAGCGCGGTGACCACCTTGTCCTTGCGCCGGTACGCCTCGACGTAGCCCTGGACCCTCACGTCCGCACCGGTCTTGTCCTTGGCGGTGGAGGTGTAGCTGATCGCGACGCACTCCTCCAGGACGTCCTTCGGGCACGGCAGGTTCCGTACGTTGCCCAACTGGGCGATCTCGTTCTCGGTCTCGCCCTCGACGATGCCGAGCACGTACGCCTGCGCGGTCACGTTCTCCTTCTGCCGGACCCAGAAGAACGACCGCGGGTCGCCGTTCGGCGCGTACGTGACCAGTTCCTTGCCGCGGGTCTCCTTCGCCAGCACGCTCCAGCCCTCCACCGGTACGACGGAGACGCCGAACCCGACCGGGATCGCGTTCGCGGGCGGCTGGTACGACGTCGTCGGCGTACTCACGGATGCCGGGGACTGGCTCGGCGTGGGAGCCGCTGTCTTGTCGTCGCCACCGGACAGCGCGATCAAGGCGACCGCGACCAGCACGACCACGATCAGGCCGACGCCGATCGGGATCAGCAGCGGCGGGAACCTCGGGCCCTTCTTCTCCGGCGGCGGCCGGCGCAAGGTCGGCGGCCCGACCTTCTCACCCCACGCCGAACTGGTCTCCGTCGCGGGCCCGGGACCAGGTCCCGGGGTGTCGCCCCACGGAGACGGCGGCGGAGGCACCTCCAGGTCCCACGGCGACGGCGGCAGGGCCGGCTCGGCCGACTCTGCGGCGTCGTCCGCCTCCGGACCGGGCTTGTTGACCCAGGGGTTGCCGGTTCCGGGGCCCTTGTCGCGCTTGCCGCTCACTGGCTCTTGACGACCGACTGCAGCATCGCCGCCGAGTCCGGCTGGATCGTGGACATCTTGTCCTTGCGCCCGTACACCCGGATGATCGTGATCACGCCGTCGTTGCGCTCGATCACGCCGACGAACCCGACCACCGGCAGGCTGCCGTTCTGGGTGCTGGAGATCGCGTCGAAGCTCTGGGTGGTGACGACCTTCACGTCGGTCTTGTCGCCCTCGCCCGGCTTGGACTCCTTCGGCTCGCCCTTCTTGACCGAGGACAGGTCCTTGGTCTCCGCGGACATCAGCTGCGGCAGCACGGTGGTGGTGTTCTCGCCGTCCTCCGCCTTCCACGCGTTCACCATGAAGTAGGCCTCGCCCTGCTTGAGCAGGTAGACGCCGGTGAACTTGTCCAGGCTCTTGCGGAGGTAGCCGGGCTGGGGCTTCACGAAGACGCCCTCGGCGACCTCGATGCCCTCGTCGACGTTGCCGGCCGGCTCGTTGCTCTGGCTGGTCGTCGGCTGCGGGTCCGGGTCCGCCTTCTGGTCGTCGCCCCCGTTGAAGACGACGGCCAGCAGCACACCGATCACCGCGACGACGGCGAACGCGCCCCCCGCGATGAACAGGATCTTGTTGCCACCCTTGTCACGGGGACCCTTGCCGCCGTACTGACTCCACTGCTGCTGGCCCGGGTAACCCTGCTGCGGCGGGTATTGCTGACCGGGGTACTGCTGCTGGCCCTGGTACGGCGCCTGCTGACCGGGGAACGTCTGCTGACCCGGCTGACCCTGGTACGGCGGCTGACCCGGCTGACCCTGGTACGGCGGCTGACCCGGCTGACCCTGGTATGGCGATTGACCCGGCTGACCCTGGACCGGCTGGCCCGGCTGCTGGCCGTAGCCCGGGGGTGCCTGCTGCGGACGCCCGTACCCAGGCTGGCCCTGCGGCGGCTGCTGCCCATAACCAGGCTGCCCCTGTGGCTGGCCATAACCCGGCTGACCCTGCGGCCGGCCCGGCTGCTGGCCATAGCCGGGCTGACCATGCTGACCATGCTGACCTTGCGGCTGACCTGGCTGGCCGTACGGCTGCTGCCCGCCCTGACCGTAGGGCGGTTGCTGGTTGCTCATACCCGCGTCTCCCCAGTCGTCGCTTCGTACCCACTCACGCCCGCCGTGGCCGCCACGCCCCGGGCGGACTTCGGCACGGATCGCACCGAGTTGCCGCACGCGGAGCAGAAGTCGGAGTGCGGGAGCAGCGGCATCTCACAGCGGGAGCAGAAGGCCAGGTCGCCCGACGCGTGGTTGGAGCCGCCGCGTGCGGCCGACTCCAGTGCGGCCTCGAGCAGACCCTTGTGCAGAACGGTCCGCACCCGGATGATCAGCGCGCCGAGCAGTAATAGGCCCCAGACCACGCCGAGGATCGCGCCGATGGTCGATCCGTGGCCACCCACGAAGCCGAGCAGGTAGACACCGCCCTGGAACAACGCGTTGACCGCGATCGCCTGGAGCACGGCGAACACCCAGCGCGGCGTGAAGCCGTCGTACCCCTCACCCAGGCCGGAGAACTCCGCACCCGCGAGGCCGGTCGCCGATCCGTAGATCAGCGGCTTGATGAAGCCGTGCAGCAGCACGATCGAGATCCAGGTCCCGGCGCTGCTGCCCGGACCGGCGAAGCCGCCGCTGATCCAGCCCCAGTGCAGCACCAGCGTCTCGAAGCACGCGTAGCCGACGCCCGCCACCACGCCGAACGTGAAGCCGTCCATCAGGTCGTCGTACCGCGGCCGGGACGCCAGGTAGAGCGGGCCGATCTGGCGGATCAGCTCCGACACCACCGGCACCAGCAGGAGCAGGATCAGCAGGTCCCGCCCGGACGGGCCGGCGTCGTTGCCGCCGATCGTGTCGAGCGAGAGCGCGAGCTTGTCCGACCACAGCCAGGTGAAGACCGCGGCCAGTACGCCGGTCAGCACGAACGCGGCGGCGACGACCGGTATCGGCTCGTCCTCCCACAGGTTCACGTCGTACAGGTAGAGGATGTAGACGATCGGAATAGCGAACGCCGCGATCATGATCGCCACCGGCAGCGCACCGAGCGCGGCCGTCACGACGGTCAGCAGCAGGGCGACCCCGAGCGCGACCTTGTACGTGTAGGGCTGTTTGCCGGAGCCCTGCGGCATGATCGTGGAGACCAGCTTGAACGACGCCACCGGCTCGTCGGGCCTGGCGGCGTACGCCCTCTTCCGCTCCGCGTCCCCGGAGCGCACATCGTTGCCACAGTGGTGGCAGAAGTGCGACACCTCGGGGACGTCAGAGTTGCAGCGCGGACAAACCACGCCATCCTCCCAACCTCGGACATCTTCCGGACCGGCGCGGGGCGCGCCGTCGGTGGGCGGCCCGGTCAACCGGGCCGAACCGGGACAGATTCTCGTACAGCCGGTCCCGGATTCATCATTTACCGCGCAAGGGTCACCTTTTCGTGTCCGGACCGTGGCCTGCGCGCCGTTCGAGTGCGGCCCACACCTCGTCGATCCGGCGGTCCAGCTCGGCGAGCGTGCCGGAGTTCTCGACCACGACGTCCGCCACCGCGAGCCGGTCCTCCCGGGACGCCTGACTGGCGATCCGCTGCCTGGCTTCCGCGCCAGCCATCTGGCGCTGCGACGTCAACCGCTCCAGCTGTACGTCGACCGGCGCATCGACTACGAGGACCAGATCGAACCGATCCGCCTGACCGGTCTCGACCAGCAGCGGGATGTCGTGGACGACGATCGCTCCGGCCGGCGACTGCGCCTCGATCTCGGCGGCCCGGGCGCGAACCAGCGGATGGATGATCGCTTCGAGCTTCCGCCGCGCAGTCTCGTCACCGAACACGATCCGCCCGAGCGCAGGCCGGTCCAGCTCTCCGTCGGCAGTCAGTACGTCGTCTCCGAACGCCGCAACCACCTCGGCCAGACCATCAGTGCCCTTGGCGACCACCTCTCGCGCCAGCACATCCGAGTCGATCACCACGGCTCCGCGGGCAGCCAGCCGCGACGACACCGCACTCTTCCCGGACCCGATCCCACCGGTCAGTCCCACTCTCAGCACGCCAGCACCCTACTCAGCGACCTAGTATGAAATATGGGGTGGGTGCTGAGGCGACGCCGGACCGCCCTCGCGTTACGGCAGGTCCGGTTGATGGCCGAA
This sequence comes from uncultured Actinomycetota bacterium, assembly GCA_963820655.1. Lineage (GTDB taxonomy): Bacteria > Actinomycetota > Actinomycetes > Propionibacteriales > Kribbellaceae > Kribbella. The sequence goes on from CAWGAM010000005.1 coordinate 395,777, forward strand.
GAAGACGTAATCCAATTCGGTGAGGAACTGACCCGGTTCGGCGGGGAACTCGACGCGGAAGGCCGGCACGACTACCAGGTCGCGCTCGACGCCTACGAGTCCGCCCAGCGGATCGTCGAGAAGCTGCCGTCGGTCGACTCGGTGCACGCCGTCGTCGACACGCTCACCGCGGGCCGCTACGCGCTGGCGTGCGCCCAGGCCCGGGTCGCGGGTGGGCCGCTGCCGGAGCGACGTGTGCCGTGCTTCTTCAATCCGCAGCACGGGCCGGCGGCCGGGAAGATCGTGTGGACTCCCCCGCTCAGCGGTCCGACCCGCACGGTTCCGGCCTGTGCGCAGGACTTGGCCCGGATCCGGGTCGGCGAGGACCCACCGGTCCGCATGGTCCGGTACGGCGAACAGCGGGTGCCGGCCTGGGAGGTGGGAGCTCCGAACGAGCCGTACCTGACCGGGTTCTTCACCGCTACCGGGGCACGCGCGCAGATCATGGAGCTGAAGATGCGCCTGAAGGGCGAGGGCCGCGGCCAGTGGGGGACCGACCTCGGCGAGCCGAAGATCCGCCGCGCCTACGACTGACCCACGCCGGACAGACGAGGCCCCCGCATCCAGTACGGGGATGCGGGGGCCTCGTGGCCAAGTAACCAGCTCAGCCCTTGGTCAGGATCAGCCCTGGCCGGTCAGCTTCTCGCGGAGAGCCTGCAGCGCCTCGTCGGAAGCGAGCGCACCCTCGACGGGAGCGTCGTCCTTCGGAGCCGCGGCGGAGGAGTACGTCGACGCCTCGCCGGCCTCGACGTCCGCCGTCTTGGCGTCCTCGATCTGCTTCTTGTGGGCCTCCCAGCGCGCGTGGGCCTCGGCGTACTGCCGCTCCCACTCCTCACGCTGCTTGTCGAAGCCCTCGAGCCACTCGCCGGTCTCCGGGTCGAAGCCCTCGGGGTAGACGTAGTTGCCCTGGTCGTCGTACGTCGCGGTCATGCCGTACAGCGTCGGGTCGAAGTCGTCCGAGACCGGGTCGACACCCTCGTTGGCCTGCTTCAGCGACAGCGAGATCCGGCGCCGCTCCAGGTCGATGTCGATGATCTTGACCATCACGTCGTCGTTGACCTGGACGACCTGCTCCGGGATCTCGACGTGCCGCTCGGCCAGCTCGGAGATGTGCACCAGACCCTCGATGCCCTCCTCCACGCGGACGAACGCACCGAACGGAACCAGCTTGGTGACCTTGCCGGGCACGATCTGGCCCATCTGGTGGGTCCGGGCGAACTGCTGCCACGGGTCTTCCTGGGTCGCCTTCAGCGACAGCGAGACGCGCTCGCGGTCCATGTCGACGTCCAGCACCTCGACGGTGACCTCCTGGCCGACCTCGACCACCTCGGTCGGGTGGTCGATGTGCTTCCAGGACAGCTCCGAGACGTGCACCAGACCGTCGACGCCGCCGAGGTCCACGAACGCACCGAAGTTGACGATCGAGGACACGACGCCCTTGCGGATCTGGCCCTTCTGCAGCTGGGTGAGGAAGTTCATCCGCACCTCGGACTGCGTCTGCTCCAGCCACGCCCGGCGGGACAGGACCACGTTGTTGCGGTTCTTGTCCAGCTCGATGATCTTGGCCTCGATCTCCTGGCCGACGTACGGCTGGAGGTCGCGGACCCGGCGCATCTCCACCAGGGAGGCGGGCAGGAAGCCGCGCAGGCCGATGTCCAGGATGAGACCACCCTTGACGACCTCGATGACGGTGCCGGTGACGACGCCGTCCTCTTCCTTGATCTTCTCGATCGTGCCCCAGGCCTTCTCGTACTGGGCGCGCTTCTTCGAGAGGATCAGACGGCCTTCCTTGTCCTCCTTCTGGAGAACCAGGGCCTCGACGTGATCGCCGACGTTGACGACCTCGTTCGGGTCGACGTCGTGCTTGATCGACAGCTCGCGGGAGGGGATGACGCCTTCGGTCTTGTAACCGATGTCGAGCAGGACCTCGTCCCGGTCGACCTTGACGATGGTGCCCTCGACGATGTCGCCGTCGTTGAAGTACTTGATGGTCTGATCGATCGCCGCGAGGAAGTCTTCCTCCGACCCGATGTCATTGACCGCTACCTGCGGGGTGTTGCGTACTGCGGGGTCGAGAGGTGCCTCGATGCTGGCCGTCATGTGGTGGGTTGCTCCGTGGACTGGTGGTGTTGTGCGGTCGCGCCATGGTCCGTTGGATCGCATCAAACCGCTGGATTGCCTGAAGAGCGCAGATTCACCACCGAGCTGCTGCGAGCACGAGCCTGCTCCGTCCGAGGTCGCGCGGGCCCATAGCGCACCTCACAGAATACCGGTCTTGACGAAGGCAGCACAACCTGGGGCACCCGGTGCCTACCGGCCGCCCGCCGAAGTCTCCCGACGTGCCATCCATCTCAATGTACGACGTCCAGGGCGGGTCGTCCTCCGGAGAGCGTACTGGTGTCCGCCATTCGGGCCACCAGAGCGTGCGCGGCGGCCGCGACCTCGTGCTCGGTCGACCGTGCGGCGAGGTCCAGGAGCGCCCAGAGATCCGCAGCCCTGCCGAGATCCACCAGCGGCTCCCCCAGCTCCAGCCCGCTCCCCCGGACCACGCTCAGCACCGCGCCGGCCAGCACCGGGTCCTCACAGAACCGGAAAAGGTTTCCCAGATCCGTGTACGGCGACCCCGCGTGGGCGAACTCCCAGTCGATCAGCCCGGTGATCCGGGCGGTCGCCGGGTCCACCAGCAGGTTCTTCGGATTGAAGTCGCTGTGCACCAGGCAGACCCGGTCCACGCCCTCGGCCAGAACGTCCTCGGCCTCAACGATCACGCCGGCGAACTTCTCGGACTGCTCCGGGCTCAACCCGAGGTCGAGGTCCGCGACGTACTGCTCCAGGTCGCCCAGCCCGAACGGCTCGATCGCCAGGTCGCCGTCACGGAACATCCCGAAGGTGAGGAACGGCATCCCGCTCAGCCGCACCAGCAACTCCCCCAACTGCTCCCCGACCGTCCGACGCTCGTCCTCCCCCGCCGCCTCCAGATAGGTCTGCAGGTTCACCCCTGGCAGCCGTTCGGTCAGCAGATAGGGCGGGTCCTCGGCGGATCCCTCGCGTTTCGCGTCCAGTACCCGCGGAACAGGCAACAGCCCGCGGACGAGTTGGAGCAGCGCCGCATCCACCGCGGCTCGCTCCGGGTCCTTCACATACAACTTCAGTACGGCGTCCTCACCGCCGGCGCTGACCGCGTACGTCTGACCGCCGTACCCGCCCGTCAGCGGAACAGCACTGGCCGCGAAGTCGCTCATACACCCGAACACTAGTGATCGGTGAGATCGTGGGCGACGCGCGTCAGTTCGGCGCCGACCTCGGGGCCGACGTCGTCGCCGCGGACCGAGCCGATGATGGCCCGCTCGGCGTCGTCGGGATCGGCGCACGGCGTGGGAGTTCGGCACCGACCTCGTAGCAGCCAGTGGGCAGCCGGACCAGGTATCCCTCATAGGCGAGCGTGCGGACCAGGTGGTACGTCGTGGAGATATTCAGCCCGGCGCGGCGCGCGATCGCCTTCACCGGCAGGCCAGGTTCGTTGCCGACCAGCTCGAGCACCCGGAGCGCGCGCGACACGCTCTGGACGAAGTCGTGCGGACTCGGGCCACGGTCGTCCATCGAGAGCTCCCTCCTGGCCCGATAGTAACCACGAAGTCCGCCGCGCGGACCGTTTCGTCATCCGAAATCCAGGGGCTGTCCCGGCGTCCCCAGGCGGCCCGAGACTCAGAAGGGAGGCAGAAGGGAGGAGGCCGGATGACCGTCGACCCGATCGTGACCGAGGTGCTACGGGACGTTTACGACCCTTGCTGCCGCGACAAGGGCATCTCCGTCGTGGACATGGGTCTGCTGCACCGCGCGTCGATCAGCGACGGCAGAGCCGAGGTCGATCTGCTGCTGACATCCGGCTGGTGCCCGTTCGCGACGAGCGTGCTGACCGACGTCGAGAGCGCCGTCGCCGGGCTGCCCGGCGTACGGGAGGCCTCGGTGCGGATCGTCTGGGACGAGGCCTGGAGTCCGGAGCGGCTCGCGGACAGCGCCCGGACCAAGCTGCGTTTCCTGCCGCCGCCCAGCGAGGCCGGCGACCCGGCCCGATACGTCGCCGCGCACTGGCCGGCATCAACCCACGAGGAGGAATTGTGATCGGCGATGCCATCGTGTTCGACGGTGTGGCGCACCCATTCAACTTCGACAAGGACAACGTCTACGGCAGCGCCGGCGAGATGTTCTCGAACCATCTGTACGCCTTCCACGCGACCCTGACGCCCGAGGGCCAGCCGGTGATGCCGCCCGAGCAGTTCCTGCACCGGTGGACCGCCCAGGAGATCCGCGACATGGTCTACGAGCACTCCGACACCGACCTGCTGGTGGCGATGCCGTTGCCGCTGACCGACCTGTACAAGGACGGCCTGTCGCCATGGGAAGAGTGCGCGAGACTCGCCCAGTTGGACCCCGAGAGGACCGTCTTCTGGGGCACGGTGAACCCGCTCGAGGGCAAGAAGGCGCTCGACGACGTGACCCGTCAGGTGGAGGCCGGTGCGAAGGCGTTCAAGTTCTACAACGTGCGGTACGAGGACGCCGGGCCGGTGCCGTGGCGGATGGATGATCGCAAGGTGGCGTTCCCGGTGTTCGAGCGGATCCAGGAACTCGGGGTGAACCTGATCGGCGTACACAAGGGCGTGCCGCTCGGGCCGCAGCCGATCGAGTACACCCAGACCTGGGACATGGACGGTGCCGCGGCCAACTTCCCCGACATCAACTTCGTCATCTTCCACGTCGGGCTGCCGTTCATCGACGAGACCTGCTGGCAGCTGATCCGCTATCCCAATCTGTATGCCTCATTGGCGGCGACGATCAACTTCGTCGTCCGGGCGCCACGACAGTTCGCCGAGACCCTTGGCAAGCTGCTGTTCTGGTGCGGCGAGGACAAGATCGTGTACGGCAGCGAGGCGCCGCTCTGGCAACCGCAGTGGGCCCTGGAGGCATTCTGGAACTTCCAGATCCCCGAGGACCTCTGCGCCGGGTACGGCTATCCGCAGTTGACACAGCAGGCCAAGCGCAAGATTCTCGGCGAGAATCTGCTCCGCCTGCACGGCATGGACGTTGAAGAGACCCGGGCCAACCTCAGGACCTTGACGCACCACTAGGCAGGTCGTCGGTGTGTTGTCGACAACCGGCCAGACAGGTGTGCCGGGCAATGCGTCGCGGTGGGGTGTCCGCCGGTTCAGCACCTCGCCCAGATGGTCGGCGGGCCGCCAGCGCCATTTGATGGGTGGACCTACGAGATGGTGGGTTGGCGCACCGGATTCCTGGGTGCTAACCCACCATCTGGTAGGTCAGCCCATGAGTTGGGTCGCTCGGGACAGCTCCGCGCCGACACAGCGCCGGGTGCCCGGAACGGGGGCGGTGGGCCCGGAACCGGTGGGCTGGGACCGGAAGCGCGCCCACCACGACCTGTGCCAGGTCACCAGACGTGCACCGATCCGCGCAGAACGAGCCTGAACCGCCCGGCCCAACCTCGGCAGACCTCCAACCTGCCCACCCCGATATCGCCCTACCCCGATATCGCCCTACCCCGACATCGCCGTACCCCGCGACCGCCACACCTGGGTTGACGATCACCCACACATCAAGCAGGAGCGCCGGACACGCCCTAGAGTTTCTCCCGTGACTGGGCCGGTGCGGGTGGAGTTGACCGAGGCGGAGACTTCGCGGGCCAGCCGGGCCTACTGGAACGCGGCGGCCGGCGAATACCTGGCCGAGCATGGCGACTTCCTCGGCGACGACCGCTTCATCTGGTGTCCGGAGGGAGTCGACGAGGAGCACGCCCAACTGCTCGGCCCGGTCCGGGGCAAGCGGATCCTCGAGGTCGGCTGCGGCGCCGCGCAGTGCTCGCGCTGGCTGGTCAAGCAAGGGGCTGATGTGGTTGCCTTCGACATCTCGGTCGAGCAGCTCCGGATCGCACGACAGCTCGATCAGCTCGCACCGGGCACAGCCGTCCGGACCGTCGCCGCGGACGCCACCGCGATCCCCTACCGAGACGCCACCTTCGACATCGTCTGCTCGGCCTTCGGCGCACTGCCGTTCGTCGCCGACGCCGGGACCGCCCTCCGCGAGATCGCCCGGACGTTGAAGCCGGGCGGCCTGCTCGTGTTCTCGGTGACCCACCCGTTCCGCTGGACCATGCCCGACGACCCGACCCCCGCCGGTCTCCGGATCACGCATTCGTACTTCGACCGGACGCCGTACGTGGAAGTCGACGCCGCCGGTACGCCGGTCTACGCCGAACACCACCGGACGACCGGCGACTGGATCCGCGAACTCACCAGCGCCGGGTTCGTGATCGACGACCTGCTCGAGCCCGAGTGGCCGGCCGGGCACGACCTGGTCTGGGGTGGCTGGGGACCAGACCGCGGTCGCCTGGTCCCAGGCACCGCGATCTGGTCGGCGCACAAGAAGTAGCTCAGTCCGCCTCGGTCCGTCGACGCGAGCTGCAGGAAGCGCGACGGTCCCCAGCAACAGCAGCCCGAGGATCAGGGCAATCAACGGCACCCAGAAGCCGATCAGGTGCAACTGCGCCGCCTTCGACTGGTAGCCGCCCTCGTCGACACCGTTCTCGGTCGCGCCCTTCACGTTCTTCGTCTCGGTCGCGTCGTCGTACGCGATCGTGACCTGGGTTGCGGTCAGCTTGTCCTCGCCGTTGTACGCGATCGTGGCAAGCTGCTGCTCCTGGCCCTTGATGATCGCTCCGGTGACCGGCTCGACCCACAGGGTCCGGCTGTTCTTGTACGTGCGCTGCACCGCGACCGAGTCCTTGCTGAAATCGTCGACCAGGCTGCCCGGCACGAGCAGCGGCTTGGCCAGCGGCACCTCCTGCTTCGGGATCTCCTGCTCGAAGACGTACACCTTGAGTCCCTTGAGGTCGGTCACCCGCTTGAACTCGATCGGGAAGGCTTCGCGCAGGGTGCTGTCCCAGAACTGGTAGGTCTTCTTCTCGGTGCCGAACGGGAACTTCAGCACCAGACCGTCGTGTCCCTTGAACAAGGGACTCTTCGGGTCGGGCTTGAGCCGGTCCGCCTTCTCCAGCGTGGTCGCGATGTACTCACCACTGTCGTCGCCACCCGACGGATTCCAGCGCACGGACTCGCCGGTGCGTGCGTCCAGCACAACCCGCTCCTGGACGAAGCTCAGCGGCATCAGGCCGGTCAGCGACGCGTCGTCGGGGAACTTGTAGTCCTTCGAGTCGTCGGTCACCACCGCCGTGTCGTATACGACCACCTTGCGATTCAGCGCCTTGCTGATCTTCTCGGCCGCGACCACGTCGCCACGGACCGTCCGCCGGGATTCCAGCTCGACCTGCTTCTTCTCCTTCAGGTCGGCGACGCTGAAGATCGTCGCGTCCTTGCCGGCCGACACCGTGTGCGCGATCTGGCCCGCGGGTGCCACCGCCAGCGTTGGATACGCATAAAACCTGGCCAGCGCCGCGACGCCGACCATGAACACCCCGAGCCCGATCACTACCGCACGACTGCGTGTCCCCACTGCATCCCCTCCAGGTCTGTCCGCGGGACGCTACCAGCGGGTAGCCGCCGTGAACAGATGGCGCACCAGGGAATTTCGAACTGTCATATAGTCGCGCCGCATGAGGGGGAACTGGGCGCTGCCGGCGCCACCACAGACATCGGTGCTCCGCGGTGTGGTGGTGGCGATCGCGATCGTCCAGTCGGTCGTGCTCGGGCTGCTCGCCCGGCGGGGCTCGTGGCTGAGCGACGACCTGGACTTCCTCGTCCAGGGCAGTCGCGGCTTCGCGCCCGCCGAACTGCTGACCCCGGTGAACGACCACATCGCGCCCGGGCTGCGCCTCGTCTACGCGGTCTTCGCCGAGGTCGCGCCGCTGAACCACGACGTCACCGTCGCCTGGCGGATGCTGATGCAGGCGCTCGCGATCGCCTTGATGGGCCTGCTCCTGCACCGCATCCTCGGCTCGAACTGGTGGGTGGTCATCGGCACGATCTTCTACGCGGTCACCCCGCTCAGCATGCCGTCGTTCATGTCGTTGTCGAGCGGTGTGAACAACCTGTCGGCACACGTCTTCGGCCTGCTGTTGCTGCATGCAACCATCGACTGGTACGACGGCCATCGCCGGCGAGCCGTTGCCTACGGCCCGCTGTCCCTGTTGATCTCGCTGGCCTGCTGGGAGAAGTCGGCCCTGATCCTGGTCACGGCCGTTGCCCTGGCCCTCTATCTACGCACTGTGCCGGTCCGCATCTGGCTCCGCCGCAGCTGGCCGTACGCCGCCGCGCTCACTGTTCCGATTATTGCCTTCGGCATCATCTACCTGACGCACGGCAATCCGTCGGAAGGCAGGGTGCCCGGCCCGCGTGAGCTGCTCGAGCTGACCGCACGTGCCTTCGGGGTCCCGCTGTCCGCGTTGGCAGGCGGTCCGTGGTCCTGGGCCGGCACCGGACAGTCAATGAGTGTCGCCACACCTCCCGTTGCGGCCTTCGTGGTCGGTGGGCTGGTCGCAGGTCTGGCTCTGACGACCGCATGGCGGCGGGACCGACGCGCGCTGCTGCTGTGGGCCTCGGTCGCCGCCTATGTCCTGGTCACGGTGCTTCTCGTGTCCTATGGACGCTTCAGAGTGTTCGGGTCCATCTTCACCGCGCACTTTCACTATTGGTCCGATCTCTCGATCCCGCTCACGTTGGCAGTGGTTCTCTCGCTTCGAATGGTCCAGGTACGACTGGTAGTCGTACCTGTTGCCTGTTTGATCGTCGGAGTGGTCGTGTCGGACGCCGCGTTCGCCAAGGAGTGGGGGAAGAATCCGGCCAAGGCGTACTTCGCGACCGTCACCGCGGAGCTGGACCGGGCCGGCCCGAACGTGAATCTCTGGGACACCTCGATGCCGCCGTCGATCGCCACTGCGCTGATGTCCGACACTCGGTTGTCGCCGGTGCTGCGGATGGCCCGGATCCCGTTCCGGCTGCAGTCGCCGGGCAGCGAGCCGCTGCTGGTGGACGACAGTGGTCACCTCCGGCCGGCCCAGCTGGCGGTGTGGTCACGTGGCGATCCGCTGTCGCGCGCCAACTCCTTCTGCAACCTGCTCATGCGTGGCACCGAGCCGCTGACCATTCCACTGAAGCAGACGCGAAACGAGGTCGCGACGGCCGAGTGGTTCGTCAAGGCCGCCTACTTCTCCAACCGGGAGAACCGGGTGTCCGTAGAGCTCCTCGACGCGGACGGCAACGTCGCCACGATGCCGGCCGCCGGTTGGCCCGCAGGAGTCGGCAGCATGTACCTCGGTCCGTCGCGGCGGATCAGAGCCACCCAGGTTCGGCTACGCTCCTCCGATCCCGCGACGAACCTGTGTGTGGCGAACCTCGAGATCGGACTGCCCAGATGAGACGGACCAGATTCCCGGCGTTGGACGGGCTGCGGGCCATCGGAGCGCTCGCGGTGCTGACCACGCATGTCGGGTTTCATACCGGCGCGTCGCTGAACGGGCCGTTCGCCGGGGTACTGGCGAGGCTGGACATCGGGGTGGCGATCTTCTTCGCGATCTCCGGCTTCCTGCTCTACCGGCCGCACGCGGTGGCGTGGTTCGAGGGCACCCTGCCCCCGCTCACCCTGCCCTATCTCCGCAACCGCGCGCTGCGGATCCTGCCGGCACTCTGGCTCGCCGTACTGCTTGCCGCCGTACTCGTGCCGCACAAGGACGGCGTCACCTGGGCGACGTACCTCCAGCACGCGACTCTCACCCAGGTCTACTTCAACGGGATTCCAGCAGACGGACTCACTCAGCTGTGGAGTCTGGCCACAGAGGTCGCGTTCTACCTGCTCCTGCCCGGGCTGGCGAAGCTGTTGACCGGGTACGAGCGTCCCACTCGACGCAGCGTGCGCTGGCGACTCGTCGTACTCGGTGCGCTCATTGTTCTCGGACCGGTGTGGATGGCCGCGGTGAACGCGACAGATCACCCACAGGCGGGCCTCTGGCTACCTGGGTACCTCGGTTGGTTCGCGGTTGGCATGGGCTTCGCCCTGTGGCAGGTGGCTCGCACCAGCGGCCGCCTCGGGCCGTCCGCGCTTGACACGCTCACCAAGATCCCAGGGACCGTCTGGGGAGCCGGTGTGGTCCTGCTGCTCATCGCTGCGAGTCCGGTGGCCGGGCCGTACAACCTGTCGACGTCCACACCAGGCCAGGCGTTCGTGAAGACCCTCCTCTACACCGGCATCGCCGCGTGCGTTCTCTTCCCGGCGCTGACCCCGACCACGCGAATCGCCGGCGTTCTCGGCGGGAGAGTTGGCCACGTCGCCGGAGACATCTCGTACGGCGTCTTCGCCTACCACCTGATCGTGCTGGGTCTGATCGAGCGGATCAGCGGCTACGACCTGTTCAGCGGGAAGTTCGCCTTGCTGTTCTTCACCACGCTCGTCGTGTCGGTCGCCGTCGCCGCAGCGAGCTACTACGGGATGGAGCGGCCCATCATGCGCCTCGGCAGGCGAGACAAGTCGTACGACGTCTCACCGGTGACCGTGGACAACAAGGCCAGCGCACAGCCGAACAAGATTGCCGTCTGGACGACTCCCGAGGTCACTCCGGCGTCTCCGTCCGGCCAGGGCTGAACAACCGCCACCAGAGTCCCCACCATCACCACAGCCGCGACCACCGCGAGCACGATCCGCCTTGGCAGGATCCACGAGCAGACTGCGGCGACCGCAACCGCGGCCAGACCGATCCAGCCGGACATGACCGTGCCAGCGACCAGACCGAGCCCCAGAGCGACCCATGGTCCGACAGTGCGGCCTTCACGCAGGCGATGCCCCGAATGCCTCGACCGACGCCGGAAGAACACGGCCATGGCGACGACCGACAGCAGTGCGAGCAGTCCTACCAGCAGACCCGCCCGGTACGTGCGGTCCGGAATGAACCGAGCGGTGACCACCTGCTCGGGGCCGGCCGGCAGTATCCATCCCTGCTGCCAGCCGCCGATGCGGATGGGCGTCAGCCTGTGGCCACTGCCGTCGTACGCCTCCCAGCCCTCGTTGTAGTTCTGGGCAACCGTGAATACTGACTGCTCATCCGCGGCCGGGACCTCGGCGGTCAGCTCGGCCGGATTCGGCCGCCAGACGTCCACGTCCTGCACCGGTACGACGGACGTGTCGCCGAACCCTGCTGTGGTCAGCGTCGTCTCGATCGGTACGAAGGCGCCACCGGCCAGGACATCGAGGTTGTGGCGTCCTGCCTGCAACGGAACCGTGGAGTCCTTCCCACACGTGCTGAACGTGACCGGACGCCGCTGCAACAGATCCCGCACGGTCGCCTTGACCTGTGTGTCCACCGGTACGCCGTCGACGCGAACCCCTGGGCCATAACCGCAGTACGCCCCGGTCTGGCTGTTCAGGTCGAGTGCCTTGCGCAGATCGTCGGCTCCGAGCACTCGCACCTCGGCGACGCCGACCGGAGCGGTCGTCGAGTACCCGGTCGCGGAGTCGATGTCCACCATCGGTCTGGTCCCGGCGAAGTCCACTTCGACCGTCCGCGCCGCCCGCTCGGCGAACCGAACATAGCCCTCCGGGTCCACGGTCCCCCGCGTCGGTGCGCCACCGTCGAACCGCAGCATCACCTCGGTCGGCTGCGACGCCGTCAGGTACGGATCGGTGAGGAACTGCAGTCCGGTCAGCCCCCTTGCCCTTGGCAACTTCAGGGTCAGGCTCGGAGCCGGATCACTCGGGTCCGCGACCCAGCCAGTACCGAGATCACGATCGACCGCAGCCCCCGGTCGTCCCTCCGGCGCCGTGACAGACCGGGACGAGGCGGCAGCGGTGATGGCACCCGGCACCACCAGCATGTCCTCGAGAGCCGCGCCGTCCTTGGGCAGTGCGGTCCCGTGCAGCTGGTACGACGCCGCACGCGGAAGCTCCACGCTGCGCAAGAGACCGGTCGGCTCCTCCGAGTCCTTGGCCACGCTCTGCCGGCACAGCGGCCGGGTGTCCACGTGAAGACAGGCAGACCGCCCGATCTGCTGGTTCCTGAACACCAGTGCGCTCGGCTGACGGTCAGTGGCCGGCACGCTGAGCCTGCTGACCGGCAGCATGCCGGGCAGCGTCACCTCGGCGATCGACACACCGCTCGGGTTCTTGCCGTCGGTCACACCGACGCTCAGCCGCAACCGTTTCGTCTTGCCCGGCGGAGTAGGGATGCTCTGCGGATCGCCCGATCCCGAGACCACGGACGTCAGCGTCCCGGCGTCCGTGTCCACCTGCATGGTCCGGACCGGCTCAGTCGTCGGTGGCGCCAGCGAGAACTGAACCTTGAGCCCGTCGATCGTTCGTGGCGATGCGAAGGTCAGCTCCAGCCATTCACCACTGCTCCGGCCGAACGTCCCCGAGATCCAGCGACTGGACGGATCGCCGTCCACCGCGGCGAAGGGTCCGTTGCCCGGTCCGGTCCGCAAGGTGGCATCCGCATCCGCTGCCGACGAGGACGCCCGTACGTCGGTGATGCCGCCACCCCAGGTCCTTGTCGTACTCGGAGTCGCGGTACCGACGTCGTACCCGAGGGTGCGGCGGTGTTGCCGGCCTTCCTCGGCCGCGGTGAGCACCGGCGAGTAGTTCTCCGCCGGGCGACCGACCGACACCTCACGGCGTTGCATGCCGTCGGTCTGGATCAGCGGTAGTCCGTCGAGCCGGCCGACAGCGTCGGAGCCGGTCACCGCATCACGGTCGCCGCCGACTGCCGTCAACGCGGCCGGTACATCCTCAGCCGCGCCACGGACTTCCACGAGCCGCGACCGCGGGACCAGCCGGCCCGGACTGGTGTCACCGACGTCGTAGATCTCCACGCTCGGGTACGGCAGTCGCGTATGTCCGTCGAGCGTCGTACCGGGCTGCTCGATGGTGCTTCCGGTGGCCGGGCCGAAGTACACGACGCGCTTGATCCCGGACTCGGCCAGGCTCTCGTGCACAGCCAGGGTCGGTGTCACCTGTGCGTCGTACCTGAGATCGTTGCGCACCACGACGTACCTGACTCCCGCACGCGCGAGTGCTTGCCGCAGTGTCTGGTCGCCCACGCCAGAACCGAGTCGACGCTCCACCTCGTCCAGCCATCGCGTCGTCCCGGCAGACCCCAGTGGTACGGCGTCTCGCACAGCCATCGGTCGTTTCAGCAGGGCCTGGAACGGCTCGTCCTTCGTGGAGCCCCAGGTGAAGTCCGCGAAGGATGCGGCCGGCACAACCAGGACACTGCCCGGTGCGGACTGGTTGTCGAGCCAGGACGCGGCTTCCCGCCAGTGCGCCGGGATGGCGTCGTACCCCTCGCGTCTGGGCAGTTGACCGAAGATGGCCGGCGTTGCGACCGACACCACCAGGCAGGCCACCAGCACCGGCACGACTCTGCGGTGAAGACGTCGTGCCACCGACCACTCGGCGAGCCGGCTCAGGGAATGCGCTGCGGCCAGCGTGAGCGGCAGTCGGACGACCAGCTCGAACTTGTGCGTATTGCGGAACGCCGCGAGTGGTCCGTCGAGCAGCTCCTGCAGCTGCGACGCCCACGGCGAGCCGGCATGCCCAAGTGTGACCAACAGGAGGCCGACGACGAAGGAGAGCTGCAGGAAGCCACGGTTCTTCAGAGAGCCCATCCCCAGACCGGCCAGCCCCAGCAGAGCGATCACTGCGGTGATGAGGATCAGCGTCGGCTGCGTGACGTAGAGCCAGCCGGCCGGCCAGCTCGGTCCGCCACCGCCGGACAGGAAGTTGAGCCACTGCGACGTACCGCGGAAAGACTCGAACACACTCGCCTTGCCGGTCGTCACCGCCGCGTTCTCGATCCAGTCGAGGAACGGCGGGCTGTACCGGCCGAGCAGCAGGAGCGGTACGAGCCACCAGATCGACACCGCGACCACGCAGCCGAGCCAGCCGACCGCCACCTTGAGCGTCGACCGGTCCAGCCGTCGCGTGATCAGCCAGATCGCCGGCAGTACGAGCGTCGCACCGGTCGCGACCGCGTTGACGCCCCCGACCAGTGCGAACGCCACAGCCGACCAGCCGACGCGCCACCAGCCCGAGCGGGCGCGCGGAGTGACCAGTGGCAGCAGTACCCACGGAGCCATCGCGATCGGCCACACCTCGACCGAGGTGATCGACAGCTCGCCGAGCATGCGAGGGCTCAGTGCGTAGAGCAATGCCACGGCGAAGCGCGTCCAAGGCACTCCGTACTGGAGGGCGTTGCACAGCTTCCAGACACCGAGGAACGCCACGCAGAGGACCAGAGACCACCACAGGCGTTGCGTGATCCAGTCCGGCACCGACAGCGAGTCCAGTAGCCAGTGGAACGGGCCCATCGGTAGCAGGTAGCCGTAGGCCTGGTTCTGCAGTTGCCCGAACGCACCCTGCGGATCCCACAGGTGCAGTGAGCGGGCGAGGAAGCCACCGGGTGCTGCGGTCAGGTCGAGCTTGGTGTCCGGCACGATCTTGCCCGGTGCCTGATGGAAGCACAGGGCGATCAGGACCAGACAGCCCAGCACGAGCCTCGCTCGCCAGACCACCTGCTCCGAACTACCTGCCGTCAGTCTCCTCATCGACGCCGGAGCACCAGGACGAGGTTCCAGGTCACGACCTCGCGCACACCGGGCACCGCGAGTACGCCGTACGCCCAGCGCGGGTGATACCTCGGCACTGCCGCGACGAGGTCCGCTGCCGGGCAAGAGCGAGCCCACCGCAGTCCCCCGGCCACCGTGATCGGGAACAGCGACTCACCGAACCTGTTCTTCGGCGGATGGCCCTGGCGGCGCTCGTACCGACTGGCGGCGCGGTGTCCACCGAGGTAGTGCCAAGGCGCCGTCTCGTGACCGCCGTGCGGTCCCCACCAGCCCGTGTACGACAGGAAGACCGTCCCACCGGGCCGAGTGACTCGGACCAACTCGTCGGCCATCAGCCATGGGTCGGGCACGTGCTCGAGCACATTGGACGAGAAGCAGATGTCGACTGCAGCATCAGCAACTGGGAGAGCCATGCCGCTGCCGAGCACAGTGCCCGGTGCGGGTTCGCCGCGGCCGCTGAGCTCACCGAGGTCGGAGTCGATCGCGTAGTACGTCGCTCCGGCCCGACGGAACGCGTCGGCGAAGTACCCGGGCCCACCACCGACGTCGAGCAGCAGTGCACCGCGCAGCTCGGCGTACTGGCGGACGTGCCCGACCGAGTCTGCGGCAAGCGTCTCGTAGAAGCGATCCGGGTCGGTCTGCTCGACTCCGAACGCCCGGAACAGCCGGACGGCCCGGCCGAAGTCGGCCGTCCACTCCGGACTTTCCGCGGTGTTCGCCATCACCTGCACACGCGGGACATTAACGGATCTCGCGAGCTCTGGCGGACATCGTTACTCCTTGGTAACGTCCCCGCCCATTACCTCGGGGGAGGTGACCGGAGGGGTGGGGCTGACACGTGCGTGCGCAAAGCGTGCTGTTGCTGAACTGGCGGGACACGACGAACCCGGAGGGCGGAGGCTCTGAGCGCTATGTGGAGGAGGTGGCGAGAGGCCTTGCAGCACTGGGCTGGTCGGTGACCGTGCTGTGCGCGGCGTACCCGGGCAGCCCACGCGAAGCCCGGCGCCACGACGTCCGGTACCTGTACCGAGGCACCAAGGTCACGGTGTACCTGCGCGGTCTCCTGCACACCTTGCTGCACCAGCCGGACCGTGTCGTCGACGTACAGAACGGACTCCCATTCTTTACCCGTCTCGTACGTCGTACCGTCGTCGTCCTCGTGCATCACGTGCACCAAGAACAGTGGCAGGTCGTGTACCCGGGCTGGCGTGGTCGGCTCGGCTGGTGGCTGGAATCGCGTGTCGCACCACGGTTGTACGACGACTGCCCCTACGTGACCGTGTCTTCGGCTTCACGCGACGAGCTCTTGAGTCTGGGCGTGCAGGGACATCGAGGTGATCCACAACGGCACCGATCCGGCGCCACCACGCCAACACCCGCAATCGCCAGTACCAACGGTCGTTTGCGTCGGCCGGATCGTTCCGCACAAGCAGCTCGAGCACGCCGTCGACGCGATCGCGGAAGCGCGCAAGGTCCTTCCCGATGCGCGACTGGTCGTTGTCGGTTCAGGTTGGTGGGAGGACTCGCTGCGCACGTACGTCGAAGAGCGTGGTCTGCGGGACGCTGTCGAGTTCCGCGGCCACGTGAGCGAGGACGACAAGCACGCGGCGTACGACGAAGCCTGGGTGCTCGCACTGCCAAGCCTCAAAGAGGGTTGGGGCCTCGTGGTCGGTGAGGCCGCGGGTCACGGCGTACCTACGGTGGCCTACCGAAGCGCGGGCGGCCCGACAGAGTCCGTCCATGACGGAGTCTCGGGTGTGCTGGTCGACAGCCCTGATGAGTTCGCCAGCGCGATCACCACGCTGCTGCAGGACAACGCCTTGAGGCAGCGGCTGTCAGAAGGAGCCTCGGCCAGTGCGGGCACCTACACCTGGTGTGCGACCGCACTGGCGTTCGACCGGCTCTTGACGCCTACTTCGACCCGTACCCAACGATCGGCACGTCCGCCTGCCCCTGGGGCTGGCCGGCCGGCGGCGCCGGGTCGTCCTTCACCGACTGCACCACCCCGACAACCGTCGTTGTAGCGACCGCCAGTCCGGCGAGTACGGCGATGGCCGCACCGATCAGTGATCCCATGGAACGTGTCCCCTCCCGGTCAAGTGAACCGAAGAGTAACAACGCCTCGCCAGAGAAACCAGAGCGGCGATCAAGGTCGCCACGGCAGCCGCCCAAGCTGCCAGTACGGCGACAGTCCGCCAGAGTGGATGGTGTTGCGGGACCTGGGCGCCGGTGAGTCGGTACACGGTCACGGTCGGACCGGTGAACTCCTCCCTGAGCCCAGGCATCATCGTCGTCGGGACCGGACCGCCCGCCTCGCGGTCGACCACGATCCAGCCGACACCGTGCTGCAGCAGGACCGGGGTCGGGTCCGTCTTGTCGCGCGTGGCCGCCCGGAGCGCGGTCGCCACGTCAGCGCGCCTGCGGATCCTCACCAGCTAGGCGGTGCCCGCCGACGATCAGCTCGTCGGGCGCGATCGAGGGCTGTGCGAAGTAGCGAGGCATCGGGTCGAGCACCGGCCGGCGACTGTTCCACACCGGTGCCCGATAGGACTCGAAGGGCCAAGGGATGAACCGGCCGGCGACCGCTTGCTGTGCCTGCTCCCAGTCGGACGGGTAGTGCGAGACCTTCAGACCGGCTCCGCCGGCCAACGCGGGTAGAGCGGCGATCGGCAGCAGCATCGCGGTGACTCCGACGACACGCGGCAGGCGGACGCGCTGGAGTACCGAGGTCAACGCGACGCCGAAGCCGATGGACTCGAGCAGGACCAGTGGAGGGAGATAGCGCTGCCCGTCGCGGAAGAGGCCGGCTCCTGGCACGTGCGCAACGACCTGAGCGAGGGCGCCTGGCGCGACGACTCCGGCCAGCCCGATGAGCAGCGCTACCACAGCGGCAACGACCAAGGCTCCTACCAAGCGCTCTTGTCGCCACCACAGAACCACACCGGCTACGGAGATGAGCAGCATGAGGAAGGCGAAGATCAGGGGCAGCAGGTCACCCCGATTGCCCGGGACAACATTCGCGTTCCAGACCCCGCCCAGGGTGAGGAAGGTGGGCAGGACGCCGCCATAGCCCTCGTCCCGGGCCGCGAACGCGGTGACCGATGCAGGGTCGACAGTGGCGGCGCCACCGTGCACGAGACCCGCCACGAGCCAAGGGGCGTTCAGCAGGACGGCGCCGGCCAGCGGCCACACCTGTCTCGTGCGCCCTTCGCCCGCTCCCCTCGGCCACAGCAGGATCAGTCCTCCAACGAGCAGTCCCGTAATCCCGCCTGATGCGGTCAGAGCGCAAGCAGCCGAGGCGAGTATGAACCCGTGCCACGCCCCTCCCCTGCGCAGTCGTAGTGCGGACCGCACCAGCCACGGCAGGGCGGCGTACCCGAGCAGGAGGGCCCAGGCACCTAGCCGCAGTCGCTCGGCGACGAACGGGTTCCAGAGGTAGAGCGTCGCGGCCGCCGCTCCTGGCAGCGCGCCACCCACGCGGAGCTCGCGCCACAGGGCGGTCAGACCAAGGCCGGAGAGTAGTGGGATGGCTACGAGGACGAGCTTGTTGAGCAGTGCGCCGCCGACCACGTCGAGCAGCGCCACGACGACATCCGACGGGACCGCTCGGGGCATGGCCGTTGTGACACCGAAGAGGTCAAGCCGTACCGTGAGGTCCGGCACGAACACCATGTCGTAGCCGACGACGAAGCCCGGAGCGAGCAGCGGAGCAGTGATCAGCAGGGTGAGCAGGACAGGCCACAACCACGGCAGGACGCGCTTGGCACGTTCTGACATGACCACCTCCCCACCCGATGCCCTGAGGCAGTAGAGCATGAGTTCAGAGACCGCTCCGGAGCAAGAGCCCAGGGCCCCACGGTTGGCGTTCCTGCGCAGCGCCACGGTCGTTGCCGTCGGCATGGCCATCATGAACGTGGCCGCCTACGGTTTCACGCTCATCGGGACCCACCGGCTCGCGCCGGAGGATTTCGGCGCCATCACCGCGCTGCTCGGCCTGCTGCTGATCGGCAACGTCGCCTCACTGGGTCTGCAGGCGACCGGGGCTCGCCTGCTCGCCACACACTCCGGTGAGGGCGCGGCCGCGCTGGCCGACTCCATGCTCAAGGCAGGTCGCCGTGCGGCCGTCGGACTGACCGCAGTGTGCCTGGTGGCGACGCCGCTGTTCATGTGGCTGCTGCACATCGACTCCGTGGTGGCGATCCTGCTACTCGCTCCCACCCTCGGTTTCCTGACGCTGATGGGGTCACAGCTCGGCGTACTGCAAGGCAGCCAGCGCTGGACCGAGCTGGCCGCCGTCTACACCGCGGTGGGCGTCGGCCGCCTGGTGCTCGGCGGTGGTGCACTCCTCGTGCACCCGTCCCTCGACTCGGCAATGATCGGTCTCGCTCTCGGCGCCGCCGTACCCGTCCTGCTGGGAGGCTTCCTGCTGCGCGGGTCCGGCGGGGCGACGACCGAGCACATCAAGGAAGCACTGCGGGAGACGGTGCACGGCACGCACACGCTGCTGGCGTTCTTCGCGATCGCCAACGCGGACGTGCTGTTCGCGCGTGCACTGCTGGACCCCAAGGACAGCGGGTACTACGCCGCCGGGGTGATCGTGGCGAAGGCGTGTCTGTTCCTGCCGCAGTTCGTGATCGTGATCGTGTTCCCGTCCCTCGCCAGCTCTCCCGGCGACACCCTGCGGCTGCGCCGGGCGATCGTGGCCGTGGCGGGACTCGGTGTCTGTTCGGTGATCGGGACACTTGTGCTGCCCGATCTGGTGGTCACGATCATCGGCGGCGAGGAGAAGTACGCGGCGCTCGGCCCGTACACCTGGCTGTTCGCGATCTCCGGCTCGGCGTACGCCGTACTGCAACTGGTCGTGTATGCCTCGATCGCCCAGCAGGAGAAGCGGGCCGCCTTGCTGATCTGGGCCGGACTGGCCGTGTTCGCGGTCGCGGCCGGGATCGTGCTCGGCACCGGTATCGCCACCGGACTGAACGGCGTGAAGGTGCTGGTCGCGATGACCAGCACCTGCGCGATCCTGCTGTCGGTCGGCCTGGCGGCCGGACTGCACCGCCAGGCCAACACCTGACTCTCCCGCGCCAGGTCCGGGTGCCGGTCCGGAGTTCTATAGGGTGCCGGGCATGGCGACCCCGAAGTTCATCCTCGAGCTGCGTGAGAAGATCGGGCACGACCTGCTCTGGCTGACCGGCCTCACCGGCGTGGTCCTCGACGATCAGGACCAGGTCCTGCTGGTCCGGCGGGCCGACAACGGCCGGTGGAGTCTGATCGGGGGCATTCTCGAGCCGGGTGAACAGCCCGCCGTCGGCCTGATCCGGGAGATCCAGGAGGAGACCGCGGTCGAGGCCGCGATCGATCGCCTGGTCAGCATCGAGTCGCTCCCGCCGGCCGGCTATCCGAACGGCGACCAGGTCCAGTTCCTCGACCTCTGCTTCCGCTGCCGGCCGCTGCGCGGCGAACCCCGCGTCAACGACGACGAGTCCCTCGACGTCCGCTGGTGGCCACTGGACGACCTGCCCCCGCTGTCCGCCCACGAGCTGACCTGCATCACCACCGCGTTGGACGACCACCCTCGGACGCTGTTCACGACCTGATGTCTTTCGGCCGAGTCCGGCCCGCAGTACCGTGCGAGGGCCAGGGCGCGGCGGCTGGGGGGCTCCTGGAGAGACCGACTGCAGGGGGCAAGGTGGCGAACTCCGACGTGGCCAAGGCCGGCGGCCGCGGTGGCTCCAGGGGCCTCATCCTCACGGCGATGATCTTCGCGGTGGCGATGACGTTCATCGACCAGACGATCGTGTCGATCGCCGTCCCGGAGATCCAGCGCGAGCTGTCGTTGTCGAGTACGGGCATCCAGTGGACGGTGAACGCCTACCTGCTCACGCTGGCATCGCTGTTCGCCTTCGGCGGTCGGCTCGCCGACACCGCCGGACACCGCCGGATGGTGGTCATCGGGGTCGTCGTGTTCGCCGCCGCGTCCGCCCTGTGCGGGCTGACTCCGACCGGCGACCTGGCGCAGGCGTGGATCATCGCCTTCCGGGCACTCCAGGGCGTCGGTGGTGCGCTGATGTTCCCCGCGGCCCTCGCCATCGTCGTTCAGACCTTCCCGCTGCACGAGCGCGGCCGGGCGCTGGCCGCGTTCTTCGGCGTCGCCGGCGGACTCACCGCGATCGGACCGATCCTGGGCGGATACCTGACCCAGTGGACCTGGCGGGCGATCTTCTGGGTGAACATCCCGGTCGCGATCATCGCACTGGTACTGATCGCCGTCTCGAAACCGGTCACAGAGTTCCGCCCGGCCCGGCTCGACTTCCGAGGTCTCGTCCTGATCGCGGGCGGCGTGGGCCTCAGCGTCTTCGGGTTCCAGCAGGCCGGCGCATGGGGATGGGGCAGTCCCGGCGTCTGGTTCCCGGTCGCCGCCGGGATCCTCCTGCTCGTCGCGTTCGTGCTGGTCGAGCTCCGGACGGCCGAGCCGCTCGTGCAGGTGCGGATCTTCACCGTGCGGCCCTTCCTGGTGGAGAACATCGTGCTGGCGTTGTGCATGGTGGCCTTCATCCCGATCTTCTTCTTCGCCAGCGAGTACGCCCAGCTCTCCCTCGGCAAGAACGCGAACGAGGCCAGCCTGCTGCTGCTGTACTTCTTCGCGGGCTTCGTGGTCGCCGCGCAGATCGGCGGCCGGCTGCTCGACAAACTCGGGGCCAAGCTCCCGGTGGTCGCAGGGTCGGCGCTGGCCGCCGCCGGTTTCTTCGTGTGGGCGAACAAGGTCACCGGCCTGCAGCTCAGCAGCCAGGTCTGGGTCATCGTGATGACCGGCGCCGGAATGGGCCTGATGCTTGGCCAGGCCAACACCGATGCCGTGAACCGGGCCTCGCGTCTGTCGTACGGCGAGGCGACCGGGGTCACCCAGACCGTCCGGAACTACGCCGCCAGCCTGGGACTCGCCGTACTGGGGACGACACTCGTCACTTCCATGCACAAGCACGTGGTCGCGTCGCTCGAGGCGCGCGGCGCCTCGCCCGCGCAGGCCGACCAAGCAGCTTCCCAGGTGGCGCAGGGCCAGGACAGCATTTCCGGCGGCGGGGCGATCCCGCTGTTCATCCGGCAGGACTTCGCTGAGGCCACCCGTTCCGTGCTGACGATCATGGGCGCGGTGATGGTAGCCGCCGCGGTAGTTGCCCTGGTCGGCCTCAAGCGCGGCGTACAGACCGAACTCGTGGGCGACGCGGCGGCGCCGATGCAGGAGGGCTGAGCGCTACCCGCGACTCGGCCCTGTTCGCCCTTAGTGCGCGGCTTCGTGCCAGGTGCGGCCGACGCCGACCGAGACATCGAGCGGGACGGTCATCTCGACCGCGTGGCCCATGTCGCGGCGGACCAGTTCCTCCAGTGCCTCGCGCTCGCCGGGGGCGATCTCGAAGACGAGTTCGTCGTGGACCTGCAGGAGCATCCGCGACTTCAGGCCGGACTCGCGCAGTGACGCGTCGACCTTCAGCATCGCCATCTTGATCACATCCGCGGCCGAGCCCTGGATCGGCGCGTTCAGCGCCATCCGCTCGGCCATCTCACGCCGCTGCCGGTTGTCGCTGGTCAGGTCCGGCAGGTACCGCCGGCGGCCCAGGATCGTCTCGGTGTAGCCGGTCTTGCCCGCGTCGATGACGATCGACCGCAGGTAGTCCCGGACACCGCCGAACCGCTCGAAGTACTCGTCCATCAGGCCGCGCGCCTCGTCCACGCCGATCTTCAGCTGCTGGCTCAACCCGTACGCCGACAGGCCGTACGCGAGCCCGTAGTTCATCGCCTTGATCTTGGCCCGCATCTCCTGCGTCACCTCGGACGGTTCGACCGAGAAGACCCGCGAGGCCGTCACCGAGTGGAAGTCCATCCCCGAGTTGAACGCCGAGATCAAGCCCTCGTCCTCGGACACGTGCGCCATGATCCGCATCTCGATCTGGCTGTAGTCCGCCGACATCAGCGCCTCGTTACCCGGGCCGACGATGAAGGCCTGCCGGATCCGGCGGCCCTCCTCGGTCCGGATCGGGATGTTCTGCAGGTTCGGGTCGGTCGAGCTGAGCCGCCCGGTCGCCGCGATGGTCTGGTTGAACGTGGTGTGGATCCGGGCGTCCGTCGGGCTGATCGTCTTCAGCAGCCCCTCGACGGTCTGCCGTAGGCGGGTGGCGTCCCGGTGCGCGAGCAGGTAGGCCAGGAACGGGTGCTCGGTCTTCTCGAACAGCGCCTGCAGCGAGTCCGCATCGGTGGTGTACCCGGTCTTGGTCCGCTTGGTCTTCGGCATCTGCAGCTCGTCGAACAGCACCACCTGCAACTGCTTCGGCGACCCGAGGTTGATCTCCTTGCCGATCACCTCGTACGCCGACGCCGCGGCCTCCCGGACTCCGGTGGCGAACCGCTCCTCGAGCTGCTCGAGATACGGCCGGTCGACCGCGATCCCGTCCCGCTCCATCCCGGCGATCACGTCGATCAGCGGCAGCTCGACGTCCGCGAGCAGCGCCGTACCCGCCTGCTTCTCGAGCTCGACGTCCAGCGTGTCGGCGAGATCGGCGATCGCGCGGGCGCGCAGCATCGTGTGGTCCGCGGCCGGGCCGCCCTCGATGTCGTCGAAGCTGAGCTGGCCGTTGTCGGCCTCCTCGTTGCGCAGCTCGCGCTTGAGGTACCGCACGGTCAGGTCGGCGAGGTCGTACGACCGCTGATCGGGGCGAGCCAGATACGCGCTCAGCTGGGTGTCCGAGCTGAGCCCGCCCAGCGTCCAGCCACGCTCGAGGAACCCGAGCAGCGGGCCCTTCGCGTCGTGCAGCGCCTTCGGCTGCAACGGATCGGCGAGCCAGGCCTGCCAGGCCGCGTCGTCGTCCGGCGTCAGCGTGATCGGGTCGAACCAGGCCGCCGCGCCGGAAGTGTTCGCCAGCGCCAGGCCGGTGATCTCGCCGGTGCCGCGACCCCAGCTGCCCTGCACCGCGACGCCGACGCGCTCGCCGGTGCTGACGTGCTCCTTGAGCCAGCCGGCCACCTCGCCCGGCTTGAGCTGCACACCGTCCAGCTCGAACCCGTGGTCGACGGTCGCGTCGACCTCCTCGTGCTCGGCGACCAGCCGCTCGCGCAGCACCCGGAACTCCAGGCTGTCGAACAGCGTGTGCACCTTGTCCCGGTCCCACGGCACCCGGACCAGGTCGTCCACCGTGACGTCCAGGGTCAGGTCGCGGACCAGCTCGTTGATCTGCCGGTTCCGGATCACGTCGGCCAGGTGCTCGCGCAGCGACTCGCCGGCCTTGCCCTTGATCTCGTTGACCCGGTCGACCACGTCGTTCAGCGAGCCGAACTGGTTCAGCCATTTCGCCGCGGTCTTCGGCCCGACCCCGGGCACACCGGGCAGGTTGTCGCTCTGCTCCCCCACCAGCGCCGCGAGATCCGGGTAGAGCTGCGGCGTCACGCCGTACTTCTCCTCGACCGCGGCCGGGTCCATCCGGGCGATCTCGGACACGCCACGCTTCGGGTACAGGACCGTGACGTCGTCGCTGACCAGCTGGAACGCGTCCCGGTCACCACTGCTGATCAGCACCTCGAAGCCCTGCTCGGAGGCTTGGGTAGCGAGCGTGGCGATGATGTCGTCGGCCTCCCAGCCGTCGATCTCGGTGGTCGGGATCCGAAGCGCCTCCAGCACCTCCTTGACCAGCGAGACCTGCCCCTTGAACTCGTCCGGCGACTTCGACCGGCCCGCCTTGTACTCGGTGTACTGCTCGGAGCGGAAGGTCTTGCGGGACACGTCGAACGCCACACAGATGTGCGTCGGCTGCTCGTCGCGGAGCATGTTGATCAGCATCGAGGTGAACCCGTACACCGCGTTGGTGTGCTGCCCGGTGGTGGTGGAGAAGTTCTCCACCGGGAGCGCGTAGAACGCCCGGTACGCCAGCGAGTGCCCGTCCAGCAGCAGGATCCGCGGTCGGCCGGTGCCGGCCTGCGCGGTGTCCTTGGTCATCGTCGAGGTGTCGGTGTCTGCAGCCACATACCGACTCTAGTGGTTCCCACGGACAGTTCTTGCACACCCGAGCGCTGACGTAGTCTGCCTCGTGTGACTGATCAGAGCGCCGAAGGTATCGACCTCGGACCGGGGATGGGCATGGAGGGCACTCTCCTCCAGCTGATGGGCATCGTTGTCAGCGAGGCGTCGCCGGAGCGGGTCGTCGCGACCATGCCGGTCCAGGGCAACACCCAGCCGTACGGGCTGCTGCACGGCGGCGCGTCCTGCGTGCTCGCCGAGAGCCTCGGCTCGATCGGCTCGGCCCTGCACGCGGCCGGCTACGGCAAGGTCGCGGTCGGCGTCGACATCAACGCCACCCACCACCGCGCGGTCCGCGACGGCATCGTCACCGGGGTCGCCACCCCGATCTACCTCGGCCGTACGACGACGTCGTACGAGGTGGTCATCACCGACGACCGGGACAAGCGGGTCTGCACCGCGCGGATCACGTGCCAGCTGATTCCGGCTCCGCCGGGAAGCTGACGTCCGCGCCCATCGCCGGCGCGTCGGCCGGCAGCGGGCGGCTGAGCTGTGCGCGGCGGGCGATCACGGACCGCCGGGACGAGAGCAGAGCCGAGCAGGTTCGACGCGTGCTCGGCGGCCAGCCGGCGACGCACCGTGTGCGTAGTCGCGAACCGCAGTACGCCGGCCTGTCCGAGACCCAGCCGCGCAAGGAACCTGTTCGCCTCGCGGGCGATCACGGGCGCGATCACCGCCAGGTGTGCGCAGCTCTCGTGCTCGGCCCAGGCGACCGCCTCCGCGATCAGCGCCTTGCCCAGGCCGTGCCGGCGGGCCGCGTCACTGACGTGCAGGTACTCGACCATGACCGTGTGGTCCTCGTGCAGCGGGCTGATCGGGGTCCGGCGCAGGTAGGCCATCCCGTGCACCTCGCCGTCCAGCTCGCACGACCAGCAACCGGCCGAACGGGTCGTCCAGATGCTTGCCGACGGCAACCTCGACGGCGGCCGGGGACGGCGACGGGGGCAGCCGGGACGGATGCGCGCCGGTGCTGATCACCTGGCGCCACAACAGCGACCAGGGCGTCGGCATCACCCCGCTGGGCGTCCCGCACCTCGATGGCTGCTGCCACAGCGACCTCCTGGTCTGGTTCACCCCCGAGGTGAACGGGACGGCGGATACGCTCGTCCTCGCGCAACAGTAGGCCCTCGGGGGTCACTTGCAAAGCTGCACCTGCCGAGTGATCGGAGACAGGTTTGTTCATCGGAATCGGCACCGTGGTGAACGTCGTGGCAGTGCTCGTCGGCTCTGTACTCGGCGTACTCATCGGCCACCGGCTGAGTCACCGGACCCGCGATCTCGTCACCGACGCGATCGGTCTGGTCACGCTGCTGATCGCCATCATGTCGGCACTCACCGTCCGCGATCAGGCCCTCAGCGACGCCGTCGGCGACAGCGCTCCGGTGCTGATCGTGCTCGGTGCGATGGTGATCGGCGGGATCGCCGGGTCACTGCTGCGGATCGAGCAGCGACTGGAAGGATTCGGTGCCTGGATGCAGCACCGGTTCGACCGCGGTGAGGGACAGAGCACCTTCGTCGAGGGATTCGTGACGGCCTCGATGGTCTTCTGCGTCGGGCCGCTGACGTTCCTCGGCGCGTTGTCGGACGGGCTCGGCAACGGCGCGGATCAGTTGTACCTCAAGGCCGTGCTGGACGGTTTCACCTCGATCGCCTTCGCCGCTTCGTTCGGCTGGGGCGTGGCTGCGTCCGCCCTGGTCGTACTGGTGGTCCAGGGCTTGATGACCGCGGTCGGCGCCGTACTGGGCGACGTACTCCCGGACGCACACGTGACGGCGCTCGGGGCCACCGGTGGGGTGATGCTGATCGGTGTCGGGCTGCGGCTGCTGAAGATCAAGCAGGTCGCGGTGGCCGACCTGCTGCCGGCGCTGATCGTCGCGCCCCTGCTCGTCCAACTGCTCGTGGTCATCCGTCGCTGACCCACCACCTCCGAGCGGCATTTCATGGGAGATATCCCCTGAAATGGTCGGTTCTCGCCTGCTCGATGTGTGGGCGCATTTTCAGGGGCCAACCCCTGAGCAGGTGGGTTCGGCCCTCAAATTCTGAGGGGTCAACCCACAGTCTCGGGGGTTGACCCCTGAAAATGGGGCCTGATCACCCGCGGCGCGGCAGTACCGGCGAGACCCGGGCCATTGAGGGGATGTCCGCTTAAATGGCCCCTTCTCCCCCGTGGTCGCGGTGAGAAGAGGGCAACCTCAGGGGTTATCCGGCGCCCGATGTCGTTTCCCGTGGAGCCCAATTCGGGCCAGCGTGGGGGGCGTTCAGCCGGGCGGCTCCATCCGCGACGAGGCGGCCATCGACTTTGTGCACCAGATCCGTACGCCGAGATCGTCGTCGTACGGATCTCATGCCCAAAGTGACTGATCGCGACGATGAGCGGCGGCCGGACGGCTGGACAGAGCGGCAGGACAGGGCTGCCGGACAGGGCTGCTGGACAGGGCGAGAAGGGGCCATTCGAGCGGATATCCCCTCAATGCACCCGGTTCTCGCCCGTACGGCCGCGCCGCGAGGTGATAGGGCTCATTTTCAAGGGGTCAACCCCCGAGATTGTGGGTTGACCCCTGAGAATTTGAGAGCCGAACCCACCGACTCAGGGGTTGACCCCTGAAAGTGGGCCTACACATCGCCGAGCAGAGGAGCCGGAGATCCCATGAAATGCTCCGTTCTCCCCTCGAATGACCAGGGGAGAACGGACACAGTCGGGGGATATCCCATGAAATGGCGGGCCAGGATTCAGTCTTCGCCGAGGTAGGCCTTGCGGACCTCGTCGTTGACGAGCAGGTCGCGGCCCGGTGCCGGACAGCACGATCTTGCCGACCTCCAGCACGTAGCCGTAGTCGGCCCGCTTCAGTGCGGCCTGCGCGTTCTGCTCCACCAGCAGGATCGTGGTGCCCTGCCGCTGCAGCTCGGTCACCGTCGACATGATCCGCTTCATCATGATCGGCGACAGACCCATCGACGGCTCGTCCAGCATCAGCAGCTTCGGCCGGCTCATCATCGCCCGGCCCATCGCCAGCATCTGCTGCTCACCACCGGAGAACGTCCCGGCCGGCTGCTTGCGCCGCTCCCCCAGGATCGGGAACAGGTCGTACGCCGCGTCCAGGTCGGTCCGGACACCTGCCGGGTCTCGCGGGCGAACGCACCGAGCAGCAGGTTCTCCTCGACCGACAGCCGGGGGAAGATCCGCCGGCCCTCCGGCGAGTGCGCCAGCCCGCGCGCGACGATGTCGTGCGCCGGCGTCTGCTCGATCCGCTCGCCCTGGAACAGGATCTCGCCCGCCGATCGGCCGGAGCAGCCCCGAGATCGTCCGCAGCGTGGTGGTCTTGCCGGCGCCGTTGGTGCCGATCAGCGACACCACCTGCCCCTGCTCGACGTGAAGCTGATCTTCTTGACCGCGACGATCTTGCCGTAGGCAACTTCCAGGTCGCGGACCTCGAGCATCGCGGTCATCGGGCCTCCCGGTCTGGACTGAGGAGTGGAAGGAGCGCAGCGACTGGAGCGACGAGGGAAGACCGGGAGCAAAAGCCCGATGACCCGCCGCGCCGGAGGCGTGGCATCGATACCGTCATGGCTTCTCCTCCTCGCCGTCGACGACATCCTGCGGCACGCCGTCCTCGTCCTCGTCGTCGTCCTCGCCGGTGCCGATGTAGGCCTCGATCACCCGCGGGTCGGACTGCACCTCGACCGGCGTGCCCTCGATCAGCGTCTCCCCGCGGACCAGGCAGAGCACCCGGTCGCAGAGGTTGAAGATGAACCGCATGTCGTGCTCGATCACCACGACCGACAGCCCCGAGTCCCGGATCTTGAAGATCAGGTCACTGGCCTGCCGGGTCTCCAGCGGGTTCATGCCGGCCGTCGGCTCGTCCAGCAGGATGAGCTTCGGGTCGGTGGCCAGCGCCCGCGCGATCTCGAGCCGGCGCTGGTCGCCGTACGGCATGTTCCGGGCCAGGTGCTCCGTCGGACCTGCCGAGGCCGACGAAGTCCAGCAGCTCCTGGGCCCGGGCCCGGGTGGCCGCCTCCTCGCGGCGGAACTTCGGCCCGTGCAGGACCGAGGTGAGCGCGCCCGAGCTGGTCCGGCAGTAGCGGCCGACCATCACGTTCTCCAGCGCGGTCATGTTGGCGAACAGGCGGATGTTCTGGAACGTCCGCGCCATCCCGGCCCGGACCACCGCCCGCGGCTTCGGCGGCAACGGCGTACCGGCGAACCGGACCTGGCCGCTGGTCGGCTTGTAGAGGCCGGTGAGGCAGTTGAAGAAGGTCGTCTTGCCGGCCCCGTTCGGGCCGATCAGGCCGACGATCTCGCCCTCGCGGACGGTCAGGTTGACGTCGTTGACCGCCAGCAGACCACCGAACCGCATGGTCACGCCGGAGGCCTCCAGCACCGGCTGCGCCGGCCGCCCGGGCCGATGCCGGATGTCGTTTCGGTGACGGTCATTTCGCCTCCTCGACAAGTTCGCTCTCGACCGCGACGGCCAGCTCCTCGTCCTCTTCGTGGAACTCCAGCTGCCGGCGTCTGCTCGCCACCAGGCCCTCCGGCCGGAACCGCATCATCAGCACCAGCAGCAGACCGAACAGCAGCAGCCGGTACTCCGAGAAGAACCGCAGCTTCTCCGGCAGCAGCTTCAGGATCGTTGCTCCGAGCAGCACACCGGCGATGGTGCCCATACCGCCCAGCACGATCGCCGCGAGCAGGAACGCCGACTCGAGGAAGATGAACTGGTCCGGGCTGACCGCAACGTCCTGGTGGGCCTTGATGGTGCCGGCCAGACCGGCCAGGAAGGCACCGACCGCGAACGCCAGCAGCTTCAGGCCGAAGACGTTCACGCCCATCGCCTCGGCGGCCTTCTCGTCCTCGCGGATCGCCACCCAGCCACGGCCGATCCGGCTGTTGTTCAGCCGGGAGAAGACCAGGATGACGAAGGCGAGTCAGGAGCAGCAGCAGGAAGTAGTAGTTCGAGAACCGGCCGAGCTCGATCCCGAGCGACGGTGTGCTCGTCGCCGAAGTTGAAGCTGCCGATCTCCAGCTCCGGGATGCCGGGGATACCGTTCGGGCCGTTGGTCAGCAGCGGGCCGTTGGTGCCGTCCAGGTTGAACATCGTCAGCCGGAAGATCTCACCGAAGCCCAGTGTCACGATGGCCAGGTAGTCACCCGAGACCCGCAGCGTCGGCGAACCGATGATCAGACCGAGGGTCGCCGCCGACACCGGCACCGAGCAGCATCACCACCAGGAACGGCGGCTGCCAGTCGATGGTGGCGAACGCCGACTGTCGACATCATCGCGGCCACGTAGGCACCGGAGCCGAGGAACGCGATGTAGCCGAGGTCGAGCAGGCCGGCCAGACCGACCACGATGTTCAGGCCCATCGCGGTGGCCGCGAAGATCAGCACCTGGGTGGCGATCGACATGTTCGCGTCCGAGCCCGCTCTGGGTGAACGGGAAGAAGAACGCGACCGCGAAGGCCGCCAGCGTCAGCACCTTGCTTGTGCCGCTGCGCGACGTGGCCGAACCAGGTCATCACGCCGGTCCGGAACAGCGCCGCGATCACCGCCGCGATGAAGACCAGGCAGAGGACGAACGACCAGGCGTCCTGCCAGGCCCAGCGCGTACGCCGCGACGAACAGGATGGCCGCCATCATCACCGCGATGGCGAGCGATCTCGACCCAGCCGGCGGCAGCCTCGCCTCGGCTCAGGTCGCGCAGCTGCCGCAACGGGATCATCCGCGAGCTGACCAGGAGCAGCACGGCGCCGACCAGGCGAGACGTAGCCGCCGGGGTTCGACGTTGATCAGGCCGTCGGACTCGGACCGAGATCGCGATCAGGACCAGCACCATGTACAGCGTCAGGCGCGAGGCCCAGCGCCCGCAGGCCGAGCGGTCGCGTCCAGCCACCTGCCGAGCTGGCCGTCAGCGGGCCCTTGCTCGGCCAGCAGCAGGACCAGCGCGAGCAGCGGCCATGATGATCGCGAGGATCTGCAGGCCACCCGGATAGAAGTTGATCGACAGGTCGCCCAGGATCGCGCTGTCGTAGCTCCACGACAGGAACGAGCCCACGATCACCAGCACCACACCGGCCAGGCCGAGCGGCCAGGCGCGCTTGGCCTGCGTGCTCGGCCGAAGTCTCCGGCTCCGCCGGAAGGTGTCGGGACATCGTTCATGCGCGGTCCACCACCCTTGCGCCGAGCAGGCCCTGCGGCCTGAACACCAGTACCAGGATCAGGATCACGAAGGCCCAGACGTCCTTCCAGGAACCGCCACCGAACTGACCCGGGATGTACTGCGTGGCCATCGCCTCGACGACGCCGAGCACCAGGCCACCGACGACGGCGCCCGTCGACGTTGCCGATACCACCGAGGACCGCGGCGGTGAACGCCTTCAGACCGGCCAGGAAGCCCATCCGGAAGTCGATGTTGTTGTTCTGCAGGCCCTGCGAGACACCCGCGATCGCGGCCAGCACGGCACCGAGGGCGAACGCGACCACGATGATCCGGTCGACGTTGATGCCCATCAGCCGGGCGGTGTCAGGATCCTGCGACACGGCCTGCATGCCGCGGCCCAGCCGGGTCCGGTTGATGAAGTACCACAGCAGCACCGCGCAGATCGCCAGCGCCCCGACCGTGAAGATCGCCGACCGCTGGATGGTCACGCCGCCGACCTCCAGCGCGGGCCCGGTCACCACATCGATCTGCGGGAACGGGATGCGCTGCTTGGCGCTCGGCCAGGTGATGCTGGCTGATGACGCTGCTCGAAGAGCACCCAGGACAGCTCCGAGACCACGATCGCCGCGGCGGCCGCCGCCACGATCGTCGCGGAGCTTGACCATCGCTCTGCGCGCGTTCCGCCGCGCGGCGAGACCGGCCAGCCAGCCGACCGCCGTACCGACGACCAGCGCCGACGATCGCACGACACCGAGGGCCAGGACCACGACGTCAGGTCGCGGCTCGACCAGCCGGACCACGACCCAGAGCGCCGACGGCGCCGAGCGCGGCGCCGAGCAGCGGGGCACGGTCGTACCACTTGGTCGATCGGGTGGTCCAGCGGCAGCCTTCGTCAGCACCGCGCCGACGTAGTAGCCGACACCGACCGCGAGACGGCGAACGCCGACCACGGTCCACCCCGGGCGCTCGTAGAACAGCCGGACGAACTCCTGCAGGAAGACCGAGATACCGATCGCGGTGATCAGCGGTGCGAGTCGTGGCGCGTTCCGCAGGGGACGGTACGCGACACGTTCCATCGCACGGCGGTGCCGACCGAGGCGATGATGGCGCCGACGATCATGATCGGCAGGATCCACAGCGCTGGTCTGACCGTCGAAGAACAACAGGTACGTCGTCAGTGCGCCGAACGCACCGATCATGAAGACCTCGCCGTGGGCGAAGTTGATGAGCTGCACGATGCCGTAGACGACGGTGTACCCGACCGCGATCAGGGCGTACAGCGATCCGAGGGTCAGCCCGTTCACGAGCTGCTGGAAGAACTGGTCCACGTCGACCTCCAAACTGACTCAGTTCCGACATGCCTCGGGGGTGGGAGACGCAGCTCCCACCCCCGAGGCATGAGGTCGACTTGCTACTTGGTCTCGAAGTCCTTGGTCTCGACGGTGGCCCACTTGCCGCCGGCGACCTTGTAGACGGTCAGCACCTTGGAGGTGGTGTCACCGTACTGGTCGAACGCGACCTTGCCGGTCACACCGTCGAAGGAAACCTTGCCGAGGGCATCGACCGTCGCCTGGCGGGCCGACTCGACGTCCTTGGCGTCCTTCAGCGAGATCTTCAGCGCGTTGATGATCGCGTTGGCCGCGTCGTAGGAGTAACCGCCGTACGCCGCGTACGGGTCCTTGTAGCCGGCCGCGTTGTAGTCCGCGACGAACTTCTTCGCCGGTCGGCAGCGCGTCGACCGGGGCGCCGACCGAGGTGGCCAGGTCGTTGTCGCTGGTCTTACCGGCCAGCGCGATGTACTTCGGGTCGTAGATGCCGTCGCCGCCCATCAGCGGGACGTTCAGGCCGGCGGCCTTCATCTGCTGCGAGAGCGGACCGGCCTGCGGGTACTCACCGCCGTAGTAGACGGCCTGCGGGGCGGACGGCTTGATCGCCGAGATGACGGCCTGGTAGTTCGAGTCGTCCGGGTTGATGGTCTGGGCCGCGACGACCTGACCGCCCAGCTTCTTGAACTCCTCGGTGAAGGTGCCGACCAGACCCTGACCGTACGTCTTCTTGTCGTGGATCGTGGCGACCTTGGTGATCTTCGCGGTCTCGTACAGGTACCGGGCCGCGAACGGACCCTGGACCGCGTCGGTGGTGCAGGTGCGGAAGTACGTCGGCGTACGGCCGCTTCGGGTCGGTCTGCCAGTTGGCGCCCTGGGTCAGGCCCGGGCCGGTGTTGGCCGGCGAGACCTGGACGATGTTCTTCGGCGCGAGGACCGGCTGGACCTGCTGGCTGACGCTGGTGTTCAGCGTGCCGACGACGCCGATCACGTCGGCGTCACCGGCGAGCGCGGTGGCCGCGTTCTTGCCCGGCTCCGGCTTGGCCTCGTCGTCCTTCGGCGTCGACCTCGAGCTTCCAGCCCGGGATCGCGTTGGAGTCGTTGGCCTGCTTCACGGCCAGCTCGACCGAGTGCTGGATGCCCAGGCCCAGCGCCGACAAGGTCTCCGGACAGAGGCGCGATCACGCCGATCTTGGCGGTCTTCGTGCTCCTCCGGAGCCCCCGCCACCGTCGTCGTCGCTGCGTGAACCGCAGGCAGTCAGGGCCAACGACGCAACGATCAGCGACGCGCCGACCCGTACTACGGAACGCTGGTGCACTGTTCCTCCCATGTCTGGATAATCCGAGCAAATCCCCGGACTCCCGCGATTGCCGCGAGCACCCGCAGGTTAGACCTCCGGAGCTCTCCAGGCGAACGTGCACAGAGCGTGTGTTGTGAGGTCGTTACAGCTGTAAGCAGCGTGATGAGCAGTGACGGCTGTACGCCGCTCAGCCCTGTCAGCGGAGAGTGATTCAGTCGCTACCGCCCGCCTCGTCAACGACCAACTCGGCGACCTGGCGCATGGAAACTCTCTTGTCCATGGCGGTTTTCTGGATCCACCGGAACGAGTCCGGCTCGGACAGCCCGAACTTCGTCTGCAGGATCGACTTGCGCCCGGTCCACCAGCTTGCGCGTCTCCAGCCGCTCGGCCAGGTCGGCGACCTCACGCTCCAGCTCGGCGAGCTCGACGTACCGGGACGCGGCGATCTCGATCGCGGGCAGCAGATCCGCCTTGGAGAACGGTTTCACCAGGTACGCCATCGCGCCGGCGTCGCGGGCCCGCTCGACCAGCTCGCGCTGCGAGAACGCGGTCAGCATCAGCACCGGCGCGATCCGCTCGCCGGCGATCTTCTCGGCCGCGCTGAGCCCGTCCAGCTTCGGCATCTTCACGTCGAGGATCACCAGATCGGGCCGATGCTCGGTCGCCAGCCGGATGGCCTCCTCCCCGTCCCCCGCCTGCCCGACGACGTCGTACCCCTCCTCGGCCAGCATCTCGGCCAGATCCATCCGGATCAGCGCCTCGTCCTCGGCGATCACCACTCGCTTCGCAGTCACAACTGACACCATATCGATCCCCCGTCAGCTCTTCGGACCCACGAACCCGTCCAGCGCGGCGACACCCTCCTTCCGGCTCACCGCGATCACGTTCCGCCGCGGCTGCCGCCAAGGGATGCCCAGCAGGTCCAGGGTCTGCGTGAGGATGCTCAGGATGTCCTCGGACTCGTTGCGAAAACATGTAGCGCACGTAGTCGTAGCGCTTGCCTGCCGCGGTCTGCGTGGCCCAGTTCATGAACGCGACATCCGTCGGAGTGGAACAGCCCCCGCAGCAACTGTTCGGGGTACTTGGCAACGATCTCCCGCTGCCACGGCTCCAGTTCGATCTTCCGCAGGTGCTTCCGTCCGGGGCCGTGCTGGGGAAACAGACACGGCCAATGCTTCCACCGCGCCTCGATCCGGATCGCCGTCGACGCCGCCACGCAGACACGGACTCGCGGTCGGCTTCACCCGCTTGATCGTCGCCGCGATCTCCTGATTGAGCTCCGGATACTTCTGATCGTTCGCGATCTGCAGCGTGAACACACCCCGCCGCGCGCGCGCGATGTGCCCGTCACCCAGATACCACCCGAGCAACAGCGCGTACGCCGCCTCATCCAGCTCGGCACCATCACACCGCGGACACGGCGTCCCTGGAAGCCCGTCACCGAACGCGGCAGCCCTCGACGCTGGTAGAGCCGCCGCCACGTCCGAATCGTCTGATCGCAACGCCATGGATCTCAGCGTTGACACGATCGCTGACACCATCGTCGGACATCCGCAACGCCGAGTCGACCGTCTCCTGCGACCTGAAGTGACCCATGTCTCATGCTCGGACAGAGCACCGACAGTTCCTTCGACGACTGGCGGACCGCGTGCCCTTGTGACGTTCTGCCCTGCCGGATGGGCTAGGATCTTGGAGCGCAGATCGCGCGCAGATGCCCTGGTAGCCCAATCGGCAGAGGCCATGCTCTCAAACAGCATCCAGTGTGGGTTCGAGTCCCACCCAGGGCACACATTCGACTGACAAACTGTCGGTCGCGCCTGCGAATCTCGGCTCATGTACGACGAGCAGGTGCGTGCCGTAGCGCGGTCGGCGATGGCGGCGGGCGAGAGCCTCAACGCGATCAGCAAGCGGCTTGGGGTGAGTCGGGCCACGCTCCGTGATTGGCGGGACGGAAAGGGTCGTGGGCCTTACCCGAGCGGCTGCCCCCGCTGCACGAACGGGCAGCTGGCGGAGCCGTCGTACGCGCATCTCCTCGGGCTCTACCTGGGCGACGGATGCCTGTCGGAGCACCGGCGGGACGTCTATGCGCTCCGGATCGCCTGTGACGACGCGTATCCGCGACTCATCGACGAGGCGGAGGCGGCGATCGTCGAGGTTCATCCGAGCCGACCGGTGCACCGGGTCCAGGCTGTTGGTTACACGTCAGTCGTCTCGTACTGGAAGCACTGGCCGTGTCTGTTCCCGCAGCACGGGCCGGGGCCGAAGCACCAGCGCCGGATCGAGCTGGCGGCTGGCAGCGGCAGATCGTTGCCGATCACCCCGAACTGTTCCTCCGCGGGCTGTTCAACTCCGACGGTTGCCGGGTGGCGAACTGGGCGACCCGATCGGTCGGCGGCCAGGTGAAGAGGTACGAGTACCCGCGCTACATGTTCTCCAACGAGTCAGCCGACATCATGCGGCTCTGTCAGTGGGCGCTCGACCTGCTGGGCCTCCCGTGGCGAATGCCTCGGCGAAACGCGTTGTCGGTAGCCCGGCGGGAGGGAGTCGCCAGATTGGACCAGTTCGTCGGACCGAAGTCATAGGTGCGCTGGTCGTCGTACCGTGAGGGCTGGAGTGAGAGGAGTACGGCGTGTTTGTCGGGGCTCATGTGATTTTGTACAGCGGGGATGCGAAAGCCGATCGGGGGTTCATCGCGGACGTGCTGGGGTTTCCGCAGGTGGATGCCGGGGCGGGGTGGTTGATCTTCCGGTTGCCGCCGGCGGAGGTCGCCGTACATCCGAGTGATGGGGACGAGCGGCAGGAGTTCTATCTGATGTGCGAGGACATCGAGGCGCTGTTCGACCAGCTGGCCGACGCCGGTGTCGAGGTCTCGCGCGACATCACCGAGGCCCGCTGGGGCCGGCTCGCGAGCATCCCGCTGCCCAGCGGCGCCCGGCTGCCGGTGTACCAGCCCCTGCATCCGGTCGCCTACAACCTCCAGGACTGACGAGAGGCGGACAGCCGGATCGGCCGCCCGCCTCAGATCAGATCGTCACGGGTTGGCGCTGCGGTACGCCGGGGCGATGCCTTCGATGGCGTCGCCCATGCGGTGGACTCGGAGCGCGTTGGTGGAGCCGGGGATGCTCGGTGGGGAGCCGGCGACGATGACGACGAGCTCGCCCTTCTGGAGCTTTGCCGAGTTCGAGGAGGCGCTGGTCTACCTGGCGGACCATCTCGTCGGTGTGCTCGACAGTGGGGACGATGTGCGTCTCGATGCCCCACACCACGCTGAGCCAGGCGCTGA
The DNA here is from genome assembly GCA_963820655.1 of uncultured Actinomycetota bacterium. Taxonomy (GTDB): domain Bacteria; phylum Actinomycetota; class Actinomycetes; order Propionibacteriales; family Kribbellaceae; genus Kribbella. The sequence continues at coordinate 432,519 of CAWGAM010000005.1, forward strand.
CCGACGGGACCGGCGTGAAGGCGAGCAGCGGGACCTCGGTGCGGTAGCGGGCCAGGCGGAGCGCGGTGTCGCCGGACTGGGTGAACGCGATCAGGTACTTCGCGTCCAGCCGCTCGGCCACGTCCGCGGCGGCGCGGGCGATCACGCCGCCCTTGGTCTTCGGCTCCCACTCGATCGCCTGGACCCGGCTGAGGCCGTGCTCCTCGGTCGACTCGACGATCCGGGCCATGGTCTTGACGGTCTCGATCGGGAATCGGCCGACGCTGGTCTCACCGGACAGCATCACCGCGTCGGCGCCGTCGAGTACGGCGTTCGCGACGTCGGACGCCTCGGCCCGGGTCGGCCGCGGCGAGGAGATCATCGACTCCAGCATCTGGGTGGCGACGATCACCGGCTTCGCGTTCAGCCGGGCCTGGTCGATGATCAGCTTCTGGACCAGCGGGACCTCCTCGAGCGGGAGCTCCACGCCCAGGTCGCCGCGGGCCACCATGAACCCGTCGAAGGCGTCGATGATCTCGTCCAGGTTCGCGACCGCCTGCGGCTTCTCGATCTTGGCGACGACCGGGAGCCGCAGCCCCTCCTCGTCCATGATCTTGTGCACCAGCTGGATGTCGGAGGCGTCCCGGACGAACGACAACGCGATCATGTCGGCGGGCAGGTGCAAGGCCCAGCGCAGGTCCTCGACGTCCTTCTCCGACATCGCCGGCACGCTGACCGCGACACCCGGCAGGTTGATGCCCTTGTGGTTCGACACCGGTCCACCGACGGTGATCCGGCAGACCACGTCGGTCTGGGTCACCTCCTCGGCGACCAGGGCGATCCGGCCGTCGTCGATGAGCAGCTGGTCGCCCGGGTTCACGTCCCCCGGCAGACCGTCGTACGTCGTACCGCAGATGGTCGCGTCGCCAGGCACCTCCCGGGTGGTGATGGTGAAGCGTTCGCCGTAGGTCAACGTGGCCTTGCCCTCGGCGAACTCGGCCAGCCGGATCTTCGGGCCCTGCAGGTCGACCAGGATGCCGACGTTGTGGCCGGTCTCCGCCGCTGCGGTACGGATCCGCTGATAGATGCGCTCATGCTCGGCATGGGCACCGTGGCTCAGGTTCAGCCTTGCGACGTCCATGCCTGCTTGGACGAGTTCCAGGATGCGCTCGGGGGCGGCCGTAGCCGGGCCAAGCGTACAAACGATCTTTGCGCGACGCACGTTTCAAAACCCTACTCCTACGAACCACTCCCCCCGCTGGTCCACCCCCGTTACTGGGTAGTCAACAGGTGATGACGAACGGCGACGAAGCCTGAATCGTCAAGACGGCAAGGGGGTGTAGGCGCCGACGGTGATGTCGCCGGTGAGCTCGGCGGTGACCGTCTGGAGGCCGATCGGCTGCCCCTTCTGGTAGGTGATCAGGGTGACCTCACCCGGTCGGCGCAGCGTGTAACCGAGGGCGAAGGCGTACGCCGCTCCCCCGGTCGTGCCGTTCGTGTACGTCGTGACCGCACGGCCGTCGACCACTTTGTGCTCGGGCCCGACCTGGCGATGCAGATGACCGGAGAGCAGCAGCGTCGCGCACCCGCGCGCCGCCGTGTCGGCGAACGAGGACGGGTCGTGCACGACGACCGTGGAGATCCGCTTGTCGTCGGGTTGTTCACAGGCGATGTCCGCCAGCCGCTTCGACTGCTCGGACGTCGTCTCCTCGCCCGGGGAGTCGGCGCTGCCGAGGCCGGTCTTCGTCGGGTCGCTGTCGCCGAGGAACCGGATGCCCTCGACGTCGACCGGCTTGCTGTCCAGCACGGTGAACCCGTTCTTCCGCATCGAGTCCTCGATGTGCCCGCCGGCGTCGTGGTTGCCGGCCACCGCGACCACCTTCAGGTCCTTGAAGTGCTGACGCAGCGAGTTGATGCTGAACACCTCCCAGGACTGCCCGGACGAGGAGTCGTCACCGGCGTCGATCAGCAGTTTCGCGCCGGCCACCTTCCCGACCTCGGCGGCGAACGAGTCGATCCCGATGTTGTCGTGCCGGTCCGAGACGAGCAGCGCGACCGTCTGCCCTTCGGACGCCTGATGGATCTGGCCGCCGACCTGGCTGACCTGGTCCTTCAACCGGCCGTAGAACTCGGTGGACCGGTCGTAGGTCTCGACCGCCGTCTTGATCACCCCGACCCCGCCGGTGGTGGAGAACCCGGAGGCGACCTCGACGCTCGCGAGCCGCGGGTCGAGGGACAGGTCGGGCAGCAGCTCCGCGAGCGGGCGCCACTCGGTCGGTGGTATCTCGGCCTGCCGCATCCGGCCCGGCCCGAAGATCGAGACGATCGTGATCAGCAGCGCGACCAGTACGACGATCGCCCGGTGCTCGACCCGGCGTTCGTGGGAGTGCACGAGCTCCCACAGTTCACGGCGGCGACGGCGGCCGAGCGCCCTCCAGACGGTCGCCACCACCACGACCACCAGCAGCCCGGAGCCGGCGCCGGCGACCGCGTTGTCGACCGCCATCTCCTGGACGACCTGCTGGATCCGGGCGATCTCACCGTCGGGCTGGGAGGCGATCAGGGCGTCGCGGTTGAGCAACTCGGTCAGGTTGTCGGCGTCGGTCTCCTGGACGTCGATGTTCACGCCGATGCCGCCCGGCGTGTCGGCCGGGATCCGCAGCCGCGGCAGAACGGCGCCGAGATCGAGCGTGGCATGGCCGTCGAACGTCGGTGAGACGGTCGCCGCGTGCGCGCCGATGGTGACGCGCTCGGAGTCGTTCACGAACCCGAGTAAACCGACTGTGACCGCGACGACTACCCAGAGCACACTGAGCGCGGCCCACGGCGCGATCGCACGGAGCCGGGCCCTGGTCACCAGCCGGGTAGCCACGTGGTCCAACTTATGGGGGAGGTCAAGGCGTTGCATCTTCTGGCGAGTGGCTGCGGGCCGCAAACAACCTTTCGTTGCCTGCAGCCCGCAGTGCTCAGACCGCGAGCGGACGAGCTGTCGGTGGGATGGGAGTGGGCAGGGTCGACGACCCGGTGAGGTGGGTGTCCACGCCGTTGGCGCAGGAGCGGCCTTCCGCGATCGCCCAGACGATCAGGGACTGACCCCGGCCGGCGTCACCACAAGCGAAGACGCCTTCGACCGACGTCTGGTAGGTCGTGTCCCGCTTCACGTTGCCGCGCTCGTCGAGCTCGACGCCGAGCTGCTCGAGGAAGCCCTCGCGCTCCGGTCCGAGGAAGCCCATCGCCAGCAGCACGAGCTGCGTCGGGATGGTCCGCTCGCTGCCTTCGACCGGCACGAACCTGCCGTCCTTGAACTCCACCTCGACCAGGTTCAGCCCGGAGACGTTGCCCTCGGCATCCGCCTCGAAGTTGACCGTCGAGACCGAGTAGACCCGCTCGCCACCCTCCTCGTGCGCCGAGGCGACCCGGTAGATCATCGGGTACGTCGGCCACGGCTGGCCGGCCGGCCGGTCGTCACCGGGTTGCGGCATGATCTCGAGCTGGGTGACCGAGCGAGCACCCTGGCGGTGCGCCGTACCGAGGCAGTCGGCGCCGGTGTCGCCGCCGCCGATGATCACCACGTCTTTGCCAGTGGCAACGATCTGGTCCTCGACCGCCTTGCCCAGCGAGGCCCGGTTGGACTGCGGCAGGTACTCCATCGCCTGGTGGATGCCGCCGTGCTCGCGGCCCGGCACCGGCAGGTCGCGGGCCGCGGTCGCCCCGGTCGCGATCACGACCGCGTCGTACCGCTGCTTGAGCTGGGTGCCGGTCACGTCCACACCGACGTTCACGCCGGAGCGGAAGACCGTGCCCTCCTCCTTCATCTGCTGGATCCGGCGGTCGACCTGAACCTTTTCCATCTTGAACTCGGGGATGCCGTACCGCAGCAGGCCGCCGGGCGCGTCGGCCCGCTCGTACACCGCGACCGTGTGACCCGCGCGGGTCAGCTGCTGCGCGGCGGCCAGACCGGCCGGGCCGGAACCGACGACCGCGATCGTCTTACCGGTCAGCCACTCCGGCGGCTGCGGCTTGACGTCACCGGAGTCCCAGGCCTTGTCGATGATCGCGACCTCGACGTTCTTGATCGTCACCGGCTCCTGGTTGATGCCGAGCACGCAGGCCGGCTCGCACGGCGCCGGGCAGAGCCGGCCGGTGAACTCCGGGAAGTTGTTCGTCGCGTGCAACCGCTCGATCGCACCGGACCAGTCGTCCCGCCAGACCAGGTCGTTCCACTCCGGGATCAGGTTGCCCAGCGGGCAGCCGCTGTGGCAGAACGGGATGCCGCAGTCCATGCAGCGACCGGCCTGCTGGGTGATGATCGGCAGCAGCGCCTTGCCGGGCCCACCGGGGTAGACCTCTTTCCAGTCCTTCACCCGCTCGTCCACCGGCCGCCGCTCGGCGACCTCACGCTGGGTGGTCAGGAATCCCTTCGGGTCAGCCATCAGATGGCCTCCATCATCGCTCGGGTGGTGGCGTCCTCGTCCAGCCCGTCCCGCTGGGCGGCCGCCTTGGCCGCCAGCACCCGGGCGTAGTCGCGGGGCATCACCGTGGTGAACCTGCCGGCGGCCGCGGGCCAGTCGGCGAGCAGCTTGGCCGCCCGTTCCGAACCGGTCTCCTCGTGATGCCGCCGGACCAGGTCCTGCAACTGCTCGGACTCCTCCTCGGTGGCCGGGTGGAGATCCACCAGCTCCGGGTTCACCAAGGCGTGGTCCAGATCGAGCACGTAGGCCACGCCGCCCGACATGCCCGCCGCGAAGTTCCGGCCGACGGCGCCGAGTACGACGACGCGCCCGCCGGTCATGTACTCGCAGGCGTGGTCGCCGACCGACTCGACGACCGCGGTGGCCCCGGAGTTCCGGACACAGAACCGTTGCCCGACGCCACCACTGATGAACAGTTCGCCGGACGTCGCGCCGTACCCGATGACGTTGCCGGCGATGATCTGGCCGGCCGCGTCGAACCGCGCGTGCCGATCCGGCCGGATCACCACGCGACCGCCGGACAGGCCCTTGCCGACGTAGTCGTTGGCGTCGCCCTCGAGCCGCAGCGTGACACCGTTCGGGACGAAGGCGGCGAACGAGTTGCCGGCCGACCCGGTGAAGGTCAGGTCGATCGTGCCGTCGGCCAGGCCGGCCGCGCGGTACCGCTTGGTGATCTCGTGACCGAGCATCGTCCCGACGGTCCGGTTGACGTTGCGGATCGCCAGCTGCGCCCGGACGGGTTCGCCGTTCTCCAAGGCCGGCCGGCAGATCCGGATCAGCTCGTTGTCGAGCGCCTTGTCCAGGCCGTGGTCCTGCCCGACCACCTGGTGCCGCGACGCGCCCTCGGGCAGCGAGGGCACGTGCAGGATCGGCGACAGGTCGAGCCCGTCGGCCTTCCAGTGGTCGACCGCGCGCTGGATGTCCAGCACCTCGGCGTGCCCGATCGCCTCCTCCAGGGACCGGAAGCCCAGCTGGGCCAGGTACTCGCGGACCTCCTCGGCGATGAACTCGAAGAAGTTCACCACGAACTCGGGCTTGCCGGAGAACCGTGAGCGCAGGACCGGATTCTGCGTCGCCACACCGACCGGGCAGGTGTCCAGGTGGCAGACCCGCATCATGATGCAGCCCGACACCACCAGTGGCGCGGTGGCGAAGCCGTACTCCTCCGCGCCGAGCAGCGCCGCGATGACCACGTCCCGGCCGGTCTTCAGCTGACCATCGGTCTGTACGACGATCCGGTCGCGCAACCCGTTGAGCAGCAGGGTCTGCTGGGTCTCGGCCAGACCGAGCTCCCACGGACCACCGGCGTGCTTCAGCGAGGTCAGCGGCGCCGCACCGGTGCCGCCGTCGTGACCCGAGATCAGCACGACGTCCGCGTGGGCCTTCGAAACACCGGCGGCGATCGTGCCGACGCCGACCTCGGAGACGAGCTTCACGTGGATCCGCGCCCGCGGGTTCGCGTTCTTCAGATCGTGGATCAGCTGGGCCAGGTCCTCGATCGAGTAGATGTCGTGGTGCGGCGGCGGCGAGATCAGGCCGACACCCGGTGTCGAGTGCCGGGTGCTCGCCACCCACGGGTAGACCTTGTTGCCGGGCAGCTGACCGCCCTCACCCGGCTTGGCTCCCTGCGCCATCTTGATCTGGATGTCGTCGGAGTTCGTCAGGTACTCCGCGGTGACGCCGAACCGTCCGGACGCCACCTGCTTGATCGAGCTGCGCCGGGCCGGGTCGTGCAGGCGGTCGGAGTCCTCGCCGCCCTCACCGGTGTTCGACTTGCCGCCGAGCTGGTTCATCGCGATCGCCAGCGTGGTGTGCGCCTCGGCGCTGATCGAGCCGTAGCTCATCGCGCCGGTGGAGAACCGCTTGACGATCGAGCTGACCGATTCGACCTCGTCGACCGGGATCGGCTCCCGGTCAGGGTTGAAGCCGAAGAGGCCGCGCAGCGTCATCAGCCGCTCGGACTGCTCGTCCACGCGGGACGTGTACTGCTTGAAGATGTCGTAGCGCCCGGTCCGGGTGCTGTGCTGCAGCCGGAACACCGTGTCCGGGTCGAACAGGTGCGGCTCACCCTCACGCCGCCACTGGTACTCGCCGCCGATCTCCAGCTTGCGGTGCGCGGGCAGGATGCCGTCCGCCGGGTACGCGCGGAGATGCCGGCGCCGTACCTCCTCGGCGATCGTGTCGAGCCCGATGCCGCCGAGCTTGGACGACGTACCGGTGAAGTAGGTGTCGACCAGGTCCGGGGCCAGTCCGTTCGCCTCGAAGATCTGGGCACCGGTGTACGACGCGACCGTCGAGACACCCATCTTCGACATGACCTTGAGCACGCCCTTGCCGAGCGACTTCACGATGTTGCGGACGGCCTGCTCGGGCTCGACGCCCGGCAGATAGGTACCGCGCCGACACAGGTCCTCGACCGACTCGAGCGCGAGGTACGGGTTGATCGCGGCCGCGCCGTACCCCATCAGAAGGGCGACGTGGTGGACCTCGCGGACGTCACCGGCCTCGACGACCAGACCGACCTGCGTGCGGGTCTTCTCCCTCACCAGATGGTGATGAACCGCAGCGGTCAGCAGGAGCGACGGAATCGGGGCGCTGTCGGCGTTCGAGTGCCGGTCGGACAGCATCAGGATCCGGGTGCCGCCCTTGATCGCGTCGTCGGCCTCGGCGCAGATCTCGTCGATCCGTGCCTTCAGCCCCTCTCCCCCGCCTTCGACGTCGTACACGCCGCGCAGCACCGTGGTCGCCAGGCCCGGCATGTCGCCGTCCAGGTTGATGTGGCGCAGTTTGGCGAGCTCGTCGTTGGTGATCACCGGGAACGGGATCACCACCTGGCGGCAGGACGCCGGGCTCGGGCTGAGCAGGTTCGCCTCAGGGCCGAGCGATGCCGACAGCGAGGTGACCAGCTCCTCGCGGATCGCGTCCAGCGGCGGGTTGGTGACCTGGGCGAACAGCTGCGCGAAGTAGTCGAACAGCAGCCGCGGCCGGTCGCTGAGTACGGCGAGCGGCGTGTCGGTGCCCATCGACCCGATCGGCTCGGCGCCGGACCTGGCCATCGGGGTGAGGATGACGCGCAGCTCCTCCTCGGTGTACCCGAACACCTGCTGGCGCCGGGTCACCGACGCGTGGCTGTGGACGACATGCTCGCGCTCGTGCAGGTCGTCGAACCGGATCAGGCCGGCGTGCAGCCACTCGTCGTACGGGTGCTCGGTGGCGAGCGCGTTCTTCACCTCGGAGTCGGTGATGATCCGGTGCGCGTCGACGTCGACCAGGAAGATCCGGCCCGGCTCGAGCCGGCCCTTCTCGGTCACCGTCGCGGGGTCGATGTCGAGCACCCCGGCCTCGGACGCGAGTACGACGAGGCCGTCCTCGGTGACCCAGTAGCGGGAGGGCCGCAGACCGTTGCGGTCCAGCACCGCGCCGACCTTGGTGCCGTCGGAGAAGACCACGGAAGCCGGGCCGTCCCACGGCTCCATCAGGGTCGAGTGGAACTCGTAGAACGCGCGCCGCTTCGGATCCATCGTGGTGGCGTTCTCCCACGCCTCCGGGATCATCATCAGCATCGCGTGCGGCAGCGAACGGCCGCCCAGGTGCAGGAGCTCGAGGACCTCGTCGAAGGACGCGGAGTCCGAGGCTCCCGGCGTACAGATCGGGTAGAGCTGCTCGAGGTCGCCGGGGATCAGGTCGCTGCCGAGCAGGGCCTCGCGGGCGCGCATCCAGTTGCGATTGCCCTGGACGGTGTTGATCTCGCCGTTGTGGGCGATGTACCGGTACGGGTGGGCCAGCGGCCAGGACGGGAACGTGTTGGTGGAGAACCGCGAGTGCACGATGCCGATCGCCGAGGCGAGGTCGGGATCGGTCAGCTCGGGGAAGAACTTGTCCAGCTGGTCGGTGGTCAGCATCCCCTTGTAGGTGATGGTCCGGCCGGACAACGACGGGAAGTAGGTCTCCGTCTCCTTCTCGGCCCGCTTCCGCAGCCGGAACACCATCCGCTCCAGCGCCAGCCCGAGCACCCGGCCGGCCTTCGCCGCGACGAACAGCTGCTTGAACGTCGGCATCACCGAGCGCGCGGTGGCGCCGAGCAGGTCGGGGTTGGTCGGGATGTCCCGCCAGCCGAGTACGGTCAGGCTCTCCTCGGCGGCCAGCTCCTCGATCCGGGCGATCGCCTTCGCCGCGTCGTCGGCCTCGGCGGGCAGGAACGCGATACCGGCGGCGTAACTGCGCTGCACCGGCAGGTCGAACTCGCACACCTTGCGGTAGAAGGCGTCCGGGATCTGGAGCAGGATGCCGGCACCGTCGCCGGAATCCGGCTCGGCGCCGGAAGCGCCGCGGTGCTCGAGGTTGCGCAGGGCGGTCAAAGCCTTGGCCACGATGTCGTGGCTGGGTTCACCGGTCAGGGTCGCGACGAAGGCGACACCACACGCGTCGTGCTCGTGGCGTCCGTCGTACAAACCCTCGCTCGGGAATGGGGGGCGACCATACATTCAGGGGCTCCCGTCGTCCTACGGTCATCAACTGGCCGCGGGACAACATTGGCCCAAGCCGGGTGTCCCGAGACTACCTCATCGACGCCTGACAGATGGACTCTCGTCCCACCGTCAGTACGCCCTCATAACCCACAGTAAGCAATCGCTCACTATCAGCCTCCATCATCCCAGCCAACCGCTCCGACAGCCACCCACAGCACCTGAAATTCACCTGCTGAGACCACCCATCCCTGATAAGCAACGCCTATGCCCTGGCACCCCTCTCCCGACTGGCACCAACTGACCGCCGGCACCGGCCAAACCACGGGCGGCGTCTGGCTGACACCCGATCGGCAGGTGGTCAAACGCCTCGTCCCCGGAGTGACGGACCCACGCCACCACGCCTCCTGGGAACGCCAGGCCTTGGTCGCCGAATCCGGCATCGTCGCCAGCACGCCAGGTCTTCGCTCACCGGCGTGTCTGGGCGTCGAACGCGACCCGTCCGGCATCACTCTCCGGATGGCCTACGTGCCGCCGACCTCGTGGTCCCCAGTCGGCCTGGCTGACGCTCTGGGGCGCTTTGCGCAGTGCTCGGCGCAGGAACCGGCATGGGGTGCCCGGGACGTACTTCGCGACCGCCTGGCGACTGTGGAACGACGCGGCGGGTGGGGTGCGCTGTCACGCGCCGGGCTCAGCTCGGCAGCCATTGACGCTCTCTGGGTACGGCGAGACGCCGCCCTGGCGGTCCTGGACGAGCTGCCGCGTGTCCCGACGCACGGCGACGCCCATCCGGTCAACCTGCTCGGTCGCGACGGAGACGACGTACTGGCCATCGACTGGGAGCAGTTCGGCCTGGGTCCGGTCGGGTTTGACCTCGGCTACCTGCTGCTGGCCGTGGACACGCCACTCGATCAACTGTTGGCGGCTCACGGCGGCGATCTGGACGCCGTACGACGAGGTGCGGTGCTGGTGGCGGCGTACACCGGTGTGTCGCGTGCGGCCTGGGCACTCAGCCAGCCTGACCCCAGGGATCACGTCGAGCGGTTGGCCAGCCTCTGCCCGGTGGTCGAAGAGGCAATCGTGTATGCCTGAGAAGACCCGTAACGACAGGAGGTAGTCGACCCGGCGCACGACTCGGACCGCTGTTCAGGCGGGGACCGGCCCGCTGCGACGGCGCCGATCCGACTACCTCCTGTCGTTACGGGCCAACGACCCACCGGTCCACCAGTTGCTGAGCGCCGAGGTGCCGAGGTCGCGGACATCTTCTGGGGACCCACGGCGTCACTCGGGCGTGAATCCGGCGGCCCACCTGGCCGCGTGCCACCCTCCGTAGAAGGCGTCGTAGCTGGGGTAGCGGGTCCAGGGCAGCCAGGATCTCGGCGGGGCCAGCCCGCACTCAACGCCTACAGCGGGCTGTTCACGCACACTCAGCCGACGCCGGTGCCGACCAACGTTCCGACGCCGTAGGTCAGGGCTGCGGCCAGGCCGCCGAGGATCAGTTGACGGAGGCCGGAGTACCACCAGGACCGGCTGGTCACTCGCGACACGACCGCACCGCAGACGAAGAGCGCGGTCAGCGACATGATCAGCGCCGGTATGACGTTGTCGGCGCCGAGGAGGTACGGCAGCAGCGGGATGAAGGCGCCGACCGCGAAGCAGATGAAGGACGACGCGGCCGCGAGTCACCGGACTCGGCAGGTCGTGCGGATCGATGCCGAGCTCTTCGCGGACGTGTTCATCAAGGGCCTGGTCCGGGTCGGTGTGGAACTGTTTCGCGACCTTGCTGGCCAGGTCCGGGTCGAGGCCCTTGGCCCGGTAGGTCTCGGCGAGTTCGATCTCCTCGTCGAGCGGGTGCCGCTTGATCTCCTTGCGCTCCACCTCGATCTCGGCCCGGGCGAGTTCGCGCTGCGAGGCGACGGAGGTGTACTCCCCCGCCGCCATCGAGAACGCGCCCGCGGCCAGGCCCGCCAGCCCGGCGAGCACGATCACCTTCGAGCCGGACGCGTACCGCCGTCCACGCCGGCGATCAGGGCGAAGTTCGAGACCAGGCCGTCCATGGCGCCGAACACGGCCGGCCGCAGCCAGCCGCCGGTCACATCACGGTGAGTGTGATCTCCGTGATGCTCGGCAGAAACCTCCAGGACCCTCAGTCACGAGGCCCGTCTGGCTCAGATCCGTTGGTGGTCTTGGCCTCCACCTTCCGTTTCTCCGCCTCGGAGTCCGTCACGTCCGGCTCGGCCTTCTCGACTTCTTCGGGCTCGGCCTTGGCCTCTTCGGGCTCGGACTCCGCGTCTTCGTGGGATTCAGGCGTCGCCGCCTCGTCGGTCGGCTTGCCTGCGGCGGGGCCGGCGGAGATGTCTTCCTGGCCGGGCGTACTTGCGGGCGCTGATGACGAACGCGACGACCGCGAGGACGAACAGGATGATCGAGGTCCACACGTTCAGGCGGAGGCCGAGGAAGTGGTTGACGGTGTCGATGCGCAGGTTCTCGATCCACGCGCGGCCCGCGGTGTAGCCGGCCACGTACAGGAAGAATGCGCGGCCGTGGCCCAGCTTGAAGCGGCGGTCGACCAGGATCACCAGCGCGACCACGCCGAGGTTCCAGATCGCTTCGTACAGGAAGGTCGGGTGGAAGGTGGCGAAGTCGGCGTACCCGGCGGGCCGGTGCTCGGGCGCGATCTCCAGGCCCCACGGCTTGGTCGTCGGCTTGCCGAACAGCTCCTGGTTGAAGTAGTTGCCGAACCGGCCGAACACCTGCGCCAGCGCGATCCCCGGCGCCATCGCGTCCGCGACCGCCAGGAACGGCACCTTGGCCCGTCGGCAGGCGATCCAGGCGCCGAGCGCACCGAAGCCGACCGCGCCCCAGATGCCGAGTCCGCCGTGCCAGATCTTCAGCGCGTCGATCGGGTGCCGGCCGGCGCCGAAGTACAGCTCGGCATCGGTGACGACGTGGTAGATGCGGGCCCCGACCAGGCCGAACGGGATGGCCCAGAACATGATGTCGGCGAGCACCGTCGGCGAGCCGCCGCGGGCGACCCAGCGGCGGCGGCCGAGCCAGTAGCCGGCGAAGATACCGACCAGGATGCACAGCGCGTACGCACGGATCGGCAACCGGGCCGAGGTGCCAGACACCCTGGCTCGGGACTGGGGATGAACGCCGGAACCATCACGGCGGGAATCAGACTAGACATGGCAAGCAGGAACGCTACTCGACCGGCCCCACCGCGACCAGCAACTCATGGTCACGATGGGGACTCGGTGCGTCAGCCGTCAGCGGCCGCATCTGACGGCCTTCTGGAGGCCGTCGGCGGTGAGCTGGTCGGTCTCCAGCTGCTTGTCGTTGACGAAGACCGTCGGCGTCCCGGTCACGCCGCGGTCGTCGGCCGCCTTCGAGACCGTGTCCAGCCAGCCGCCGTAGGTGTTGTCGCGGACAGCCTGCTGGAACTTCGCGTCCCCGATGCCGAGCTGGTTGCCCAGGTCGAGCAACTGGTCGGTGGTCCACGACTTGCTGAAGTCGCCGTACATCTCGTCGGCGTAGCTGAGCGCCTTGCCGTTCGCGGCCGCGGCGGCGAAGGCGTTCGCCAGCCGGGGCGAGGCGTCCGGGTTGACGAAGGCCAGCGGCCAGTACGTCAGCGTCGCCGTACCGTCCTGGACCAGCTTGTCGACGGTCGCGCCGGTCGACTCCTCGAAGTCCGCGCAGTGCGGGCAGCGGAAGTCGAGATAGATGTCGATGTGCACCTTCGCGTCGGCGTTGCCGACGGTGACGCCCTGGCCGGACGTGCCCGGGCCGGTGATCACGGTGGGCTCGGGCTTGCCGCTCGAGCTCACCTCGACCTTGGAGTGCCCACGCCAGTACTGCACGCCGACGCCGCCGGCGAGGGCCAGCACCAGGACGATCAGCACGATGATCCCGGGCGAGATCCGGCGCTTCGGCTGCTGCAGCAGCGGGTTCGCGGGGGCATTGGTCTTGCTCACGACGCGGTGACTCCTGTCCGGGCGGACGGCTCTGTGTTCGGTTCGGCTTCGAGAGCAAATTTACTGGTCGGGCTCAACCACAGCCACGCTGCCAGCAGCAGCAGGCCGATGTCCCGCAGGATCTCCTGCAGGTACTTCGTCTGACCGGGGGCGACCTGACCACCGCCGCCGAAGCAGCCGCAGTCGATCGCCAGACCGCGCGCCCAGGCGGACGCCACCGCGGCGATGAACACGACCAGGAAAACACCCGCGGCCACCGCGGCGGCGCGGACACCGAAACCGACGATCAACAGCAATCCGATCGCGATCTCCAGGAACGGCAGCCCCCAGCCGACCGGCGCCACCAGCCACGACGGCAGCAGTTCGTACGCGCGGACAGCCTGGGCCGCCGTCTCCGGATCGGTCACCTTCAACGCGCCTGCCACCAGCATCACGCCGCCGAGCACGAGCCGCGCCACCAGGGAGACCCAGGGGAACCACGGCCGCTGTGTCACCTTCACTGGTTGTCCTCGACCAGCTTCCCGAAGTCGTGGGCCAGGTCGCCGATGGCGGCGTTCGACAACCAGAGCACGTTCGCCTTGTCGTTCTTGCCGAAGCCGATCACCTGCGCACCGTGGCCGACCTCGTACCCACCGGAGGGCAGCTTCTTCATCCCTTCCACCGGTACGCCGACGGCCTTCGCGATGTCCTTGATCGACGTCAGCGACCCGGTCAGCCCGACGAACGACGGGTCGAACCGGTCCAGGTACTTGCGAATCACCGGGCCGTTGTCGCGCGCCGGGTCGGTGGTGATGAACAGCAACTGCACCTGGTCACGCACCGACTTGTCCAGCTTGGTCAGCGCCGACGCCACGTCGGCCATCACGGTCGGGCACACGTCCGGGCAGTTCGTGTAGCCGAAGAACACCAGCGTGACCGGCTTCTTGGTCGAGGTGACCAGGTTGAAGTGGTTGCCCGCCGGTGTCGGTCAGGGTGGCCGCGGGCAACGAGTACGGCCGGTCCAGCGTCGCCCCGCGCAGTCCGTTCGGATCCTGCGAGGTGCGGATGATCGCACCGCCGGGGTTGTCCGCCTTCTCCTTGTCGCCGCCACTGCAGCCCGCGAGGGCGAGCAGAGCCACCGCGGCCAGTAGAAGGGCCGCGTTCCTGGTTCGACTCACGGCGGTACTAACGATCAACGGTCGCGCGGGGTTCCCGCCGGACACCTTCGGACAAGGCTTCCGCGAGCGCACGGACCCCGGCCGGGCCGCCGGCGTCGAGCGCCTTGACGAGGGCCGCGCCGACGATCGCCGCGTCCGCGAACGCCGCCACCCCCGCCGCCTGGTCCGCGTTCGAGATTCCGAGGCCGACGCCGACCGGCAGACCGGTGACCGCCTTGGTCCGCGCCACCAGCGGCGCCGCCAGATCCGACGGCTTGTCCCGGGCGCCGGTGACACCCATCACAGCGGTCGCGTAGACGAAACCGCGGCACGAGGACGTGGTCAGCGCGATCCGCGCGTCGGTCGAGGACGGCGAGACCAGGAACACCTTGTCCAGGTCGTGCTTGTCCGCGGCCGCGATCCACTCCGCGCCCTCGTCCGGGATCAGGTCGGGCGTGATCAGCCCCGCTCCCCCGACCGCCGGCGAAGTCGGCGGCGAACCGGTCCACGCCGTACCGCTCGATCGGGTTCCAGTACGTCATCACCAGCACCGGCACGTCGGCGTACGCCGCGACCTTCTCGACCGTGCTGAGGACGTCACGGGTCCGCAGACCGCCGGCGAGCGCGCTCTCGCGCGGCGCGCTGGATGGTCACACCGTCCATCACCGGGTCGCTGTACGGCAGGCCGATCTCGAGCACGTCGGCACCACCGTCGATCAGCGCCTTGATCGCGTCGACACCACCGTCGTACGTCGGGAAGCCGGCCGGCAGGTAGCCGACCAGAGCGCCGCGGCCCTCGTCGTTCGCCTTCCGGATCGCGGCCCCGGCTTTGCCCAGGGCAACCAGCTCACTCATCGACGCGCTCCGGAGTCGATCAGGCCGAACCACTTGCCGGCCGTGTCCATGTCCTTGTCACCACGGCCGGACAGGTTCACCAGAATGGTTGCCTCCGGCCCCAGTTCCTTGGCGATGTCGAGCGCGCCGGCGACCGCGTGCGCGGACTCGATCGCCGGGATGATGCCCTCGGTCCGGGACAGCAGCTTGAACGCCTCCATCGCCTCGGCGTCCGTGATCGGCCGGTACGACGCCCGCCCGGTCTCGGCCAGCCACGCGTGCTCCGGCCCGACGCCGGGGTAGTCCAGGCCGGCCGAGATCGAGTGCGACTCGATCGTCTGCCCGTCCTCGTCCTGCAGCAGGAAGGACCGCGCACCGTGCAGTACGCCGACCTGGCCCGGCGGTGATCGTGGCCGCGTGCCGACCGGTCTCGAACCCGTCACCACCCGGCCTCGATGCCGTACAGCTTCACGTCGGCGTCGGGGATGAACGCGGTGAACAGACCGATCGCGTTCGACCCGCCGCCGACCGAGGCGACCGCGGCGTCCGGGAGCTTGCCGAGCAGCTCGAGCGACTGCTCCCGGGCCTCGTCGCCGATCCCGCGGACGAAGTCGCGCACCATCGCCGGGAACGGGTGCGCACCGGCCGCCGTACCGAGGAGGTAGTGGGTCTTGTCGACGCTGGCGACCCAGTCGCGCAGGGCCTCGTTGATCGCGTCCTTCAGCGTCCGGCTGCCGGTCTTGACCGGGATCACCTCGGCGCCGAGCAGCTTCATCCGGGCCACGTTCAGCGCCTGCCGCTCGGTGTCGACCTCGCCCATGTAGACGACGCACTCGAGGTCCAGGTAGGCGCAGGCGGTCGCGGTGGCGACGCCGTGCTGACCGGCGCCGGTCTCGGCGATGACGCGGGTCTTGCCCATCCGCTTGGTCAGCAGGGCCTGACCGAGCACGTTGCGGATCTTGTGCGCGCCGGTGTGGTTGAGGTCCTCGCGCTTCAGCAGGATCCGGGCGCCGGCCACGTCGGACAGCCGGGTCGCGTCGTACAGCAGGCTCGGGACACCGGCGTACTCGCGCAGCATCCGCTCGAACTCGCCGGTGAACGCCGGGTCGGCCATCGCCTCGCGCCAGGCCGTGGTGAGCTCGTCGAGCGGCGCGATCAGCGCCTCCGGCATGAACCTGCCGCCGAAACGGCCGAAGTGCCCGAGCTGGTCGGGCAGCACAGTACTCATCCGACAAACCTTCCAAACCCGGCTTCGACAGCGCGGGAGAGTTTTCTGCCCCGTGCCGTTTGGACCGGCCGGAGAGGTCTAGTGCCGCTGCTGGATGGCGGGATGCGATCCGGCAGCGACGAGATCGGCGACCGAGGCGCGGGGATCGCGGCCGGTCACCAGGGTTTCACCGACGAGGACGACATCGGCCCCGGCGCGCGCGAACTCGATTACATCATGCGGCCCGCGAACCCCGGACTCCGCCACCCGGACCAGGTTGGTCGGGATCGTCGGCGCGAGCCGGGCGAAGGTGTCCCGGTCGACCTCGAGGGTCTTCAGGTTCCGGTTGTTCACGCCGATCAGCTCGGCTCCGGCGTCCACCGCACGCCGGGTCTCCTCCTCGTCGTGCACCTCGACCAGCGGGCACAGCCCGATCGAGTGTGCCCGCTCGATCAGCGAGACCAGCGCCTCCTGCTCCAGCGCCGCGACGATCAGCAGCACCATGTCGGCACCGGCCGCCCGGGCCTCCCAGAGCTGGTACGAGGACACGATGAAGTCCTTGCGCAGCACCGGTACGTCGACCCGGCCGCGGACCGCGCGCAGGTCGTCGAGGCTGCCGTCGAACCGGCGCTTCTCGGTCAGCACGTGATCGCCGCCGCGCCACCGCCCTCGTACTCCGCCGGCCAGCGCGGCCGGGTCGGTGATCTCGGCCAGCGTCGCCCTTGGACGGGCTGGACCGCTTCACCTCGGCGATGATCGCGATCCCGTCACCGCGGAACACCGGCATCGGGTCCTTGGCGTCGGGCTTGCGCTGGGCCTCCTGCTTCAGGTCGTCCAGGCTGACCCGCGCCTGGCGCTCCGCGAGGTCCTCCCGGACCCCGGCGAGGATGTCGTCAAGCACAGTCATGTCGTGTCCGCCCCTCAGTGGTCGGTCGTCGGCCGGGACCCCGAAGCCCAGCAGCTGCATCACCTTGCCGACCAGTGCCGCCCACCACGGCGATCCCGACCGAGATCCAGAACAGCACCCAGTTCGGCCCCAGCACCATCGCGATGGCGCCGAGCGGTGAACGCGATCAGCACGATGATCACGGCGGTCCAGGCCGCCGGGCTGTTGCCGTGCAGATCGTGCGTGAGCCTCCTCGCTCACCGTGCGTCACCGTTGATCCGCGGTCGTATTGTCCATGGTTGGCGCCACTCCTCGTCGTCGTCCCGTCCTATTGTGGCGGTAGCCCGCCGCGATCAGAGCGTCGGGTCCTCCCCCGCGTCGATCGCCTTCCACTGATCGGCCGGTGCGGCGGCCGGATCACGCTCGTACCGCGCTGTCGGCCGACGCCAGCGATGCGCTGTCAGCAAGGCGATCAGGCCCGCCGCGACCAGCGCCACTCCCCCGGCCAGTGCGAACCAGGGCGCCGGGCCGCCGTGCTCAGAGCGACCTGATCGGTGACAGCCTGGCTCAGCTCTGGCCGGATCCTGCTCAGCTCGCTCACGTCGGGCCGCACCTGCAGGGCCACGCCGATCGCGGCCACGCCCATCAGCAGCACCAGAACGCCCAGCACGCGGCGCAACGCCGTACCGGCGAGTTTGGTGACGACGACGGCAACCACCGAGGCGAGCGCCAGCGTGACCGGCGCCTTCGTGACCGTGTAGCCGTTGAAGTCGACGACCGGCCGGCCGCTGCCCGGATCGGCCGACGACCAGGTCAGGTACGCCGACAAGCGCGAGCAGAGCCAGCGCCACCAGGGTGAGCAGGTCAACCAGTCGCTGTGGCCGCATCAGACGTCACTGAAGGTTCCCGCGACCGCGATCGCGTTCAGTACGGCGGCCGCCTTGGTCCGGCACTCCGCGTCCTCGGCGGCCGGGTCGGAGTCGGCGACGATGCCCGCGCCCGCCTGCACGTACGCCGTCGATCCGCGCAGCACCGCGGTCCGGATGGCGATCGCGGTGTCGACGTCACCGGCGAAGTCGAGGTAGCCGACGACACCGCCGTACACGCCGCGCCGGGTCACCTCGAGCTTGTCGATGATCTCCATCGCCCGCGGCTTCGGTGCCCCGGACAACGTCCCGGCCGGGAACGCGGCGGTGAGCGCGTCGAAGGCGGTCTTGCCGGCCGCCAACTGCCCGGTGACAGTCGACTCCAGGTGCATCACGTGGCTGTAGCGGCGGACGTCCATGAAGTCGACCACCTCGACGGTGCCGGGCGCGCAGACCCGGCCGACGTCGTTGCGGCCGAGGTCGACCAGCATCAGGTGCTCGGCGCGCTCCTTGGCGTCGGCCCGCAGCTCCTCCTCCAGCGCGTGGTCCTCCTCCGGCGTCGCGCCGCGGCGGCGGGTGCCGGCGATCGGGTGCAGGATCACCTTGTTGTCGGTGACCTTGACCAGCGCCTCGGGACTGGAACCGACGATGTCGAAGCCGTCCAGGCGGACCAGGTACATGTACGGGCTCGGGTTCGAGCGGCGCAGCACCCGGTAGATGTCGAGCGCGGTCGCGGTGGTCTGCAGCTCGAACCGCTGGGACACGACGATCTGGAACGCCTCGCCGGCCCGGATCTCCTCCTTGGCTGCTCGACGGCCTCCCGGTACTCCGCGCTGGACCGCTGCCGGTGCGGATCCGGCTGCGCGGTGCCGATCCGCGCGGACGACGTACGACGGGGTCGGCTGGGCCAGGTCGGCCTCCATCGCGTCGAGCCGGCGGACCGCGTCCGCGTAGGCCTCGTCGACGCGCTCGTCGGAGTCGTCCCAGTTGACCGCGTTGGCGATCAGCCAGATCTCGCCGGTCTCGTGGTCGAGCGCGGCCAGGTCGGTGGCGAACAGGAACGTGAGCTCGGGCAGGCCGAGGTCGTCGGTCGTTGTGTCCGGCAACCGTTCCAGCCGGCGGACCGCGTCGTACCCGAGGAAGCCGACCATGCCGCCGGTCAGCGGGGGCAGGTCGGGCAGCCGCGGGCGTGTGCAGGATCTCCAGCGTCTCGCGGAGCGCCTTCAGCGGGTCACCGGTCTCGCGGCAGGCCGACCGGCGGGTTGCCGGTCCAGACGGCCTGGCCGTCGCGCTCGGTCAGGGTCGCGGCGCGAGCGGACGCCGATGAACGAGTAGCGCGACCAGACGCCGCCGTTCTCGGCCGACTCGAGCAGGAAGGTGCCGGTGCGCTCGGCGGCGAGCTTGCCGTAGACACCGATCGGCGTCTCGGCGTCGGCGAGCAGCCGCCGGGTCACCGGGATGACCCGGCGGTCCTTCGCGTACTCGCGGAAGGTCTCCAGCTCGGGAGAGTTCATGCCGCGACCTCGATCTCGCCGTGCTCGAAGCAGCTGCGGGTGCCGGTGTGGCAGGCCGGACCCTCCTGGTCGACCAGGACGAGCAGGGTGTCGGCGTCGCAGTCGACGAGGATCTGCTTGACGTGCTGACGATGGCCGCTGGTCTCGCCCTTCACCCAGTACTCCTGCCGGCTGCGGGACCAGAACGTGCTCCGCCTGGTCTCCGCGGTACGGCGGACCGCCTCGGCGTTCATCCAGCCCACCATCAGGACCTCGCGCGTGTCGTACTGCTGCACCACTGCCGGGATCAGCCCGGCCGCGTCGAAGGTCAGCTCGTCGATACTCACCCGCCCATTGTCGCCGATCCGCGGCGCCTGTCGCGCGTGTCTGACCACGGTCCGCCGGACTGCGAGGATGGCGGGCATGACGACGAGTGGGGCACGGATCCAGGAGCTGCTGCGCGAGCACCCGGTGATCGACGGGCACAACGATCTGCCGATCGCGTTCTACGAGCTGTGTGGGTACGACCTGGACGCCCACGATCTGAGCGGGTCGGTGCCCGAGGCTGAACACCGATCTGCCCCGGTTGCGGACCGGGCACGTCGGCGCGCAGTTCTGGTCGCTGTGGGTGCCGCAGGACGAGCGCTCGGTACGGCGTACGTTCGAGCAGCTCGACTTCGTACAGCCGGCTGGTCGAGCGGTTCCCGGCGTGGCTTGCAGCTGGCGCATCGTCGGCCGACGACGTCGACGCGGCGTTCGAGGCCGGCCGGATCGCCTCGCTGATGGGGATGGAGGGCGGGCACTCGATCGGTGAGTCGCTCGGGGTGCTGCGGATCATGCGCGAGCTGGGTGTTCGGTACATGACGCTCACGCACAACAACAACGTGTCCTGGGCGGACTCCGCGACCGACGAGCCGGTGCTCGGCGGGCTGAACGAGTTCGGCGAGGAGGTCGTCCGGGAGATGAACCGGATCGGCATGCTGGTCGACCTCTCGCACGTCTCCGCCGACACCATGCGGCACGCGCTGCGGGTGACCAGCGCGCCGGTGATCTTCAGCCACTCGTCGGCCCGCGCGGTCTGCGACGTACCGCGGAACGTGCCCGACGACGTACTCGAGACGCTCGCCGCGCAACGACGGCGTCTGCATGGTGACCTTCGTGCCGTACGTTCGTCTCCCAGCGAGTACGTCGACTGGGTCGCGGGCGCCAAGGAGGCGCGAGCCGGACCTGAACCCGATGAACCCGGCGGACCAGGCCAAGCTGGCCGATTCGTACGACGTACCGAAGCCCGAGGTCACCCTGGACGACGTCGTCGGAGCACGTCGAGCACGTCCGCGGGATCGCCGGCGTCGACCACATCGGGATCGGCGGCGACTACGACGGGTGCCCGGAGTTCCCGACCGGGCTGGCCGACGTGGCGTCGTACCCGGTCCTGTTCGAGGCGCTCGCCGACCGCGGCTGGAACGACGCCGAGCTGGCGAAGCTTGCCGGCGGCAACATCCTCCGCGTGCTCCGGGCCGCCGACGACGCGGCCGCCTAGGCGTCGCGGTACAGGTCCCGGGTCTCCGGCAGTTGCTCGAAGCCGGCCGACTTGTAGGTCGCGATCGCGCCGACGTTGAAGCCAGGCGTGCAGACGACCGCGCTCGACGCGCCCAGCTCCCGCAGTGCTCGCGGCCGCCGCGACGGTGATCGCCTGGCCGTAGCCGCGGCCGCGGTGCAGCCCGGTGCACACCCATCGGCTCGAGCAGGCCCGGCTTGCCCTCCCCCGCCGACCACACCGTCACGGCCGCCACCGACTCGCCCAGCTGGTTGCGGCCGACGAGACAGCGCGCGTCGGCGTACGGCGTCACCGGCCGCCATCGCGTGCCACCGCTCATCGGTGAACGTCGACCCGTCGAACGACGCCCGCTGGACGGCGGTCCGCTCGTGCGCCTGCTCCGGCTCCGATGACCTCGACCCGCAGGCCGGGATCCGGCACCGGCTCGCTGAGGTCACGCCGGAGCGGCACCCACGGGTCGGCCGCCATCCAGCCGTCCTTGAACAGCAGGTCCTGGACGAGCGCTCCCATCGGCGCCTCGACGTACACCTTGCCCTCGATCAGTACGCCGGCGCTCCGGCGTCGACCGCGTCCTCGACCAATCGCTGCGCGAGCTCCTCGTCGCGCTGGGCACCCGGCGCGATCGCGAGTCGCAGCAGCTCCGGATCGTCGAGCAGCCCGACCGCCAGGATCTCCCCGTCCCGGCTCCACATCCTGGTCGCCGCTGCGGTCCGCTCGTCACCGAACCGCCAGAACCAGCCCAGGTCCCCCGGATGCAACTGCACCGCGTCCCCGTCGTGCTGCCACTCCCGCAGCACCCGCACAACGTCGCCCAACCCATCAATCCCCGGAGTCCCCAACACAGTCGCCATACCCCGATCACACACCACCCCACCGACACTCCGCACCCGACTTCCCCAGCCCCTCCAAACCCGACGTTCCCTCGGCCCTCCGCATCCGACTTCCCCCGGCACCACCGCACCCGACTTTCCCCGAGCCGCGCCCGCCGCCGAGCCGACGACCGCACCTCGATGGCCGACTTTGGGCGCCACGTCCGTACATCTCCCGCCCCGCCGTACGGATCTGACGCACAAAGTCGGGTTCTCGACAGACCCCTAGGCAGCGGCTCCGACGAACCGACGACCGCACCTCCAGGGCCAACTTTGTGCACCACATCCGTACATCCCGCGCCACGCCATACGGATCTGATGCACAAGGTCGGGTTCCCGGCAGACGCCTGGACGGCGGCTCCGACGAACCGACGACCGCACTCGCGGGCCGACTTTGTGCACGACGCACTCGCGGGCCGACTTTGTGCACCACGTCCGTACATCCCGCGCTCCGTCGTACGGATCTGCTGCACAAAGTCGGCCTCTCGGCAGACGCCTGGACGGCGGCTCCGACGAACCGACGACCGCACCTCGACGGCCGACTTTGGGCGTCACCTCCGTACATCTCACGCCCCGTCGTACGGATCTGGTGCACAAAGTCGGGTTCTCGACAGACGCCTGGACGGCGGCTCCGACGAACCGACGACCTCACCTCGACGGCCGACTTTGGGCGCCACGTCCGTACATCTCACGCCCCGTCGTACGGATGCGATGCACAAAGTCGGGTTATCCAGACGTCCGAGCAGCTGGGGTAGGTCTGTCCGTCGAATCGGGTCAATCCCACGGCGGCGGTTCCGGCGAACCGACGACCGCACCTCGAAGGCCGACTTTGTGCACCACATCCGTACATCCCGCGCCCCGTCGTACGGATCTGATGCACAAAGTCGGGTTATCCACAGGCGTCCGAGCAGCCGGGCGGCGGTTCCGGCGAGGATTGGCCGGTGGAGAGGCTGGGAGATGACGTGCGCGAGCGGCTGGCTGAGCGATCGGTCAGGCCGATGCGGCACCTGGAACTGCTGGAGCTGGGCCTGCAGAAGTACGACGTCGAGCGGCTCCTGCGACGCGGTCAACTGCAGCGCGCGCACGCCCGCTACGTCGACGGGCACCTTGACGCACGTCTCGCGTGCATCGCGTGTGCCCAAGCGGCCCATCCGAGGTCGGTCATCAGCCACTTCACAGCGGCGGAACTCACTGGGCTGCGGGTCTGGACGAACCAGGAGCGGCGGCCATCGGCGGACACGGTCTGGCTCACCTGCGAGTCGGGGCGCGGCAACCTGAAGCGTGCGGATGTCGTACTCCGTCGTGCCGGCCTCAGCGAGGCAGACCTCCGACTGCACCGAGGGCTGTGGCTCACCTCCGATGCACGAACCACAGTCGACATCGCCCGAGAACTACCCCTGCGCGAGGCGGTGGTGACAGTCGATCATGCCTTGTCCGGATCCGTCTCGCGCGCCGAACTCGAGGCCGTGCTGGAGCGCCAGTACCGCTGGCCCGGCGTACAGAATGCGCGGGCAGCGATCGATCTCGGGGACCCGCGCGCCGAGTCGGCCTTGGAGTCGTTCGCGCGTGCGGTGCTCGCGCAGAGCGGTCTGCCTGCGCCGCTCCTTCAGGCGCAGTTCTGGGACGGTTACCGCTGGTTGACCGATCGAGTCGACTTGTGGTGGCCGGAGTTCCGCACGGTCGGCGAGGCGGACGGGCTGGAGAAGTTCGAGGCACCGACAGCCGCTGAGCGCCGCTGGCTGCTCCGCCGGGCGTTCGAGCGCGACCAGCGACTGGCAGATCGTGGCCTCGAACTCGTCCATTTCGGCTGGGAGGACGCCGTCCGCCGCCCCGACGATCTCGTCCGGCGGTTCCGCGCCGCCTTCGACCGCGGCTCCCGCCGTACCGACCCCGCCCCGACCTGGCGCGCCGCCTGACCCGCCACCGCCGCGCCCCACGAACCCCTCACCCCCACTTTGTGCACGACGTCCGTACAGGCGGCGCAGCTTCATGCGGACTGGATGCACAGAGTCGCTCGCAGGCCGAGATCACGGCGGCGGGCGCGACGCGGGAGCGGGGCGGGGGCTGCGGGCAGGGGACAGCGGCGGGGCAGGGGACAGCGGCGGTCCGGCGCGGAGCCCGCCGGACCGACCTGGCGCGCCGCCGCGTAGTCCGCCCATCACGGCGCTCCAGGACCCCCTGCTCACCCCACTTTGTGCACGACATCCGTACAGGCGGCGCAGGATCGTACGGACTGGGCGCACAGAGTCGCTCGAACGCCGCGGCCGCGGTGGCGGAGCGGGGCGCGCGGGGCGGGGCGCCCGGGGGCACGGCGGCGGGGCGCGGGCGCGGCAGCAGGGTTAGCGGCCGCGGCGGGGAGGGGCGGCGCGTGGAGGGGTGGGGGCGTGGCGGGCGTGGGCGGGGGGTGGTTTGTTTGGGGATTGGGGGAGGGGGCACGGGGCGGGTTCAGTGATGACCGACGGATGGAGTAGTTGTGCTTACCCTGACTGAGAACGCGACGCTGGTGATCAAGAGCATCACGGGGTCGAGGGCGCACCGGAAGGCGCCGGAGTGCGGATCTCGCAGGAGAACCCGGCGGATCCGGCGCTCGCGGTGACGACGACGGAGGCGCCGCGGCCCGGTGACCAGGTGGTCGAGGAAGCCGGCGCGCGGGTGTTCCTGGAGCAGAACGCGGCGAACGCGCTCGACGACAAGATTCTGGACGCGGCGGTCGACGACAAGGGCGGCGTCGAGTTCCTGCTGGTACCGCAGCCGGGTACCGGGCGGGAGAACGGTACTGCCCCGACCGCCTGACAGGTGAACTGCGCGACGGCCGGGACCACCCCCTCCCCTGCGGTCCCCGGCCGTCGCGCACGCCGTGAACACGGCTCAGGCAGCCCCAGGTTCCCGCCCGTCGCGCACGCCATGAAGGCGGCTCAGGCGGCGCTGCGCTGGGCGATCCAGCTGTCGTGCAGCCGGGTGTAGACCCCACCGGCATCGACCAGCTCCGCGTGTGGGCCGCGCTCGACGATCTCGCCCTCGTCGAAGACCAGGACCTCGTCGGCCGCCTCCGCGGTCGACAACCGGTGCGCGATGGTGACCGACGTACGCCCGCTCATCAGCCGTTCGAGCGCCGCGTTGACCCGCACCTCGGTGCCGGGGTCGACCGCCGACGTCGCCTCGTCCAGGACCAGCAGATCGGGATCGGCGATGTTCGCCCGCGACCAGGGCGACCAGTTGACGCTCGCCCGCCGACAGCGATTCGCCTCGCTGACCGACCGGCGACTCCAGTCCGTCCGGCAGCGACTCCAGCCAGTCCGTCAGGCCGAGCGACTCGAAGGCGTCGAGCAGCTGTGCGTCCGTCACGTCCGGACGCCCGAAGCGCACGTTCTCCGCCAGCGACGCGTCGAACAGGTACCCGTCCTGCGGCACCATCACGACCCGCTCCCGCAGCGACTCGAACGAGATCTCCCGCGCGTCCACCCCGTCCAGCAGGACGGCGCCCGACGGTCGGGTCCATCAGCCGGGTCAGCAGCTTGGCGAACGTCGTCTTCCCGGACCCGGTCTCGCCGACCACCGCGACCCGCCGGTGCGGCTCGATCTGTACGTCGACATCGCGCAGGACCAGCTCACCTTCGGGGTAGGCGAAGTCCACGTCCGCGAACTCGACCGTGATCGGCCCGCGCGGCTGCTTCACCCCGGAGTCGCCCGGGTCGACCACGTCGGCCGGGGTCGCGATCACGCCGAGCACCCGCCGCCAGCCGGCGAACGCGCTCTGCGCGTCGGTCAGCACCTGGGTCGCGATCTGCACCGGGTCCGAGAACAGCGCGACCAGGAACATGAACGCGAGGATCTCCCCCAGCGTCGCCTTGCCGTCGACCCCGAGCAGCACGCCCGCGGTCAGGACGCCGGCGTTGGCCAGACCGGCCGCGAGACCACCGATGGAGAAGGTGATCCCGGTGATCGCCTGAGCGCGGGTCGCGGTCCGCCGGTAGTCCTCGATCGAGGCGTCGATCCGCCCCTGCGTCCGCTTCTCGATCGCGTACGCGCGGACTACCTGCGCCCCGACCACCGGCTCGGCGATCGCGGACAGCATCTCGCCGACCTTCGCCCGGACCACGCCGTACGCCGCCGACATCGCCCGCTGCAGGTACTTCAGGCTGGCGAACAGCGGGATGAAGCAGAGCAGCACGACCAGCGCGAGCTGCCAGGAGTAGAAGAACATCACCACGGTCGCGAGCAGCCATCTGCCCGAGGCTGACCAGGAAGATGAACCCGCCGAACTGCAGGAACTGCGACACCGTGTCCACGTCCGACGTGACCCGGCTGACCAGCGCGCCCCGGCGCTCGGTGCTCTGGGTGAGCACCGGCAGGTCGTGCACGTGCCGGAACGCCTTGATCCGCATCGTCGCCAGCCCGCGCTCGGAGTTGATCGCGAGCCGCACGGTCGTCAGGTACGACGCGACCGCCGTGACCAGGATGCCCAGCGGCGCAGACCACGCACATCCACGCGACGTACGACATGTCCGGCCCGCCCGGCACCGGACAGACCCTTGTCGATCGTCTGCTGAACAGCGATCGGTATGACGATCCGCCCGGCCGTCATGGTCAGCGCGAGGATCCCGGTGATCCCCCAGCCCTTGGCCAGGTCGGGCGAGACCTTCATCCCCTGCCGCAGGGTCTCCAGACCACCCGCGTCGTCCGCGTGGTCGAGCCGGACGAGGCTTCCGCGGTAGCTCACGCGGATGCTCCTTCCGAGTCCAGATCGTCGAGCTCGGCGGCCAGGTCCGCCTCTTCCTGGCGGCGCTCCGCGTCCTTCTCGTAGGCGTCGACCAGGTCGCGGTAGGCGGCCGACTTCTCCTGCAGTTCGATGTGCGTCCCGTGGGCCGCGATCCGGCCGTCGTCGAGGAACAAGCACCTCGTCGGCGAGCGAGATCGTCGCCTTCCGGTAGGCGATCACGAGGACGGTCGTCGCGGCTTCGGCGCCCTGGACGGCGGACCGCAGCCCGGCCAGGATCCGCGCCTCGACCTGTGGGTCCACAGCGCTGGTCGCGTCGTCCAGGATCAGCAGCCGAGGTCGCCGTACCAGGGCCCGGGCCAGTGCGATGCGTTGCCGTTGGCCGCCGGACAGCGTCGTACCGCGCTCGCCGACCTTGGTGTCCAGACCGTGCGACAGCGACTTCACGAAGCCGTCGCCCTGGGCGATCCGCAGCGCGTCCCAGACGTCCTCGTCGCTGTAGTCGCCGCCGAGCGTGATGTTGCCGCGGATCGTGTCGTCGAACAGGAACGCGGTCTGCGCCACCAGCGCGACCGATCCGGCCAGCTGGTCCCGGGCCAGGTCGCGCAGGTCGAGGCCGTCGAGCTTGATCGCACCCTTCTCCGGGTCGATCAGCCGGGTCAGCAGCGTGGTCAGCGTCGACTTCCCGGAGCCGGTCGGTCCGACCATCGCGACCGTCCGTCCGGGCTCGATGGTGAAGTCCACGCCGGCCAGTACGTCGCGCTCCGGCAGGTACCCGAACCGTAGCGTCGGCCACCTGCAGCCGGGCCGCCTTCGCCGACGTCAGCTCGCGCCTCGCCGTACTCCATCCCGCCCTCGGCGGTCAGCACCCGCTGGATGCGATCCCACCCGACGACCGAGCGCGGCAACTCACCGAGCACCCAGCCGAGCGCCCGGATCGGGAACCCGATCAGCGTGAACAGGAAGGCCACCTGGACCACGTCGCCGGCGTCGGCCCCGCCCGACCGCACCCGGCCGACGCCGACCAGCAGGACCGCGAGCACGCCCAGCCGGGGCAGGCCGTCGATCACCGGGTCGAACATGCCGCGGGCCTTGTTCACCGCGATGTTCGCGTCCCGCAGCGCGTACGTCGGGAGGCGGAAGCGCTCGGTCTCGGCGGCCTCGCGGCCCAGCGTCTTCACCACCAGCGCGCCGTCGAACGACTCGTGCGCGACCTCGGAGACATCGGCGCGGAGCTGCTGCGCCCGGGTGGCGAGCGGCTGCAGGTAGCGCTGGAAGATCACGTTCGCGACGAACACCAGCGGGAAGACCAGGCAGCCGACCAGCGCGAGCCAGACGTCGGCCGCGAACATCGCGACGGTCGCGAACCCCAGCATCGCGATCACGCCGATGGCCATCGGCAGCGGAGCGATCACGAACCAGGTCGACTCGACGTCCGCGTTGGCGTTCGACAGCAACATGCCCGGTCGAGTGCTGGTGGTGCCACTCGAGCGGAAGCTTCAGGTACTGCCGGGTGACCCGGCGGCGGTACGTCGCCTGCAGCCGGAACTGCATCACGCCGGCCCCGATCCGCCGGCCGACCACGCCGATCGCGCCGCAGGACCGCGATGCCGAGGAACAGCGCCGATCAGCGACGCGATCGCGCCGACGGTGGTGTGACCACTGTCGATCGCCGGCCGGAGCACGTTGTCGGTCGCCCAGCCCAGTGCCAAGCCGACGGCCACCGTCATCGCGCCGTACAGCCCGCTGGCCAGCACGGACAAGGCGAAGATCCACGGCTCCTCCCAGATCGCGACCCGCAGGACCGCCAATCCTCGCCGGGTGACGCTGCCCTGGTCAGGGACTTTGGGCATGGGCAAGACGCTCTCCAGGACAGTCAGGTGCGAACACCAGGCACAGGCATGACAACGATTGACATTCTGCCATTGGGAGCGGACAACTACGATCGAGATTGTGACCGACTACAGCCGGGTAGAACGACTTGCTCTGTGTGATCTGTTCGACAAGTTGGGGCCTGATCAGCCCACGCTGTGTGAAGGATGGACGACGTACGATCTCGCCGTCCATCTGTATGTCCGCGAGGCCGATCCGATGGCCGGGCCGGGGATCATGATCTCCGCGCTGGCGGAGACCACCGCGCGGCGGATGAAGCGGGCGAAGGAGCGCTACAGCTTCACCGAGGTGGTCGACAAGGTCCGGAACGGGCCGCCGCGGATCTCGATCTACGCGTTCCCCAAGTTCGGCCACCAGCTGAACACGACCGAGTACTTCGTGCACCACGAGGACGTCCGCCGGGCGCAGCCGACGTACGACGTCCGGGCACTCCCGGCCGAGCAGGAGGAAGGGCTGTGGAAGTCGATCCGGCTCGGCGCGAAGACGCTGATCCGGAAGGCGCCCAGCGGTGTGGTCCTCCGGCTCCCGGACGGTAGGACGTCCGTCGCGAAGCGGCCGACCGAGCTGGGGTCGGTGACGGTCACCGGCGACCCGGCCGAGCTGGTGCTGTTCTGCATCGGGCCGCCAGCAGGTGGCCAAGGTTGAACTGGAGGGCGAGGCAGGGGCGGACGCGGAGACGATCGAGCGGCTCCGCACCGCGTCATTCGGAGTCTGACTTCGCGCCGGCCCGGTTGCGCCGGGCGCGCCGGACCAGGCCACTCAGCACGGTCGTGAGCACGACGAGCACGATCGCGGCGAGCACGCCCTCCCACGGCTTGTCGAAGAGCGCGTAGCCGAGCAGCCCGATCGCCATGTAGACCGCGGCCCACAGCGACGATGCGGCCAGGTCGACCACCGCGAACCGCTCCCACGAGTACCCGGCCAGCCCGGCCGCGAGCAGCACCGGCACCCGCCCGCCCGGGATCAGCCGCGAGGTCAGCAGCACGCCGATCTCGTGATCGGTCCAGCCGGGCCCGCAGTGCGTCGAGGGAGGCGTTGTCGCGCAACCACCCGACCCGCTTGGCCAGGCGTTCGCCGCCGAACCGACAGCCGGCGTACACGATCAGGTCGCCGACATACGCACCGGCCGCACCGGCGATCAGTACGCCGAGCAGCCCGATCGGATTGCTGTGCGACGCGAGTACGGCGCCCGCCGACACAGCCGCACCCGTCGGGAGAACCGGCAGGACCGCGCCGAGCAGGACAGCACCGGCCAGCACGACGAGGTACCAGAGATCGAAACCGGGCGTCGCCGTTCACGTGGCGGCCACCTCGGTCGACTCGCCGGGCGACCAGGAGATCCACCAGCACCCGCGGGGTCCACCTCGGCCATCGCGGTCTTGAACCTCTCCCCCGGTGGCAGGAACAGCTCCGGCCTGACCCAGTCGCACCCGATCGGCCAGAACGTCCCGAAATGCACCGGTATCGCCATCCGGGCGCCGACCTGGCGAACCGCCTCCGCCGCACGGACCGGATCCAGATGCCCCGGACCGAGCGACGGACCCCAGCCGCCGACCGGGATCAGGGCCAGGTCGACCGGTCCGACCTCCGCCGCCAGGCCGTCGTACAGGTCGGTGTCGCCGGCGAACCACACACTCGGCGAGCCCTCGACCCGGTAGCCGAGCGCCGGTCCCGCGTACGACGACCAGGGCAGCCGGCGGCCGTCGTGATCGGCCGTGACCGCGGTGATGTCGAGCGCGCCGATCCGCACCTGGTTGCCCGGGGCAACCTCGACGCAGCGGTCCGAGTACGCGGCACCGCTGTCCTGGTGGATCAGCTTGGCCGCACCCCGCGGCACGACCAGCGCGGCGTCCGGCGCGACCAGCGGCAGCGAGGTGAGGTGCAGGTGGTCGGCATGCATGTGCGAGACCAGTACGGCGTCGCACTCGGCCGGCAGCCGGGCAGCGGGGTCGGTCCGCGGCGGCGACGCAGATGT
The DNA here is from genome assembly GCA_963820655.1 of uncultured Actinomycetota bacterium. Lineage (GTDB taxonomy): Bacteria > Actinomycetota > Actinomycetes > Propionibacteriales > Kribbellaceae > Kribbella. Next base: position 462,844 of record CAWGAM010000005.1, read on the forward strand.
GCGATCCGCGAGGTCAGCACCGGGTCGGTCAGCAGCCGCGTGCCGTTCTCCTCGATGGTGGTGGTGGCGTGCCCCCACCAGGTGATCCGCACGCTTCAGGCCTCCACACTGCGACTCGACCGATCTCTCGGCAGGTCCTTGCGCTGGCCGAGCTTCTCGAGCCAGCTGATCAGCAGTTCGTGGACCGCGTCGGAGCCTACGGGAGCCTCGTCGACCACCCAACGACTCGGGTGCACCAGGACCGCCTCGGTCTGCCAGCCGCCGATACCGCCGTGGCACCCGACCAGCTCCTCGAACGCGGCCACCTCGTGCGTGTAATGGTCCAGCCGGCTGATCACCACGATGTCGCCGTTGTGCGGCATCTCCGCCTGCCGCAGCATCGACGCGGCGGCGAACGGCCCGTACGGCGCCAACGGGTCGTCCCCCTCGATCCGGCCGGACCGCAGCACGTGGACCCCGGCCTGGCCGATCGCGACCGGCCCCTCGGCCAGCGAGTCGACCACCACGAACCCGATGCCCGGGTGGGTCGCCAGCCCCGGGATCAGCTCGGGGTGCAGCAGCTCGATCTCCTCCAGCGGCACCCGGCCGGGCGTGGTCGCCAGGTAGATCAGCGCCAGGTTGCCCGAGGCGGTGACGACCATCTGCTCGTCGGCGGCGACCGGCGGCTCGCAGTCCTTCGGGCCGAGCTCGACCTCACCGCTCCTGGCCTTGCCGTGCAGCGCCTTCCGGGTGACCGAGCCGGCCACGCTGCGGCGCAGGCTACAGCTCGGTCAGGAACGCGTTCACCGGACCCCAGCCCTCGGACTTGCCGACGGCCGCGACCGGCTCCTTGGTGGTGTCGACCAGGTCGTCGACCACCTGGGTCAGCGTCCGGCCGTACCGCTGCAGGAAGGTCGAGCCCTGGCTCTGGCCGTGGTCGGACAGCACGACGATCTCGTACGAGTGCGGCAGGATGTCGATGATCCGCTGCAGCGCACCGAGCACCCGGTCGAGACCCTCCAGCGTCTGCAGCGACTCCGCCCGGGTCGGGCCGGCGTGGTGGGCGACCTCGTCGTAGTCGACGAAGTCGCAGTAGATCGACCGGGGTGCCCTTGACCAGTTCGTCGGTGATCAGCGAGACGTTGAGGTCGCGCAGCAGCACGTTGCTGATCGCCCGCAGGAAGATGTAGGAGCCGCCGCGCTTGACCCGCGGGACCAGGTGGCGGACCCGCTGCCGCCGGGCCTGGTGCAACTCCTTCACCATCTCGGCGACACACAGCACCAGACCGCGGGCGGCGCCCTGCGGGCTGGAGAAGAACCGGACGTAGCCGCGGCTGCGGCTGTTCGGCAGCGCGGCCCGGCTGAAGACCAGCTCGCGACCTGTCGCGCGTCGCCGGACCAGTTGTTGCTGATGCTGACCCCGCCGTCGGCGAGCAGGCCGCGGCCGGTCGACATCCGCGTCTCGATCTCGGCGGCGTCGCGGGCGCGGTTGGTCACCATCACCCGGCCGGTCTCCTTCTCGTACCACCGGAACGCCGGGATCTGCCCGGAGCCGCCGTGCAGGATGCCGGCCTGGCTGGCCGGAGTGGTCGCCGGTACGCCGGTGTGCCAGCCGACCATCGAGTGGCTGCCGTCCCGGATCCAGCCGCCGAGGTTCGGCAGGTTGCCGGCCAGCACCATCCAGTTCAGCAGCGGCTCGGACAGGCCGTCGATCTGGATCATCAGCAGGCCGGTCTTCGGTGCGGCCTGGATCCGCCGGGCCCGGCGGCGCACGACCCGCATCACCTCGGCGACGTACGCGTCGTCGCTGCCGGCGTACGCGACCCAGCCGACGAAGGCGCTCACCGACGCCATCACGATCGCGACCAGCAGCGCCGCCTCGACGCCGCCGTGCAGGTTCACCCCGGGGTCCACGGTGATGCCGAGGTAGACGACGCCGAACTGCGACAGCAGACCGCCGACCAGGACGCCGACCGAGCCGATCAGGATCGCGATCCCGGCCAGCACCCAGCGCATCAGCAGGCCGAACATCGCCAGCAGCACGACCAGCCGGACGATCGGCAGCCACCCGTCGCTGCTGATCTGCGGCAGCATCCAGAACGTGATGATCAGCGAGATCAGCGAGGCCAGGCCGCCGAAGCAGCATCGCCTGCAGGCCCCGCCCGGTACGACGCAGGTCCAGCCAGACCGGCCGCCGTCGCCGCCGGTCGCCGGATACCTGTTCTGGTGGTTTCGCCATCTCCTGCTTCATGCTCCCCGTCGAGTGCATGACTGCTGCTCTACCGAGACTACGAGGCAGACGTCCAGTACCGTGGCAGCACGCCACGCTCCGGACGGGTGGTTCCCGGGTCAGGCCGGGACTACCGCGGGCAGATCCCTGACCCGGAAGCTCACTGGACCTCGAGGTAGTCCACCTCCGTGTAGAGGTCGCCCTTCGTCAGCCGGATCGTGTTCCAGCCTGCGTTGAGCGTGATCGAGACCGAGCTCTGCTGCCAGTTGTCCCAGCCGGTGACCGGGTAGCTGACCGACACCCTGGCTGTTGCCATTGACAACGAGCCCGTGGCTGGCCGTCGCGCCCGAGCCGTTCGCGTACCCGACGTGCAGGGTGTAACTACCCGCGACCGGCGCGAAGACGGAGTTCTCCACCCAGGAGTCGGCGTAGTCGATGTACGCGACCACCTTGCCGTCCGAGGCGCCGGCGGCGTCCGGTGCGGACCGTGCAGTTGTTCAGGGTCCCGCGCTCAGCCTCGTACCGGACCCGGCTGCCGCGGACGACCGGGTAGTCGTTCGCCCAGCCGACGTCGGCGACGTACAGGTGCCGCGATCCGTTCACCCAGCCGTGCACGAACATCTTGTCGCCGACGAAGTCCGCGCCGCCAGGCCCGCAGATGTGGTTGTCGAAGGTCGCGGTCGTCATCAGGGGCCGGAAGGCGGTGGTCCACGGCCCGCTCAGCGACTGGTCGCGGTCGCGTACGACGTGAGGTAGTTGCAGTCGGTGTAGCCGCCACCGGAGAAGAACAGCACGTACTGGCTGCCACGCTGGACCAGGTCCGGCGCCTCGATCACGCCGCTCGACGTGAGCAGCGCGGTGTTGCCGCCGACCAGGGTCTGTGCCGTTGTTCGCCGTACGCGTGAGCCAGAGCGTCGAGGGCTGGCCGATCGCGTTGCCGTCGTTCTTCCAGACGCAGGTAGCGGGTGCCGTCGTTCGCCACGAAGGTGTTCGCGTCGATCGCGCCGCCCTGGTCGAGCGGGCAGATCAGCGGCTGACTGCCGACCGGGGTGAACGGCCCGAGCGGCGAGGTCGCGGTCGCGACGCCGATGCACTGCCGCCCGGATGCCTTGTGCCAGGCGGTGTAGGTGAGGGTGTAGGCTGCCGTCGGGTTCGGGTACACGTCCGGTGCCCAGGTGCGGCCCGGCTGCGCCCAGCTCGCGGACGGGCCGCCGGGCATCGCGTCGCCGCGGATCGTCCACGGTCCGTTCGGCGCTCGGCGCAGAGGCGACCGGCACGGTGCCGCGGCCGTTGTTGGTCGAGTAGGCGTACCAGGTGCCGTTCTGCTGGAAGACGTCCGGATCCGGGAAGTCCTCGCCGATGATCTCGGCCGGGAACACCGCCGCGTCGTCGTCGGCGGCGTGCACCGGCGTGTGACAGCAAGGCGGACAAGCTGAGTGCGGCGACCACGGCCGCCAGAAGTCGTCTGGGCATGACACTCCTCAGGTGGGGCGGAACCTGTGCGGACGAACTTTTCCATCGATTCACCTGGAGAGCGAGAGGTGAATCGCGCTGATCACTGGACCGGGAGCGATCCGGGGTAGAGACTCCCGCTAGTTGATTTCCGCCTGGGTTGAGGGAGTTCCTCGTGAAGTATTTACCGAGAATGTCGGGACGCGCAGTGGTCGCCTCCGTCGCCGCGGTGGCGGCAGCCGTCGGTGGGGTGGTCACCCAATCGGCCGGAGCGCCGACCGCCGTCCAAGGAACGGCGCTGCAGCAGCAGCTCGACAGCCTGCTGAACGACAGCCGCGTACGACGGCTCACAGGTCGCGCTGGTGGTCCGCGACGCGACGACCGGCGAGACGCTGTACGACCGGAACGGCGCCCAGCGGATGCTGCCGGCGTCGAACACCAAGCTCTTCACGTCGACGGCCGCGATGCACGTCCTCGGCCCGTCGTACCGCTTCCACACCGACGTGCTGGCGACCGCGTCCGTCCGCGGCGGGAAGCTGCGCGGCGACCTCTACCTCAAGGGGTACGGCGACCCGACCGCACTGGAGTCCGATTACGTCGGACTGGCCAAGCAACTCGCGCGCGGCCGGCGTGCGGCGGGTCGACGGTGACCTGATCGCGGACGACACGTACTTCGACCACGTCCGGCTCGGCGACAGCTGGGCCTGGGACGACGAGCCGTTCTACTACAACGCCCAGATCTCCGCCCTCACGCTCGCGCCGAACACCGACTATGACTCCGGTACGTCGATCGTCGAGAGCCGGCCCGGAGCGGCCGCCGGTGCACCGGCGAAGCTCTCGCTGGTCCCCGCGAACGGAGTCATCACGCTGGTCAACACCGCGACGACCGGCGCGGCCGGGTCGGCCAACACGCTGAGCATCGAGCGCGACCACGGCACCAACATCGTCCGGGTGACCGGCTCGGTGCCGCTCGGCGCCATCGGTCGGTCAGGAGTGGGTGACGGTGTGGGAGCCGGAGTTGTATGCGGCCGACGTGTTCCGGCGCGCGCTCGCCGCGCAGGGCATCCAGGTCGACGGCCGGATCAAGAACGCCGCCACTCCGGCGGCGGCCAAGCAGCTCGCCCGGGACGAGTCGATGACGGTCGGCGAGCTGATGACGCCGTTCCTCAAGCTGTCGAACAACATGCACGCCGAGACGCTGGTCAAGGCGATGGGCGCGGTCGTCGAGGCCGACGGCAGTTGGTCGGCCGGACTGGGTGTCGTCACCGACTACGCCCAGAGCATCGGCGTCGACACCAGCCGGATCCGGCTCTCCGACGGCTCCGGCCTGTCCCGCAAGGTCAACGTCACCGCCGACAGCGTCACCGACGTACTGATCGGAGCCAAGAAGGAGCCGTGGTGGCAGCAGTGGTACGACGCCCTGCCGATCGCGGGCAACCCGGAGCGCTTCGTCGGCGGGACGCTGCGCAGCCGGATGCTCAACACACCGGCCGCCAACAACCTGCACGGTAAGACCGGCTCGCTCACCGGTGTGACCGCCCTGTCTGGGTATGTGAGCACCAAGGACGGCCGCAAGCTCGTCTTCTCGATGCTCAGCAACAACTACCTGGACAGCCCGCGCTCCATCGAGGACGCGGTCGGCGTCACGCTCGCCTCCTGGTCGGACCAGGCCCCACCGGCCGCCGTGTCGCCGAACACCCTGAGGACCACTCAGACCACCTGTGACCTGGAGTGGGAGAAGGCCTGCTAGCCCGTTCTCATCCGTTCTAATCCGTTCGACAGTACGGCGGTCGTTCACCACCATGGGTGAATGACCGCCGTACTGTCTGACACGCATACAGTTCGCCCGCCGACGAAGGACGACGCGGAGGCGGTCTTCGACCTGGTGTCCGCGGACAACACCGCCGTCCTCGGCTTCGCCGACTACACCCTCGACGACATGGTCGACGTGCTCACCGATCCCGGGTTCGAGCCCGAAGACCGACGGCTGGCTGATCTTCGACGGCAACCGGCTCGTCGGCTTCGGCATGATCTTCGGCCGGGGCGACCACCGCCACCTCGACCTGGACGCCGTCACCACCGACCCGCTGGTCTGGCGCTACCTCCTCGACCGGATCACGCAGCGGGCGGGCGAGTTCGCCACCCAGTACGGACACTCGTCGGTGCAGCTCGACGCCGTCGCCTACCGGGTCGACGAGGCCCGCCGGGATCGTTTGGTGGACGACGGGTTCAAGCCGGCCACGACGTACCACCGGATGCGCATAGACCACGATGGTCCGGTCGCCGCGCCGGACGTCCCCGCCGGTGTGACGGTCCGCCGAGGCGCTCAGGACGAGGAGAGTCAGCGCGCCGCCCACCACCTCCTGACAACGACCTTCGCGGGACAGTTCGGCTTCACGCCACGGACGTTCGACGAGTGGCGGGTGGCCCACGAGAGCCAGTCGACCTTCGACTGGTCCCAGACGACGTTGCTCGAGGTCGACGGCCGGGCGGTCGCGTTTCGGGAGTGCAACGACCAGTTCGTCGAGGACGAGAACTGCGGGTACATCGGCCGACTGGGCGTCCTCGAGGAAGCCCGCGGGAAGGGGCTGGCGACGTTCCTGCTGCACGACCAGTTCGCCCTCGACGCGGCGGCCGGTCGGGCCGGCACGATCCTGCACGTCGACACCAACAACCCGACGCCGGCGCTCGGCCTCTACCTCTCCGCCGGCATGCGGGCGACGCTGGTGATGGACGTCCTGCGGATCCAGATCGACGCCGGATGACGTTGCCAGCCGGCTTCACCACCCGGCAGGTGCGGCTCGCCGATGCAGGGCTGATCGCCGAGCGATCCGCCGAATACACACGGGCGCTGCTCGGCTTCGCGAAGCACAGTCCCGAGGACGTCGCGAACTATCTCCGTGATCCCGGGTTCAACCCCGCGACGGACGGCTGGATCGTGCTCGACACCGAGGGCGAGTTCGCCGGATCGGCGACGGCCATGTCGAGCGGCGACGGATCACGGGTCCAGGTCGAGGCCCTGAGCGAGTCGCCGGCCGTGGTGACATGGCTGCTGGATCGCGCGACCCGCCGGGCCACCGAGGTCGGGCGAGCCGCCGGCCGATCAGACGTCGAGCTGAGTATCGCGGTCATCCGGCAGGACGAGTTCCTCGCGGGGATCGTTGCCCTGCAGGGCTTCGCGATCGGCACGTCGATCCACCGGATGCGCATCACCTTCGACGGTCCAGTGCCGCCACCCGCCACGCCGGACGGTGCAGTGGTACGGCGCGGGGCCTTCGACGACCCGAGTCGCCGGGCGGCGCACGGCGTACTGATGGAGGCTTTCGGCGAGCAGCCGTCGGGCGTTGCCGCGGCCGTACGAGGACTGGGCGGAGTCGCGGGAGAGCCGGTCGACGTTCGACTGGTCGCAGCTGACCACGGTCGAACTCGCCGGGCAGGCGGTCGCCGTGACCGAGTGCAACGACAACTTCGTCAGCACCGACAACTGCGGCTACATCGGGCGGCTGGCCGTCGTACCGGCTGCTCGCGGTCGGGGCCTGGCCAAGTTCCTCCTGCACGACGCCTTCGCCGTCGACGCCGCCGCCGGCCGCTCCGGCACGATCCTGCACGTCGATACCAGCAACCCCACTCCCGCTGTCGCCCTCTACACGGCCGTCGGCATGCGCCCCGACCTGATCAGCGATATCTGGCGGCGAACCAGGCAGGTGCGTAAGGACAGGAGGTAGTCGGCCCCGACGACACCGTCGAGGGCTGCTCTCCGCCTGAGCCCCCCATGCAGGACCACCCGGCGCCGACTACCTCCTGTCGTTGGCGCTCCCACTCTTGCCGTCGGGAGATCTGAGAGATTACTCTCGAAACATGTCTCTCAGAAATCCGTACGGCGATTTCGAGATCACCGACCCACAGGCGATGCGGGCGTTGGCGCATCCGGTCCGGCTGGCCGCGCTCAGCTGGCTGCAGGGAAACAGCCCGGCGACCGCGACCCAGCTGTCCGAGCACGTCGGCGCGTCCCCGTCGGTCACCAGCTGGCATCTGCGCCATCTGGCGAAGTTCGGCCTCGTAGTCGACGGCCCGCCCCCGAGCGGTACGGATCGGCGGCAGCGGTGGTGGAGCGCGGTGGCCCGCGGGTTCCGGTACGAGATGCCGGCCACTGCCGAGGGCGTCGAGGCCGGCCGCCTGCTCCGGACCGAGCTGATGAACCAGGCGCTGGAGGCGGCGCAGCACTGGCTGGCCGAGACCGAGCCCCACCTCGATCCGGAGTGGAACCGCCTGGCCGGCTCGGCGAACACCCGCCTGGTCATCACTCCCGTGGAGGCGGAGGCGATCCGGTCCGCGCTGGAGCAGATCCTCGCGCCGTACGTCCAGCGCGGTGACGCGGCGGCACCGGCGGAATCCCGCTCGGTCCGGTTCGTTGCCATGTCTTTGCCCGAAGCAACTACCTGAGCCCAGTCCTGGGGGGACCACTGTGACGACTCTGACCGCCACCAGCCTGTGGCGCGATCGGCGGTTCCGGACCTTCTGGTCCGCGCAGACCGTGTCCGAGTTCGGCGACCGGATCACCGAACTCGCGCTGCCGCTGATCGCCGTCACGCTGCTCGACGCCTCTCCCAGCCAGGTCGGTTTCCTGACCGCGGCGGTCTGGCTGCCCAGCCTGGCCAGCCTGTTCGTCGGGTCCTGGGTCGACCAGCGCCGGGACAAGCGGCCGCTGATGATCGCTGCCGACGTGGCCCGCATGATCGCGCTGCTCACGATCCCGGTGGCGTACTGGCTGGATCTGCTCACCCTCGGCCAGCTCTACGTGATCGCGATCCTGGCCGGTACGGCGGGTGTCGTGTTCGGTACCGCCTACGCGTCGTTCTTCGTCCGCCTGGTCGGTCGGGACCAGTTCCTCGAGGCCAACAGCAAGCTGTCGGCGACCCGGTCGATCTCGTTCATGGGCGGTCCGGCGGTCGGCGGCGTACTCGTGCAGTGGCTGACCGCGCCGGTCGCGATCGTGGTGGACGCGTTCTCGTTCCTGTTCTCGGCGATCCGGATCAGCCGACTCGACGTTCCGCCGGGCGAGGCCGACGAGACTCAGGAGCCGCTGCTGGCCCGGGCGCGGACCGGGATGCGCTACTTGCTCGCGCACCCGTACCTGCGTCGCAGCCTCGGCTGCGCCACCACGGTCAACTTCTTCCACATGATCGGCATGGCGCTGCTCGTGCTGTTCGCCAGCCGCGACCTCGGACTCTCGGCCGGCACGATCGGTCTGGCCTTCGGGATCGGCTCGTCCGGCGGACTCCTCGGCGCGGTCTGCGCCGCGCCGTTGAGCCGGGTCTTCGGGGCCGGGCGGGTGATCGCGGCCGGAGCGGTCGTCTTCCCCAGCGCGATGGCGTTCGTGCTCCTCGCCCAGGGGCCTGCCTTCGTCCGCGCGGCCGCGTTGTCCGCGGGGATGTTCGTCGCGACCTTCGCGGTGATGTGTTTCGACGTACCACTGAACTCGATCCAGGCCGCCGTCACCCACGACCACATGCGGAGCCGGGTCGCGGGTGCGTTCAGCACCATCAACTACGGCGTCAGGCCGCTCGGCGCGGTCGTCGGAGGGTTCCTCGGCACCTGGATCGGTGTCCGCGAGACCCTTCTCGTGTCCGCAGCCGGCGGCCTGCTCGCCGTACTGTGGCTGGTTCGTTCGCCGATCATCCGCACCCGCGACCTGACCGGCCTCCAGCCACCCGAGTTCTAGTCGTGCACGCTGCTGTCGACCAGGTCCTCGACGTCGTCGACCTTGGCAACGGTCCGCCGCAGCGGGACCTCCTTGATGAAGAACACGGCCACCAGGCTGACCAGGGCGCACGCGGCCGCGATCAGGAAGATCCGGCCGGTGGCGTCGCCGTACGACTGACGCACCAGCTCCGCCAGCTGCGGCGGCAGGTGATTGACGTCCAGCAGGCTCGTGCCGCCGGATCCACCCTCCTGCAGCTTCCCCGCCGCCTCGGCACCGCCGGGGCCGGCCAGGACGCCCTGGATGATCAGATCCTTGACCCGGGCCGCGAGTACGGCGCCCAGCACCGCCACGCCGACCGCACCACCGAGGCTGCGGAAGAACGAGACCGTGGCACTCGACGCGCCGATCTCCCGGACGTCGACCGTGTTCTGTACGGCGAGGACCAGGTTCTGCATGGTCATACCCATGCCGAGTCCCATCGCCAGCATGCCGAGACCGGTGTACCAGTACGGCGTGGTGTGGTCGATCGTGCCGAGCAGGACCAGGCCGATGACCAGCAGGATGGCACCACTGACCAGGTACCGCTTCCACTTGCCGTAGCGGGTGATCATCTGCCCCGAGCCGATCGACCCGAGGAACGAGCCGAGCATCATCGGGATCGTCAGCAGGCCGGCCTCGGTCGGGCTGTAGCCACGGGCGATCTGGAAGTACTGCCCGAGGAACAGCGCGCTGCCGAACATCGCGACACCGACCGCAACGCTCGCCACGATCGCCAGCGCGGTGGTGCGTTGCTTGACGACCTTCAGCGGAACCAGCGGCTCCGGGAACCGGCTCTCGACGACTACGGCGACGATGGCGAAGAGCAACGTGCCCCCGACGAACAGCGCCGACTGCCACGAGAGCCACGCGAAGTTCTGGCCGGCGAAGCTGACCCAGAGCAGCGGCAGGCTCGCGGCCACAGTGATCAGGATCGCGCCGAGGTAGTCGATCCGGATCTCACGCTTGTTCAGCGGCAGGTGCAGGTACTTCTGCAGGATCACCAGGCTGACCACGGCCAGCGGGACGCAGACGTAGAAGCACCAGCGCCAGCCGAGCCACGAGGTGTCGACGATGACACCGCCGATCAGCGGGCCGCTCACGGTCGCGACCGCGATCACCGCACCCATGTAGCCGGAGTACCGGCCGCGGTTGCGGGGCGGGATGGCCGCGCCGATGATGGCCTGCGCCAGCGCCATCAGGCCGCCCATCGCGAGGCCCTGCAGGACGCGGGCGCCGATCAGGAACGGCACGGTGCGGGACAGGCCGGCCAGGGCGGAGCCGACCACGAACACCGAGATGGCGACCTGCACCAGCAGCTTCTTGCTCATCAGGTCGGCGAGCTTGCCCCAGATCGGGGTGGACACCGTGGTGGCCAGCAGGCTCGCGGTCAGCACCCAGGTGTACTGCGTCTGGGTGCCTTCGAGGTCGGCGATGATCGTCGGCAGCGCGTTGCTGACGATCGTCGAGCTCAGCATCGCCGTGAACAGCGCGGCGAGCAGGCCGATCAGGATCTCGAGGATCTCGCGGTGGGTGAGTTCCGGCGCACTGGGCGTTACTTGCCGGGTCTCAGTGACAGTCATCAGTCTCCAGTCGTTTGGGTGCGCCTCACGACCTGGTTGACCTCGTTGATGGCGTGCGCGATCCGCTGCATGCTGTCGGCAGCGGCCAGCAGCGTGTCGTCGTCGAGGTCCGCCAGGGCGGCACGAAGATGCTGGGTGTAGGACGAGTAGAGGGCCTCCAGTTGGGCCTTTCCACGGGGCGCCAGGCTGATCAGCCCGACCCGGGCATCGGCCGGGTCCGGACGACGGCTCACCAGTCCGTCGGCCTCCAGGGCGGCCACCTGCCGGCTCACCACCGACGCGTCGACGCCGAGCTTCGCGGCGAGCTCTCCGCCGCGCTGCTCACCCTCCCGCATCAGGACCTTGAGCACACTCGCGTCGGAACGGCGCAAGCCGCCGTCGGGCATCAGATTCCGGTGTTCCAGACACCGCACCGCCCGCACCAGGGAGCTGACTCCTTCGAGCAGCTCCTGCGCAGGCACGTCCCGCTCTACCCCCGGGACGAGGGGTTGCTGAGCTAGTTGCATAAACCAACTATATACCGAGATAGTTGGTTTCTGCAACCATATGGCAGACTGGCCAGTCCCGTTTACGGAGAGTAAGTTCTCTAGCGAGACGGCCCAATTTCGGCGACTCTCCGTCTATCATCGCCCGAAGGGGGGCATTTGCTACGGCGGTGCACCGAAGTCCAGGTGAGCGACTGAGGTGAGGCCATGAAGGCCACGCACATCGAAGAAGCGCGTTTTGAGCCGACCGTCTTCGGCGCGGTACGCCGCTACCGGGTCATGGTACTGATCATCTGTTTCCTGATGGCATCGGCGGCGGTCGCCTACTCGCTCGCGCAGCCGGAGGTGTACCGCGCGAGCGCCACCGTCACGGTCCAGCAGAGCGCAGCCACCCAGACCGAGGCCCGCGACCAGTACTTCGACAGCCAGGTGCTGCTCCTGCAGTCCCAGCAGGTCGCCGAACGCGCCGCGCGGATCGCCAACACGACCCTGAACGACGACAAACTGTCCGTCGATGACTTCACCGGCCCGGCGAGCGCGCTGGAGATCACTCCACCGGAGCATGCCACGCCAGGCAGCTTCGGCTCGAGCATCGTCGCGGTGGCGTTCACCTGGCCGGACGCCGGGGTGGCCCAGGCCGGTGTCAACGCCGCCCTCCAGGCGTTCGACGAGGTGCGCTCCGCCCAGATCACCGCACAGGGAGCGGCGTCGGTCGCGGCTGTCGAGCGAGCGATCCGGGACGCGCGGACCAAGGGCCAACAGGCCGACCTGCTGAAGCAACGGGCCCAGATCATCTTCAATCAGCAGGTGGATCTGTCCACCCATCCGACCATCGGCTGGGCTCGGGAGCCGCAGGTGCCGATCAACGGCAACTCCAAGAGATCGGGGGCGATCGGGCTGCTGGCCGGGCTCGCGCTCGGTTCCGGTCTGGCGTACGCGCGCGCCCGCCGCCACCGCTGCGTCGAGGAACCGGACGATCCGGCGGCGATCTACGACGCACCGCTCATCGGCGACATCCCCCAGGCACGGAACGGGCTCATCCCCGGCCGCACGGATGCCGGCGATTCCCTGCCCGTGGCCCGTGACCCGGACTCCGCGATGGCCGAGGCGTTCCGGTTCACAGCGGGCTCGGTCGAGCGGATTCGCGCCGGCCGCGACCGGCAGCTGGCCATCGCTTTCGTTTCAGCGGGCAGCGAGTCCGACCGGAGTACGGTCGTGGCCAACGTCGCGCTCGCCGTCGCCGACAGCGGTACGCCGGTTCTGGCGGTGGACGCCGACACCGGTGAGGGCGGCCTGACCGATCTTCTGCTCCCGGGCAGCCGACCGACCGACGGCTTCGGGCAGGTGGTGGCCGGCCGGTGCGTGGTGTCGGACTGCGTCGAGGCCAGCCCGCTCAACGCGGGCGTCGCCGTTCTCCCGGCCGGCTACGCCAGGTTGCGGCAGCCATCCGATGTGCCCTACCCGGAGGCGGTCGCGAAGCTGATCGCGGAGGCCAAGGAATCCTTCGACCTCGTCCTGATCGACTCCCCCGCGTTGCTGAATGCCGCGACCGCGGTGGAACTGGTGCACGACTCCGATGCGACCGTACTCGTCCTCGGCCAGGGCGAGTCGGTCGAGGACCACGTCACGGTGGCCGGACGACTGGACCAGGTCGACTCCGAGGTCGTCGGTTACATCTACCAGCGCGAGGGGCACTGGCAGCGCTGGCTCCGTCGGCTGTGGAAGCCGGCGGCTCTCCTGGCCGGTCGTCGCGGACGGCCGGAGCGAACGTCTGATCCCCATTTCGCGTTCGGATCGACCGGAGATCCGCAGTCGTCGACGCGGCTGCCACGGGGGTGACGCGCGATGCCGTCGTACTCCGGACGTCTCTTCGTCCTGTACGGCCGGTCGCTCGCATTCCTCCTCGGCGGGTACCTGCTGTTCGACCGGGCCTTCGCCTACCTGCATCTGCCGGGCAGTCCGCTGTTCATCGGCGAGATGGTCCTCGGGCTCGGTGTGGTGGCAGCCCTCGCAGCCACGCGGTACTTCGTGGTTCCGCTCCGGGACGAGCCTGTCTTCGCGCTGCTACTCGCGTTCGTCTTCTGGGGACTGATCCGCACGCTTCCAGGCGTGGCCACCTACGGGCTCGATGCGGTCCGAGACGCCGCGCTCTGGTACTACTGCCTGTTCGCGTTCATGATCCCGGCCGCCCTCGCCAGGTCACCCGAACTCCTCGACCACTTGATCGCCGGACTCCACCGACTCACGCCGTGGCTGCTGGCGTGGCTGCCGGCCGCACTCCTGCTGACACCGTTCGCCGAAAACGCCCCGAAAGTCCCCTTCTCCGCCGTGTCCGTGCTGTCGCGCAAACCCGGCAGCGCGGCCATCGCGGCGCTCATGGTGCTCGGGCTCATGTGGCTGATGCCCGGGACTCGTAGCGCACGCAGTCGCGCGGCCTGGAGTCTGCCGGCCCTCCTGGTGATCGCGCTCGCTGCCACCCAGAACCGGGGCGGCCTGATCGGCGTCATGGCCGGCGGAGCAATCGGGCTGGTGTTCATGCGCCACCCACTGCGACTCGCGGGGCGCGTCGTACTCATCATGGTTGTGGGGCTGGGCGTCGCCTCGCTGCTGTCGCTGAAGGTCCCGACGCCCGGCGTGCAAGGCCGGGAGTACTCCGCCTCCCAGCTGATCGCCAACGTGGTGAGCCTCACCGGCAAGGACTCCCCCGGAAACCTGGGCGGCACCGTCGAGGGCCGTCAGGAACTGTGGACCCGGATCCTCGACAAGCAGGTGAAAGACGGCCATCTCGTCGACGGCTCCGGCTTCGGGCAGAACCTGGCCGCCGAGGTCGGCGTGTACGACGAGGGCAAGGAGACCCTGCGGAGTCCGCACAACTCGCACCTGCACATCATGGCCAGGCTGGGCCTGGTGGGCCTGTCGCTGTGGATCACGCTGTGGGCGGCCTGGTTCTGGCGGATGATCGCCGGCTGCCGACGGCTGACGCGACAGGGCCGGCAGACCGAACGCCAGGTCGCCGTGCTGTCGCTGATGGTGTGTACGGCGGTGCTGGTGTCCTCCTTCTTCGACCCGCAACTGGAAGGACCGCAGATCGCGGCCTTGTTGTGGACCATGTTCGGCATCGGAGTGACCGTGACCACGACCCGGCCGTGGTTCCCCGGCGTACCCGCGGAGCCTGAAGACGTCACCGTGTCACCTGCAGGGCGACGCAGGGCGCGGTCGTGAAGGGGCGGCGGGCCGCGGTCATCTTCGCGCTCATTGCTGTCCTCGCCGCGTCGTCGGCCTGCACGCGTGAGCCGGCCGATCATCCCTCGCAGGCGAGGGCCGGTCTGGCCGGTCCGGTTGGCCCGGTCGGCCCGGTCGGCCCGATCGCGAGGTCGTGCGATGGCGTCACGGTCGGGCCGTCCGACGCCGTTCAACCGATCATCGACGCGCACCCACCGGGAACGACGTACTGCTTCTCCGCCGGCACGTACCGGCTGCGCGAGCCATTGCGACCGAAGGCGGGCGACGCCTTGACAGGTCGGCTGGGCGCCGTCATCAGCGGGTCGAAGGTCCTGACCGGCTGGCGGAAGACCTTGCGGGGGTGGTCCACCACGGGATTCCTGCCCGCCGTCGCGGGCGACCACGGCAGCTGCCGGCCGACCGAGCCCACCTGCGCGTACGCCGAGGATGTCTTCGTCGACAAGGAGCGACTGACCCGCGTGCGTTCGCTGGCCAAGGTCGTCCCTGGCACGTTCTATGCCGACTACGGCACGAACACGATCACGATCGGCGACGAACCGTTGCGGCACCTGGTCGAGCAAGCGGTCGCCCCCAGCCTGATTCGTACGACGGCGAACGACGTCACGATCGCCAACCTCGTTCTCGAGCAGGCTGCCAACGAGGCCCAGATCGCTGCCGTCGAGAGCCGTCAGGTGACTCCGCGCGCGATGGGATCCGGCTGGCGGATCGTGCACAACGACGTACGGCTCAACCACGGCGTCGGCCTCGGCATCGCGGACGGGGCTGTCGTGTCCGCCAACTTCGTGCACCACCAGGGGCAACTCGGGTTCGGCGCCTGGGGCACCGGATCGGTCGTCAGCGGCAACGAGATCTCGTTCAACGGGCTGGCCGGCTACTCGCAGGACTGGGAGGCCGGTGGCAGCAAGAGCTGGCAGACCGACCGGCAGTCGATCACCCACAACGACATCCACGACAACCTCGGCCCGGGACTGTGGTCCGACGGCGGCGCCATCCACACCGTGTACGCCGCCAACCGCATCACCGGGAACTGGGGAGCCGGCATCCAGCACGAGCTGAGCTACGACGCCACCATCCGCGACAACGAGATCTCGGACAACGGCAAGGACCACAAGGGGTGGGCCTGGGAAGCCGGCATCCAGATCCAGTCGTCGGGCGGGACCGGACTGATCGAGGTCACCGGCAACTCCGTCGCCCGCAACGCCAACGGGATCGCCCTGATCGACAGCGGAAACCGGGCCTACGAGTCGCCGGCGCCGCACGGTCCGCACGTCGTCCGCAATGTCTGGGTCCACGACAACCGGATCACGATGGGCCCGGGCGAGACCAGCGGCGCCGTCCAGGACACGGGTGACACAGCGGTCTACAGCCGGCGGAACAACCGCTTCGAGGCGAACACGTACTCGCTGACCGACCTCGGCGGCCTGCACTTCTCCTGGAACGACACCGACCTCGACTGGAGCGATTGGCGCGCACTGGGCAACGACGCCGACGGGCGGGCGGAACGCGCGCCCCGCTGAGTCGAACGTCAGCCCAGGTCGGTGTTGAGGCGGGCGAGCAGGCGGCCCAGGTCGGCCAGGTCGGTGGGGTTCCAGCGGTCGAGGATCGGCGCGGAACTCGGTCTGGCGCTGGGCGCGCATCGCGTCGAAGCGTTCGGCGCCGGTGGTGGTGAGGCGGAGCAGGCGGGCGCGGCCGTCGTCGGGGTCGCCGACGCGTTCGATCAGGCCGAGGTTCTCCAGCTGGGTGATGCCGCGGCTCACGGTGGACTTGTCCAGGCCGAGCGCCTGCGCGACGTCGGACGCCCGCACGCCGGCGCCGCCGCTCGCCGTACCGAGCTCGATCTGGGAGATCAGCGCGTAGCCGGCCGCGTCCATCTCCGGGTGCACCCGGCGGGCGAGCCGCATCGAGGCCGACCGGGACCGGCGGAACAGCACCGACAGTTCCTGCTCGACGTCGGCGACCAACTGCTCCGACCGCCTGGTCTCCGGGGTGTGCACGCTCACCGGACCACGATCCCGGCGTCCGCGCAGCGCCTTCTTGACGTCGGCGATCCGGAAGTCGCCGAAGTGGAACACGCTGGCCGCCAGTACGGCGTCCGCCCCGGCCTCGACCGCGGGCGGGAAGTGCTCCGGCGCCCCCGCTCCCCCACTGGCGATCAGCGGTACGTCGACCACCGCGCGAACCGCCCGGATCAGCTCGAGGTCGAACCCCTGCTTGGTGCCGTCGGCGTCCATCGAGTTCAGCAGGATCTCGCCCGCACCCAGCTCACACCCACGCTCGGGCCCACTCGATCGCGTCCAGTCCGGCCGACCGGCGACCACCGTGCGTGGTCACCTCGAAACCGCTCGGCTGGTCCGGCGGCCCGCCGTACGTCGAGGGACAGCACCAGCACCTGGTTGCCGAACCGGTGGGCGATCTCCCGGATCACCTCCGGCCGGGCGATCGCGCCGGTGTTGATGCCGACCTTGTCCGCACCGGCCCGCAGCAGCCGGTCCACGTCCGTCGCCTCGCGGACGCCGCCGCCGACGGTGAGCGGGATGAACACCTGCTCGGCGGTCCGCCCGACCACGTCGTACGTCGTCTCGCGCGAACCCGAGGACGCGGTGATGTCGAGGAAGGTGAGCTCGTCGGCGCCCTCCGCGTCGTACACCTGGGCCATCTCGACCGGGTCCCCGGCGTCGCGCAGGTCGGTGAAGTTGACGCCCTTGACCACCCGCCCGGCGTCGACGTCCAGACAGGGGATGACTCGCACGGCGAGACTCACGTGGCAAGGGTAGCGAGTCCGTCGCTAGCGATTCCGGGACAAAGAGGGCTGTACGTTGCCCACAGCCCCCTTTCGCGGCTACTTCCAGGCGCGGCGCTTGGCGCCGGCCGGTTTGATCGGGGCGGTCGACTCCCAGACGCGGCGCCAGCGGGCGGCGTCGGGGCCGGACTGGGACGGCGACTTGCCGGCGGCGACGCGGCGGCGGGACTCGTACCAGGTGGTCGACTCCTCGTCGAGGAGGGCCGACACCGCGGCGGAGATGCGGGGCGCGAAGTCGCGGGCGCTCTCCCCCTCGGCCGGTCGCAGCGGGTCGCCGTACCGGACCGCGACCGTCGGGCGCCCCGGGATCGGCCAGCCGCGGCCGCGCGGCATCGCGGCGAACGAACCCTTGATGCCGACCGGGATGACCGGCACGCCGTGCTCGACGGCCAGGTACGCCGCGCCCATCCGGAACCGCTCCATCCAGCCGTCCGGCGACCGGGTGCCCTCGGGGAAGACGACGACGTTCCAGCCGTCCGCGAGCAGGTCGCCCGGGGTCGAGCTGAGCTTGCCGCCGCGGCGCTCGATCGGGAACGTGTTGAACACGATCGCCGACGCGGTCGCCCGCCACCAGGTGTCGAAGAAGTAGTCGGCGGCCGCGGCGACGGCGGTCTTGCGGCGCATCGCGTCGGGCAGGGTGCACAGCACCAGCGGGGTGTCGAGGTGTGACGAGTGGTTCGCCACGATCAGCGCCGGGCCGTGCAGCTTCAGCAGCGAGTCGAGCCCGCTGACCTGCGGGTTGACCTCCCATCGCAGCACCGAGTTGAGGGCGCCTTTCTGAAGCACCTCGCGGACCGCGATCGCGGCCGGCGTACGGGCCCACTTCGTCGGGAAGACCGAGGTCTCCTTCGGGATCACGTACGGCTCGGCCGACCGCGGCACCTGCGGCCGCCGGCCCCACCGCCACCCGCGCGCGACCAGCCTCACGTCACGCGCGGTGTCGCGGCTGAACTTCACCAGGCTGGTCCCCATCAGCGCACGTCCGCGAGCAGGTGCGGCGGGTTGTGCAGGTAGGTGATCGACGGCGACCGGCCGACCGAGTGGCTGACCATCTCGAGCGCGTCCTGCAGCGTCGACGCGGACCGGAAGCCCATCCGCTCGACCGTCTTGCGGTTCGCGCCGACCCAGACGATGTCGCCGCAGTGGTCCAGCGCGTGGGAGATCCAGTACCACATGTAGAACGGGTGCACGCCGTGGTACGCGTACGACGTCCGGTACAGGTGGATGTACCACGGGTCCTCGGCGTACTGCTTCTCGAACTTCGCCTCGATCGTGGCCGGGTCGGTGCTCTCCGAGAGCACCTCCTCGAAGAAGTCGACGTACGACGGGTGGTGCAACTGGCTGAACTCGTACGGCACCGGGTGGTAGAGGATGACCGCGCCGTCCTTGCGGACCACCGGATTGCCCCGGTACGAGTTGAAGTAGTAGCCCAGGCCCATGCAGGCGGCCAGGATCGGGTTCATCACCGAGTTCACGTTGTACGGGCCGACGAACGGCACGCCCATGATCGCGACGTCGGACTGGCCCTGCACCTCGACCAGATGCTGGCGGTGCACGTTCGCGATCGTCTTCTCGTGCACCGGCTCGATCGAGCCGGCGTGGATCCCGGTCAGCCCGTAGTTCGACCGGACATCGGTGAAGATCTTGTGCCGCAGCTTGTTCGGCGCGGCCGCGAGCGCCCGCTTGGTGCCGAGCATCGAGGCCTGGTCCTTGATCGACCACTCCCACTCGCGCTTCTGCAGGAACTCCAGCGGCCCGCTGAAGATGTCGTTGTTCAGCGTGGTCTCGATCTGGAAGACCTTGACATGCTCGGTCAGCACCGCGCCCATCCGCCAGGCCGAGTGATGCATCTTCGAGGCCTTGTGGTCCATGAAGGACCGCGAGTGGATCATCGTGTGGCTGTTGTGGTGGTGCTTCAGCGACTTGTACGACGCCAGCCCGATCGACGTCGACTTGTGGCCGCCGTCCATCGCCACCAGGTTCACGTTCACGTAGACCAGCAGGTCGGACTCGGCCGCCCGCTTGGAGATCTCGACGTCCTCGCCGTGCTTGGTCTGGCCCAGGTGGGTCAGGTTCGCGGTGTCCTCGGCGTCGAAGTTGTAGAGCTTGCCGTCGGGGAAGAACGACCGGAAGACCCGCTCGCCGACGATGTCGCGCAACTCGTTCGGGGTGAGCCGGCGGTGCAGCGCGTTCGCCGAGATCAGCTCGACGTCGTCGACACCCGCGTCGGCGGCCAGCGTCAGGACGGCCTCGATGACGCGCTGGCGGATGTCCGGCTTCTTCATCGGCGGCAGCGGCAGCGAGATGTCGTCGAAGGCGATCGTCAGCCGCATCCCCGCGTGCAGCAGCTCCGGCAGCGGCTCGGAGTCGATCGGGTTCAGCAGCGCGTTCTGGATCGCCTCCTCGACGTCGCGGACCGGCGGCAGCGCCTCCGGCGGGTACACCACCCGGGTGCCGAGCGGGAACCGCTCCAGCAGGAAGCCCTCACCGTTGTGCACGAGCAGCGGCGGCGTCCGGTCGTCAACCTCAAGCACAAACCCTGGCCGAGACATGTCAGAACCTCTCTCGTCGTACGTTCAGCGCCCTCATGAGGCCCTCACATCGAATGCGACTTTCACCGTGCCCAGTCGGCCGGCCGAATGCGCGTGGTCGATCGCCTCGCGCCAGCGGTAGAGCGGGTAGCGCGCACCGACGATGCCGTCGAGCGGCGCCTTCGCGGCCAGCTCCAGCGCGGTCTGGAAGGCCGGCTGGTCGTTCGGCTCTTCGCGGGCCGACGCGTACGTGCCGGTCAGCTCCAGCTCCCGGAACCACACCGGCGACAGGTCGGCGCCACTGGCCGGCATCCCCGACAGGACCACCCGGCCACCGGCCTTGGTCACCCGCAGCACGGTGTCGATCGAGTCTTTGCTGCCGACCGCGTCGACGGCGATGTCGACGCCGCCGAGCAGGAACTCCTTGGCCATCTCCGGCTTCAACCGGAACGCACCGGTCGAACGCCGTACGCCGCGGAAGACCTCGTCGGGCGCGACCACGTCGCTGGCACCGAAGGCCCGAGCCAGTTCACGCTGCTTGGCGTGCTTCGCGACCACGGTGATCCGGCCGGCCTGCGTCAGCTCGCGCAGCGCGAGGGTGGCGAACAGACCGACCGCACCTGCGCCACTCACCAAGACCGACTGCCCCGGCTCGACCTTCGCCCGGAGCGCGGTGTGCACGGCGCCGGCGAGCGGCTCGGTCAGCACTGCTCGTTCGTTGTTGAGTGTGTCAGGTACGGCGTACAACTGGCTGCGGTGCGCGATCATCACGTTCCCCCACCCGCCACCGGTGTCCTTGCAGAACCCGGTCTGCAGACCCGGTGCCACGTGGCCGACCGTGATCCGGTCGCACCGGTTGGTGTGGCCGGACGCGCAGCCCGCACACGGCTCGACACCGCGGGCCTCGCAGGTGAGGACGGAGTCCATCACGACGCGCGTGCCCTTGGGCAGGTCCTCGCAGTCGTCGAGCAGTTCGCCGACGATCTCGTGACCGGGGACGAACGGCATCGACACCATCGCGGAGAAGTACAGCTTGGTCGAGCCGGTGACCATGCCCAGGTCCGAGCCGCAGATGCCGGACAGGATCGGCCGGATCCGGGCCCAGCCTGCCCGCTCTGCCTTCGGCTCGTTGATGGTGACGAGGCGCAGCGGCGCGGCCGGACCGGTCAGGATGCCGGGGATCCGGCCGCCGACCGCCTTGGCCGCCAGGAACTTGGCCGGCGACCGGTACATCTCGAGAGCGAGCATCATCGAACGTTCACCCCAGGGAGCTCCAAGCGGGACGAGGTGGACGGGGTCTTCCAGTCGACGATCTGCCAGCGCGCGGCCCGGGCGGCCCGGAACAGCGACACGTCCGGCGAGACGGCGACCGGATTGCCGACGGTCGTCAGCATCGGCAGGTCCGAGTGACTGTCGGCGTACGCATAAGACTTGGACAGGTCGATGTTCGTGCCGCGGGCGCGGTGCTTGATCCACGCGGCCCGGGACTCACCGACCAGTGGCGGCCCGGACAGGAACCCGGTGCAGCGGCCGCGGTCGTCGACGGCCAGCTCGGCCGCGACGATCTCGTCGAACAGCGGCTCGAGCGGCCGGGTCAGCGGCCGGATCGCGCCGGTGATCAGGATCGTCTTGTGCCCGGCCGCGCGGTGCTCGCGGATCCGTCGTACGGCGGCGCCGCTCAAGCGTTCCAGCACGTGCTCGGCGAGGACCTCGTCGACGATCCGGTTGAGCTCTTCCAGATCGGCGCCTTCGTAGCGGCGGTAGATCGTGCGGAGGAACGTGCCACGGTCCTTGCGCTCGGCCGAGATGAGCTTCGGCAGCCGGCGCAGCATCGAGCCGATCTCGCCGGCCCGCTGGTGACTGTCCAGCTCGGGCAGCCGCATCCACAGATAGGTCTCGATCACGTTCGACGAGAGGAGTGTGCCGTCCATGTCGAACGCGGCGATCACCTCCCCGTCCTGCGTCGGCTCGACCTTCTTCAGAACGCCCGCGGACTCGGCCAGCGCCTTGTTCCGCTTCTTCCGTACGACGTCCAGCCGGCGGAGCGAGTCGGTGACACTCGGGCAGTGCACTTCCTGCAGGTAGTGCTGCCAGTCGACGATCGAGGTGTCGCACCAGAACTTCTCCCGGTCGTCCCCCTCGAGCGCGTTGTGCAGGGCAAGCACGTTGTCGTCGATGAACTGGAGCTCGGCCTGGGCGTACTCGGAGTACAGGTCCATGTAGCGGCGGAGGAAGTCGAGCCGGCGCTTCTGCACGTCGAGCTCGCGCGCGTACTTCCGGGTCCGCTCGCCGCGCGGGACGTGGGTGATGATCGTGTCGGCGATCTTGTGCGCGCGTTCGCCGTACCGGAGCATCGTCTCGACCGAGTCACCGCCGGGGAACTTCCACACCGGCAGCCGGACCGCGCCGCGCTCGCCCAGGTCGAACGGGTGCTTGGAGAAGTACGCGCGGACGCCGGCGTACAACTGCTCGAAGGTCAACGGGTTCCGCGCGCCGGAGCTGACGTGGTAGTACTCCGGCTTCGACAGCTCCGGCTCGGTCGCCATCACCGCGCAGATCGCGCCGACGACGTGGTCGACCGGGATGATCTCGACCACGGAGTCCGGGCTGGCCGGGAACTCGGGCAGCTCGCCGCGGCCGTAGGCCAGGATCAGCGGCTCGGCCATCTTGAAGCCCTCGATCCAGCCCGGGTGCGGGCTCTGCACCGCGGACTCGATGATGGCCGGCCGGACGATCGAGGTCGGCAGCTTCGCCGCGAACTCCTCGACCACGCGCTCGCCGAGCGCCTTGGTGAAGGTGTAGCAGTCGGTCCAGCCGAGGCTGCGGGCCCGTTCGGTGCCGGTCTCGACCAGCTTCTTCGCGACCCACTCGGTACGCCGTCGCTCGGTGTCGGCCGCGGCCGTCAGGTGACCGGCGCGGCGGTGCAGCTTCTCGGCCTCCTTGCGGAATTTGGCCAGCATCGGCGCGGACCGGGACTGCTCCTCGATCCGGGGCTTCATCGCCATCCCGGCCTCGGCCTCGGCCCGCCAGTCGACGCTGTGCTCGACCGACGCCTCCGGGATCGCGCCGCGGCGCCGCCCGGCCGTGTACGCGGTGGAGATGTGGACGTAGTGGACCGGCCGCTCCGTCTCGACGATCCGCTCGAGCAGGCTCTTCGTGCCGAGCACGTTGGTCGTGAACGCCTCGTGGATCGGCGGGTCGAAGCTGACGTCGCCGGCGCAGTGCACGACGATGTCGAGATCCTTCGGCAGCTCCGGTACGTCGGACAGGTCGCCCTCGACCACCTGGATCCGGGCCGCGGAGAGCGCCTCGGCGTCGGCGTACTCGGTGCCCTCGCCGTAGAACGGCTTGAAGATGTCCTTCTTCAGCAGCTGCGCCATCCGGTCGGTGCCGGTCAGCGAGCCCTTCGGACGGATGATCGCGACCACGGTGGTGCCGGGCAGATCGCCGACGATCCGGTGCAGCAGGGCTTCACCGACGAACCCGGTGACGCCGGTGATCAGGACCTTCTTGTCCTTGAGCTTGTCGGCCAGACTCACTTCTCGCCTCCACGCGTGAGCTCGAGTGCCTCGGTCAGGGTGAACGCACCGGCGTACAGAGCCTTGCCCACGATGACGCCTTCGACGCCGTCCGGGACCAGGGTGCTGAGCGCCTTCAGGTCGTCCAGGCTGGAGACGCCGCCGGAAGCGATGATCGGCTTGTCGGTGCGCGCGCACAGATCGCGGTACAGGTCCAGGTTCGGGCCCTGGAGCATGCCGTCCTTGGTGACATCGGTGACCACGTACCGCTCGCAGCCGGCCGCTTCCAGCCGCTCGAGCACCTCGTAGAGGTCGCCGCCTTCCTTGGTCCAGCCGCGGGCCGCCAGGGTCCGGCCGCGGACGTCGAGCCCGATCGCGACCCGGTCGCCGTACTGCTGGATGATCCGGTCGCACCACTCCGGGTTCTCGAGCGCGGCGGTACCGATGTTGACCCGGCGTGCGCCGGTCGCGAGCGCCGCGGTCAGCGAGTCGTCGTCGCGGATGCCGCCGGAGAGCTCGACCTGGACGTCCAGCTTGCCGGTCACCTCGGCGAGGAGTTCACGGTTGCTACCGCGGCCGAACGCCGCATCGAGATCGACCAGGTGGATCCACTCCGCGCCGGCGTCCTGCCAGGCCATCGCGGCGGACAGCGGATCGCCGTACGACGTCTCACTCCCGGCCTCGCCCTGCACCAGCCGGACCGCCTGACCGTCCGCCACATCCACGGCAGGCAGCAGCACCAGGTTCGACCGGGGCGGTGGGGCGGGGAGGGAATCCAGCACTGACATGGCCCACACCCTAAAGGGCGTTCCTTCGCCATCTGTAACCCGGACGCCCGCTGAGTCGTTGAGATCCAATCTGTCGCAGCAATACCAGTCTAGCAAGTGGTATTACGTCGATCAGGCACTCACAGCCAGCTCCCAAGCGGCTTGGAGGGACCTCCCAAGAAGGCGCGGCACGCTCGGTTTGTGTCGCCCACCCAGAGGAGTTTCACCGTGAACGCAATCCCCCAGAAAGCCGGCCGAGCACGGCGTTGGATCGTCGTCGCCGGCCTGATATGTGCTGTGCTCGGTTTCACCGCCGCTTGCTCGTCGTCCTCGTCGCCTGCCTCGGCACCGGCCACCTCTCCCGCATCGACTGCACAGCGGCCCGGACCGGGCGGTGCTCCCGGCGGCGGATCCAATGCCCGGTCCGGAGCGGCCGCAGGAGGGTCCGCAGGCACGGTCGATGCCGTGTCCACCTCGGGCTTCACGCTGACGACGGCCGCGGGACAGCAGGTGACCGTCAACGCGGCGTCGACAACGACGTACCTGAACGGGACGAGCTCGACCACCGTGAGTGCCGTCACCAAGGGAACCAACGTGCTCGTCCTCGGAACGACGAACGGGACGACCATCGCGGCCACGCAGGTGATCGTCCAGCCGGCGGACAGCGGCGGAGCGGCGGCGTCTACCGCGGCCGGCGTGGTCCCGTTCCAGCAGGGCGCACCGAGCGCGGCGAAGCAGGTCGGCGCGATCCCGGCGAACTACACCGAGGGCGAGGGCACGATCGTCAGCGGAACCATCGCGAACAAGGCCACCGAAGCCGCGCTGCTCGCCTATCCGGGCGGCGTCGTCGACCGCGTCGTGAAGCTGAGCAGCGGCGAGTACGAGGTCCACTACATCGGCGTGAACTGGCCGCACCACATCTTCGTCGACACCGCCTTCAAGGTGGCCGGCGCCTTCTAGCCCTTGGTGGCATCGCGCGTCCGTACGCTCGGAGGCATGATCACCGTCGCCGAGCTCGAGCACGATCCCCACCCGGCACTGGCCGCGCTGCGGCCGGTCGGGTGGGTGGACGCGCTCGGCGGCTGGGTGGTGGCGTCGCGCGGGCTGGCGCTGGAGGTACTGCGGGATCCGGAGACGTTCACGGTCGACGATCCGCGGTTCTCGACGGCGCAGGTCGTAGGCCCGTCGATGCTGTCCCTGGATGGCAGCGCGCACGCTGCGCATCGAGGGCCTTTCGAGCGGGCGTTCTCGCTGGCGGAAACCAAGTCCCGCTTCACCGACGTCGTGAACGACACCGTCGCTTCCCTGATCGGCGAGATCGTCCGGGACGGCGCCGCCGACCTGCGCACAACCATCGCCGGGCCGTTGTCGGTCGCGGTGGTCGCCTACTCGCTCGGGCTGCCGCCGGCGTCGGCCTCGACGGTGCTCAAGTGGTACGACGCGATCTCGTCGTCGGTGACCGGGGTCGCGGCGGGACGGCCGGTCACTGCCGAGGGCGCCGACGCGTTCGCGCGGCTGCACGCACATGTTGCCTCAGGCATCGACTCGTCCGACTCGCTGATCGCCGCCGCTGCGCAGGCCGGGCTCGGCGTGGACGAGGTGGTCGCGAACGCCGCGGTCCTGATGTTCGGCGGGATCGAGACCACCGAGGGGATGATCACCAACGCGCTCTGGCACCTGCTGACACACCGGGATCAGCTGGATGTCGTGCTCGCCGACCGGTCGTTGCTACCCAATGCGCTGGAGGAATCGCTGCGCCTCGAACCGGCGGCCGCAGTGGTCGACCGCTACGCAACCCGCGACGTCGTCCTGGCTGGTGAGTCGATCCACCGCGGTGACCTCGTCACCGTCTCCCTCGCCGGCGCCGGCCGCGATCCCACGGTCTTCGAGTCGCCCGACGACTTCGACGTACGGCGGTCCAACGCGCGACGCCACCTCGCGTTCGCCAGCGGACCGCATATCTGCCTCGGGATGCACCTCACCCGCCTGGAGACGCTGACCGCCGTCGACGCCGTACTCCGGCTGCCAGGCCTGCGACTCGCACCTGCGTCACCACCACCCCGGGGTCTTGTCTTCCGCAAGCCGTCGGCTCTCAACGGGCTTTGGGACGCCTGACCTGCTGCATCGCGGTCGCCCACAGGCGGACTGGAAGCAGACGGGCGATCTTCATCAGCACAGCCATCGGTAGCGGAAACACGATCTCGGCCCGGCCCTGTTCGAGTCCGTCGCAGATCGCCCGGCCGGCCTGATCCGCCTCGATGATGAACGGCATCGGGAACGAGTTCCGCACGGTCAGCTCGGTCCGGACGAACCCGGGGCAGACCGTGACGACATCGACCCCCAGTCCGGCGACCGCGATCCGCAACGCCTCCAAGAGGTTGATCTGGGCGGCCTTGGTGGCGCCGTACGCCTCGGCGCCGGCCAGGCCGCGATATCCCGCCACGGACGACACTGCGACGATCCCGCCATGGCCACGTTCGATCATCGGCGGCAGCACCGCACCGAGAAGGTTGTTCAGGCCCAGCAGGTTGACCTCGATATGCCGGGCAAAGAGGTCCCGGTCCCAGGCCGCGGCGTCCATCCGCTCCCAGACGCCGGCGCTGAACACGACCAGGTCCGGCGCACCGATGCGGCCGGCGACCTCCTTGGCGGCCTCATCGACAGCGATCCGGTCGGTCACATCGAGCGGTACGGCGGACATCCGGTCGCCGGCGACGTCCTCGAGCTGATCGGCCCGCCGTGCCGAGATCGCGACCCGCGCGCCCCGCCCGACCAGCTCGGCGGCCACGGCGGCTCCGATCCCGCTGGATGCGCCGACCACCCAGACGGCCCGGCCCGCGAGGGCGCTCATCGCGGGCCTCTTGCCAGCTGCAACTGACCGACATCGAGATAGCCGGACGCGAAGCCCGCCTCGCAGTAGGCCAGGTAGAACTCCCACGTCCGGCGGAAGGTCTCGTCGAACCCGAGCCGCCGGAGCTGCGACCACTGCTCCTCGAAGCGGTGCCGCCAGCGCCGCAGCGTCTCCGCGTACTGCGGACCGAACCGATCATCGGCGACGATCCGGAGCCCGGTGTTCGCCGCCAGGTTCTCCTCGATCGCCCGCTGGGACGGAATCAGCCCGCCCGGGAAGATGTACTTCTGGATCCAGCTGAACGAGTTGCGCGTCGCCAGCATCCGGTCGTGGTCCATCAGGATCGCCTGCAACGCGATCGTGCCAGCGGGAGCCAGCAGCCGGTCGAGTGCGGCGAAGTACGTCGGCCAGTACTCCTCGCCCACGGCCTCGATCATCTCCACGCTGACGATCGCGTCGAACTCACCCCGCACCGACCGGTAGTCCTGCAGCCGCAGCTCGACCCGATCGCCGAGACCGGCCTCGACCACCCAGCGCGTCGCGAGGTCGAGCTGTTCGCTGGACAAGGTCACGCCGGTGACCAGCGCGCCCCGGCGCGCGGCGGCGATCGCGAGCGCGCCCCAACCGGTACCGATCTCCAGCAGCCGAGTGCCCTCGGCTCACTCCGGCCAAGTCGAGGATCCGGTCGATCTTGCGACGCTGGGCGGTCTCCAGACTCTGAGCGCCGTACGGCGGCTGTCCGTCGAACACCGCGCAGCTGTAGCTCATCGTCGGGTCGAGGAACCGGGCGAAGAGCTCGTTGCTCAGGTCGTAGTGCGCACTCGCATTGGCGCGTGCCCCGGACAGGGAGTTGTGCAACCGGCGAGGAACACGTTGATCCACGAGACCACGCAGCCTGGTCAGCGGGCCGGGTAGCAAGGCGGTGATCCGGGCGGCGAACGGTGTCAGCAACTCGCCGAGATCGGTGCCCTCGGCAACGGTCCAGTCGCCGGCCGTGTAGGCCTCGCCCAGACCGATCTTCGGGTTGCGCCCGAGCCGGTCGAAGAAGGCCACGGGCCGGACGATCCGCAGGGCCGGATCGTCCGGACCGCCACCGCCACGGACGGTGCCGTCCGGGTAGAGCGCCCGTACCGGCACGCCCGTCAGGACCCGGTCCACCAGGGCCCGGGTGAGCCAGGCCCGGGGACGTAGCGGGCCTGGCTGATCGTGGACGCGCGGCGAGGTGATGATCGAGGTCATCGGACTCCTTCCGGCGGTTGGTGAACGGGTCGAGACAGCACCGGCACACGGCGGAGCCACAGCCAGATGGCGTGCGCGCGGATCAGGATCGAGGCGCGCTGCGGCATCGCCGGCAGGACGAGTGCGGTCTTGGCGACGGCCACGGCGGTCGCCGGGCGGATCCGGCCGCCGAAGCCGGCCTCGAAGACCGGTCGGTCGCCACGGTTCAACGTGATCGAGATCGACAGGTGCTCCGGCGACACCGCGAACCGGAAGGCGTAGCAGCCGGAGACGTCGTTGAACGGCGACACGAAGAACTCCTTGCCGACCTCCGCCGTACCGTCCGCCTCGGGGCGGAGCAGGTACGCGTGCCGCTCGCCGTACGTGTTGTGCACCTCGGCCACCACGCACCGCAGCGTTCCGTCGGCGGCGAAGCACCAGAACACGGTGAGCGGATCGAAGACATAGCCGAGAACCCTGGCGTTCGCGAGCATCACGACGCGGTCGCCGGATCCGAGCACGACGCCCTGGTGAGCCAGGTAGCGCTCGACCGCACACTTGATCCCGGCGGATCCGTTGCCCAGATGGTCACGCGCGTCGAACTTGGCGAGCGGCCGCAACCAGGACGGAAGCTGCGGCACATCGTCAAGGTCGACGAGCCACAGATACGCACGGTGCCGGAACTCGTGCCGGATGGGGATCCGGCGCCGGTGCCAGACATGCCCGACAACGAGCGCCGGCAACGCCGGCAGATCGGTCAGTGTTGTCACCACTCGACTCCGAACGCGGCCGCGGCCGCGATGCCCGAGCGGCAGCCGTCCTCATGGAAGCCCCACCCGTGGTACGCGCCGGCGAAGGCGGTGCGGTGGGTGTTCAGGGCCGGGAGCCTTGCCTGGGCGGCGACCGCGGCCGCTTCGTAGACCGGATGCCGGTAGTCCATCACCGCGAGTACCGCGGCCGGATCGATGTGTTCCCGGGCGTTCAACGTGACCAGGAACTGGGTGTCGGTGTCCAGACCCTGCAGCCGGTTCATCCAGTAGGTCACCATCGGTGGCCGATCGTCGGCGGTGGTGCGAAAGTTCCACGCCGCCCGGGCCCGTGGCGTCCGTGGCAGCAGCGACGCGTCGCTGTGCAGCACTGTCTCGTTGCGCGAATATTCGAAGGCGGACAACACCTCCTTCTCGGCCGGATCTGCATCGATCAGCAACTCGAGCGCGGTGTCGGCGTGGGTTGCGACGACCACCCGGTCGAAGCACGCCGTCCCGCCGGCTGCGTCCATCACCCGTACGTCGTCGACTCCACGAACGATTCCTCGCACCGGCCGGCCCGCACGGATCGACTCGAGCCGGTCGGCGATCGCGTCCACATAGGTCCGCGAACCACCCACGACCGTGGACCATTGCGGCGAGTCCCGGAACGACAACATGCCGTGCTGTTCGAGGAAGCGGAACAGGTAGCGGGCTGGATACCGAAGCGACGACTGCGCACCGGTCGACCAGACACAGGACACCAGCGGTACGGCGTACAGCCGCCGGAACTGTGGCGAGAACGCCTCGGAGTCCAGGAAGTCCCCGAAGCTGGTCAGGTCCGTGTCGCCGGTCGAGGTCAGGAACGCGGCCGCCCGCCGATGGAACCGGCCGACCTGGCTGAGGACACCGAGAAACCTGGGGTCGGCGACGCGGCGACGCTGGGCGAAGACCCCGGTCACGCCGAGGCCTCCGGCGTACTCGAGGCCGGTGGCCCGATCGCTGATGCTCATGCTCATCTCAGTCGGCCGGGTCGCGAGGCCGAGCTCGCCGAACAGCCTGCGGAGCTTGGGGTAGGTGCGGTCGTTGTGCACGATGAAGCCCGTATCGACCGCCAATGGAACGCCGGCAGCGTCGCGGACGACCTGGGTGTTCGCATGACCGCCGAGCCGGGGCTCAGCCTCGAACAAGGTGACCGAATGCGAGCGCGACAGCAGGTACGCCGCTATGAGGCCGGAGACCCCGGCCCCGACAACCGCGACCGTCGGCCGGGTGGTGCGGGTCATCGGCGGTCCCGCGCAGCCGCGAGTGAGGACGCGCACAGCAGTCCCCAGCCGGCAGCGATGCCGGCCACCTTGGCCCGTGATCCAGGTGGTCCAGCCAGGCCGAACCCGGCCACATCGGTGAGGTCGCACGCGACCCGGGCAACGATCGCCGCTTGCAGCGGGCGACCCGCCGGGGCCAGCAGCATCGTCGTGCCCGACAACAGATCCCGGGCCCCGATCACCGTGCCGAGCACCCGCCCGGACCGGCCGATCGGCAGGCCGTCCGCCAGATCCGCGGCCCGGATCAGCGAGTCCGGGCGGGCTGCTGTGTAGGCGCCGTACCCGAGGGTGAGCAGTCCTAGGAAACGGGGCAGGAGCTGAGCTCTCATCGAGTGGCCTTCCATGCTGTCTAGGTTTTGTCTAGGAATACTAGAGCAATCGGCCAGCTCTGTCTAATGTCCGTCTAAGGAATGTAGAGTGTCTGCCATGGATGCCGCGGACGCGCCCGGATTGCTCCGGATCGGCGAGCTGAGCCGCCGGGTCGGCGTCAGCGACCACGTGCTGCGGGCGTGGGAGAACCGGTACGGGTTGCTCTCCCCGGTGCGGTCCGCCGGCGGCTTCCGGCTGTACTCCGGGAACGACGAGCGCCGGGTACGACGGATGCAGGCCGAGCTGGCCAACGGGCTGTCAGCCGCTCAGGCGGCCCGCGTGGCCTTGGCCGGGGATCTGCCGGTGGGCGTTGCTGACCGCGCGGTTCAGGAAGTGCCGCCCGTGGATGGCGCCGCGGCGGTCTTCGGCGTCGCGCTGGACGCGATGGACGAGCCGGGCGCACAGGGCGCGCTGGACCAGCTGCTGAACGAGTTCACCGTCGAGACCGTGCTCCGTGACGTCGTGATCCCCTACCTGCACGACCTGGGCGAGCGCGTCGCGCAGGGCGTCGTCGGGATCGGTCAGGAGCACTTCGCGAGCCACGTGATTCGCGGCCGGCTCGCCGGGCTGGCCCGGGGCTGGGGCGGTGGCCGCGGACCCTACGCCGTACTGGCCTGCCCGCCCGACGAGCACCATGACCTGGCGCTGATGGTGTTCGGCATCGTGCTCGCGCGCAACGGCTGGCGGATCGGCTATCTGGGCGCGAACACCCCGATTGCCGACGTACTCCGGATCGCCGAGGACAGCACACCCGAACTGGTAGTCCTCGCCGCCACCGTCCCCGAACGCCTCACGCCGATCACCGGCGAGTTGCGCCAATTGGCGTCGGCCGCACCTCTCGCGCTGGCCGGGGCCGGTGCGAGCCAGGCAATCGCCGACGAGACCGGCGCCCGACTGCTCGCCGGCGATCCGGTCAGCGAGGCTCTCCGCGTGACGCAAGCCTCCGATATCACCGACCGGGGCGCCTGAGGATCAGCATCGCGGCGGAGTAGACGGGCGCGAGGCGGTCCGGGTCGCGCTCCACGTCGGCCGCGAAACGCTCGAAACCGGGGGCGATCTCGTCCTCCGGCAAGTGCTCGAACGTCGAAAGCGCCCGCAACTTGAGCCGCTCGTACGCCTCGCGAAGCGTGCGCGGATGCTCGGTCGTCACCCAGACCGGCTCTTCGTCCGGGACGAGCCCGGCCGTCGCGCGAGCTGCTGGGACTGCTCGACCGTGAGATACATGCCGGCGTCGACCTCGCGGGCGGACGGAAAGTAGTCGTACCAGAACAGATCCGGCATCAGGTCGGCGAACTGGCTGCGCAGGAACGCCGCGCCCCCGGGTCGCAGCACCCTTGGACCTCCTGGAGCGCCTTCAGTTGGTCCGGGAAATGGTGGAAGGACAGGAACATCAGCACGCCGTCGACCGATGCCTCAGGCAACGGAATGTCCTCGGCACTGCCGTGCAGATAGGTCACTCCGGGTGCGCCGCGGTCCGCTCCGCCGTCTCCCGCATCCGATTCGACGGCTCCACGCCGTACACCGGACCTGCGAACTCGTCGGCCAGTCCAGGGGTGAGGCGGCCGATGCCGCTGCCGAGGTCGAGGAACTGCAGGGGCCGCTGCTCGGGGAGGTACGCCGCGAGCGCCGCGGTCCAGCGGCGGACTTCGTCGCGAGTCATCGTCCGGCCGGCGACGTACACACTGCCCATTCGACCGTCGTAGTCGACCATGACGGGACCCTATCGTCTGGCGCGGCAATCGGCGCAGAATGGCGGCATGGCGGAGCTGCTGGCCGGACTGGATACGACCCGGACCCTGGTGAGGTCGGCGAGATCGTGCGAGTCGAGACCCGACACCGGAGTGGGGCACAGGGTGCGACCTTCGTCCTCCGCGAAGACGATCGCTGCTTCTCTGCCGACGAGGACGCGATCGCGCCACTGTGGAAGGGACAGCGCTTCCCGATCACGAACTGTATCAGCGGCTGGGCCATGCACGCACGACGAGACCGCCGTCGTCCCCGACATCGCCTCGACAACCGCATCCCGCTCGAGGCCTACTTGCCCACCTTCGTCCGCAGCCTCGTCATGGTCCCGGTCGGCTCCCCCACCCCCGTAGCTGCGATCGGCGCCTACTGGTCCCGCCACTACCGCGCACACCCGACGAGATCGCGGGCCTGCAATCCCTCGCCGCCCAGACAGCCGCGCCATCCGACGCATCGGCCTCGACGACGCCCCTTGGGCCCCGACCTTCACCAAGCACTAGGTCCAGCCGGCGTGGAGGTTAGTGCCGGTCGGGCGATCGGCAGGGCTCGCCAGGTCCGGGCGCGGGCTCGTGGTCGTGGTCGTGGGACCAGGATGCGGTGGCGGATCCGGGCGCGCGTCGTAGTACTGCGGCCGGGATGCCGTGGCGCGTCGGCGGGTGGTCGCGCAGCGGTCGCCGGCCCGCCTGGTTTCGGAGACTGCTGATCGGGTGCTGCGTTGGCCGGCTCTCGGATGGAGGGAACGATGGCCGGCTCTCGGGGGATGCGAGCTTGGGCGTCAGCCGTAAAAGACGTCGTAGCCGAGGCGGAGGATGAGGGCTGAGACGACGATCAGGAAGATGATGCGGACGAAGCGGCTGCCGCGGGCCACCGCGGTGCGGGCGCCGAGGAGGCCGCCGACCATGTTGGCGGTGCCCATGATCAGCGCCGAGGATCCAGAGTGGGGAGCCGTGAGGGCGAAGACGATGATCGCGCCGAGGTTGGTGGCGACGTTGGCGATCTTGGCCTTGGCGCTGGCCTGCAGGAAGTTGTAACCGAGGAAGCCGACCAGCGCGAAGATCAGGAACGACCCGGTACCCGGCCCGACCGCACCGTCGTAGAAGCCGATCAGTACGCCGACCGCACTCGCCGCGATGTAGTGGTCACGGCCGTCGAAGCGTAGTGCGGTCCGCGCACCCAGTGACGGCTTCAGTGCGGTGTAGATCGCGACGGCGATCAGCAGCACCAGCACGATCGGCTTGAACCACGACATCGGGATCTTCGTCGCCACCAGCGCCCCGGCGGCGACCCGAGTCCGGCCAGGATGGCGAGCGGCAGGACGGTCTTCTGGTCGGGCCGTACCTTCACGCCGAAGGTCACCGCGCTGGTCGCCGTACCGCACAACGACGAGATCTTGTTGGTCGACAGGATCTGCGCGGGCGACGCGTTCGGCAGTCCGAGCAGCATCGCGGGCAACTGGAGCAACCCGCCGCCGCCGACCACCGCGTCGATCCAACCGGCCGAAAAGGCCGCGATCACCAGGAAAACCAGGGTCCACAACGAAACGTCAGGCACAGCGAGGGGAAAGTCCTCACGCACCGATGATCAGGTAAGGCCATACTTCGCCTCAACCCGATCAGCGACCGAGGAATGAGAGACAAACCACGCGGCGGTGCGACAGTGGGCAGATGGCGTCCTCGATCCTGCCACCGGAAGGCGAAACCCTCGCCACCGGCTGGGAACCAGACCTCGCGCCCGCCGACTCGCTCGTCCGGCAGGCCGTCCTCGCGCACGCCTCCTGGGCGACCGACGCCCCACGCCGGGCCGGCCGGCCCTGGTACGACGGCGACACCTGGGCCGGCGGGATCCTCGGCGACCGCGGCCCGCTGACGAATTGGGTCATCCTGAAGCAGCCCGTCGACCCAGCCGAGATCGTCGCCGACGTAGGCCGCCGCTTGGCCGAGCGAGCGCCGTACCTGTTCGTGAGCGCCTGGCCGACCCCGACCTCCGCCCGCACGGCCTGCGCACTGGCCGGCCATCCCCCGCTCATGCTCCGCCTCCCCGACGACGACGACCACTCCGCCACCGACAGACCTCGAGATCCGTCAGGTCACCGACGCCGCCGGCCTGGCCGACGCCGAACGCGTCCTGGTCGAGGGCTACCCCCTCCCCGAACTCCAACCGTTCCAGCCGGGTGCCGTGTACGACGTCATCGTTCCTCGAGCGGCTCCACCGTCTGGGTCGGCTACGACGGCGACGTACCGCTGGCGACCTCGACCGCGCACAGTGCCGCCGGCCTGACCATCGTCGAGAACGTCGCGGTCATGCCCGCCGCTCGCGGCCGCGGCGCCGGCGCCGCCATCACCTGGGCAGCCACCACCCACCACCCCGACCAACCCGCGGCCCTGATCGCCTCCGACAACGGCCAGCCCGTCTACCAACGCCTCAACTACCTCCGCCTGGAACGCTGGACCGTCTGGGTCAGGCCCTAGCCCGGCAAGTCCGCCCACGGCGGCCGCTCCAGCAGGACTTCCGGCACCGACGATGTCGCCGCCACGTAGGCTCCGAGATCGCGATCGAGCAGACCACCCAGCGCGCTGATCTTGGCTGCTTCGCGCGACAGGTTCTCACCGATCAGCGGTTCATGGTGGGCAACGCGATTCCGCAGCCGGTTGAGAGCTGCCACCTTGCTGTCCACGTCCCGCTTCCGATCGGTGCCAGGCGGGAACGCCTGGTGCAGATACGGCACCCAGACCGTCTTCTCGTGTGCGGACGAACTGAGGAACCGCCAGAAGCCGAAGGTCAGCTCGGCGATAACCTTGCCCGGCGCGCCCCCCGGCCCCACCCGCTCGCAGGCCTGCTCGAGCTGAGCACGCTGCTGAGTGTTGATATCCACCTGCTGACCGTCACGCATCCGGTGGACCGGCGGAAAGAGAGCCTGGGCCGAGCGGGTCCAATGCAGTGGAGAACCTGCCCAATAGCGTTCGATGACCGCCGCGTAGGCGTTACGCAGCCCGACCTCGATGTGGCCGAGATCCCGCATCAGCGCGGCGCTGATGCGGGCGTTCCACTCGTAGAGCGCGAGGGCGCGGACTATGTCGCCGCCGGCAGCGACGCTGTACTTCGCGAGCCGGGCCGTGCTGAGCCATCGCTGGACCCATGGGCCTGCCGGCGGCGGCTCGAGATCCGTGGATAGCACAGGCTCCTCCCCTCTTCGGGTGGTAACATCGCCAACGAAAGCCCCGGTGGACCGCTGACTCAGGTCATGTCGCCGGGGCTACGGCTTTGTCGGACCAGGTACCGCCCAGACAGGGCCAAGGACAGTCGTCCCAGCAATCGAGTCAGGCGGCGCCGAGTAGACCGAAATCGCTGAGACAGGCATGCGATGCAAGTCGGCCCCCACTTCGGGGAGTGGGGGCCGATGCGGTCAGCCGCGGACTGACCGGCGACGAGGTGGTCGACGACCTCGGCGACCGGTACGTCGGTGCGGTCGCCCGAGCGACGGTCCTTGACCTCGATCGTGCCGTCGGCGAGGCCCTTGCCGACGACCGCGATGGTCGGGACGCCGAGCAGTTCGGCGTCCTTGAACTTGACGCCCGGGGAGACCTTCTCGCGGTCGTCGTAGATGCACGGTCAGGCCGCGGGCCTCGAGCTCGGCGGCCAGTTCGGCGGCCTTCTCGAAGACCTCGGCATCCTTGCCGGTGGCAACGAGGTGGACGTCGGCCGGGGCGATCTCGCGCGGCCAGATCAGGCCGAGCTCGTCGTGGTTGCCCTCGGCGATCGCGGCCACCGCGCGGGTGACGCCGACACCGTAGGAGCCCATGGTGACGGTGACGAGCTTGCCGTTCTGGTCGAGCACCTTCAGGTCCAGGGCGTCGGCGTACTTCCGGCCGAGCTGGAAGATGTGGCCCATCTCGATCCCGCGGGCGCCGACGACAGCGGACCCGAACCGTCCGGCGCCTCGTCACCGTCGCGCACCTCGGCGGCCTGGATCGTGCCGTCGGCGGTGAAGTCGCGGCCGTGCACCAGGTTGATCACGTGGAAGCCGGCCTTGTCCGCACCCGTCACCCACGCCGACCCCTCGGCGATCCGGGGGTCGAGCAGGTAGCGGATGCCCGGAGGTGTTCTCCGAACCGAGCACACCGGGACCGATGTAGCCCTTGGCCAGCGCGGGGTACTTCTCGAAGTCCGCCTCCTCGAACGCGACGACCTCGGCCGGCTCGACCTGCGCACCGAGCCGCTTCTCGTCGATCGCCCGGTCGCCCGGTACGCCGATCGCCAGCGGCTCGCGCGTGCCGTCGGGGTGCACCAGCATGACGAGCACGTTCTTCAGCGTGTCCGCAGCGGTCCACTCGCGACCGTCGGTGCGGGCGTGCTTCGCGTTCAGCGCGTCCACCAGCGTGTCGATGGTCGGCGTGTCCGGGGTGTCGACGACCTCGGCGGCCGGCACGTCGGACGCGTCCACCGGCGCCGCCTGCGGGACCACGACCGCCTCGACGTTGGCGGCGTACCCACCGGGCGAGCGGACGAAGGTGTCCTCACCGTTCTCCGCGATCGCGAGGAACTCCTCCGAGCGCGAACCGCCCATCGCGCCGGACATCGCCTTGACGATCACGTAGTCGAAGCCGAGCCGGTCGAAGATGTTGATGTACGCCTGCCGGTGCAGCTCGTACGACGCCTGCCAGGCCCTCGTCGTCGATGTCGAACGAGTACGAGTCCTTCATCACGAACTCGCGCCCGCGCAGCACGCCGGCCCGCGGCCGCGCCTCGTCGCGGTACTTGTTCTGGATCTGGTAGATCGACAGCGGCAGGTCCTTGTACGACGAGTAGAGGTCCTTCACGACGAGCGTGAACATCTCCTCGTGCGTCGGCCCGAGCAGCATGTCGGCGCCCTTGCGATCCTTCAGCCGGAAGATGTTCGGCCCGTACTCGGTCCAGCGGCCGGTCGCCTCGTAGGGCTCGCGCGGCAGCAGCGCCGGGAACACGAGCTCCTGCGCGCCGATCGCGTCCATCTCCTCGCGCACGATCCGTCTCGACGTTGCGCAGCACCCGCAGGCCCAGCGGCAGCCAGGTGTAGATGCCGGGCGCGGCCCGCCGGATGTAGCCGGCGCGGACGAGCAGCTTGTGGCTCGGGACCTCCGCGTCCGCCGGATCCTCGCGAAGGGTGCGAAGGAACAGCGACGACATACGCAGAATCACGGGAGTCTCCAAAGCGCTACGACAGAAGATGAAGGAAACAACGGACGGCACAGAGGATATCCGTCCGGCGGCAGTGCTCTCACCACGTTATCCACAGGGCCCAAGCGTCAGCTGGTCTCCCGCGCGCCTTCAACGCGGCCATCGGATCAACGGAAGCTGGAGCGGCAACCGGGCCCAAGCGATCGCTCTGAGCCGGCCGCGACCCCTTGCGTTGCAGGTCGAGCGGCCATCTGCACGTTCGCCGGGAAGATCGCCACCAGCAGCCCGGCGCTGACCAGGCCGGCCACCCGCCTCGTCCGCGGATGCAGCAGTCCGGCCGCACACGCCAGCTCGGCCGCTCCTGACGCGTAAACGAGCTCCTTCTTCCGCGGAAGTGCGCGGGGCACCATCCCCTCGAAGGGCTCCGGCTTCACGAAATGCAGCGTCCCGAGAACGCCGAAGAGAACCGCCAGTCCGGTGGTCGTCCGAGATGCCCGAGATGTCATGGGGCGGAGCCTACCCACTGTGACGAACGAATCAGAACAGGATCGTCGCGAACGTCTCGATGGTCTGGAACCCGACCCGCTCGTACGCCGCCCGGGCCGGCATGTTGAAGGCGTTGACGTACAGCGTCACCACCGGCGCGATCTGCCGGGCCAGCTCGACCACCGCCGCCATCCCCGGCGCGGCCAGCCCCTGGCCGCGGAACTCCGGATCGACCCAGACCCCCTGGATCTGGCAGACCCCGGTCCCGACCGACCCGACCTCGGCCTTGAACACGACCGGCCGTCCTCGATCCGGGCGAACGCCCGTCCGGCCCGGATCAGCTCGGCCACCCGCGACCGGTAGAACGTCCCGTCCGGACCGGTCTGCGGCGGTACGCCGACCTCCTCGGTGTACATCGCCACGCAGGCCGGGTAGAGGATCGGCAGCTCGACCGGTTCGACCGCGCGTACCAGCGGATCAGGAGCGATCAGCCGGCGGTCCCTCGATCACCATGAACGGCTGGTCGTCGCGCACCTCGCGGGCCGGTCCCCACTGCGGTTCGAGGATGGTCCACAGTTGCTCGACCGCGCGCGCCGGGCCGAGGATCTGGAAACAGTTGCGGCCCCGGCGCAGCGCGTACGTCGCGAACGCCCGCAGCGCAGCGTCGTCCGCGCCGACCGGCACCATGTTGCCGCCGGCGTGACAGAGAGCCTCCAGCTCGCCCTTCTCGACGTACCCCCAGACCTCCGCACCGCGGCGCGGATCGAGTCCGGACGCCTGCACCAGGCTGTCGACGAACACGTTGACGATCGGGTCGCGGGCGATGACCGCGCGCGCCGCCGCGAGGTCGCGAGGACCGAGAACCCGTACGCCCACGCGCAGAACCTAGCTGATGCTGACCGTTTCGGCATGCAAGGGGTCGGATCAGGCCGCCGCCGCATCGTGGGTCGCGGCGATCCGGCGCAGCGGCGACGTCCACGCGACCACCACCGCGACGAAGCCGGCCAACCCCATCAGCACCATGCCGGTCCGGATGCCGAACTCCTTGCCGAGGACTCCGCCGACCACCGAACCGAGCGTCCAGCCGACGCCCCACGACAGCATCCGGGCGGCCGTGTTGACCCGGCCGAGCAACTGCTCGGGCGTGACCTGCTGGCGGTAGGACATCGCGTTGACGATGACCAGCACGTACGCCGAACCCCACACCAGCAACGCGATCGCGGCCGAAACCCACCCGGGCGCCAGCGGAGACAGGATCCCGAGCAGCGCCGAGACCGGTAGCGCGTAGAGGGTGATGGCCGCCGGCGACAGCCGCTTCAGCAATCGGGGCAACGCGACCGCGGCGATCAGCCCGCCGATCCCCCAAAGACCCCAGACGAGCCCGAACCGGAGTCCCGACGTACCGACGTGGAGGACCTGGTCGCACCAGACCACGATCAACGCGATGAATCCGCCGCCGCCGAACGACTGCAGGCTGCCCACGATCGTCATCGTCCGGACACCCGGGTGGCGGACCAGGTAGCGAAGCCCTTCGGCGATGTCGGTCAGGACCACCCGCAATCGCAACGGCGACAGTCCCTCCCGCCGCTCGGACATCGCCCGCACGATCCCCCGTACGGCGAAGGCGGACGCGACGAAGCTCAACGCGTCGAGAGTGAGCAGGCTGGCCGGATCCAGTACCGCGAGGAGCAGGCCGGTCAGTGGCGGGACGAACAACTCGATCAGACTCGAAGCGGTCCAGACCGCGGAGTTGGCCTGCGCGACCCGAGCCCGACCGACGAGGACGGGCAAGGCGCCGAAGTTCGCACCGTCGAAGAAGGTGTAGACGCTCTGGACGCTGAACGCGACCACCAGCACCTGCACGACGGTGAGTACGCCGAGCAGGTGCGCGACCGGGATCGACCCGACCAGCACCGCGTTGACGAGGTCCGCGGTCACCATCACGCGCCGACGGTTCCAGCGATCGGCGAGTGCACCGGCGAACAGCCCGGTCAGCAGGTAGGGCGCCGATTCGAGAGCGGTCACCAAGGCGGTCAGGAGGGTCGAACCGCTCAACCGGTAGACGAGCACGGGCAAAGCGATCGCGGTGACCATCGATCCGGTGATCGACAGCGCGCGAGCGAGCCAGTACCGGCGGAAGTCCGGATCGTCGCGCAACCGCGCAGTCGGCACAGTCGTCATGGCGGAATCCTGCAACCTCACGTCGGCTTGAGGCCAAGGGCCACGGTCTTTCGCACCTCGATCATCCGTGCACCACGACGATCTGCCCGTCCGGATCCACGATCTCAAGGCTGTTCCCGGTCCGGGTCGCATGGTCGCCGATCCGCTGCTGGACGTCGTCCAGTGCCTCGGTCGTGGTCAGCTCCAGCCGCACGGCCGGCTCCTCACCCGCAACGAAGTACACCCGCTGGTCGACACCGAGGACGTCCAGGAGCTGCTCCCACGCTTGCCTGTCCACGACGGTCAGGGATGGCGTCACCGACCACCGCTCGTCGGGCCGTGAATCGAGCTGTTTGTAGCCGTACAGGTCCTTGGGGCGTTCATCGATCCACAGCTTCGTCGCGTCGGGACCCGTGACCGACAGGATGCGTCCGAAAGCCTCGTCC
Source organism: uncultured Actinomycetota bacterium (assembly GCA_963820655.1). Taxonomy (GTDB): domain Bacteria; phylum Actinomycetota; class Actinomycetes; order Propionibacteriales; family Kribbellaceae; genus Kribbella. The sequence goes on from CAWGAM010000005.1 coordinate 503,670, forward strand.
CAGATCGTCGCGTCGTCGTACCCGGCGCTCTCGAGCGTGTCTCTGAGCTCGTCGAGGTGCTCAGCCTCGAACGTCAGGCGGGTATCACCGGACCGACCGCCGTTGCCGTTGTCAACGGCAACGACGTCGAACTGCCGGCTAGACCGCCGCGAGGAGGGCGTCGTCGAGCTCCTTGAGGAGCTTTGCCTTCGGGCGGGCGCCGACGACGGACCAGATCACCTCGCCGCGGTGGAACAGCATCAGCGTCGGCAGCGCCATCACCCGGTAGCCGGCCGCGATCGTCGGGTTCTCGTCGGCGTTCAGTTTCAGTACGGTCAGCTGTTCGTTGCGCTCGGCACCGATCTGGGCGAGCACCGGTGCGATCTGGTGGCAGGGCGGGCACCACTCGGCCCAGAAGTCCACCAGCACCGGCTTGTCCGCACGCAGTACCAGCTCGTCGAAGGTGGTCTCGTCGACGGTCCGCAGGTCACTCATCTTCTGCTCATCCTCCAGCTCTCGGCATCGGTCAGGAGGTCGGTCAGCCGGGCGCGCAGATCGGTCAGTTCGGCGATCCGCCGGTCCACGTCGGCGATCCGGTTCCGGTACGCCGTCAGCGAGGCGGGGCAGACGTCTGCCCGCTCGTTGCCGGCCCGCAGGCACTCGATGAACGGGTACGTCTGCTCCGCGGTCAGTCCCAGACTCAGCAGCGCCTTCACCTCGCGCACCACGACCACGTCGTCCGGCTCATATGACCGGTAGCCGTTGGACTCCCGCCGTGGCTTGAGCAGCCCTTGCGACTCGTAGTACCGCACCGCCTTGACCGTCACGCCGGCCTCGGCCGCCAGATCGCTGATCCGCATCCCGCCTCCTTCACCCCGACGCTAAACCTTGACCCCAGGGTCAAGGTCAAGCCAGCATAGTCCGCCCTCGGCTGGGAGCGTCCGTTGCGGCGAGGAGACCCATCAATGGCCGCGAAACGCCTCCTCCAGCCACCACGACGGACGGTCCGCGACGACCTTCGCGTCCACGAGCATCGGCGCCGACCGTGGTCCGTTCAGCCAGTCCGTGACCGCGGAAAGGTCGCCGACGGTGCGTACGGTCGCGGCCTCGAAACCGTAGCCCCCTCCGATCGCGGCGATATCGGTCGGCGGGAACGTCACCGTGTCCAACGGATGGCCGCCGGGACGGAAGTGGTGCACCTCGGCGCCGTACGCGTCGTCGTTGTACACGACCACCAGCATCGGCAGGCCGAGCCGGCGTACGGTGTCGAGCTCCGCGGCGCTCATCAGCGCACCGCCGTCGCCGAGTGCCGCGACCGGCAGCCGGTCCGGCTGCGCCAGCGCGGCACCGATCGCGGTGGCAAGCCCCAACCCGATCGACTGGAACGCCTGGGTGAAGCAGAAGCCGTTCTCGTCCGGCACCGACAGGTACGCGCTCGGGTAGCCCATGAAGTTGCCGGAGTCGACGGCGACCACGCGCTCGGCCGGAAGGAGGTCGTCGAGCGCGATACTCAACGTCCGCGGGTCGATCCGCTCCGCCGTGCTCGTGTCGTCGTACGCGACGTCGCGCCAGCGCACGCTCCCGAGCTCGGCTGTGCGACAGCCGACCCGCTGCTCGCCGAACTCCTCGAGCGCCATCGTGGCGATGAGCTCGACGTCGCCGGTGACGCCCAACTGGATCTCGCGGTGGGCGCCGAGCGCCGACGCGTCGTCGTCGACCTGCACCACGATCGCGTCAGGCCCGATCAGCTGACCGTGCCGCATCGTCCACATGTTCAACGCACATCCCCAGCCCACGATGAGGTCGGCGCCGCGGATCAGCTCGGCGGTACGTGGCGAGGCGAAGCCGCCCGAGATCCCGAGATCCCATGGATTGCCGCCGAACAGACCGTGCGCGACGGCCGAGGTCGCGAGCAGGGCGCCACATCGTTCCGCCAGCACTTCAAGCGCCTTTCGATGTCCACGGGACCCGCGCCCCGCGACGAACACCGGTCGCTCGGCACGCCGCAGGAGGCCGGTCAGGGTGGCGACCTCGGCGGCGTCCGGCACCACCGCGTCCCGCGAGGGCGGCGGCCCGACGGCCGGTGCCGCGGCGGGAATCTCCAACGCCTGCACGGGAAGCGGAACGTTCAGCAGCACCGTTCGGCGTTCGCGAACGGCCGTCGCTACGGCACCCAGCGCCTCCGCCACCGCGGTCTCCGCCGAGGTGATCCGTACCGGCACCGCACCCACCGCACGGGCAAGCGCCTCCTGGTCGACGTAGAAGTTCGACCGCGGCTCGGTGACCTCCGCCGCCACGACGACCATCGGGGTCCGGCTCTTCGCCGCCTCGGCGATCCCGGTCATCGCGTTCGTCAGGCCGCAGCCCTGATGGACCGAGAGCGCGGCGACCGTCCCGCTCATCCGCGTATACGCGTCTGCCATCGTGGCCGCGCCGCCCTCGTGCCGCGCGGCGACGAACCGCGCGCCTGCGGCCACCATGGCGTTCGTCAGGTGGAAGTTGCCCGACCCGATCACGCCGAACACCTGCCGGACGCCCGCGGCCGCCAGCGCCCGACCGACGGCGACCGCGACGTTCATCGGTGTTCGACCAGCGCGAGCACCCGTGCGGGAGCGCCGGAGCCGCCGACGATCGGCAACGGTCCGGCGATGACGACAGCGCCGGTCGGCGGCAGTTCGGCGAGGTTCTGCAGCTGCGTCAACCCGTACTTGCCACTGCCCATCAGGTAGGAGTGGCACGGGAACGGCGGGTCGAACGAGTGCGCCTTCCCGGCGTCCGTACCGACGGTCTCCACGCCGAGGCCGAGTACGGGCGACTCCTGCGCGACCCAACGCGCGCAATCCGGCGACAGGCCCGGCGTGTGCGGCCCGTTCTCGTCGGCGTTGAGGAACGTCTCCTGCGAGTGCGACCGCGCGTCCCACCCCGTGCGTACGAACAGCCAGCCACCGTCGGGCAGAGGTACGTTCTCCGCCTCCCAGGCCTTGAGGTGCTCGACCTCGACGAGGAAGTCGGGGTTCTTCTCGACCTCGGCGGTGAAGTCGAGCACGACCGCCGGCGCGATCAGCCGGCTGGCCGGGACCGACGCCACGTCGGCGAGGTCCTTGCCGGTGACCCAGTGGTTCGGTGCGTCGAAGTGGGTGCCGGTGTGCTCGCCGCTGGTGAAGTTGTTCCAGTACCACGCCGGCCCGCGGTCGTCGTACCTGCTGATCTCCTCCAGTGCGAACGGCGCCGTCTGCCCGAACTCCGGCGGCAGCTGGATCACCGGCGTCGACGCGGACAGCGGCGACGTCAGATCCACCACCTCGATCGACCCGTCGGCGAGCGCTGCGACGAGTACCGACAAGGGCGACGAACCGGTCATGCGGACCTCCAGGGAGTGGCGTACGGGACCCCGACGCTAGGGCGGCGACTGGCACCTCGTCCAGGATTCTGCCAGCGCAGTGCCTCAACCTTGACCCCGAGATCAAGGTCGAGCCAGCATGGCCCGCATGCTGCTGGGGACCTTTCGCTCGCCCGAACTCTCGCCTGGCGGACGGCTGGTCGAGCGGACCGCGGTCCGAGGTGTGCTCTTCCGCGGGCGAGAGTTGCTGCTACTCGCCTCTCGCCACGGCGACTACAAGTTCCCCGGCGGCGGTGTCGAGCCCGGCGAGTCGCTCGCGTCGGCGCTGCGCCGCGAGTTCCGCGAGGAGTGCGGGTACGGCGGTGTCACGGTCGGCGCCGAGCTCGGTACGACCAGAGAGGAGGTCCCGGCGATCCAGGCGGCGTACGACGTGTTCGGCATGACCTCGCACTACTTCACCTGCTCCGGTGGGGCGCCTGTCGGCGGACAGCAGTTGGAGGGATACGAGGCCGAACTCGAGCTCACGCCGCGGTGGGTGACAGTGGACGCGGCACTCGCGGCGAACCGGACTGTGCTCGCCGGCGGTGTCGGGGTGATGCGCTGGCTGGTGCGGGAGACCGCCGTACTTTCCTGGCTCAGCGAAAGTGCTCAGGACGGCAGCGACAATCCCTAGCGCGACTCCCTGATGCCCGGCCGCCCGACGGGTCCCGGCCCCTCACGATCTGGACACCCATTTCATGGGTTATCCGGCCGGAGATACCCGGCTTGTCTGCCTGATGTGTGGGTGATCGTCGGACCTGTCCTGAGCGACCCATTTCATGGGTTGACCTACGAGATGGTGGGTTGGCACCCCCGAATCCGGTACGCCAACCCACCATCTGGTGGGCCAGCCCATCACATTGCGCGAGCGGGCCGCTTACCAGCTGGGCGAGTAGCGAACCGGCCTGACCAGCGGGGCCGCGGCAGGCTCCGGGGCGGTGCGGGAATTGAAGTCCCGCAGGCGACTGAACTCGGTCGCATCCGGCCCACCGCATCCCGGCTCAGACCACGTACGCGGTGACCCACTCCCCCAGGATCTTTGCGCTCGCGTCGACCAGCGCCGGCCAGTCGAGCGCCGCCTCGTCGGCCGAGTCCGACACGTGCTTGACGACGCGGACCGGTACGCCGTACTCGCGGCACGCGTAGACGACGCCGTACGCCTCCATGTCCACCAGATGCGCCCGCTCCGCCAGCCGCGCCCGTACGACGGGATCCGTCACGAAAACGTCCCCCGACGCCAGCACCGTCCCGTCCCCGCCCTCGACGAACAGCTCCTCCTGCGGATCCAGCCCGATCGCCCGAATCGCGTCCGCGTTCAGATCGTGATTGATCACCGTGCTCGGCAAGTACAACCCCGCCAACCCATCCCGTAGCGCCCCCGTAGTCCCGACATTCAGCACCACGAGCTCAGACGTGTCCCGTCCCGCCAGTACCCGGGAAACCGCCACCGCCGCAGCAGTCTTCCCCACCCCGGTAACCAGCACCGGAATCCCCTCCGGCACATACCGCGCTTCCCCGGCCACCGCACTGACCACCAGGTACTCCGTCACGCGGGAAGGCTATCCGTTCCGGGCCGGATCAGACGTCAGCTGGTACGGAGTCAGCCGACGGTGACGGTGGGGTCGCCGGATTCGGCGGATTCGCCCATTTGTTCGGCGATGCGCATGGCCTCTTCGATCAGGGTCTCGACGATGGCGGCTTCGGGGACGGTCTTGATGACCTCGCCCTTGACGAAGATCTGGCCCTTGCCGTTGCCGGAGGCGACGCCCAGGTCGGCCTCGCGCGCCTCGCCGGGTCCGTTCACGACGCAGCCCATGACGGCGACGCGGAGTGGGACCTCCATGCCTTCGAGGCCGGCGCTGACCTGATCGGCGAGGGTGTAGACGTCCACCTGGGCGCGGCCGCAGGACGGGCACGAGACGATCTCGAGCTTGCGCTCGCGCAGGTTCAGCGACTGCAGGATCTGCAGGCCGACCTTGACCTCTTCGACCGGCGGCGCGGACAGCGACACCCGGATGGTGTCACCGATGCCCCTCGACAGCAGCGCGCCGAACGCGACCGACGACTTGATCGTGCCCTGGAAGGCCGGCCCGGCCTCGGTCACACCGAGGTGCAGCGGCCAGTCACCCCGCTCGGACAGCAGTTCGTACGCGCGGACCATGACGACCGGGTCGTTGTGCTTGACCGAGATCTTGAAGTCGTGGAAGTCGTGCTCCTCGAACAGCGACGCCTCCCAGACCGCCGACTCGACCAGGGCCTCCGGCGTCGCCTTGCCGTACTTCTGCAGCAGCCGCGGGTCCAGCGAGCCGGCGTTGACGCCGATCCGGAGCGACGTACCGTGGTCCTTCGCGGCCTGGGCGATCTCTTTCACCTGGTCGTCGAACTTGCGGATGTTGCCCGGGTTCACGCGGACCGCCGCGCAGCCCGCCTCGATCGCGGCGAAGACGTAGCTCGGCTGGAAGTGGATGTCGGCGATCACCGGGATCTGCGAGTGCTGAGCGATCTCCGGCAGCGCGTCCGCGTCCTCCTGCCGCGGACAGGCGACCCGGACGATGTCACAACCGGCGGCGGTCAGCTCGGCGATCTGCTGCAGCGTCTTGTTGACGTCGTTCGTCGGTGTCGTCGTCATCGACTGCACCGAGACCGGTGCGTCTCCGCCGACCAGCACCTTGCCCACCTTGATCTGGCGGGTCTTGCGGCGCGGGGCCAGGGTCGGCGGCGGTAGCGCAGGCATGCCCAGGTTGATGCTCATGAGTCCTTAACCGTTGTGAGGAGTCAGCCGTTGAAGAGCTTGATCGGGTTCACGATGTCGGCGATGACGAGCAGGACGCCCATCACCACGATCACACTGGCCGCGACGTAGGCGATCGGCAACAGCTTGGCCACGTCGACGTACCCGGGATCGGGCCGGTGCATCAGCTTCGCGAAGCCGCGCCGGATGCCCTCCCAGATCGCGCCGATCATGTGCCCGCCGTCGAGTGGTAGCAGCGGGATGAAGTTGAACAGGGCGAGGAACAGGTTCAGCGAGGCGAGCAGTGAGATCAGGAAGGCGATCCGCTCGCCGCCGGTCAGCGACTGGTTGGACGCGATCTCGCCGGCCACCCGGCTGGCGCCGACCACGCTCATCGGGCCGTTCTCGTCGCGGGTGCCGCCGACGATCGACTTGGCCACGCCGACCAGCTTCTCCGGGAAGTTGCCGATCGCCTTCACCGTCGCCACGGTCAGCTCGCCCATCTTGCTGACCACGAAGCCGAAGTTCTGCCGCTCGAGCTTCATCTCCGGCGAGACGCCGAGGAACCCGACCGAGACGATCTTGTCCGACCCGGCCTCGTCGGGGACCTGATTGATGATCGTCTTGGTCTGCAGGGTCTGCTGCTGGCCGTTGCGCACGACAACGATCGTCGCGGGCTTGTCGGTGTTCGCCCGGATCAGCGGGGTGAGCTGGTCCCAGCTGCTGATCGCGGTGCCGTTGAACGAGACGATCTTGTCGCCGACCTGGAACCCGGCTGTCTTGGCCGGTGACACCTGGTCGCCCGGCTCACACTTGCGGTCGGCGGTCGCCTGCGAGGCCGGGATGACGCAGTCGGTGACCGTGGCCACGCTGGTCTGCGCGACGTTGGCGCCGTACAGCATGAACAGGCCGCCGAACAGCACGAACGCGATCACGACGTTGACCAGCGGCCCGGACGCCATCACGATCAGCTTCTTCCACCACACCTTCTGGTAGAAGAGCCGGCCGTCGTCCTCGGGCGCGACCGTCTCGTACTCCGCCGACCGCGCGCTCTCGACCATCGACTGGATCGGACCGGTGTTGGCCTTGCGGACCCGTAACGGCTCGGCCTGGTCGTGTGCCTGTTCCTGTTCCTTCTTGCTCGGCGGCATCATCCCGATGATCCGGACGAAGCCGCCGGCCGGGATCAGCTTGAAGCCGTACTCGGTCTCCCCGCGCTTGGTGGACCACACCGTCCGGCCGAAACCGACGAAGAACTGCGTCACCTTCATCCCGAAGGCCTTGGCGGGCAGCATGTGGCCCATCTCGTGCAGCGCGACCGAGATCAGGATGCCGGCCACGAACAGCACGATGCCGAGGAGGGTGAGAAGCGCGCTCATGCCTTGGAGGTCTCCTGGCCTGTATCGGTTGCGACGGCGGTCAGTTCGCGGGCCCGGGCGCGGGCCCAGCCGTCCGCGGCGAGTACGTCGTCGATGGACAGTTCCTCATACGAGGGTACGTCGTGTTCGGTCACTACCCGGGCCACGGTGTCGACGATCGCCAGGAACGGCAGCCGCCCGTCCCGGAAGGCCTGCACGCAGACCTCGTTCGCGGCGTTGTAGACGGCCGGCGCGGTCCCGCCCCGCGTCCCCGCCTCGCGGGCGAGCTGGACCGAAGGGAACGCCTCACCGTCGAGCGGGAGGAACTGCCAGGTGCTCGCCTCAGCCCAGTTCCACGGCGGCGACGCGTCCGGTATCCGGTCAGGCCAGCCCAGGCCGAGCGCGATCGGCACCGTCATCGTCGGCACCCCGACCTGCGCGAGCGTGGACCCGTCGGAGAACTCGACCATCGAGTGGATCGCCTGCTGCGGATGTACGACGACGTCCACGCGATCCATCGGGATGCCGAAGAGCAGGTGCGCCTCGATCAGCTCCAGGCCCTTGTTGACCAGGGTGGCGGAGTTGATGGTGACGACCGGACCCATCGCGAAGTTCGGGTGGGCCAGCGCTTGCTCGACGGTGACATCGGCGAGATCGTCCCGCGGCCGGCCGAGGAACGGCCCGCCACTGGCGGTCAGCACCAGCTTGCCGGACCTCGTCGGCCGAACCGCCACGCAGGCACTGCGCGATCGCGCTGTGCTCGGAGTCGACCGGCACGATCTGGCCCGGCTTCACGCGGCGGGTCACCAAGGGGCCGCCGATCACCAGCGACTCCTTGTTGGCCAGCGCGAGCGTGTTGCCCGCGTCGAGTGCCGCCAGGGTCGGCCGCAATCCGACCGAGCCGGTGATGCCGTTGAGAACCACGTCACACGGCATCGCCGCGAGCTCGCTGGAGCCGTCCGGGCCGGTGATGATCTTGGGGATCCTGAACGCGCCCTGCGCGTACCCCTTCCGCTGCGCCTCGGCGTAGAACGCGAGCTGCAGGTCCTGGGCCACCGTGGCCTTCGCCACCGCGACCACCTCGACACCGAACTCCAGCGCCTGCTCCGCGAGTAGCGCGACGTTGTCACCGCCGGCCGACAGCGCGAGCACACGGAACCGATCCCGGTTACGCCCGATCAGCTCGAGCGCCTGGGTGCCGATGGAGCCGGTCGAGCCGAGGATGACGACGGTTCGCGGGTTCACGGCGCCATTGTTCCAGGTGTGCACCCATGGTGACGATCCGGCGCGCTCACGCGAGGTAGAGCCTGAAAGGGAGGGCTCCGAGGCGGATCTCGTCGCCGTCGCCGACCATCGCCGTCTGGACCGGTACGCCGTTCACCTGGGTCCCGTTGGTCGACCCGAGATCACGCACTTCGATAGGTCACCGCATCGATCCGCAGCAGCTCCGCGTGGTGCCGACTCACCTCCGGACGGTCCAGGATCAGATCGCAGTCCGGCGCCCGCCCGATCCGCACCAGATCCAGGATCGGCACGACGTCCCCGTCCGCTCCCACGAGCACCGGCTGCGGCCCGGCCTCCAGTGCCGCCGCGATCTCGCCCAGTCCGGCGGTGTGGATCGGCAGCGAGACGATCAGGTCGTCGCCCTTGTCCACGTGCAGGTTGTGCTGAGCGCCGTACCCGACCAGCAGGTCGTCGTACTCGTCGATGACGACGGCGGACACGTGGTAGTAGCCCGGAGGCAGCTGTGCGTACGCCGCTTCCCCCAGAGCCACCGTGAGCACCAGAGCGTCGTACTCGCGGTGACTGACATCGGTGATCGTGATCAGCACGGGGTTGTTGGCGGTGAGGTGCGCCTCGGCCCCGCTGTCGGCCGGAGTGAACTCCACCGTCAGCAGTGGCGCCGGACGGGCCTCTTCGAGCCCGACCAACCGGTCTACGGCGAGAACTGTCCCAGTAGGAATGGACAGCGGCGCGTACTGGCCGTGCGAGCGCACCAGGACGTTCAACTGTGGTCCCATCGACCCGGACTTGCGGCGCGCCAGCAGGAACGCACCCACCATGCCCTTGCCGAAGATGAAGGCCACGTCGCCCACTACGGCCCGCACGAATCCACTGATCGGCTCCATCATCACCCCCGGCCCATTAGTATCCCGGAACGGCGACTCCGGTACGGCGGAACGCGGTGTGCCGCGGTGCCTTACCGTTGAGCACCGTGTCTGGAGCTGTGTTGATCATCGAGAACGATCCCGGCAGCGGCCCGGGCCGGTTACTCGGCTGGCTTGCCGATCGGGACTTCTCACCCGTCATCGTCCGCGCCTGGGACGGCGAGCCGATCCCGGCGAGCACCGACGACCACGCCGCGCTGATCCTGCTCGGCGGCGGGATGCTGCCCGATGCCGATGTCACCTCACCGTGGCTGCCCGCCGAACGAGAGTTGCTGCGCACCACGACCGAGCAGGACCGAGTGCCGGTCCTTGGCATTTGCCTGGGCGGGCAACTGCTGGCGCACACGTTCGGCGGTGAGGTGCGCGGGAAGTATGGCCTCCCCGAGAAGGGCGTGACCGAGCTGAGCCTGCTGCCCGGCGCCGAGTCCGACCCGCTGCTCTCCGGACTGCCTGCGACCGTGCGGGCGATCGAGAGTCATCAGGATCAGATCACCCGGCTGCCGACCGACGCCGTACAGCTGATGTCCAGCACACGTTGTCCTCATCAGATGCTGCGGATCGGTCGCAGTTGGGGAGTTCAGTTCCACCCTGAGGTCGCCGTCGACCGGGTCCGGCGCTGGAACACCGACACGCTGCGGTCCTGGGGGTTCGACCCCGAGGCGGTGGTCGCCGAGGCCGGGCGGCGTGAGGCCGAGCTCGAACAGACCTGGTCCGCGGTGTTCGGCCGCTTCCTGGACCTCGCCGGCTGATTCGTCGTACGTCGGGAACTGCGGCTTCGTCGTACCTCCGGAACCTGCGGCGGCGCTACCTTTGGGGGCATGAGTCTGGAGCAGCCGCCCCCCGGTCATCGAGCATCCGACAATGACCGCGAGCGCGCCGCCGCCCTGGTCCAGGAAGCACACGGCGACGGGCGGCTGGATTTCGAGGAGCTGGACGAGCGGCTGACCCAGATCTACTCGGCGAAGACGCAGCTCGAACTGCGGAACGCGACGGCCGATCTGGTGCCGGTCCGGTCCGGCAACCGGGCCGAGATCGTCATCAAGGCGACGCACAGCTCGCAGAAGCGCGAGGGCGCCTGGCACGTTCCGGAGCGGGTGGTGACGCAGGCGCGGCACTCGTCGGTGCGGCTCGACTTCACCGACGCGGTGGTCCAATGGCACGAGGTCCAGGTGGCGGCCGACATCCAGCACAGCTCGCTCGTGATGATCATCCCGCAGGGCTGGTCGGTCACCATCGACGACGTCGATCTGCATGGCAGCTCCGCCAAGAACAAGGCCACCGCCGCCTCCCCCTCCGGCGTTCACCTGTACGTCACCGGCCGCGCCCGCCACAGCTCCGTAACCGTCCGCCACCCGCGCTTACGCCACTGGTGGTGGCCCTGGTACCGGAAGTGATCCGCAAGCCCGTTGCGGTTAGCGTTTGGGCATGACCGTTTCGCTGGATCTCGTCGACGTCGACTCACTGCTGACCGAGGAGGAGGTCGACGTACGAGCGACCGCGCGGCGGTTCGCGGACGAGCGGTTGCGGCCGTCGTTGCCGGAATGGTTCGAGTCGGCGTCCATTCCGGCGCGCGAGTTGGCCAAGGAACTCGGAGCGCTCGGGTTCCTTGGGATGCATCTGACCGGCTACGGATGTGCGGGCGTCGGACCCGTCGCCTACGGGTTGGCATGCCTGGAGATCGAGGCGGCAGACTCCGGGATGCGGTCGCTGGTCTCGGTCCAGGGGTCGCTGGCGATGTACGCGATCTGGAAGTACGGCAGCGAGGAGCAGAAGACCGAGTGGCTGCCGCGGATGTCCGCCGGTGAGGCGATCGGGTGCTTCGGACTGACCGAGCCCGACTTCGGCTCGAACCCGGCCGGGATGCGCACCAACGCCCGCCGCGACGGCGACGACTGGGTGCTGAACGGCTCGAAGATGTGGATCACCAACGGTTCGGTCGCCGATGTCGCGGTGGTCTGGGCGCGGACGGACGAGGGCGTGCGCGGCTTCGTCGTACCGACCGCTACGCCGGGATTCTCGGCGCCGGAGATCACCCGGAAGATGTCGCTGCGGGCGTCAGTGACGTCCGAGCTGGTGCTCGAGGACGTCCGGCTGCCGGCGTCGGCTCAGCTGCCCGAAGCACGCGGATTGTCCGGGCCGCTGGGCTGCCTGAACGAGGCCCGCTTCGGCATCATCTTCGGCGCGATGGGCGCGGCGCGGGACTGCCTCGAGACGGCGGTCGCGTACGCCGGTGAGCGCATCGTGTTCGACAAGCCGCTGTCGGCGTACCAGCTGACCCAGGCGAAGCTCGCCGACATGGCCGTCGAGCTCAACAAGGGCATCCTGCTCGCCGTCCACCTCGGCCGGCTGAAGGAGAAGGGCACGCTACGCCCGGAGCAGGTCTCCGTCGGCAAGCTGAACAACGTCCGCGAGGCGATCGCGATCGCGCGCGAATGCCGCACGATCCTGGCCGCGAACGGCATCAGCGGCGAGTACCCGATCATGCGGCACGCGAACAACCTCGAATCCGTTCTCACCTACGAAGGCACCTCCGAGGTGCACCAGCTCGTGATCGGCCAGGCCCTGACCGGCCAGGCCGCCTTCCGCTGACGCGCGCATGATGCACGCCCGGTCTGGGCACCGGGTGGAATCAGCTACTGCGAGTGTTCGGGAAGGAGCAGGTATGCGGATCGGAGCCGGAATCGCACTCATCGTGGTGGGGGCCATCATCGCCTTCGCCGTCCGCGACACGTCCGACACGCTGAACCTGACCGCCCTGGGGATCATCATCATGCTGGGTGGCGCCGCCGGGATCTGGGTGTCCTACCGCCTCGCCAACCAGCGCCGGCGCAGCGACACCACCGTCATCGACCCGGAGGTGGAGAAGCAGTACCGCACCGACCCCGCGCAGCAGGTCGCCGACCAGCCGATCGATGTCACGCCCACCCATCTCCGCGATAATCACAAGGGCCGGCACAAATAGCACGGGCGTCAAGACCGGGCTGAGGGGTTGGGGGACGGTGAGCTATGGACCGGAATGGTGAATTGCTCGAGCGGTTGTGGCCGACGGATGACCGGCTTGCCTTGTCGGCCGAGGCGGAGCACGAGGCACGGGCTGACGACTACGTGCTGGAGATGCCACAGTCCGGCGAACGCATCGTCGGGCGGGACAAGATGCGCGCGATGCAGCAGGAGTACCCCGCGCCGCCATCGATCCAGATCCTCCGCATCACCGGCGCCGGCGACCATTTCGTCGTCCTCGGTCGGTCGGACTACGGCGGCGACATCTACTACGTCGCGAACATCGTCGAGTTCCGCGACGGCCGGGTCGCGCGCGAGACCCGCATCTACGGCTCCCCGTTCGATCCGCCGGAGTGGCGCGCAAAGTATGCCGAAGACTCTTCCCCTCACGAGGAATCGAAGTAATCATGTAATCGTGCCTACGATCTACGACCATCTCGGCGGCGACGACGCGCTGCGCCGCGCGGTCGACATCTTCTACACCTCGGTGCTGGCCGATCCGGTCCTGAAGCCGCTGTTCGGCGCCGGCCGCCCGGAGCACGTCGATCACCTGACGGCGTTCATGGCCGAGGTCTTCGGCGGTCCCACGCGGTACACCGACGAACTGGGCGGGTTCGACCACATCGTCGCCACCCACCGCGGCCTGCGGATCGCGGAGCCGCAGCGCCGGCGGTTCGTCGAGCTGATGATCGCCGCCGCCGACCAGGCCGGCCTCCCCACCGACGAACGGTTCCGCGCAGCCTGGGACTCGCACGCGGAGTTCGGCTCTCAGGTCGCGCTGCAGAACTCCAACGCCGAGACCGACGACGACCTCCACCCGCTCCGCGAGATGCCCCGCTGGACCTGGTGACGATGTCGTTGCTGGTAGCAACAGGTTCAGGTTCTACTTGGCGACCTCGGTGGCGCGGGACTCGCGGACCACGGTGACGCGGATCTGGCCGGGGTAGGTGAGCTCCTCCTCGACCTGCTTGGCGATGTCGCGTGCCATCACCTGCGCGGCGATGTCGTCGACAGCGTCCGGCAGCACCATCACCCGGATCTCCCGGCCGGCCTGCATCGCGAACACCTTCTCGACGCCGTCATGGTGCATCGCGATCTCTTCCAGCCGTTCGAGCCGCTGCACGTACGCCTCCAGCGACTCCCGCCGGGCGCCCGGTCGCCCACCGCTGACGGCATCCGCGGCCTGCGTCAGTACGGCCTCGACCGTGCGTACCTCGACCTCGTTGTGGTGCGCCTCGATGCAGTGCACGACGTCGTCGTTCTCGCCGTACTTGCGGGCCAGCTCGGCACCCACGATCGCGTGACTGCCCTCGGACTCGTGCGTGAGCGCCTTCCCGATGTCGTGCAGGAACGCGCCGCGCTTGCACAGCTTCGGATCCAGCCCGAGTTCGGCCGCCATCATCCCGGCGATATGCGCTGACTCGATCAGGTGCTTGAGCACGTTCTGCCCGTACGACGTCCGGTAGCGCAGCAGACCCATCGTCCGGACGAGCTCGGGGTGCAGGTCCGTGATGCCGACCTCCGCCATCGCATCCTCGGCGGCCCGCTCACACAGCTCGGCCACCTCGCCCTTGCTGCGTTCGTAGATCTCCTCGATCCGGCTCGGATGGATCCGCCCGTCGAGCACCAGCGAGTCCAGCGTCAGTCGCGCGGTCTCCCGCCGTACCGGGTCGAAGCAGGACAGCAGCACCGCTTCCGGGGTGTCGTCGATGATCAGATTCACCCCGGTGGTCTGCTCGAACGACCGGATGTTGCGGCCTTCACGGCCGATGATCCGCCCCTTCATGTCGTCGCTCGGCAGGTGCACGACCGAGACGACCGACTCGCTGGTCTGCTCGGACGCCAGCCGTTGCACCGCACCGGTGATGATCTTGCGCGCCTTGACTTCGCCCTCGTCCAGCGCCTGCCGCTCGATGTCGCGGACGATCGTGTGCGCGTGCCGCTTCGCCTCGGCCTCGATCGATGCGACCACCTCGGCCTTGGCCTGCTCGACGGTGAGGTTCGCGACGCCCTCCAGGATCCGGCGACGCTCGTCCTCCAGATCCTTGATCTCGAGCTTGCGCTGGTCGAGTACGGCGAGTTGCGCGGTCAGCTCGGCGTGACGTGCCTCGATCGAGCGGTGCTGCTCGTCGAGCCGTTCCTCGCGCTCGGTCAGCCGGTGGTCACGGCGCTCCATCTCCGAGCGCTGCTCGCGCAGGTCGTCCCGGATCGACTGCGCTTCGGACTCGGCTTCGCGCCGTACGTCGGCGGCCCGCTGCTCGGCGTCCCGCCGTACCTCCGAGGCTCGGTCCTCCGCGGCACGGCGGACCTCCTCGGCGCGCTGCTCGGCCGCTTCCGCGCGCACCTTCAGTACGGCGGCCTCCTCCTCGGCCTGGCGCCGGACCAGCTCGGCCGCGGACTTGGCGCCGGCGGCCACGTGGGCCGCCTCGAGTTGGGCGTTCGCGGCGGCCGCGGAACTGTCGACGGCCTTGCGGCGGGAGAGGGTGAGGCCGATCCAGGCCAGCAATCCGGCGATCAGCAGTCCGATCAGGGTCAGCCCGAGGGACGTCGCTGTTGGCGAGGCCGCGAGTGACATCGGCATCTCCCCTCTCCTTAGAGTTCCGCACTCAGGCTGGAACTTTGGCGTCGGTCGAAGGGACTCGCCACTCGTACGGTCGAGGAGACGGCTGAACGCACCACCGGCGCCCGGCGGTGCCTTGTCCATCCGTTACGGCGCCACCGCTGACAACGCTGGTGCGTTCCACACCAGGCTGTGCAGTGTTCGCGCCGTCCAGTGCCGATCGTGGCTGCTGCCGGAGCCTTCACCGGATATACGTCACCCAGGATTGGTGCTCATGGCCACCGCCACCGCCGGATCCTTCCGCCGCGGTGCCGTCTATCCGACGGCGCTGCGAGCCACCGTCGTCCTTCCTTCAACTCGGTCGAGCGTTTCGTGTCATCAGTCCGGCCGGTCAGCCGGATCAACCGGCCCGCCGGTGCTATATCCGCCACCGTCAGGTGGAGAGATCCCTTCCTGATTCTGAGGCTAGGCGTGCCCTACCACTCGGTCAAGACGGACACTCGCGCCCCAGCCCGCCGATCACCCCGCGCTGCCCCGTCACCCGGGCACAAGACCACCATTGACAGTGGTCTACTCCACAACGAGTCGCCTCGGGCGTGACACAACCCAGGGCGACCGGTGGAGTTTCGCTGGAGGCCGACCCGAGTTCTGGAGATCGTCCCGGATCTACTGACGCGGGCCGGGCAGTCCGCCCTCGGTTGGCCCGGTCTCGGTTTGGCCGGTGGCGGTGCTGCCGGTGGTGGCGCCTTCGGTGCCTGAGCCGGCCGAGCTCTCCGGTACGGAAGCGGGGTCCGGAGCTTCTCCGCCGACGACCTCGGCTTCCGGCGCGCCCCCGCCACCAGGCGACGGCACACCACCCGCGTTGGCTTCACTCGCCTGCTCTGCGCTGGGTTCGGCGGAGGTGCCCTCGGACGCCTGGGACTCGACGAAGGCGCCGGCTTTCTGCTGCACAGCGTCGACCTTCTCCGCGTACTTCCCGTCGGTGTGCTTGTCGATCAGGTCGCCGGCCTTGTCGACGCCGGCCTTGATCTTGTCCGGGTTCTGCTTGACGACATTCCGGAGCCAGTTCTTCGCCTGTTCCTGGAAATCGTTCATTGCACCCTCCGCGGTGTTCAGGGGCGGATCGACGGAAAATTCCAGCCTACGGACCGGCCAAAACACCGACCCTACTTCGGATAAGACACCGTCGTACCGCACCCGTCAACGCCCCTCGCCGCTCGCACCTCCTCCGATGTCCTCACTCTCCGTCGCCACGACACCCGAACTCACGTCGTACAAGCTGTTCCGGACTGCTAGGTCGCCTTGCCGTTCAGGTGCGCCTTCGCCAGCTTGGGCGGAGCGAAGACCAGCCACCCGTCGAGGAGCGCCTCGCGCAAGGCGGACTCCGAGGCCTTGTCCAGCTCGATCAGTACGGCGGGATAGTTGTCGAAATGCGGGATCGTGAAGAAACCGTCCGCGGCCCGGGCGGCGAGGACCGATTCCTTCTCGCCGAGATCCTCCACGCGGATCGCCAGGATCGGACCGTCCGGCGGGATTTCGTCGCCGAAGCGCTTCAGATCCGCCTTGCTGAACGGGCGCTCCCACGCGTACCCCTTGCCGCCGACCGCCCAGGTTCGGTTGCCGTACCGCGTCGTCTCCACGGTCTCCGGGAGCGCCGCGACCAGCCGCGCTACGTCCTCCAGGGTCGCCATGCCGGTCACGCTACTCCGTCGGTCAGGACCTCGACTTGAACAAAAGGAAGGGGTTCCTCGCCGACTTCTCGCCCCGGGAACTTGGCGGTCTCGAGGGTGGCCCGGTTCAGCCGACTGGGCCATGCTCAGCCGACTCCAGGTCAATCGGGGTGGTCAGTCGGGCTCCAGGCCGGAGGGGTCCAGGAGGGGCAGTTCTTCGTGGCCGGCGTCGAGTTCCTGCTTGACCACGGTCATCGCCAGGCTGCCGGGGTAGCCCTTGCGGGCGAGCATGCCGAGGAGACGACGCATGGCTACCTGGCGATCGAGGGACCGCATCGACCGAAGCTTCCGGCGGACCAGAGCGCGGGCGGTCTCCTCTTCCTGGTCCGGGTCCAGCTCGTCCAGCGCGTCGCGAGCCAACTCGTCGTCGACTCCGCGGCGGCGAAGCTCTTGCGCGAGGGCTCGCTTACCGAGGCCGCGACCGCGGTGCCGGGACTCGACCCAGGCGTTGGCGAACGCCGCATCGTCGATCAGGCCGACATCGGCAAACCGGTCCAGCACCTTCTCGGCCACCTCGTCAGGGATCTCCCGCTCGGCGAGAAGATCCGCCAGCTCGGCCCGCGTCCTCGGCTGACCGGTCAGCTTGTCCAACAGAATCGTCCGAGCCACCGACTCCGGATCCGACACCTCATCCACCTGAGGATCCGGCGGCCCATCCGTCGCACGCCGACTCCCCGGCCGCCCAAACCCACCCCCACCAAACTGCCGTCGTCGCGGTCCCGCCCGCCGACTCCCCCCAGTCCCGCCGGAAGCCTCACCCCTCGAGCTTTCACCATTCGCCCGAGCCTGACGTACATCTGACCCACGGACAGCCCGTCCGCACCCGCTGACTCGTCCACTCGGTTGGTCGCCCCGCCGTCCTCATCGACCGTCGGGCCGACGCGACCCGCCTTCGCAGCAGGGCTGGGCGTGCCTCGACCGCGAGCCGGGCTTGCGCCCGTCGGGGCGCCGGCCGCAGAGTCATCCGATTCGCCCCAAGGATCGACAGGTTGCGTAGCCGCGCCGCGAGTGCGGGCAGGAATTCGTGAGGGAGTGGTCTGGGGCGCGTGATCGTCTGGGCTTCCGGTGGCGTCCGCCGAGTCGGCAGGTGCCGGAGCGCGCCTGCTCTTGGCTCGGGCCGGAGTTTGGACCGGTGTGTCGGCGGCGAAGGCGCGCGCTGCTGCTGCACGGTCAGCGGCTCTCGCTTCGGACGCTCGTACTGACGCTTCGTCCGCCTCGCCCCACGGGTCTTCGGCGCCGGGGGTTCGCCTGATCCTGCCTGCGCGGGGTCGAGGCGGCGTCACGTCCGACGGGTCGTCGTCCGCGAGAGGGTCCGACCATGGAGCACCGGACTCCGCGGCGGAGTCACGGTCGCGGTGCGGAGTGCCGGCGGCGCGTCGGGTCGACCGGCGTTCGGTGGTCCTGGGCGCTGCGTCAGACGGTTCTGCTGCAGCGGACAGTGCTGTGCCCCCACCGGATGATGCCTCGCCGCGGGTCAGGAGTCTTCGGGCCAGGGCTAGGCGTTCCTCGTGAGGTAGCGACAGGGCCGCGGGGGCAGCGTCGTCGGCCGGGGGCCGGGAGACGCCGCCGCCCGCGGAGGAGCGATCAGAAGTCGACATCGACCTCGGCCGTCGCGGCCTGGTCGGCCGGCTGGTCCAGCGTCGGGCCGATGCCCATCTTCTCCTTGATCTTCTTCTCCAGCTCGTTGGCCAGATCGGGGTTGTCGCGGAGGAAGTTCCGCGCGTTCTCCCGGCCCTGGCCGAGCTGGTCGCTCTCGTAGGTGAACCAGGCGCCGGCCTTGCGGACGAACCCCTGCTCCACCCCCAGGTCGAGCAGGCTGCCCTCGCGGCTGATGCCCTGGCCGTAGATGATGTCGAACTCGGCCTGCTTGAACGGCGGGGCCACCTTGTTCTTCACGACCTTGACGCGGGTCCGGTTACCGACGACGTCGGTGCCGTCCTTCAGCGACTCGATCCGCCGCACGTCCAGCCGCACCGAAGCGTAGAACTTCAGCGCCTTACCACCGGTCGTCGTCTCCGGGGAGCCGAACATCACGCCGATCTTCTCGCGCAGCTGGTTGATGAAGATCGCGGTCGTGTTCGTCCCGCTGACCGCACCGGTCATCTTCCGCAGCGCCTGGCTCATCAGCCGGGCCTGCAGACCGACGTGGCTGTCACCCATCTCGCCCTCGATCTCGGCCCGCGGCACCAGCGCGGCCACCGAGTCGATCACGACGATGTCGATCGCGCCCGAGCGGACCAGCATGTCGGCGATCTCCAGCGCCTGCTCACCGGAGTCGGGCTGCGAGACCAGGAGCGCGTCGGTGTCGACGCCCAGCTTCTGCGCGTAATCCGGGTCGAGGGCGTGCTCGGCGTCGATGAAGGCCGCGATACCGCCGGCGCTCTGAGCGTTCGCGACCGCGTGCAGTGCGACCGTCGTCTTACCGGAGGACTCCGGACCGTAGATCTCCACCACGCGACCGCGCGGCAGGCCGCCGATCCCGAGCGCGATGTCGAGCGCGATCGACCCGGTCGGGATGACCTCGATCGGTGGCCGGTTCTGCTCCCCCAGGCGCATCACCGACCCCTTGCCGCACTGCCGCTCGATCTGCGTCAGCGCGGTTGCAAGCGCCTTCTCGCGATCGCTCGCCGCGCGCTCCGCACTCGCCGCTGCACCAGCCATGTGACTGCCACCTGACCCATCTCATAATCGGGGCCGCTTCCCAGCCGCCCGGAGGACTTCTCGTGTCGCCAGAGAAGGTATCCATCAGCTCGGACAGTTTTCGTCGCCACTTCGAATCTGTGGACAACTCGGCCGCCCGGCGCACCTTCAGGACACCAAACTATCCCGAACACGTGTTCGAATCGCAACTGACACGCCGAGGCTGCCCCGGCAACCATCCTGGACCGCCGGCTCCTTACCCTGGCGGCGTCCTGCTGGTGTGGCGGATCAGCAGCGGTAACTTCCGGGTCAAGCCATTCTGACGAAGGCCTGGGTCCACGAGCGCAGTCCTGCGATGATCTCGTCATGACTGGGATCGTCATCGCGCGACCGGACGAGAGCTGGCCGGCGCAGTACGACAAGACTGCACAGGTGGTCGGCGAACTGCTCGGCGAGACGGCGCAGCGGATCGACCACATCGGATCGACCTCGGTACCAGGCCTGCCTGCCAAGGACATCCTCGACGTGCAGGTGACAGTCGGGACGGAGCCCGAACTGGATGACGTGGTCGAGCGGATGGTGGCAGCGGACTGGGAGCTCCGCCCGCCCAGACGGGATCATCCAGTGCCCGGTCTGCCCACCGACGACGTGCAGTGGGTCAAGCGCATGGTGCGCGAGCCGATGTACCGGCGGCGGGTGAACCTGCACATCCGAGTGACCGGTCGGGCGAACCAGCGGTACGCGCTGCTCTTCCGCGACTATCTGCGCAGTCATCCCGAGACTGCACGGGCGTACGGCGCCTTCAAACGCCAGGCCGCCGCACTGCAGATCGGCGAAGCGGACTACACCGACCTGAAGGACCCGGTCTGCGACCTGATCTACCTGCCCGCCGAGGAGTGGGCGGCCCGCACCGGCTGGACCGCCTGAGCCTTGTAGTGCCCGTACGGGCAGTAAGACGCACGGTGAGCGCAGTACTACTGCGGGGTCGTTGACCCTGTCTGGTGCAGCCAGCAGGCTGGATCGGGGGGCGTCGTGATCGGTCCGGCGTGCGGGCGGACGTCTCTCCAGGGGGCGTGGTTCGGGTGGCTGGAGTGGGTCGGCTGGCGAAGTTGCCGTGCGGCAAGGTGTCCAAGTGGATCGTGCTGGCGCTGTGGATCGTCGCTGTCGCGGTGTGCTTCAGCCCGGCGGGCAAGCTGACCGGTGCGCAGGAGAACGACGCCGTCTCCTGGCTGCCCGGCAATGCCGAATCCACCGAGGTCTTGAAGGCATCCGCGCAGTTCTCGTCACCTGACGAGATTCCAGCTGTGCTGGTGTACGAGCGCTCGTCCGGTATCACTCCAGCCGATCGGCAAGCAGTGGCACGACACCTGACGCAGTACGGCGATCTGCCGGACGTCGACCGTGATGTCGTCGGGCCGATCCCCTCCGATGATGGCAAGGCACTCCAGGTCCTCGTGCCGATCAACGCCGGCTCGGGAGGTTGGGAGACGATCGGTGCCCGGGCCGACGACATCAGGCGCATTGCGGCGGACCGCCCGGACGGATTGTCGTTCCACGTCACTGGCCCGGGCGGCTTCTCGGCCGACTCCCAGGAGGCCTTCGCAGGCATCGACGGCAAACTCCTGTACTCCGCTGCCGCCGTAGTGATCATCATCCTGCTGCTGACGTACCGCAGTCCTGTCCTCTGGCTGCTGCCCTTGCTCTCCGCAGGTGTCGCACTCTTCGCAGCACAGGCGGTCGTCTACGTCTTGGCGACCCGAGCCGACCTCACCGTCAACGCTCAGAGCGCAGGCATCCTCACAGTCCTGGTGTTCGGCGCTGGGACCGACTATGCCCTGCTGCTGGTGGCTCGCTACCGCGAGGAACTCAGGAAGCATGAAGACAGACATGAGGCGATGGCGTTCGCCCTGCACCGGTCAGGCCCAGCAATCGTCGCCTCTGGTTCCACAGTGGTGGCAGGCATGCTGTGTCTGCTGTTCGCCTCGCTGAACTCCACTCGCGGGCTCGGTCCGGTCGCAGCAGTCGGCATCGTGATCGCACTACTCGCCATGCTGACCTTGCTGCCCGCGCTGCTGGTCATCTGCGGTCGTTGGGTGTTCTGGCCGCTGCGTCCGGCGTACGGATCGGATGACCACACCGAATCGAGTGTCTGGGGTCGCATCGGCCGACGGATCGCCGTACGGCCTCGGCTGACCTGGATCACGACCTCCGTGCTCCTGGCCATCGCCTCGCTCGGCATCTTCACGCTGAACGCCAATGGCCTGTCCAACGAGGAGTCTTTCGTCGGTACGCCGGACTCCGTGGTCGGTGAGAAGGTCGTGGCGGCCCACTTCCCTGCCGGCGCGGGGAGTCCACTGGTTGTGGTGAGCAATGCCGAACAGGCCGCAGAGGTGCGTACGGCGATGTCCTCGACGCAAGGTATTGCCGCTGTGGCGGAGCCGCGGGTCGCCGGCGGACTGGCGTACCTCGAGGGGACGATGACCGACGCGGTCGACACGCAGGCGGCGAAGGACACGGTGGATCGAGTGCGGGCCGCTGTGCACGCGGTGCCGGATGCTGACGCGTTGGTGGGCGGTGGTGCGGCGATCCTGCTGGACACACAGCGGGCGGCCGATCACGACAACAAGGTGATCATCCCGGTGGTGCTCGCGGTGGTGCTGGCGATCCTCGCGCTGTTGCTGCGGGCACTCGTCGCGCCGGTGATGCTGGTGGCAACTGTGGTGCTGTCGTTCGGCGCGGCGCTCGGGATCAGCTCACTGGTGTTCAAGGCGCTCGGGTTCGAGGGGGCGGACACGTCGCTGCCGCTGTTCGTCTTCGTCTTCTTGGTTGCCTTGGGCATCGACTACAACATCTTCCTGATGACCCGCGTGCACGAGGAGTCGAAGACGCACGGCACTCGGCGCGGGGCGCTGATCGGCGTGGCCGCGACCGGCGGCGTGATCACCTCGGCGGGGCTGGTGCTGGCCGGGACGTTCGCGGTGCTGGCGACGCTGCCGGTGGTCGCGTTCGCGGAGATCGGCATCGCGGTCGCGCTCGGCGTACTGCTCGACACGATCGTGGTCCGGTCTGTGCTGGTCACGGCCCTGAACCTGGACATCGGCCGGCACCTGTGGTGGCCGAGCCGGCTGGCGCGTCTGCGCGATCCGGAGCCGGTCGAGATTCTGCCCGACGAGAGCGAGCCGACGCTCGCCAAGACCTGATCAGCGTTCGCTGGGTGGGAGTTGGAGGTGCGCCCAGACGGCACGCCAGACGGTCTTGGCGTGTTCGCCGTCGGCCAGGGCCTCGACGACCGTGCGGCCGCCGAGCCCTTGGACGACCTGGGTCTCGGCCCAGGTCCGTGCATAGGCGGGACCGAGATGGCGATCCATCCGATCCCAGAATTCCGTCAGTCTCATGCCTGCCCGTTGTCGTCCTTCGGTGGCGGTCCCCAGCCGCCCTGCGGGGGCGGCTGCCGGCCGTACGGTGAGCCCTGCTGCGGCTGACCAGGCTGCTGCCCCTGGCCGGGCTGCTGTCCCCAGCCGCCCTGCCCCTGCTGCGGCGGCCGCCCCGGTGGCTGCTGTCCTTGCGGACCCCACTGCCCCTGCCCCGGCTGGCCCTGCTGCGGGTGAGGTTGTCCAGGGTACTGCGGCGGTCCAGGCTGCCCCGGGTACGGCGCCTGACCCTGACCCGGCTGACCCTGACCCGGCTGACCCGGGTACTGCGGCGGCTGACCGCCGTACTGTCCTGGCTGCCCCTGGTACTGACCACCCGGACCGTATCCAGGCTGCTGCCCGTACCCGGGCTGACCGTGGTACTGCCCCGGCTGGCCGCCGTACGGACCCGGCTGCCCCGGGTACTGACCGTATTGCCCGTAGCCCTGCTGGGCCTTGGCCTTGCGATTGCGCAGTACGAGGAAGACGACCGCACCGGCCACCAGCAAGACCAGCACGACGATGAGGATGATCGCCCACACCGGGAAGCTGCTGCCGGCCTCCGAGGTCAGCGAGACCTTGCCGAGCGTGTCGAGGCTGTCGTACGTCGCCGTCCGGCCGTCGATCTTCGCACCGTCGTCGTGCTCGAGGATCTTGCCCGGCATGGTGATCTTGAAGTCCACCTCGGGCTGACTGCCGGACGGGACCTGGCCGAGGCTCGAGTCCTTGACCGAGACGATGACCTTGCCGCCGTCCTTGCGGAAACTCACCCCGTCGCCGCTCGAACTGCCCATCTTGTCGAAGGGAACGCTCTCGAACGTGCAGGTCGAACCGACGTACTTGTCGCTGTCGTACGGCGTGCAGGTGACGCCCTCGGTGGTGGTCTGCTTGATCGCGTCGTCGATCCGCTGCCGGATCGTGTCGAGGGACTGGCCGCTGGACTCCAGCAGCTGCTTGTCGACCCCGATCTTCATGGTGCCCGAGACCGTCTCGTTCGAGCCGACCTTGAGATCGGCGTCGAGCTGAACGCACCCGGTCAAGGCGACCAGGCCGGCCACGATGAGGAGCGCTGCACGCACGCGGTTGATCATGCGGCAGATCATTCCAGACGACGGGGACAAGATCCGCACCGGACGGAAAGCGCCTGCTCACAGCGGGCGATGAACGGATGATGAAAACTGTCGGCGGGACCCGGCAAGATGGTCGACGTGAAGAAAACCAGCGCGTTGAGCCGGTTCTCGCCCGCGACCCGGGCGTGGTTCGGCGACGTCTTCGAGGCGGCCACCCCGGCCCAGCTCGAGGCGTGGGACGCCATCACCGCGGGCCGGGATGCGCTGGTGGTCGCCCCGACCGGCTCGGGCAAGACGCTGGCGGCCTTCCTCTGGGCGCTCGACCGGCTGGCCACGACGCCGCCGCCGGACGACCCGAAGCTGCGCTGCCGGGTGCTGTACGTGTCGCCGCTGAAGGCACTCGCCGTCGACGTCGAGCGCAACCTGCGGGCGCCACTGATCGGGATCCGCGAGACCGCGCGACGGCTGGGCGAGGCGCCGGTCGATGTCGAGGTCGCGGTGCGCTCGGGCGATACGCCGGCCGGCGAGCGACGACGGTTCGCCTCGCGGCCCTCCGACGTACTCATCACGACGCCTGAGTCCTTGTTCCTGTTGCTGACGTCGCAGGGCCGGGAGTCGCTGCGCGGTGTCGAGACGGTGATCGTCGACGAGGTGCACGCGGTCGCGGGGACGAAGCGCGGCGCACATCTGGCGCTCACGCTCGAGCGGCTCGACACGCTGCTGCCGAAGCCGGCGCAGCGGATCGGACTGTCGGCGACCGTGCGACCGGTCGAGGAGGTGGCGCGCTTCCTGGGCGGCGAGCGGCCGGTGACCGTTGTGCAGCCGAAGTTCACGAAGCAGTGGGAGCTGAGTGTCGTCGTACCGGTCGAGGACATGGCCGAGCTGGCGTCCACCGAGCTGGAGACGTCCGGATCGGCCGCCGGGCCGCCGCAGCATGCCTCCATCTGGCCACATGTCGAGGAGCACGTCTTCGACCTCATCAGCCGGCACAAGTCGACCATCGTCTTCGCGAACTCGCGCCGCCTGGCCGAGCGCCTCACTGCCCGGCTCAACGAGATCGCCGCCGAGCGGGCCGAAGTCGAGCTGGCCGACCAGGGCTCGCCGGCTCAGGTGATGGCCCAGTCCGGCGCGTCGCTCGCGGCGCCGCCGTTGATCGCGCGGGCGCACCACGGGTCGGTCAGCAAAGAGCAGCGGGCCTTGATCGAGGCGGATCTGAAGTCCGGCCGGCTGCCGTGTGTGGTGGCGACGAGCAGCCTCGAGCTCGGCATCGACATGGGGGCGGTCGATCTGGTCATCCAGGTCGAGGCGCCGCCGTCGGTTGCGAGTGGCCTGCAGCGCGTCGGCCGCGCCGGCCACCAGGTCGGGGCGGTGTCGCGCGGCGTGCTGTTCCCCAAGTTCCGTGGCGATCTGATCGACACGGCCGTCGTCGTGCAGCGGATGCGCGACGGACTGATCGAGAGCCTGCACATCCCGGCCAACCCGCTCGATGTGCTGGCGCAGCAGATCGTGTCGCTCGTCGCGCTGGACACGGTCGACGTCGACGAAATGTTCGCCCTGGTACGACGGTGTGCGCCCTTCGCGACGTTGCCACGATCGGCGTACGACGGTGTCCTCGACATGCTCTCAGGCCGGTATCCGTCGGACGAGTTCGCGGAGTTGCGGCCGCGGATCGTGTTCGACCGGGTCAGCGGCGAGATCTCCGGGCGGCCGGGAGCGCAGCGGCTCGCGGTGACGAGCGGCGGGACGATTCCGGATCGCGGACTGTTCGGCGTTTTCCTGGTCGGTGAGTCGACCAACCACCGGGTCGGTGAGCTCGACGAGGAGATGGTGTACGAGTCGCGGGTCGGCGACGTGTTCACTCTCGGGGCGTCGAGCTGGCGGATCGAGGACATCACCCACGATCGGGTGCTGGTCTCCCCCGCGCCCGGGCAGCCGGGGCGCCTGCCCTTCTGGAAGGGCGATGCGGTCGGGCGGCCGGCTGAGCTCGGTGCGGCAACCGGTGCCTTCGTTCGGAAGATGGCGTCGCTGCCCGCGACCAAGGCGATCGAGCGGGCGCGCACTGCCGGACTGGACGAGTACGCGGCCAACAACCTCGTGTCCTATCTCGCCGAGCAGCGCGAGGCGACCAGCCGAGTGCCCGATGACGTGACCATCTTGGTCGAGCGGTTCCGGGACGAGCTCGGCGACTGGCGGGTGTGCGTGCATTCGCCGTACGGCGGTCAGGTGCACGGCCCGTGGGCGCTGGCGATCGCAGCGCGGCTGCGCGAGCGGTACGGGATGGATGCGCAGTCGGTGTCGGGTGACGACGGGATCGTGCTGCGGCTGCCGGAGACGGATGAGGTGCCGCCAGGTGCGGAGCTGGTTCTGTTCGATCCGGCAGAGATCGAGGACCTGGTGACAGCTGAGGTCGGCGGATCGGCGTTGTTCGCCGCGCGGTTCCGGGAGTGCGCGGCTCGCGCGTTGCTGTTGCCGCGGCGGAATCCCGGGCGGCGGTCACCGCTGTGGCAGCAGCGCCAGCGGTCGGCGCAACTGCTGTCGGTGGCGAGCAAGTACGGGTCGTTCCCGATCGTGCTCGAGACGCTGCGCGAGGTACTGCAGGACGTCTACGACCTGCCTGCGTTGAAGGATCTGCTCACCGGGATCAGCGAACGGCGGATCTCGGTGGTCGAGGTGGAGACGCCGGAGGCTTCGCCGTTCGCGAAGTCGTTGCTGTTCGGGTATGTGGGCGCGTTCATGTACGAGGGCGACAGCCCGCTGGCGGAGAAGCGCGCGGCCGCGTTGGCATTGGATCAGAGCCTGCTCGCGGAGCTGCTCGGGCGGACGGAGCTGCGCGAGCTGCTCGACGCGGAGGTCGTACTGCGGACCGAGGCCGAGCTGCAACGGCTCGCCGAGGACCGCCGAGCTCGTGATGCCGAAGGATTGTTCGACGTACTGCGGATGATCGGTCCGCTGTCGTTGTCCGAGGCATCACAGCGTTGTGTCGACGGCGCGGACGCGGAGTCGTGGTTGACGTCGTTGGCGGCCGCTCGTCGCGTCGTACGGGTTCGGATCGCTGGAGAGCATCGGTGGGCAGTCGTCGAGGACGTGGCCCGGTTGCGGGACGCCCTCGGCGTACCGCTCCCACCCGGGGTGGCGGAGGCGCACGCGGAGCCGGTCGCCGACCCACTCGGAGACCTGGTGTCCCGCTACGCGCGGACGCACGGACCGTTCCGGGCTGTCGATCTCGCGACGCACCTGGGGACCGGCGTTGCTGTCGTCACGGAGGCGCTGCGGAGGCTGAGTGCGGCGGGGCGGGTCGTCGAGGGCGAGTTCCTGCCGGGCGGCATCGCGCTCGAGTGGTGCGACAGCGAGGTCCTGCGTTTGCTCCGGCGGCGGTCCTTGGCGGCGCTGCGCAAGGAGGTCGAGCCGGTCGATCCGTCCGCGCTCGCCCGCTTCCTGCCCGCGTGGCAAGGGATCACGAGCAGCCGCGGCCGTGGGTACGACGTACTCCTTGGCGCGGTCGAGCAGTTGGCCGGCTGTGCGGTGCCGGCGTCGGCGTTGGAGTCGATCGTGCTGCCCTCGCGGGTGCCGGGGTATCAGCCGTCGATGCTGGACGAGCTGACGGCGACCGGTGAAGTGGTGTGGGCGGGTTCGGGTTCGCTGCCCGGGACGGACGGGTGGGTGTCCCTGCATCTCGCGGACAACTGCGATCTGACCTTGCCCGATCCGGATCCTGCGCTCGAGCTCGGGGAGACCCATCAGGCCGTGCTCGACGCGCTGTCGGGTGGTGGCGCGTTCTTCTTCCGGCAGTTGAGCGACGTCGTCGGGGCGGCCTCAGGTGCGGTCGATGACGAGACGCTCGTCGGGGTGCTGTGGGATCTCGTCTGGGCCGGCCACCTGACCAATGACACTCTCGCCCCGGTGCGCTCGCTCGTCGGCGGGGGTCGCGGCAGCCATCGAGTTCGCCGTACGACGCCTCGGGCGCGGCCGGGACGACCGATGCGGCCCGGGCGCCCGGCGATGCCCTCACGCAGCGGACCTCCGACGGCTGGTGGACGATGGTCGTTGCTTCCGGCCCGCAGTACCGATGCCACGCGGCGGGCGCATGCCGCTGCGGAGACGCTGCTCGATCGGTACGGGATCGTCACGCGGGGATCGGTGATCACCGAGCGGACTCCGGGTGGGTTTGCCGCGGTCTACAAGGTGCTGAGCGCGTTCGAGGAGTCTGGGCGGTGCCGGCGGGGGTACTTCGTGGCAGGGCTCGGGGCCGCTCAATTCGCGCTGCCTGGTGCGGTGGACCGGCTGCGGGCTTTGGCTGAGCTGCCTGGGGCCGCCGCGGGTGGTCCGGGACGCAGTCGGCGTGATGAGGAGTTGACCGCGCGGGCCGTCGTACTCGCGGCGTCTGATCCCGCGAACCCGTACGGCGCTGCCCTGCCGTGGCCCGAGCGAGAGAGTGCGGGCGGGCATCGACCCGGCCGGAAAGCCGGTGCGTTGGTCGTGATGGTGGACGGCCAGCTGATCGTCTACGTCGAGCGTGGCGGGCGGACTGTGCTGAGCTTCACCGAGGATCCTGACCTGCTGCAGCCTGCGGTCGATGCGCTCGCGTTGTCGATCCGGGATGGCCAGCTCGGCAAGCTGAGTGTGGAGACCGCTGACGGTGAGCAGGTCCGGCACACCGCCTTCGGCGATGCGTTGGCGAAGGCGGGCTTCCATGCAACGCCGCGAGGCTTGCGGCTCCGAGCCTGAGGAACGCTTCTGGTGAGCGGCCATGCTTGCCGGATGCTGTGGCGATGGGCGAGGCTTGCGGGATGCCTACGGTGAGCGGCGATGCCTGAGGGAGACACCGTCTGGAGGGCCTGCAAGCGGCTGAATCAGGCGCTCGGCGGACAAGAGTTACTCCGGACGGACTTTCGCGTGCCGTCGTTGGCGACGACTGACCTGAGCGGTCGCACGGTGCTGGAGGTCGTTGCACGTGGCAAGCATCTGCTCATGCGGGTGTCCGGTGGAGTGACGGTGCACAGCCACTTCCGGATGGACGGGAGCTGGCATCTGTACCGGCCCGGCGAGCGATGGCACGGCGGACCTGATCACCAGATCCGCGCCGTACTGGAGACCGCCGCGTGGACGGCCGTCGGGTACCGGCTGCCGGTGCTCGACCTTGTCGCGACGGACGCCGAGGAGACCGTGGTCGGTCACCTCGGGCCGGATCTCCTCTCGCCGTCGTTCGACCGCGCCGTGGCGATCGCCAACGTCGAAGGGGATCCCGAGCGAACCGTCAGCGAGGCGCTGCTGGATCAGCGGAATCTGGCCGGGATCGGGAACTTCTACCGCACCGAGGTCTGCTTCCTGCTCGGGCTCCACCCGTGGCGATCGGTGTCCACGGTCGACGTACCCGCGGCGGTCGACCTCAGCCGGCGGCTGATGAAGGCCAACGTGCGCAACGGCACCCAGGTGAGCACGGGCGTCGACCGGCCCGGCCAGCGATCCTGGGTCTTCGAACGCGCCGGCAAACCCTGCCGCCGCTGCGGTACGACGATCCTGACCGCCTCGCTCGGCGAACCACCCCGGGACCGCGTCACCTACTGGTGCCCGGCCTGCCAGCCCGAGAACTGACCTGTGGACAACGCCATCACCGGGACGGGATCCGGATATCTTCTCTGACGCATCGAACATTTGTTCGAACGAGAGGAGAGGCTGATGTGCGACAGGTGCGGTGGCTTGACCGACGAGCAGTACTCGCGGCAGATCGAACGGAACATCCTGACCTACGGCTGGACGATGCAGTACGTCGAGGGCGACGGCGCCCGCAATCCGGCCTTCGGGTACAGCCTCGGACTGAGTCTGTACCGGCACCCGGAGATCATCGTCTTCGATCCCGATCCGGGCTGGGCCTATCTGGGCCTCAAACCGTTGGCGTGGGCGGTGATGGGCGGCGCGGTCTTCGACGAAGGCGACGACCTGTCGGCGTTCTTCCCACCACCGGAATCCGCCGAGCTCCTCCGCTTCCCCGATTCGGGGACTCACCTGTTCACGGCCAACCACATGTTCCGCGAGCGCGGCGACGCCCCCATCCCCGCCCTGCAACTCCTTTGGCCGCACCGCGTCGGCCTCATCCAGCCGACCCGCGACCCACCCCGCCCCCGCCCCGGACGAAGGCCCCCGATGACCGTCGTTCAGCGAGCACTAGGTCGGTGCGGAGGGATGAGATTGGAGACCGCACGGTCTCGGGGAACTGCGCGAGTGGGTGGAGCTATCAGCCGGTGCTACGGGTCCAGGTTTGGCGCAGGGGTGTCGTGGCCAAGTGTAAGGCGGTCCGGGCTGCTGAGATGGCGGGATGGGTGCCGGTGCCGCGGCGGTAGGCCAGGTGGGTCCTGCGCTGGATGGAGAGTGGCGTCAACACAACGGCGGCGGGCGGTGCGACAGCGCCGAGGTCGGGAACCAAGGCGACGCCTTGACCGGCTGCGACGAGCGCGAGCACGGCACCGAAGTCGTCGGCGTGGTGACGGATGCGCGGTGTGAATCCGGCGGCCTCGCAGGCCCGGATGGTCAGTGCATGACAGAGGGTGCCCGGAGTGCCTGCGATCCAAGCGGAATCACGCCGGTCGGTCAGGGGTCCGGCTGTCAGCGCGGCCAGATGGACGGTCTCTTCCAGCAGTGGTTCGGTCTGCAACCCAGGGTCGGACGCGATCGGGACGTAGTCGTATTCCTGGAGCAGGGCGACATCGAGGCTCTCCTCGCGGAGGGCGTCGGGAACTGATGCCGGATCCAGCTCGGTGATCATCAGGTCCAGGCCCGGGTGGTCGGTGCTCAGTGCGACGACGGCGGGTGTCAGGATCGTCGGGACCGCTGTGGGGAAGACGCCGATGCGCAGGGTTCCGGTGAGTGCTGTTTTGGTCGATGCCAGTTCGGAGGTGGCCTCCTGCAGAATCTCGAGGATCGACTCGGTGCGCTCGACGAGAGCCCGGGCCGCCGGGGTCAGCGTGACCCGCCGACCGGTTCGCTCCAGTAGCGCGACGCCGGTCTCACGTTCGAGGGCGGTCAGCTGTTGCGATACCGCCGACGGCGAGTAG
This sequence comes from uncultured Actinomycetota bacterium, assembly GCA_963820655.1. Classification (GTDB taxonomy): domain Bacteria; phylum Actinomycetota; class Actinomycetes; order Propionibacteriales; family Kribbellaceae; genus Kribbella. Next base: position 534,744 of record CAWGAM010000005.1, read on the forward strand.
GTCAGTGCTTCGGCCACGGCGGCGATCGTTCCGCGGTGGGCCAACTCCCGGAGGAGCCGGAGTTTGCGTACGTCGAGCATAAGCTCACCTTACGTTCGACGACAGGAATGCGAACTGGACCTGCAGAGCGGAGTACGTGATCGTCGAGGCATGTCGCTGACCGGACTCTTCGTCCCGCTGGTTACGCCGTTCACCGCGGCCGGTGAACTCGCGTCCGATGCCTTGGACGGGCTCGCCCATGCCGTACTCGATGACGGAGCGGCCGGCATCGTTGCCTTGGGCACGACCGCCGAACCCGCGACGCTGACGTCTGCGGAGCGTCGCAGGATCGTCGACATCTGTGCAGGTGTGTGCATGCAGCGCGGGGCCGAATTGATTGTCGGCACCGGGTCGAACTCGACCGCCGGCTCGATCGACATGCTCGCCGAGCTCGATCCCCGCGCGACGGCCGCTCTCACGGTTGTGCCCTACTACACGCGCCCGTCCGAGGACGGTGTCGTTGAGCATTTCCGCCTGCTTGCAGCCGCGAGTCCTGTGCCGTTGGTCGTCTACAACGTTCCCTACCGCACGGGCAGACCGTTGGGAGCCGAGACCCTCGGGCGGCTCGCTCGGATTCCCAACGTCGCCGGGTTCAAGCACGCGGTCGGCGGTATCGACGATGCAACTGTCGCGTTCCTGAGCAGCATGCCGACGGATGTCGCGGTTCTCGCCGGCGACGACCTCTACGCCGGGCCACTGCTGGCCCTCGGCGCCCGTGGGGCGATCCTGACCTGCGCCAACGTGGCGACCCGCGCGTACGCAGACCTGGTCACCGCATGGCGAGACGGCCCGCTCGATCACGCGCGGCAGCTCAACAACCGGCTCGTTCCGCTGGCCCGCGCCCTGTTCGCCGAGCCCAACCCCGTGGTGATCAAGGCCGTTCTGGCGGCCCAAGGCCGGATCCCCAGCCCGTACGTGCGCCTACCGCTGCTTCCGTCCACGGCGGAAGCCACCGCAGCAGCGCTCGAATGCTGCCGGAACGCAGCAGCGCGTGCCAGCAACCGCGATGCAGCGTCCCAGCCTCGCTGATGCCGGGATGGCTCAGGCGGCGGAGGCCACGACCTCGGGCTCGATGGTCGGGTGGGCCAGGACCAGGGCCTCTTCACGGGCTAGGTCCTCGCTCACTTCCGCGAAGACCGTCGACAGCGGTACGTCCAGCGCCGTGCAGATCGCCGCCAGCAGCTCGCTGGAGGCTTCCTTCTGGCCGCGCTCCACCTCGGACAGGTAGCCGAGACTCACCCGAGCGTCGGCGGATACCTCGCGGAGGGTGCGCCCCTGGCGCAGCCGCTTACGCCGCAGGACGTCGCCCAGCAGGCCACGAACCAGCACCATGAGGTTTCTCCCTTCCGCCTGTCCGGTCGTTTCTACTCGCACGGTAGCTCGACCGTAGGAACCAACGGTACCCGTTGCTGGGTCACTACTCCTCGCAATGTCCACCTTCGGTGCGCCGCGCCCGTCTGCCCTACCTGTCACCATGGTGGTCTCAACACCTCGATCAGTCGAGTTCTTCCGCCACAAGAGTTGCTCCGAGTTCCAGGACGGCCTGCACGCTCGCCCGGCGGATGGCCGTTCGGTCACCGGTCAACTGCAGCTTCCGCACCTGCACAGACCCTGGTCCAGCCGCGGCCACGTACACCGTGCCGGCCTCGATCCCCTCCTGCGGGTCCGGTCCGGCCACTCCGGTCGTGGCCAGCCCATAGGTTGCCTCCAGCCGCTCCCTGACGCCTGTGGCGAGCGCGGCAGCCGTATCCGGGTGGACCGGCCCTACAGCAGCCAGAAGGTCCTCAGGAACGCCGGCAAGCTTGGCCTTCAGGTCAGTCGCGTACACGACCACGCCGCCCCGGTACACGGCGGACACGCCCGGCACGTCCGTCAACGCGGCCCCGACCATCCCACCAGTCAACGACTCAGCGGTGGCAAGCGTCTCTCCACGCTCCTCCAACAGCCCGATCAACCGCCCGAGTATCACCGCAAGCCCGGCGTCCCCACCAGCCACCTGTCACCTCCACCAGTCACCAACAAGTCCGAACAGAGTCGCCCACACGGCCAGGACGCGGGCACACGGGGGCTGAAAGTTATGGGAGTGGGCGTTTGGCGGCGGCGCGGAGGCGGAGGGCTCTGCCCACATAATCGATGCCGGTGACGATGGTGACGATGACGGCGGCAGCCATGAAGGCAACGGCGGTCCAGTGCAGCGGCGCGAAGGATTGCCACGGGAGGAGATAGAGGCCGAGTGCGATCGCCTGGAGCACGGTCTTCAGCTTGCCGCCGCGGCTGGCCGGCATCACGCCGTGCCGGATCACCCAGAAGCGGAGTGCGGTCACCCCCCACTCACGGACCAGCACCACGATGGTGACCCACCACGGGAGTTCGCCGAGGTAGGACAGCCCGATGAAGGCGGCGCCGGTGAGCGCCTTGTCGGCGATCGGGTCGGCAATTTTGCCGAAGTTCGTGACCATGTTCCAGCGGCGGGCGATGTCGCCGTCGAAACGGTCGGTGACGATCGCCACCACGAACGCGGCGGTGGCGAGCAGCCGGTTGCCGACGTCCGTCCCGCCGTCGCGGAGCAGCAGCCAGACGAACAGCGGGACCAGGACCAGCCGCAGGACCGTGAGCGCGTTCGGCACGTTCCACACGCTGGGCGTGGGCAGCGGACCGGAGGCTGCGTGCGGCGCCGGGTTCGTCGGCGAGTTGGTCACGCCGTCAGGTTAGCTGCCGGACGGCCGTCCCGGGGGCTCACGAGTGCCGCGAACTCGGCGATCAGATCGACGCCGTCGCTGCCGACCACCTTCGCGGACACCAGATCGCCGACCCGGACGCCGTCCGGCAGACCCGTCAGCGTCGTCGACCCGTCCACCTCCGGCCCCTGATGAGCAGCCCGTCCCTCCCCCGTACGCGCGTCAGCGTCAGCGGTGTCGGTGTCGAGGGACTCGACGAGGACTTCGAGGAGTTCGCCGGTTCGGGATTCGGCCCGGGCTGAGGTGAGGTCTTCGGCGAGGCGGGTGACGCGGTCGAGGCGGGCGGCGATCGTGTCCTCGTCGAGCTTGCCGTCGTACGTCTCGGCTTCGGTGCCGTCCTCGTCGGAGTAGCCGAAGACGCCGATCGCGTCGAGGCCGGCACCCGACAGGAAGTCACACAGGATGTCGACGTCTTCCTCGGTCTCGCCGGGGAAGCCGACGATGACGTTGCTGCGGATGCCGGCCGTCGGGGCCGCGGCGCGAACCTGGGCGATGAGCTCGAGGAACCGTTCGGCGTCACCGAAGCGGCGCATCCGGCGGAGCAGCGGGCCGGAGGCGTGCTGGAACGAGAGGTCGAAGTACGGAACGACGCCCGGGGTCGAGGTCATCGCGGTGATCAGCGTCGGGCGCATCTCCGCGGGCTGGAGGTACGACACGCGCACGCGGGTGATGCCTGGGACGTCGGCGATCTCGCCGACCAGGGTCTCCAGCAGACGCAGGTCGCCGAGGTCCTTGCCGTACGAGGTGGAGTTCTCCGAGACGAGGAAGAGTTCGTGTACGCCGTTCTCCGCCAGCCACTCGGCTTCGCGGAGTACCTCGGCCGGTCGGCGGGAGACGAATGCACCGCGGAACATCGGGATCGCGCAGAACGCACAGCGCCGATCGCACCCGGAGGCAAGTTTCAAGGGCGCCATCGGGCCGCCGTCGAGGCGGCGGCGCATGACGCGCGGGCCGCTCGCCGGGGCGGAGGTGAGGTCGGGCGCTTCGATCTTCAACTCTTCGGGCTTCCCCGTGGCGAACCGACCCTTGAGGGCCGGCCCGTCAACCGGGGCGCTCCCGTGCACGACGTCAGCAGCGGACCCGTCGCGCGTCGGCCTGAGCTGTTCGGGGATGTGGTCGCCGATCAGGGCGGACGTGTGGTCGCCGTGGCCGGGGATGGCTACGCCGGGAGCAGAGGCGCGGTCGGCGGGGGCGAGTGGGAGGAGCTTGCGGCGGTCGCGCGGTACGTGCGGCTGGTGCTTGGTGCCGGCCAGGATCGAGCGGAGGCGGTCCGAGATGTCCGCGTAGTCGTCGAAGCTGAGGACCGCGTCCGTCTCCGGGAGCGCTTCGGCGAGTTGGTCGCCGTACCGTTCGGCCAGGCAGCCGACCGCGACGACGGCCTGGGTGCGGCCGGAGTCCTTGTAGTCGGCGGCGGCCAGCAGCGTGTCGACCGAGTCCTTCTTCGCGGCTTCGACGAACCCACAGGTGTTCACCACCACGGTGTCCGCCTCGGCGGCATCCTCGACCAAGCGGAATCCGCCGGCTTCGAGCCGGCCGGCCAATTCCTCGGAGTCGACATCGTTGCGGGCACAGCCCAGCGTGACCAGGGCGACGGTGGTTTGTGGCGTAGTCATCACCACGAGTATGACTCGCCGCGCAGTCCGCCACCTAACTCAGGAGCACCCTGCACGACAACCAGGGCGGCGCGAAGTCAGTCGGTCGGGTACTTCGTGAGGGTGCCGTTGGGGTGGGCGGTGAAGCGGTAGAGCTTGGTGGATCGGCGTTCACCGTTGAGGGTGACGATGAGGTTGGCCGGGATGCTGACAGTGATGCGTATGTCCCCGGTCGTGGTGACGGATTGGGCGATCCCGGGGCTGAGATGCCCTTGGAAGAGGCGCTTGCCCTTCTTGTCGCGGACCGTCAGGTAGGTGCCGTCGCCCTTCGCGGTGAGGGTGAGCTCGGTCTTCAGCACCGGCGGCTTCTTGGACGGCGTGCGGGTGGGACTGGCCGAGGGCTGCGGGGTCGGCTTGGGCGTGGGAGTGGTGACGGCCGCGGTGGTGGTCGCGGTTTTGGAAGCGTTGGCCTCGATGTCGTTGGGCAGGGTGAACAGGCGGACCATCCCCCAGCCCAACAGACCGACCAGGATCGCGCCGACCACGACGGCCCAGCGCGGGCGGGCCGGATGCAGGGTCGGGCCCTTGACCGCGGCGCGTTCCTCGCGGCGGGCCTTCTCCTCCTCGACGGCGTGTTCAGCGTCGAAGCTGGCGATCAGCGGCGCCGGATCCGCCTTGACCACCCGCGCGATCGCGCGGATATGGCCGCGCGCGTAGAAGTTCCCACCACAGCGGGAGAAGTCGTCGGCCTCCATGGCGACGAGCAACCCGGTCCTGATCCGGGTGGCGGCGCTCAGCTGCTCGATCGACATGCCGGCCCGTTCCCGGGCCGCCGTGAGCTCGCTGCCGATGCTCACGTCCCACCATCCTCTCCGTCGCCCGGCGTTTCCCCGCTGTGCATCGGCATCCCCCTGCCGACAGCCGCACCGCCGGCATCAAGTCAAACGGCCTTGGTGCGACGGGGTCACGGAAATGTCAGAGCTGTTCCCTGACCGGACACCTGGCATTCGCCAGCATGTGCAGTGCCTGTACCACTTCCCCATTCGACGGCCGAGCCGTCAACCCGAACGGTACCGCGAGCGAGGATCCGGTGAGTCGACGGTTCGCATCGGTTGTCTTACGAGTCGAACTCGGCATCGCCGCCAGGACCGGCCCAGGATCGTGCAGATGGACGGCGATCCGGCCGTCGTCCAGCAGGTGCCGGCGCTGCAGCACCGTCACCTGGTCGATGTCCTCCCAGCGCGTTCCGATCCACTCGTGGCCGATCCGCAGCCGGATGCCGACCTCGTCGGCCACCAGCATGTCCCCCACCGTCAACGCCCGCGCACAGACGACAGCCAGTACGGCGAACGCCGCCGCCGCGATCCATCGCAGTACGCCGGTGGGACTGGTGGATGCGGACGCGGCGAAGCCCACCGCGACCAGCAAAGCGCCGGCGGCGAGCCCGCCGTGCACCGGCTGGGAGGCGCGGACGGTGAACGGCACGGGCTTCGGGTCGAGGTCGAAATCGTCCTGCCTGGGCAGTGCGCTCGCGGCGGTCACGGGTCACTCTCCTCGGAGGGTGGTGATGAAGTCCTCCAGGTCGTCCGGCTTGACCAGGACGTCCCTGGCCTTCGAGCCCTCACTGGGACCGACGACGCCGCGGCTCTCCAGGATGTCCATCAGCCGGCCGGCCTTCGCGAAGCCGACCCGGAGCTTGCGCTGCAGCATCGAGGTGGAGCCGAACTGGGTGGAGACGATCAGCTCGGCGGCCTGCACGACCAGGTCGAGGTCGTCGCCGATCTCGTCGTCGAGGTCCTTGCTCGGTCCGGCCGCGACGGTGACGTCCTCGCGGTACGTCGGCTCGAGCTGCGTCTTGCAGTGCTCGACGACGCCGTGGATCTCGGACTCCGTGACCCAGGCACCCTGGATACGCATCGGCTTGCTCGCACCCATCGGCAGGAACAGGCCGTCACCCTGACCGACCAGCTTCTCCGCGCCGGGCTGGTCCAGGATGACGCGGCTGTCGGCCAGCGACGAGGTTGCGAACGCCAGCCGGGACGGCACGTTGGCCTTGATCAGACCGGTCACGACGTCCACCGACGGCCGCTGGGTGGCGAGCACCAGGTGGATGCCGGCCGCCCGGGCCAGCTGGGTGATCCGGACGATCGAGTCCTCGACGTCGCGCGGGGCGACCATCATCAGGTCGGCGAGCTCGTCGACGATCACCAGCAGGTACGGGTACGGCGTCAGCACCCGCTCGGACCCCGGTGGCGGCTTCACCTTGCCGCCGCGGACCGCCTTGTTGAAGTCGTCGACGTGCCGGAACCCGAAGGCCGCCAGGTCGTCGTACCGCATGTCCATCTCGCGGACCACCCACTGCAGCGCCTCGGCGGCCTTCTTGGCGTTGGTGATGATCGGCGTGATCAGGTGCGGGATGCCCTCGTAGTGGTTCAGCTCGACCCGCTTGGGGTCGACCAGGATCATCCGCACCTCGTCCGGCGTGGCCCGCATCAGGACCGAGGTGATCAGCGAGTTGACGAACACCGACTTACCCGAACCGGTCGCACCCGCGACCAGCAGGTGCGGCATCTTGGCCATGTTCGCGACCACGAAGCCGCCTTCGACGTCCTTGCCGAGGCCGGCCACCATCGGGTGGTGGTCGTTGCGCGCGGTCGCCGACCGGATCACGTCGCCGAGGCTGACGATCTCCTTGTCGGTGTTCGGGATCTCGATACCGATCGCGGACTTGCCCGGGATCGGCGACAGGATCCGCACGTCGGCCGACGCCACCGCGTAGGCGATGTTCTTGCTCAGGGCGGTGACCTTCTCGACCTTCACCGCCGAGCCGAGCTCGACCTCGTAGCGGGTGACTGTCGGGCCGCGCGTGTAGCCGGTGATCTGCGCGTCGATGCCGAACTGCTCGAACACCTCGGTCAGCCGGTCGACCACGGCGTCGGACGCCTTGGTCCGGGCCTTGTGGACCGAACCCGGCTTGAGCATCTGCCCGTCGGGCAGCGTGTACGTGATGTCGCCGGACAGGCTGAGCTGCTCGACCCGCTGCGGGATCGGCGTGTGCGTGGGCGGCTCGGGCGGCGCTTCCGGCTTGCTGGGACCACCGCCGGCGCCGACGGCGATGCCGAGCCCCGGCGCCCCGGCTCCAGCGGCCGCATCTCCGTCGGCGTACGCGTCCTCCTCAGGAACCGGAGCCGCCTTGGCCTTCCGGCCTCGCTTGGAGATCTCACGTCCCTCGAGCACCGGCGAGTCGTACGGCTTGACCGTCGGCTCGCCGTCCTCGTCCAGCGCGGCCTTGGCCCGGCGCTCCTTGCGGGTCAGCCGCACAGTGTCGTCGGTCGTCGCGGCCGCGACGGACGGTGCGTCCTCGGGCAGCGCCGTACGCCCCATCAGTACGTCGAACGCCGCGCGGAACCGCAGTGGAATCGCGTAGACCGGCGTACCCGTGATCACGAGTGCACCGAAGATCGAGAGCAGCACCAGCAGTGGTGCGGCGACGTACTGCGTGAGCAGGTCCGACAGCAGGGACGAGACGACGTACCCGATCGCGCCGCCGGCGTCCTGCAGCGAGCCGTCGGCCGGGTTGCCCGGACGGGGCAGGCCGTTGGCGATGTGGACCAGGCCGAGTACGCCGAGGGAGATGGCGGTCCAGCCGATCACCTGACGTCCGGCCGGTCCGTTGCGGTCCGGGTGACGCAGAGTGCGGATCGCGATCAGCAGCAGCATCAGTGGAACGGCCCAGCCGAGCATGCCGACGCTGCCGCCGACGACGGTCCGGAGGCCCTTGCCGACCGCGCCCGGGAGATCCCACCAGATGGCGGCGGCCACCACGACCGCCAGGCCGATCAGGAACAGGCCGGCGCCGTCGCGGCGGTGCTCGGGGTCGAGGTCGCGGGCGCCGTGGCCGATGCCGCGCACCATGCTGCCGAGCAGGTGCGCGATGCCGATCCAGACCTTCACCACACCGCGACCGAGAGCGATCATGGCGGCCGCGAACGGGCCCGGTCCGCTGTTTTTGGGCGTGCTGGTCCGCGCGGCGGCGGAACCACCGCGCTTCGCGCTCTGCCCACGCTTCTGGGCGCCTGACGAACGGGAGCGTCCACCAGCAGCCGAACGAGCCGTACTCGGCCGTTTGGCTGCAGACTTCTGCGCCCGCGCCGGGGAAGACGTGCGGGTCGCCATAGCCAGCAGGCTACCCCGATTACCTCTCGAGTCCCATGTGTCACACGCCGATCACGCTGCCCCATACATAACGTCACAGGCCTCCGCTCCGCCTCATGCCCCCGTGGTGCCGTCGAGTTGCTCTCGCAACAGGTCGGCGTGACCGCAGTGCCGGGCGTACTCGCCGATCAGGTGGATGTAGATCATCCGCAGCGTCGACTCGGTCCCACCGAAGGTGAACCGGTCGTCGAGCGACCGCCCCGCCGCGGCGTCACCGGCGATCCGTCGGGCCGTTCCACTTCGGGTGCGATCCAGGTCATCGCACCATCCAACCCGGCGTCCGGCCGGTCCGCCGACCCGACCCTGGATTGTTACCGCAAGGTTGACTGCAACCGCTCTCATCAGCTTGCCAAGAAACCCCGGCGAAACCTGACACGCAACTCTCAGCGGGGCTCGTGTTACGCCCAAATATCTCGATTCACGACTCTTCCCAGCGACTGCAAGCGCTTGTAGTATCTTGCATCGCCGCCCAGCGAACGCGTTCCGGACCACCAAGAGGAGCCACCGTGAAGGTGCAGGCACACGTGCTCAGGGACCGCCGGTTCGACGACTGGGACCGCTCGGTCGCCGGCCGCTGGTCGATCGAGGACCTGCGGGCCGATCCGCGCTACCGCGACGACTGGATCTCGTTCGACTGCCTGGCCTGGGACGCCGAGCGTGAGGTGCTCTATCTCGGTCTCACGTCGATCAACACCGACATCTTCTGGACCTTCGAGCCCGGCACCGAGAAGTTCGAGTCACTGGGGTTCGACCAGGTCGGCGACCGCTTCGACGCCAAGTTCCATCGGTCCCTCGAGCGCGACCGCGACGGCTCGTACCTGGTCGCGACCGCGATGTTGCACGACATGGACCAGCAACAGCAGGCCACCGGCGGGAAACTGCTGCGCTACCGGCCCGCTGAGGGCGGGTTCGAACTCCTGGCCATCCCGGCCCGGCGGCAGTACATCCAGTCGATCCTGCTCGACCCCGGGCGACGACTGGTCTACGGGTTCACCTATCCGGCCGAGCACATGTTCGTGCACGAACTCCTGTCCGGGCAGACCCGTACGCTCGCCTACCTCGGCAACGCCCGGATGATCTGCCAGCCGCACAACGCGGTGCTCGACCCCCGCGGCCGGGTCTGGGGCACCTGGGGCGAGAACCGGGCCTTCGAGGACGACCTCGGATCGAGCCCGATCAGGTACTTCTGCTACGACCCCGACCAGGACGCCTTCGAGTGGTTCGCCTACGGACCGCCGAAGTCGTGGCCGGGCGACACCGCGGCCGTCGACCACATGCTGCTGGCCGACGACGACCTCATCTACGTCGGTACGACGGCCGGCGGCCTGAGCACGCTCGATCCCGAGACCGGGCGGGTCGAATCGCTGGGCAAGCCCTTCACCGGACGGCGACTGGCCGGTCTGGTCCAGGCACGCGACGGCCACATCTACGGCGCCGGCAACGAGGGCGTCGACGCCGCAGGACGCGGTACGGCGCGGATGTTCCGGCACGATCGGGAGACCGGCCGGACCGATGATCTCGGCCCGATCTTCGATGCCGATCGCAACGACGGCGCGGTGAAGATCCACATGCTCGTCGAGGCCGAGGACGGCGTGCTCTACGCGGGCGAGAACGACAACCACCTGCGCTCGTCGTACCTGTGGCGGTGCCGGCTCGATGGCTGACGTGATCGACGGACACCGGCACTTCGGTCGCGGCGTCGACATCGTCGACGACCTCGACCACCTGCTCGCCGACATGGACGAGTACGGCGTGGCGCGGACCGTACTGATTCCGACCGACCGCGAGATCGCCGTCGACAACCGGACCGGGAACGACGCCATGCTCGCCGCCGCGGCCGTGCACCCGGACCGGCTGTTGCCGATGGCAACCGTCAACCCGTGGTTCGGTGCCCAGGCGGTCGCCGAGCTTCGCCGGGCCGTCTACGCCGGCTCGGTCGGCCTGAAGCTGCACCCGGCTCTGCAGGGCTTCGTGCTCTGTCATCCGATGGTGCATCCCCTGATCGTCGAGTGTCAGATCCTGGATGTCCCCGTCTACGTGCACACCGGTACGCCGCCGTACGCCCAGCCGTTGCAACTCGTGGAGCTGGCCCGCACGTTCCCGGAGGTGACCTTCGTGATGGGACACGCGGGCAGCACGGATCTCAAGACCGATGCCCTGCCGGCGGCGGACATGGCCGCCAATGTGGTCGTCGAGACCTCGTGGAGCCTGCCCGCTCGCCTGGTGCAACTTGTCGAGATGTACGGCGCTCACCGGGTGATGTTCGGATCCGACGCACCGCTGAGCTCGCTCGGTCTGGAGCTGGCCAACCAGCGCGCCGCGGACCTCTCCGAGCCGGACGCGGCCGAGGTGTTCGGCGGAACCGCGCGGCGTGTGTTCGGAGGTGCGTCGTCATGATCATCGACACGCACACCCACCTACCGCCTGATTCCTTCTTCCCGCCGGAGCTCGGACGTGGTCCGGCGGGATTCCTGGCCCTGTGCGACACCCACGGTGTCGATGTGGCCTGGGTGTTCACCACCGCAGGACTGAGCGATCCCGACCCGCGCCACAACGACGTCGTACGGGAGTTCTGTGCCGCGGCGCCGGATCGGCTCGTTCCGTTCTGCACTGTCTTCCCTCATCTCCCCGGCGCGGTGGACGAACTCCACCGGGCCGTCGAGGCGGGGGCGCGAGGGCTGAAGCTGCATCCGTGGCTGCAAGGCTTCTCGCCGGTCGATCCACGGATGGACGACCTCGGTACGGCGCTCGAGGTACTGGGGATCCCGGTGGTGTTCCATGACGGCACACCACCCAACTCGTCACCGCTGCAGATTGCCTTGTTCGCTGAGCGTCATCCGGGCGTTCCGGTGGTTCTCGGGCATGGCGGCCTGCACGACCTCTGGGTCGAGGCCCTGGCCGCTCTGCGGCGGGTGGACAACCTGTGGGTCGTTCCATCGGGAACACCGCCGGCGGGCCTGCGCCGGATGGTGGACCAGGTCGGCACCAGCCGGCTGCTGTTCGGTTCCGACGCCGGCTTCGGCGACCCGCACTGGCAGGCCTTCCAGTTGCGCAAGATCCGCGACCTCCGGCTCCGTCCGGAGGACGAGGCAACCGTTCTGAGCGGCAACGCCCAACTGCTCATCGAGCACCACCGTGAGCCGCTGGGTGGCCCCCCGCCAGCCCGTGCCGGCTCGATCCGTGAGGCGGGGCAACCAGATCGAGGTTCGAGATGAGATTTCGTAAGCGCGCAACGGCGATCGTTGCGGCCCTGACCCTCGCCGCCGGCGCGGCGGCCTGTTCGGGGCCGGTGTCGGCCGGCGGGTCCGGTGGGGACTCCGGCGGGAAGACCAAGATCGTCTACTGGAGCATGTTCAGCACCGGCGAGCCGCTTCAGCAGTTGATGCAGTCGGCCACGGACCGCTTCATGAAAGAGAACCCGGACATCACGGTCGAGATCAACTGGGCGGGCCGCGACGTCCTGACCAAGCTCCAGGGCGCCATCAACGCCGGCCAACAGGTCGACATCGTCGACCACTCGAACGATCGCGTCCGCAGCGCCGTCGTGCTCAACCACCAGGCGCTGAAGCTCGACGACCATCTCCAACAGCCGGCGTACGGGGCGACGACGGGCAAGTGGCTCGACGACTTCTCCCCAGGCTCGATCGAGGCGTTCGCCGAGAAGGACGGGGTCTACGAGATTCCGCGCGACGTCTATGTGTCCGGCTTCTGGTACAACGCCGAGATGCTGGCCGCAGGCAGGATCGAAGCCGCCGGTCACCGGAATGACGTGGGACCAGTTCCTCCAGCTGCTGCACACGCTGAAGAAGAAGAATCCAGGCGTCTCGCCGCTCGGCGCCGACGGGAACATCGACTTCTACAACAACTGGTGGTTCACCTACCTGGCCATCCGGCTGGCGGGGCTGGATGCGTTCAGGCAGGCGGCGTACGACAAGACCGGGCGCCGTGGAAGCAGCCGGTGTTCCTGCAGGCGGCGCAGATGGTGCGTGAACTGCAGGACGCCGGCTGACTTCCAGAAGGGCTTCGAAGGCTCGGTCTACCCGGCCGCGCAGGCCCAGTGGGTGAACGGCAAGACCGGCATGATGCTGATGGGCGCCTGGCTGCCGAAGGAGGTCGAGTCTCAGGCCCCGAAGGACTTCATCGATGGGCATGTTCGCCTTCCCGAACGTTGACGGGGGCAAAGGCAACGACCTCGTCGAGTACTGGGCCAACGTGTATTCGGTGCTGAAGAGTTCGAAGCATCCGGAGGCGGCTGTCAAGTGGGTGAAGTTCATGACGTCGCCGACCGGCGCCGGCAGTGAGCTGCCGAAGGACAGGCTTCCCCACCGCGCACGAAGGACGCGCCCACACCACCGACTCACGTCGCGCCAGGCGGAGGTGCTGAAGCAAGTACAAGGTGATGGGCCAGCGCGGCGGGCTGAACGACGACGATCCCGAGCTACATGACCGAGGTCTACAACCGCTGCACGACCGCTTCTTCCAGTTGCAGTCCGGCCCGTCGGACTTCATCGCTGCCTGTCCGAGCGGAACGGAAGAAGTTCTGGTCGACCAACCACTCCGCGCCGAGCAACTGATCCGCAGGCTACCACGACATTCTTTCGGTGGAGGCGAACGTGAGACGATCAGGACGCAGAAGCGTGGTGGTGCCGTTCCTGTTGCCGGCGTTCGCCGTCTACACGCTGATCTTCGTGTACCCGGCCCTCGACGCCGTGCGGGTGAGCCTGTTCCAGTGGAACGGGTTCACCGACCCGGATGATCTACATCGGGCTCGGGAACTACCGGCACCTACTCTCGCGATCCGACCTTCTGGGTCTCGCTCCGCAACACCGCCGTCATCGCCGTCGGCGGTGGGGTCGGGCATCTTCGGGCTGGCGTTCTTCTTCTCGGCGATCCTGCAACGCGAGATCCGCGGCAAGAAGTTCTTCCGGGCGATCATGTTCTTCCCGATCGGTGCTGCCCGGCGTCGGCGTCGGCATGATCTGGCAGTTCGTCTACAACCGGTCCTGGGGTCCGCTGAGCGCGTTCCTGAACGCGGTCGGGCTGGAGTCGCTGGACCAGACCTGGCTGGGACCGAAGTACATCATCGCCGTCGCTGACGATCGCGGTGATCTGGACCTACATGGGCTTCTACCTGGTCATCCTGATGGCCGGGATCGACAAGATCCCGAAGAGCTACTTCGAGGCGGCACAGCTGGACGGCGCCTCGGAATGGCGGATGTTCTGGCTCGTCACCCTGCCCGATGACCTGGGACGTCCTGGTGGTCGCCATGGTGCTGTGGCTGATCTCCGCGATGAAGATCTTCGACCTCATCGTGGCGACCACGTTCCCCTCGCCGCCGCGGTCGGGTTTCACCATGACCATCTTCGTCTGGGAGCGGGCAGTCGGCGCGTACACCCCGGTCTTCGAGCTCGGCTACGCGACCGCGCTCGGCGTCGTACTGCTCGTCTTCGTGGTCGTGGGCGTGGCGGTACTGCGGCTCATCACTCGTCGCGAACGGATCGAGTACTGAGATGGGACTCAATGACGCAAGCCTGGTCACACCGGCCAGGCCGCACTCCGCGGAAGTGCAGGGCCGCTCGGGTCACGCCCGGCCGGCTGATCGGAAACCTCCCGTACTACGTCGTGCTCGGGTTGTGGGCGGCCCTGACGATCTTCATCCTCTTGTGGCTGTTCAGCGGATCGCTCAAGGACAACGTCGAGATCTTCGCGGTCGCCGTGGGCGCTCCCCAAGGATCCCGCTCGGTGCGGCGTCGCAGAACTACAACGCCGCCTGGACCACCGGGCACATGGGCATCTACTTCATCAACAGCGTCCTGGTCACCGGCGTGTCCGTGGTGATCACGGTGGCGATCTCCGCACCGGCTGCCTATGTGCTGTCCCGGATCCCCTTCCGTGGCAGCACGCTGATCAACTACTACTTCATCGCGGGCATGGGACTCCCGTTCCAGCTGATCCTCGTGCCGCTCTACGTCCTGCTCGTGCAGATCGGCCTGATCAACACCCGGGTCGGCCTGACCCTGACGTACGTCGGTGTGTCCATCCCGTTCACGATCATCCTGCTGACCGGCTTCTTCCGGTCCCTGCCGTCGGAGCTGGAGGAGGCCGGCGCGGTCGACGGCTGCTCCGAGCTCGGCATCTTCTGGCGGATCATGATGCCGATCGCGACCCCGGGGCTGTTCACGGCCGCGATCTTCAACTTCGTGATGATCTGGCAGGAGTTCCTGCTCGCCCAGCTGCTGCTGAGCTCGGACGGGAACAAGACGTTGCCGGTCGGCCTGATGGGCCTGCGGCAGACCATGCAGTACAACAGCAACTGGGCCGCGATGTTCGCGGCGGTCATGATCATCGTCGTCCCGTCGTTCATCGTCTTCGTCGCACTGTCGAACCGGATCATGGCGGGCCTCACGCTAGGAGCCGGCAAATGAGTGGGTTGGTGGCGAAGGAGACCGGTCGGGTGGTGGCGACCCTCGGCGAGGAGGTGAACGGCCGACGGTACGCACGGAGTCGGCTCGACCTCGACACCGACGCCTCGACGCTCTACGTCCTGGCGCGGTCGCACCGCACGGACGGTCCACCGCTCGAGGTCCAGGTCGGCAACACTCCGGTCGGCGCGATCCCCGCGACCAATGACCCGGTGCTGACGTGGCGCGAGCTGACGCTTCCGCGCGGAGTCGACTCCGGCCCGGTGACGCTGTCGTCGGCCGGCAACGCGATGGACGCGTGGACCGTCGGAGTCGACTACACGACGGGCGGCGGGGACCAGCTGTCGATCGATGCCGGGGGCACCTGGTCGGCCGATCGCATCGGCCACCTCCACCTGGCGCCAGGGCGCTACCTGGTCCGGGCGCGCGTCGAAGGCATCGACGACCCGCAGCCGCCGGCTCAGGTCTGGGAGGACATCGAGCACCCCGCCGTACGGGAATTCCTCGAGCAGTTGCCGGCCGAGGCCCTGCGGTCGGGCGATCCGTTGGCCACGGCGCAGGCGCTGAGTACGTGGGTCTGCCGCTCGTGGCGCTATCGCAACACCAGCGAGACGAAGCAGTACACGCCGTGGGACCCGCCGACGATCCTCTCCTGGGGCGCCAGCGAGCAGGGCCATGCGGGCAACCTGCCCGTGGTGATGTGCGTGCACTACGCACTGGTGCTGACCGCGGCGTGTCAGGCACTCGGCATCCCGGCGCGCTGCGCGGTTCTCACCGGCTCGATCAATGGGTACGACGGTCATTTCGTCAGCGAGGTGTGGAGCGAGCGACTGGGCCGCTGGGTCATGCTCGATCCGACCTTCGACGTTGCGGTGGTCACTGCGGACGGACCCGCCGACCTGCAGACGATCCGCGACCTCGGCGCCGACCTACGGCACCACGTGGTGGCAGGCCCTGGCATCGAAGACCGGCTGGCGATGCCGACACAGCGGATGTGGTTCGAGGAGAACCTGCTGAAGGGTGTGTGCTTCCGCAACCGCAGCCTCTGGCCGCGCAGCGATTTCCTGTCGCGCCCCGACCTCACTCCCCCGGGTCACGGCGCAACGTCGTACACCGAACTGGACTTGGTGTGGGACGAGCAGTGCCGGGATACAGGGTTCGGTATGTTCCGTTACTTCGCCGGCCAGGACTGGTTCAAGGCCCCGCCGGCCGTGCACGCGGAGGTCGCCGTCGATGCCCGCTGAAGCGCTGGTCGGACCACGCGTGGTCCTCGAGGACGCTGTGCTCGAGGACCACGCCGTACTGGTCCGCGACGGCCGGATCGAAGCGATCGTCCCCGAGCCACAACTGCCGCGGGACGCGGTCCGGCGGAGTCTTGGTGACGGGATCCTGACGCCGGGGTTGATCGACATCCATACGCATGGCGCAGGTGGACACAGCTTCAACGAGGGCACGGAGGCCGCGAGCCGGTCCGCTCTCTCCGCTCTGCTGGCCGCGGGCGTCACCACCGTCCTCCCGACCGTCGCAACCGCTCCGCTGGAGGACATCGAGCAGGCGGTACGCGCGGTCGCTTCCGTCCAGGGCGAGCCCGGCTTGCCGCGCGTACCGGGTGCACACCTGGAAGGGCCGTACTTCGCCCGCGCGCAGTGTGGTGCGCAGGATCCGGACAACCTGCGAACTCCGGACGACGGCTCGGTCGACCGGTTGCTCGAGCAGGCCTCAGCAATCCGGATGATCAGCTATGCCCCTGAATTGCCCGGTGCCGTGGACCTCACCCGGCGGCTCGTCGACGCGGACATCGTGCCCGCGGCAGGTCACAGCGATGGCCGGGACGAGGACCTGCTCGCCTGTCAGGAGGCCGGTCTGCGGCACGTGATCCACATCTTCAGCGGCCAGTCCAGCACGGTACGGCGGGGGCCGTGGCGGCAACCGGGTCTGCTCGAGGCAACCCTGACGTCCGACGATCTGACCGTGGAGATGATTGCTGATGGCAAGCACCTCCCACCGACGCTGCTCCGGCTGGCGCACCGCTGCCTGCGCGGACGGCTGTGTCTCGTCTCCGACTCCACGCCGGGCGCTGGCCTGCCGGACGGCGAGCACTACTGGATGGGCCGGCGTGAGTACGTCGTCACCGACGGCGTCGGCATGACGCTGGACCGGACCTCGTTCGGCGGCAGTACGACGTTGCTTCCGGACATGATCCCGATCGCCCTGCAGGCGTTGGGGATCATGCTCCCCGAGGCCGTCGCGATGGCGTCGGCGGTCCCGGCCCGCGCCGCCGGTCTGGACGACGTCGGCAGGATCGCGCCCGGTTGCCACGCGGACCTCGCGCTTTTCACCGAAGACCTCACCCTCAAGGCGGTCGCAGTGGCCGGCCGATGGAACGACATCGATGAACTGACTGGAAAGGAACCACGGTGAAGCAACTCCGGTACAGCGAGCTCGACGTGTTCGTCGCGGACTCGTCCGACGAACTCGCCACGGCGGCTGCCGAACACTTCGCGTCCGCCGTCCGGGCGGAGCTCGAGGAGCGGGACGAGATCGCCGTCATCCTGGCGACCGGCAACTCGCAACTGAGCTTCATCAAGGCCGCCCGCGAACGCGACGACATCGACTGGTCCCGGATGACCGTCCTGCACATGGACGAGTACCTCGGGATGGACGAGAATCACCCGGCCGGCTTCCGCCGGTGGATGCACGACAACCTGGTGTCGTTCGTGCCGCTCAAGGCCTTCCACGGGGTCCGCGGCGACCACGAGCCGGTGGAGGAGGAGCTCGCCCGGTACGGCGAACTGATCCGGACCCTCGACCCAGCGATCTGCGTGATGGGGATCGGGGAGAACGGGCACCTCGCCTTCAACGACCCGCCGGCCGACTTCGAGACGCGCGAGTTCATCCAGCTGGTGACGCTCGACGAGGCGGCTCGCAAGCAGCAGGTCGGTGAGGGCCACTTCCCGTCGCTGGAGGAGACTCCCGAACAGGCGCTCTCCTTGACGATCCACGCGCTGTTGCGGCCACGCGCCGTCCTGGTGATCACGCCGGACGCGCGCAAGGCGCCCGCGGTCGAACGAGCCCTGACCGGCCCGGTGACCCCGGACTGCCCGGCGTCCATCCTGCAGACCACCCCGCATGTGCGGCTGTTCCTCGACGACGAGTCGTCGACGTACCTCGGCGCCGGCCGGTAGATGGCAAGCGTTTCGGCTAGGGTTTGCGGTGTCGCTCGGCACCGGCGGGAGGGAGAACGGTGAGGGTCACTCTTGCCGACATCGCGAAGGCGTGCGACACGTCGCTGTCGACAGTGTCTCGGGCGTTGTCCGATCCGGACCGCGTGAACCCGCAGACCCGGGAACGCATCCAGCGGGTCGCCCGGGAAATGGGCTACATGACCAACCCGATCGCCCGGGCGCTCGCCTTGGGCCGGACCGGGGTGATCGGTCTGATCGTGCCGGACATCGCGAACCCGTTCTTCCCGCCGATCATCAAGGCGGTCCAGGCGCGGGCCGGCCGGAAGAACGCCGCGGTCCTGCTGGCCGACACCGACGAGCACGCCAGCGACGAGCTCGAACGGGCCGCCGTCCTCAGCAAGCAGGTCGACGGCCTGATCCTGGTCTCGCCGCGGACAGCGGAGGACAAGCTCGCCGAGTTCATCCAGCTGGCGCCGGTCGTCTTCGTGAACCGGCGGGTCGAGGGTGCGCCGAGCGTCATCATCGACAACTCCGACGGCATCACCCAGGCGGTCCAGCACCTCACCGCGCTCGGTCATCGGCGCATCTGCTACCTGAACGGACCGCGCCGGTCGTGGTCCAACGAGCGGCGGCGCACCGCGCTGCAGGAGGCCTGCACGCAGTACGGGGTGGAACTCGTCGAGTTCGGACCGTTCGAGCCGCAGGTCCAGGCCGGGGTCCGCGCGGCCGACCTGGTGCAGACCAGCGGGACGACCGCCGTCATCGCGTACGACGACCTGATCGCGCTCGGCCTGATGGCGAGGCTGGCCGAGCATCGCCTCCAGGTCGGGCGCGACGTCAGCGTGATCGGTATCGACGACAGCCCGATGTCCGACGTCGCCTACCCCACGCTGACGTCGATCCACGTGCCCGGCGCCGAGGCCGGCACGGTCGCCGTCGATCTCCTGCTGGAGCAACTCGACGACACCGACCGGAACCAGCCGGCCGCGGTGCAGCTGGAGACGCGACTGATCATCCGCGGTTCCACCGGTCCCGCTCCCGCCGCACGGTAGCCGGCCCACCACACGGACCAGGTCGCCTGGGCCGAATCGATTACGGACTGACGGGCGACGCCCAGCCGGGTCGCGGGATGAGACAGAAGGGATGGCCGGCCGGATCCTCATACACGGTGGCTGCGAGCTTGCGAGCGCCGAGAGCCAGCACCGCCGGCTCGGCCTCGTCAAGGTCGTCGACCATCACGTCGAGGTGCATCTGCTGAGGATGCGCGGGATCCGGCCAGTGCGGACGCCGGTGACCGGGAGCGCGCTGGAAGCCCAGACCTGAGGTGTGGTCGTCGTCGGCCACCACCACCCAGTCGTCGCTCTCGTACGTGATGGGCTTGCCGAGCAGGGCCGAGTAGAAGCGCGCGAGTTCCAGCGGTTCCGGGCAGTCGATCGCGAGATGATGCAGTCGTCCGATCATGACGACAGTGTGCGCGTCTCAGGATGTGTTCGGGAATCCCGGAATATGAGATTGCCACTGGCGCGGGTCGTGGCCCGTTCGTTACCGTTCTCGGCAGGTCATGAGTGTCAGCGCGAAGCCCCGGCTCGCTGGCCGGCAACCCTCCTCCGCGGTGGGGTGCCCCGGGTGAAGACCAGGCCGTGCGGATACGCCGTTCGGCAAGTGCGGACTTCCCGGGAGCAGCAGCATGTCGATCCTCTCCATCCTCGAACCAGCCAGCGCGTCCACTCCGCGGCCGGCGATCACCCGGCTCGCCACCGGCAGCATCCCCGCCACGATCGGAGCGGACCTGCTGGTCCCGCTGGCCGACGGCCGGGTGACGGACTACGCGAACTTCGATCACGGAGCCAGTGCGCCGTGCCTGGAATCCGTCCGGGCCAGCGTCGATGCAGCGCTCCCGTCGTACGCCTCGGTGCACCGCGGCAACGGCTACGCGTCCCGCATCACCACCCAGTGGTACGAGCGCGCTCGCGCCGAGGTGCACGCATTCGTCGGCGCCCGTGCCGACGACCAGGTGATCTTCACCCGGCAGACCACCGACGCGCTCAACCTGCTCGCCCATGCCGTGCCGGTGGACGCGACCGTGATTGTGTTCGAGTCCGAACACCACGCCGCGCTCCTGCCCTGGCCGACCGAGCGGACCATCCGTCTGGCGGCGCCAACCTCGATCACAGACGCCGTGACCAACGTGGCCGACGCACTGCGCACCGCACCTGAGGGTCCGCGGCTGGTCGTCGTGACCGGTGCCTCCAACGTGACCGGTGAGATCTTCCCGATCGCGGAGATCGCCGCGGTCGCCAAGGCGCACGGTGCGCGGGTCTGCCTCGACGCCGCGCAGCTCGCCCCGCACCGACTGGTCGACATCGCCGCACTGGACGTCGACTGGGTTGCGCTGTCCGGTCACAAGCTCTACGCGCCCTACGGCGCCGGCGCGCTGATCGGCCGCACCGACTGGCTCGACGCCGCCGACCCGTACCTGTACGGCGGCGGCGCAACTGCCGCGGTCACCAACGACACCGTGGTCTGGGCGACCGGCCCGGCGCGGCACGAGGGCGGCTCCCCCAACGTCATCGGCGCGATCGCGCTGGCGTCGGCGTGTGCCGCGATCAGCAAGCACCGCGATGCGATCGAGCAGCACGAGCGCAGTCTGCTCGCCCGCCTCCGGACCGGACTCGCTCAGCTCTCCGGTGTCACGACGTACTCGATCTTCGGCGAGGACGCGGACCGTGTCGGGACTGTCTGTTTCACGGTCGCCGGTCTGAGTTCCACGCTCGTGTCGGCGGCGCTGAGTGCCGAGTACGGCATCGGTGTCCGGGACGGCAAGTTCTGTGCCCACCCGCTGGTCGGTCACCTGCTGGCCGACTCCCCCGAGCACGGCACCGCGGTCCGCGCGAGCCTCGGCCTCGGTACGACGCGTGAGCACGTGGACCGGCTCGTGAACGCCGTACGGACGCTGGCCGCCGGCGGGCCGCGGTCGGAGTACGAGGACACCGCGCACGGCTGTCAGCCCACCGACGACCCGCGGGACCTTCAGGCTCCTCGGATCTGGTAACTAACGCCGACCCTCCTACTGCTCAGGAGGTACAAGGCCTACATGGTGAGCAGCGAACGCCAGTAGGTCGGCCCACTCCGCCGCGACCATGGCGGCGGGTTTCCCGAAGCCGTGACCGGTGTTGACCTCGACTCGGGTCAAGACCGGTCCCGGACCGGACTGGGCATGCTGCAGCTCGGCGATGAACTTATGACTGTGCAACGGCACCACCCGGTCGTCGTGATCACCCGTGACCACGAGCGTCGCCGGGTACGACGTCCCGTCGCGCAGCCGATGCAGTGGTGAATAGGCCAACAGATCCTCGAACTGCGACGCGTCGTCCGGATGGCCGAAGTCAGAGGACCAGGCGGCACCCACCGTGAAGAGGTGGAACCGCAGCATGTCCATGACGCCCACACCAGGCAGCGCGACCGCGAAGAGGTCCGGTCGCTGTGTCATGGCCGCGCCCACGAGCAGACCGCCATTGCTGCGACCGTGGATCGCCAGCTGCGCCGAAGTGGTCACCCCGGTGTCCCGCAGGTGCTCAGCGACTGCGATGAAGTCGTCGAACACATTCTGCTTGTTCTTCAAGCGTCCCGCGTCGTGCCAGTCACTGCCGTACTCACCACCGCCGCGGAGGTTCGCGATCACCAGCACCCCGCCGGCCGCGAGCCAGGCCGGCCAGCCCGGCTTGTAGTCGGCCAGGATCGGGATGCGGAAGCCGCCGTACCCATAGAGAAGGGTGGGGCGCGGAGTGGAGAAGTCGAGGTCCGAGCGAGTGATCAAGAAGTACGGCACCTCGCGACCCGGCTCCACGCGCCGCGTCACCGTGACCGACGGCGAAGTAAATCCCCCCGAGCCACGGACGAGCTCGGGCAGGGCACGGACTACGCCGGACTCGGTCGAGACGACGTACGAGACCGTGGGATCGGTAGTGGTCGACAAACCGACGAAGAGCTCGTCGTACTCGGGGCTGGCGTTGAAGCCCACCACTCCCCCGCCCGGTACGTCGACCACACGCTCATCGGAGCCGTCGAACGCGTAGAGCGTCAGCACGGGCTGTGCGTCGACCAGCGTCAGGGTGGCCAGTCCGGCCGCAGTGCCGCGAACGGCCTGGAGCGTGGACTCGCCTTCCGGGATCAGGTCGACGAACTCGCCGTCCAGTGAAGCGAGCACCACACGACCACGGGAGGCGTCACGATCGGTCCGCAGTACGAGCTGGTCTCCGGACATGCGCACGAACGCGAGCTCGTCCGCGAAGGAGTCCACCACCTTCACCGGCTCGCCGAACCCGTCAGAGGTGATGGGGAGGACCCACAGCCGAGTGCCAGGGTCGGTGCCCTCGGTGATGTGGACGATGAGGTAGCGATCGTCCTCGGACACCTCGGGCGTGATGAAGTAGCGGTCGTGGTCCGGGAAGCTCAGCACCAGCTCGTCAGCGGACTGCGGTGTACCGACCTTGTGCAACATCAACCGGCCACCGGTGAGCGACTTCGTCTCGGTGCCCTCACTGCGGCCACTCGCCGGGTAGTGCAGATAGAGGTACGCCGAACTGTCCGGGAGCCATGTGGCCTCGCAGAACTTCGCCCCAGTGACCACATCGTCCACGGGTGTGCCGGTGGCGATGTCGAGCAGCCGGAACGTCGTCCAGTCGCTACCGCTCTCGTTCACGCCGTACGCGAAGTACTTGCCGTCCGGACTCACTGTGAACGAGCCCAGCGAGTCGGTGCCGTCGGCAGACAGAGTGTTCGGGTCGACCAGCACCCGGCCCCTGGCAACCAGTTCGTCGAGGGATTCCGCGACGTACACGACGTCCTGCGCCTGCGTGCCGTCGTTGCGGCCGACGAGGTACCAGCCGGCCTTCTTCGCCGGGACACCGGCTCGCGGGCGTGCCAGGATCGCCGACATGGTGGTCTGGAACCACTCCCGTTCCGGGTAGCCCGAGAGCTCAGCCTGGGTGAACTCGTTCTGCCTGCGCACCCAGTCCTGGGTGTCAGTTGCGTCGGGGTCCTCCAGCCAGCGATACGGATCGGCGATCTCACGCCCGTGCAGCGTCTCGACCACCTCGTCGCGGCGGCTCTCCGGATAAGTCATGCGGACCAAAGTAACCGGGCACGCAACCTGCAGCTCGGCGTCGTACTCACCGGCTCCGGCGGGCGGCATCCCGCACAGGCGCCGGAGCCAGGTGAGTACGGCTGGCCCTCAGTGGTGGGCCGGGGTGATGTCCTTGGTCCAGAGGACCGTGCCGAACAGGTTGCGCAGCGAGACCGTGAGTACGCCGGTGCGCGAGTCGATCGTGGTGTGGCCGAAGAACTGGTTGCCGGCCGCGGGCGACTGGCTCGGGAAGTCCGCCACCTTCGAGAACACGACCTCGGGTCCGAAGGTGCTGTCCAGCGCGTTCGGCCCGAAGGTACCCGCGTTGATCGGGCCGGCCACGATCTCCCAGAACGGGTCGAAGTCGGTGAACGCCGCGCGCGACGGGTCGTAGTGGTGAGCGGCCGCGTAGTGCACGTCCGCGGTCAGCCAGATCGCGTTGCGGACCTTGCGCTTCTTGAACTGGCTGAGCACCCCGGCGATCTCGTGCTCGCGACCGCCCGGGGCGCCGGGCCGGCCGTTCGCGACCGCCTCGATCAGCGTGTCGTCCGGGACCAGCAGGCCGAGCGGCATGTCGCTGGCGATCACCTTCCAGGTCGCCTTCGACGAGGCCACCTCGCGGACCAGCCAGGCGGCCTGCTCGGCACCGAGCATCGCGACCGGACCGACGGTGTCGGGGGTCGGGTTGGCACCGCGGTAGGTCCGCATGTCCAGGCAGAAGACATCGAGCAGCGGACCGTAGCTGACCTTGCGGTAGATCCGGTCCCGGCCCGCGACGTGCTCCATCGGCAGGTACTCGAGGAAGGCCTTCTTGGCCCGGGACGCGAGGACGTCGACACGCTTCTCGGTGTAGCGGTCGTCGGTGAGGATCTCCCCCGGGTACCAGTTGTTCAGCGTCTCGTGGTCGTCCCACTGCGCGACCAGCGGCACGTCGGCGTACAGGTCGCGCACGTTGTGGTCCAGCAGGTTGTACTTGTACCGGCCGCGGTACTCGGCCAGGGTCTCGGCGACCTTGGAGACCTCCTCGGTCACCACGTTCTTCCAGATGGTGCCGTCGGCAACCTTCAGCTCGGCCGCGAGCGGGCCGTCGGCGTAGATGTTGTCGCCGGAGTGCAGGAAGAAGTCGGGACGGGTGTCGTGCATCGCCTTGTACGCGATCATGCCGCCGAGCTCCGGGTTGATGCCGTAGCCCTGCCCGGCGGTGTCGCCGGTGAACACGAACGACACCGGCCGGTTGCGGCCCGGCGTACTGAACGAACCGTCGAGGGTCTCGCCGAGGCGGCCGTGGCTGTCCTCGAAGCCGATCCGGTAGTCGTAGCGCTGGCCGGGACGCAGACCCCGGAGCGGAAGCCGCGCCGTGAAGTCGTCGGCGGCGCCGGTGACCGGGCCGCGCAAACGGATCGACTTGTCGAAGCGACCGTGGCTGGTCAGCTGGACGACCAGCCGGCCAGGGCGGTCCGTGCGGGACCAAACGACGGCCGATTGCGGGGTCACGTCGGCGCTGGCGATGCCTGACGGCAGGGCGGGCCGATCGCGGCGAACGACATTGGGGGCCGCAGTGGCAACCCCTGGTACTGCGAGGGTAGCGCCGGCGACGGTGGATGCGGCCAGGAGCTGGCGGCGGCTCAGGTTCATGAGCCGAAAATGCGCTCCGCTGATGACGGTCAGGTGACGGCCGGGCGAACTGGGCGTCAAATCACCCGCCGCTGCCGGACAAGCCGGACATCGGTAGCCGGACACCGGCTTGCTTGTAGCTAGCGCGCGTGGTTCCGTTGGGGCATCAGCCACCTTCGTGGCGCTGCCCTGGACCCGGTAGCGCATCGATTGATGCACTACCGGACCGGGGCGTTATCATGTCACAGCTAGTTGCGGAAGAGCATGATCCGCCGCGGCCGCAGCAGCGGCACACCAATCTCTACACCGACCTCCTGAGGACCGTCCGCGAGCTCGGACTGCTCAAGCGGCGGCGCGGGTACTACTTCACCCGCATCGGTCTGGTGCTGGCCGCCTTCGCGGCCGTCTGGGTCGGCGTTGGCCTGCTGGGCAACTCCTGGTTCCAGCTCCTGATGGCAGGTGCCCTGGCGCTGGTGTTGACGCAGGTCGCGTTCCTCAGCCACGACAGCGCCCATCGGCAGATCTTCGACTCCGCTGCCTGGAACGACTGGACCGCTCGGCTGCTGGCCGGTGGACTCGTCGGGATGAGCGCCGCGTGGTGGCGGTCGAAACACAGCCGCCACCATGGGGCACCGAACCAACTGGGCAAGGATCCCGACATCGCGATCGGGGTCGTCGCGTTCACCCCCGACCATGCTGCCCGGCGCAAGGGCTTCCAGGCGTGGCTGACCCGTCGCCAGGGCTGGCTCTTCTTCCCCTTGCTGACACTGGAAGGCTTGAGCCTGTACGTCTCGAGCCTCCGGCACCTGTTGCGCCGGGGCGCGACCTCGGTCGAACGGGTCGAGGCCGCGATCGTCGTGAGCCGGCTCGGCGCGTATCTGGCCGTGCTGTTGATCCTCCTGCCGATCGGCAAGGCCGGTGCGTTCCTCGGGTTGCAGCTTGCCATCTTCGGGGTCTGCCTGGGCGGTTCGTTCGCGCCGAACCACAAGGGCATGCCCCTCGTGCCGGCGACGATGAAGCTGGACTTCCTCCGGCGCCAGGTGCTGATGTCGCGCAACGTCCGTGGCGGGGTGATGGTCGACTTCGCGATGGGCGGCCTGAACTACCAGATCGAGCACCACCTGTTCCCGAGCATGCCCCGGCCGACGCTCAAGGCGGTCCGGCCGATCGTCCGCGAGTACTGTGCTCTGCACGACGTGAAGTACACGGAGGTCGGCTTCGTCGCGTCGTACAAGATCGTCGTCGACTACCTGAACAACGTCGGACTGCGGGCCCGCGACCCGTTCCAATGCCCACTCGTCACCCAGTATCGGAACTGATGCACTTTGTTTAGCAGACCTCACCGGTCCACCTCACCGCACGCGGAGCTTCATGCCGAGGCTTGATGATGATGGCGTGGGCGCCCAGCAGCGGTACGTCAGCCTCTACACGGATCTCCTCCAAACGGTACGCGAACTCGGACTGCTTCGGCGCCGTCAGGGCTACTACATCACCCGGATCAGCCTGGTCCTGACCGCCTTGCTGGCCGTCGGGGTGGGTGTGGTCCTCCTCGGCGACTCCTGGTTCCAGCTGTTGCTGGCCTTCGTGCTCGCCCTCGTTCTCGTCCAGGTCGCGTTCCTCAGCCACGACACCGCGCATCGGCAGGTCTTCCATTCCGCGGCCCGGAACGACTGGACGGCACGGATCCTGGCAGGCCCGATCGCCGGCATGAGTGCGACCTGGTGGCGGACCAAGCACTCCAGGCACCACAACGCCCCGAACCAGGTCGACAAGGATCCCGACGTCCAGCTCGAGGCCATCGCCTTCACACCGGATGCGGTCGCGAAGCGCGGACGACTCGGTCAGTGGATCGCCGCGCGGCAGGGCTGGCTGTTCTTCCCGCTACTGACGCTGGAAGGGCTCGGCTTGCATGCATCGAGCCTGCGGCACCTGATGCGCCGCGACGCGACCCGGCTGGAACGCATCGAAGCCGCGGTCGTGGTGTCGAGACTCGCCGGCTACGTCGCCGCCCTGTACCTGCTGCTTCCGGTCGGGAAGGCCAGCGCCTTCCTCGGCCTGCAGCTCGCGGTGTTCGGCGTCTGCCTCGGTGCCGCGTTCGCGCCGAACCACAAGGGCATGCCGCTCGTCCCGGCCGGCATGAGGCTCGACTTCCTCCGTCGCCAGGTGCTGATGTCACGCAACATCCGCGGCGGCGTGCTGGTCGACTTCGCGATGGGCGGCCTGAACTACCAGATCGAGCACCACCTGTTCCCGAGCATGCCCCGGCCGACGCTCCGACTGGTCCGGCCGATCGTCCGCGAGTACTGCGCCGTGCATGGCATCGCCTACACCGAGGTCGGACTGTTCACGTCGTACAAGATCGTCGTCGACTACCTGAACAACGTCGGGCTCCGGGCTCGGGATCCGTTCGACTGCCCGCTGGCGGCGGAGCTGCGCTCAGGCCGGCGGGATCTCGCCTGAGCCGCGGATGGTGAGCTTCACCGGGACGCGCACCGTGCGGCCCGGCCGGTGCGGCTCCGGGAGGCGCTCGGTCATCAGCTGGATCGCCGTCCGGGCCATCACGTCGGCCGACTGCGCGACCGCGGTCAGGCCGGGGCTGAGCAGGTCGCCGAGGGCGAGGTCGTCGAAGGAGACCAGCGCGACCCGATCCCGCCGGCCCGCGAGGCCGCGTAGAACCTCGGCGGTGGTCATGTTGTTGGCCGACAGCAACGCCGTGGCCGGCTCCAGGCGATCCAGTACGGCGGACAGCGTGATGCCGATGCCCTCGGTGGTTGGCTCGGACAGGTGGACCAGGTCCTCGTCCACGTCGATGCGGTGCCGGGCCATCGCGGCCCGGTAGGCGACCACCCGCTCGCGGGCGGTGAAGATCCGCTCGTCGTCACCGAGGTACGCGATCCGCCGGTGGCCCTGGCGGACCAGGTGGTCGATCGCCTGGTCGATCCCGCCGGCGTTGTCGGCCAGGACCGCGTCCGCCTCGATCCCGTGCGCCGGCCGGTCGATCGTGACCACGGCCATGCCGGCGTCGACGTGCGGCGCGAGGTAGTCCTGGGTCTCGCCGATCGGCGCCATGATGAGCGCGTCCGGCCGGCGGGCGACGAACTCCAGGCAGACGTCCCGCTCCCGCTCCGGGTCCTCGTCGGTCAGCCCGATCATCACCACCGAGCCGGATGAGCGGGCCCACAGCTCGACCGCGCGACCGAGCGACGCGAAGAACGGGTCGCCGATGTCGCGGATCACCACGGCGATCGTCCCGGTCTTGCCGCGGCGCAGCATCCGCGCGCTCTCGTTCGGGGTGTAGTTGAGCTCCTTGATCGCGGCCTGGACCTTGGCGGTCAGCTCCGGGCTGACGTTCGGCTCCTCGTTCACCACCCGGGAGACGGTCTTCAGCGCGACCCCGGCCCGGGCCGCGACCTCCTTCATGGTGGGCCGGCGCTGGCCCGTCCCGTTCACCCCGCTGATGGTCATCGCCGGCCCTCTCCCGTGCTCTCTCAGCTCTCCACGACGACCGGGATGATCATCGGGCGGCGGCGGTGCGTGTCGCTGACCCACTTGCCGACCACCCGGCGGATCACCTGCTGCAGCTGGTACATGTCGTCCACCCCGCCGCCGATCGCCTTCTCGATCTCCGCCTCGATCTTCGGCTTGAGGTCGTCGAAGACGCTGTCGTCCTCGGCGAACCCACGCGCCTGGATCTCCGGCCCGGCTGTCAGTTTGCCGGTGACAGAGTCCATCACGGCGATCACCGAGATGAAACCCTCGTCGCCGAGAATCCGGCGATCCTTCAGCGAGGTCTCGGTGATGTCGCCGACGGTCGAGCCGTCGACGAACACGTACCCGCAGTCCACCTTGCCGGCCACCACCGCCTGGCGGTCGATCAGGTCGACCACCACACCGTCCTCGACGACGACTACGTTCTTCGCCGGTACGCCGGTCTGGATGGCCAGCTCCGCGTTCGCGTGCAGGTGCCGGATCTCGCCGTGCACAGGCATCACATTGCGCGGCTTGACGATGTTGTAGCAGTACAGCAACTCGCCCGCGCTCGCGTGACCCGAGACGTGCACGAGTGCGTTGCCCTTGTGGATCACGTTCGCGCCGTGCCGGGTCAGGCCGTTGATCACCCGGTAGACCGAGTTCTCGTTGCCCGGGATCAGGGACGAGGCGAGTACGACGGTGTCGCCCGGCTGGATCTGGACGACGTGATGGTCGTTGGCCGCGATCCGGGACAGCGCCGACATCGGCTCACCCTGCGAACCGGTCGACACCAGCACGACCTGCTCCGGCGGGTAGTTGTCCAGCTCGCGCATGTCGATCAGCGTGTCGCCGGGCACGGTCAGGAAGCCGAGGTCACGGGCCACGCCCATGTTGCGGACCATCGAGCGACCGACGTACGCGACCTTGCGGCGGTGCTTCACCGCGGCGTCCATCACCTGCTGGACCCGGTGCACGTGCGATGCGAAACAGGCGACGATGATGCGCTGGTTCTTCGCGTTGGTGAAGACCCGGTCCAGCACCGGGGCGATGTCGCGCTCGTGGGTGGTGAAGCCGGGCACCTCGGAGTTGGTGGAGTCGACGCAGAACAGGTCCACGCCCTCCTCGCCCAGCCGGGCGAACGCGCGCAGGTCGGTGATCCGGTTGTCCAGCGGCAACTGGTCCATCTTGAAGTCGCCGGTGTGCAGCACCACGCCGGCCGGCGTCTTGATCGCCACCGCGAGGGCATCCGGGATCGAGTGGTTGACCGCGATGAACTCGCAGACGAACGGACCGATCTGGAGCTTCTCGCCCTCGACCACGGTCTGCTGCGGCACATTGCGGTGCCGGTGCTCCTTCAGCTTGCCCTCGAGCAGCGCGAGCGTGAGCTGCGAGCCGATCACGGGGATGTCGCCCCGCTCACGCAGCAGGTAGGGCAACCCGCCGATGTGGTCCTCGTGGCCGTGGGTCAGGACCACCGCGACAACGTCGTCGAGGCGGTCCCGGATCGGCTGGAAGTCCGGCAGGATCAGGTCCACGCCGGGCTGGTTCTCGTCGGGGAACAGTACGCCGCAGTCCACGATCAGCAGCTTGCCGTCGTACTCGAACACCGTCATGTTGCGGCCGACCTCGCCGAGGCCGCCGAGCGGGATCACCCGCAAAGCGCCCGGAGCGAGTGGTCCGGGCGCGTCGAGATCTGGATGAGGATGGCTCATATAATCAGTCCTGCCGTCTTGAGGTCGGTGGTGAGCCAGTCCACTTGCTCCGCGGTCGCCGCAACCAGCGGCATCCGGAGTGTCGCGTGCTCGATGACGCCGGCCAGCTTGAGCGCGGCCTTCACCATGATGGCGCCCTGGGTCCTGGTCATGATCGCTTCGACGGCGGGCACCAGCCGTCGGTCGATCTCCTGTCCGGTGGCGAGGTCGCCGGCCACCACGGCGTCGATCAGTTGCCGGTACTCCGGGCTCGCGACATGCGCGACGACACTGGCGATTCCCACCGCGCCGATCGCGAGCCAGGCGAGGTTCAGCTCGTCGGCACCGCAGTAGTAGAACAGATCGGTGTTCGCCAGCACCTTGGTGGTCCCGGCGACGTCGCCCTTGGCGTCCTTCACCGCGACGATCCGCGGGTGCTCGGCGAGCGCGATCAGGGTCTCGCTCCTGATCTCGACCCCGGCCCGGCCGGGAATGTCGTACAGCATGTTCGGCAGGCCGGTGGCGTCGGCGACCGCGGTGAAGTGCGCGCGCAGTCCGTCCTGCGGAGGCTTGTTGTAGTACGGCGTGACCACCAGGAGCCCATCGGCTCCGGCGGCCTCGGCCTGCACGGCGGACTCGATCGTGTGCACGGTGTCGTTGCTGCCGACGCCGGCGATCACCTTGGCTCGGCCGCCGACCGCCTCCAGCACCGCCTTGACGAGCTGGACCTTCTCCTGGTCGGACGTGGTCGGCGCCTCGCCCGTGGTCCCGTTGATCACGAGGGCGTCGTTGCCGCGGTCGACCAGGTAGGTGGCGACCTTCTGCGCGGCGTCGAGATCGAGCGAGCCGTCAGGCTTGAACGGGGTGATCATCGCCGTGGTCAGCCGCCCGAACGGCGGCTCTGACGTGGCGGAGGTAGCTGGCGAGGACATGGGGCTCAGATTACCGCTCCGCAGCCTCGGAGAAATGAGAAGGCCTGGTGGCTGTCCGCTCGGGGGTCCGGGCAGCCACCAGGCTCACTCGTCCTATCGGGCCCGGCCCACCAGTCGTTACACCTTCCACCAAAAAATCCGGAAAAACTTCTGCGCATACTCTCTGTAGTTCAGCGATCGCACAGTGTCGATCGCTTCAGCCCGCTAGCCAGATCGACGTCGCGTCGAAGACGTGCTCGACCGCCTCGAGCGCGCCGGGGAGGAGTAGTACGCCGGCAACCAGGAGGAGCGGTGCGACGACCAGGCGTTCGACCCAACTGTCGGTACTGAAGCGGAGCAGGCGCGGGAGGCGGAGTTCGTACCAGGTCTCGCCACGGATCGGCAGCGGCCAGAGCCACGGGCAGCCGGAGCGGGTGAGGCTGTCCCCGAGGCAGTGGACGAACATGCCGAGCCCGACGGACATCCCGATCCAGCCGCCGATCTCGGACAGACCGGCTTGTACGGCGTCGGCCGCCGTCGTGCCGGGGAGCGCCGTACCGGTGACCGACCAGGCCGTCGCGCCGAGGACCACGAGGATGATCCAGTCGCCGAGCACGTCCGCGGCCAGCACCAGGCCGGTGACGGCGACGGCGAGGACGGCCCACTTCCCGCGGTCACCGAGGCTTGCCGCGAGCACGCCGAGCAGGATCGCGGCGGCCAGCGTGTGGGTGGCGTGGCGATGCCTCCCGGTGCTGTCCTCGTCCCGCGGCCCCTTGGTCAGGTCGTAGAGGACGCCGGAGAAGGCGCGGATGAGACCGGACACCAGCCGGGTGACCGGTCCGAGCAGCCGGGAGGCGCTCGCTCCCGGATGATCGAGGTCGGGCAGAAGCGCGTAGCCGGCCGTCGCGGCGGCGAACGGAACCACCTCCGCCACCGACGTCAGCCCGATCAGTGGCGCCACCACCAGCCCGGCGCACCACCCCGACAACGCGTGCGAACGACCCATCATGTGAGTGCCTCACTCCCCTCGTCAGCCCGGCACATCTTCCCAATCCCGTCACTCCTCCCCCAGCAGCCACGCTGATCACTCCAACCACAACCCCTTGCCTTGCCGTTTTGCATAATCATGCAGAGGGGTGCATACTTTTCCTATGTCCAAGGTGCTTAGGTCTCTGCCGGTTGGTGAGCGGGTCGGGATCGCGTTCTCGGGTGGTCTCGACACGTCGGTCGCGGTCGCGTGGATGCGCGACAAGGGGGCCGTGCCCTGCACGTACACCGCCGACCTCGGTCAGTACGACGAGCCCGACATCGCCTCGGTCCCGGGACGAGCCACGGCGTACGGCGCCGAGCTCACCCGACTGGTCGACTGCCGGGCGGCGCTGGTCGAGGAAGGGCTGGCGGCGCTGGCGTGTGGTGCGTTCCACATCCGGTCGGCCGGGCGCACGTACTTCAACACCACCCCGATCGGGCGGGCCGTGACCGGCACGCTGCTGGTCCGGGCGATGCTCGACGACGACGTCCAGATCTGGGGCGACGGGTCGACCTTCAAGGGCAACGACATCGAGCGGTTCTACCGGTACGGATTGCTGGCCAACCCGCACCTGCGGATCTACAAGCCGTGGCTCGACGCGGACTTCGTCTCCGAGCTCGGCGGCCGCAAGGAGATGTCGGAGTGGCTGGTCACGAACGGCCTGCCGTACCGGGACAGCACCGAGAAGGCCTACTCCACCGACGCCAACATCTGGGGCGCCACCCACGAGGCGAAGACGCTGGAGCACCTCGACACCGGAATCGAGACCGTCGACCCGATCATGGGCGTGAAGCACTGGGACCCGGCCGTCGAGATCCCGGCCGAGGACGTCACGATCGGGTTCGAGCAGGGCCGGCCGGTGACGATCAACGGCAAGGAGTTCGGCTCCACGGTCGACCTGGTGCTCGAAGCGAACACGATCGGCGGCCGGCACGGCCTGGGAATGTCGGACCAGATCGAGAACCGGGTGATCGAGGCCAAGAGCCGGGGCATCTACGAAGCTCCCGGCATGGCCCTGCTGCACGCGGCGTACGAGCGGCTGGTCAACGCGATCCACAACGAGGACACGCTGGCGAACTACCACAGCGAGGGCCGGCGGCTCGGCCGGCTGATGTACGAGGGCCGCTGGCTGGACCCACAGTCACTGATGCTGCGGGAGTCCCTGCAGCGGTGGGTCGGTACGGCGGTGACCGGTGAGGTCACGCTGCGACTGCGGCGGGGCGAGGACTACTCGGTCCTCGACACCACCGGCCCGGCGCTCAGCTACCACCCGGACAAGCTGTCGATGGAGCGGATCGAGGACTCCGCGTTCGGCCCGGTCGACCGGATCGGCCAGCTCACCATGCGGAACCTCGACATCGCCGACTCGCGCGCCAAGCTCGAGCAGTACGCCGGACTGGGCATGTTCGGCAGCCACAACCCGGCGCTGGCGTCGTCCACCGACCTGATCGGCGCGATGCCGACCGGCGGCGCCGACGCGATCGCCTCCCGCGGCGAGGCCACCGAAGAGGACGAACTCCTCGACCGGGCCGCCATGGAGTCCGGCACCGACTGACCGGCGCCGTCTAATCGGTGCCGTCTGACCGGTGCCGTCTGATGGGTCAGCCCACCAGACGGCGGGTTGACCAACCGGATTCCGATGCGCCAACCCACCCGCTGATGGGGTCAGCCCACCAGAGGTCAGGCGTCGTAGTCCAAGGTCACCTTGGGCGTCGTCGGGTGTGACTGGCACGTCAGGACGTAGCCGGCTCGGATCTCGTCGGGTTCGAGGGCCCAGTTGGTGTCCATCCGGACCGAGCCCTCCAGGACCTTCGCGCGACAGGTGCCACACACGCCGCCCTTGCAGGCGAACGGCGCGTCGGAGCGGACCGCCAGCGTCGCGTCCAGGACAACCTTGGAGTGCTCGCCCAGCGAGAAGCTCGAGCGTCGACCATCGAGGATCACCGTGACCTCCGCGGCATCTTCATCCACGGCTGCCTCTTCGACTGGCGCAGCCGGCGCCTCGTCGCCGACGTGGAAGAGCTCCGCGTGTACGTGCTCACGCGCGACGCCCTCCCCCAGCAGCAACTCCTGCGCACCGACGACCATCGCGTACGGCCCGCACAGGAACCACTCGTCCACACTGCCGAGCGGCAGAATCGTGGCGAACATCCGCTGGAGCCGCTCCGCGTCGATCCGCCCGCTGAACAGCTCCACTTCGGTCGACTCACGCGACAACACGTGCACCAGGTGCAGCCGCTCGGCGTACCGGTCCTTCAGATCGGCGAGCTCGTCGACGAACATCACCGACCCGGCGGTCCGATTACCGTAGAGCAGGGTGACCCGGCTCGATGGTTCGACCGCGAGGATCGTCGCCACCAGCGACAGCACCGGGGTGATGCCGCTGCCCGCGGCGACGAACGCGTAGTGCTTCGCGTTGGCCGGATCGAGCGTCGTACCGAACCGGCCGAGCGGGGTCATCACCTCGAGCTGGTCGCCGACCTTCAGCTCATGCGCCGCGTACGCCGAGAACTCGCCACCGGGGATCCGCTTCACGCCGATCCGCAGTACGCCCGACCCGGCAGGCGAGCAGATCGAGTAGCTCCGCCGTACGTCATCCTCGGTACGACGGATCGTCAGATGCTGGCCCGCGGTGAACTCGTACTCCCCCGCCAGCTCCGCCGGCACCGCGAACGTGATCGCCACCGAGTCGTCGGTGATCGCATCGATCGCGGCCACCTTCAACGGATGGAACACCGCCCGCCTGCGGGCCACAGTCGTCGTCATCTAGATCGCCTTGAAGTGGTCAAAAGGCTCACGGCAGCTGTTGCACCGCCAGAGCGACTTGCAGGACGTGGACCCGAACCGGCTCAGCTCAACGGTGTCGGGCGAGCCACACAGCGGGCACCGAATGGCCAGGCTCAGCATCACCGGCCCAGCAGCGCGACGACCGGTCGGCGGGGCGATGCCGTACTCGGTCAGCTTCGCCTTGCCGGCCTCACTCATCCACTCCGTCGTCCACGCCGGGGACAGGACGGTCTCGACCCGCCCATCCACGTGGAGAGCCTGCAACGTCAGCTCCACCTCATGGCGGATCACATCCATCGCCGGACAGCCGGAGTACGTCGGGGTGATCGTCACGACGACCTCATCGCCTTCGTGCCGCACCCCACGCAGCACGCCGAGGTCCGCGATCGTCAGCACCGGCACCTCCGGATCGGCGACCTCACCAACCGCTTCCCAGATCCTTGCGTCCGAAGATCTGTGGCCTATAGCCCTCACTTCTTCGGACGCAACGGGCTTGTCGGTCACCATGTCGCCCCCGGATGCGAGCGAGCCACGTGCTGCAGCTCCGCGAGCAGATAGCCCAGGTGCTCGGTGTGACGTCCCTCTCGACCACCACGATGCTGGTACGACGACTCTGGGCGGCTGCAGGTGGATTCGTCGATCACTGCCGTTACGCGACGCATCCACTCTTCCTGCAGTGTCGACGGGTCCACGGCGACCGACAGACGTCGTACGAGGTCGTCGGACTCGAACATCTCCGCTGTGTAAGGCCAGAGCGCATCGAGCCCGGCCTGCATCCGGCGGTGACTCTCGTCGGTGCCATCGCCGAGGCGCAGCACCCACTGGGTCGCGTGGTCGACGTGGTAGGCGACCTCCTTGACCGCCTTGCCCGCAACCCCCGACAACGTCTCGTCAGCGGACTTGAGGAGCTCTTCGTAGAGCAACTGCTGGTAGGTCGCGAAGTACAGCAACCGAGCCATAGCGTGCGCGAAGTCGCCGGTGGGCAGTTCGCACAGCTGCAGGTTGAGGAAGTCACGCTCGTCCCGGAAGTAGGCGAGATCGTCCTCCGACCGGCCCGCGCCTTCGATCGAGCCGGCGTACTGCAGCAGCGACCGCGCCTGACCCAGCTGGTCCAGCCCGATGTTGCCGAGAGCAACGTCCTCCTCGAGCTGCGGGGCGGCCGCGATCCACTCGGCGGTGCGCTGCGCGGAGATCAGCGCGTCGTCGCCGAGGCGGAGCGTGTAGACGAACAGGTCGTTCACAGGTGCTCGACACCTTCCGGCACCTGGTAGAAGGTCGGGTGCCGATAGACCTTGTCGGCGGCCGGGTCGAAGAACTCGTCCTTCTCGTCCGGGCTGGACGCGGTGATGTCCGCGGCCCGCACCACCCAGATCGACACACCTTCCTGCCGGCGGGTGTAGACGTCCCGCGCGTTCCGCAGCGCCATGGTGGCGTCCGGTGCGTGCAGGCTGCCCACGTGCGTGTGCGACAACCCACGACGCGAGCGAACGAACACCTCCCACAACGGCTCGATCATGCGGCCCCTTCTTTCAAAGCTTGCTTCGACGCGTACGCCGCCGCGGCCTCGCGGACCCAGGCGCCGTCCTCGTGCGCCTTCACACGATGCGCCAGCCGCTCCTGGTTGCACGGCCCGTTGCCCTTCACGACGTCGTACAGCTCGGTGTAATCCGGCTCGGTGAAGCGGTAGTGCCCGGACTCCTCGTCGTACGACAGGCCGTCGTCGGGCACACGCAGGCCGAGTACGTCGGCCTGCGGGACGGTCATGTCGACGAAGCGCCGGCGCAGTTCGTCGTTGCTGTGCCGCTTGATCCCCCAGGCCATCGACTGCTCCGAGTGGGTGGACGCGGAGTCCGGCGGACCGAACATCATCAGCGAAGGCCACCACCAGCGGTCCAGCGCATCCTGAGCCATCGCCTTCTGACCTTCGGTGCCGTTGCACAGCGTGTGCAGGATCTCGAACCCCTGCCGCTGGTGGAACGACTCCTCCTTGCAGACCCGGACCATCGCCCGCGCGTACGGGCCGTAGGAGCAGCGGCAGAGTGGGACCTGGTTGACGATCGCGGCGCCGTCGACCAGCCAGCCGATCGCGCCGATGTCGGCCCAGGTCAGCGTCGGGTAGTTGAAGATGCTGGAGTACTTCTGCTTGCCGCTGTGCAGCAGGTCGAGCAGGTCGGCCCGGTCCACGCCGAGCGTCTCGGCAGCGGCGTACAGGTAGAGCCCGTGGCCGGCCTCGTCCTGCACCTTGGCCATCAGGATCGCCTTGCGGCGCAGCGACGGGGCGCGACTGATCCAGTTGCCCTCCGGCTGCATGCCGATGATCTCGGAGTGCGCGTGCTGCGCGATCTGCCGGATCAGGGTCTTGCGGTACCCCGCCGGCATCGCGTCCCGCGGCTCGATCCGGCCGTCGGCGTCGATGGTCGCCTGGAAGCTGTCCATGCCGGCCAGCATAGCCGAGATGTGACACTTTTTCGCCAGATGAACGAGAAGTGTCACAAAGTCGGACGGGTGGTGGTGCTAGGTCCACCCGGGAAGTGGTGGCAACGCGCTGGGTGCCGGGGTCTCGGCCCGGAAGTATTTCGAGTAACAGCTCAGGGATTAAACAGTTTCTCGAAAGGGTGTCCCGTGACCACGCAGACTCTCCCGGCCGTCGATCATCGCGGACCGGTCACCGGTAAGGAACGTGCGCTGGCGCCCGACCTGATCCGCGGCGCGATGCTGCTGCTGATCGGCCTGGCCAACAGCGCCAACTTCGCCTTCGCCGGCCAGCCCGGCGTAGAAAGCTCGCCGCACGGCCTCGAGCGCGTGCTCAACTTCGTCAAGCTCACCTTCGTGGACGCCCGGGCCTACCCGGTGTTCGCGGTGATGTTCGGCTACGGCCTGGTCCAGCTGGCCCGGCGACAGCGCTCATCCGGCGCGACCCCCGGTG
The DNA here is from genome assembly GCA_963820655.1 of uncultured Actinomycetota bacterium. GTDB lineage: Bacteria > Actinomycetota > Actinomycetes > Propionibacteriales > Kribbellaceae > Kribbella. The sequence goes on from CAWGAM010000005.1 coordinate 572,491, forward strand.
CGGTCCGGCGGATCCTGCTCAAGCGCAACGGCTGGCTGATCGCCTTCGGCCTTGTCCACGCGACGCTGCTGTACTTCGGGGACTTCCTCGGCGCGTACGGCATCGTCGGGATCATCTGCACGCTGTTCCTGCTCAACCGCGGCGACAAGTTCCACCGGATCATCGTGGGCATCTGGGCCGTCGAGCTCGTCTATGTGCTTGCCACAGCAGCCCAAGCCGTCATCGCCGTACTGAACAGCTCCGGCCCGGCGCACGCCCTCACCAACGACCCGAACCCGTCGCTCGGCGCCTCGTCGTACGGCGCCAGCCTGATCGACCGGCTGCACGAGTACCCGCTGCACACCGCGAGCGTGGTCGGCTTCATCATGGTCGTCTGGCTGGGTATCTGGGCCGCCCGCAAGCAGATCCTGGAGAACCCGGGAGCGCACCGCAAACTGCTGTCCTGGGTCGCCGTCGTCTGCCTCGGCGTCACCGTCCTGGGCGGGCTGCCGCTCGCGCTGGTCGGCGCCGGCTGGCTGCACGTCGACGAGGCCGCGGTCGACTCGGTGAGCAACCTGTCGCATGTCAGCGGGATGTTCGGCGGACCTGGATACGTCGCTCTGTTCGGTCTGCTGGTCTCGCGCATCACCACCCGGTCGCTGCCGGTCCGTGCGATCTCCGCACTGGGTCAGCGGTCGTTGTCCGGTTACCTGTTCCAGTCCGTCAGCTGGATGGTGCTGCTGGCGCCCTTCACGCTGGACCTTCGCTTCGGGAGTACGGCGTACACCGCGGCGCTGATCGCGATCGGGGTGTGGGTGATGTCGGTGGCCGGCGCATACGCCATGAGCAAGCGGTCGTACCGCGGTCCGGCCGAGACGTTGCTGCGGCGGCTCGTGTACTGACGCCAGTCAGGTGGTGCCGGTCGGACCTGGTGTCCGGCCGGCACCACTGCTTTTGCGAGGATGGTGGATATGAGTGACTTCGGCGTACCGGAACCCGCCAACCTGTCGGATCTCTCCGATGAAAGCCCGATCGCCGAGACGAGCGTGCGGCTGGCGCTCCCGGCCGAGGCGAACGAGATCGGCGAGATCCAGGTCGCCGCGTGGCGCACGTCGTACGCCGGTCTGCTGCCGGCGGATGTGCTGGCCGACCTCAACCCGGCGCAGTTCGCGGCGCAGTGGCGGGCCGCGCTGCTCGCGCCCGGCGAGGCGCGCAACCGCGTGCTGGTCGCACTGGCCGGCCGCACGCTGGTCGGCTTCGCCGCGATCACGCCGTCCGACGATCCGGACGCCGACCCGCAGCGGGACGCGTTGATCGCCGAACTCGCGATCCAGCCGGAGGCCACCCGCGCCGGTCACGGTTCACGGCTGCTGAACGCGGTCGTCGACACCATCCGCGCCGACGGCTTCAGCCGGGTGACGGTGTGGGTCAACTCCACCGACGACGTGCTGCGCGCCTTCTACACCGAAGCCGGCTGGGCCCCCGACGGCGCCCACCGCGAACTCGACCTGTACGGCGACGAGTCGGTCCGCATCAAGCAGATCCGCCTGCACACCGACCCCGGCCCAACGGACTGAGGCTCAGGCCAGGCAGAACTCGTTTCCCTCCGGGTCTCGCATGATCACGTGAAAACCGTCGGCTGCGTCCATGCGCTTAGACACGGTGGCGCCAAGCCCTGTCAGACGGTCCGCTTCGGTCTCGATCGCCGTACGCCGTGCTGCGCCGTCGAGCCCTTGCGCGACCTTGATGTCGAGGTGCACGCGGTTCTTCACCTGCTTGGCCTCGGGGACCTGCAGGAAGAAGATGTCCGGGCGGTCGCGGACCTTGTCGATCAAGGTCCGGCCGGTGTTGCGCTGGTCGACCGGGATGTTGTTGGCGTCGGCCCAGTCGTCCCAGCTGGCGAAGCCCGCCGGCACGCCGAACGGGAAGTCGTAGCCGCCGAGGGCCGCCATCCAGAAGCGGGCGACGCGATCGGGGTCGGCGCAGTCGAAGACGACGTGCAGGTCAAACGCGGGCATGGTTGTCGCTCCCTAGCTTGGCGTCCCCTTGCTTGGCGTCCCAGGAGAACTCGGGCCGACCGTAAGCCCCGGCGCCGACAATCCCGAGACAGGCGACCCTTGCGCATGACGCACATGGTGGGGAACATCCCAGCCACCTGCGGCACATTTGTTTCCCCACCCCGACCCCCCTCGACAACTCGGCCGGCCAGGCCTGACTGCAGAGCATCCGGAGGATCGGCGACGGGCCGGGGTGGTGCTCGACCGTCGCGGGGCGGACATCAGCCGGCGCGGTCATCCGGACGTAAGAGCGGTTACGCTCTGCACTCACGAAGCAACCGGCGGTCGAGGAATTCCTCGACGGCTCGGCCAAGGTCGGCTACCACCAGAACACTCTGGACGAGATCGTCTCCGGGGATTTGTATACAAAGATTGATTTCCATTCGTTGGCGATCGATCTGGCATTTCTGCGCGACCTTTCCGCGGCCCAGACAAAAGTCGGGTCTCCGGGCCGCGCAGCGCCAGGTGGCCCATTGTCGGTGCACGACCCGGCGACCAACTACTCGCTTGCCGTTGCCGCACACAACCAGTACGCCAGGCACCGGAGCTCGAGGAGGGCGGCGAGCAGGGTACGCCGGTACGCCGCCGCGCCCGGATCGCCGGATTCACCAAAGCCGTGCCGGGATATCTGCACTGATCCGAGCGAACGTTTGAATCGCGGGAACCGGACAGAAAGTCGAGACAATTCTGGCGAATTTCCCCTACGCTCGGGGAGATGCTGATCACCGTCGGAGAAATCCGGGCCGTGCTTTCGTTGTCAGGACATATTTGTCAGGGCTATGTCAGGGTTCCGTCCCTGTGCGACAGAGCGTGATTTCGACAACCTTATGTCAGCGCGGAGGACCGGGCGTCGACCGGGAGGGCTCGACGACCGGACCGTCGCCGTCGTGGCATCGGTCGGCTGTGAGGTGGGGGGACTGCCTGGGGGGTCAGACAGAACACAGCCGGCCGGGCCACGCTTCTGGCGTCAGGGCCCGCGCACCCAGATCCCTCGCGGGGTACCGTCGATCCCCCAGGTCGTGGTGCTCCGCGAGGCTCCGATCAGCAGCTCAGGTGGACTGCTGATCGGTTTCTTTTTGGCCCAGTAGAGCCGGTCAGAGGCGGCCGGTGTGGTTGGCGTTGTGGGTCGAGGCCGGTGGTGGGTAGCCGTCGGCGACCGCGGCCAGTGGAGCGGCACGCCCGGCCGACCAGGCGGTCCGGAAGGCCCGCCGATCCAGGGACTCCTCGATCGCGGCCCGAGTTGCCTGGTAGTCCGGCTTCTCGATCTCCGGCACCGGTGCGCCGATCACCTCGCGGACACCGTCCGCGGCACCCAGCAGGAAAGCGGCGTACTCGCTGCGACCGCGTTGCTGGGCGACTGCCGCCAGTTCCTCGAGCACACTGGCCGACCGCCACCGATCGCCAAGATCGCGATGCTCGGCCAGGCTCTCGTCCAGCAGATGTACGGCGCGCTCCGTCAGTCCGCGACGACGTTCCACGATGCCCAGCTGGTTCAGCGACCAGGCGACGCCTTCGCGGTATCCGAGCCGCTGGGACAATGCCAGGCTCTCCTGCAGGAGGTCCTCGGCCTCGACCAGCTCACCGCTGTACTGCGCGATCGCGCCGAGGCTGATCAGCGACCAGGCGAGCCCTTCGCCGTCACCGATCACCCGGAAGCTGTCCCGTGCGCGCCGGCACCGCCGCGCACCCACTTCGAGGTCACCGCGCAGCCAGGCCACGAACCCCAGGTGGTTGTGCGCCCACGCCATCCCGGACCGGTCGCCGAGGCTCTCGTAGAGGTCAAAGCTCTCGCAGTACAGGTCCTCAGCGGTCGAGTAGTCGCCACGCTCCCGGGCCACTCCTCCGAGCCGCTGCATGGCGAGCGCCGTACCGGCTGCGTCGTCCTGGTCCTTGTACTGCGTCAGGGCGGTCTGCAGCCGGACGGTCGCGGCGTCGTACTCGCACTGCAGGAACGCCAGCATCCCCGCACCCAGATTCGCCTTCGCGCAGGCAGGAGCCAGCCCGGTCAGGTCCTTGGCAGGCACAGTGTCCGCGAGGGTCAGGGAACGTTCCAGCCACTGACTGCCCTCGGCGTAGTGCCCACGCAGGTAGCAGAACAGCCACAGGCCGCCGGACAGCCGCAGCGCCTCGCTGACCGACCCGGTCCGCAGGGACCACGCCATCGCGGAGCGGAGGTTGTCCAGCTCGTCGTCCAGCCGCTCGAGCCACTCCGCTTGGTTCGGACCGCGCAGGTGTGTCTCCGCCTCCTCGGCGAGGCCGATGTAGTACTGCGCATGCCGCCTGGCCGCCTCGTCCGCCCAGCCGGCCCCCGCCAGCCGGCCCGCGGCGAACTCACGAATCACCGCGAGCATGTAGTACCGCGCCATCCCGCGCCGCCGCGTCACCCGGATCAGCGACTTGTCGACCAGCCGGCCGGTGAGGTCAAGCGCTTCGGCCCGCTCCAACGACCCCGGGGCCGCCTGACCGGACATGACCGTCGCGGCCGCGTTCAACGTCCATCCGCCGACGAAGACCGACAGCTGTGCGAACACGTCCCGCTCGGCCGGCGTGAGCAGGTCGTGGCTCCACTCGATCGCGCCGTACATGGACTGCTGCCGGGGCGACGCCGTCCGCGAGCCGCCGGCCAGGATGCCGAACGACGTCTCCAGCTCGGTCGCCAGCTCCTCGATGGTCATCACGTTGGTCCGCGCCGCGGCCAGCTCGATCGCGAGCGGCATGCCCTCGAGCCGCCGTACCACCCGGGCGACCTGATCGATCTGCCCAGCGGGGTCGTAGCCGCGGGCGATCGCGCGCTCGACGAACAACCGGACCGCCGCCGAGGACTCCAGCTGGTCCTCGTCGTGCGGCAGGCCCAGCGCGGGGACGACGTACACACTCTCGCCGGGGACGCGTAGGAGCTCCCGGCTGGAGGCGAGGATCGACAGGTTCGGGCAGTACTCCAAGAGGGCGGCGCAGATCTGGCCGACGGTCGCGACGACGTGCGAACAGTTGTCGAAGACCAGCAGTGTGTGGCTGCGGCCGATCTGTTCGGCGATCTCCTCGACCAGCCGGGTGCTCTCCACCAGGTGCAGGCCGGTCGAAGCCGCGACCGCCGGTACGACGGCGGCCGGGTCGCTCAACGCGGCCAACGGCACCCAGCAGACGCCGTCCTGAAAGGTGTCGGCGAGTTCGTTGGCCACAGCAACGGTCAGGCGCGTCTTGCCCACGCCACCGGGCCCGGTGAGCGTCAGCAGGCGGGTGATGCGCTGGCCCAGCAAGCGTCTGGTCGCGGTCAGTTCGGTGGTGCGGCCGATCAACTGGTTCGGCGGGACGGGCGGCCGGCGCATCGGCGGCCGGCTGGTCTCGGACTCCCGGCGAGCGGCCGCGGTCAGCTGGGACCGGTCCGGATCGGCCAACCGGAGGGCGTCCGCGAGCAGGCGCAGCGTGTGGGCTCGCGGCGCGCGCCGACGACCCCGCTCCAACGCCGCGATCGCATCGACACTCAAGCCGGCGAGTTCCGCCAGTCCTTCCTGCGACAGCCCGGCCTCACGCCGGTGCCGGCGCAGCAGGCCACCGAATCCTGCCTCCTGCACGTCGTCCGAGCCGCGGCGAGACCCGTCTGATGCCACAGGACGGCTCCACCCAGTCTCCGACCTGCACGTGGCGGTTGCCACGCACACGTTGAAACTATCCCGTTTCGCACCGGATTGTCAGTTACCTCGGTGTTGTTCACAGCGAACTCCCAGGTAACTCACGGCCTGTCAGCGCACGGTCCGATCGTGGTGAGCGATCGCGGTCCGCATGCTCGCGCGGGCCCGTTTCCGGTCGCCGGCCGCGTCGTAGGCGGTGGACAGCCGGAACCACACCCGCCAGTCGTCGGGCGCCGCTTCCGCCTCTTCTTTGTACTTCAGGAAGGCCGCATCCGCAGCCGCCCGATCGATCCGTCCGGACGGGCGGCGCGGAAGATCGTCGACCGGCAAGCCACCGGTCGCTTCCAGTTCGCGGGCCAGTGCCTCGGTCCGGCGGCCGAACTGCAGTTCACGCCAGACCAGGTAGGCCCCGAGCAGCGGGATGACCAGGACCGCGATCCCGAGCACGATCGCGACCGGGTCACCGGTTCCGATCAGCAACACCCCACGCCAGCCGAGGAGTACGGCGTACGCGACGAAGACCAGCGCGAGCAGGATCGCCGTACGCTTCGCGCTCATGTCAGGTGAGATCCATGAAGTGCTCGAGGCCCACCGTCAGCCCGGGCGTGTCGACGATCCGCCCGACCCCGAGCAGGACGCCGGCCATGAACGAGACCCGCGCCATCGAGTCGTGCCGGATCGTCAGCGTCTCCCCCTCGTCACCGAACAGAACCTCCTGGTGCGCGACCAGACCGCGCAGCCGGACCCCGTGTACCCGGATCCCGTCGACATCCGCGCCCCGGGCACCATCCAGCGCCGTGGTGGTCGCGTCCGGGATCGGCCCGGCACCGGCCTCCCGGCGGGCCGCGGCGATCAGTTCCGCAGTACGGCGCGCCGTACCGGACGGGGCGTCGACCTTGTCCGGATGGTGCAACTCGACGATCTCGGCGGACTCGTAGTACCGCGCGGCCTTGGCGGCGAACTGCATCATCAGTACGGCGCCGATCGAGAAGTTCGGCGCGATCAGTACGCCGGTGCCCGGGCTGGCGTCGAGCTCCGAGCGCAGTGTGGCCAGCCGCTCGTCGTCGAAGCCGGTCGTGCCGACGACCGCGTGGATGCCGTGCTCGATGCACCAGGCCAGGTTGTCCATCACCACCTCGGGACGCGTGAAGTCGACCACCACCTGCGCACCAGCCTTGGTCAGCTCCTCGAGCTCGTCGCCCTGGTCGAGCCGGGCGACCAGCTCGCAGTCGTCCGCCTCCTCCACCGCGAGGCACGTCTGAGCGCCCATCTTGCCCTTGGCTCCCAGCACACCGACCTTGATCATGCGCACCCTTCCGGTTGAATTCGAGGGCAACAGGATCTCATCCGGTCCCCGGCGATCCGGCCAGGGTGCCGGTGGTCAGGGTTTCTGCGCGGCTCGCTCGGCGCGTGGGACGTAGACCTGCAGCTCGATCGTGTCCTTCGCCGGCGCGAGCAGCGTGTAGTCGGTCTCGAAGTCCAGCCCACAGGCACGCAGGGCGGTGATCTCGATGTCGGAGATGCGCCGGTTGAGGATGATGATCGGCGGGCGGCTCGCGTCCCAGGGGCGGCCGTTCCGGCAGACCTCCTCGATCCCGGCCGCGGTCCTGGACCGCTCCTTCGGCGCGACCCAGGCCTCGCCGACCGGCTTCCCCTGCAGCATCAGGACGATCCCGGCCATCTTGTCGAACGCCAGGATCGGCCGCCCGGCCGGCTCGACATACGGCCTGAGCTGGGTCGCCAGCTTGGTGTAGTTCCGCTCGGCGAGCGGCTCGATGTAGAGGTCCTTCAACGCCGGCAGCGTCGCCGCCGCAGTCAGCTGGGTGTGCCCGACCGACCGATAGGGATACCGGAACAGCCCGGTATACGCGATGGACGTCACCACGACCAGCGACGCGACGGTCACCAGCCCCACGGTCGCCCGCGCCACGACCGGCGTTGCCGAGATCCCGGTCACGACCGCGATCATCACCGCGGCCCAGGCGGCGAACGCGTTGAAGCCGATCGTGTAGAGCGGATTGTTCGTCCCGAACGCCTGCACCATCGGCAACACGACGAGCAACCCGAGGACGACCCATCCACGCGTGCTCTCGCGGCTCAGCACAGAGCGATCCGTCCACTGGAGCCGGCCCGCGATCACTGCAGCGACGGCCGCTACGAGCGCGACGAGTACGGCGGCCAGCAGCGTGACCGTGTACCGCGCCGTGTGCCCGGACCCACCAACCGCGGCACCATCGACGACCACCCGCCGTACCGACAGGGCGAACGCCAGGACCACGAGAACTCCGGCGGCGACCCGCAGCCATCGCCATCGGGCGATCACCGCGACCGCGACCGCGACCAGCAGGATCCCGTGGTCGCGGAGGGTCCGTCCGACCAGGTTGACACCGGTCGACCAGTAGAGATGCAACAGGGCGGTCGGCGAGTACGACGTGTCCGCGATGAACCTGTTCACGGTCATGATCCCTGGCACCGCGACGTTCAGCCGGACTACGAACAGCTGCACCACGAGGGCCGCCAGCGCGAGACCGGCCAGCGCGAGACCGATGGCCCGGGCAACAGCCCGCAGGCCCTGGCCGGCCAGCACGATCAGGGCTGCGACCACGATCAGCCCGATCACCACGACCGAGGTCCACTTCGCCAGCACCATCGCTCCGATGACGAGACCGGCGACGATCAGCACCCAGATCGGCACCGGCTGCCCCGGTCGACCGCGGTCGCCATCCAGAGCACGCACGACACCAGCGTCAGCGCGCCGAGCAGGACGACATCGTTGTAGCCGGGCGTCAGCGGCAGCCAGCTGTAACACATCCCACCGGCGGCCAGAATGACTGCCATTCCGGCCAGCTCCCACAACTTCGACCGCGCCGCACCTGGCCGCCGGCCGCGCAACCAGCGCATGAAGCTGTACCCGAAGGTCAGGTGTACGACGATCACGGTCAGCAGCCGGAACAGCCGCAACCGGACGATGTCGTACCCGAGCCACTCGAAAACCGGGCCGTACAGGTACTGAACTCCGGTCAGCGCCAGCGGATTCTGGTTCCACCACCGGTAGGACAACAGGTAGTAGCCCTCGTCGGTGATGTCGAAGCCCTCGTTGGCGGCCCGGCCCGCGGTCAGGATCCACCACGCCGCGAGCCCACAGGCAACCACGATGACCCCGGTCAGCAGCACGAACTGCCTGTTCTTCGGGGTCATCGGTACAGCACTCACGGCCGCCACCCTAGGCCATCACTCCACAGCTAACCCTCGGGCTGGTGTGTAGGCGGTCTGGGCATCCTCGGCGAAGTGGCAGGAAACCGTCTGACCTGACGGGATCTGGCGGAGTTCCGGAATCTCGCTGCTGCAGCGGGATTCCGCACGTAGACACCGGGTGTGGAACCGGCAGCCCGACGGCGGCATCACCGGTGACGGTGGGTCACCGGCCAGCACGATCCGCTTCCGGCCCTGCCTGGCCAGACCGGGCTCGGCGGACAGCAGCGCCTGGGTATACGGATGCGCGGGGACGTCGTACACCTGCTGGTGCTCGCCCAACTCGGCGACCTTGCCCAGGTACATGACCGCGACCCGGTCCGAGACGTGCCGGACCACGGACAGGTCGTGGGCGACGAAGATGATGCTGAGACCAAGCTCACGTTGCAGCCGCATCAGCAGGTTCACCACCTGCGCCTGGACGGACAGGTCCAGCGCGGACACCGGCTCGTCGCAGAGCAGCACGTCGGGGTTCAGGGCGATCGCCCGCGCGATCCCGATCCGCTGCCGCTGCCCGCCGGAGAACTGGTGCGGGAACTTCGTCTCGTCCTCGGCCCGCAACCCGACCAGCTCGAGCAGCTCGCGGACCCGGGACCGGATGTCCGTGCCCTTAGAAACGCCCGGGTGGACCTCCAGCGGTTCGGCCACGATCTCGCCGACCCGCATCCGCGGGTTCAGGCTCGAGTACGGATCCTGGAACACCACCTGCACGTTGCGCCGCCAGTGCCGCAGCTCGCGAGCCTTCAGCTTGCTGACGTCCACACCGCCGTACAACAGCTGCCCCGACGTCGGCTTCTCCAGGGCGGCGAGGAGCCGGACGAGCGTGGACTTGCCGCAGCCGGATTCGCCGACGATCCCGAGCGACTCGCCCTTACGCAGCGTCAGGTCGACGCCGTCGACCGCACGGACCAGGGTCTTGGCCCCGAAGCTCAGCGCCGGGCTGATGTCGTAGTGCTTCACCAGCTCCGTTGCCACCAGCAACTCGTCGGCCATCACACCGCCTCCCGTTCAGCCATCGACGTACGTCGGATGCACGCGGCATCCCGGCCTGGCCCGACTGTGAGTAGCGGGGGCACCTCACGTGCACAGTCGTCGATCGCGTGCGGGCACCTGGTCCGGAACGCGCACCCGGAGGGGATCGCCCGCAGCGACGGCGGCGTACCGGGGATCGTCGGCAGCTCCTGACCCTTCAGGTCCGCCGACGGCATCGAGCCCAGAAGCCCTTCTGTATAAGGATGAACGGGATGCTCAAGCGCCTCCGCAGTGGACGCTCGCTCGACGACGTGGCCCGCGTACATCACCACCACGTTGTCCGCGACGTCCGCCACCACGCCGAGGTCGTGCGTGATCAGTACGACGCCCATCTCCCGCTCGGCCTGCAGGTCCGCGATCAACTCCAGGATCTGCGCCTGCACGGTCACGTCGAGGGCAGTGGTCGGCTCGTCCGCGATCAGTACGTCGGGATCGAGAGCGAGCGCCATCGCGAGCATCACCCGCTGCCGCATCCCGCCGGAGAACTCGTGCGGGTAGTCGCGCACCCGCTTCGCCGCGGCCGGAATCCGGACCTGGTCGAGCATCTCGGCGGCCTGCTTCATCGCGTCCTGCTTGGACAGGCCGCGGTGCACCCGGTAGCACTCCGCGATCTGCTTGCCGACCGACTGGACCGGGTTCAGCGCGGACAGCGAGTCCTGGAACACCATCGTGATCCGGTCGCCGACGATCTTGCGCCGTTCCTTCACGGTCATCCCGATCAGGTCGGCGCCCCGGTACTCCGCCGTACCGGAGACGATCCGCCCCGGCGGCATCTCCAGGATCCCGGTCAGCGCCTGGGTCGACACGCTCTTGCCCGACCCCGACTCCCCCAGGATCGCCAGCGTCTCGCCGGCCCGAACCTGCCAGGACACCCCGTCGACCGCACGCACCGGCCCACGCGGGGTGTCGAACTCAACGCTGAGGTTCTCAACCTTCAGCAATACTTCACCATGTCTGGTCATCGGGCCTCCCGGTCTGGACTGAGGAGTGCAGGGAGCGAAGCGACCGGAGCGACGAGGGAAGACCGGGAGACAAAGCCCGATGACCCACCGAGCCGGAGGCGAGGAATGTGCACAGTCACCTCAGCAACTTCGGGTCGAGGGCGTCGCGGATCGAGTCGCCGATGATCATGAACGAGATCGTCATCGTCGAGATGAACAACGCCGGCCAGATGAACAGGTGCGGAGTGTCCCGGTACGACGCCGCGACGCCGAACTGCGACCCCCAGGAGATCGACGGCGGTTGCAACCCGACACCGAGGAACGTCAGCGCGGCCTCGAGACCGACCATGCCACCGATGCCCAGCGTGGTCATCGCCAGCAGCGGCGCCATCGCATTCGGGAACACGTGTTTGCGCAGGATCCGCAGCGGGGGTACGCCGATCGACCGCGCCGCCAGCACGTACTCGCGGTTGCGGACCGAGAACACCGTGGCCCGCATCAGCCGCATCCCGCCCGGCCAGCCGATCAGCAGGATGACGCCGACGATGATCCAGATGCTGCGGTTGGGCACCGAGTTCAGGATCACGATCAGCACCACGATGCCCGGTACCGCGAACAAGACGTCGGCGGTCCGGGAGATCAGGCCGTCGACGAAGCCCGGGAAGTAACCGGCCAGCAACCCGAACGAGCCGGCCAGGATGAACACGCCGAAACTCGCGCAGATGCTCACCAGCACCGACGGCCGCGCGCCGTAGATCACGTTGGCGAAGTAGTCGCAGCCCTGGATGTCGAACCCGAACAGGTGCCCCGGACTCCGGCTCTGCCGGCTCTTGGCCAGCTCGCAGAAGCGCGGATCGACGGAGGTGAAGAGCTTCGGCACCGCCGCCATCAGGAAGAACAGCAGCAGGAGCAGGCTGCAGACGACGAACTGCGGCTTGCGCAGCAGGGCTCGCAGCAGCTCCCGGTTCGACAGCGTGCGTCCGTCGCCGAGTTCCTGCGCCTCGGCACCGACAACGGCCTGGATCTCAGACATTGCGCACCCTCGGGTCCAGGACGCCGTACAGGACGTCGACCAGCAGGTTGATCACGATGAACGAGATGAACGCGAGCGTCGACAGCAGCACCACGACGCCACCCTCCTTCAGCTTGATCGCCTGGAACATGAACTGACCGAGCCCGGGCAGGTTGAAGATGCTCTCGGTGATGATCGCCCCGCCGAACATGCCGGCCAGGTCGATCCCGATGAAGGTCACCACCGGGAGCAGCGCGTTCGGCAGGATGTGCGACCACAGCACCCGCTGCTCCCCGAGTCCCTTCGCCCGCGCGGTCTTCACGAAGTCGGCGTTCACCGTCTCCACGATCGACGTCCGCATCAGCCGGGCGAGGCCGGCGAACCCGAGCACGCCGATCACCAGCGCGGGCAGCAGATACGCCCGCGGGAACCCTTCGAGCACACCTGAGACCGGGAACCACTTCAGCTCGACGCCGAACACGTACTGCGCGGCGAAGTAGGCCACCAGCCCGGGCACCGCGAGCAGCACCAGCGTTGCCAGCAGCAACGACTTGTCGATCAGCCCGTTGCGTTTGAAGCCGGCGTAGACCCCGAAGAACAGCCCCAGCGTCCACTGGAACGCGTTCGCCAGCAGGGTCAGCTTGAGTGTGACCGGGATCCGCAGCCGGAGCTGCTCGGCGATGTCGGCGCCGGCGAACGTCGTACCGAAGTGGCCGGTGAGGATGTCCTTCATGCTCAGCAGGTACTGGACGATGAAGGGATCGTCGAGGTGGAACTGGGCCCGTTTGGCCGCCAGCACGGCGGCCGGGATGGGCTTGTCGCCGGCCAGTTCCCGCAGGGGGTCTCCGGGCATCGCGAAGACGAGCGCGAAGACCCCCAGCGTGACGATCAGCCCGATCGGAATCGCCGCCAACCCGCGGCGCAGGACGAACCGGATCACTTGAAGGTGGCGTAGAGCGCCGATACGCCGACGTACTTCGACACCCTGGGCTCGATCCTGGCCGAGTGCAGGTAGGCGTTCGACTTGGTGTACAGCGGGATCAGCGGCAGGTCCTCGAGCGCGATGTCCTCGGCCTGCTGGTAGAGCTTGATCGCCTTGTCCTGGTCCGGCTCGGCGTCGCCCTTGGCCAGTACGGCGTCCAGCGCCGGGTTGCTGTAGCCGGCGAAGTTCGCGTCACCGTTGGACTTGAACATCGGGGTCAGGTAGTCCTCGATCGACGGGTAGTCGTGTCCCCAGCCACCGAACCGCAGGCCGTCCAGCTTGCGGGTGTCGGCCAGCTCGGTGATCTCCGAGCCCTGCTTGCCGGTGTACTTGACGGTCAGTCCGAGGTTCTGCCGGAGCATGTTGCCGATCGCCTCGGCGAAGATCTGCCCGGTCGCCGACGTGGTGCTGTAGCTGATGTTGACCGGGTCGGTGAAGCCGCCGGCCTCCTGGAGCAGCTGCTTGGCCTTGGCGGCGTCGAAGTCGCAGTACTTGCAGGCGTTGTCGCGGTAGCCGTCGATGTCCGGCGCGATCAGGCCCTTGGCCGGGTCGGACAGGCCGACCAGGTCGGCGAACGCCTTCCGGTCGATCGCCATCGAGAACGCGTGCCGCAGCTTCGGGTTCTTGTACCGCGGATCCCAGGCCGGGAACACCAGGTAGTTCGCGCCGGAGCTGACGCTGGTCACCCACTGGTCGGGAGCGTCGGTCTTGAAGCTCTGCACCTTGGTCGACGGTACGTCGGTGAAGTCCACGTTGCCGGCCAGGAACTCGTTGTACGCCGTGTCCGCGTTCGGGATGAACCGATACGTGATCGAGTCCGCCTCGGGCGCGTTCGGGCCCTTGTAGCCGTCCCATTTCGCCAGCTTGATGTCATCACCGGCGTTCCAGTCGGCGGCCAGCTTGTACGGGCCGTTGCCGATCGGCTTGCGCTTGTAGGCGTCCGGGTTCTTCCGTACCTCTTCCGGCAGCGGGGCCAGGCCGAGGTACTGCAGGGTCAGGCCGAACTGGGAGAACGGCACCTTGAGCTTGACCGTGAAGGTGAGATCGTCGACCTGCTTGAGGCCGCTCAGCGTCTTCACCGCGGTCGGCTTCGGCGTCGCGCCGTCCGGGGTCGGCGGGTTGAGCGCCTCGTACCCGTCGACCTTGGAGAAGAAGCCGTTGTTCTTCCAGGCGTTCGAGCCCTGGGCGGTCATGTTCCAGCTGTCCACGTAGTCCTTCGCGGTCAGCGGCTGGCCGTTCTGGAAGGTGTTGCCGGGCTTCAGCTTGATCGTCCAGGTCTGGCTGGTCTTGTCCGGTGTGACCGAGTCGGCCATCACGTTCTGCAGCTTGCCCGAGTTCGCGTCCGTGGTCACCAGCGGGGCGAACATCGCCATCGCGACCTGGATGCCCGGACTGCCGTTCTCGTTCAGCGGGTTGATGTACTCCAGCGGGTCGGCGGCGATCGCGATGACTTCGCTCTTCGCACCGTCGGCGGAGCCGCCACCGCTGGACTTCCCGTCACCACAGGAGGCCAGCACCAGCGATAAGCCAAGTGCCACCCCCACAACCCCAGTCAGACGTCGCACAGTCGAACCAACTTCCTCGGCGGGAGGGCCGCTAAGCGGGCGGATCAAAACGTCATGGTGGCTGGTCGAAACTGCGCATGTCAACGTTGTCAGGCACAAAGCGGCGGCGTGTAACGCAGGCGTTACTTTGCCAAGTGCTCAGACGACCAGCCAGCCATCACGGAGGACCGACCCACCTTAAACTGATCACCGCCCATAGTCATCAGACGTCAGGTCAGATTTCGGCCAAAACCCAGCTGCACACAAGTGCTCAGTAGCCGATCACGCATCGTCCGCCGACGAGCGCGCTGAGTGTGCACGTCGCCATTTCAGGCTCTTCTGGCAGCTTGATGTGTGGGTGGTTTGACGGGCCTTGGACTGGTGTACGCGCTGGGCCGGTCGAGTTTGTTGGCCGTCGACGAAGCCGAGCTTGGTGCCCAAGACAGCGGTGTGCTGGCCTGCCCTGCCCTGCCCGCCGCCCGCTGCCCGCCGCCTGCTGTCCGGTGGCCGGTGAGGTGGTGGCCGGCCGGTTGCTCGTAGGTCGTCGATGAGACAACCGGCCAGCCCGGATTGCCGGCCATCGCGGTCGCTCATGCGGTCATCGTCGGCGTCATGTCGATGGCAGGCCGTCACGGTGGTTGCCCGGCGGCTCGGCAACTCGTCCAGGTGGTAGGCGGCCCGCGTCCTCGCGCCATTTGATGGGCTGACTCATCAGATGGTGGGTTGGCGTACCGGATTCTGGGGTGCCAACCCACCATCGCGTAGGTCAACCCATGAGATGGCGCAGCCCGATCTGCGGTCAACCCCCCGTTCGCAAGCCGGTCGCCGCGCCATTTGATGGGCTGACCTACGCGATGGTGGGTTGGCCTACCGGATTCCGGGGTGCCGCCCACCATCTCGTAGGTCAACCCATGAAATGTGTCGCTCAGGACAGGTCCTCGCCGACACACAGCGCGGGCGCCGGGGACCGGAACCGGTGGGCGCGGACAAGAACCGGTGGGCGGGGACCGGAAGTGGTGGGCGGGGACCGGAACCGGTGGGCGGGGACCGGAAGTCGTGGGGGGGGACCGGAAGTCGTGGGGTGGGACAAGGAATTACCTGTCTCAGCCCACGACGACTTGTCCCAGGTCACCAGACCCGGACCGACCCGCGGAGAACAAGCCCCGCCCGAAGAATCGCCGGCATTCGCCAGCAGCCAGGTCAGGTCGTTGACGACAGCCTTCTGCCCCTCGCCCACCGCGAGGAACGCCCACCCGCCGCGCGTCCTGCAGCAAGAGCCCCGGCATCGTCACCGCGAACGCGACCAGCACACACCCGGCCGACGATCACCCACACATCGAGCAGGAGACCCCCATTTCAGGGCAGCTCGAGCATCACCTGCAACCCCGGCCGCGATGCGCTTGTGCGGCAGGTCCGAGGGCCTGGGTGGATGCCTACCAGGTTCTGACCCGGTGCCGACGACGACTTCAGGACTGTGGATAAGCTGGCAGGAAGGTGCCAATCCGGGAATCCCTTGCAGACAAGGGGTTTCCGGCTCTAAAACTGTCGGAGGGTGCTCCTAGAGTCGCCGGTATGGAACTCCTGGACGAGCGACCGGTCTGGTCGATGAGCGGCGCCGACATGCTGACCGCTCTCGACGAGCTGCGGGCCGAAGACACCCGCATCCAGGTACGACGCCTCGAGCTCCTCGCCGGCCTGGACGCGAACGGCCACGCCAAGGACATCGGCGCCCGGGACACCATCCACCTGATCGCGATCCGGCACCGCCTCGACCCCGTCGACGTCCGCCGCGACCTCAAGCTGGCGACCGCCCTCCCGAAGTATCCGGCCGTGTGTGCGGGCCTGAACGACGGCATCCAGGCGACCAACGACGAAGCCAACCCGGACAGCACGGCGCCACGGGCGCTGCTACATCCGGGACAGGCAGCGGCGATCGTGACCGCCTTGGAGAAGGTCCCGGCGGCGGCGATGGTGCCGGTCGAGGACCTACAGGTCGCTGAGGAAGAGATGGTGAAGGCGGCCGAGTTCCTGCCACCACACCAGCTACGCATCCTGGGCACGGAGATCCGCAGCCGACTCGACACCGATGGCCCCGAGCCCGACCGCGACGACGCACTCACCCGGGAAGCCCTGTGGCTGAAGAAGGCCGACGACGGTGTCAGGTTCGGCGGATACCTCGCCGGCGAGAACGCCGAACTCCTCCAAACCCTGACCTTTGCCGGCGCCAAACCCCACAAGACTCCCGACGGAGAACGCGACCCTCGCAGCCGCGGCAAGCGGCAGGCCGACGCGTTGACCGCGGTCCTGCAGGTCGCGGCCGGGACCGGATCCGCGGTCCCGGGCCATGGTGACATCAAGCCGCACATCACCGTGACCATCGACCTCGAAGACCTCAAGACTGCCACCGGCAATGGTTACCTGGTCCACGGCGACACCCTGTCCGCAGCCGCCGTACGACGCCTGGCCTGCGACGCCGGGATCATCCCACTCGTCCTCGGCTCGAACTCCGAACCCCTCGACGTCGGCGCCGAGGAACGCTTCGTCACCAGCGCGATCCGGCAGGCATTGAACGTCCGCGACAAGGGCTGCATCATCTGCGGCGCACCGCCGTCGATGTGCGAAGCCCACCACGTCATTCATTGGGCCGACGGAGGCGCCACGTCGGTGGACAACCTCGTCCTGCTCTGCAAGCGCGAACACATCGCTACCCACCAAGACCACTGGATCATCCAGATGATCAACGGCCGCCCAGTCGTCACCCGCCCCACCTGGGCCGAGCCCACCTCACCACCCCGCCCCCGAAGTCCAGCCCAACCACCACCGCCACCCCGGCCGCCACAACCACACCGGACAACCACTGCCGGCACTTCGCCGCGGGCCGAGAGGCTGAGTGATGCCGTAGTTCCAGCATCCGCGGACCGGTCCGACGCGGATGCTTGCCCAAGACCCGACTGGTTCGACACTGCCGCTGACCCCAACGCGCACCGACCAGGACCCGAGCGTGGTGCCGGCGACGCGCTGACCGCGTGACATTCGCGGGGCCTGGTTGGAGGAAGCCGGTCGGCCGGCCCTTCGTACCGGATTCCTCGTGCGATCGGCGCTGAGACCTGGTGAGTACCAGTGCGATCGCCGGCCGACCAGGCCCGCCGCACCGGATTCCTCGTGCGATCGGCGCTCGACCTGCTGAGGACCAGTGCGATCGCTGGTCGGATCAGTGGGCCGAGCGCCTCGACAGCTCCGTCGCTTGGTCGGCGAAGAGTTGGGCGAAGCGGCCGGACGGCTGTGACATCAGCTCCGAGTAGGTGCCCTGCTGCACGACCGAGCCGTGGTCGATGACGTAGATGCGGTCCATGTCCATCAGCGTCCAGGCCCGGTGCGATACCACGATGGTGATCCGGGTGTGCTTGGTCCGCTGGAGCTCGGCGAAGATCTCACGCTCCGCTTCGGCGTCAATGGCCGAGGTCGGCTCGTCGAGGATCCACACGCCGGCGTTCCGCAGCTGGATCCGGGCCAGCGCCAACCGCTGCCATTGCCCACCGGAGATCCCGGTGCCACCCCACTGCTGACCCAACTGTGTGTCGAGCGGCATCCCGGCGGCGAATGTGTCCGCCAGCGCGGCCCGAACATCCCCATCAGACGCCGCGCCCGGCGAGCCGAGTGCGACCGCATCTCGCAGCGTGAACTCGAAGCGGCCGAACTCCTGCACCAGCAGGCCGAAGTGGCCGAGCCGCTCGGCCTCGGTCAGCTCGGCCGCGTCGCGCCCGTCGATCAGCACCCGCCCGCGATCCGGGCTGAGACCGCCGACCAGCAGATTGACCGCGGTCGACTTCCCCGCACCGTTCACGCCGACGAGTGCGACCAGCTCACCACGTCGGGCCGTGATGCACACGTCCCGGAGCGCCGGCTCGGCCGCGCCCGGATAGCTGAAGCTGACGTTGTCCAAGGCAACAGATTCGACAACGGGTACGACGGTCTGCGGCATCGTCGCCGGCACGCTCCGGACGAACCGGCGATAGATCTCCGCCTGCGGAGCCGCAGTGACGATGGTCCCGAACGCGTAGCCACAGTGCCGGATCGCGTTCAGACCGGAGATAGTGCCGGCAACGGCTGCCGCCGCCGCTCCCCCGCTCGCCCCGCCCGTCACCAGGGCGACCAACGCACCGCCGAACAGCACCGCCGTCACCAGTGCGGCGGCGAGCTCGAGTGTCATCGCCGTACCGATCATCCGGTCCAGGACCCGCGTCGCCGCGGCCCGCCGACTCGAGATCAGGTCGGCGACCTTGGCGCCAGAGCCGAGGACGGCCAGTTCGGTGCCGGGGCGTTGCTGGATCAGCTGTTCGGTCGCGTACGCCGCCCGCCGATCGTGGCCGGCCACCTTCGGCCAGCCCTTCGACTCCATCCGTGAGATCAGCGTGAACGCGAACACGGTCGGTACCAGCGCGGCAAGCACCAGCAATCCGGAGAGCGCGTTGATCGACCAGATCGCGGCGCAGAGCACGACGGAGGTGGTGGCCGCGCCCAGCACCTGCACGGGTTTGGCCGCCAGGTCGCCCATGGGTTGAGTGGCCGCCTGACTGGCTTCCAGGTCCGTGACGATTTCGGGCTCAGCCAGCCGACTCGGACTCAGCCTGGCCGCGGATCGCGCGAGCTCGACGCGGTAGTGGAGCCGCAGGCGCAGCATCATCCGCTGTCCCGCGGCATTCGTCATCTGGGCGAGCGGATACATCGAACCGACCACGACGGTCAGGCCGAGCAACGGACCCCAAGCGCTGCCATCCGTCGCCAGTCCATCGATGAGGCTCCGCAGGAGGACGACCTGCGCACCGGGCAGGACGGCCTGGATCAGAACGAGGGTGGAGCACAACAACAGCCAGCCCGGGGTGACCCGGACAGCGTCGGTCAGCGAATCGCGGGCAGTGCGGAACGCATACCGGAGGGCAGTGAACATCGTGATCTTCCTTCGCAGACGGCAGGCCGGAGCCGCGCTGGGTCGATCCAGCGCGGTGCGGCACGTCGGCCGTCAAGTGCTTGTGATTCCGTTCAGCGAGGAATCCAGCGGCAGATCACGTGGTGACGCGACACAACGGAGAAGACCTTACCCGCTCAGTCGGGCGGGATGTTCTGGTTCAGGTGGAACAGGTTGCGCGGGTCGTACTTTCGCTTGAGGTCCTGCAGCCGGTCGTACGTCGAGGCGCCGTACGCGGACCGGATCCGGTCAGCGCCCTCGTCGGTCAGGAAGTTGACGTACGCGCCGGACTGGTGCGGCTCGAGAGCCCGCCACGAGTTCCGCACCCACTCCCGCTGCTCTGCGAAACCCTCCGGACCGGGCGTCGCCCCGACGAAGTTGAAGGTGTGCCCGCTCGATCGGTCGCCGAACGCCGTACTGTCCGAAGACACTCGGGAGATCGCGCCGCCCAGATGGAAGATCGGGTAGGCGGTGTACGGCGAATCGATCGCCAGACCGCGCTCCGCGGCGATGTCGATCACCTCGTCGGTCAGCTCGGCGACGTCACAGGACCGCATGTAGTACCAGCGGCCGTGCGGGAAGCTGGGATCGAACATCGCTTGCAGGTCCAGGAACGGCTTCGGCGTGCACATGTCCAACAGCGGCGGCGCGAACGCCTTCAGCGGCGCCACCACCTTCTCGCCCTCCTCGACCGGTCCGGCGTAGCTGACGACGACCGCCACCACCGGCCGGCCGTGCAGCTCGGCCGGGATCGTCGGCACGGCCGGCAGCCAGCGATGGACCACCGCGGTCGTCAGCTCGTCCGGGATGTCGGTGATCCAGTCCCGGTAGAAGCGCATCAGCTCCGGCGATTGCTCCATCGGCCACGCCACCAGCCCGGCGTACACGATCGGACCGACCGGGTGCAGCCGGAACTCGAACTCGGTCACGATGCCGAAGTTCCCGCCGCCGCCCCGGATACCCCAGAACAAGTCGGCGTTCACGTCCTCGCTCGCGGTCACCAGCTCACCCTCGGCGGTGACCACGTCGACCGAGATGAGGTTGTCGATGCTCAGCCCGTACTTCCGCATCAACCAACCGATCCCGCCACCCAGCGTGAGTCCGGCCAGACCGGTGTGCGTGACGATGCCGGACGGCGTGGCGAGTCCGAATGCCTGGGTCTCCCGGTCGAGCTCTCCGAGCAGCACGCCCGCTTGCGCACGGGCAGTACGCCGTACTGGATCGACTCGGATGCCCTTGAGCGGCGCCAGGTCCAGCAGGATGCCGCCGTCGCAGGTCGAGTGGCCGGGGAAGCTGTGGCCGCCGCCGCGGACCGCCACCGGCCCACCCGTACGGCGGGCGTAGGCGAGCGCGGATCGGATGTCGGCGACGCCGGTGCAGCGGGCGATGAGTCCGGGGCGACGGTCGATGGACCCGTTCCAGACCTTCCGGAGATCGTCGTACGACGGCTCGCCCGGATGGATCAGCTCCCCCCGGAAGTCCTCGCCGAGTGCCTGAATCTCCGGAGTCATCGTGCTCATGACCAGCTCCTGCAGCCCCTCCCCCAGGCCTCCCCTTCACCGGCCAGTCTGCTCCGGCCGGTCAGGCCTGTCGAGGGGCCTAGCGGTCGGGGAGCAACTGGCTGATCAGGGCATCGGCTGTCCATTGCTCCCAACGGCCGGGGCTCCAGCCGCGGCGGCTCGTGAGGTAGTGATACATCTCGGGGCTCTGCAAGGCGAGCGCGATGTCGATCGCCATGGCCGTGTCGACGCCGTCGCGGAGCGGACTTTTGGCCGCGAGAGCGGTGATGAGCGCCTCCATGGCGATGGCGCGCTGGGTGTTGTTCGTCTCCCAGAGCTCCGCGATGTCGGGATCGGCTGACGCGGCGCCGGCGACCACCTGCAGCACGGGTGCGACGCGTTCGTAGATCTCGCGGGCCAGGCGCGCCAGCTCCCGCAGTTGCAGCACCGGATCGGGGTCGGCGATCGCGGCGCGCACCCTCGGGCGCTCCAGTGTCGGCACGGGTTCCTCGTCACCGGCGACCGCGATGTCGAGGATCTCGCTGAGCAGTGCCCGTTTGGTACGGAACGTGAAGTACAGCGTCTGCACGGCCATGCCGGCCTCGTCGGCGATGGCCTGCATCGAGGTCGCGGCGTACCCCCGGTCGGTGAACAGGGCCAGCGCCGCGGCGCGCATCCGGCGCCGATTGGCGCGGGCCTTGTCGGCTCGAGCGGTGGCCTGGCCGGGATTCATGACCGCAGCCTAGCAGTTGACTAGAGTGAATCACTAGTGATCCACTAGAGCGACACTCTAGTGAGTACCTGCCTGCAGTGAACGGAGATCACGTCAGATGACCGAGACCCTTCCGCACTCCGGCGCGTTGCGCCGGCAACTGCGCACCACCGCCCGGCTGACCGCGCTGATCGGCGGGCCGGTGTTCTGGCTGGGGACGCTGCTGCATCCGGCGCGGGACGGGTGGAGCATCGCGGCCGTCGGCGAGCGCTACGGACTCACCCACGACATCCAGGCGGCAGGCCTGCTCCTGCAGGTGATCTGCCTGGCCAGCGTGATTGCGCTGGGCAACCAGATCACTCGACGGCGAGATCTCCGGTCCTGGTACGCCGCCTTGACCGGCACGCTGCTGTGGTTCGCCCTGATCATCTTCGACGGGTCGCACAACCCGGTCCGAGCTGAGTACGCGCCGAGCATGGTGCACGAGCCGGCCGACCTCGACACACCGGCCGCGCTCATCGTGATCCCGGCCCTGCTCGTGTTCCCGCTCGGCTACGTGTGGCTGGCCCGCACACTCGGTCGGCACGGCCTGCGCTGGACCGGACTGCTGCTCGGCGTTGGTGCCACCGTCTACACGATCGGCGGCCTGTTCATCTTCACGTCCGGCCCACGCTTCGGGCTGATCCAGCTCTTCGAAGTCGCCGGCGCGACGTCGTACGCCGTCGGTTTCATCCTCCTCGGCCGCGCCGCCACCGACCTGCACCAGGCCCGCTGACCATGTCGTCCTCCCCCGACGACAGCGCGGCGGCGATCATCCAGGCCCTGTTGTCACCGGCAGGGCGGGCAGATCCCTACCCGTTGTACGCGACAGCGCACCGGATCGGTGCGGTCCAGGCCATCACCGACAACGTCTTCCTCGTGCTCGGGTACGCGGCGGTCAACCAGGTGCTTCGAAATCCCGGGTTCGGCTTGCCCGCCACGGCACCAAGTCATACGACCGACGCGGCAGCGCTGCGCTTGATGAGCCGGTCGATCCTGCGCACCAACCCACCGGATCACGGCCGCATGCGCTCGTTGATCTCCCAGGTGTTCACACCACGCCGGGTCGCGTCGCTGCAGCCGTCGGTCGAGGCCGCCGTCGACACGCTGCTCGAGCAGCTCGCCGAGTCCGGAGCCGACGGCCGCACGGTCGACTTCATGGACCAGTTCGCCTTCCAGTTGCCGGTCACCGTCATCTGCGAGCTTCTCGCGATCCCCATGGCCGACCGCCACCAGTTTCGCCCGCTGGCCTCGGCGCTGACCGCGGCGCTGGAACTCACCGGCGACGTGGACGTTCCGGCCGACCAAGCCGCCCGCGAACTCGGAAAGTACTTCACTCACCTCGTCGGCGAACGTCGGACCGCGCCTGGCGACGACCTCGTCAGCGCCCTGGTGGCAGCCCGCGACGCGGAGGACGGTCGCCTGTCCGATGACGAACTGCTCGCCAATCTGATCCTGCTGCTGGTCGCCGGGTTCGAGACGACAACGGATCTCCTCGGCAACGGGCTGGCGATCCTGCTCAACCGCCCGAACCTCACCGCCGCGGTGCGGTCCGGTCGGATCACGACGGCAGCCTTCGTCGAAGAAGCCCTGCGCTACGAGTCTCCGGTGCAGCTCACAACCCGGGTGGCACGCGCCGATGGCCTCGTTGTCGAGGACGTCCCCATCCCACTGGGCTGCGACGTGATCCTGTTGCTCGGAGCAGCCAACCGCGACCCCGCCGTGTACCCGCACCCCGACCACTTCGATCCGACCCGCGCGGACAACAGACCGCTCAGCTTCGGCGCGGGCCAGCACATCTGCATCGGCAACAACCTTGCCCGGCTCGAAGCGTCCGTGGCGTTCCCCCGCCTCCTCGACCGCTTTCCCGGCCTCTCAACGGACCCCGATCAGCAGCCGGTACGCCGCGACAGACTCGTACTGCGTGGCTACCAGAACCTGCCGGTCCGGGTCGGGCCCTCAGACGTCAGACGTTGAACGCGGTGCTGTCTTCGTCGTACGGGCCCATCACGGTCAGGGCGGGAGTGCCGGCGTACAACTCGGCGGCCAACTGACTGACGTCGTCGAGGGTGACGGCGTCGATGCGGTGCAGGATGTGATCGACCGTCGGGAGCTCGCCGTAGACGAGTTCGGCCTTGGCGATGCGGGTCATCTTGGCCCCGGTGTCCTCCAGGCCCATCACGACCGAGCCGCGCATCTGGCCCTTGCCGCGGAGGAGTTCGTCCGGCGTGATGTTGCCGCTGGCAATCAGCTCGAGTTCGGCGCGGACCACGTCGAGGACCTCGGTGGCCTTCTTCGGCAGGCAGCCGGCATACACGCCGACCATGCCGGCATCGGCGTACGCCGAGCCGAAGGTGAAGACCGAGTACGCCAGACCGCGCTTCTCCCGGACCTCCTGGAACAGCCGCGACGACATCCCGCCGCCGACGATCCCGTGCAGTACGCCGGCGACGTACCGGCGCTCGTCGTTGCGCACCAGGCCCGGCATCCCGAGCACCAGGTGTGCCTGCTCGACATCACGGTGGTGAACGCGCACTCCGCCGTACGTCGGAACCGGCTTGACCGCACCACCTCGGATCGCGGCGGGCTCGGCCTCGGTCGTGACCCAGTGACGCTCGAAAGCCTTGCGGACCAGGCGGACGACGTCGGCGTGGTCGACGTTGCCGGCGACGGAGACGACGATGTTGGACGGCTTGTAGCGGCGGCGGTACCAGCCGACGACCTGCTGGCGGGTCAGTCCGGCCACGGACTCCGGCGAACCGGTGATGGAGCGGCCGAGCGGGGACGGTCCCCACATCTGCTCGGCGAAGAGGTCGTGGATGTGGTCCGACGTCTCGTCGGCGTGCATCGCGATCTCCTCGTCGATGACGTCGCGCTCACTCTCCACGTCCGCACTGGTCAGCGTGGCGGAGGTGATCATGTCGCAGATGACGTCGACCGCGAGCGGGAGGTCGGAGTCCAGCACCCGGGCGTAGTAGCAGGTGTACTCCTTGCCGGTGAACGCGTTCATCTCGCCGCCGACCGCATCGATCGCGGCGGAGATCTCGAGCGCGTCGCGGCGCTCGGTGCCCTTGAACAGCAGGTGTTCGAGGAAGTGTGTGGCGCCGGCCAGCTGCTCCGGTTCGTCCCGGGAGCCGACGCCGACCCAGAGGCCGAAGGTGACCGAGCGGAAGCCCGGCACGGACTCGGACACAACCCGAAGCCCGGAGGGCAGGACGGTCCGTTTCACCGGACCGCCCGCCTCCGGGCTCAGCAGTGTGCTGGTGATCGCTCGGGTCACTCGGCGGACTCGGCCTCAGCCTTCTTGTCGCCGTCCGCACCCTCGATGACCGGGATCAGGGACAGCTTGCCGCGGTCGTCGATCTCGGCGATCTCGACCTGCAGCTTCTGGCCGACCGACAGCACGTCCTCGACCGCCTCGACCCGCTTGCCACCGGCCAGCGGGCGCAGCTTCGAGATGTGCAGCAGGCCGTCCTTGCCCGGCAGCAGGCTGATGAACGCACCGAAGTTGGTCGTCTTCACGACCGTGCCCAGGTAGCGCTCGCCCTTCTCCGGCATGGTCGGGTTCGCGATCGCGTTGATCGCGGCCCGGGCCGCCTCGGCCGACGGACCGTCGGTCGCGCCGATGTAGACGGTGCCGTCGTCCTCGATCGAGATGTCGGCGCCGGTGTCCTCGGTGATCTGGTTGATCATCTTGCCCTTCGGGCCGATGACCTCGCCGATCTTGTCGACCGGGACCTTCACCGAGATGACCCGCGGCGCGAACTCGCTCATCTCACCCGGCGCGTCGATGGCCTTGGCCATCACGTCCAGGATCGTCAGCCGCGCGTCCTTGGCCTGCGTCAGCGCACCGGCCAGCACGCTGGCCGGAATGCCGTCCAGCTTGGTGTCCAGCTGCAGGGCGGTGACGAAGTCCTTGGTGCCGGCGACCTTGAAGTCCATGTCACCGAACGCGTCCTCGGCGCCAAGGATGTCGGTCAGCGCGACGAACTGTGTCTCTACCTTGCCGGCCACTTCAACTTCACCAGAGATCAGGCCCATCGCGATACCGGCGACCGGCGCCTTCAGCGGCACACCGGCCGACAGGAGCGACAGCGTCGAGGCGCAGACCGAACCCATCGAGGTGGACCCGTTCGAACCGAGCGCCTCGGACACCTGACGCAGCGCGTACGGGAAGTCCTCCCGCGACGGCAGCACCGGCACCAGGGCCCGCTCGGCCAGCGCGCCGTGACCGATCTCGCGGCGCTTCGGCGAACCCACCCGGCCGGTCTCACCGGTCGAGTACGGCGGGAAGTTGTAGTTGTGCATGTAGCGCTTGCGCGTCTCCGGGGACAGCGTGTCCAGCTGCTGCTCCATCCGGAGCATGTTCAGCGTGGTGACACCCAGGATCTGGGTCTCGCCGCGCTCGAACAGCGCCGAACCATGCACCCGCGGGATCACCCGCACCTGCGCCTTGAGCGGCCGGATGTCGGTCAGCCCGCGGCCGTCGATGCGGATCTTCTCCTTGAGCACCCGCTGCCGGACCAGCTTCTTGGTCAGCGACCGGAACGCCGCGGACAGCTCCTTCTCGCGGCCCTCGAAGTCGGCGGCCAGCTTGTCCACGACGGCGGCCTTGACCGCGTCGGTGGCGTCCTCACGCTCGTGCTTGCCGGCGATGGTCAGCGCCTGGCCGAGCTCCTCGCTGGCAGCGGCCTCGACCGCGGCGAACGCGTCGTCCTGGTAGTCCGGGAAGACCGGGAACTCACCGGTCGGCTTCGCGGCCCGCCGGGCCAGATCGGCCTGCGCCTCGACCAGGGTCTTGATGAACGCCTTGGAGGCCTCCAGGCCCTCGGCGACGATCTCCTCGGTCGGCGCCTGGACACCGGAAGCGACCTTCTCGAAGGTGCCCGGAGTCGACTCCGCCTCGACCATCATGATCGCGACGTCACCGGTCTCGGTCACCCGGCCGGCCACCACCATGTCGAAGACCGCGTCCTCGAGCTCGGTGTGGGTCGGGAACGCCACCCACTGGCCGTCGATCAGAGCGACGCGGACGCCGCCGATCGGGCCGGAGAACGGCAGGCCGGCCAGCTGGGTCGACATCGACGCCGCGTTGATCGCGAGGACGTCGTACAGCTTGTCCGGGTTCAGCGCCAGGACGGTGATGACGACCTGGATCTCGTTGCGCAGGCCCGACACGAACGACGGCCGCAGCGGGCGGTCGATCAGCCGGCAGGTCAGGATGGCCTCCTCGGACGGGCGGCCCTCCCGGCGGAAGAACGAGCCGGGGATCCGGCCCGCGGCGTACATCCGCTCCTCGACGTCCACCGTCAACGGGAAGAAGTCGAACTGGTCCTTGGGCTTCTTGCTGGCCGTGGTGGCCGACAGCACCATCGTGTCGCCGTCGAGGTAGGCGGCGGCGGAGCCGGCGGCCTGCTGGGCCAGACGGCCCGTCTCGAAGCGGATGGTGCGGGTGCCGAAGCTGCCGTTGTCGAGGACGGCTTCAGCGAAATCTGCGCCCTCCATGGGCGCGTTTGTGGATCCCGACACGGGATACCCCTCTCTCACAGTGTGACGACTGCGAGGCGCGAGCTTCCGGGGTGCCGGTCTTCGATCGAGGCCCGCGGGTGCTGTGGTGATGCACCCGAAAGCCACTACCGAGGACCGGTCGTCCTCCCGCCACGCGCTTCGCGTCGCCTCGTTCGTCTTGTCCTGCTCTGTATTCAGTTGTGATCCGCCACGACGGGCGGATACGCCAGGAGCGGCCACCCGAGCTCGGGGGCCGCTCCTCGCGACGTCATCGGCGAAGGCCGAGCCGCTCGATCAGGGACCGGTAGCGGTTGATGTCCTTCTTCGCCAGGTAGTTCAGCAGCCGGCGGCGCTGACCGACGAGCAGCAGCAGGCCGCGACGACTGTGGTGGTCGTGCTTGTGCTCCTTCAGGTGCTCGGTCAGCTCGGCGATGCGGTGGGTGAGAAGCGCGACCTGGACCTCGGGGGAGCCGGTGTCGCCCTCGGTCAGGGCGTACTCGCCGATGATCTTCTTCTTCGCCTCAGGATTGGCTGACGACACGTGTGATCCTCTCGATGTCCGTTGCGCGGCGCACCGGGGCTTAGGTCACCCGGGCACTCTCGATCCGCGGCCGTTCAGACGGCAGCGCCCAGAGTATCAGTCCGTGGACGCGTCACCCTAATTCTGGGTAAGGATCCGTCGCGCGCCGTCGACATCGGCTTTCACCTGCACCAGCAGCTCGTCGATGGTCTCGAACCGGATCTGCGTGCCCCGCAGCCGGGCGACGAAATCGACCGCGATCCGGGCGCCGTACAGCTCCAGGTCGTCGCGATCCAGCACGTACGACTCCACCCGCCGCTCCACTCCGTCGAAGGTCGGGTTGCTGCCGACGCTGATCGCGGCCGGCAGCGGTTCCGGGTACGACGGAGCGCCGGGAGCGGGCTCGAGCACGGTCAGCCAGCCCGCGTACACGCCGTCCAGCGGGATCGCGGCCGTCGCGTCGGCGGGGATGTTCGCGGTCGGGTAGCCGAGCTCCCGGCCGCGCTTGTCGCCCTCGACGACCATTCCGGTGATCCGCAACGGCCGCCCGAGCGCCTCCGCGGCAGCCTCGACGTCACCCTCGGCGATCCGCTCCCGGATGTACGTCGACGACCACGGCTGCCGATCCCCCGCCAGGCTCAGGCCCTCGACCTGGAACCCGGCCTTGGCACCGGCCGCGACCAGCGTGTCCACGTGCCCGGCGGCCTTGTGGCCGAACCGGAAGTTCTCGCCGACCACGATCGCCTTGGCGTGCAGCACCCGAACCAGGACCCGGTCGATGAACTCCTCCGGCGACCAGCCCGACACCTCCTTGGTGAACGGGAGGATCAGGACCGCATCGGCGCCGTGCTCGGTCAGCAGCTCGGCCCGTTCCTCGGGGCGGCTGAGCATCGCCGGCGCCTGGTCAGGTCGCAGCACCACCATCGGGTGCGGGTCGAAGGTGAGCGCGACCACCGGCAGGCCACCCAGTTCGGCCGCCCGCGCCCTGGCGTGGGCGAGCACCTCCTGGTGCCCGCGGTGTACGCCGTCGAAGTTGCCGATGGTGACGACCGTCGGCCCGAGATCCGGGCTCACCTCGTCCAAACCGTGCCAGACACGCATAACAGCAGGATTCCATGCCTCCCGGTGATTCCGCGCAGCAGGTCCGCGATCACCCCTTGTGATCGTGTCGGTAACTCAACCTAGGGTGGGGGCCGCACCGCCAAGTCTGGGGAGGTCCCGTGAAGCTACGCCGCCTGGTCGCCGCCTGCGCGTCTCTCGTTCTCGTCGGCACCCTGCCGGTCGGCGAGTCACGGCGGTCGTCCGCGCCCAGCTTCAGCAAGTACGTCGCCCTCGGGGACTCGTACACCTCGGCGCCGCTCGTCCCCTTACCGGACCTGCTGTCGCTCGGGTGCGTGCGCTCGTACAGCAACTACCCGAAGATGCTGGCGACGATGCTGCGGGTGCACCAGTTCACCGACGTGAGCTGCGGTGGCGCCGACACGACGAACATGACGCAGCCGCAGAGCACGCCCATCGGCACGGCCGCGCCGCAGTTCGACGCGCTGGCGCCGGACACGGACCTGGTCACGCTGGGGATCGGCGGCAACGACTTCGGAGTGTTCGGCGACATCGTCGGCACCTGCCCCGGACTGCGCGCCTCCGACCCGACCGGCGCACCGTGCAAGGCCCACTTCACGGTCGACGGCGTCGACACGCTGAAGGCGAAGATCGCCCAGACCCAGACCCGGATCTCGATGGTTGTGCAGGGCATCAAAGCACGGTCGCCGCAGGCAACGATCCTGTTGATCGGCTACCCGAAGATCGCACCGGAGCACGGCACCTGCCCGACGATCCTGCCGTTTGCCGACGGCGACTACGCGTACCTGTACTCGATCGAGCAGGCGCTGAATTCGGCGGTTTCCACGGCCGCCGCCGCGACCGGAGCGACGTACGTCGACACGTTCGGCCCGTCGACCGGGCACGACGCCTGCGCGCCGGACGGCCAAGCGTGGATCCAGGGCAAGGACATCAACCTGCTCCGCGCGCTGAACTACCACCCGCGCTACGAAGGCCAGGCCGGCGTCGCGTCGCTCACCTACAAGACCCTCACCGGCGCACCAGCCGATGGTGACCGCGGGTGATCAGTCGTCTGGGCTGCGCAAGGCGCGCGATGTTGTCCCGGCAAGCCGCTGATGCCTCCCCGAAGGCCCTCGAGGCCTCCCTGAACCGCCTGCGGACCAGCGCGCAACGCTGACCCTTTCCAATCCGTACGGCGGACCCCGGGCCGTGCCACCTCACGCGTGGCGCGGCCCGGCGGTATCTACAGCTGCCGCGTGAGCTCGGTGAGCGCCTGGCCCAGTGGGAGGTTGACGCGCAGAGCGGCGTACGGGTCGCCTCGGGTCAGGCCTTGATTGATGATCAGGACCGGCGTACCGGACTTGGCCGCGTGGCGGACGAAGCGGAAGCCGGACATGACGGTGAGGGACGAGCCGAGCACCAGTACGGCGTTCGCGTCGTCGATGAGCGTGTAGCAGCGCTCGACCCGGGACTTCGGGACGTTCTCGCCGAAGAACACGACGTCGGGTTTGAGTACGCCGCCGCAGACGGTGCACGGGACGACGACGAAGGTCCGGACGATGGAGTCGGGAAGGTCCACGTCACCGTCCGGGTTGATCCGGGTCGCCGCCCCTTCGAAGTCCGGGTTCGCGGCGCGCAGGCGACGGTCGAGGGCCTCGCGGGCGGACGTCGTACCGCAGTTCAGGCAGATGACGCGGTCGAGATTGCCGTGCAGCTCGATCACGTCGCGGGCACCGGCCGCCTGGTGCAGGCCGTCCACGTTCTGGGTGACCACGCCGCTGAGGTAGCCGCGAGCCTGCAGGGCCGCGACCGCCCGATGCCCGTCGTTCGGCTCCGCGCGGGCGATCGTGCGCCAGCCGAGGTGGCTGCGCGCCCAGTACCGCTGCCGACCTGATTCGCTCGCCGCGAAGTCGCCGTACGTCATCGGCGTGTGCGTCCGCAGACTGCCCGTCTCACCGCGGTAGTCCGGAATCCCCGACTCGGTCGAGATCCCCGCCCCACTCAGTACGACGACTCCGCCGCGGGCCACTGCGTCGGCCACTGGCGTGACATCCGTCGTACCGGCCTCCAACGCAAGCACGTCAGGGCCGGGAGCCCAGCTCAGTGTCGGACGGGAACGCACCCCTCCAGGGTAGCCAGTCAGCGATCATCCGACGGCTCGGCGCCGCGGGTCAGGCCCAGGGTGGCGATCAGGTCCTCGTGGAGCTCGAACCAGACCTTGTGGCAGGAGTCGACGTTGGTCCGGTCGACCCAGGCGGGGTCACCGGCCAGGACGCGGTCGAGGGCGGCCGCGAATCGTGCTTGGTAGCCCTGGAAACGGTCAAGCACCCCGGCGAGGTCCCCGGACAGTGGGCCGAGGCGCTCGGCGAGTGCTGACAGTTCGACGATCACGCGGCCGTCCCAGTCCCGGTCGGTGTGGTCGTTGAAGGCGTACGGGTCATCGTCGGTGGGTCTCAGTTGCCACTGGGTGCAGGCGATCTGCAGCCGTTCGTTGAGTGGGAGGAAAGCTCGGTAGGTCTCGCGGACGGTGTCGACACCGGCTGCCGTTGCCAGCTCCGCGGCGAGGCGGCGTTCGTTCTCGGCCCGGCCGGACGCCGTCAGCGACCAGCCGCCGATCCCGGCGAACTCGCTCCAGGTGATCCAGCCGAAGGCCTGGTGGTCGAGCAGCAGCTCCTTCGTGGCGGCGGGTTCCAGCGCGTATCTCCGCGCGGCCGCGTGATCGTCCGCGACTCCGAGCAGGCGTACGGCGTGCAGCACGAGCAGATCCGATCCGGAGGGATGGGTCATGGCTGCTGGGTTTCGGCTGGGCGCCCGGTACGTGCGGTCAGGCGGTCCAGTCGTTGCTGGCAGGCCTGAGGTGAGTTGAGGCCGAGTGCGCGCGCCATCTCGGCCCAGGTGATGCCGAGACCGCGAGCCGTGAACATCAGGCTCGTCTCGAGCTGATCAAGCTCGGCCCGTGCGGCCGGCAACAACCGCAACGCCGCCAGAGCCGCCTCCCCGGGCTTTTCAGTGGGACGACTCGACTGCCAGAGGAAGAAGTGGATGAGGTCGACGGCCGACGGCGGCACCGGGTCTGGCTGCCACGGACGACGGTCGAGCCGGTTGGCGCCCCGGTCCAGGAGCAGCCGGCGCGCTTCGGACTCCCGCCGGGCCTGGGCCTGGTCGTCGGCCGCGTGTTCGTAGTTGCTGCGCACCTGAGAACCGTGGATCATTCAACGCAATGTTGTCAATATTTTGTTGAAGGGATGGCTCGTTGATCATCGCCCTCACCGAGGCCACCCGGCAGCAGGCGGGCGGTAAGGCCGCCGTACTCGGGAGACTCGCCCGGGCCGGTTTCCCGGTCCCACCCGGCTTCGTCGTACCCGCCGAGGCATATCGAGCGGCGACGAGCGGTCTGGATCTTCCCGCCGTACTGGCCGACGGCGGGCCGGACGAGGTGCGTCGGGTGATCGAATCCCAGCCGCTCGCGGCGGAGCTCTCGCGCGAGCTCAGGGACCACATGGCGCGGCTCGGCGATCACGCGGTCGCCGTACGGTCGTCGGCTTCGACCGAGGACACCGTCGGGCAGCTCGGCGGCCGGACAGCATGACACGTACTTGGGTGTCACCGGACCGGCGGCGGTTGCCGAGCGGATCCCGGCCACCTGGGCCTCCTTGTGGTCCAGCCGCGCCGTGGTTTATCGCGCAGCCGCGGCACTCGAGCCAGAGATCGCCGTCGTCGTCCAGCGACACATCGACGCCGATGTCGCTGGAGTGCTGTTCACTTCCGGGGGCGCGACGATGATCGAAGCGTCGTGGGGACTGGGTGAGAGCGTAGTCGGCGGGGTGGTGACGCCGGACGCGTTCACCGTGACGGCGGAGGGTGTCGTCGACCGTCGTACCGGAGACAAACGCACCCGCGTCGACCGCGGCGGCAACGGGACGGTCACCGCGACGGTGCGACCTGAAGACCGCGGTCGGCTGTGCCTCGATGACCGGCAGGTCGTCCGCTTGGCTCGGCTCGGCGCGGAGGTGGCTGAGCACCTCGGCGCACCACAGGACATCGAGTTCGCTGTCGAGAACGACCAGATCTGGTTGCTTCAGGCCCGTCCTGTCACCGCTCCCGTCCCCGGTCGCACCCGAGGGACCCTCGAACCGGGGCAATCGGACCTCGCCGGCCTCCACGGGACTGCGGGCAGCCCAGGTACCGTCTCGGGTCCGGCTCGGGTCGTGCACGGCCCCGAGGACTTCACCCGGGTCGGTCCCGGCGACATCCTGGTCTGCCGGTTCACCGACCCGGCCTGGACACCGCTGTTCGGCGTCGTGGCCGGCGTGGTCACCGAGATCGGCGGACGCCTCTCGCACGCCGCGATCGTGGCCCGCGAACACCGCATCCCCGCCGTCCTCGGCGTCCCCTCAGCCATGACCTCCATCCAGGACGGCCAACCACTAACCCTCAACGGCACCACCGGCACCATCCGCACGCGCCCAAGAACCTCGCCATGAATCCTCCTGGGAGCGGACCGCCACGCCATCACCATCGCGGTCCGAGTCGGTCCTACCGCGTGCGGATGAACCGGTGGCGCAATTGTGATGGCCGGGGCGTCCGCCCCATCCGGGGTTGGTGGCCCGCTCGATCAGTCGATCCGGGGCGGGCCGGCCTTGAGACGACGCTCGGCCGCTGCGCGGGCAACGGTCGGATCCATGGACGACCAGTCGGCGTCGATCCACCAGGTGGCGCCCGCTTCGGCCCAAGGACGGACCGTGTCGGCGGCCTTCGGGTCATCCGCGGCGGTCGAGCCCTCGGCGACCACGTCGTACCCGTCCATCGTCAGACTGTGGGCGGCGCGTTCCTGGCGGATCCAGTCGACGCCGTCGGCCAGGAGCTCCGGCGTCATCTCGCCCGGCTGCTCGCCCGGCGGGAGGATCGGGGCGTAGTTCGGCAGCCAGCCGTCCTGCAGCGCGGCCCGGCGCATCGACTTCGGCCGCGGCCAGGCGCCGACGACCCAGGTCTGGATCCGCGGCTGCTGCACGGGAGGCGGCGGCGCGGGCGGCATCAGGTCGGCGATCTTCTTCGAGCGGTAGTGCTTGCCGGAGAACTCGAACGGCTGGTCGCGCCACAGGAACTGCAGCATCTCCAGCGACTCGTCCATCAGCTCTGCCCGGACCTTCCGCCCCGGATCGTCCTCGAACAACCAGAACCGCTCCTCCCCCGACACACCGAGCCCGACCGCCAGCGTCACGCGCCCGTTGCTCAGGTTGTCCACGGTCGAGGTCTGCCCCGCCACGTCCCAGGGCTTCCGCCGCGGCAACGGCGTCAGCATCGTCCCCAGCCGGATCCGCTCGGTCGTCATCGCCGCCGCACCCAGCATCACCCAGGCATCGATCCCCCAGATCGACTCCCAGACGAAGAACCCGTCCCACCCGTGCTCCTCAGCCAGAGCGGCCAACTCAGCGGCCGCCCGTGCATCCCCCGCCGCCATCACGAACCCGTATCTCATCCCCCGACAGTAGAACCCGCCACCGACAATCCCCGGGGCTGTCGAGACCTGAAACAGACAGCCGGGACCCGGCTCTTGTGACTTCGGCGACAGCGGGGCCGACCGACGTCGGCTCCCCTCAAGGACAGGCTGACTTTGTGCACCAGATGCGTACGCCGAGGCCGTCGCCGTACGGATCTCGTGCACAAAGTCACCGATCGACACGATGGATGGCGCTCGGACAGCACGCCCGAGACAGGACGGCCCGATATCCCCTGAACTGATGCGGCGGACGCCACCGGGCAGAGCTAGCTGACGAAAACCGCGGTGGGTTTGGCGACGGGGCCGTGCGGTTCGTAGAGGGCGAGGAAGGTGCCGGTGGGGTCGAACATCGCGGTCTGGCCGGGCTGGAGCTTGAGGCCGGACAACGGACGGCCGGTGCGGATGGCGGCGGCCTGCTCGGCGTCGGCGTCGTACCGCGGGAAGGTGCCGGCGGCAACGTCGGCGATCGGCAGCCAGGCGAAGTCCTCGGCCAGCGACTCGAGCGTGTGTGCCGTTGCCAGGTCGAAGGCACCGACCCGGGTACGACGAAGCGCCGTGAGGTGACCGCCGACGCCGAGCTCGGCGCCGAGGTCGCGGGCCAGGGCCCGGATGTAGGTCCCACTCGAGCAGTCGACCGACACGTCGACGTCGATCGCGTCCGCAGCGGGGCGTACGTCGAGGATGTCGTACCGGGAGACCGTCACCGCCCGGGCCTTGAGCGCGACCTCCTCGCCGGCCCGGACGCGTTCGTACGCGCGCCGCCCGTCGACCTTGATCGCCGACACCTTCGACGGCACCTGCGAGATCTCGCCGCGGAACTCCGCCACCGCGGCCTCGATCGCCTCCGCGGTCACCCCGTCGACCGGCGCGGTGATGACGATCTCACCTTCCGCGTCATCGGTGGTCGTGGTCGCGCCGAGCCGGATCGTCGCGTCGTACGACTTGTCGGCGAGCTGAAGATGACCGAGCAGCCGGGTGGCGCGGTTGAGGCCGATGACCAGGACACCCGTGGCCATCGGGTCGAGCGTGCCGGCGTGGCCGACCTTGCGGGTGCCGGCCAGCCGGCGGACCCGGGCGACGACGGTGTGCGAGGTCAGCCCCGCCGGCTTGTCGACGACGACGATCCCGTCGGATGACGGGGTGAAGTTCGGGGACGGAGGGGACGTGGTGTCGATGCCGGTCAACGCGACACTCAGTCCTCGTCCTCGTCGTCGTCCTTGCGCTTGTACGGGTCGGGGTCGCCCGCGGGCTTGGCGCCCGCGGCGGACTTGGCCACCTCGGCGTCGGCCTCGCGGGCCTTGGCCAGCAGCTCCTCGATCTGCCCGGCGGTCTCCGGGACGGCGTCCAGGAAGAACGTGACGCTCGGCGAGTGCCGCAGGCCGAGGGCCTTGCCGACCTCACTGCGGATCAGGCCGCGGGCCGAC
Source organism: uncultured Actinomycetota bacterium (assembly GCA_963820655.1). Lineage (GTDB taxonomy): Bacteria > Actinomycetota > Actinomycetes > Propionibacteriales > Kribbellaceae > Kribbella. The sequence continues at coordinate 608,146 of CAWGAM010000005.1, forward strand.
TCCAGGGCGGCCGCGGTCGACGCCCGCGCCTGCTCGTCGCCGTACACGGTGTAGAAGACGCTGGCCTCGCGCAGGTCACCGGTCAGCCGGGCGTCCGTCACGGTGACGAAGCCCAGCCGGGGGTCCTTGACCCGGCGCTCGAGCAGCTCGGCGACAAGCACCTGGATCCGGTCGGCCAACTGCTTCGCCCTTGCTTCACCCATCAGGGCTCACTCCCTCATTCATGAGTAACGTCCGGAGAGAACACCGCCTCTCCGGACGTTACTCCGGTGGCCCGGACCCGAGGGCCCGGACCACCACCATTCGATCAGTTGCGCGGCTTCTCGCGGAGCTCGAAGGCCTCGACGATGTCACCGATCTTGATGTCGTTGTAGCCGTTGATGGTCAGACCACACTCGAAGCCCTCGCGGACCTCGGACGCGTCGTCCTTGAACCTCTTCAGCGACGACAGCTCGGTGTTGTCGACCACCACCGCGCCGTCCCGGATCAACCGGACCTTGGCGTTGCGGCGCAGCAGGCCGTTGGTCACCCAGCAACCGGCGATGTTGCCCACCTTCGAGGAGCGGAAGATCTCCCGGATCTCCGCCTGGCCCAGCGTGACCTCCTCGTAGATCGGCTTGAGCATGCCCTTCAGGGCCGCCTCGATGTCGTCGATCGCCGCGTAGATGACCGAGTAGTACCGGACATCGACGCCCTCGCGCTCGGCCAGGTCACCGGCCTTGCCCGCCGGCCGCACGTTGAAGCCGATGATGACGGCGTTCGACGCGATGGCCAGGTTGACGTCGTTCTCGTTGATCGCACCGACACCGCGGTCGATGACGCGGAGGTTGACCTCGTCGCCGACCTCGATCCGGACCAGGGCGTCTTCCAGTGCCTCGACCGAACCGGACACGTCGCCCTTGAGGATGAGCAGCAGTTCCTGCGTCTCGCCCTTCTCCATCGAGGCCATGAAGTCCTCGAGGGTCCGGCGCGCGCGACGCTTGGCGTTCGCGGCCGCCCGGGCGCGAGCTTCACGCCGCTCGGCGATCTGCCGTGCCTTGCGGTCGTCGTCGACGACCAGGAACTTGTCACCCGCACCTGGTACGGCGGTCAGACCGAGCACCAGGACCGGACGCGACGGCGTCGCCTCCTCGACCGGGTCGCCGTGCTCGTCGAGCATGGCCCGGACCCGGCCGTACGCCGGTCCCGCCACCATCGAGTCGCCGACCCGCAGCGTGCCACGCTGAACCAGCACGGTCGCCACCGGACCACGGCCCTTGTCGAGGTTGGCCTCGATCGCGATGCCCTGGGCCGGCATGTTCGGGTTGGCCCGCAGGTCCAGTGCCGCGTCCGCCGTCAGGACGACGCTCTCGAGCAGCCCGTCGATGTTGATCCGGGACTTCGCCGAGACGTCGACGAACATCGTGTCGCCGCCGTACTCCTCGGGCACCAGGCCGTACTCGGTCAGCTGACCGCGCACCTTGGCCGGGTCCGCACTCGGTACGTCGATCTTGTTCACCGCGACCACGATCGGGACGTTCGCCGCCCGCGCGTGGTTCAGTGCCTCGATCGTCTGCGGCATCACGCCGTCGTCGGCCGCGACCACCAGGATGACGATGTCGGTGGCCTGCGCACCACGGGCACGCATGGCGGTGAACGCCTCGTGACCCGGGGTGTCGACGAAGGTGATGGCCCGCTGCTCGCCGTCCACCTCGGTGGTCACCTGGTACGCACCGATGTGCTGGGTGATGCCACCGGCTTCCTTGGCCACGACGTTGGCTTCCCGGACCGCGTCCAGCAGCTTCGTCTTACCGTGGTCGACGTGACCCATCACGGTCACCACCGGCGGCCGCTTGACCAGATCGTCGTCGCCGCCCTCGTCGGAACCGAAGTCGATGTCGAACGACTGCAGCAGCTCGCGGTCCTCGTCCTCGGGGGACACGACCTGGACGTCGTAGTTCAGCTCGGTGCCGAGCAGTTGCAGCACTTCCTCGTTGACCGACTGGGTCGCGGTCACCATCTCACCGAGGTGGAACAGCACCTGCACCAGCGACGCCGGGTCGACGCCGACCTTCTCGGCGAAGTCCGTCAGCGACGCGCCACGAGCGAGGCGCACGACCTCGCCGTCACCGTGCCGGACGCGAACGCCGCCGACTGCCGGCGCCTGCATGTTGTCGAACTCCTGGCGCTTCGCCCGCTTGGACTTGCGGCCGCGGCGCGCCGGACCGCCCGGACGCCCGAAGGCACCCTGCGTCCCGCCACGACCGCGGTTGCCCGCACCCGGACGGCCACCGCCGCCACCGGGCGGACCACTCGGGCCGCCGCCACCTGGACGGAAGCCGCCGCCACCGCCACCGCCGCCACCGCGCGGACCGGCACCCGGTCCACCGGGACCGCCGCCACCGGGGCGACCACGGCCACCAGCGCCGCCACCGCCACCGCCGCCACCGGGACCGGACGGACGACCGGTGAACGTACCGGCCGAGGACTTCGGCATCATCGCCGGGTTGGGCCGCGGCGCACCGGGCACACCACTCGGACGCGGCCGGTCGTTGCTGCGACCACGGTCGTCACCGCGAGACTGCGGCGGACGCGGCGCCATCCCGGCCGGGCTCGCACCCTGACCGGAGCGCTCACCCTGACCACCCTGGCCCGGGCGCGCGCCACCGCGCTGCATGCCCTGGGTCGAGCTGAACGGGTTGTTGCCCGGACGCGGCGCACCCGGTCGGGGCCCACCGCCCTGGCCACCCGGACGCGGCGCACCCGGACGCGGGGCGCCGGGACGGGGCGCATTGCCCTGGCCGCCCGGACGCGGTGCACCCGGACGCGGACCGGATCCCGGTCCACCCGGACGCGGACCCGGCCGGGTCGACTGCTCGGCGGCCGGACGCTGCTGTGCCGGAGCGGCCGGCTGAGCGGCCGCCGGGCTGGGCGCCGGCGCGGCGGGCGTGACCTTGGCGGCCGGTGCCTCGAACGACGGTGCCGCCGGGGTCTCGGCCTTGGCCGCAGGGGCGACCTCGGCGGGAGCGGTCTCCTGCCGCGGCGCGGGCTTCGGGCCCGGACGCGGCCCCGGCTTCACGCCTGGGGTCGGAACCGACTTCACCGGGGCCGGAGCGGACTCCACCTTTTCGGCCACCTCCGCCTTGGGGGTTTCTGCGACCGGCGCCGGGGTCGCCTCAGCGGCCGGCGCGGGGCGCTCGGCCGGGGCCGGCTGTGTTTTCTTCGCCGGCGCGGCAGGCGCGACCGGTGCGGTCGCCTGCGGCGCGGCAGACGTACTCGCGGCGGCCTTCTTGGCCGCGCGCTTCTTCGGCGGGTTCTTCTCGAACTCTTCCGCCAACCGTCGAACGACGGGTGCCTCGATCGTCGAGGACGCCGATCGGACGAACTCTCCCATGTCGTTCAGCCTGGTCAGAACGACCTTGCTGGTAACTCCGAGCTCTTTCGCGAGCTCGTAGACCCGGACCTTTGCCACTGCTCTCCCTCTGGTCCGAGCCTGGGCGCGGACCGTTAGTTGACGTACATGCTCATCGCATTGCACTCATCGTTCGACACTCATCGAGTGGTCATGAGTCGATGACCCGCCTTCATGTCGTCGCGACGGTCGTCGCGGGCGGCCGGGTGGCCGCACTTGTTTCGGTACTGCTTTCGGTACTGCGCTGCGCAACATGTTCCCGTACGAGCGCCAGGTCAAGCGGACCGGGGACCCTGAAGGCCCGTGGGAACGCCTTACGCCGCTCGGCGAGGTCGAGGCACGCGGCCACCGGGTGCAGATGCGCCCCGCGGCCAGGCGCCCGACGATCGGGATCCGGAAGGACCAGCCCTCCAGAAACCGTCATCCGCAGCAGATCAGCCGGACTGGACCGCTTCCGGCACCCGATACAGGTACGCTCCCGGGCCTTGCCAGGGCGCGCGTCTGCAGTCACTTGGTACGTGATCCTCAGGGTGTGGTTGCGACTCAGTCGACCGACCGAGAGATCAGTCTACCTTCTCGTCCTCACGAGTCACATCCGTATCCGGCCGGATGTCGATCCGCCACCCGGTCAGCCGGGCGGCCAGGCGGGCGTTCTGCCCCTCTTTGCCGATCGCGAGCGAGAGCTGGTAGTCGGGGACGACGACCCGGGCGGCACGTGCCGCGGCGTCGACCACCTCGACAGACGTAACCTGCGCCGGGGACAGCGCATTCCCGACGAAGGTGGCCGGATCGTCGCTGTGGTCGATGATGTCGATCTTCTCGCCGTGCAACTCGTGCATGATGTTGCGTACCCGCTGGCCCATCGGGCCGATGCAGGCGCCCTTCCCGTTCACCGACGGATTCAGCGTCCGAACGGCGATCTTGGTCCGGTGACCGGCCTCGCGGGCGATCGCGGTGATCTCGACCGTGCCGTCGGCGATCTCCGGGACCTCGAGCGCGAACAGCTTCTTGACCAGGTTCGGGTGCGTCCGGCTGACCGTGATCTGCGGGCCCTTGAAGCCCTTCCGGACCCCCACGACGTACACCCGCAGCCGGGAGCCGTGCTCGTACTTCTCCCCCGGCACCTGCTCCGGCGCCGGCAGCACCGCCTCGATCTTGCCGAGGTCGACCATGACCGAGCGCGGGTCGCGCCCCTGCTGGACGACTCCGGAGACGATGTCGCCCTCCTTGCCGGAGAACTCGCCGTACCGGACCTCGTCCTCGGCGTCGCGCAGCCGCTGCAGGATGATCTGCTTGGCCGTGGTGGCCGCGATCCGGCCGAAGTCGGCCGGGGTGTCGTCGTACTCGCGGACCAGCGTGCCGTCCTCGGCGAGCTCCCGCGCGTGCACGGTGACGTGCCCGGTCTTGCGGTCCAGCTCGGCGCGAGCGTGTTGCTGGGCGCCCTCGGTGCGGTGGTAAGCCACCAGCAGCGCCTGTTCGATCGCCTCGACGACGACGTCCAGGGAGATGTCCTTCTCCCGCTCCAGCGACCGCAGCACGGCCATGTCGATATCCATGTCAGTTCTCCTCCACCGTGCCGTCGGCAGGTGTTTCTGATTCGTCGTTGCCGGCAGCCCGGTTGAATTCGATCTGGATCTTGGCCTTCTCCACGTCGGCGTACGCGACCGTCTGCCGCTTGCCGTCCACGTCGAGCTCGGCCGCCTGCTCGGAGGCGGACTTGATCCGGCCGGTCAGCTTCCCACCCGCGGTCAGGGTGACCGTGACCAGCCGGCTGACGTTGCGCCGCCAGTGCCGGGGCAGGGTGAGCGGCCGGTCGACGCCGGGGCTGGAGACCTCCAGCGTGTAGGCGCCTCCGCCCATGATGTCGTCGGCATCGAGTGCCTTGGAGATCGCCCGGGTGACGTCGGCGACGTCGTCCAGGTTGATACCGCCGTCGCGGTCGACGAGCACGCGCAGCAACCGGCGGCGGCCGGCCGGAGCGATGTCCGCCGCCTCCAGGTCGCAGCCGAACTGCTCGACGATCGGCCGCAGGAAGTTCTCGAGGCTCGTGGTGTCCGTGTGGTCAGTCCTTCGGCTCACAGGTAGACCTGCCTCTCTCTCCAGTTGTGCACCCGTTCCAACCCCGGCGATCCGGCCGAGGGCAGTAGCCCACCATATCCGGCCGGTCGCAGTGTCCAGGCCACCGGCTCGTCCCACGGCGGTCATCGGCGCGTCACCAGGTATCGTTCCGCCGTGCCGAACGAACCCCGCCTGTCCCGCCGCACCGTCCTGGTGAGCGCGTCCGTGGTGCCTGCTGTGGTCGCGCTGGCCGGCTGCAAGGACGACGCGGCAGACTCCGGTACGCCGGGCATCGTGAACCCCACGTCGTCGGGCCGGCCGGCCGAGGAGACACCGACCGTCGACCCCGCGGTCGTGGCGGCCCTCAGCACCGCGGCAACCCAGGTGACTCAATTGTCCCTCGGGTACGCCGGGGTGAGCCGGAAGTTCCCAGCGATACGCACCCAGCTCGCGGCGGGCGCGAAGTACCACGCGAGTCACTTGGCCAAGCTGAAGGAGACCGCCGGGGTCGCGGCCGCCGCGGCCAAGGCGCCGGCAGTCCCGAGTACGTCGTCGGCCGCCCTCACCGCCCTGGCCAAGCAGGAGAAGGCCGCCGCGATCGCCCACGCGGCCGCGGCGGGCAAGCTGTCGGGAGCCTCCGCCCGCTTGCTGGCGATGATCGCCGCGTCCGAGACCCAGCTGGCCACCACGCTGACCCCCAAGAAGAAGACGGACGCCTCGTGACCCAGTTGGAAGCCCTGCAGGCTGCGCTCGCCGGCGAGCACGCCGCCCTGTACGGCGTGGGCGTGGCGGGCGGGAAGCTCAGTGGTGCCCGCTTCAAGGCTGCAACGGACGCCTACGAGCAGCACCGCGACAACCGCGACCACCTCAGCGCCCTGGTGGTCGCCGCCGGTGAGACCCCGGTCGCGGCGGAACCGGCGTACGACCTGCCGCAGGCCGTCACGAACGCCGCCGGCGCCGCCGCGCTGATCCTGCTGATCGAGCGCCGCGTGGCAGCCGTGTACGGCGACCTGGTCGAGTCGGCCGAGCAGCCGGCCGTCCGAGCCTTCGCCATCGAGAGCCTGCTCGCCGCCGCGAGCGCCCAGATGGCGTGGGGCGGCGCCCCGGTCGCCTTCCCCGGCGCGGTCTGAAGCTCACAGCGAGCACCTGAGGTCCCGATGCGGTGGGATCGTCCGGCCTGAGGGAGGCGTCCGGCAGGGTAGTGCCGTCAGGCTGGTGGCATGAGCGATGATGTCGGTCTGGGACTGACCAGCCTGTTCGTGGTCGTGTTGGTGGCGGCCGTGGCACCTGTGATCGTCGGCTTACTCGGCCGGTTCCGGATCCCTCAGGTGGTGGTGCTCATTCTCGGCGGCGTGCTGGTCGGGCCGCACGTGCTCGATCTGGCCAACCCGGACAGCATCGCACTGCTCTCGAACGTCGGTCTGGGGTTCCTGTTTCTGCTGGCCGGCTATGAGCTCGACCTGGCGATCTTCCGGCAGCGGGCCGGCAAGCTCGCCGTGGTCGGATGGCTGGTCACCGTGGCGCTGGCCATCGGGGTCGTCGCCGGGCTCGCGGCGCTGGGGCTCGTGCAGGCGTTCGTGCCGGTCGCGCTCGGCCTGACAACGACGGCGCTGGGAACGTTGCTGCCGATCCTGCGCGACAACAACATGCTGCGCGGGTCGTTCAGCACCTACATCCTGGCCGCCGGAGCGGTCGGGGAGTTCCTGCCCGTGGTGGCCATCGCGATCTTCCTCGGGTCGCACGGCCGGTTCATCGGGCTCATCTCACTCGTCGCGGTGGGCGTCCTCGGGCTCCTGCTGAGTCTGGTGCCCAGACTGGGGCGTGGCGGCCGGATCGCCCGGATCCTGTCGGAGGGGAGGGACGCGACCTCGCAGACCACGCTGCGGTGGACGGTCGCGATGTTGCTGCTCCTGCTCGTCATCGCCAGCGACTTCGGGCTCGACGTCGTCCTGGGCGCCTTCGTGGCGGGTGTCGTCCTGCATCGGTGGGCGCCCGTGAACGCCGAGGCGCTGAACCGCAAGCTCGATGCCGTCGGCTACGGTTTCTTCATCCCCATCTTCTTCGTGTCGTCAGGGATGGGTCTCGACCTGGAGTCGATCATCGAGGCACCTGGGCGGCTGTTCCTGTTCTTCCTCTTGCTGCTCGTCGTCCGCGGCCTCCCGTCGCTGCTGGTGTACCGATCCGCGCTGCCCCTGCCCCGACGTTTCGAGCTGGTCTTCCTGGTGTCAACGGCGTTGCCGCTGCTCGTGGCGCTCAGCGCGATCGGACTCGAGACCGGCGAGATGCGGCCCGAGAACGCGGCCGCGTTGGTGGGTGCGGGCGTCTTGTCGGTGCTGGTGTATCCGGCGATCGCCATCTCTATCGACCGCGGGCTCGCCCGGACGCACGACGAGGCCGGCGAGCCCATCCCCTAGCTCAGGTCGCCGCCGCGTCCGCAGCCCGGCGCGCGGCCGGAATGCCCGCCGCGGAGTACCGGCGCCCCGACCTCGCTCCATCCAGCGCGGCGTTGAGGGTGATGGCCGCGTCGATCAGCGCCAGGTGCGTGAAGGCCTGCGGGAAGTTGCCGAGCTGCTGACCGGTCAGGCCGATCTCCTCGGAGAACAGGCCGACGTGGTTGGCATAGGTGAGCATCTTCTCGAAGATCAGCCGTGCCTCGTCGAGCCGGCCGGCGCGGGCCAGGGCATCGACATAGTTGAAGGTGCAGAGCGAGAACGTGCCCTCGTCACCGGCCAGCCCGTCCGGTGAGGCAGCCGGGTCGTAGCGGTAGACCAGGCTGTCGACCACCAACTCGGCGTCCATCGCATCCAGCGTCGACAGCCACATCGGATCGGTCGGCCCGATGGCGCCGACCGTTGCCATCCGCAACATGGACGAGTCGAGCACGGTGTCGCCGTAGTGCTGCACGAAGGCTCCGAGCTTCTCATTCCAGCCGCGACGCATCACCTGCTTGTGGATCGCGTCCCGGCTCGTCACCCACCGGTCCACACCTCCTGGCAGGCCCCGTTCGGCGGCCAGCCGGATGGCCCGGTCGAACGCGACCCAGCTCATCACCCGGCCGTAGGTGAAGTCCTTCTGCCCACCGCGGGTCTCCCAGATCCCCTCCCCCGGCAGGTCCCAGTTCTCGGCCAGCCAGTCGACGATGTCGCTCAGCGCGGCCCAGGTCTGCAGGTCGACGTCGATACCGTGCTGGTCGGCGAAGTAGATGCTGTCCAGTGCCTCGCCGTAGATGTCCATCTGCCGCTGGTTCGAGGCACCGTTGCCGATCCGTACCGGCCGGGAGCCGCGGTAGCCCTCCAGGTGCTCGAGGGACTCCTCGGTCAGATCGGACGACCCGTCCACCCGGTACATGATGTTCAGCGGGCCGCCTCCCCGGCCGGCCTTCTCCTGAACACGGTCACGCAACCAGCCGCAGAACTCCGCCGCCTCCTCGGTGAAGCCGAGGCCGAGCAGCGCGTAGACGGAGAATGAGGCGTCCCGCACCCAGGTGTAGCGGTAGTCCCAGTTCCGCTCGCCGCCGATCTGCTCGGGCAACCCGGCTGTCGGAGCGGCGACCAGTGCGCCGCTCGGCGCGTACGTCATCAGCTTGAGCGTGATCGCCGAGCGCTGCAGCATCTCCCGCCACCGGCCGGTGTACGTCGACTGTGACAGCCAGTCGCGCCAGAACGCGGTCGCGTCATCGAACATGGCGGTGAACTCCGCGACCCCGATCTCCCGCGGTGGTCCGTCGGCCGCCGACTCGAGCACCAGCCCGCGGGTCTGCCCGGCTGACATCTCGTAGTCGATGTGGATATCGCTGCCGTCCACGCGGACTCGCCCCAGCCGCTCGTCACCCGGGTCACGGACCACGTGCAGCGTCAAGCTCAGGTCATCCGTCACGAAAACCACCCCCGGCGGGACGAGCCGCGTCTCGTGCTCCTTGCGGCCGTAGTCGAACCGGGGCGCGATGTCCACCTCGAAGGTGATCCGCCCCCGCACGCACCGCATCATCCGCACCAGCCGATGGTTCGCCGTCGGCTGCTTGCCGGCCGGCGGCATGAAGTCGACGAGCTCGCCGACGCCCTCCTCGGTCATGAACCGCGTGATCAGGATGGCGGTGTCCGGGAAGTACAGTTGCCGGCTGGTGAGGTCGGGGCCGATCGCCCGAACCCGGAAACAGCCGCCGCGTTCCTGGTCGAGCAGCGCGGCGAAGACGCTCGGCGAATCGAACCGCGGACAGCAGAACCAGTCGATGGACCCGTCCGTGGTCACCAGCGCGGCGGTCTGCAGGTCGCCGATCAACCCGTGGTCGGCGATACGTGGGTAGTCCGTCATGAGGGGTCGCCTCCCGTTCGGTCGGGGTACAGATCTGCGCCACCGGGCGCGACCTGCCGCATCGTGAAGGCGCGTTCGCGCCGGGTCTCCCGGCTGAAGGCGATCGCCCAGCTGAGCACCGCCCCGAACCGGTTCCGGAATCCGGTCAGGAAGGCGATGTGAATGCCGAGCCAGGAAAGCCAGCCGATCTTGCCGCTCAGGTGCACCTTGCCGACCGAGACGACCGCCTGACCGCGGGCGATGTACGCCGCCGAACCCAGGTCGCGGTACTTGAACGGCTTCGGCGGATCGGTCTGCCCGTCCACCTCGTTCCTGATCCGCTTCGCGGCGTAGTACCCGGTCTGCATCGCCACCTCGCCGACGCCGGGAAGATCGTCGAGGCTCATCACGTCACCGACCACCGAGATCTCCGGGTGACCGGGCAGGGTCAGATCCGGCTGGACCTTGATCCGCCCGGCCCTGTCCTGTTCCGCCCCGGCAGCCTTCGCGAGCAGGTCGGCGACCGGCGGCGCCGCGACTCCCGCGGCCCACAGCACGGTTCCGACCTCGGTACGGCGTACTCGCGCCGTCGGGACCGCGGACGACGAGCCCGGTCTGGTTCACGTCGGTGACGATCGATCCCAGGTGGAGCTCGACGCCGAGCTTGGTCAGTGCGGCGGCGGCCTTGGCGGACAGCTTCGGGCCGAACGGCGCGAGCGGAGCGTCTCCGCCGTCGAAGAGCATCACCTTCGCCTCGGTCGGATCGATGTCGTGGAACTGCTTGCTCAGCGTCGACGTGGCCAGCTCACGGATCTGCCCGGCCAGCTCGACACCCGTCGGGCCGGCGCCGACCAGAGCGAACGAGAGCCACCGCCGGCGCTCCTCGGGATCGGTCGCCGACTGGGCCATCTCGAACGCACCGAAGATCCTGCGCCGGATCAGCAACGCGTCGGCCAGGGTCTTCATCCCGGGTGCGAACTGCGGCGAACTCGTCATGCCCGAAGTACGACTGCCGTACGCCGGCGGCCAGGATCAGGTCGTCGTACGGGAACTCGATCTCGCCGCCGGTCGGCCGCAGCGCGTGGACGATGCGGCCCTCGACGTCGAAACCGGTCACCTCGGCGAGCACGCAGTCGACGTTGGCGTACTTGCGCAGGATCGCCCGCAGCGGCATCGCGACCTGGCCCTCGGACAGCATCCCGGTGGCGCACTGGTACAGCAAGGGCTGGAACAGGTGGTGGGCGGCGCGGTCCACGAGGGTGACCTGCACCCGTCGGCGCCGGAACGCGCGCGCCGCGAACAGGCCGGCGAAGCCCCCGCCCACGATCACCACCCGGCGAGGCTCCGATCGCTCCCCGGCGCCGCTGCTGGTCCGCTGACTCATCGACCGGCTCCCTTGATCATCCGACCGGGTCATGCCAGGTCGCACCGGGCGGCAGCAGGGCGTCGGCCTCCTTCGGCCCCCAACTGCCCTTGGCATACGGCACGACGGGCACGACGTCCCCGAGCACGGGCTCGACCACTCGCCAGGCGGCCTCGACCGTCTGCTGTGCGGCGAAGAGCGACTGCCGGCCCAGGAGCGCCGCCCCGATCAGCCGGTCGTACGGTCGCTGGTCGGATCCCTTCGCCTCGGCGAAGGTCAGGTGCTCGGCCTGCGGCTGTCCAGCCGGCTCCGGGCTTCTTGCCGCACAGGGTGAGTCCGACCTCGCTCTCGGGCCAGATCCGGAACCGCAGCTGGTTCGATGCGGTGGAACCCTCGAGCCCGAAGAGGTCGCGCGGTGGGCGGCGGAACCGGATCATGATCTCGGTCGCGGTGACCGGCAGGCACTTCCCGGCCCGGATCGCGATCGGTACGCCGGACCAGCGCCAGGTGTCGAGGGCCAGCCGGACCGCGACGTACGTCTCGGTCCGCGACTGGGGATCGACGCCGGCGACGTCCAGGTAGCCGTCGTACTGCCCGCGCACCGTGTCGTCCTTGGTCAGAGGGCGCAGCGAACTGATGACCGCGGCCTTCTGAGCTTCGCCAGTTGGCGTCCTCGAGATGGCCCGGCGGATCGGCGGTCACGCTCGCGAGCACCTGCAGCATGTGGTTCTGCAGGACGTCGCGGATCGCCCCCGTGCGGTCGTAGAAGCTGCCCCGGTCGGAGACGTCGAAGCTCTCAGCCATGGTGATCTGGATGCTCTCCACGTGGTCGCGGTTGAGCAGCGGTTCGATCACCGAGTTGGCGAAGCGGGCGAACAGCACATTCTCCAGCGGGTCCAGGCCGAGCCAGTGGTCCACCCGGTAGATGGCCTCCTCGGGGAAGACCTTGTTCATGGTCGCGTTGAGCTGCCTGGGCGCTGGCGAGGTCGGTGCCGAACGGCTTCTCGACCATCACCCGGGCCCCGTCGGCCTTGCCCGCACTCGCGATGCCCTCGGCGATCCGGCCGAACAGCGGCGGCGGCACCTCGAGGTAGAACAGCGCCCGTCCCCCGGCGCCGACCTCGTCGGCCATCGCGGCGTACGTCGCGTCGTCGTCGAGGTCGCCGTCGATGTAGCGCAGCAGGCCGAGCATGCCGGCTGCCGCGGGGCTGTCGGGATCGATCCCGTTGGCCCGCAGCGACGCCACCGCGTACGCGCGGAACTGGTCGAGTCCCCAGCCGCTCTTGGCGATCCCGACGATCGGTACGTCGAGCACGCCCCGGTCGACCAATCCGACCAGGGCAGGGAAGGTCTCCAGCTTCGCGAGGTCACCGGTCGCACCGAAGATGACCAGTGCGTCCATGTCGGCAGTTGGCATAGCGGTTCTCCTAGTCAGTCCCGGTCGGCTGGGCTCAGCGGAGCCGGTCGAGGATGTGGTCGCCGACCCGCATCGCGTTCGCGATCGCGGTCAGCGACGGGTTCACGGCACCGATGCTCGGGAAGAAGCTGGTGTCGACGACGTAGAGGTTGTCGACGTCGTGGGCCTTGCAGTTCACGTCGAGGGCCGAGCTCTGCGGGTCGTCGCCGAACCGCACTGTGCCCGCCTGGTGCGCGGTGGCACCGATCGGCATCCCCTTGTGCAGGTAGATGCTGTGGTCGAGCAGCCGGTGCTCGTGCAGCCCGAGGTCGCCGAGCATGCCTTCCAGCTTGTGCCTGAGCCGGTTGACGCCCTCGATGTTGTTCTTCTCGTCGAGAGCGAGCTGGATCGACCCGTCCTTGCGCACAGTGACCCGGTTGTCCGGCTGCGGCAGGTCCTCACCGCACAACCAGAAGTCGACCGCGTGGTGGGCGATCATCTCGAACGGCATGCCCGGTGAGACCTTGCCGGCCCAGCGCGGCGCGCCACTGCGGACCTGCTCGGTATCGGACTTGCCCAGCATCTGGATCCCGCCGAGCGGGTAGTCCCAGTCGTCGGCACCGAAGTACCAGTCGTTCATCGCGAGGGTCTTCTGGAACAGGGTCGGGTTCGGCTCCTTCGACACCGCCATCAACGCGAGATTGTTGTGCCGCAGGTAATGCCGGCCGACGACGTCCGAGCTGTTCGCGAGGCCCTGCGGATGACGGTCGTTCGCCGACTTCAGCAGCAGTACGGCGGAATTGACCGCGCCGCAGGCGACGACCACGAGGTCCGCGCTGAAGTTGACGGTCTCTCCGTCGACCTCGGTCACGACCTGCGAGACGGTGCGTCCGGTCGGGTCGGTCTCCAACCGCACCACCTTGGCGTTCGTCACCATCGAGACGTTGTCGTGCTTCAGCGCCGGGTCGACGCAGATCACCTGCGCATCCGACTTGGCCTGCGCCAGGCACGGGAACCCGTCCACCTTGTCGCAGCGGATGCAGGCGCTGTCCCGGGTCGCCCGGCCGTGCTCGTCCTGGATGAGATCGACGCCGATCGGCAGATGGAACGGATGCAGCCCCTGCTTCTCCAGGTCGTCACTCAACTGCTGGATGCGCGGCTCGTGCTCGACCGGCCCGAACCGGTACGGCGCACTGGACGCGCCTTCGGTGGGGTCTTCGCCGCGGCGGCCGTGCACCCGATAGAGATGCTCGGCCTCCGTGTAGTACGGCTCGAAATCCTCGTACCGCAGCGGCCAGGCCGGCGAGACGCCGCCGTGGTGCCGCAGTTCGCCGAAGTCCTGCGGCCGCAACCGGAAGAGGGCAGCGCCGTAGAACTTGGTGTTGCCGCCCACGTAGTAGTTGGTCTCCGGCGGGAACTCGTGGCCGTGCTCGTCGTACCAGAACTCCGGTGCGCGATACCGTCCTTGGACGAACACCGCTGCGGAGTCCCAGTTCTCGCGTTCGCGCGGCAGGTAGTCGCCGCGTTCGAGGAGCAGGACCCGCTTGCCGGACGGCGCCAGCCGATGGGCCAGTGTGCCGCCTCCCGCTCCGGTGCCGATGATGATCACGTCGTAGTGCTGACCGTCCGCCATGACTCCAGCCTTCGTCGAGTAGGGGCCGGGACGCCTCATCCCGGTTGGATGACTGACCTAGGTACTCAGCCGATGACGGAACACGAAGTACGACCAGGTCTGGTAGAGCAGCACCAGGGGGAGGAACACCAGGGCGACCACGCTCATCACCGTCAGCGCATAGTGCGCCGACGCCGCGTTGCTCGACGGTGAGGCTGTTCGCGGGGTCGGTGGCCACCAGAACCTGGGGGTAGAGGGCGGCGAACAGTCCCGCCACGGAACAGATCGTCGCCGCCGCCGACAGGCATGAACGCGAGCACCGTCGCGTTCCTGGTGCACCGCCAAGACGGAGACGACCAGGGCCGCCGGGGCGATCACCAGCGACCACGACCGGTCCCCAGCCGTGGTCGGCGACGACCAGGATCCAGACCGCGAAGGCCGTGACCACCACAAGTCCGACCCAGCCGATCCATCGAGCGACGCGGTGCGCTCGCTCGCGCAGCACACCGGTGGTCCTGATACCGAGGAACGTCGCCCCGTTCATGAGACAGAGCACCACCATGCGTCAGCCCGGTCCACAGGCCGAAGGGCGTGAAGAGATCCCAGAACGAACCCGTGAACTCGCCGTCCGCGTCGATCGGCAGACCGGCGACCAGGTCACCGAGCGCGATCCCGAGCACGAGCGGCGCAACCAGGCTGCCGATCGTCAGAGTGCCGCTCCACAGCCGGCGCCAACCGGGCTGGTCGACCTTGCCGCGGAACTCGAAGGACACGCCACGGATGATCAGCGCCACCAGGAGCAGCAGGACCGCCAGGTAGCTCGCCGAGAACCAGCTGGCGTACCAGTCGGGGAACGCGGCGAAGATCGCCGCACCGCCGACGACCAGCCACACCTCGTTGCCGTCCCAGAACGGACCGATGGTGTTGATCGCCACCCGACGCTCGCGGTCGGTCCGGCCGAGCACCCGGTGCAGCATCCCGACCCCGAAGTCGAACCCCTCCAGGACGAAGAAGCCGGTCCAGAGGATCGCGATGATCACGAACCACAGCTCGGGTAGTCCCACGTCTGCCTCCCCGGTCGCTCGCTAGTAGTTGATCGCCGGTGTCCGGGGATCAGCTGAGGGCTCGTCGTGCTCGAGCTCGAGTCCGCGCCGTGCGTAGCGCAGCATCAGGAACAGGTAGACGATCCCGACCAGCACGTAGACGACGACCAGCGCCCCGATGCTGATCGCGAGCTCGGTCGTACCGACCGAGGTGGATACGCCGTCCACGGTCTTCATCAGCCCCTGGACGAGCCACGGCTGGCGCCCGTTCTCGGTCAGCATCCAGCCGGCCGTGTTCATCAGGAACGGCGCCAGCACCGCCCAGGTCGCCACCGCGAGGAACACCCGCGACACCGCGAGCTTCTTGCGGTACAGCAGCCAGGCTCCCCACAGTGCGAGCAGCGTGATCAGACTGCCGAGGTAGGCCATCACCCGCATCGACCAGTACTGCACGAACACGTTCGGCACGTAGTTGCCGGCGCCGTACTGCTGGACGTCGGCCGCCTGCAGCTCGTTGAGCCCTTCGACCTCGCCGTTCCACGTGCCCGTGGCGAGCAAGGACAGCAGGTGGGGTACTTCGAGAAGCTGGGTCGGGGTCTCGTCGTTCCTGCCGCCGCCGATCTGGAACAACGAGAACGAGCAGGGCTGACAGGTCTCCCACTGGGCCTCGGCGGCCGCGATCTTCATCGGCTGGTACTTCGCCTCGATCACGCCCAGGTGGCTGCCGACCCCCAGCGCCAGGATCGAGGCCGGGAGCAGGACGACGATCGCGAGTTTGGCCGAGCGACGGAAGAGCCCGCCGTGCTCGCTGCGCCTGAGTTGCCACGCGGACACTGCCAGCATCAGCACGGCCCCGGTCACCAGCGAGGCCAGGATCACGTGGATGTAGCCCCAGACGAACACCGGGTTCGTGAACAGGTCCCCGATCGAGCTGAGCTGCGGCCGCCCGGTCTGGGCGTCGGTGGTGTAGCCGACCGGGTGCTGCATCCACGAGTTCGCGGCCATGATGAACGCGGCCGAGAGCGTGGCCCCGACGGCGACCAGCCAGATCGTGGCGAGATGGACCCGCCGGGGAAGCACGTTCCAGCCGAAGATCCACAACCCCAGGAACGTCGACTCCAGGAAGAACGCCGCCAGCCCTTCCATCGCCAGCGGTGCGCCGAAGACGTCGCCGACGAACCGTGAGTAGGCCGACCAGTTCGTGCCGAACTGGAACTCCTGCACCAGCCCGGTGACGACGCCGACGGCGATGTTGATCAGCAGCAACGTCGCCGAAGAACCGGGTCAGCCGCTTGTGGTCCTCCTGGCCCGATCGGTACCACTGGGTGTGCAGGACGGCCACCAGGAAGGCCAGCCCGATCGTCACCGGGACGAACACGAAGTGGTAGATGCTGGTGGTGGCGAACTGGATGCGTGCCAGGTCGGTCGGGTCCATCACAGGCCTTCGCCCTCGTCGGAAGCGTTCGTCGTCTCTGGCAGGCTCTCCCAGCCGTACGGTCCGCGCATCACTCGGCCCGGATGAAGTGCGTTTGCTCCTCGGCCCAGATCCGCGCGTACGCCCCGCCGGCCGCGACCAGGTCCGCGTGCGTGCCCGTCTCCACCACTCGACCGGCGTCCAGCAGCACGATCCGGTCGACGGTCTGCAGGCCGCTCAGCCGGTGGGTGATCAGCAGGGTGGAGCGCTCGGGGGCCGCGGCCAGCAGGGTGGCGGTCAGCGCGTCGGCCGCCGCGGTGTCGAGGTGCTCGGTCGGCTCGTCGAGGATGAGCACCGGAAAGTCCGCCAGCAGGGCACGGGCGACGACGAGCCGCTGCCGCTGGCCGCCGGAGAGCCGGGCGCCGTGCTCACCGACCTCGGTCTCCAGGCCCGTCGGCAGGCCGCCGACCCAGTCCAGCAGACCGACCGCCGCCAGAGCCGCCCGCAGCTCGCGCATCGGTCGCGTCCGGCCGTGCCAGCCGCAGGTTGTCGCCGATCGTGCGGTCGAAGACGTGTGCGTCCTGGCCGGCCAGCCCCGATGACCCGCCGGACGGCGTCGGGGTCCAGGTCGCCGAGGCAGATCCCGTTCAGCGTGGCCGTGCCGGACTCGAGGTCGAGGAACCGCAGCAGGACGGCGGCCAGCGTGGACTTGCCGGCCCCGCTGGGACCGACCACCGCGACGATCTCCCCGGGAGCCAGGTCCAGGTCGATCCCGTCGAGCGCGAGCGGTCCGGACGGGTAGCGGGCGCGCACGCCGCGGAGCCGGATCGAGTACGGCGCGGCCGGCAGTCGGCATCGGAGTCGCTTGGCTCGCTGACCGGGTCGTCGGCCGTCAGGAGTGCGCATCGACCCGTTCCCGGCAGCGCCGTACCCGCTCGAGGATCGCGAAGGCCTGCGGGAGTCCGGTGACCAACTCGAAGGCGGCCAGGGGCACGAGGACGACGACGGTGAGCAGGACACCGCGGAAGCTGGCCGTCGTCGACGGCGACGATCCCGGCCACGAGCACACCCCAGACGCACAGTCCCGCGAGCAGCGTCGTGAGCCCCGAGCCGATACCCGCGGTTCGAGCAGCCGCACCGGCCACCCTGGTCAGCTCGGCGTCGGCTCGGCCGGCCCGGCGCAGCTGGGCGTTCGCGGCACCGTACGCGATGAGATCGGGCGCTCCCTGGACCAGGTCGACCACGGCGGTCGACAGTTCGCCGCGGGTCTCGGCCCGGCGCGCCTCGGACCGTCGGACCAGGTACCGGGCCAGGACGGGAACGACGGTCCCGCAGAGCAGCGCGGCGGCCACGACCAGGATCCCCGGCGGCCGGCACCAGGGTCCCGACCAGTCCGGCCGTCAACCCGATGGCGGCGGCGAAGACGACGTACGGCGGGACCACGCGCAGCATGCAGGTCCTGCAGCGAGTCGACGTCGTCGACGAAACGCGCCAGCAGGTCGCCGCTCCGAAAGCCCGGCAGGCCGACCGGTGCGAGGCGCTCGAGCCTGCGGTAGACCCGCATCCTCACGTCGGCCAGGGCGCGGAACGCGGCATCGTGCCCGACCAGGCGCTCGGCGTACCGCAGCAGCGCGCGACTGATCCCGAAGAACCTCACTCCGACCACGGCGATCCCCAGGGCCGCCATGTTGGGGTGTTCAGACGCGCGCGCGACGAGCCAAGCGGCGGTCGCCGCGAGGCCGAGGCCGGCGGCGGCGCTACCCGCCCCGAGCAGGGTGGCCGCGGCCAGCCGGCTGGTCACACGAGACATCATCGGGATCCCACCGCGCTTGCGTGTTCCAGCTGGATCTCCCTGTCCGCCAAGTCGACCAGAGCCGGCCGGTGTGCGGCGATCAGCGCGGTGCGGCCGGCGGTCAGGCGGTGGACGGCGTCGAGGACTGACGCCTCGGTCTCTCCGTCGAGGGTGGCCGTCGGCTCGTCGAGCAGGAGCAACGGTGCATCCATCAAGAACGCCCGGGCCAGAGCGACGCGCTGCCTCTCACCCGCGGACAGACCGGCGCCCCGCTCGCCCACCGGCGTCGCGAGTCCGTGCGGGAGCCGGCCGATCACCTGAGCGAGGCCCGCGTCGTGAACCGCTCTCAGTACGTCCTCCTCGGG
Organism: uncultured Actinomycetota bacterium; assembly: GCA_963820655.1. Lineage (GTDB taxonomy): Bacteria > Actinomycetota > Actinomycetes > Propionibacteriales > Kribbellaceae > Kribbella. Next base: position 626,870 of record CAWGAM010000005.1, read on the forward strand.
CGCCTGCGGTCGGCCGAGCTTGATGTTGTCGGCCAGGCTCGCGGCCAGCAGGTAGGGCCGTTGCGGGAGCCACGCCACAGTCCGGCGCCAAGCTTCGAGATCGAGCTCGTCGAGGTCCGCCCCGCAGACCGTCACCCGCCCGGAGTCGACGCCGACGAAGCCCAGCAGGACGTTGATCAACGTCGACTTGCCGCAGCCGCTCGGCCCGGTCAATGCCACCACCTCCCCCGCCCGGACGGACAGACTGACCCGGTCGAGCACAGGTTCGGCCCGGTCCGGATAGCTGACGCAAACCTGGTCCACGCCCAGCTCGATCGACGAGCAGTGCGGGAGACCTACGCCGGAACGGCCGGCCGGAAGTGGGCTGTCCAGCACCGTGAACACCTGGTCCGCGGTGGCTACCCCGTCCGCACTGGCGTGATAGCTCGCCCCGAGAGCACGCAGCGGGAGAAAGGCCTCAGGAGCGAGGATGAGCACGAACAGACCGGTGGACAGGTCCAGGTCGCCGGCGACGAGCCTGATGCCGACGGCAACCGCGACGACCGCCACCGACAAGGACGCGAACAGCTCCAGCACCAGGGAGGACAGGAACGCCACTCGCAACGTGCCCATCGTCTCCTCACGGAAGTCGTCCGTGGTGCGACGGACCAGGTCTGCCTGGGCGCGCGCCCGCCCGAACACCTTGAGCGTCGTCAGTCCGGCGACGCTGTCGAGAAAGTGACCGCCCAGACGCTGCAGAGTGACGAGACGCTTGGCCGCGTGGGCCTTCGCGCCGGCGCCGACGACGGCCATCAGCAGCGGGATCAGCGGAACCGTGACGGCGATGATCGCCGCCGCGACGATGTCCTGGGTCACGGCCGCGGCGATGACAGCAGTGGGGATGACGACCGCCAGCACCAACTGCGGCAGGTAGCGGGTGAAGTAGCCGTCCAGAGCATCGAGGCCGCGGGTGCCGAGGGTCTCGAGGTCAGCGGTGCGGTGCCGGGCGAGCCATGCCGGGCCCAGGGCGACAATGTGCCGCAGCATGGTCATCCGCAGCTCCGCCTTGGCCTGGGTGCCGGCCCGGTGCGCTATCAGCTCGGCCCACCAGGCGAGCAGAGCGCGGGCGACGACGACGCCGAGCAGGACGAGCAGTGGACCGCGCAACTCGTGAACGCTCGCACCGTCCTGGAACGACGCGGAGAGCAACTCGGCCAGCAGCCAGGCTTGCGCGACGACCAGGGCCGCGGTCGCGACCCCGAGAACGGCCGACCACAGCAACAACGCCCGGACGGCCCGCGTCCTCGCGATCAGTCTCGGATCAACGGCGGGCATCGGAGGTCTCCCCGGACCGGGTGGCACCAAGGCCCTGCCGGTCGCTCATCCGCGCCAGCGCCCGCTCGGACGGGTCGGAGAACGCCGCGTCGGTCGCCCGGTCCAGGGCGTCGAGTTGATCCTGCACGACCGCCCGGCGTGCGGGCGGGACTCCGGCCCGCAGATCCTCGAGCATGGCCCGCAATCGCCGGCAGATCTGCGGCGAGGTGGCGCCGTACTGGCGGATCTCGGTCACGCCGAGGTCGAGGTACTCCGCCCAGCCGCGGGTCCGGACGACCAGGCGGACCTGCCCGTCGGCGTCGAGCGCGGTACCCCGGAAGGCTCGATCGGAGGAGCCGATCCCGAGCAGCAGGTCGTCGATGTGGTTGAGCACCTGGGTCGCCGTGGTGGGGTCGTTGACCGCCGGCGACAGCGCCCGGATGGCGATGTCGACCATGATGCGCAGCGCGAAGGCCGGGTCCTGGTCGATCGTGCGCTCACGGCCCAGCGAGACCATCCCGCGCAAGCGCCGCAGGTCGGTCTCGCTCGCCGCCCCGTGAACCTCCATCAGCACGCTCCCCGCGGTGACGAAGTCACCGATCGTGTGCGGTACGACGCAGACCTGGCCGCGGGCCGCCGCGAACCGCGACGAGGCCCGCGATGTCGACGTCCTGGATGGCGCCCGAGCGAGGCGCCAGGACCCGTGCGTCCGGCTCACCACGTCCGGCCCGGTGGTCGCTGCTCCCGGCGGACGAGACGAGGCCGTCCTCCTCGGCCTCGATCGCCAGACCGGCCTGGGCCATCGCCGCCGCGACCGCGACCGGCCGCAAGGCATGCACGAACCGGTCGAAGTACAGCAGCAGGAGAATCAGGTCGATGCTGACGGCCAGCCCGACCAGGGAGACGCCCAGATCAGGCACGGAGTCGGACTCCACGTGGCGCAGCAAGGCGAAGGCGAAGGTGAACGTGGCCGTGAAGGCCGCCAGGACGAACTTCTGCAGCCGATCCCGGTACCACAGCCGCATGAAGCGCGGCGACAGCGTGCCGGTCGCCATCTGCACGACGAGTACGCCGATCGTGACCACGAAGCCGATCAGCCCGACCATCGCGGCGGCGGCGGCCGACAGCACGCTGTTCGCGGTGCCCTCGGAGTACGACCACGCCGGTGGCAGGTCGATCAAGCCCTCGAGCCACAGGTCGAGCCCGGACAGCAGGGCGCACCGACCACCCCGCCGATCAGCGGCACCACCCAGAGGCTCTGCCGAACGAACTGGCGCGCCCGGAAGCCGGCTGCCCAGGACATCACCGTCGCGGTTTCGTGGTGCTGCTGATCCCGCCCATCGCCGATCACCCCTCGATCACCGCGACACGACGTGCCGCCGCAACCCATCCCACACCCGCGGCGTCCGGGACGTCCTCACCCGCTCCGCATGAGGCGCACGCCGGACGCCCGCGCGGCATGTCAGAGCGAGCGCACCCAGTTGGCCAGGAGTTCGGCGCCGGCGTCGCCGGACTTCTCCGGGTGGAACTGGGTCGCGCTGAGCGGACCGTTCTCGACCGCGGCGACGAACCGGTCACCGCCGTACGACGTCCAGGTGACGGCCGGTGTCACCGAGCTGCGCGGTGTCCTCGAGCTCCCACGCGCGTACGCCGTACGAGTGCACGAAGTAGAACCGCTCCTTCTCGATCCCCTCGAACAGCGACGTCGCGGCCGGGACGTCGACCGTGTTCCAGCCCATGTGCGGGACCGGCTCGTCGGCCACCGGCCGCAACCGCTCGACCACCCCCGGCCACTGGTCGCAGCCCTCGGTCTCCACCCCGTGCTCGATGCCGCGGGCGAACAGGATCTGCATGCCGACGCAGATGCCGAGCACCGGACGGCCACCGCTGAGCCGCCGGTCGACGACCACGTCACCGCGGACCGCCTTCAGGCCGGTCATGCAGGCCTCGAAGGCGCCGACGCCGGGGACGAGCAGACCGTCGGCGTTCAACGCCTGGTCGACGTCGGACGTGACCGTGACGTCCGCGCCGACGCGTTGCAGCGCCCGCTCCCCCGACCGGATGTTGCCCGATCCGTAGTCGAGCAGCACGACCTTCTTGGTCACAGAGCGCCCTTGGTCGAGGGGATCCCCGGCTGGCGCGGGTCGAGCTCGGCGGCTGCGCGCAGCGCCCGGGCGAACGCCTTGAACTGGGCCTCGACGATGTGGTGCGGATCGCGGCCGGACAGCACCCGGATGTGGATGCAGATCGCGGCGTTGAACGCCAGCGTCTCGAACACGTGCTGGGTCAGCGAACCGGCGTAGTCGCCACCGATGATCGCGTACACCTGACCGTCCGGCTCACCGGTGTGCACGCAGTACGGGCGGCCGGACAGGTCGACCGTGCAGTGCACGAGCGCCTCGTCCAGCGGCACGGTCGCGTCGCCGAACCGCCGGATCCCGCTCTTGTCACCCAGCGCCTCGCGAAGCGCCTGGCCGATGCCGATCGCGGTGTCCTCGACGGTGTGGTGCGCGTCGATCTCGAGGTCGCCGACCGTGTTCACGTGCAGGTCGAGCAGCGCGTGCTTGGCCAGCGCGTTGAGCATGTGGTCGTAGAACCCGACGCCGGTGGAGATGTCGGCGCGGCCCTCACCGTCGATGTTCAGCTCGACCAGGACCTTCGACTCGCTGGTCTCCCGATCGATCCGAGCAGTTCGCTGGTCATGTCTGCCTTCCCACGTCGTCTTCAGAACGCGTCTCCAGTGAAGCACGGAATGCGGCCATCTCGTCGCCGGTGCCGATCGACACCCGCAGCCAGCCGTCCGGTCCGGTCTCGCGGATCAGTACGCCGTCGTCCAGCAGCGACTGCCAGACCGCGTGCCGGTCGGCGAACGTGCCGAACAGCACGAAGTTCGCGTCCGAGTCGACGGCACGCAGACCCAGCGACCGCAGCCAGTCGACCGTCTCGTCCCGCTCGACCCGCAGTTGCTCGACCCGGCCGAGCAACTCGTCGGAGTGCCGCAGCGCCGCCCGCGCGACCGCCTGGGTCACCGCGGACAGGTGGTACGGCAGCCGGACGATCCGCAGTGCGTCCACCAGTTGCTTGCTCGCGGCAAGGTAGCCGACCCGGCCGCCCGCCAGCGCGAACGCCTTCGACATCGTCCGCGCCACCGCCAGATTCGGGTACGACGGCAACAGCGTCACCGCACTCGGAGTCCCGGTCCGACGGAACTCCGCGTACGCCTCGTCGACCACCAGGACGGATCCCATCGCGGCGGTCCGGGCGGCGATCGCCTCGACCACGTCGATCGGCAGCGCCGTACCGGTCGGGTTGTTCGGCGAAGCGAGCAGCACGACCGACGGGCGGTGCCGGGAGATCGCGGCCAGCGCCTTGCTCTGGTCGAGGGTGAAGTCCTCGGCCCGACGGCCGGTCACCCAGGCCGTGTTCGTGTCCCGGGCGTACTCCGGGTACATCGAGTACGTCGGCGCGAACGACAGCGCCGTACGGCCCGGGCCGCCGAAGGCCTGCAGGATGTGCAGCATCACCTCGTTGGAACCGTTGGCCGCCCACACCTGCTCGGCGGTCAACTGCGCGCCGGACTCACGGCCCAGGTACGCCGCGAGGTCCGCGCGCAGGTCGAGGAACTCGCGGTCCGGGTAGCGGTTCAGCCGCGCGCCGCCACGGTGACCGCCGCGGCGATGTCGGCGACGGTCTCCTCGCTCGGCGGGTACGGGTTCTCGTTGACGTTGAGCAGGATCGGGACGTCGAGTTGCGGGGCGCCGTACGGCTCGAAGCTCTTCAGCTCGTCGCGGATCGGCAGCCCGTCGAAGCGGCCCATCAGTTCTCCTCGGGGAAGCGCACGCGACACCGCGGCGCCGTGGGCCGGCAGGTCCTCGGCGTGCGCCAGCGCGACCACGTGACCGGCGACCTGGTGTAACGCGTCGCGGGAGTAGTTGATGACGTGCATCGCCTTGAGGAAGCTGCGGACCGACAGGCCGGACGAGTGGCAGGCGCAACCGGCGGTCGGGAGGACGTGGTTCGAGCCCGGCGCAGTAGTCGCCGAGGGAGACCGGCGACCAGCCGCCGACGAAGATCGCGCCGGCGTTGTTGATCAGCCCGGCCCGCTCCTCGGCGTCGGCGGTCTGGATCTCCAGGTGCTCGGCGGCGTACGCGTCCACGACCGCCGTGCCCTGCTCCAGGTCGTCGACGAGTACGACGGCCGACTGCTGACCTTCGAGCGCTTCGGTGACGCGATCGCGGTGCTTGGTCGCGCGCGACTTGCTGCGGCAAGCTCCGCCTCGACTGCCGCCGCCAGGGTTTCGCTGACGGCGTCACCAGCACGCTGGCGGCCATCGGGTCGTGCTCGGCCTGGCTGATCAGGTCGGCGGCGACGTGCTCGGGGTCGGCGGTGTCGTCGGCGAGGATCGCGATCTCGGTCGGCCCGGCCTCGGAGTCGATGCCGACCTCACCGAGCAGGAACCGCTTGGCAGCGACCACGTAGATGTTGCCAGGACCGGTGATCAGGTTGACCTTGCGGCATCCGTCGAAGCCGTACGCGAACCCGGCGATCGCCTGCGCGCCGCCCATCGCGTACACCTCGTCGATCCCGAGCAGCGCGCACACCGCGAGCACCGTCGGGTGCGGCAGACCGCCGTACTCCTTCTGAGGCGGGGATGCCACGGCAAGGGACGGGACGCCGGCGACCTGCGCCGGTACGACGTTCATCACCACGCTGGACGCGAGCGGTGCGCGACCGCCCGGGACGTACAGGCCGACGCGCTGGACCGGCACGAACCGCTGGGTCACCCGGCCGCCGGGCGCGGGCTCGGAGGCGATGTCGGCGGTCGAGCTCGTCCTGGCTGACCTCGCGGACCCGGCGGATCGACTCCTCGAAGGCGGACGCGCACCTCGGGGTCGAGCTCCTCCAGGGCCGTCTTCAGCGCGTCGGCCGGGACCCGGATGTCCTCGACCCGGACATGGTCGAACTTCTCGCCGTACTCCCTGATCGCCTCGAGTCCACGATGGCGGACGTCCAGGCAGATCGGTCGGACGACGTCGAGAGCCTTCTCGACGTCGAACACGGCTCGGGGGACGAGGGCGTTCACTTCGGCTTGGAGGTCAGGCACCTCTCCGGCCGCCACTCGGCCCCGCAGGTCGACGCGGCGAATCATGGCTTCAGTCTAGTGGTGACGACGTCTCGGCTCTGCGCCGTATCCACTAGTCGGCAGTTACCAGGCGTGATGATCGGGCGGCGTCCACTACGCTCGACGAGCATGGACTCCCGCCTGCCGCTGCTCACTGTCGAGACGGTGATCTTCCCCGGGCTGGTGCTCCCCATTCCGGTGACCGATGTCCAGGGCCGTGCAGTGATCCGGGACCTGGTCGAGAACGGCGGCGAACTGGTCTGTGGCGCCCTGGCCGTCCGGGACGGGTACGAGCTGGGCGAGCGGGTCTTCCGGTCGTTGTACGGCACCGGCTGCGCGGCGACGATCTCGGAGATCACGCTGGATCCCGACGACGACGGCCCGGTCGAGATCACGCTGACCGGCAACCGGCGGTTCAAGGTCGCCGAGCTGGACGGCGGCGGTGACTACCTGGTCGCCGACGTCGAGTGGCTGGACGAAGAGCTCGGCGACGACCCCCTGGGTACGGCGACCGATCGCGATCGAACGATTCCGCCGGTACGCCGAGGCGGTCACCGAGATCAGCCGGCCCGGCCTGCACATCGCCGACGCTGCCCGACGACCCGAGCACCCTGTCGTTCCTGATGTCGGCCGCGATGACGCTTCTCACCCCCGACCGCCAGAAACTCCTCGAAGCCACCGACACCACGTCCCGCCTGGCCCAACTCGTCGGCCTCATCGACACGCGAGCTCGCCGCGATCTCGGCACTCCCCTCGCTCCCCGCAACGGACCTGATCAACTGGTCGACGATGTCCCCGAACTGACGGCGCTACCGAAGTGAATCCCAGAGCGGTATGGTATTGGTATGAGTAAGCAGATCACTGTGCGGTTGCCGGACGAACTGGTCGACTTCATGGACCAACTCGTCGCAACCGACAAGGCAACGAGCCGGGCGTCCGTGGTCGCCCGGGCGATGGAGCGCGAGCGCCGACGCGAGCTGGCCGCCCGCGACCTCGCCATCCTGACCGAACACGGCGACTACCCCGACCTCGATGGCCTGGCCCCCGCCGCGGCCGGCACCGTGCTCACCGACCTCGACTGATGCGTCCGCTCCACATCGCCCGGCTGGACAAGCCGAGGCCAGTGGTGGTCCTGACCAGAGAGCTCATCCGCCCACGCCTCACCAACGTGACGGTCGCCCCGATCACCAGCACCATCCGCGGCCTGTCCACGGAAGTCCTGGTCGGTCCGGACAACGGCCTCGATCACCCGAGCGCCATCTCCTGCGACAACATCCAGACCATCCCGAAGGCCCAGCTCGGCCGCCTGATCGGCTACCTCCACCCCGACCAGGAGCCGGCCCTGGCCGAAGCCATCGCCCTGGCCTTCGACCTCGAAACCCTCTGACCTACCCCTGGATCCCGCCGCGCCCGGTCGCTGCCGCGGCCATTTCATGGGACATCCGCTCGTGTTGTGCCTTCTCTGCTCGTGTTAGCGGGGAGAAGGCCGCAGCTCGAACGGACATCCGGCTCGTGTGTCGTTTCCGTGGGCACCCAATCGGGCCACAGCGACTCTGTGCACCAGATCCGTACGCCGAGGCCGTCGCCGTACGGATCTCATGCACGAAGTGAACCGATCCCGACGATCGGGGGCAGCCGAACGGCCGGCGCTCTGGATCGGCGCGGACCTGTCCCGAGCGACCCATTTCATGGGCTGACCCACCAAATGGACGCGGGGGTTGGGCGTCAGCCGAGCTTGGAGATGTCGCGGACGGCGCCACGGTCGGCGCTGGTGGCCATGGCGGCGTACGCGCGGAGTGCCTGGGAGACCTTGCGGTCGCGGGCCTCGAGGAGCGTAGACACCGCCGAGGGCCTCGCGACGAGCGGTCAGCTCGGACTCGTCGACCAGCAGGTCGATGGAGCGGCCCGGGATGTCGATGCGGATCTGGTCGCCGTCCTGGACGAGCGCGATCGTGCCGCCGGACGCCGCCTCCGGTGAGGCGTGGCCGATGGACAGCCCGGAGGTCCCGCCGGAGAAGCGGCCGTCGGTGACCAGCGCGCAGACCTTGCCCAGCCCGCGGCCCTTCAGGAACGACGTCGGGTACAGCATCTCCTGCATTCCCGGCCCGCCCTTCGGACCCTCGTAGCGGATCACGACGACATCACCCGGCTGGACCTGCTTGGCCAGGATCTTCTCGACTGCCTCCTCCTGCGACTCGCACACCACCGCAGGACCCTGGAAGGTCCAGATCGACTCGTCCACGCCGGCCGTCTTCACCACGCAGCCGTCGACGGCCAGGTTGCCCTTCAGTACGGCGAGCCCGCCGTCCTTGGAGTACGCGTGCTCCAGATCGCGGATGCATCCACCCGCCGCGTCCGTGTCCAGCGTCTCCCACCGCTCCGACTGCGAGAACGCGGTCGCCGATCGCTTGCAGCCCGGCGCCGCGTGCCACAGCTCGACGGCCTCCGGCGACGGCGATCCGCCGCGTAGGTCCCACGTCTTCAGCCACTCGTCGATCGAGTCGCTGTGCACGGTGTGGATGTTCTCGTTCAGCAGTCCGGCCCGGTGCAGCTCACCGAGGATCGCCGGGATGCCGCCGGCCCGGTGCACGTCCTCCATGTAGTACGTCCCGCCCGGAGCCACGTTCGGCGCGACCTTCGCCAGGCACGGCACCCGGCGCGACACCGCGTTGATGTCGTCCAGGTCGAAGCCGACCTCCGCCTCCTGCGCCGCCGCGAGCAGGTGCAGGATCGTGTTCGTCGACCCGCCCATCGCGATGTCCAGCGCCATCGCGTTCCCGAACGCCTCGCGGGAGGCGATGTTCCGCGGCAGCACGGTCGCGTCGTCCTTGTCGTAGTACCGCTTGGTGATCTGTACGACGGTCTCGCCGGCCTTCTCGTACAGCGCCTTGCGGGCGGTGTGGGTCGCCAGCACCGAGCCGTTGCCCGGCAGCGACAGGCCGATCGCCTCGGTCAGGCAGTTCATCGAGTTCGCGGTGAACATGCCCGAGCACGAGCCGCAGGTCGGGCAGGCGTTCTCCTCGATCCGCAGGATGTCGGCGTCGGAGACGTTCTCGTTGACGGCCTCGGACATCGCGTCGATCAGGTCGAGCTTGCGGACCGTGCCGTCGACCAGCGTGGCCCGGCCGGCCTCCATCGGGCCGCCGGAGACGAACACGGTCGGGATGTTCAGCCGGAGCGCGGCCATCAGCATGCCCGGGGTGATCTTGTCGCAGTTCGAGATGCAGACCAGCGCGTCGGCGCAGTGCGCCTCGACCATGTACTCGACCGAGTCGGCGATCAGGTCCCGGGACGGCAGGCTGTAGAGCATGCCGCCGTGACCCATCGCGATCCCGTCGTCGACGGCGATGGTGTTGAACTCGCGCGCGATCCCGCCGGCCGCGTGGATCGCCTCGGACACGATCCGGCCGACCGGCGGCGAGGTGGGTGTGGCCGGGAACGAACTCGGTGAAGCTGTTCGCCACCGCGATGATCGGCTTGCCGAAGTCCTCCCTGGCGACCCCGGAGGCCTGCATGAGCGCGCGGGCGCCCGCCATGTTGCGGCCGTGGGTGACAGTGCGGGACCTCAGAGCGGGCACGACATCTCCTTGCTACCTGGACGACTTCTCCGCCTGACCGGGGCGGGTGGACGGAATTCACATGGTGCCACGCCCGTCCGGATGGCGGTACGCGCGGTCCCGCATGCCGGAGGCTTCGGCGTACGCCGGTACCCGCCGGCGTACTGCTCCCCGGCGTACTGTTTCTGTCCGAGGGTCGTTCTAGCCTGAGGACATGGCGGGCTTCGAGCACCACACGCGACCGGTGCACCCCGCCCTGCGCCCGTACGTCGACGACCTCAGCGGCTACGCGTACGGCGGTGATCCGCCGGATCTCCATCGCGGGCTCCCCTCGCGGCACCTGACGCTCGTCATCACCCTGGACGAACCGCTGGGAATCGCCTGGCCGGGCGCTCCGGTCGACAAGTTCGACACCCTCGTCGGCGGTCTGCACTCGACGGCGGTCCACGTCGGCGACGTCCCCCAATCGTTCCGGCATCCAGCTGGCGCTGACGCCGGCCGCTGCGCGCGCCCTGCTCGGCCTGCCGCCGCGGTCGAGCTCGCCTCGATCGGTGGTCGAGCTCGACGATCTCCTCGGCCGACCGGCTCGAGTAGCTGACCGAGCAACTGCGGGAGGCGCCGAGCTGGGACGCGCGCTTCGATCTCGTCGAGAGGCTGTTGCTCGAGCGCTGGACCGACGAGCGCCGCGCACGAGGCGCGCCCGGAGCTCGGCTGGGCGTGGCGGCGACTGTGCGAGACGGTGGGGCGATCGGCGTCCAGGAGCTTGCGACCGAGGTCGGTTGGAGCCGGCGGCATCTGACGGATCGGTTCACCGCGGAGTACGGGCTGGCGCCGAAGGTCGCGGCACGGGTGCTGCGGTTCGAGCGGGCGGTCGGGCGGTTGCAGACGGCAACCCGCGACCCGGCTGGCGGAGCTGTCGGCCGACCTCGGGTACGCCGATCAGGCCCATCTGACCCGGGAGTGGCACGCGATCGCCGGCTGCTCGCCGCGGCAGTGGATGGTCGAGGAACTCCCAAACGTTCAAGACGTCGCCCGGCCTGGACCGCAGAGTCGGAGGTATGAACACGCACGACAGAGCAGCAAGATCGTGATCGGCGTCTGGCCGACCCTGATCTACCGCGACGGACAAGCGGCGCTGAAGTTCCTCACCGAGGGCCTCGGCTTCACCCTGGTCGCGTCGTACCCCGGCGCGGCCGAAGGATCGATCGCGCACGCCGAGCTGGCCTGGCCGGCCGGCGGTGGCGTGATGGTGAGCTCGATCGACGCGCAAGACCGAGCCGGACGAGTTCGACCGCGCTCGCCGACCAGACGCAGGCGATCTATCTGGTCGCACGACGATCCGGACGCCTGATCGGCCGCGCGGATCGGCGCCGGCGCGGTCGTCATCCGGGGCCTGCGCGACGAGGACTACGGCTCGCGCGGCTTCACCGTGCGCGATCACGAGGGCAACGTGTGGAGCATCGGCACGTACCGCGGCGAGATCACCACGTAGTCCACAGGTTCGCCCAGCAGCCCCAGCATCGTCGAGACGATCTCATTAGACTCGCGGGGTGACCGAGACAACCGCGCTGGACGATTCCGAAGCGATGCCCTGCAGGTGCTGCACCGGGTCTTCGGGTACGACGTCGTTCCGCGGTGAGCAGCCGGACATCATCGACACCGTCGTCGCCGGCGGGGACGCGCTGGTGCTGATGCCGACCGGTGGCGGGAAGTCGTTGTGCTACCAGATCCCCGCGCTGGTCCGGTCCGGTGTCGGCGTGGTGATCTCGCCGCTGATCGCGCTGATGCAGGACCAGGTCGACGCGCTGACGGCGCTCGGCGTGCGGGCCGGATTCCTCAACTCCACCCAGGACTTCGAGCAGCGCCGCGAGGTCGAGCGGGCCTTCCTGTCCGGCGAGCTCGACCTGCTCTACCTCGCGCCCGAGCGGCTCCGGGTCGAGGCGACCGTGCGGCTGCTCGACCAGGGCAAGATCTCGCTGTTCGCGATCGACGAGGCGCACTGCGTGTCGCAGTGGGGACACGACTTCCGGCCCGACTACCTGATGCTGTCGGAGCTGCACGAGCGCTGGCCCGACGTACCGCGGATCGCGCTGACCGCGACGGCGACCGAGGCGACGCACCGGGAGATCGCGACCCGGCTGAACCTGACCGACGCGAAGCACTTCGTCGCGAGCTTCGACCGGCCGAACATCCAGTACCGGATCGTCCCGAAGGACAATCCGCAGCGGCAGCTGCTCGACCTGCTGCGCACCGAGCACGCGGGCGACGCCGGCATCGTCTACTGCCTGTCCCGCAACAGCGTCGAGAAGACCGCGACCTTCCTGACCCAGAACGGGATCGAGGCCGTGCCGTACCACGCCGGTCTCGACAGCCGGACGCGCGCGAAGAACCAGTCCCGGTTCCTGCGCGAGGACGGTCTGGTGGTGGTCGCGACGATCGCGTTCGGGATGGGCATCGACAAGCCGGACGTGCGGTTCGTCGCGCACCTCGACCTGCCGAAGTCGGTCGAGGGCTACTACCAGGAGACCGGCCGCGCCGGACGCGACGGGCTGCCGTCGACGGCCTGGCTGGCCTACGGCCTGCAGGACGTCGTGCAGCAGCGCAAGATGATCGACACCTCCGAGGGCGACGCCGCGCATCGCCGCCGGCTCGGCACCCACCTCGACGCGATGCTCGCGCTGTGCGAGACCGTGCAGTGCCGGCGCGTGCAACTGCTCGCGTACTTCGGCCAGCAGCGGCGACCCGTGCGGCAACTGCGACACCTGCCTGACCCCGCCGGAGTCGTGGGACGGCACGATCGCGGCGCAGAAGCTGCTGTCGACCGTCTACCGGCTGCAGCACGAGCGCGACCAGAAGTTCGGCGCCGGTCAGGTGATCGACATCCTGCTCGGCAAGACGACGCCGAAGGTCACGCAGTTCCGGCACGACGAGCTGAGCGTGTTCGGGATCGGCACCGAGCTGAAGGACACCGAGTGGCGCGGCGTGGTCCGGCAACTGCTGGCGCAGCGATTGCTCACGGTGGAAGGCGACTACGGCACGCTCGTGCTCACCGAGGAGAGCGCCGAGGTGCTCGGCCGGCGCCGCGAGGTGATGATGCGGCGCGAGCCCGAGCGGGTGCGCCGAGGTCGTCCAGGTCCTCGGCGGCAGAAGAAGGCCGCGCGCGGATCTCGCCCCCGAGGCCGCGCCGATGTTCGAGCGCCTGCGGGCCTGGCGCGCCGCCGTCGCCAAGGAGCAGGGCGTCCCGGCGTACGTGATCTTCCACGACGCGACGCTGCGCCAGATCGCCACCGACCTGCCCGGCACGCTGGCCGAGCTCGGCACCATCAGCGGCGTCGGCGAGAACAAACTCGCCAAGTACGGCGAGGGCGTCCTGGCGGCCCTGTCGGAGCCGGAGTGAATTCTGACGTGGGAACTGTCGAGTCTGCGTCCGCGCCTTCGACGCGAGAGTAGGAAGCGCGGACGGGCCGTGCTTCACGGAGTAAGGGAGCGCGGCTCATGTCCTCATCGGTGCTGTTGATGTCGATGTCCGTCGACGGGTTCGTCGCGGGTCCGAACGACCGGCCGGGGAACCCGGGCGGTGACGGCTTCCTGCGGTTGCACAAGTGGTACGAGCGCCCCGACGGGGAGTTCGGCCGGCCGGAAGGTCCGGCCGGCGACATCTGGGACGAACTGAACGCCACCGGTGCGGTGCTGGTCGGTCGGCGAACCGCCGAACAGGTCGACTACTACGGCGGTGACCACCACGGCGCGCCGATCTTCGTGCTGAGCCGTCAGCCGGCGCCTGCCGCGGCGCAGAAGTACGAGTCCGTGACATTCGTGACCGACATCGAGAGCGCGATGGCGCAGGCGAAGGCGGCGGCCGGTGACAAGGACGTCCTGGTCCACGGTGCGTACACGGCGCAGAAGGCACTCGAGGCCGGAGTACTGGACGAGTTGCAGATCGACCAGGTCCCAGTGCTGTTCGGCGGCGGCCTCCGGCTGTTCGACGTACTACCCGCGCAGATCGAGCTGGACGTCGTGCGGGTGATCGACACTCCGGCGGCCACCCACCTCCGCTACCGCGTCCGTCGCTGAGCCCCCCTGTTCAATTGAGCAGGGGCTGGAGGGCCTTGGTCAGCTCGCCCATCGCGTGGTCGACGTTCCTGTTGCCGTCGGCAAGGAGCACGCTGACCGAGACCTTCTTCGCCGGGATCACGATCAGGAGGCTGGTGTGGTCCGGGGAGTCACCGGCATGACCGTACGCCGTACCGATGCCGAACTGCTCCGAGAACCGCATCGTTCCCAGTCCGTACTCCCCGTCGCCCTTGGTCATTTCGCTGACGACGCCCGCCGGTAGCACGCGACCGCCGTACAGCTGGTATCCCCACCGCGCGACCGTCGGCGCGTCGGCCGCGAGCCCCCCGTTCGCCGACGAGAGGCTGGCGAACGCGCGGCAGGGAAGGTAGCCGTCGTTCGCCGGACCACAGAACTCACTGTCGTCGACCACGACGGGTGGTTGCGGCTTCTCGCCGTCCTGGAAGGCGGCGTGCCGCAGCCGGCCGGAGCAGCCAGGTCACGCCGGAGCACGGTGGCAAGCAGTTGCGTCCTGGAGCACCTGGCCTTCGCCGGCTCGAGCGGCGCCGTCGCCGGGTCGGGGAAGCTGACTGCCGCGGGCGTACTCGACGCCGAATCGGCGCTCGGCTCCTGTCCTCCGCCCGAGCACCCCACCAAGGCCAAGACGACCAGCGCCGCGACCGCGGACCTCCCCATCGTCCGATGGTCTCACCACCAGAGCTCAGTCGTCCTGCCTCGGTGTCCAGTCGACGGTGGTGGCGAGTTCTGCGAAGTCGTAGAGCAGGCGGGAGCGGCGGGAAGCGATCCAGGCGAGGGCGACCTTGTTGGTGGCGAGCTCGCTCACCGGTACGACGGCGACGTCGGGTCGCTGGTAGTAACTGGCCACTGACAACGGGATGATCGAGACGCCCCGCCCGGCCGCGACGTGCTCGAGCTTCTCCTCGACGCTGCGATACGCCGTGACCGGCTTCGGCCGGCCGAGACGCAGTTCGACCGCGATGTCACGCCATTCCGGTACGGCGTCCGGATTCTGCAGCAGGTGCTCGTCCGCGAGATCGGTGATCTCGATCATCGGCTTGCCGGCCAGCCGGTGGTCCGACGGCAGCATCGCGACCCGGGGCTCCTCGAACAACGGGCGAAGACTCAGGCCGGCCTGGTCGATCGGCAGCCGGACGATGCTGACGTCGGCGCGGCCGTCATGCAGGACGTCCACCTGGTCGTCCCACGTCGTCCGGATCACCTCGACCTCGAGGTCCGGATGCGCGGCGGCGAAGGCCCGGACGGCCGGTGTCACGGTGATGCCGGGCATGAAGCCGACCGTGAACGTCTTCGGTCCGCGAGCCGCCTGTGCCACACGCCGGCGGACGGCGTCGGCCGAGGCGAGCAATGGGCGGGCGTCGTCCAGCAACTGGCGACCGGCCGGGGTCAGTTCGGTCGATCGCTTCGTGCGGACGAAGAGCTTGGCCCCGAGTTCCTCCTCCAGCGCGCGGACCTGCCGGGACAGCACCGGCTGCGCGATGTACAGCCGCTCGGCCGCCCGGCCGAAGTGCAGTTCCTCGGCGACGGCGACGAAGTACCTGAGCTTGCGGAGGTCGACGTCCATAATACCTTCAGGGTATGACAGACGCCCGAAGAGGTCTTGGACCCGGCCCGCCGGGCACGCGCATCGTGGAAGGGCAACCCCTACCACGAAAGGCAGTCCCATGACCTTGCAGGATCAACGCGTCGTCCTTCTCGGCGGTACGTCGGGGATCGGACTCGCGACCGCCCACCTCGCGGCCGGCCAGGGCGCGACCGTGATCGTTGCCTCAAGCAACCCCGAATCCGTGAAGCGCGCGCTGGACACCCTTCCTGCGACCGCATCCGGCGAGGCGGTCGACCTCACCGACGCCGTGGCGGTCAAGGCGTTCTTCAACGGCCTCGACCCGTTCGACCACCTCGTCTACACCGCCGGTGAGTCGCTCACCCTGCTCGAGGTCGCGTCCATGGATCTCGCCCAGGCCCGCAAGGCGTTCGAGCTCCGCTACTTCGGCGCCCTCGGTGCGGTCAGCGCTGCCGCGTCGAAGATCCGCCCGGGTGGTTCCGTCGTACTGACGTCCGGCGCCGCGGGCGACCGTCCGAGCCCGGGCTGGTCGGTAGCGGCCAGCATCTGTGGGGCGGCCGACTCCCTGGTCCGCGCGCTGGCCGTGGAGCTGGCGCCGCTGCGCGTCAACGCGGTCAAGCCCGGCGTGGTGCGCTCGCCGCTGTGGTCGAACATGCCCGTCGAGGACCAGCAGACCCTGTACGACGAGACGTCGCGGCTGCTCCCGGTCGGCCGGGTCGGCGAGGTCACGGACATCGCCGAGGCCTTCGTCTACCTGATGAACCAGGGCTACGCGAGCGGCACGATCGTCACGGTCGACGGCGGCCACGCCCTCGTCTGAGCTGGCAGAGTAGAGACATGGCTCGCATTCTCGTCACCGGATCCGCGGACGGCCTCGGCCGGCTGGCCGCCTCTGACCTCATCGATCAAGGACACGCCGTCGTACTCCACGCCCGCAACCAGGCCCGGGCCGCCGACGCCATCGCCGCGCTGCCCAAGGCCGAAGCGGTGCTGATCGGCGATCTCGCGAGTATCGCGGAGACCCGCGACCTGGCCCGGCAGGCGAACGAGTCGGGGCGGTTCGACGTGGTGATCCACAACGCGGCCGTCGGCTACCGGGAGCCGCGCATCGAGACCGTCGACGGCCTCGAGCACGTGTTCGCGATCAACGCCTTGGCGCCGTACCTGCTGACCGCCCTGATCGACCGACCGGACCGGCTGATCTATCTGAGCTCCGGCATGCACGAGGGCGGCGACGTCGTACTCGACGATCTTCAGTGGGTGCGGCGGCGATGGCGTGGGGCGCAGGCGTACTCGGACTCGAAGCTGTACGACGTGATTCTCGCCTTCGCGATGGCCCGGCTGTGGCCCGAGGTGCGGTCGAACGCGGTGGATCCGGGGTGGGTCCCGACCAAGATGGGCGGCCGGGGTGCACCCGGTGATTTGAGCCAGGCTCAGCTGACGCAGGTCTGGCTGGCCACCGCGCCGAGCACGCCGAGCGGTGGGTACTACTACCACCTGCGGCCGCACCGGACGAACCCCGCGGCATCGGATCCCGAGGTGCAGGCGGCCTTCCTGGACGCCTGCGCCTCGCTCACCGAGGTCACCATGCCCGGTCATTCCTGAGAGACGTACAACCGGTTCCCGTCCTGGTCGCGGAGGCTGAACATCGGCGGAACGCCCGGCCACTCGAGCAGTTCGTCGGTGTCGATCCCCTCGGCGAGGAAGTGCTTGTGCGCCGCCACTGCATCGGGGCTGGCAAGCCGGATGCCGGTGTCGACGCCGGCGGGGTTCCCCTCCGAGGCCGGGACCAGGGCGATGCTCGCCGCAGCCCCGGACGGCGCGACCACGATCCACCGGCCGCCGAGCTGCGGCAACGGTGCGTCCATCAACAGCTCGAACCCCAGCGTCTCGGTGTAGAACGCAACCGCGCGATCCTGGTCGGTGACCGGTACGCCGATGGTCCGAATGCCGGTGAGGTGGTTCATCTCGGTTCTCCTTCGCAGTGTGAGGTGCTTTCACTGAGGAGGTAGAAACCGATCCGCGCTTTTCGACATCATCCGGCCGGGTTGGTGCAGAAAGCCCCGGACGACCAGGTAGACGTCGTCCGGGGCTTCTTCGAGCGGGGTGGTTACTTCGCGACGACCCGCAGCGTGAACTCCGCCTGGCCGTCGCCCGTGGAGCGGGCCACGAAGCCGCCGGAGCGGAGCGCGGCCAGGTCCTTGTCGGAGCTGAACCGCGGGCTGAGCGAGCCCGCCGCCTCGAAGTCGACGTACCCGATCGTCACCGCGCCCTTGGTGTCGGGCAGGGCCTGCTTGAAGTTCTCGGACTGGCCGAGGTTGCCGCCCTTCAGCACCTGCTCGGCGTAGTCCTTGTCGGTCGCGAGGACGAGCGTGTCGTCGTCCTTCGCGCTCTCGATCGGGATGTTGGCCGAGCTCCGCTCGTGCAGCAGGGTGGTCAGCTTCTCCACCACCGGCTCGGCCTTGGCCGGGTCGGTCTCCATCCGGGCCGCGATCTTCGGGCCGTTCGCGCTGTCCTTGTCGATCGCGACCGCGAGGTTCTTGCCCAGCAGGCTCTTCAGGTCGTCCGGCAGCGTCAGGCCGGTCTCCTCGGTGATCTGCGCGGTCAGTTCCTTGATGTTGCCGTTGGAAGCCTTCTCCATCTGCTGCCACATCGTGTCGACCAGGTTCTCACCACCGGAAACCGCGACCGCGCCGGCCGTGGTATCCGGCAGCTTGGTGATCAGGTCACCGGCGTCGGCCGAGTTGACCTTGATGCTCTTGTCGCCCTGGGCGATGCCCTTCAGCTCGACATACGACGAGTCGAACCGCAGCGCCGCGGCCATGCTCGCGTCGCCGATCCCGCCCAGGGCGGCGGAGTCGACCTTGCCGGAGATCGAGGCGATGCCCTTCATGTCGGCCCAGACCGAGGCGAAGCCCTGCTCCCCCAGCTTGTCCATGTCCGAGCTGAACTTGGCGTTCTTGTCCAACGGGTTGTCCTTGGCGGTGGCGACGGCCGCGTCGACGGTGGCCTGGTCGTCGCCGAGCAGCACGTACCCGTTGCTGAACGCGCGGCCCGGCTTCTTGTCCTCGTTCGCCATCAGCTTGTCCAGGCCCTTGGTGGCTTCACCCTCGTTCTTCACCTGGACCGCGACCACGACGACCGGTTCGTCCTTGCCGTCGGTGGGCGGGAGCGCGGCGATGCCGGCGCGTTCGCCGAGCCACGGCTTGATGTCCTTGTCGTAGTCGACATCGGCCAGGTCGTCACCGGCATACTTCTTGATCTGCTCGAACAGCTTCTGCCGCAGGTCGTCCTTCTCACCGGTCAGGCCGAGGTTGTCCTTGACCGAAGGGAACTTCAGCAGGAAACGGATCGCGGCGACCTTCTGGCCGGCCGACGGGTTCAGGTCGACCCGGGCATAGGCGACGGCGGTGCCGGGCAGCACGGCGGCCGGCTGGTCGCCGCCCTTGAGCTTGCCGTAGGCAAAGATTCCGCCGCCGGCGACGACGAGGACCATGGCCAGCGCGGCGATCAGCGGGATGACCTTGCCGCGCCTCTTCCTCGGCTCCGGCTGCCACTGCTGCTGCCCGTACCCAGGCCCCTGCGGCGGCTGCCCACCGACGTGCAGCTGCTCGTACGACGCCTGCGCACCAGCCTGCGGGTACGGCGCCTGACCCGGCTGCCCGTACGTCGGCCCGGCCTGGCCGTACTGCGGTCCACCCTGCGGCTGCTGCGGTCCGCCGTACTGCTGACCGTGCTGCGGTGCCCCATGCTGGGGTGCGCCGTGCTGCGGTGGGCGCTGCTGGTAGCCAGGCTGCGGCTGACCGGCTGCGGGCGACCGGCTGCGGCCCACCAGGCTGCTGCTGGCCGGCGGGCGGCTGGTACTGCTGCTGGCCTGGCTGCGGCCACAGGTTCTGGCCTTGACCCTGCGGCGGGCCGTACGGGTTCTGGGGGTTCTGCGGGCCGCCGGCACCCGGGTACTGCGGGGTGGGCGGGGTGTTCTGGTCGGACATATGCTCCCTCGCTGGCCGGTGGCCTCACCCACCGGACTGGCAAAGGCTATTGCACCGGTGGTGCAGGCTCTGACGCGTCAGGTTGCGATGTGGTTGCAACCGGCTCGCTGCGCCAGGTGGTCGCGGCGAGGATGGCGCACGCCAGCGCGGCGCCGATCAGCCACGCCGCGGCGGAGTCCAGGTATGCAGTTCGAGTGGCGCCGAGATCAGGTCACCAGGCTTGGCCGCCTGGAGACGCGGCTGCAACGGGTCATGGCCGAGCAGCATGCCGACTCCCCAGGCGATGCCGGAGCCGAGGCACGCGCCGAGCGTCACGATCGCGACCGACCACGGACCATAGTTCCGCAGCCACCAGAACAGCGCCCCACCGAGCACGAGCGCGACCACGAAGCCGATCGCGGTGAACGTGCCATCCGGCCCGAAGATCCGGGTCATCTGCTCCTCACCCAGCGCCCCACCTCGCTCGTCCACGGTGTACTGCGCCAGCGGCGAGAACTGCTGCCACGCCCACCCGGCCACCACACCGGCGACCAGGAACGCGACCACGGTCACCAGAACCGCCTTCGCCCACGGCATCTCCGGCTCCGGCGGCGACGGCGTACCCCACGGCAGACCGGCTGGCGGCGGCGAGTACGGCGACGACGGCTGCACTGACTGACTCACTTCGACAGTGTGACGCATCGGTCCCTAGAGGCCTTCAGCTGGCCAGGCAGGACGGACCGAGAAGTGCCTTCAGGTCCGCCATCAGAGAAGCGGTCGGCGTCACTCTGAACTGATCGCCGATCCGCAGCACCGTGGTCTTCTGCCGGCCCTGCAGCCGGAGGTGGACCTCGGTCATCCCCGGGTGCGACCGCAACACGTCACGGAGACCGTCCGCGACAGGTTGCGTGCAGCGGTTCTCCGCCATCGTGATCACCACCGGACCGCTGGGGCCCTCAGTCAGGTCCGGCACGATCACCTCGGAGCCGCTCAGCTCGACCCGGTCCTCGCGACGGCGCAGCCGGCCCTTCATCAGGATGATCGCGTCGTTGGTCAGCAGGTGCGCGTGCAGCTGGTACGCCGAGGAGAACATCATCACCTCGATCGAACCTTCGAGGTCCTCGATGGTGACGATCGCGTAGATGTCGCCGCGCTTGTTCACCTTCCGCTGGACTGCGGTGACCAGGCCGCCGATCGTGACCTGGGTGCCGTCCGGCCGGTCCTCGTCGGCGAGCAGCTGGCCGATCGTGCAGTCGCTGCCGTTGGTGAGCACGTGCTCGACGCCGAACAGCGGGTGGTCGGACACGTACAGCCCGAGCATGTCCCGCTCGTGCGCGAGCTTGGTCGCCTTGTCCCACTCCTCGATCTCGGGCACCGTGACGGTGAGCCGGCTGTTGCCCTCGCCCTCGTCCGCGTCGTCGCCCATCGAGAACAGGTCGAACTGGCCGTGCGCCTCGTTCCGCTTCAGGTCGATCGCTTCGTCGACGGCCTGCTCGTGCACCGCGACGACCGCGCGCCGGGCGTGGTTCATCGAGTCGAACGAACCGGCCTTGGCCAGCGACTCGATCACCCGCTTGTTGCAGACCGGCAGCGACACCTTGTCGATGAAGTCGACGAAGTCGGTGAACCGGCCCTTCTACTCGCGGGCCGCGACGATCTCGGCCACCACGTTCACGCCGACGTTGCGGATCGCGGACAGGCCGAAGCGGATGTCGGTGCCGACCGGGGTGAAGTTCGAGTCCGACTCGTTGACGTCCGGCGGCAGCACCTTGATGCCCATCCGGCGGCACTCGTTCAGGTAGATGGCCATCTTGTCCTTGTCGTCCTTCACGGACGTCAGGACGGCGGCCATGTACTCCGCCGGGTAGTTCGCCTTCAGGTACGCCGTCCAGTACGAGACCAGACCGTACGCCGCGGAGTGCGCCTTGTTGAACGCGTAGTCGGAGAACGGGACCAGCACGTCCCACAGCGCCTTGATCGACTGCGCCGAGAAGCCGTTCGCCTTCATGCCCTCGGAGAAGCCGACGTACTCCGCGTCCAGCACCTCGCGCTTCTTCTTGCCCATCGCCCGGCGGAGCAGGTCCGCCTTGCCGAGCGTGTAGCCGCCCAGCTGCTGGGCGATCGCCATCACCTGCTCCTGGTAGACGATCAGACCGTAGGTCGTCCCCAGGATCGGCTCCAGCGCGACGCGCCAGCTCGTCGTGCGGGTAGCTGATCTCCTGCTGCTTGTTCTTGCGCAGGGCGTAGTTGGTGTGGCTGTTCGCACCCATCGGGCCGGGCCGGTAGAGCGCGCCGACCGCGGAGATGTCCTCGAAGTTGTCCGGCTTCATCAGCCGCAGCAGCGCCCGCATCGGGCCGCCGTCGAACTGGAAGACGCCGAGCGTGTCGCCGCGGCCGAGCAGCTCGAAGGTCGGGCCGTCGTCCAGGGTCTTGGCTCAGCTCGTCCAGGTCCAGCGTGATGCCGCGGCTGGCCTCGACGTTCTTGACCGCGTCGTCCATGATCGTCAGGTTGCGCAGGCCCAGGAAGTCCATCTTGACCAGGCCGAGCGTCTCGCAGCTCGGGTAGTCGAACTGGGTGATGACCTGGCCGTCCTGCTCGCGGCGCATGATCGGGATCAGGTCGATCAGCGGCTCGCTGGACATGATCACGCCGGCCGCGTGCACACCCCACTGACGCTTCAGGTTCTCCAGGCCGCGGGCGGTGTCGACGATCTTGCGGACGTCCTGGTCGGACTCGTACAGCTGCCGGAACTCGCCGGCCTCGGAGTACCGCTTGTGCTGCGGGTCGAAGATGCCGGACAGCGGCACGTCCTTGCCCATCACCGCGGGCGGCATCGCCTTGGTGATCCGGTCGCCCATCGCGAACGGGTAGTCCAGCACCCGGCCGGCATCCTTGATCGCCTGCTTGGCCTTGATCGTGCCGTAGGTGACGATCATCGCGACCCGGTCGTCGCCGTACTTCTCGGTGACGTAGCGGATCACCTCGGGGCGGCGGCGGTCGTCGAAGTCGATGTCGAAGTCGGGCATCGACATCCGCTCCGGGTTCAGGAAGCGCTCGAAGATCAGGCCGTGCTGGAGCGGGTCGAGGTCGGTGATCCGCATCGCGTACGCGCACATCGAACCGGCACCGGAACCACGGCCGGGGCCGACCCGGATGCCGTGCGCCTTGGCCCAGTTGATGAAGTCGGCGACGACCAGGAAGTAGCCCGCGTACCCCTTCGAGGTGATGACCTCGATCTCGTACTCGGCCCGCTTGCGGATCTCGTCCGGGATCCCGTCCGGGTAGCGGTGGTGCAGCCCGATCTCGACCTCCTTGACGAACCAGGACTCCTCGTTCTCCCCCTCCGGGCAGGGGAATCGCGGCATGAACCGGCCCTCGCCCTCGGTGAAGCTGACGTCGCACTGCTCGGCGATCAGCAGCGTGTTGTCACACGCCTCCGGCAGCTCCTTCCACAGCTCGCGCATCTGGGCCGGCGTCTTCAGGTAGAACTCGTCGCCGTCGAACTTGAACCGGTTCGGGTCCGACAACGTCGAGGCTGACTGGACACACAACAGCGCGGCGTGCGCCGGAGCGTCGTCCTGATGCGTGTAATGCAGGTCGTTGGTCGCGACCAGCGGCAGGTTGAGGTCCTTGGCGAGCCGGAGCAGGTCCTTCTGCGTCTGCCTCTCGATGTCGATGCCGTGATCCATCACCTCGCAGTAGAAGTTCTCCGCGCCGAAGATGTCCCGGAACTCCGCCGCCGCCTCGACGGCCTCCTTGTACTGGCCGAGCCGCAGCCGGGTCTGCACCTCGCCGCCCACGCACCCGGTCGTCGCGATCAGGCCCTTGCCGTAGGTCTGCAGCAGCTCGCGGTCCATCCGCGGCTTGAAGTAGTAACCCTCGAGGCTGGCCAGCGACGCCATCTTGAACAGGTTGTGCATACCCCCGGTGTTCTTCGCGAGCAGGGTCATGTGCGTGTACGAGCCACCGCCGGAGACGTCGTCGCGGCTCGAGTTCGCGTCGCCCCACTTGACTCGCTTCCGCTCACTGCGGTGCGTCTGCGGGGTCAGGTACGCCTCGGTGCCGATGATCGGCTTGACGTCGTACTTCTTCGCGGTCTTCCAGAACTCGTAGGCCCCGAACACGTAGCCGTGGTCGGTGGTCGCGATCGCCGGCATGCCCATCTCCTGGGCGGTTTTGAACAACTCGTCGATCCGCGCGGCGCCGTCCAGCATCGAGTACTCGGTGTGCACGTGTAGATGCACGAAACTGTCGCTGGACGCCATGTCTTCGCAGACCTCCCAGGGCGTGAGTGAGCGGGACTGACACAGCCTATGGGGGACCGCCGACAGTTCCTCACCGGCGCACCGCCCCGGACGCTCAGCGCCCGCTATCCGTGCGTGGAATACACCACTTTCACACCAGTTGGAACGGCGGACCCAGCGCCGAACAGGGGTCTCGAGGCGCCGGGTCCACCGGTCTTGGCGGCCGTCCGGCAGGAGGGTCCGGACGGCGAGGGGAAACGCCTGAGCAAAGGGTGCCGCCCGGAACACGCCCACCCATCGGGAGAACTACGGATCTGTCTACGTATCCGGGTGCTCCGTGATCCAGCGCGCGACCTGGGACCGGGAGGTGAAGGCGAGTTTGCCGAGGATGCGTTCGACGTGAGTCTCGGCGGTGCGTTGCGAGATGACCAGGCGGGCGGCGATCTCGCGGTTGCTCAGGCCCTCGCCGACCAGGCCGGCGATCTCGTGCTCGCGCGGCGTCAGCTTGCCGGCCAGTCCCGTCCGCACCACTCGGTGGTTCACCTTCTCCTCACCCAGCGCCAGCGCGACCGCCTGCTCGAAGGAGTACGCCGCTCCCAGCTCGAACGCCCGGTCGAACGCGGCATCCCCGATCGCGGCCCGGATCCGCTCCTCGGCCTGGTCGTCGAACCGGCTGTACGGCGTGGCCTGGTCGACATGCGCCCCGGCCGACCGCCACACCGCCCGTGAAGCACCCAGCAGCCGGGCGGCGCTCGCGCCGGGCGCCGACGACCCGGCACACCACGACAGCGCCTGGACACAGAACGCGATGCCGGTCCGGCCGTTGAGCGGCTGCCACAACCGGATCGCCTCCCGGAACGACCGGGTCGCGTCCTCGATCCGGTCCTGGTCCCGCCACTGCACGACCCCGACGGCCAGCATCGCGTATGCCTTCGACGACTCCGCGCCCGCGGATGTGGCCAGGTCGTACGCCCGCCGGCCGAACTCGCCCGCTCGTGGATCGCCGAGGAAGAACGTCGCCGCCGACAACAGCGTCAGTACGTCGAACTCCCCCAGCACGTCGCCGACCGCACGGAAACCATCGAGGGCCGTCAACAGCCTGCCGACCGCACCCGACAGGTCACCCTGATTCATCAGCGCGTGCCCTGCCAGCTCCGCGATCCGGGCCCGCAGATGATCGTCGTCGTACCGCTCGGCGAGGTCCATGCACTCGGCCAGCCAGCGCGTCTGTTGCTCGGCCTCGCCGATGAACATCGCGTTGTACCCGCCGGCCCAGAGCCCGAGTGCGCGGATCGGTGTCTGCTCCGGTGCGGCATCGAGGGCGCGGTACAGATAGTGATAGCCCTCGCGGGGGAACCCGGTGAACCAGAAGTTCCAGATCGGCGCCGCGATCTCGAGCGCAGCCGAACCACCGTCCGGCTCGCTCAGGCAGAAGTCGAGCGCGGCGCGGAGGTTGCCGTGCTCGCGCCGCATCCGGAGGTACCAGTCGGCCTGACGCGGCCCGAAGATGTCGGTGGCCCACTGCGCCGCCAGATTCCGGTAGTGGTCGCGGTGCCGCAGCTGGTACTCGCGTGTCCCGTTGCCGAGCCGCACAGCGCCGTACTGGCTGATCGTCGTCAGCATGTCGTACCAGGCGACCGAGTGCGGTGCGCCGACGGTGCGAGTGATGATCGACTTGTTCAGCAGACCGGCGATCAGACCGAGTACGTCGTCGCGCTCGATGCCGTCACCCGAGCAGACCTCCTCGACTCCCTCCAGGTCGAATCCTCCGGAGAAGACCGACAGCCTCGCCCACAGCGTGCGCTCGGCCTCGGTACACAGGGCGTAGCTCCAGTCGATGGCGGCCTCCAGCGCCTGCTGGCGTGGCGGTGCCGTCTGCTTGCCGCCGGCCAGCAGACGGAAGCGGTCCTCGAGCCGATCGAGGATCTGCTGCAACGAGAGGGTTCGCATCCAGACCGCCGCGAGTTCGAGCGCCAGCGGTACGCCGTCCAGCTGCCGGCAGAGCTCGATCACCTGCGCCCGATTGGTGTCGTCGATCGCAAAACCTGGCAGCACCGCGCGCACCCGGTCGGTGAAGAGCACCATCGCTTCGTACTGCTCGGCGTCCGCTGCCGGAGCCTCTGCGGGCGGCGTCGACAACGGTGGGACCGAGAGGACTTGCTCGCCTTCCACTCCCAGCACATGTCTGCTGGTCGCGATGATCTGCAGTCGTGGCGCGGCCGCTAGCAGTTTGCCCACCAGTACGGCGCACGCGTCAGCGACCTGCTCGCAGTTGTCGAGCACCAGGAGCAGGTGCCTGTCTTCCAGGTACTCCGCGAGATCATCGGTTGGGTTCGCGGATATCTGGCTCAGCTCGAGCGCCTCGGCCAGCGTGTAGGCGAGCATGTCCGCCTCGTGCAGTGCGGCCAGCTCGACGAACCAGACTCCGTCGGCGAACGTCCGGCGTACCTCTGCCGCCATCCGCAAGGCCAGCCGCGTCTTCCCGACTCCCCCGGGGCCGGTCAGCGTCAGCAGGCGGCTGCTGGACAGCAACCGCCTGGTATCGGCCAGCTCACGTCGCCGCCCGACGAAGCTCGTCAGCTCTGCCGGCAACCGCCCGCGTGCCGATGCCACGGGCTTCGTCTCCCCCATGCCTAGTCAGAGTAGGCCGAATTCCCAGGCGATGAAGGGCAGACTGAAACAATGATGCGCATCGCGCTCGTCGCGGCCGCAGTGCTTGTCCTGCTGACAGCACTGCTGTGGGGGTTTCAGCGGCGGCTGGTCTATCTCCCTGACACGGCTGCGGTGACTGCGAGCGCAGGGGTCGAGGAAGTGGTGCTGGAGACCAGTGATGGTCTGCGCCTCGGTGCCTGGCTGGTGCCGGCTCAGGGGCCTGATCGTGGCGTCGGCGTACTGGTTGCGAACGGGAACGGCGGGAATCGGGCCGGGCGAGTTCCGCTCGCGCGAGCGTTGGCAGCCCGCGGGCTGACGGTCTTGCTGTTCGACTATCGCGGGTTCGGCGGGAACGAGGGCAGTCCGAGTGAGCAGGGGCTGGCCCGGGACGTGCGGGCGGCACAGCGGTATCTGGCGGAGTACGGCGTACCGGCCGAGCGGACCGTGTATTTCGGTGAGAGCCTCGGGGCGGCTGTGGTGACCGAGCTGGCGACGTCGGTTGCACCGGGTGGGTTGGTGCTGCGGTCGCCATTCGTCGATCTGGCGGCCGTCGGGCGGGTGCATTACCCGTTCCTGCCGGTCGGGCTGCTGCTGCGGGACGAGTTCCCGGTGGCTGACCGGGTCGGTGGGGTGGAGGTGCCGGTTGCTGTGGTCTACGGGAGCGCGGACTCCGTCGTACCGCCGGAGCAGAGCCGGTCGGTCGCTGAGGCCGCGCCGACGCTGAAGGAACTGGTCGAGATCCCGGGCGCTGACCACAACGACGCCGAGTTGGTGCACGGGCCGGAGGTGATCGCGGCCGTGGTCAGACTCGCTGATCGGCTCTAGACGCGTTCGTGAAGCTCGAGCTCCACGGCGTCCTCTTACTGTGCGTCGGCGAGGAGGTCCAGGGCGTGGTCGAGGTCGTCGGGGTACTTCGAGGTGAACTCGACGTACTCGCCGGTGCCGGGGTGAATGAACCCGAGGCGCATGGCGTGGAGCCATTGCCGGTTGAGTTCGAGGCGCTCGGCGAGCACCGGGTCGGCGCCGTACGTGAGGTCGCCGCAGCACGGGTGGCCGATCGCCGACATATGTACGCGGATCTGGTGCGTGCGGCCGGTCTCGAGCGTGATCTCCAGGAGCGTGGCGTACCGGAACGCCTCGAGCGTCTCGTAGTGCGTGACGCTCGGTTTGCCACCGGCGACGACGCCGAACTTGTAGTCGTGGTGCGGGTGCCGGTCGATCGGTGCGTCCACGGTGCCGGTGAACGGGTCCGGGTGGCCCTGGACCAGCGCGTGGTAGATCTTCTTGACCGTCCGCTCCTTGAAGGCGCGCTTGAGCACGGTGTACGCGTACTCCGTCTTCGCCACGACCATCAGCCCGGAGGTACCGACGTCGAGCCGGTGCACGATGCCCTTGCGCTCGGCCGCGCCGCTGGTGGAGATGGTGAAGCCGGCTCCGGCCAGATGCCCGATCACGGTCGGGCCGGTCCACCCGGGTGACGGGTGCGCGGCGACCCCGACCGGTTTGTCGACCACGACGATCTCGTCGTCGTCGTACACGATCCGCAGGTTGTCCACAGTCTCCGGTACGACGGTCACCTCGGCGGGCGGAGGTGGTAGCTCCACGTCGAGCAGTACGCCGGCCGACACCCGGGACGACTTGGGTGCGGTGGCACCGTCGACCTGGACCAGGCCGGATTCGATCAGCTCCGCGGCCTTGGTCCGGGACACGCCGAACAGCCGGGACAGCGCCGCGTCCAGCCGCTCGCCCGCGAGGCCGTCCGGCACCATCACGGTCCGCGAGCTCACTTGCGGTGCTCCCGGGTGCCGTCGAGCTTGACCCCGCGCAGGGTCTGGATCACCAACAGGATCGCGGCCGACGTGACCGCCATGTCCGCGACGTTGAAGATCGCCCAGTGCGGGGTCTGCAGGAAGTCGACCACGTGGCCGTGGAACGGCGAGGGCTCGCGGAAGATCCGGTCGATGATGTTTCCGACCGCACCCCCGAACAGCAGCCCGAACGCCACCGCCCACCCCACCGACCCCAGCCGCCGGGACAGGTAGACGACCCCGACCGCGACGGCGATCTGGATCGCACTGATGTACGGCGTGTAGCCGGAGCCGAGGCTGAACGCGGCACCGGAGTTCCGGATCAGGTTGAACTTCAGCAGGCTCCCGATCGCGTCCACGGGGTCACCAGGCGTCAGATGCGCCAGGGCCAGCGCCTTCGTCAGCTGATCCAGCCCGAGTACCAGCAGCCCGACACCCGCGAAGATGGCGGTCCACTTCCAGGACCGCTTCGGAGGCGGCCCGGCAGGCTCGGGAGACGACGGAGAACCGGCCGACTCTGGGTCGGCCGGCTCCGATGGCTCCGCGTCCCCCGCCTGACGGGACGAGTCTGCTTCGTTCAGCGGCGTTCTTCGCGTTCTTTGCATGACACGCACAGTGTCGCACGGGGGAATGCCTGCAGCCGACCCTTGCCGATCGCGTTGCCGCAGCTCTCGCAGACGCCGTAGGTGCCGTCGTCGATCTTCGTCAGCGCGCGCTCGATCTGGTCGAGCATCTCCCGGGCGTTGTTCGCCAGCGACATCTCGTGGTCGCGCTCCAGCGTCGTGGAGCCGACGTCGGCCTGGTCGTTCCCGGCGCCGTCACCGCCGTCCCGGAGCAATCCGACGATCTCCTGCTCGGCGTCGTGGATCTCCTTCTTCAGGTGCAGCACATCGGCTTCCAGCTCGCCGCGGAGCTCGGCCAGCTCGGCCGTGGTCCACGGACTCTCGCCGGACTTCACCGTGAGGGTCTCTGCCTTATGTGTCGCGGACTTCGCCGGCGCCGTTGCCGGAGCCCTGTTCTCGTTCGTCTTCATGGCCACCCTCTTCGTCGGAGCCTGCTTGGCAGGGGATTTCTTGGCCGGAGCCTTCTTCGCGGCGGTGGTCGATGCGGACTTCTTTGCCGCGGGAGTCTTCGTGGCCGGCGAGGTCTTCGCCGGCGCCGTGGTGCGGGCCGAGGTCTTGGCCTGCTCGGTCGACTTCTTCGCGGCGCTCTTCTTGGCCGCGGCAGTGCGTTGGGGGGCGGTCTTCTTGGGAGCCGATGTAGCCATGGTCAGCTACCCCCTGCCTTCGTCGGAGACTGAAGCGGACTGGTCGCAAGACACTAGGCCACGTGTTCACCACGTGCCAGTCCGACGCGCAGACCGTGGACATAAGGTAGTCGGTCCTTCAAGCCCACTCGATGTTCCGCGCGCGTCTCAGCACCCCGAACCGGCAAAGCTCGCCGAACTGACAAAAGCTCGGTTTTCCCCTGAGTCAGCCGAGGAGTTGCTCGAACCTCGGCCGGATGTCGCTCTCCTCCCCCTCGATCTCGACCAGCTTGTACCGGCTGGTCGCGCCCCGCACCAACGTCACCGCGGAGCGTCGTACGCCGAACGCCGCGGCAACGGCCTCCAGGACAGCCTTCGTCGCCTGTCCCTGCACCGCACGGGCTGCCACCGCGACCATCAGGGCCGGTTCCCCAGCGACGGCACCACTTCCGTCGTACCGGCCACCCACCGCGGTCCGGGACGCGCCCGGTTTGACCCGCAGCAGAATTCTCATTCCTGAATTCTCGCCTGACCACCCATTATTGCCGCCCCACCCCCACCGCCCCCGTCATTTAACGATTCGTAGTTGCCTGGTACTACGCCGTACACTTGCAACCGCGATCCGCAAGGCAGTGATGGGCCATCACCCCGGAGCCGCCGGAAGAACAGTCCGTAAGGACCTATTAGAACCGGCAGCGGCGCGAGAAGGAAGTGGGTGACCACACTCAGGGTCACCAAGGAGGGTGGTACCGCGCAGTACTGGGCGACAGGCCTGGTATTTCGTCCCTCGTCAGCAGGTCACTGGCGACGAAGGACGACGGAAAGATGGCGGCAGACACCCCGGCAGTTCCCTCTGGAAGCCCCTGGCGGCAGGTTCCGGCCCAGGTCGACTTCCCCGCGCTCGAGCGGGAGGTGCTCACCCTCTGGGACGAGCACGACACCTTCGCGAAGAGCCTCGAACAGTCCGCCGGCGGGCAGCCGTGGACGTTCTTCGAGGGTCCCCCGACCGCGAACGGGATGCCCGGCACCCACCACATCGAGGCTCGGGTCTTCAAGGACGTCTTCCCGCGCTACCGGACCATGAAGGGCTTCTGGGTCGAGCGCAAGGCCGGCTGGGACTGCCACGGCCTGCCGGTCGAGGTCGCGGTGGAGAAGGAGCTCGGCTTCAGCGGCAAGAACGACATCGAGGCCTACGGCATCGCCGAGTTCAACGCCAAGTGCCGCGCGTCGGTGCTGCGGCACGTGGACGCGTTCAACGAGCTCACCGTCCGGATGGGCTACTGGGTCGACCTGGAGCACCCGTACCGGACCATGGACCCGGAGTACGTCCAGTCCGTCTGGTGGTCGCTCAAACAGGTGCATGACAAGGGTCTGCTGGTCGAGGACTACCGCATCACCCCGTACTGCCCCCGCTGTGGCACCGGTCTGTCCGACCACGAGCTCGCGCAGGGCTACGAGACGGTCGTGGACCCGTCGGTCTACGTCCGCTTCCCGCTGACCTCGGGTCCCTTGGCCGGCAAGGCGTCGCTGCTGGTCTGGACGACGACTCCGTGGACACTCGTTTCAAACACTGCGGTCGCCGTACACCCCGACGTCGAGTACGTCGTGGCCACGGACGGCGTCGAGTCGCTGATCGTCGCCAAGCCGCTGCTGGACAAGCTCGGCGAAGGCTGGACGGTCACCAACGAGTACGCCGGTCGCGAGATGGAGCTGTGGACGTACCAGCGGCCGTTCGAGCTGGTGGAGTTCCCCGAGCCGGCGCACTACGTCGTACTGGCCGAGTACGTCACCACTGAAGACGGCACCGGTCTGGTACACCAGTCCCCCGCGTTCGGTGCGGACGACCTCGCTGTGAGCCGTGCGTACAACCTGCCGGTGGTGAACCCGGTGGACTCCAGCGGTCACTTCAACGTCGACGTCCCGCTGGTCGGCGGGCAGTTCTTCAAGAAGGCCGACGAGGACCTGGTCAGGGACCTCGCCGAGCGCGGTGTGCTCTTCAAGCACGTGCCGTACGAGCACCCGTACCCGCACTGCTGGCGCTGCCACACCCCGGTCATGTACTACGCGCTCCCGTCCTGGTACATCCGCACCACGCAGGTGAAGGACGCGCTGCTCCGGGAGAACGAGAAGACCAACTGGTTCCCGGACTCGGTCAAGTGGGGCCGGTACGGCGACTGGCTGCGGAACAACATCGACTGGGCCGTCTCCCGCTCGCGCTACTGGGGTACGCCGCTGCCGATCTGGCGGTGCGAGGACGACCACCAGGTGTGCGTCGGCTCGCTGGCCGAGCTCGGTGAACTGGCCGGACGGGACCTGAGCGAGACCGACCCGCACCGGCCGTACGTCGACGACATCACCTTCGACTGCCCGACCTGCGGCGCCGAGGCGCACCGCGTGCCCGAGGTGATCGACGCCTGGTACGACTCGGGTGCGATGCCGTTCGCGCAGTGGGGCTACCCGTGGGCCGACGGGTCGAAGGAGAAGTTCGAGCGGGCGTACCCGGCCGACTTCATCTCCGAGGCGATCGACCAGACCCGCGGCTGGTTCTACACGCTGATGGCGATCGGCACGCTGGTCTTCGACGAGTCGTCGTACCGCAACGTCGTCTGCCTCGGGCACATCCTGGCCGAGGACGGCCGGAAGATGTCCAAGCACCTGGGCAACATCCTGGAGCCGATCCCGCTGATGGACGACCACAGCGCGGACGCGGTGCGCTGGTTCATGGCCGCCTCCGGGTCGCCGTGGAAGGCGCGCGGTATCGGACCGAACGTGCTGAACGAGATCACCCGGAAGGTGCTGCTCACCTACTGGAACACGGTCGCGTTCCACGCCCTGTACGCGCGGCTGGCCGACTGGTCGCCCGCCGACGCCCCGGCGGTCGCCGAGCGCTCGGTGCTGGACCGCTGGCTGGTGAGCGAGACGCACCGGCTGGTCCGGGACACCGACGAGGCGTACGCGGCGTTCGACACGCAGCGGCTCGGTGTGCTGATCAACTCGTTCGTCGACGTGCTGTCGAACTGGTACGTACGGCGTTCCCGCCGCCGGTTCTGGTCCGGTGACGCCGGCGCGCTCGCGACCCTGCACGAGACGCTCGACGTACTGACCCGGGTGATGGCGCCGCTGATGCCGTTCGTCACCGAGCGGGTCTGGCAGGACGTGTTCCGCCCGGTCACGCCCGGCCTGCCGGAGTCGGTCCACCTGACCGCCTTCCCGACGTACGACGAGACGCTGATCGACGACGTCCTCGCGCAGCACGTGTCGATGGCCCGGCGGGTCGTCGAGCTCGGCCGGTCGGCGCGGGCGGAGGCGAAGGTGCGCACACGCCAGCCGCTGTCCCGTGCCCTCGTCGGCTCGGCCGCGATCGCCGACCTGTCCCCGGAGCTGCTGCGGGAGATCGCCGACGAGCTGAACGTGGGCGCGGTGGAACCGCTCTCCTCGGCGGGTGCGGATCTGGTCGAGATCTCCGCGAAGGGCAACTTCCGCGAGCTCGGCAGGCGGTTCGCCAAGCAGACCCCGGTGGTCGCCGCCGCGATCGCCGCGGCCGACGCCGCCGTCCTGGCCGCTTCCTTGAAGGAGTCGGGTACGGCGACGGTCCTGGTCGACGGTGAGTCCGTCGAGGTCGGCGAGGGCGACGTACTGCTGTCGGAACGGCCGAAGGAAGGCTGGTCCGTGGTGAACGAGCAGGGCGAGACCGTCGCCCTCGACCTCGAGGTCACCCCGGAGCTCAAGCAGGCCGGCCTGGCTCGCGAGGTGATCCGGACGCTGCAGGAGGCCCGCAAGAACGCCGGCCTCGAGGTGTCGGACCGGATCAAGGTCTGGCTCACCTCGACCGATCCCGACCTGACCGATGCCTTGGGCAAACACGCCGACGAGATCGCCCGCGAGGTCCTCGCCGTCGAGCTGACCCAGTCCGCTCCCGCGGAGTCCGCTGACGTTGCCACCGGCACCGAAGAGGACCTGCAACTCACCTACTGGCTGACCAAGCCCTAACCACCCAGCCACCCCACTTGCCCGTCCGCCCCTTCCCGTCTGATGGGTCAGCCCACCAGACGGTGGGTTGGCCCACCGGAATCCGGCGGGTCAACCCACCCGCAGATGAGTCAGCCCATCGGACGGCGATGGTGAACCGGGCGAGGCTATTTCTTGTCCCACGCCCCAGACAGTGGGCTCTCTGACTGATGTGGGTCAGAGTTGCTCGTCGGACGACGGATCCACGGTGTATGCGCGAGCCTCGGGCGTTAAGGCAGGACCTCGGACTAGCTGTCCCAGCTCCCCAGGTGATGTCCGCGCTCCGGCACCCAATGCGCGACCACCCGGGCCGAGAAGCCCCACCCCGCAACAACCGCGGGCACATGACATCGAGCAGAAGAGCGAGATAGCGTCCGCCCCGAACCGGCCGACCGAAGCACGGACGGCCCCGAGCATCGGGCAGCAGGTACTGGAGCAGCTTGGCTCCATGTCCCCACTGTGGGGAACATTCCGGTCACCCACAGCACATTTAGTTCCCCAAGCCCGAGCAACAGCACCACGAGACCTGGAACCGGCCACCCGAGCACGAAGCATCGGCAGCCGAGCACCGGCCGCGTGGTCCGTCCCCTACCGTGGGGAAGATTCCAAGCACCACGCCATACATTCCTACGGCTGACGCCGTACCGGCTGCGGCTCGTGTGCGTCGAAACGCTCGGCCGCCGCTCTCGCCTGGCCTGACCCTCTCACTGACACCGCGTTACCAGTACAGGACGGTGTGTCAAAAGGGTCCGGACATGACGAAGAGGCGGTGCCGCCGGAAAGCACCGCCTCTTGTCAGAGGTTTTTAAACGCCGTGACCGTGAGCCTGCGCGCGAGCCTCCGGGCGGAAGCCGTTGCGCGGGCTGAGCGTGTCGTCGCCGTTGCCCAGCGCCTTGAGCTGCTCGGTGAAGTACGTCTTCAGCCGGCTGCGGTACTCGCGCTCGTAGGCGTGCAGGTCGTCGATCGTGCGCTCGAGCTGGCCCTTCTGCTTCTCCAGGGTGCCGAGCATCTGCGCCCGGCGCTCGGCGATCTCGCCGTCCAGCTTCTCGGCGCGGGCACGGGCCTCGCCGGTCATCCGGTCGGCCTTGCCGCGCGCCTCGTTCTCCAGCCGCTCGGCCTTGGCGCGGGCCTCGCCGATGATCTTGTCGGCGGTGTCCTTCGCCTCCTGGACCAGGTCGTCGGAGTGCTTCGTGGCCATCTCCAGCAGCCGCACGGCGGAGCTGGAGGCGTCCCCGACGGTTCCTGCTGCCGCAGCAGCCCCCGCGGCCGCGACGGCGGGCGGCATCACAGGCGGCTTCTCCTCGGGCTTCTCGACCACGACCGGGGGCTTGGGCTGCTGCACGACGGGCGGCAGCGCGGCGGTCTGGTCGACCGGCCGCTCCTGTCCCGCGCCCGCGCGCTGAGCCGCCGCGAGCTTCGCCCGCAGCTCCTCGTTCTCGGCGAGAAGTCGCTCGAGCTCGGCTTCGACCTCGTCGAGGAAGGAGTCGACCTCAGTGACGTCGTAGCCCTCCCGTAGTCGGACGGGCGTGAATTGCTTCGAGCGGACGTCATCCGGCGTCAGCGGCATCTTTCACCTCGTTTGTCTGTGTCTTGGCGGAGTCCCCGTGGCCTTCACCATCGGCGACTCAGTAGATCACGTTATCGCTTCGTTGTGTTCTAACGGAATCCGGGCGGGCGAAACGGCCCCTCCCGGCGGAACGCCATCAACGAACCGGCCCCGTTGTTCGTGCTGTACCTACCCTGTCCCCGGCGTCCTCACCCTCCGACTCGCTGGATGATCCGCCGGTTCCCTGTGGTTCACGCCGCACTGGATCACAGTGAGCGCAAGGCGGTCGAGTTGATCGACATCGCCACCGAGACGATGACGAACAGCATCAGCATGGACAGGTCGATCCGCACCCCACCGGCCCCGATCGGGGGCAGGATCCGCCGCAGCGGCCGCAGCAGCGGATCGGTGATCGAGTAGATCAGCTCGAAGAGCAGCAGCAGCGGGCCTTTCGGGTGCCACTGCGGCGCGAACATGACGATCAGACTGAGCACGAACCGCGCCACCAGCACGAGGAAGAAGGCGAGCAGCACCCAGCTGAGAACACTGAGGACGAGCGCTAGAGCAACCATGTCGTCAATGAGTGTAGAAGACGCCGGAAGGGAGCGGGTCAGCTCTGGTTGTAAAACCCGTCCGCGGCGATCTTCTCCTTCTCCTCCGCGGCGACCGTCACGTTCGGCGGGCAGACCAGGAACACCTTGGTGGTGATCCGCTCGATCGAGCCACGGCAGCAGAAGATCAGACCGGCGGCGAAG
Organism: uncultured Actinomycetota bacterium; assembly: GCA_963820655.1. Lineage (GTDB taxonomy): Bacteria > Actinomycetota > Actinomycetes > Propionibacteriales > Kribbellaceae > Kribbella. Next base: position 662,730 of record CAWGAM010000005.1, read on the forward strand.
TCGACCAGCCGCTTCGCGTCGGAGTGGTCCATCTCGGTCAGGTTCATGATGACGGGCGTGCCGTCGCGGAAGTGCTCACCGATGACACGCGCCTCGTTGTAGCTGCGCGGGTGCACGGTGGTGATGCGGGCCAACTCGGTAACCTCCGGGGACGGTGCGACACCACGTCGATCTGGAAACTTGCTGACCGTTCCGCCCTGCTCCTCGCGGGTTTCGCGGGAGTCACGGGCCTCACGGTTTTCCCGGCCGGCGGGCACCGGCTCGGGCTCGTGGGACTCCCCGTCGACGGCCTCGTCGTCGTACTCGTCAAGGTCGTCGTACTCGTCGTCGTACCGCGCGTTGTAGCGCTCCCCATCCTCGACCAAGCCGAGGTAGACACCCATCTTGCGCAGCGCGCCGCTCATGGCCCTCCAGCCCCTCGATCCGGTTCGGCGACAACGGTGAGCAGGAAGCAAAACCTGCTCGATGTCGACACTAACCCGGCGGAGTGCGCGTACCGAGTAAGGCGCGCCCGAGCCGGACGTGTGTCGCTCCCTGCCTGATCGCGGCGTCGAGGTCAGCGGTCATTCCGGCCGAGATCCAGTCCGCCCCGGGGTGTTCGGAGCGTAGTCGCGAGGCTACGTCCAGCAGACCCGCGAAGGCCTCGTCGGGGTCCGAGCCCAGCGGCGCGACCGCCATCACTCCCCCGAGCTCGAGCCCGTCCGCCGACGCGACCTCACCGCCCAGATCCAGTACGTCGCCGGGCTCGACACCACCACGGGCAGCACCGGTCGCGGCATCCGCCGAACCGTACGACGCCAGGCTCACCTGGAGGAGACAGCGAAGGGTCTTCTCTTCGGCGACCGCGGCCTTCGACAGGGCGGCGACCAGCGACAACCGGTCGACCGAGTGCACGACCGACGCGTAGCGAACCACCGAGCGGGCCTTCTTCGACTGCAGCTGGCCGACGAAGTGCCAGGTGAGGTCCGGACAGTCCGGCGCCTTCGTCTTGAGCTCCTGCTCCCGGTTCTCGCCGACGTCGCGGAGGCCGAGATCCGCCAGCGCCCGCACATCGCTGACTGGGAAGGTTTTGGTGATCGCGACAAGGGTGACCTCGTCCGGCGACCTCCCGGCCGCCTGACAGGCCTTCTCGATCCGTTCCCGGGCCTGCTGCAGATTGCTCCGCAGCTCGTCCTCGCGCGTCGTCATGCTGTGGTCACTCCGCGGCCAGCTTGACCAGCCCGGCCAGCCGGCCGCTGACCGGGCCTTCCCGCCGGTACGAGTACAGGGCCTTCGACTCGATCGTGCAGGCCGTCGCATCGATCACCTCGACGCCCAGCTCGTCCAGTTGCGCCCGCACCCCGGCCGCCACGTCGATGGCCGGCGTACCCCAGCTGGTTTCCGCGTACGACGCCGGCACCCGCTCGACGACCTCGGCCCGCATCTCCGCGGGCACCTCGTAGCACTTCCCGCAGGCGTACGGTCCGAGTACGGCGGTGATGCGCGAAGCACCGAGGTCCCGCATCGCCGCCACGGTCGCCGGTACGACGCCGACATACATGCCCTTGCGACCCGAATGAGCCGCGCCGATGACACCGTCACCCGCAAGCAGCACCGGGAGGCAGTCGGCGGCGCGAACACACAGCACCACGTCGTCGCGCGTGGTGACGACGCCATCGGCAACCGGCATCGGCTCGGCCGGGAGCTCGTCCTCCGGTCGCACGACATGCACCCCGCGACCGTGCACCTGGCTGACCCGCACGACACCCTCCGGCCGCACCCCGAACTCGGCCGCGATCAGCCGGAAGTTCGCCGTCACCGCTTCGGCGTCGTCGCCGACCGCGCTGCCGAGGTTCAGTTCGCCGTACGGCGCCTTGCTCGTACCGCCGAAGCGATCGGTGAAGGCGAAGCGGACATCCTCGAGAACCTCGTCGTAGCCGAACACGAACAAAGGCTACCGGCCCGGACGCTCCTTACTTGAGGAAGTCCGGGATGTCGAGGTCCTCTTCGGGCTCGGGCTTGCGGGCCGGGCGGGTCGGGCCGGGCTGGGACGAACCGGGCTGGGACGAACCGGCTGGACGGGTTCGACCCGGAGTTCGCGCCCGAGTTCGAGCCCGCCGTGCTCGGGCCGTTGGTAGGCCAGGAGTGGGTGTTCGGCGCCGACTGCGGCGACTGCTGCCCGGACTGGACCGTGCGGACCGGGTCGCCGGCCTGCGGGCGGGCCGAGTTGGTCGTGCCCGCGCCCGGACGGCCCTCGGTAGGAGCCGGCACCGGGACGGTGTCGTCGGCGGGCGCCGGCGGGTTCGTGTACTGACCCGCCTGCCCGTTCGAGGAGGCGCCCTGGCCCGCCGAGACCTGCCCGGCACCGGACTGGCCACCCGAGCGGCCGCACCGGCTGACCGGCGCCCGACTGTCCAGCGGGGAACTGCACCGCCGGTCGACTGGTCAGCGTTCGGCTGACCGGGCTGGCCGGTCGGGACGGATGGGTTGTTCGTTCCTGACGCCGGGGCAGAGTAGCTCTGTGACTCCGACGAGGGTCTGGACGTCTGCGGGCGGGCGGAGTTCATCGCCTGCTCGCGCCGCTTCGGCATCCCGCCGTCGAACCCGGCCGCGATCACGGTGACCCGTACCTCGTCGCCGAGGGCGTCGTCGATGACCGCGCCGAAGATGATGTTGGCGTCGGTGTGCGCCGACTCCGAGACCAGCTGGGCCGCCTCGTTGATCTCGAACAGGCCCAGGTCGGACCCGCCGGCGATCGACAGCAGGACGCCGTGCGCACCCTCGATGCTTGCCTCAAGCAACGGAGAGGAGATGGCCGCCTCCGCTGCCGCGACCGCGCGGTCCTCGCCGCGGGACGAGCCGATGCCCATCAGCGCGGAGCCGGCGTTCGACATGACCGCCTTGACGTCGGCGAAGTCCACGTTGATCAGGCCGGGCGTGGTGATCAGGTCGGTGATGCCGGAGACGCCCTGCAGCAGCACCTGGTCGGCCTGCTTGAAGGCGTCCAGCACGGACACGGCCCGGTCGGAGATGGTCAGCAGGCGGTCGTTCGGGATGACGATCAGGGTGTCGACCTCTTCACGGAGGGCGGCGATGCCGTCCTCCGCCTGGGTCGCACGGCGCTTGCCCTCGAACGAGAACGGCCGGGTCACCACACCGATCGTCAGCGCGCCGAGCGAGCGCGCGATCCGGGACACCACCGGCGCGCCACCGGTGCCGGTGCCGCCGCCCTCGCCCGCGGTGACGAAGACCATGTCGGCGCCCTTGAGCGCCTCCTCGATCTCCTCCCCGTGGTCCTCGGCGGCCTTCTGCCCGATCGCCGGGTTCGCGCCGGCGCCGAGGCCCCGGGTCTCCTCCCGGCCGATGTCGAGCTTGACGTCCGCGTCGCTCATCAGCAGCGCCTGGGCGTCGGTGTTGATGGCGATGAACTCAACGCCCTTCAGACCGTGCTCGATCATCCGGTTGACGGCGTTCACGCCGCCTCCGCCGATGCCGACGACCTTGATGAGTGCCAGGTAGTTCTGCGGTGCCGCCACGTCCGCGCCTCTCGCCTCGTTCTGTTCCCGTTGTGGCCGGTTGGCCCCTGTTCCAGCGAAAAGTTCCAGCGAAAAGACTGAACCTCAAGTGGATGCTTAGACTTATGTCAACTTTAGATTACGCCGCACGCTACGGGACGGCTTCGGGCAATGTCCACGCGCCTCGCCGCACGCCGCCGTGCTGTGATTCGTCACCGCTTTTCCCCTTTGGTGACAGGGAGATCGGGCGCCGAGACGTCGTACACCTCGGCCTTGCGCTTCATCAGTACGCTGAGTACCTCGGCCTTGCGCTCGCTGTCATCGGAACTGCCCCAAACGACCTTCACCCCGGAGGAGAGGTTGAGGGTGATCGAGTCCGGCGACTCCGCCGAGATCGACTCGACCTGCGCCCGCAACGCGTCCGACAGGGCGGCCGAAACAGTCACCAGCGAACGGATCGTGACGTCGCGCCGGGTGCCGGTCACCTTGGCCTCCGGCAAGCCGGCCGGCCGGTTCGGCACCGTCTTGAACGTCGTCCCGGTCGCGTCGACCAATTCGAACCGCGAGCCGTCGGTGACCACGACCACCGGGACCCGTTCGGTGACTGACGATCACGATCTTGTTCGGCCAGGCGCGGGTCACCTGTGCGTCCGCCACCGTGGGGATCGTCCGCACCCGGTCCGCGATCGACCGCAGATCGACCTTCGCCAACGGCGTACCGATCGGTGCCGCGGCCTGCTGCTCGATCGTTGCCACCGGCACCGTGTCCGCACCGCTCACGCGGACCCCGGCGACCGCCAGCGCGGACGAGTAGTAGAACAACCAGACGACCACCGCGGCCAGGACGACCAAGAAACCGCCGATCGCCCACGGCAGCCAACTCCGCCAGCGCACCAGCCGTTGCCGGCGCGCGAACCGCTGTTGTGCCCGAGCCAGATCAGCGCTCTGGCTCATTCAGTGAACCCCACCCTTTTACTCCACCACAGGTGTGAGCGCAGCCTCGGCAGACTCGCGGGCGGCGGCCCGTTCGGCCAGTAGTCCAACGACTTCCGGGCCGATCAGGGTCACGTCGCCCGCGCCCAGCGTGACGACCAGATCGCCTGGCTCGGCGAGATCCGCGACCAGCCGAGGTACGGCGGACCACGACGGCTCGAACCGCACCTGGTCCGGCTTCAGCGGCACGTGGTTCGCGATCAGGGCGCCGGTGACACCGGGCTCCGGGTCCTCGCGGGCGGCGAACACGTCCATCACGACGACCTCGTCGGCGAGCGCGAGCGCCTCGGAGAACTCGGTGGCGAAGATCCTGGTCCGGCTGAACAGGTGCGGCTGGAAGCACGCGATCACCCGCCCCTCCCCCGCTACCTGCCGGGCCGCGGTCAGGTCGACGGCGAGCTCGGTCGGGTGGTGCGCATACGAGTCGAACACCCGCACGCCGTCCTCCAGCCCCTTGAACTCGAACCGCCGCCCGGTGCCGGTGAACGCAGCCAGCCCCTCGGCCAGGTCCGCCGCGGAGAACCCGAGCCCGAGCCCGACCGTCAACGCGGCCGAAGCGTTCAGCGCGTTGTGCTTGCCCGCCTGCTGAAGCTCCACCATCGGCAGCTTCCGCCCGCGGTCCACCGGCACGAACGACTGGGTGGCCCCGCTCGCGGTGATCTCGGTCACCCGCAGGTCCGCATCGTCCGACTCGCCGTACGTCCGTACGTCGATGCCGCGCGCCAGGGCGAAATCGGCCAACTTCCGCGCTCCGGCGTCGTCGTAGCAGATCACCATGAAGCCACCCGGGAGCACCCGGTCGCAGAACTGCTCGAAGGCGAGCCGGTAGCTGGCCTCGTCGCCGTAGTTGTCCAGGTGGTCCGGCTCGACCGATGTGACGATCGACACCTCGGGCGTGTAGGTCAGGAACGACCTGTCCGACTCGTCCGCCTCGGCGACGAAGAGATCGCCGCTGCCGTCGTGGGCGTTCGAGCCCGACTCGTTCAGGTTGCCGCCGATCGCGTACGACGGATCGGCCGCACAGTGCTGCAATGCCACGGTCAGCATCGACGTCGTGGTCGTCTTGCCGTGCGTGCCCGCGACTGCGATCGTCCGGCGGCCGACCATCACCGAGGCCAGCGCGGCGGCCCGCGGCAGGATCGGGATCCCGGCGGCCCGGGCGGCGACCACCTCGGGGTTCGTCTCGCGGATCGCGGTCGACACGACCACGGTGTCCGCGTCGGCGACGTGCTCGGCCGCGTGACCGACCCAGCAGGTGGCGCCGAGTGCGCGCAGCGCGGCCAGCACCTTGCCGTCCTTGGCGTCGGAGCCGGACACCTCGATGCCGCGGGACGCCATGATCCGGGCGATGCCGGACATGCCGGCGCCGCCGATACCGACGAAGTGAACCTTGCCCAACTTCTCCGCGGGCAGCGTCGTGTCAGGAGCGGTGACGATCACGACGCAGACCTCACCACATCCAGGATGATCCGCGCCAATCGCTCGTCGGCATCCGTACGGATCAGGCCTTGCGCCGCTGTGGACATGGCTGTCAGACGCGCGCGAGTCGTGCAGAAGTTGCGGAACGGTGGACCGAACCCATTCCGGCGTCACCGCGGCGTTGTCGACCAGCAGGCCGCCGCCCGCATCCACCACGGGCTTGGCGTTCAGCGCTTGCTCACCGTTACCGTGCGGCAGCGGAACGTAGATGGCCGGCAGCCCGACGCCGGACACCTCGGTGACGGTGTTCGGCGCCTGAGCGGCAGACCACCAGGTCCGCGGCCGCGTAGGCCAGGTCCATCCGGTCGACGTAGGACAGGACGACGTACGGCAACGGTCCGGTCGACGGGACCTCGAGCGTGTTCTTCGGACCGATCGCGTGCAGCACCTGGATGCCGGCCGCCTGCAGGTCCGCGGCGGCGCCGGCGAAGGCCTCGTTCAGCCGCTGTGCGCCCTGCGAACCGCCGGTCACGAACAGCGTCGGCGCGTCCGGGTCCAGCCCGAAGAACCGCCGTGCCTCGGCCCGCAGCGCGGCCCGGTCCAGCGTCGAGATCGCGCGCCGGATCGGCAGGCCGACGTACTCGGCGTGCGGAAGATCCGTGCCGGGGAACGAGGTCGGTGACGTGCTCGCGTGCAGTAGCGGGCGGCGAACTTGTTCGCGATCCCCGGTACGGCGTTGCCCTCGTGCACCACGATCGGCGTCTTCCGCCGCCAGGCCGCCACGTAGGCGGGGGTGGAGACGTAGCCGCCGAAGCCGACCAGGACGTCGGCCTTCGCCTCGTCCAGCGCCTTGCGGGCTGCGCTCACCGAGGCCAGCATCTTCCCCGGTACGGCGAGCAGCGCGGGCGTCGGCTTGCGCGGCAGCGGCACCGGCGGGATCAGCTCGAGCCGGTAGCCGGCCTCCGGGCACCACCCGGGTCTCGAGCCCGCGCTCGGTGCCGAGCGCGAGGATCTCGACGGTCGGGTCGATCCGGCGCAGGGCGTCGGCGGTGGCGATCAGGGGTGAGGTGTGGCCGGCGCTACCGCCACCGGCCAGGACGATGCTGGGCACAGCTTTCAACGCTCCCGCGGGTTCTCACGGCCGGTTCGGCCAGGTGTACGCCACGACGACAGCCACCCGAACCGCGGCCGCCTGGTCTCCTTCAGGGCAGCCTGCGCGCCGGGTTCGGCCTTCGCGAAGGACAGCAGCATGCCGATCGCGATCAGCGTCGGCAGCAGTGCGGACCCACCGTACGACAATAGCGGGAGCGGGATACCCACGATGGGTAGCAGTCCGATCACGGCGCCCAGGTTGACCAGCGTCTGCGCCATGATCCAGATGGTGATCCCGGCCGCCGCGTAGCGGATGAACGGCTCGGTGTTCCGGGTCGCGATCCGCACCCCGGCGTAGGCCAGGGTGAGGAACAGGGCGAGCACGGTGAGCGACCCGACCAGGCCGAGCTCCTCACCGATCACGGAGAAGATGAAGTCGGTGTGCGCCTCGGGCAGGTTGCCCCACTTCTGCCGGCTGTTGCCGATCCCGACGCCCCACCAGCCACCGGTCGACAGCGCGTAGAACGAGTGGTACGCCTGCCAGCCGACCGCGGTCGGGTCCTGGAACGGGTCCAGTGAACGATGTGACCCGCTCCATCCGGTACTTCTCCGCGTTGACGAAGTACGATCGCGACCGCGCCGACCACTGCGATCGTGGCGACGAACAACCGCGTCGGTGCGCCGACGATCCAGATCATGCCGAGCATCACGGCCATCAGGACGAGCGCCGTACCCAGGTCGTGCTGGCCGACGACCAGGGCGATCACCAGGCCGCAGACCGGCACCATCGGGACCAGCAGGTGCTTCCACTGGGTGAGCAGCTTCTCCTTGCGGGCGTACAGGTCCGCGCACCACATCACCAGCGCCAGCTTGGCGAACTCACTCGGCTGGATCTGCAGCGGTCCACCGAGGTTCAGCCAGTTGGTGTTGCCGTTCACGCCGACGCCGAGGCCCGGGACGTACGTCAGCACGAGCAGAAACACCGAGCCGAGCAGAGCGACGTACGAGAGCATGCGGAAGTGCCGCGGCGTCATCCGGGAGGCGACGTAGGCCATCGGCAGGCCGACACCGACCCAGATCAGCTGCCGGATGAAGATCGTGTAGCTGTTCCCGTTCACATTCAGCGACAGCACGCTGGACGCCGACAGCACCATCAGCAGCCCGAGCACCAGCAGCAGGCCGGTCGCGCCGAGCAGGATGTGGTACGACGTCAACGGCCGGTCCAGCACATCCTTGATGGGCAGCCGAGCCACGGGCGCTCTTCGGTCTTCTTCTGACCGGGCTGATCAGCGATCGATCGTCACTCGATCACCCCCGGATCAGTTGTCGCCCAGCCGGTGTACGGCTTCGGCGAAGGCGTCCCCGCGGGCTCCGTAGTTGGCGAACATGTCCCAGGATGCGCAGCCAGGCGCGAGCAGCACGGTGTCACCCACCTGTGCGAGCTTCGCCGCCTCCCCCACCACGATCTCCATGGCTCCAGTGTCCGTTGCCTCGATCACGATCCTCGGGACATCCGGTGCGTGTCGCTGGAGTGCTTCGGCGATCACGGCCTTGTCCTGGCCGAGCAGCACGACCGCGCGCAAACGGTCCCTGGCCGCGATCACCAGCTCGTCGAACGTCGCACCCTTGGCCTGGCCGCCGGCGATCCACACCACGTGCTCGTACGCCAGCAGCGACGCCTGTGCGGCATGCGGGTTGGTTGCCTTCGAGTCGTCGACATAGTTGACCCCGGCAACGTCCGCGACGTGCGCGATCCGGTGCTTGTCCGGCGTGAACCCGCGCAACCCGTCCCGGACCGCGGTCGCCGGTACGCCGAACGCCCGGGCCAGTGCGGCAGCGGCCAGCGCGTTCGCCACGTTGTGCGGCGCGGGCGGGGTGATGTCGCCGATCGTCGCCAGCTCCAGCGCCGAGGTGGCGCGCTGCTCGACGAACGCGCGGTCCACCAGGAGGTCGTCGACCAGACCGACCATCGACGGTCCCGGCGTACCGAGGGTGAAGCCGATCGCGCGGCAGCCCTCGATCACGTCCGCGTCCATCACCAGCTGCTCGGTGGCCGGGTCGGCGACGTTGTACACGCATGCGACCTGGCAGTTCTCGTAGATCCGGCCCTTGTCCTTGGCGTACGCCTCCATCGAGCCGTGCCAGTCGACATGGTCCGGCGCGAGATTCAGTACGGCGGCCGAGTGCGCGGACATGGAGTGCGTGAAGTGGAGCTGGTAGCTGGACAGTTCGACCGCGATCACGTCGTACGGCTCGGGATCCATCACGGCCTCGAGCAACGGCAACCCGACGTTGCCCGCGGCAACGGCTCGGTGACCGGCGGCGGTGAGCATCGCGGTCAGCATCTGCACGGTCGTGGTCTTGCCGTTGGTGCCGGTGACGCACAGCCAGGGCGCCGCGTGCGCCGGGTCACGGAGCCGCCAGGCCAGCTCGATCTCGCTCCAGATCGGCACGTCCCGCTCGGCCGCCTGGGCGAGCAGCGGCGCATGCGGCGGTACGCCGGGCGACGTCACGACGACATCGACATCCTTGGGGAGTTCCGCCGTACTGCCCGGGCCGAGGGTGATGGTGGCGCCGAGGACTTCGAGGATCTGGGCCTTCTCGCGCAGCGCCTCGTTGTCCCGGTCGTCGAGTACGGCGACGTGCTCAGCGCCGGCCTGGATCAGTGAGTCGGCGCACGCGTAGCCCGCCGTACCGAAGCCGAGGACGACGAACCGGGTGGTCGCCCAGCCGTCCCCTGAGCGTGTTTCCAGGCGCGTCTCCAAACTCATCCGGCCACCCATTCGGCGTAGAAGATCCCGAGACCGATCACCACGCACAGGCCCTGGATGATCCAGAACCGGATCACCACGTTCACCTGTTCCCAGCCGAGCATCTCGAAGTGGTGCTGCAGCGGCGCCATCCGGAGCATCCGTTTTCCGACACCGGTGGCGCGCTTGGTGATCTTGAAGTAGCCGACCTGCAGGATGACCGAGGCGGTGATGATGACGAACAGGCCGCCGAGCAGCAGCACCAGCAACTCGGTCCGGGTCATCACGGCCATACCGGCCAGCGCCCCACCGAGCGACAGCGATCCGGTGTCACCCATGAAGATCTTCGCCGGCGACGCGTTCCACCACAGGAAGCCGAACAGCGCGCCGGTCAGGCAGGCCGCGACGACGGCCAGGTCGTGTGGATCGCGGACCTCGTAACACTTGGCGCCCACACCCTGCGCGGTCGCGCAGCTCTGGTTGAACTGCCAGATGCAGATCAGCGTGTACGCACCGAACACCATCATCGACGCGCCGGTGGCCAGACCGTCCAGGCCGTCGGCGAGGTTGACGCCGTTCGACATGCCGGCGATCAGCAGCACGATCCAGATCACGACCAGGATCCCGGCCAGGTGCAGCCAGTTGACGTCACGGATGAACGAGATGAACGGCGACGCCGGCCGCTGCCCGCGCTCGTCCGGGAACTGCAGCGCGAGCACCGCGAACACCACCGCGACCATGGTCTGGCCGGCCAGTTTCGCCTTGCTGCGCAGGCCCAGGCTGCGCTGCCGGACGATCTTGATGAAGTCGTCCAGGAAGCCGACCGCACCCATCCCGGCGAACAGGAACAGCACCAGCAGGGCCGAGGCGGTCGGCGCGCTCGTCGTGTACAGCTTCGCCGCGAAGTACCCGACGATGGTCGCGATGATGAAGACGGTGCCGCCCATGGTCGGCGTACCGCGCTTGGTGTGGTGCGAGGTCGGGCCGTCGTCGCGGATCTCCTGGCCGTAACCACGCCGGGCCAGCAGCGTGATCGCCCAGCGCGTGCCGATCAGCGTCAGCACCATCGCGACGGCGCCGCCGAACAGGATCGAGATCACTGCACGTCCTCCACATACTTGGACAGCTCATCGCGTCCGGGCACAGATTCGGACAGCTCATCGCGTCCGGCGCAAAAGAGCGTCAGCGAGGCTACGCAGTTTCGCCGCCTTCGAGGATTTCACCAGTACGACGTCACCCGCGCGCAACTCGGTGCGGAGTAGCTCCAGCGCCTCCGGGATGCTCTCGACGAAGGCGGACTCGTTGCCCCAGGAACCTTCCAGCGACGCCCCGAGATGGATCGGCTTCGCCCCCGCCCCGACGACGACGAGCCGATTCACGTCCAGCCGGACCACCAGCCGTCCGATCGCATCGTGCTCGGCCATCGACGTGTCGCCCAGCTCGCGCATCTCGCCCAGCACCGCCCAGGTCCGCGCGCCTCGCGACCGGCCGATCGCGACCAGCGCCTTCAGCGCGGCCCGCATCGAGTCCGGGTTGGCGTTGAAGGCGTCGTTGATCACGGTCACGCCGTCAGGCCGCTCGACGACCTCCATCCGGGCCGCCGAGACCGGGACGGCCGCGGCCAGCCCCTCGGCGATCTGCTCCGGCGTGAGGCCGACGGCGGTCGCGACCGCTACCGCTCCCAGTGCGTTCGACACGTAATGCTCGCCGACGAACTGCAACTGCACCGCCCGGCTGAAGTCGCCGATCCGCAGTGTGAAGCTGGGCCGCCCCTCCGCATCGAGCTTGAGGTCGATGGCTCGAACGTCGGCGCTTTCCGCCTCGCCGAAGGTCAGCACCTTCTGCTCGGTCCGGCTCGCCATCGCGGCCACCCGCGGGTCATCGGTGTTCAGTACGGCGGTCCCACCGGCGACCACGGCCTCGATCAGTTCACCCTTGGCCAGCGCGATGTTGTCCTGCGTACCGAACTCGCCGATGTGCGACGTGCCGACGTTCAGTACCAGACCGACCCGCGGCGGTGTGATGCCGCACAGATACGTGATGTCGCCCTGGTGCCGCGCGCCCATCTCGGCGATGAGGTACTTCGTCGTGTCCGTCGCCTGCAATGCGGTGAGCGGGTGGCCGATCTCGTTGTTGAACGAACCCTCCGGCGACACCGTCTCGCCGTACGGGCGGATCAGTTGGGCGATCAGGTCCTTGGTACTGGTCTTGCCGGACGATCCGGTCAGTCCGATCACGGTGAGCTCCGGCAAGCGGCTGACCACCAGCCGGGCCAGATCGCCGAGGGCCTTCTGGGTATCGCCGACGACGATGCAGGGAGAACCGTCGATCGGCCGGGTCGTCAGTGACGCCGTGACACCGGCCTCGGTCGCCGTACCGACGTAGTCGTGCCCGTCGACATGCTCACCGGGCAGGGCGACGAACAGGCCACCCGGTACGGCGGCCCGCGAATCGATCACCACCGCCGCGCCGACGACAGCCGACGGATCGACACCCGCCAGCTCGCCGCCCACCGCTTCGGCGATCTCGCCGCAACTGACAGGGATCACCGGTCTGCCTCCAACAACTCACGCACTGTTTCGCGATCGTCGAACGGGTGGATCACACCGCCGACGTCCTGGCCTGTCTCATGGCCCTTGCCCAGTACGACGACCGTGTCGCCCGGACCGGCCAGCTCGATCGCGGTCGCGATGGCCTGCCGACGGTCGCCGATCTCGTGCAGGTCGACGCCCGGAACCGCCTCCCGCGCACCTTCCAGCGCGGCCGCGCGGATGGCGGCCGGGTCCTCGCTGCGCGGGTTGTCATCGGTGACGATCACCACGTCCGCCGTCCGCGCCGCGGCGGCGCCCATCGCGGGCCGCTTGCCGGGATCGCGATCGCCGCCGCAGCCCACGATCGCGAACAGCCGGCCCTTGGTCGCACCTCGCGCGGCCGTCAGCGCGAGTTCGACCGCGTCCGGCGTGTGCGCGTAGTCGACGATCACCGCCAGACCGTCCTCCCGGGTGAAGGTCTCCATCCGCCCCGGGACGGTCGCGGTCCGCAGCCCGGCCGCGATCACCTCGGCGGGTACGTCGAGCTGTCGCAGCATCGCGGTCGCGAGCAGCGCATTCGCCACGTTGAAGTCACCGGGCAGCGCGATCTCGATCGTCAGCGTCTCGTCCGGGCCCTCAACGTCCAGAACCGTCGTGCCGTGCTCGGACTGATGCCGGCCGGCCACCGTCCAGTCCGCGTCGCCCTTGGTCGACACGGTCACCAGCGGTACGACGGTCTGCGCGGCCAGCCGGCGCCCGTACTCGTCGTCGATCGTCACCACGGCCACATCACACCGCTCCGGGGTGAACAGTGAGGCCTTCGCCGCGAAGTACTCCTCGAACGTGTGGTGGAAGTCCAGGTGGTCCTGGCTCAGATTGGTGAACCCGGCCACGGCGAATCGGGCTCCGTCGACCCGGCCCATCGCCAGCGCGTGGCTCGACACCTCCATCGCACACCACGCGACCGCCCGCTCCCGCATCACCGCGAACAGCGCCTGCAGGTCGGTGGCCTCCGGAGTGGTCCGGACGCTCTTCATCACCTCGTCGCCGATGCGCGTCTGGATCGTCCCGATCAGCGCCGCCGGTCCGAGCCGACGCAGTACGGCATCCAGCAGATAGCTGGTCGTGGTCTTGCCATTGGTCCCGGTCACCCCGAGTAGCCGCAGCTCACTGGTCGGCTCGCCGTAGATCCGGGCCGCGACCGCACCGAGCACGTCCCGGGGCCTGGCAGCCACGAGCACCGGGAGACCGGTTGCCGCGGCCCGGTCGGCGCCCGTCGGGTCGGTCAGTACGGCGACCGCCCCGGACTGGTGTGCCTTCGCGACGTACTCCGCGCCATGCGTGACTGCACCGGGCAGAGCGGCGTACAGGTCGCCGGGAAGGACGGACCGGGAGTCGAGCGTGACGCCGGTGACGTCGACAGCCGGACCGGCCGGGACAGCTGCCCCGGCGATCCGGGCGACGTCGGCCAGGCGGACCGGCACGACATGCCGTGGCCTGATCGCTGCGACGGCGCCGCCTGCGGCGGTAGGGAAGGACACGGGCCCTGAGGCTACCGCTCCTGCCCCTGTGACTCCTATCTGACCCTGCGTCACCAGGCTCAGTTTCCCCAGGTGATGGGCACGTCGGGCTGCTTCGCCCCCGTCGGCGGTACGACGTATTTCTGCAGTGCGTAGCTCATCACGTCTCGGAACACCGGTCCTCCCTGAAAACCACCACCCCGCGCACCTGTCGGGTCGTGCAGTACGACGTACGTAACGAACCGTGGGTTGTCTGCGGGAGCGAATCCGGCGAAAGAAGTGGCCCATTTGCCGTAGCGGCCGGTCTTCGGGTCGACCTGCTGGGCCGTACCGGTCTTGCCGGCCACCAGGTAGCCGTCGATCGCCGCCTGCGGCGCGGTGCCCTTCTTCGCGGTCACCGCCTCCATCATCGTGGCGACCTCCTTGGCGGCCTTCTCGCTGACCACCCGGTGCGGCGCCGCGGTCTGATTCGGGATGACCGTGCCGTTCGCGTCGATGTAGTTGCGAACCAGCTTCGGCGGGACGTAGACGCCGCCGTTGGCGACCGCGTTCACGGCCGCCGTCATCTGGACGGCGTTCACGGACAGGCCCTGGCCGAACGCGACATTCGACCGGGTCAGCTCGGGCCACTCGTCGCCCGGCTGCATCAGACCCTTGCTCTCGCCCGGGAAGTCCAGCCCGGTCGGCTCGCCGAAGCCGAAGTCGTGCAGGTACTTCACGAACTGCGGGATCCGCATCTGCTGCGAGGCCATGATCGTGCCGACGTTCGACGACTTCGCGACGACGCCGGCGATGGTCAGGTTGAGCGGGCCGTGGTCCCAGTGGTCCTTGATCGTCCGCCGCTGCACCTCGATGCTGCCGGGCACCCTGAGCTTGGTGTTCAGGTCGATCAGGCCGGCGTCGGCGAGGGCGGCCATCGTGACCACCTTCTGCACACTGCCCGGCTCGTAGGTGCGCTCCAGGGCGGGGTTGTTCAGGTCGCCCGACTTGTACTTCTTGTTCGGGTCGAAGGTCGGGGCGTTCGCCATCGCCAGGATCTCGCCCGACTTCACGTCCTGCACGATCACCGTGCCGCCGCTGGCGTGGTACTGCTCGACCGCCTGGGCGATCCGCTTCTCCGCGAAGAACTGCAGATCCGCGTCCAGGGTGAGTTGCACGCTGACCCCGGGCTTCGGCTCCTCGACCGTGTGGTTCGCGTTCGGGATCTTGTTGCCCTTGGTGTCGACCTCGTACATCGCCTTGCCGTCCTGGCCGGACAGCTTGTCGTTCAGGCCGTATTCGAGCCCGGACAGGCCCTTGCCGTCGGCACCGACCACGCCGACCACGGTGGCGGCAACGCTGCCGTTCGGGTGGCTGCGGACCGGGTCGTCCTCGGTGTAGAGACCGGCCAGCAGCGGGGCCTGCTGGTCCAGCGGCTTGCCCGTGTTCTGCGCGACGATGTCCGCGTTGCGGGCCTTGATCTCGGCCTCGATGTCGTTCCAGGTCTCCGGGCTGACCTGGTGCGCGACGTAGGCGAACCGGCCCTTCCCGGTCAGCGCGGCAGTGATCTTCGCGGACGTCGTACTCGTCAGCTTCGGCGCCAGGATCGTGGCGAGCTGCGGCGCGACCGGCTTCGTCTGGGTCGGGTCGGCGATGATCGCGACCGCGTCCTCGGACACAGCCAGCTCCACGCCGTTGCGGTCCTCGATCGCGCCGCGGTTCGCGTGCAGGACGACCCGCTTGTTGTTCTCCTTGACGGCGGCGGCCGCGTAGCTGTCCGGGTCCACCCCCTGCAGCAGCACCAGTCGCCCGGCGAACAGCGACAGCACGAACGCCATCACCCCGAACGTCATTCGCAGCCGCAGCCCCGGCCGCCCCAGCTTGAGCGTTCGCGGCGGCTTCCTGATCCTCGGCTTCCTGGGCTGCGGGGGCCGCCTGTTCTGTGGCCGCTTCTTCGGTGCGCTCCTCTTCGCCGGCACCTTCCTGGCGGTCGGCTGCTTCGCCGGCACCTTCTTGGCGGTCACCTGCTTCGCCGGCGTCTTCTTCGCGGGCGCCTTCCGCGGGCGGCCTTCGCCGTCCGTACGACGAGGTGCCTGGCCGGACGCGACACGCTTCTTGGGCTGGCTCGGCGCAGCCTTCTTCACCGGGCGCCGCGGAGCCGCACTCTGTGCAGCCGCGCGCTCCTCTTCGCGGGCGAGGCGGAGGAGTCTTTCGCGGGTGGATTCCGGACGCTGGGGGGTGGAGCGAGTGCTGTCTGTAGTCGCGGACGGACGGGACGGAGCCTTGCGGGTGCGGGGCGGGGTGCCCCGGCCCGGTTCGGTGCCACGCTTGCGCGGCGGCTCGCTGCCCCGTCGGTCCGTCATCCGATCATCCCCCGGTGGTCGTGGTGCCCTGCGCCCCCGTCGTACCGGCGCGCGGCTTGTTCGTCGTGGCGGGCGGCTTGGTGCCCGTCGCCGTACCTGTCCGTGCTGTCGTCGTCCCCGGCTTCACCGTGCCCGCCGGCGGCTTGACCACTGGCGGCTTGACAACCGGCGGCTTGACCGGTGGCTTCGCGACCGGCGGCTTGGTGACCGGCGGTTTGGTCGCGGTGCCTGTCGGTGTGCCCGGACCGAACATCGCCGTACCGGTGCCGGCCTTTCCTTCCGCCGGCACCCCGAGCACGTGCCCGTCGGACAGCCGCAGGAACACCGGGTTCGGGTTCGGCACCATGCCCATCCGCAGCGCCCGGTCGGCCAGATTCTGCGGCGACTCGAGGGTCCGGACCTGCTTCTCCAGCCCTTCCTGCTGATCGCGCAGCTGGTCGGCCTGGCTGTTGAGCTTGGTGATCTCGAATGTGCCGCTCTGCAGCTCCGTATTGAGCAGCAGCAAGCCGACCAGGCCGGCTGCCAGCAGCGACACCACGAAGATGACGAACGGCATCCGCGGCGGCCGGAACGGCGCACCGTAGACCACTCGCAGCTTCGGCTCCGACCGCTTGGCCGGAGCGGCCGGCGTGACCCGCGCCTTCTGCGGGCTGAAGACAGTACTCATCAGGCCACCAACCCTTTCTCCCGGATCCGTTCCGCCGCCCGCACGCGCGCGGAGGCGGCCCGCGGGTTCACAGCGACCTCCTCCTCGGTCGGTCGTTCGGCGCCGCGGGTCAGCAGCTTCAGATACGGCTCGTGCCCGGCCGGAATCACCGGCAGATCGTCCGGTACGTCGCTCTTCGTCGCGGCGGCGAACGTCTGCTTGGCGATCCGGTCCTCCAGCGACTGGTAGCTCATCACCACGATCCGCCCGTGCAGCGCCAGCGCCCGGAGCGCGGCCGGCAGGGCCCGCCGCAGTACCTCGAGCTCGCCGTTCACCTCGATCCGCAGCGCCTGGAACGTCCGCTTCGCCGGGTGTCCGCCGGTCCGACGGGCCGCCTGCGGGATCGCGTTCCGGACCAGCTCGGACAGTCGCGCGCTGGTGGTGAACGGCTCGGTCTCGCGCTCGCGCACGATTCGGTCCGCGATTCGCCGGGCGAACTTCTCCTCGCCGTACTGGAACAGGATCCGGGCCAGGTCGGCAGCGCTGTAGGTGTTCAGGATGTCGGCCGCGGTGGTGGGGCCGGTGCTGTCCATCCGCATGTCCAGCGGCGCGTCCTGCGCGTAGGCGAATCCACGGTCGGCCTCGTCCAACTGCATCGAGGAGACACCGAGGTCGAACAGGATGCCGTCGATCGCCGGCACGTCGAGGTCCGCGAGTACGCGCGGGAGTTCGTCGTACACGGCGTGGACGAGAGTGATCCGCTCCTGGTACGGCGCCAGCCGGTCACCGGCCAACCGCAGGGCGGCGGGGTCGCGGTCGAGCCCGATCAGCCGGGCGTCCGGGAACTGCCGCAGGAAGGCTTCGGAGTGACCGCCGAGACCGAGCGTCGCGTCGACGAGGACCGCACCGGGATGCGCGAGTGCCGGCGCCAGCAGCGCGATCACGCGCTCCAGCATCACCGGCACATGCCGCTCCGCAGCGTCCATTCTCGACCCTTCCGTCGCCGCGGGGAGCGACCCTGCCCCCGCAGGTCCTGTGTGCGTTGCCCGTCCTGCCCTTCCGCACCGGAGTCGCGGACCCGATGCCGTACTACTGCGCGCTGTTCTTGGGGGGCGGAGGGGATGCAACACCGTCCGGTCAGATCACGAGTACGCCTTCCGGGGAAGTACCTCCTGGCCTTGGCGCCGGGGAAGTGACGCCAACACGGGAGGTCGGAAGTCGGACTCGTGATCTCACCGGACGGCCGGTGTGCTCGCGGTGCCGCTCGCCCACTGTTCAGCTGTGGTGCTCTAGAAGATGCCGGGCAGGACTTCCTCGGAGAGGTCGGCGAAGGCCTGCTCCTGCTCCGCGGAGTACCTGTTCCAGTTCTCCGTGTTCCAGATCTCCACCCTGTTCATCGCCCCGATGACGACGCAGTCGCGATCCAGTCCCGCGTAGTCGCGCAGCATCGGCGGGATGGTGACCCGGCCCTGCTTGTCCGGTACCTCGTTGGAGGCCCCGGCGAACAGCATCCGCAGATAGTCCCGAGCACCCTTGTTGGTGATCGGCGCCTGCTTCAACTGCTCGGTCAGCTGGACGAACTCACGCTCGGGCCACACGGACAGCGACCGCTCCTGTCCACGCGTGATCACCAGGCCGTCAGCCAGTTCATCCCGGAACTTCGCCGGCAGGAACAGCCGTCCTTTGTCGTCGAGCTTGGGGAAGTGCGTTCCGAGGAACACGCCCCACCTCCCCGTTGCGGACTCTCCGGCTCAGGCGAGCTGTTTCCACCACTTCGGTTCCACTGCGCTCCACCTTACTCCACTTTCCACCACCGTCAACCAACTTCCGCCCCCATCGCTCCCCGTGCCGCCTGATTCCGGCGCGTCGCCACCGCGTGTCGCTGCCGCCTCAGGCGCCCAGATCCACGCTCAGCCGCTCCACTCCCTCCCCACACCCCTCCACTCCGCTACCCACACCCCTCCACTCCGCTCCCTAGGCCCGGCCCCACTCCCCTCCACCCGGATCCCCTCCACATCGCTCCCCCGCCCGCGGCCCGGCCCCGTTTCAGGGGTCAACCCCTGAACGTGCGGATTGCCCCCTCGAAATTCGGCGGCCGAACCCACCAACTCAGGGGCCGACCCCTCAAACGGCGCAGGCCTGGCCCCACTGCCCTCCCCCCGGACCCCCTCCCATCGCCCCCCGCGCCCGGCCCCACTCCTCTACCAAGACCCCTCCTACCGCTCCCGGCCCGCGACCCGGCCCATTCAGGGGTCAACCCCTGAGCGTGGGGGTTGCCCCCTCGAAATTCGGCGGCCGAACCCACCAACTCAGGGGTTGACCCCTCAAACCGGGGCCGGCCAGGCCCCACCCCCCTCCACCCGGATCTCCTCCACCCGGATCCCTCCACATCGGTCCCCCGCCCACGGCCCGGCCCCGTTTCAGGGGCCAACCCCTGAGCGTGTGGGTTGCCCCCTCGAAATTCGGCGGCCGAACCCACCAACTCAGGGGTTGACCCCTCAAACCGGGGCCGGCCTGGCCCCACCCGGCCTCCTCCACCCGGACCTCGTCCACCCGGACCTCCTCCATCCGGAACCGTCCACATCGGTCCCCGCCCACGGCCCGGCCTCCTTTCAGGGGCCAACCCCCGAGCGCGTGGGTTGCCACCTCGAAATTCGGCGGCCGAACCCACCAACTCAGGGGTTGACCCCTCAAACGGGGATTTCGCCTCGCGAGGCTGCGGCGGTGAGCGGTGGCTTCGGGCGTTCTGGTGAACCTTCCGGGCGTCCTGTTCGTGAACCTTCCAGGCGTTCGGTACGTCGAACGCCCCGCGCAACTGCTTTCTCCGCCCGTACGCTTGGAGGGACGACTTTCCGACCCGCCGTGAGGGCGTGCGCCGATGAATACCGAAACGCCAGGTAACGAAACCCCCGCTGCTCTAGGCCCGACCCCTACAGCGGGTGAGAATGTGTCGGCCGTCAATGAATGGGGAGGACTCAGGGTGAGCACCACCGCGACCAGTTCGGCGTTGGCAGGAGCCGGGGATTTCGACGAGCTGTCCGAGGTGGCGGGACGAGTCCGCCGCGCGATGGAGCAGGTGATCGAGGGCAAACCCGACGTGGTCGAGGTCGCCATCACCGTGCTGCTGGCCGAGGGGCATCTGCTGATCGAGGACGTGCCCGGCGTCGGCAAGACGATGCTGGCCAAGGCGCTGGCGAAGTCGATCGACTGCACCGTGCGCCGGATCCAGTTCACGCCGGACCTGCTGCCGTCCGACATCACCGGCGTCTCGGTCTTCAACCAGGAGATCCGCGACTTCGAGTTCAAGCCGGGTGCGGTGTTCGCGAACATCGTGGTCGGCGACGAGATCAACCGCGCCTCACCGAAGACCCAGGCCGCGCTGCTGGAGTCGATGGAGGAGCGCCAGGTCACCGTCGACACCACGACGTACCAGCTCGAGGCGCCGTTCATGGTCATCGCGACCCAGAACCCGATCGAGATGGAAGGCACCTACCCGCTGCCCGAGGCGCAGCGGGACCGGTTCATGGCCCGCGTCTCGATGGGCTACCCGGAGCCGGCCGCCGAGCTGCGGATGCTCGACGGGCACGCCGCCGACGATCCGCTGCTGGCGCTGCAGGCCGTCACCGACGGTCAGCAGATCCTGCGCTTGGTGAAGACAGTTCAGTCCGTGCACGTGTCGGAGTCGGTCAAGGAGTACGCCGTCGCACTCGTCGGCGCGACCCGTCGGGCGCAGGAGCTCCGGCTCGGGGCCAGTCCACGATCGACGTTGCACCTGATCCGGGCTGCCCGCGCAGCCGCGGCGCTCGACTCCAGGGAGTTCGTCCTGCCGGACGACATCCAGGAGCTCGCAGTGCCGGTGCTGGCGCACCGGGTGCTTCCGGCGGCTGAGGCGCATCTCGGTGGGCGCGGTGCAGTCGACATCATCTCCGGGCTGGTGGCCACCGTGCCACTGCCCCGCACACGTCGGGACTGAGACATGCGGCAGGCACTGCGCGGGCTGACCACCAGGGGCCGGGCGTTCGTCGCGGCCGGCATCACTGCCTCACTGTGTGCGCTGCTGCTCGGGCAGAAGGATCTGTTGCGGGTCGGCATCCTGCTGGTGGCGCTCCCGGTCGTGGCGGCGCTCGTCGTCGGCCGGACCAGGCTGCGCCTGCAGGTACGGCGCAGCCTGGCGCCGGACCAGGTCCCGGTCGGGACGCAGGCGACGGTGGAGCTTGCCCTGAGCAACCAAGGCCGGATGCCCGCCGGCCTGCTGCTGCTCGAGGACCGGATTCCTTATGTCTTGGGACATCGGCCCCGGTTCGTGGTCGATCGGGTCAGCCCGAACTGGCGTCGTACCGTCAGCTATCCGGTCAAGTCCGATGTCCGCGGGCTCTTCCAGGTCGGGCCGCTGATGCTCACCGTGGCCGACCCGTTCGGGCTGGTGGAGACCAGCCGGACGTTCACCCGCAGCCAGCATCTGCTGGTCACGCCGCGGGTTTACCGACTGCCCGAGATCCGGTTGGGCGCCGACCGGGCCGGCTCGGGTGAGAACCGGCCGAGGGCGATTGCTTCGGCCGGTGAGGAGGACGCGACCGTCCGCGAGTACCGCGACGGCGATGACCTGCGCCGGGTGCACTGGCGGTCGACGGCCCGCCGCGGCGAGCTGATGGTCCGGCGCGAGGAGCAGCCCTGGCAGAGCCGGTGCGCGATCTTCCTCGACGCGCGGACGACCTCGCACCATGGGCACGGACCGTCGTCCAGCCTCGAATGGGCGGTCAGCGCGGCCGCCTCGATCGGCACCGACCGCCTCCGCCGCGGGTACGTCACCACCCTGCTCGGCGGACCGACCACCCTGGCGGCGATCACGCGTCGTACGTCGGCCGCCGTCCACCAGCCGTTGACCGCGCAGCAGTTGCTGACCGAGTGCGCGACCGTCGAGGAGCACAAGTACGCCGAGATCAGTCCGCTGCTGACCGTCGACCGGCACGCCCAGGAGCCGAGTCTGGTGGTCGCGATCGTCGGCGCGTGCAGCTCCGACGACGTCGCCGCCCTGAACCGTTGGCGGACCAGCCAGGCGACCGGCGTCGCGGTGCTGCTGGACGCGGCCAGCTGGGCGGTCGGCGCCGAGGCGACCGAGAAGGCGGCCCGCCTGACCGCAGCGACGGCCGCCACCGAGAACGAACTGCGCCGGAACGGCTGGCGAGTCGCCAAGGTCCAGCGCGGTGACCACCTACCCACCGTATGGTCCACCCTCGGATTGCGGAGCGGAAGGATCGCATGACCGGACACGCCAGGATTTCTCTTGCCGCTTGGGGAGCGACCGTACTGGGGGCGCTCGTGCTCACGCCGGTGTTCTCCGGCCCGTTCCTGTTCATCAGTGCCCTGCTGTGCGCCGCGATCACCGGTATCGGTGTCCTCTTGCAGAACCTGCGCACCCCGCGGGTCGTCGTACCGCTGGTCCAGCTCGTGGTGCTGGTGGAGCTGCTCTCGCTGTTCTTCTTGGAAGACACGCTGAAGTTCGGGCTGATCCCGTGGAAGGCGACCGCGCTCGAGTTCAACTCGCAGATGGTCAGCGCGATGGACTCGATCAACCGGTTCAGCGCGCCGCTGCCGCCGGATTCGCATCTGACCCTGTTCGCGGTCTCGGTGATCTCGGCGACCGGGTTGCTCATCCACGTCATCGCCGTACAACTCCGGCAGGCAGCCTGGGCCGGGTTGCTGTTGCTGATCATGTACACGGTGCCGGCCGCGACCGTGCACGGCGGACTGCCGGCGCTGCTGTTCATCCCGCCGGCGGTCGGCTACATCCTGCTGCTGTCCGCGGAGGGCCGGAGCCGGCTGAGCCGCTGGGGCCGCCGCATCTCCGGGGTGTCGCACCTGGATGCGGCCGAGCCGGTCGAGGCATCCGCTCTCGGCCAGGCCGGTCGCCGGATCGGCCTGTCCGTGGTCGCCCTGGCCGCGCTGCTGCCCGCGTTGCTGCCGGCCCTGCCGGAAGGTGTCATCGGCAACGGTCTGGCCGGCAGCGGTCCCGGTGGCGGGTTCGGCGCGTCGATCTCGTCGACCGATCCGATGCTCGACATGGGCAAGAACCTGAAGCGCGGCGACAACGTGGTGGCCCTCACCTACAAGGGCGGCCCGTCCGGTGGCACCTACCTGCGGCTGACGGCGCTCGACCTCTTCGACGGCAACACCTGGCGGATAGCGCCCCGGCAAGAGGGCCACAAGATCAGCGGCGACCTGACCGCGCCGCCGGGCTACCTCGGTGACCTGTCGAAGGTCCCGCAGTCGAAGATGGAGATCGACGTCAGCCGGAACTTCCGGTCCCAGTTCGCGCCGGTCCCGTACCCGCTGCACGCGATCTCCCTCAAGCGGGACTGGCGGTACGACGCCGCGTCGCTCGACATCGTGTCCTCGAAGGGGCAGGTGGTCGGCGGCAAGAAGTACAGCGCGACCTCGTACGACGTGCAGCCGACGCCCGAACAACTGGCGAGCGCGGTCGACAGTGAACCCGACCAGTACACCGACGTCGTCCCGCCGCGCACCCCGAAGGAGATCAAGTCGCTGACCGAACGGGTCACGGCTGGTGCCGAGGGCAACAAGTTCGAGGAGGCCGCGCTGCTGCAGCAGTGGTTCCGCAGCGGCGGCGGCTTCACCTACAGCACCGAGAATGCCCGCGGCAGCGGGATGCAGGCCCTGACCGCGTTCCTGCTGGAGAACAAGACCGGGTACTGCGAGCAGTTCGCCACCGGCATGGCGCTGATGGCACGCATCGCCGGCATCCCGTCCCGGGTCGGCATCGGGTTCCTGCCCGGGACGTCCGACAAGGACGGTCAGTACACGGTGCGGATGCACGACATGCACGCCTGGCCGGAGCTGTACTTCCAGGGCACCGGCTGGGTCCGCTTCGAGCCCACCCCGGCCGCGCGGGTGCCGGCCACCCCGAACTGGACGGTCCCCACCAGCCAGGACCCGACGAACCCGTCGATCGCGCCGAGCACCGCGCCGATCTCGCCGGGCGCGACCGGGGACCCGGAGATCAACCGGCGCAACACCGACCCCAACCTGCCGGCCGACAGCGGCATCGCGACCGTCGACACCGGCAACTGGTTCAGCAACGGCGGCGGTCGCGCGATCGGGATCGTCGGCGGCGTGCTCCTGCTGCTCTGCATCCCCTGGCTGATCCGTAGCCTGACCCGGCGCAAGCGGTTCGCCCGGGAACCGGGACGTGCGTCGGCCGAAGGTCTGTGGGCCGAGATCCGGGACACCGCCCGCGACGTCGGGCTGGACTGGTCCGAGGTCTCCACGCCGCGGCAGTCCGGCGACTGGCTGGTGTCGAAACTGCCCGCCGAGACGCACCGGGACGCGCTCCGCCTGGCTCGCGGCATCGAAGCCCTCCGGTACGCCGGGGACGCGAACCCGACCGTGGACCTCCGCACCGAGGCAGCCGCCGTACGTAAGGCGCTGTGGACCCAGGCTCCGCGGCGCCGTCGCTGGCGGGCGCGTCTGCTGCCGCCGTCGTGGCGCTGGTACCTCAACCGGGGCAGTACCGAGGCCTCCGACCTCCTGGACGAGTTCGACCTTCTCCTGGCCCGCCTCCGCTCGCTCTTCCTCCGCCGCCGACACGCCAACTGACCGCCCGACGGCCGCGTACTCCCTCCGGAGTGCGCGGCCGGTCGCATGCCCCCACCCGACCGCAGCCGCACCCGGGCCGCTCCCGGTCGGCACCGCGTGTGGCCGCTCCCGGAGGGCACCGTGTCTGGCCGCCGGCGGTCAGCTGACCGCCAGCCTGCACACCACCGATCGCGAGCTAAAAGCCCACCGAGCGACGGCTGCGGCAGCGGGACACGAAGAACCACACCCGTCCCACCAGGGCACGGGTGTGGTTCATCGACTGGTTCGCGCGCTCAGTGGGCGCGTCGTCGTACGGTCAGAGGTCTTCGTCGCGGCGGCGTCGCCAGCGGTCTTCCATGCGCTCCATGAAGCTGCCCGACGAGTCGTGTTTGGTCCGGTGCCGCTTCGTCGGCGGAGGCGGCGGGATGTCGTCGGCGTCCCCGGCGTTGCTGATCCGCTTCATACTCAGCGCCGCGATGTAGAGGCAGGCGACCATCATGACGAAGCCGATGACTCCGATGATGGTATTGGGAACGATCGCGCCGGTCATCAGCACTGCGATGCCCAGCACAAATCCGACGCCGGCAAGCACTGCCCGGCGCTTGTAATACAAGCGCACATTCGTCCCCCGCATGGCGGAAACAAACTTCGGGTCTTCCGCTGCAAGGGCGCGTTCGAGCTGCTCGAACTGGCGCTGCTCTTCTTCCGAGAGGGGCACCGTCGATCCCTCCATGATGAGCGCGATCTCGATAGGCCGCCTTCAGTCTAGGCCGCGCGTGCCCCACACGAAACCCTGACCGCCTGTCCAGCGCGTCACGGTCCGGCAACTGCCCCTACAACACCGGTCCAAACCTGTGCTCGATGGCGTGTCGCTCACAGCTCTCTCACAGCTTCGCGGCTAGTGGAATGCCCTACACGCCGCAGGTCACCCGGGCGGTCACCGTCCGTGGTCAGCGGGTGGCGAGGATGTGGAGCTGGGTGGCGAGGGCGCGGAAGGCGGGGTGCTGGCTGGCGGCGCGCTCGAGCTCGGCGAGGGATTCGGCGGCGCCCGGTTCGGAGTCGACGAAGGCGGACGGGACGAGGTCGGCGAAGGTACGTACGCCGTGCACCGTGTGCACCATGAAGCCGGCATCGGCGAGCTGCGCCCTGATCCCGGCCTCGTCGAACCGGCGCGGCATCGGATCGCTCGGACCCCACCGTCCGTCCGGGTTCTGCAACGCGACGCGCGCCTCGGACAGGTGACCGGCCAGCGCGCGGGCCAGCACGACAGCGTTGCGCTGGGCAACAAGCAGACTCAGTACGCCGCCCTCCCGCAGTACCGAAGCCATCGCCTGCAGCGCCTGCACCGGATCGTCGACGACCTCGAGCACGCCATGGCACAGTACGGCGTCCGCACTCGACTCACCGGCCAGCCCCGGAAGCTCAGCCGCGTCCCCCTGAACACCACGGACCAGTTCGCTCACACCCTCATCACTGGCGCGTCGCTCCAGCGACGCGAGCGCGTCCGGGCTCGGGTCGACAACCGTCACCCGATGCCCTTCGACAGCCAGCGGCACCGCGAACCCGCCGGTCCCACCCCCGAGGTCGACGATGTCCAGCCCGGCTCCTGGATCGGTCCGCGCCCGTCCTGCCAGCGCAACTCGCAAAGCCTCGCCCACCAGCGCGGTCCGCACGCCTCGCCGCCGCCGATCCACCATCTACAACCCTCCAGCCAATCCCCCTGCACCACCCCGCCGCGCCACACCCTACTTCCACGCCGCACTCCGACCCCGGTCCGGTCTAGGAGCTCGCGCTGGCGTACGTGCGCAGCCCGCGGCGCCACAGCATCCGGAGGACCGTCACCGCGGCCACCGACAGCGCGATCCCGCCGGCGACCGGCGCCCAGCCGCGATCGCCCGCCAGCGCCTGGACCGGGAACGTCGTCGCGAACGCCACCGGGAACGCGAACGTCAGGAACGCCCGCACCGCCACGGGGAAGAACACCAGCGGGTACCGGCCCGCTTCGATCAGGTTGAGGTAGATGGCCCCGATCGGGTTCACCGACTGCAGCCAGAAGGCCAGGAACGACATCGCACTCCACACCACCGCGAGCAGCACGAGCCCGCTGGCGGCGAGCACGAACGCCTGCAGGATCTGTGCCGCGTTCGGGCTGACACCCGACTGGACGAGACCGATCACCAGCACCGCGATGCCGCTCGCGACGTTGCTGAGCTCCGCGACGTTGATCCACCGCAGCGTCAGGTAGAACTGGCTCGACACCGGCCGCAGCAGGACCCCGTCGAGTTCACCCTCGGTGATGTAGGCCGTCATCCGCTGCAGGTTGGGCGCGACGAACGCCGCCATCAGCCCGGTGATGATCTGGTACATCCCGACCAGCGTGATCACCTCGGCCCGCGACCAGCCGTGCACCTCCTGCGTGAACCCGAACAGCAGCAGGATCGGCACGATGCCGAGTCCGAGCTGGACGAGGCCGACGAGCAACGTGGTGACGAAGTGCGCGCGGTAGTGCGTCTCGCGGACCACCGCCTGCAGGAGGAACCGCCGCCACAGCCGGAGGTGGCGCACCTGCGTGTAGAGCCAGTTGCGGTCGAGCGGCTGCCGGTCGTCGGCGTACGTCCGGATCTCACTCATGCGCCCACCGCCGAGTACGCGCGGATCCCGGCCGCCCAGACGATGCGGGTGAGCGTTCCGAACACGAGCACGTACGCCGCCTGAAGGCCCAAGCCCACCAGGAGGTCGTTGCCGGACAGGTTGCCCGCGACAACCTCGACCGGGAACGACACTGTGTACCTGAAGGGCTGATTGTCGATGAACCCCCGCGACCAGTCCGGCATCAGCGCGAGCGGCACGACCGCACCGGACAGGACACTCGCGATGATCAGCCGGGCCTGCGCCAGCGCGGACACGTCGTCCATCCAGAACGCGAGCGACGCGATCAGGATGTCGATCGTGAACACCAGGACCGCCGCGAGCACGAGGCTGACCGCGAACACCGCCCAGCCGCCCGGGCCTGCCGGGATGCTCATCGAGTCGCGGAAGATCCACCACAGCACGCCGATCATCGGCACCAGCGCGAACAGCTTGAGCAGCTTCTCCGAGAGGTTGTTGGCGACGAAGCTCAGCAGCAACGACGCCGGGCGCACCATCCAGCTGGAGAGTTTACCGAGCCTGATGTCCTCCGCCAGGAAGCCCGTCAACCACGACGACGTGGCCATCGTGACGAAGCTGAGCAGCACGAAGTACGTCGTGACGTACTGCTCGTCGATCGGGAGTTGTGCCCCGTTCGCGATCGCGGTGCGCCAGATCAGCAGCGAGATGATCGGCACGCAGACGTTGGCCGCCATGAAGATGATCCACGCGCCGCGGTAGATCGACTGCTGGACGATCTGGGCCGCGGTCATCCGGCGTAGCACCCGGAAGTTCCGCACGAGCGTGTTCACTACGCGTCGCCCAGCGTGCTGCGGCGGAGGAAGAGATCGCGCATGATCTCCTCGATGTCGGCGTCCGCGACATCGAGGTCGACCAGTGGACCGATCCGCGTCAGGTGCCCGAGCACGTCGCCGGCGCGCTCGCGGTCCACCTCGAGCTTGATCCTCTGGCCGGAACCATCGACCGCGGTCACGCCCTCGAGACCGGCGAGGTGGCTGCCGTCGACGGTCGTCGCGTACGTCGCCTGCACGAGTTTGCGTGGACGCGCCGCGTGCACGAGGTCGTCGAGACCGCCGTCGTACTGCAGGCGCCCGTGGTCGATGATCATGACTCGCGAGCAGAGCGCCTCGATGTCGTCCATGTCGTGGCTGGTGACGAGGATCGTGGTGCCGCGGAGCTGGTTGACCTCGGCGAGGAACGTTCGCACCCGCGCCTTCGCGACCACGTCGAGGCCGATCGTCGGCTCGTCGAGGAACAGGATCTCCGGACCGTGCACGAGGGCCGCCATCAGCTCGAGCTTCATGCGCTCGCCGAGGGAGACCTTGCGGACCTGGACGTTCAGCAGGTCCTGGACGTCGAGCAACTCGGCGAGCTCGGCGACATTACGGTCGAACTCCTGCTGCGTGAGCCCGTACATGTCCTTGTGCAGAAGGAGACTCTCCATCGCGGGGACGTCCCACCAGAGCATGGTCTTCTGCCCCATGACGAGCGCGATGCGCCGCAGATAGTCGTGCTTGCGGTCCGACGGGCTGAAGCCGAGGACCTCCAGCTCGCCGGACGTGACGTACAGGAGGCCGGAGAGCATCTTCAGCGTGGTGGTCTTGCCCGCACCGTTCGGGCCGAGCAGCCCGACGACCTCGCCGCGGTCGATGCTGAAGGTGATCTTGTCGACCGCGAGCCTGGTCTCGTACGTACGTCGGACCAGGCTCTTGATCGCGCCGCCGAGACCGGCCTGCTGCTTGTGGAAGGTATAGGTCTTGGTGAGATCGGCCGCCGCGATCACCGGCAGCCGGGCCGATGGGACATCAAAGGATGCATCCGTCACGGTTGAGCACCGCTTTCGAGAGTCGGTGTGAGATCGGACCGGGCAGCGTCAGCGCAGAGCGCAAGAGCGTCCTGGTCCGTCCGACATACGGGGCTGCCAGCAGAAACGCTAGGCGAGGCAGGAAAGCGGTGTCCACCCAATTTCGCGGTCAGGAGGCCGTGCGTGCGACGACGTACAGGCGCTCGGTCTTCTCCTGCCTGGCCGCGAGCGGACCGCGGAGATACCACTCGACATCGACCAGCCCGGCGGACTCGACGACCCCGACCACGAACGCGGGGTCGTGCAGCACGACGTCGACGTCGACCTGGTGGCCGAAGAACTCGTCGATGTGGCGGACCTCGGACCCCGCGTGCAAGGCGAGGACGAGCCGGCCGCCGGGATCGAGTGGGCGGACCAGAGCGGCGACCGCGTCGGGGAGTTCGGACGCGGCCAAGTGGATGAGGGAGTACCACGCGAGGACGGCCGCCCATCCGGGGCTCGTCGGCGGGCGACCCAGCCGCCGTAGGTCCCCGACCTGGAAGTTCCGGTCAGGGAAGCGTCGGCGAGCCTCGGCCACCATCGCCGATGAGAAGTCGATCCCCGTGGCATCGGCGCCATGCTCGGCCAAGTACGCGGTGATCTGTCCCGGGCCCGAGCCGACCTCCACCACAGGGCGTCCCGCGGCGTCGGCGACCACCCGGTCCAGCAGCCAGGTCTCGAATGGCAGCGCGTTCAGCTCGTCCACGGCATGGTCGGCGTACGTCTCGGCGACGGCGTCGTACGACGACCGCACCCGAGTGTCGCGTGCATCCGCTCCTTCAGCGATGACCGCGTCTCGGTCGACCTTCTCCGCTACGACCGACTCGGCCTGTGTCGGCAGCGGCCCGAGGAGATGGATCCAGCGACGATCGTGCTGGCCGGGGCGCAGTTCGAGCTCGCGCACCAGTGTCTCGGGGCGGTCCGCCATCCGGCGCAGGCAGGCCTCGACCTCGGCCCGGTCGGCGAACCCGTGCAGTCGCTCGGTGCGGGTGCGCAGCTCACCGGGCGTCTGCGCGCCCCTCAGCAACAGCACCGTGAGCAACGCCCGCTCGTCCGCCTCGAGTCCAAGCCGCTCGTCGAGGATCTGGTGGTACTTCAAGGTCCGCCGGCCGGTGTCGACCCACACGATCCGCACCAGCTCTCGGTCCCGGAGCGACCGAGCAACCCGTTCCACCGTCCCCTGGTCGTAGTCGACGACAGGATCCCGGTTGCTGGTCTGGT
The DNA here is from genome assembly GCA_963820655.1 of uncultured Actinomycetota bacterium. Taxonomy (GTDB): domain Bacteria; phylum Actinomycetota; class Actinomycetes; order Propionibacteriales; family Kribbellaceae; genus Kribbella. The sequence goes on from CAWGAM010000005.1 coordinate 692,823, forward strand.
TGCAGGCCGTCCGCAAAGCGTTCGCGGTGAGGGGGTACGACGCCGGCACCGTCGTCTGCTTCTCCATCAGACTTCCGAGCACGCGCTGGTCCTCGGCGTCGAGAACAGGAAGGTCGCTCACGCAGACGACCCTAAAGCCTCGTCGCACCACCTCAAGAACGATTCCGCACACCTGCAGCCCGCCGGACAACCCGACCAGCAACCGGCACGCTGAGAGCGGCATCACCAGACCCGGTCAGCGGACGCTGCCCGGGCCTGCCAGGTCGGGCTGACCGGTGGGGTGGGTCAGCCCAACCTGGACGGATGGGTTAGCCGGGTGTGTCTGGGCTCAGGAGGATCAGTGGCTCGAACGCGGTGCCGTTGCAGCGGGGGCAGGTGGTGTCGGCCTGGGTGCCGGCGCCGGCGCAGTCGGTGCAGAGGCCGTCGTGCCAGGACTCACCGGTCAGGGAGTGGTGGGGGCGCGGGTAGTGGGTGTCGGGGAGGTAGCACTCGATGCCTGTGATGGCGTGCACTCGGCCGCACAGGTCTGTGCCCATGCCTCTGCTCAGGCCGCTGCGAAGTTCAGTCACGGTTCGGGGTCTCCTGCGTCGCCTGCCGGATCAGCTGGCTTGCATCCAGGGTTGGGTGAGGACGGACTGGGGATCGGTGGTCGCCGTGAGCGCGGGGGTCGTGGAGAGGCGCAGGCTGGCTTCGACCTGGGTGTAGAACGTGTCGACGGCGCGGACCAGATCGTCGGCCTCGCGGGTCGTGACCGCGCGCTCGAGACCCGCCTCGGCCGCGGCGCGCTGGGCGGCGCCGGCGGCGAAGAAGGTGGCCCACTCGCCGAACTCGGGAGCGACCTCGGCCAGCAGCACCCATGCGTTGCGCTGGACCCGGCGGCGACTGGCCGACCGGACCGGGCGGGCGCGGACGGCGAGGACCCCGGCCGCGACCCGAAGCGCTGCGACATGGGCGCTCGAGTAGCGGATCAGGTGGTCGCTCGTTTCCATTGCCTCGGCCAGCGCGGCGCGTGCGCGGGACAGCTCCCGGCTCGCGGATCCCGCAGCCGCCGGGGAAACCGGTGAAACAGTCATCGGTCCGTCACCCTCTCCAGTTGCCAGCGGCCGGAGTCCGGGTCGTGCGCGAGATCGAACAGCTCCCGCCGACCGTGCCGGCCACACCCTGCCTCTACTCGGTACACCGCCCGCCTCGGTCCCCAGTCCGCATCCAGCACGCCGACCGCCGCCGGACTCCCGGACATTCCCGGAGCCGGCTCCCCTGCGGCCGGATCCGCGCATCGCTCCGGCGGGGCGAGAGCGGCAGTGCTCCCAGCGGGAGCGAACGCGGCGACGCAGTCAGCCAGCGAACGGGGGTCTGCCGAATCCGCGTGGGCGCGAGCTGTGTCCGCGTGGGCCCAGTGGTCGGCTCGGCCGTCGTACGTGAGGCCGGTGCCGATGATGCCGCGCTCCCACCAGGCGGCCGTCTCGGTCCAGTGGGACTGGACGGAGCAGACCCGCCACAGGCGGCCACGCCAGAGGAACTGGTCCGGGGTCTCGATGCCGTCCACAACCACCGAACGCACCTCGACGGCCTCGTCGAACTCCCACATGTTCCATCGCCTCCTGTGAACGAACTGCTTCCCCTGGTCGGAGGCCCGGCGGGTCGGCACGAGGTGGGGGTCGAGGTCCACCCCGGTGCCCGGCCCGCCGGGACCACCGGTTTCCGATGCGGCCGCAACTCCGCACCGGAGCCGTCCAGCTGTCCGGCTCACCTCCGTCCGGCCTCCCGACGAAGCCGGGCCGGAGGTAATCGAACATCTGTTCGAACACTGGAAGCGTAGCGTCGCCCGCCGACAATCGTCAACGGCCCGTAAGCCCGGCGCGCCACCGCGAGGCCGCTCCGCCCGACAGACTGGGAGCGAGCAGGAGGAAGGGACGACGATGAAGAAACGGGCAGCACTGGTCACCACGGCGGCCGTTGCCGTCGTGGCAGCGGCGATCGCGCTGCCGCTCTTCCAGCCGTGGCGGCTCGTCACCGACACGGTCGTCGACGAGGCAGTCCCCGGCACTGTTCCGATCTCCACGCCTTCATCGTCGACGACACCACCGACAATTTCCGCGAAACGTCCGGCCGCCCCGATCGGACCGGTCAGGTTGTTGACCGGAAAGCTGGTCACGCACGAACACGAGACCTCCGGAACAGTCGCCGTACTCCAGCTGGCGGACGGCAGCCGGGTCCTCAGGATCGAGAACCTCAGCACCTCTGACGGCCCCGACCTCAAGGTCTGGCTCAGCGACGCCACCGTGGCCAAGGGCAGCTGGCACGTGTTCGACGACGGTCGCTACCGCAGCCTGGGCAGCCTGAAGGGCAACCACGGCAACCAGAACTACCCGATCCCGGTCGACGTGAAGCTGCAGGACTTCCGCAGCATCGCGATCTGGTGCGACCGCTTCAACGTCTCATTCGGGGCGGCCCAGCTCGAACCGGCGTGATGCTCCGCATAAAGTGCCGAAGGTGAGCAGTCATCCCAACGTGCAGAAGGTGGCCGACGCGCTGCAGGCGGCCGGCGCCACCGGTGAGATCGTGATCCTCGACGAGGCGGTGCCGACGGCGGCGGCCGCGGCGGCCGAGCTCGGGTGCGAGGTCGGCGCGATCGCCAACAGCCTGATCTTCGACGGCGACGGCACCCCGGTACTGATCCTGACGTCCGGCGCCCACCGGGTCGACACCGCGAAGGTCGCGGCCGAACTCGGGATCGGCAAGCTGCGCCGCGCCACCCCGGACTTCGTCAAGGAGCACACCGGTCAGTCGATCGGCGGCGTCGCCCCGGTCGGCCACCCGGGCCAGGTCCCGACGTACGTCGACACCGCGCTCGAGCAGTACGACGTCGTCTGGGCCGCGGCCGGGATCCCCCACTCGGTCTTCCCCACCACGTACGCCGAACTCCTCGACCTCACCAACGGCGCCCCGATCACCGTCAACTGATCACCCGACGCAGCGGAGCCCCGTTTCAGGGGTCAACCCCTCAGCCGGTGGGTTCGGCCGCCGAATTTGGGTCCGCAACCCACCAGATGAGGGGACAACCCTTGAATGGTCGGCTCTCCCCTCGGAACACCCGCGGAGACCGGGGCCACTTCAGCGGATTCCCGGGTCTTGTGTCGTTTCCGTGGGCCCCCACTTCGGGCCACAGCAGGGGGTCGACTTTGTGCACCAGATCCGCACGCCGAGGCCGTCGCCGTACGGATCTCATGCACAAAGCGACCGATCGCGGCGATGGGTGGCAGCCCGGACGGCCGGACAGGACATTCGGCCCACCTGATCGTCGTCACCTGATCACCTGCGGAATCGCAGTACTCACGAAGCCGCGGGTCAGCACGGCGCGGCGGTGGCGCCACCATGGGGTCAGGCGGCCGGGCTGTCCGTAGCGTCGGCGGGCGATGTCGGATATCACCGTGCCAGGAGCATGCAGGGACGGCAGCACATCGAGCGCTGCGCGCTTGGTGATGAGCTCCCCCGTCGTCAGCGTGACATGCGCACGGGCGATCGTCAGCAGACTGAGGTCGACCCAGATGTCGGCGTACCACGGGGTCCGCTTCCGCGTCACTGGGAGCCAGAAGTCCCGCAGATCGCGCCGGACGAAGGCGGCGAGCTCTGCGTCGCTGGTTGCTGGGAGCAACGACGAGGGTGGTGGACCGAACAGCGAGAGGTTGCTCAGGGCAAGTTCCCGGCGGGTCACCGGAGTCACCGGGCGGTCGAAGTAGCGTCCTTGAGCGAACGTGGCGTGCCGGACGGTGGGGTCGGCCAGCTCCGCGGCGACCAGGTAGGAGCAATGTAGCTTGGCGGCCAGCGGTGAGGCACGGATCAGCCGTCGGTGCAGGTCCGCGACCGCGGTCGGCGGGGGCGACGAGACGACGGCGACCAGGTCGAGGTCGCTGCGACCGGGCTGGAAATCGCCAAGCGCCAGGGAGCCGTGGAGCCAGACGGCCTCGATGGCTGCCACCTCGCGTACAGACGTGACGAAGCCGTCCAGCAACTGCTGGACGGCTTCGTCGATCACAACGGCCAATCTAGACGGCTGGGCGGATGTCCACGTCGGCTGCCCGTACGTACGCCATCCGGTGCCCGAACCAGATCTCGTAGTACCGGTCCTTGCCGCGCACCTGCACGTGGTCGGTCGGCGGCTGGCCAGCGAACGTGACGGCCCGGTAGTAGTCCGTCTCGATGTTCGCGTCAGCAACCGGGTAGGCCTGGCCCGCGCCGATCGTGTACTGCAGCGGTGTGACGGTCTGGTACGGAATACCCGCCGGGTATGCCGCCTGCTCGGGGTACGCACGCCCGTACACAGGTACCGATGTCTTACCCGCCTTCGGCTTCACCACGAGACCCGGCTTGGCGAATGCGTCCGGAGCTGACGCCGGGCTCTTGAACCACCCGAGCGCGCCCAGGTACCAGACCGCGACCCAGTCACCTTGCCGCTGCGCCACGACGTACTGCGATCCGGCGGCGGCCCGGGAGCCCATGTCGGAGACGTCTGTGGTCCCGTCGGACCCGTTCGGGTGCAGTCCGACGTCCTTGACCAGTGGGGCGTTGTCGTCAGGCGACTGACGCAGGTAGACGAAGTTCGTGGCTTGCGGCGCGCAGGGCGTGGCCGGCGCGTCGCAGTTGCTGACGACCTGGACGTTGCCCTGGAAGCCTGGCTTGACGGTCACGATCGAGCCGGCTCGCACCGGGAAGACGGAGTGACCGTAGATCGGCGCGCCGAGCAGGTCGAAGTAGTGCTCCCAGTCCCAGTACGGTCCCGGGTCCCAGTGCATGCCGGAGACCGTCGACGGGATCGTGCCCGGCACCTGGTCGTGGCCGATGATGTGGGCCCGGTCGATCGGGATGTTGTTCTTGGCGGCCAGGTACTTCACCAGCTTGGCCGAGTTGCGATACATCGCCTCGGTGAACCAGGTCGCGCCCTGCGGTGCGAAGCCCTCGTGTTCGATGCCGATGCTGTGCATGTTCACGTACCAGTTGCCGGCGTGCCAGGCGACGTCGTTCGCCTTCACGTGCTGCCAGGTGTGGCCGTCGGACGAGCGCATCGTGTACTGCCAGCTCACGTACGTCGGGTCCTGCACCAGGTTGAGGGTCGTCTGCCAACTGCCCTCGGTGTCGTGGATGACGATGTAGTCGATCTTCCCGGTCTTCGGCCGGTTCGCCAGGTCATGGTTGCCGTAGTCGCCGGCGGTGCCGAACTCCGAGTACGGCGCCGGCAGCCACTCGCACCCGAGCGACGGTGGGCACTCCACTCCGGAGTTCGCAGGCTTCGTGCCCGCGGGCAGTGCCAGCTTGTTGACCTGCGCCTTGTCCGGCGTGACAGCGACGGCAGGCATCACGACCTGCTGCCCGGTGTTCGTCGTACGGGCCGCACCGCGGGCCATGATCGAGTAGACGTCGTCGGCGAAGCCGGACGCAGCCACCCGGTCCCCAGCCTCGGCGTACGACGCAACTGCGCCGTACCACTCGGCCGGAGAGGTGCTGGCGCCGACAGGCAGGCCGAGGGACCGCTGGTACGACGCCAGCAGTGCGGCGCCACCGTTGATGTTGGCGGTGGTGTCAGTGCGCAGCGCGGCCGCGTCGAGCCCGGTCAGCTGGGACGCCTTGTCCATGGTCCGCAGCGACGACGCCTTCGCGACCTTCTGCTTGCCGGACAGGTCTGCGACCTCGCTGGGGTCGACAGCGGTCAGGTGCATCGGGCCGTAGCCGCCCGACGTACTGGGCGCACCACGGTGGTCGTCCCACCGCGACTCCGAGTAGGACACGGCCAGCAGCACAGGCTCCGGTACGCCGTACTTCGCGGCGGCCGCCTTGTAGGCCGAAGCCGCGACGGCGGCCGGTGCGGGCGGCGGCGCCGCGGCCGCGGGTGGACCTCCTGACGACACGCCGGTCAGGGTGATGGGCAGCGCAACCGCAGCCAGTGCGGCGAGAATCTTCGAACGACGCAGCATGTTGTTCTCCTGAACCCAAGGGCGGGTGCCGGTCACAAAGACTGGCAGCCTAGTCACTGTGAGTCGAGGCGACCCGGGATGTCAACGGTTAACCAAAACTCACTACGCAGGGTTCGATACTGACGAAAGCATGCCGGGGACGAGACGGCGACTGAGGGTTACGGAGCACAACGATGGAAGCGTTGCCGTTGGCGTTCACGACGGCCTGGGCCAGTGGCATCAAGGCCCGTGCCTGCGTACTGACCGCCTGGGACGCGACCGGGAGCGGTGTCGTCTGATGGCTACCGTGATCGTCATCGGGTCCGGTCTGGCCGGTCTTGCGAGTGCTGTCCGGTTGGCCAAGCTCGGCCACGAGGTCACCGTCTGCGAACGGGACGAGCGCCTCGGCGGGGTGCTGGGCCGAGTCGAAGCGGACGGGTTCACCTGGGACGCAGGAGCAGCGAGTACGACGCTCCCGGCCGCGCTGCGGGACCTGTTCCGCAAGAGCGGCCGCCCGATCGAGAGTCTGGTCCAGCTCGAGCCGGTGACCGAGCCGCGGCGGCACATGTTCCGTGACGGCTCGATGCTCGACCTGCCGGTCGGCGAGCGTGGCGCACAGGAGGAAGCCTGGACCGCTCTGGCCGGCGGGGCGGTGGCGGAGCAGTGGACCGCGCTGGTCGACGGGTACGGCGAGACGTGGCAGATCCTGCGGAAGACGTCGCTCGAACCGCCCCTGAAGGACAAGCTGCCGCTCAAGACCATCCGGACTCTCAAACCCTGGCGGTCGCTGGAGAAGGTCGCACAGCGCGAGCTGAGCGACAACAGGGCTCGTGCGGTACTGCGACACTTTGCAGCCCAAGGTGGATCCGATGCGAAGCTCACCCCGGGGTACGTCGGTGTTTGGTCGTATCTGGAACGCACCTTCGGGCGCTGGACGATCGAGGGTGGCTTCGGCGCACTGGCGGACGCCCTGGTACAGCGGGCGAGCGAGCGGAAGATCACCGTGCGCACCAGCGCCGAGGTGGTCGCGGTCACCACGGTCAACGGCAGTGTGACCGGCGTACGGCTGGCTGACGGGACTGAACTGCCGGCGGACATCGTCGTGAGCGACATCGACCCGCGTGTGCTCTACGAACAGCTTGTGGATGACCCCGCGGCCAAGAAGACGCGCAAGAAGATCCTGTCGACACACCAGGCGCAGGCGGCGTATGTCGTACACCTCGGACTGAAGGAGCCGGTGCCGCGCCTGCCGTTCGAGACCGTGCTGCACGGTACGCCGACGGTCGTCGTACGGACTGGCGGACAGGCACCGGCCGGGCACCAGGCGTGGTCCGTGCTGGTCCATGGCTACCCGACGGACGACGTACTGGACCTGCTGGTCGCTCGTGGGCTGCATATCCGGGACAACGTGGTGTCGCGGCAGACCTCTCCGTCATGGTGGGCCGGTGTGGCGTGGGAGGGGTACCGGACCGCCCGGCGCCGGGCGGCGAACGTGTCGCCGGTCAAGGGGCTGTACTGCGTCGGGGCGGGTGCTCACCCGGGGTCCGGCGTACCGGCCACCACGCTTGGCGCCGCGATTGTGGCCGACGCCATCGGGAAGGCCTGAGACCGGGCTGGGGTTGAGATACGGAGCGCACTAAGATTGATCGTTCCTGTTCCGTGTCGGGGTAGGTGCCCGGCAGTAGAGAGGACCTCGGTGGATCAAACCCCCACGTCGGCCGATCACGAGAACATCGAGCTGGCTGAGCTGGCGGCTGAGCAACAACATGTCGACCGGGTGTACGACCGGGTCGCCGAGGCTGCCCGGTCGGCGTCACGGATCGCAGTCGAAGGGCACCAGCGCGCACAGGCCCAGAACGTCGGGCGCGTCCGCGAGGAGGAGCAGACCGGGCTGTACGAGCGCGACGTCCTGGTGTTCGCCGCGGCCCGCCGGATCGCCGAGCTGGACGCCGAGCACGAAGGCCTCGTCTTCGGCCGGCTCGACTCCGACGGCGGCGACGAGGAGCCGGCCGCCGAGACCGCGACGGACCTCGACAAGCTGTACGTCGGCCGGATCGGGGTCCGGGACGCGGAGTACGAACCCCTGGTGATCGACTGGCGCGCACCGGCGGCCGAGCCGTTCTACCGCGCCACCTCGACGGATCGGCTGAAGGTCGTCCGGCGGCGCGTGCTGCGCAACAAGGGCCCTCGGATCGTCGGGCTCGAGGACGACCTGCTGGCGCCGGAGCGTGCGCCCGAGGACCTGCCCGTGATGGGCGAGGGCGCGCTGATGGCGTCCTTGTCGCGAGCCCGCGGTCACACGATGCGCGACATCGTCGCCACCATTCAAGCCGAGCAGGACGAGGCCATCCGGGCTCCAGCGCGGGGTGTCACCGTCATCGGCGGCGGGCCGGGCACCGGCAAGACGGTGGTCGCTCTGCACCGGGCGGCGTACCTGCTCTACAGCGACCGCAGGCGGTTCGAGCGGGGCGGCGTACTGGTCGTCGGGCCGTCCGCCGCGTTCATGGCCTACATCGAGCGAGTCCTGCCGAGCCTCGGTGAGAACACGGTGTCGCTGCGGGCCGTGGGCGAGCTGGTGGACGGCGTCAAGGCCACTGCGGTCGACGAAGCCGATGTTGCCGCGATCAAGGGTTCGCTGCGGATGCGCGGCGTACTGTCGCGTGCTGCCCGGGACCGCGTGCCGACTGCCCCAGCCACCCTCAGGGTGTTCATCGGCGGCGCCACGGTGGAGCTGGACGCCAACCAGCTCGACAACGTACGGCGGAACGCGCTGCGCCGGACGCCACGCAACAGGGCGACCAGTGAAGCCCGCAAGGCTCTGATAGCCGCACTCTGGCAGCGGTTCCCGGATGACTTGCGTAATGGGGTCCTTGGCGACCGCGAGGCGTTCGGTGACCGGGTGGCCGACACTCCTGCCTTCAGGACGTTCTTCAGCCAGTGGTGGCCGGTGCTGACGCCGGAAGCGGTGTTGCGTTGGCTAGGTGACCCACGGCGGTTGCAGCGCTGGGCCCGGAACGAGCTGACGCCGAGAGAGGTCGACGCCCTCGCCCGTGCGATCCGCAGCACGGACGAGTTCACCATTGCCGACGTGGCTTTGCTGGACGAGCTGAGCACGGTCCTGGGGCGCCCGCCGATCAATGAGGCCAAGGACGACGAGTTCGACTGGCTGGAAGGTCTGAGCGACGGCGTCAACGAGGTGCTCACGACGTCCGAGCGCCGGGCCCGCGCCGCTGCGGCCCGGGAGGCCGACGAGCCGGAGGAGTACGCGCACGTGCTGGTGGACGAGGCACAGGACCTCTCCCCCATGCAGTGGCGAATGGTCACCCGGCGCGGTCCGCAGGCCAGCTGGACGATCGTCGGCGACCCGGCGCAGAGCTCGTGGCCCGATCCCGACGAGGCGAGGGCGGCGATGGACTCGATGCTCTCGCACCTGCAGCGGCACACGTTCCGGCTGTCCACCAACTACCGGAACTCGGCCGAGATCTATGCGTTCGCCGGCGAGGTGATCCGCCGTACCCTCCCGGACGCCGATCTGCCGAACGCCGTCCGCAGCACCGGCGTCGAGCCCGAGCACCGGATCGTTGACGACGGCAAGGTCGCCGAAGCCGCGGGTGACGCCGCGGTCGAGCTGCTGCAACTCGTCGAGGGCACGGTCGGCGTGATCGTGCCGCCGAAGCTACGACCCGCCGTCGACCCGGTCCTGGCCGAGCTCGGCGACCCACGCGTCGTCGCCGTCAGCCCGCTGGAGTCCAAGGGCCTCGAGTACGACGCGGTCGTGGTTGTCGAGCCCGATCGCATCGTCAGCGACACCCTAGGCGGCGTACGAGCGCTGTACGTCGTCCTGACCCGGGCAACCCAACGCCTCATCACCGTCAACAGCACCACCAACTGGCTCCCCTGATCGCTTACGTCCGAAGATGTGTGGGCTATCGACCTCACATCTTCGGACGTAACGATGGGTTTAGCCGCGGGGTACGACGTAGTCGACCAGGTCGGCGTCGTTGGCGCCGAGGTCGGTCCAGCGGCAGGTGAGGTGGAGCACGGCGAGACCGGAGGTCGGGTACTTCCGGGTCAGTTCGGTGCGCTCGGGGCTGGTGCCGTCCAGGGCGAGTTCGTCGGCGAGCCACGGGACAGCAGGCCCGTGGCCGACCAGGATCACCGTTCGGGCCTCGGTCGGAGTCTCGCGGACGACCTCGAGGAGTTCGTCGGTGTCGGCGTTGTAGATGCGGCGGTCGTACCAGACGTCGGTCGTGGTGGCCCCGGCCTCCGCGGCGTACTTCCAGGTCTCCCGGGTGCGCTTCGACGGCGAGCACAGGACCAGGTCGGCTTCGATGCCTTGGGCAACCAGATAGCGGCCGGCCGCCTGGGCGTCGGCGCGACCGCGGTCGGCCAGCGGGCGCTCGAAGTCCGGCATCGACTCGTACGGGACCGCCTTGGCGTGCCGGAGCAGGACGAGCGTGCGGTCGATCAGCAGATCCGAGGGGTCGGCCATCGGCTCAGGATACGACGGAAGAGCGGAGGTTCAGGAAGACCTGACGCGTCGCGGTCGAGCGGTTCAAGGTGATGAAGTGAATGCCCGGCGCACCACCGGCCAGCAGCTGCTCGCACAGCTCGGTCGCGATCTCGATGCCGACCTCGCGAACGGCAGCCGGTTCGTCCTCGACGGCGAGCAGCCGATCGGTGACCGCGACCGGCAGGGCCATCCCGGTCAGCTCCGCCATCCGCTGGATCTGCTTGATGTTGGTGACCGGCATGATGCCCGGCAGCACCGGCATGTCGCAGCCCATGGCAGCCGCACGCTCGACGAGCCGGAAGTAGTCGTCGGCGCCGAAGAACATCTGGGTGATCGCGTAGTCGGCGCCGGCGGCAGCCTTCGCCGCGAGCACCTGCGCGTCCGCCTCCAGCGACGTCGCCTCCGGATGCTTGTCCGGGAACGCCGCGACACCCACACAGAAGTCGCCCAGTGACCGGATCAGCTCGACCAGCTCGACCGCGTGGTTCAGGCCCTCGGGGTGCGCGACCCACGGCTGGTTCGGACCGCCCGGCGGGTCACCGCGCAGCGCCAGCATGTTGCGTACGCCGGAACCCGCATACGCACCGATCACCGAGCGCAACTCGTCCCGCGAGTGCGCGACGCAGGTCAGGTGGCCGAGTGGCGTGAGCGAGGTGTCCTGCGCGACCCGCTCGGTGACCCGGATGGTGCCGTCGCGGGTCGTCCCGCCGGCGCCGTACGTGATCGAGACGAAGGTCGGCCGCAGCTGCTCGATCTCCCGGATCGAACGCCACAGCACCTCCTCTGCCTCGGGCGTCTTCGGTGGGAAGAACTCGAACGAGAAGGAACGGCTCCCGGACGACAGGAGCTCGCGGATCGTCGGCGTGTTGCCGGGAAGCGTCGAGGGAAGTCCGTGCGCCATGGCGACAGGTTACCCGCGGTGTCTACCACCGCGCTCGCACCGACTACGCTCCGAGACGTGTATGGCGATGTGGACATCCCGGCCGAGGTCCAGCGGGCGCTGACCGGTTTCCTCGACCTGCAGGAGCAGCGGCTGGCCGCGATCGGGCCGGAGCTGACCGAGCAGGTCCAGGCCGCGCGGGACGCGACCAGCGGCGGCAAACGACTCCGTCCGTCCTTCTGTTACTGGGGTTTCCGGGCCGCGGGCGGTGATCCGGTTCAGCCGATCCTGACGGCCGCCGCCAGCCTCGAGATGCTTCACGTCAGCGCACTGGTACACGACGACGTGATGGATTCCTCCGACGTACGACGGGGTGCACCGGCTGCTCATCGCCGGTTCGAGGCCTTGCAACGGGCCCGGTCGGCGGCGTCCGGTCGCGGTGGCGATCCGGTGAGCTTCGGGATCGGCGCGGCCATTCTGCTCGGCGATCTGTGCCTGATCTGGGCCGACGAGTTGCTGCACACGTCTGGCTTCGACGCGGCGGCGTTGGCCCGGGCGTCGCGATTCTTCGATGCGGTCCGGGTCGAGGTGACCGCCGGGCAGTACCTCGATCTCGTCGCCCAGGCGAGCGGCGAGTCCGACATGGACCTGGCTTTGCGAGTACTGCGCTACAAGTCAGCGACGTACACAGTCGAGCGCCCGCTTCACGTCGGGGCCGCGCTGGCCGGCGGGGACCAGCAGTTGATCGAGTCGTTGTCGGCGTACGGACTGCCTGTCGGTGAGGCGTTCCAGTTGCGCGACGACCTGCTCGGGGTGTTCGGCGATCCGGCCCTGACCGGGAAGCCGGCGGGCGACGACCTGCGCGAGGGCAAGCGAACGGTGCTGGTCGCGTACGCAGTCGACCACGCGTCGGAGGTGCAGCTGGCCGAGTTCGACCGGTTGTTCGGACGGCCCGAGCTGGACGACGACGAGATCCAGCTGCTGCGCGAGATCCTGCAGGACTCCCGCGCCGTACAGGCCTGCGAGGACCTCATCACCGAACGCACCGAGGACGCCCTCGACGCCCTCGACCGCGCTCCCCTGGCCGACGACACCGCCCGCAAGGCCCTCGCCGACCTCGCGATCGCCGCCACCTCCCGCCAACTCTGACCCCACCCCCTCGCGCCAGCTCTGACCCCACCCTCTCCCCCACTCCGCGCACAACCGCCGGCCTCCGCACCTTCGCAGCAATGTGAGTGAATATCCGGCGCTTCTGCTTGACGTGTGGCTGGCGTTGGAGGGGTGTCTGGTGGGGAGTGTGTGCAGCTGGACAGGTAGTGTCCGGCCAGCTGTTAGTGCACTTCTGCGTGGGTGGGCCGTGTGTACGCCGTATCTGTGGTGCACTACCTGTCGAGCTGCACGCCACTGCCCACCCGCCATCGACCCACCGCCCGCACCGCCGCGTCCGGACCCGCTGCCTGGATCCGCCGCCTGCGCGGCTGCGTCCGGCGGTCAGGTGCGGTGCCGGCCTCGGGGATGCTGGCTAGGGGGCGGTCATCAGGTTGATCAGGCGGAGGAGTTCGGCGGTCGGCGCGAGGTCGCCGAGGATGATCACCTTCAGTACGGCGCGATCCTCGTCGTACACGGTTTCGACCCGGATCCGGCCGATTCCGCTCTGATTGAGCGACCCGACCACGTGCGTGCTGATCCGGTCGGCGCCGGCCCGGTCGATCGCGTCGATGTGCACGATGCTCGATGCCTCCACATGCCGCGTCGCCTCGTCCACCTCGAGCGCGGCCGCGCTGGTGCCGGTGAACGCCTCCAGGTCCTCGCGGGCGATCCTGTACTGCTTCCCGATCCGGACAGCCTTCAGCCGGCCGTCGCGTACGTAGTTCCGGATCGTGCGGACGTGCAGGCCGAGCCGATTGGCCACCTGCTCGACCGAGTACAGCTCGTGGGGCATGGTCATCAGACTACGACAGCTTCCTTAGAATTCCCTATAAATAGCCAGATAGAGACTTTTTAGGTAGTTTAGAGGCATGGTCAACGAGCTGAGTGGGGTGCGGGTCTTCGTGAGTGACGAGCGCGTGGGCGACGATCGCGACGCGGTCCAGCTCATCGCGCAGGCGCATTACGAGCACGAGGCCACCTGGGTGGTCTTCACGCCGGAGCAACTGGGTGACGAGTTCTTCGAACTGCGGACCGGCCGGGCGGGAGCGATCGCGCAGAAGTTCGTGGACTACCACATGGGGTTGGCCGTGGTCGGCGACATCGCGGGCAAGGTCGCCGCCAGCACGTCGTTGGCCGACTGGGTCCGGGAGAGCAACCGAGGGCGGAACCTGTGGTTCGTGCCGGACCTGGACGCGCTGGCCGAGCGCCTACAGGACGGGCACTGAGTTCAGCGGCCGGCGTCTTCGCGTCGGTCGGCTGGTGGATGAGGACCCGGAGTTCTTGACGTCCTCGGTGAAGATCTGCAGGGCCACATCAACCGTGTCGTGGTCGTGGTCGAGCAGGTGCTTCGGCAGGTCCGCGACCGCAACGATCTTGAGACCGCTCTCCGGATCGGTGCTGACCGATGCCGACGGCTTGGTCGCGGCTCAGCCGAACAAGGACGCCGCCAGCGTGATCACCAGCATCGCGATCACCACGACAGCGATGATCCGCGCGGTCTTCGGGTTGTTGATCACCCGGCCTCCCGCAACCGCCGGCTGAACTCCGCGGCCGCCGCAGCCGGGTCATCCGCTTCGGTGATGGCACGGACGACGACCACCCGGGTAGCACCGGCCTCGAGCACCTGGTCCAGCCGGTCGAGATCGATTCCACCGATGGCGAACCACGGTTTCGCTTGCTGGCGACTGGCGGCGTACGAGACGAGCTCGAGACCGGCCGCCTGCCGACCGGGCTTGGTCGGGGTCGCCCACGTGGGGCCGACGCAGAAGTACTCCGAGCCCTCCTCGGCCACTGCGGCGTTCACCTGGCTGAACGTGTGGGTAGAGCGGCCGATGATCGGCCCCGGGCCGGTGATGGCCCGCGCCGCCTGCACCGGCAGGTCTCGCTGGCCCAGATGCAGTACGTCGGCTCCCGAAGCGAACGCGATATCCGCACGGTCGTTGACCGCCAGCAGCTTGCCGTGCCGCTTGCAGGCGTCCGCGAACACCTCCAGCGCGGCCAGTTCGTCCGCGGCTTCCATCTCCTTCTGGCGGAGCTGCACGATGTCCACGCCACCGGACAGCGCCGCGTCCAAGAACTGTTCGAGGTCGCCCTGCTTCTCACGCGCGTCCGTACACAGATACAGGCGTGCGTCGGACAGACGGTCGGTGTGCTCAGTCACACCCAAAGCCTGCCATGCCCGCCATGATCAGCTGGTGCCCCCGGCGGCCAGGCGCATCAGGTCGGTGTTGAAGTCGACGTCCGGCGACGGATCGCGTCCGCGCGGGTCGCGTTGCCGGCGAACTGGTGCTGGTAGCCGTCCCAGTTGTCGTCGGCGATGTCGCGGGTCGCGCCGCTGCGCAGGAGCAGCGGCGAGTTCGGTGGCGGCGCGGGCGATCCGCTTGCCGAGGTCCGCGGATCCCCAGTCCTCGGGGGCGGCGTACAGCGAGGTCGGCACGCGGGATCGCGCGGAGGAACGCGAAGAGCGGGCGCATCTGCTCGTCGACGACCATGGCGTGCCGGGCGGTGCCGCCGGTCGCGGCGAGGATCACCGGCTTGGCGATCAGCAGGTCGTTGTCGATCAGGTCGGCGAAGGACTTGAACAGACCGCTGATCGCCGCCTTGTAGACCGGCGTGCTGGCGATGATCGCGTCGGCCGCGGCGAGCCGCTCGATCGCTTCCTGGACCTTCCGACGCGGGAAGCCCGAGACGATCGACTGCGCGATGTCCACGGCGATCGGGCCGAGGTCGATCACGCTCACGGTCACCTCGACGCCCGACTCGCGGAGGGTGTCGACCGTCTTCTGCGCGATGCGGTCCGCGAGCAGCCGGGTCGACGACGGGTCGCTGACGCCGGCGCTGACGACGGCACGAGCCATGGCGGTGGGCTCGGGGGTGAGGTCGTTCATGGCTGAGCTCTTTCGGCAGTGGATGCGGGCTGGCGGCCAGGAGGCGCGGCTGAGCTCGAGGAGGGTCTCGAGCTGAGCGGGGTCGAGCGCCCGGGTCATCGCGGTCGCGACGTGGCGGGCGTGGGCGCGGCCCACGCGCCGTTGCACGTCGACGCCCCGGGCGGTGAGGCGGATTCGTCGTGCCCGTGCGTCGTCCGGGTCGTCGCCGCGCTCCACCAGGCCGCGCTTCTCGAGCCGGCGACCAGGCGGGAGATGCCGGCCTGGGTCAGCAGCACGTCGTCGCACAGGTCGCACATCCGCAGCCCGTCCGGGGCCGTGGACAGCGCGTAGAGCACGCCGTACTCGCGGGGGAGCAGGTCGCCCCAGTCACCGTCGTCGCTCGAACTCGAGGGCGAGGGTGGCCTGCGCCCGGAAGAGCGCCTCCCAGGCCTCGTTGGCGAGTCGGATGCGCGACCTGCTCATCACAGCGCCGCCGGGAAGTGGGCTTCGACGCTCGGGTCGCTGTCCTGGTACGGCGAGGTGCCCGACAGGTTGTCGCCGCGGTTCGGGTTGGGCCGCGGCTGACGCGGTGCGGCGTCGCCGTACTTGGCGGCCACGAGCGAGGCGTGCGTCGGAGCGTCGGGCACGTTCGGCGCGCGCCGGGACTCCAGCTCCTCGCGCAGCACCGGAACCACCTCGGTGCCGAGCAGCTCGACCTGCTCGAGGCCGACCTCGACGGGCAGCGCGAGACTCGTCCACGGCGAACAGCTGCCGCTGGTAGTCGCCGAACCCCTCCTGGAAGGTCAGCACCTTGTCGATGACCTCCTGCGGGCTGCCGACCGTCAGCGGGGTGGCGGCCATGTAGTCCTCCAGCCGCGTGCCGCGGAACAGCGGGTAGTTCTCGAAGTAGGGCCGGAAGGCGTTGACCGCGTCCTGGGAGCGCTTGGCGATGAAGGACATGCCGCCCAGACCCACGATCGCCTGGTCGGCGCGTGCCGTGGCCGTAGTGCTCGAACCGCTGCCGGTACAGGTCGACCAGCGGCTTGAAGTGGAAGTTGGGCGCCAGGATGTGGTTGGCGAAGAAGCCGTTGCCGTAGTAGGCGGCCTGCTCGGCGATCTCCGGGGTGCGGATCGAGCCGTGCCAGACGAACGGCGGGACGTCGTCCAGCGGGCGCGGGGTGGAGGTGAAGCCCTGCAGCGGCGTCCGGAAGCGTCCCTCCCAGTCCACCACGTCCTCGCGCCACAGCCGGTGCAGCAGGTTGTAGTTCTCCAGCGCCAGCGCGACGCCTTGGCGGATGTCCTTGCCGAACCACGGGTAGACCGGCACCGTGTTGCCCCGGCCGACCATCAGGTCCAGCCGGCCCTGCGCCACGTGCTGCAGCATCGCGTAGTCCTCCGCGATCTTGACCGGGTCGTTGGTGGTCATCAGGGTCACCGACGTGCTCAGCACGATCCGCTCCGTCAGCGCCGCGATGTAGCCGAGCAGCGTCGTCGGCGACGACGGGACGAACGGCGGGTTGTGGTGCTCGCCGAGTGCGAACACGTCGAGCCCGACCTCGTCGGCACGCTGGGCGACCCGGATGATGTTGCGGATCCGCTCGGCCTCGCTGTAGGTGTAGCCGGTCGTCGGGTCCGGGGCGATGTCACCGACGGTGAAGACTCCGAACTGCATGACCTGCTCCTCTCGGCGCGCTCGCCAGATGCATGACTGCGCAACGTTGTTCAACAACTTGACTGCGCATGTATTCCCACCGGCCGGGCAACACCGGATGCGGCCGGCCGTAGGCTTGCAACATGCCTGAGCTCACGTCCGACGTGGTGGTGGTCGGAGCGGGGCTGATCGGCCTGGCGACCGCGTGGCGGTTGGCCGCGGACGGACTCCAGGTGACGCTCTGCGACCCGACCCCGGGGGCTCAGACCTCCACCGTTGCGGCCGGCATGCTCGCCCCTGTGACCGAGGTCGAGTACGGCGAGGACGACCTGCTGGCGCTCAACCTGGCCGGCGTCGCCGCCTGGCCCGCCTTCGCCGCCGAACTCGAAGAGCTGACCGGACTGTCCGCCGGTCTGCACCAAACCGGCACCCTGTCGGTCGCGTACGACGTCGACGACGCAGCCGCGCTGCGCCGGCTCGCTGACTACCAGCGGCGGCTCGGACTCGAGGTCGAGGAGCTGTCCGGTCGCGAGGCCCGTCGACGCGAGCCCCTGCTCGCAACCGGCGTCTCTGGCGGTGTGTGGGTCCCAGGCGACCACTCCGTCGACAACAGGCAAGCAGTCGCGGCCCTCCTCCGCGCGGTCGACGTCTCAGGCGTCCTGCTCATCCGCCGCCGCGTGTCCCGCGTGATCACGTCCGGTACGACGGCTGTCGGCGTACAACTGGACAACGGGGACACCGTGCAGGCCGGACACGTGATCGCTGCGACTGGGCCGTGGTCGTCGCAGTTGGACGGCGTACCCGATGAGCTGCGGCCGCCGGTGCGGCCGGTGAAGGGTGAGGTGCTGCGACTGCGGGTGCCTGAGGCCTACCGGCCCGCGCTGCGGCACACCGTACGAGCGACAGCACGAGGCTTCTCGGTCTACCTGGTGCCTCGGCCGGGTGGAGAGCTGGTCGTTGGCGCGACCAGCACCGAACTCGGCTACGACACTCGCGTGCTCGCGGGTGGGGTGTTCTCGCTGTTGCGGGACGCGCGGACCGTGTTCCCGATCACCGACGAACTGGAACTGGTGGAGACGATCGCCGGCCTCCGGCCGGCCACTCCGGACAACGCACCGATCCTGGGACCGTCGGGTCTGGATCGGTTGCTGTGGGCAACTGGGCACTACCGCAACGGCGTGCTGCTCACCCCGATCACCGCGCGGATCATCGCGGACACCGTGCGGACCGGGGTTCTGCCGGAGCTCGGCAAGCCCTTCCTGGGCAGCCGGTTCGGCCGGCCCGGTCACTGACGCAACGCCGGTTGCCTTGAGCAACGGCAGTTTGTGAACCACAACGATGTAGTTCAGCCTTGAATTGTAAACGTTGAGTTACAGGCGAAACAAGCACCCCATCCGCCCCTGTTGTCACATCCGTATCAGCACTTACGGTCAAGTGACGTTCACACGGGGAGATGGCTATGCGAAACGTTGTACGTGTACTGAGCGGCATCGCCGTACCGGTGCTGACCGCGGCCGTGATCACCGCCGGCTCGCCTGGCTTCGGCGCCTACAAGGTCAAGAACGGCGACACCCTCAGCCACATCGCCAGTCGGTACGGCACCACGGTGAAGACACTGGTGGCGCTGAACAACCTGCCCGGCAACGGCAACGCCATCTATGCCGGCGAGGTGCTGAAGGTTCCCGGCAAGGGCAGCACCGCGGCGGCTCATCCGGCCAAGCGCTCCCAGCTCGGCCGGGTCACCTATCTCGTCAAACCAGGTGACACGATCTCCACGATCGCCAAGCGCTACAAGTGCTCCCAGGCGAACCTGCTGGCCGCCAACAAACTGCGGTCGAGCGACCGCATCTACGCCGGCAGGCCGCTGCAGATCCCGGTCAAGATCCGGCCGAAGGCCAAGGCGCCGGCGAAGAGCAAGAACAACACCTTCGCCGGCCGCACCTACGCCGACCACGTCGTCGCGAAGGCCAACCGCAACCGCGCGATCCTGAAGAACCGCAAGCTGCCGACGCGGTCCCAAATACGCAGCCTCATCGTCAGCACCTCGAAGCGGTACGGCGTCGACCCGCAACTCGCCCTCGCGGTGAGCTGGCAGGAGTCAGGCTGGAAGCAGCGAGTGGTCTCCCCCGCCAACGCGGTCGGCGCGATGCAGGTGATCCCGTCGACCGGCAGGTTCGCCTCGAGCATCGTCGGCCGGGACCTGGACCTGCTCAAGGCGCAGGACAACGTCACCGCCGGGGTGGTGTTGCTGGACCGGTTGACCGGCGCCGCACGGCTCGACATCGCGGTCGCGGGCTACTACCAAGGGCTCGGCGGCGTGAAGAAACACGGCATGTATCCGGACACCAAGCTCTACGTGAAGAACGTGCTCCGGATCAAGGCTCAGCTCGAACGCGGGTGGGATCCCCTGCGGTGAGCCTGGCGCCGTCACGCTGCGCCGTTATCTACACTCTCTGAGCAGACGGGTTGGAGAGGCGGCTCACCGCAAGTGACGGACGACGTGGACACGCAGGTCAGCGATCGCCTCGTCGGGCGAGTGCTCGACGGACGGTATCGCGTCGGCGCGCGCGTCGCCAAGGGCGGCATGGCCACTGTCTATCAAGCGCTCGACCTGCGGCTGGACCGGACCGTCGCGCTCAAGGTGATGCACGACGGGCTGGGTGACGACGCCCAGTTCGCCCGCAGGTTCGTGGCCGAGGCCCGCGCGGCGGCCCGCCTCTCGCACCAGAACGTCGTCGCCGTCTTTGATCAGGGTGACGACGACGGCACTCTCTTCCTGGCGATGGAGTACGTGCCCGGCCGCACGCTGCGGGACGTGATCCGCGAGCAGGCGCCGCTCTCCCCCGCCCGGGCGCTGGACCTGCTCGCCCCGATCCTGTCCGCGCTCTCGGCCGCGCACGACGCCGGCATCGTCCACCGTGACGTCAAGCCGGAGAACGTGCTGATGTCCGACAAGGGCACGGTGAAGGTCGCCGACTTCGGTCTGGCCCGTGCGGTCAGCGCGACCGGCAACACCCAGACGCAGGGCCTCCTGATGGGCACGGTCTCGTATCTGGCGCCCGAGCTCGTCACGGACGGTAGTGCGGACGCACGCTCGGACGTGTACTCGGCGGGCATCCTGCTCTACGAGATGCTCACCGGCAACAAGCCGCACTCCGGTGACACCCCGATCCAGGTCGCGTACGCGCACGTCCACGCCGACGTGCCCGCGCCGTCGCTGGAGCAGCCGAGCATCCCGCCGTACGTCGATGCACTCGTGCAGCGCGCGACCGCTCGGGACAGGGATCTGCGGCCGGCCGACGCGCGGGTCTTCAGTCGTCAGGTGCACCGGGTCCGCAGCGCGCTCGAGGAGGGGCTGCCGGACGACCCGGAGCTGACCGGCGACCTGACCGTGCCGATCCAGCAGATCCGCCAGGACAGCGGGTACGACGACGGCTACACGCGCGGCCCCGAGCCGACCGATGAGAACCTCCTTCGCCACGACACGATCGTCGTACCGGTGGAGAAGGGCAGACCGACCGGCACCCCGATGAAAGCGCTCCCGCAGCGGCGCAGAGTGCGTGGACCGATCGCATTGCTCATCATCCTCGCCGCTGCCATCGGCATCGGCACCGCAGCCTGGTACTACGGCATCCACCGCTACACCTCCGCGCCGAGCCTGGTGAACATGCTTCCCGCGGCTGCGGCCGCGGAGGCCGAGAACTACGGCCTGCGGACCAGCTTGGCCAACCAGGACTTCTCCGAGGACGTGGCCAAGGGCGAGGTGATGCGGACCGACCCCGGCGCGGGCGACCGGATCCGGAAGAACGGTGAGATCGGTCTCACCGTCTCCAAAGGCCCAGAGCGCTACCGGGTGCCGCAGTTGGTCGGGCTCCAACTGGACGCCGCCCAGCAGGCGCTCGCCCCGATCAAGCTGAACACCGGGCAGGTCAACGAGGTGTACAGCGAGTCCGTCCCGCAAGGCCGCGTGATCGCGATCAGCCCGAAGTTCAACACGGTCGTGAAGCCGGGCAGCGCGGTCAACTTCGCGGTCAGCAAGGGCAAGAAGCCGATCAACGTCCCGGATATGACCGGCAAGAGCTACCGGGACGGGAACAAGGCGCTCCGCAAGCTCGGCTTCGCCGTCGGCCGCACCGAGCAGTACGACGAGAAGGTGCCCGAGGGCGATGTGATCAGGCAGACGCCCAACAGCGGCACGCTGTTCGCCAAGGACAAGGTGCAGCTGGTGGTGTCGAAGGGACCGCCGCTGGTCGACGTGCCGGACGTCAAGAGGAAGAGCACTGCCGAGGCGCAGCAGATCCTCACCGACGCGGGCTTCACCGTGAAGGTGGAGAAGGCGCCGTTCAACCTCGGGCTGAACATCGTCGCGGCGCAGAACCCCGGTGCCGGCAAGAAGGCCCAGCCCGGCGATACGGTCACCATCACCGTGCTCTGAGGGCGTCTGGCTCGTTTTGGCCGCTGCGGTGGGTGTCTGATGAGATGTCCGGCGTGAATCACCCGCGTCTCGCCGTACTCGCCCTTCTCGCGGTCGCGGCGGCGTGGGGATCGACGTTCTTCCTGACCAAGGATCTGCTCACCAGGATGGACGTCGCCGACTACCTGGCGTTGCGGTTCCTGATCGCCTCGGTCGCGCTCGTCCTGGTCCACCCGCCGGGGATCGCCCGGCTGAGCCGCCTCGACCGTGGCCGGGCCGTTGCTCTCGGCATCACCTACGGCATCGCCCAGCTGGTCCAGACCGAGGGCCTGCGGCACACCTCGGCGAGCGTGTCCGGCTTCGTCACCGGCATGTACGTCGTCTTCACCCCACTGCTGGCCGCTGTCATCCTGCGGCACAAGATCGGCCGCTGGGCCTGGGTCGCCGTGATCCTCGCCACGATCGGCCTCGGCGTCCTGTCCCTGAACGGATTCAGCATGGGCACCGGCGAGCTGCTCACGCTCGCTTCGGCCGGGCTCTATGCCCTGCACATCATCGGGCTCGGCGCCTGGTCGACACCGCAGAATGCCTTCGGCCTCTCGACCCTGCAGATGATCGTGATCACCTGTGTCTGCGCCATCGGCGCCCTGCCGGGTGGATTCAGCGTCCCGAGCACCGGCGCGGACTGGGTCAGCGTGATCTACATGGCGCTGATCGCGGGCGCGCTCGCGCTGATCGTGCAAACCTGGGCGCAGGCACACCTCAGTCCGACACGGGCGGCGATCGCGATGACAATGGAACCGGTGTTCGCGTCGGCCTTCGCGGTGTTGTTCGGGTCCGAGAGCGTCACCTGGAGGATGCTGATCGGTGGCGCTCTGGTGCTGTCGGCGATGTATCTGGTGGAGCTCGCACCGCGGCGCAAGTTCGAGGCCGAGGTGCAGCACCTCGCACAATAGCTGGCACAGGAGGGGCGATGCGGCAAGGGAACGAAGGGCGGGGCTTTGCGGCCGTCGTCATCATCGTGCTGCTCGCGTTCCTGGCCGCCGGTACGGCGAACAACCTGATCCGGAACCCCCAACCCCAGCTCGTCGCCGACGGCGTCCCCGGCCATTCGGCCCCGCACACGGCCTCGTCGTTGGGAGGCGGCGGACAGTACGACGATCTGATCCGCCACGCGCTGTCCGACCTCGACGCCCTCACCCTCCCGAACGGCGCGACGCTGGCCGGCTGGGACGGCCCGTGGCGGTACGTCTGGCCGCGGGACGCGTCGTTCGTGGCCGCAGCCCGCTGCTCGATCGGCCAGTACGACGAAGGCTTCAAGGTGCTGTCCTTCCTCGACGGCGTACGACCGACGACCGGCCGTTGGGAGGCCCGCTACACCGAGACGGGCGGGCTGGTCGGGGACGGCCGCGAACCGCAGCTGGACGGATCCGGATGGGTGCTCTGGGCAACATGGTTCTGCAAGGCGGGCGGCAAGTACTGGGATCTGGTCCGCCAGTCCGCCGAGGAGATCGTCGCCGAGCTCGAGCCGGACGGCCTGCCCGGCCCATCGCCGGACTACTGGGAGCGGCCGGAGTCGCAGGTGACCCTGGGCACCGTCGCTCCACTTCTGACCGGCCTTCGGTCCGCGATCCTGATCGCGACCGAACAGCACCACAGCGACGACGCCGCGCGCTGGCGCTCCGCGCTCGACAGGTTGTCCAAGGCAACTGATCGAGTCTTCGGGCCGGACTATCCGCGGACCCCGGCGCGCGGGACCAGCTTCCTGGAGCCGGGCGTCGACCCGGTGGGGCTCGGCGGTGGCGCCGATGCGATCGTCACGGTCATGGGTCCGCCGTTCGCCCCGGCCCGGGACGTCGTGTCCACGGCGATCGACCGGGCGCACGCCGTACTCACCCAGCCCAACGGCGGTGTGACACCTGGTGAGGAATGGCGCGCGGACGGCGTTTCCTGGACACCGCAGACCGCGTTGTTCGCGCTGGGCGCCGCGGCCCGCGGAGATGACGTGACCGCCGATGCCTTGCTGACTTGGCTCGACCGGCACCGCACCAGCACCGGCGCCCTGCCCGAGAAGGTCAATCGGGATCTTAAGCCGGCCGGCGAGGCTCCTCTCAGCTGGACCGCAGCGTTGGTCGTCCTCGCCGTCACGGCTCTGCAGAACCCGCTGCCGACTCCCGGTTAGCAGATCTCCATCACGTCGTGCGTCGGCGCGTCCGGTCGCGCCGTACTGGTCCTGGC
Organism: uncultured Actinomycetota bacterium; assembly: GCA_963820655.1. Lineage (GTDB taxonomy): Bacteria > Actinomycetota > Actinomycetes > Propionibacteriales > Kribbellaceae > Kribbella. Next base: position 716,483 of record CAWGAM010000005.1, read on the forward strand.
CGAGTAGAAGAACGCGGTCGACGCGATGTCGTCCTGCAGCGGAAGGTAGCGGCCGCCCGACCGCCAGCCCAGTGCCTGCACGTCGACGCGCAGCCTCTCCTTGAACCGGATCGGGTCGGGCAGGTGGAACCGGTACATGCCGAACCGCTGCTGGCTCGCGTACTGCCCATCCGGCCGGATCACCTGCGGCATACCGAGGTACGGCGTACTGAACTCGGTGTACCCGCCGAGGTGGGGCACATCGAAGTTCCACGCGCCGCCGAAGTAGTCCTCGGTCCCGGTGCCACAGATGGTCGGGAACTCTTCGTCGCCGTCGAGGTAGAACTTCACCTCGCCCTCACCCCACCACCCGGTGCTGTTGACTCCCCAGGCGACGTACGTGCCGACGTAGTGCCCCGGGCCCTCCACGCCGTCCAGCAGCGTGTGCACAGTCTTCGACTGCAGCGGGTTGCTCCGCCGCCACTGCGCATGCAGGTACGCCGACTTGTCGGGTACGGCGCCCAGCCAGTAATCCACCTGGAAGTAGACGACCACCTTCTCGTCGTGCGTGTTCTCCAGCGTGAGCTTGGCCTGCTCGGAGAACGGCATCTCCCAGTAGCTGTTGAAACCGCCGTTCGGGTTCACCGCCACCGGGAGCGAGTTCACTTGGGCGAACTTGCCCCAGCCGGAGCAGAAGAAGTCGCCGACCGGTGTCTCGATCGCGGGCGCCTCATCGCCGTCCCAGAACGCTCGCAGCACCAGCCGCCGCCAGTGGTCGACGTGCGTGGTGAGCCAGATGTGCGTGATGCAGCCGGAGCCGGCGATGTCGGCCAGCGTGGCGGTCTCGCCCGGACCGATCTCGATCGACGGTGAGACCTTCCAGCCCTGGCCGAGATCCCGGGCCGCCCTGGCACCGGTCCCCTCGGTCCGCCGCCCACCCTGACCCGGCTCGCCAGTCGGGTTCTCCGCACTGATGGACCGCGACTCGACGTCGGCGAGCGCGCTGATCCCGGACAGATTCCCAAGAGTCATACGCGACCTTAGGCCGCCGCTCGGGCTGATCGGAAATCGATTGCCACGAACTGGGACTCAGCAGATCGGCCGTCCGCGTCGTCTGTACTGATGTAGCCAGGCGACAAGGAGATGACGTGACCTTCGACGAGTGGACCCGGACGGGTCTGCAGCGGTTGCTCCGCTTCGCCACCGCGCTGTGCGGCTCCGGACAGCTGGCCGAGGACGTCGTCCAGGACGTCGCGATCAAGGCCCAGCGGAACTGGTCCCGCCGGCGCCGCAGGGCTACCGATTCCCCGGGTTCGCCGAGGTGATGAAGACCATCGTCTGGCAGCCGGGCACGGGCCTGTGGGCGCTGCTGACATGCGAGTCGCAACGCCAACTCGGCACCCCCAAGGTTCCACAGATCGACGCCCGCACGAACCGAATGTCGCGATCGCGACGAGCATCGCCAGCTCGGTGGCGCCGGACACCCGACCTCTCGGCTCACCGGTCAAGCTCGGCGAACTGCCGGACGGCCTCCGGGGCCGCCGGGTCAGCTACGCAGGTCCCGAGGCCGGGATCCCGGGCTCCGGGCAGAACTTCACGGTCATGCTGAGCGACGAGAATCCTGTGACCGGCGACCAGACGCTCAAGCCGGGGCCTGGCGCCTGTGGTCGCACGGTCGCGAAGGGGCACCGCGCCAACCGAGCAGGGCAGCCCGGGAGGGAACGCGGCCTCTACGCCCCAGTCCGGTGACGATGTCGAGGTCCGCTACTCGACCGACCAGTTCTGGAACCAGTACAGCCGGATCGGCACGATCAAGCCGTTCGCGACGATCCACGGGATGGAGGCCTACCTCGTCACTGACCCCGGGGAGAGCCGGATTGGGGACAAGCCGGGGTCCGCGCCGCCGCCCAGCGCCGTGCGGCTGGAAGGCGACGGCGTCGGGATCACGATCCGCAGTCTGGACGCCCACCCGTCGACCGAGAAGCTCCGGCGGATCGCCGAGGCGATGCAGCTGACCCACACTCCCACCGACCCCGCGACCTGGTTCGACGCCGCCACCTCGATCCCCTGAACCGCATGCAGAAGGACAGGACGTATACCTGTGCTATGCCGTCGTCCTGCGCGTGGGAACCGGACCGCGACGGTCGCTCGGGCGACTACCTCCTGTCCTTTTGCACAACTCAGCAGGCGCGGACCTTGGCGTCGAGGCCGTGGACGAACGAGATGCAGGCCCTCGGGCGGCCCTGAGCGGGCGTGGCGCGGACGATCAGCGGGAACGCGTCCGCGCCGCGAACCTGCGGACTCTTCTCCGTCTTGAGCGAGCCGACGGCACCACCGCGGGCTTCGGCAGCTGCCTTCACGTCGGCGACCGTGACGGCGCTGCGCGCGTCCTTCTGGGCCGCGTTCTGTGCGTCGGTGGCGACGGCGAGCGCGAAGTCGATCTCCGGCGGGGTCGCCCAGGTGGTCGTCGTGACCGGGAAGACCAGCCCGAACATCAGCAGGCCGATCCCGGTGATGATCAGCCGGAACTGCCGGGTCTGATCGGTCAGGAGCAAAGCGGCGCAGCACAGCGCGAGGAACAGGGTGAGCCCGCGCAGAATCCAATGCCGATCGAGTCTGCTGTCCACCGCCAGCGCCGCAGCGAGGGCGATCACCACGCAGATGACGGCGGCGAGAAGGGCACGGACGCGCGGCGACACGGATTGCATGGCGCAGACGATAACGCCCAGCCGGTACGACGTTCGTCGTACTGGAGCGTGCTGCGAGGACTGATGACCCGTTTGAGGTCTGTCAGAAGGTGGTCGTGAGGTCCTGAGTCCGGCCGGTCGCGGAGGCTCGGTACGCGGACTCGATGATGTCGATCACATGGCGCGCGTGTTCGGCGGTGACGATCGAAGGCTTGCCTTCGCGGATCCAGTCGACCAGCTGCATGACGTCCTCATACACATGCTGCTCCTCGATCTCGCGGTGCACACCGGTCACATGCGGAAGCAGAGCCTGGTTGCCCGGCCCGCGGGGCGCGAGCTCGGAGGGGTTGCGGTTGGGGAAGTCGAACGGCTCGCCGTTGAGCAGCAACCCGTCGATCGTCCCCTCCGTTCCGTAGTACGCACCGCCGAAGCCGCCCCGCATCCCGCCGGCGGCGGTTCCGGTCGCGACGCAGAACAGGTTGTCCCCGAAGTCGATCAGCACGATGGTGTTGTCGTCGGCGTCCGTCTGGACGTCCACCCCTCCGCTGGTCCGCACGGGAACTCGTACGCCGGACATCGCCGTCACTCGCTTGGCGGGACCGAGGATGCCGGTCACGGCGTGCAGCCCGTACACCGTCATGTCGTACATCGGCCCGCCCCCGGGCTTGCGGAAGTACCACGACGGATCGATGTTCGTCAGTACGTCGCTGCCGCCGCGGACCGACTCGTTCTCGTGATAGGTGCCGAACGCCGCGCCACAGCTCACCCAGGACAGCGTGCCGATGGCGCCCTCGGCGATGAGCTCGCTGGTCCGGACGTGATGCGGCCGCAGCATCTCCCCCGGCGAGGCGACGATCCGCAGGTCGTTGGCGGCCGCGAGGTCGATCAGTTCGGTCGCCTCGGCGACCGTGATCGTCATCGTCTTGTTGAAGTGCACGTGCTTACCGGCGAGCAAGGCAAGCTTGCCCTGCTCGTAGTGCAAACCAATCGGCGAAGCGATCGTGACGGCATCGACATCGCCGCGAGCGAGCAGGTCGCCGTACTCGATGAACGGCTGCTCGACCCCGAACTTCTCGGCCGCCGCCTCCGCCCGCCCCGGTACCGGGTCGCACACCGCGGCGAGCGTCACCCGGTCCGCAAGATCCGGCTGGCCCAGATGCGGAAGAATCCCCCGCACCGAGATGCTCCCCGCCCCGACAACACCCATCCGCACCGTATCCGCCATGCCGGCAATCCTATTCACTCGTCGCGGGCGACAGCGCAAACCGCCGACCTGTGGTCGACTGAAGTACGTCGTGATGGCGCAGAGCTACTCGACATGAGCATCGCCATTCAACCGCCGGAGTGGAGCGCCGTAAGCCGAACACCATCGACCAATGGCTACGGCGGCCAGACGACTGCTGGGAACCCCGGAACGGGCGCATGAAGATACCGTTGCTTCGATGTCGTCGGTCGGGCCGACGCGGGGCCATTCGGCTGCGCTAGTCCATGCCGTTGTTCTCCCAAACCGCAGCGGTGAGCAGGGCAGTTTCGCTGATCGCCGGTAGGGCGGCGTCAAGGGTCAGCATGGACTCGTAGACGCTCTTCATTGTCGCCTTATCGGGCAGGTAAGTGCTGCCCACGGCCCGCAGCAGGATGGTCTGGGTGTTCCACACTCGGAAGCGTCCGATGCCTCCGAGCTTCTCGATGCGGCGGGCCTCATTGCGGGCCATCGCGGTGCCGTTGCGTTCCTGGATGAGGACGGCGACGTCCTCACCGGCTTCTGCTCGGACGGCGGCATGTGCGATCACCAGGAGCTCGCCCAGATCCTTCTGCTGGCGCATCCGCTCACTCATCGGCATGAGACAGAGTCGCTGGACGGCAGCCGTCAGTTCAGCGGTCTCGTCGTCAGACAGCACGGTGAGCCGGTTCGCGGCGACGATCGTGCTCCAAGCTGCCTCGGCCGCACCGAACCGCCGTTTCTCCTGACGGCTCTTGCGGATGACCTCAAGCTCGACCTGCTCAGGAGCGAGCAGATCGGCCCCGCCAAGCCCTGCATAGAGAATTCGGGTGGTGTCCTTGCGGGCGAGGAAGGTGAGAGCAGGGCCGGCGTCGATGATCGCGCCCGGGCCAGCACTCATGCCTCATCCAGCCAAGAGAGATCGACGGCGGGGTTGGCCCCGGCCAGGAGGTCGTCCTCAGCCGGTTCGCCGGTGTGGGCAGCCGGCGTGATCCCCGCTTCTTCGAACTCGGTGGCAAGGTCTTGTGGGGCTACGCCGCGTACAGACGCGGCAACTTCGAGGGAAACAAGGCCGGCAACATAGCCCTCTATCACCCGGGCCAGCAGTCGCTGCGGCGCCCGACGCTGGCGTGATTCGGCTTGGAGGCTCTTGTACTGGTCGGCCCAGCCGAATCGGGCCGCGAGCGTTGGCGTGTACATCTCGGACCAGGCTGTATGCAGTCGAGCATTGATCGCACCCAAGTTGCGCAGTTGGATCGCAGCGACCGCTGGTGATACCTCGAAACGCTGCACCAGGTCGGAGAACGCCTTGAGGTCGAAGGGCGCACCGTACCGTTCGAGGAAATGCTGAACGCCGACTTCAGGGATGAGCAGGTGGCGTGCGAAGGACTGCGCCCGTCTCTCGATCGCTGATCCCGCCGAAAGCACCCCTGCCTGGCCGTCGTTGTGGTCCCCGAGGATCAGGTGCCCGAGTTCGTGGGCGAGGGTGCTTCTCCAGCGCATCGGGTTGTTGGAACTAGCGACGGCCACAATGGTCGCCCCGCGGACAGGGTCGACCATCGTCAGGCCGTGCTCGTTCGAGTCGTCGACACCGAGGACGGTGACATCGACATGCTGTGTCTGCTCGATCAGCGCGACGATGTCTGCGATCGGCGCGATGCCGAGGCCGTTCTCCTCTCGGAACACCTCGGCTGCTTTTCGCGCCTTGTCTTCGTAGGCAGGCATGTCAGCCGATGCCGTACTCGTCCAGGTAGGCGTCCAGTTCGAGTAGATGCACGAGTTCGCTGCGGAGCCCGCTCATGTCACTGCCGTTCTCTGCGCGGGCGAAGCACACGATCCGGTCACGGACCGAGGAGTGCTCGGAGATCTCGGAGACCGAACAGCCGAGAGCGTCGGCGACAAGGATGATCTCGCCCATCTTCGGAGTCCGATCACCGGATTCGATGCGCGAGAGGGTGGACTGGCTAAGCCCGGCCTTACGCGCCAAAGCGCGCTGCGACATGCCGAGCCGCTCGCGGGCGCTCTCGATCCGAGCGCCGGTGGAAACGCTGGTGGCGGTCACGTGAATCACTCTCCCTCCGTGTGATTCAGTATAGCTCACCGTGGCGACCGCTCTTGGCAGCCGGCAAGGACAAATACCGGCCATGAGCCGGGGGAGCACGCGTCGGTCGGCCGCTGTCAGAACGGGAGCTTGGGTTGCGGCGGGGCGTGAGTCGGATCCACGCCGTCGAAGAGGCTGCTGACGGATTCGCCCTCGTGGATGCGCTTGATCGCCTCGGCGAACAGGCCGGCGACCGAGCTGACCTGGAGCTCGGGGAAGCCGGCTGGGCGGGGCACCGTGTCTGTGCTGATCACCTCGGTGATCGACGGGTGCGACCGCAGTCGCTCGACCGCAGGGCCGGCGAACAGACCGTGGGTGCAGGCGACGGCCGCCTGCGTGCAGCCGCGGTCCTTCAGCCGGTCCAGGAGCTCGATGATCGAGCCGCCGGTGGCGATCTCGTCGTCGAGGATGATCGCCCGCTTGCCGGCGACGTCGCCGACGATCGCGTCGATCACGACCCGGTCGTCGGCGAGGCGCTGCTTGCTGCCGGCCGCGACCGGCAGACCGAGCAGCCGGGCGAACAGGGTCGCGGTCTTCGCGTTACCCAGGTCGGGGCTGACCACGACGGTGTCGGCCAGATCGTGGTTGCGGAAGTGGTCCGCGAGTACGCCGATCGCCGTCAGGTGATCGACCGGGACCGAGAAGAAGCCGTGCACCTGGGGTGCGTGCAGGGCCATGGTCAGGACGCGATCGACGCCGGCCGTGACCAGCAGGTCCGCGACCAGGCGGCCGCCGATCGAGATCCGGGAGGCGTCCTTCTTGTCCGACCGCGCGTACGCATAGTGCGGCATCACCGCGGTGATCTGCTCCGCCGAGGCACCCCGTGCGGCGTCGATCATCAGCAGCAGCTCCATCAGGTGCTCCTGCGTCGGCGGCACCAGCGGCTGCACGATGTAAACGTCCCGCTGCCGGCAGTTCTCCTGCAGTTGCACCTGCAGGCAGTCGTTGCTGAAACGGTGAATCTCCACCGGTGAGAGCGGTACGCCGAGATCGGCACAGATCCGCTCCGCCAAACCGGTGTGGGCACTTCCGCTGAACACGACGATCTCTCGCACGGCTCTCCCCGAACGCTGCAACCCAGACAGTTGCACCTTATCTCGGAGCTCCACGGACCAGGGTCTCGGTGCTCTAGCTGACCAGATGTCGGTACTCAGCTGAGCGGATCCCGGTACTCAGCTGAGCAGGCGGGCGAGGGTTTCCGCGGCGGTTCGGCAGTCCGCCGGCGACGCGTCGAGATGGGTGACGACGCGGAGTTGAGTGGCGCCGACGTTGCCGATGAGGACGCCCTGCTCCCTGGCGGCGGACACCACGTGGCTGACGGACTTGCCGGTCGCGGAGAGGTCGGCGACGACGATGTTCGTCTCCACCTGGTCGGGTTTGACCGAGCCGGGAGCGGCGTCGGCCAGGGTCTCCGCGATCAGCCGCGCGTTGGCGTGGTCCTCAGCCAGCCGGTCGACGTTGTGCTCGAGCGCGTAGAGCCCCGCAGCGGCCAGTACGCCGGCCTGTCGCCAGCCGGCTCCCAGACGCTTCCGCCAGACTCGCGCATCCCGGATCAGTTCGGTGGAGCCGACCAGGACCGAGCCCACCGGAGCGCCCAGGCCCTTCGAGAGGCAGACGCTCGCGGCGGCTGCCCGGGACGCGTAGGAGGCGACTGGACGACCGGTAGCGACGGATGCGTTCCACAACCGGGCGCCATCCAGGTGGAGCGGCAGGCCACGGGCCCCGAGTTCGTCCGCGAGAGCGTCGTACTGATGCTGGATCGCGCCGCCGCCGAAGTTGTGGGTGTTCTCGACCGAGACCGCCGAGGTGGTGACGAAGTACGGCCCGAGGTCCGGGGCGATCAGCGCGCGAATCTGCTCGAGGTCGATCTGTCCCGCCGGCGCGGACCAGGTCCGCGTGGTGACTCCGCTCACGGCCGCGTGCGCGCCGAGCTCGGCCCGGGCGATGTGTGCGCTCGCCTCGCACAGCACTTCGCCGCCCGGCGGCACCAGCGCTCGTACACCGAGCAGGTTCGCGAGCGACCCGGTCACGGTGAACAGTCCCGCCTCATGTCCGAGCAGTCCGGCGACCGTCTCCTCGAGCCGGTTGATCGTCGGATCCTCGCCGTACACGTCGTCCCCGACCGGCGCCGACGTCATCGCCGCCAGCATCCCCGCCGACGGGCGGGTGACCGTATCGGACCGGAGGTCGATCACGCTCATGCTTTCGCCCCGCGCAGCCGCTCGGCGACCAGGAAGGCCAGCTCCAGAGACTGATGCCGGTTGAGCCGCGGATCGCAGGCGGTCTCGTAGCGGTTCACGAGGTCCTCCGCGACCAGCTCCTCACCTCCGCCGAGGCACTCGGTCACGTCGTCGCCGGTGAGCTCCATGTGTACGCCGCCCGGCCACGTCCCGACCTGCTCGTGCGCGTCGAAGAACCCCTGCACCTCGTCCATCACGTCCTCGAAGTTGCGGGTCTTGTACCCGTTCGGGGTCTCGTAGGTGTTCCCGTGCATCGGGTCGCACACCCACGCGATCGGCGAACCGTGATCCCGGACCGCCTCCAGCAGCGGCGGCAGCGCCTCGCGGATCTTGCCCGCGCCCATCCGGGTGATGAACGTCAGCCGGCCCTCGATCCCCTTCGGGTTGAGCTTGTCGATCAGGGTCCGGATGTACTCCGGTGTGGTGGTCGGCCCGATCTTGACGCCGAGCGGGTTGCTCAGCGACGCCAGGAACTCGACATGCGCACCGTCCAGCTGCCGCGTCCGCTCCCCCACCCACAGCAGGTGACCGGAGACGTCGTACGGCTGCTCGGTGCGCGAGTCGATCCGCGTCAGGGCGTGCTCGTACTCGAGGATCAGCGCCTCGTGCGATGCGTAGAAGTCGACGGTCCGGAACTCGTCCGACGTCGCACCGCACGCCCGCATGAAGGCGAGCGCCCGCTCGATCTCCGACGCCAGTTGCTCGTAGCGCCGCCCGACCGGGGACGACTTCACGAAGTCCGTGTTCCACGCGTGCACCTGGTGCAGATCGGCGTACCCACCGGTGGTGAACGCGCGGGTCAGGTTCAGCGTCGCGGCGGCTGCGTTGTAGACGCCCCGCAGCCGGTGCGGATCCGGGATCCGCGACTCGGCGGTGAACTCGAGGCCGTTGACGGCGTCCCCGCGGTACGACGGCAGCGTGACACCGTCCCGCGTCTCCAGGCCCGAGCTCCGGGGCTTGGCGTACTGACCGGCGATCCGGCCGACCTTCACGACCGGCACGCTCGCGGCGTACTGGAGGACAACGGACATCTGCAGCAGCACCCGCAGCTTGGCCCGGATGTTCTCCGCGGTCACGCCCTCGAAGGTCTCCGCGCAGTCGCCACCCTGCAGGATGAACGCCTCGCCGCGCGCGACCGCACCGATCTTGGTGGTCAGATCGTCGCACTCACCGGCGAACACCAGCGGCGGCAGCTTCCGCAGCTCGCGGATCACCTCGTCCAGCGCCACCGCATCCGGCCACTCCGGCTGCTGCAACGGCTTCAACGCCCGCAGCTCGTCCAGACTCGGCACCCCAGGCACTTCCCCCGCCGTCACCGTCGCAAATTGCATGGCCCCAACTCTAGGCCAGCCCCCACACCCCCGCTCGTCATCCGTCTCACGCCGGCTAGGTCGGAGTGAGGGAGATCTACCCGCTGATGCGCGGCAGAGATCCTCCCGGGCCGCGAGGTTGTCCACAGGGGCGAAAGCGGCGGCGGAGGAGAGGGTGAGGCGGTGCATGTTGTGCGGTGTGGAGCGAATCCGAGAAATGGAGGCGGAGCGTGACGATGAACGAGTACGGCGGTTTGCGGAACTGCGCGGCGACAGGCGGGCGCGTTCAGCCGGGCGCAGGCGCTGGCGCATGGGGTCGACGGACAGGTGCTGCGCGGCGGTGCCGGGCGCGGCAGCTGCAGCGGGTGCACCAGGGCGTGTACGCCGACTTCACCGGGCCTCTGCCGTGGGACGCAGGATATGGGCGCATGGCTTGGCCTGCGGACCAGAGGCAGCGCTGACCGGCGAAACGGCGCTGCGCTGGTACGGGCGTCAGCGGCGACTGGCGAGACGATCGTCGATCCACATCGCGCTGCCGCAGGCCCGGCGAATGGATCCACGGTCGGGCGTCAGGATCAGTCGGCACCGCGACCTCGCGTCGCTCCTGGCTGGTGCGCACGCGAACCGCGGACTGGTGCGACTGGAGGTCGCGCTGCTGGTGACCGCAGCGCGGCAGTCGGACGCCGCGATCGACGGGCCGCACGTACTGCTCGACGCATGCCGGCAACGCAGGACCACACCCGGACCGGCTGCTGGCGGAGCTGGACTCAGCTCACGCAGACTCCCAGGGCGGTCCGGGTGCTCGATGCAGATCCTGCGCGATGCGGCATCGCGGCGTGCACTCGTTCCTCGAGCAGGACTTACCTCGCCCGTGTCGAGCGCGCTCACGGGCTGCCCGACGGCCACGCGGCAGATCCGCGCCACCTACGGCACGACGGCGACTCTACCGCGACGTCGAGTACGTTCCGTACGACCTGATCGTCGAGCTCGACGGTCGCGCGGGCCATGCGGACACGATCTCGACCGGTGGCGCGACATGACGCAGGGACAACGCCGCGCGACGCAGGGCAAAGGCTGACTCTGCGTTTCGGCTATGAGCTGGTGATCCGAGCCCATGCATCGCGGCGGTACAGGTGGCCGCGGCACTCGCCCACCGCGGCTGGTCCGGGATCGTCACCCCGTGCTCGCCGACCTGTTCTCTCCGGCGGCAGGCCCTTGAGTCAATCCACCAGGCTGGGAGGATTTCCTGGCGCGATCGCGAGCAACAACCTCTCCTAGACCCACGAGCTCAGGTGAGGGAGCCGGGGTCTGCGGGTACGTCGACGGCGTGTTCGCGGAGGACGGTCAGGGGGATGGTGTCCAGGGAGCGGGCGTGGGTGGAGGCCAGTACGACGGGGGCCGCGGCGCCGGCGTGGTAGGACTGGAGCCAGCGGACGGCGACCACGCACCAGCGGTCACCCGGCACCAACCCGCGGAAGCTCAGTTCGGGGTGGGGTGTGGTCAGGTCGTTGCCGACCGAGGCCTGGTGGGCGAGGAACTCGGCCGTCATCACCGCGCAGACCGTGTGACTCCCGAGGTCCTCGGGGCCGCTGGTGCAGCAGCCGTCGCGGTAGAAGCCGGTGACCGGATCGGTCCCGCACTCCTCGAGTGGTTCGCCGAGGACGTTCAGGTCGCTGTCCATGGCGACCATCCTGGCCCGGACCGGTGGGAAAGCGGGTCAGCTGGCCTTGGTGTCGCGGAGGCGGACGTGCTCGTCGATCGATTCGCCGGCCTTGATCAGTTCCTTGGCCTTGTCGGCGTACATGTCGACGTACTCCTGGCCGGACAGCTCCATCAGCGCGTACATGATCTCGTCGGTGACCGACCGCAGGACGAACCGGTCCCGCTCCATGCCCTCGTAGCGGGAGAAGTCGAGCGGCTTGCCGATCGCGACGCCGGGGCGGATCAGCCGCGGCAGCCGGCGGCCCGGCTCGCGGACCAGCCACTGCGGCATCAGGGTGCCCGGCGGCTGCAGCTTCTCGGTGTCGATCATCGCGACCGGGATCACCGGGACGCCGGCCACGATCGCCATCCGCGCGACGCCGGTCTTGCCCTTGTACAGCCGGCCGTCGGGAGAGCGGGTGCCTTCGGGGTAGATCCCGAACAGCTCGCCCTTCTTCAGGATGTCCAGCCCGGTGTTCAGCGCGGCCAGCGAGGCCCGCCCGCCGGACCGGTCGATCGGGATCTGGCCCACCGACCGGAAGAAGGTCGCGACCAGCTTCCCCTTCAGCCCGGGCGCGGTGAAGTACTCCGACTTGGCCGGGAAGACGATCTGCCGCGGTACGGCGACCGGCAGGAAGATCGAGTCGCAGAAGGCCAGGTGGTTGCTGACCAGCAGCGCCGGACCCTCCGACGGGATGTTCTCGAGTCCGGTCACCTTGGGGCGGAAGAGCAGCTTCACCAACGGTGCGACCAGGAACCGTCTGAGGAACAGGTACAGCATCGCCTTCACCTCCGTCACTCGTCCGTCACGTCACACTCGGCCCGTACCCAGTGTCCGCCCGCGGCAACAGTTGCGACAGCGCCGGAGCCCACCGTCGGTGCAGGACCTTACGTTCCAGCTTCCCCCAGAGGCAATGTCACCGCCAGGAATGTGGCTGTTGCTCACCGTGTTGTCACCTGGATGCAGACTGGACGCAGCCCAGATGCGACCATGGACTGCGCCCAGATCCGGCCGTCGCCCCGGCTGTGATCTGACCGCCAGTGAGGACCGTGACCGGCGAGGAGTCGACGTGCCAGTGCAAGGCCACGCGGAGGAATACCGCAGTCCCGGGACCGGGGAGAACGCCCGCGTCGGAGTCCTGCTCAGTCACGGATTCACCGGTTCGCCGAGGGCGATGCGCCCGTTCGGCGAGTACCTGGCCGCCGAGGGGTACGGCGTCGCCGTACCGCGGCTGCCCGGTCACGGGACCAACTGGCAGGAGATGAACAAGACCGGCTGGCCGGACTGGTACGCCGTCCTGGACAACGAGCTGGAGCGGTTGCGCAAGGAGCACGACCAGGTGTTCCTGGCCGGACTGTCGATGGGCGGCTGCCTGGTGCTGCGGCTGGCCGAGGCGCACGGGGAGGACATTTCCGGTCTGGTCCTGATCAACCCGTCGGTGCGGACCGATGACAAGCGGGCCGTGCTGCTGCCGGTACTGTCCCGGCTGGTGCCGTCGTTCCCGGGCATCTCGAACGACATCAAGAAGCCGGGCGTCGACGAGGGCGCCTACGACCGGATGCCGCTGCGCGCGCTGCAGTCGCTGTCCCAGCTCTGGCAGCTCACCCGGGACGATCTCGCGAAAGTCACCCAGCCGGTCCTGATGTTCCGCAGTACTGTCGATCATGTGGTGGAACCGAGCTCGGGGCGGACGGTGCTGTCCTCGATCTCGTCCCGCGATGTGACCGAGACCCTGCTCGAGGACAGCTATCACGTGGCAACTCTGGACAATGACGCACCGCGGATCTTCGCCGACTCCGCAGCCTTCATCGGCCGGCTGAGCGGTCGCGGCGATGCGTGACAACGGACTGACGGCGGCCCGGTACAGCTCGCTCGGCGGTATCGACCCGCTGATCGCCGAGCCGGTGCTGGCCGCCCTGGCCGACGCCGGCATCGCCGCCTACTGCGGCTCCCCGGGTGAGCCCCGGACACCGGAGACCTCCGACGTCGACGCCCGTACGACGGACTCCGCCGACGAGCCTGGCACCGAAGTAGAGTCGACCGACAAGCCCGAAGCCCCGGCCAAGGCCGACGAACCGGCTGCCGTGCCGGCCGGGTTCGAGGAGATCTTCGTGGACGCCGAGGCGGTGGACCGGGCCCGGCCGGTGATCGAGCGGAGCACCGAGGACGCCGAGTGGGCGTCGCTGGTCGAGCAGTTCAGCGCGCCGTCCGCACCCGGGCACGACAACGCGGATAACGCGGTGCCGCGGTGGCCGGCCAGTGAGGACGTCGACGAGAAGTACGAGCCGCTGATCGACGTACCGGCGGGACTGGTCATCGGCGACAGCTCGGACGACGAGGACGAGGACGACAAGCCGGCGAAGAAGGCCGACGACCCGCACGACCACTTCGTCCCGCCGGAGCCGCCGCGCGGCCCCCGGCTGGACTGGATCAGCCGGCTCGCCTGGCTCGGCCTGATCGGCGGCCCGTTGCTGCTGATCGCGGCCGCGGTGCTCGACTTCGGCACCGGCCGGATCACCACGATCGCCGTGGTCGGTTTCGTCGGCGGCTTCCTCACCCTGGTGATCCGGATGAAGGACCGGTTGCCACCAGATGACACTCCTGATGACGGAGCCGTGGTCTGAGTTAGTGCTCCGTGAGCGAGGTGCCTGGGCGCCGATAGCGCCAAGCCACCTCGCTCACGGAGCACTGTAGAGTGCGGATCGTCGGACAATCCGACGAATCCCGAGGGAGGTATCCGTGCAGGTCACCGAGACCGTCCAGATCACCGGCCACCTGATGGATTCCGGGCTGCTGTCCCGGGTCCTCGACGACATCCGCGGGTACGGCGGCGAGTACACGCTGGACAAGTTCGACCTCGGCTACGACAAGGACGACCCGTCCACGGTCCGGATGACGGTCGGCGCCGACGACGAGGAGTCGCTGCAGCGGCTGCTGATGCGGATCCAGACCAAGGGCGCGAACCTGGTCGACCCCGGTACGCCGGAGATCACCGAGGTGACCCAGGACGGGGTCTTCCCGGACGGTTTCTACTCGACCACGAACCTGCCGACCAGTGTCCGGCTCGGTGGCCGCTGGGTCGCCGTACAGCACCCGGAGATGGACTGCGGCCTGCTGGTCGAGGGGGACGGCGTGCGGACCATCCCGATGTCCGAGGTGCGGACCGGGATGCGGATCATCACCAGCGCGCAGGGCGTGCGCGTCACTCCCCCGATCGCGGTGAACACCGAGGAGGGGTTCGGCTTCATGGAGTCGGACGTCTCCAGCGAGAAGCCGCAGCGGGTGCTGGTGAAGCAGGTCGCCGACGGCATGCGCGAGGCGAAGGCGAACGGCGAGAAGGTGCTCTGGGTCGGCGGCCCGGGCATTGTCCACACCGGCGCGGCGCCGGCGATGGTGGCGCTGGTCGAGGCCGGGTACGTCGATGTCCTGTTCGCGGGGAACGCGCTGGCCACCCATGACATCGAGTCGTCGCTCTACGGTACGTCGCTCGGCGTCGACCTGGCCCGTGGTCGCGGGGTGGAGCACGGTCACGAGCACCACATCCGGGCGATCAACACGATCCGGAAGGCGGGCTCGATCGCGGCCGCCGTCGACCAGGGCGTGCTCACCGCGGGCATCATGCACGCGCTGGTGAAGAAGGGCAACAAGTTCGTGCTGGTCGGGTCGGTGCGCGACGACGGGCCGTTGCCGGACGTCTACACCGACGTCCTCGAGGGCCAGCGGGCGATGCGGGCCGAGCTGCCCGGTGTCGGGTACTGCCTGATGGCCGCGACCATGCTGCACTCCGTTGCCACTGGCAACATCCTGCCGTCGTCGATCCCGCTGACCTGCGTGGACATCAACCCGGCCACGGTGACCAAGCTGGCCGACCGCGGCTCGTCCCAGGCCCGCGGCATCGTCACCGACGTCGGCCTGTTCATCGAGCAACTGGCCCGCGAACTGTCCCCGACGTACGCCGAGGCCAAGTAAACTGACCCTCGATGTCCCTTGGGTCCGAAGTCTCTGCCGGAGTCCTGAGTCCCTTGTGCGACCGGTTACAGCCGACGGGCCCGAGTGGGTGTTGGATGTGGGCATGACCGAGCTCGTGGACCTCGAGGTGGCCGACGGGGTGGCCACGATCACGCTGGACTCCCCGCACAACAAGAACGCGCTCTCCCAGCAGCTCACCGGCGAACTGCTCGAGCGGCTGCAGACCGCCGGTTCGGACGAGCTGGTCCGGGTGATCGTGATCCGGTCGGCGCTGGACGTGTTCTGCTCCGGCGCGGACCTGTCCGAGGCAACCACGGTCGGCATGGGCGTCGGGGCGCAACGGATGGTCGACGTACAACGCGCGATCGTCGCGAACCCGAAGCCGGTTGTCGCGCGGGTCGCCGGTCCGGTGCGGGCGGGTGGGATCGGGATCGTGGCGGCGGCCGACATCAGCATCGCCGGCGAGAGCACCACGTTCGCATTGACCGAGGTCCGGCTGGGATTGGCCGCGGCGACGATCTCGCTCACCGTGCTCCCCCGGTTGACCGACCGCGCGGCGTCGTACACCTTCCTCACCGGCAACGCCTTCGACGGGACCGAGGCAGCGCGACTCGGTCTGGTCACCCGCGCAGTGTCCGACGCGGACCTGGACACCACGGTCGACGCAGTCGTGCAGTCGCTCCTCAAGGGCGCGCCGCAGGGCCTCCAGGAGAGCAAGAAGCTCCTCAACCGCGACCTTCTCGCCGACATCGATGCCCGCGGCAAGGACCTCGCCGAGCTGTCCGCCAGCCTCTTCGGCTCCCCCGCGGCCCAGGAGGCGATGCTCGCCTTCCTGAACCGGCGCAAGGGGTAATTCGTTTGCCGGTGAGCGGCGTCACTGGTGGACTGGCGGCATGCCGGAGATCAGCGATGGGCAGCGGGCCGAGTTTCGGGAGCGCGGGTACGTCGTTGTCCCCGGGGCGCTGAGCGACGAGCAGGTTGGGACCGGCCGCCGGATCGTCGCGGCGATGCTGGATCGGAAGCCGCCGGAAGGTGTCGGGGCGCACTTTCTGTGGCCGCGGTTCCAGGACGGGCATCCGTTGCTCGACTTCTACCGCTCGGCCGGGATCGGTGAGCTGGCGGGACAGTTGCTGCGCCCGGATCTCGCGGTCGAGGAGCCGGACTTCGCGCAGGTTGCGACGACGATTCCGCCGTGGCCCAATCGGCCGGGTGGGCCGCATGTCGACGGGCTCACGCCTGGTCTCGACGACGGGTCGCCGGCGACGTTCACCATGCTCGCCGGGCTGTGGCTGACCGGCCACGACGAACTCGACCGCGGCAACCTCTACGTCTGGCCCGGTACCCACCTCGGCTTCGGCGCCTACCTGGCCGAGCGCGGCGCCGACGCCCTCACCCGCGTCGACGAGATGAACCTCGGCCCCTACCCGAAGATCCCGCTCGGCGACCCCGTCCAGGTCACCGGCCCGGCCGGCAGCGTCCTCTTCGCCCACTATCTGCTGGCCCACAACATCGGCGGTCACTTCGGCACCGCAGCCGACGGACGCCGGGAAACCCTCTACTACCGGCTCGAAGCCACCGACCACCGCGCCAACTGGCGCGACGCCGTCACCAACCCGCTGCTGGAGTTCCGCGCCTGACCAGCCCCGAACTCGACTTTGTACACGAGATGCGTACTGCGGACGCGTTCCGCTGCGGATCCGGTGCACAAAGTGCGCCCCGAACCGCCGGGTGGCGGCTAGGCGGTGAGCTCGATGAGTTGCGGGAGGTGGTCGGAGGCGGCGGCCAGGTCCTCGCGGGTGGCCGGGGTGGGGAGGATGCGGCCCGTCAGCGTTGGTGACAGGTGGGCGCCGTCGATGCGCTTGTGGGGATTGGTGGAGCTGAAAGTGGGGCCGGCGTCGGCACCCAGGTCGGTGAGGCCTTCTTCGGCGAGACGTTTCCAGACCGGACCGTCAGGCTCCTCGTTGAGGTCGCCGGCGAGGAGGTACGGGAGGTTGAAGGAGCGGCACCCGCGAAGGACCTGCTCGAGTTCGTGCTGGCGGCCGCGGATGTGCAGGCCGAGGTGGCAGACGATCAGGGCGACTCGTGTCGAGCCGAGCTGGACGTGACCGCCGACGGCGCCGCCGGGGAGTTGGGTGGCGATGAAGTTCAGCCGCCGGCGGACGAACGGGCGCCAGATCCGCCAGTTCAGCGGCTCGATCAGATCGGTGCCATCGGCAACCAGGATCGCGTTCCGGGCCGAGCCGACGACGTACCGCATCCCGAAGCTCGCCGCCATCGCGCGCCGCTTCCGCCGGGTCCCCCACCAGGTCGGCGCCTCCTGCACCAGCATCACGTCGGGCGCGCACGCCGTTACCACCCGCGCGAGCGCCGCCCGATCATCGCCCCAGCGATGCACGTTGTACGACAGCACCCGCAGCACCGCCTCACCATCAGGCGGCTCGATCCTCATGCCTCGGGATCGCCGTTCACGTCGGCCGGGTGCAGGTCGGCGTCCGCTGCCGCGGCGCGCATTCCGGTGCGACGGGCGGCCGACTTGCGGGCCGCGCGCTCGAGCCGGGTGGAGCGGTTCCGTACGGCGGCCGTCTTCGCGGTGACCGCGGTCGTCTTGACCCGGACCCGGCGCAACCAGGTCGCCTCTTCCCGCGCCAGGTCGGCCGCACCGACCAGACCCGCCTCCGGCCCGAGGACGGCGCGCACGATCCGCGCCTCCGGGCGGAACCCACGACCGGTCAGGGTCCGCTTGAACGCCTCCCGCGCCGGCGCCAGCAACAGCTCGCCCGCGTCGGACACGCCACCACCGATCACGAACGTACCGGGGTCGAGCGCAGCGGCCAGATTGGCGAGGCCGATGCCGAGCCAGCGGCCGACGTCCTCGAGCAGCTCGACCGCGACCGGATCGCCATCCTTGGCCAGCTCGGTCACCATCGGGCCGTTGATCTTGCGCGGATCGCCACCGGCCGCCCGGAGCAGGTTGTGCGCCACCGGCGACCCGGACAGGGCCAGCTCCCGCGCTTCCCGGGTCAGCGCGTTGCCGGAGGCGTACTGCTCCCAGCACCCGCGGTTGCCGCACTCGCAGCGATGACCGCCCGGCACGACCTGCATGTGCCCGAACTCACCGGCGATGCCGAACTTCCCGCGCTGCAACGCGCCGTCGTTCAGGATCGCGCCACCGATGCCGGTCCCGAGCGTGACGCAGACGAAATGGCTCTCGCCCTGACCGCCGCCGAACCGCCACTCCGACCACGCGGCCGCGTTGGCGTCGTTCTCGACCACGACCGGCAGGCCGAGCCGGCGCTCGACCGCGTCCCGCAGCGGCTCGTGCCGCCAGGCGAGGTGCGGTGCGAACAGCACCGACGACCGCGTCCCGTCGACGAACCCGGCCGCGCCGATACCGACCGCTATCACGTCGTGCCGGGACTCCAGGTCGTGGACGATCTCCGCGATCGCGTCCTCGGTCTCCTTCGGGTCCTTGGTCGGCGTGTCCCGGCGTACCCGGTCCAGGATGTTGCCCTCCGGGTCGACCACGCCGGCGGCGACCTTGGTCCCGCCGATGTCGATCCCGATCGTCAAAGCCTGCGTCAGAGCCACTGCACGACCCTCCTCGCCGTACCCCCAGCCCCCGCTGGACTATCTCCAGTATCCCGGGTCTCCCAGATCACCGGCGTTGCTCCGGGGTCGGCGCCGGGCGGCGGGCCAGGTCAGCGGCGCCGATCAGGCCGGCGTCGTTGCCCAGTTCGGCCAGGCCGAAGGTGGGGTGCGGGCGGTTGGACTTGGCCGGCAGGTTCTTCTCGAAGGCGATCTGGGTCGACTTCAGCAGGTGGTCCTTCGCCGCGCTCACGCCGCCGCCGATCACGATCGTGGTCGGGTCGAACAGGGTCGCGATACTCGCCAGCCCCTCCCCCAGCCAGCGGCCGAGGTCGTCGAGCAGCTCGACCGCGCACGGGTCGCCAATGGCCGCTGCCTTGGTGATCATCGGCCCGGTCAGCTCGGCCGGATCGGAGATCCCGCACACGCTGAGCATCTGCATCGCCGCCAACGAGCCCGCCTCCGCCTGCGCCCGGCCTTCACGCACCAGCGCACGCCCGGACGCGTACTGCTCCAGGCACCCCCGCGCCCCGCACCCACACCGATGCCCACCGGGTACGACGCGCATGTGCCCGAGCTCGGCCGCGACACCATCGGCTCCACGCAGCAGCCGGCCGTCGATCACGACCCCACCGCCGATCCCGGTGCCGACGGTGACGCACACCATGTCCTGGACGTTCTTCGCGGCGCCGAAGGCGAACTCGCCCCAGGCCGCGGCGTTCGCGTCGTTCTCGACCACCACGGGGATCTTCAGCTGGTCCGCGACCCGGGCGCCGAGCGGCTCGTCCCGCCAGGCCAGGTTCGGCGCGAACAGCACGGTCGACCGGTCCGACGAGACGAACCCGGCGGCGCCGATCCCGACCGCCTCCACGTCGTGCCCGGCGATCAGTTCGGCCGCCGCGTCGCAGATCGCCGCGGCGATGTCGTCGACCGAGTCCGCCGGGGTGTCACGATGCGCGCGGGCACCGATCATCCCGTCCAGGCCGACCAAGCCGGCCGCGATCTTCGTTCCGCCGACATCGATGCCGATGGTCAGTCCCATGGTTCGGGGTCCTCACTCACGTCGATCCGGTCCACCCGGGGCCGGACCGGCTCCTCCGTGGCGGTACGCGACGCTGCGTCCGCCTGCGACTGCCGGGCGGCTTCCGCGGCCGCCTCCAGCAACGACCGCACCGACCCGAGCACGTGCGCGGCCGCCGACGACAGCTGCTCGATCGTCTCGGGGCTGGTGCTCCGCACCTTGTTGATCACCTGGCACACCGGGCACCAGACACAGTCGGGCCCGAGTTTGTGCGCGTGTGCCTCACCGTCGGCGGGTGCCGGCTCGGAGTGCGTCGTACCACCGGGGCCGGCCGCAGCCTGCTGGAGTACGGCGAACAGCTTGGCCGCCTCCTCCGCGACGGACCCTATCGGTTCCTTAGTCACCGGCCCTCCCGATCGCGGCCTCATGAGCGAGCTGTTTCGCGTGGTACTCGGCCGTCAGTCCCTGTGCGAGCTCCTGTGCGGACTCGAGCGGTCCACTCCCACTCGGTAAGTCAGACGGCATCGGCCGCATGGTCTCCCGTGGTGTGAACCGCACCTGCAACCGCCCGTCGTCCAGCCGCGCACCCGCGACCACTCCGCGCGCCAATGCCGCCGGCAACGGCAGCACGCGCCGGTACGACCCGACGGTGATGATCAGCTCGTCACCATGCCGCGCCAGCTCCAGCTCGTTCGCGGAGGCCAGCGGCAACGGCATCGTCAGCGTGTACGTCCGGCCATCGGTGTCGATGTGCCGATCCACCCACAGCGACGTCTCGTCCGTGGCGCGAGCGAACGGGTCGTCCCCGCCGTACATCTCCACCGCGAACGCGGCCAGCTCCTCCACCCCGACCGGCTCGCAGGCCCGGTACGGCGACTCCCAGATCGGCAGTGGCCGGAACGAGTCCGCCACGTCCTCGAGGATCCCGCGCTGGGCCGCGACCCACTGCCGCCGCCAGTTGTCCGCGCCCGCGGCCGGGAACACCCGGTTGGCGACCACACCGTCCACGCGGTAGCCGTACAGCGAGAGCGTCGTCAGCGACCGCCTCGCCTCGGCGACCACGACGGCCTCCGGCGTCAGCACCAGTCGCACCGACGCGTCCGGCCCGGCCAGCAGCGTGCGGATGTCCGACAGGTCGCTCTGCAGCCGCCGCAACGCGTCGAAGACCGTGTCGTCCGGCATCGGGATGCCCGACGTACGGCTCAGGAACGGCCGGAAGGTCCGCATCACCTTGCGCTCGGCGTTGAAGATCCGGTCCATGTACCAGTTGAGTGCCTCGGGCAACGCCAGCAGCCGGAGCGTCTCCGCGGTCGGCGCGCAGTCCACCACGATCACGTCCCAGCGCCCGGACCGGACGTGGTCGCGCACCTCGAGCAGCGCGAGCACCTCCTCGGCCCCCGGCAGCAGGGTCAGCTCCTCGGCCTCGATCGGATCCACCCCGACCATGTGCAGCACCGACCGCAGGTACGCCTGGATGTCACCCCAGGACCGCTCGAACCGCCGCTGGGCGTCGATCTGCTGGACGAACAGCAGGTCGTCGATCTCGGTCGGCTCGAGACCGACCTCGGAGTCGAACGCATCCGACAGCGAGTGCGCCGCGTCGGTCGACAGCACCAGCGTGCGCAGCCCGCGCAGCGCGGCGAGCGTGGCGGTACCTGCAGCGGAGGTCGTCTTGCCTACGCCGCCCTTACCTGTGTACAGCAGAACCCGAGTCACTCTGGATCAGGACTCGACGCGCTTCTTGAGGCCCTTGAGGGCCGTGTCGATGATGACCTTCTCGGCCTTGCGCTTCAGCATGCCGATCATCGGGATCGCCACGTCAACCGCCAACCGGTACGTCACTTCGGTCCCCTCCGCGCCCAGGTCGCGCAACACATACGCGCCGTCCATCCCCTTCACCATCTTGGCCTGCACCAGTGTCCAGGTCACCTCGTTGCGGGACCAGACGTAGGCCAGCGTGTACTCGTCCGAGATCGCGCCGGCGTCGACCTTGAACCGGACCTGCTTCGGCCGGCCCGCCTCATCGGTGGACAGCACCTCGGTCTCCCGCATCGAGTCGGCCCATTCCGGGTACGCCGCAAAGTCCGCGATCACCGCCATGATTTCTTTGGGGGTCGCGTTCACCACGATGGTCGAGGTGGTCTGTTCCGCCATTGATACACCTCTTAACTGCCAGGGCTGGTGGTGCGGGAACTGTCGGGATCGGTCGTGCTCGGACCGCCGGGCCCGGCGTCCTCACCGGAGACTATCGCGGGATCGGATCCGGGACGCCGCTCGCCCGCGGCGCGGCCCATTTCGGCCTCGTCCTTGAACCGCCACAGGTGTTCCCGGTACGACGCGACGTACCGCTCCTTGAGCCTGGCCAGCGCCCCGCCGCGGACCGGTTCCGCCGGATCGACCCGCAGGTACCAATGCACCAGGACCCCGTCGCGGACCGGTTCCAGCCACCACTCCGCCGTACCGATGGCCGCGCCGGTGACGGCCCAGCGGACGCCCTCGAGGCCGCGCCGCTCGGCCGGGGTCAGCGTCAGGTCCGGCCACCACTCGCGCCAGAGGGTGTCCGAGCCGAGCCGCTCGGCGACGTAGGCTGGATCAGCAACGACCAGGTCGTCGCAACTGATGTCGAGCGTGGGCATGGCTAGAACCTACATAAATCTGGCTACTTGTGGGTAGGTGACTGTACCGTGCGCCGGACGTCGACAATTCGTGACCGACTGAGGAGACGCGGATGCGTGAGTACACCGTTCCTGCTGTGACGGAGCCGCCCACCGGGAGCCTGAGCGATCCCGTGTGGGCGAACGCGTCCTCCCATCCCGACACCGCGATCTTCAGCCGCCGGGCCGAAGGCGGCTGGCTGGACGTGTCCGCCGCCGAGTTCGCCCGCCAGGTGACCGGAGTCGCCAAGGGCCTGATCGCGGCCGGCGTGAAGCACGGCGACCGGGTTGCTCTGCTCAGTGCCACCCGCTACGAGTGGACTCTGATCGACTACGCGATCTGGAGCATCGGCGCGGTCACGGTGCCGATCTACGAGACCTCGTCGGCGTCGCAGATCCAGTGGATCCTGACCGACTCCGAGGCGGTCGCGGCGATCGCCGAGAACCCTGCCCACGGCGCGGTGGTCGAGTCCGCCCGGGCCGAGGCGCCTTCCCTGCAGGAGATCTGGCAGATCGAGGCGGGCGCGGTCGAGGAGCTGACCGTGCTCGGCCAGGAGATCACCGACGCCGAGTTCGAGAAGCGCCGTACGGCGATCGTGCCCGATGACCTGGCCACGCTGGTCTACACCTCCGGTACGACGGGACGCCCGAAGGGCTGCAAGATCAGCCACTCGAACTTCATCGCCGAGCTCGGTCCGGCGGTGAAGATCCTGGACGATCTGTTCGACACCGCCGGCGCGAGCACCCTGCTGTTCCTGCCGCTGGCGCACGTGTTCGCCCGGATCATCCAGGTCGGCTGCGTGATGAAGCTGGTCAAGGTCGGCCACAGTTCGGACGTGAAGAACCTGGTCGCCGATCTCGGCGAGTTCAAGCCGACCTTCATCCTGAGCGTGCCGCGGGTGTTCGAGAAGGTGTTCAACTCCGCCAGCCAGAAGGCGCATTCGGAGGGGAAGGGCAAGATCTTCGACGCCGCCGCGGACACCGCGATCGCGTACTCGCAGGCACAGGACAAGGGCGGCGCGTCGTTCGGGCTGAAGGCCAAGCACGCGCTGTTCGACCGGCTCGTCTACTCGAAGCTCCGGACCGTGCTCGGGGGCAAGGTCGACTACGCCGTCTCCGGCGGCGCACCGCTCGGTCAGCGGCTCGGGCATTTCTTCCGCGGCATCGGCGTACCGGTGCTGGAGGGTTACGGCCTGACCGAGACCACCGCCGCGGTGGCGGTCAACCTGCCCGACGACATCCGCATCGGCACCGTGGGCCGGCCGCTTCCCGGTGTGACGGTCGGCGTCGCGGACGACGGTGAGCTGCTGTTCAAGGGCGGCCAGGTGATGCAGGGCTACTGGAAGAACGACGACGCGACCGCGGCCGCGATCGACGCGGACGGCTGGTTCCACACCGGCGACCTGGGTGAGTTCGACGTCGACGGGTTCATCAGGATCACCGGCCGGAAGAAGGAGATCCTGGTCACCGCGGCCGGCAAGAACGTCGCGCCGGCCGTGCTCGAGGACCAGATCCGCCTGCACCCGCTGGTCAGCCAGTGCATGGTGGTGGGCGACGGCAAGCCGTTCATCGCCGCGCTGATCACGATCGATCCGGAGACCATCGTCGGTTGGGCCACCGAGCGCGGCAAGCCGACCGACGTCGCGTCGCTGACCGACGACCCGGACCTGATCGCCGAGATCCAGAAGGCCGTTGACGAAGCCAACAGCTCGGTGTCCCACGCGGAGGCGATCAAGAAGTTCTCCATCCTCCCGGTCGACTGGACCCAGGAATCCGGCGAGCTGTCGCTGAAGCTCTCACTGCGCCGCCACATCGTGATGAAGAACCATGAGAGCGACGTCGAGGCCCTGTACGCAAAGTAGGCGGGGTTAGCCGGTGGGTACCGGAGACGACATGAAGCCATCACATCGTGCCGACCGGCGTGGGCCAGCACCACGTGTGGTCGGCTCCTCCCGCCCGCCGACGGATGTCAGCGGGCCTTTCGTTTGTAGCTGGAGTGCGGTCGGCGACTGTGCCGTCGTCCGCGTGGCCGGCCAGGTCGACGGCGTCACCGCACCCGCGTTCGACACCGAGCTCCGACATGTGATCACCACCAAGCTGTCGAAGCTGGTCGTCGATCTGCGGCGTGTCACGTCCATGGAGACGGCCGGGATCCGGGTCCTCGTCAACGCGCACGATCTCGCGGTCCAGAACGGCGGCTGGTTGCGCGCGTCCGGCGCCGGGCAGTGGCTCGCCGACCTGATCAGGGCCACCGGACTCGACCGGCCGCTCGACCACTACCCGACCCTGGCGGACGCACTCCCCGCGTACCGCCCGGCCGTTCACCCATCGACCTGACGTCGCGCGGGTCGTAGTGCCGCTATCAACCGAATGGCTGATGGCGGGTCGAGCTCGATGGGCGATGTGAGCCGGGTGCGTCGTCCGCGAGGCTCGATGTATGACCACGGCGATGAGTACGACGGCCCGCGGGGCTGTCGTCGAAGTCAGTAATCTGCGCAAGTCCTACGGCGGCCGGACCGTCGTCGACGACGTGTCCTTCACCGTCGACGAAGGCGAGATCTTCGGAATCCTCGGCCCGAACGGTGCCGGCAAGACCACGACCGTCGAGTGCGTAGAGGGCCTCCGGGTGCCCGACGCGGGCCGGGTCCGGGTCGCCGGTCTCGACCCGATCGCCGATCACGCGGCGGTGACCAAGGTGCTCGGCGCCCAGCTCCAGGAGAGCGAGCTGCAGGCCAAGCTCACCGTGCGCGAGGCCCTCGAGCTGTACGCCGCCCTGTACCCGAACCCGGCCGACTGGCGCCCGCTCGCCGAACGACTGGGCCTCGTCAGTCAGCTCAACAGCCGGTTCGGCGTACTCAGCGGCGGCCAGAAGCAGCGCCTGTTCATCGCGCTGGCGCTGATCGGCAACCCCAGGGTCGTCGTCCTCGACGAGCTCACGACCGGACTCGACCCGCGCGCCCGCCGCGACACCTGGGAGGTCGTCGAGGACGTCCGCGCCCGCGGCGTCACCGTCCTCCTGGTGACGCACTTCATGGAGGAGGCGCAGCGGCTCTGCGACCGGATCGCCGTGATCGACAACGGGCGGATCACCGCACTGGACACACCCCGCGGGCTGATCAGTCGGACGGCGGGATCCACCCTCATCTCGTTCACGCCATCGGCACCGCTCGACGACGAGGAACTGGCCGCGCTGCCGGCGCTCGCATCCGTCGAGCACAAGGACGGCCGGATCACCCTCAGCGGATCCGACGAGACCGTCACCGCGGTGCTCTCACTCCTCGCCCGCCACCGGATCACCGCGCACCAGCTCCGCGTCACCGACGCCACCCTGGACGACGCCTTCCTCAACCTGACTGGAGCCACCCGATGATCACGACCGCACCCGCACCCGGCGTCGCCGTACTTCGCGCCGAGGCTCGGCTCTTCCGGCGTGAGCCCGGCAACCTCTTCTGGGTGATGGGTTTCCCGCCCCTGCTGCTGGTGATCCTGGGATCGATACCGTCGTTCCGGAAGGCCGACCCCGGCCTCGGCGGCCTCCGGCTCATCGACCTGTACGTGCCGATCCTCGTCCTGGTCGCGCTGATCGTCACCGGCCTGCAGACGATGCCGCCCGTCATCACGGGCTATCGCGAGCGCGGCATCCTGCGCCGGATGTCGGCGACTCCGGTCCGCCCGTCCGCTCTCCTGACCGCACAGATGGCATTGAACGGCGCCGCCGCGGTGCTGTCGGCGCTGGTCTGCATCACGATCGGCCGGCTCGCGTTCGACGTACCCCTGCCACGCCAGGCCTTTGGCTACGCGCTGGCGCTGCTGCTGATGGCTGCAGCTGCGCTGGCTCTGGGAGCCCTGGTGTCGGCGCTCGCCCCGACGGCGAAGATCGCGACCGCGATCGGCACCGCGGTGTTCTTCCCGAGCGTCTTCTTGGCGGGCCTCTGGCTGCCCGTGCAGAGCATGCCGAACGTCCTGCACCACATCGCCGTACTCACTCCGTTCGGCGCCGCGGCCCGCGCCCTCGACCAGGCGTCGGCCGGCCACTGGCCTGCGTGGTCCCACCTGGGGGTGCTCGCCGCGTGGACGGTGGTCCTGTCGGCCGCGGCCACCCGCTGGTTCCGCTGGGAGTAGGAGACCCGTCGTGCAAACTGGATGGGTGACAACGGCGGACACGGATCTCGATCAGCGGCACAACGCGTTCCGTCGATGGATGCCGTACGGGCTGCTTGCTGTCGCCACCCTCCTGTCGGCGGCCACGGCCGACCTGATCATGCCGACCAAGGCCCACCGGGTCACGGCCGCCGCACTGGTCGGAGCGGCCTTCGTGCTCCAGCTCTGGTGGAGCTGGAGTGATCGCACCAGCCGGGGCCCGAGCCGCAGCTCGGTGGTCTACTACACCGTGCGCTGGGCGCTCGGTCTCGTGCTCACCGTCCTGAACGGGTTCTTCGCGTTCTACGCCGTCGCGGGGTACTTCGACGCCGATGAGCTGATCCGCGGACGGCGCTGGCGGCGGTTCGCCTTGTTCGCGTGTTCCATCCCGGTGGCGGGCGCGCAGACCGGTGGGATACCGGTCGACGACTCGACGAAATGGATCGTGTTCGCAGGCCTACTGGTGGCGAACAACGTGCTGCTCACTCTTGTCACCCACTTCGCCCAGCAGGAGGACGAACGGTCCCGGGCCCGAGCGGCGACCATCGCCGAACTCGAGCAGGCGCACGAGGAGAACGCCGCCCTGCACGCCCAACTCCTGCTCCAGGCCCGGGAAGCAGGCATCGCCGACGAACGCCGGCGACTGGCCGCGGAGATCCATGACACCATCGCCCAGGGCCTGACCGGCATCATCGCCCAGCTCCAGGTCGTCGCGAACACCGCCGACCCGGCGAGCGCCCAGGATCACGTCAGCAGGGCCACCGAACTGGCCCGGCACAGCCTGGGCGAGGCCCGCCGCTCGGTGCAGAACCTCGCGCCCGTCGGCCTGTCGCACGACGGACTCCCCGAGGCGCTCCGCAAGACGGTTGACCAGTGGTCCGAGCAGACCGGCGTACGCGCGGAGTTCACGCTCACCGGTCCGGCGGAGCACCTGCACGGTGAGGTCTCGGCGACCCTCCTGCGGATCACTCAAGAAGCCTTGGCGAACGTGGCGAAGCACGCGTCCGCCGCTCGCGCCGGCGTCACGCTCAGCTTCATGGACAGTGAGGTCACCTTGGACATCCGCGACGACGGCAAGGGCTTCGACCCGCTCACGCTGCCCGAACGCAGCGGAACCGGCGGGTTCGGCCTGGACGGCATGCGCGCTCGCGCCGAGCGCATCGCCGGTTCGCTCACCGTCGAGTCCGAGCCGGGCTCCGGTACGGCGGTGTCGGCTCGCGTACCGTTGGTGCTCCATGGCTGAGATCTCCCTCCTCCTCGTCGACGACCATCCGGTCGTCCGCAACGGCCTCCGTGGCATGTTCGAGTCGGCGCCCGGCTTCACCGTGCTCGCCGAAGCGTCCAACGGCGTGGAGGCGGTGGCGCTGGCCGCCGAGCTCGACCCGGACGTCATCCTGATGGACCTGCGCATGCCCGGCGGCGGCGGACTCGACGCCATCACCGAGCTGACGCGCCGCGGGGCACGGGCGAAGGTCCTGGTCCTCACCACGTGGGACACCGACACCGACACGCTGCCGGCGATCGAGGCGGGCGCGACTGGTTACCTGCTGAAGGACGCACCGCAGGACGAGTTGTTCACCGGGGTCCGCGAAGCGGCAGCGGGCCGCACGGTGCTGTCGCCCGCCGTCGCCTCGCGGTTGGTCTCCGCCGTCCGTACGCCGGCGGCGAGCCCGCTGGCTGCCCGCGAACGCCAGGTCCTCGCACTGGTTGCCAAGGGCACCTCCAACCGCGACATCGCCCGCGAACTCTTCATCAGCGAGGCCACGGTGAAGACACACCTCAGCCACCTGTTCACCAAGCTCGGCGTGACCGACCGCGCGGCGGCAGTGGCCAAGGCCTACGAACAGGGCATCCTGGGCCGGGACTGATCACCGGCCTCCGGCGGCCTGGGTCGCTGGACGACGTGGCGCCGTGGTGAGCGCCTGACGGGCGATCAGGAGCGTGGTCGTCGTACCGAGGATGCCGGCCGCGGCGATGGTGAGGTTCGGAGCGAGGAAGGTACCGACGACTCCGGCCAGGGCGATACTGACGCCTTGGATCGCCATCAGACCACTGGTCTGGACGGTGAACAACCGGCCGCGGTACGACGGGTCGACCGCCTGCAGGATCAACGGATCGACGCCCTGGTTGAACGCGTACCCGGCACCGGAGATCGCGAGCAGGACGGCCGCGACCGGGATGGACGGCGTGGCGACGAAGGCGATCGCCGGGAGCTGGGTGGTCAGCAGGAGTGGAACGACGAGCCGTCGCCGCGTGGAAGGGGGAAACCGCGCGGCGACGAACTCGCCGAGTACTGTGCCGGTCGCATAGCCGGTGAAGAGCGCGCCGGCGGCCGCAGCGACTGTGCCGGCCTGTGCGGTGTAGGCGACCGCCAGCCCGTCGGGAACCGAGGAGAACGCCGGCGCGACCCAGGTCAGCAGAATCAGGTAGCGAAGCTTCGTGTTCGCCAGCAGATAGCGAAGGCCGGTCCAGGAGTCGCTGATCGTGTTGCGCTGCCGCTCGCCGGCCGGGGTGTACGGCGTACCGACGCCGATCAGCACCGCGGACGCCACGAAGGACACCACGTCGAGCGCGAGCAGCCAGGTCGCCCCGACCGCCGCCACCGCGACCGCGCCCAGCGCGAACCCGGTCAGTACGCTCACCTGACTAATTGCCCGCAGCAACGACCTCCCGATCGGGAACAGATCGCCCGGCAGCAGCTGCGCGAGACTCGCGGCCCGTGCTCCGGCGAAGATCGGCGCGATGATCCCGGTCACCAGCAGAAGCCCGAGCAGGCCGCCGACGGGCATCCCAGGGATCAGCATCAGACCGATGCAGACCGCGCTCAGCAGGTCGCATCCCACCAGCACTCGCCGCGCCGGGAACCGATCCGCGATCGACGAGAGCAAGATCCCACCCAGCGCGTACGGCAAGAACGAACACACCAGCACAAGCGCCGAAAGCAACGGCGATCCGGTTCGCTCGAACACCAAGATCGACAACGCGACCTGAGCGGCAACCGTTCCGAGCATCGACACGGTGTGAGCGACGAAGATGGCAGACATGCCGGGCAGGCGCAGGACACCTCGGTAGCCAGGGCTGGTCACAACGGTCGCGCTCACGTCGCGAGACTGCCCCAAGCCCGGCACGCGAGCGTAGAGTTTTGGGTGTGGCCGAAAGTTCCTCGCGATGACGGTGTTGCGGTTCACCCAGGCAGATGCCTTGCGGTGCCGGTTCGGGGCTTCGCCGTTGTGGGAGACGATGTCGGCGGTCCGGGTACTGAACGGGGCGCGGCACCGGCCGTTGTACGCGGACTGGGTGGAGGCCAAACGGGACGCGGCGGCGGGTCTGGATCTGCGCGGACTGAAGGCGTTGCAGCCTCGGGTCGGGTTCACGCCGGACTTCCTGACCCCACCACCGAAGGCCTCGCGGGCGAAGTTCACGACCGAGATCGCGCGCGTCCGCAGTACGCCGCTCGACCGGGTGCGGACCGAGCTGATCCGGTCACGCGACGAGTTGAACAACCCAGCCGCAGCCGTGATCAACAGGATGCTGCAGGACCTGGCCGGCACCCGGGAACGGCTCGCGGACGAGATCGAAAGCGCCTGGACCACCCTGATCCAGCCCGACTGGCCGCTCATCAGCCGGGTCCTGGAGGATGACATCGCCTATCGCGGTCAGCAACTCACCGACGGCGGTCTGGCCGCGCTCTTCGACGACCTGCACCCGACGCTCACGTGGGAGGACGATCGCCTCATCGCCACCCGGTACCGTTCGGAAGACAGTGATCTGACCGGCCAGGGTCTCCTCCTCGTCCCCGGCGTCTTCGCCTGGCCCTACCTGGTCATCGTCGTCGACCCGAGCTACCAACCCACCCTGGTCTACCCAGCCCGCGGCGCGGCCCGGCTCTGGTCCGACGCCCCCGCTCCCCCGGACCCACTGGCCCGTCTCCTCGGCCGCACTCGCGCAACCCTGCTCGTCGCACTCGACCCACCGGCAACGACCAGCGCACTCTCCAGCCAGTACGGGCTGGCCTTGGCCACAGTCGCCGAACACCTCTCCGCTCTGTACGACGCGGGTCTGGCGACTCGACGTCGTACGGGTCACCAGGTGCACTACCGCCGTACCGAGGTCGGACAGGCCGTTGTCGACGCCTCCGTCGGTTGAGCGCCCGTCCGGGTCAGAATGCTGGAGTGAAGAAGGTTCCCAAGCCGGGTGTGCCCAGCGACCGTCATACGCGGCGATGGCCGGCCTCGCTGGCGGTGTTCGCGGTACTGATCCTGCAACTGGCCGTGCCGACGCAGATCAATCTGCTGCCGCGATGGCTCATGCCTGCCCTTGGTGTGCTGCTCTTGGTGCCGCTGGTGTGGGCGAACCCGTTCCACCTGCGCCGGGACGAGCCGTGGCTGCGCTGGGTGGAACTCGTTCTGGTCGCGGTCCTCGTCCTCGTCAACGCGCTCTACCTGGCCGGGCTGATCTTCTTCCTGAACTCCGGCGACGCCAACGACGGCCAGGTGCTGGTGAAGGGCGCCGTCGTGATCTGGGTGACGAACGTGGTCGCCTTCGGGGTCTGGTACTGGGACGTCGACCGCGGCGGACCGTTCGCCCGGGCACCCGAGCACGAGCGCAAGGTCGAGCGGGCCGACCTCCTGTTCCCGCAGATGACGATCGACCTGCCCGGCTGGGAACGCTGGCTGCCCGGGTTCTTCGACTATCTGTATGTCGCGCTCACCGCCTCGACCGCGTTCAGCCCGACCGACACGATGCCGCTGACCGTGCGGTTGAAGGCGCTGATGGGTTTGCAGTCGCTGATCTCGCTGCTCACCCTCGCGGTGATCGCGGCCCGCGCCGTGAACATCCTCTGAGATCTCACTCGACACGCATGTAATGGGCATGAGACTGTTATGCCCATGTACAGCACGAAGTCGGTGGGGTTGGGGTTCGCAGTCTTCTCCGCGGTCACGTTCGGTGGATCGGGCCCGTTCGCCAAGGCCCTGATCGGGGCCGGTTTCACGCCGGAACAGGCGGCCTGGTTGCGTATCCTCGGCGCCGCCGCGCTCCTCGTCCCGCTCGTGCTGATCTTCCGCGGCTCGGCCGGACTCCGCGCGGCCCGGTTGTCCTGGAAGGCCCTCGTGCTGTACGGCCTGACCGGGATCGCCGGGTGCCAGACCCTGTTCTTCATCGCGGCCAGCCGGTTGCCGGTAGGTGTAGCGCTGATGCTGGAGTTCTCCGGGCCGGTGCTGGTGGTCGCGTGGCTGAAGTTCGGCCAGAAGGTCGCCGTACCGCGATCGGCCGCCGTCGGTGTCGGCATCGCGCTGATCGGACTCGCGACGGTGGTCGAGATCTGGTCCGGCCTGCAGCTCGACGCGGTCGGCCTGCTCGCGGGACTCGGTGCGGCCGCGTGCCAGGCGACGTACTTCATCCTGATCGACAAGCTGACCGGCGCCGCGGATCCGCTGGTGATGACCGCGGCCGGGAGCGTGGTCGGCGCGGTGCTGCTGACCTTGATCGCCGCGCCCTGGGGCCTCCCCTGGCACGCGCTCGTCGACACCATCGCGATCGGCGACCGGCACGCTCCCGGCTGGGTGCTGGCCGGCTGGCTGATCCTGGTCAGCACAGTCGTCGCCTACCTGGCCGGCGCCGCCGCGATCCAGCGGCTGTCGGCCGCCATCGGCGGAGCGGTCGCGTACGTCGAGGTCGTCGCGGCGAGCATCTTCGCCTGGATCCTGCTCAACGAGACCCTGAGCACCAACCAGATCATCGGCGGCGGCATCGTGCTGGTCGGCGCCTTCGTGGCCCAGTCGTCGGTCGGGAAGGTCGCTCCCCCGGAGATCCCGGATTCCGATCCTGATCCCGGCACCCCGGACCCCCGCACCGCCGACCTCGACCCAGCCCGCATCTAACCACCCCGCCCTCCCCCATTCCAGAGATCAACCGGGTCTCCTGCTCGATGTGTGGCGTGATCGTCGGCCGGGTGTGCTGGTCGCGTTCGCGGTGACGATGCCGGGGCTCTTGCTGCAGGACGCGTGGCGGTGGGCGTTCTTCACGGTGGGCGTTCTTCACGGTGGGCGTTCTTCACGGTGGGCGAGGGGCAGAAGGCTCTCGTCAACGACCTGACCTGGCTGCCGGCGATGCTGGCGACCGTCGGGCGGGCTTGTTCTCCGCGGGTCGGTCCGGGTCTGGTGACCTGGGACAAGTTGTCGTGGGCTGAGACAGGCAATTCCTTGTCCCACCCCACCACTTCCGGGTCCCCACCCACCACTTCCGGTCCCCGCCCACCGGTTCTTGTCCCCACCCACCACTTCCGGTCCCCGCCCACCGGTTCTTGTCCCCGCCCACCACTTCCGGTCCCCGCCGCCTTGTCCCCGCGCCACCGGTTCCGTGTCCCACCCCGCGCTCTGTGTCGGCGCGGACCCGTCCCGAGCGACCCCATTTCATAGGTTGACCTACGAGATTGGATTGGCACCCCGGAATCCGATACGCCAACCCACCATCTGGTAGGCCAGCCCATCAAACGGCGCGAGCGGGACCCCCGGCTCCGGCTGACCGTTCGGGTCCGCGGTCCGGCGCTCCGGGTCGGCGCGGACCTGTCCCGAGCGACCCATTTCATGGGCTGACCCACGAGATGGTGGGTTGGCACCCCGGAATCCGATACGCCAACCCACCACCTGGTAGGCCAGCCCATCAAACGACGCGAGCACGCGGCCGCCTACCACCTGGACGAGTTGCCGAACCGGCCGACAACCAGCGCGACGGCTTGCCCCGCAATCCTGTCTGGCAATCCTGTCTGGCCGGTTGTCTCACGCCGTTTCAGGGGTCAACCCCTGAGCCGGTGGGTTCGGCCCCCAAATTCTCGGGGGCCAACCCACAGGCTCGCGGGGCAACCCACAGGCTCGGGGGTCGACCCCTGAAACGGCGCTACCGCAGCGAGTCGACGAGCTCGCGCGGCAGGCCGTGGGTTTCGTGGAGGTACTCGTAGTCGGTGTCGTCGAGGGGTTTGTGGAACCGCTCGTGGCTGAGCACCTTGCGGCCACGGTCGAGCAGGTTGCTGAACCGGATCTCCTCGTCGATCAGGATCCGGCGGACCAGCGTGACCGTCTCGCCCTGGTGGAAATGGTTCAGCGTGTGCTCGAACAGCTCCAGCGGCAGGTCGGACAGCGACCGGGACTCGTCGTCGCGCCACAGGATGGTCAGCACCCGGCGGATCAGCCGGCGCAGCACGTAGCCGCGGCCGGTGTTCGACGGGTGTACGCCGTCGCCGACGATCACGATGCTCGAGCGCAGGTGGTCGATGACGATCCGCTGGGACTGCTCGTCCAGCTGCCAGAGCTTCGGGATGATCCGCATCCACGGCTCGAACAGCGAGGTCTCGTACACCGAGCCCCGGCCCTCCAGCAGCATCGTCAGCCGCTCGTGACCGAGGCCGGTGTCGATGTTCTGCTGTTCCAGCGGTTCGAGCGAGCCGTCGTCGAGCCGGCGGTAGCGCATCATCACGTGGTTCCAGACCTCGACCCAGCGCTTGTCGGTGCTCGGCGTACCCTCCGGGTCACCCTCGCCGGTCCAGACGAAGATCTCCGAGTCGGGGCCGCAGGGACCGGTCGGGCCGTTCGACCACCAGTTGTCGTCGGTGGTCAGCTCGATCGGCACGCCGAGCTCCTGCCAGGTCGTGAGTGACTCCTCGTCCAGCGGCACCTGATCGTCGCCGCCGAACACGGTCACATACAGCTGTCCGGGGTCGATGCCGAAGCCGCCGGTCAGCAGCTCGTAGCCCCAGCGCAGCGTCTGGCTGCTCCCGTAGTCCCCGAGCGACCACGAGCCCAGCATCTCGAACACGGTCAGGTGGGTCGGGTCCCCGACCTCGTCGAGATCGGTCGTCCGCAGGCATCGCTGGATGCCCACGAGTCTGCGCCCCAGGGGATGGGGTTCCCCTTCCAGGTACGGCGTCAATGGATGCATCCCCGAAGTCGTGAAGAGCACCGGATCACCGAGTCGCGGGATGAGCGTGGAACCCGTCGTCGGGACGTGGCCGCGGTCGTGGAAGAAGTCGATGAAAGTCCTGCTGATGGTCATGGTTCTGGTCCTTGTCGTGAAATGACCGGAACCAGACCACCGGGCTCGGAAACCACAACACCGGCGAACCGTTTCCGGTCGCCGGTGGAGGTTTGAGGACGTCAGGCAGCGGCAGCCGGAGAGCGGAGAGCTCGTACGGCTGCGGCAAGTCGGAACATCCGAGGCATACGTCGCAGCGTACACGACTTCGAGACCCAGCTGTCCAGGGACTTGTTCAGACGTCGAGGAGCTCGCGCAGCACGGCGCCACTCCGGGTCCAGGACCAGTCTCGTCGTACCCACTCCCGGCCGGCCGCGCCCATTGCCCGGGCACGGGCGGGATCGGTGAGCAGCTCGGCGACCCGTACGCCGGTCGGCGCCGGGTTGTACGGGTCGACGAGGTAACCCGTCTCGCCGTGCCGGACGGTGTCGCCGGCGCCACCGGAATCGCCGACCACGACCGGCTTCCCCGTCGCGGACGCCTCGAGCGTGACAATCCCGAGCGCCTCGGGTTCGAGGCCGAACCGCCGGGTCCGGCACGGCATCGCGAACACGTCCGCGGCATCGACGTACGGCGGGATGTCCGCCCATGGCACGGGCCCGGTGAAGACGACCGACGACCGTACGCCGACCGCTGTCGACAACTCTTCGAGCCGTTCACGATCGGGACCACCGCCGACCAGGAGCAGGATCGCCGACGGTACGGCGGTCAGGACCCGGGGCCACGCGCGGATCAGGGTGTCCTGCCCCTTTCGCGGAATCAGCCGCGACACACAAGCGACGACCGGCGCACCTCCGACTCCGAGCCCCTTGCGGACCTGCTCGCCCCCGCAATCCGGGAAGAAGCGATCCGTGTCGACCCCGGGTGTCAGCCGCCGCATCCGGCGTACGGCGGCCGGTGAAAGGGCCGGCGCGATCTGCTCCTCGCACCACGACGACACCGTCGTCATCGTGTCCGCTGCGTCACCGATCCGCCGCAGCGCCTGGCGAGCACCGGGAATGCCGGCCCACCAGGTCTCGTGCCCGTGGGTCAGCGCGACGATCCGCTTCGCTCCGGCCCGCCGCAGCGCCGGCCCCATCAGCCCGAGTGGCGCGGCAGCGCCGAACAGGACCCGGTCCGCGTCGTACTCGCGCAGCAGCCGAACGGCGTTCTTCGTGATCCGGGCCGTCGGCAACAACATCGTCGTCCGGTCCCGAATCACCGGGAACGGCAGGCCCGCGTCGTACGCCGTGTCGCCGGGCTCGTGCGATGTGTAGACGACGAGCTCAGGCAGCTCGTCGCACAAGGACCGGACGAACGTCTCGATCCCGCCCTGGCGTGGCGGGAAGTCGTTGGTGACGACGAGGACGGTCATCGTGGAACCAGCGGCGGGACGGGCGTGCCGTACTCGGCCGCCCAGGCCCGGCCCATCGCGATCCGCTCCGGCGCGGTCGGGTGGGTGGCGAACAGCCAGTAACGCCAGCGGCTCGGGTCCAGCCCGGAGATGTTCGTCACGGCCAGGTCATGCTGCAATGCGACGAAGTCCCGCGGGTCGTTCGTCAGGTGCAGCGAGTGGTAGTCGGCGCGGGCCTCGATCTTGCGGCTGACCAGGTTCTGCACCGGGGCGGCGAGCGTCGTACCGGCGACGATCAGGGCGAGCAGCAGTGCGGTCCGGCGCGGATCGGCCATCCGTGCCCCGAGCAACAAGCGCAGCAATGTCACCGCGAAGGCAGCGCCGAGGACGCCGATCACCGTGCCGTGCAGTACGTCGTCCTCCGCGGCATGACCGAGCTCGTGCGCGACCACGAGCCGGACCTGCGCGGGCGGCGTGTCCTTCAGGAGTGTGTCGTAGACGACCAGCCGACGGGTCGAACCGAACCCGGAGACGTAGGCGTTCACAGCGGTCGTGCGCTTCGACGCGTCCGCGACCAGTACGTCCTTGACCGGTACGCCGTCCTGCGCCGCCAGCCGCATGAAGTCGTCGCGCAAGGCGCCGGCCGGCATCGACGTGAAGTGGTTGAACCGCGGCTCGACCAGCACCGGGTACGCGAACGACACGCCGAGCACCAGCACGGCGGCCGCGATTGCCGCAGGCAACCACCAAGCCTGGCGCCAGCGTTTGGCGAGGCCGATCAGGACGAGGGCGATCACCGCGAGCGCGAGCGACATCAGCAGCCAGTTGACGACACGGTCCCGGGTCCACAAACCCCAGTCCTGCACCGACAGGCCGTACTTGCGGGTGACGCGCTCGGCCATCACATCGGTCGGGACGGTGATGACGCTGGTGAGCAGTCCGAGTCCGACGACGAGCAGCGGTACGGCGACGTACCAGCGGCGGATGTGGATCGCGTCGTACAGGCGGCGGCCGAGCGGGCTGAAGCCGATCGCGAGCGGGATCACGACGGCGAGCACCCAGGATGTCGTTGACCACGGCAACAACTCGTGGCGGAACGCGTTCTGGCGGGCGATCTCCGCGGCGGTGAAATCCAGCGTCGCGTCGGGCGTCGGCAGGTCGATCAAGTGCCACGGCGTGGTGATGACGATCGTCAGGATCAGCGCCACTGCGAGGACGCCCGCGGCCGCACGTGGTGCCCACCGTGCGGCCGGCTCAGACACCGGCGAGCCTCTTGAGGTACTGCTGCCACTCGGTGACGAACTCCGCCTCGGTCATCCCCAGCACCGACTTGAACGCGTCCGCCAGACCGGTCGACGTCTTCGACGCGTGCACCGTCCGGTAGAACTTGACCAACTTGCTCTGCCCCTCCCGCTCGGCGATCAGCCGGCAGGCGAGCCAGGCCGACTCGTAGGCCTGGGGCAGCTCCGTCGCCGACGCCGCGAACGCCTCCGGCGCCGGGAGCGCGGCCGGCACCTTGCCGGCCCGGATCGACTTGAACAGCTCCTTCGCCGCCGACTCGTCCTGCACGGGTACGGCGGTGAACGCGACGTAGTCGGCGAACCCCTCGGCCAACCACAACGGTACCGGCGAAGCGGTGGCGGTCGAGGCGACGTGAGTGGTCTCGTGCGTCAGCACGATCCGGCGGCCCTGCTTGCCGAGCTCCTCGAACAGCTTCGGATTCGCCACGATCCGCACCGGCGCACCAGCCTGTGGCGTGTCCAGCTCGGCCATCGTGACGGCGGCGATCTGGGTGTAGGTGTTCGGCGCGGCGCCGAGGACCGACTCCATCTGCGCCTGTTTGGCCGGCAGGTAGACGATCACCTTCTGTCGCCAGCCCTTGCCCCACACCTTGGTGACCGACTCGACCGCCTTGTCCGCGACGGAGACATAGCCCTTCGCGTCCGACTCGGAGCCAAGGCTGACCACCAGGCTGTGTTCGCCCTTGGCCACCTCGATCGGGCCGAGCGCCCAGATCGGCCGGCGCTGACCGGCCACGAACCGCTCCGAGAACGAGGCGGCGTACGTCGCTCCGTCGCGGGTGACGAAGGTGACCGGCAGGGTCTCCCGGGCCGGCTTGGCGTCGTACCCGGCAAGCTGCCAGGAGACCTCGACCTGAGCCAGCCAGGACTGACTGCCGCCAAGCTGCGCCTGGCGGTCAGGGGTGAGCGCGCCGGTGTCGTCGCTCACATAGCGCAACTGGAACGCGCCGATCGGGAGCGTGCTCAGGTTGGCGAAGATCGTCCGTGCGCTGGCCCGGAAGTCGGCGGCCTTCGGGTCGATGGTGTCCAGGAACTCGGTGCGGTTGTCGTTCTCGACCGCGTCGGTCATCTTCTGCAGCACGGCCTCCCCGGCGACGGCACGGCGTACCCCGTCGGCGGCTTCGTCAGGCGTCGCGGAGGTCTGCGGCGGATGCGTGCCGGGCGCGTTCGGATCGGCGGGGGCATCGGCGATCTGACGGAGTCCGGCGTACCCGGCTCCGGCGACCAGGCAGACGGCCAGGCCGAGGGCGACCTTCTTCGCGATCGGGGCGAACGAGGGCGGGATGCCGCGACCACGCAACATCGGGCGATCCGCAGCCGACGGCCGGTCATCGGTCCGCTCCGGACGGTCACTGTCCGGTGGGACCGCCGGGAGAGGCACTGTGTCGCCCTGTTCGTCGATCACCTCGGCCCCTCGCTGCTCACCTGCCCCAGTCAGGCGGGACACTCCGTGCCTCCTCCGAGATTACGGCACCCGGATGATCGTGAAATGCATCGGCTCCGGGGGACGTCCCCCGGAGCCGATGAGTATGTCAAGGACGCAGGTCAGCCCGGGCGGACCGCGGTGTTGTAGGGCATCTCGTCCATCGGGGCGATCTCGACCGACTTGCCCGGACGGGGGGCGTGCACGATCCGGCCGTTGCCGAGGTACATCGCCACGTGGCTGATCGGCGAGTAGTAGAACACCAGGTCGCCGGGCATCAGCTGGCTCTTGCTGACCCGACGGCCCTCGCTCGCCTGCGCCTTCGACGAGTGCGACAGCGAGACGCCGGCCTTGCCCCAGGCGTACAGCATCAGGCCGGAGCAGTCGTAGGAACTGGGACCGGCGGCACCCCACACGTACGGGTCACCCATCTCCGACAACGCGGCCGACACTGCTGTCCCGGCGCGGCCGCTGGCCGGGACCGGAAGGTCGTCCACCCGATCGCCTTCGCGGGTCGGGCGCTCCTTGCGGGCCTTCTCCGCCTCGTCGGCGTTCTCCTGCTCGATCCGCTTACGCTCGGCGTCACTGAGCTTGTCGAGCACTTTCTCGGCGGCGTCGAGGTTGGCCTGGAGCTGCCCCTTCAGCGCGTTCTGCTGCGACTGCACAGCCTTC
Organism: uncultured Actinomycetota bacterium; assembly: GCA_963820655.1. GTDB lineage: Bacteria > Actinomycetota > Actinomycetes > Propionibacteriales > Kribbellaceae > Kribbella. The sequence continues at coordinate 755,847 of CAWGAM010000005.1, forward strand.
AGCGCGCCCAACTCGGTCTGCTCACTGGCCTGCAGGTCGGTCAGCTTGCCCGATGCCTGCTGGTAGCGACGCAGCGCCGTGTCCTGCTGGCCCGCGAAGGCCTGGGCGGTGGACGCCTGGCTGAGGAACTGGTCGGGGTTCGGTGACAGCAGCAACTGGGCCGTCGTCGACATCCCGGAGGTCTGGTACCCGGCGACCGCGAGGGATCCGATCTGCCGCTTCACCGTGTCCACCTGGCCCTGCTGCTTGGCGATGGCGGCCTTCAGGGCGTTCACCCGGGCGGTGGAGGCGCTGATCTGCCCACGCAGGTCGTTGGCCGACTCACCGGCGACCTCGGCCTTGTGCTGCAGTGCGGCGACCTGCGCCTTCGCCTGCGCCAGGGTCGGCTTCGGATCAGCGTCCGCCGCTCCCTGGATGAAGATCACGCCAGCGACGACAGCGGTGCTGGTGATGGCGGCGAGGGCGATTCCCTTGGTGCGGTTGATGCGTCCGGTGGACACAGCCCGGTCGGTCCCTTCCTCTGCTCGCGCCGTCCCCGTCACCCGCGCCGGCTGTGGTGTCTCACCCACAGACGCCGACGGGTTACTCCCTCGGCATTACCGCTGCCCGGTCGGCCTGATCGACCGACGCCCTGAGGCAACGAGAGGTAACAGTAGTGACCGTTTCGTAACCAGTGCAATTCGCCCCTCGGGTTTGATCCAAAATTAACGAAGGATCATCCCGACCCAGCGGCCGTTTCGCCTTCTCCGTCAGGGGTTCGCGCAGCAGTGTCGGGGTCGACACTGCTGACAGCGTGAACGAGGCGGAGCGGCGGAACCAGACCAGACTCTGCCAGGGCGTCCAGAGCGGCCTTCTCGTCGTCGTCGATCCGCAAGCTACCGGACCGCTCGGCCGAGAATCCGAGCACGACCGTGACCACACAGTCCTGGCAGCCCGGGCCCTTCATCGCGCAAGCGTCGCAATCGATCAGCACAACGTCCTCCAAAGTGGGGAAGCACCCGGACTTGCATCCGGCTGAGAAGGACGCTAGAGAAGCCCGCCGACACTTTCCGCCGCCCCCGCACACCAGACCGAGCGGTCACGGATCCGGGTCGACCGCGGATCCGGGTCGACCGCGGAGCGGCAGCCGCGGCGGCCCGGCCAGACAGGCGCGCCGGGCCAGGCCGGCGGCGCCGGGGCAGGCCGGGCGGCGCGACCTTTGAGGGGTCAACCCCTGAGTTTGCGGGTTGGCCCCTCGAAATTTGACGGCCGAACCCACCAACTGAGGGGTTGACCCCTCAAAAGACCCCGGCCTGGGAGGCAGGGCTGCCGGCGCGACCCGGGGCAGGCAGCCCTGCCGGCGCGGGGGAAGGGCGGGCCAGGCGGCGCGGCAGGGGCAGGCCGGGCGGCGCGACCTTTCAGGGGTCAACCCCTGAGTTTGCGGGTTGGCCCCTCGAAATTTGACGGCCGAACCCACCAACCGAGGGGTTGACCCCTCAAATGACGCTGGGTCGGGGCGACCGGTACGACGACATGCGGGATGCGCGACGCGTGCCGGACCCGAGACCGGGCCGCGCGTCGGAACCGGGCCGCGCGTCGGAACCGGGGCGCGTCGGAGACCGGGGCGCGTCGGAACCGGGGCGCGTCACGAGACCAGGGCGCGTCACGAGACCGGGGCGCGCGTCGAGACCGGGGCGCGCGTCGGGGCCGGGGTCAGGGGCGGGCTATGCGGGCGATCAGGCTGGCGGCGGAGAGTGAGCGAGCGCCTAGGGTCATGATGCTTTCGGCAACCTCACGATCGGTGGAGACGACAACGACCGGGCGCCCCGGCGGCTCGGCGCGGACCAGTTGCCGGATCACCTCATCGGCGATCACTCCGGGCGGACTGAAGCGGACGCGCACACCGCGCGGTGAATTCAGTTGCACCGGACCAGAGAGCTCCGCGCCGTCGAAAACTATCGTGACCTCGATCCGGCGTTGCGCCACCAATGCGCCCAATGCCGTCACCAACCGCTGACGTTGCGAGTGCAACGGCGAGTTGGGCCAGGCGGTCTTCGTCACGTTGTAGCCGTCGATGATCAGATGCACCTGCGGCAACGACAACAGCTCGTCGAACAACGCCGGATCGTCCTCCGGCGCGGTCCGCCCGACCGGTGCGGCGTCGGGCTCCCGGCCGGCCACGGTGTCGGCCGGCCTGAGCTCTCCCCCGGGCGGCAACGCCAGTTCACGCCGCAATCCGCTCGCTGCCTCGAGCACCGTGTCCAGCAGCAGTCGCGTCCGGGTCGACGCCAGTTCGCGTTCCTGTCCCGCCGTACGCCGGGCTGCGTGTTCGACTGCTTCCAGTTCGGTGATGCGGGCGCGGAGTTTGCGCAGCTCACGCTCCACTTCGGCACGTGCGGCATCGACACGTTCGTCGGCTGTCTCGGCCTCCGTGGTCCGTTTCTCGAGGTCGGTCTGCAGCCCGCTGATTCGTTGCCGTGCCTCGTTCAGCTTGCGGCGGAGCGTGACGTTCTCGGCCTTGAGCTCGTTGACCTGTTCGCGAAGCCGTTCGCGGACCTGGCGGGTCTCGGTCCGGGCGTGATCGAGCTGATCGGCGAGCCTGTTGACGACCTCGCCGTCGACATGCGGCGTCTCGACGGGCACCTGGGCGGCCGCGGCGATGCGCTGTTCCCAGTCGTCCGGACGGAGCAGGTAGGCCAGTGCCGCGACCTCGACCGGATCGGCGGTCGGGACCGGTATGCCTTCGGCGACGGCGTCGCCCAGCTCGGGGTGCTCACGTCGTACCTGGAAGGCCGTCAGCCGGCGGAAGTGTTCGTCGGTCTCGAGGATCGGGCCGAGCACCGACGCCGAGAGCTTCGCGCGCTTGGCCGGCGCGAAACTGGCGAACCGGCGCAACGGGGCCGGGATGTCGGACGCGGGCAGCTGGCCGAGGGCGTGCGCGGCGAGGGTGAGAACCCGTTGCCGGACCGGTTCGGGCAAAGTCGTAGCGGCGGAGCTCGCGGCGGTGCCTGCCTCAGTCACCGGTCCGCAGTCCGGCCGGAATGCTGGCCTGGCTCAGCCAGTGATGCAGACCACAGCGGGCGGGCACGAAGCCCGGGTTCGCGGTGATCGCCTGTGTACGCATACAGAGAGCCTAGTCGACTCCCGCGCGTGTCACCTGCGGAATTGTCGGTGGCGGCTCTTAGCGTCGTGGACATGACCAGCCCAGTGCGCGCGCCGGCCCAGAATCCGGCCGGGAAACCGCAGCTGCCGATTCGTGGCGTCCAGCCGAGTTTCGACGACCTGGGTACGCCGCTGCGCGACGTCACGTTCTGCGTCGTCGACCTGGAGACCACCGGCGGCGCGCCGGGCGAGTCCGGCATCACCGAGATCGGCGCGGTGAAGGTGCGGGCCGGTGAGCTGGTCGGCGAGTTCCAGACGCTGGTCAACCCGTCCGACCCGATCCCGCCGTTCATCGCCGTACTGACCGGCATCACCAACCTGATGGTTGCCTCGTCGCCCCGGATCGAATCCGTGCTGCCGGCCTTCCTGGAGTTCGCCCAGGGCTGCGTGATGGTGGCGCACAACGCGCCGTTCGACATGGGGTTCCTGAAGCACGAGAGCCTCGTGCACGGGTACGACTGGCCGGACTTCACCGTCGTCGACACCGCGTTGCTGGCGCGCCGGGTGATCACGCCGGACGAGGCGCCGAACTGCAAACTCGGCACGCTGGCCAAGCTCTTCCGGACGGCCACCACGCCGAACCACCGCGCGTTGTCCGACGCCCGTGCGACGGTCGACGTACTGCATGGGCTGTTCGAACGCGTCGGATCGCTGGGTGTGCAGACGCTGGAGGATCTGCAGACGTTCTCGTCCCGGGTCGCGCCGGCGGTGCGCGCGAAGCGGCACCTGGCCGAAACGTTGCCGCATGCACCGGGTGTGTACCTGTTCACCGACGACCGCGGCGAGGTCCTGTACGTCGGCAAGTCGAAGGACCTGCGCAATCGCGTCCGGTCGTACTTCACCGCCTCCGAGACCCGCAACCGGATCGGCGAGATGATCGGGATCGCGAGCGGCGTCCGCGGGATCGAGTGCGGGACGTCGCTCGAGGCCGAGATCCGCGAACTGCGGCTGATCGCGGAGCACAAGCCGCGGTACAACCGGCGATCCAAGTTCCCGGAGCGGCAACACTGGCTGAAGGTCACCGTCGAGCCTTTTCCCCGGTTGTCGCTGGTCAAACAGGTGCGTGACGACGACGCCGGGTACCTCGGCCCGTTCAGCTCGCGGAAGACGGCCGAGCGGGCGATGGCCGCGCTGCACGAGGCGTTCCCGATCCGGCAGTGCACCGCGCGGATGTCGCGGCACCCGCAGCTGTCGCCGTGCGTACTGGCCGAGATGGGCCGCTGCGTGGCGCCGTGCGACGGCCGGATCTCGATGGATTCGTACGGCGAGTTCGTGACGTCGCTGCGGACGGCGCTGACCGTGGATCCGACGCCCGTGGTCGAGGCGCTGGACCGGCGCATCGACCTGCTGTCGGCGGACGAGCGGTTCGAGGATGCCGCCGTCCATCGGGATCGGCTGAGTGCATTCGTGCGGAGCTCGGCGCGGATGCAGCGGATGGCGTCGGTGACCGGGTGCGCCGAGATCTGTGCGGCCCGGCGGACCGACGACGGCGGCTGGGAGCTGCACGTGATCCGCCGCGGGCGGCTCGCGGCGGCCGGGGTCAGCCCGCGCGGGACGGATCCGCGCAAGTACCTGGACATGCTCCGCGCCTCCGCCGAGACCGTGCTGCCCGGCATCGGCCCGGTCGCCTCGGCCTCACCGGAGGAGATCGAGCTGGTCCTGCGCTGGCTCGATCAACCCGGCATCCGCCTGGTCGAGATGGACGGCACCTGGACCTGCCCGGTCAGCGGCGCCGGCCGCCACCTCACCCGCCTCGACAACGCCCACTCCGACGTCCACCACCACCCCACCGAGCGCCGCCGCCACATGCGCCCGCTCGGCCCGGCCCGCGTCGGTTAGGTCGTGTCTGGTGATCCCGCGCCGACCGAGTGCCGCGCAGTAGGCGGGGGATCACCAGACACGACCTAAGCCTCGATGAACTGGTAGTCGCTGCGGATTCTGCCGTCGGGCCCGAGCAGCAGGAGATCGATGCCCACCGCAAGCACCTCTCCCCCGCCGACCGGCACCATCTCCCAGCGGAGCTTCACCATGTCCCGCAACACCGCGACGTCACCATGCGGCCGGAACTCGAACTGCCCCGGCGCCACGAACTCGTCGTACGCGCTCGTCACCCGCCGTACCAGGGCCTCGTGGCCACGGGCTTCCAACGTCGCGGTGACGCCGATCTCCTCGGCCCGCTTGACGATCTCCTCCGGCGGTTCGAGCAGATGGACCCCGTCCTCGGTCCACAGCTCCTGGATCGCCTTCCGCCGGGTTTCCGCGTCGGGTTCGTTCCACACCGCGACGTACCGATCGGCCACTTCCTGCGCGTCGGACACGACATCCTCCTTCAGTCCGGGCGATCCCTCGCCGCCCTGCCCAGAGCTTGCCGAGAGCGCCGTACGTCGGACAATTCCCTGCTGGGTATGGACTGTCGGTGCCATGCGCTAGACAGAGAGCATGCTGACCTCGCCGCGCCCATCCGATCTGTCCGACGGCCTCCGGCTGTGGCGGAACCGTCGGCGCGTGAGTCAGCTCGAGCTCGCCGTCCGCGCCGGCACGACGCAGCGCCACGTGAGCTTCATCGAGAGCGGCCGCTCGGTCCCCGGCCGCGACATGGTCATTCGCCTCGCCGAGTCACTCCAGGTCCCGTTGCGTGACCGCAACGCTCTGCTGCTGGCCGGCGGCTACGCTCCGGCGTACGACGAGACGCCGTACGACGGACCCGGCCTCGGGGCAATCCGGGCGGCGCTGACGGGGATCCTCGAAGGACATCGACCGTTCCCAGCGGTGGTCGTCGATCGGCGCGGCGACCTGGTGCTGGCGAACCGCGCCTTCCACGCGATGACGACCGGTGTGTCGGAGCACCTGCTGACGCCGCCGGTCAACATCCCTCGCCTCCTGCTCGACCCCTCCGGCCTGGCTCCTCGGATCGTCAACTTCGGGCAATGGGCATGGCACGTGATCGACGCGCTCACCCGCGAAGCGGCGCAGAATCCGACACCCGAGTCGGACGGGCTGATCGAGGAGCTGATCGCGGTCGTGCCACCGCGGCCAGAGCCGGGGCCTGGGCACTTGGGCTTCGCGGTCCCGCTCTGCCTCCGTTCGGAGCATGGCGACCTGCGGCTGATCACGACCCTCACGCGGTTCGGTACGGCGGTCGACGTCACCGTCGCAGAGCTCCGGATGGAGGCGTTCCTGCCCGCGGACGAGCAGACGGCCGAAGCGCTCCGCGTCCTGGACCCCGCTGATCCGGTCTGACCGGACCATCGGGTGGAACGTCGTAGGTGCAGAGCGGATTCGGGGGTGGTCCGCATTATGCTTCAGCGGGTCGGGATGTGAGTCGAGGAGAGGACGTCATGGTCACCGCGATCGTGTTCATCAAGGCCGACGTCGCGCGGATCCCGGAGGTCGCCGAGCAGGTGGCGGCGATCGACGGCGTCAGCGAGGTGTACTCCGTCACCGGCGGGCTCGACCTGATCGCGATGGTCCGGGTCCCGCACCACGACGACCTGGCCACCGTCATCCCCGACCACGTGAACCGGGTGCCCGGTGTGCTCAGCACCGAGACGCACATCGCGTTCCGCGCGTACTCGACCCACGACCTCGAAGCCGCCTTCAGCCTGGGTGAGGAGGACGGTGTCTGAGGGCTGGTCGATCACGGTCCTGCTGACACGAGCTGAAGTTACGGTGAGCGCATGAGCAATCCTCCCGAAGGCTGGTACCCGGACCCCACCGGCCAGCCGAACACCATCCGCTGGTGGAACGGGAAGCAATGGACCAACCGCACCCAACAAGAAGACCTCGCCACCGATCCGCAAGCTTCGGCGCCTACCGCCAGCACCGAGCCGGCCCAGCCCGCCACTGCACAGAGCGATGGAGCAGAGCAGCCCGGACTTTGGCAGCAGTCCGGCGGACGCGGGCAGACCGACGGCGCTCAGCCTGGTCCGTGGCAGCAGTCCGGCGGATCGCAGCCCGACGGGCCTCAGCTCGGTCCGTGGCCGCAGTCCGGTGGACAGGCTCAGTCCGATGGGTCGCACGAGGAGCCGGGCGATGCGGCCCAGTCGGGTTGGTGGCAGCAGCAGGCCACCCCGCAACTGTGGGCGAACGCCGAGCCGCAGCAGTCCAGTCAGCCGACCCAGGCGACCAACGCCGGTGGGCCACGTCTGTCTGCGGTCGGACAGCCTGAGAGCACCACTGAGGCGGCCGACGGCGATGCTCCCGATGGCGGGGAGTCTGTTGCTGACGCGGATGGATTGACTGCGTTCGAGCGCGCCCGGGCGACGTGGGATGCACCGGAGATCGCACCTGCCCCGCCGGAGCACTGGACGCAACAAGAAGTCCCTGACGAGCCGCTCGATGAGCCCGCCGAGGCAACCGAGCAGGGCCAGCCAACTGCCTGGACCCTGAAACTCGCACCGACTCCAGCCGATCACGAGCCAACCTCTACGCCGCGCTCTGAGAACCGGAGTGCCGCGTCTGCCGGCGGTGCTGCGGCTGCAGGTGGCGCCTGGGGTGGTGGGCAGGAGTCGGAGGCGCAGGGTTGGTCGGATGTGAGCTGGACTCAGGCCCCGACTGTCGCGCCGACGCCGCAGGATGATGTGCAGCCTGCCGAGGTGAGTCCGGGCGTTCAGCAACCCTGGGCGGTGCAACAGGAGGCCGATGAACCTACGCAAATCCAGCCGGCCTGGGGTGTACAGCCTGAGGACGAGCAGGATCTGCAGACCTCTCAGCCTGCAGAGCAGACGCACCTTTGGGGATCCGACCAAGCAAGCGACGAGCGCACCCAGGCGCAGCCGGCTTGGGGTGCACAACCCGAGCAGAACCAGCAGACCTGGGGCGTGCAGCAGGCTGACGAGGCAAACGGTTGGGGTACGCAACAGGCCGTTGGAGAGACCGGCCAGGCTCAGGGCTGGGGCACACAGCAGGCCGACCAGGCTCACGGCTGGGGTACGCAAGAGGCCGGACAGCAGGCTGGCCAGGGTCCAGGCTGGGGTGCCGAGCAGGCCGGTGACGGCGACCAGGGCAAGTCCTGGGGTGCGCAGCAGGCTGGTGGTTGGGGGCATGAGCAGGCCGGGACTGACCCATGGCAGGCGACCCCTGACAGCGGTGGCTGGGCCGTCGGTGACCAGCAGGGCGGTGGGCAGGGGTCTGGTGGGCCGTGGGGTGGAGGCCTACAGGAGGCAACTGCCAACAGTCAGAGTGCTGGTCAGCAGGCGACTGCCGAGGTTTGGGGTGCGCAGCAGTCGAGTGGCGAGTCGTGGACCGGCGGACAGCAGAACAACAGCCTGAACTCAGGTGGCGCGCAGCAGACCGCGGCCGAGGCTTGGGGTAGTGCGCAGCAGTCGGGTGGTGACTCCTGGGGCAGTGGCCAGCAGAGCAACGGTGAGAGCTGGGGTGGTGGGCAGCAGACCGCCACTCAGGCTTGGGGGGAACAGACCTGGGGTGACCAGCAGGAACTCGGGTCGGGTGGGGCCGGGGGCGGGGGAAAGAGGGACAAGAAGGGCAAGGGGGATGGTGGCGGGCCTTCGGGGATGAAGGTGCCGTTGATCATCGGCGGGGTGGTCGCGCTGGTGATGTTGGTGATTGCGGCGGTCTTCCTCATCGTCAACCCGGGCGCCGACAAGGAGGCAGGACCGGACACCACCGGTACGCCGACGACGCAGCCGACCGGCAGCCGGCCGACGAATCAGCCCACGGGTCAGAGCAGCACAAAGCCCGGGCAGTCGAAGAACCCGAAACTGCACGAAGGCGCGCGCATCGCGTCCGACGCGATCTCCTTCCCCCGCCGTCCCGCGCCATGGTCGGACCGCAAGCGGCTGGTGCCGCAGCTGCTCAACTCCAGTGGGCAGTACGTCGTGCTGCAGGAGAAGGTCAACGGCACGGACGACTGGCGCGCCGACATCTACGTCGGCGCACTCGGAACCGGCTCAGGCTTCAACGGCGACCCGAAGGCGACCGCGGCGACGCTGTCGGTCCAGGTGCGGTCCTGGATGTACGGCGAGATCCCGGTGACGTACAAGGCGGTGGCCAACGGTGCGGTGAAGCGGTCGGACAAGTCGGGCTGGTTCTTTCAGCAGACCGTGACCGCGAAGTCGGCCAAGGTGACCGCCCGAGTGCTTACCCTGACAGTGGCCGTTTTCGACCTCGGTGACGGCACCGCAGTCGCGTACATCAGCGACATCCCCACCACCCGGCCAGATCTGAAAGCGGCCGAGAGTCAGGCCTACAAGGGAATCAACGTTGGCTGAGAACGAAGACCAGACCCCACAACCGCCCCAGCGGCCGCCCGCTCGGCACAGTGCCCCGGCCGGCTCCGGCAACAGCCCGCAGTACGGCGGCCAAGGGCAGCCGTACCCGCCGAGCCCGGAGACCGCCAACCCGTTGGCGTCCGATCCGTTGTTCGGGCAGTCTCCCGCGCCGGCGCCGCCTCCCCCGCCCGGACAGTCCACCGGGACCCAGGGACCGCCGTTCTGGTACGCCGCAGCCCGCGCAGCAACCGGGTCCGCAGCAGCCGTACCAGCAGCGCCCCGGCCAGCAACCCGCAGCGGGGCCACAACACTCGGCACCGCAACACAGAGCAGCTCAGCAGCCCGCCCAACAACAGCCCTGGCCCCGCCAACAGCCTGGGCCAAATCAGCAGGCGGGCTCGCAACAGTTCACCGGCCAGCGGCCGCAACAGCCGGGTCCTCAGCAACCGGGTCCCCCGCAAGCCGGTCCGCAGCAACCGGGCCAGCAGATGTGGGGACCGCAGCAGCCTCGGCCGCAGCACGGTCGTCAGCAGCAGCCGGGGCAGCCCTATGGACAACCTCAGCAGCCGCCGGCCCACCAGCAGCAAGGCCGCCCACAGCCCGGCCACCCGTCTTACGGGCAGCAGGCCGGCCAACCGCCGTACGGACAGCAGGCCGGCCAATCGGCGTACGGACAGACCGGGAAAGCGGCGCATGCCAAACAGGCCGGGCAGGCGCCGTACGGGCAGGTGGCCTCTGGGCAGCGGCTGCCGGGGGTCGGGGAGCAGAAGAGTGGCGGGAAGCCGCCGATGGATGCCGGGACCAGGGCCCGGCTGATCGGGGCGCTCGTGCTGGTGCTCGCCGCGTTGGCCACGACCGGGCTCAGTGTCGGCTGGATCTGGAACAAGGCGGACGCGGTCACCCCGGTCGCGCTCCCCTCCGGCAACCAGGCGCCGATCGAGACCATCAGCCCGTCGGTGCAGCCGTCCGAGACGCCGCCCCCGGTCGGCAAGGTGCTCGGGACCGAGATGGTTGCCGCGAACAACGACACGATGCCGATCATGAGCTCGGCCTGGACCAACTACTCTGACGAGACCGGCCTGTGGGGCGGCGCCGCGATCTGGTTCACGGTGCACAAGAACTACGACGGCGAGGGCAACAACTGGGGTAACTACGCCGCGTTCGGGCAACTGGCTCCCGACATTCCGTACAGCAACACGGCGGCCGGCCTGAAGGAGGCCGCGGTGCAGGCGGGGTCGCGGGCGATCATCGGTCTGTACACCAAGGACGTCAAGATCCTGCCCGGCACCACCCACAAGGCGATCACGGTCAACGGCCACACCGGCCATGAGCTCGTCGCCAAGGTCGCGGTGAAGCAGGCCGGGGTCAAGGAGACGTTCTCGATCGTGATGATCGCGGTGGTCGACCGCGGCAACGGCACCGCGGACGTGGCAGTCGCCGACATCGCCGGGTCCACGCCGGCCTGGCAGAAGGTCTGGCGCTACAAGGTCAGCCAGATCAAGATCAACGGGTAATGCGACAGGGCCGGCGCATCGTGCCGGCCCTTCGCGACCACGTCGATCAGCCGCGCACCTCGGCGCACGCAGCGATCCACCGATCCAGCGTCTCCTTCGCCGAACCCGAGTCGATCGCCTCCGCAGCACGGTCCATCCCCCGACGGATCCGGCTGGTGATGTCCCCCGGCGTCGGCTCGTACACGGCCAACGCCGCCCCAGCGTTCAGCAGTACGACGTCCCGCACCGCTCCCGGCTCGCCGTCGACCAGCGCCCGTACGACCTTCGCGTTGTACGCGGCGTCCGCACCCTTCAACGCGTCCGCCGACACCGGCTCGATCCCGAGCTCCCGCGGGTCCACCGTGACCGGCCCCTCCACCGACCCGCCGCCGACGATCCACACCTGCGACGTCGTCCGCGTGGTCAGCTCGTCGAGCCCGTCGTCACCGTGGAAGACCAGCGCGTCGATCCCGCGCCGCGCGAGCACACCGGCGATCAGTCCGGCGATCCGCTGGTCCGCGACGCCGACCGCCTGCGCGGACGGGATCGCCCGGGTTGGCCAGCGGCCCGAGCAAGTTGAACGTCGTCGGTACGCCGAGCTCGCGCCGAGGTACCGCCGCATGCCGCAGCGCCGGGTGGAAGGCGGCAGCGAAGCAGAAGGTGATCCCGGCCCGCTCCCCCACCTCGGCGACCTGCGCAGCGGTCAGGTCGAGCGGGATGCCCAGTTCCTCCAGTACGTCGGCCGCACCGCAGGCCGACGAAGCCGCACGGTTGCCGTGCTTCACCACCTTCGCGCCGGCGCCGGCGGCAACGATCGCGGCCATCGTGCTGATGTTCACTGTGTGGGCCTGGTCACCGCCGGTGCCGACCACGTCCAGCGTCCGGCCGGGGACGGAGACCCGGCCGGCGAACTCGCGCATCGTCGCGACCAGACCCTCGACCTCGGTCACCGTCTCGCCCTTGGACCGCAGCGCGATCACGAAGCCGGCCAGCTGCGCCGGCGACGCCGCGCCGGACAGGATCTGTTCCATCGCCCACCCGGTGGCGGATGCCTCCAGGTCCTCGCGCCGCAGCAGCGGGTTGAGGATCTGCGGCCACGTGTAGCTGGTCATGGGGCCTCCCGCCCTGGACTGAGGAGCGGAGGGAGCCCGGTCATGGGGCCTCCCGATCTGGACTGAGGAGCGCAGGGAGCGAAGCGACTGGAGCGACGAGGGAAGAGCGGGAGTACCAGCCCCACGACCTGCCGCGCCGGAGGCGTGGCGATATGCACAGCGACTGGAGCGACGAGGGAAGGGCGGGAGTAAGAGCCCCATGACCCCCGGGCCGGAGGCGCGGAATTCAACACAGACATCGTGGGTCAGGCGGTGGTGGCGGGCAGCGTGGCCAGCCGCTGCCGGAGCAGATCCGCGGTGACCTCAGCCATCCGGACCGGGTCGATCGGGTGCGAGACGGCGCCCTCGGCCCGCGACCAGGTCGCCAGCCAGGCGTCCTGCGGGCGCCCGGTGAGGACGAGCACCGGCGGGCACTGGAAGATCTCGTCCTTCAGCTGCCGGGCGATGCCCATGCCACCGGCCGGCACGGCTTCGCCGTCCAGGATGGCCAGGTCGATGCCGCCCTTGTCCATGGTCTTGATCACGGCCGGCTCGGTCGCGCACTCGATGTACTCGAGCTCGGGCAGATCGGCGGCGGGCCGCTTACCCAGGGCCAGCCGGACGGACTCCCGCGTCGTACGGTCGTCGCTGTAGACCAGCACCTTCAGCGGACGCTCTGAACTCATCGATCCATCCCAGGTTCTCTGTCTGTACGAAGTGACACGGCGAATGCTACCGGGGTGCCTGCCCGGCCCGGCGAGCCTGTTCCTCCAACCGGTCCAGCCGACGGTCCTCCCGGCGGGCCTCCCGCTGCGACTCGCGCACCCATTGGACGAACAGTACGGCGAAGAACACCACGCCGATGAGGTCACCCGAGCCCCAGAGCAGACCGCCGGCGATGTACTGGTCGTGCAGCGGCGAGGGCGGCCAGGACCGGCCGAAACTCGTGTACCAGTCCTCGGCGATCAGCTTGTTCGCGGACATGATCGTGATGCCGAGGAACGCGTGGAACGGCAGCGTGAGGAAGATCAGCATCAGCCGGAACGGGTAGATCACCCGGCCGGGCACCGGGTCGAGCCCGAGCAGCGGCCAGAAGAACAGCGACCCGATCAGGATGAAGTGCAGATGGAGCAGGTCGTGCAACCCGGGCGACCGCAGCGTCGCGTCGTACCAGCCGCTGAAGTACAGCGCCCAGGGGCTCAGGACGAACAGTGCGAAGCCGACCAACGGGAAGCAGAGCACTTTGGCCAACCGCGAATGCAACACGGAGAGCAACCACTTCCGGGGCCGCTGCGGAAGGGTCCGCAGCGCCAGCGTGATCGGCGCGCCGAGCGCCAGCATCAACGGCGTCAGCATCGACAGGATCATGTGTTGCGCCATGTGGACGCTGAGCAGCACGGTGTCGTACGTGCCGAGCGCCGACTGAGTGGCGATCACGGCACTTCCCAGCCCGACCCCGACGAAGGCGAACGTGCGGCCGCGGGACCACTTGTCACCGCGTTTCCGGAGCTTGTGCACGCCGTACAGATAGAGCGCGCCGAGTGCGACGATCACCGCGAGTAACACGGGTTCGAACGTCCACGCGGTCAGCAGACTGCCCGCGGTGAACGGCTCGATCTGGTCGCCGGGTCCGGCGTGGAGGGGAAGCACGCTTCAACAGTAAGAACAACGAGTTGACGACATGCATGGGGGTGGTCGTGGCAGATGATCCGCGGACCGACATAATGACGGCGTGGCCACTGCAACCGCGCTCCCAGCGTCTCGTGAACACGGGCACCACGACCGTCCCAGCATGGTCAGTGTCGGCACGATCGTCTGGCTCTCGAGCGAACTGATGTTCTTCGCCGCCCTGTTCGCGGCGTACTTCACGATCCGGTCGGTGACGACCGCTTCCGCCGCCCCCGGCACGGAGACGCTCTGGGACTTCTCGACCGCGCACCTGAACGTGCCGTTCGCCTCGGTGAACACGTTCATCCTGGTCGCCTCGTCGTTCACCTGCCAGGCCGGTGTGTTCGCCGCCGAGCACGGCAAGGTGGGCCGGACCGGCGCGCTGGCGAACCCGCGGAACTGGGGCATGCGTGAGTGGTTCATCCTCACGTACGTGATGGGCGCGGTGTTCATCGCCGGCCAGGTCACCGAGTACGCGACCCTGGTGCACGAGGGCATGACGATCTCGTCGTCGCCGTACGGGTCGGTGTTCTACCTGGCCACCGGGTTCCACGGTCTGCACGTGACCGGCGGTCTCATCGCTTTCGTGTTCGTCCTGGCCAGGACGTACATGGCTCGTAAGTTCACCCACGAACAGGCCGTCTCGGCGATCGTCGTGTCCTACTACTGGCACTTCGTCGACGTGGTCTGGATCGCCCTGTTCGCGACCATCTACCTGCTCAAATGAGTGAGAAGAGACATTCCTTGTCACCGGCGCGCTTCCTCTCCGCACGTCGACGGCACCGGTCAGCCGGCCTCGTCGTGCTCTTGTTCGGCCTCCTGGCAGTGGGTTCGGCGTACGCCGCTTTCGCCCCTGACAACGCGGTCGCGGACAACTCGGCCCAGTCCCAGCAGATCGAGGAGGGCAGGAAGCTCTTCGCGGTCGGATGCGCCAGCTGCCACGGCCTGAACGCCGAGGGCGGCACCAACGGCGAGGGCGAGTTCGCCGGTCCGTCGCTGATCGGCGTCGGCGCGGCGGCGGTCGACTTCCAGGTCGGCACCGGCCGGATGCCGGCCACGCAGCCGGGCGCGCAGATCCCGCAGAAGCCGGTGGTCTACACGCAGGAGGAGATCGAGGCCCTGGCCGCGTACATCGCCTCGCTCGCCCCCGGCCCGGCGGTCCCGGCGCAGGAGGCGTACGACGTCAGCAAGGCGACCGACGAGCAGATCACCCGCGGTGGCGAGCTGTTCCGCACCAACTGCACGGCGTGCCACAACTTCGCCGGCCGCGGTGGCGCGCTGCCGAACGGCAAGTACGCGCCGTCGCTGATGGGCGTCAGTGAGAAGCACATCTACGAGGCGATGCTGACCGGCCCGCAGCAGATGCCGGTCTTCTCCGACCAGGTGATGACGCCGCAGGACAAGCGCGACATCATCGCCTATGTGAAGGCGCTGCAGGAGCAGAAGGACCCGGGTGGCTTCGGTCTCGGCCGGCTCGGCCCGGTCTCGGAGGGTCTGTGGGGCTGGCTGGTCGGTATCGGCCTGCTGGTGTGTGTAGCGGTCTGGATCGGCGCCAAGGGCGTCAAGGCCAAGGGAGCGAAGGCCGAGTGAGTGAGCGTAGCGAGATCACCTCGAGCAGAGCAGTGACTCGGCGCTCATTCGCGCCCGGAGCGAAGCGAGGACGCGCATGAGCACGACGAGAAGCTCCCGCCGTCAGGGCGGACGAGGAGCACAGCCAGGTACAGGTGGCCGAGCCGATCGCGGACCCGGGGATCGAGCCGCACGAGTACCGGATCACCGACATCGACCCGAAGGCGGCCGACCGGGTCGAGCGCCAGGTGTCGACGATGTTCGTCCTGGCCGGCCTGCTGGCGCTCGGCTCCTGTGTGGCGTACTTCGCCATCCCGCGGGACTCCGAGCTCGTGTTCGGCCCGCTGACCGGCAACGCCAACAACATGATGATCGGCCTGTGCCTGGGCCTGGCGCTGTTCCTGATCGGCGCCGGCGCGATCCAGTGGGCCAAGAAGCTGATGGTCGACGAGGAGATCTCCGAGGACCGGCATCCCGCGCACTCGTCGCCGGAGCAGATCGCCGACATCACCGAGGCCTTCAAGCAGGGTGTCGACGGAGTCCGGTTTCGGCCGGCGCAAGCTGATCCGCCGCGGGCTGTTCGCCGGGCTGGCCCTGCTCGGCCTGCCGGCCATCGTGCTGCTGCGCGACCTCGGTCCGCTGCCGGGCCGCGCGCTGTTCCACACGATCTGGGCCGAAGGGCATCCGGGTCGTCAACGACGTCACGGCCGCGCCCGATCAAGCCGTCCGACATGGTCATCGGCCAGCTGGTCAACGCGATCCCGGCCAACCTGCCCGCGCTGCAGGAGGAGAACGCGATCGCGTACCAGAACGCCAACGGGCGAAGGCCGCGGTGATCGTGGTCCGGATCAAGCCGAGCGAGATCCAGACCCCGCCCGGCCGGGAGAACTGGGGTGTCGACGGCATCCTGTGCTACTCCAAGATCTGCACCCACGTCGGCTGCCCGATCTCGCTGTACGAGCAGACCACCCACCACGTGCTCTGCCCGTGCCACCAGTCGACGTTCGACCTGGCCGACGGCGCCAAGGTCGTCTTCGGCCCTGCCGCCCGGCCGCTGCCTCAGCTACCGTTGGCAGTGGACAGTGAGGGCTACCTGATCGCGCAGAGCGACTTCCACCGAGCCAGTCGGCCCGAGCTTCTTCGAACGAGGGTGACCGCAGTGTCTGACAAGGATTTCCCACCACCGGTCAAGTATCTCGACGATCGTCTCGGGATCGGCAAGATCGGCCGGAAGAACCTGCGCAAGGTCTTCCCGGACCACTGGTCGTTCATGCTCGGCGAGATCGCGCTGTACAGCTTCATCATCCTGATCCTCACCGGCACGTTCCTGACCTTCTGGTTCAAGCCGTCGATGGCCGAGGTCGAGTACCAGGGCTCGTACAGCCTGCTCAAGGGCCTGCACATGTCCGAGGCGTACGCCTCGACGCTGAACATCTCGTTCGACGTCCGCGGCGGCCTGCTGATGCGGCAGATCCACCACTGGGCGGCGGTGCTGTTCATCGCCGCGATGATGGTGCACCTGCTCCGCATCTTCTTCACCGGCGCGTTCCGCAAGCCGCGTGAGCTGAACTGGGTGATCGGCTTCACGATGCTGTTCCTCGGCATCATCGAGGGCTTCATCGGCTACGGTCTGCCCGACGACCTGCTGTCCGGCACCGGTCTACGGATCACCCAGGGCATGATCGGTGCGTCGCCGGTGATCGGCACGTACATGAACTTCTTCATCTTCGGCGGTGAGTTCCCCGGCGACGACATGGTGTCCCGGTTCTTCATCGTGCACGTGCTGCTGATTCCGGGGTTGATCCTGGCGTTGGTGACGGTCCACCTGTTCCTGGTCGTGTACCACAAGCACACGCAGTACCCGGGCCCCGGCCGGACCAACAACAACGTGGTCGGCTACCCGCTGATGCCGGTGTACATGGCCAAGGCCGGCGGCTTCTTCTTCGTCGTGTTCGGCATCACCGCGCTGATGGGGGCGCTGATGCAGATCAACCCGGTCTGGCTGTACGGGCCGTACAACCCGGCGGAGGTGACGGCGGGATCCCAGCCGGACTGGTACATGGGCTGGCTGGAAGGCTCGGTCCGGATCATGCCCGGATTCGAGTCGACCTTCTGGGGCATCACGCTGAGCTGGAACATGATCATCCCGGCCCTGCTGATACCTCCTGCCTTCGTCACCCTGGTCGCGCTCTATCCGTTCATCGAGGCCTGGATCACCGGTGACAAACGCGAGCACCACCTGCTGGACCGGCCGCGCAACATGCCGACCCGGACCGGTATCGGTGCCGCCTTCATCACCTTCTACGGGCTGCTCTGGATCGGTGGTGGTAACGACGTGGTCGCCACCCACTTCGGAGATATCGCTGAACAACGTGACCTGGTTCCTCCGGTTCGCGGTCTTCCTCGGCCCGATCCTGGCGTTCTGGATCGACCCGGCGGATCGCGATCTCGCTGCAGCGGGCCGACAACGACCGGATCCTGCACGGCCTGGAGACCGGTATCATCGTCCGCTCCCCCGACGGGCAAGTACACGGAGAAGCACGACGCCGATCTCGACCTACGAGGCCTACCAGCTCACCGCCCGGGATCGGACGCTGCCGCTGGACATCGGTCCGGAGACCGACGACAACGGCGTCCGCGCCCCGCACCGGGCGCTGAAGAAGCTCCGCGCCCGGCTGTCGCGCTTCTACTTCGCCGACGCGGTGCAGAAGCCGACCCGGGAGGAGGTCGAGGACGCGCGCGCCCACGGCTCACGACCGGGACGAGATCCGACGACCTGGGCGAGACCGAGACCTACCGCGAGGTCACCAGCGACCGGTCCTGATCAGCACCAACGACCAGGAAGCCCCGGCACCCGCCGGGGCTCCTGCGTTATCCGAGCGCCTCGGAGACCGCGTCCAGGTACCTTGACCGAGCGATCAGCTCGCTCGGACGGCTAGAGCTTCCGTGGTGCGCGATCAGGCGATCGAGCAGGGGGCCGAAGAAGTCCCAGCCGAGGTCAACTGCGCTGTCCGAGACCTGGAGGTGGGCGCTGCGGCCGTCTGAGCGGCTTCTGAGGCGTTCGACGTGCCCGGCGGCCTCCAGGCGGTGGATGACGGCTGTCGTCGCCTGAGAGGTCATTCCGAGCTGCTGAGCGAGCCAGCTGGGCGTCGCCTCCAGGCCGGCCCGTTCGGCGTCCAGCAGGCGGATGAGCGCCCGTACGTCGGTGCCGTGCAGACCGGTCGTCCGGGCGAACTCCCCCGCCGCCAGCTCGAGCCGCAGCGCGACCTCTCGCAACAGGTGCACCAACTCCAGCGCCGCCGCCCGCTCGGGATCGGCCGGCCTCACTCCTTCTCGCATACCGACAGATTACCTCACTGAGTGAGCTATTCTCGCCTCATGACCTTCCAGGAGGCGTACGACGCCCTCCTCGGCCGCTGGGGAGTCCCGGTCGAACAGCTCGAGCTCATCGACGAGTTCGGCACCACCCACGTCAACGCCTGCGGCCCGGCCGACGGCCCGCCCGTCGTACTGCTTCCCGGGTACGGAGCGACCTCGGCCGTGTGGTTCGCGGTCGCACCCTGGCTCGCCGAGCGGTACCGCGTCTACGCGATCGACCTGATCGTCGACGCGGGTCGCAGTCTCAACACCGGCCGGAAGCCGAAGACGCCGGACGACCTGCATACCTGGCTGACCAACACCCTCGACGGCCTCGGGATCGACCAGACCGCGCTCTGCGGTCACTCGTACGGCTCGTGGATCGCGCTGACCTACACCCTCGCGCACCCGGACCGCGTCAGCCGGCTCGCGCTCATCGACCCCACTGACAGCTTCCTCGGCCTCCGGCCTCCGCTACGTCCTGCGGGCGCTACCGGGTCTCCTCCGCCCCACCCGGCGCGCACCACGTCCTTCCTTCGCTGGGAGACCCAGGGCCTGCCCGTCGACCCCCAATGGCTGGAGCTCGCCGGCCTGGCCGCCGAGCAGCCCAGAACCGCGTTCGTCCGCCCGAAGCACCCGACCGACGACCAACTGCGCAACCTGCGCCCCGCGCCCTTGGTCTTCGTCGCGGGCCGCAGCAAGAGCCAGAACCCCGACAAACTGACCCACCGCGTCACCACCCTCACCCCAACGGCAACCGTCGTACACATCGACCTCGCCACCCACCACTCGCTACCGGCGCTGCACGCGGACGAGGTCGCAAAGGCCCTGGCAGAGCACTTCTCCGGCTGAAGCAACAACCCCCTTCCCGCGAGCATGCGGGAAGGGGGTCGCTTCAGGACTCTGTGGGTCAGGACAGGGCGGAGCCGGCCTTGTAGGCGGCCCAGGTGGTGTTCCAGTCGGTCCAGCCGTTGCCGGGCTCCATGTGGCGGGAGGTGCCAGTGACGGTCACGGGGTC
This sequence comes from uncultured Actinomycetota bacterium, assembly GCA_963820655.1. Lineage (GTDB taxonomy): Bacteria > Actinomycetota > Actinomycetes > Propionibacteriales > Kribbellaceae > Kribbella. The sequence goes on from CAWGAM010000005.1 coordinate 775,414, forward strand.
GCCGCGGAGGGTCTGCTGGAAGAACCACTGGGAGTCCGCGAGGCTCATGCCGACGCAGCCGTGGCTGACGTTGGCGCTGCCCTGGCTGCCGGCCGACCACGGCGCACCGTGGATGAACTCGCCGGAGCTGGTCACTCGCTGCGCCCACTTCACGTTGCTGATGTTGTAGTAGTTCGGGTCGCCCGGCTTGATGCCGATGGTCGCCGCGTCCATCCGCTTGGTGGTGAACTTCTCCATGATCACCTTCACCCCGCTGCGGGTGGTGAAGCCGTCCTTGCCGGCGGTGATCGGGATGGTCCGGGCCAGCTTGCCGTTGATCGCCACGGTCATCGTGTGCTTCTTCACGTCGACCTTGCTGACGACCGACTTGCCGATGCTGAACGCGATCTTGCGGCTGCTCGAGCCCCAGGTGCTGTTGCCGGCGTTGACGCCCTGGGTGTCGATGTTGACTGTCACCTTGGTGCCGGCCGGCCAGTAGTTCATCGGCCGGTAGTTGACCTGCTTGCTGTTCACCCAGTGCCAGGTGCCGGTGACCGGGACCGACGTGGTCACCTTCAGCCGCTTCTCGACCGCGGCGCGGTCCTTGACCGGGTTGTTCCAGTAGATCTGGATCGGCAGCGCGACGCCGACGGTCTCACCGTTCAGCGGGACGACCGAGGCCTTCAGGCTCTTCGCCGCCTTCAGGGTCTTGAAGGTCGAGCTGATCGGGATGCTCGCACCGTCGGTGCCCTCGGCCGAGCCGCTCAGGGAGTACGACACGCCCGGCTTGAGGTGGTCCGCCGAGGTCCACTGGGTCTTGTCGGTGTTGAAGCTGCCGTCCACCTTGGCGCCGTCGTCGTCCTTCAGCGTGACGTCGGACAGCTTGCCCTGGGACGTGGACACGGTCACCGGCTTGTCCGGCTGGACCGAGGAGGCACCCTTGGCGGGCACGATCGAGATATTCGCCGCGCCCGGGTCCTGCGACGGCGTGGTCGACGCACCCGGGGTGGTCGACGCACCGGGTGTGCCATTGCTCTGCGTCGTCGACGCACCGGGCGTCGACGGGCTGTTGCCGCCCGCCTCCGTGTCGCTGCACGCCGTGCCGGCCAGCAGCAGCACACAGATCCCCGCCACGGCAAGGCCGTGCTTCCGCACCGAACCGCTCACCATTCCCCAGCTCTCCCCTGTTTCGTCAAACCGTCGCAAGGGTAACCCGTCCTATCGACAGACCTGTGCAACGCACCGCCGCCACCTCAGTGGTACGGACCACAACGGCCCTGCACCGGTGGCACTCATAAAGACGCACGAAAACGCCGCCCGGTTCGTTCCCGGACGGCGTTTTTCGTACGACGCTCAACTAGTGAGCGTGGTCACCTCGGTAGTACTCGAAGATGAAGCCACTCAGCGTGACGATGCCGATCGCGCAGCCGGCGATGAACAGCCACCAGCCGAAGACGACGCCGAGCACGACCACCGCCAGCGTCATCGCGACCCACAGCGGCCACCACGAGTACGGCGGGAAGAAGCCGAGCTCACCGGCTCCGTCGACGATCTCGGCTTCCTTGCGGTCCTCCGGACGAGGGTCCATCCGGCGGGCGGAGATGCTCAGGTAGAACGCCACCAGCAGCGACAGGAAGAACGTCATCACCAGCGCGGTGGTCCCGGTCGGGTCCCCCGACATCAGCCAGTAGATCGGCGTGACGACCAGCACGAACACGGTCAGGATCCCGAAGACCCAGGCTTCGACCTTCACGCCTTGTCCTTCCCCTCAGCGTCGGTATCCGCGGCGACGGTCTGCTCCAGATGCTCGACCCGGCCCTCGTCCTCACCCGCGTCCAGCAGGTTGTCCTTGCCGGCCCGGTTGTCCGGGTACTCGGCCAGGGCGAGGTCGGCGTGGTGCAGGTCGAAGGCCGGGCTCTCGGACCGGATCCGCGGCAACCTCTCGAAGTTGTGCCGCGGCGGCGGCGAACTGGTCGCCCACTCCAGCGAGCGGCCCCAGCCCCACGGGTCGTCGACGCCGACCTTCGGCGACTTGCGCGACTTGTAGACGTTGTAGAAGAACGGCAGCATCGACAGGCCGAGGATGAACGCACCGACGCTGGACACCTCGTTCAGCGTGGTGAAGCCCTCGTTCGCGCCGTACGACGCGTAGCGCCGCGGCATCCCCTCGACACCGAGCCAGTGCTGCACCAGGAACGTCGTGTGGAAGCCGATGAACAGCAGCCAGAAGTGCAGCTTGCCGAGCCGCTCGTCGAGCATCCGGCCGGTGATCTTCGGCCACCAGAAGTAGAACCCGGCGAACATCGCGAACACCACGGTGCCGAAGACGACGTAGTGGAAGTGCGCGACCACGAAGTACGAGTCGGACAGCTGGTAGTCCAGGGCCGGCGAGGCCAGGATGATGCCGGTCAGACCGCCGAACAGGAAGGTGGTCAGGAAGCCGATCGACCACAGCATCGGCGTGTCGAACGACACCGAGCCGCCCCACATCGTGCCGATCCAGTTGAAGAACTTCACCCCGGTCGGGATCGCGATCAGGAACGTCATGAAGGAGAAGAACGGTAGGTTGACCGCTCCGGTGACGAACATGTGGTGCGCCCACACCGCCACCGACAGGACCGCGATACCGAGCGTCGCGCAGACCAGGCCGATGTAGCCGAAGACCGGCTTGCGGCTGAAGACCGGCAGGATCTCGGTGATGATGCCGAAGAACGGCAGCGCGATGATGTAGACCTCTGGATGCCCGAAGAACCAGAACAGGTGCTGCCACAGCAGTGGCCCGCCGTTCGCCGGCATCGAAGACGTGCGCCCCGAGTGACTCGATCCGCCTCCAGCATCAGCAGCGCGCCGGCCAGGATCGGGAACGCGATCAGCACCAGGATCGACGTGACCAGGATGTTCCAGGTGAAGATCGGCATCCGGAACATCGTCATGCCCGGTGCGCGCATGGTGATGATCGTGGTGACGAAGTTGACCGCACCGAGGATGGTGCCCAGACCGGCCATCCACAGGCCCATGATCCACAGGTCGCCGCCGATACCCGGCGAGCGGACCGCGTTGGACAGCGGCGCGTAGGCGAACCAGCCGAAGTCGGCCGCGCCGCCCGGGGTGAAGAACCCGCTGATGGTGATCAGGCCGCCGAACAGGAACAGCCAGAAGCTGAACATGTTCAGCCGCGGGAACGCGACGTCCGGGGCGCCGATCTGGACCGGCATGATCACGTTCGCGAAGCCGACGAACAGCGGCGTCGCGAACAGCAGCAGCATGATCGTGCCGTGCATGGTGAAGAGCTGGTTGTAGACCTCTTCGTTCACGATCTGCAGACCCGGCTTGGCCAGCTCGGCGCGGATCAGCAGCGCCATCACGCCGCCGATCAGGAAGAACGCGAACGAGGTGATCAGGTACAGGTGGCCGATCAGCTTGTGGTCGGTGGTGGTCAGCCACTTGACCGCGATCTGGCCCTTGCTGCGCCGCCGCGGCAACGCGGTGGTGGTCGTACCGATAGCGCCGGTGCGCTCGGCGAAGTCGGTCACTTCTCGCCCTCCTGCTGGCCGTGACCGGGGATGGTGCTCGCGTCCTGGCCACCGGTGGCGGCGCCGGTCTGGCCCTTGGCGGCCAGCTCACGCAGATGCGCGTCGTACTCGTCGCGGTTGACCACCTTGACGGAGAAGACCATCCGGCTGTGGTAGAGCCCGCAGAGCTCGGCGCACTTGCCGGCGAAGGTGCCGGTCTTGGTCGGGGTCAGCTCGAACTTGTTGGTCCGGCCCGGGATGACGTCGAGCTTGAAGTAGAACGACGGCACCCAGAAGGAGTGGATCACGTCCGGCGAGGTCAGGTCGAACTCGACCGACTCGTCCACCGGCAGCCACAGCTCGGCGGGCTTGTCCAGCGTGCCGGTCTCCCAGACGCCTTCCTGCCCGTCGACGGTGTCCTTGTAGTTGAAGGTCCACTGCCACTGCTGGCCGACCACGTTGATCGTGTGGTTCGGGTTGGCCGACATCTTGGTGATCTCGTTGCCGTGCTCGACGGTGTAGAAGAACAGCACACCGATGATCGCGAACGGCGCCAGCGTGTAGAGCACCTCGAGCGGCAGGTTGTACCGCACCTGCCGGGGGGCGTCGTCGTTGCGCCTGTGGTACCGGACGATGGCCCACAGGATCAGGCCCCAGACCAGCACACCGACGATCAGGGCGGCGATCCAGGCGCCGATCCAGAGGCTTTCGATAGCCTCGGTCCGGTCCGATGCGCCCTCGGGGAGACCGAGTCGTTTCCACTGGTCAATGGTCGCCTGCGAACAACCGGTCAGCAGCAGGGTGCCGAGCACCACTCCCGTACCGACCAGCAGGCGTCGCTTCGCCGGACGTGTGGCGCCGGCAGAAACTGCCGTGCGCTCCTCCACTCCGGGCGTGCCGTTCGAACCCACGGGGCGCCTTTCCCTTCCCAAGTGAGACTGACGACCAAACACTACTGGACACCTTTCGCGCTCCCGCGCATAGGTAGGGCCGAGAGCATGTCGCCCCCTCCGCTGCGTGCTGCGGGGCACTCGGTGGGCGACATGCTCTAGCGTTTCCCGTGTGAGTGAGCGCGCGTATCTGGACGCCGCGTCGGCCGAGGCTTTGCATCCGGCCGCGCGGGAAATGTTGCTCTCGGCAGTCGATTCGGGGTGGGCGGATCCGGTCCGGTTGCACCACGAGGGACGGACCGCACGACTGCTGCTGGACAACGCCCGCGCGGTGCTCGCGGACGCGGTCGGAGTGCGGCCGGACGAGCTGTACCTGACCACCTCCGGTACGGCGGCCATCCACGCCGGGCTGACCGCGATCACGGCCGCCCGGCAGCGCGTCGGGTCCATCGTTGTCCACAGTGCTGTCGAGCATTCCGCCGTACTGCACACCGCGGGAGCCGACGGTCGTAGAGGTCGGTGTGGACTCGGTCGGCCGGGTCGACCCTGCAGCGTTCAAGCAGGCCGTGCGGCAACCCGGGGTGGCGGTGGCGGTGCTGCAGTCGGCCAATCATGAGGTCGGCACGCGGCAGCCGATCGAGGCCGCCGCTGAGGCGTGTGGCGACGTACCCCTCTTCGTCGACGCGGCCGCGTCCATCGGGCACGACGCCGTACCCACCGGCTGGTCGGCGTTGACGGCGAGCGCACACAAGTGGGGTGGACCGGCAGGCGTCGGCCTGCTGGCGGTGCGGAAGGGCACGCGGTTCGCGCCGGCCTGGCCGATGGACGAGCGGGAGGACGGCCTCTCCCCCGGATTCCCGGACATCCCCAACACTCTCGCGGCCGCGGCTGCTCTGCAGGCGCGCCTGGCCGAAGCGGACGGAGCTCAACAAGCAGCATCGAGCCTGGATCGACGAGCTGCGGCGGCGCGTCGCCGCGGACATCCCCGACGTCGAGGTGGTCGGCGATCCCGACGACCGCCTGCCGCACGTCCTGACCTTCTCCTGTCTCTATGTGGACGGCGAGGCTCTGGTCACGGCCCTGGACGCAGGAGGGCTTCGCTGTCTCCAGCGGTTCGGCCTGTACGTCGAGCACCCTGCGACCGTCCCATGTCCTGGCGGCGATGGGCGTCCTTACCCATGGCAACGTCCGCGTCTCCCTCGGCCGGAGTACGACGTACGCCGACATCGACCGGTTCTGCACGGTGATTCCCGGGATCGTGCAGCGGATCCGCGCGGAGGTGGGACTGTGAACGTCGACCTCGACTGTCGCGGCCTGCTCTGCCCACTCCCCGTCATCAAACTGGCCAAGACGCTACCGACCGTTGCCGTCGGCGACACCGTCACCGTGCTCGCCGACGACCCGGCGGCCGCCACCGACATCCCGGCCTGGTGCCGGATGCGCTCGCAGGAACTCGTCTCCGCCGCCGACCAGTGCTACGTCGTACGGCGGCTCGCCTGACAGTGCAGCTCGACAGGACGTGTCGGTGGTCGAGCCGCTCACCTGACATCTTCAGGCGGAGGCTCGCCGACGGTGGGCGTATACGTCCTGATCGAGTTGCACGCGTTGGCAGAATCCCGGGCATGACCGACTTCTCGTACAAGCCGACTCTGACCGGCGACCTCGTCGTCCTGCGCCCGTTGAACGAGGGCGACTATGACGCGCTCAGGGCCGCGATGGATGACCCGGAAGTCGGCCGGTTGACCGGCAGCCACGCTGAGATCGGCGAGGAGCAGGCCCGGCAGTGGATGCGCACCCGGAAGGACCAGACCGACCGGCTCGACCTTGCGATCCTCGACAAGGCCACCGGCTCGGTGGTCGGCGAGGCCGTCCTCAATGACTGGGACCCGGACAACCGGTGCTGCAACTTCCGGATCCTGATCGGCCCGGCCGGTCAGGGCCGCGGGCTCGGTACCGAGGCGACCCGCCTGATCGTCGGCTACGGCATCGAGGAGATCGGCCTGCACCGGATCAGCCTCGGGGTGTACGCGTTCAATCCGCGGGCCCGGCGCGCGTACGAGAAGGCCGGCTTCGTGGTGGAGGGCCGGCTCCGCGACGCGCTCCGCTGGGACGGCGAATGGGTCGACGAGATCGTCATGTCGGTCTTGGCGTCGGACTGGAAGGCAGTACCTTCGGACGCGTGATCGACGCCGAACGCATCGCCGTACTGACCGGAGCCGGGATCTCGACCGCGTCCGGGATCCCCGACTTCCGCGGCCCGCAGGGGCTGTGGACGAAGAACCCGGCGGCGCAGGCGATGTTCGACATCGACGAGTACGTCGCCAGTCGCGAGGTCCGCGTGGAGGCGTGGAGACACCGCCGGGCCGTGCCGGCCTGGACCGCCGAGCCGAACCCGGGCCACGTGGCGCTTGTCGAATTGGAACGGCAGGGACGGCTCACCGGCCTGATCACGCAGAACGTCGACGGCCTGCACCAGAAGGCCGGCTCGTCCCGTGGGTTGGTCCACGAGCTGCACGGCACGGTCTGGTCCGTCGACTGCCTCGACTGCGGGCGCCGGATCCCGATGGCCGACGTACTCCCCCGCCTCGAGGCCGGCGACGAGGACCCGGCCTGCGAGGTGTGCGGCGGAATCCTGAAGTCCGCGACCGTCTCCTTCGGCCAGTCCCTCGACCGCAACGTCCTCGACGCGGCGGTCGCGGCGACGGAGGCCGCCGACGTCTTCCTTGCCGTCGGGACCTCGCTGCAGGTGTACCCGGCCGCCGGTCTCTGCGACCTCGCGCTGACCGCCGGCAAGCCCCTGATCATCCTCAACGCCGAGCCGACGCCGTACGACGACCAGGCCACAACCGTCCTCGACACGCCGATCGAGACGACCCTTCCCGGCCTCGTCACCTGACCGCCACCTTCGAGGTCTTCCCACGATGGAAATGGCGGGTTAGCGTCCCCGCAGGTTGCGGCGCGTGGGAGGGGACCGTGTGATGCGTGGGTTCAGGCGATGGACGGCAGGCTTCACCGCAGCGGCGGTGATCGTTCTCGGACTAGGTACGGCGTCTTCCGCGCCGGCGCACGTGGCGGCCGAGCGGGTGATCACCATCGCCGGATCGCTGCAGAGCGAGCTGGGCTGCACGGCCGACTGGGACCCGGGATGTGATGCGACCAGTCTCGGTACGACCGCGCCGTACGCGAAGGTGTTCGACGTGCCGGCCGGTTCGTACGAGTTCAAGGTCGCCGTCAACCGCGGCTGGGACGAGAACTACGGCGCGGGTGGGGTGCTGAACGGCACGAACATCCCGCTGCGGATCGAGGGGCCGGCGAAGCTCTCGTTCAGCTACGACGACACCAGTCACGTCGTCACGGTGAAGCCGGTCGACCTGGCCGGGTCGACGGTGACCGCGGCGGACAAGGCACTGTCGTCGCCGAGTCTGCGCAAGGACCTCACGAAGGAGCGGTTCTACTTCCTGATGGCCGACCGGTTCGCCAACGGCAACAAGGCCAACGACGCCGGCGGCCTGACCGGCGACCGGCTGAAGACCGGCCTGGACCCGAAGGACAAGGGCTTCTACCACGGTGGCGACCTGGCCGGCGTGATCCAGAAGCTCGACTACATCAAGTCCCTCGGTACGACGTCCATCTGGCTGACCCCCTCGTTCAAGAACCAGCCGGTGCAGGGTGCCGGTGCCGACGCGAGCGCCGGCTATCACGGTTACTGGATCACCGACTTCACCCAGATCGATCCGCACCTGGGCACCAACGCGGACATGCAGCAGCTGATCAGCCTCGCGCACCGGAAGGGGATGAAGGTCTTCTTCGACATCATCACCAACCACACCGCGGACGTGATCGACTATCAGTCCCATCAGTACGGCTACATCCCGAAGTCGACCTCGCCGTACAAGGATGCTCAGGGCAACGTCTTCGACGACAAACAGTACGCCGGCGGCGACACCTTCCCGCCGCTGGACAAGAACACCTCGTTCCCGAACGTGCCGGTCTTCCGGACCCCGGCCGACGCGACCATTAAGGCGCCGGCCTGGCTGAACGACCCGACGCTGTACCACAACCGCGGCGACTCCACCTTCGCCGGTGAATCCGCGGAGTACGGCGACTTCGTCGGCCTGGACGACCTGTTCACCGAGCAGCCACGGGTCCGGGACGGGATGATCGACGTCTACAAGACCTGGGCCGAGTTCGGCATCGACGGGTTCCGGATCGACACCGTCAAGCACGTCAACCTCGAGTTCTGGCAGAAGTTCTCCCCGGCGATCCTGGCCGCGGCCAAGGATGCGGGGTCGAAGAACTTCTTCATGTTCGGCGAGGTGTTCGACGCGAACCCGCAGTTCATGTCGACGTACACCACGAAGGGCGCGTTGCAGGCGACGCTCGACTTCGGCTTCCAGCAGAGCGCGGTCGCCTACGCGAAGGGTGACCCCAGCACCAAGCTGCAGGACTTCTACGCGGGCGACGACTACTACACCGACGCCGACTCGAACGCATACCAACTGCCGACCTTCCTCGGCAACCACGACATGGGTCGCGTCGGCATGTTCCTCAAGCAGAACGGCGCGTCCGGTCAGGAACTGCTCGCGCGGGACAAGTTGGCGCACTCGCTGATGTTCCTGACGCGTGGGCAGCCGGTCATCTATTACGGCGACGAACAGGGCTTCACCGGTCCCGGCGGTGACAAGGACGCGCGGCAGGACATGTTCGCGACCCAGACCGATGACTATGCCGACGACGAGGTTGTCGACGGATCCGGTACGACGACGATCGGCAAGAAGGACCAGTACGACGTCAACGCGCCGATGTACAAGCACATCGCGGCGCTGGAGAAGCTGCGGACGCAGTACCCCGCGCTGGCGGACGGTCGCCAGGTGCATCGGTACTCGTCCAACACCAACGGCTTGTACGCCTTCAGCCGGCTCGGCAGCGACAACGTCGAGTATCTGGTGGTCGCGAACAACTCGACAACAGCCGCGTCCGCGACGATCCCGACGTACGGATCGAACACCTCGTTCAAGCCGGTCTATGGCGGCTCCAAGGCGGTCAAGACCGACCGTGAGGGCAGAGTGGTGCTCAGCCAGGCGCCGCTGTCCGTGACCGTGTACAAGGCGGCGAGCAAGGTCTCGGGGCGGGCCAAGGCGCCGGCTGTCTACATGAGCTCGCCAGAGCTCGGCGCCACGGTCGGTGGTCGTGCTGAGATCGCGGCTGCGGTGCCGGAGAACACTCCCGTGACGGTGACCTTCGGCTACCGGCCCGTGGGTACGACGGCCTGGCAGCGACTCGGCTCCGACGACAACGCGCCGTACCGGGTGTTCCAGGACGTCTCTGGCCTGCCCAAGGGGACGCTGCTCGAGTACCGGGCTGTGCTGCGGGACGTGTCGGGCAACTACTCGGTGTCCGGTTCGTACGGCGTGGTCGGCGATGCTCCTGCGCCGGGTGGTGGCGGTGGCGGGACCGGTCCCGTCGTACAGCCCGCCAACGTCAGCGTGCCTGGCGATCACAACAGCGAGATGGGCTGTGCGGCGGACTGGTCGCCGGACTGCGACCAGGCGCAGTTGACGCTGGACCCGAAGGACAAGGTGTGGAAGGGCACCTACACGATCCCGGCCGGTGAGCACGCCTACAAGGCCGCGATCAACAAGACCTGGGACGAGAACTACGGTGCCGGCGGCGTCCTGAACGGCGGGAACATCTCCTACACCGCACCGACCGGACCGGTCTCCTTCTACTACGAACATGGCCGCCACTCCGTCACGTCGAGTGCTCAGGGTCCGATCATCACGGTGCCCGGCTCGTTCCAGTCCGAGCTGGGCTGTCCGGGCGACTGGGACCCGTCGTGCATGCGCCCCTGGCTGACCGACGAGGACGGGGACGGGACGTATACGTGGTCCACCAGTGAATTGGGAGCGGGCAGCTATGAGGCGAAGGTCGCACACAACCTGTCCTTCGACGAGAACTACGGCCAGGGTGGTACGCCGAACGGCGCCAACATCCCGATCACCGTTCCGGGTGACGGCCTGGTCGTCACCTTCTCCTACGTCATCGCGACCCACCTGCTCACCGTGACTACGTCCAAGCCGGGTGCACAGCCTGACCTCAGTCAGGCCAAGGCCTATTGGCTCAGCCGCGACCTGCTCGCCGTACCGGCCGTCGCACACCCGGAGCGGTCGCGCTGGCGACTGCACTGGTCGGATGACGGCTCGCTGAAGGTCGACGCGAACGACATCGGCGGTACGTCGTCCGGACTGCGCTACGACCCGGCGGGGATCCCCGCCTCGGTGCTGGCGAAGTTCCCGGCCTTGAAGGGCTATACGGCACTCAGACTCGACCACGCCGACGCCCGGAAGATCCTGACCGGACAACTCGGGCTCGCACAGTACGACGACGCGGGCCGGTTGCTGGACGCGACCGGCGTACAGATCCCAGGCGTGCTCGACGATGTCTACGGGAGTGCCGCCGGGCGCACGTACGGCGTGACCTGGCACGGCGGCGCGCCGACGTTCACGCTGTGGGCGCCGACCGCTCAGGCCGTCAATCTGATTGTTGGATCGTCGACAATCCCCATGCGCCGGGCCGACGACGGGTCCTGGTCCGTGAACGGACCACGGTCGTGGAAGAACGCCGCGTACCGGTATCAGGTGAAGGTCTACGCGCCGAGCACCGGCAAGGTGGAGACGAATCTGGTCACCGACCCGTACTCGGTCGCACTCACGACGGACTCGGCGTACTCGGTCGCTGTCGACCTGAACGATCCGGCCGGGAAACCTGCGTTGTGGTCGGGTACGCCGTCGCCGAAGCTGGCGCGCGGTGTCGATTCGACCATCTACGAGCTGCATGTCCGCGACTTCTCGATCAGTGACAGCAGCGTGCCGGCCGCCCACCGCGGGACCTATCTGGCCTTCGCGGACCAGGGCAACGGGACGAAGCATCTGCAGGCACTCGCGGCGGCCGGTCTCAACACCGTGCACCTCTTGCCGACGTTCGACATCGCGTCGATCCCCGAGACCGGGCAGCAGACGCCGGACTGCGATCTGAAGTCCTACGCACCCGACTCGGAGCAGCAGCAGGCGTGCGTCACGGCGGTCGCGGCGAAGGACGGCTTCAACTGGGGTTACGACCCCTACCACTGGCTCGCGCCGGAGGGTTCGTACGCGACCCAGAAGGACGGACTCGCGCGCGTCTCCGAGTTCCGCACGATGGTCGGCGGACTGCACAAGTCCGGGCTGCGCGTCGTCCTGGACCAGGTCTACAACCACACGCCGGCCGCCGGTCAGGCGCCGACGTCCGTGCTGGACAAGGTCGTGCCCGGGTACTACCAGCGGCTGAACGCGACCGGGAAGGTGGAGACGTCGACCTGCTGCAGCAACATCGCGACCGAGCACGCGATGGCGGAGAAGATCATGGTCGACAGCACCGTCAGCTGGGCGCGCAACTACCGGGTCGACGGCTTCCGCTACGACCTGATGGGCCACCACACCAAGTCGAACATGCTGAAGGTCCGCGCCGCGCTGGACAAGCTGACCCTGGCCAAGGACGGGGTGGACGGCAAGAGCATCTACCTGTACGGCGAGGGCTGGAACTTCGGCGAGGTCGCGAACGACGCGCTGTTCGTCCAGGCCCGGCAGGGCAACCTCGGCGGCACCGGCATCGGCACCTTCTCCGACCGCATCCGTGACGGGGTCCGGGGCGGTGGTCCGTTTGACGACAATCCGCGGATCCAGGGCTTCGGCTCCGGCGAGGCGAGCGACCCGAACGGCGACGCGATCAACGGCACACCCTCCGAACGTGCTCAGAGACTCGCCCATGACACAGATCTGATCCAGCTCGGCCTGGCCGGCAACCTGCGGTCGTTCTCGTTCCGCTCCGCCTCGACAGGCGACGTCGTACGAGGTGACGCGGTCGACTACAACGGTTCACCCGCCGGGTACGCCGACCAGCCGGACGAGGTGATCAGCTATGTCGATGCTCATGACAACGAGACGTTGTGGGACACGCTGACCTACAAGTTGCCGACAGGAATGACGATGCCGGACCGGATCCGGATGAACACGGTGTCACTGGCAACGACCGCACTGGCCCAGACCCCGTCGTTCTGGCACGCGGGCGCCGACCTGCTCCGCAGCAAGTCGCTCGACCGCAACTCCTACGACTCGGGCGACTGGTTCAACACCCTCGACTGGACCGGCGCCGACAACGGCTTCGGCCACGGTCTGCCGCCCAAGGCCGACAACGAGGCCAAGTGGTCCTACATGAAGCCACTCCTCGCCAACCCGGCACTGAAGCCGACCGCGGCCGACGTGGCGACCGCATCCGCCGCGGCTGCCGATCTGCTGAAGCTGCGCTTCTCGAGCCCACTGTTCCGCTTGGGCTCGGCCGATCTGATCAACCAGAAGCTCACCTTCCCGGTGAGCGGCACCACCCCCGGTGTGATCACGATGCGCATCGACGACACCGTCGGCCCCAACGTCGACGCAGCACTCAAGGGCGTCCTCGTCGTCTTCAACTCGACGGGCGCGCCGGTCACACAGCAGGTCCCGGGCTTGGCCGGCGCCAACCTGTCCCTGTCTCCCACCCAGGCGAGCGGCTCCGACGCTGTGGTCAAGCAGACCACCTGGACCACTTCGACCGGCACGGCCACAGTCCCACCGCGGACTGTCGCCGTACTCATCCAACGCTAGGAGCCCGCTGACTGAGGGCACCGGACCGCCAGGCCATCACAATTGCCGCCACCGCGCGGCACTTACGCTCAACCGCGCCGATGACGGCCGATTGAGATGGCCTGGCGATCCGGCCTGACGCGACGTATGCGGCGGCTGGTCAGGTGAGTGCCGCGAAGCGGCTGGCTGCGACGAAGGAGGCGAGGGCGAGCAGGGTGACGTTGGCGGCGACCGCCTTCGGTTCGCGGAGCGAGGCGTGGGAGATGGCGGCGCCGATCATCACGATGCTGAGGCCGACGGCAGCCAGCGGGGTGAGGACGCGGGCCTTGTCGGTGAGCCAGGGCGCGAACAGGCCGGCGACGGCGAACAGCTCGGCGATGGCGACGACGCGGACCAGCGGCATCGGGAACGGCGCGATGCCGGTCTGGCCGGTGGCGATCAGGCGGGCGCGGGACATCGTGGCCTTGACGGCACCGGAGTAGGCGAAGATCGCCGCCAGAAGTCCGGTGAAGACCCAGGTGACTGTGTTCATGTCGATTGCAGACGATCGACAATCCGATCGTGTGACAGTGTCACTGGGAGACGACGTCGATCGTCTGAGAAGGGTGTGATGGAGGAACTCAGGCCACTGCTGCTGTCGATCGCGTACCGGATGCTGGGGAGCTTCGGCGACGCGGAGGACGTCGTACAAGAGGCCTATCTCCGGCTGCACCGGGAAGAGCAGGTCGAGTCGCCGAAGGCGTTCCTGACCACGGTGACGACCCGGCTGGCGATCGATCAGTTGCGGTCGGCGCGCCGGCAGCGGGAGACGTACCTCGGCCCATGGCTGCCCGAGCCGGCCGTGGACGAGTACGTCGACCTCGCCGACCGGGCCGCGCTGTCGGACTCGCTGTCCACCGCGTTCCTCGTCGTACTCGAGCGACTGTCACCCGACCAACGGGCGGTCTTCCTGCTTTGCGACGTCTTCGGCTACTCGTACGACGATGTCGCCGGGATGCTCGCCAAGACCCCGGCCGCCTGCCGGCAGCTCGCCGTCCGCGCCCGGCGTCGGATTGCCGACAATCGACCGCGCTACGACCCGTCCCCCCGAGAACGTGACGAACTCGTACGGCGCTTCGTAGCGGCCGCTGAGGACGGTGAGCTCGATGCGCTCGTCGACCTCCTCACACCCGACGCCACTTTCACCGGTGACGGCGGCGGCAAGGGCGGCTTCCCCCGACCGGTGCACGGCGCCGGCAACGTCGCGCGGATGCTGATCGGTGCGTTCGGCAAGTTCAGCGGGCGCGGCCTGTCAGCCGAACCGGTGCATGTCGGCGGGCAACCCGCCCTCCGGATGCACGACCCGGCGAACCGCACGATCGCGATCTGGTCGTTCGTCGTCACCGAGAGCCTGATCACGACGATCCACGGCGTCGTCAATCCCGACAAACTCACCCACCTGCAGTCGTCAGGGCACCCGCACGACCAGGGCTGACGGGTCGACCGACGCGCTCAGGGACCGGCCGTCCGCGATCGTGTCCCCGTCCAGTTCCCGTCGTACCGTCTTCGCGGCCGTCACCTGGATCCGCCGGCCGGCGAACCGCTGGACATGCTCCTCGCGCATCGACTTCACCACCAGGCTCAACGCCAGCCGCGGCCATTGGGCGACCCGTCGGGGCGCCAGCACGACGGCGTTGATGAGCCCGTCGTCCGGGACCGCCTCGGGCAGCAGGGGGATGTTCGCCTGCAGGGTGCCGACGTTGCCGATCACAACGGTCCGCGCTCGGCGGCGTACCGGCGGCTGGTCGTCGACGGTGATCTCGACCCGCACGGACGGATGGTTCAGGTTCTTGATCGTGGACACGACGTACGCCGCCCAGCCGACCCGCTTCTTCAGCTCCTCCGGTGCATCCGCGATGATCGCCGCGTCCAGACCGAGTCCCGCCATCACGACGAACCGATCGATGGTCAGCTCGTCGCCTTCGATCAGCACGCTGTCGATCCGCTGGTCGGTGCCGTCGAGCAGCTCGGCCAGCGCGGTGTCCAGGTCCAGCGAGATCCCGAGATTGCGGGCCAGCAGGTTCCCGGTCCCGGCCGGCAGCACGGCGACCGGGATGCCGGTCCCGGCGAGCTCGGCGCAGACGACCCGCACAGTGCCGTCCCCGCCGGCGACCACGACCAGGTCGACGGCGTCCTCGACCGCCTGTCGCGCCATCGTCACCCCCGCGTCGTCCGCGGTCGTCTCCAACCACAGCGCCACCTCGACGCCGCGCTGGGTCAATGCTGCCTCGACGGTAGGGCGAAAGTCGTCGGGCACCTTGATCGGATTGATGATCACGGCTGCTTGCTTGGTGGAACTCACCTGATGTTTGTCCGTTCGGGGAGATAGCGTGCTGGGGTGAGCAGACTTCCACGGAGTACACCAGAAGCCCAGGGGTTGTCCGCCGCAGCGCTCGACGGGTTCGTCGCGGCGCTCGACGCGTCCAAGCCGGAGATCCAGACCGCGATGCTGCTGCGGCACGGTCATGTCGTCCTCGAGGAGGCGTGGTCGCCGTACCGGCTGACCGACCCGCACCTGCTGTTCTCGGTATCGAAGAGTTTCACCTCGACCGCGGTCGGCCTGGCGATCGACGCCGGGCTGCTGTCGCTGGACGACCAGGTGATCTCGTTCTTCGAGCCCGACGAGTTGCCCGAGACGATCAGCGACAACCTGGCCGCGATGAAGGTCCGGCACCTGCTGACCATGACGACCGGGCACGACGAGGACACCGTCGGGGCGCTGAGCCGGGACCGCCGGATGATCAAGATCTTCCTCGGTCTGAACGTGGCTCACGAGCCGGGCACGGTGTTCGTCTACAACAGCGGCGCGACGTACATGTTGTCGGCAATCCTGCAGCGGTTGACCGGTGAGCGCCTGCTCGACTATCTGCGGCCGCGGCTCTTCGAGCCGCTCGGCGTGACCGAGGCGAGCTGGCAGGTGTCGAGGGAGGGCATCACAGTCGGTGGTTGGGGCTTGAGCATCAACACCGAGTCGCTGGCGTGCTTCGGTCAGCTCCTGCTGCAGCGCGGCGCGTGGGAGGGCAAGCAGCTCGTCCCGGCCGAGTGGTACGAGGCGGCGACCTCGAAGCAGGTCCCGAACGACAACCAGGAGAACCCGGACTGGAAGCAGGGGTATGGCTTCCAGTTCTGGCGCGGCCGGCACAACACGTACCGCTGTGACGGCGCGTTCGGTCAGTTCTGCGTGGTCTTCCCGGAGTACGACGCCGCTCTGATCGTCACGAGTGCCACCGAGGACATGCAGGCGATCCTGGACACCGTCTGGGATCACCTGCTCCCCGCCCTCGAAGGCAAGGAGGTCACCCCGGTCGCCCGCCCCGAGCGCCTGGAGCTCACCCCGCCGAGCGGTCCCGCGCCGGCCGGTGGGAACGGGCAGACCTACCGTTTCGCCAACGACAAAGCCACCGGACTGACCGCGGTCCGGCTGGATCCGGACGGCACGGGCACGTTCACGTTCGCCGGACTCGAGCCCGGTGCGACCGACCCGGTCGACATCGTCTGCGCGCCGGGCGACTGGCGGGAGCTCAACTCCGTCGGCGTACTCAAGGAGGCCGATCCCCAGGTCGGGCAGCGCGTGGTCTCCAGCGCGCATGCGGACGGTGACACCTACGTGGCGACGATCCGCTTCGTCGAGACGCCGTTCGTCCTCACGCTCGCCTGCCACCCGCCGACGGATCAGCTGACCATCGACGTCACCCAGAACGTGTCCTTCGGCCCGACCTCCTTCACGATCACGTCGGAAACGTGATCGGCGTCACTGTCACACGCTGAGGCCGGCGCGTGTCCTCCGGGTCGTACCGAAAGACGACGGAGGACTGACATGAAGGTCTTGGTGGCAGGTGCGACCGGCGGACTCGGCCGGTCGCTGGTACCGCAACTGGTCGAGGCCGGGCACGAGGTGACCGGGATGATCCGGTCGGAGTCCGGCGCGGCCGGGGTGCGGGCGTTCGGGGCGGACGTCGTACTCGCGGACGGCCTCGACGCTGCCGCGGTGACAGCCGCGGTGAAGTCGGCCCGACCGGAGGTCGTCGTCCACCAGATGACGGCGCTCAAGGGTGGGATCGACTTCAAGAAGTTCGACGAGAGCTTCGCGCTGACGAACCGGCTCCGCACCGAGGGCACCGACAACCTGCTCGCCGCGTCCCAGGCTGCCGGCGTACGACGGTTCGTCGTCCAGTCGTACGCCGGCTGGAACTTGCAACACGGTGGATCCGCGACGAAGACCGAGGCGGATCCGATGGACCCCGACCCGGTGCCGGCGCAGCGGGAGACGATGGCCGCGATCAAGCACCTCGAATCGGTCGTGACGAAGGCCGAGGGGATCGAGGGGGTGGTGCTGCGGTACGGGAGCTTCTACGGCCCGACCGGCGACATCGGCAAGGGTGGGTCGTTGGTCGAGATGATCCAGAAGCGCAAGCTGCCGCTGATCGGCGACGGGACCGGGGTATGGTCGTTCGTCCACTACGACGACGCGGCCGACGCGACGGTGAAGGCGATCGAGAGCGACGCGACCGGCATCTACCAGATCGCGGACGACGACCCGGCGCAGGCCGCGGTGTGGCTGCCGGAGTTCGCCCGGATTCTCGGCGCGAAGCCGCCGCGGCACCTCCCGGCCTGGCTGGCCAAGCTCGCGGTCGGTGACGTCGGCGTCGCCGCCTTCACCGAGATCCGCGGGGTGGACAACAGCCTGGCCAAGGCGACCTTCGGATGGCAGGCCGGCTACGCCTCCTGGCGCGAGGGCTTCCGGCAGGGCCTCTAACGTCGGTGGAAAGAGAGAGTCTCGCCGCGGGCGCCGCCGATCCAGAGAATTGACCTTGCCCCAGGCGTCACGGCGTCCCGGGGTGTAGCGCGTGGCTGCACCTTTCACGACCAGCCCCTCCACACCCATCGCGGCGGGAAGCACCTCGAACCACTCGGTGGCTTCGTCGAGATCGGCCGTAACGGGAGTCAGTTGCAGCGATGGGACCTTATCCGAACTAGGCAGTGCGTGGTGGGGTAAGACCGCGTCGATGGGTCGCCGTCAGCCACCTTGGGTCGCGTGTCGTTCCAGATGGTGACGGCCATCCAGCAGCCGGGTCACTGCCTCTGGCGGGTTAGGAATCCGCTATCGCCGCAGACCCCTGACGAATAGGCTCGCGCTCATGACCGACGGCGACTGGAGGGATGGCGGGTTCAGGCAGCGTCGGCCCTCCGTGGAGACTCTCGCCTGGGTTGCGGCGTCGATGGGTCGGGGCAGTCGCATCGTTGGCTATCGCCGATTGACCGGTGGCGTCTGCTCCGCCGTGAATCGGCTGACTGTCGAGCGACGTGGAACGCGAACGTTCGTCGTACTGCGGCAGTACCCGGGCGGGCTCGGCCTGCAGGAGCCCTTGGAGAAGGAGATCGCCAACCTTGGTGTGGTGGCGGGCAGCGGGCTCCCGGTTCCGAGCATCCTGGCTGCTGATGTTGCTGGTGCTTCGACGGGAGGCGAGCCATCGTTGCTGATGACACGGTTGCCGGGTCATGTTCACCTCAATCCGGCGGAACCTCGGTCGTGGATGACGAGGATCGCGGAGATTGCCGTCTTGCTGCATTCCCTCGATCTCCCCGCGAAGGTGTTCAGACCGTGGACGGATTCGTGGATCGCTCCTCGAGACGGGTTTCAGGTGCCGGTGGCGCACAGAAGCCGGCTGTGTGGAAGGCGGCGTTCGGTGTCATGGCGGCGCCGCCGCCCAAGGACACTGCCGTCTTTCTGCACGGCGATTTCCTGCCTGTCAACCTGCTGTGGTCGCGCGGGAGGATTACTGGGCTGACCGACTGGAACTGCATCCATCGAGGGTCGCGCGCGATTGACGTCGGGCACTGTCGGCGATACTTGGCGGCGCTCTACTCGCCCGAGTGGGCGGAGCAGCTTCGGTCGCTCTATGAGTCGATCGCCGGGGTGACTCTCGATCCGTGGTGGGACCTGTATGCCCTGCTGCACCATGACGACAGCGGGCCGAAGTGGATCCGTGGTCAGGTCGCTGGGCGCCGTCCCGTCGATGTGCCCGGCATGACTTCCCGGGTCGAGGTCGCTGTCGAGACAGCGCTACGTCGTCTCGGGTAAGTGCGGTTTCCCTGCTGGTCGTGCCTGCCGGTTCTGGCATGCCGCACAGACCCCTGCACGAAGGCCGGTCGCACTCGCATCAATCACCGGCGAACGACGAGACACCACACTAGTGACGTTTGGTTGTGGGGAGGCCGAGCAGCACTGGGCTGTCGTCGGCGGTCAGCCGTTCCATTTCCTCGAGCTTCTCGTCCGCGCCGGCGAGGCTGACCTTCAGTCCTTCGACCTCGCCGAGCCAGTTGTTCTGTTCGGCTTCGGTGATGCGGGCGTGAAGGTTGGTGATGATTTCGCGGAGCCGGTCGGCCTGGGCGGGGTCGGGTCGGAGTAGCGCGCATCGAAGGCAAGCGTGTTCGTGGTGGCAGTTGGTGCCGTAGGCGCGGCCGCAGCTGCCGAGGCTGACCTTGCGCTTGACGAAGTGGCCTTCGAACTCTTCCCACTCCGCAGGAGTCGGGCGACGGTATTCCTCGCTGGGCCGGGTGAGTCGTCGTTGGCCGATCCAGGTGCGGTGGTGGCGGATTACGTCTTGGGGATAGACCGCCGCGTATCCCTGGGTGGTGGCGATGCTTTTGTGGCCGAGCAGGACCTGCACGATGTGGGGTGGCAGGCCGCTGGCCAGGGCGTCGGTCGCGAAGATGCGGCGGAAGTCGTGGGTGGTGAAGTGGACTTGTTCGCCGTCGACGACGATGTTGGCGCGGTCGGCGCATCTGCGTATCAATGTCCAGACGGTGCCGGGTGAGATCGGCCGGAGCTCGGGACCCCAGTACTTGGCGAACAGATGCGGCAGCGTGGGACCCCACTCGTGGTCGTGCGGGTCCCATCGTGGCGTCAGCGGGATGTCTTGGTGGCCGCCCCGAACGCGGTGGATGATTTCGGACAGGACGTGCACGAGTTCGGGGCCTGCGACGAGGAGGCGTTCCTCGTCGGTCTTGCTGGGTGCGATGTGCAGGAGAGGGATTTCTTCTTCGGTTGAAGGGATCCGGTAAGGAACGATCGACACATGGGTCAGCTCGAGCAGCTCTTCGCAACGGATTCCGGTGAGACGAAACGTCTCGATCAAAGCCCATGACCAGAAGGCCGCGTCCTCTTCGTAGCTGAGGTTGCGCGACTTATGGTCTGCGCAGTCGATGCGAACCTGTCCGGTGGGCCGAGCCCGCCGGACAGTCCAGACATCACTGGCAACGCTGATGGTGCCGCCATGGCCGGCCGCGGTGGCCGCTGCGAGCAGTTCGGCCGACGCGCGGCGGTCCTTCCTCGCCTGTGCGAGTAGCTGCGGGAGAACCGGCGCGATCTGGCGAGTTCGTTGCTGTGTCCGCGCAACCTGCTTGCGGCGCAGCTTGGCGTAACCGGCGACCTCATGCCGGCTGATCGGTGGAGCGCAGGCCCAGGGTGCCCAGTAGGAGTCCTCCAGTGCCCACTGGGCGAGGTCGAGATAGAACGCCCGCACGATGAACAGCTGGTTGAGGTGGCCGACTCGCAGCTCGCCGTTCTGCCGGACTCTGATGCGTTGCTTCCACTCGTCGGCGA
Organism: uncultured Actinomycetota bacterium; assembly: GCA_963820655.1. GTDB lineage: Bacteria > Actinomycetota > Actinomycetes > Propionibacteriales > Kribbellaceae > Kribbella. Next base: position 796,097 of record CAWGAM010000005.1, read on the forward strand.
TCTCCCGTGTCAGAGCGAGACTCGGCAGGTCGGGATGGCGAGAAGTGATGTCCAGCCAGAAGTTCTTGACCAGGATCTGTGCGTGGCTGCGCCAGGTCGAGTAGTCCAGGCTCGGCCGGCGCTGTTTCAGGTACTCAAGGAAGAGCTCACGATGAGGGCTGCGAAGGTCGTAGCGGTCGATCAGTTCCTCTGCCGACAGCTGCGGCTCGCGGCCCCGCTGCACTGGCCAGGCCACGGTTTCGTAACTGATCCAGCCCAGGTCCATCAGCACTCGCCACAAGTGCTCGATCGAGCGTCGATGCGAGCTATGTAGTCGCAGCGGCGCCAAGGCAGCATCCATGGTCAACAGGTCCTCTGCGGTCACCTGGCGGATCGTCTTGCCGGTGTGGGCCAAGATCTTGCCGAGCGTGTGCCGGACTCGCTTGCTGAGCGTGGTGCTGCCGAGCAGCTGATCGATCCGCGCGCCGATGGTCGCCGCGTTATCGGGGTCGCGATATTCGCCGATCGTGTGGAACAGGCCGAGTTGGCGGCCCTGCTGCCAGGCGTAGGACGGACGCATGATGTCGAGGACGATCATCACGGTGAGACCTGCCGTCAACGAGTCGCGCAGTGGCCTGGCGCAGCCAGGTTGCACAACGGTTTGCCAGTCCTCGTGACCAGCTCGTCGGCGCCCGCTCGCCGATGTAGCGGCATCGAGCAGCAGCCACCGGTCGTTCCACGTGTCGCCCGGCAGAGCGGCGAGGTAGTCCAGCATCGCGCGAGCTCCTTCGCCCGATGCTGCAGCCCAGATGCGTTTCCCTCGTGTCATCGTGCTTGCGTAGTTTCCTCGGCCGGTGCGCTGACATGCTGCCAACTGATGTTCTTCGACCGCCCGCTGAAGGTCATCAGCGGTTGAGGTGGCCCACCGCATGGGCAGCGGTGGTTCGACGATCGGCGCGGGGCGCTGTGGATCCGGTGGCACCTCAAGCAGCGGATTCGGCCTGTGGCGAGAGCTCTGTTTCACCCCGGCCATCACCGGTCCCTTCCCAACACCGTCGACAACGCCCCCGGGTCGTATCCGGCTAGGCCGCCTTGTTCTTCTCGGTCGACGGACGGACCGAACACGGCGCGGTGGTGAGCGACAACATCTTCAAGTCGTGGCTTGCTGTAGACCGCGAGCGTGTCCAGCGACGCGTGGCCGAGCAGGTCCTGACACCCCGAGCGTCTGGGCCAGCAGCAGCTCCTCTCGGTACATCGAGGACAACTGCTGACCTTCAGCCACGGCTGGGGGCACACGCCAGAGGTGGCCCCCAGCCACCGGTTGCCAGCAAAGCGCCGATCTCACGGAGCCGCGGTGGCAGGGTTCCAGTCCAATCGGCCGTCGAGAACCTGGATCTCCCACGACGGCATCGAATACCACTCGGTCGAGTGACGACGGGCATAGTCGCCCAGTGCCGGTCGACCGAGCGTCATGGCATCAGCAACGTCGTTCAGCATCTCTGCAATGCTGGCCCATGCATGAGCCTTGTATCCACCACCTTCGCCGTCGAACACGGCCACGCATCCGGACAGGTCGCCGCTACGAAGGTCAATGAACAGTTCCGAGTCCGTACCGGAGTCGGCGATGGGCAAGAATGCGTCGAGCCACACGCGCGACGGTGTACCGGCCGGATCAGCCCCGCCAGACTCATCCTCGGACCCCAGCACCTCGCGGAGGTGCTTTCGCCGAGGCGCCATCTCCTCGGCCGGCAGGGGTGTGTGCAGCACCGGCAGGAGACTGCCGAAGCTCCCTCGATGGGAGAACCCGTTGGAGACCGAGAGCCACTCGTCTAAATCCGCCGGAAGTGGGAAACCTGCCTCGTCGCGCAGTACCGAGACGGCGTCAGCCGAGGCTGGCCCTTGCTGCCTCTCGGCAGCCGCAGGAGCGTTCTCGCTGAGCCAGCTGGTGATGCGGCTCCAAGATGTCGCTACTGAATCGGTCACGGCACACATTGCATCACACCCTGGACGGACGATCCGTCGTTGCCTCGGGTCCTCTTCGTCCTCTTCGACCGCCGGGGTACGTAGCGGGAGCAGGCCGCCGCCTGCCGGGGTGGTGGGACGGCGGCCGAGCACGTTGAGGTTCGCCTGCTTGAGCGGTGACAGTCTCGCGACGTCGGCGTCCAGGACGTCGTGGTCTCGTTCTTCGGAGAGTAGCGCCTGGATCTGGGTAACGGCGGCGTCGGTGTAGCGCGTCGTCCACAACACCGCGGCATTCAGAACCAGACCGAGGGCGCCGAGCTGGTCTTCCTGGCCTTCGCGGTAGGCCTGCATGATCTGGCCGCGCTTGCCATGGCAGATGTCGCGGGCGAGTTTGTGGCGCGATTCCTGCACTGTGAGCTGGCGGTTCATCTGGCGCCGGTAGGTGTCGTCGACCGGATCGACGACCCACAACAGGTGCAAGGTCTTGGCGATACGGCCCGTACTCGGCAAACGCCATGCCCGTTGGGCCGGGCGACCCTCGCGGCCAAGCATCCGCAGCAGGTCGTACGCGCACCTGCCCGGTCACCAGGGAACCGGCGACCCGTAGCATGTCCGGCCAGTGGGTGATGACTCTGTCCAGGTTGACCTTATTGCGGGCCACCGGCTCCAGCGTTCCGTACCCGCCGGTGGTCACGCCAGGCAGCTCCGCGCGCCAGAACCGCTGATCGGCCAGACCACGGAAACGTCGCGAGAAGTTGTAGCCCAGCAAGGAGAACAGACCGAACACCATGTTGGATGGGCGTTGGAAGTTGGGGTGCGAGCCACTCCATACCCTCTAGCCAACGGGCGGCCTGAGGCCGTTCAAGCCGGTCGAAACGGCGGCCGACCTGTGAAGATGCCCTCGCGGCTGACTCACAGTCTGCCGTCGTTTCGCATGCTCGCGGGCAACTCGACCGACAGGGTCGTCATCAGGTGCCGACGTGCTGCGTCCTCGAACTCCTGCGGCCAGTCCAGACCGCATCGCCCGTGCAGGTCGCGTGCCAGCGGCAGAAACACTGTGGCACAGGCGACATGAGCGGCAATCACCGATTCACGGGTGGCTTGAAGGGCCGGGAGATCACTCAGAATCTGCTGACGATCAGCCGGCAGCAGCCTGTTGAGGTGCAACGCGCCGCCCCGATCCTCGATCGCGACATCCTCGAGCATCACATCAATCAGCATGTCCCGCAGCAGTCCGGCACCCGACTGGCCGACCGCGAACTCCTCGCGCCCGACGACGACCGGCAGCAGCCCAAGCACCCGCAAGAACCCCTGGCTGATCGACTCGACCCGGCCAGGATCAGGCTGCCTAGGCGGTCCCGGGTCGCTCAGGTCCGCACTCAACCCATTCGGGTCGTACAGAGGCTTGACGGTTGATCGGCTGCGGTCGGCGATAGTATCGGGAGTTCCCACCGACACGTCGAAGCGAAGCCAGTTCGGCGTGACCTGGTTAAAGATCCGCCGACCGGCAACCTCCCGTCGGAACACCGTCGGAGCGATCTTGTCAGAAGTTCCTGGCCAATCATCACAGAAGCTCTCAGCGTCACGTCCAGCCACGACAACCCAGAGATCGACGTCGCTGAACTGATCGTTGGTGTCCCTGCCATAGCTACCGACCAACCACACGCCAAGCACCCGATCGTCCCCGCCGAGAACATGCCTCGCCCGCTCTATCAGGTCTTCCTGCCTCAAGACCATGGAGTCGTGGATCGGTGGACAGTCGCGAACATCGTCAGCCATGAACCCTGATGCTCCCAGACCACAGGCGAGTATCGACCTGAACCGACGACATCGTCGATCCTGCGAAGTCTGTGCGTCTTGTCCACGACACCCATCGCGCACCATAAGCGAACACCGCACAGCGCGCGCTGACCTCGCTCAACACCCCAAGCGAGATCGGACCGAACACAGCGCAGCCCAAGAGAATTGACCTACTCACAGTGACTCGGGCGGCGTCATACTTGCCTCCGGCGTCGGCGGGTGGAGATGCCAGTCGGTGGCCGCTTGATAGGCCTGACCGAGGCGCAAGGTGAGCGCATCCGCGTGCCGCGGTCCGACGATCTGCAGCCCGACCGGGAGCCCCGCTCGCGTGAAGCCACACGGCACGCTCAACGCCGGCTGCTGGGTGAGGTTGAACGGATAGGTGTACGGCGTCCAGCTCGTCCAGTCCGGCGACGGCCGACCCGTCCGGCACGTCCTGGCCGACCGGGAACGCCGTGATCGGCAGGGTCGGCGTCACGAGTACGTCGTACATCTGATGGAACCGTCCCATCAGCTGCCCGAGTTCCATCCTTGTGCTGGTCGCATCAAGGACGTCGGAGGCAGAGTACGACGCTCCGAGCGCGGCGACCCGGCGCAGTCCCGGATCGACGCGATCGTCGACCTCATGCGCCGACAACACCTTCGCGGCCCCCGACCACCACAGCACGTGGAACGCGTCGATCGGGTCCGCGAACCCGGGATCGATCTCGGTCACGTCGGCCCCAGCATCCGCGAGCACCCCCACCGCCGTGCGTACCAGGGCCTCGACCTCGGGATCGTTGTCGACAATCCCAAGATCGGACGAGAAGGCAATCTTCAATCCGACAACACCGCCATCGAGCCCGTTCAGGAACGACGTGACCGGCGTCGGCATCGCGGACCAGTCGCGGGCGTCGTACCCGGTGAGCACGTCGAGCAGCGCGGCGGCATCCCGGACCGTCCGCGTCATCGGCCCGGCATGCGACAAGGTCCCGAACGCACTCGGTGGATACAACGGGATCAGCCCGTACGTCGGCTTGAGCGCGACCGTCCCGGTGAACGCGGCCGGGATCCGGACCGATCCGCCGCCGTCGGTGCCGACGGACCACGCACCCATGCCGAGCGCGACCGCGGCGGCCGACCCGCCGCTCGAACCGCCGGGCGTCGTCGACAGATCCCATGGGTTGCGCGTGATGCCGTACTTGGAGGAGTCGGTGACGCCCTTCCACGAGTACTCCGGGGTGGTCGTCTTGCCGAGGATGACGGCGCCGGTCTCCCGGAGGCGGGCGACGGCCGGGGCGTCCTCGTCCCACGGCCCGGCTTCGTCGATCATCGTGCTGCCGCGCAGGGTCGGCCATCCCCTTGTCCACAAGGCGTCCTTGATCGACGTCGGTACGCCGTCGCCGGGGCCTAGCGGCTCCCCGGAATGCCACCGGGCTTCCGACTGCTTCGCGGCGGCGAGGGCTCCCTCGGCATCCACCAGGACGAACGCGTTGACTTGGTCGTCGTACCGCTCGATCGCGTCCAGCGCCGCCTGCGTCGCCTCCACCGGCGAGATCGTCCGGCTCCGGTACCCCTCGACCAGTTCAGTTGCCTGCAGCCCCGGCTGTCCCGCGGTCGCCGGTGTCGGTTGCGTCATCTGTCTCCAGTCGGGATGTAGCCGAGCTTCTTGTCCACCACGTTGAGCAGGGGTTCGCCGGCCAGCCAGCGCCGGACATTGGTGGCGAACTGCGCGGCCAGCGTGTCCTGCCAGCCGATCACGTCGCCGGACATGTGCGCGGTGATCGTCACGTTCGGCGCGTCCCACAACGGATGGTCCGGCGGCAGCGGTTCGCGATCGAACACGTCGAGAGTGGCCGCGATCCGGCCGTCCCGCAAGGCGTTGAGGAGCGCGGCTTCGTCGACAATCGGACCACGTGCGACGTTGATCAGGTGCGCGCCGGGTCGCATCGCTGCCAGCACGTCTGCGTCGACCAGTCCACGCGTCGCATCCGTCAGCGGCGCCGCCAGCACCAGGTGATCGGCCCACCCCACCTCCGCCGAAAGATTGCTACTAGCAACAACCTCACCAAAGTCCGGGTCGCCTGACCGCGCCACTCGCCCGGCTCCCCGGACCTGCAAGCCGGCCGCGCGGAGCAGCCGGGCTGTCTCCCGCCCGATCGCCCCGGTGCCGACAATCAGCGCGGTCGCGCCGAGGACGCTGCGTGTCACGCGATGCTGCCACTCGTGCCGCCGTTGAAACTCCACGCTGCGCCGACTCTCCTTCGCCTGCGCGATCACCGCCCCCAGCACATACTCGGCGATCGGCCGGTCGAACACCCCATGCGCATTCGTCACCACGACATCCGAGTCCCGAAGCTCGTCGAACAGCAGCGTGTCGACCCCAGCCGCCGTCACATGAATCCACTCGACCGACCCCGCCTCGGCCCAAACGTCCCGGACCGCCCTGGAGAAGTAGTCCCACAACATCAGCCCCCGAGCCCCACGCACCGCCTCCGCCAGCCCGGCGGTATCGCAGAACCGGAACTCGACCTCGAGCCCCGCCAATCCAGGCGGCACCAGCAACTCACCCGCTGACGACCGTTCGCAGAGCACCGTGATGATGGGGTGCTCGGCCGGGGCTGGCATGCGTCGAGGCTAGGAAGCCGCCCGTAGGATTGTCAACAATCCTGCCCCGGCCGCACACTGAGTCGCATCACCCTGCGTCCACCCACTCACCCCTTGCCGGGTGACCGCCGGGATTGCGTTCCACGTGTAATCCTCGGAATGTCGATGGACAGATGGGGGCTACGGGCTGTCCGAGCCGATCGTGGTCACCGACGACGGCGTCGAGCGACTGACCGATCTGTCCGACGAACTGACGATCAGGAGGTAGCTCTGCGGACGAAACCAGCGCCGGACTGAGCGAGCTGTACGCCGAACGCGTCACCGGGCTGGTCGGGTTCGGTGATCGACTCGAGCACGTCGCTGCTGCACAAGCAGACCCACGACATCGTGCGGTTCGCGATGGGCTCACCGGCGGCGGAGGCGGTACCGTCGACAGTCCTCGCCGCGATCGCCGCCGACCAACTGAGTCGCGCCGACGCGTACGACTACGCGGCCACCGAGGGCGATCCGCCACTGCACGCGGCACTGCTCGAGATCCTGCGCGGGACAGCGACGAGACCACCGCCGACCGGCTGACCATCACGGCCGGCGGGATGCAGGGGCTCGATCTGTTCTGCAAGCTGTTCGTCGACCCCGGCGACCTGGTCGTCGTCGAATCACCGACGTACACGAACGGCAGCGCGACCGCTCTCTCGTACGGCGCCCAACTGCTCGAGGTTCCGGTCGATGCCGACGGGATGATTGTCGACAATCTCGCGCAGCTCCTCGACGGGCGACGCCCGAAGGCGATCTACACGATCCCGACCTTCCAGAACCCGTCCGGCGCGACCCTCTCGTTGGAGCGACGCCACCGGCTGCTCGAGCTGGCCCGATCCTGGGGATCGATGGTGATCGACGACGATCCGTACGGGCTCCTTCGGTTCGCCGGCGATCCATTGCCGACAATCCGCGAACTCGGCGCCGGTGATCCGCTGGTGTTCGCCGTACGGACGTTCTCGAAGATCGTCGCGCCCGGGCTGCGGGTCGGCTGGGTGGATACGGACCCGGAGGTGCAGCCGCTGCTGATCAACGCGAAGCAGGCCATGGACACGTGCACGAACCTGCCGGCGCAGCGGCTGCTCGCCGGGTTCCTGGAGGGTGGGCATCTCGAGGATCACCTGGTCACGCAGCGGGCGGAGTACCGGCGCCGCAAGGAGGCGATGCACGCGGCACTGCGGAGCACTTCGGCGACATCGCCCGCTGGACCGACCCGGAGGGCGGCTTCTTCCTCTGGGTGACGCTGGAGAACGGCGTCGACACCGCCGAGCTGTTCGAGGTCGCACTGGCCGAGGGCGTGGCGTTCATCCCCGGTACGGCCTTCTCCCCCACCGGCCGCTTCACCGACGCGCTGCGGCTGTGCTTCGCGTCGACCAAGCCGGACCGGATCCACGAAGGCGTCGCCCGGCTGCGCCGAGCCATCGACAAACTCGCCTGACCGCGACCACGGCCGACGAAAGCCTGGCCGGACCCGGCGACGAGAGCCTGACGGGATCCAGGCAGACAGCACCTTTTGTTGCTGTAGGCAACAGGTCTCAGCGAGCGCCGATCCAGTGAGAGGATTCGTTTACGTCCTTGTTACACAGGACGCGCGCCGCCGAAACCAACGCGCCCTGAACTGAAAGGGACCCGCCGAGACGGCGGGGCGCCCCTAGGGTTCCGCTGCCGGCGACGGCAGGCCTGGTCCGAGAGGGGAGGCGGCGCTGTCACGACGGCGCCGTTCCACGGCGGGACAAAAGCCCGGGAGGCCTTGAAGGCCCCGGGCTGCCGTGTGCATTCCGGGCCGATCCGACGGAGGCCGGAATGTCAGCCACCCCTGAAACACTGACCGCACCCAACACCAAGGACACCAAGCGCCGAGGACCTGGGCCAGTTCGGTTATGCCCAGCAACTCTCGCGCCGGGTCGGCAGCTACGCGTCGTTCGCGGCCGGCTTCTCGTTCGTGTCCATCCTGACGACTGTCTTCCAGCTGTTCGGGCTCGGCTTCGGCTTCGGCGGAACGGCCTTCTTCTGGACCTGGCCGGCAGTGCTCGCCGGCCAACTGATGGTCGCTCTCTGCTTCGCCGAACTGGCCGCGCGCTATCCCCTGTCCGGAGCGATCTACCAGTGGGCACGGCGTCTGGGCGGCGCCGTCGTCGGGTGGTTCGCGGGCTGGACGATGGTGATCGCGCAGATCATCACGCTGGCCACCGCGGCGATCGCCCTGCAGGTCATCCTCCCCGCGGTCTGGTCCGGCTTCCAGCTGGTCGGCACCGACTCCACGCTGGCGTCGAAGGACGGCGCCGCGAATGCCGTCGTACTGGGCTGTCTTTTGTTGACAGCAACCACGCTGCTGAACGCGACGAGCGTACGGATCACCGCGGTCGTCAACTCGGTCGGTGTGACGTGTGAACTGATCGGCGTCGTGCTGATCGTCGTGTTGTTGACAAGTCGCGCCGAGCGCGGTCCTTCCGTCGTACTGCACACGACGAACCTCGACAGCACGACCGGGTACGTCGTACCGCTGCTGATCTCGGCCTTGATGGCGGCGTACGTGCTGGTCGGCTTCGACAGCGCGGGCGAACTGTCCGAGGAGACGCACAAGCCGCGCGCGACGACTCCCCGGACGATCATCCGCGCGGTCGTCGCGTCCGGGATCGGCGGCGCGTTCCTGATCATCGCCGCGCTGATGGCGGCCCCGTCCCTGACCAACGGCGATCTCGCCACGCAGGGTCTCCCCTACGTCCTGACCAGTCAGCTCGGGACGACGGCCGGCAAGTTGCTGCTCCTCGATGTCGCCCTCGCGGTCTGTGTCTGCACGCTGGCGATCCAGACGGCGGCGGCCCGGATGATCTTCTCGATGGCACGCGACAACGTGCTGCCGGCGTCGCGCCCAGTTGCGCCAGGTGTCCCGTCGTACCGGCACCCCGGTGGCGGCCACCATCGTGCCCGGCGTGCTCGCGGCCGTCTGCCTGGTGGTGAACTTCGGCAACGCGGGTCTGTTCCTCGGCCTGGCGAGTGTCTGCATCATGCTGCTCTACATCGCGTACCTGATGGTCACCGCACCTCTGCTGGTACGGCGACTGACCGGTCGCGGACCGGCCGCCGGGGTCGACGAGAACGGCCGGCCGACTGTTCTCGCTCGGGCGGTTCGGTCTGATTGTCAACATCATCGCGGTCGCCTACGGACTCGCGATGGCGATCAACCTGGGCTGGCCACGGGCGGAGGTGTACGACCCGGCCGGCGATGGCTGGTACCTGCATTACCTCCCGCTGATCACGCTCGCCATCGTCGCTGTCGGTGGGCTCATCGCCTATCGCATGCAGCGCCGCGCCTATCACGCGTCCATCGGCCTGGTCGTGCCGGCTGCCGCCGCTGCTGGGGTCGCCGAGGCAGAAGGAGCGAGCGCGTGAATCACGACATCCCTGGCGCCGCCGCCTGGTCGGCACCGGTCCGCGCGGGGCGCAGCATCACGCTGACCGCACTGGCCGACGGCGCGAACGCGTCGGTGCTGATCATCGGCGCGGATCGGCTCGATCGGCTGAACATCCCGGACACGCTGAAGTCGCAGATGTCCGCGCGGATCCGGGCCGGCATGGTCCTGATGTCGGACCGGGGTCTGGCGCTGGCGACGGTCGGCGCGTCGAGCCTCGACTGGCACGACTGCCTGACCGGCGGTCGCCCGGATCGGCTGCTGACGATCGAACTCGCCAAGCACGGTTTCGGCCCGGCCGATCTGCACGGCGGCATCAACTTCTTCTCGAAGGTCGCGATCGCCGACGACTCCCGCGCATCGATGGCGTTCGAACCCGACACACGCTCGCGCCGGCGACACCGTCACGTTGCGGGCCGAGCAGGACCTGCTCGTCTTCATCTCCACCGCACCCCATCCCCTGCGGACGGGTCGCGCCGGCGTCGGGACCGGCTGCCGCGGCGTACATCTCGATCGGGCGCCGGCGGCGTCGCCGTACGGATCGAAGCATCAGGTCGTGGCGAGGATCCCGAACTGCGGGAGGAAGCGCTGCGTGCGCTCGAGCTGACCCGGGAGCTGATCGCATGACCGTCTGATCGCGACGACCATCACCTTCGACACCGTCGTGGAGCCTGGCGACGGCGCACTGCTCACCGTTCCCGCAGGTGGTCGATTGCAGATTGTCGACCTGCACGGCAATCAGGCCGTCGACACCTTGTTCTACGACGCCCACGACATCGACAACCGGTACTCCGCGTTCGACACGATCCGCGAGCAGCGGGCGGTCTTCCTGACCACCGGATCGCGCCTATTGTCGACAAGGCTCGACGAACTCGCCGTCATCACCGACGACACCTGCGGCCGGCACGACACGGTCGGCGGCGCGTGTTCGCAGGAAAGCAATGTCATCCGGTACGGCGAGAGCACCCGGCATCAGCACGCGTGTCGCCAGACGTTCCTGTACGTACGGCGCGCCGGCCGGCATCGGGCAGCGTCAGCTCACGCACAACGTCAACTTCTTCATGAACGTCCCGGTCACCTCCGGCGGAGACCTGATGTTCGACGACGGTCTGTCGGCGCCGGGCCGTTACGTCGAGCTCACCGCGTCCCGGGACATCCTGGTGCTGATCAGCAATTGTCCGCAGGTCAACAATCCCTGCAACGGCTGGAATCCGACGCCGATCCAACTCCTGGGCTGGTGGTGACGTGGCCGTCATCACCATCATCTACCCCGGGAACGCAGACCACGATGCAGGACCTGACCGGCCGACCAGGACTGTGGGACGTCGGCGTGCCGCCGTCGGGCGCGGCTGACGAACTCACCTTCGCGCTGATCAACGCCGCGGTCGGCAATCCGGACAGCGCGGCCGGACTGGAGTGCGTGGTCGACGGACCGGTGCTGACGTGCGACGAGGACCGGCTGATCTGCGTCGGTGGCGCGGTCAACAATGCGACGATCGACGGGCTCCGCGTCCGCCCCGGCATGGTCGTCCGCCTGCCGGCCGCGGCCGTGCTGGACCTGGGCGCACTGGACGGCCCAGGTCTGCGCGGGTATCTCGCGATCGAAGGCGGTCTGGACGTGCCACGCGTTCTCGGGAGCCGATCGACCTTCGTGCTCGGCGGATTCGGCGGTCACAACGGCCGCGCCCTCGCGGCAGGTGACCAACTCCCCTTGGGCCGGCGGGAGAACCTGCTCACGCCGCTGTCGGTCGACCTTCCTGAGTTCTCCGACAGGTGGCGAGTCCGGGTAATCGCCGGACCGCACGGCGCTCCGGACCATCTCACCGCTGAGGGTGTCGACGAGTTCTTTGCCAACAACTGGATTGTCGACCATCGATCCGATCGCACCGGGATCAGGCTGGTCGGCCCGGTGCCGGGCTGGGCCAGGACCGATGGAGGTGAGGCTGGTCTGCACCCGTCCAACGTGCACGACTCCGCGTATCCGGTCGGCGGCATCATGCTGTCCGGGGACACCCCGGTCATCGTCGGCAAGGACGGCCCGTCGCTCGGTGGCTTCGTCGTACCGGCCGTGGTGATCGAGGCCGATCGGTGGATGCTCGGGCAACTCCGCGCCGGCGACGCCGTCCAGCTGATCCCGGTAACGATGGAGACCGCGGAGCGAAGCGATGGTGAAACGGCGTACCTGGTTGTCCGATCTCCGGCAGGAACCCGAACCGGTCGTCGCATACGCCGGCGGCCCCGGGCGTCCGGAGGTTCTGCATCGGTCCGACGGCGAACCGCCGTACACGATCCGCTGCGCGGGCGAACGCCATCTGCTCGTGGAAGCCGGTCCGGCCGAGCTCGATCTCACCGTCCGGGTCTGGATCCACCTGCTGGCCCAGGCGTTGCGGAACGATCGACCGAGCGGCGTGACCGAGATCGTCGAGGGCGTGCGATCGCTCCTGATCGCGGTGGATTCGTCGCGCCTCGGCCTGGTCGAACTGGCCGAGCGGCTCGCGTTCCTGGCCGCCGGGCTCGGCGGATCCGGCCACCGTGGTGCTGCCGGCGCGCGAGGTGACGTTGCCGATCGCGTTCGACCACCCCGAGGCTCATGAGGCGATGCGCCGGTACGCCACCTCGGTCCGGCCGGACGCACCCTGGTGCCCGGACAACGTGGAGTTCATCCGGCGCGTCAACGATCTGCGGCAGCGCGACGACGTCTTCGAGATCATCCAGCAGGCGACGTACCTGGTGGTCGGGCTGGGCGACGTCTACCTCGGCGCGCCGGTCGCCGTACCGATCGACCCGCGGCACCGGCTGGTGACGACGAAGTACAACCCGGCCCGGACCTGGACACCGCAGAACGCGGTCGGGATCGGCGGCATCTACCTGTGCGTGTACGGGATGGAAGGACCCGGCGGCTACCAATTGGTCGGGCGGACCGTCCCGGTCTGGCGGCTCTCCCCCGCCGACGAGCAGCCTTGGTTGCTGCGGCAGTTCGACCTGATCCGCTTCACCCCGGTGAGCGCGGAGCAACTCGCCCACGAGCGGGCCGAGATCGCGGCCGGACGGGCGGACCTGCGGGTCGCCCCGGCCACGTTCTCGATCGCCGACGTACGCCGGATCGAGCAGGAGGCACCCGTGGACATCGCGACGGTCCGAGCGAAACGCCGAGCAGCGTTCGATGCCGAGCGGGCACGGTGGGGCGCATGAACGACGACGCTGTGTGGATCACCCGGGTGGACCCGATCGAGCCGCGGCCCGGACCGCTGCACGGACTCACGATGGCGCTCAAGGACAACATCGACCTGGCTGGTGTGCCGACCACCGCCGGCGATCCACGCACCACCCAACCGGCGCCGCACAACGCCTTCGTGGTCGACCAGTTGATCGCGGCCGGCGCCGTACCGCTGGGGAAGACGAATCTCGATCAGTACGCGACCGGGCTGGTCGGCACGCGGTCGCCGTACGGCGCCTGTCACTCGGTCTACTCGCCGGAGCACGTGTCGGGTGGATCGAGTTCAGGTAGTGCGGTCGCGGTCGCGAGCGGGCAGGTCGACTTCGCGCTCGGCACGGACACCGCCGGCAGCGGCCGGGTGCCGGCTGCCTTCAATCGGATTGTCGGCATTAAACCGAGTCGTGGGCTGGTCTCCGCGCGTGGCGTCGTACCGGCGTGCCGGTCGCTCGACTGCGTGACGGTGATGGCCCGGTCGGTGGCCACCGCGCGCCGCGTGTTCGACGTCATGGTCGCGTTCGACCCGGACGACGCTTGGTCGCGGCGAGCGTCGTCGTTGCCGCGCCGCAGGCCGGATCGGGTGCCCGGGTCGGCGGCGGTGATCGGCGTACCGGACGCCGCGTTGGATCTCGATCCGCAGCATGAGCGGGCTTGGCAGGAGACGCTCGATCAGGCGCACCGCCTCGGCGAGGTGGTCAAGGTCGACGTCCGACCGCTGCTCGAGGCGGCCGAGTTGCTGTACTCCGGACCGTGGCTGGCCGAGCGGTGGCTCGCGTTCGGGGACAAGCTTGTCGACAATCCTGATGTCGACCCGACCGTGCGAGCGATCGTCCGGAAGGGTGCAACCCTGACTGCTGCGGAGGCCTTCGCCGGATTCGATCGGCTGGCTACGCTCGCGCGGGCAAGCGAGCCGCTGTGGACGCAGCTCGACGCGCTCCTGCTACCGGTCACCCCGGAGCATCCGACGCTGGCCGAGGTGGCCGCCGATCCGATCGGCGTGAACAGCCGGCTCGGTCGCTTCACCAATATGGTCAACCTGCTCGACCTGTGCGCCGTCGCGTTCCCGGGTCCGGATCGGGCGGACGGACTGCCGTTCGGGGTGCAACTGCTGGCCCCGGCGGGTCATGACGAGGTGGTACTCGACCTCGCCGCCTTGTGGTGCGGCGAGGACACCGGGCCGGTCGCGTCGGCAGAAGACGAGATCCTGCTCGCAGTCGCGGGAGCGCATCTGAGTGGCCAGCCTCTCAACGATCAGCTGGTACGACGCGGTGCCCGGCTCGTCCGCGATGCGCGGACTGCTTCGTCGTACCGGATGTATCTGGTCGACGGACCGCGGCCCGGCCTGACTCGAACGGTGTCGGATCAGGGCTGGCGCCGGGATCGAGGTGGAGGTGTGGAAGCTGCCGGCGGCCGAGCTCGGCGGGTTCCTGGCGACGGTCGAACCGCCGCTGGCGATCGGTCCGGTGGAGTTGTCGGACGGACAGCGCGTCCTCGGGTTCGTGTGCACGGCCGATGGCGCGGATCCGGCACAGGACATCACGTCGTACGGCGGCTGGCGCGGATACCTGGCCGGGAGGTCGACCTAGGCTAGGGCGGCATGAGCGTGACACCCGCCGAGCAGGCCGTGCTGGATCGGATCGACGAGGACCTGCTCGTGCGGGTCACCGCGGAGTTGCTGCGGGCGCCCGGGCAGAACCCGCCCGGCGAGGAGGCGGCGACCGTCGCGGTCCTGACCGCGGCGGCGCGGGAGCTCGGCCTCGACGTGGTGACGACGCCGGTCGAGCCGGGCCGGGACAACGTCATCATCACGCTCGCCGGAGACAACGAGGCCGAGGGCAACGGGGCCGAGGGCAACAGTGCAGCGGGCGCCGGGCCGGGACTACTGCTGCTCGGCCACACGGACGTCGTCCCTATTGGCGACGGGTGGACGACCGACCCGTTCGGCGGGGAGGTCCGCGACCGGCGGATCTACGGCCGCGGCGCCTCCGACATGAAGGGCGGCCTCGCGGCAGCCCTGGTCGCGCTCGCGGCGCTGCGCGGAACCGGGCTGAGCGGCCCGGTCGAACTGGCGGCGGTCATGGACGAAGAGGAGACCGGCAAGGGCATCCGCGCGTACGTCGCCGAGACTCAGCGATCCTTCGTCGGGTGCATCACCGCGGAACCGACCGATCTGCAGACAATCATCGCCGCACGGGGCGACTCCTATCTGCGGGTCGCCGTCCACGGCCGGGCGTCTCACGCGGGCAATCCGGCGGACGGCGCGAACGCGATCTACGGCGCTGCGGCGGTGGTCGCCGAGATCGAACGTCTGCATGCGACGCTTGCCGCCGGCCCGCATCCGCTGCTCGGCCCGGCGACCTGGAGCGTTGGTCAGATCAACGGTGGCACCGGCGGATCGATCGTCCCGGCCGAGTGTGTGATCGTCGCCGATCGCCGACTCCTTCCGGGCGAGTCGCCGGCCGTCGTACTCGACGATCTTCGTCGGCGGGTTGCGGCGCTCCGGCTGGAGGACCGTGGGCTGACGGTCGATCTGGACATGCCGATGGAGATGCCCGCCTTCGAGACCCCGGCCGATGCCGACCTCGTCCGCGTCACCGAGGCCGCCCGGGTCGACGCCGGCGGTCCCGACCTTCCGCTGGGCGGCTGGACCGCGGCGTGCGACGGCGGGTACGTCGCGCGCGATCTCGGCGTACCCGTCGTCGTCCTCGGCCCCGGCTCGGTCACCACCCAGGCCCACCGCGCCGACGAGTCCGTCGCCATCCCGGAGCTCGCCATCGCCGCCCGCGCCTACGCCCTCGCCGCCCTCCGCCTCCTCAGCTGAGCCGGGATCAGCTCTCGGCGGGGCTGACGTGCACCGTGGCGCTATGGAGTTTGGGCAACGAGTGCGACAGGCGGTGGTGTGCGTCGTGCGCGATCGCGTGGGCATCGGCGAGCGTCAGCGCCGGATCGACGATCACGCTCGTTTCGGCCCGGATGCGATGTCCGGTCCAGCGGAGGCGAAGGTCTTCGATCGCGGTGACACCGGGCGTGCCGCGCAGGGTGGTCTCGGCTGCCGCCAGCAGTTCCGGATCGATCGCGTCCATCAGCCGGTGGTAGACGCCGGTCCACGCGCTCTTCAGTACGACGAGGATCGCGACCGTGATGCCGAGGCCGACGAGTGGATCGGCAAGCGGGAAGCCGGCCAGTACGCCGAGAGCGCCGAGTACAACCGCGAGTGAGGTGAACCCGTCGGCGCGGGCGTGCAGACCATCCGCGACCAGCGCGGCCGACCCGATCCGGCGGCCGACCCGGATCCGGTACGCCGCAACGAGCTCATTGCCGGCAAATCCGGCCAGACCGGCGATGATCAGGGCGACCAGATGCTGAGGTGGCTGCGGATCGACGAGCCGGCGGATCGACTCGTACCCGGCGACCACCACCGACAGCGCGATCATCCCGACGATGAAGATCCCGGCGAGGTCCTCGGCTCGCCCGTACCCGTAGGTGTAGCGCCGGGTCGCAGGCCGGCGCGCCAGCACGAAGGCGGCCCAGAGCGGAACCGCGGTCAGCGCGTCGGAGAAGTTGTGCACGGTGTCGGCGAGCAGCGCGACGGAGCCGGTGAGCACCACGAGTAGCGCCTGCACGATCGCGGTCAGGCCGAGGCCGGCCAGGCTGACCTTGACCGCGCGGATGCCCTCCGCACTTCCTTCGAGCGCAGCATCGACCGACTCCGCCGCGTCGTGCCGATGCGGCCTGACCAACCGCAGCACCCACCCGACCGGCCCTCGCCGACCGCCACCGGTCCCGTGCCCATGGTCGTGTCCATGCCCATGCCCCGCTGCGGGTTCGCGCCGTACGTTCATGAACTCATGTTATCTGCGCAACCATGCATATACGCAAGTAGGCAGGTGCCGGTAGAGTGCCGGACATGCACGCGTCGATCGACGACTTCGAGATGCCGAACGACGAGCAGGTGCATCTCGCCGCCGAATCCTTCCGCCTGCTCGCCGACCCGACGCGGATCCGGGTGCTGTGGGCGCTCCTGCAAGGCGAGTCATCGGTCGCCTGTCTGGCCGAGCTCACCGGTGCCGCTCCGGCCGCGGTCAGCCAGCACCTGGCGAAGCTTCGCCTGGCCGGCCTGGTTCGCGGCCGCCGCGAAGGCACCTTCGTCTATTACTCGGCCGCCGACCACCACGTTCGCAAACTCCTCGACGAGGCGCTCTTCCACGCCGACCACCTCGACCGCGACCTGCCCAGCTAGGAGACGACCGACCGGCCCCGCCGCTCACCATTGCGGAGCGCGGGCGTACGGATTCACAGGGCAGAGTCGAGGACGGGTGGGCCGGCGTACTCCGATCGGGCCGGGAACAGGTCACGCAACTGCGGGCGGTCACTGTTCAGGTCGCACAGCTCCACCACAGTTCCGGACGGCCCGGCACTGAGCAGCGGTCGCCCGCCGACGGTCGCGTGGGGACTGAGGCCCAGGGCCGACAGCCGCGCCTTCTCCCGGACCATGTCGTCGACCCAGTAGCCGATGTGGTGGACGCCCCCGCCCGGCGGAGCTGCCAGCGGCGTACCCGGAATCGCCTCCCACAGCTCGACAGCGAACGGGCCACCCTGCGAGAAGGTCACCTGGCACTCAACCGCGTGGCCGGCACCCCGCGCGTCGGTCAAGGTCAGCACGCGCACCCGGGTGGGACGCCAGGAGAGCCCGAACACGTCGGTGAACTCCTCCTTTCCCTTCTCGAGGTCATCGACGGCTACTCCGATGTGCCAAATCCGGTGGCTCATATCCGTGTTCCCCTGATTTAAGTGGACAGTGTGTCCTGATGCTAACGCATAAGTGGGCACTGTGTCCGATTAGCTGCTAGAGTCGCACCATGACAGCGTCCAGCCGGGTACTGCGTGCCGACGCGACACGCAACGCGAACGCCATCCTCGTCGCCGCAATGGAGGTCTTCCGGGACCTCGGAGCAGATGCCCCGCTCGATGAGATCCCCAGGCGGGCGAGCGTGGGCCGGGCGACGCTGTACCGCCGCTTTCCGACGCGCGAGCACCTGTTCGCGGCGATCCTCAGCACGCAGGTGAACACCCTCGTCGAGGCCGCCGAAGCCCGAGCGGATGCCGCCGATCCCTGGGAGGCGCTGCTGGAGTGGATCCGCGCCTACGAGGAGATCGGCGCCGAGTACCGCGGGATGAGTGCCCGCCTCAGCAGCTCATTGCTCGAGGACGGATCGCCGGTGGGAGAGCTGTGCGCTCCGATGAAGGCCGCATTCGACGTGCTGCTCCGCCGGGCCCAGGAACAGGCGCGGGTGCGCGACGACATTTCCTCCGTCGACGTACTCGCCATCGTCTCCGCGTTGCCGCGCGACCCGGACACGGGCCGAGCCAAGACGGCGCATCTTGCCGTGGTCCTGGACGGGCTCCGGCCCGCCGCTGAGCCGGTCCCGCCGACCGGATGACCGCGACCGCTTTCGGAGCGGTCCTGAGAACAACCAGAAGCAGGAAGAACATGGACATTTCCATCATCGGAAGCGGTCGCGTCGGCGGCACGTTGGCATTCCAGCTTGCCCAACGCGGCCACAGGGTGACGATCGCGAACTCGCGCGGACCCGCATCCCTCGCACAGCTTGCGGACGAGACCGGCGCGACAGCGGCCGAGACGGCCGGGGCAGTGGCCCGTGCCCGTCTGCTGATCGTCAGCGTTCCGACCGGCGCGCTGCCAGGCCTCAGCCGCACCATCGACGACCGTCTGCCGGCCAACGCCATCATCGTCGACACCAGCAACTACGTGCCCGGATTGCGCGACGAGCACATCGCCGCGATTGACGAAGGGCTCGTGGAGAGTCTCTGGGTTCAGCAGCAGCTCCAGCGACCGATCATCAAAGCCTTCAACACCATCGGCGCCGCGAGCCTCGCCTCCGGTGGACGGGCGCACCACGATCCCCGGCGGATCGCCGCGCCGGTGTCCGGTGCCGACGCGGCTGCCAAGCAGACTGTCATCGCCTTGCTGGACGAGCTCGGTTTCGACGGATTCGACGCGGGCGATCTCGAGCACTCTTGGCGACAGGAGCCGGGAACTCCGGTCTACGGGACGGACCTCCCAATCGATCAAGCGCGCAAGGCGCTCGACGCAGCCGTGCGCGGCGATACATCAGCCTGGCGAGAGCGTATGGCCGCCAACGCGGTGCCGGCCCGCTCACCGGACTCAGCTAAGTAGCGCTGCGGGGAGTCAGGACGTATTCGGGGAGTCAGGACGTGTTCGGGCGTCAGGACGTATTCGGGCGTCAGGGCGTGTCGGGGAGCCAGGGCGTGTCGGAGAGTCAGTCGCCCTTCGGAGCGTTGGTCGTCCCCGGAGACTCGGCGGGTGCGCGGACCGCGGCCGCGAGGAGTTCGGCCAAGTGGTGGGCTCGGCGTGGGGTTCCGTGGGCGATCTGGGTGCGGCAACTGAAACCGTCGGCCAGTACGGCGGTTGCTGCGGGCAACGACCGTACGGCGGGCAGGAGGACGCGCTCACCGATCGCCTTCGAGACGTCGTAGTGGTCCCGTTCGAAGCCGAAGTTGCCGGCCAGGCCGCAGCAACCCGAGTCAGGCACGGTGGCGTCGATGCCGGCCGCCGCCATCAACCGGCGGTCTGCGTCGAACCCGAGTACGGCGTGCTGGTGGCAATGCGTCTGGACCAGTGCCTCTCCCCGACCTGCGGTGGTTCCCAGCCGGACTCGACCAGGAACTCGGCGAAGGTCCGGGTCACCTGCGCAGCCTGGTCGACAAGCGGATTGTCGGCAATCAGATCAGGTGCGTCGTGCCGGAGGGCCGCAGTACAACTCGGTTCGAGGCCGACGATCGGCGTACCGGCGGCGAGGTGCGGCGCGAGGATGCCGAGCGAACGGTTGAGAACGCGCCGGGCCTTCTTCAGTTGCCCGGTCGAGATCCAGGTCAGACCGCAGCACACGGGCTTGTCCGGCAATACCACCTCGAAGCCGGCCGCCTCTAGCACCTCGACCGCCGCCCGCCCAATCTCGGGCGCCAAGTGATCGGTGAACGTATCCGGCCACAGCACCACCTTGCCGCCTCCGGTCGACGAACCCCCACGCGCGGCAAACCAAGAAGTAAAGGTCTGCTCAGCGAATGGCGGGACGTCGCGCTCCGCCGCGATCCCACCGAGCCGCTTGGTCAGCCGCATCCGGGCGAAGCGATTCGCCAGGCCCGGCACCGGCGACGCGAGCCGGGCCCACACCGGGAGCCATCCCATCGACCAATGCGACAGCGGCCGCGCCCACGGCCGACGCGTGTAGTGGTGCTGGGTGAACTCGGCCTTGTACGTCGCCATGTCCACATTGACCGGACAATCGGACAAGCACCCCTTGCAGGACAGGCAGAGGTCCAGCCCATCGCGTACTTCGGTCGACCGCCAGCCGTCCGTGATCAGGTCGCCCTGCAACATCTCCCAGAGCAGATGGGCCCGCCCACGGGTCGAATGCAGCTCCTCTCGCGTCACCTGATAGCTCGGGCACATCACGCCGCCCGAACTCTGCCGGCACTTGCCGATCCCGGCACACCGGCGTTGCGCCTGCGCGAAGTCGTTGCCGTCCTCCGGATACGTGAAGATTGTCGGCAATCGACGATCCTTCGCCGGTCCGTCGTGCCGGATCGCCAGGTCCAGCCGCGGCGGATCGACGATCATGCCGGGGTTCATCACCTTCGCCGGATCCCAGCTCTCCTTCAGTTCCGCGAACAGCCGCACCCCGTCGGCGCCGTACATCCGGCTGAGCAACTCCGACCGCGCCCGCCCGTCCCCGTGCTCACCGGAGACCGAACCGCCCAGCCCGACCACCAGGTCCGTCGCCTGCTCGACGAACTCCCGGTACGTCGCGATGCCGCGCGGACTGAACAAGTCGAAATCGATCCGCATGTGCATGCAGCCCTCACCGAAATGCCCGTACGAAGCGCCGGACAGACCATGCCGACCGAGCAAGTCGTCGAGGCCGCGGAGGTAGGCACCCAGCCGCTCGGGCGGTACGGCGGCGTCCTCCCAACCACCCCAAGCCTCGGCCCCATCCGCCCGGCGGGTCGCCAACCCGGCGGCATCGGTCCGGCACCGCCACAACACAGCCTGAGCCTTCGGATCCGTCACCAACGTCGCCGTCGACCCCGCGGCCGTCTTGCCCGCGACCGTCTCGGGCAAGACGGCGGACGATCCCGGGTCGGTGCTTGTCGCGGACGAGGCCGGGTCGCGGAGGTCGTCGAGCATCGCCTGGGCGGCCCGAGCAGCCAGTACCTCGTCATCTCCGCCGATCTCGACCAGCAGCCACGCCTTCCCCGGCGGCAAGCCGGCCCGCACCGCGGCATCGCGGACCTCGGACGGCAGCCGCTCGACCAGGTCGCTGTTGATGGACTCCATCGTCAGCGGATGATGCCGCAACACGATCGGTACACAGTCCGCCGAACTGATCGAGTCGGCGAAGCCCAGCACACACAAGACGTTTGCCTTCGGCAACTCACTCAGCCGCATCGTCGCCTGCAGCGTCGCCGCCAGCCCGCCTTCGCTGCCGGACAGCAGCGCAGCCACGTTGTACCCGTACTCCGGCAACAACCGGTGCAACGCATACCCGGAGATCTGCCGGCTGAACTGCCCGAACCTCCGCCGGATCAGCAACTCGTTCCGATCCACGAACGCCTGCAGCGCCCGGTGCAGCTTCCCCTCACGCCCAGGCCTCGCCGCACACTCGGCTCGGTCTCCGGTGGCCCCGACCGTCATCCTGGTGCCGTCGGCAAGCAGCGCGTCGAGCGATTGCAGGTTGTCGGCAGTCGTCCCCCACGCCACCGAATGCGCCCCACACGCATTGTTGGCAATCATCCCACCCAGCGTCGCCCGGCTCGCCGACGACGGATCCGCCCCGAACGCCAGTCCGAACGGTTTCGTCGCAGCCAGCAGATCCGTCAACACCACCCCGGGCTCGACGACCGCCGTCCGCGTCTCCGGATCGAGGTCCAGAATCCGGTTCACGTGCCGCGACGCGTCGATCACCACGCCACCGATCGCATTGCCGGCCATCGACGTACCCCCACCGCGCAGCACCACCGGCGCCCCGGCCGCCGCGGTCAGCGTGACCGCGATCGCCAACTCCTCGGCATCGGCGGGTACGACGACCAGATCCGGTACGGCGCGGTAGTTCGAACCGTCCGTTGCGTAGAGCGCCCGGGTCCGTCGGTCGTCCGTCACGGTCCCCCGCAGTTCCCGGCGAAGGCCGGTCGCCAACCGCGCGACGTCGTACCCGAGACCGGAGCCCGCCTGCGGATCGACTCGTCCAGCGGCAGGGTTGTCTGGGATTAGCATTGTCGACAATCTACCTATCTGCGCGCCGGTCAGCCAGGACGACGGACACGTTGGAGATTGTCGACGATCTCGAGGCCGCGATCGACAGGCCGGTACTGACCGCGAACCAGCTGACCGCGTGGAAAGGCCTCGATTTGCCTGGCCCAGTACCGTCTCTGCCAAGCTTGGGCAGTCTGTTTTCACCAAGGGGGACCTACCCGTGACCAGTTACATCGAGCCGCTGACGCAGGAGTCGACGCCGAGCATCATCGCCGACAAGCTGCGCAAGGCCATCGCCTACGGCGAGCTCAAGCCGGGTGCCCAGCTCGGCGAGGCGGACCTGGCCCGCAAGCTCGGCGTCAGCCGCGGGCCGCTCCGGGAGGGCATGCAGCGGCTGACCCAGGAGGGCTTGCTGGTCCCGATCCGCAACCGCGGGCTGTTCGTCATCGACATGACGGTGGACGAGATCCGCGACATGTACCTGGCCCGCGCGGCGATCGAGCGCACCGCGGCCCGCAAGATCGTGGCCGGCGACTACGAGGCGGCCGGCGAGGAACTCCTGACCCTGGTCCGCAAGATGAGCGACGCCGAGGGCGATCCAGCCACCGTCGGCGAGATCGACATCGCCTTCCACGAACTCCTCGTCCACCTGGCCGGTAGCCCCCGCCTCACCCGCATGCACAAAACCCTCATCACCGAAACCCGCATGTGCATCAACGCCCTGGAAGTCACCTACTCCGGCGCCGGGGCCCGCGTCCTCGAGCACCGGCAGATCGCCGACGCCATCGGCGCCGGCGACCACCTCCACGCCGACGACCTCCTCGTCGCCCACATGGAAGCCGCGATCACCCGCCTCACCACCCGCTGACCGCAAGAGGCCGGCCCCGGCAGACACGCCCACCCATCCGACCTGCGTCGCGCCAGTGGTCTGCCATCACCCCCACCGGACAGCGGGCCGCACTTGCTCGACCAGGCCGGCGTCGAGGCGTACTTGGTTGACTCTGACACTGTGTCAGACCGTAGACCGGCCGCATGATGACGACAGCAACGGAGATTGCGGCGCGGATTCGGGCCGGTGTCGTGAGCTCGCGCGAGGTGACGCAAGAACTGCTGGCGCGGATCGCCGGCGACAACACGGTGAACGCGGTAGTCGAGACCCAGACTGAGTTCGCGTTGCGAGCAGCAAGCGCGGCCGACGCGGCGGTTGCTCGCGGCACGGCGGGCCGGGGGCGCGGGTGGCGCGGGGGCGCGGCGGGCGCGGGTGGCGCGGCGGGTGGGGATGAGCGGGGGCTCGGACCGTTGCACGGCGTACCGATGACGGTCAAGGAGGGCTTCAACGTCGCCGGGATGCACACGACGTGGGGCAATCCGGCGTTCGCGGACTACGTCGCGGATCGGGACGCGACCGTGGTCGAACGACTCAGCCGCGCCGGCGCGATCATTGTCGGCAAGAGCAACGTCCACACCATGCTCGCGGATTTCGGGCAGACCTCGAACGAGCTCTACGGGCGGACGAACAATCCCGCTGACCTCACCCGTACACCGGGCGGCTCGGGCGGAGGTGGCGCGGCGGCGCTGGCCGCGGGGCTGAGCTACCTGGAGTACGGGTCGGACCTGGTCGGGTCGGTCCGGCTGCCTGCGGCGTACTGCGGCGTGTACGGGCTGAAGCCGACCACCGGGCTGGTCCCACAGCAGGGGTTCCAGGTGCCGGGACCGCCGGAGCTGCCGAACGAGTTCCCGAACTTGTCGACAATCGGACCACTCGCGCGATCGGCCGCGGACCTGCGCACGGCGCTAAGAGCGACCGGCGGGCCTGCGGCGCCGTTCTCCTGGAAGCTTCGCCCGTCACGGCGAGAGCGACTCGCGGACTTCCGGGTCGGTGTCGTGTCCGACCACCCGGCCGCACCGGTGTCGAGTGAGGTCGGCGCGGTGCTGTCAGACACGATCGATCGCCTTGGCCGGAGCGGCGCGAAGATCGTCGAGGGCTGGCCCGACGGGGTCGATGCATCGGATCAGGCCGAGGCGTTCGGAATCCAGGTCGAGCTGTTCTTCGCCCTGCACGGCGGCGCGCCGTCGTCCAGAAGCCTCGCCGAGGTCATCGAGCAGGAGCGTCGGCGGATGGCCGCGCGCATCAGGTGGCAGCAGTACTTCGAGGATGTCGACGTCTTCCTGTGTCCGACGAGCTTCACGACCGCGTTCCCCCACGACGATCGGCCCTTCGAAGAGCGGACGATCAAGACGTCGTACGGTGAGCAGCGGTACGACGCGCAGGTGTTCTGGATCGCCCATGCGTCGCTGACCGGCCATCCCGCGCTCAGCATGCCGATCGGACAGACACCGGACGGACTGCCCGTCGGCGCCCAGGTGATCGGTCCGTGGCACGAGGACGACACCGCCATCACCTTCGCGGAACTGCTCGCTGGCTCACGCTGAGCTCCTTGCCGGCTCACGCGAAGCGCCTTGCGGGTTGACGCTGAGCTCGTTGCCAGTTGACGCGGGGCTCCTTGCTGGTTGACTCGACTCGGAAGGGAGTGCGGATTGTTCGCAATCGGAGAGTTTGCACGGCACGGGCGGGTGTCGGTTCGGATGTTGCGGCACTACGACGCGATCGGACTGCTGCGGCCGGCGCACGTCGATCCGGCGACCGGCTACCGCAGCTACACCGCCGGGCAGCTCGCCGATCTCAATCGGATCGTCGCGCTGAAGGACCTCGGCTTCGCGCTCGAGCAGGTGCGGACGATGATCGCGGACGAGATCAGCTCGGCTGAGCTGCGCGCATTGTTGACAATCCGACGCGCGGAGCT
The DNA here is from genome assembly GCA_963820655.1 of uncultured Actinomycetota bacterium. Taxonomy (GTDB): domain Bacteria; phylum Actinomycetota; class Actinomycetes; order Propionibacteriales; family Kribbellaceae; genus Kribbella. The sequence goes on from CAWGAM010000005.1 coordinate 821,186, forward strand.
GGAATCGACCGTCGCCGAGAGCTATGCCCGGCTCACACAGGTCGAGTCGCGTCTTCGCGGGATCGAAGGTGATCTCCCCGCGGCCGACGTGGTGATCAAGGAACTGCCCGCCATCCGGCTGGTCGGACTGACCACGACGGCGGCGAGCTTCACTCCGGAGGACATCGGCCCGGTCGTCCGTCCGCTCTGCAATGAACTCGGCTACCGACTCCCCGGCGCCGCGGTCCATCCGTCCGGCCGCTTGACCTGCCTGTATGAACGATCCCGGCAGTGGTCTGACGAGGTCTCGCCGACAACCGCGCCGGCCGAGGACGAGGTCGTCGTACGGGCGACCGTTCCGGCGGCTGTCGATGCCGACAGCAACCTGGAGGGTGCCGAGGGCAACCTCAATGGGCTCGAGGTGATCGACCTGCCCGCGGTGCGCGCCGCGACGCTGGTGTATCGCGGACCGATCGACCAGGTCCTGCCCGCGTGGCAGGCGTTGGCTCGCTGGATCGACGACAACGGCTATCGGTCCAGCGAACCAGCGCGCGAGCTGTACCTGGATTGCCCGGACGACCCGGCCGACTGGGTGACCGAACTCCAGGAGCCGATCAAACACTCAGGCCCCACGGAACAGGCGTAGGCGAATAATCAGGGTCAGGCTCCAAGGCGACCGGAGGAGGGGCGCCTTCGGTGCCACGGAGCCGGAGCCGGGCGGATTACGGGTTCTCGGCCAGGGCGGCCAGGCCGGCCACGATGACGGTGATGCCGAATTCGAAGCGCTCGTCGCCGCTGGCGCCTGAGGTGAGGGCGCCGGCCAGGGCGATGGTCAGTGGGAACCGGTCGGCAGGCAGGGACGCGAAGAAGCTGCGGAGGCCGGCGACGAAGCTCTCGAGATCCTCTGTGGTCCAGTCCGAGGCGCCCTGCACGCTCTCCTCGAAGGCGATCGCGGTGACATACAAGGGGATCAGGTCGACCGCCCAGGCAGCAGCCTGGTCCGGGAGGTTGCCGGCCTTGAGAATGCCGAGGATCCGCTCGGTGCTGAGCAACGCCCGCTCCCCCAGCGGGACCTGGCCGATCGCAGCGCGCGCTACCCCCGGGTTCGCCCGCATCACCCGGAGGAGTTCGCGCATCGCGTCCTTCAGCTGCTCCTGCCAGCGCTCCGGATCCGGCGTCTCCGGCAGGTTCATGTCCTCCGCCGCGCGGTCGACCAGCAGCTGGTCGAGCTCCTTCTTGTTCGCGACATGCGCGTAGAGCGACGCAGGTCCGGTGCCGAGCGCCGAGGCGACCTTGCGCATGGACACAGCCTCGTACCCCTGATCGACCAGCAGATGCATGGCCGCGTCGACGATCCGCTCCCGGGTCAGCGGCTCGCGGGCAGCACGCACGGGCTTCTCGGGGCTGATCGGCTGCCACGGCGACTGAGTCATAGGACCCACTGTAGCGAACACCGTACTTGACAGGAACAGTGTTCGTGCGTAGAACAGTGTTCGCTAGCGAACACCGTTCGACCTCTAGGAGCCACCGATGAGCACCTCGACCACCACCACACCGGCCACAGCGACCTCGACCGCACCGACCGGCTCCACGAGTACGCCGTACCGCTGGCGCTGGCTCGTCCTCGCGACCGTGCTGATCGCCGAGATCATGGATCTTGTCGACGCGACGATCGTCAACATCGCGGCGCCGTCGATCCGGGCCGAGCTCGGTGGGTCGGAGTCGGCGATGCAGTGGATGCTGGCCGGCTATACGCTCGCGTTCGCGATCGGGCTGATCAGCTTCGGCCGGCTCGGCGATCTGGTCGGCCGGCGCCGGCTGTTCGTGATCGGCGCAGTCGGGTTCACCCTTGCCTCCGCGATCTGCGGATTGTCGACAAGCCCCGAGGTGCTGATCGGAAGCCGGGTCGCCCAGGGTCTGCTCGGCGCGGTGATGATCCCGCAGGGCTTCGCGATCTTGAAGGCGGTCTTCCCGGCGGACGAGATCGGCAAGGCGTTCGCGATGTTCGGCCCGGTGATGGGGTTGTCAGCCGTGGCCGGCCCGATCATCGCCGGTGTGCTGATCGACGCGAACTGGTTCGACGCCGGCTGGCGGATGATCTTCTTCATCAACGTCCCGATCGGCATCGCGGCCCTGGTCGGCGCCCTCCGGTTCATGCCCGAGGTGAAGACACCGGGCGCGTCCCGGCTCGACGCCGCCGGTGTGGTCCTGGTGAGCCTGGCATCCGGTTTGCTGATCTACCCGCTGGTCCAGGGCCGCGAGCTCGGCTGGCCGTTGTGGACAATCCTGATGATGATCGCGTCGGTGCCGACGTTCGCCCTCTTCGGCTGGCGTGAGCGCCGATCCGGCAACCCGGTGATCGACCCGTCCCTGTTCCGCAGTCGCGGGTACGTCGCCGGCCTCGGCGTGATCACTACGTTCTTCCTGGCGATGTCCGGGTTCATGCTGGTCTTCAACCTGTTCACCCAGCTCGGACTGCACTACAGCCCGCTGAAGGCCGGCCTCGCGATGGTGCCGTTCTCGCTGGGAATCGCGATCGGCGCACCGCTGTCCGGCGGCCTACTCGCTCCGAGGCTCGGGCGGAAGGCGCTGCAGCTGGGCGTCGCGGTGATGACGCTGGCGATGGGCGGGATCTGGTTCACCCTGCACACGTACGGCGATGCGACGACGATCTGGAACCTCGTCCCGGCGACGCTGGCCACCGGGATCGGTGCCGGACTGGTGTTCGCGCCGCTGTTCGACATCATCCTGGCCTCGATCGACGATCAGGCCGCGGGCTCGGCGTCCGGCGTACTGACCGCCATGCAGCAGTTCGGCGGCGCGATCGGGGTCGCCGTGATCGGGACGATCTTCTTCCAGCTACTCCCCGCGCACGCGTTCCTCGGTGCGACCAAGACGGCCGTGCTGGTCGCGATCGGGCTCTTCCTGGTCAGCCTCGCGGTCACCGGGCTGCTACCGAAGCAGGCCCGTGAGGGAGCCTCGGCGCACTGATCCGGGCGTGACAAAGCCCCGCTCGCCAGTGCGGTGAGCGGGGCTTCAGCCGTCGATCAGTTGAACGAGTCGCCGCAGGCGCAGGAGCCGGTGGCGTTCGGGTTGTCGATCGTGAAGCCCTGCTTCTCGATCGTGTCGACGAAGTCGATCGAGGCGCCCTTCAGGTACGGCGCGCTCATCCGGTCCGTGACGACGTTCACGCCGCCGAAGTCGGCGACCACGTCACCGTCGAGCTGACGCTCGTCGAAGAAGAGCTGGTACCGCAGCCCGGAGCAACCGCCCGGCTGCACGGCGACCCGCAGCGCGAGGTCGTCGCGGCCTTCCTGCTCGAGCAGCGCCTTCACCTTGGCGGCGGCCCCATCGGTGAGGATCACACCCGTGGCGACGGCCTGCTCGGTCTGCGCTTCAGTCATTCCTGACTCCAGTCATCTCTCAAGTGCCGACTCGCACCGCAGTGGGCACGGAAAATCAGCTGACATCACGGGCCAACAGCTCCCGGCTCGCGATCATTCCCATGGTCGCACACCAATTTCCAGGATCAACTACCCCGGTCGCAGGGTGGTCAGCGGGCCCAGGTCCGGGCGACACGCTCCGCAACCGCCGCCAGGGAGCCGTGGGGATCCGCGAACGCCCGCTCCTCCCCCACCGCGTCGACCAGCGAGTACGCCGACTCGACGCCCATCGTGCGCATCTCCCGCGCCCCGATCAGGACCTTCCCGGCCAGGACGACACAGGGCCGCATCGCGTCGTTCGCGACCTTCGCGACGCCGGCGATCACCTTGCCGTCGCGGGACTGGAAGTCGAACGCACCCTCGCCGCTGAGTACCAGGTCCACCCGCGACGCCTTCTCCTTCAGCCCGGTCAGCTCCGCGACCAGGTCGATCCCGGACACCCGCTCGGCGCCGAGCAGCAGCAGCGCGTACCCGAGCCCGCCGGCCGCGCCCGCACCCTTCTTGTCCGCAGTCTTCCGGTCGGCCAGCTCGGCGAAGTGCGTCAGCCAGCCGTCGACCGCGGGCTTCCGCTCGTCGGTGATCCCCTTCTGGGTGCCGAAGATGTTGGTCGCGCCGCGCAGTCCGAGCATCGGGTTCTCGACGTCACTCGCTGCGACGAACTCGATCCCGGCCATCCGCTCGCGGGCCGGGTCCAGGTCCACCGCCGGTCAGGTCGGCGAGCCCGGTCGCGCCGGCATCCAGGCTGCCCTCCGGTCGCGGTCGCGCCCAGCGCAGCGAGCAGCCCGGCGCCGGCGTCGTTCGTCCCCGATCCGCCGAGTCCGAGGATGATCCGCTTCGCCCCGGCGTCGACCGCGGCCGCGATCAGCTGACCCACGCCGTACGTGCGTGGCGTCCTCCGGGCGGCGCTGCTTCGGCTCGACCAGGTGCAACCCGCACGCCTGCGCGGTCTCGACGTACGCCGTCTCACCCGCGAGCAGCACGGTCGCCGGGGTGTCGTCGCCGAGCGGCCCGCGAACGGTGACCGACAGCAGGGTGCCGTCGACGACCGCCGACAGTACGTCGATGAACCCCGGCCCGCCGTCCGCCATCGGCGCCACCAGCACCTCGGCCTCCGGGATCCCGCCGCCGCCATCCTTCCTCGATGGCCGCCGCCGCCTCCACAGCCGTCAACGTCCCCGCGAACTTGTCCGGCGCAATCAGCACTCGCATGCCGACATCCTCCCCCACCAGCCTCCGTTGACGTGCGTCGGCTGCCCGACAGTTGGATCGTCGACATGAAGACGATCCTCTTCGCGTACCGCGTCAGCGACCTCGAGCGGTCGCTGGCCTTCTACCGGACCGTGGGCTACACCGAACTCAACACCGTGCCGTTCGACGACGGGTCCAGCCTCGTCTGGCTGAAGCTCCCCGACGAACCGTCGGTATCGCTCGAGCTGGTGCACCGGCCGACCGACGGGCCGGTCGAGATCGGTGGCTTCGAACATCTCGCGATCGAGGTCGAGTCGTTGAGCGACACCATCGAGCGGCTGACCGCGGCCGGCCTGGAGCCGGGCCCACCGGAGCTGCCCGGCGGTCCCGACGGCCCGAAGACGTCCTGGCTCATCGACCCCGACGGCTACCGCATCGAACTGGTCGAATGGCCGCCCGACGGGATGCCCGAGGTCAATTAGTCGTAGCAAGGGTGGTGGTCCGAGACCGGCTGCCTTCGGGCTCGGCCGTACTTCGACCGCTCGTCAGCGACGGAACAGGCGGCGGAGCAGGAGAGCAACAGACGGCGCCGATCAGGTACGGCGCGAGGCGGCGGGCGAGAACAGGAAGCAGCGTGCTCCCGAGGTCCAGAGCCGCGCCGCTGGATTCGGGCGCCGCGTCGGACGCCGCCGGTGGTGTGGTCGAGGTTGCTGGTGCGGTCGCCTCGGCAGGCTGCGCAGGGCCAGCAGGCTGCGCAGGGCCAGCAGGTTGCGCGGACCCCGCAGGTTGCGCGGGCTGCGCAGGTTGCGCGGACCCGGCAGGTTGCGCCGGGCCGGCCGGCTCGGCGGGGGCTTCCAGCTTGGTGGTCAGGCAAGCGGCGAATTGGTCCAGGAGGCGATGTCGGAGACGTCCTGGATCAGGCCGCGGCCGAACTGGGCGGGCCGGCCGGTGACGGTGAGGTCGGTGTCGACGCTGACCTCGGTGGAGGCGGGTCCGGACGCGGTCAGGTGTGCCGTCACGCGGGCGGTCGCGGTGCCGTTGCCGCGGCGATCCTTCCCCTTGGCCTCGATCACCGCGTGATGGTTCGCCGGATCGCGTTCGACGAAACTGCCGTTGCCGGTGTACTGCAGCGACACCGGCCCGAGCTTCACCTTGCACGACCCCTCGAACTCGTCGCCGTCGTACGACGTCAGGGTGGCGCCGGGGAAGCACGGCACCACCCGTTCGAGGTCGTTGAACGCGGCCCAGGCCTGCTCGATCGGAGCCGGTACGACGAACTTGTGCTCCAGCCTCATCCGGTGACCTGCCGCGGCCAGAACCGCTCGGCGGGTGAGCACCGTCGCCAGGTGCCGGCGATAGTCGGCATCACCGTTGAGGTCGGTCACCGGAGACGTCCCGTCCGCGGCCCGGGCCGCGGCCTCCCGGACCGCCTCGGCGGTCGCGGGCCGGCCGATCAGCGCGTGCTTCGACCGCGGTCGCCCGGATCGGCGTCGAGCCCATGTTGGCCGAGCGCCGACCCGCGCCTCCGCGATCGAGTCGCCGTCCAGCCGGACGGCGGCCGCGACGGACGACGATCGACCACTGCCTGCGCGACCCGGTTGAACTTCTCGTAGTGCGCACCCCAGCCGGTGTACTTCGGCACCCGGATCTCGACCAGCAGTTCGTCCTCGGCCGAGCGCCGTACTGAACACGCCCTGGAAGAAGTCCGCCGCGGCGACGGTACGACGGCCGTCCGGCACCGGCGATCACGAACGCGGCATCGAGCGCGACCGCCGACCGCCGGCAGGTCACCGGCCGGATCGGCGTGCGCCAGCGAACCGCCGAACGTGCCGCGGTGCCGCACCTGCGGATCCGCGATCGTTGCCGTCGCCAACGAAATCAGCCGGGCGTGCTCGGCGACCAGCGGATCGGACTGCACCGCGCTGTGCGGCGTCATCGCACCGATCACCAGCGCGTCGCCGTCGTCGCGGACCCCGCGCAGCTCGTCGATCTTCCCGATGTCGACAATCGTCTCGGGCGCCGCCAGCCGCAGCCGCAGCACCGGCATCAGGCTCTGCCCACCGGCCAGCACCTTGGCGTCGGCGTGCTCGCGCAGCAGTGCCACCGCCTCGTCCACGGACGTCGGCGCTGAAGTACTCGAACGCCGCCGGGATCATGACTGTCGCTCCTTCCTGCAGGGCCTTCCACACCCGGTACGGCGTACACGGCATCGGCACGTCGGACACGCCGAGGTGGCGGACCGCGTCGACGATCGCATTGACGACGGCCGGCGTCGACGCGATCGTGCCCGCCTCGCCGACGCCCTTCACCCCCAGCTGGTTCGTCGTCGACGGCGTCTCGGTGCGAGCCGTCACGAACGGCGGCAGGTCCGGCGGCGACCGGGCACCAGATACTGGTCGAGCGACCCGGTCATCAGGGTGCCGGACTCGTCGTGCACCGCTTCCTCGTACAGCGCCTGCGCGATGCCCTGTGCCAGACCGCCGTGCACCTGGCCCTCGACGATCAGCGGGTTGACGACAACCCCGACGTCGTCGACGCTCACGTACGAGCGGATCGTCGTCGCTCCGGTCTCGGTGTCGACCTCGACCGCGCACAGGTGCGTGCCGTGCGGGAACGAGAAGTCCTCCGGGTCGAGCGTCGCGTCGGCGTCGAGCGACTGCTCCGCGGCACCCGCCGAGCTTGTGCGCCCTGGAAGACGGCGAACGCGAGCTCGCCCAGGCGTCATCCCCGTGTCGGTGCCGCGGACGCCGAACCGCCCGGCGGCTGAACTCGAGGTCGTCGACGTTTGCCTCGAGCAACTGGGCCGCGATCGGCTTGGCCTTCTCGATCACCTTGTCGGCAGCGGCCAGCACCGCCATCCCGCCGACTGCCAGCGATCGCGAGCCGTACGTGTCCAGGCCGCGGGCGGCGACCTGCGTGTCGCCGTGCAGCACCTCGACGTCCTCGAAGGCGACGCCCAGCCGGTCGGCCACGATCTGGCTCCACGCGGTCTCGTGGCCCTGGCCGTGCGGGCTCGTGCCGGTGATCACCTCGACCTTGCCGGTCGGCAGCATCCGGATCGACGCGTGCTCCCAGCCGCCACCGACGTAGCCCATCGAGCCGAGCCAGCGCGACGGCGCCAGCCCGCACATCTCGGTGTACGTCGAGATGCCGATGCCGAGCTGGACCGGGTCGCCGGACTCGCGGCGCTTCTGCTGCTCGGCGCGCAGGTCGTCGTACCCGAAGAGCTCCGTGGCCTTGGCGGTCGCGGCCTCGTAGTTGCCGGAGTCGTAGCGCAGCCCCGACACCGTCGCGAACGGGAACTCCTCGTGCTTGATCCAGTTCCGCTCGCGGATCTCGAGCGGGTCGACGCCGACCTCGCGCCGCGAGCTCGTCCATCAGCCGCTCGATCGCGAACGTCGCCTCCGGCCGGCCGGCGCCGCGGTACGCGTCGGTCCAGGTCATGTTGGTGAAGACGTTGGTGCAGGTCAGATCCGGTACGCCGGGAACTTGTAGATGCCGTTGTACATGAATGCACCGAGCAGCGGGATCGCCGACGTGACGAGGCCGAGGTATGCGCCCATGTTCAGCGAGCAGCTCGACCTTGAGGCCGGTCACCGTGCCGTCCGGCGCTCGCCGCCAGCGTGAGCTTCTGCCACTGGTCCCGGCCGTGGTGCGCCGGCCATCAGCGACTCGGACCTGGTCTCGGTGTACTTGCAGGGCTTGCCGGTCCGGCGGGCCGCGATGACAGTCAGCACTTCCTCCGGGGTGAACTGCAGCTTGCCGCCGAATCCGCCGCCGACGTCCGGCGCGATCACCCGGATCTTGCTCTCCGGGATGCCGAGCACCAGCGAGGTGAAGATGCGGACGAAGTGCGGCACCTGGGTCGACGACCAGATCGTGAGCTGCTCGGCGGTCGGGTCGACGACGATCGACCGTGGTTCCATGAAGGCCGGGATCAGCCGCTGCTGGCGGATCTCCCGCTCGATCACGATGCCGCCGTCGCGGGCGGCCGCGATCGCCGCCTCGACGTCGCCACCGGTGCCGGCCTCGGCCGAGTCGAACTTCCAGACCGCGCGACACGTTGGTGCCCAGGTCCGGGTGGGCGAGCACCTCGTCCTTGGCCGCGGACCGGCAGGTCGAGGGCCGGCGGCAGTTCCTCGTAGTCGACGTCGACCAGGTCGGCGGCGTCGTTCGCCTCGGCCGCGTTACGGGCCACGACCATGGCAACGATCTCGCCGGCGAAGGCGACGTGGTCGACCGCGATCGACGGGTGCACCGGCGCCTTCTGCTCCGGGGTGACCGCCATGCGTTCGGCAGCGCACCCTGCTCGTCCGCGAGGTCGGCACCGGTGAGCACCGCGACGACGCCGGTCGACGGCCTTCGCCGCCTCGGTGTCGATCGCGGTGATCCGGGCGTGCGCGAACGGGCTGCGGACCATCGCGATGTGCAGCATGCCGGGCAGCACGATGTTGTCGGTCCAGCGGGTCCGGCCGGTGATCAGGCGCGCGTCTTCCTTGCGGCGCCGCGGGTTGCCGATCTCGGGGGCCGGGCGTTCCTCGGTGGCCGGGCGGTCCTCGGTGGTGGTCATCGCGCACCTCCCGCGGCGGCCGCGGCGCGGACCGCCTTGACGATGTTCTGGTAGCCGGTGCAGCGGCAGAGGTTGCCCTCGAGACCGAGCCGGACCTCGTCCTCGGTCGGGATCCGGATTGTCGGCCAGCAGATCGATGGACTGCATGATCATGCCGGGGGTGCAGTAGCCGCACTGCAACGCGTGGTTCTCGTGGAAGGCTTGCTGCATCGGGTGCAGCTCACCGTTCGTCGCGAGACCCTCGATCGTGGTCACCTCGTGCCCGTCGGCCTGGACCGCGAACAGCGAGCAGGACTTCACGCTGCGCCCGTCGAGGTGCACCGTGCAGGCGCCGCAGTTGCCGGTGTCACAGCCGACCACGGTGCCGGTCTTTCCGAGCTGCTCGCGCAGGTAGTGCACGAGCAGCGTGCGCGGCTCCACCTCGTCCGTGAAGCTGCTTCCGTCGACCTTCACCGTGATCCGGGTCATTCCCCGCCTCCAGATGTGAGCACTGTCGTGCTTTGATCCTGCTCCTGGTGTGATCTGGCACCACAAGAGATCGGATCAGTGATGAATCGGGCCCGCGCTGCTGAGAGAGCCGGTCGCCGGCACCGCCCCAGCGCAGCGCGATGATCTCGGCGGCGATGCTGACCGCGGTCTCCTCCGGGGTCCGGGCGCCGAGGTCGAGCCCGATCGGGCTGGCGAGCCGGTCCAGCTCGGACTTCGGTCAGGCCGGCCTCGCGGAGCCGCTTCAGGCGGTCGTCATGCGTCCGCCGGGAGCCCATCGCACCGATGTACGCGACTCGGGCAGCCGCAGCGCGACCTCCAGCAGCGGTACGTCGAACTTCGGGTCGTGGGTGAGCACGACAGATCGACGGTCCGGCCGTCGATCCGGCCGGCCGCGACCTCGGCGGCCAGGTAGCGGTGCGGCCAGTCGACAATCACCTCGTCGGCCGACGGGAACCGCGACGCGGTCGCGAAGACAGCCCGCGCGTCGCAGACGGTCACGCGGTAGCCGAGGAACGAGCCGAGCCGCGCCACCGCGGCCGCGAAGTCGATCGCGCCGAACACCAGCAGCCGCGGCACCGGCGCGTACGACGACACGAAGACCCGCATCCCCTCACCGCGCCGCTGCCCGTCCGGTCCGTACTCCAAGCGTCTCCGTCCGGCCGGCCGCGAGCAGCCCGCGCGCGTCGTCGGCCACCGCGTCGTCGGCCCGATCCGATCCGAGGCTCCCGGCCGTCGGCTGGTCGTCACGGTCTGACCACCAGCCGGCGACCGATCCGCGCCGGGTCGGGATGCGCGACCACAGTCGCGACCGCGACCGGCCGGCCCGCGGCGACGTCGGCCGCCACCTCGCCCAGCTCCGGGTACGACGTCCTGGTCGACGCGCTCGACGAAGACGTCGAGGATGCCGCCACAGGTGAGTCCGACCGCGAACGCCGACTCGTCGCTCACGCCGTACCGCTGCAGCACCGGTTCGCCGGACTCGAGGATCTCCTCGCCGAGCTGGTAGACCGCGCCCTCGACGCAACCGCCCGACACACTGCCGACCGCCTCACCGTCCGGGCCGACCAGCATCACCGCACCGGGTGGCCGCGGCGCCGACTCGAACGTCGCGACAACGGTGCCGACGGCAACCGACTCCCCCGCGTCCCACCACGTCCACCAACCGCTCGAGCACGTCACGCATCGGCCACCACCTCCAGAAGATCCGCGAAGCTGGCCAGGCTGTGCCCGGCGACGAGGTCGTCCACATGCGGCAGCACGGCGACGATCCCGGCCTGCACGGGCAGATAGCCGGGCTTGCCCCGATGCGGATTGAGCCAGACCACCCGGTGCGCCAGGCCGGCGAGCCGCCGCAACTGTGCCCCGAGCAACGCGGCGTCCCCGCGCTCCCATCCGTCGCTGCACACCACCACGACCGCCCGGCGCGCCGTCCCCCGCTGCCCCCAGCGATCCAGGAACACCTTCAGCACCTCGCCGAGCCGGGTACCACCCGACCAGTCCGGTACGACGTCCCCCGCAGCCGCAGGGCGAACTCGGGATCGCGGTGGCGCAGCGCCGGCGTCACCCGCGTGAGCCGGGTGCCGATGGTGAAGACCTCGACCGACCGCGGGGCTTGCCGGACCATGGTGTGCGCGAGCCGCAGCAGGCTGTCGGCGTACGGGCGCATCGAGCCGGACACATCGATCGAGCAGCGACGACCCGACGCGGGTCTGGTGCCGCGTCGGCGGTAGTGGACGCGGGCCGGTTCGCCGACCTGTCGCAGCTGGGCCCGGAGCGTCCGCCGCGGGTCGATGTCGCCGCGGTGCGACGGACGCCGGCGCGCGGCCCGTCGTACCGGCGATCCGCGGTCGCAGGGTGCCGAACAGTCGCGCCAGCTCGGCCCGATCGCTGGCCGACAGCTCGGCGACATCGCGGTGCCGGAGGACTTCCGCCGTACTCGCGGAGACGTTGACGGTCCGGTCGCCGTCCTGCCCCGCGGCGCCGTCGTCGGCATCGAGTGCGGCCTGCACCGAAGCCTGCGGCGTACGGCGGAGCGTCCCGCCCGACCGCTCTCCGGAGAACCAGGCGGCGAACACCTCGTCGTACCTGGCGGTGTCGTCGGGTCCACCGCACAGCGCGGCCCGGCCGGCCCAGTAGACGTCGGCGGTGAGCGGCTGCATCGAGCGCGGCGACCGCTCGGAGGAAGAGCTGCACGCGATCAGCGGTCACCGCCAGTCCCGCGTGCCGCAGCGCGGAGGCGAACCCGGCCAACGCGACGTCTGGTGTGGTCATCGTCCGCCTCAGCTCGCCAGCAGCCGGTCGAGCGACTCGCGGACCCGGTCGGTGTCCTCGCGGTACTTGAGCACGGCACCCAACGTCGCCGCCGCGGTCTCGACGTCGAGGATGTCCGTCCCGAGCGCATCGAGCGCTCGGGCCCAGTCGAGGGTCTCCGCGACGCCGGGCGGCTTGAGCAGCTCGAGCTCACGCATCCGCTGCACCGATCGGGCCACCTGTTCGGCCAGCCGCTGCGAGACCTCGGGCAGTCGGGTGCGGACGATCTCGACCTCGCGGGCCAGGCCGGGGTGGTCGATCCAGTGGTAGAGGCAGCGGCGCTTCAGCGCGTCGTGGACCTCGCGGGTCCGGTTGGACGTGAGGACGACGATCGGCGGCACCTCGGCGGTGATCGTGCCGAGCTCGGGGATCGTCACCTCGTGGGTCGACAGCACCTCGAGCAGGAACGCCTCGAACTCGTCGTCGGCGCGGTCGATCTCGTCCACCAGCAGTACGGCGGGACTCTCGCGGAGGGCTCGCAGGACCGGGCGGGCGAGCAGGAACCGCTCGTCGAACAGGCTCTTCTCCACCTCTTCGACGCCCGCGTCGGAGCTGGTCGCCTCGACGGTGCGCAGATGCAGGATCTGGCGCGGGAAGTCCCAGTCGTAGAGGGCCTGGGACGCGTCGATGCCCTCGTAGCACTGCAACCGGATCAGCTGTAGGCCGAGCGCTTCGGCGAGCGCGGCGGCGAGCGAGGTCTTGCCGGTGCCGGGCTCGCCTTCCAGCAGGAGCGGCCGGTGCAGGGCGAGCGCGAGATAGCCGACCGTGGCCAAGCCCTCGTCGGCCAGATACCCGGTCCCACGCAGACGCTCGGCGAGCTCAGCGGCGGAACCGACGGCCTTCATCTGCTCAGCATCACCCCGGCGCCCCAGGTTGCCAAGGCTCAGCCCGGCCGGTGCCCGTGCGGCAGTTGCTCGACGGTGTCCACGTCCGCACCCTCCGCGAGATCCGAACACTCGAGCTCGACCACGTGGTGTTCCTTGAGGTAGGCGCGGGCGCCCTGATCCCCATGGGCCGAGACGATCACCCCGTCCCAGTGCTCCCGTCCGAGCAAGACCGGATGCCCGGGCTGTCCGCCGTACACGGCGCGCACCAGCGCGAGCCGGCTCCCCGCGGCCGCGACCCGCTGGAGGACGGGGACAGTCAGACCGGGGACATCGACCGGAACGACGAGCACAGCATCCGACCGGTCCTCGGCGTTGGGACCGGCCGAAGTATCGGGGCCGTCGGCGCCGGCTCGCAGGGCCGTGAGGCCGGTGCGGAGGGAGGCGCCCATGCCTTCCGTCCAGTTCGTTGCCTCGACCACCTCGACCGGCTCAGCCGGTGAGCTCGGCCCGTACCCGGTCCGCGGCGGCTCCGACGACGACCAGGACCGGCGAGCAACCAGCGGCGCCGAGCAGCCGCGAGGCGCGCACCACCCAGGCGACTCCGTCGGGGTCGCGAACCAGCGCCTTCGGGCCGCCCATCCGACGGCCCGCCCCGGCAGCCAGTACGAGTCCTGCGATGTTCACTCTCGGAGGGTAGCGATTTCACAGTCTGGGCAGTGACATGCACCACGCAGCAGCGGGGGTGCGGCGTGGCACGATGTTTGACGTGACGACTACTGCGGATGGCCCGAAGGCTCTTCCTCTGCTGTTCCTGGGACAGAACACCGATCCGCATTCGGAGCGGGGTGTCGAGTGCCCGGGCGCGTTGCCGCCGGCCTCCGACCCGCATCTGGTCGAGCGTGCACTCAAGGCGAAGGCCGCGCTGGGTGACCAGGTGTTCGTGCTCGGGCACCACTACCAGCGCGACGAGGTGATCCAGTTCGCGGACGTCACCGGTGACTCGTTCAAGCTGGCCCGTGACGCCGCGGCCCGGCCGGATGCGCCGTACATCGTGTTCTGCGGTGTGCACTTCATGGCCGAGTCCGCGGACATCCTCACCAACGACAGCAGACCGTGATCCTGCCGGACCTGGCGGCCGGTTGCTCGATGGCGGACATGGCCCGGATCCAGCAGGTCGAGGCGGCCTGGGACGCGCTCGCCGACGCCGGGGTCGCCGACGTGACCGTGCCCGTCACCTACATGAACTCCAGCGCCGACATCAAGGCGTTCTGCGGCCGCAACGGCGGTGCGGTCTGTACGTCGAGCAACGCGGACACCGCGCTCGAATGGGCCTTCGAGCAGGGCGAGAAGGTGTTGTTCCTGCCCGACCAGCACCTCGGCCGCAACACCGCCGTACTGAAGATGGGCATCAGCCTCGACGAGTGCGTGGTGTACGACCCGCACAAGCCGGGCGGCGGCCTGACCCGCGAGCAACTGGCCGCGGCGAAGATGATCCTGTGGCGCGGGCACTGCTCGGTGCACGGCCGCTTCACGGCCGCGTCGGTCGACGACGTACGCGCGCGGGTCCCCGGCGTCAACGTGATCGTGCACCCCGAGTGCCAGCACGAGGTCGTCACCAAGGCGGACCTGGTCGGCTCGACGGAGTACATCATCGACACGCTCGAGAAGGCCGAGCCCGGTACGTCGTGGGCCGTCGGCACCGAGCTCAACCTGGTCCAGCGGCTGGCCAAGCAGCACACCGACAAGAACATCGTGTTCCTGGACAAGGCGGTCTGCTACTGCGCCACGATGAACCGGATCGACCTGCCGCACTTCGTCTGGGCCCTGGAGAACCTGGTCGCCGGCCACGTCGTCAACCCGATCAAGGTCGACGCCGACACCGAGAAGTACGCCAAGATCGCCCTCGACCGCATGCTCGCCCTCCCCGGCAAAACCCGCGACTGACCGCATTCGGCTGGTTCACCCACCAACCTGCGGGTTGCCACCCTGAATCCGGGTGGCAAACCCACAATCCGGTGGGTCAGCCAGCCAAATTAAGACACTTCCTGGTCACGGTCACGGTTTGGTGGGCGGGGTGCTCAGTGGGAGACGCGGGCTGGGGCGTACCAGGCGGCGAGGATGTCGGGCAGGCGGTCGGGGCCCCAGCGGTCGACCGGGGTGATGCGGCCGCGGAGGGACGCGAGACCCTTCGCCAGTTCGCCGACCACGTCGCCGCGCCAGGAGCACGACGACGCCGTCGCCGGGGCCGACGATGACCGACGGGCCGCCGCGGTCGAGGCAGACGACCGGGCATCCGGACGCCAGGGCTTCGGTCACCGCCCAGCCGGCGGCCTCGCGCATCGCGGGCGCCAGCAGTGCATCGGCGCGGAACATCGCCGCGAGTACGTCCTCGCGCGGCAGCTGACCGATGAACTCGACCCGGTCGCGGACGCCCGAGCTCCTCCGCCAGCCGCTCGGCGCGTCGCCAGTCCGGGCCGTCACCGATGATCCGGAGCTCCCAGTTCGCGGCCTCCGGGCGTGCCAGCGCGCTGATCGCCGAGCAGCACGCCCTTCCACGGGATCAGCCGGCCGACGAACAGCGCCGTCTTGATGCCCGGGGCACCGAACGGCTCGTACGGCCCGGATGCGGTGAACCGGCGGATCGCGACGTTCGGCTGGACCACGATCTCCCGCGCGTACTGGCGGAACACCTCGGCCACATCATTGTTCTGGGCAACCATCAGGTCGGCGCTGCTGGGCCTGCTTCCGGCCGGTGACGCGACGCCGGAGGCCCGTGTAGGCACGCCGTACCAGCTCGGCCAGCAGGCCGCGCGGCCCGAGCCAGTGCGCCATCGAGAGTGGCGCCGTGGTCGACCCGCCGACCGGTCCCCAGATCACCTTGGCCGACGACTCCTCGACCACGCCGGCGGACATCCAGTCGACCGCGAAGGTCAGGTGGTGGATCACGTCGAAGGAGTGCTCCGCATGCAGCTGCCGCGCGGTACGGCCGGCCAGCCCCTGCCACAGCGGGTAGTACCAGTACACGTCGGCCGGCCGTCGCCGCAGCTCGCAGCATCCACTTCGGCAGCTCGAGCGGTACGACGGTCAGCGACGGAACCGGCCGGATCGCGAGCTCCTCGGCGATCTCGTGCGCGAACTTGCCGCGGGTCAGCAGCCACACGTCGTGGTCGCGCGCGGCGGCCTTCGCCCAGGCCCAGCCGGCGCCCGGCTCGGAACCGCCCGTCGGCCGGCACGCGTAGGCGCTGAGCAGGACCTTCGGCCGGGCCGGCATCAGCTCATCCCCTCCAGCAGCCTGCGCAGATCGGTGCTCGAGGTCGAGGCCGTGTACGGGAAGTAGTGCACGCTCGCACCGACCTCGCCGAGCAGCCTCTCCAGTCTCGTTCCCTTCTCGGTGCCCTTCCAGTCGTCACCTTTGAAGAGAACGTCGTAGCGCAGCTGCTTCCACATCTCGAACTTGTCGCTGGACCAGTCGCTGACCACCTCGTCGACCAGGCCGAGCGCCCGGACGACCTCCATCCGCTCGTCGTGCGGGACCACCGGCGGCCGGCCCTTGATCCGGGTCACCACGTCGTCCTCGACCACGCCGGCGATCAGGTGGTCGCAGTGCTCGCGGGCCCGGCGCAGGATGTTCAGGTGGCCGATGTGGAACATGTCGTAGACCCCGGGCGCATAGCCGACGACGCCCATCAGCGCGCTCACCCCCGGCTGGAGTGCGGCCATCTCCCGGTACCACTTGGCGATCGCCGCCAGCCAGGAAGAGCAGGTTGGCCACCAGCAGCGCGCCGTACAGGACGATGAACAGCGACGGCCGTGCCGAAGGTGAGGAAGACCAGGCAGAGGATGCCGTAGTCGGTCGGTGCGATCAGCAACGACTTGACCACGGAATCGCCACGCTCGTTGGGCGTCTGCGCACCGCCGTGCCGGCGGCGCAGCTGGTCGATCAGGATCAGCCCGAAGAACAGCACCGACGACATGCAGACGTAGGCCAGCGGGACCAGCAGCACCAGCTCGTTGCTGAAGGCATCGAAGCGGTAGAACGAGATCAGTACGGCGCTGTGCAGCAGCACGATCTTGACGAGTCGATCATGTGGTCGAGCCACTCACCGAGCGGCGAACCGCCACCGCGCAGCCGGGCCAGCTGCCCGTCGGCCGAGTCGAGGCCGTAGCCCGAGCACCAGCAGCAGCGGTCACCACCAGCGCGAGCGCCGAGCGACGGCCGGATCGTCGCGATCAGCACGATGCCGACCAGCGAGCAGAAGCCGCTCGCCAGGCTGACCTGGTTCGGCGTCCGGCCGGCCAGGAAGGCGCCGGCGGCGAGATACCCGGCCGATCCGCCGGTTGACGAACCGCGAGTACGCCGGCGTCCCTGCCGACGGCTTCTGCGCCCGCGACAGCTGCGCGACGGTTTCCCGTAGTCCGGTCATGGGGCCTCCCGGCCTGGACCGAGGAGCGCAGGGAGCCCGGTCATGGGGCCTCCCGCCCTGGACTGAGGAGCGCAGGGAGCGAAGCGACTGGAGCGACGAGGGAAGGGCGGGAGTGAAGCCCCATGACCGCGCCGAGCCGGAGGCGAGGCCAACAGCACCGCCTCATGCGACGGAGCTGCGCGACTGCCGCTGGTCGATCGCGGCGCGCAGGATCTGGCTGCGGGAACCACGGCCGGCCGGCAGGACGCTGACCAGCTCGGCCGGAATCCCGTCGAGCTCGTCGACACCCAGCACGCCGTCGGTACCGCTGGCAGCGAACACGGTCTGTACCCCCAGTACGCCGGTCAGCCACGTCGGGCCGCACGCCGTCCACCACGACCACCTCGTCGACACAGCGCAGGTGCTCGATGATCTGGACCCGCTCGACCAGCGGCACGAACGGCCGCGCACCCCAGGCGTCCACGGCCCAGTCGTCGGTCAGCACACCCACCACCAGCCGGTCACAGCCGCCGCGAGCCCGCTCGAGCACGTCGAGATGACCGACGTGGAACAGGTCGAAGACCCCGGTCAGATATCCGATGCGTCGCGGCAACCTTCGCTCCCCCAGCACCCGCACTGTCTCCCGGCGACGCTCTCCGAACGCGGTGACGCCTGGTATCGATCGAGCCCGGTGTGATGCGACCCCCCACGTCAGCGGTGACCTTATACCGTTCGCGTCACGGCCCGCCCAGCGTCCCCGGCGGGTCCGGCCGCTGTCCGCGTGCCGGGCGATCGCATCGGTGTAGATCCTCTCCGTGGCCGCGAGGTCACGCTCCGGGGTGAAGCGATCGAGGTAGACCTGTCGGGCTCGTTCGCCGAAGGTTATCGAAGTCGTCGGGATCAGCCACCAACCCGAGGGCCTTCCGCAGCCCTTCCGGATCGCCGGGCTCGCTCAAGGCCCCGGTTTCGCCGTCGTCCACCAGCTCCGCCAGCGCTCCGAGCCGGGACGCGACCACCGGAACCCCGTGCGCGAACGCCTCCACCACCACGAGTCCGAAGGTCTCATACGAACGCGCCGGTACGACGGCGACGCGCGCGGACCGCGAGCACTTCCATGCCGGCCGCCCACGGCAGTTGACCAAGCACCTGAACGGACGGGTCGCGCCGGGCCCGTTCCTCGGCCTCGGCCCGCAGCGGACCGTCGCCGACGACGACCAGCTTGCCGAGCGACGAGTCCCACGCCTGCAGGAGATCGGCGAATCCCTTGTCCTCCTCCAGCCGTCCGAGGAACACCACGGCCTCGCCCGCGCCCACTCCGCACCGCGCCGGAGTGCGGTACGGCGTGCGGCTTCACCACGATCTGATCCGGGTCGAAGCCGGCGGCGACGTACCGGTCCCGGACGAACTCGGACGGCACGACCAGCGTGGTGACGTATCGCTGCCAGGTGTGCAGCGTGTTGTGGACGCCGATGCTGGTGGCCAGCGGCAGACGTCTGCACGCGGCGACTCGCGATAGCAACTGTGCCGGACGCGCGGCCAGCGGAAGCTTGCCCACACAGGACTCGCACGGCCGGCCGTCGCGCTGCAGCACCGCGTTGGCGCACATCAGCCGGAAGTTGTGCAGCGTCGCGACCACCGGCAGGTCCAGCCGGTACGCCGCGCGCAGCACCGAGGCGCTGAACAGCGGGAACGTGTTGTGGATGTGCACCACGTCGGGCCGCTGCGCCTGCAATAGATGTGTTAAATCGCGTTCCGCCGAAAATGACCATACGGAGCGGAACGGTAACAGTGCGCGATCTTTTCGGCTCATCTGCGGCGATATCGTCGCTGTTCCGCGCGTACAGGTCGATCTCATGTCCTGACGTACGCAATAAATCAGCCGTTTGCGCGACGACAGTGTTCTCGCCACTGGGTTGACCCGTCCGGTAACGGTTGTGCAACATGGCGACCCGCATGGGCACTACCTTAAGTCTCGCGGTGGCTACACCTGGTTCGACGGGGTGTACCGCACACGCCCGGAGGGTGCATTGAGGAAGTTGTGGTTCGCAGCGCTTATCGCGGCTGCGCTCGCCGTCGTTACCGTGGCGGTCCCCGTCATCGCCAGCGAGAACAAGGCGACGACCGCGGCCAGGTCACGCGACGTCAGTGACTCGACGGCTTCCCGCGTCCTCCCCTCGCACCGCGCCACCAAGGCCCCGGGCACGCCATCGACGGCGCGACCGAAGGCAACCACCACGGCTGCCCCTTCGAAGCAGCCGACGACGGCCAAGCCGACCGCGAAGAAGCCGGCCACGACGACTCCCAACCCCGCGGTCCCGACCGTCCCCACCGTGGACTCCGATGACGCGGGCCCGGCCGTCGCCGGTCCCTGCAGCGGCGTGGTGATCAAGCCCGACGACGACGCGCAGTCGATCATCAACGCCAAGCCCGCCGGTACGACGTTCTGCTTCGCGGCCGGCCTGCATCGGATCACGCGAGACGATCCGTCCGAAGGCGGACCAGGTGCTGGCCAGCGCGGACCGCGCCGTCCTCACCGGATCCATCCCCCTGACCGGCTGGGCCAAGTCCGGCGCGACCTGGGTGGTGCGCGGGGCCCTGCCGTCGGCGTACGGGATGAGCGGGCAGTGTGAGGACAACAAGGCGAACATCTGCTACCTGCGGGAGCAGGTCTTCGTCGACGGCGACGCACCTCACCCGGGTGGCGAGCCTCGCCGCGGTCGACGCCGGCACCTTCTACGCCGACTATGCGGCGAACGCGATCTACCTCGGCAGCAACCCGGCCGGGCATGCGGTGGAGATGTCGAAGACGGCGACCGCGATCGAGTCCGGCGCGACCGGGGTGGTCGTGCGCGGCCTCACCATCGAGCACTTCGCCAGCGCACCCCAGGCCGGCGCCTTGGTGTCCGGGCCTGGCTGGAAGGTGACGGCGAACGACGTGCGCTGGAACCACGCCGTCGGCGTGATGCTGGTCAAGGCCAACAACACCAAGGTGGACAAGAACCTGATCCACCACAACGGTCAGCTCGGCCTCGGCCAGTACAGCTCGGCCGCGGCGATCGGTGACCCGCAACGTGGTCAGCTCCAACAACACCGACGGTTTCTGGATCGCCGACTGGGAGTCCGGCGGGATCAAGTCGACCCGGTCCTCCGGCACGGTCAGCGGCAACGTGATCAAGGCCAACAGGGGCATCGGGATGTGGGCCGACGTCGCCGACGACGGCCGGGTGATCAGCTCCAACCAGATCATCGGCAACTCCGCCGACGGGATCCGCTTCGAGATCAGCCGCAACGGCACGATCGAGAAGAACACGATCAGCGGCAACGGCTTCGGCACCGGACGCGGCTCGGGTACGTCGCTGTGGGACGGCGGCGGGATCAACATCAACACCTCGTCCGGGGTGACCGTCCGTGGCAACAAGGTGTCCGGCAACGTCAACGGCATCACGATCCAGTCGCGCACCCGAGGCACCGGACCCTGGGGCACGCTACCTGCTGCGCGACGTCAGCGTGACCGGGAACACGATCGAGATGACCGGCGGCAGCCAGGCGACCGGGATCGTCCAGAACGCCGGGTCTCCGGTGCCGGCCGGCGAGGTCGTTTTCAGCGGCAACAAGTACGTGCTGGACGCGCTCGGCGCCCAGCGGTTCGCCCGCTTCGGCACCAAGCTGACCGCGGCCGGCTGGCAGGACGCCGGCCTGGACACGGTCGGGAGTTTCCTCGCGAACTGATCGACGGTTGCCGCCAGGCTTTCACGCTCCGCGATCGTTTGCCGAACGCAACTTGATTGTGCGGAATGTATTGCCACGACTACCTGAGGTAGTAGTAGTCTGCGAAGCGAAGCCGCGCCATGGGGGGTGCGCTCAGGGCTCACCTGTGCCACCGGAGGCTCCGCTCTATGAAGACTGCACGCGTAGTTCTGGCAATCGTTGCGGCAGGCACCTTTGCCGCCACCGTCACCGCCCTGCCCGCGAACGGCGTCGACGCCGATGATCCGATCGACCTGATCCCCGGCCTGCTGCCCGATGACCAGGCGGCCACGCCGACCACTCCCCCGCCGGCCGACGGCACCTTCCGGACCGGGCCGTCGCAGGCGCCGGCCTGCGTCGGCGTCACGATCAAGCCCGGCCAGGACGCGGCGCAGATTGTGGACGACGCACCGGCCGGTACGACGTTCTGCTTCACCGCGGGCCTGCATCGGATCGGCGACACCATCCGCCCGAAGGCGAACCAGGTGCTCGCCAGCGATCAGGGCGCCGTACTGACCGGATCGGTCAGGCTGACGAAGTGGGCCGCGTCCAACGGCGACTGGGTGACCACGGGCGTCCTGCCCCCGGCGTACGCGCAGACCGGGCAGTGTGAGGACAACAAGGCGAACATCTGCTACCTGCGGGAGCAGGTGTTCCTCGACGGCAAGCACCTGACCCGCGTGGCCTCCCGTGACAAGGTTGCTGCCGGCACCTTCTATGCCGACTACGCGGCGAACGCGGTCTACGTCGGCGACAATCCGCAGGGCCGGTCGGTCGAGATGTCGAAGACGCCGACCGCGATCGAGTCCGGCGCGACCGGAGTGACCGTGCGTGGGCTGACGATCGAGCACTTCGCCACCCCGCCGCAGGGCGGTGCGGTCGTGCTCGGCCCGGGCTGGAAGGTGATCGCCAACGACATCCGCTGGAACCACGCGGTCGGCGCCATGCTGGTGAACGCGGACGGCGCCGTACTCGAGCAGAACCACATCCACTCCAACGGCCAGCTCGGCGTCGGCCAGTACAGCACGAGGGCACGCGTCCCTTGTGGCCAACGAGGTCAGCTACAACAACACCGACGGCTTCTGGATCGCGGACTGGGAGTCCGGTGGGATCAAGACCACGTGGTCGAGCGGCGGCTGGGTGACCGGCAACCTGATCCAGTACAACCGCGGCGTCGGGCTGTGGAGTGACGCGTACGACGACAGCCGCACGTTCAACCGCAACCAGATCGTCGGCAACGCGGCGGACGGGATCCGGTACGAGATCGGCCGCAACGGCGTGATCGAGGACAACGCGATCAGCGGCAACGGTTTCGGCACCGGCCGTGGTTCCGGGACGTCGCTGTGGGACGGCGGCGGGATCAACATCAACACGTCGTCGGACGTTCAGGTCCGCGGCAACGTGGTCGCCAACAACGTCAACGGCATCTCGATCCAGTCCCGCACCCGCGGCTCCGGCCCCTGGGGTCAGAACCTGCTCCGCGACATCGTTGTCTCCAGCAACCAGGTGACGATGCGCGGCGGCACCACCGCGACCGGCATGGTGCAGAACGCCGGCGCGGCCATCCCGGCCGGCGAGGTCAGGCTGAACGGCAACACCTACATCCTCGACAGCCTCACCGCCGAGCGGTTCCAGAAGACCGGCCAGTGGTACACCGCCCAGCAGTGGCGCCAGACCGGTCAGGACACCTCGAGCGCGTTCACGATCGGGAAGGCCGTCCTGGACGCTACCGGCGTGCTGACAAGAGAGCGCTGACGTGCTCGATCAACAGGTCGCGGAACACGGCTGAGTCCCGCAGGTCGGGCGTGAAGATGGAATCCACGCCCAGCAAGGCGTCGACCACGGCGGCCGGCTCGCTCGTGCCCGCGATCGCAGCCTTGAGCCGGTCCGCCTGCGGGTCGTCCAAGGTCGGAGTCACCAGCACGTAGACCATCCAGGCGGCGACGGCGAGCGAGATCACCCGCGGCTCGGCGCCCGCGGCCAGGCGGTCGCGGACGGTGCCGAGCATCCGGACCGGCAGCTTGACCGAGCCGTCCATCGCGACCTGTGCGGTCCGATGCTTCAACGCCGGGTTGGCGAATCGCTCCAGCACGCGTCGCGCCGTACTCGGCCAGGTCGAGGCCGTCCGGCGGGCTGAGGGTCGGTACGACGTCGTCGGTCATCAGCGCGCGAGCCAGCGCCGACAACTCGTCGTCGCGAACCGCCTCGGCGATCGTCTCGTACCCGCGCAGCGCACCGAGGTAGGCGAGCATCGAGTGGGTGGCGTTGAGCATCCGCAGCTTCACCTGCTCCCACGGCGCCACGTCCGCGGTGAGCACCGCACCGCCCCGCTCCCACGCCGGCCGGTCACCGGCGAAGTCGTCCTCGATCACCCATTGCAGGAAGGGTTCCGCGACCACCACGGCCTCGTCGCGTACGCCGAGCAGCCGGGCAACCTCCTCACGGTCGGCCTCCGTCGTCGCCGGCACGATCCGGTCCACCATGCTGGCGGGGAACCGGGTCGCCTCGAACACCTCGGGGACCTTGCCGAGAGCCTCGAAGTAGTCGTTCACCAGCTTCCGCAGGAAGGGGCCGTTGGCAACCAGGTTGTCACAGGACACGATCGTCAGCGGTTCCGGCCCGGTGCGCGCCAGTCCGGCCGCCAGCTGACCGACGACGGTCCGCGGTGGCCGGCCGGTCAGGTCCGCCTGGATCTCCGGATCGGTCAGGTCGAGCCCGCCACCGGCGGCGCGGTAGCCCTTCTCCGTCACCGTCAACGTCACCACGCGACACCGCCGGATCCGCGATCCGCGCGACCACCGCTTCCGGGTCCTCTGGTGCCGTCAGGCACCTCACGGATGCTCCCGATCACCTGCACCGACGGATCGCCCAGTCCTCGCTCCAGAACGGAGTACAGGCCGTCCTGGGGTGCGAGCTGGTCCCGGACGGTCGCGGAGCGCTGGCTCACGCCGGCGATCCCCCACCGTGTCTCGCCACTGACGACTGCGGCCCGTTCGGTGACCACGGCCTGGTGGGCGCGGTGGAACGCACCGAGCCCGAGGTGGACGATGCCGACCGACAAGGCGCGCGGGTCGACCTCGGGGCGGACTGGGAGATTGGTGAGACTCAGCCTGCTCACGCTACGACGCCTTTCGCTCTGGTTCGTCCTGGGCGGGGGTTGGGTGCGGGGCCGGTGGAGTCGCGGACGATGAGTTCGCCATGGCAGGATGCCGCGGGTGTCGACGGAGTGGTCCGGGTCGTCGAGCAGGGTCGAGCAGGAGCTCGACCGCGATCCGGCCGGCCTCCTGTTTCGGCAGCCGGACGGTGGTCAGGGCGGGCCGGGCCATCCGCGACATCGCGATGTCGTCGACACCGACGACACTCAGCTCGCCAGGCACCGAGATCCCCCGGGCGTGCAACCGGGCCAGCAGACCGATCGCGACCAGGTCGTTGTAGGCGATCACGGCGGTGGCACCGGTGGCGACGACCTGGTCCGCCGCCGCCATGCCACCTTCGTCCGTCGGCGCGAAGTTGCCGACCGGGACCAGCGTGGCGCGCTGCTCGTCGACGGCGTTGCGCAGGCCGAGGCCGCGATGCCGGGTCGACCAGGAGGTGACCGGTCCACCGACCCAGGCGATCCGGCGATGGCCGAGCGCGACCAGGTGGGCGACCGCCTGCCGCATGCCTTCCTCGTTGTCGTACGTGATGCCGGGGATGCCCTCGGCCGAGCGGTTGACCAGTACGACGTTCGTGTCCTGGGCGATCGCGGCCAGGTCGGCGTCGCTCGCCCGGGGTGAGCAGAGGACCAGTCCGTCGACTTGTTTGGACAGCGCTCGGACCAGACCGACCTCGGCGACCGCGTCCTCGTCGGTGTCCGCGACGAAGACAGCCACGTCGGACCGCGCGGGCGCGGGCCTGCACCCCTTCGGCCACGCTGGCGAAGAACGGGTTGGCCAGATCGGGCACGACCAGGCCGATGTTGCCGGTCCGGCCGGTGATCAGGCCGCGGGCGGCCCGGTTCGGGTGGTAGCCGAGCTGCTCGACCGCGGCTGGCCACCCGGGCCCGGGTGGCGGCGTTGACCATCTCCGGCATCGAGAGCGCCCGGGACACGGTGGACGGCGACACGCCGGCCAGCCGCGCCACGTCCCGGATCGTCGCCGGCATGGCCACCTCCTGAGCTTATCCCGCGCGGTCGAGTCTGCAATCGGTTTCAGTCGAGTGTCAAGGTCTTGGCGCTGGTACCCTGCGGCGTCTATGGTTCTCCTTGTGGACAAGCACTTGTGCGGGCATCGCCACCACTGCAATCCTTTGCAGCAGTCCGTTGCAGTCGAGTGCTGACCGGAGGACCCATGCCGAAGGCTCTGCAGCCTCATCCGGACCGTGCCCTGCCCGCCGGCGAGGCCCGTGACGTCGCCCGCCGGATCCACGCCGTCGACGAAGGACCTGCCGCTGCTCTGCCTGCACGGGCACGTCGACATCGGGCTGTTCGCGACCGACGCGCCCTTCGGCGACCCGGCCGAGCTGCTGGTCGTGCCCGGACCACTACGTCACCCGGATGCTGATCTCGCAGGGCGTCTCGCCCGACCGCCTCGGCCTCCCTCGCCGCGACGGCAGACCCGACCGCGGAGCCGCGCGAGATCTGGCGCGAGTTCTGCGCGAACTGGCACCTCTTCCTCGGGACGCCGAGCCGGTACTGGCTGGAGCACGAGTTCGCCGAGGTCCTCGGCGTCACCACCGCATCCGTCGGCCGAGACCGCGGACGAGCTGTACGACGAGATCTCCGCGCGGCTCGCCGAGCCGGAGTTCCGGCCGCGCGCGCTGCTCGACCGGTTCGGGATCGAGCTGATCTCCACCACCGACGCGGCGACGGACGACCTGGCCCAGCACGCGAAGGTCGCGGCGGACCTGCCCGGCCGGGTGATCCCGACGTTCCGGCCGGACGCCGTCGTCCACCTCGACCGGCCCGGCTGGAGCGAACTGGCCGCAGCAGCTGGGGGCGCTGGCCGACGTCGACACCTCGACGTACGACGGTTACCTGCAGGCGATCCGGCAGCGGCGACAGGCGTTCGTCGCGGCGGGTGCGCGGGCGACCGACCACGGGCACCTCAGCGCGGCCGCCATACCGCTGTCTGACGGGGACGCAGCGCGGATCTATGCGAGCGCGTTGAAGGGTGAGGTGTCGGCGGAGGACGCGGCGGCGTTCGCCGGGCACATGCTGTACCAGTCGGCGGTGATGTCGGCCGAGGACGGGCTGGTGATGCAGCTGCACCCAGGCGTCCTGCGGGATCACGATCCGGCGATCCATGCGACGTACGGGCCGGACCAGGGGCACGACATCCCGGTGGCGACGGAGTTCACCCGGTCGCTGCGGCCGTTGCTCGAGCGGTTCGGACATGCCGACGGCTTCCGGATGGTGCTGTTCACCGTCGACGAGACCGTCTACTCGCGGGAGCTCGCGCCGCTGGCCGGTGTCTATCCCGGCGGTGCGGCTCGGGCGCGCCGTGGTGGTTCCTGGACAGCCCGGACGGGATGCGCCGGTTCCGCGAACTCGTCACCGAGACCGCCGGCTTCTACAACACGTCCGGCTTCGTCGACGACACCCGCGCGTTCCTGTCCATCCCGGCCCGGCACGACCTGGCCCGCCGCATCGACGCCGGCTACCTGGCCAACCTGGTCGTCGAGCACCGCCTGGACGAGGACGACGCCTTCAAGGTCGCGCAGGACCTCGCCTACAACCTCGCCCGAGACACCTACCTCACCTGATCCTCGCCGCGGCAGTGGCGAGCTGCCTTCCGTCGGGGCTGGGACACCATCTGGGGGCCGGGGACAACAAATAACCTGTCCCAGGCCCCCAGTTCCTGTCCAAGGTCCCCAGTTCGTGTTCCAGGCGCCGGCAGCTGGCCGGGCAGACGCACACGCGCGGCCGGGCAGCCGCGGCTCACCGCGGCACTGGCGACTGTGCCTTCGGCGGGGGCTGGGACACCATCTGGGGGCCGCGGACAAGAAATAACCTGTTCAAGGTCCCCAGTTCCCGTCCAAAGTCCCCAGTTCCCGTCCAAGGTCCCCAGTTCCCGTCCAAGGTCCCCAGTTCCTGTCCCAGGCCCCGGCAGCTGGTGGGCCAAACGGATTCGCGCAGCCGGGCGGACGCACCCGCGGAACTGGCGACTGTGCCTTCGGCGAGGGCTGGGACACCATCTGGGGGCCGCGGACAAGAAATAACCTGTTCAAGGTCCCCAGTTCCCGTCCAAAGTCCCCAGTTCCTGTCCCAGGTCCCGGCTGCTGGCCCGGCACACGCGCAGCCGGGTGGGGCGCAGGGCTGGGTGGGGCTCGGGTTAGGGGTTGACCTTGGGGCGGGTAGTGTCTCGCAGATCTGTCCGCCGGGGGTGCGTGAAGGGTCGTGGATGAGGAGTCGTCGTGGTGTGGCGGCGGGTGGTGCCGTGCTGCTGTTGGTGCTGGCGGGCTGTTCTGACTCGGGGAGTGCAGGCAAGCAGCCCGAGTCGGTTCCGTCGGCGACGTCCACGGTGACTGTCCCGACGGGTCCGCCGGCTGCGGCCGCTGCGGCGTTGGGACCGACCGGCCCCGGTACGGCGAAGGCCTGCAAGGGAATCGCGATCCCGGTCGGCACAACTCCGCAGACGGTGATCGACGCGGCCCCGGAGGGCAGTGTGTTCTGTTTCGCGAAGGGTGTGCATCGGATCAGCCGGGCGATCCAGCCGCGGGCCGGTGACACGTTGGGTGGCGGTGCGGGCGTCGTACTCACGGGATCCGTGCGGCTGAGCGGCTGGAAGCGGGCTGGTGACGCATGGGTGGTGCGTGGTGTGCTGCCGGCGGCGTACCCGCTCAAGGGACAGTGTGAGGACGACAAGGCCAAGCCATGCCAGCTCGGCGAGCAGGTGTTCGTCGACGGGAAGCATCTGACCCGGGTGATGAGTCGCGGTGAGCTCAAGCCGGGGACGTTCTTCGGCGACTACCAGGCCAATGCCGTGTACGTCGGGGATGACCCGGACGGCCGTGATGTCGAGCTGTCGCGGACGCAGACCGCGATCGAGAAGTCGGCGGACGATGTCACGGTGACCGGGCTGACGATCGAGCACTTCGCGAGCCGGCCGCAGGGTGGTGCGCTACAGGTCGGCCGCGGGCTGGAAGGTGATCGCGAACGAGGTCCGCTGGAACCACGCGGTCGGGATCATGGTGATCGAAGGCGACGGCGCCGAGCTGAGCCGGAACACGGTCGCGGACAACGGGCAGCTCGGGATCGGGCAGTACAAGTCGGCCGACGTACGGATCACCGCGAACCTGGTCACCCGGAACAACACCGACGGGTTCTGGATCGCCGACTGGGAGTCCGGTGGGATCAAGTCGACCCGGTCGTCGGGTGAGGTGTCGGGCAACGACATCGTGGCGAACCGCGGGATCGGCATGTGGAGCGACATCGCCGAGTACGACCGGCGGATCACCGGCAACCGGATCCGCGACAACGCGGCCGACGGGATCCGGTACGAGATCAGCTACCAGGCGGTGATCGAGCAGAACGTGGTCGAGAACAACGGGTTCGGCACCGGCCGCGGCTCCGGCGGGACGTCTCTGGGACGGCGGCGGCATCAACGTCAACACCTCCTCCGACGTCCAGGTCCGCGGCAACCTGGTGCAAGGCCAACCGCAACGGCATCTCGATCCAGTCCCGCACCCGAGGCGACGGCCCTCGTGGCACGTACGTCCTGACCAACGTCCTGATCGAAGGCAACCTGGTCGTCCTGGAGCGCTGACCGCCAGTACCGGCGTCGTCGAGAACAAGGGCTCCCCCACCAAGCCGGGCGCCATTACGTTCCGTCGCAACAGCTACCAGGTCGGCGGCGAAACCCCCGACCGCTTCGCCTACCACGGCAAGACCCTCACCTGGCCGGAGTGGCAACAAGCAGGCTTCGACCAGGACTCGGTCAGCAGCTAGGGCCCGACGACCGCTGGCGACCTCACCTCACCGCCCGCGCGCATTTGATGGGCTGACCCATCAGATGGTGGGTTGGCCACCGAGAATCGCGGTGTGGAACCCACAAGCTGATGGGCGGACCACCAGACCGGCGCTCGACCGGACGGCGAGCGCCGCGGGCCGTGCCGGGCATTTGATGGGCTGACCCATCCAGATGGTGGGTTGGCCACCGAGAATCACGGTGTGAAACCCACCACCTGATGGGCGGACCCACCAGACGCGGCGGTGCCGGCCGATGGCAAGCCGGGCGGCGGGAGGCGCGGGGGCGGCCGGCGGGCAGCGCGGGGAGGGTGGCGGGAGGCGCGGGGAGGGTGGCGAGCGGCGCAGGGCGGGCGGCGGGGCGGGGCGGTTGGGGCTAGTGGGGTGCGAGGTTCCTTGTTCTTCGGCGTATTCGGTCGGCGTCGCAGACGGCGGCCGCGACCAGCAGGTGCAGGGTCATCGAGCTCAGGTCGGACAGGCCGCTCTCGTTGAGGGAGGCGGCGGTGACGTAGCCGAGCAGCAGGGCGCCGCAGGCCCTCACGTACGGCGTGGGGGCGCGCAGAACCGAGATCCAGGCGACGATCAGGGCGATGCCGACGATGGTGACGGCGAGCAGGCCGGTCTCCCAGTAGAGGCCGAGCCAGCTGTTGTCGATCGCCATCACGTCGATGTCGCCCTCACCGCGGCGCAGCAGGACCCGTTTGTTGCCGAGGCCGTGGCCGATGATCGCGGTCTGCAGCGACACCTTCTCGTCCAGCACCGCCTGCCAACTGGTGGTCCGGCCGCTCAGCGAGCTGATCTGCTGTGGTCCCCTGCCCGCGCAGCAGCCAGGTGTGCAACGACCCGATGGTCGAGGAACGCGATCCCGATCAGCCCCGGCACGCCGAGACTCACGATCCGCCCGACCCACGTCTTCCGGGTCAGGACCAGCGCGAGCACCAGCCCGAAGGCGACCGCCGCCGCCGAGGTCCGGGTCCGGCTCGCCGCGACCAGTACGCACGCCCAGCCCGATCAAGGCCGCGGCCGGAATGAACGGACAGCTTCCGGCAGACCAGCCCGATCAGCGCCAGCCCGAGCAGGATCGCGCCGACCTCACCGACCCGGGGCGGCAGCATCGGGATGATGACACCCTGCAGCCGGTACCCGGTGCCGAGCGAGCTCAGCGGCCGCCAGGCCTGCGCACGGCGCGTACGCGAGGCTCAGCACGACCGTTGCCGCCAGCAACAGATGGGCCCAGAGATGAGCCCGGATCAGCCGCTCCGGGACCTGCACCAGCGGCCGCCAGAGCAGGAACATCAGCACCAGCCCGATCAGGAATCGGGCCAGCCGCATCAGCGGCCCGAGCGGTTCGGCCAGCAGGAAGGCGGTGGCGCTCGCGAACAGCACGTACATCACGTACAGGCTGCTGGCCGGGTTGACCCGGGTCCGGAAGCCCGGCTTGGTCGCGGCCAGGGCGATCAGGAAGATCGCCCCCAGCAGCAGCCCCTTCATCATGCTGTTCGTCGAGCCCGTCGTACCCTGCGGCGCGGCGACCCGCGACGACCACGGCTGGACGCCGAGCACGAACAGGCACCACAGCATCAGCCAGAACCAGGCCGGCTTCTCGATCTCGCCTCGACGGTCCCCGGCACCGGCGGCGCCAGCTGGGTGCCACCGCGGTAGGGGGTCGTGGATCGCATCGTCAGCGGATCGGCGGGGCGGCCGAGCTCGAGCCGGCTTGAAGTTCAGCGGGATCCCGAGCGTCTCGTCGTGCGACGAGGCACCGATCAGTACGACGCCCAGCACCGGCGCACCGGCGAACTGCAGGGCACCGGTCAGCCGGGCGACGTCCATCTCCTTGTCGTGGCCGACCTGCACCACCAGCACCGACGCGTCGACGGCGGCCGCCAGCGGCGTGATCCCGTGCCGCCCGACCGACGGCCGGGCCGTGGATGACCACGGAGTACCCAGGCGGCAGGTCCGCCACGATGCCCGGCACCAGCGACGGACCGACGGCCTCCGCCGTCTCCTCGTGGTTCAGACCGGGCGGCAGCACGTACAGGTCGGCGACCGTGCCGGGCCGGAACAGCTTGCGCGCCCGGATCGCCCGGGTCGCGGCCGGCTCGATGCACCAGGTC
Source organism: uncultured Actinomycetota bacterium (assembly GCA_963820655.1). Taxonomy (GTDB): domain Bacteria; phylum Actinomycetota; class Actinomycetes; order Propionibacteriales; family Kribbellaceae; genus Kribbella. The sequence goes on from CAWGAM010000005.1 coordinate 852,205, forward strand.
GGTCAGGCCCTCGTGCCCGGTGACGTGCGGCAGCACCGGCGTACCTTCGACGTCGGCCAGGACCAGCAGCGTCTCGCGGCCGTCACGGGCGTTCGCCTCGGCCATCGCCAGCGCGATACCGGCCGAGTTCGGCGTCGGTGACGCCGAGACCACCAGCAGGGCGCCCGGGCCGCCACCGGCGAAGGCCGCGCGGGTTCAGCTCGCGACGGGCCAGCGCACCGCTCGCCTCGGCGCCCGAGCGCAGTGATCTCGTACTGCGGTAGTTCGGGAGCGGCCCGGTGCCAGAACCGGCGGCGGTGGCCCTCCGAGGCGCGGCGATGACCGGCGAGCTCGGCCGCGCGGGCCGCCTGGTCGCGGGTCAGGATGTACGGCGTCAGGTGGGACCGGAGCAGCGCCAGGCCGAAGCCGAGCACCAGACCGAGGATGCCGCCGACCAGGATGTCGCGGGCAACCATCGGCGACGAGGTCGCGGTGTCCGTGGTGGCCGGGGTGACCAGCTCGCTGCCGGCGCCGACAGCGGTCAGAGCCTTGAGCATCGCGGAGGCGTCGTCGGCCGCCTGCCGGGCCTCGGTGGCCAGGCCGACCCGCTGGTCGCGCAGCGCGGCGGCGGTCTGGTGTCGCCCGCGCTGGACCGCCTCGTCGATCTGGCTGACCAGGCTCTTGGACTGCTGGGTCGCGGTCTTCGACCGGTCCTGGGCCTGCCCGGCCAGGGTGGTCAGCAGGGCCTTGGCCTCGTCGTTGCGCTGCTTGAGGTAGATGGTCGCGATCGCGTTGGCCCGCTCGTACCGCCTTCGGTGGCGGTCGGGCCGTCGGTGGTGACCAGGTAGGCGTTGTCGGTCACCGCCTTGACCCGGGTCACCGCGGCCAGGTCCTGGAGGGTCTGGTCGGTGGTCGGCATCCCGAGCGACTTGGCCACGGCGCGCAGCAACGTCGGGCTCGCCATCACCCGGGCCTGGGTCTCGGCCGGCAGGTCCATACCGAGCGGACCGGTCTTGTCCGAGCTGCTGGGCAGCTTGCCGACCAGGGCCGGTGGTACGGCCGGGCCGATCACCAGCTGGCTGGACGCGGTCCAGCGCTCGGTCTGGGAGAGCGCGAACACGGAAGCGCCGACCAGTCCGAGCAGGATGCAGCCCATGATCAGCCATTTCTGCCGCAGCAGTGACTGGGCGGTCTCCCGCCAGACCACGGTGCCCGGTTCCATCCGATACCTCACTCCCTCGCGCCAGCGGCCCAGGATATAGGCACGAAGGGCGCGCTGTGACGCAGCGGCAGTCTCGGTCCAGTGCCCTACTCTCTTCTCAGAGTTCTCCGGGGGCAGGTTGAGAACTATCGACAGCGCCGTGGATGGCGCCCGTGTCCGAGGGGGGACATCGCAGGATGAAGAAGAGATGGCTGTTCGCGCGTCTGGGGATCGTGGGCGCTCTCATCGCCGGGTCGCTGGTCTTCGTGCTCGCGCCACCGGCGCAGAGCATCGAGGCCTCGCTCTCGGCGACCAACAGCCCGACCTGGCAGACCAACGCCAGCGTGCAGGGCATCGCCGTCGCCGCCGGCAAGGCGTACGTCGGCGGCCGGTTCACCAGCGTCCGCCCGCCGGGCGCCGCGCCGGGCACCAACGAGGTCGGCCAGGCGTACCTGGCCGCGTTCGACGCATCGACCGGCGACCTGGTCACCTCGTTCAACCCGGTCCTCAACGGCCAGGTCTACGCGGTGGCCGCCATCGGCCGACGGCTCGCGGATCTTCGTCGGCGGTGACTTCACCACCGTCAACGGCGTGACCCGGAACCGGATCGCCGCCTTCGACACCGCCACCGGCGCCCTGGTCGACGAACTGGAAGCCCTCGGTCTCCTTCCGGGTCAAGACGATCTCCGTCTCCGGCACGCACGGTCTACTTCGGCGGCTCGTTCGGCCTGGTGAACAACCTGACCGGCTCCGGCTCGCGGCCGTCACCGCCGACGTCGGCACCTTGTTGCCCTGGGCGCCCGTCGGTGAACGGCGACGTGTACGCCGTGGACGTCGCCGACGACGGCTCCAAGGTGTACGCCGGTGGCCAGTTCAGCACGGTCAACGGCACCAACCAGAACACCGTGTCCAGCCTCGACCCGGCGACCGGCGCCGTACTGCCGTTCCCGGGCGCGTCCGCGGTCCCGCCGCCGAACGGCTCCTGCACCACCCGGGTCAAGTCGATCGACGCCAGCGGCGACACCGTGTACTTCGGCAACGGCGGTGACGGCGGCGGCTGCTTCGACGGCACCTGGGCGGTCGACATCGCGACCGAACGCGCTGAAGTGGAAGAACCAGTGCCTGGGCGCCACCGAGGCGGTCAAGGTCGTCAACGGCTGGCTCTACAAGGGCTCGCACGCCCACGACTGCGCCAACCAGGGCGCCGGCGGCTTCCCGCAGGGCTTCGGCTACCGCTTCCTGCTGACCGAGAAGCTGACCGACGGCACGCTCGGTCCGTGGTTCCCGAACACCAACGCCGGCCCGCGCCACCGAGGTCGGCCCGCTGGCCTTCGCGACCGGCGGCAACGACCTGTGGGTCGGCGGCGACTTCACCCACGACGAACGGCGTCGGCCAGCAGGGTCTGACCCGCTTCACCAACGCGACCCCGGGCGCCGCTCCGGCCAAGCCGGCCAAGCTGCTCCCCTACAGCGTCCAGCCGGGCGTCGTGCAGATCCACTTCCCGACCGTGCTCGACAACGACGACAGCACGCTGACCTACCGGCTGCTGAAGGGCTTCAGCAACACCACGATCGCGACCTGGACCGCCAAGCTCGACGCCGTGGGACCGGCCGTGGCTGCACTTCACCGACACCGCCGTGACTCCGGGTGAGGTGACGAACTACCGGGTCGAGGTGACGGACGGCAGTACGACGATCCGCGGCAACTACTCGGACCCGATCACGGTCGCCAGGACGGCATCGACGGCGTACGACCAGATCGTCAACTCGGACGGGCCGCAGGCCTACTGGCGGCTCGGTGAGGCGGCCGGTACGACGACCTCGGTCGACTCGTCCGGGCAGAGCAACAACGGCACGTTCACCGGTGTGACGCTGGGCAGCGCGGGCGCGATCGCCGGGAACACGGCCATGACGATCAGCTCGAGCACGCGGCCGGATGGTCGGCGAGAAGGCGTACAGCATGCCGCAGCAGTTCACCGTCGAGGCGTGGGTCAAGCAGAGCGGCGTCAACCGCGGCGGCCGGATCATCGGCTTCGGCAACTCCAAGACCGGTAGCAGCGGCGGTGGCGGCGACCGGATGCTGTACATGCGCACCAACGGCTCGATCGTGCTTCGGCGTGAACGACGGCGCCCAGCGCACCCTCACCAGCGCCTCGGGCAAGAACGACGGACAGTGGCACCACGTCGTCGGCAGCTACGACAACGGCACGATGAAGCTGTACGTCGACGGCGCGCTGGCCGGCAGCGCGATCGTCGGATCCGGCGTCGCTGTACTACGGCTGGTGGCGGGTCGGGTACGACAACACCAACAGCTGGCCGGGTGGCGGAGCGACCCAGACCGGCATGGGGATCGACGAGGCGGCGGTGTATCCCGTACGCGCTCAGCCCGGCCCAGGTGCAGGCTCACTACGTGGCCCGCTGATGCGGATTCGTCGGCAAGCTCATAGCACAAAGTCATAACGCGAGTGGGAGGTCGGCTTCCTGTCGACCTCCCACCAGGGCTAATGTCCGCGGTGCGTATGAGGCACGCACCGCCGCTACCCCCGCCCAGTCCGAAGGACATAAATGAAGAAGCTAGTTCTGGCCGTCGTCACCGCTGCGGCCGTACTCGCCGCTGCGCTGATTCCCTCCGGACCACCGGTGGAGGCGGCGACTCCGGGCTTCGCCTCCGCCGTCTCGGCGATCAAGCAGACCTCGTGGCAGACCAACAACAGCGTGAACGCGCATCGCGATCGCCGGGAACACCGTGTTCGCCGGCGGTCTGTTCACCCAGATCCGGCAGCCGGGTAAGCCGGCCGGCCAGGGCGAGGCGGTCCGGACCTACATCGCCGCGTTCAACCAGACCACCGGCGCGCCGACCACGTTCGCGCCGGTGCTGAACGGCCCGGTCTACAGCATCGCCACCAGCCCGGACGGCAAGTGGGTCGTGATCGGCGGCGACTTCACCACCGTGAACGGGATCAAGCGCAGCAAGATCGCGATGTTCTCGGTCGTCACCGGCAAGATGGTCTCGGCCTGGGACCCGGTCGTGTCGGCTACCGGGTCAAGGCGCTGGCCATCTACGGCAACAGCGTCTTCATCGGCGGCTCGTTCGGCCACGATCGACGGCGCGGTCCGCAACCGGCTCGGCGCGGTCCGGCTGATCCAGGGCGACCTGCTGCCGTGGAACCCGAACGCGGACGAGCGACGTGTACGCGATCGACGTGTCCGACAACGGCACCCGGGTCTTCGTCGGTGGCCCGTTCAGCACGATCAACGGCAAGGACCACTACTCGCTGGCGATGCTGAACAACACCACCGGCGCGGCGCTACACGATGCCCGGCCGCGGCGGCGATCCCGAAGCCGACCGCCACCTGCACCACCCGGGTGAAGGACATCGACACCCTCGGCGACAACGTCTACGTCTCCAACGGCGGTGACGGCGGCGGCTGCTACGACGGCGTACTGGCCGCGCAGACGTCGCCACCGGCAAACTGCTCTGGCAGAACAAGTGCCTGGGCGCGACCGAGGCGATCAAGGCGATCGGCAACTGGGTCTACAAGGGCTCGCACGCGCACAACTGCAGCCCCAGACGGCGCCTTCGCCGACGGCACCGGCACGCACTACCTGCTGGTCGAGAGCGCCATCAACGGCAAGATCGGCCCGTGGTTCCCGAACACCGACGCCAATCCGAACAGCACCACCAAGGTCGGCCCGCTGGCGATGGCCGGCACCGCCACCGACCTGTGGGTCGGCGGCGACTTCCTGCACGTCAACGGACACGCCCAGCAGGGCCTGACCCGGTTCACGAACACGCCGGGCGGCGCGGCTCCCGCCGTACCGAAGGCTCCGCTGGTGACGGTACGTCGTCCGGACCAGGTGCACGGTGAAGTTCTCCGACGTGTACGACCTGGACAACATCGCGCTGACCTACAACGTGTTCCGGGGATCGACCAACGTCGGTTCGAGCAAGTACAGCACGTACTTCTGGCAGCTGCGGAAGTCCTACACCGTGACCGACCGGGGATGAAGCGCGGGTCGACGTACAGGTACCACATCGAGGTCCACGACGGGCGCAACATCATGAAGGGCCCGTCGGTCAGTGTGAAGATCCCGTAGCACCAGCCTGTCAAGGGGGTCTGCCTGAAAGGGCAGACCCCCTTTGTCATAGGCAACGGACGCCGCGATCACCGTCCGGTGACCCCCGGCGCCAGCCCACTTCAGCCACACCAGCCGGCCGGTGAACGCCCATTTTGAGGGGTCAACGTCCGAGGTGGTGGGTTCGGCCCCCCGAAATACGGTGTGCCAACCCACAAGCTGACACGTTGACCCCTGAAAGTGGGGCTCCTGCTCGATGGCCGGGTGACCGCCAGCCGGCCGGTGAACCCCACTTTGAGGGGTCAACGTCCGAGGTGGTGGGTTGGCCCCCCGAAATACGGTGTGCCAACCCACAAGCTGACACGTTGACCCCTGAAAGTGGGGCTCCTGCTCGATGGCCGGGGGTGGTCGGCCGGGGGTGGTCGGCCGGGTGTGCTGGTCGGGATGGGCGGCGATGTCGGCGAGGACCTGTCCCGAGCGACCCCCATTTCATGGGTTGACCTACCAGATGGTGGGTTGGCGCCCCGGATTCCGATACGCCAACCCACCATCTCGTAGGTCAGCCCACCAAATGCAGACAGGTCAGCCCACCAAATGCACAAGCAAGCGAGCCGCCCACCACTGGGCGAGTTGGCGAACCGCCGGACAACCAGCGCGGCGGCTTGCCCGGCACACACTGAGAAATGGGGCCGGCGGATGTCTCGTCAGGTGGTGGCGCGGCGGTGGGCTGTGATGGCCCGGTGGGCTTCGTTCCACCAGAGGAGGAGGGTGGTGAACGAGGCGGTGGCGAGGCCCCAGGCGGCGCCCTTCGGGCCCCAGAGGTAGGCGCCTCCGACCCCGCAGGTGATCAGGATGACCGACGAGATCAGGCGGACGCGGAGGCCTCGGGTGGCGGCGGTCAGGGCGCGGAGGATGGCGAAGGCGCCGGCGTTGGAGGCGCCGAGGGCCTGCAGGAGGATGACCGGGACGAGGACCTGGTCGGCCTGGGCCCAGACATCGGGGCCGAGGAGTTCACGGCCCGACGACTGAGGGCAGCAGCAGGAAGATCGCTCCCCAGGCCAGCGCGCCGGCGCCGACTCCGAAGGAGATGGCCAGGCCGACGAGCCACAGGCGGCGGTAGGAGTGGCGGAGGGCGCGGGCGGCCTCCGGGACGGAGATCATCCGGATGCCCTGGTTGAGCACGTTCACCGGGCCGAGCAGGACCTGGGCACCGCGGATACCGGCGGTGGCCGCGAGACCCGCGGCGGCGGTGATGCCGAGCATGTAGACCTGGATCGTGCCGCGACACCGCGAGCATCTCCCCCACGTACTTCGGGGCTGAGATCCCAGTTGCGCCGTACCCACTCGCGGATCAGCTGCCGTCGCGGCGACACCCCGGCCTGGAACCGCCCGGCGACCGCCGCGATCACCGCACCCAGTCCCCAGGCGAGCGTCAAGCGAGAACGCCGACGCCGTATCGGTGAGATAGAGCCCGCCGAAGATCGCCAGCATCGCCAGCAGCCAGATCAGGTCGTTGACGAGAGCCTTCTGCCCCTCGCCCGACCACGAAGAACGCCCACCGCCACGCGTCCTGCAGCAGCAGCCCCGGCATCGTCACCGCGAACGCGATCAGCACGCCCTTCGACGGAACGCCCGGGAACGGCGGCGATCGCCAGCCCGACCAGCATCGCGACGAACCCGACCAGCAGGCGGTCGCCGTACTGGCCCGGACCGCTCGTTGCCAGTCAGCCGGGTCCGCGTCACCGGAGTGGCGAACCGCCAGCGGCTCGGTCGCGACCGCCCGGGACACGTTCAGCGCGATCGTGTAGCCGCCGAAGGCCAGCGCGTACACACCGAAGTCGGCGACCGTGCTGCGACCGCGCGACAACCACCCCGACCGCGAGATTGCTCAGGCTGGACAGCGCCTGGTCGGCCAAACCCCAGCTCGCGCGACCGGCCGGTCCGGCCAGTCGACGTAGCTTCGGCCGCCGGAACTTCACCGCCGCACTCTAGACGGGCCGCGGCGGCTGGCGGAGGATGCCCACGACGAAGCGCGGGATGCCCAGCACGTAGCGCCGCCAGAGCCGCTTGGGCTCCTTGTAGAGCCGGTAGCTCCACTCCAGCCCGGACCGCTGCATCCACAGCGGTGCACGGTCGAGCCGGCCGGTGTGGAAGTCGAACGCGGCGCCGACACCGATCAGGATCGCGGCGTCCAGCCGGTCCCGGTGCTCGGCCATCCAGCGCTCCTGCTTCGGTGCGCCCAGTCCGACCCAGATGATGTCCGGACTGCGCCTCGTTCATCCGCGCCACCATCGCGGCGTCCTCGGCCTCGGTCAGCGGCCGGTACGGCGGACAGTGCGACACCGACGACCTTCAACGCGGGATGACGCTCCTGGAAGGTGTCGCGCAGCTCCTCGGCGACACCGTCGGCACCGCCGTAGAAGTACTGCGTCCAGCCGCGCTCGGCCGCCACGGCCATCACCCGCTCGAGCAGATCCGGCCCGCGACCCGGTCCATCCGCTCGAAGCCGGCCTGCTTGCCCGCCCACACCAGCGGCATCCCGTCGGGGACGGTCAGTCCGGCGGTGTTGTAGACCGCGGTGAGCCACTCGTCGGCGCGAGCGTGCAGCAGCGCGTTCATGTCCGAGACGCAGACCAGCTGCCGCTCGCCGTCGTCGATCCAGCGGGCGAACGTCTCGACGGTGTCGTCCAGGTCGGTGACGCTGACGTGGATGCCCAGCACGTCGACACGATCGGCCGTGCGGTCACTTCGGTGTGCATGTCGGTCATCTGTCAGTCCTCCGGGGTCAGCGCGGCCAGGTCCGCGTCGACCATGATCCGGACCAGCTCGGGCACGTGGACCTGGGCTTTCCAGCCGAGCTCGGTGTGTGGCTTTGGACGCGTCCCCGATCAGCGAGTCGACCTCGGTCGGGCGCACGTAGCGCGCGTCGTAGTCGACGTACTCCTCCCAGTCCAGCCCGACGTGGTCGAAGGCCAGCGAGACGAAGTCGCGCGACCGAGTACGACGTACCGGTCGCGATCACGTAGTCGGCCGGGGTGTCGTGCTGCAGCATCCGCCACATGCCCTCGACGTACTCCGGTGCGTAGCCCCAGTCGCGGCAGGCGTCCAGGTTGCCCAGGTACAGCCGCTTCTCCAGGCCGAGCTTGATCCGCGGCGACCGCGCGGGTGATCTTGCGGGTCACGAACGTCTCGCCGCGGCGCGGGCTCTCGTGGTTGAACAGGATCCCGTTGACCGCGAACATGTCGTACGCCTCGCGGTAGTTCCGGGTCATCCAGTAGCCGTAGAGCTTCGCCGCGCCGTACGGCGACCGCGGGTAGAACGGGGTCTCCTCGTTCTGCGGCGGCGGGCGTCGCGCCGAACATCTCCGAGCTGGACGCCTGGTAGAACCGGCAGTCCAGCCCGATCATCCGGATCGCCTCGAGCAGCCGCGTCGTGCCCATCCCGGTGGTGTCGCCGGTGTACTCCGGCTCGTCGAAGCGACACCCGCACGTGGCTCTGCGCGGCCAGGTGGTACACCTCGTCCGGCTGGATCGACGCCAGCAACGTGACCAGGCGCGAGCCGTCGGTCAGGTCGCCGTAGTGCAGGAACAGCCGCTTGTCCTGCTCGTGCGGATCCTCGTACAGATGGTCGATCCGCTGCGTGTTGAACGTCGAGGCCCGCCGGATCAGGCCGTGCACCTCGTAGCCCTTGGCCAGCAGCAGCTCGGCCAGGTACGACCCGTCCTGGCCGGTGATCCCGGTGATGAACGCCTTCTTCATCGATGCCTCTGCTGCTCGAGGTACCAGGCGTACGTGGCGGCGACACCGTCGTCGAGGTCGATGGACGGCTTCCAGCCCAGCGCGCGCAGCCGGCTCACGTCGAGCAGCTTGCGCGGCGTGCCGTCCGGCTTGGACAGGTCGTTGCCGATGGCACCGGTGTAGCCGACCACGCGGGCGACCAGCTCGGCCAGCTCGCGGATCGTCACGTCCGCGCCGACACCGACGTTGATCGGCTCCGGCTCGTCGTAGTGCTCCAGCAGGTGCAGGCACGCGTCGGCCAGGTCGTCGACGTGCAGGAACTCGCGCCGCGGCGTCCCGCTCCCCCACAGCACGACCTCGGGCGCATTCGGTACGCCTTGGCGTCGTGGAACCGCCGGATCAGCGCGGGCAGCACGTGCGAGCTGGTCAGGTCGAAGTTGTCGTTCGGCCCGTAGAGGTTGGTCGGCATCGCCGAGATCCAGGGCAGACCGTACTGCCGCCGGACCGCCTGGACCTGCATGATCCCGGCGATCTTCGCGATCGCGTACGCGTCGTTGGTCGGCTCCAGCTCACCGGTCAGCAGGCTCGACTCGCGGATCGGCTGCTCGGCGTACTTCGGGTAGATGCAGGACGAGCCGAGGAACAGCAGCCGCGGCGTGCGGACCTCGAGCGCGGCGTCCATCAGGTTGACCTGGATGCGCAGGTTGTCGCTGAGGAACTCGGTCGGGTGGTCCCGGTTCGCCAGGATGCCGCCGACCCGGGCGGCCGCGTCGATCACCACCGCCGGCCGGTGCTCGGCCAGGAACGCGAACGTGGCGGCCCGGTCGCGCAGGTCCAGCTCGGACGACGTGGCGCCGATCAGCTGGGTGAAGCCGGCCGCCTCGAGCCGGCGCCAGATCGCCGAGCCGACCAGGCCGCGGTGACCGGCGACGTACACCGGTGCACTGCGGTCGTCCATCAGTACGCTCCCGCGCCGTAGATCACCGCACGCACGGTCTTCCAGAGGATCAGCAGGTCCAGCGTCATCGACCAGTTGTCGACGTACCGCAGGTCGAGCCGGACCGACTCGTCCCAGGACAGGTCGCTGCGGCCGCTGACCTGCCACAGGCCGGTGATGCCGGGCTTGACCAGCATCCGCCGGGAGTCGTCCGCGGCGTACAGGGCGACTTCCTCCGACAGCGGCGGGCGCGGGCCGACCAGGGACATGTCGCCGCGCAGCACGTTGAACAGCTGCGGGCAGCTCGTCGAGCGAGAAGCGCCGGATCCACCGGCCGAGCGGCGTCATCCGCGGGTCGTCGCGCATCTTGAAGATCACGCCGTTGCCGTCGCTCAGCGCGTACAGGTCGCCGAGCCGCTGCTCGGCGTCGGCGTACATGCTGCGGAACTTGAGCATGGTGAACTCGACACCCGCCCGGCCGACCCGCTGCTGCCGGAACAGCACCGGACCGGGGCTGGACAGCCGGACGGCGATCGCGAGACCGATCAGCACCGGCGCCAGCAGGACAATGAATCCGAGCGCGAGCGATCCGGTCGAAGACGGCCTTCATCAGGTGCGGTCCGCCGCTCACCGACGGGCGCTCCAGGTGCAGCAGGGACAGGCCGGCGACCGGGCGGACGGAGATCCGCGGGCCGGCCACCTCGATGATGCCGGGTGACACGATCAGCTCGATGCCGCGCTGCTCCAGCGCCCAGGACAGCCGGCGCAGCGACTGACCGGCCAGCTCCGGATCGGTGGCGATCGGCAACCACTTCGACCGCGTGCCGGTCGACGGCGGCCAGGATGTCCGGCTCGTCCAGTTCCTCGGGCTGCAGCGGCCCGGTCGAGTGCCCGTCGCCGCGCGGCCGGCAGGTCGCCACCACCCGGAACCCGTCGGTCGGGCGGCTCTCGAGGTGCTCACACAGTGTCGCGGCCGGACCGCTACGCCCGACCACGAGAACCCGGTGCATGCAGCGGCCTCTGACCCGGTGCCGGTGCAGGTCCTTCCGCAGCGCAGTACCGCAGCACCAACGCGGACCCGACCATCACCGGAATCGCCAGGACGACGAAGCCGCGGGCGATCTCGGTCTTGGTCACGTACGACGCCATCGCGACCGCGGCGGTGAGACCGACACCGGAGCGCAGCAGCGACCGGAACTCGTCCGGACCGGCGCCGAAGTACCGGGGGTCGTAGCCCTTCGACAGCGCGACCGCGCCGACCCAGGCCAGCGGCAGCAGACTGCTCGACGACCAGATAGCCGCTGCCGACGTGGTAGCCGAACCGGGTCAGCAGCGCGATCGAGACACCGAGCATCGCGGCGAGCAGGTCGCCACCGACGGCGGCCCAGCGATAGACGCCGACCCAGCGCGGCTCGGTCGACCGCGACGGAAGCGGAACGATCGCCGGCACCTCGTGCGGCACCACCCAGAGCGGCCGGCGGCCATCGACCGTATCCGGCGCCTCTGCTCCGCTCACACCGGCCCCTCGTCTCGCGCTGCCAACGCCCGAACACGGTGCGTGTCCGGCGCAGTCTGCAGTCTTCCTGTCAACACTGTCAAACGGAGATCGTCACCGAAGGGTGACGGTACGTCGTGCTTGCCTCGGATCCCCAGGAGTTCACCCGCCCGTCGGCGGTGCGACATCGCAGACTACTACGCGCGCGGGCCGACGACGACGGCGACTCGAGAACCCTTGGATAGAATTTGCGTGGGGGTGGGGAATGACGTCGGACCATGCAGCGGAGCACGCTGCCCAACCGCGTCCGGCCACTCGGCCCGCAGTGCGTCCGGCGCTCCGCCGACCGGTCGTCGTCCTCGCCGTGATCGGAGCGATCCTGGCCGTCGTGCCGGCCGTACTGTTCGCCGGAGACACCGGTCCGAGCCGGTTGGACACCCGGGTGCAGCACGTCGTCGACGACTCACCCGCCGGCGCCTGGAATCTCGTTCGCGCCCTGGACTGGCTCGGCGAGCCGCTCGGCCGGACCGTTCTGGTGCTCGTCGTCTCCGCGCTCTGCCTGCTCGCCGGACGCCGGGCTCTGGCCGTCACGGCCGTCCTGGCCATCGTGGCCACCAGCGCGCTCACGACCGTGCTCAAACCCCTTGTGGACCGGCAGATCCACGACGACTTCCTGTCGTACCCCAGTGGCCACACCGCGGCGGCCACCGCGGCGGCGCTGGTCCTGGGCTTGCTCGTGGCCGACCTGCTGCACGCCGGCCGGATCGTCGGTACGGCGATCGTGCTCAGCGCAGCCGTTGCGGGTGGGGGGCTGATGGCCTGGTCCCAGATCCACCTGACCGCGCACTACCCCACCGACACGCTCGGCGGCTTCGGCTGCGGGCTGCTTGTGGTCGCGCCGGCAGCCTGGTTGACGGACCACCTGGTCCGGAGGCGGGCGAGCCGGCCGGCGTCGCAATGACGCCGGCCGGAGGACTCATGCGATCGCGTGACTCGGAGTGTCGTAGGCGGCAACCACGTCGGCCGGAACGTGCTCCAGGTCGCTGACGCGCAGGTAGTCGCCCATCGTCGTACCGGTGGACTCCCCGTCGATGTTCGGCGCCGACCGGCCGTCCATCGCGTCGCCCAGGTGGACGGTGCGGAGGTCGATGCTGAACCGGGTCCGGCCCGAGGTGTTCGGCACGCTGGAGTGCAACTGGGAACCGGAGAACAGGATGATGCCGCCCGGCTTGCAGATCGGCCGGATCTGCGGCACCAGCTCGACCTCCTCCTCCGGCACCGGCTGCACCCGGGTGTCGGTGCCGATCTGGGTCGCGGCGATCTTGCCGGCTGGTCGCGTTCCACTCCGCGTAGTTGTAGACCCGGGAGCTGTTCTTGACCGGGGTCTGCCAGTACCTCGGATGGAAGGCGAGCCCGTTCTCCGCGGTGATCGGGAAGATCGGCAGCCACCAGTTCGAGCTGGAAGTGCGGCGCCGAGTACCAGGTGTCGCGGTGCGGGTGGAACGCGAACGCGATCCCGGTGGTCAGGTAGTCGTTCGACGTCGAGCTCCGCATCCGCGGTACGTCGAAGTAGACCTGCTCCGGATCGCAGCCGAAGTCGACCAGCATCTCCTGGATCAACCGCTTCGACTCCGGGTGATGGATGAAGCGCGGCTTCAACTCGGCGAGCAGCGCCGCGTAGTCCTCGACGGCCATGTCGAACTGTGCCGTCTCCGGATCCAGCGGAGCGAACGCCTCCCGGGCCAGCTCACCGGCGAACTCGGTGAGCGCCACGGTCGACGGCCGTGGCGAGTAGACGAACAGGTCGCCGTCGAACAACTTCTGTCTGCGTTCGTCGTCGCCGAACTCGGCGTCGACATAGATGGAATGCATGGTGAAACCCCCCTCTCGCCGAGCCGGACCGTACCGGCTCTGACCAAGTCCCCGTGGCTTGCCCCAGCCGTCAGTGCCTCGACGAGAGGCTTGTCGGCGGGCGCGTCCCCCCAGAGCGTCGTCGTCGTCGTTCTGTTACACGTACCGGCGGAACACCGGCTTGACCGGCCGTCCGCCCATCCACCCCCTCGGGTCACCGGCGTCGAGCGCCTTGCGATACACCACACACGCGCCGGCGACGACCTCGACCGTCCGCGCGACGTCCTCGTCGGTCAGCGCCGCGCTCACCACGAACGACGGACCGATCACCCCACCCAGGATGAGCTCCCGGAGGAAGAGCGTGCGGTACGGCTGCGACGGCAGTCAAGGTCTCGTCGAGCGTGGCGAAGACCAGATTGCTCGCCCGGCCGCGGACGACGACATGTTCCTCGACGCCGGCCGCGGCGGCGACCTCGCGCACCCCGGCCGCGAGCTTGTCGCCGATCTCGTGCAGCCGGGCCGAGATGCCCTCCGCCGCGTAGACGTCCATCGTCGCGATCGCCGCCGCGAGGGCGTGCGTCTCGGCGCCGTGCGTGGTGACGAGCAGGAACACCCGTTCGTGGTTGTCGCGCAGTCCGCCGCGCTCCATCAGCTCACGGCGCCCCGCCAGCGCGGACACGGCGAACCCGTTGCCGAGTGCCTTGCCGAAGGTGGACAGGTCGGGCGTCACGCCGTACAGGCCCTGTGCGCCGGCCTCCGAGAAGCGGAAGCCGGTGATCATCTCGTCGAAGATCAGCAGCGCAGCCGTGCCGGTGGGCCAGGTCGCGCAGGCCTTCGAGGTAGCCGGCCGGCGGGTCGTGCTGGGTCGCCGCCTCGAGGATCAGGCAGGCGATCTGGCCCTCGTGCTCGGTCAGCAGTTCCTCGGTCGCGGCCAGGTCGCCGTACGGGAAGCCGACCGTCAGGTCGCCGATCTCGCCGGGGATGCCGGCCGACATCGGCGTCCGGGTGATGAACCAGTCGTCGATCGAGAAGAACGGGTGGTCGGAGCAGATCGCGACCAGCGGACGGCCGGTGACGGCGCGGGCCAGCTTGCACCGCGGCGGTGGTGGCGTCCGAGCCGTTCTTGGCGAACTTCACCATCTCGGCCGTCGGCACCGTGGCGAGGAAGCGTTCGGCCGCCTCGAGCTCGACGATGCTCGGCCGGACGAAGTTGCTGCCGCGGTCGAGCTCGCGCCGGACCGCCTCGATGACCTTCGGGTGCGCGGTGACCGAGGCTGACCGCCCGCAGACCGGAGCCGTACTCGATGTACTCGTTGCCGTCGACATCCCAGACGTGTGCGCCGTCAGCCGTGGCGATCACCGGCGCCATGTCGGCCGGGGTACTGGTCCTCGCCCTTGGCGTAGGTGTGCGCCCCGCCGGGGATCAGGTCGTGCAGCCGCTCGTTGGCCGCGACGGAGTTGCCGAAGGACTTTGGTCATGACAGCCTCGCGAGTAGCCAGGGCGAGTGTTGGTGCCGCCTTGTCCCGGTCGGACATCAGGCTGACCGGCAGCGGCCACGGGATGTCGAGGTCCGGGTCGTCGAACGCGGATCGAGACGTCCTCGGCCGGGTCGTGCGCCCGGTCGATCCGGTACGAGACGTCGGCGGGCTCGGTCAGCGCCTGGAAGCCGTGCGCGCAACCGGCCGGCACGTACACGGTCACCTGGTTGTCGCCGGTCAGGTCGAAGGACTCACGGTTGCGGTACGTCGGCGAGTCGGGACGCAGGTCGACGACCACGTCGAACACCGCGCCGTACGAGCAGCGAACCAGCTTCGCCTCGCCGGCACCGGACCGCACGTGCATGCCGCGGACGACGCCCTCGCCTCGAACGCGAGATGCTGTCCTGCACGAACGCGTCCGGATCGAGACCGGCCGCCCGCGACCACGTCGCGGTCGAACGTGCGGGAGAAGAAGCCGCGCTCGTCGACGTGCGGCGTGGGCCGGAACAGCAGCGCGCCGGCGATCCTCGGTACCTCGATGACGTCCATCGATTCCCCCTACTGGTCGCTGCCCGTCGGCACCGGCCGCCGGCTCCGAACAGGGCCGGTCGGACAGGACGGCGAACTGCCGCTCGAGCTGCTGCGGCGTACTCGGCGTTCTTCTCGCTGCATCGCGGACTCGCAGTCCGCCCGCGCGCGCCTCGAGCGCCTGCAGCTGCTCGATCAGCCGCGACACGTCGAGGCTCCTGGATGGGCTGCCGGAACTCGGCCAGCCGCATCCCCTCCATCAGTACGTCGCTCTTGACCCCGTAGCTGATCGAGATGGTCGGCTTCGACAACTTCAGCGCCGCACTGCACGTTGTGGTAGCGCGACGCGACGACCAGGTCGACAGCCGGCCAGCTGTTCCATCAGCTCGCCGAGCGAGTCCGCAGGCTCCCGGATCACCCGCTCGCCGACCAGGTCCGGCCGGGTTCGCCGCAGGTCGTCGATGATCGCGGACGACCACCGGCCTCGTCGGACGGGTCGCCGGTGACGCAGCCGGATCCGGTAGCCCTCGTCGACCAGCCCGGCGGGCGAACTCGACGATCTTGCCGACGTAGCTGCGAGTAGATCTCGTCCGATCGATCCCGGTCGGCCGTAGGCGCCGTGGTACTCCATCACGCCGAGGCCGATGGTCCGCCGCGGGTCGCGGGACTCCGGCTCCTCCGGGTCCGGCAGGCGCGAAGGCGAGGTCGGGGTAGACCGCGTCCTTGCTGGTGTCCACGCCCATCTGCCGCATCGCGTCGCGCGAATAGGCTGTCCCGGTACGACCGGTACGTCGCCAGCCGCGCGGCGTCGACGAACAGGTACCGGATCGACCGCTCGCGGGCGACGTTCGGCCCCGACGCTGACGAACGCGACCCGGGCACCGACGATCCGCGCCGACACGCACATCAGGAACAGCGCGTACGGGAAGCCCCACGGCTGCAGCTCGAGCGTCGTCTCCAGGACGCCCATGCCCGGGCACGATGACCAGGTCGTACCGGCGCACCCAGCAACGGCATCCGGACCAGGTCGACCACCTTGCCGAAGACCTTGCGCGACGATGGTCGTCAGCGCGGGACCGGCCGGGACCGTGCGCCTGGTACCAGGTGCATCGCCGTCGCCGGGATGCCGTACTGCCGCTCCAGCGTCCTCGGGCCCGCGAGCAGACGCAGCTGATCTCCGCGTCCGGGTGGTCGCGCCGCGGAGGTAACCGCAGCATCGCGTCGAGCGACCCGTGGTTGCCCAGGTTGCCCGATCCCAGCAGGCCGAAGATCGCGATCCGCGGCGGCCGTCGTCCGTCGTCATTCCTACGACACCCTCCCGGTGGCCGGACGACTCGCGGAGCTGTCCGGGATCGCGGTCGGCGGCGCGGCCGGCGCGCTGTCCTCGATCCGGCGCCGTCGACCGGGCGGACCGCGCGATCGGCCATCCAGCGAGCCAGGTGGCCGTAGCACCGCCGCCGGTCGGACGACGACAGCGGCGCCCGGCGGATCCCGCCGACGAAGCCGCAGATGTACTCGGCGAGCAGCCGGACGGTCGGGTGCCGCAGCCGGCTCGCCCGGCGCGGGTCCATGTTCGCCGACCGGGACCGGATGGTCGGTTTGGCCCGCTCGGCCCGGTCCGGGTGGTCCCGGCGGAAGAACAGCAGCTCCGGCACCTGGTGGAAGCGTCCGTGCAGCGCGAGCTCGGCCATGATCGTCCGGTCCGAGTGGTGGTAGCTGCCGTTCAGCGGCGTACGGCGCAGGATGTCGGAGCGCATCACGCCGTAGAAGTCGTCGCCGCCGACGTCGAACAGCAGGCTGCGGAACCGCTCCGGCGCGTGCGGGTTGTCGGTGTCCAGCGGGTAGTCGACCTTCAGCACGATGTCGCCGTTCGCCGTCGATGATCGCCTGGTGGGCGTGCGCGAGGACCAGCGTCCGGATCCGTCGTCCAGCGCCTCGACACAGCGCCGCAGCAGGTCGCGGCCGTACAGGTCGTCGTGCGACGCCCACTTGAACAGCTCGCCGCGGGACTGCTCGAACGTCCAGTTGTGGTTCGGCGTCGGCGCCGATGTTGACCGGCTGCCGGACGTAGCTGATCCGCGAGTCCCGCGCCAGGTACTCGCGGCAGATCTCCTCGGTGCCGTCGGTCGAGGCGTTGTCGGAGATGATCAGCTCGAAGTCGCCGTAGCTCTGCCCCAGCAGGGCGTCCAGGGACTCGGCCAGGTACTTCTCGCCGTTGTAGACCGGCAGGCCGACGCTCAGCCGCGGTGCCGCGTTCATGTGCTCCTCATTTCTGGCATCTCCTGCCTCGGTCCGTACCGCCTCGGCAGGCCGGCTCCGCCTCGGCGCTCGGGCCGCTCGCGTCCGCTGCGACCGCTCGCGGATCCCCGCTCCGAGGTACCACCACCAGACGATCGCGCCGACGAAGGTCGCGCCGGCCGCTCCCCAGGCCGAGCCGAGCGCGCCGCCGACGGGCGCCGCCGCCGACACCGCCGATCAGGTACGCCGCCGACGCGTACAGCTGGGCGCGCAGACTCCGCCGGGCCACGCCGAGCGCGCGCAGCCCGGCCGCCGCGCCGGTGTAGAAGCTGGCGAACATCACCGACAAAGTTGCTGGCAGCAACAACGCTCGACGGCGGTCAGCCAGACCTCACCGAGCAGCGCGTGCCCCCACCCGTCCGGCAGGACGAGCAGCAGCGCCAGGCCCCAGGCCAGCGCGGCGACGGCCTGGGCGCCACCGAGCAGCAGGCAGAACAGTCGGCAGCGCCTGCAGCGCTGCGGCGCAGCACCCGGGCCGCTTCCGGCACCGCCACCAGACCGACACCGGAGCAGCACGATGAAGAACGGGCCGAGCATCATCTCGGCGCCGCGGACCGTACCGACCGCGGCGACCCCGGCGAACGCGCCGAGGCCGTACATCCGCAGCTGGTACGCGCCGCTGATGGTCAGGTTCTCGACCAGGTAGCGCAGGCTGAGGTCGCGATGCTGCGCGCAACCACTCGACGCGCCCGGAACAGCCGGGGCAGGATGCCGCGCCTGCAGACCGCTGACCAGCGCGGCGAACGCGGCGGCGGCGCCCCAGGCCAGCACGAACGCGGTGACGCTCGGCGTCCCGCGACGCCAGATAGAGCAGCGGAACGAGCGCGATCGCCCAGGTGATGTCGCTGATGAACGCCTTGCCGCCCTGGCCGGACGCGAAGAAGGCGAACCGCCAGCTGTCCTGCAGCATCAGTCCGGGCAGCACGACGCCCAGCGCGACGAACGCCGCGCCCGGTCGTGCCGCCGAGCGCGAGCCCGACGGCGACACAGATCGCGCCGGTGCCAGAGCCCGACGGCGATCGCCATCCCGGACGAGCTCGCCACCGCGGTCCGCCACAGCGACCGCCGGTACGCCGCTGAACCGCACCGCCAGCGGGTCGGTGGCCAGGCCGCGGGAGATGTTGACCACGACGCCGTACGTCACCCAGGCGAGGCTGAAGGCGCCGAACTCCGACAGCGCCCAGCGACCGCGCGACGACGATGCCGACCACGAAGCTGACCAGGCTGGTCACGGCCTGGTCGGCGAGTCCCCAGGTGAGGCGGCGCAGAACCCCTCGCATGGTCAGCCCACGACTTCGTGCGGCTCGGGCAGCGGGACCAGGTACGTCGCACCCCAGCCGCCACCGGCCTCGAGCTGCGAGATCACCTCGTCGGCGATGTCCCAGGTCAGCACCAGGACGACGTCCGGCCGCGCGGCCCGCAGGTCGTCGATCGGCCGGATCGGGACCCCGCAGCCGCCGGGATCCGGCGTCCGTGCTTGCCGGGGGCCATGTCGACCGTGAACGGCGAGCAGGTCCGTGGTGACCTTGCTCAGGTCCAGCAGCACCGGCGCCTTCGAAGGAGCGCCGTACCCGAGCACGGTCCGGCCCGCGGCCTTGTGCCGGGTGAGTTCGTCGTGCAGCGCGCCGGCCGCGTGCCAGGCAGCCTCCTGCAGGCTGGCCAGCTGAACCTCGTCGGCGATGCCCGCGGCGTCCTCGTCCTCCAGCAGTCACGTCGACCGAGGCGTCCGGCTTGGCGTCGGCGGTGTGCCGGAGCATCACCATCAGGCTGCCGCCGAACATGTCGACCTGCTTCACCGACTCGACCGCGAGCCCGTGGAGGGCGCCGACGTTCCGCAAGGCCCGCAGCGAGAGGTACGACCAGTGTCCGTGCCGGATGGTGTCGAACTGGTTGCCGACGAACAGCGGCAGGAGGTGGTGGAACTCCATCACCAACAGGCCGCCCGGGGCGAGCCGCTCCGCCCGCAGCTGCAGCATCTCGCCGTACTGCCGGCTCGTGCACGATGCCGTGCACGTCGACCACCAGGTCGGCCTTCTCACCGTCACCGGCCAGCCGGCAACCGGCGGCGTACAGGTGATCGAGCCAGGAGCCACCGTGGTGGCTGGCGAACTCGAACACCACCCCACCGGTCAGCTCGGGATAGTCGGCCGCAGGATCTCCTTCACCGACGCCTCGGCGTGCGCGATGCTCGTGGCCGACTCGACCGCCAGCGCTTCCTCTGGGAGCTGTGGCTCGACCGGGCCGAGCTGGACCAGCGTGCAGTTCGCGGCACAGCCACAGCTCCAGCGGCCAGCGCGGATCCGGCCCCGGCGTGTCCGCGGCCGGGAAGTAGTCGGCACACGGCTGCGCACCGAGATCCACCACGGGTACGACGTTCTCGCCGCGCACCCACGACACTTGAAGCTCACTGCTCCCCCTCCGGTCACCATGTCAACGTCGCCTTGGCCGTGGTGAACGCTTCGGCGTACTGCGCCCGGCACTCCATCCCGCGCAGCCGGGCCAGCCCGGCGAAGACCTCTTCGTCGAACCAGTCGTGCGGGACCTGGGACGGGAAGGCCTTGTGCAGCCGGGCGACCTTCTCCCGCAGCTGCTCCTCGGTCAGTTCGACGTACAGCCACGGCCGGCTGATGTCGCCGTCCCACTTGGGGATCTCGTAGTGCAGCACCAGGTGGTCTGCGCCACACCGTCGGCGCCAGCTCGGCGATCAGGCGGTGGTCCTGGTGCGCGTCGGTGCGGCTCGGCGCCAGCACCAGGTCGGGGCGACGGCTCCCCCGAGCCGTTGCCTCGAGCAACTCCTTGGTCTCGTTCCAGTACGACGGCAGCCGGCCGTCCGGCAGCTCGGCCGAGGTGACCGTCACCTCGCACTCGGGCAGGAACAGCTCCGCCGCGCGGCGGGCCTCCTCCAGCCGGAGCGGACGTCCCGGTCGCGATCACGAACTCGGCGGTCAGCTCCGGCACCGACTCGGCCAGCTTGAGCAGCGTGCCGCCGCAGCCGATCTCGATGTCGTCCGGATGGGCGCCGAGGGCGACCAGGTGGACCGGCCGCGTCGATCAGGCCGAGCTGGAACGGCAGCATCAGATCGCCACCACTACCGGCCCGTCGACCGATCCGTTGCGGTGCCTTGTCCAGTACCTGGCCCTGCTGCTGCCGGGCCTCGTGGCTCCACAGCGCCCACGGCTTCTTGCCGGAGCGGTACAGCTCCTCGAGCTGGCTGCGCTCCTTGAGGGTGTCCATCGGCGCCCAGAACCCGTGGTGCGGGATCGCCTCCAGCTTGCGCATCGCGGACAGCCGCGGGAACGCGTCGCCGACCAGGTCCTCGTCCTCGTGCAGGACGTCGAAGATCTCCTTCTTGCAGCACGAAGTACCCGCCGTTGATCCACACGTTCAGGTCGGCGACCGACCGCAGCCCGGTGATCCGGGCGTCGGTGCCGAACTCGACCACGTGGAAGGACGCCTGCGGCGGGACCGCGAGCAGGCTGGCGGTGATGTCGCTGGTCATCACGTGGTCGACGATCTTGTCCATCGGGGCGTCGGTCAGCACGTCGCCGTAGTTGGCCAGGAACGCGTCGTCGTCCTCCAGGTACGGCCGGACCCGGCGCAGCCGTTCGCCGATGCTGGTGTCGATCCCGGTGTCGACGAAGGTGATCTTCCACTCGCTGATGTCGGAGTCGAGCAGCTCGATCCGCTGCCCGCCCTTGGTCATCACGAAGTCGTTGGAGATGCGTCTCCTCGTAGCGCAGGAAGTACTCCTTGACCGCGGACCCCCCGAAGCCCAGGCAGAGGATGAACTCGGTGTGGCCGAAGTGTGCGTAGTACCGCATCACGTGCCACAGGACCGGCCGGTCGCCGATCGTCATCATCGGTTTCGGTGCGGAGTCCACCCCGCTGCGCATCCGCAGCCCGAACCCCCCACAGAAGATCACGACCTTCATGGAACTTCCCTCCCTGGCCGTTCGCCGGTGCAACGCCGGCTGGTTCAGATCACTTCGAGGCGCGGGATGGGTACGACGAACTTGCGCGCCCCACTCCCGTGCGTAGCCGAGCTGGTGCACGATCTCCTCCCGCAGGTTCCACGGCAGGATCACGATGTAGTCGGGGCGCGTCTCGGCGAGGCGCTCCGGCGGCGTAGATCGGGATGTGCGTGCCCGGCAGGAACATGCCGTGCTTGTGCGGGCTGCGGTCGACCGTGAACGGCAGCAGGTCCTCGCGGATGCCGCAGTGGTTCAGCAGCGTGTTGCCCTTGCCGGGTGCGCCGTAGCCGGCGACCGTCTTGCCCGTCGCGGGCGGCGCTCGACCAGGAACTCGAGCAGGTCGGCCTTGATCGCGAAGACGTCCTCGGCGAAGCCCGCGTGGCCCTCGACGGTGTGCAGGCCGGCGTCCTCCTCGTCCTTCAGCACCTTGCAGCACCAGCTCGGACGGCTCCCCGGCCGTCTCGACCGGCGTCGACAAGACGCGCAGCGACCCGCCGTGGCTGGCCAGCTCCTGGACGTCGACCACCTTCAGGCCGGCCTTCTCCAGCGCCAGCGAGGCGGTCTTGAGGGTCAGGTACTGAGTAGTGCTCGTGGTAGATCGTGTCGTACTGACGACGCTCGATCAGCCGCAGCAGGTGCGGGAACTCCAGCGACACCAGGCCGTCGTCCTTCACCAGGGCGCGCAGGCCCTTGGCGAAGTCGACGATGTCCGGCACGTGCGCGAACACGTTGTTGCCGACGACAAGGTCCGCCTGGCCGTGCCGCGCCGCCGCGTCCTTGCCGGTCGTCCTCGCCGAGGAAGTAGCTCTCGGTCCGGATGCCCTTCTCGTTGGCGATCTCGGCGATGTTCGCGGCCGGCTCGATCCCGAGCACCGGGATGCCGAGCGCCACCGCGTGCTGCAGCAGGTAGCCGTCGTTGCTGGCCGCCTCGACGATCAGGCTCTCGGCGCCGAGGTCGAGGCGCTCCTGCATGTCGACGACGAACCGGCGGGCGTGCTCCACCCAGCTGGTCGAGTACGACGAGAAGTACAGGTAGTCGCTGAACACGTCGTCGGCCGCGACGTACGCCGGCAGCTGGACCAGCAGGCAGTTGTCACAGATCCGGACGTGCAGCGGGTAGAACGTCTCGCCGCTGTCGAGCTGGTCGGCGCGCAGGTAGCTCTCGCACGGCGGCGACATGCCGAGGTCGACGAACGTCCGCGTCAGAGGCTGGCCGCACAGGCGACAGCCGAGAGATTCCCCCATCAGTGCTTCTCCTCGAAAACAGGTGCCCCGGGTCCCGGGAACTGGTCGTCGGTCTGCCGGCGCAGCTGGTCGTCGACCAGTCCCAGCGACAGCAGTTGCTGGATCCGGCGCAGCCGGACGAACTGCGCGGAGTTGAAGTCGTCGAGGGTCAGGCCGTGCCGCTGGTACGCGGCGGCGAGCTCGTCGACGCCCTCGCGGACCGTCCACTGCAGCTGGAGGTCCGGGAAGGTGTCGTTGAGCTTGGCTGAAGTCGACCTTGTAGTTGCGCAGGTCCGGGCCGGCGCCGTCGGCGATCGACAGGGTCGAGCCGGGCACGGCCTCGCGGACCATCTCGGCGATGTCGCGGACCTGGACCACGTCCTCGGACCGGCCGACGTTGAACGCCTCGTCGTGGATCACTTCGCGTGGCGACTCGAGCACCGGTCAGGAACGCGCGGCTGATGTCCTCGATGTGGACCAGCGGCCGCCACGGCGATGCCGTCGCTCTCCAGCCGGACCTGGCCGCTCGTCATCGCGATCGCGGTCAGGTTGTTCACCACGATGTCCAGCCGCAGCCGGGTGGACGCGCCGTACGCGGTGGCGTTGCGCAGGTAGGTCGGGCTGAAGTTGTCGTCGGCAAGCTTCGCCAGCTCCTTCTCGGCCAGCGCCTTGGTCTCGCCGTACGGCGTGACCGGGAACATCTCGGCGTCCTCGGCGACCGCCTCGGAGCCGGCCGCGCCGTACAGGCTGCAGGAGGAGGCGAACAGGAACCGCTCGACGCCCGCGTCCTTGGCCGCCTGGGCGACCCTGCAGCGTCCCGTCGAGGTTCACCGAGTACGTCGTCGTCGCGGTTCAGGTGGCCGAGCGGATCGTTCGACAGCGCGGCCAGACAGACCACGGCGTCGTAGCCGTCCAGCTCCGCCGGCCCGACGTCCCGCATGTCCCGCGGCGCCCGGCTGCCGATCGGGTCCGGCCCGCCGAGCAGGTCGCACCCCTCGTACAGCCCGGTGTCCAGCCCGTCCACCTGGTGCCCAGCGTCCCGCAGGAACGGCACCATCACCGCGCCGATGTAACCGCGATCCCCGGTGACCAGAACTCTCATCCGACGCTCCTCACCCCAGCACTCCCCTGTCGCCCAATACAGAACAACCGACCGCCGCCCTGATACAGCCAA
This sequence comes from uncultured Actinomycetota bacterium, assembly GCA_963820655.1. Classification (GTDB taxonomy): domain Bacteria; phylum Actinomycetota; class Actinomycetes; order Propionibacteriales; family Kribbellaceae; genus Kribbella. The sequence goes on from CAWGAM010000005.1 coordinate 876,160, forward strand.
TTCAGATTCGAACTCGCCACCCGGGGTCACCGTGGCTTTCCGGAAGGAAACCGTCACCGGCTGCACATTTGTTTCGAAGATCGCCCCCGAACCGCACAGCACGCCGGACACGGTGCGTGACTCGGGATGCGTTCCGCGGAATTTCTCCGAGCCGATTTCCACAGCGATGTATCAGCGCACCGGCATGCGCGCTCTTCTGTGCGCTGACGTACGGCGGGGATGCCGGCGTCATGAGCCTGTGGGGGGCGTTATGAAGGTTGCCGTATTCGGCTTGGGCTACGTGGGATCGGTGACGGCTGCCTGCCTGGCTGCCAACGGCCACGACGTCTGGGGGGTCGATGTCGACACCGCGAAGGTCGATCCGATCACCGAGGGACACAGCCCGGTGGTCGAGCCCGGCCTGGACGAGCTGGTGGCGGACGGGGTCACCGCGGGCAGACTGCACGCGACGACCGATCCGCGACTGGCACTGGAGCGGCGCGGACGTCTCCTTGATCTGTGTGGGGACACCGTCGACGCCGAGCGGCAGTACTGATCTCACCTACATCCGGCGCGCGGTCCGCGACATCGCGGAGGCCGCGCAGCACCGTCGCACCGCCGGCCTCCGGTTTCCACAGCATCGTCATCCGCAGCACCGTGCCGCCGGGCACCGTCGACGAGGTCGTCGAGCAGGTCCTGGCCGAGCTGCCGGCACCCGAGCGGTTTCACCTTCGGTACGGCGATGTGCCCGGAGTTCCTGCGGGAGGGCTCCGGGCTCGCCGACTTCTTCGACCCGCCGTTCGTCGTGGTCGGGACCGCACGACCGCGCGGGTCGGTACCGCTCTGACCGACCTGTTCGGCTTCCTCGGCCAGCCGATGTGCAGGTCGTCGACGTCCGGACCGCGGAGGCGCTCAAGTACGCCTGCAACGCGTTCCACGCGACCAAGGTCTCGTTCGCCAACGAGATGGGCCGGATCTTCCGGCACTACGGCGTCGACTCGCGCGAGGTGATGGAGATCTTCTGCCAGGACACCAGCCTCAACATCTCGCCGTACTACCTGCGCCCGGCTTCGCCTTCGGCGGCTCGTGCCTGCCGAAGGACCTGCGCTCGGTGCTGCACCTGGCCCGGGTGAACGACATCGACCTGCCGCTGCTGGCCGGCACGCTGGCGACCAACGAGCTGATCGTCCGCGACGTCGTCGACCGGGTGCTCGCCGGCCCGGGCCGCGAGATCGCGCTGCTCGGCCTGAGCTTCAAGCCGCGACCGACGACCTGCGGGAGAGCCCGAACGTCGAGCTGGCCGAGCGGCTGATCGGCAAGGGCTACAACCTCCGCATCTACGACCCGATCGTGAACCCGAGCCGCCTGGTCGGCGCGAACCTGCGGCACGTCGAAGTCCAAGCTGCCGCACCTGCAGCGGGTCCTCACCGACGACCCGGTCGAGGCCCTGCGCGGTGCCGACCTGGCCCTCGTCTCGGCCACGGACACCGCCGCGGTCGAGGCCCTGCTCAGCTACCCCGCCGGCCCGGACCATCGACCTGAGCGGCCGGCTCGGCGCGGCGGTCGAGGCGCTGCCCGGATACGAAGGAGTCGGCTGGTGAGCGGTCCGCGCGTCCTGATCATCGTCCAGAACCTGCCGGTCCCGTTCGACCGCCGGGTCTGGCTGGAGTGCCAGGCCCTGGTCGGCCTCCGGGTACGACGTGACCGTCGTCTGCCCGAAGGGCCCGGGCGACCCGGCGTACCAGGTCATCGACGGCGTCGACCGTCCACAAGTACCAGGCGTACTCGCCCGGCGGCAGCAAGATCGGGTTCATCGCGGAGTACGTGTACTCGTTCCTGACGACGCTGCGGCTGGTGCTGCGGGCCCGCAAGGCCGGCAAGTTCGAGGTCCTGCAGGCCTGCAACCCGCCGGACATCTTCTGGCCGATCGCGATGCTGCTGCGCCGGCTGGACGGCACGCAGTTCGTCTTCGACCACCACGACCTGTGCCCGGAGCTGTACCAGTCCCGCTTCCGGACGGCACGTCGAGCCTGCCGTACAAGGGCCTGCGGTTCCTCGAGCGGACGACGCACCGCACGGCCGACCACGTCATCTCGACCAACGACTCGTACCGCCGGATCGCGATCACCCGCAGCGGCAAGGCGAACCGACGACGTCACCGTCGTCCGCACCGGGCCCGACCCGGACAAGCTGCGCCGCGCGGCCGCGGCCGACGAGTCACTGCCGGCGCGGTCACCGGTACCTGGTCGCCTACATCGGCGTGATGGGCCCGCAGGACGGCGTCGACATCGTGGTCCGCGCGGCCGACACGTGGTGTCAACAAGCTCGGCCGCACGGACATCGCGTTCACGCTGATGGGCGGCGGCGACTGCTTCGACGAGGTGGTCGCGCTGCGCGACGAGCTCGGCCTGGACGACCACGTCGAGTTCACCGGCCGGGTGCCGGACGAGACCGTCCGCGCGGTGATGTCGACCGCCGACCTCGGCCTGTCGCCGGACCCGAAGAATCCGCTGAACGACGTCTCCACGATGAACAAGACGATGGAGTACATGGCCTTCGAGCTCCCGGTCGTCGCCTTCGACCTGATCGAGACCAGGGTGTCGGCCGAGCGACGCCGCCGTGTACGTCGAGCCCAACGACGTCGGAGCAGTACGGCGCAGGCGATCGTCGACCTCCTCGACGACCAGGTACGCCGTCGCCGGATGGGCAAGCTCGGTCGCGAGCGGGTCGAGCAGGTGCTCGCCTGGAACCACCAGCGGAAGGCCTACCTCGAGGTGTACGACCGGCTCACCGGTCGCGTCAGCCGCGGTCGGCGACGTCGCCCGGGCGACGGGGTCCTGACGTGTGCGGCATCGCCGGCTGCTACCAGCAGCACGACGGTCTCGCCCTGGCCGAGACGATGAGCGAGCGGATCGCCCACCGCGGTCCGGACGCCGATCGGCGTCCACCGGGTCGAGGACGGCCGACGTCCGGCGCGTACCTGGCGCATCGCCGGCTGTCGATCATCGACCTGTCGGCCGCGGCCGACCAGCCGTTCGTCGAAGCAGCGGCCTGACGATCAGCTACAACGGCGAGCTCTACAACTACAAGGAACTGCGGGCCGAGCTCGGCCGCGTCCGGCGTCCAGCTTCCGCACCAGCTCCGACACCGAGGTGGTGCTGGAGGCCTGGCGCCGCTGGGGTCCGGCGGCGCTGTCGCCGGTTCCGCGGCATGTTCGCGTTCGCGATGCTCGACGAGCACAGCGGCAGCCTGTTCCTGGCCCGCGACCCGCTCGGCATCAAGCCGCTGTACTTCCTGCCGCCGGCAGGGCGGCGTGATCTTCGCGTCCGAGCTGAAGGCGCTGGTCGCCGCGGTCGGCCCGGAGCTCCGCACCGATCCCGGCGCGCTGATCGCGTCGATGCTCTACTACTGGCTGCCCGAGCAGCACTGCGCGATCGAGGGCGTGGAGAAGCTGCCGCCGGGCTCGTGGGCCGAGTTCCGGCCGGACGGCACCAGCCGGCACGAGACGTACTGGCGCGTGGCCGACGTCGCGACCGAGGCTGCCGCCGGGCCGCCGCGCCGACCTGCGCCGGTGATCGAGGAGTCGGTCGCCGCGCACCTGGTCGCCGACGTGCCGGTGTCGACGTTCCTCAGCGGCGGTCTCGACTCCAGCCTGGTCACCGTGCTGGCCAAGCGCACGCGATCCCGGCATCGACGCCTACACGATCACCTTCCGGGCGCGAGGACCAGACGCTCGAGGCGATGCCCGACGACGCGATCTACGCCCGCAAGGTGGCCGCGCAGTTCGGCATCGACCTGCACGAGATCGAGATCGCGCCCGGACGTGGTCGAACTGCTGCCGCGGATCGTCGACATCCTCGACGAGCCGATCGGCGACCCGGCCGCGATCAACACGCTGCTGATGTGCGACACGGCCCGCGACGCCGGCGTCAAGGTGCTGCTGTCCGGGATGGGCGCCGACGAGCTCTTCGGCGGCTACCGCAAGCACCTCGCCTGCGTGATGGGCGCGCGCTACCAGCGGCTTCCCGGCGTCCTGCGCAACGGCCTGATCGGTCCCGCGGTCCGGCGGCTGCCGGTCACCGTCGAACGGCCGCGGCCTGCGGTACGCGCGCTGGGCGAAGCGCTTCCTCACCTTCGCGGACCTGCCCGAGGAGGCGGCGTTCCGGCGCAGCTACACGATGTACGACGCGCGACGAGCTGACCGGACTGCTGAACCCGGACCTCGAGCCGTACGTCGGGAAGCTGCTCGCCGAGCACAGCGACATCTACCACGACACCACGCTCGACGACCACGTGAACCGCATGTGCCTGGCCGACTCGCGGATGTTCCTGCCCGGCCTGAACCTGACCTACACCGACCGGTCGAGCATGGCCGCGTCGACCGAGGTCCGGACGCCCGTTCGTGGACCCGAGGTCGTCGCGCAGGCCGCGTTCTCGATCCCGGGCAGCGAGAAGATCCACGGGCGCGCAGGGCAAGGTCGCGCTGAAGAAGGCGGCCGAGGCCTGGTTGCCGAAGGAGATCATCTACCGGCCGAAGGCGTCGTTCAGCGCGCCGCTGCGGGCCTGGGTCCGCAACGACCTGCGCGAACTGGTCGACGACGTCCTGCTGCGCGGCGAGCTCGTCGGCAGCGGCTTCCTGCAGCAGGCCGCCGTGCAGCGACTCGTCGACGACGAGCGGGCCGGCCGCGAGGACTACTCGAAGCAGATCTGGCAGCTGCTGACGCTGGAGACCTGGACGCCGGCAACATGCAGGTCCCTGGGCGTCGACGCGTACGTGACCTCTCTGAGCGAGAGACGACGATGAAGCAGGTCGCGCAGAACTACAAGTCCGGTGAGCTCGCGGTTCTCGACGTACCGCCGCCGGCCTGCGCGCCGGGCGGCGTGCTGGTCCGCTCGCTCTACTCGTTGATCTCCACCGGCACCGAGCTGATGAAGGTCGGCGAGGCCAAGCTGTCGCTGCTCGGCAAGGCGCGGGCCCGGCCGGACCAGGTGCGGAAGGTGCTGGACTCGGTCGCCCAGCAGGGCGCGGTCAACACCTACAAGAAGGTGATGAACAAGCTCGACTCCTACACGCCGCTGGGCTACTCGCTGTGCGGCGTGGTCGTCGAGGTCGGCGCGCGGTGCCGAGGAGTTCAGCGTCGGCCAGCTGGTCGCTGCCGCGGGCAACGAGTTCGCGCTGCACGCGGAGTACAACTGGGTGCCGGTCAACCTGTGCGTGCCGGTGCCCGACGGCGTGCCGCCGGAGCACGCCGCGTTCTCGACGGTCGGCGCGATCGCGATGCAGGGCGTGCGGCAGGCGGAGGTGCAGCTCGGCGAGACCGCGGTCGTGATCGGGCTCGGCCTGGTCGGCCAGCTCGTGGTGCGGCTGCTGGTCGCGGCCGGGGTCCGGGTCTTCGGCATCGACACGGTCGAGGACCGCTGCCGGATGGCGGAGAAGGCCGGCGCGCTGCACTGCTCGTCGCCGGACGAGGCCGGGATCGCGGTCACTGGAACGGTCGCTGCTCGAGGCGAGCAACGGGCTCGGCGCCGACCACATCTTCCTGGCCGCCGGCGGCTCACTCGAACGGACCGGTCGAGATGGCCGCGCGGCTCGCCCGCGACCGCGCCCGGGTCGTCGACATCGGCAAGACCAAGCTCGACCTGCCGTGGAACGCGTACTACGAGAAGGAGCTCGACGTCCGCTTCTCCCGGTCCTACGGCCCCGGCCGGTACGACGACCGCTACGAGCTCGAGGGCATCGACTACCCGGCCGGCTACGTCCGCTGGACCGAGCGCCGCAACCTGGAGTGCTTCGTCGACCTGATCGCCCGCGAGCAGATCGACGTGTCGATCGCTGGTGGCGCGGATCTTCCCGATCGCGGACGCGACCGAGGTCTACCAGCAGCTCAGCACGGGCGCGCTGCCCGGCGTCGGCTTCCTGTTCGAGTACCCGGACGTTCACGCCGCTCCCGACGCAGGAGCCGGCCCACCAGCCGGCGCCGGCCCGGACGCGACCGGCCAGCCGGTCACGGGGCCAGGTGCGGCTCGGGTTCGTCGGCGCGGGCAACTACGCGTCGTCGCATGCTGCTGCCGCACCTGGCCGAAGAACGACGACGCGGTGCTGGCCCACGTCGCCACGAACAAGTCGTTGTCGGCGGCCAACGCCCAACGCCGGTTCGGCTTCGAGACGATCTCGACCGACGCGGACGCGGTGCTGGACGACGAGTCGCTCGACGCCGTCTTCGTGGTCACCCGGCACAGCAGCCACGCCGAGCTCGACCTGCCGCGCGCTCGAGACGCGGCAAGGCCGTCTTCGTCGAGAAGCCGCTCGCGCTCACCACCGAGGAGGTGGACCGGATCGTCGCCGACGGTCGATGCCACCGGCAACGACCGGCTGATGGTCGGCTTCAACCGCCGCTTCGCGCCGCTGCTCACCGACCTGCGCGACCGCGGTTCGGCACACCCCGGCGGCGGCTCGCTCGCTGCGCTACCTGGTGAACGCCGGCCGGCTCGACCCGTCGCAGCTGGTACCTCGATCAGGACCGCGAAGGCAGCCGCTTCGCGCGGCGAGGGCGGCCACTTCATCGACACGCTGTCGCTGGTGGCTGGACAGCCCGCCGACCGAGGTGTACGCCGTACCTGGTCCGGACGCCGGCGACGTGATCGTCACGCTCGCGGTTCGAGAACGGCTCGATCGGCACGATCAGCTACGTCAGCGGCGGCAACGCGCGGTTCCCGAAGGAGACGTTCGACGTCACCGGCGGCGGCCGCAACGCGCCGGCTCGACAACTTCCAGAAGCGCGTCGCTGTGGACCGGCCGGCGCCGGCCACCCGCAAGGCCCGCGGGGCACGGACAAGGGCCAGCGGGCCGAGCTCGAGCAGCTTCGTCGCCGCGGTCCGGTCGGGTGGTCCGATGCCGATCTCGTTCGACTCGCTGATCGCCACCACCCGGGCCACCATCGCCGTCGACCGGAGCCTGGCCAGCGGCCGGCCGGAGAGGGTGTGAGCCGCCAGTCCGTGGGCTGGTACGTCCGCCGCCTGCGGCGGATGTCGCCCACCGAGCTGGTCTGGCGCACGCGCGACCACGTACGCCGGACGACCTGGGCCCACCAGCAGGTCCGGCCCGGGCCAGGACGCCGGAGGTTCAGCTGCCCGCTGCGCCGGAGCGGACCTTCGCCACGACGCTCCCGCCCGCACACGGCTGCCGCCGTACCGGAGGAGGCCGGCAAGGCCGTGATCGCGACCGCCGACGCGATCATGGCCGGCAAGCTGGAGGTGCTCGGCATCGACCGGACCGACCTGCGCTCGCCCGACTGGTTCCGCGACCCGATCACGGGCCGGCGATCCGACCCGGCGCAGTACGCGTTCCGGCTGAACCACCGCACCGAGGAGGTGGTCGGGAACGTCAAGCAGGTCTGGGAGTTGTCCCGCCACCACCACCTGACCCAGCTGGCCGCGGCCTGGTACCTGACCCACGACGACGCGTACGCCGATCGTGTCGCCGACCAACTCGACGACTGGTGGCGGCGAACCCGTTCCTGTCCGGGATGCACTGGACCAGCGGGATCGAGATCGGCATCCGGCTGATCAGCTGGACGTGGATCCGGCGGCTGCTGAACGACTGGCCCGAGGTCACCGACCTCTTCGAGCACAACGAACTCGCGCTCCGGCAGATCTACTGGCACCAGCGCTACCTCGCCGCGTTCCGGAGCCGCGGCTCGTCGGCGAACAACCACGTGATCGCCGAGGCCGCCGGGCAGCTCGTCGCCGCCTGCGCGTTCCCCTGGTTCACGCACGAGCGCGCGCTGGCGGGCCGACGCGGCGAGCCCTGCTGGAGCAGGAGCTGGACGCCAACACGTTCCCGTCCGGTGTCAACCGCGAGCTCGCGACCGACTACCACCGCTTCGTCTCCGAGCTCGGCCTGTACGCCGCTCTCGAAGCGGACGCAGGCCGGTCATCCACGTCAGCCCGCGCACCTGGGCCCTGCTCGACCCGCACGGTCGACGTCGCCGCGGCGATCGTCGACGACACGCTGCGACCGCCGCGTCAGGGCGACGACGACGAGGGCAGGTGCTCGTCCTCGATCCACCCGAATGTCGAGCAACTGGTCGGCGTTCCTGTCCCTCGGTGCCGCCGTCGTCGGCCGCGCCGCCGTGGTGGCCGGAGACGCCGGCCACGGCGACCGCCGTCCTGGCTCGGATTCGCTGGTCGACGAGTTCACAGTCCGATCGGCCGGCCGAACGGCCGGAGCACTTCGCGGACGCCGGTCTCACGATCCTGCGCAGCCGCGACGCGGGCCCGGAGATCTGGTGCCGCGGCGACGCCGGGCCGCACGGTTTCCTGTCCATCGCCGCGCACGCGCACTGCCGACGCGCTGTCCCTCGAGGTCCGGGTCGACGGCGTCGACATCCTGGCCGACCCCGGCACGTACTGCTACCACGGCGAGGAGGCGTGGCGGAACTACTTCCGCTCGACCATCGCCCACAACACCGTCGAGATCGCCGGCACCGAGCAGTCCACCTGGGGCGGCCCGTTCCTCTGGCTGCGCGGGGCAACAGGCCGCGTACGCCGGTACGCCGCCGAGGGCGATGTGGTCACCTGGGACTGCCGATCACGACGGCTACCGAGTCGGCGAATCACCGGTCACCCACCGGCGCACCGCCGTACTGGATGATGGCGTGCTGCGGGTCGAGGATCACCTTGACGCGACGTCCGCCGTACGGATGGCCTGGCATCTCGGTCCGGAGGTGACCGTCGAGCTGGACGGAGCCATCGGCCGGCTGCAGTGGCCCGCGGGTTCGGCGATCGTCGAGTTGCCGGCCGGACTGAGCTGGAGCCGCGCACCACGGCGGCGACGATCCGTTGCTCGGCTGGTACTCACCGCGATTCGGCCACAAGGTGCCGATCACGACCTGGTCGGCTCCGGGAACGCCTCGCTCCGGACTCCCCCGCGGTCAGCAGGTTCCGATTCCGGTCACTGACCGGACTTCTGCTGTATCAGCCTCCGGTCGTCGCCCTCTATTAACAGGACACCAACCGATGACGTTCGACTGGAGGGGCCTGTGAGCACACAGCAGCTCGACGTCAAGAAGTCCTGGCGTGCCATCCGGCGACACCGCTCGATCGTGGCCGCCGTGGCAGCGGTCGGCCTGCTCGGCGGAATTGCCTACGCCTTCGTGGTGCCGCCGCTGCACACCGCCACGTCGCTTGTCGTGCTGCCACCGCCACCCGCGGCGCGAGGAGGAGAAGGCGACCGGTACGCAGACCATCGAGACACAGGTCTTCATCGCCGAGAGCGAGCCGGTGCTCAGGAGCGCCGGCCAGAACCTGTCTCCGGCGCTGCCCACCAAGGTGGTCACGGATCGGGTAAAGGTCACTGGCGTCACCGACGACGTTATCCAGATCGACGCCAAGGGCACGACGGCACAGCAGTCGATGCGGCTGGCCAATGCCGTCGCCGAGGTCTATCTGGTCTTCATCACGACCGACCAGAACCTCCCCGGCGACCTGGGGAAGAAAACGGGGGCACGCGTGCTGGAGCAGGCGACGACCGCACGGGGCGGAAACCTGGCGGTCCATCTGGGAATCTGGGGTCTGCTCGGTGCGCTGGTCGGCGCCGTGGCCGGCTCGATCGGCGTCCTGGCCAAGGTCCGCGGCGACCGGCGGCTCCGGCTGCGGGACGAGATCGCCGACGCGGTCGGTCTGCCGGTGCTCGCGTCCGTCTCGTCGTACCACGCGACCGATGATGTCCGACTGGACCTATCTGCTCGAACACTACGCACCGACGGCGGTCGAGGCGTGGAGCCTGCGCAAGACGCTGCACCACCTCGGCCTGGACGTGCAAGGGCGGCTCACCCGTCTCGCTGAGCGTCATCTCGTTCGCCGAGTGACGACAAGGCGCTGCCGCTCGGGTCCGCAGCTGGCCGCGCTGCGCCACCTCGATCGGCATCTCCACCTCGATCGTGGTCGACACGCACCAGGAACCGCCCGGCAAGGTTGCCCTGGGCATCCATCTGGTCGTGGTCGACCGGGACGCGCCGCACCTGGCCGACGCCGCGCGCACCACGAACACGATCGTCGCGCTGTCGGCCGGCACGGTGACGGCCGAGGAACTGGCCCGGCTGGCTGTCGCGGCCGCCGCGGACGACCGGACCATCGACGGCCTGGTGGTGACCGATCCCGATCCGACCGACCGCACCATCGGCCGCGTCTCGCAGTCCACGCGACGCTCCGGTTCGCGGCTGCCCACCCTCCTCACCGGCACCGCGAGGAGGACCAAGTGAGCAACCAGCCGTACATCCGAACCCGGTGCGCACGGATCCCGGCTGGAACGACGACGACGACCTGTTCGCCGACGAGCCGTCGACCGCCTTCCCGCCGGACGCCCTGGTCACCTTCCGGTTCCTTCGCGACGCGATCCGCCGGCACCTGCGGGTCTGGCTCGTCGCTCGCGATCGTCGGCCTGGCCGGCGGACTGGCGCTCGACCGTCGTACTGCCGCCGCCCAGCGTGTCGTCGACCCGGCTGCTGGTGACCCACGCGACGGCGAGGACCCGGCCAAGGCGATGGCCACGGACGTGAGCCTGGCGACCACGCACACCGTGGCGCAGCGGGTGATCGATCGGCTCAAGCTGCCCGAGACGCCGGACGACCTGCTGAAGCAGTACACCGCGACCGCCCTGACCGACCGGGTGCTCGAGATCAAGGCAGGCGCCGAGACCAGCGCGGAGGCCACCAGGCTCGCGACGACGCGTGGCGCAGGTGCTACCTGATCTTCCGCAAGGAGCAGATCGCGCTGCAGGACGTCCCGCTGCGCCGGGATCTCACCGCGGCCGAGAACGCGGTACACGAGGCCGAGGCGGCGGTCCGCGCCGCCGGTGACGATCCGGCCGAGACCGAAGCGGCCGACCAGCCCGGAGGCGCTCAGACTCGGTGTCGCCGCGGAACGGGTGCGTACGTCCGGCAGCAGATGCTCGACCAGGACGATCTCAGGCCTCCCGGATGAACAGCAGCCGGATGCTCGACGAGGCCGCACCGGTGCCCGGTCTCGGCCAAGCGGACGCTGGCGATCAACGCCGCCACCGGGCTGATCGCGGGTCTGTTCGTCGGGCTCGGCTTCGTCATCGTGCGGGCGCTGCTCTCCGACCGGTTGTGGAAGCGGCAGGACATCGCCCAGGCGCTGGGAGCACGAGTCCGGCTGAGCAGCCGACCGGCCGCCGCGCTGGCAGTTGCTGGCCGTACCCGCCGCTACCTGCGCGAGTCCCAGCGGCGGACACCCGGAGGTCCGGCTGATGGTGCAGCACCTCGACCAGCGCATCTTCTGGGGCGAACGGCCCACGCCGGCCATCGCTGTGGTCAGCGTCGACGACGTTCGCACCTCCGCCCTGGTGGTGGCGTCGCTGGCGGTCTCACTGGCCGAAGAGGGCAAGCACGTGCTGGTGGCCGACCTCACCGGACACCCGGGCGCTCGCGACGATGCTCGGCGTGAAGGCCCCGGGCACCCATGAGTCGCGGTTCAGCGAGCCGCACCGGCGGATCGACGTCCACCTGCCCGATCCCGCACGGCGGTCCGGCCCAGGGCTGCTACCTGCGGCTGAGCGACAGCAGCCGGCCCGACGAGCTCCGGCGACGTCGCCCTCGACGCCGCCTGGGAGGTCGCCGACCTGGTGCTCAGCCTGGCCACCCTGACACCGGACGCTCGGCGCCGACCACCTGGGCACCTGGGCGTCGCAGCGCCGCTGTCGTGGTGACAGCGGGACGCTCGACCACCAGCAAGATCCAGGCCACCGGCGAGATGCTGCGGCTGGCCGGACTCGAGATCGACACCGCGGTGGTGCTGCGCCCGGACCGTACCGACGAGAGCGTCGGCGTCACCGAGGCCGAGGCCGGACCGACCAGGACCGTGGACGTCGAGATGTTCGGCCGATGACCACGATCGCCACCCGGCTGAGCAGTCGGCTGACGACCCGGCTCGGCAGCCGCCCGACCCGGCGCGGGTCGTCGCGCCCGAGGTCCGCCGGCGCCGCCGCGTCCAGCTGGTCTGGGCTCTGCTGGTGCTGAACGTGATGACGTTCTTCCCCGGCTCCCCGCACCTGCTCCCGATCCCGGGGAGCGTCGGCAAGCTCATCGCCCAGGCGTCGCTTGGTGGGCGCCCTGTTGCTGGTCCTGAGCGTGAACCGGCCGGTCCGGATCCGGCCCAGCGTCTTCATCTTCCTGCTCGTCGCTGCTGGCGTCGGAGGGCCTGCTGGCCAGCATCCGGGCGGAGTTCCTGTTCGGCGCGCTGTTCCGGGCCGGTCGGCTGTTCACGTTCGCGATGGTGCTGTGGCTGCTGACGCCGTGGTGGACCCGCCGCGACCTGCTGCTGGTGCGGACCCACCTGATGGTCCTGTGGGTCATCCTCGGATCTGTCGTCCTCGGTCTGCTGGTCGCACCCGGCGTCGGCACTGACCGACAGCCGGCTCGGCGGCATCCTCTGGCCCATCCCGCCGACCCAGGTCGGTCACTACGCGGCGGTGGCGGCCGGCCTGACGATCGTGCTGTGGCTCGTCCGGGCTGCTCCGGCGCAGAGTCGCGCTGATCAGTGTGCTGGTGGCCGTGCCGGTGCTGTTGCTGACCCACACCCGGACCGCTCTGGTCGCGATGCTGGCCGGTGTGCTGATCGCCGGACTGAGCCTGTTCACCGCGCGGTCCCGGGTCCGCAAGTCGTTCGCCATCGGCTTCGTCGTCTTCTCCATCGGAGCGCTCACCCTCAGCTCGGTGGTGGCCACCTGGCTGGCCCGCGGGCAGGATTCCGAGGAGCTTGACCGCGCTGACCGGCCGCCGGCGTCGTCTGGGATTCGGGATCCTGGCCGCAGCCGCGCACCACCTTCGAGACGCTGTTCGGATTCGGCCTGTCGAACAAGTCGTTCAACGGCCTGCCGATCGACAGCAACTGGCTCGGCACGTACTACGACGTGGGACTGGTCGGGGTGGCGATCACCGTGATGATCGTGCTGTTCATCCTGACCGCCGCGTGGTTCCAGCCGCAGGGCCCGCACCGCGCCCTGGCGCTCTTCCTGGTCGCGTACTGCGTGGTCGCGTCCTTCACCGAGAGCGGGCTCAGCGAGGCGTCGCCGTACCTGCTCGAGCTGACGCTGGCCGCGTCACTGGTGTACTCCGCGGCCCCTCGCGAAGGGATGCGACGATGAAGATCCTGCTGGTGCACAACAGGTACCGGTCGACCGCGCCGAGCGGCGAGAACCGGGTGGTCGACCAGGAGAGTGCAGCCCTGGCCGCGCTCGGCCACGAGGTCCGGCACTTCGAGCGGCTCAGCGACGAGATCGAGGACTGGCCGGCCTGGCAGAAGGCGACGCTGCCGGCCCGGGTGATCTGGAACCCGACGAGCAAGCGCGACCTCGCCGCGGAGCTGGCGCGCGTTCCGGCCGGACGTCGTCCACATCCACAACACGTTCCCGCTGCTGAGCCCGTCCGTGCTCTACGCCTGCCGCGACGCCGGCGTCCCGGTCGTGGTGACGCTGCACAACTACAAGCTGCTCTGCGCCAGTGGTGACTTCTTCCGCGACGGTGCGGTCTGCCACGACTGTGCCGGCGGCAACCCCGCCCCCGGCGGTGATGCACGGCTGCTACCGCGGCTCCAAGCTGGCGACCGCGACGACCGTGCTGAACACCCGCGGCCACCGGCGGAGCTGGCGCGAACCTCGTCTCGGCGTACGTGTTCATCTCGGAGTCGCAGCGCAGGCTGCTGGCCGGGATGGACTTCGACCCGGAACGGTCCTTCGTCAAGCACAACCTCGTCCCGTACGACGGTCCGGTCGGCGGGACCCGGCAGCGGCAGGTGGCCTACGTCGGGCGCCTGGACGCGGCCAAGGGCGCACCACTGCTGATGAAGGGCTGGGACGCGTACCGCGCGGTCGCCGGGGACGACGCGCTGCGGCTCGTCATCGCCGGCGGTGGTCCGCTGCTGGACGAGGTGACCGCCTGGGCCGCCGAGCGGCCGTCGGTCGAGCTCGCTCGGCCTGATGAGCAAGCAGGAGGTCTTCGAGCTGATCGGCCGGTCCCGTGCGGTCGTCCTGCCCGTCGGAGTGGGAGGAGACGTTCGGACTGGTGGTGGTCGAGGCGATGGCGGTCGGCGTACCGCTGCTGGCGTCCGGCCACGGCTCGTTCCCGGACCTGATCGAGCGACGGTGTCGACGGCGTGCTGTTCGAACCGGGTCGGCCGGACGCACTGGCCAAGCTGCTGCTCGACGTCGACACGTCCCCGGACCGGTACGAGGAGCTCGGCCGGCAGGCCCGGACGACGTACGAGCGAGAAGCACCAACCGCAGCCACAACCTCGAGCAACTGCTCGACATCTACCGGTTCGCCATCGAGCACCCGGACCTCCACCGCTGAGTTCGAGGAACCAGTGCCCCCCGAAGGAAGTGCCATGGATCGACACGATCCGGCCGACGGCCGGGTCGCGCGTGGTACCGCCGCCCACGCGTGCTCGTCGGCGCGGGCGCTGGTCGTGGTCGCCGCCCTGGTGGCGATCGGGTTCACCGTTGCCGACGGTGACTCGTCCCGGCAACAGCACAGACCAGCCCCGGCCACGATCGGCGCGCAGACGGCGACAGCCGCACCGACCGCGCCGACCACTCCGCCGGCGCAGGATCTGCGGGAACACCACGGCACTGGCCGGCCCGGCCACGGCGCCGTCCGGCGCGGTCGTGGTCAGCACGAACGCAGAACCTCAACCAGCTCACCACAGCGAGCCCGGCCGGCACCACGTTCTGGCTGTCTCGCGGGCACCCACACGCTCGGCACCGGGCCGTTCGCCCAGGTGATCCCGAAGGACGGGCAACGTCTACATCGGCGCGCCCGGCGCGGTCCTCGACGGCCAGCAGGCTGAACCGGTACGCCTTCACCGGCTACGCCACCGGCGTCACGGTGAAGAACCTGACCATCCAGAACTTCGGCGCCGCCGCGGACCAACAACGACGAGGGCGTGGTGAACCACGACGCCGCCGCCGCGCTGGACGGTCGAGGCGCAACACGATCAGCCACAACGCCGGCGCCGGGGTGATGGTCGGCGACCACAACGTCGTCCGCGGCAACTGTCTGCAGGAGAACGGCCAGTACGGCTTCAACGCCTACAACCCCGGACAAGGTGACCAGCATCACCATCGAGCACAACGAGATCGCCGGCAACAACACCGACGACTGGGAGACCCTCAAGGCCGGGCTGCGGCTGCACCGGCGGCGGGAAGTTCTGGGAGGTGACCGGCGCGGTGGTTCCGGAACAACTGGATCCACGACAACCACAGCGCCGGGCTGTGGGCGGACACCAACAACACCGGCTTCGTGATCGAGGGCAACTACATCTCCGACAACCTGGCCGAGGGCATCGTCTACGAGACCAGCTACAACGCGAGCATCCGGGGCAACACGTTCGCCCGCAACGGGCTCGGCAAGGGCCCGGCGAACGGGGGTTCCCGACCTCCGCCGTGTACATCTCCGAGTCCGGCAGCGACAAGCGGGTCCCGGGCCTGCTTCAACCAGACCTTCGAGATCAGCGGGAACGTCTTCACCGACAACTGGGCCGGCGTGATCCTGTGGGAGAACGCGGACCGGTTCGCCGGGTCGCGCGGCCAACACCAGCACCGGGTCGGGCACGCTGGTCAACCCGACCGTCGGTCACCGCCAAGACCTGCAACGCGAGCACCATCCGCAGAACAGCCGTACCTGGGCGACTGCCGGTGGAAGACCCAGAACGTGCGCGTGCACGACAACGTCTTCTGTCTCGATCCGAACAAGATCGGCAAGACCTGCGCGTCGCGCAGCCGGCTGCGGGTACAACGGGCTGTTCTCCAACTGGGGCACGTTCCCGGCCTGGTCGCCGTACAAGACGGACACCGTCCAGGACGCGATCACGTTCGACCAGGGCAACCGGTTCTACAACAACACCTACGCGCGGGCCGTGGAACTTCATCGTGCACGAGCAGGGCAACCGGGTCACCTGGGCCTCGTGGCAGGGCGCGCCGTACGGACCAGGACCGGACAGCGTGATCAAGGTCCAAGGGAGCGCTGAGGACGATGATCGGGCCTCCTGAGCGTGCCGCGGGCGAGCAGATCGCACTGCTCCGCTCGGTCGGCTATGCCGCGTTCGGGCGGCACGAGCGGGATCTCGACGTACTCGACCTGGTCTTCGACAGCCTGGTCGACGCCCCGGGGAGCACTGGCGACGAGGTACGGCGGCTGCGGTTCGCCGGCCACGGCATCACCCTCGACGTCGACGTCCGCGGGCAGGCCGACCTGACCGTCGAGCTGCGGGTCTCCCCGTCCGGTCCGGTGGTGGTCGAGTCGCGCGGGGCGGACGAGCGACGGACCGACGGCGGCCCGGCTGGTCAGCTTCCTGCTCCGCTGGCCGGGCACGCACACAGCGGCCGGTCCGGACCGCCTGGATCATGCTCTGATCACAGGCGGTGCCGGACCGGACCAGCCAGAATCGCTGCTTCAGGAGGCAAGCAGCAGTCTGAGCTTCTCCAGGCAGCGGCCGCGGATCGGGCCGATGCTGCCGATCGGGATGCCGATGCGTCGCGGAGATCTCGGCGTACGGCGCCGGCGGGTCGGCCATCAGCATGCCGAGCAGCTGCTGCCAGCGATCCGGCAGGCTCTCCAGCGCCCGCCGTACGTCGACGCGCCCGCTCGTCGGCGAGCAGCTCGGCGTCCAGCTCCGGCTGGTCGCCGGCGACTCCCTCGAAGGCGGCCGACTCGTAGGTGAGCAGCACCCGCTTGCGGAACGCCAGCACCCGCAGGCATTCCCGGCGGGTGGTGACGACCAGCCAGGCGCCGACCCGGACCGGGGTCGACCCGGTCGATGTGCTCGAGCAGCCGCAGCCAGACCATCTGCGAGACGTCGGACGCGTCGCTGTCGCTGAGCCGGAAGCTGCGGGTGACGGCCCAGACGAGCCGGGCATAGTGGTCGACCAGCCGGCTCCAGGCCACCTGGTCGCCGGACGCGGCCTGGATCACCAGGCTCGCGGCCTCGGACCGGACCGCAGTTCTCTTCGTCGGCCTAGCGTTGCGTGACAGTGCCGGATTCGGCACTGAGGTGCTTGCATCATGGAATTCCCCCCTCGGGAATGCACCGCTGTGTTGTCGTGCTCGAGCGTGGTGCTGAGTCACCGGCCGGCAGATGGCCGGGTGCGAGTTCAGTAAGCGCCGTCGCGACCGAGCACGGCGCGGGCGGTCTTCCACAGGATGAGCAGGTCCAGGGCGATCGACCAGTTGTCGACGTAGCGCAGGTCGAGGCGGACCGACTCCTCCCAGGTCAGGTCGCTGCGCCCACTGACCTGCCACAGCCCGGTCAGGCCGGGCTTCACGAGCATCCGCCGCGCGTCGTCGATCGGCGTACAGCGCGACCTCGGCGGCAGCGGCGGCCGCGGCCCGACCAGTGACATGTCGCCCCGGAGCACGTTCACCAGCTGCGGCAGCTCGTCCATCGAGAAGCGCCGCAGATACTGGCCGACCCTGGTCACCCGCGGATCGTCGCGGAGCTTGAACAGCACCCCGTTGCCGTCGCTGAGCGCGTGCAGCTCCGCCTTGCGTGCCTCGGCGTCGACGTACCATGCGTGCGGAACTTCAGCATCGAGAACTCGCTCACCGGCCGCGGCCCACCCGGGTCTGCCGGAACAGCACCGGACCACGGCTGGTCAGCTTCACCAGGACCGCGGCGACGAGCAGCAGCGGTGCGGCCACGAGCAGCAGCAGCCAGAGGCCGACCACCCGGTCGAAGATGCTCTTCAGCAGGTGCGGTCCGCCGCTCACCGACGGCCGCTCCAGGTGCAGCAGCGACAGGCCGGCGACCGGCCGGATCGAGATCCGCGGCCCGGCGACCTCGACGATGCCGGGCGACACGATCAGCTCGACACCGCGCTGCTCGAGCGCCCAGGACAGCCGCCGCAGCGACTGCCCGGCGAGCTCCGGATCGGCGGCCACCGCGACCACGTCGACCGTCGTACTGGTCGACCGCGGCCAGGATGTCCACCTCGGTCCGGCCCAGCCGGGCGGGCTCGCGGCTCCGGTTCCTCGACGGCGTCACCGCGCGGCAGGCAGGTCGCGACCACGACGTAGCCGTCCGGCCGGCCGCTCCTCCAGGTGCTCGCCGCAGCGTGGTCACCTGATCGTTGCGTCCGACAACCAGCACCCGGCGCATACAGCGGCCGACGAACCGCCGCCGGCGAGATGCTGCGGTGCAGCACCCAGCGGACCGAACAGCGCCGCCAGACACGGTCATCGGCACCGCCAGGACGACGAAACCACGAGCGACCTCGCTCTTGGTCGCGTACGACGTGACGGCGACCAGCGCGGTCAAGCGCGCACCGCGGCCGCAGGATGTCGAGCGGAACTCCTCCGGCCCGGTGCCGAAGTAGCGGGTCTCGTAGCCCCGCTGCCAGCGCCACACAGGCCACCCAGGCGATCGGCAGCACGGCGCCGAGCAGGAAGTAGCCGCCAGGCTGATCTGGGCCCCGAACCGGGCCACCAGCGCCAGCGAGACGCCGATCAGCGCCGGCGACCAGGTCGCCGGCGAGCGCTGCCCAGCGGTACTACGCGACCCACCGCGCCTCGGTGAACCGGGCCGATCGCGGCACGATCGCCGGCACTTCGTCCGGTACCACCCAGACCGGCCGACGACGTTCCCCCGACGACGCCGGCCGTAGATCAGCCGGATCGGCCAACCCTTCGGACACGACAAATTCATGTCACGCACAGTCACCCCCCACAGGCGAAGCGACACCCGTGACCAACCCACACCCCGTCACGGACCTCGATGAATGCCGCCCCCACAACGGCGTGAACCAGACAGTACTACGTCGAAGCCGCGTACAGACAGTACTGATCGGCAGTGTTTACCGCCGCGCAATCGAGCGGCATGCACGAAGACCCCCGGGCCCAGTTCGGGCCCGGGGGTCTCGATGACTACAGACGTGATCAGCCGCCGGGTCGGGGCGATGACCGGGTGTCAGCCGGCGATCAGGCCGTCGCCGCTGATCAGCTCACGCATCTCGGCCAGCGTGCTGTCGCCCGGCGGCAGGATCGCGTCGGAGTCGTGCAGCTCGTCGTCCGGCACCCGCTCGCCCGCCGCGGACGAACTCCAGCAGCGCGGCGAACGCGGCCTGGAAGGCCTCCTCGTCGCCGGCCGAGACGGCCTTCTCGAGGTCGGCGTCGACCGCGTTCAGCTGCGTCGAGCTTCTCGTCGGCCAGCCGGTACTGACCTTCACCCATGATCCGGACGATCATCGACGCGTCTCCGTCCTGCGGTCGCACCGGCTCGGCGGCCGGCTGCTGCGCTGGCTGCTGGGCGGCTGCGGCGGCCGCGCCGGGCGTGTCCTGCGGACAGCTGCTTCGGCGCGCTCGCCGCCGGAGCCAGCTGGGCCTTCATCGCGGCCAGCTCGTTCTCGACGTCGGAGCCGGACGACATCCGCTCGAGCTCGAGGGTGATGCTGTCCTTGCTCGTACCGGTGGCGTCGTCGAGCGCGCCGGAGGCGAGCAGCTCGTCGATCGCACCGGCCCGGGCCTGCATCTGCTGGGTCTTGTCCTCGGCCCGCTGGACCGCCAGACCGACGTCGCTCATCTCCTCGGAGATGCCGGAGAAGGCCTCGTTGATCCGGGTCTGCGCCTCGGCCGCGGTGTAGGTGGCCTTGATCGTCTCCTTGCGGGTCCGGAAGGACTCGACCTTGGCCTGCAGCCGCTGGGAGGCGAGCGTCAGCTTCTCCTCCTCGCCCTGCAACTGGGCGTGCTGGGTCGGTCAGGTCGTCGATCTGGCCCTGCAGCCCGGACTTGCGGGTCAGGGCCTCGCGGGCGAGGTCCTCCCGGCCCATCGAGAGCGCCTTCTGGGCCTGGTCCTGCAGCTTCTGCGACTGGGACTGCAGCTGCGAGGCCTGCAGCTCCACCCGCTTCCGGCTGGTGGCCACGTCGGCCACGCCACGCCGCACCTTCTGCAGCAGTTCGAGCTGCTTCTGGTACGAGTAGTCAAGGGTTTCGCGAGGATCTTCGGCCTTGTCCAGGGCCGTATTGGCCTTGGCCTTGAAGATCGTCGACATCCGCTTGAAGATGCTCATCGATATCCGTACCCCTTCTGTGCCGGCGAGTGGACCCGGCGTGCGTCAACCACCCTATGTCCCCACGGGTCACCACACCATCAGGACCGGCCCCGATAAAGTGGTGAAAGGTCCGGGGACCACCCCGAGTGCCGCGACCTGCCAGCTGCCGAATGAGGTTCAGTCCCCGTGTTCCGTCGTACCAAGTCTGAGACAGCACACCACCGTACCCGCCGAGCCCCAGGCCCAAGCCGGGCGGCAAGGGACGTCCGACCCCGACCCGCAAGGAGGCCGAGGCGGCCCGCAAGGCCGGCGCTGAAGAAGCCGCGCAACCGCAAGGAGGCCGTCGGCGTACCGGCGGGAGAAGGTCCGCGACCGAGCGCGCCAAGATGCAGGACGCGATGAAGACCGGCGACGACCGGTACCTGCCGGCCGCCGACAAGGGCCCGGTCCGCCGGTTCGCCCGCGACTACGTGGACGCCCGCTGGTCGGTGATGGAGTTCGCGCTGCCGGTCCTGCTGGTGGTCTCGCTGCTCGGCGTCGTCTTCTCGGCGCAGTTCCCGCTGGCTGCCCGGCGCTGGTGAACCTGCTCTTCCTGGTGATGATCCTGGCGATCGCGGCCGACTGGTTCCTGCTCACCGGCGGCCTGAAGCGGGCGGTCGCGAGGAAGTTCCCGAACGAGTCGACCAAGGGCCTCGGCTTCTACGCCGTCCGCCGGACCATGCAGATGCGCCGCTGGCGGCTGCCCAAGCCGATGGTCAAGCGCGGCGAGAAGCCCTGAGCCGCGGCGGACGCCTGGCCGACCGCGGCGCGCCGTAGGGTCGGGGTATGGACTTCCGCTATCTCGGCAACAGTGGTTTGAAGGTCAGCGAGATCTCGTACGGGAACTGGCTCACGCACGGGTCCCAGGTGGAGAACGATCAGGCCAAGGCCTGTGTGCGGGCGGCGCTGGAGGCCGGCATCACCACGTTCGACACCGCCGACGTCTACGCCAACACCAAGGCCGAGTCGGTCCTCGGCGAGGCGCTGGAGGGTGAGCGGCGCGAGTCGCTGGAGATCCTCACCAAGGTGTACTGGCCGACCGGTCCGGGCGGACCGAACGACGTCGGCCTGTCCCGCAAGCACATCCACGAGTCGATCAACGCGTCGCTGAAGCGGCTCAAGACCGACTACGTCGACGTCTACCAGGCGCACCGGTACGACACCGAGACGCCGCTGGAGGAGACGATGGAGGCGTTCGCCGACGTCGTCCGCGCCGGCAAGGCGCTCTACATCGGCGTGTCCGAGTGGACCGCCGAGCAGCTGCAGGAGGGCCACCGGCTGGCCCGCGAGCTGCGCATCCCGCTGGTCTCGAACCAGCCGCAGTACAGCATGCTCTGGCGGGTGATCGAGGCCGAGGTGGTGCCGGCCTCGGAGGAGCTCGGCATCGGCCAGGTGGTGTTCTCGCCGATCGCGCAGGGCGTGCTGACCGGCAAGTACCTGCCGGGCCAGCAGCCGCCGGACGGGCTCCCGGGCCACCGACGCGAGCGGCGGCGCGAACATCATCAAGCGGTTCCTCACCGACGACGTGCTGACCCGGGTCCAGGAGCTGAAGCCGATCGCGGACGAGGCCGGCCTGTCGCCTGTCCCAGCTGGCGATCGCCTGGGTGCTGCAGAACCCGAACGTCTCCTCGGCGATCATCGGCGCCTCCCGGCCCGAGCAGGTCACCGAGAACGTGAAGGCCTCCGGCGTGAAGCTCGAGGACAGCCTGCTGAAGCGGATCGACGAGACCCTCGGCGGCGTCGTCGAGCGCGACCCGGCCAAGACCGCGCAGAACGCGCCGCAGACCCGGCCGGGCTCGTGAGCTGGAGCTGGCGGTTCGAGACCGCCGCCGGCGCGCCGGTCGACCCGGGCGAGGTCGGCGGGGCCGAGTTCTCCGCCCAGGGTGACGCGGAGAGCTGGCTGGGTGAGATCTGGCGCGAGCTGGCCGACGCGGGGCGTCGGCCAGGTCTTCCTGCTCGAGGACGGCCGCGAGGTCTACGGCCCGATGAGCCTCGCCGCGCCAGGAGTAGGCGTTCAGGATCCGAACTCGAAGTACACCCGCTGTCGCAGGGAAGCCGGTCGAAGTCCGGCGCTGACCCGCAACCGTAGGCCGACCGTCAGGTGCGGCGAGCCGGAACACTGCGCCAGGCAGGACAGGCTCAGCCTACCCGCCGGGTCCGCGGGTGGAGCCGGGTCTCCGACCCGAGTCCACCCTGCCGTGCTCGCAGGCGGGGACTTCCTGCCGGTCCGGCCCACCGCGGCCTCGGCCGATCGAGGACACGAGATGACTGCACACCTCCGAACCGCCCGACGACTGGTTCTCGGCCTGCTGGCGGGTCTCCTGCTGGCGGGGACCGTCGCCACCACCGCACAGGCCGAGGACGGCTACCGCTTCTGGGGCTACTACCAGTGGACGCGCGGGCCAGTGGGCCTTCGCCCAGAAGGGCTCCGACGGCGTCGTACCGGCCGACGGGGCGGTGGAGGGCTGGCGGTACGCCGTCGGCGGCGCCAAGCCCCGGGTGCCGCGCGCAGCGGGCGACTTCGAGGCGATCTGCGGCAAGACGCCAGCCGAGACCGGCAAGAAGCGGGTCGCCCTGGTGGTCGACCCCGGTACGCCGGAGGACGCGTCCAGCGGTGAGACTCCGCCGGTCCCGCCAGCGGGACCTGTGTGGTCACCGACCCGAAGGCGACCGGCGCGAAGATCCTGGCCGCGGTCGCGCCGGTCCGGATCGAGAAGGGCCTGACCTGCGGGATCGCCGGCTACCCGGCCAAGGGCTGCGGCGACCCGGTGAAGAACATCAAGGTGCCCGGCCACGGACGCCCCGGTGACGCTGCAGATCGGCGCGGCGGTCGGTGCCGCAACTACGGCCGCTCCCATCGCCGGTCGCCGTCGTCGCATCCGACGACGACGGCGCTCCGTGGAGCGGCATCATCATCGCCGCTGCGGTCGTCGTCGTGCTGGCCGGCGGTGGTCTGCTCCTCAGCCGCCGGCGTACAGCGGCAGAGCTAAGTGCGCGCTGTCGACCACCTGACGCTCCCCCGGGCACTCCACCCGGGGGCCTGGTGGCTGTGGGCGCTCGGCCTCGCCGTGGCCGCCAGCAGGACGCGGAACCCGGTGCTGCTGGTCCTGATCCTCGCAGTGACCGGCTTCGTCGTGGCCGCCCGCCGCGAGCGACGCTCCCTGGGCGCAACAGCTACGTCGCGTTCCTCAAGCTCGGTCTGGTCGTCATCGGCATCCGGGTGGTCCTGCAGGCGCTGCTGTCCACCCGCTCGCAGGGCAACACAGTGCTGTTCACCCTGCCGGAGATCCCCTTGCCTGACTGGGCCAGACGGGGTGAAGCTCGGCGGCGAGGTGACCGCCGAGGCCTTGCTCACCGCCCTGTACGACGGGGCTGCAGCTGGCCGTGATGCTGTGCTGCATCGGCGCGGCCAACGCACTGGCCAGCCCGCGACGGCTGCTCAAGTCGTTGCCCGGGGCCCTCTACGAGATGGGCGTGGCCTGCGTCGTCGCCCTGACCTTCGCACCGCAACTGGTCACCGACGCCCGTCGTATCCGCGCCGCCCGCCGACTGCGCGGCCGCACCCGCGGCTCCTTCCGTACGACGGCCATGCCCGTCCTCGAAGGTGCTCTGGACAGGTCGGTGGAGCTGGCCGCCGCGATGGACTCCCGCGGCTACGGACGTACTGCGCAGGTCCCGCGCGGCACAGCGCCGGATCACCGGCGGTCTGCGGTACTGCTCGGGCTGCTCGGGCATCGCTGCTCGGCGTCTACGCGTTGCTGACCGACGCCATGGCGTTCCCTGTCGCCGCGGCGGCACTGGTGGTCGGACTGCTGCTCGCCGTCGGAGCGATGGCTGTCGGGCACCAGCGGGTCACTCGGACTCGCTACCGGCCGGATCCGTGGGCGCTGCCCGAGTGGCTGGTCATCGCCTCCGGCGCGGTCGCTGGCCGGGGCGATGATCATCGCCGCCGCGCATCGGGGTCGACGGTCTGCGTCCTGCGCGGGCCGCTGGTGGTTCCGCCCGTTCCGGTGCTGCCTGGTGCTCGGCATCCTGATCGGACTGGCTCCCGCGCTGGTCGCACCGCCGCTGAGCCAGACGCCGTGAGCGGTGCCGCATGATCGAGTTCGACCGGGTGACAGTGACCTACGACGGCGCTACCGAGCCGGCCCTGCGGGACGTGAGCTTCACCGTGCCCGAGGGTGAGCTGGCGCTGGTGATCGGCCGGACCGGCTCCGGCAAGTCCACGTTGCTGCGAGCCATCAACGGACTGGTGCCGCACTTCACCGGCGGCACGTTGGCCGGGCGGGTGCTGGTCGAACGGCCGGGACACCCGGGAGTACCGGCCGCGCGACCTGGCCGACGTGGTCGGCATCGTCGGGCAGGACCCGATGGCCGGGTTCGTCACCGACACGGTCGAGGACGAACTCGCCTACAGCATGGAGTCACTCGGGGTCGCCCCGGACGTGATGCGCCGCCGGGTCGAGGAGACTCTGGATCTGCTGGGGCTGGCCGACGTACGGGATCGGGCGCTGACGTCACTGTCCGGCGGGCAGCGGCAGCGGACCGCTATCGGCGCCGCGCTCACCTCGCACCCGGCTGTGCTGGTGCTGGACGAGCCAACGTCGGCCCTGGACCCACAGGCGGCTGAGGAGGTGCTGGCCGCGCTGCAGCGGCTCGTGCACGACCTGGGCGTCACTGTGGTGATGGCCGAGCACCGGCTCGAGCGAGTGATCCAGTACGCCGACCGGGTGATCGAGGTGCCGGGTGGCTGCGGCTGCCGTGTCCACGGGGCTTCCGGCCGACCTGATGGTCACCGCGCCGGTCGCACCGCCGGTGGTCGAGCTGGGTCGGCTTGGCCGGCTGGTCGCCACTGCCCCTGTCTGTGCGGGACGCCCGACGGGCCGCTGTCGCGCTGCGGAGCCGACTGGCTCGACGGCGCCGCAGCGGCCGATCTGCAGCCGAAGGTCGCAGAGCTGGCGCGGTGCACCGACCTGGTTGTTGGCTACGGCAACGTCATCGGCGCTGCGCGGTGTGTCCGTGAGCATCAAGGCCGGCGAGGTCGTCGCACTGATGGGCCGCAACGGCGCCGGCAAGTCCACCCTGCTCAACGCCCTGGTCGGACTCGTGCCAGCCGCGCTCCGGCACGTGCGAGTCGCGGCCGGTGCGGACCCACGTCGTACCAGGCCGCCAGGAGCTGGTCAAGGCGGTCGGACTGGTGCCGCAGGAGCCAGCTGACCTGCTGTACGCCGCCACGGTGGCTGAGGAGTGTGCAGGTGCTGACGCCGACTTCGGGGTGCCGGCGGGTAGTTGCCGTGCGCTGCTGAATCGACTGGCGCCGGATATCGACGACCAGATGCATCCGCGCGACCTGTCCGAGGGACAGCGGCTCTGCCTGGCGCTGGCCGTCGTACTGTGCGGCGCTCCGCCGCTGTTGCTGCTGGACGAGCCCACGCGCGGGCTGGACTACGGCGCCAAGCGTCGGCTGGTGGCGATCCTGCGTGAGCTGGCTGCTGCCGGGCACGCGGTCGTGCTGTCGACGCATGACGTCGAGATGGTGGCTGAGGTGGCCACCCGGGTCCTGGTGCTCGCAGAGGGCGAACTGGTCGAGTGACGGCGAGACAGCCGACCGTCATCGCCGGGTCTCCCGCGTTCGCGCCGCAGGTGGCGAAGATCCTTGCGCCGCTGCCGTTCCTGACCGTCGGCGAGGTCGCCACCGCGCTGGAGCGGGCGTCGATGAACGGCTGATGACACGGCGCGGCAGACTCCTGCGCTGGTCCGGCTCAAGCCCCGCAGTACGGCGACGCTGCTGCTTGCGTCGTCTGGTCGGGTTGCTGGCGTTCGGCTGGCCGCTGCTCTGGCAGACCGACGCAGGCCGGCGAGTCCGCGATCGGACACACCACCGACGCGCCCTGGCTGTTCGTGCTGTTGCTGCCGCTGCTGGTGGCCGTCGTACTGGCTGAGCTGTCCGAGTCCGGGATCGACGCCAAGGTGATCTCGCTGCTCGGCATGCTCGCGGCTGTCGGTGCTGCGCTGCGCGCGCTCGGCCCGGGTACTGCCGGGCTGGAGCCTGGGTTCTTCCTGCTGGTGCTGGCCGGACGGGCGTTCGGGGCCGGGTTCGGGTTCGTCCTCGGGGCGGTGTCGCTGCTGGCGCGGTGCGCTGATCAGCGGTGGGGTCGGGCCGTGGATGCCGTTCCAGATGTTCGCCTGCGCGTGGGTGGGCTGCCTGGCCGGGTTGCTGCCGCGGGTCGGCGGGCGGCTGGAGTTGCTGCTGCTGGCGGCGTACTCGCTGGTGGCCGGGGTGCTCTACGGCGTGGTGATGAACCTGTGGTTCTGGCCGTACGCCACCTTCGGCAGCGACTTCTCGTTCGTCCCGGGCGACCCGCTGCGCGGAGAACCTGCACCGGTACCTCCTGTTCGTGGTCGCCACCTCGCTGGGCTGGGACATCCCGCGCGGGCGTGCTGTGCGCCGTACTGGTGCTGGTGCTCGGGCGGCCGATCCTGACCGCGTTCCGCCGTACCGCCCGCAAGGCGGCCTTCGACGTACCCGTGGTCTTCGAGGTCCCGCGGAGAACAGATGGCCTGACGGCCCAGACGGCGATCGCTGGATCCTGCGGCGGCGCCGCGGACTACGCGGCACACGTCCGGACTCGCCGGCCTCCGGTACGACGTACTGACGCCCGACGGCACAGTTCCTGGACGCACCCGTCCGTCGCAGCGGACCTGATCCTCGGCGGCCCGCTCCGGCAAGTCACCGCGGCCGAGCGCCTCCTCGCCGGCACCCCGACACCTTGTACGTCGCACCGGCGGGGACGGCTCGGACGCGGAGTGGGCCGAGCGGATCGCCCGCACCGGCGCGCCGCCCGCCACCTGGGGACTGGCGGAGACGATCGACCTCGTCCCGCTGCTCGACGCCTCCGGACCACCGCTGCTGATCGACTGCCTGACCCTCTGGCTGTCCCGCACGATGGACGCCTGCGACATCTGGACCGATCTGAGCCGCGCGCCGAGGTGGTCGAGCAACGCATCGACGACCTCGCCGGCGCCTGGTCCAGGACCACCCGCGCTAGTGGTTGCCGTAAGCAATGACGTCGGCTCCGGCGTGGTCCCGGCCGACGCCGGCACCCGCCTCTTCCGCGACCTGATGGGCCGCCTCAACACCACCATCGCCCACCCCTCCGACCAGGTCCTCTGGACCATCGCCGGCCGAACCCTCCCGCTGACATGACCGCACCCAACTCGTCAGCCGCGGCGCGGGAGCGGGTGGCTGGACGGGCTGAGGCTGGCCGTCGGCACCTTGTCGGTGCTGCCGGCGCCGATGCCGGGCGGGTCGATCGGGTGGTCGGCGGGCGGGCGATGGTGCTCGCGCCGGCGGTCGGGCTGCTGCTCGGCGGGATCGCAGCGCGGCGGTCGTCGGCGCTGGCTCAGCTCGTGCGGCCGGATGCGCCGATCTGCTGGCCGCGGTGCTCGGCGTGCTGTGCTGGTCGCCGGGTTGTCCGGGGCGCTGCACCTCGACGGTCTGGCGGACTTCGCGGACGGGCTCGGCAGCCGGCGGGATCGCGAGACGATGCTGCGGATCATGAAGCAGAGCGACATCGGCCCGTTCGGCGTCGTCGCGATCGTCGGCGGTGCTGCTGATCGACGTCGCCGCCCTCACCGCTTGCATCCAGTCCGGCTTCGGCTGGCAGGCCGCTCCTCGTCGCAGCGACGCGAGCCGCCTCACCCTCCCCTGGTCCTGCCGCACCACCGTCCCCTCGGCCCGCCCCGACGGCCTCGGTGCCATGGTCGCCGCCACAGTCCGCCCCGTCACGGCTGCGCTCACGACAGTCGTCGTACTGGGCGCCGCTCTGCTGCTGGCGTGGTTCAGCGCTCCGGTCACGCCACCCGCGGGTGCTCCTCTCACCGCGGACCAGGTCGCCGACTCACCCGACGTACTCCTGCTCGCCGGCACCGCGGCCGCCGTCCTGCTCGCCGTAGCCACCAGCCTCGTCACCACCCGCCGCGCCCGGACCGCCCTCGGCGGCACCACCGGCGACGTCCTCGGCGCCACCCTCGAACTCGCCCTCCCCACCACCCTCCTGACCCTCGCTCTCACTGGGTGAGCCCCACCACCACGTACGTGACCACTGGCGAGGCGAACCCCACCTTCACCACATACCGGACCACTGGCGAGGCGAACCCCACCTTCACCACATACCGGACCACGCCCTGCGCGGCCTCCCTACCCACACCAGGTACACCAGCCACCCCAACCAGACCAACCAGGCCGCGACGAATCGACTCCCCGGACACCAGGCCGGGACCGCGGACAGCTGATCCGGTGTCCACGGTCCCCACAACCTGTCCGAGGTCCCGACCCCTCGCCCCGAAACCCTCCACACCGCTCAACCGCTCACCCATTCCCCCACGCCGAGGGCAAAGCAGCCCCGTTTCAGGGGTCAACCCCCGAGCGTGTGGGTTGCGCCCTGAGAATTTGGGGGCCGAACCCACCGATTGAGGGGTTGACCCCTGAAAGTGGGGCCGGGCTGGGGGCCGAACCCACCGACTCAGGGGTTGACCCCTGAAAGTGGGGCCGGGCTGGGGGCATCTGGCGGTGACGACCCAGCTGGGGGTTCGACACCCTGAATCCGGGCCGGAACCCACCATCTCGGACGTCAGCCAGCGAGACGTGGACGAGAGGGCGGGGATGGGTGGTGGGGCGGATCGGGCCGGGGGTCGTGGTGCATTACTGTCGCCGTGGACGGTCGAGGGGTACGGCGTAACGGCGAGGTCAAATGGCGACGTTCAGGCCCGGATCAAACGGTGTCCGGCGGCGAAAGCCCCGCGATCCGTTATCTTTATGTAATGAACGCAACCCGCCCGGCGCCTGGCTCGCAGGCTTCGCTCCGCGAAGCCAACCGTGAGCGCGTCCTCGGGGTCGTCCGGCAGCACGGCCCGCTGACGCAGGTCGAGATCGCCGCCGCCTCCGGTCTGTCCGCCGCCACCGTGTCCAACATGGTCCGGGAGCTGGACCAGGCCGGCATGGTCGGTCTGTCCCGCAGCATCCGCAACGGCCGCCGCGCGGTCCTCGTGTCGCTGGCTTCCGGCGGCGGCCTGCTGGCCGGGGTCGCGTTCGGCGAGCGTGACGTCCGGGTCGCGATCGCCTCCGACAGCCAGCGAGATCCTCGCCCAGCAACTGATGCCGCTGCAGGCCGACCACGTCGCCGACGACGGGATGGAACGTGCCGCCCGGCTGCTCGCCGACCTCGCCGAGACCGTCGGCGCCGGCGTCGAGGACATCGGCGCGATCGGCTTCGGCCTGCCCGCCCCGGTCGACTCGGTCAGCGGCGAGGCCGGCTCCGACGCGGTCCTGCCCGGCTGGCGCGGCGTCAACGTCGCCGAGGCGATGGCCGGCCATCTCCGCGCCCCGGTCGCGCTCGACAACACCGCCAACCTGGCCGCGCTCGGCGAACTCCGCAACGGCGCCCTCCGCGGCGTCCAGCACGGCTGCTACATCAAGTTCTCGTACGGCGTCGGCGCCGGGCATCGTGCTCGGCGGCGAGGTGTTCCGCGGCTCGGCCGGTACGGCGGGCGAGATCGGGCACCTCACGATCGACGAGAACGGGCCGATCTGCCGCTGCGGCAACCGCGGCTGCCTCGACACGTTCGTCGGGTCCCGGGCACTGCTCAACTCCCTGCAGCCTCGCACGGCCCGCTCCGCCTGCGGGACATCGTCACCCGCGCGCTGGCCGGTGACCTCGGCTGCCGTCGGGTGATCGAGGACGCCGGACGCCGGGTCGGCGTCGCCGTCGCCGGGCTGGTGAACCTGCTTCAACCCCGAGGTGATCGTCGTCGGCGGCCAGATGGCCGAGGCCGGCGACCTGATCCTGATCCCGCTCCGCGAGGCCCTCGACCGGTGCGCGATCCCGAGCGCCGCCGCGACGGTCGAGTTACGCCCGGCTGAACTCGGTGACGAAGCGGACGTGCTCGGTGCCATTCAGCTGGCGTCCGTCCTGAGCCACTCGCGGGCAACGAAGGCCGCCGTGACAACCATGTAACACGCAAATGTCTATTTCTTGAATTCAAGTCTTGACGTCAAGGCTGGTCGTGCACCTTGACTTCTGGGCAGGCCTACTCGGGCCCTCACGTCAAGGAGTCGCACTATGTCCGTCTCACCAACCCGTCTCGTCGGCCTCGGCATCGCCGTCTCGGCCCTCGCCCTCTCCCTGGTGGCCTGTGGCTCGGACGACGGCGACTCCGGCAGCCAGTGGCGCGGCGGCGGCCAAGAAGGTCGCCCTGCTGCTCCCCGAGTCGAAGACGACCCGCTACGAGGCCCTCGACCGGCCGCTGTTCACCGAGGCTCTCAAGACCGCCTGCGCCGACTGCGAGCTGATCTACAGCAACGCCGACCAGGACGCGGCGAAGCAGCAGCAGCAGGCCGAGGCCGCGCTGACCCAGGGCGCGAACGTGCTCGTCCTCGACCCGGTCGACGGCAAGGCCGCCGCCGCGGTCGTCGCCTCCGCGAAGGGCCAGAACGTCCCGGTGGTCGCCTACGACCGGTTCATCGAGGGCGCCAACTACTACGTCTCGTTCGAGAACGAGGCGGTCGGCAAGCTGCAGGCGCAGACCCTGGTCGACACGCTGAAGGCGGCCGGCAAGACGTCCGGCAACCTCGCCATGATCAACGGCGCGCCGACCGACCCGAACGCGGCCGACTTCAAGAAGGGCGCGCACAGCGTGCTCGACTCCAGCGGCTACAAGGTCGCCGCCGAGTTCGACACCCCGGACTGGAGCCCGGACAAGGCCCAGGCCTGGATGGAAGGCCAGCTGAGCGCGATCAAGAACGGTCTGGTCGGCGTGTACGCCGCCAACGACGGTACGGCCGGTGGCGCGATCGCAGCGCTCAAGGGTGGTGGCGTGACGCCGCTGCCGCCGGTCACCGGTCAGGACTCCGAGCTCGCCGCGATCCAGCGGATCGTCGCCGGCGACCAGGCGATGACGATCTACAAGGCCGTGAAGCCGCAGGCCGAGGCCGCCGCCAAGGGCGCGGTGGCGCTGGCGAACGGTGACAAGCCCGAGTCGACCACCGAGAAGAGCGGCGTCCCGTCGACGATTCTCGACCCGGTCGCGGTCACCAAGGCCAACATCAAGGACACCGTGGTGAAGGACGGCATCTACAAGGTGACCGACATCTGCACCGCGTCGTTCGCCGCCGCCTGCACCGCCGCCGGCCTGACAGTAACTGACCCGCCCCTCGGTGTTGCCCCGCAGTGAGGTGCGGGCATCACCGGGCCGGTTCCGGACCGGATCGGCGCCCCGTCCCCGTCCCTGGGGCGGATCGCCGGGATCATGGCCTGTACAAAGCCTCAGGAGGCTGATCGAGTGACTGTCACCCCGACACCCCTCGACGTCGGCACCGGCACGGTGCTGGCGTTGCGGGGCGTCTCCAAGCGCTTCGGCGCGGTGCAGGCCCTGAAGAACATCGAGCTGGATGTCCGCGACCGGCGAGGTGCTGGCGCTGGTCGGCGACAACGGCGCCGGCAAGTCGACGCTGGTGAAGACCATCGCCGGCGTCTACACCGCCGACGACGGGACCGATGGTGTTCGACGGCCGGGAGGTGCGGGTCGGCAGTCCGGCCGAGGCACAGCAGCTCGGCATCGCCACCGTCTTCCAGGACCTGGCGCTGTGCGACAACCTCGACGTGGTCGCGAACCTGTACCTCGGCCGCGAGCTGCGCAAGGGCAAGCCTGCTCGACGAGGTCGAGATGGAGCGCTCGTCCTGGGAGCTGCTCCGCCAGCTGTCCGCGAAGATCCCGTCGCGTCCGGATCCCGGTGGCCAGCCTGTCCGGCGGCCAGCGGCAGACCGTCGCGATCGCCCGCAGCCTGCTCGGCCAGCCCAAGGTCGTGATGCTGGACGAACCGACCGCGGCCCTCGGCGTCGCTCAGACCGCCGAGGTGCTCAACCTGGTCGAGCGGCTGCGCGAACGCGGCCTCGGCGGTCATCCTGATCAGCCACAACATGGCCGACGTGATGGCCGTCGCCGACCGGGTCGCCGTTCTGCGGCTCGGCCGCAACAACGGCGTCTTCATGGTCAGCGACACCAAGACGCAGGACATCATCGCCGCCATCACCGGCGCGACGGACAACGCCGTCTCCGAGCGCGCGGCGCGCCGGACCCGGGAGGAGGGTCCCGCATCATGACCACCGCCGGTCGGCACCGGTCCGCAGGACGCCACGCCGACCACGCCGTGGGTACGGCGACGACCGATCCGGACCTGACCGGCAACGGCGTCGACCAGCTGCCGGCCGACCTGCAGGACGAGCGGCTGATCGCCAGCCACGGCGTCAGCGGCGCGATCTCGGCCTTCACCGCCCGGCTCCGCTCCGGCGACCTCGGCTCGGTGCCGGTGGTGCTCGGCCTGATCATCATCTGGGCGGTCTTCCAGATCGCGAACAGCTCGTTCCTGTCCAGCCGCAACCTGGTCAACCTCACCCTGCAGACCACGCTCGGTCGGGGTGATTGCCCTCGGCATCGTCCTGGTCCTGCTGCTGGGCGAGATCGACCTGTCGGTCGGCTCGGTCAGCGGCCTGGCCGCCGCCGTCATCGGGCGTCACGTTCGTCAACAAGGGCTGGCCTCTGGTGCTGTCGCTGGTGGTCGGCGTCGCCCTCGGCCTGGTGATCGGCCTGTTCTACGGCGCGCTCTTCACCCGCTTCGGCGTACCGAGTTTCGTGATCACGCTGGCCGGTCTGCTCGGGTTCCTCGGCCTTCAGTTGTTGGTGCTCGGCAAGGAAGGCTCGCTGAACCTGCCGTTCGACTCGGCGCTCGTCGGAGTTCGCCACTCGCAGCTTCCTCTCCCCCGCGCTGTCCTACGGACTGATCGTGGTGGTCGTCGCGCTGTACGTGCTGACCCGGCTGCGCGGCCGCGGCCGCCCGCCTCGCGGCCGGCTTGTCGGCGGCACCGCACCTCGATCATCGCGATCAAGGCCGGCGCGCTCGCCGTGGTGCTGCTCGTCCCGGTCTTCGTGCTGAACGGCGATCGCGGCGTGTCCGTCGATGTTCCTGCTGTTCCTCGCGCTGGTCGTCGCCACCGATCTCGCCGTCCGGCGGACCGCGCTGGGGCCGCTCGGTGATGGCGGTCGGCGGCAGCGTCGAAGCCGCCCGGCGGGCCGGTATCAACGTCCGGATGATCTACCTGACCGTGTTCGCGGCCTGTTCGACCTTCGCCGCCGTCGGCGGTCTCCTGGCCGCCGCCCGGCTGGTCGCGGTGAACCAGAGCAGCGGTGGCACCGACACCAACCTGAACGCGATCGCCGCCGCGGTGATCGGCGGCACCAGCCTGTTCGGCGGCCGCGGTTCGGCGTACTCCGCGCTGCTCGGCGCGCTGGTGATCATGTCGATCTCCAACGGCCTCGCGCTGCTCAGCCTCGACTCGAGCGTCCGCTACATGGTCACCGCCGGCGTCCTGCTGATCGCCGTCACCATCGACTCGCTCAGCCGCCGCAGCCGTCAGGCGCACGGCCGGGCCTGAGAGACCGGTGGGCTCCCTCGCTGACCCTGACCGGCGGGAGCCCACCGTTCCACCCAGCCACCCAGCGGGTCTCGGCCGGAGGACGGCGAACAGCACGCATGAGAAGGGCCCCCGGATGATCCGGGGGCCCTTCTCTGCAAGGTGTCTCAGGCGGTGGCGGCGGTCAGGTCGACCTTGGGCTCCGCGAAGTGACAGGCGGCGGTGTGGCCGGCGCCGGACTGGGGCTTGATCTCCAGCAGCGGCTCCTGGGTGGCGCAGATGTCCTCCGCCTTCCAGCAGCGGGTCCGGAACCGGCAGCCGCTCGGCGGGTCGATCGGCGAGGGTACGTCGCCGACCAGCCGGATCCGCTCCTTCGGCGGGACGCCACGGATGGTGCCCAGGTCCGGAGCAGCCGACAGCAGCGCCTGGGTGTACGGGTGCTGCGGGGCGCTGTAGATCTGGTCCCGCGGGCCCTGCTCGACGATCTTGCCCAGGTACATCACCGCGACCTGGTCACAGAAGTGCCGGACCACGCCGAGGTCGTGGGCGATGAACACGAACGCGATCCCCAGATCGCGGCGCAGGTCCTCCAGCAGGTTCATCACCTGGGCCTGGATGGACACGTCCAGTGCGGACACCGGCTCGTCGGCGATGATCACCTCGGGCTCCACCGCGAGCGCCCGGGCGATGCCGATGCGCTGCCGCTGACCGCCGGAGAACTCGTTCGGGTAGCGGTTGTGGTGCTCGGGGTTCAGGCCGACCCGCTCCAGCAGTTCCTGGACCCGCTCGACCTCCTTGCCCCGCTTCACCAGGTTGTGCACGCGCAGCGGCGTACTGATGATGTTGCTGACCGTCTGCCGCGGGTTCAGCGAGCTGTACGGGTCCTGGAAGACGATCTGCAGCTGCCGGCGGAACGGGCGCAGGTCCTTCTCCTTCAGCCTGCGCGATGTCGGTGCCCTTGAACAGGATCTGCCCGGACGTCGGGGTCAGCAGCCGGGTGATCATCCGGCCGGTGGTCGACTTGCCACAGCCGGACTCGCCGACCAGGCCCAGGCTGCCGCCCGCCTTCAGGTCGAAGCTCACGCCGTCGACGGCCTGGACGACCTTCTTGGTCCGGCCCAGGCCCGCCGCTTCCTTGATCGGGAAGTGCATCTTCAGGTCGCGGATCTCCAGCAGCGGGGCGTCAGAATCCCGCGCCGCGCCGGACGCCGGAACGCTGTCGACCTTGCGCACAGTGTCGCTCATCTCTCTCCTCAGCCCCCTGTCAGCTCAGTCTCGGCGCGACCTCGGCCTCGTAGATCGCGGCCTTGTCGTGCAGGTGACAACGGGACGTGTGGGCACCGGCGCCGTCGACCGGCATCAGCTCCGGCAGTTCGGTGGTGCAGCGCTCGCCCTTCACCCGGTCCACGTACGGACAGCGCGGGTTGAAGGAGCAACCGCTCGGCAGGCTCAGCAGGCTCGGCGGCAGGCCCTTGATCGGGCGGAGCCGCTCGCTCGCGGCCGACACCGTCGGGATCGACTCGAGCAGACCCCAGGTGTACGGCATCCGGGGCCGTGCGCCAGCACGTCCTCGGCGGTGCCGTACTCGACACAGCGGCCGCGCGTACATCACCAGTACGTCGTCGGCCATCTCGGCCACCACGCCCAGGTCGTGGGTGATCAGCACGATCGCGGAGCCGAACTCCTTCTGCAGGTTGTTCAGCAGGTCCAGGATCTGCGCCTGCACGGTCACGTCCAGCGCGGTGGTCGGCTCGTCGGCGATCACCAGCTTCGGGTCGTTGACCAGGCCCATCGCGATCATCGCGCGCTGCCGCATACCGCCGGAGAACTCGTGCGGGTACTGCGCGAACCGGCGGGCCGGGTTCGGGATGCCGACCAGGTCGAGCATCTCCAGGGCCCGCTTCTTGGCGGCGTCCTTCGACACCTTGTGGTGCACCCGGTACGCCTCGATGATCTGGTTGCCGACCGTGTAGAGCGGGTGCAGCGAGGACTGCGGGTCCTGGAACACCATCGCCATCGCGTCACCGCGGACCTTCATCAGGTCGTTCTCCGACAGCCCGACGATCTCGTCGCCGCCGAGCCGGATCGAGCCGGTGATCTGGGTCCGCTTGCGGTCGTGCAGGCCCATCACGGCCATGCTGGACACCGACTTGCCGGAGCCGGACTCGCCGACGATCGCCAGCGTCCGGCCGAGCGGGACGGAGTAGCTCAGCCCGTTCACCGCGCTGACCACGCCGTCCGCGGTCGGGAACTTGACGGTCAGGTCCTCGACCACCAGGTACGGCGTCTCGCCGCTCGGGTTGATCGCACCTTGCCGCCGCTCGCGGGTCGCGATCGACGGACCCCGCTTCGCGGCGGCCGGCGTGTCCGGCTGGCCGTCGTGCACGTCTCGACCATGGTGTCCTTCCGGTCCTTCAGTGGCGGGTGTGGTCACGAAGCCTCACCCGCGGGTCGATCATGCTGTACACGATGTCGACGACCAGGAAGTTCATCGCGACCAGGATGACCGAGGCGACCAGGACGGTGCCCATGATCACCGGCAGGTCGTAGTTGTTCAGGCTCTCCAGCACCAGGTTGCCGAGGCCGGGCAGGTCGAAGATGCGCTCGGTGAAGATCGCGCCGGCCAGACTGCCGGCGACGTCCAGGCCGAAGATCGTGATGACCGGGATCAGGCCCGGCGCGCAGCGCGTGCTTGTAGGTGACCACGCCGGTCCGACAGGCCCTTGGCCCGGGCGGTCCGGATGAAGTCCTCGCTCAGCGTCTCCACCATCGAGCCGCGCGAGTACCGCGCGTACTGCGTGCAGTTGTAGATCGCCGAGCACCAGCCACGGCGTCAGCAACCCGACGAACCACTTGGCCGGATTGCTCCGGAACGGCGTCCAGCCGCCGCGCGGCAGGATCGGGTAGAGGATGGTCAGGTACAGCGCGACCATCAGCGCGACGATGTAGTACGGCATCGAACTGATCACCAGCGTGCTGCTCATCAGCGCCCGGTCGCCGGTGGTCCCTCGTCGTTTCGCCGCCATCGAACCCACGAAGACACCGATGGTGCAGCACGATGATCGCGTACGCCGAGCGACCAGCGAGACCGTCACCGGCAACCGGTCTGAGCAGCATCTCGAGTGACCGGCCGGTCGTTCTTGAAGGAGAAGCCCGAGGCACGGGCGCGTGCAGTCGCTGCATCGACGCCGGCCGGTCGTCGAAGGTCCGGCCGACGAAGATGCCCGTCGTGTAGTCGGCGAACTGCTGCACCTTCGGCTTGTCCAGGTGCAGGTTCTTCTTGATCTCGTTGTATCGCTCCTGGGTGCAGTTGCGCTCACCGCAGATCGCGCCGGCCGGGTCGGTCGGGCGCGATGAAGAACAGCGCGAAGGTCGCGACAGCGTGACCAGCACGACGGACTGAGGGCGCTCACGAGGCGACGCGCCACGAAGTAGCAACACGGGGTATCTCCTCACCGATCGGGGTGGTGGCCGGACCGAGGTCGGTCCGACCACCCCCCTTGCGATCAGAACGGACTGCCTTATGGCTGTCCGGTCACTGGTACCGATCAGGGCTGCTTCAGGTACATCGAGGTGAATTCGGGCATGCCCTGTGTCGGGTCGTTGATCGCGTGGCCGATGTTCTTACCGACCGGGAACGCCGACCGCGACTGTAGTACAGCGGGAGTGCCGGCAGGTAGTTCTCCATGATCTTCTTGTCGAGCTTGATCCAGGACTTCGCTTCAGCTGCCTCGTTCGGGTCCAGTGCTGTCGACGCGGTCGATCTCGGCGTCCAGCGCCTTGTCCTGCGAGCTGGCCGACGCTGTTGCCCAGGTCGATCGCGTCGGACTTGAACAGCACCGGCGCACCAGCGAGGTGCCGCTCGGCCAGTCCGAGCACCAGCCGGCCGGCGCCTTGCCGATGTTGACCGGAGCGTTCTGGTCACCGGTGACGGTACGGATCTGGGCCTTCGGCACACCGATCGCCTTGACCTTGAAGCCCGGCCGTCTCGAAGACCTGCTGTGCGCAGCTGGCTGACCTGGGTCGCGATCTTGTCGTCGTTGGAGTAGTACCAGCTGCAGCTCGAAGTTCTCCTTGCCGCGTTCGCGTCGCTCAGCATTGCTTCGGCGCGACGGCCGGGTTCAGCGCCCTTACCCTTGCCGTTCAGGCCCGGGAGCTCGTACTTCTCGAAGCCCGGAACGGCCGGCGGCAGGATCGTCGAGGCAGCCGGCTCGGCCACGACGTCCAGCCCGGCGACCTTGCGCTAGGTGTCGTACGGGTACGCCGCCGCGACCGCCTTACGGACCGTCAAGCGGGATCTTCCGGGTGTCCATCGGGACCATCCGGTGGTGCACGGCTGCCGTCGCCCTGGATCGAGCTGGCTCTTGTTCTGTGGTCAGCTCAGGCACCAGGCGTGGCGTCCAGGTTGCTGTAGTTCAGCGCGTTCGCGTCCGGACCGGAGCTGGCCAGCACCTGACGCTGCACCTTGAGCGTGTCCAGACCGAACTTGAAGTCGTAGCCGTCCAGGTACTGGTGGCGCAC
Source organism: uncultured Actinomycetota bacterium (assembly GCA_963820655.1). GTDB lineage: Bacteria > Actinomycetota > Actinomycetes > Propionibacteriales > Kribbellaceae > Kribbella. The sequence continues at coordinate 914,227 of CAWGAM010000005.1, forward strand.
CGGGTCGGTCGTCGGGTCCCAGTTCGGGTTCTTCACCAGCTTCAGCTCGGTGCCCGGGTTGTACGAGTCGACCATGTACGGACCGGTCGACATCGGCTTCTGCTCGTAGTTCTGCTTGGTGTCCTTCGCCTTCGGGATCGGCGTGAACATCGTGAAGGCCGCGTAGAACGGCAGGTCCGTCGAACGGCTTGGCCAGGTGGATGACCAGCGTGCTGTCATCCGGCGTCTCGACACCCGCGTAGTTGTCACCGCTCGGGCCGTACGGGCCCTTGTACTTGTCGCCGTCCTTGAAGAACTGGATCTGGTACGTCGGTCCCTGCGTCGTACAGATCGTGCGCGAAGGACCGCTTGATCGAGTACGCGAAGTCCTCGGCCTTGACCGGGGTGCCGTCGGAGTACTTGATGCCCTGCTTCAGCTTGAAGGTCCAGGTCAGACCGTCGTCCGACACCTGTGCCCAGGTCCTCGGCCAGGTCCGGCACCAGGACCGGCTTGTGGTCCGGCCCGTCGAGCCGGTACTGGGTCAGCGCCCGCAGGTACAGCTTCTCGATCTGGTTACCGTCGACGTAGTAGGTGTTGGTCGGGTCGAAGGTGTCCGGCGTGACGTCCGACAGAATCGTCGACCGTGCCGCCCTTCTTGAATCCGTCGACATCAGCCGCCGGGCCCTTCGCGGTCGCGTCCGTGACCTTCGTCTGGGTCGCATTGGCCGGCCCGTGTCGATTCACTCGCGGTACCACTGTTCGAGGACGGGCTGCCACAGGCAACGGCGGCCAGCATGACCGTCGCCGCAACTGCGGTGATCCGTTTCCACTGCATGGTCGGGTTTCTCCTTTTCTGCCGCTCGGGCAATCGCCGTACTACCGGCGAGTCTTGGGGTCGAAGGCGTCACGGATCGCGTCGCCGAGGAGGGCGAGCGCGAGCACCAGGATGGTGATCGCCGCGACCGGAAGCCACAGGTACAAGCGGGTCGGCCTTGAACCAGTTGGTCGCGCTGGCGATCGTCTGGCCCCAGGACGGGTCGGGCTCGATCAGGCCGACGCCGAGGAAGGACAGACCCGCTTCCGCGGTCACGTACGCCGGCAGCGCGAGAGAGGCCGAGATGACGATCGGGGCGACCAGGTTCGGCAGCAGTTCCTTGAACAGGATCCTGCCGGGTCGACACACCGATCGCCTTGGCCGCAAGGACGAACTCACGCTCGCGCAGCGACAGCACCTCGCCGCGGATGATCCGCGCCAGTCCGGCCCAGCCGAAGAACGACAGCACGAAGATCAGCACGTAGAACCGGGTCGCTGGCCTGTTCCTCCGGCGACAGGTTGAAGCGATCCGCCGCGCCACGACTCGACGATCGGCACCATCGCGATGGCGAAGAGCAGGTACGGCAGGCTCAGCACGAAGTCGATGAACCAGGAGATGACCCGGTCGACCCAGCCGCCGAGGAAGCCGGCCAGCAGACCCATCACGACGCCGACGATGGTGCCGAAGATGGTGGCGACGAACGCGACGATCAGCGACGGCCGGGCGCCGAAGACCCACCGGGCGAAGTTGTCCCGGCCGGTCTTCGGCTCCACTCCGAACCAGTGGTCGGGCGTGATGCCGATGATCGGGAAGCCGAACTCGTCGACCAGCTCCGGGTGGAAGGTCTGGACGTCACCGCCCTCGAGCTGGGCCAGCAGCGGCGCGAAGATCGCGATCAGCACGAAGAACAGCACGATGCAGACCGAGATCACGGCGACCTTGTCCTTGCGGAGCCGGTCCATCGCGATCCGGGTCGGGGACTTGCCGTGCGCCACGGTCGCCGCGCGTACCGGTTCCGCCGACGACGGGTGGTCCTCGATCCCTACGGTCGAGTCGGGTGACCCAATACTCATTCGCGCTCCGTCAGCTCCGTCAGCTCTGTCAGCCGGATTTCGGTCCGTGGATCCGGCACATATCGGTGGATATGGTGCCGAAGCATCGCTGTGTGGTGGGCTCTCGTCAAATCCGCTTGACAGGCCGATCCCCCACAACCGCGGGTTAGCCTGCCTGACACTGTGACACCAAGCCAGCGGTGCTCGGTACCAGTGCACAAATCGTTACCGGAACGGGTACTGGAACGGAACATTTCCCCCGATGTGTCACCCTTTGCGATCAATCCTTCGCAAAACGCGTCGGCACAGTCCAGCCAGCGACCATTTTGTGCCAGCTTTTGACATTCCGTGACGAGGGACCACGATCAGTGGTCAATTACTGATCGTGGTCACGAAACTCTTGCTGAGGCCCGATGTCGGCGGCTGAGATGGCCGCCCGGCTCGACAGCTTCACCAACGCTCCGGCGGACTCATTGCCGTGCGCAACCGAGGAGAACAGAAGGTGGTCCGAACTCAGCTCTCACGGACGTGGACGGTGACGAACGGGCGGCTTGACCACGTCGAACGGCTCCTGCCGGCCGCGGATGTCGACCGTCACCTGGTCGCCTTCCTTCACCGTCGCGTCGAGAAGCGCGAGCGCGATGCCCTTCTTCAGCGTCGGAGAGAAGGTGCCGGACGTCACCTCGCCGAGTGCGGTACCGGACTGGTCCGAGGACGGTCATGTGCGGCCGCGGGATGCCACGGCCGGCCGCACGCAGGCCGCGCAGGATCCGGGTCGGCCCACGCCTCCTTCTCGGCCCGCAGGGCCTCGTCGCCCCAGAAGTGCTCCTTCTTCCAGCCCACGGCCCAGCCGGACCGGGCCTGCACCGGCGTGATGTCCGGCGAGATGTCCTGACCGTGCAGCGGGTAGCCCATCTCGGTCCGCAGGGTGTCGCGCGCACCCAAGCCCGCCGGGACGATGTCGTAGGCTGCCCCGGCCGCCAGCAGCGCGTCGAAGACACCGACCGCCGCCTCGTTCGGTACGACGAGCTCGTAACCGCGCTCGCCGGTGTAACCGGTGCGGCACACGACGACCGGCGTACCGACGAAGTCAGCCGATCGCGAAGGACATGTAGTCGTGGCCGATCGGCAGGCCGATCGCGCCCGACCACCTCGTCGCTGTTGGTGCCCTGCACCGCGAGGATCGCGTAGTCGTCGTGGGTGTTGGTCACCACGACGCCGTCAGGAGCGTCGGCCGGCGAGGCGGCGGACCACCTCGGCGGTGTTGGCCGCGTTCGGGATCAGGAACACGTCGTCGTCGGCGTGCAGGTAGGCGATCAGGTCGTCGACCACTCCGCCGTCGTTCGTTGCAGCACAGCGTGTACTGCGCCTGACCCGGAGCGATCTTGCCGAGGTCGTTGGTCAGGCAGGAGTTCACGTACGCCGCGGCACCCGGACCCTTGACGGTCGCCTTGCCCAGGTGGCTCACGTCGAAGACGCCGACCGAGGTCCGGACCGCGGTGTGCTCGGCGACGACCCCGCTGTACTCCAGCGGCATCTCCCAGCCACCGAACTCGGCGAACTTGGCGCCGAGCGCGACGTGCCGCTCGTGCAACGGGGACTTCTTCAAGGCGGACGACTCGGTCATGGAGCGGGAAGGACTTACCTGACGGCCGCCGCCGCGTACCATGCGGAGGCAGCAATGCACGTACCGTCACGACCGGCCGCTGCCGCGCCGGTCAAGGAGGACTGAGGATTTCGTGAGCACCATCACCCTGAGCAAGTCCGATGCGGCCGGCGTCAAGACCGACGTCGTGGTCATCGGCGTGGTCAAACTCGACGGCGGCGTCACCCTGCCCGCCGGCACCGAGACGCTGAACGCCGCGTACGGCGGGAAGCTGGTGGAGGTGCTGTCCGGCCTCGGCGCCACCGGCAAGGCCGGGGAGGTGACCAAGGTGCCCGGTGCGAAGCCGGGCAAGTCGCGCCACGCTGATCGCGGTCGGCCTCGGCCCGGCGCCCGGACGGTGCGCTGAAGACCGAGGATCTGCGCACCGCGGCCGGCATCGGCGTCCGGGCGGCCAAGACCGTCGCAGTCGGTCGCGTTCGCGCTGCCGACGCCGGACGCCGAGTGCGTCCGGGCCGTCGCGGAGGGCGCGCTGATCGGTCGCTACACGTTCACGGCGTACAAGTCGCGGAGGCGCGCCACCGACGCGCCCGGCAATCTCACCGTGCTGACCGATCTCGCCCGCAACAAGGAGGCCAAGGCCGCGCTGGAGCGGGCCGAGGTGATCGCGGACGCGGTCGCACCAGGTGCGTGACTGGGTGAACACGCCGCCCTCGGACCTGAACCCGGTCGAGTTCGCCGCCGCGGCGCTGAAGCTCGGCAAGGAGTACGGCGTCAAGGTCGAGGTGCTGGACGAGAAGGCACTGGCCAAGGGCGGGTACGGCGGCATCCTCGGCGTCGGCCAGGGCTCGACGAACCCACCGCGGCTGGTCCGGATCAGCTACACGCCGAAGAAGCCGGTCGACGCACCTGGCGTTCGTCGGCAAGGGCATCACCTTCGACTCCGGCGGCCTGTCGCTGAAGACGTCCACCGGCATGGTGAGCATGAAGTCCGACATGGCCGGCGCCGCCGCGGTGGTCGGCGCGACCGTCGCGATCGCCCGGCTCGGCCTGCCGGTCCAGGTCACCACCTACGCGGCGATGGCCGAGAACATGCCGTCCGGGTCGGCGTCGCGACCGTCCGACGTACTGACCATGTACGGCGGCAAGACCGTCGAGGTACTGAACACCGACGCCGAGGGCCGGCTCGTGCTCGGCGACGCGCTGGTCCGCGCCTCCGAGGACCAGCCCGACCTGATCGTCGACGTGGCCACCCTGACCGGCGCCTGCGTCGTTGCCCTCGGCACCAAGGTGGCCGGCGCGTTCGCCAACACCGACGCCGCCCGGGACCGGGTCGTCGACGCGGCGGTCGCGGCCGGTGAGTCGATGTGGCCGCTGCCGATCCCGGCCGAGATGCTGGACAAGCTGCAGCTCACACTCGAAGGTCGCCGACCTGGCCAACATCACCGGCGAGCCGTGGGGCGGCGCGCTGGCCGCGGCCGCGTTCCTCGGCGACTTCGTTGCTGACGGCATCGACTGGGTCCACCTGGACGTGGCCGGCCCGGCCTTCAACGAGGGCGGCGCGTCCGGCTACACCCCGACCGGCGGCACCGGGTACGCCGTCCGCACCCTGATCGAGCTCGCCGCCTCAGCGAGCTGAGTAGCGGATCTCGAGCATCGTGCAGCCGTCGGTCGTCCTGTACGGGCCGTGCGGCATCCGCGGCGGCCGGCAGGCGTAGTCGCCGGGGCCGAACGTCTGCTCGAGGGTGAGATCAGTCAGCGAACCCTCGAGCAGATAGACCTCTTCGACATACTCGTGCCGGATCACGTCGGCGCCCGACGTCGTACCGGGAGCCCAGCGAGCCAGCCGGGTCAGGGTGCCGTCGGCATCCTGGCTCAGCAGCCGCTGGGTGATCCCGGCGCCCGCGTCGGTCCACGCCACGCTCTGCGCGGGAAAGAACTCCTTCTGTTCCTTCATGTCAGTCCCAGTCCGGTGGGCACCGACTGTCCGCGCCCGCGTGCCGAGTTCCTCAGCGGAGACCGTTGCTTCTTCATGCGGGCGTTGTACTCGCGCATGCGGGGCGGGTAGCCGACCACCGCCGCGTCGTACGACGGGATGCCGAGCTTGTTCGCGAAGTTGTGCGCCCACTCGACCGACGGGACCCGGCGCCGGGTCCACTCGCCGTCGATCGCTACCAGCAGCAAGGTGTACTCGGTCACCGCCGTCCGCGGCTCGACGAAGCCCTCGACACCCTGACGCGTCTGGGCGAACTCCCGCAGGTGCGCCTGGTCGGGATTGTCCGACCTGCGCATCGTGCCCGGCCTTCTGCCGGCGACCGAACCACTTCATAAGGCAAGTGTCCACCTATCCCAGCAAGTCCGGGAGAAAACCTACGTAACGGTTCCGCCGGTCCGGAGCCCGGGCCGCGACCGGCCCGAAGGTGGCACCGCGGACGGTGACAAGATGACGCCGGGCCGGAACCGCGATCCGGGGCCGTCGCCCGCCGACCAGACGCCCACGGAGGAACCTGTGACGAACACGGCAGACAGCGCCGTACGACGTACGACCTGGTGATTCTCGGCGGCGGTAGCGGTGGCTACGCCGCCGCCCTGCGTGCCGCGACGCTCGGGCTGTCGGTCGCCGTGGTGGAGAAGGACAAGGTCGGCGGCACCTGCCTGCACCGCGGCTGCATCCCGACCAAGGCGCTGCTGCATGCCGCGGAGGTGGCCGACTCGGCCCGCGAGGGCGAGCAGTTCGGCGTCCGGACGACGCTCGAGGGCGTCGACATGGGTGGCGTGAACAAGTACAAGGACGGCGTCGTCGACCGGCTGTTCAAGGGCCTGCAGGGACAGGTCAAGTCCCGCGGCATCACCATGATCGAGGGCGAGGGACGGCTCACCCGCCGACCACGGTCGAGGTCGACGGGACGACCTATACCGGTAGGAACGTCGATCCTCGCCTCCGGCTCGTACTCGCGCTCGCTGCCCGGCCTGGAGCTGGACGGTCATCGGGTGATCGCCAGCGAGCACGCACTGACGCTGGACCGGGTGCCGGAGTCGGCGGTCGTTCTCGGCGGTGGCGTGATCGGGGTCGAGTTCGCCAGCGCCTGGACGTCGTTCGGCACCAAGGTGACCATCGTCGAGGCGCTGCCGCGGCTGGTCCCGGCGGAGGACGCCGACTGCAGCAAGGCGCTCGAGCGCGCCTTCCGCAAGCGCAAGATCGCCTTCAAGACCGGCACGCCGTTCGAGTCGGCGTCGAGGTGACCGACTCCGGCGTCAAGGTGACGGTGGCGGGTGGCGAGGTGATCGAGGCCGAGGTCCTGCTGGTCGCGGTCGGCCGCGGCCCGAACACGACCGGCCTCGGGCTACGAGGAGGTCGGGGTCGCGCTCGACCGCGGCTTCGTCACCATCGACGAGCGAGCTGCGCACCAGCGTGCCGGGCGTGTACGCGGTCGGCGACATCGTGCCGGGCCTGCAGCTGGCGCACCGCGGCTTCCAGCAGGGCATCTTCGTCGCCGAGGAGATCGCCGGGCTGAACCCGACCCCGATCGACGAGGCCGGCATCCCGCGGGTCACCTACTCCGAACCCGAGGTCGCGTCCGTCGGTCTGACCGAGGCCCAGGCGAAGGCGAAGTACGGCGAGGTCGAGATCCTGAACTACAAGCTCGGCGGCAACGGCAAGAGCCAGATCCTCAAGACCACCGGCTTCGTGAAGCTGGTCCGGGCGAAGGACGGCGCCGTGGTCGGCGTGCACCTGGTCGGCTCCCGCGTCGGCGAGCTGATCGGCGAGGCCCAGCTGATCTACAACTGGGAGGCCTACCCGGCCGACGTCGCCCCGCTCGTGCACGCCCACCCGACCCAGAACGAGGCCATCGGCGAGGCCCACCTGGCGCTGGCCGGCAAGCCGCTGCACTTCCACGACTAGTCCTCGGATGCTCGGGCGGGCTGCTGGACCGCCCGAGTAGGTTGGGCCGTGGGCGCGCGGGCCGTCTGACCCAGATCCCGTCGCTCCGGCGGCACCGTAGGCTGACCTCGACCGATCAGACGAAGGAGCAACGACCGTCATGCCGACCTCTGTATCCCTGCCGGCCCTCGGGGAGAGCGTCACCGAAGGAACCGTCACCCGCTGGCTCAAGCAGGTCGGCGACACGGTTGCCGTCGACGAGCCCCTGCTGGAGGTCTCGACCGACAAGGTCGACACCGAGATCCCGTCGCCCGTGGCCGGCACCCTGCTGGAGATCAAGGCCGCCGAGGACGAGACCGTCGAGGTCGGCGCCGAGCTCGCCGTGATCGGCGACGCCGGCGAGAGCACCGGCGGCTCTGCCGCTCCGTCTGAAGCCCCCGCCGAGGCCCCGGCCACGAGGCCCCCGCCGCTGAGGCCCCAGCGGCTCCGGCGGCTCCGGCCCAGGAGGCACCGGCGGCACAGGCCGCGCCCGCGGAGCAGGCGCCCGCCCGGCCGCCGCTCCCGCCGCCACAGAACGAGTCCTCAGCCCCTGCAGCCTCCCGGCCGCGTCCGAGTCGGCCCCCGCTCAGGCTCCGTCCGGCAGCGCCTCGGGTACGCCGGTGACCCTGCCCGCGCTCGGCGAGAGCGTCACCGAGGGCACCGTGACCCGCTGGCTGAAGCAGGTCGGCGACGACGTGGCGGTGGACGAGCCGCTGCTCGAGGTCTCCACCGACAAGGTCGACACCGAGATCCCGTCGCCGATCGCGGGCAAGCTGCTCGAGATCAAGGTCGCCGAGGACGAGACCGTCGAGGTCGGCGCCGAGCTCGCCGTCGTCGGCTCCGCCGACGCAGCCCCGCGCCGCCTCGGCTCCCGCAGCCGGCCCCGGCCGAGGACCGCCAGCTCCCGCCGCCCCAGCTCCCGCCGCCGCACCGGCACCCGCCGCGCAGGCACCTGCCCCGCAGGCGGCACCCGCGCAGGCTCCCGCCGCTGCTCCTTCTGCCGCTGCCCCGGCCGCACCGGCACCGGCTGCCGCACCCGCCGCGCAGCCCGCCACGCAGGCCCCGGCCCAGCGGCCACTCCTCCGGCCGCATCGGCACCCGCCGCAGCACCGGCATCCCCGAACGGGTCCTCGTCCGACGCCCCGAACTACGTCACTCCGCTGGTCCGCAAGCTCGCGGCCGAGCACGAGGTCGACCTCAACTCCGTCCAGGGCACCGGCGTCGGCGGCCGGATCCGCAAGCAGGACGTGATCGCCGCCGCCGAGGCCAAGAAGGCCGCCGCCGCCGCACCGCTCCGCGACCACCGCCGCCCCGGCCGCCGCTGCACCGGCGGCGAAGGCCGCGACGGTCAGCCCGCTCCGCGGCACCACCGAGAAGATGAGCCGGATCCGCAAGGCGATCGCCAGCCACATGGTCAACTCGCTGCAGGGTCTCGGCGCAGCTCACCACCGTGGTCGAGGTCGACGTCACCGAGATCGCCAAGCTGCGGAACGCGAAGAAGGCCGAGTTCGAGGCCCGCGAGGGCGTCAAGCTGTCCTTCCTGCCGTTCTTCGCGCTGGCCGCGGTCGACGCACTGAAGCAGTACCCGAAGCTGAACGCGTCGATCGACGAGCGAGACGGGCGAGATCACGTACCACGCCGCCGAGCACCTCGGTATCGCCGTCGACGCGGAGAAGGGCCTGATGGTCCCGGTCGTGCACAACGCCGGCGACCTGAACATCGCCGGCCTCGCGAAGAGGATCGCCGACCTCGCCGAGCGCACCCGCACCAACAAGGTGCTGCCGGACGAGATGGCGGGCGGCACGTTCACCATCACCAACACCGGCAGCCGCGGCGCCCTGTTCGACACGCCGATCCTGAACCAGCCGCAGGTCGGCATGCTCGGCACCGGTGCCGTGGTGAAGCGCCCGGTCGTCATCACCCACCCGGAACTCGGCGAGACGATCGCGATCCGGCAGATGGTGTACCTGGCCCTCACCTACGACCACCGCCTGGTCGACGGCGCCGACGCGGCCCGCTACCTGACCGCTGTGAAGCAGCGCCTCGAAGAGGCTCAGTTCGACGTCTGATCCCGATCGGACACTTGGCGCCGGTTTCCGTCTCTCTGGGGCGGGCACCGGCGCTTTTCCGTATCTACCTCCGCGGCGGATGCCACCGCGAATGACCAAGGAGCACGCTGGATGAAGTACGTCCTGGCCGGCGCGTCCGGCTTCCTCGGCAAGGCCCTCGCCCGCGATCTCGTGGTCGACGGCCACCAGGTCCTCCGACTGGTACGCCGTGATGCCCGCAAGCGCTGACGAAATCCGCTGGGACCCGGCCCGCGGCGAGCTGGATCCGGCCGCACTCGGCGATCCCGACGTCCTGGTCAACCTGGCCGGCGCGAACATCGGCCGCCCGTGGACTCCGACGTACCGCAACATCATCCGCGAGAGTCGCGTCAGTACTACCGGCACCCTCGCGGCTGTCGCGGCGCAACTGGAGCGTCGGCCGGTCGTGATCACGCAGAGCGGGGTCGGCGGCTACGGCTCGACTGCGGCGACCGCATCCTCACCGAGGACTCCGAACTCGGCGAGGGTTTCCTCTCCGACGTCGTACGCCTCTGGGAAGGCGCCCTCGAACCCGCCCGCGCCGCCGGCAGCCGCGTCGCCGCCCTTCGCACCGGGGTGGTCCTGGATCGCAAGGCGCCCCGCCTTCCAGTTGCTCTCACTCCCCTTCCGTCTGGGTCTCGGCGGCCGCCTCGGCCCCGGGACGCAGTACTTCCCGGTGGTCTCGCTGACCGACTGGGTCCGCGCCGTCCGCTTCGTCGCCGAACACGACACTCTCAGCGGCCCCGTCAACGTCACTCTCCCTGTCCCAGCGACCAACAACGAATTCACCCAGGCCCTGGCGACGGCCCTGCACCGCCCGGCCTTCGTCCCTGTCCCGGCGTTCCTCATGAAGGCGGTTCTCGGCGAATTCACCTGGGAACTCGTGGGGAGCAAACGAGCCATTCCCACCCGCCTCCAGTCCCACGACTTCACCTTCCACCACCCCACCATCCCGGCCGCCCTCTCCGCCGCCCTCAGTTCCTGACCTGACCCCCCGCAGCCGTGTCCGCCGCGCTCAGTTCTTGACCTGACCACGCCGCCGCGCGCCCGCAGCTCGCCTCGCCGCCCTCAGCTCCTGCCTGACCGCCCGGCAGCCCTGTCCGCCGCGCATAGTTCTTGACCTGACCACCCGCCGCCCCCGCGCCTCGCCTCGCCGCCGTCAGCTCCTGCCTGACCGCCCGGCAGCCCTGTCCGCCGCGCATAGTTCTTGACCTGACCACCCCACCACCCCCGCGCCTCGCCTCGCCGCCGTCAGCTCCTGCCTGACCACCCCGCAGCCCTGTCCGCCGCGCATCAGTTCTTGACCTGACCACCCCACCACCCCCGCGCCTCGCCTCGCCGCCGTCAGCTCCTGCCTGACCACCCCGCAGCCCTGTCCGCCGCCCTCAGTTCTTGACCTCACCACCCACCCCCCGCAGCACCCTTCTTCGCCGCCCTCAGTTCTTGACCTGACCGCGCCGCCGCGCGCCCGCGCTTACGGCGCAGGTCTGGAGACGCTCGCGGCCTCGTGCCATGGGTCGGGTGGCTGGTTGTCGTCGAGACCGACTGGTTGATCGCCGGAGAACGCGCTGCCGTCCTGCTTCGCGGTGTCAACGATGGGAGTGGGGGCTTCACCCCAGATGGCGAGGCTTGCTGCCTCCCGGAGCGACGAAGGCGTCATCCCCTCGGTGCCTTCGCTGTCGGCGAGGAGCAGTCGGTGCAGCGCTCCTGGTCGTAGTCGGCTGGTGGTGGGGCCCGACGAACTGGAGGCATCCGATACGGCAGCCTCACCTGGCGCGGGTGTCGATCCGGGTCTGGGTGGTGGGGCGGTCGAGTCGGGCTCGGGTGGTGCGGCCGTGCGGCACTGACCGGACGGGCTCGGTCCGATACGCGACGAGGCCGTACGGGACGGTCCGGATGGGTTCTGTCCGGTGGTCTGTCCGGATGGGTTCTGTCCGGTGTGCGGTGATTCCGCGTGGGATGGACCGGATCGGTTCTGTCCGGAAGGCGGTGAGGGCGTGCGGGATGAACCGGCCGGGATTATTCCGGTGGGTGGTGGTGGCGCGGTGGGGTGGTGTGATGGTCGGGTCGGGTGGGGTTGGCGGGTCGGGCGGGCGGGGCGTGGTGGCGGGTCGGCCCAGGTAGGGCGGGCGACGTGGACGATGCCGTCGGTGATGGTGATGGTCCAGTCGCCGGCGTGGAGGTCGATATGGTGCCGTTTGCAGAGCAAAGCCAAGTTCGAAACGCAGGTTGTTCCGCCGTCGATCCAGTGCACCAGGTGGTGGGCCTCGCACTGGATGGGCGGGGCGCCGCAGACGACGCAGCCCTTGTCGCGGGCGGTCAGGGCGCGGCGCATCGCGGGGCTGCCGAGGCGTTCGGCGCGGCCGACGTCGAGGGGTTCGGAGTTCGACCCCAAGACCAGCGGGATGATTCTCGCGTCACACGCCAGTCGCCGGATCGCCGCCGCCGACAGCCCGTCGCCGTAGACCAGGTCACCGATCGCGTCCGCGGTCGCCGATTTGAGGTCCTCCAGGTCGATGGTCACGGTGATCGTGGCCTTCGCGCCGAACCCCGGCACCGGCCCGGCCGGCCCGGCCATGCCGGTCCCGTCCGCCTCCGCCGCACCAGCACCAGCACCCGCACCCAGCACCCGCACCAGCGGTACTGGGTGGTGTGGCCCCGGTGTCGTAGGCGGCGGCGGCTACCGACAGCGCGCTGGTGAGGGCGTCGGCTTGGCGTTTGTCGCGGGGGCGGGGGTCGAGCTCACCGTCTACGGTCTTGTGGGGGCGGGCGCCGGCGTGGATGAGGGCGCGGAGGAGTTCGGCGTTCTCGTTGGCGAGATAGCCGCGGAACTTCACTCCGCGCTCGGCGCCGATCAGGGTGAGCGATTCGCGGTCGTAGGCTCGGCGTTCGTCGGGTTCGGGGCCGTCGGTGTCGAGCAGGTCACGGACCCGCTGGCCGGCCTTGCGCAGTTCGGCCGGGGACAGGTGGCGGGCCAGGCCGACGAGTTGCTGTTCGGCGACCGCGAGGTCTTCGACCGCGACGGTGGCGGGGACCTTTTCGAGGGCCGCGACGATCGCCTCGGCCTGGGCCGGGCGCAGAAACCCCTCGGCCGCCGCCGTGGCCGTTGTGTCGGGTGCCTGCTCCGGGTCGCCGACCAGCCCGTCGGCCTCGTCTCCCACGGCATCGTCGCCCACGGCATCGTCGCCCGCGGCGTCGTCGACAAGACTGTCGGCCTCGTCTCCCACGGCCTCGTCGCCCACGTTGGGCAGGGCGGCGGACACGGCGGGGTATTTGGGGAGTTTCTGGGCCAGGCGGACGTCGCGGCGGGCGTCGGGGCGGTCGAGGCGGTAGCGGAACGCGAGCAGTTGGACGGTGTCGTGGGCGCCGATCTCCTGGGCGTAGCCGTCGTGGTCGAGGCCGGCGATCAACTCCAGCCGGTAGGTCTGCCGGCGGGCGAGGTCGGCCTCGAGCGCGTCGAGAGCTGCCAGCTTCTCGCTGCCGCTCATCGACCAGACCGGCCGCTCGCCCAGGGGTTCCATGCCGTCAACTCTAGACCCGCCCGCCGACAGTTCTCAAACCCGGAACCCCTTGTTTTCAAGGAGATTCGGCTGTCCACAGCGACACGCCGACTGTCCACAACCTTGGGACACTGTGGACAACTCGATGAATGTTGCCTCTGGCAACACTATGTTCATGGTGGTGCTCCGCTGACTGAACTCGCAGCCGGCCAGCCGCGGCAGATCACCGTAAATGGATGATCGCACTCGACAGAATCCGGCTCGTCCACACCGGGACGGCGCTGCGCGACGAGTTGCCACAAGGCGTATGAACAGCATCCGACGCCCACGCGCAGGCGACTCCACTGGGATGACGACAACTGCCCGGACACTGAGTCGGCGATAGAAGTACGCCCCCAAAGGGGCAACGAGGCGAACCGGGCGAACTCGCTCGGCTGCTAGCGATGCCGTGTGCGAGCGGTGGCGGAGGCGAGCGGTGGCGGAGGCGAGCGGTGGCGGAGGCGAGCGATCGCGGAGGCGAGCGACAGCGGCGGGCCTTCAAGCCGAAGTAATCGTGGCTATTCGCCAGGTCGGGCTTGTCCGGGTGAGGGTGATGAGGCGGGTTGTGGGGGTGCCGGGTGGGAGCGGGGTTGTGGTGCCGGTGTGGTCTACGGCTTGGCCGGCGGACAGGTGGTCGGTGGTCTTGAGGGTGATGGCGGTGGGGGTTTGGTGGGTGACGGTGGTGCTGTCGATCTGGATGCGGAGGCCTTGGACGCGGACGTTCTGCTTGCGGTAGGTGGCGAGAAGCGCGCGGTCGGCGAGCCAGGGTGGACTGCCGGGGACGTAGATCTTGTCCAGCACCTCCGGGTCAAGGGTCCAGAACGCGTGTGCGCGTTGGGCATCCAGCGCTTGCAGAGTGAGCGCCCATTGGGCTGCGTCGGTGCGTGATGAAGGCGTGGTCGGGGGTTTGCTGGGCACTGGCCGGGTGGGTGTCGGCGGGGCTGTGGGCTGACTAGATGTCCGTGGGGTTGGGGCCCGAGTCGATCTCAGTGGGGTGGTGGGTTGGGTGGATGTCGGTGGGGTTGCGGGTTGGTTGGTCGCGGCGGTCGGGCTGGCGGGCGTGTCGAGGGCGCCGATTGTTGCTACGCCGATGACGAGGACGATCACGGCTCCGAGGGCGGCTGCGGCGAGTACGCCGTACGCGGAGTGAGGCAGGCGCCGTCGTACTGCTGAAGTTTTGGGCTGCAGTAGGCGGCCCCACAGGGTGTGGCTGCGGCGCCAGGGGCGGAGACGGGTGCGAGCGCGGTCGGGTCTTGCCGGCGTGCCTACGGCTTCGGACGCAGGCGCCGATGTGGAGGGAAGAGCAGAAGCCGAGGCGGGCGCGGATGTCGAAGCGAGTGGCGGGCTCGGAGCGGGTACCGCGCTGGCGGGGCGGGTGGGGTTAGGCGGGACAGCGGGTTGACGGGCGGTTGGGCGGAGCTGCGGCGGGTGAGCCTGGGGCGGCGGATGGCACGGGATCGGCGGGAGCGTTTGGGGAGGGGCTTGGCGGGGGCCGGTGGGTGCGGCTTGGCGGCTTCCGGGGTTTGTGGGGAGGACGGTTTGGCCGGGGGTGGGCCGAGGGGGCTGCGGGAGCGTAGGAGGGGGTCGTCGGTCGTCGGAGGTTTCGCGGTGGCTGGCGGGCGGGGTGGTGAGGTGACGGTGTCGGGCGGCGTGGTCGGGACTTGGGGTAAGGCCAGGTCGATGGGTGCGGGGTCGGCCAGGGAGAGGATGCGGTTGGACAGGTCGTGGGTGGGGGTGGAGGTGAACAGGTCGGGGGTGAACACGGCTGGGTCACCGCCGGCTCGGTGGGACAGGGCGGCGAGGGCTAGGAGGTCGTCGGTCGGACTGCAGGTGTGTAGAGCGGTGTCGGTGAGGACAGGGCGGCCGTCGGCGTCGAACAGTGTGTTGTTGGGGGTTAGGGAGCCGTGGGTGAGGCCCGAGCGGTGAAGGTAGTCGAGGGCTTCGGCAAGGGGCGTGAGGAGAGTGACCAGCTCGCCCGATGAGAGCGGGCCTCGGCGGGTGAGGAGGGCGGTCAGGCTTCCGGCTACGACGTACTGGCTGATGACGAGCCAGTCGGTGCCGGTCTCGCGGAACTGCAGCAGCCGGGCGATGTGTGGGTGTCGGATGCGTTGCAGGATGGCGAGATCTTCACGGAGCTTCTCCTGGTCGGGGATTGCGGTGATCGGGATGCGTTTCAGCACGGCGTTGCGGCCGGACGCCAGGTCGCGGACCTGCCAGACGGTGCCGGCCGATCCGGACCCCAGCTTCCGGCGCAGGCTGTAGCCGACGATGTCTTCGAGGTCCATGCCCAAGAGAGTGCACGAATCGCACGAACCGCCGCGGAAGTTATCCACAGGCGGCCATGCGGAGTAGGCCGTTCCGGCGTACGACGGGTGGCCTGTGGATGGCGACGTACGGCGAGATCGGGCGCCGCATACACTCGAAGGCGTGAGGGCTATCAAGTATGTGGAGGCCGGGTTCGGTGCCGGCGCGGTGGACTATGAGACCGCGTGGGCCGAGCAGCGGCGCCTGCACGCAGAGGTTGCCGAGGGCACCGGTTCGGACACCGTCATCCTGCTCGAGCACCCACCGGTGTACACGGCGGGCAAGCGGACCGAGCCGCAGGAGCGACCGCTCGACGGGACGCCGGTGGTGGACGTCGACCGCGGCGGGAAGATCACCTGGCACGGTCCGGGGCAGCTGGTCGGCTACCCGATCGTGAAGCTGGCCTCACATGTGTACGTCGTCGACTACGTACGGCGGCTGGAGGAGGCGCTGATCGCGGTCTGCGCCGAGCTCGGGGTCAAGACCGGGCGGGTCAAGGGGCGCAGCGGGGTCTGGGTGGCGGCGGACGATCGCGGCCGGGAGCGGAAGATCGCGGCGATCGGGATCCGGGTCGCGCAGGGCGTGACGATGCACGGGTTCGCGCTGAACTGCGACAACGATCTGGCGTGGTTCGACCGGATCGTTCCCTGTGGAATCTCGGATGCGGATGTGACCACACTGTCCAAGGAGCTGGGGCGGGACGTGCCGGTGACGGAGGTGCTCGACTCGGTGCGCCGGAACTTGGATCGGCTGCTGGCGTGGGAAGAGTACGAGCGCAGCCCGGACATCGACCACCACGAGGAACCCCCGACGGCGATCACGTACGGATTGACTGTCTGAGCCGCTGAGCTACGGGGCGGTCTGGCTCAGTGGAGGTAGGCCGACCTCGGTGCGCCAGGTGGTGTGGAGGGCATGTAGTCGGGCGACGAGTGCCGGTTCGGCTGACATGCGGTTGTGTTGTTCGGCGACGTCTTCGGTGAGGTTGGCCAGGAACCAGCCGTTGCCCATCGGGGCGTGTTCGTAGGACTTGAGGTGCTGGGTGTCAGGATTGTCGGCTACCCAGCTGAGTTTCCAGGGGCCGGAGCGGACTGCCCATTGGAATTCGCAGTCCCAATGCAAGGTCTCGTGTTCCACCCCACTCTCGCCGGCGAGGGTGGGAAGGATGTCCAGGCCGTCGGTCGCAGTGACGGTGGCGCCGGCCGCGGATGCCAAGGTCGGGACGAGGTCGAGGGTACTGACGAGGGCTCCGGTACGACGACCAGCCGGCAACCGGCCCGGCCAGCGCCAGATCATCGGCACGCGGATGCCGCCGTCCCAGACCGTGTACTTGGTGCCGCGCAGCGGTGTGTTGTCGCCGAAGTTGCAGGTCGAGCCGCCGTTGTCGGTGGTGTAGACGACGATGGTGTTGTCGTCGACCAGATCCAGCAGCCTGCCGATCTCGGCGTCCATCAGTTCGAGCTGCGCGAGGTAGTACTCCCGCCCGTGCGGCAGGTTCGGCACGATCACGTCGTCGTACCACTCGGTGAAGGAGTCGTCGATGTCCGGCGTCCAGTCGCGGAAGGCGGGCAGGTCGCGGGCCGCGAGCTCGGAGTCCGGCAGCTGCCAGCAGAAGTTGTGCACCGCATTGAACGCGAGCATGCAGAAGTACGGCCGCTCGTGCTCGCCGCTGATGAACTCGGCCGCCCGCCGCCCCAACTCCGCGGTCAGGAAGCCCTCGTGCTCGACCGGTTCATCCCCGGAGAGCAGCGGCTGGACCGCCATGTGATGCGCCGCCGGCTGACCGTACGACGAGACCGCGTCCTCCGAGTGATGCAGATAGTTGAGCCGCCCGAAGGACTGACCGGCCAGCCCGTACAGCGTCTCCTCGAATCCATGATGCGGCGGACACGCCCGATCGCCGACCGCCTCTCCCCCGTAGTGCACCTTGCCGAAGTACCCGGTGCGGTACCCCTGATCACGCAGGATCTCCGCCAACGTCGGTACGTCGTCCGGCGGGAACGCGGCCGAGTCGAACCACTGGCCGCCCCACCGCTGCTGATACCGCCCGGAGATGATCCCGGCCCGCGACGGACTGCAGATCGGCGCGGTCACGTACGCATCGGTGCAACTCACCCCTTCGGCCGCGAGCCGATCAAGCGCAGGCGTCCGTACGTCCGGGTGAATCCCTTGCACGCCGCGGTCGGCGTACCCATGGTCGTCGGAAACGATCAGCAGAATGTTCGGGGCGGTCAAGGGCTCATCCTCTCGTCAAAGCGCCGTAACTGGTCGGATTTCGCGAGGACGTCGACGCGGTCGGGGTCCACGATCGATCGGAGTTCGGAGTCGAGCTTGGCGACGATAGCCTCGTCGGTCGAGAGGTCGTGCAGCTCGAGGGGATCGGTGTCGACGTTGAAGACCTGCGGCTGCTGCCCTTCGCCGTAATAGCAGTACTTCCACGAACCGGACTTGAGCATGAAGCCGCCATCGACCATCCCCTGTGCGTGGTACTCCGACAGCACCGGCCGATCGACTGGATCGAGTAGCGTCCGTCCGGGCAGCGCCGGATCTGACGTCAGGCCGGCGATGTCCCGCAGTGTCGGCAGTACGTCGACCAGACTGACGTGGTCGTCGTTCCGCCCGGGCCGCAGTGCCGGATGCCGCAGTAGTAGAGGGATTCGTACGGCGGGCTCGTAGAAGCACTGCTTCTGCCAGATGCCGTGGTGGCCGGCCATCTCACCGTGGTCACTGGTGTACATGACAACGGTGTCTTGAGGCACCGCCGCCAGCAGCCGACCGATCTGGTGGTCGAGGTGACTGATCAGAGCCCAGTAGCAGACCGTCGCCTCACGCAACTGCTCCTCGGTCAGCGGCTCGTCATTGCGGAAGCCGTGCCGCAGCAACGAGATCACCGGATGTTCGTCACCACCGGCTGAAGGCAGCTCGACGTCAGCCGGATCGTAGAGGGCGCGATACGTTGGCGGCGCCACCAACGGGAAGTGCGGATGCATATACCCGACGTACAGCAGGAAGGGCTCCGGCCCAGGATCACGCAGGAAGTCCAGCGCGGCCTCCGTCGCCGCGACATCGTGCCTGGTGTGGACGTGGTCGCCCGGCCCGTGTTCGGTCACATGTGAGTTGGACGGTCGCCGCCATTCCGTCGTACGCCGAGGCGGACGGCCGCTGTGGTCGAGCCAGAAGTCCAGGTCGTCGGTCAGCCGGCGATCGAACCCGAGCAACCGGTCAGGTCCGTTGACATGGGTCCGGCCGGCGATCACCGAGGTGTAACCGGCCTCGCGCAGATGGTGACCCCAGGTGCGGAACGACGGTCCAGGGATGACCCCGTTGTCCCAGGCACCGATCTGGTGCACGTACTGACCAGCCATCAGTGACAGCCGCGACGGCACACACATCGGGCTGTTGGTGTACGCACGGTCGAACGCAACGCCCTGTCCGGCCAGCTGATCCAGGTGTGGCGTCCGGACGTGCGGATGCCCGGCCCACCCCGCTGCAGCGGCCGTGTGCTCGTCGGATAGGAGAACGAGGATGTTCGGACGCCGCATGAGGACAGCTTAGGCAAGCGATTGACCTTCCGCGCGGTGCCGAAGTGTCTGCGGCGCGTAGCGGCAAAACGTCGCTACCTTGGGGGTGTGTCCAAATTTCTTGGGTTCTTGCTCGGGGTGGCGGTCGCACTCGCCGGGCCGGCCGTGTTCGGGGTGCTCGAGGCGCCGGGCGGTATCGAGCTGAATACGAAGGAGATGGCGCTTGCCTTCGGCATCGGCGCGCTGATCTTCTGGGCCGTGGTGTCGTACTTCTCCGGCGCCGGAGCGCTCGGTGCGTTCGTCGCCTTCGGCGTGCTGATCTACTGCTGGCTCTGGATCCCCAACCGGACCACGAACTTCCTGAACGACGTCCCGGGCGTGACGACCGGGATGATCGACGGGTCGAAGCAATACACGCTGAACGGCGTCGTGCCGATTCTGGCGGTGATCTCGCTGGTGTACGGGATCCAGCTGATCGTGCGCAGTACACAGCGCCGGCGGCGGGAGCGGGTCGAGGCGGAGCGGCTGCAGCGTGAGCAGGAAGCCGTGCAGGCGCAGCAGGAGGCGGACGCGGCCGCGCTGTACCCGGTTGCCGGGAGCACCTATGCCGGGCAGTACGGCGAGTCGTACAGCAACAGCAGCTTCGACGAACTGTTCGGCGAGGAGCGGGAGCCGGTTCGCCCCCGCAACCAGGCGGACGACCAGACCTCACAGTTCCCGGCAGCCACTGCCGAGCACACCGCCCAGCTGCGGGAAAACGGTGCTCCAGGCAACTACCCGGGCGACGACACGGTCCTGGTCCCCACCGACCGCGACGAGACCGTCCAGGTCCCGGCCACTCCCCCGGCCGAACAGCCGGAGGCAGCAGCCAAGTCCGACGAACCGGACGACCCCGAGGACGGCGAGCCGACTGGTGTGGCCGCGCCGGCCGCCGACCAGTCTGCAGCGCCCGAGGCGCCGGAACCTCAGCAGGAGAAGCCGGCCGCCGTCGCGGAGCAGCCCCCGGCGGCGCCAAAACAACCTGCACCGGAGCCGCCGATCGCCGAGCAGTCGACTCCCGCAACGCCGGAACCGCCGCAGGAGAAGGCGGTCAGCGCCGACGACGAGCCCACGGCGGCGCCGCAGCAGCCGGTGGAGGCGCCCAAGGTGGCGCCGGAGCAGCCTCCGGCCGCCGCAGCCGCAGAGAAGCAGCCGCAGACGGAACAACCACAAGCGCCGGTGCCAGGCGCCGACGCGACGCAGGCGGTGCCGACTCCTCCGGCGAAGGCGGAGCAAGCGCCAGAGCCGGACGCTGACGACGACGCGACGCAGGAGGCTCCGCGAGTGGAGCCGCAGGCAGCGCCGACGCCTCCGGCCAAGGCTGAGCGGGAAGAGCGGGCTGCTTCGTCGGCGCCGGCCACCAAGGAGCAGGTGGGGTCTCAGTATCGGGAGCGGATGGACGACCCGGAGGACACCGGGGAGATCCACCTGACCGCGTTCGAGAACCCGGTTGTCAGGCCGGCTGGAGCGTAAGCGCTCAGGCGACGTGCATGCGTTGGTGCTCGTCGCGACGAGCGTGTTCGGTGAGCGCCTCGTCGTACGCGGCGCCGGCCATCGCCAGCACATCCCCAGCCATCTGCGCGCGCGGTGACTCGGTGCTCCACGCGAGGATCAGCCTGCGGTGGATCGGGTCGCCGGCCAGGGTGCGGGTGGTGACGTCGGAGGAGAGCATCCGGTACGACGTCGGGGAGATCAGCGCGACGCCCTGACCACTCGTCACGAACCCCATCAGCACCGACGTGTCGACCGAGTGGTGCTCGACCTTCGGCTGGAACCCGGCCGACTCGCAGGCGGCCCGGAACAGCACGTGGAACCCGCTGTCGTCCGGCGGCTCGCCGATCCACTCCTCGTTCGACAGCGCGGCCAGCTCGATCTCGCCGCGCTGCCGCGACCCGACCGCCAGCGGGTGGTCCGCCGACATCACGAGGTACGCCGACTCCGACTCGACGACCGTGGTCGACTCGACCCCGCTCGGCAGCCGCAGCTCGAAGCCGGGGAACTCCCGCAGCAGCGCGAAGTCGAGCCGCCCGCTCTCCAGCTGCTGCAGCAGCACGCTGGTGGACCACTCGACCTCGATGCTGACCTGCTCGATCTCGCCGTGGTGCGCGCAATCGCGACGCGATCCCCGACATCGGCGCGGTCGGGAACCCACCCAGCCGAACCGCTCTAGACTCCACCGCCGTCATCGCCGACACGGTCGCGGACAGATGATCGACGTCGACCAGGATCGCCCGGGCCCGGTCGACGGCGTACCGGCCCAGTGGAGTCGGAGTGACGCCTGTGCGGGAACGCTCGAACAGCTCACCGCCGAACGCCGCCTCGATCCGTTTCAGCTGCGCGGTCAGGCTCGGCTGGCTGACCTTCAGCCAGCGGGCGGCCCGTCCGACGGACCCCGCTTCTGCCACCAGGACCACCACCCGCAGGTGGCGCAGCTCGACGTTCATGCGTTGAGACCGTAGTCGAGGTGCCGCGCACAGCACACAGGCATCCCACATTGCGGTTTCGTCACAGCCACCCCAAATCCTGTAACGCTCACCGATCCCGGACGATAAGTCACCCAGCCTTGAGCGCCATCGCCTCGCGGTAACCCAGCCGACGACCGGTCTGCAGCAGCGTCCGCTCGTACAGCCGGGCGCCGAGGCGGACGATCAGCACGGTCGTGGCGAGCAGGATCGCGATCGCCACCAGCGGCTGCCAGACCGGTACGTCCTCGGTCAGCATCCGGCCCGGCATCGACATCGACGAAGCGATCGGCACGAACGACGCGACCGTCTTGGCCGACGCATCCGGCGAACACCGCGAAGAAGAACGGGATCATCAGGATCATCTGCCCGGGCAACGTGGTCGAGCCGAGATCCTCCTGCCGGGTGGCCAGCGATCCGGCCACCGCCCACAGCCCGGCGAGCGCGACGAACCCGAGCACGAAGAACACCACGAACCAGCCGGCCACCGGCGCGATCACCTTGAGGATGTCGGCCTGGTCGGTCAGCAGCAGCCCGATCAGCGACGCGGCCGCGATCACCACGATCTGGGACAGCGCCAGCACGGTGTTGCCGATCACCTTGCCCCACAGCAGCGCCCGGATCGGCACCGCGGCGGCGAGGATCTCGACGACCCGGCTCTCCTTCTCCTGCACGACGCTCTGCGCGATCATCATGCCGAAGCCGAGCGCGGTCATGTAGAACACCAGCGCGAGACCGATGTTGACGAAGTCCGACACGATCTCGGGCAGCGGGCCGGGATTCAGCAGCTCGCTCCTGCACCTGGGTGTTCGCCGCGCAACTGGTCCGGTGTCAGCCCTGCCCGCGCCGCGTTCTGCTCCATCCCGACGCTTGACGCCGCCTCGCGCAGGCATGCTCTGCGAGGCCCGCAGTCGACCCGGTCGTCGCCGAGTACGACGTACCCGTTGTCGCCCGGCAGCAGCGCCGCCTTCACGTCACCGTCGGTGACGAGCCGCTCGGCCGCCGGCCGCGTCCGCCACCCGGGTCACCTCGAAGCTGTCGCCGCCCTGGGTGGTCGACGCCTGCTGCACGACCTTGGCGCCGGCGTCGTCGAGCACGGCGATCTTGTCCGGGCCGCCGCTGCCCGACGATCAGCGCCGGGATGATCACCGCGGCCAGCACGATGATCAGCATGAACGCGGTCGACCCGATGAAGGTCTTGTCCCGCAGTTTGGTGCTGATCTCGCGCTGCGCCACCAACTGCCACGGTGCCGCATCGGTGGTCCGCCTGGTCGTTGCTCATCGGGTCGCCTCCCGGAAGACGTCGCTGAGCGCCACCCGCTCCGGCCCGAACTCGAGCACCGGCCCGCGGCTGATCGCCTGCTGCAGAATCTGCTGCTCGCCGGCCCGCGCTCTCGACGTCGAACAGCGCCGTCACCGCCGGCCACGTCCCGCACCCTGATGCCCGCGGACGTCACGCAGCCAGCCCGCGTCCCCGTCCACCACCAGCCGGTACGTCGTGGTCGGGCCGGCCGCGAGTTCCGCAACCGGGCCGGCGGCAACGACCTTGCCCGCGGGACAGCACGACCAGGTCGTCGCACAGCCGCTCGACCAGTTCCAGCTGGTGACTGGAGAACAGCACCGGCACCTCCGGCGTGACCTCCTCGCGGAGCAGGTCCACCATCGCGTCGACGGCGAGCGGGTCGAGCCCGCTGAACGGCTCGTCCAGCACCAGCGCGATCGGCTCGTGCACCAGCGCGGCCGCGATCTGCACCCGCTGCTGGTTGCCCAGCGACAGCGTCTCCAGCACGTCGCTCGGCCCGCTCGGTCAGGCCCAGCCGGTCGAGCAGCTTGTCGGTCCGCTCGGCGGCCCGGGTCGGGTCGAGTCCGTGCAACCGGCCGAAGAACACCAGCTGGTCGCGGATCTTCATCTTCGGGTACAGCCCACGCTCCTCCGGCATGTACCCGAAGTCGCGCCGGACCTCCTGGGTCAGCGGTGCGCCCTTCCACAGCACCTCGCCGGCGGTCGCGCGCCAGCACCCCGAGGATGATCCGCATCGTCGTCGTCTTGCCGGCCCCGTTGGCCCCGACGAACCCGGTCATCCGACCGGGTACCACGTCGAAGCTCACGTCGTCCAGCGCCAGGTGATCACCGAACCGCCGGGTCAACCCAGCCACGCTCAGCATCCCGTTCACCGATCCTCACTCGCTCGGCCCCGCCGGACCAGCACCCGGCACCCAGCAGTCGGACCGCCCTCGCCCAAGTGCACCCCCAACGTTAGCCAGCCCGGCGACGGACTCGCCGCCGTCGGCCCGCAGGAGTGACCGCCCGCCGTCATCCGCGGGAGCGGACCTGGCGGGGATTAGCGGGCGGATCGTCGCCGGGGATGACGAGGCCGCATTCGTAGGCGAAGACGACCGCCTGGACGCGGTCGCGGAGGCCGAGCTTGAGCAGGACGCGGGAGACGTGGGTCTTGACGGTGGCCTCGCCGACGAAGAGCTGGTTGGCGATCTCGGTGTTGGTCAGGCCGCGGGCGATCAGGCCGAGGACCTCGCGCTCGCGGTCGGTCAGGTCGGCGACCAGGTCCGGGCGGTAGACGCGTTCGCCGCCGCCGGTGAACCGCTTGATCACCCGTCGCGTCACCTCGGGCGCGAGCAGCGCGTGGCCCGAGTGGACGACCTGGATCGCCTCGACCAGGTCCTCGGGCGCGGTGTTCTTCAGCAGGAACCCGCTGGCCCCGGCACCGAGCGACTCGAACAGGTAGTCGTCGCGGTCGAACGTGGTCAGGATCACCACCTTGCCGGCGTCGGCCGCGACGATCCGCTGGGTCGCGGAGATCCCGTCCAGGCCGGGCATCTGGACGTCCATCAGTACGACGTCCGGCCGCAGAGCTCAGTGCGCCAGGTCGACCGCCTTCTCGCCGTCGGCGGCCTCCCCGACCACCTCGATGTCCGGCTCGACCGACAGGATCATCCGGAACCCGGCCCGGACCAGGTCCTGGTCGTCCACCAGCAGCACCCGCATCGGGGGCTCACTCATGCCTGTTCTCCTTCAGCGAGTCGGGCGGTTCTGCGGGTCGAGCGGGATCCGGACGCGGACCCGGAAGCCGCCGACCGGGCGCGGCGCCGATCTCGCTCTCGCCGCCGAGCAGGCCGACCCTCTCACGGATCCCGACGTGACCCAGCCGGCTGCCGACCGGCGCGTGCTTCGGGCGGCCGTCGTCGATCACCTCGAGCTCGACCGCGGTCGCCGAGGTAACGCAGGGTGATGTGCGCGCTCCGGGCGGTCGAGTGCCGACGTACGTTCGTCAGCGCCTCCTGGGCGATCCGGTAGACCGACACCGAGACGGTCTCCGGCAGCTGGACCGGCAGGCCGATCTGGTGGAAACCGACCGACAGCCCCTCGCCGTTCACGTCCGCGACCAGCGCGGGCAGCCGGTCGGCGCCGGCCTGCGGCTCCTTGACCGCCGGCGCGCCGAGTACTCGTCGAGATCCGGGTCGGCCGCGCGCAGCATGCCGAGCAGCTGGCGCATCTCGTTCACCGCGGTGCGGCTGGAGTTCTCGATCACGCTGAGCGCGCTCTTGGCGGCGTCCGGGTCGGTGTCCATCACCCGGCGGGCACCGCCGGCCTGTACGCCGATGCTGCTGATGTGGTGCGCGACGACGTCGTGCAGCTCGCGGGAGATCCGCAGCCGCTCGTCGATCACCGCGCGCCGGGCGTTCGCCTGCTGCTGGGTGGCGAGCTCGGCGGCCTGCTGCTCGAGTTCGTGCCGCTGCCGCGCGATCCCCCACGCGGTCCGGCCCCAGAAAGTAGGCGCCGAAGAAGTAGAGGACGTTCAGCGCCACGGTCAGGACGACGCCGGAGACGTACGGCGAGAACAGCGCATGGTTCGGCCCGTCGATCGCGTCGTTACGCAGCGCCTTGACGAAGCTGATCGTGAGCCAGCCGAACATGCGCGATGAAGACGAGCGCTATCGCAGGCCTTCATCAGGCGCCGGTCCCGCGCCCAGGCGACGGCGGCGTAGATCGCCATGAACATGCTCGCCTGGCTGATCAGGTTGCCCGGCGAAGGCGAAGGTGGCCCGCTCGCCGTTGACCACGAACAGCACCGCCACCACCAGTAGCACCGGGAGCGGGTACCGGCGGCGGAAGCACAGCGGCAGCGCGATCGCCGCACTCAGCACGTACGCCTCGACCCCGCCGATACCCAGGTCGACGTGGGTCGGGGCAGCGCCGCGGGCCAGCTCGGTCCCGAACACGCCTGCCGACGGCCATCCCGAGACCCAGCAACACGTCGGTACGCCGCTCCCGCGCAGTCGGACCGGGCCGCACCCATCCCCGCACCGTCGTCCCGGTGGCAGGTGGTGTCCCCGGTTCAGCGTCCGTAGACGTCGTAGCGAGCTCAAGCGTGGACATGGCTTCTGAGCCTAGGGCCTCATCACGCCTGCCGGGGGCCGCGTACTCTTGGGGGCGTGACGATCGCCCCAGAAGGACGGAAACTACTCAGGCTCGAGGTGCGCAACGCGGAGACCCCGATCGAGCGCAAACCCGAGTGGATCAAGACGCGCGCCAAGATGGGCCCGGAGTACCAGACGCTGCAGACGCTCGTGAAGTCCGAGGAGCTGCACACGGTGTGCCAGGAGGCCGGCTGCCCGAACATCTTCGAGTGCTGGGAGGACCGCGAGGCCACCTTCCTGATCGGTGGCGACCAGTGCACCCGGCGGTGTGACTTCTGCCAGATCGACACCGGCAAGCCGGAGGCGCTGGACCGCGACGAGCCGCGCCGCGTCGCCGAGTCGGTCCGGACCAAGATGGGACTGCGCTACGCGACCGTGACCGGCGTCGCCCGCGACGACCTGGAGGACGGCGGCGCCTGGCTGTACGCCGAGACGATCCGCCAGATCCACGAGCTCAACCCGGGCACCGGGGTCGAGATGCTCGCGCCGGACTTCAACGCCGTCCCGGAGCAGCTGGCCGAGGTCTTCTCGTCCCGGCCCGAGGTGTTCGCGCACAACATCGAGACGGTGCCGCGGATCTTCCGCCGGATCCGGCCCGGGTTCCGCTACGAGCGGTCGCTGGACGTCATCACCCAGGCCCGCGACTACGGCCTGGTGACCAAGTCGAACCTGATCCTCGGCATGGGCGAGACCCGCGATGAGGTCAGCCAGGCGCTGCGCGACCTGCACGACGCCGGCTGCGAGATCATCACCATCACCCAGTACCTGCGCCCGTCGGTGCGGCACCACCCGGTCGAGCGGTGGGTCCGGCCGGAGGAGTTCGTGGAAATGCAGGAGGAAGCGGAGGCCGATCGGCTTCGTCGGCGTCATGTCCGGACCGCTCGTACGTTCGTCGTACCGGGCCGGTCGGCTGTACCGTCAGGCTGTGGAGTCGCGGATGAAGTCCGCGACCCAGGACGCATAGAGATCACGGACAAAGGTAGAAATGGCCAAGAACGACGCGCCCGAAGAGAAGACCAGCCGGCTCAAGCAGATCCGGTCGGCGTACCAGCTGACCAAGAAGTCCGACCCGAGGATCGGTCTGATCCTGGCCGGGATCTTCCTCGGCGTCGTGGCCGTGTTCGTGGTCGTCGGCCTGCTGGTCGGACCGCTGATGATCTGGATCCCGCTGGGTGTCGCACTCGGCTTCCTGGCGGCCACGATCATCTTCGGCCGCCGGGTCGAGAAGGCGGCGTACAGCCAGATCGAGGGCCAGGCCGGTGCGGCCGCCTCCGCGCTGCAGACGCTGCGCCGCGGCTGGACCGTGACGCCCGCCGTCGCAGTCACCAAGAACGCCGACATCGTGCACCGGGTCGTCGGCCGGCCGGGCATCGTGCTGGTCGGCGAGGGGCAGCCGAGCCGGGTGAAGAACCTGCTCGCCGCCGAGGGCAAGAAGCACAACCGCGTCGCCGGTGGGGCGCCGGTGATCCAGATCGTCGCCGGTCAGGGCGAGGACGAGATCGACATCCGCAAGCTGACCAAGTACGTGATGAAACTGCCGGCCGCACTGCAGCCGTCGGAGATCACCGATCTGCTGCAGCGGCTGAAGGCGCTCGACGCCGTCCGCCCGCAGGTGCCGATGCCGAAGGGGCCGGTGCCGACCAGCCTCAAGGGCGCGCGCCAGGCCATGAAGGGGCGCTGAACGGTTCTCTCTGAGTGAGCTGCCGGTAACCCGGCAGCCGCTCGGTAGTTGATCTGTCGTGACGTGGCACGAGAGTGCCTCCGTGTCGCGCTGTGGGGTGGCTGGTTGGCCTTAAGGTGCGACCAGAACGGATCGATGCAGGGGAACAGGGGACATGACGGATCTGATGCCGGCGGTGCACCAGCCGGTGACCGCGACGTGGCCGACGCTGGCACGCCCGCGGTCGAACCCGGTACGCCGGGCCGGCGCGGCTGCCGCGATCCGTCTGATCGCCCGGGACCTGCCGGCGACGATCCATCTGGACAGCAACCGGTCGTACGGCCTGGGTGGCCCGGCGATGCGGGTGCACCGGACCTCGGACGTTCCTGGACCGGCTCGGGCACGACGCCGGGTCCGGGTTCGGCGAGGCCTATCTGGCCGGCGACTGGGATCCGGAGCCGGGCACCGACCTGGCCGACCTGCTCGTCCCGTTCGCCGAGCGCTTCAGCAACGAGGAGACCCGGCACCTGCTGCCGAAATGGGCCCAGTCGCTGCGCTGGCTGGTGACCCGCGACGCAACCGGGCGACCAGGAGAACGACCGGGCCGGCGCCCGTGAGAACGTCAGCCGGCACTACGACCTCAGCAACGCGATGTTCGCCGAGTTCCTCGACCCGACCCTGACCTACTCGGCGGCGTACTTCGGCGGCGACCCCGACGGCGGATCTCGCGACGGCGTCGTACGACGAACTCACCCGAGCGCAGCTGAACAAGCTGGACTCGATCCTCGACGCGGCCGGTGTCGTGTCGGGGTCGCGCGTACTCGACATCGGCTGCGGCTGGGCCAGTCTGGCGATCCGCGCCGCCCAGCGCGGCGCCTGGGTCACCGCGATCACGATCGCCTCGCAGCAGGCGCTGATGGCCCAGCGCCGGATCGCGGACGCGGGCGTGAGCGACCGGGTGCAGGTGGCGTTGCGCGACTACCGCGATCAGATCGGCGAGTTCGACGCGGTACTGAGCGTGGAGATGATCGAGGCGGTCGGCGAGAAGTACTGGCCGGTCTACTTCGATGCGATCGAGCGGCGGCTGGCCCCGGGCGGGGTCGGCGTGGTGCAGGCGATCGTGATGCCGCACGAGCGGATGCAGGCGACCCGGAACACGTTCACCTGGGTGCAGAAGTACATCTTCCCCGGCGGCCTGATCCCGTCGCTCAAGGTGATCGACGACATCACCACCCGGCACACCGGCCTGCACGCAGAGGTGATCCGCCACCTGGGCGCGGACTACGCCCGAACGCTACGGATCTGGCGCAACCGCTTCATCGACCACTGGCCCGAGATCGCGCGACCTCGGCTTCGACAACACCTTCCGCCGGATGTGGGAGTTCTACCTCGCCTACTCCGAAGCCGGCTTCCGCACCGGCTACCTGGACGACGTCCAACTCCGCCTGACCCGCCGCTGACTACCGCGGCGTACGACGACGTGTGTTGCGCGGCGCGGTCGTGGAGGCCCCGGCGGTCGCGGTCGTAGACGACGGCCGGGATGAGCAGGCAGATCAGGAGGGCGCGGATGACGCCGCCGAGGAGGCCGACCTGGGCGGCGTACCCGGTCTGGCCGGCGGCGTTGAGGTTGAGGACGCGGAGGCCGAGGAGGCGGTGGCCGATCGTGCTGCCGGCCAGGCCGGTCAGGATCGCGGTCATCGCGAAGAAGATGACCAGCTGCGCGGTGTTGAAGTCGTTGCCACCAGCCCAGATGGGTTTGCCGACGTGACGGCGGACGCGATCAGGCCGGCGATCAGCCAGTCGACGAGCAGCGCGAGCACCCGCCGTCCCCAGCCCGCGACCGATCCCGGACCGTCCTCCGGCAGGCCCAGCCGGTTGCCCGGATAACGGAATTCTTCGGAGGGTCCTGTGCCCGGCTGCGCCGATGATGCCATGATGGCTAGCCTACGGAAGGCGCCATGCCCCGCTGACAGCGGATCGGGAGATCTCAGGGCGTCGCCGACGTACACCAGTGGGTCAGCGCGGACACGCTGGGCGTAACATCCGCGAAACATCAGGGTCACGACCGAGTAATCGCCGAGGCCCTACGTTCAGATCAATCTCTGAGCCACCCTAGGAGTACGTATGTTTTCCAGCGCTGAGGAGCTGCTCGCCTACGTCAAGGACGAGGGCGTCGAGTTCATCGATGTCCGGTTCTGCGACCTGCCGGGCATCATGCAGCACTTCACCGTCCCGGTGTCGTCGTTCGGTCCCGAGGTCTTCGAGGACGGCCTGCAGTTCGACGGTTCGTCGATCCGCGGGTTCCAGCAGATCCACGAGTCGGACATGACGCTGCTGCCCGACCCGACCACCGCGTTCCTCGACCCGTTCCGCGGGACAAGACGCTGATCATCAACTTCTTCGTGCACGACCCGCTGACCGGCGAGGCGTACCGCGCGACCCGCGCAACATCGCCCGCAAGGCGCAGGAGTACCTGAAGTCGACCGGCATCGCCGACACCGCGTTCTTCGCGCCCGAGGCCGAGTTCTACGTCTTCGACGACGTCCGGTTCGAGACCAAGCAGAACGACGGCTACTACCACGATCGACTCGATCGCCGGCGCCTGGAACACCGGCCGGGTCGAGGAGGGCGGCAACCGCGGCTACAAGGTCCGCTACAAGGGTGGCTACTTCCCGGCGCCGCCGATCGACCACTTCGCCGACCTGCGCGACGAGATCACGCAAGAACCTCGAGACCAGTCGGCCTGATCGTCGAGCGCGCCCACCACGAGGTCGGCACCGCGGGCCAGGCGGAGATCAACTACCGCTTCGACAAGCTGCTGAAGCCGCCGACAACCTGATGAAGTTCAAGTACATCGTCAAGAACACCGCCTGGGACGGCCGGCAAGACCGCGACCTTCATGCCGAAGCCGATCTTCGGTGACAACGGCTCGGGCATGCACTGCCACCAGTCGCTGTGGCTCCAACGGCGAGGCCGCTGTTCTACGACGAGGCCGGCTACGGCGGCCTGTCGGACGTCGCCCGCTGGTACATCGGCGGCCTGCTCAAGCACGCCCCGTCGCTGCTGGCCTTCACCAACCCGACGGTGAACTCCTACCACCGCCTGGTGCCGGGCTTCGAGGCGCCGGTCAACCTGGTCTACTCGCAGCGCAACCGGTCCGCCTGCATCCGGATCCCGATCACCGGATCGAACCCGAAGGCCAAGCGGATCGAGTTCCGCTGCCCGGACCCGTCCGCCAACCCGTACCTGGCCTTCTCGGCCCAGCTGCTGGCCGGCCTGGACGGCATCCGCAACAAGATCGAGCCGGCCGACCCGATCGACAAGGACCTCTACGAGCTGCCGCCGGAGGAGCACGCGGCAGTCGCGCAGGTCCCCACCTCGCTGCCGGCCGTGATCGACTCCCTCGAGGCCGACCACGACTTCCTGCTCGAGGGCGACGTCTTCACCACCGACCTGATCGAGACCTGGATCGACATCAAGCGCGAGCAGCGAGATCGCCCCGATCCAGCTCCGCCCGCACCCGCACGAGTTCGAGCTCTACTACGACGTCTGAGTTCGCCCCTCCTCAAGGCCCCCAACCGCTGCGGCGGTTGGGGGCCTCGGCACTTTTGTGGCTCTTGTGCTGGAGGTGTGGGTGATGTCAGCGGGCCTGTTGTGTGGTGGTCGTGTCGGCCCTGGTGTGCGGCTTGTTTGGGATGAGGGTCCCGCAGGTTCTGCTGCGGGTGCCGACCGGAGAGGGTCTCGGGATCCGGCACCAACGGCCCGGGGTGTGCACGGTCGACAGGAGGTGTCGGTACCCGGGGTGGTGGTCGGGCGGGCGGTCAGGCGTGAGACCGGCCGGCCGGTGGCGCGGCGGGCCGATACCTCCTGTCGCCCTGCACCTGGGGACCTCGGACAGGCCACGTCATATCCCATGTCCCATGTCCACGGGTCCGGCGTTACTCCGGCTGGAGGATCGTCGTGATCTCGGCCAGTTGGGCCGAGGTCAGGGGGCCGTGGTTCAGGGCGCCAGCGTTCTCCTCCACCTGGGCGACAGTCTTGAAGCCGGGGATCGGAATGAACGCGTCGCTGCGGGCCCAGAGCCAGGCCAGCGCACCTTGCGCCAGGGTGCGGCCGTCGGAGGTGAGCACGTCACGGATCGCGTCGAGGCGGCGAAGGGACTCGGCCTGGTCGCCGGTGCGGAAGTTCCAGCCGTGGCGTACGTCGTCCGCCGGGAGACTGCTTTCCTGGTCGAACTTCCCGGTCAGCAGCCCCATCCCGAGCGGTCCGCGGACGATGCTCGCCAGCCCGTGCTGCTCGCACAGCTCCAGCACCTCGTCGTTGCCGCCGAAGACGTTGAAGTGCTGCTGGATCGCCTTGCAGTACTCGCTCTTCGCGAACACCGCGGCCCGCTCCGGGCTGTCCGTGCTCCAGCCGATCGCCCGGACCTTGCCTGCGGCAACCAGTTCCTCGAAGACCGCGAGTACGTCGTCCGCCTTCGCCAGATCGTAGCCGCCGAGGTGGAACTGGTACAGGTCGATGTGATCCGTCCCGAGCCGCCGCAGAGACTCGTCACAGGCCCACCGGATGTAGTCGGGGTCGCCGTTCTCCCCCGGCGCCTCGCGCGTCTCCTCGACGTACGTGTAGCCGGCCTTGGACGCGATCACGATCTCGTCCCGCACGTCCCCGAGCGCGGCCGCGATCAGCTTCTCGCTGTGCCCGCAGCCGTAGACGTCGGCGGTGTCGAAGAACGTGACCCCGAGGTCGTACGCGCGCCGCAGCGCCCGCTTCGACTCTTCGTCGTCGATCCTCCCCCAGCCCACTGGACTCCCCTGCCGCGCGTGCGGACCGCCGATCGCCCAGCACCCCATCCCGAGCGCACTGACCACCGGTCCACCGTCGCCGAGCGAACGCTGTGCTGCCGTCGTCATCCGATCCTCCGAACCGTTGAGGGAACGTTTCCAGCATCCTCATCACGATCCCGCTCCACAGTCCAACAAGGATTCTTACTGACCCCGACAACTCGCACTACTGAGTCAGACGCCTGTTCGGGCTTTGACGCGGCCGGTTTTGACGGCGTCGGCGAGGGCGGCGTGGTCGCGGTCGTTCTGGCTGGCGTAGGCCTTGGCGAAGTCGGCGACGGCACGGTCGAAGCGGTCGGATTTGCCCAGGTACGCCGCGATCTCGAAGCGGTCGCCGGAGCGGGCGTGGGCGCGGGCCAGGGTCCAGCCGCACAGGCGGGCGTAGACCTGCATGGCGTCGGGGTTCAGGTTCTCGATGTCGACGGAGAGCTTCCAGTCGCGGAGTTGCCGCACGTAGTAGTCCTGCTTGCCGTCCGCCGCGTCGGCGCGCAGCCAGCCGAGGAAGATGTCACTCGCCGCTTGCATCAGGCGCTGGCCCGTCACCACGCGCTCGCCCTGGTTCACGTAGTCCGAGCGGCCGGCGTACTCGCTGAGCACGGAGGGGCCGGCTTGCTTGGCCTGCAGGAGCAGGGCATCGTCCTCGACGGTCGACTCCATCAGCAGGATCCACGTCCGGGTGCCGACGCTGCCGACTCCGACCACCTTGTGCGCGACGTTGGTGAGGCGGAAACGATCGATCAGGAGCCGCCGATCCGGCTGCAGCGTGGTGCGATAGTCCGTGACGAGGTCCTGCAACTGACCGAGGACGGCCTCGCTGTCGAGGCTCGTAACCTCCTCGATCGGCACGACCAGCGGCGGGTCGGAGACGAACCGCCGCTGACCGTAGGCCACGGTGGTCAGCTTCCCGACCGCCTGCAGACTGTCACGGGTGTACGCCTTCGCGACCTGCCGGTCGGCGGCCTTCAGCCCGGCCTTCCGCCGCTTGCGCTCGGCCGACGACATCGTGGCCTTGTACTGCGCGGCCGCCTCCTCGATGTCGAGCCGCGCGTACCAAACCTTGAGGATCGACTGCTCCGCGAACTCCCGCATCGCCTCGCGGTAGTGCCGTACGGCGCGCAGCACGAGATCGCGGCACTCTTTCGCACTGAAGCCGTTGTCCCGGCCGGCCACCTCGAAGCTGGTCGCCAACCGCTTGACGTCCCACTCGAACGGCCCGGGCAGCGTCTCGTCGAAGTCGTTGATGTCGAACACCAGCCGCCGCTCCGGCGACGCGTAGGCACCGAAGTTGGACAGATGCGCGTCGCCGCACAGCTGGGCCCTCAGCCCGGTCGCGGGCGTCTGTGCCAGGTCGGCCGCCATCACCAGCGCCGCACCGCGATAGAACGAGAACGGCGACGCCAGCATCCGGCCGTGCCGGATCGGCACCAGCTCCGGGACTCGTCCTTTCGCCTGCTCGAGCAGCAGCCCGATCGGATCCCGCTCGTCGCCCGGCTTGAACTCGGCGTGCGACTCGAGTGGCACGTCCTTCCGCACTGCCTTCCCCCGCGCCGCCCGCTCGTCGGCGCTCAGATCCGCCGTCATGACGCCAGCCTGACCCACCGCGCCCCGCTTGACCAGACCGCGAGACAACTCAAAGTCGACTAATCAGATGGACATAACCTGGTTTCATGACTTTCCTCTGGTACATCCCGAACCAGGTCGCCCCCGGTCATCGCGGGGACGACGCCGTCCAGGGACACAACAGTCTCGAGCGATTGACCGAGCTGGCCAGGCTCGCGGAGGACCACGGCTGGGGTGGCGCGCTGCTCGGGACAGGGTGGGGCCGGCCGGACACCTTCACGGTCGCGACCGCGTTGGCCGCGCGTACGACGACCTTCCAGCCACTGGTCGCGATCCGGCCGGGCTACTGGCAGCCCGCGCATTTCGCGTCGGCGGCGGGGACACTCGACCAGCTGTCCGGCGGGCGGCTGCTGATCAACATCGTGTCCGGTCAGGACAACCTCGCCGCGTACGGCGACTCCGAGGGCGATCAGGCGCAGCGGTACGCGCGGACCCGTGAGTTCCTGCAGTTGGTACGGCGCTTGTGGACCGAGGAGGACGTGACGTTCACCGGTGACCACTTCTCGGTCACCGGGTCCACGGTCGCAACACGTCCCGTCGTACGCGAAGGAAGGCCGCACCCGCGGCTGTACTTCGGCGGTGCGTCGGACGCCGCGCAACGGGTGGCCGCAACGGACGCCGACGTACAGCTGTTCTGGGGCGAGCCGCTGGACGGCATCGCCGAGCGGATCGGCCGGCTGCGCTCATTGGAGTCCGAACTCGGTCGCGAGCACCCGCCACTGGAGTTCGGGCTGCGGATCACCACGCTCGTCCGCGACACCACCGAGGAGGCTTGGGCCGATGCTGAGGCCAGGGTCGCGAAGATGGCGGATGCCCAGGGCTCTCGCGATCGACGGTGGTTCAAGGCGGTCGGCCAGCAGCGGCTGCTCGAACTCGCGGAGCGCGGCGAAGTCCTCGACGACAACCTCTACACCGCACCTGGCAAGTACGGCGGAGGCGGAGCGGGTACGACGTGGCTCGTCGGCTCAGCGGATGACGTCGCGAAGTCCCTCCGTAGGTATCAGGACCTCGGACTCACCCACTTCATTCTGTCGGACACGCCGTACCACGAAGAGACCATCCGCGTCGGCGACCAGCTCCTCCCCCTGCTGGAGAAGGATCAGGGCTGACCGGTGTAGCTGGCGCTGGGCCGTTGAGGAAGGTGAACTCGGTGCTCAAGACAGCGATGTGTCTGGGCTGTGCCGCTGCCCGCGAGTTGGCGATGTGCTGGCTGGGTTGCCGGTCGCGGTAGGTCATCGGTGAGGTGGCCGGCCAGACAGGATTGCCGCGACCGCCGTGAGAGCGTTGCTGTCCGCGCTGGATGAACCCTCGCCACTGATTGGGTGGACCTTGTCGGAACCAGGGGTGTTCCCGCTTGACGTCAGGTGCCCAGTGTGATCGGTTGATTACCGATCGCCAGCGTTGGGTATGCGGTGCTGTGAGGCATGTGAGGAGCACTGATGGTCGAATATCTGCCCCGGTCCGCGTGGAACGCGCGATCGCCGAACAGCGGGCCGGGCAACCTGACCGTGTCCCGAGTCGAAGGCGCGGTGATCCACTGGCCCGGGACCGGGTCGACGAGCGTCATCCACAGCAAGGCGGCGGTCGCGTCGGCTTTGCGTGGCTGGCAGGACTACCACATGGACAGCCATGGCTGGTCGGACATCGCGTACCAGGTCGCCGTCGACCAGGCCGGCCGGGCCTGGACGCTGCGCGGCCTGCGCACCCAGTCCGGCGCCAACGGCAACAACGATCTGAACGAGCGGTACGGCGCGATCCTGCTGGTGCTCGTCACCGGCGAGCAGCCGAGTGCCGCCCTGAAGGCGACCACCCGCGCAGTGATCGCCGACTTCCGCAAGCTCTACCCGCGCGGTTCGGCGATCCGGCCGCACTCCGCGGTCCGGCCGGGCGGCACCGACTGCCCCGGTCCAGCTGCCCGCGCGGCGCTCGCCCGCGGCGAGTTCACCCCAGGCCACGTGGAGGACGATTTGCCGTATACACAAGCTCAGCTCAGGGCCATGATGCAGGCCGAGATCGAGGAGTACATGAAGCGGTTCTGGGCGGCGCCCACCGGCACCGGCACCGCGCTCCGGAAACAGTTGAACCGCATCGAGGCCTCGGTCTCCCGCGCGGCAATCAGTGAGGAGAACGGCCTCGACCAGCCCCTCGTACCCGATGCACCACCGACGCCTGATCCAGAGTCGTCAGCCGAGCCGCAACCGGCACCCGGGCAGTAGCCCGTCTGGCATCTTCAACGCCCTGCGGATCTCAGGACCCGCAGGGCGTTGAGGGTGATCATCTCGTTCGGTCCACTCCGCCACCCGGTCGACGACGCCCGGCATAGCCCGGATGCAACCATCTCCGGTCGACGACCTCACCGGTCGACAGGCTCCGGAACAGCCGGTGCTCTTGGAACAAACTCCCCGCCCGCCGGCTCCGTAGACCCAGCAAGCACGCCCGCCTCATCCATTGGCTGCGCGGTCAGTGTCGGTGGGAGCTGGTTGAGTACCTGCGTGGATCTCACGGAACTGTCGGAGCGGTTGGAGAAGGTGTCGGTTCGGTACGGCGAGGACCTCGGGTTCGAGCGGGATGCGGACTGGTTTCTGCTGAAGTTGCAGGAGGAGGTCGGTGAGCTGACGCAGGCCTATCTGCAGCACACCGGGCGGGCCCGGGCCAAGGGGCTCACCGCGGAAGAGATCCGGGCGGGATTCCACCAAGAGTTCGCAGACGTGTTCTGCCAGTTGCTCTTGTTCGCGCGCCGGCACGACGTGGATCTGCCGAGCGAGATCGAACAGAAGTGGCTGGCGCGCGAGGTCTAGCCGAGCAGCCGTCAGGCGGTCTTGGGGCGTACGGCGAACATGATGGCGAGAACGAAGGTGGGGACGGCCAGGACCCAGGTGGAGCTCACTCCTAGCAGGACCGGGGCCAGGCATAACAACAACAGGTCGAAGCCGCGCAGTGGCTGGGAGAACAGGCCGGGTGGGATGGCACCCATGGGCGACGCGACGAGGGGTCCGGAGTACGACGGGGGTCGGGCGGAGGCCTGTCGGACGGCGCCGGCGAGCATGCCCGCGGCGACGGCGAAGGTGGCCGGGCCGTTCCCGATCGCCGGCGCTGCCAGCAGCGACCACAGCGCCGCGAAGCCGGCCGGGACCACCGCCATGATGACGCGGAGCTCGCGCAGGTCCATTCCCAGCGCACGGACGAGTCCGGTGGATCGGCACACCGACCGCAAGCCGTCCATCAACGGACGGACGGCGACGAACCCGGCGAACCCGGCGGCGATAGGCACGAGTACGTCGAAGCCCGCGCCGGAAACCGCATACGGTACGACGAGCAGCGCGAAGCCGATCACGAGTCGCCGCGGCCATCTGAGGATCCGCAAGAACTCCCGCTGCACCAGCGCCGACCCTCGCGACCCACGCCCGCGCCGCGAATGCACCCGCCCCTTCAACCGCCAGTGCCGGCCGGAGACCACATCCGCCAGCATGCTGATATCCAGACTGCTCGCCGCTCCGGCCAGACCGGCCAGCAACTCCCCGCCCGCGATCACAGTCGTCCGAGTGAGCTTGTCGAGCGTCCGCGAGGTGACAACAATCAACGCCACGCACAGCACCACGGCGACCGCCAGGACCACCAGCAGTCGCGTCTGCTCCGCGCTGACCAGCAGCGCCGGCCCAGATGACACCGTGTGGTCCGCGAGCCGGCCGATGGGCGGGTAGCTGTGCGAGTCGACCGAGGTCGAAGCGATGATGACGTTGGAGAGAGTCTCGGCGCCTTGCCGTGACCTGCGCTGAAACGCGAGCGCCACCGCCGGAATCACCGCAGCGACCAGCAGAAGGTCGGCAACAATCAGCGCCCAGCGCGACCTCTGGGCGGTCTGTTGCGCCCACACCGTCACCGTCCCGACGCAGACGAGCAACACACCCATGAGCGCCGACACCTCGAGCACGTCGACGAACCTCGATCCCAGGAGTGCCCAGATGATGGCCGAGGCAACGAAACCGACCACCGCCACGACGCCCATCACCAACCGGTACGTCGGCCGCAGCAGAGCGGCCCGGTTGACCGGGGTGGCGAGCAACCAGAACCCAGTCGCCTGTGATGCCGAGACCGGCCCCACACTCAGCAGCACCCGCAGTGTGGTTGCCAGGAGCAACGGCACGACGATCCACGGCGTCCAGACCGACAGCTCGCCGCAGGTGAACGACGTACAACTGGCGGCGTTGGTGTTCAGGTGGTGGACGACGTTACCGCCGATGGCGCCGAGCATGGCCAGGGTGAAGATGACCAGGTAGACGTCCTCGAAGACCTGCCAGAACGAGCGGTCCGCGTGCCGTCGCCGGGTCGTGCGCATCCACTGGCGCAGCGCCCGCGACGTCGGGATCGGACCGAAGTCATCCGGGTCGAAGACGACCGGGCCTTCTGCCGAGCTCATGGCAGTGGGGTGAGGGTGACGACGGAGTCGGCGACGGCCTCCACCAGGGCCGGGTCGTGGCTGGCGAACAGGATCGAGGTGCCGGACTTCTTCTCTTCGATCAGGCGGTCCGACAGCCATTGGACGCCGTCGACGTCGAGACGGGCCTCGGGCTCGTCCAGGACCATCAGCTTGCGGGGGCGGACCAGCGCGGTCGCCAAGGCGAGGCGACGGCGCTGACCGGAGGACAGCGAACCGGGCAGCTGATCGGCGGCGGGAAGCAGGCCGATGTCGTCGAGGAGCGTGTCGACCAGGTCTTCCGGCTCCGCGTTGCCGTGCGCCCGGGCGAGCAGATCCAGGTGTTCGGCCGCGGTCAGGTCCGGGAAGAAGTCCAGGTCGTCGAGCAGCGTGGCGACATCACGGCGTACCGTCTCGGCCCGTTCGTCGATCGGCAGCCCGTCGAGCAGGATCTTGCCGGCCGCGGGTTCGGCCGAGCCGACGATGCACTTGAGCACGGTCGTCTTGCCGGCGCCGTTCGGCCCGACCAGGGCGATCGCCTGGCCGGCGGACAGCGTGAACGTGAGTCCCTCGATCACCGGCCGGTCGCCGTACTTGTGCTGCAGGTCCGTCACCGCCAGTCGCGCCGCGGGCCTGCTCCGCGCCTTGCTCACTTCTTGCGAACCAGGGTGAGTCCGTCGCCGATGCCGAGCATGACCACGTCGACCCGGTCGTCCTTGGCGATGTGCGCGTTGAACTCCTTGCGGTCCGCCGGACCATCCGGGTCGGCCACGCGGCCGCCGGCCAGCGTGTTGTCGAACAGCAGCAGCCCGTTCGGCCGGATCAGCTCCACCAGGCGCTCGAAGTAGTCGACGTACCCGGGCTTGTCCGCGTCCACGAAGGCCAGATCGAACGAGCCGTCCAGCGCCGCCGCGAGCTCGTGCCCGTCACCGATCCGCAGGTCGATCTTCGCCGCGACCCCGGCCCGCTCCCAGTACCGGCGACCGATCGATGTCCACTCCTCGCTTGCGTCCAGGCAGATCAGCTGCCCGTCGTCCGGCAGCCCGCGCGCGATCGCCAGCGCGGAGAACCCGGTGAAGGTGCCGATCTCGACCGCCCGCCGCGCCGAGATCAGCCGGGTCAGGGTGGTCAGCAGCGCCGCCTGATCGGCAGTGGTCAGCATCACGGCCGCGTCGCCGAGCTGCTGGGTCTCCGCGACCAGTTCGGTCGCGATCTCGTCCAGCGGCATTCCGTGCGCAACCATGTAATCGTGCAGTTCGGCGGTCACCTGTACCTGTGAGCCCATCGAAATCCTGCCCTCCATGTATTAGATCAGTCGCCTGTAGTCTCTATTGGCTGCCTGCACGTCGCACACCCACCCCACCCGAGGAGCACTCCGTATGCGCATCGCTGTCGCCGGATCGATCGCGACCGACATCCTGATGACGTTCCCGGGGCGGTTCAAGGACCAGTTCCTCGAGGAGCAGATGCACAAGGTCTCCCTGTCGTTCCTGGTCGACGAGCTGGTCGTCCACCGCGGCGGCGTGGCGGCGAACATCTGCTACGGCATGGCCCAGCTCGGGCAGCCGTCGCTGCTGGTCGGGTCGGTCGGTGCCGATTTCGCCGAGTACGGCGCGGCGCTCACGACGGCCGGCGTGGACGTGTCCCACGTGCGCGTCTGTGAGAACGTACACACCGCCCGGTTCACCTGTACGACGGACCTGGACGCGAACCAGATCGCCTCCTTCTACACCGGCGCGATGGCGCAGTCGCGGGAGCTCGACCTGGGCGCGATCCATGCGGCGGCCGGCGGGATCGACCTGGTGCTGATCGGCGCGGACGACCCCGACGGCATGCTCAAGCACACCGAGCTGGCCAAGCAGCACGGGATCGCGGTGGCCGCGGACCCGTCGCAGCAGATGGCGCGGATGGACGGCGCGGATATCCGCCGGCTCATCGACGGTGCGGCGTACCTGTTCAGCAACGAGTACGAAGCCGGCCTGATGGTGCAGAAGACCGGCTGGAGCCACGGCGAGATCCTGGAGCGGGTGGGCGTCCGGATCACCACACACGGCGGTGACGGCGTGGTGATCGAGAACGTCGACGGCATCCTGGCCAAGGTTCCGGCCGTCCCCGCACCCGGCCTGGTCGACCCGACCGGCGGTGGCGACGCCTTCCGGGCCGGCTATCTGACCGGCCGCGCGTTCGGCCTCGACCACGAACCGGCCGCCCACCTCGGGTGCACGCTGGCGACCACGGTCCTGGAGACGGTCGGCACCCAGGAGTACACCCTCGACCACGCCACCTTCATGGAGCGCCTGACCTCGGCCTACGGCTCCCCCGCGGCCGCCATCGCCGCTCAGGCCCTCACAACGAGGTGACGTCGGCTTGCTGCTCTGCGACCCCTCAACCGGCGGGTACGCCGCCCCCGACGG
Organism: uncultured Actinomycetota bacterium; assembly: GCA_963820655.1. GTDB lineage: Bacteria > Actinomycetota > Actinomycetes > Propionibacteriales > Kribbellaceae > Kribbella. Next base: position 954,934 of record CAWGAM010000005.1, read on the forward strand.
ATCGCACCAGCTCGGTCAGCCGTCCGAACACCCGCTCCGCGCCGAGTCCGTCGTGCTCGTACTCGTTCGTCACCCACGCCTGCAGGTTGCCCACCCGGCTCGCGGTGTCCAGTTGCAGCCCGGAGTCGACGTACATGTCGTCGTAGTAGACCGCGGCCGCCACCGGTACGTCGTTCGCCGCGAGCCGCTCGAGGTCGTACAACTCCGGCCACCGCGGCCGAGCAGCCAGCACCTCGACCGCCGCCCGGAACGGACGCAGCCCCCTGATCTCCTCGAACATCCAGGGGTACATCATCTCGCCGGTGAACAGCAGCGGCCGCGCCTCCTCGGCGAACTCGGGCCGCCGCTTCCGCTCCGCCTCGGCAGCCCACGCCGTCGCACCATCGCCGGATCCGTAGATGCTCTCCTGCAGCGCTGCGAACAACGGGTTCGAGCTGTACGACGACGACGCCATCGCCTGGCCCAGGAAGGTGTCCGACAGGTCGTCGCCGTCGAAGGCCTCGTCGATCAGCCAGTGGATGCGCTCGTACCCGGGCTTCATCCCGAAGTCGATCCCGAGCGACTGGAGCCGCCGTACCGTCAGCCGATCACCATCCGGCAGCCGTACGTCGGAAGCCGCGAGCCGGTCCGCGATCCTGCCGACCCGCTCCACGTTGTGCGGATAACGCTGGTAGAACTCCCGGTTCTTCGCAGCCACCCGCGGATAGGTACGCCGGTATACCTCGGCGGCTGAGGGATCGATCGAGGCGAGCCCGCCCGTCACGTAGCAGGCCGCCAGTCCCTCGGGAGCTCTGGAGAGGTAGGTGAGCGTCAGGAAGCCGCCGTAGCTCTGACCCAGCGTCGACCACTTGCGACCGCCGAAGACCGTCGTACGCAGATGCTCGCCATCGGCAACGATCGAGTCCGCGCGGAAACAGGCCAGGTAGTCGGCGCCCTCGTCGGCAGACATCGACTCCATCCGCCGCCCGGAGATCGGCGTACTGCGACCGGTCCCGCGCTGGTCCAGCAGGATCACGCGGTAGGTCTTCAGCGCCTGGTCGATCCACCCCGTCCGCCCGGGCGGCCGTGGCGCCTTCCCACCCGGACCGCCCTGCAGGAACAGCAAGCACGGCAGGTCCTCGTCCTTGCGCACCGGGTCGACGAGCTCACGCGCGAACACACTGATCCGCTCGGACCCGTCATCCGCCCAGTCCAGCGGCACCTCGACCGTGTGCTCGCGCACATGCATTCCAGGAATCGTGTAGCTGGTCATCGAGCCTCCCTTTTCCGGCCCACAACGTCATAGCGGCTGCATTCGATCACGCCCCGCGTCCGGAACGGCACTGAATTGTCCAAGTTTGTCAGGAGTTTCAGGCGTCGGGCGGGGCGAGGACCAAGACACGCTGCGGGAGGTCTGGCGTGTCAGGCCGGTTTGGATCTAGCTTGTCTTGAGAAGATGTGTCGCTACAGACCGTCCTTCCCCGCTGACAGTCCGTATTGTCCCCGGTTTGTGGCGAGTGCCCAGCCACGCCGACTACGGGGAAAGGACCATGGCAGCTCTCCTCAGGCCACACGGGCCACGACAGTTCTTCAGCGACCCGGCGAGGTCCGCCGGTGAAACCCCAGACGTTCGAACTCGTGCGTTACACCGACATCAGCGGAGTCTCCGGAACCGGAATCGTCGCCGAAGGCTGCGTCTTCACCGACGGCTCGGTCGCGCTGCGCTGGCACGGCGACAACCCGTCCACGGCCGTCTGGCCGGACCTCGACTCCATCCTCGCCGTCCACGGCCACTGCGGCGCCACCGTCGTCCGCTGGCTCGACGTCTCCGAGATGGAAACGGTCCCCGGCACCGACCTGCTCCCCGGCGAGGTCGCCCACATCCTCGCCACCGGCCGGCACACCCACCACCACCACCGGCGGCGGTCGCCTCCGCCTGATCCGGTGACGCTTCGCCTGACCGCCGTACCTACGGAGTGAGACCGGTCAGCGCGAAGAACTCCTGGCGGGAGCTGGGGTTCTCCCGAAGGATGCCCTGCAGTGACGACGTGACCGTCCGGGAGCCGATCGCGCGGACGCCGCGCAACGACATGCACTGGTGCTCGGCCTCGATCACCACGCCGACGCCCTTCGGGCGCGAGGTGGTCCTGGAGCCAGTCGGCGACCTGCTTGGTCAGCCGCTCCTGCACCTGGAAGTCGCGGGCGAACAACTCCACCACCCGGGCCAGCTTGGACAGCCCGAGGATCCGCTCCCCCGGCAGGTACCCGACGTGCGCGACGCCCTGGAACGGCAGCAGGTGGTGCTCGCACAGCGACTGCACCGGGATGTCCTTGGCCAGGACGAGTTCGTCGTACCCCTCGTCGTTGGGGAACGTGGTCAGCTCGAACTCGCGCGGCGTGAGCATCTCGGCGTACGCGTTCGCGACCCGGCGTGGGGTGTCCGCCAGATGCGCGCTGTGCGGGTCCCGCCCGAGCGCGGTCAGCAGATCCGCGACCGCGCGCTGCGGCCGCGGGAAGATCGATCTCCGCACGTCCGGCGACGATGTCGGAGGGGGACGGACTCGAGATCCGAGCCGAGATCGCCATCTGCACACTCCCTGAGCGTCTCAACGAACATGCCATCATAACTGTTTTATCAACCAATGTTGTCGATAGAATCATTCCGTGGACACTTCCTGGGACGCGCGCGTGCAGGCGGTCGCCGCGCTCGAGGAACCGACCCGGCGCCGCCTCTACGAGTACGTCGTCGCCCAGCCCGGCGCCGGTGAGTCGCGACGACGCCGCCACCGCGCTCGGGATCCCGCGGACGACCGCCGCGTTCCACCTGGACAAGCTGACCGAGGAGGGTCTGCTCGCGAACTCGTTCGAGCGCCGCACCGGTCGCACCGGCCCCGGCGCCGGCCGCCCCGCGAAGCTCTACCAGCCGCTCCGACCGCGAGATCGAGATCACCCTCCCCGAGCGCCAGTACGCCGTCGCCGGCCGCCTGCTCGCCGCCGCCGTCGAGGACGCCGAGTCCACCGGCAGCTCCCCGCGCGAGGCCGTCAACCGCCGAGCCCAGCCGTACGGCGAAGCTCGGCCGGACCGCACCGCTGGGATGGCTGACCGCAAAGCGCCTCCGGAGGGCGACTGCTGGTGCGGGTGCTTGAAGGCGCACGGGTTCGAGCCTCGTCCCGACGGGACCGGCATCGCGCTGGCCAACTGTCCGTTCCGGCGCGCTCGCCGCGGACCACCCGAAGCTGGTCTGCGGGATGAACCTCAACCTGGTCGCCGGACTCATCGACTCCGTCGGCACCGCACCCTGGAAGCCCGCCTCGACCCGCAGGACCGAGCACTGCTGTGTTCGTCTCGTATAGCTCAGCGGGTGGCGAAGAGCAAGCAGAGGTCAGGGCACGCCGGCGACGGTGGCATTGACGAAGGCGAAGGTCGAGTTCACCACGCACGCGTACGAGCACGACCCGGCCGCGAAGTCGTACGGGCTGGAGGCGGCCGAGGCGTTGGGGCTGGCGCCGGAGCAGGTGTTCAAGACGCTGCTGGTCGAGGTCGACGGCAAGCTCACGGTCGGCGTCGTACCGGTCGACAAGCAGCTCGACCTGAAGGCGATCGCGGCCGCGGCCGGTGGGAAGAAGGCGGTGATGGCCGACCCGGCCGCCGCCGAACGCACCACCGGGTACGTCGTCGGCGGCATCAGCCCGATCGGCCAGAAGCGCGCCCTGCCCACGGTCGTCGACAGCACCGCCACCGACCACGCCACCGTCTACGTCTCCGGCGGCCGCCGCGGCCTCGACATCGGCCTCTCCCCCGCCGACCTGATCACCGTCACCAACGCCCGCACCGCCCCCATCGCCCGCTGACCACTCCCTTACATCTCCCCTTGCGTCCGAAGATGTGTGGGCTATAGGCCACACATCTTCGGACGCAACGTGGTGGGTCAGCCGGTGATGCTCGGGGTGGCCGGTCAGGCGGCGGCGGTACGACGTGTCGTCGGTCGTGGTGACCTCGACGTCGTACCAGCCGTGGTCGGTCGGCCAGGGCAGCGAGCGGGTCTGCTTGCCGCGCAGCTCGACCGTCACCGTCTTGCTCGCGTACCCGCGGGCCTTCACCCTGGCGCCGGCAGCTCACCGCCGTACGGATAGATCGCGAAGTGTGCGGTCTCGGCACCGTCGTTGCCGAGGGCCACCATCAACTTGCCATCAGCAACAAGGCCGGAAACCGACGGCTGGTAAGGGAATGCGCGGGCCTGACGGCGGCCCGGCTCCTGCAGGGACAACGCCTGGTCGGCCGGTGGTGTCGGCTTCCAGCGGGCGATCGGCGCCGGCACCGGGCCGGGCTTGTCGAGCGCGGCCTTGAGCTGCTGCAGCGCCTCGGCCTGCTCGGCCGGCGTCTTCGCGAACAGCTTGTCGTAGAACTCCTCGGTGGTCCGGTAACCACCCGGCACGTTCGCCAGGATCCGGTGCCCGAGTTCCTTGAAGGTCTTGAAGTACTCGACCGCGTTGTCGGTGAAGTTGTCCCACTCCTGGTAGATCTGCCAGGACGACGCCGGCCTTCTCGAGCCGTTCCGGGTACGCCGTCCAGTCGTAGCCCTGGTGGTTGTAGTCGTACGCCGCGTTCGTCACCGCGCGTTGCGTCGTACCGGGCTCGTAGCCGGTCGTGCCGGACCACAGGTAGTTGCGGTTCGGGTTGGTCGAGCCGTTGACCGAGCAGTGGTAGGCGTCGCAGATCGTGAAGGTCTCGGCGAGCTCGTACTGCAGCGGGATGTCGCGGCGCTCGTAGTGGGTCATGGTGGCGGCGTCTTGGCCTGGACCCAGTCGTCGTTCCAGCCGCGGTTCAGGCCTGCGTCGCATCGGTGACGTGCTGCGATGCGCGCGAGACTGGTGTCGTCCAGGTTGCGCCTCGCGGTGTGCAGCGGCCTTGCGGAGCAGCGAGAACGGCAGCACCTCGCCGCCGACCGAGCACCGGCTGGGGGAACCCGGTCATGCCGTTGCACAGCCGCAGCGTAGCGGTCCCCCCGTAGCCGCCGCGCAGCCGTCAGATGAACAGCTATTCCCTGGCGTTGTGGGTTCTGCTGGTGTGCGAGGGGAGAAGGAACCACTCGTGGGGATATCCGCCTCTGTTGTCCGTTCCGCGGGTGTCCCGTGCCGTCGGGCCGGACCTCCTGGCCATCAGCACGATGACGAGCTCGACGGCCTCCCGCGGACGATCGCGCCGTCTGGGTGATTGGATGGCCTGGAAGTCCGCCACACCCCGGCGGCGGGTGCAGCGAGTGCGGCGATGCCGCGCCTGACCGGACCTGCACCACTCACCAAGCAACGCGACCCAGACAGGCCCCGCTCGGCCCCGAGCACTCAGCGGCCGACGGACCGGGTTAGTGAGTGCGCCACGTCCGCCCAGACCGAGTCGGGCACGGCCGCCCGGACCAGGCTGGGGAGGATCTGCAACCCGATCCAGGACGAGATCCTCCCCACGCCGGCGACAACCCACACAACACCGCCGACTGCCGGGACGCGAAGGAGACGAACCAACCACGCACGGAAACGACAGAACAGCCAGCTATCCCCGCCGGGCGACCGCGGCGTCGCGCAGGTTCTCGAGCACGGCCTCGGTGGTGTCCCAGCCCATGCAGGCGTCGGTGATCGACTGGCCGTAGGTCAGCTCGCGGGTCGGGTCGAGGTCCTGCCGGCCCTCTACCAGGAACGACTCCAGCATCACGCCGACGATCGCGTGGTTGCCGGCCGCCACCTGCGCGCCGATCTCCTCGGCGACCACGCGGCTGCCGGCGGTGGTCCTTGCGGCTGTTGCCGTGGCTCGCGTCGACGACCACCCGCTCCGGCAGACCGGCCTTGCGCAGCAGTTCCTGCGCGCCGGCGACGGACTCGGCGTCGTAGTTCGGTCCGCTGTCGGAGCCGCGCAGTACGAGGTGGCAGTCCGGGTTGCCGCGGGTGTGCAGGATCGCGGGCGCGCCGTCGTGGTCGATACCGGTGAACACGTGCGGTACGGCGGCGGCCTTGATCGCGTCGACCGCCGTACCGATGCTGCCGTCGGGGCGGTTCTTCATCCCGATCGGCATCGACAGGCCGGACGACAACTGCCGGTGCACCTGGCTCTCGACGGTCCGCGCGCCGATCGCACCCCACCCGACGGTGTCGGCGATGTACTGCGGCGTGATCGGGTCGAGGAACTCGCAGCCGACCGGCAGGCCGCGCTCGCAGCACCTCGAGCAGCAGCTGCGCGGGCGGTCCGCAGGCCGCGTGTTCACGTCACCGGAGCCGTCCAGGCCCGGGTCGTTGATCAGGCCCTTCCAGCCCAGGGTGGAGCGCGGCTTCTCGAAGTACACGCGCATCACCACGAGCAGGCCGTCGGAGAGTCGCTCGGCGACCGGTCGCAGGCGTTCGGCGTACTCGAGGGCCGCCTTCGGCGTCGTGCACCGAGCAGGGGCCGACGACGACCAGCAGGCGGTCGTCGACGCCGTTCAGGACGTCGCACGGCCTGGCGACCGTCGACGACGGTCTCGGCCAGCCGTCGCTCAGCGGCAGCTCGTCGTGCAGCGCGAGCGGCGTGATCAGCGGGACGGTCTTCTCGATCCGTCGGTCGACGACCGCTGGCCGGTCGCTGCTGGGGAGGGTGTTCATCGCGGGACCTTTCCGCCGGCAGACCCGAGGACAGCGCCGGCTGGGAACAGAAAAGGCAAGGACCGTGTCCTTGCCTCGGGCCGGCTCTGGTTGCTGGGCGTCAGCGGCAGCTGAGTCGCCCGGCACCAGGCCGGCCACTCAAAATACTGCTGCGCTGCGTCGACTAGCAGCCTACACGTGACTGAGCGACCGATGTCAGCGGCTGAGATGGGCGCTTTCCACGCTGTGTGAACCGGGGCTGTCCGTGGGTCGTTGAGCCGCGGTCGAGGTCGGGCTAGGAGCAGCCGGTCAGGAGGCCACGGACTTCGAGCTGGTCGCTATCGCGATCCGAGCGGTGTCTCCGGCACTGCGGTGGCCGAGAGCTGCGTGTTCACCGACGGTTCCGTGGCCTGCGGTGGCGCGGCAACGCGTCCAGCGGTCTGCCGGCCTCGAGTCGGTCGGCCGGACGGCCACCAGGGCGCCGGTCCGCTGGCTGGAGCAACGGACGTCGCCGACATCGCCGTGCGCCGTCGACGAGCTGACCGACCTGATCGACAGCACCACAGGTCGGCCACCAATGCCCGGTCAGCCGATCCGGCCGATCCACGCCCAGCCACGCCAGAGGATGGGCAGGCGCCCGCCATCTCAGGTAGAACTGCCCGTGACACAGATCTACCTGGTCCGGCACGGCGAGCCGGACTACGAGCCGGTCGACACCCGCGGCCTGCCCGGGATGGCCGCCGACACCGCCCCGCTCACGCCCGTCGGCGCCAAGCAGGCCGAGGCGGTCGCCGACCTGCTCAGCGGCATCGGGGCGACCTACCTGGTCAGCTCGCCGTTCACCCGGGCGCTGCACAGCGCCGCGATCATCGGTCACCGGCTGGCCCTCGGCGTACGGGTCGACTACGACCTGCGCGACTGGCTGCCGGACAGCACCGGGTCGTGGCGCGGGCCGCCGACGTACGGGCCGCTCAGGCCGAGTTCGAGGCGTACGACGGGGAATGGCCGGAGGGGATCCAGCGACCCTGGGAGCCGCTGTCCCGGGTCCGGGAGCGGGCCCGGGCGGCACTGGCCCGGCACACGGCGAGCACGGACGGACCGGTGCTCGCGATCACGCACGCGATGGTGATCCGCGCGCTGACCGGCGAGACGGGCACGGCGCACGGCGCGCACGAGTACTACCGCTACGATCCAGCCGACGATGTCTGACTCGGACCATAGCTCGCCGGATCCTGGTGTGGTCGCCCTCGGCGGTATCGATCGGTTCGCTGGCCCGCTACGGACTTGCCGAGGCGATCCCGCACGGCCCGGCGAGCTTCCCCTGGGCGACGTTCGTGACGAACGTGCTCGGGTGCTTCGCCATCGGAGTGCTGCTGGCGCGGCTGACGCCGCGGATCGCATCCGCTGCTCCGGCCGTTCCTCGGCACCGGGATCCTCGGCGGGTTCACCACCTTCTCGACGTTCGCCGTGGACACCGAGAAGCTGCTGCACGGATCACGTGGTCGTTGCCCTGGTCTACTTCTTCGGCACCGTCGCGGCCGCGTTGCTCGCGGCAACCGCTCGGCGAACTGGTCGGCGGAACCGATCCCGATGAACATCCTGCTGGTGGCCGCTCGGGGCCGCCGTCGGCGCTCCGCTGCGGTTCCTGGTGGACAAGCACATGGTCGGCCGGTTGTTGCTCGGCACCCGGATCGAGACTCCCCCTGACCGGGGCGGTGGGGTGGGCCGTATGAGCACTGCCCTGGGGAACCTTCACCGTCAACGTTCTCGGCAGCTTCGTGCTCGGGCTGCTCACCGGCGTCAGCAATCAGACCGATCGCGCTGCTCGTCGGCGTCGGGTTCTGCGGCGCGTTCACGACGTACAGCACGTTCGCCGCCGAGACGACCGCACTGGCCGCTGTCCGGGCATCGCGGGAAGGCCGCGCTCAACGTCGTACTGAACCTCGGTGCCGGTCTGCTCGCCGCCGTCGTCGGGGCTCTCCTGACCTGAAGTGACCCATGTCACATCTGGTGGTGACGTGAACACGTCGCTCCGCGTGAAAAGCGCCGATCACGGCCCGCGACGGCGCCCGGCACCCGTCGACGGCACCTGGGATAACAAATGGACCGAAGTTCGAGACAACAAGGGTTGAACTCGGCGTGAGTTGAGCATAGTTTTCACCGAGCGCCCGTCCGCGCTCACGGTGAGTCAAGGAGGTTGCCATGTCGAGAGGGATGCCTCGCCTACCCCGCCCGCTCATGGATCTGTGGGACTGGCAGTCGCAAGCCGCGTGCCGCGATGTCAACCCGGAGCTGTTCTTCTCGCCCGAATCGGAGCGTGGCGTTCGCAAACGCGCCCGCGAGATGGTGGCCAAGTCGCTCTGCGGCACCTGCCCGGTCCAGCCCGAATGCCGTCAGCACGCGCTCTCCGTCGGAGAGCCGTACGGCGTCTGGGGCGGCACCACGGAGTCCGAACGCGACAACGACGTACTCCTGCCCGAGCACCGAAAGTCCGCGTGACACCGCGGGGAGCAGCTTCCTCCACCCGCGCACAGCCGGGTCCGGTCCCGGCGAGGCCTGCGCGGATACCGCTCAGGCCTTGCCGTCGTCGGACTCGGCCGTGGTCTCTTCCGTCGGCGTCCCGGGCTTCTGCGTCCTTGGGTCTCGGCTTGCTCGTCGGGCTTCGTCCTGCTCTGGGCTGTCCTCGGCGGTCCGGCTGGGGCCTTGTCGTCCGGCGGTTCGCTGTCCTGGGCTCGGATGGGGCGGCTTCACGGTCGTGCGCGGGTCGCGGTAGCGGTCCAGGGACGCGAGGAAGTCCGGATCGTCGTCGGGCGCGACCGGGCGCGAGCCTCGGCTTCGGCGCACCGGACGACGGGATCGCGGCGGCCGGCCTGGGTGCGCGCCATGACACCAGGATCCAGGCGATCGGGCCCGACGAACGGGCACGAACACGATCAGGACGATCCACACCAGCTTGGGCAGGTACGGCACGTCCTCGTCGGGCGTCTGGATGCAGGAGAACAGCGCGTAGACGCTCAGCACCAGGCTGATCAGGAACGGCAGAAATCGGACCACGCTCCAACAGTACGGCGCCGCGGGCAACATGCCGGCGCGACGACGCGTCAACCCGTGACCCGGGTCAGCGGACCGGCGGTCAGCCCGCGCCCGCAGCACCGAGTTCTCCAGCGGGCGGAACACCAGCAGCTCGATGCCGACCCCGACCGACGAAGATCAGCAGGATGCCGGCGAACACCATCGAGATGTCCGACAGCGACATCCCGTTGTGCAGGATACTGCCCGAGGCCCTCGCCCAGCTCGGGCGAGGTCGCGATCAGCTCGGCGGCCATCAGCGACCGCCAGGAGAACGCCCAGCCCTGCTTCAGGCCGCCCAGGAAGCCGGGCAGCGCGGCCGGCAGCAGGATGTACCGGATCCCGCCGAGCCGGCCGGCGCCGAGCGCCTTGCCGACCCGCGGCAGGATCGGCGGCACCTGGTCCAGACCGGACACCAGCCCGTTCGCGATCGACGGCACCGCACCCAGCAGCACGACCCAGTAGATCGCCCGGTCGTTCAGCCCGAACCACAGGATCGCGGCCGGCACCCAGGCCACCGACGGCAGGCTCTGCAGCCCCGAGACCAGCGGGCCGATGCCGCGCCGGACCACGGTGATGTTGGCGATCGCCAGGCCGAGCGGTACGGCGATCAGCAGCGAGAGCGCGAAGCCGATCACGGCCCGGTGCACCGACACCCAGAACAGCTCGAGGATCTCGCCGGTCGTGACCAGCTGCCAGATCTGGCCCAGACGTCGACCGGTGCCGGCAGCTTGAACTCGGGCCAGAACGCGGCCGCCCACAGCGACCTGCCAGATCACGCACCAGCAGCGACGATCGCGCCGATCGGCGGCAGCACCCGGCCCGCGATCCGCCGGAGCCGGCGAGCCCGTCGGCCGACGTTGACCGGCGTGTCCAGCGCGTCCAGGCCGGCCTCGACCGACCCGGAGTACGGCGTCGTGCTCGGTCCTGCAGGACGGTGCTGTCAGGCTGCGGCATGACTGCTGATCACCTTCCGCAGCGCGGCGTTGATCTCGTCGACCGCGTCGACCTCGGCCGCACCGGACGTCCGTCGACGTCCCACTGCCGCACGACCCGGCCCGGGCCGCGACGACAGCAGCACGACGCGCTGCCCGAGCCGGACGGCCTCGCGGACGTCGTGGGTGACGAACAGGATCGCCGTACCGGTCGCCCGCCAGATCCGCAGCAGCTCGCCCTGCAGCACGTCGCGGGTGATCGCGTCGAGCGCCGAGAACGGCTCGTCCATCAGCAGCAGCGACGGCTTGCCCGCGCCCGTGCCGGTGTTGTCCGTGGTCGAGGCCAGCGCGCGCGCCAGCGCGACCCGCTGCCGCATGCCACCGGACAGCTCGTGCGGCCGCTTGTCGCCCGAGTCCCGCGCAGCCGCACCAGCTCGAGCAGCTCGGCGGCCTTCGCGCGGCGCTCGGACCTTCGGTACGCCGGCCATCCGCAGCGGCAGCTCGACGTTGCCGGCGGCGGTCAGCCACGGCATCAGCGCGGGCTCCTGGAACACGACCGCCGGCCGGGACGAGTTCAGCTCGATCCGCCCGGTGGTCGGCTGGTCCAGCCCGGCGACCAGGTTGAGCAGGGTGGTCTTGCCGCAGCCGGAGGCGCCGAGCAGGCAGACGAACTCACCGGCCGCCGACCTCGAGGTCGACCCCGTCGAGCGCGACGACCGCCTTCCGGCCCGTGCCCGAACGCCTTGCCGACCTGGTGGAACCGGACCGGCCGCACTGCACGGTGCGCTGACGGTCTTCGGAGCCTCGACTGTCGCGGTCATCGTCTGCTCCTGGCTGCGGCCTGACTGCGGCGCTGCTGCTGAGCGGCTACTTCTTGTCGAGACCGGCGGCGTCGACCGCCGGCTTGCCGGCCTTGCGTCAGTACGTCGTTCAGCGGGCCGAGGTCGGCGAACCCGGCGACCGCCGGTGCCGTCTTCGCGATGCCCGCGGTGACCTGGTCCTTGGCCAGCTGCGGGAACTCGGCGGCGATCGGGTCGGCGGTGATCTCGATGTTGGCGAACGCGCGGTCGATCACGGCCGGCTGCAGCGCCTTGCCGGTCAGCTCCTTCAGCTGCGTCGTTCACCACGGTCTTGGCGGCCGTCTTGTCGGTGTTGCTCGAAGTCGATCGCCGCGACCAGGCCGGTCAGCAACGCCTTCACGGTCTCCGGGTGCTCCTGCAGGAACTGGGTCCGGACGATCAGCACGGTGGTCGGGAACTTGCCGTCCGGCCACAGGGTCGCCTCGTCCAGCAGCACCTTCGCGCCGGCGTCGAGCACCAGCCGCGACGACCACGGCTCGGGCAGCCAGGCCGCGTCCACGTCGCCCTTCTTGAACGCGTCCAGCGTCTGGGCGTTCTCCAGGTTGGTGACCTTGACCTTGCCGGTCAGGTTCTTCTCGGCCAGCCACTTCTTCAGCGAGACGTCCTGGGTGTTGCCGAGCTGCGGGGTGACGACGGTCTTGCCGGCCAGGTCCTCCGGCTTGGTGATCGTCGGCTTGACCACCAGCTGCGCGCCGCCGGACGTCGTACCGGCGATCAGCCGGACCGCCTCGCCGTTGGACTTCGCGTAGGCGTTGATCGCCGGGCCGGAGCCGATGAACGACGCGTCCAGCGAGCCGCCGAGCAGCGCGCCGACCGCCTCCGGGCCGGCGTTGAACTTGGTCGGCACCAGCTTGGTGCTGCCGAGCTCCTTGGTGAACAGGCCCTTGTCCAGGCCGACCAGGGCGGCGGCGTGGGTGACGTTCGGGAAGTAGCCGAGCCGCAGCTCGGTGGCCGGACCCTTGTCGGACGAGGCGGCCGGGGCGTCGTCGCTGTCCGCGCGGGAGCAACCGGCAGCGGCCAGCGAGGGCCAGGGCAGGCGACGAGCAGACGGGCAGGACGGATGCTGGAGATGCTCACAGGAAGACCTTTGATTGTGCGGACGGCGGGGACTCGCCGGGCGGGCGTGGTTCAGAGCAGGCTGGAGAAGGCAGCGGGCTGCGGACGGCGCCGAAGGTCAACAGGTCGCGGAGGCGACGCGGAGCAGGTCGACGTGCCGACGGCGGGTGAGCGCGTCGGCGGGCCGGTTGGCGGTGACCTGCATGCACTCCATGAAAGCGGACAAAGTCGAGCGACATGCTCAGGTTTCGCGATGTGAGACGACAAATCGCGAACTGAGACAATGGTCACTGGACGAGCGAAGCGAGTCACAGAGACGGACGAGCGAAGCGAGTCATCGACAGCGCCGCGATCACGCGGCCGGTTCTGGTCAGAGTGTTGAAAGCCTGCGGCTCAACTGCCTACGGTCCTCCAGGTGCCAAGACGAGCCTGAGGAGCCGCCTGATGCCAGATCTGCCGGACGGTTGGACGCCTGGCGGTCCGCTGACCGCTCGATCCCTCAAGACCGAGTACGCCGTCCGACCACTGGGCACCGAGGTGAGCAGGCCCCGGCTGAGCTGGATCGCCACCGCTCCCGGGTACGGCGCGACCCAGACGGCGTACCGGATCCTCGTCGCGAGCTCGCCGGAGCTGCTGACACCGGAGAGCGCCGACGTGTGGGACTCCGGCAAGGTGGGCTCGGCGCGGACCTTCGGCATCGAGTACGACGGCCCGGCGGCACCGCGCACGCGTTACCACTGGACCGTGCGTCTGTGGGATGGCCTCGACCGGGCCGGTGAGTGGGCTGCACCGGAATGGTTCGAGACCGCTCTCCTCGACGAGGGCTTCGGCGCGGCTACCTGGATCGGCGGCGCCGTCGACAGTGCCCCGCTCCTGCGCCGGGGCTTTGTCGTCGACGGGACCGTGCGGCGAGCGCGGCTGTATGCGAGCGGCCTCGGGTACGCCGAGCTTCGGCTCAACGGTGCAGCGGTGAGCGACGCCGTCCTCGACCCCGGCTTCACCGCCTACGACCACACCGTCCTCTACGTGACCCACGACATCACCGACCTCCTCCGCAACGGCGACAACGTGGTCGGCGCCGAGCTCGGCCGCGGGTTCTTCGGCCTGACGAGCCCGAACGTCTGGCGCTGGCACCAGGCGCCGTGGACCGCCGAGCCACGCCTGATCGCGCGTCTGGTGATCGAGTACGACGACGGCCGGACGACCGAGGTGGTCACGGACGAGTCGTGGCGCATCACCGGCGGCCCGACCCTCTCCGACTCCCTCTACACCGGCGAGACGTACGACGCCCGCCGCGCGTTGCCCGGCTGGGACACGGCGGGCTTCGACGACTCGGCCTGGTCGACAGCCACCGAGGTCGAGGCACCGAAGGGGAAGCTGACCGCCCAGTCGCATGAGCCGATCCGCGTGGTCGAGACTGTCGAGCCGGTCGACGTCACCGAGGTCCGGCCCGGTGCGTGGATCGCCGACTTCGGCCGGACCGCCGCCGGCTGGACCAAGCTCCGCGTCACCGCCGACGCCGGAACCACCATCAGCCTCACCCACGGCGAGACGGTTGCCGACGGCAACGTGGTGGCGGTCAACCAGCATGTCGAGGGCGACCGGATCCAGCGCGACGACTACATCGCCGCCGGCAGCGGTGTCGAGGAGTGGGAGCCACGCTTCTCCTACAAGGGCTTTCGCTACGTTCAGATCGAAGGCGTGTCGGAGCGTCCCGACGTGGTGATGCGCGTCGTCAACTCCGACGTTCGCGCGGTGACCCGGTTCGCTTCGACGCAGTCGTCGTACGAGCAGTTCGACCAGGCGATGCGTCGTACCATCCTGAGCAATCTGCACGGCATCCCGACCGATACGCCGTTCTTCGAGAAGAACGGGTGGACCGGGGACGCACAGGTGGGCGGACCGACGATGCTGGCGACGCTCGATCTGGCCCGGTTCTTCACCAAGTGGCTCGGCGACATCCGGGACAGCCAGGCCGCGTCCGGGCAGTTGCCGGTGATCGTCCCGTCCAGCGGTTGGGGATTCACCGACCTCTCCCCCGCGACCGAGTGGCCGACGGTTTACCCGTTCCTGCTCCGCGAGCTGTATCGCTCGTACGGCGACGACCGGCTGCTGCGCGAGCATTGGGAATCGCTCACCCGCTACCTCGCCTGGGAACTCGATCGCGTCGAGGACGGCCTGTCCGTCAGCGTGCTCGGTGACTGGCTCCCGCCGGGCTACGGCAGCGGTCCAGCACCGGAGGACCGACGGCTCACGGGTACGGCGTACCTGTACCGGGCCGTGCTCGCGGCCGCCGAGATCGGCGACATCATTGGCCAGCCCAACGACTATCGCAAGGCGACGGCCGAGCTCGCCGACGGCCTGAACCGTACGTTCCTGGATCGCGAGGCCGGGCGCTATCGATCGGCCGACGACCCGGACTATCGGCAGACGTCCAACGCCGTGCCGCTCGCGTTCGGCATCGTGCCCGACGAGTTGGTCGAGCGGATCGCCGCCAACCTGGCCGCGGATGTCGAGGCGCGCGGCTTCCATCTCAACACCGGCTGCCTCGGCGTCGGCGTACTGCTGCCGGTCCTCACCGCGCACGGGTACGGCGACGTGGCGACGAAGGTCGCGTTGCAGCGCACCTATCCGAGCTGGGGTTACTGGTTCGACCTCGGCGCGGACACGATGTGGGAGATGTGGGAGGACGACTCGCGGTCGCGGAACCACTACTTCCAGGGCATGGTCGTGCAGTGGATCTTCGAGAACGTCGCCGGCCTCCGCAACGTCGACGCGGGCTGGGAGCGGATCGTGGTCCGCCCGGACGCGCGCGGTGAGGTGGACTCCGCGACCATCCGGACCGAGACGATCCGCGGCCGGGTGTCGGTCGCGTGGAAGAAGACGAGCCGGGTGCTGTCGCTGGAGGTCCAGGTCCCGATAGGTACGACGGCCGAGGTGCACGTACCGTCCACGGTCGCATCGCACGTCACCGCCGTACCGGCTCCGTTCGCGGGCGAACCGTCGTACCGGGATGGATACACCATCTACACCGTGCCGGCCGGGCATTGGAGCTTCACGAGTCGCTCGGCGTGACCTTCGCGTAGAGGAGGTCGCGGCACTCGCGGCCCTCGGCCTGGGCGCGGGACTCGAACTTGGTGACCGGCCGCCATTCCGGTCGCGGGGCCCAGCCGTCGTACTGGTTGCGCAACAGCGGCTCCGCGTCGCAGATCGCGAGCATCCGCTGCGCGTAGTTCGCCCAGTCGGTTGCCAGGTGCAACGTCCCGCCGGACTGCAGCCGGGACGCCACCAGCGCGATGAACGGCTGCGTGACCAGGCGGCGCTTGTGGTGCCGCTTCTTCGGCCACGGGTCCGGGAAGTAGATCCGTACGCCGGCCAGCGCGCCGGGAGCCACGTGGTCGCGGAGGAAGTCGAGCCCGTCGCCGTGCAGCAGCCGGACGTTGTCGAGGTCGTACTTCTCCACCCACAACATCAGCTGACCAAGGCCCGGCGGATACACCTCGGCGGCCAGGTGGTTCACCTCCGGCGCCGCGACCGCGAGCTGGGCGGTCGCGTCACCCATCCCCGTCCCGATCTCCAGCACGGTCGGCGCCTCGCGCCCGAACCACTCGGCCAGGTCGACCTGTCCGGACGGCAGATCCTCCAGCGTCCGGCCCAGCTCGGGCCACCTGGTGTCCCACGCACGCTTCTGCCCAACCGTCATCCGCACCGTTCGACGGACATGGCTGAACACCCCAGCCTGCCTGACCTGATCCACCGCATCCACCGCCACCACTGTATTAGTCGTCCCAGAACAGCCGGGCGACGGTGTTGGAGGCGTGACGGGTCAGGCGGAGGTAGTCGTCGGAGAAGCGGCTGGACGCGCCGGGTGGGTAGCCGCAGATCTGGGCCACGGCGGCGAGGTCGCGGGGGTCGCGCGGGAGGGAGTCGCCGGGGCGGGCGCGGACCAGCATGATCGCGTTGCGGATCCGGGAGGCCATTTCCCAGGCGGCCCGGAGCGTCTCCGCGTCGGTCGGGTCCACCAGGCCGGCCTCGACGGCGGCATCCAGTGCGCCGAGCGTGCGCGTCGTCCGGAGACTGGGAACCCGGTGGGCCTCGCGGAGCTGGAGGAGCTGGACGGTCCACTCGATGTCGGCGAGCCCGCCGCGGCCGAGCTTGGTGTGAGTGCTCGGGTCCGCGCCGCGCGGCAGGCGTTCGGCGTCGACCCGCGCCTTGATCCGGCGGATCTCCATCACGTCGCGCTCGCTGACGCCGTTCGCCGGGTAGCGCAGCGGGTCGATCAGTTCGCGGAACGACTGACACAGGTCGGGGTCACCACAGAGCGGGTCGGCACGCAGCAACGCCTGCGCCTCCCACACCGCGGACCAGCGCGCGTAATAGGACGCGTACGACGCCAACGTCCGGACCAACGCACCTTGGCGACCTTCGGGACGCAGATCGGCATCGATCGCCACCGCCGGATCGGCCCCGGGCAACGCCAGCAATCGACGGAACTCGGTCGCCACCTGGGTGGCGAAGTCGGTCGCCGCCTTCTCGTCCGCACCCGGCCTCGGGTCGTGGACGAACATCACGTCCGCGTCGCTGCCGTACCCGAGCTCGCGCCCGCCGAACCGGCCCATCGCGACGATCGCGATCCGGGTCGGCTCAGGTTCACCGTCTGCCAACAAGCGCTGTGCCACTGCCCGGCGGGCGACGTCCAGGGCGGCGGTCAGCGTCCCGACCGAGATCACGGTCAGCGCCTCCCCGACCGCCTCGATGTCGAGCAGCCGGGACAGATCCGCTGCGGCCACCCGGAACAGCTCGCGCCGCCGGACCGCCCGGATCGCGGCGACCGCGGCCTCGGGTTCGTCCTGGCGACCGGCGGCCGCGGCCATCTCGCTCAGCAAGGCCTCCTGCGTCCGCGGCACGAGTTCGCGTTCGTCGGCGAGCATCGCGGTGGCTTCGGGCGCGCGCTGCAACAGGTCGACGGCGTACCGGCCGCTCGCGAGCAAGTGCGCGAGCCGCTCGGCCGACGCGCCCTCGTCGCGGAGCTGGCGCAAGTACCACGGCGTGGACCCGAGCGCGTCGGAGATGGTCCGGAAGGCGAGCAGCCCGGCGTCGGGATCCGGCGACTCCGCGAACCATCCGAGCATCGCCGGTAGCAGCGCCTTCTGGATCGACGACCGCCTGGACACACCCTCGGACAATGCCTCGATGTGCCGCAGTGCTGAGGCCGGATCGGCGTACCCGAGCGCCGTCATGCGTTGCTTTGCGGCCTCCGGCGTCAACCGCACCTCGCCGCCGGGGATCCGGGCGACGGCAGCGAGCAGTGGACGGTAGAACAGCTTCTCGTGCAGCCGCCGTACCTCGAGCGCGTGCTTCTTCCAGGCCGCGATCAAGTCGGTGACCGGGTTCTTCGTGAAGCCGAGCGAGCGGCCGAGCCGGCGCAGGTCGGCCTCGTCGTCAGGGACCTGATGCGTACGACGCAACCGGTACAGCTGGATGCGGTGCTCCATCGACCGGAGGAAGCGATAGGCATCCGCGAGGACGGCGCCATCCGTGCGGCCGACGTACCCGTTCGTGGTGAGCGCCTCCAGCGCGACGAGCGTCGTACCACTGCGGACCGCTTCGTCACTGCGGCCGTGGACGAGCTGCAGGAGTTGTACGGCGAACTCCACGTCGCGCAGACCGCCGGGCCCGAGCTTGAGCTGGCGATCGATGTCGGCCGCGGGGATGTGGTCGATGACGAGACGGCGCATCGCCTGGACGTCGTCGACGAACCCCTCGCGGTCGGCCGCTGACCACACCAGTTCCGCGGTCTGCTCGGCGTACTGCTGACCGAGCTTCCGGTCACCGGCGACCGGCCGCGCCTTGAGGAGCGCCTGGAATTCCCAGGTCTTGGCCCAGCGCTGGTAGTACGCGAGGTGGCTGTCGAGGGTGCGGACCAGCGGGCCGGCCTTGCCTTCCGGGCGCAGCGCGGCGTCGACCGGCCAGAGCGTGCCCTCGCCGGTGTGGGCCGAGCAGATCCGCATCGCGGCGGCGGCCAGCTGGGTCGCGGTCTTGAGCGCGGGCGCCTCGGCCTCACCGTCGAGCGGTTCGGCGACGAAGAGGACGTCGACATCGCTGACGTAGTTGAGTTCGCGGCCGCCACACTTGCCCATGGCAATGATCGCGAGGCGGCAGTCGGCGGCGCCCGGGTGGGCCGCGAAGTAGTCGTTGCGCGCGATATGCAGCGCGGTCTCGAGCGCTCCCCCGGCCAGGTCGGCCAGGACGGCGGCGACTTCGTCGACCAGCAGGCCTTCGGCGAGATCACGAGCGGCGAGCCTCAACAGCAACCGGCGATACTCCACGCGCAGCGCATCGACCGGGTGCTCGGCGTCGACCGCGGTCGCCAGTTTGGCCGCGACGTCCTCGACCGACGGACGCGCGCCGGCCAGCGCCGGGTCGGCCAGGTCGTACCAGTGCCGCGGATGGACGCCGAGATGACGCCCGAGGGCCTCGCTCGCGCCGAGGACATACAGCAGCCGGCGCCGGAAGCCGTCGTCCATCTCGAGCGTGCGCGCGAAGGCGGCGAGGTCGTACTCATGCCGATGCAGCGCCTCGACCATCCCGCACAACCCTTGCAGCGCGAGATCGGGATCCGCCGACTCCGACAGGGTGGTGATCAGCTGCTCGGTGGCCATCGGGCTGTGGGTCTCCAGCCCGTCCAACTGCTCCAGCATCATCCCGGCCCGCCGAGGATCCGCGAACCCGAGCCGAACCAGCCGTCCTTCCCACGAACCCCGCCGAGCCTCAGCCACCCCAGCAGGCTACCCAAGCACACCCGCCCGCGTAGTCTCGGGCGTCAGCTCTACCGAGCCCCTCACAGATGATGCCGCGCTGGTTCCGGCGTGACACAATCTCGGTGAGCGCGCGACCTGATTGCGAGGGGATTGCGATCAACACACGGAGTTGCCTGGCATATCCGGGCTGTAGTCGGCATGATGGCTGTTCATGGTCATGATGACGGGGTCGCTCGCTGTTCGGGGCACGGTGGTCTGGTTGACGCCCCAGCAGGGCGGGCGGGTGTCCGGGCCGCCTGAGCCGGACTACGACTACGACTACACAGCCACCGCGTACCTGCCACCACGGACGGCGGAGGACGGTCAGGTCGGGATCGCGCTGCGCCGGTTCGCGCCCGGCGCCTGGCGGACGCAGGCCGAGGGCATTCTCGTGCCGGCGCAGGGCTACCGCGCCCAGCAGGTGATCCCCGGCTGCATGGTGGTGATCACCGAAGGAGTCCGCCCGGTCGGTCTGCTCACGGTCGAGGACATGCAGGCTCTCGCTCCCGATGGCACCCCGGTGACGGCATCCGCCGAAGAGCCACCGATCCAGACGATCACGTCGCCCCCCTCGGCCGAGACGCCGTACCGGCACTCCACGGCCGCGTCCCGGTGGACCTCGCAGCACGCCTCGGACGACGCTCCGCCCGAGCCCGCCACGGTCTGAACACCCTCTGTTTCGGTGCGGTCAGCAACGGGCTGCCGGTGCTCGACCGGATTGCGGTCTCGCCCCGGCAGCCCGTCAGGCTGCTGGAAGTGCTGATCGGTTGATCAGAACGCGAACTGGTTCAGCACCGCGAACTTGTCCGTCGCACCCTCGTTGGAAGCCGCCACGACTCGCCGGGTGATGGTGTGTGCACCACCGGCCGGCAGGTCCAGCTTGAACTTGCTCATCGTCCAGATCGCCTGCGAGTACCCGGTGAACGCCCCGCTGTCGGCGCCGTACACCAGCCCGTAGGTCTGGTTGTCCGCAGTGGTCCCGGACTGGCCGATCCAGCGCTTCGCGTCCGGCGTGTGCGCGAACGGACCGCCACTGGTGACCGGCGCGTTGCCAGACACCGCCGAGCGTGACCCCGGGCCGTCGTGGTCGAGCGCGTCACCGGCCCACACCGTCAGCGGCGCACCGGTCGCGTTGGTGAAGGTCGTCGCCGCGGTGATGAACTGCTCGTCGGCCGTCGCGGTGTACGTCGTGACGACCTTGAGGTTCGCGTTCTCCGACGACGTCCCGGTGACCTGGACGACGGCCTTGTCGCCGGTGTTCTCGACGATCCGGACGTCGGTCGACCGCACCTGCAACTGCTGCCAGGCGGCGCCGCCGGTCGGCTCGGTGGTGCTCACGTACGGCAGGTTGATCCAGTCCAGTTGGTCCGGCTGCCCGGTGATCGCCATGTCGACGACCTTGCCCGGGGTGGACGGGTTCAGCTGCGGGTCCTGGAAGACCTTCGCGATCGCCATCGCCAGGTGCTTGTTCTCGATCACGATGTCGCCGACACCGCCCTCGACCAGACCGCTCGGCAGCCGCTTGCCGATACTCGCGTCGACGTTCACCGGCGCCACCTCCAGGTCCACCTGGTAGGTCCCGCTGTCGCCGGCCTCGATCTCCTTGGCCGCCGTCGCGTATCCGAGCTGCGCGACCTGGACGGTGTACGTGCCCGCACCCTTCGACAGCCCGGCCTGGTAGTTGCCCGCGGCATCGGTCGTGGTGCGGCCGACCGCCGTACCGTCCTGCACGAGCAGGACAGTGCTGTTCGCGACCGGGGCACCCGTGGTCTTGTCGGTCACCTTGCCGGAGACGAGCGGCCATGGCTTGGCCGCCGGACCACCCGGCGTGAAGGCGTACAGGTTGCCGTCGAAGGCGCCGGCGACCACGGTGTTGCCGCTGACCGCCGGACCCGCCGACACCCAGGTGCCGATGTCGTGCGACCACAACGGCTGGCCGGTCCGCGCGTCGAGCGCGTAGAACCCACCGCTGTTGGCACCGACGAACAGCGTGTTCCCGGACAACGCAGGCGAGGTGAAGGAGCCACCCCGGTACTGCGAACCCGGCAGCAACTGGTCCCAGATCACGGCCCCCGTGGTCGCGTTCAACGCGGTGACCGCGCCACTCGGGAAGGACATGTAGACCGTGTTGCCCTTGATCGAGGCGGCGGACGGGGTCGCGCCGCTGCTCACCAGCGAGGGATGCGAGCTGGTGTAGGTCCACAGCGTGGCGCCGGTCGCGCCATCACGAGCGATGATGCCGTTGTTGGAGCCGATGAACACCTTGCCGTCGGCCGCGGACGGGATGCCGTCCTGCCAGCCGCCGAGGGTGTCGGTGCCCTGCCACAGCTTCGCGCCGGTCCTGAGGTCGTACGCGATGACGATGCTGCCGTCCTGGTTGCCGACGTACACCCGGCCGTCCGCGACCGCCGGCGTACCGTCGCTCATGGTGTTGCCCGCCATCGGCGAGGCCCAGACCCGCTGGCCTGTCTTGGCGTCGAGGGCGAGCAGCAGGCCGGTCGCGGCCTCGCCGAACCGGGTCTGGTACGGGAACAGCACCTTGCCGTCGGCAACCGTCACACCGTAGTAGCCGTAGGTGCGCTGGTTGTTCCCTTCCGGCGCCGCCTCAGGGTCGTGCCGCCACTTCAGCTTCCCGGTCTTGGCGTCCACCGCGAACAGCGTGCCGCGCAGGGTCGGTACGTAGACGAGACCGTCCGACACCGCCACGCTGCCGTGCACCGACGACGGCACGGTGTAGCTCCACAGCTTCTTGCCGGTGGCCAGCGAGACCGCGTGGACCGCGCTGTTCCCGTCACCGTTCTCGTCCCGGGTGCCGGCGTACACGACGCCGTTGACGATCGCCGGCGAGCCCGTCAGGAAGGTGCCCTTGGTCCGGTACGACCAGGCCAGCCGCTGCCCGGCATTGATCACGTCGGTCGCGACACCGCTGTGCGACTCGTCGCCGTGGTGCTGCGACCAGTTCGCTCCGGCGACCGGCTGGATCGCCTTCTCCGCGGTCAGCGTGAAGTCCGACGTCCGCGTCCAGGTCGCGTTGGTCTTGTCCGCCGCCTCCACGATGATCCGGTGCTTGCCCGTCCGCACCCCGTGCGGGAGATCGGCGTACCAGGTGAACTCGCCGGTCGACTGCAGCGGGCGCCACGAGCCGTTGTCGAGCCGGTAGCGGACCCGGACCGGCGCGTCGCTGGTGTCGTACGCGTTCACCTGGATCCCGGGGAACCGGTCCAGCGGGACCGCGGTGCCCGGTGCCGGTGAGACGACGGTCAGGTCCTTCTCGGCGCCGTAGATCCGGAACGGGTTGTCGAAGGTCTTGTTGTCCATGTGCACGAACCGGAACCCACGCGGCGAGTTGTCGATCGTGTACGAGCTCGACACCGTCTGGATGTGCTTCGCGGTGCCGGCGAAGTCGCTCTTCGGCTCCACGTCGTTCGAGTGCTCGTGACCGACCAGGATCAGCTCGGCGCCGTACTGCTCGAGCACCTTGCCGTACTCGTCGTACACCGAGGGCGAACCGAACGGCACGTTCATCGGCTGGTGGGTCAGCACGACCAGGTGCTTGCCGCGCTTCATGTTGCGCGCGAGGTCGGCCTTCACCCATTCGAGCTGCTCGGCGAAGGGCGCGGCGCCGTTGTTCTCCAGGACCAGGAAGTGCCGGTCGCTGTAGTCGAACGAGTACCACTCCGGGCCGACGTGCTTGCGGTAGTTGTTGATCCGGGCCGCGTACGTCGCTCCCGCTGCGTACTCGTGGTTGCCGACGGCCGGCCAGACCGGGACCTTCGAGTTCGCCGTACCGGTCTTGTAGAACTCGAACTCCGCGTCGGTGGCATTGTTCGTCAGGTCACCGCTGACCTGGATGAAGGCAAGGTCCTGCTTGGTCGAGTTGATCTCGGTGATCTGCTCGGGCAGCTGCGCGTTCACGTGCGGGTCGGCGACGTTGCCGAAGGTGAAGCCGCCGCTGGCCGACTTCTTGTCCTTGCGGAGGCCGAAGTTGACCTCCTTGCTGTCCCCGTCGGCGAGCTGACCGAGGTCCCGGAAGAACTTCGGGGTCATGTTGTCGTCGGTGCCGACCGAGTAGCCGGCCGGCTGGGTGACGAACACCAGGTCGACGTCACGGCGTTCCACGTCGGTGCTGAACGTGTAGCGGCCCTGAGCGTCGGTGACGGCGAACTGCTGACCGTCCGACACGCTGACGCCGGGAATGCCGGCCTCACCGTTGTCGATCCGGTTGTCGGCATCGCGGTCCTCGAAGACCGTGCCGGTGATGGTGGCGCTGGGCCCGTCGACGGCGTCCGCGACTACGCCGGTGAGGGGTACGCCGATCACCATCACGGCCAGGCCGCCGGTGACGCCGTACAGAAGTTTGTGCCAAGTGGATAGTGGTCTGTGATCGCGAGACGAGCGGGTCAGGCGAATCATGCCAGGAAGAACCTTTCTACGAACCAGAAGAGGCCGAAGGCGGCGACGACCCCGGTCGCCGATCGAACCACCGGAACCGCGACGCGGGTCCGGCGTACCACCAGGACCAGCGGGAACACGGCGAGCAGCAGCAGCGCCTGACCCGTCTCGATGCCGACGTTGAAGCTCAGCAGCGAGACGAGCAGTTCCGGACTGACCTGATCGGTGATCCGCAGCGACCCGGCGAAGCCGAGACCGTGCAGAAGACCGAAACCGAAGACCACCGGGAGCCGGTGGCGGGTGGAGCCGAGCAGGTTCTCGACCGCGACGAAGGCGATCGAGAGTGCGATCAGCGGCTCGACGATCACCGCCGGCACGGTCAGCCCGCCCAGCAGGGTGGAGACCAGCGTGACGCTGTGCGCCACGGTGAACATCGAGATGACCTGCACCAGACCGCGCAGGCTGGCGGCGCCGAGGATCAGGGCGACCACGAAGAGGACGTGGTCGAGCCCGAGCAGGATGTGCTCGACGCCCATCTTCCCGAACTGCAGGCTGGAGCTGGCCATCGTGTTGTCGCCGACGGTGAAGTCGTGGTGCGAGCGGTCGAAGACGGTCCGGCCGGATCCATCGGCGAAGTCGTACTCGACCAGGTTGGTGTGATCGTCGGCGACCGCCTCGGCCGTGTCGAAGACGTCGTACCGGATGCTGAACGCGCCGGTCGATCCGGGGCACTCGAACACCAGGCCGAGGTCGGCGTACGCCTTGGTGGCCCGCTGCCCGACCGAGGTGGTCTCGAGGCCCGGCTCGCAGGCGGCGCCGTCGACCGAGACGACCATCTTGTCGTGCAGGTACTCGGCGATCCGGTCCTTGGCCGTGTCCAGGGCCTGTGACCGCTGACCGTCGTCACTGGCCGGTACGCCGAGATCAACGGCGCGCGCGAGGACGTCGTACTCCAGGCTGAGGAGCCAGGTCACCCGGCTGCCGTCCTGGTGGACCGACGAGTAGCCGGTCGACGCGATCACATGGGCCGAGGCCGATGTCGAGCCGGTGAGGAACAGCAGGAGGAGCAAGCCGGTGACCACCAGGAGGCGCCGCATGAGAACTGATCTCACGCCACCTCGGCGACCACTGGATGACGCCTTAGGAAACTATGTACCGACAAATCGCCACTAGAGGACGGGCAGTAACCTGTTCAGCTCGAACGGGGTGACCTGCCGGCGGTAGTCCTGCCATTCGGCGCGCTTGTTGCGGAGGAAGAAGTCGAACACGTGCTCGCCGAGCGTCTCGGCGACCAGCTCGCTGTCCTCCATCGCGCTGATCGCCTCGGCGAGGCTGCCGGGCAGCGGCTTGATGCCGAGAGCCTTGCGCTCACGCGGCGTCAGCGACCAGATGTCCTCCTCCACCTCGGCGGGCAGCTCGTAGCCGTCCTCGATGCCTTTGAGGCCGGCGGCCAGCATCAGCGCGTAGGCGAGGTACGGGTTCGCCGCCGAGTCGAGCGAGCGGAACTCCACCCGGCTCGACTGGCCCTTGTGCGGCTTGTACATCGGCACGCGGACCAGCGCGGAGCGGTTGTTGTGCCCCCAGGAGATGAACGACGGCGCCTCGTCACCGACCGCGAGCCGCTTGTACGAGTTCACCCACTGGTTCGTCACCGCGGTGATCTCGGCCGCGTGGTGCAACAGGCCTGCGATGAAGGCGCGCCCGGTCTTGGAGAGCTGGTACTGCGCGCCGCCTTCGAAGAACGCGTTCCGGTCACCCTCGAACAGGGACATGTGGGTGTGCATGCCGGATCCGGGCTGGTCGCTGAGCGGCTTCGGCATGAACGAGGCGTAGATGCCCTGGGTGAGCGCGACCTCCTTCACCACCACCCGGAAGGTCATGATGTTGTCCGCGGTACTGAGGGCGTCGGCGTACCGCAGGTCGATCTCCTGCTGGCCCGGGCCGCCCTCGTGGTGGCTGAACTCGACCGAGATGCCCATCGACTCGAGCATCGTGATCGCCTCGCGGCGGAAGTCGTTGCCGATCCCCTGCGGCGTGTGGTCGAAGTACCCGGACGAGTCGACCGGCTCCGGCGTCGTACCGGGCGCGCCGACCAGCGACTTGAACAGGTAGAACTCGATCTCGGGGTGGGTGTAGAAGGTGAACCCGAGGTCGGCCGCCTTCGACAGGGTCCGCTTCAGCACGTGCCGCGGGTCGGCGAACGACGAGGAGCCGTCCGGCATGTTGATGTCGCAGAACATCCGCGCGGTGCCCATCGTCTCGCCCCGCCAGGGCAGGATCTGGAACGTCGACGGGTCCGGCTTGGCCAGCATGTCCGCCTCGGTCACCCGGGCGAACCCCTCGATCGCGGATCCGTCGAAGCCGATCCCCTCGGCGAACGCGCCCTCCAGCTCGGCCGGCGCCACCGCCACCGACTTCAGGAACCCGAGCACGTCGGTGAACCAGAGCCGCACGAAGCGTACGTCGCGCTCCTCCAGCGCGCGCAGCACGAACTCCTGCTGCTTGTCCATCAGTCCACCTCTCATCTGTGTCGCCCGCACACAGTGTGCCCCGGCTCTGTTAAGCAGACGTTACGTGCTTCTGCGGACATCGGCCCGGTAAGGGCCTACCGTGTTCCTTCGTGCAGACGATCTTTCACGCCGCGCTCCTCGTGGCCGCGGTTCTCTGCATCAGCGACCTGCTGCTCAGCACCGCGCGGTTCGTGCAGTCGATCCGGCGGAAGCGACCCGCCGAGCGGGACGTGCTCGGCCGCCGCTGGCTGCCGGTCCCGGAGCTCGGGTTCGGCATGTGCGCGTTCTGCTGCCCCGGTCTGGTCACTCTCGGCCTGACCCACCACAACGCCGACGACCTGCCGACCAAACAGATCCTGCTCGCCGCCCTGGTGTTCGGGTACGCCGGTGCGGTGCTGTCGCGGATCGTCCGGACTCCCGGCCCGGGCGGCCGCCGGTTCCGGCTACGAGCCGGCCTGCTGCTCGGCCTGCCGGCCCTGTTCGGGCTGGTCTTCGGTCTGTCGGGCGTTGCGGTCTGACCGCTCTTTGAACCACGGCACCACCCGCTCGAGTGGCGCGAACGCGAGCCAGCAGACCACGGTCGGCAGAAAGTGGATCAGCAGGATCGCCGTGTTCGCCGCGTGGAACCCGAGGAAGAACAGGGCTCCGAGCAACTGCCACCGGCCCTTGAGCCACAGGATCACCGGTGAGAAGAACTCCGCCGTGATGCCGACCCACTGCATGACGTGCAGCATCCACGGATGATGCAGCAACCACTCCCCGACCGGGTGCGGCCGCCGTACGATCGCCCAGGTCAGTACGGCGCTCCCCGGCCAGGTCAGTGCCCAGCCGGCACTGCGGAGCTTCGCGATCGCGGACAGGAAGTACGTCGCGATCACGCTGATCTGCACACACCGAATCGCCCAGCCAGCCGCCTCCGAGCGGGTCTGATCGCCGTACGACGCCGGGCCGCGGCGACCGGCCTTCACGGTCGGGAGCACCCAGAGCGCGATCACCAACGCGAGGTGGTCGTGGTCGACCTTGCCGTCGCTCATCCCGATCAGGACCCACCAGGTGAACGCGGGCGCGACGATCCAGCCGGCGATCCGCGGGAAGTAGTTCGTCGCGCCGACCAGGCAGGCCACGATCAGGACGACGTACAAGGCGGTCGTGTTGGCCACCGACGGCTTGGGCAGCTCGAGCATGCGGGCCAGCAGCAACGGCTGGTACAGGCCGGGGTGCTCGCCCTTGAGCCGGGTGTCGCGGACGAACGCGTGCATGTCGAGGATCACGAACAAGTAGAGGACCGTTCGCAACCACGCGACCCGGGCGAGGGCGATCTTGGGGGTGAACCAGTCGGCGGCCCGGGCGCCCAGTGAGCGGCTCATCGGGGCACCTGCCAGGTGGCGAGGACCTCGGGCGTCGGTGGGCCCTCGACGCGGCCCTTGACCAGTTGGGTGGTGTCGCGGATCAGCTCGAGCTTCACGTACTTCGGCTTGTCCGGATGCTTCTGCGCCCACCCGTCCGCGACCTGCTGGAGCAGCGACGGGTCCTTCACGATCTCGCCGGTCCGCGCCTCGATCTCGGCCCGGGCCACGCCGGCCCCCTCGATGTTGAGCGGTACGTCGACCGTCGTACCGGCATCGGTGAGCGCGCTGATCCGGGTGTAGGTGATCGAGGCGTCGTCGGGCACCGACATCGCGTACTGCGACATCGGACCGAACGGCCACGCGTCGTCCGAGGCGCGCACCGAACCATTGATCAGCAGCCCGATGCCGACGAGGGCCACGGCCACCCGCACGCCCTTGCCGATCCTGCCGAGCCGGACGTCCCCCGTCCGCTCCCCATCTGTCACGACCGTCATTAGATCACCGTCGGTTGCGAAAGGCCCGGTTTGACGGCCCTGGCGGTAGGGAATTTTCCATGGTCTGACCGCCCCAGAAAATATCCAACGTGCCCAGAGCCCGGCACCGTCGTCCCGGCGTACCCTGCTGCGCGGCGCCCGACCACATCGTCATCCACCACACCGCGAGCCCGAACGTCACCGACTACTCGCTCGCGGCGGCGTACAGCGTCCAGCACTGGATCCAGGACCTGCACATGGACACCAACGGCTGGATCGACATCGGCAACCAGCTCACGATCAGCCGCGGCGGGTTCCTGATGGAGGGCCGGAGCAAGTCGCTGTCGTCGATCAACAACGGGCAGAACATCCTCGGCGCCCAGACCGCCGACAACAACAGCCACACGATCGGCATCGAGCACGAAGGCATCTACGTCACCGCGAACGTGACGACGACGCTGTTCGACACGTCGGTACTGACGTGTGCCTGGCTCTGCACGAAGTACGGACTGGATCCGCACGCGGCGATCGTCGGGCACCGGGACTACAACTCGACCCAGTGTCCTGGTGACGTCTTCTACGCGAGGCTGCCGGAACTGCGTGACCGTGTCGCTGCGGTCCTTCTCGGCTGATAGGTGATCCGCCGGATCAAGAGCTCGAACGGTCCGCGGTAGCCGACGCGCCGCATCCGGTCGGCCATCACCACGGTCGCCAGCCAGGTCGCGACCGCGAGCAGTGCCGTCGTGGCCGCGGTGAGCGTGCGGGACAGGTCGAGCAGGTACGGCGTGAACGCGACTGCCCACACCACGGACTGGGACAGATAGCACGTCAGCGAGCGCTGGCCGACGGCGGCGATCGCCAGGGTGATCGGGCCCTGGCGGTCGCTGAGGCGGTGCGCGATCAGCACGATCAGAGCGGCGTACCCGAAACCTCCGAGGACGCCGGACGCATCGTGCAGCGGACCGAGCAGCGTGAGGGCGTGCTCGCTCGGCTGGTCGATCACGCCGCCGACGATCAGCGAGACCGGCAGCGCGCCTCCGATCGCGATGGTCAGGCCGAGCAGCGCGGTGGTGCGAAGCAGGGTGAGGTGCTCGGCGGGACGCTCGAGGATCCGGCGGCGGCCGGCCCAGAGGCCGACGAGGAACGGGGTGACGAACCCGATCCAGCCGAGTCCGGCGATGAACGGGTGTACGACGATCCGATCGCCGAACTGCCCGAGGAAGTCCGCCGGCAGCATCGACGGGTCGGCCGTGTCGGATGCGGTGGACATCGAGGTGTCACTGGGGAGGGCGGTGAGCACGAAGACCAGCGCCGCGCCGATCAGCAGCCAGCGGTCCTTCCAGCGGATCGCCCAAACGCCGAGGAAGAGGAGTACGCCGTACGCCGCGAGGATGTCGCCGATGTAGAGCAGCATCGCGTGCAGGAACCCGAGCACCACCAACACAAGACTCCGCCGCCACAACAGCCTCCGGATCGGCCGCCACTCCTTCCCGGCCTCCCGCTGCCGCCGGACGATCTGCGCCACGCCGTACCCGAACAGCACCCCGAACATCGGAAACGCCCGCCCGTCCACGAACGTCGAGATCCCCATCCCCACCGCCCGGTCGACCGCTGACCCCTCCACCGGAAACCCACCGAACACCTTGTCGCCGTAAACGAAGTAGTGCGAGTTGGCGAGCGCGATGAACAGCAGCATGAACCCCCGAGTCAGATCCGGCCCCAACGCCCGCTCAGTCAACCCGGTCGGCCCACTCTGAACGCTCATACCGCGAGTCAATCTGCCCGGTGCCGCTCTCACATCCACCGAAAGTCCCCGGGCAGCGAACCTTGGTCGCCAGTGCCGAACCGTTGCGGCTCCATCGGACTACCCCGACCACCACACCCGCAGCTACGCCAGCCACTGCCCCATCACCGCAGCCGGCACCCACGCCAGCAACTGCCCCACCCACCGCAGCCGGCACCCATGCCAGCAGCTGCCCCATCACCGCAGCCGGCACCCATGCCAGCAACTGCCCCATCACCGCAGCCGGCACCCCACGCCAGCAACTGCCCCATCACGCACCGGCCACACGCCGACCACCGCGTCGGCCACTGCACTACTGGCGCAGGTGATGGGCCCGTTTGAGGGGTCAACCCCTGAGCTTGTGGGTTGGCCCCCGAGAATTTGAGGACCGAACCCACCACCTCAGGGGTTGACCCCTGAAACGGTGGGTTCGGCCGCCGAGCAGAGGAGCCCATTTGAGGGGATATCCGGCCGTCCTGTCCGGCTGACCTGTCCGGCCGTCTGGCTGCCACCTGCCGTCGCGATCGATCACTTTGTGCACGAGATCCGTACAGCGACGGTTTCGGCGTACGGATCTGGTGCACAAAGACGCCCGCGGTGGCCTCTTTGTGCACGAGATCCGTACGGCGACGGCTTCGACGTACGGATCTGGTGCACAAAGACGCCCCGCGGTGGCCCGAATTGGAACCCAGCGAAACGACACACGAGCTGGGTGTCCCCTCGCACAGGAGGGACCGGACACCCCGATGTCAAACCCCGATTCACCGCCCAGGTTCTGAAACCACCGTCGATCTGGCGCCGCTGGTCCGTCAGCCAGCCATTCCGCGACCGGCTAGCGGAGTGTGGCGAGGATTTCTGCCGCCCGATTCAGGAGGGAAATTCTCCCCGGTCCCCCAGCGAGGAACCAGGGGGATGCCAACAGACGCGACCTTCAGGTGCGCCGCTAGGTTCGTCGGCATGGGAAGCGTCATCGCGTTCACCGGGTTGCCCGGCACCGGGAAGTCGACCCTGGCCGAGGCCGTCGCGACCGAGACCGGCGTTCCCGCGTTCGCCGGTGATTGGTTGCTGGGGGCGCTCAGGCCGCACGGCGTGCTGACCGGGCTCAGCCGGCCGACGTTCCTGGCGATGTACAACGACCTGCTCGAGACGTTGATCAAACGGCAGTTGATGCTGAGGCAGTCCGCGATCGTGGATGGACTGGTCGACGATGTGGTGGTCGAGCGGTGGCAGAAGACGGCGGCTGAGTACGACGTTCGGCTTGACGTGATCGAGTGCGTTTGTACTGACGAGGTGGAGCATCGGCGGCGGCTGGAGGGACGGGCCCGGGGCATCCCGGGATGGCACGAGGTGGGCTGGGATCACGTCGAGCGGATGCGGGCGGAGTTCCCACCGATGACCCATGCACACCTGACCGTGGACGCGATGGATCCGGTCGAGGAGAACCTGCGACTGATCCGCGCGTACATTCGGCGTACGTAAGACCCGGAGACAGACGTGGGGAAGATCCTCGGGAACCAGTAATGTGCTCCCGTGCCTCAGCTTCGTGTTGGTCTCGCTCAGCTCAATGTCACCGTGGGTGACATTGACGGGAACGCGGACAAGATCGTCGCGTGGACCCGGAATGCGGTCGAGCGGGGTGCGCACGTGGTGGCCTTTCCGGAGCTCGGGCTGACCGGGTACCCGGTGGAGGATCTGGCGTTGCGCGCGTCGTTCGTGGACGCGTCGCAGGCCCGCATCCAGGACCTCGCCCAGCGGCTGGCCGACGAGGGGCTCGGCGACATCGTGGTGGTCTGCGGCTACCTCGACCGGGCCAGTGGTACGGCGATGGGCATCGACCGGCTCGGCCGTCCGAAGGGCTCCCCGACGAACTCTGCCGCGGTGATCTACCAGGGCCGGGTCGTCACCAGCGCGGTCAAGCACCACCTGCCGAACTACGGCGTCTTCGACGAGTTCCGGAACTTCGTCCCCGGCAACACCCTGCAGGTGATCCGGATCCACGGGATCGATGTCGCCCTGGTCATCTGCGAGGACCTCTGGCAGGACGGCGGCCCGGTCGCCGTCACCAAGGCCGCCGGCGCCGGTCTCCTGCTCGTCGTCAACAGCTCGCCGTACGAGGCGAACAAGGACGACGTCCGGGGTGACCTGGTCCGCCGCCGCGCCCGCGAGGCCGGCTGCTCGCTCGCCTACGTCAACCTGGTCGGCGGCCAGGACGAGCTCGTCTTCGACGGCGACTCGCTGATCGCGGATGCCGAGGGCACGGTCTTCGCCCGCGCGCCGCAGTTCGAGCAGGGCAGCATGGTCGTCGACCTCGACCTGCCCGCGGCGACCGGTACGCCGGCCGGCACGCACGAGGGCATCGAGATCGTCCACACCGTGATCCACGAGGACGCGCTGCCGGCGTACGAGGCGATGGACCCGGCCGTCGCGCCGCGGCTGTCCGACGAGGCCGAGATGTACGGCGCGATCGTCACCGGCCTGCGCGACTACGTCCAGAAGAACGGCTTCAAGTCCGTCCTGCTCGGACTCTCGGGCGGCATCGACTCGTCGCTGGTCGCGGCGATCGCCTGTGACGCGATCGGCGCCGAGCATGTGTTCGGCATCTCCAACCCGAGCGTCTACTCCAGCGACCACTCCAAGGACGACGCCGCCGACCTGGCCGCGCGGACCGGGCTCAACTACCGGGTGGTGCCGATCCAGCCGATGGTGCAGCCGTTCCTCGACACCCTCGGCCTGACCGGGCTGGCCGAGGAGAACCTGCAGGCCCGGGTCCGCGCGGTGATCTGGATGGGCCTGTCGAACGCCGACGGCCACCTGGTGCTTGCCTGCGGCAACAAGTCGGAGCTGTCCGTCGGCTACTCCACCATCTACGGCGACGCGGTCGGCGGTTTCGCACCGCTCAAAGACGTCCCGAAGACCCTGGTCTGGCGGCTGGCCAAGTGGCGGAACGCGGACGCGAAGGAACGCGGCCAGCAACCGCCGATCCCGGCGAACTCGATCGCCAAGCCGCCCTCGGCCGAGTTGCGCCCGGGACAACAGGACACCGACTCGCTGCCGCCGTACGATCTGCTCGACGACATGCTGGACGACTACGTCGAGCAGGACCGCGGCAGTGCCGAGCTGGTCGCCGCCGGGTTCGACACCGAGCTGGTCACGAAGGTGATCCAGCTGGTCGACCGGGCGGAGTACAAGCGCCGGCAGTACCCGCCGGGCCCGAAGATCACTCACAAGGCATTCGGCCGGGACCGGCGACTGCCGATCACGAATGCATGGCGTGAGGACGCACGGAAGGCAGCCGAGCACTGAGCGACTCCTGGCGGTACCGCCCATCCACCGACACCCCGTGGGGCACCCCTGAGGAGCCCACCGGCCGTTCCGGCCTGCCCGCCGACGACCGGGGCGGTGGGGCGGGGAAGGAATTCAATGAGGTGAGTGATCGGTCACGTACAGGCGGTGGCGCTCACCCTCCGCAACGGTGGGACGATGAAGGTATGGTTGACAACTTCCTGTCGGCCGGTACCCCGGGTGACGACGAGGAGCTGCCGTCGCCGTACGGGACCGGACCGAAGAACCGGACAACCGAGGAGCACCGCCGCTCGGAGTACGACAGCGACACCTGGCGGGACCGGGCCAACGGGCTCGGCCTCGACCCGTCGCCGTCGTTGCCGAACGCACCCAGGTCGTACGAGCGCGGCCCGGTGCCGCAGCAGCCGTACGTCCCCAAGCCGCCGTACCTGCCCGCGGCCCCGCCACCACCGTCGCAGCAACCCCAGCAGCAGCGGTACGGCGAGCAGCCGCAGAACCGGCCGTACGGCGATCAGCCACAGGGCCGGCCGCACTCCGACCAGCCGCAACGGCCGGAGTACTACGGCGAGCGTGAGCAGCCAGCCGGTGACGAGCCGTCGTACGGACAGCCGTCATACCCGGAGCAGAACCCGTTCCGGCCGCAGCAGCCGCCGGCGCAACCGCAGCAGACTCCGCCGCCACAGGGCCGGCCGAGTCCGTTCGGTCCGGGGAGTAACGGCGTACCGCCGAGCCGTCAGCCGGCCGCACCGCAGCAGCCTCCGCGTCCGCCGGCACCGCCACAGTCGAGCAATGGCGTGACGCCGACGGCCAGCAGCTCCGCACAGCTCGAACGGCAGCGCCAACTGGAGCAGTCCGGCCCCGACGCCGAGTCCTGCACCGCCACCACCGCCTCCCCCAGCCCAAAGCAACGGACTGGGTAATGGACACGGCAATGGGCCTAGCAGCAACGGGCTCAGCAATGGTGTCAGCCCGCAGCAGCCGCCACAGCCTCAGACGCCACCACCTGCGCCGACGCAGAACCAAGCGCCGCAGCAGCAACCGCGTCCGGCCGCGCCCGCCACTCCTCCGGCCAACTACACGGTGGACACTCCGACGATCACGGCGTACATGCCGGACGCGATCGAGTCCTACCAGCAGGAGCCCGTGCGGAAGCAGGACAACGGATACCTGTCGGATCCGAGCGCGGAGTACGAGAGCAACACGCCGGTGAGCGAGGAGCCCAAGCGGCTCGGCGCGCGGCGGCGTGCGGACGTCCAGCAGGACGCTCCGAGCCAGATCGCGCAGGAGCCGAGCGCGTCACACCGCGCGCGTCGGGCGCAAGCGGCGGCGAGCATCGCGCCGTCTGAGTCCGGCCGTCCGTCGACACCGACGGAGAACAAGCCGACCGACCGCAGTGGTTCGAACGAGGGCAGCAAGCGGCCCCGGCGGTACCGCGTGCACCACCTGCGCGACATGAAGAACCATGGCGAGAAGTGGGCCATGCTGACGGCGTACGACCAGTACACTGCCGAGATCTTCGACCAGGCCGGCATTCCGGTACTGCTGGTCGGTGACTCGGCCGCCAACAACGTCTTCGGCTACGACACCACCCTGCGCGTCACCGTCGACGAGCTCATCCCGCTGGCGCGGGCCGTCGCGGGTGCGGTCGAGCGGGCGCTTGTCGTCGCCGACCTGCCGTTCGGTTCGTACCAGGCATCACCCGAGCAGGCCTTCCACACCGCTGTCCGGTTCATGAAGGAAGCCGGCGTACACGCGGTGAAGCTGGAAGGCGGCCGGACCATGGTGCCGATGGTGGAGAAGCTGACCCAGTCCGGCATCCCGGTGATGGCGCACATCGGCTTCACCCCGCAGAGCGAGCACAGCATCGGCGGCTACCGGGTGCAGGGTCGCGGCGATCAGGCGGCCGGACTCATCGACGACGCCGTCGCGCTGGCGGAGGCGGGCGCGTTCGCCGTCGTACTGGAGATGGTCCCGGGCGATGTGGCCGCGGAGATCACCAAGCGCGTCTCGATCCCGACCATCGGCATCGGCGCCGGCCGCGACACGGACGCCCAGGTCCTGGTCTGGCAGGACATGGCCGGCCTCCGGTCAGGCACGATGCCCCGCTTCGTCAAGCAGTACGCCGACTTACGCGGCATCCTCACCTCCGCAGCCACCACCTACGCCGCCGACGTAGCCTCCGGAGCCTTCCCGGCCGACGAGCACACCTTCTGACCTCGACTCAGACGTCGAGGCCGAGGGACGCCTCGGCTTGGGCTTTGGCGGCGCGGGAGGGTGCGGGGCGCGGACCTGTCCCGAGCGACCCATTTCATGGGTTGACCTACGAGATGGTGGGTTGGCACCCCGGAGTCCAGTACGGCAACCCACCATCTCGTAGGTCAGCCCACCAGATGCGCAAGCACACAGGCCGCCTACCACCGAACACGGCCGCTCATCACGTGCTTCTGACCGGAGTCAGATCCAGGGTAGGGCGGAGCGTTCGGTCCAGTACTCCTCGGGTTGTTGGACGAACTCGGTGAGGGGGCCGTCGGTGCTGTAGGCGAGGTTGCTCGCGAGTTGTTCGGCGGTGATGGCGCCGCTGAGGACGATGTCGGCCCACGGCTGCTGTACGGCGGCTCCGATGGCGAGCGCGTCGGGGGCGACGCCGTGCTGGCGGGCGAACACGTTGAAGGGGGTTTCGCCGGCCTTCGCGGTCAGGCGGCCGTTGGCAACGACTTCCTTCACCACCACGAACCAGCCGGCATCGTGCGCCTCGGCCAGCGCTTTCCCCGCTGAGGTCTCGAGCACGTTCCACGTCGCCTGGACTGCCGTGAACGGTGCGCCCAAGTCCATGGCCTTGCGCAGCGTCTCCGCCTGTTGTCGTCCACTCGTCGACAGTCCGACGCGTACGCCGCTGTCCGCGAGCTCCCGCAGTCGATCAAGCAACCGGTCGTCGCCGAGTGCGGGACTGTCCGAGGTGAGACTGTGGATGAGGTAGACGTCCGGCGGTCCGCCAAGCGCTTGCAGGGTCTCCGGCCACTGCCGCTCGAAGGTCGCGAGGCTGTGGTCCTTCACCTCGTGGGTGTCCGCGTCGCTCCGCCAATCGGCGACGTACGTGTAGCCCCACTTCGAGCCGATGGTGAGCTGGGTACGGCGCTCCGGCGTCAGCCACTCGCCGAGGAACGTCTCGGCAAGACCGTACGAACGCGCGGCGTCGAAGTACCGAACACCTGCTTGCCAGGCCTGCTCGAGCAGCTGATGTGTGCGCTCTCTGAGATCCTCGATCGCACGCCCCGCTGGGAGATCCTCGTCGTGTCCGAGGTTGATGTACCCAGGTCGCCCGAGCGCCGCCAGTCCGAGACCGATGCTTGCCATGCCTTCGATCCTAGGTGTCTGCGGCAACGAGTGTGAGACGCGCCGCATCGGGCGACGCGGAACGGCCTGTGTCGTCTAGCGTTTCGTGGTGTGAGCGAATCTCGATTGCCACCACCCGGTACCGTCGTGCGGCGTACGACGGCGCGTGTGCTCCCGGTGCGTCCCGACGGCAAGGTCTTGCTGCTGCACGGCTGGGATCCGCTGAAGCCGGAGACGCCGTACTGGTTCACCATCGGTGGTGGCGTGGAGACGGGCGAGACGATCGCGGAGGCGGCCAGCCGGGAACTGCTCGAGGAGGTCGGCATCCTGCTGCCGGTCGACACGCTCGGCACACCGGTGGCGACGAACACGATCGAGTTCGAGTGGGGCGGGTGCACGATCGTCCAGCGCCAGACGTTCTTCGCGGTCGCGGTGGACGGCGTCGACGTGACGTTCGCCAACCAGGAGGAGCTCGAGCAGCAGACGATCAGCGCCCACGGCTGGTGGTACGGCGACGACCTCGAGGCGACCGGTCAGGCCGCCCACGTCACCATCCCCGGTCTGCTCCGGCAGGCAGCGGACGCGATCACGCTGCGCCGCGCGTCCTGATCAGCCCAACTCCTGATCAGCCCACTCCTGATCAGCGCTGCCGGGCTGCTTTGAGCACCTTCTTCGGGACCTTCTTGTCGACGTCGTAGTGCACGCGATCGACCCGCTCGGCGCAGCCGGCCTTGGCCAGCCGCATCAGGACCACCGGGCACTTCTTGCACCTCGGCTTGTCCTTGCAGCACTTCTTCTTCGCGGTCATCGACGGCACCCAGCGAGTGTAGGTGAGGCATACCTAAGCGTCTAGCTGACAGTGCCTTGACGGTGGCGCACCTCACTGCAGCTGTTCGCTGAGCACCGCCCGCGCCTCGACCAGCGACGGTCCGTACCAGGTGAGATGGCGCCCGGACACACACTTCGCGGGCCGTGCGAATGCCTCCGGTCCATCGGTCGGTGAAAAGGCATAAGGCTCGTCCGGCAACACGACGATGTCGTAGTTGGGTAACACCTCGACGTCGATCCGCGGATAACGTTCACCGGCATCACTCAACACGTTGTCGACGCCGATCCGGGACAGCAGATCACCAGCGAACGTGTCCCGTCCCAACGCCATCCACGGTCGCCGCCAGATCGGAATCACGGCCGTTCGGCGCATTCCGTCGTACGGCGAACTCCAGACCTCACGCGCATCGATCAACCAGGCCGGCACGTCACCGATGATCGCGGACAGCATGCGGTCGAGTGAGTCGAGTGATTCGGCGACCGTCGTCGGTGCGGTCACCCAGACCGCGATTCCACTCGTGCGCAACGCGTCGAGATCGACAGCACGATTCTCTTCGGCGTTCGCGAGTACGACGTCCGGTGCGAGCTCGCGGATGCGTTCGAGATCGGGATTCTTCGTGCCGTGAACACGCACAACGTCGAGGTCCGCGGGATGCGTGCAGTAGTCGGTCGCACCAACGATCAATGGCGCGTGTGTGACCGCGATCGACTCGGTCAACGACGGCACGATGCTGACCACGCGCGTCACGTCGACGGGCAGTCTGATGGTGTCGCCGAGGTCGTCTCGAGCACTCTTCATCGGTCTGTACCGCCTCATGTTCGCAGGACGTTGCCGACGACAACACTCGCCGATTGCACCGTTCGGCACGCACTTTGTGCGCGTGTCGGCAAGTTTTTCTTGAGCGCCTCGGGCATGCTCGGACCGCGGCGGAATCCCTTCTGCACAAGGATTCTCGGCATTTGTCCGCGCCTTTGCGGCTCACACGCCTTAACCTGCGGACGTTTCGGGTGCTTTACGTAGGCACCAAGTGTTGTCATCATCATGACGTCGAGGAATCCACCGTGGTTTTCCTCAGCCGCACCAAGGAGGCAGAGTGCCAGCCAAGAAGGCAGCCGCAGGGAAGGCGACAGCCAAAAAGGCTTCTCCCGCCAAGAAGACTGTCGCGAGGAAGACCAGCGCCGCCGCGAAGACGACGTCCGTGCGCAAGGTCAGCGCAGCGAAGAAGACAGTGACGAAGAAGGTGAGTGCGGCACAGAAGACCGCCGCCAAGAAGACGGTGGCGAAGAAAGCGCCGGCCAAGAGGGCCACCGCGAAGAAGGCGCCGGCCAAGAGGGCGACCGCGAAGAAGGCGCCGGCGAAGCGGACCGTCGCGAAGAAGGCCCCGGCCCGCAAGGTCGCCGCCAAGAAGACCACGACGGCGAGGAAGACCGTGGCCAAGAAGACGCCGGCGACGAAGACGGTCGCCAAGAAGGCGCCGGCCAAGAAGGTCGCGGCGAAGAAGGCTCCGGCCAAGAAGACCGTCGCCAAGAAGGCGCCGGCGAAGCGGACCGCGGCGAAGAAGGCGCCCGTCCGCACCACCGCGGCGAAGAAGGCCCCGGCCCGCAAGGCTCCGGCCCGCAAGACCGCGGCCAAGCGGGTCACCCGCTGAGCCGGGCGTTCGCTCGTCAGCGACGCCTGCCGCGACAAACCCAAGGGGCACCACCGATCCCGGCGGTGCCCCTTGGTGTGTGGTCAGAGAGTCAGTCGTCATCCCACTTGGGGTCGTTGTCCCAGGCTTCGTTGCGTTCCTCGACCTTCTCCAGCGCCCGCTCGGCTTCTTCCCGGGAGCTGTACGGGCCGAGCCGGTCGCCCGACTTCGCCCCCTGGTACGGCTCGACCTTGCCGGTCTTGGTGTTGTAGTACCACTCGTTGCTGTGATCGTCGCTCATCTGGATGACCACCTCCTGGGAGTCTTGTCGCAGCTCACTAGAATGATCTCACCATGTCGATTCTCACTCCCGGCATCATCTCGCCGCGCCGCGAAGTACCCGCATCCATTCCGCGCCCCGAATACGTCGGCAAGCCGGCCCCGACGCCGTACGACGGTTCCTACGTCACGGCGCCCGAACTGGTGGACAAGATGCGGGTCGCGAGCAAGCTGGCCGCGCAAGCGCTGCAGGCGGTCGGTGCGGCGGCGAAGCCGGGAGTCACCACCGACGAACTGGACCGGGTCGGCCACGAGTATCTGATCGAACGCGGCGCGTACCCCTCGACGCTCGGCTACCGCGGCTACCCGAAGTCGCTGTGTACGTCGGTGAACGAGGTGATCTGCCACGGCATCCCCGACGACCGTCAGCTCGAGGACGGCGACATCGTCAACGTCGACATCACGGCGTTCCTGGACGGTGTGCACGGCGACACCAACGCGACGTTCCTGGTCGGCGACGTGGACGAGGAGAGCCGGCTGCTGGTCGAGCGCACGCAGGAGGCGCTCAACCGCGGCATCAAGGCGGTCAAGCCCGGGCGCCAGGTCAGCATCATCGGCCGCGTCATCGAGTCCTACGCCAAGCGCTTCGGGTACGGCGTCGTCCGCGACTTCACCGGCCACGGGATCGCGACGTCGTTCCACTCGGGCCTGATCATCCCGCATTACGACGACGAGCGCTTCGACGACGTGATCGAGCCCGGCATGACGTTCACCATCGAGCCGATGCTCACCCTGGGCACGTACGACTACGACCTCTGGGACGACGGCTGGACCGCCACCACCAAGGACAAGTCCCGCACCGCCCAGTTCGAACACACCCTGCTCGTCACCGACACCGGCGCCGAGGTCCTCACGCTGCCGTGACCATCGCGCCGTACGAGCACGCTCATCTCGCGGGCATCGTGGCACTGTGCGAGGCCGAGAAGTGGCCGAGCTTCGGCGCCGATCTCGACCGTGCTCACGCGGTGCTCACCGCACCCGGCGTGACGAGTGTGGTCGCCCTCGACGGCGACCAGGTGATCGGCTTCGCCTACCTACTGAGCGACGGCCACATCGCGGCCTATCTGTCGATGATGGCGGTCCACCACGACCATCGGCGTCGGGGTGTCGGCCGCGCGCTCGTCGAGTACGCCGCTCCGCTCACCGGAGCTGAGCGGGTGGACCTCGTCACCGACACCGCGGACGACTTCTACGCGTCCTTCCAACATCGCACGTTCTCGGGCTTCCGCATCTATCCATAGCTGCGCCGAGGCCGCAGGTCGCACTGCGGCGCCTGGGACGAGCAGCCGAAGCACCTCAGATTCGTCACCTCGTCCGACGAGGTGCGGCGCCACCGACACACCGCCGGCCGGGCATGGCCGCACGATGCAGGGGGCCGGATGAGACATCGCGGCGTGAGGCACGGCGTCGTCGCACGAGTGCAGGATCGTTCTACGGGTCTGGGCGAGTTGATTGGGCGGCGACCACAGAGTTGCTGTCCCACGATGTCGCGGGCGCCTGGCTCGCGGACGTCTGGCCCCACACCGCGAACCGGGCGGCCTCGTGCAGAGTTGCCGCGTCAGCCGTCCATCGACCGCTGCGTGCCCTCTTCCCAGGCGCGCAGCTCTCCTCACCACCAACTGCATCGCCGGCAGTCGCCTGCGCACCACCATCCGATGGTCCGTGCGCAGCCGCCACTGATCCGGTGTCATCACTGGACGCGACGACAGCACGCGCCGGGTGGCGTGATGCTCTGTGAGGTGGTCCCGGCCGAGGTGGTGGGTCGGCCCAGGTGGGGCGGGTTACGTGTACGACGCCGTTGGTGATGGTGATGCGCC
This sequence comes from uncultured Actinomycetota bacterium, assembly GCA_963820655.1. Lineage (GTDB taxonomy): Bacteria > Actinomycetota > Actinomycetes > Propionibacteriales > Kribbellaceae > Kribbella. The sequence goes on from CAWGAM010000005.1 coordinate 995,994, forward strand.
AGCGTCCGGCATGCAGGTCCACATGGTGCCGGCGACAGAGCAGGACCAGATTCCAGATCGCGGTGGTGCCGCCGTCGATCCAAGAGACCAGGTGGTGCGCGTCGCACTGGACCGGCGGTGCGCCGCACACGACACAGCCCCTGTCGCGGACGTTCAGGCCACGGCGCATCGCGCCGGTGACCAGGCGCACGGCACGGCCGACGTCGAGCGGCTCGGAGTTGGAACCCAGGACGACCGGGATGATCTTCGCGTCGCAGGCCAGCCGCCGGATCGTGGCCGCCGACAGGCCGTCGCCGTACACCAGCTCACCGGTGGCGTCCGCGGTCGCGGCTTTCAAGTCGTTGAAGTCGATGGTGACGGTGATGTTCGCCTTCGCACCGAACCCCGGCAGCCACGGGCTCCCGCCGCCAAGAGCACCCGCGGTCGCCGGTGGTGAGGTGTTGTGCTGGGTGCCGGGAGGGTTCGTGAGTTTGTGGCCGGCGTCGGTGGCCGCGGCGGCGATCGTCAGCGCGGTGCTGAGCGCGTCGGCCTGACGCTTGTCCCGGGGGCGGGGGTCGAGCTCACCGTCGACGGTCTTGTGCGGGCGGGCGCCGGCGTGGATCAGAGCGCGCAGGAGTTCGGCGTTCTCGTTGGCCAGGTAGCCGCGGAACTTCACCCCGTTGTCGGCGTTGGTCAGCGTCAACGACTCGCGCGCGGAGGCCTTCTGCTCGTCCGGCTCGGGACCGTCGGAGTCGAGCAGGTCACAGATCTGCTTCCCCGCTTTGCGCAACTCGCCCGGGGACAGATGCGCCGCCAGCTGCACCAACTGCTCCTCGGCCACCTCCAGATCCGCCACCGGCACCCTCGACCGCACCCGCTCCAGCGCCGACACGATCACCCCCGCCTGCACCGGACGCAGCAACCGAACACCCCGACCGTCCCCACCACCCGCAGCATCGCCGCCGCCGAGCGCCACGCCAGACCGTCGCCAGGACCGTCATCGGCGGTGACCCGTCATCGGCGGTGGCACCGTCGTCGGAGGCGGCACTGTCGTCAGGCTCCCGCGGGCTCGGAGTCCGGGGGTGTGATGCCGTCGGCGAGGGCTGTGGACACCGCGCCGTACCTCGGCAGGGCCCGGGCCAAACGGACGTCGCGGTAGGCCTGCGGACGATCCATCCGGTACCGGAACGCCAGCAACTCCACGGTGTCGCGAGCACCCAACTCCTGCGCATACCCGATGTCCTCGACACCCGCGACCAACTGCAACCGATAGGCCTCCAACTGGGCGGCCACAACATCGACCTGATCGAGAGCAGACAGCATCTCGCCGCCACTCATCGACCACACCGGCCGCTCGCCCAGGAGTTCCATACCGACAACCCTAGACCCACCCACCGACAGTTCTCAAACCCAGAACCCCTTATTTTCAAGGGAATTCTCTATCCACAGACCGGCCCGGCGTCATCCACAACCACGCCGACCTGTGGACAAGAAAGACGGTTGCTAACTACCCGCCGGTGGGACGAACCCGAGCCCGCGGTACAGCGCCAGCGCCGCCACGTTGTTCTCGGCGACCCGGAGCGCCATCGTTACGTTCGCGCTGGATGCAAGCAGCAGTCGCCCGATGCCCAACCGGCGCTGCGTTGGAGCGGTGAACAAACTCCACGATGAAGGGCCAATCCGGCGTATCCAGCCAAGGGGCCCGTTCCACCACAAGCAATGCTCCCACCAGTTGATCGGCGGCCCACGCCAACCGGCTGAGGTTCAGGTCGAGAACGCCGTACGCACCGTCGAAAGTCCGCTCGATGTCCTCGAGCGCCTCCTCAGGTGTAGCCGCCGCGATCCCCGGCGCGTACGACTCGAAATACAACCGCCCCAACACAACCGCATCCGCAACCGAGGGTGGACGCAGTACGACGCCCTCCACCGGCCGCGCCTCGACCGGAGCAGCCTGGCGGACGAGCGTAAGCATCACAAAGCGGTCGCCGCAGCGATCACGCTGCGACCGAAGGCAACCGTCTGCGCCGCATCGGCGGCGGTGAAGGTGACGTCAGCGCCGGCCCGATGGTCGATGGCGCGAGTGCAGAGCGCGGCGTACGACGGGAACGCGGCGGCACCGTGCACCCCGGCGGCCGTTTTGGAGACGATGTTGCCGGTGGCAAGCAATGCGAGCAGTCGCGGGATGCCGAGGACGTACCACGGGACGATCCACCCATCGAGTCCATGATCGTCCGGCAGGTCGGCGATGTACTTCTCGAGCCGGTCGAGCATGGGCTCCCAGTACGACGTGAGATTGGCGCGCGTGTGATCGACGAGCGCCTGGTGGTCGTCGTGGATCGTCAAACCAGGCGCCTCCCGAACGGCGAGAGACTGACGCGCCATCTCCGACCACAGGACCGGATTCACGGTTCCGGCCTCCGCGGGGTCCTTGAATTCGCCGTCGATCGTGTAGACGACCGGCGTACTGCGATCGGGCGGGGCCGCCAGCGCGGCTGCGGTCAGATAGGTGACGTCGAAGTACGGACGCTCGGGGAGCTTCTCGTGGATCGGACGGACGTCGGCCTCGGTGACCGGCGCATCGACCACGACTACGCCGTCGATGTCGCTGCGGCCGGGATGGAAGTCGTTCAGCGGGATCGAGCCGGTGAGGTAGAAACCGCGGACCCGGCCCGGCAACACGTCGTCGGCCAGCGAGAGGTACTGCGAAGTGATGGCCTCGATCTCGGCCGGCAGGCTCATCGATTGGACGCCGAGTTGATGAAGGCGCCGAGGTCCTCTGACTGCTGCAGCCGGGACTCGTCGTGGACGTACATCATGTGGCCGGCCGGGTAGTACTTCGTCTCGATGTTCGCGACCAGCTCGGCCGGGAGCTGCAGTCGGGCCAGGGTGTTCTCGGTCGCGAAGTACGGGGTGGCGCCGTCGTAGTGACCCAATGCGACGTGGAGCTTCAGGTGCGGGTTGGCGCGCATCGCTTCCGCGAGCTTCTCGGCCACGGTGATCTGCTGGCCCTCGAACTCCTTGAACGACCAGTTCTTCGCGGCCTCGAAGTTGAGGATCTCGTAGGGCAGGTCGTTCTGGTAGCCAAGCTCCATCCGCACGTAGTGGTTCAGCGCCGCGGTGTAGGGCCCGATGATCGCCGCGAACGACGGGTCGTTGCCCTGCTTCTCACCGCCGGAGTCCGCGTCCCAGCCGACGAAGCGGCCGTCGAGACGGCCGACCACCTGGCGGCGGGAGCGCAACAGTTCGGCGAAGAAGCGCATGTGCTCGATCCGCAGGTTGACCCGGTCGATGTAGTCCTCGCTCAGCCCGGTCAGTGCGGCCAGCCGGGTGACCACCTCGGCCCGGTAGTCGGCCGGGATCCGGTTGCCCTGGGCAAGCGCGTTCGGGTACCGCCCGGCCGCGAACCGCTCGGCGTCCGCGAGCACTTCTTCCAACGACGAATCCGGGATCAGGCCGTGGTAGTGCGCGATCGCGGCGTACGACGGCAGGTACAGCGTGTACGGGCAGATCGTTGCCCGGTGTGAAGTCGAGCGTGCCGAACTCGAGCACCGCGGAGATCAGCATCACCCCGTTCAGGTACATGCCGTACCGCTCCTGCAAGTGCGACGCCAGCCCGGCGGCGCGCGTCGTACCGTACGACTCCCCGGCCAGGAACTTCGGCGACATCCACCGGCCGTTCCGCGACGTCCACAGCCGGATCACCTCGCCGACCGACTCCAGGTCACGGGTGAATCCGTGGTACTCCCCCGGCTTCTCCCCTTCGACCGCCCGCGAGTACCCGGTCGACACCGGGTCGATGAAGACGAGGTCGCTGTACCGCAGCAGCGTCTCGGTGTTGTCGACCAACGCGTACGGCGGTGGTGTGAGCTGACCGGCGTCACCCGATACGACCCGGCGCGGGCCGAGGAGGCCGAGATGCAGCCAGATGCTCGACGAGCCCGGCCCACCGTTGAACGCGAACGTCACCGGCCGGTCGGCCGCGTCCGCATCGTCCAGCGTGTACGCGGTCAGGAACACCTCGGCCTTCGGCTGATGCCCGTCGAACGTGCCGTCCTTGAGCACCTCCTGGCGCAGCACGATCCGGCCGGTACTCGCGGTGTAGTTCAGCTCGCGCCCGTCGATCGTCAGCGAGTGCTGCGTCGTCACCAGGTCGTCGACCGGCTTCTTCGGCTCCGCCGTACCGGACGGGGACTCGGTGCTCTCATCCTTGGCCATGTCGAGCACCCTAATCCACGCGTTCAACCATTAGCGTGGGGATTATGGCGACGATTCTGCACCTCGCGTTCGTGGACCAGTGGGAGGCTGCCCGGGAGGCCGGCAGCTATCGGTGGTCGACGCGCGGGAAGAGCCTCGACGACGGCGTGACGTTCATCCACGCTTCCCGCCCGGAGCAGGTGGCCACGGTGGCGAACTTCGTGTACGAGGACGTCCAGGAGCCGCTGTGCCTGCTGGTGATCGACACCGAGCGCCTGGTGTCGGCCGTCTGCGACGAGCACGTGGACGGGCAGATGTTCCCGCACATCTACGGACCTCTCAACCTCGACGCGGTGGTCGACGTACGGCCCTATCAGCGCGGCGCCGACGGCCGCTGGCCCGCGGTGACCGCGCAGGCCGTATCCTGAGGGACGGAACGGGTCGGTCGGGCGATCGCGTCGCCTGCGACAGTGGGCGCCGAGGAAAGTCCGGACTCCACAGGGCAGCGTGGTGGGTAACACCCACCCGGGGCAACCCGCGGGACAGTGCCACAGAGAACAGACCGCCAGCGGCTCCGATGAACCCCGTGGTTCGCCGGAGTGCGGGTGAGGGTGAAACGGTGGTGTAAGAGACCACCAGCTCCGCAGGTGACTGCGGAGGCTCGGTAAACCCCACGTGGAGCAAGGCCAAGAAGGACGGTGGGCAACCACCGCCCGCGCGAGCGTTCGAGGGCTGCCCGCCCGAGCTCGCGGGTAGGCCGCTGGAGGTGCCCGGCAACGGCCACCGTAGATGGATGATCGCACTCGACAGAATCCGGCTTACATGACCGACCCGTTCCTCCTCAGTGGCAGTGGTCCTCATGCTTCGGCTCGGGGATTCGGCCGGCCGGCTTCTCCCAGGGCTCTTGGCGGCCCAGGGCGGTGAAGTCGAGGGCGGTGGGGGTGAAGGTCATGGCGTCGGGGCCGCGGCCGTAGGTGGAGTAGGTGTGGTGGATGGCGTCGTCCACGCGCAGGAAGCAGCTCAGGCCGTGGAGGTCGAAGGGCTGCTGCGTCTGGGTGTGGTCGTTGTTCGGCAGAACGTCCCACTCGGCCTTGCTGCGGTAGTTGTACTCGAACGGCAGCACCGACTCGTCCAGCGTGACGTGGAAGTCGTAGTTGAAGTCGCTGCCGAAGGACGAGTACCAGGGGAAGTTCCACCCGCGCTTGGCCTGGTAGGCGGCCAGCTTCCCGTACGGCGCCCGGGACACCAGGGCGAAGGTCGTGTTCTGGCCGGTGAGAAACTCCAGCGATCCGATCTCGTCCACGAAGCCGGTGCAGTTCGGGCAGCCGGCGTCCCACTCCGGCTGGAACATGAAGTGGTAGACGACCAGCTGCATTCGGCCCTCGAACACGTCGGCCAGGTCCACCGAGCCGTCCGTCCCGGTGAAGACGTACGGCTTGTCCACGAGGACCATCGGCAGCTCGCGACGCTGCGTGTTCACCGCGTCCCGCCGCCTGGTGAGCTCCTTCTCCTCGGCCAGCAATGCCTTGCGCGCGACCAGCCACTCGTCCCGGGACACGACATCCGGAAGGTTCATCCCATCTCCTCCATCGATCAGTACTGATATCGGAGACGTCGGAACCGATCTCCAGCTTTCGACACCGTTGGAGTGGGAGGCTTGGGGTATGGCGCGCAGAGGACTCCGGCGGATGCGCACGGGGATCGTGATCCTGGTGCTGTTCGCCCTGCTCGCAGGCGCCGGGTACGCCGGCTGGATCATGGTGAAGCGGTCTGAGCCGGTATCGCTGCCCGAACCGACCGGCAGTTTCCAGGTCGGGCGGCGTACGTTCGAATGGACCGACACACCCCGCCGGGATCCGTACGCCGAGGGCACGCGGAAGCTCTCCGTCTGGCTCTGGTACCCGGTCGCCAAGGGCACGACCGGACGCAAGGTGGAGTACGCACCAGGGCTCTGGAGCGGTCTCCACCTGAAGGCGCCCCTCTCGCTCTTCCAGGGACCGTTCGACACGCTCGAGGACCGCGCGCTGGATCGCGTCGCCATCGCCCCCGGGCGCTTCCCCGTCGTCGTGCTGATGCCGGGGATGGGACTGTCCGCGCCGATGTACGCCAACCTCGCCGAGGATCTCGCGAGTCACGGCTATCTGGTCGCCGGCGTGACACCGACGTACAGCGCGAACCTCACCGTCCTCAACGGGCAGACGATCGGCAGCAAGCCGGCCGCCAACCCGCCGAATCTCGGCGACAGCAGCGAGCAGGCGCAGAACGTCGGCGATCACCTCGTCGGTACCTGGGCCGCCGACGCGCGCTTCGCCGCCGGGACGCTCGCCAAGCAGTTGCCGAACAGCGTCGAGACCTCGCTCGGTACGTCGTACGTCGGTCACTCGTTCGGCGGCGCGGCGTCGCTGGAGGCGTGCCGGCTCGACCAGCGGTGTGCGGCGGCGGTCGACCTGGACGGCAGCCAGTTCGGCGACGTGGTGACCAAGGGCGTACGGGCGCCGATCCTGCTGCTCGGCGCGGACGACTCGTGCATCACCAGCGTGTGCGGCCCGGACGCCAAGAACGACACGGACCGCAACCGCGCCCTCTCGTTGCTCAAGGCAAGCACTGGCACGTCGTGGTGCGCGACCGTCCCGGGCAGCCGGCACTTCAACTTCACCGATTACGGCGCCTACTACCTGGCGTACCCCTTGCGGAGGTTCCTGCCGCTGGGCAGCGTCGGCCCCCGCCACGCCCTCGCCGTCCAGAACGGCTACGTCACCACCTTCCTCTCCCACGCCCTCTACAAGACCCCGGCCCCCGGCGCTCCCGCCTGCGCGACCTAACTTTCCGGCCGTCGGCTGCATCGAGTGGGGTAACCGACTCACCCGACAGGAGCGCTGATGGTCAAGACGTTGTCAGCCGCCGTACTCTCCGTCGTCCTCGCGGCGATGGTCACCACGCCCGCGCGGGCCGCGGAGCCCAACAGTTGTTCGATCGACGTCGGCTCGTTCACAGCGGCCGGCAACCAGCGGATGCAGAGCTTGTCCGCCTCGTCACCACCGCGGCGGTTCCTGAACCAGACCCTGGCCGAGAAGGTGCTCAGCATGGAGCAGGTCCGGATGAGCGGGCCGATCTTCGTGGACACCGACGCCATCGAGCCGAGGAACGTGTCCGGGAACGTGGTCATCGGATCAGCGATGTACCGCCTGACGTACAAGCTGCCGCAGCAGGAGTTCCCGACGCCGTACGACATCAAGCTCACCCGGATCGGCGGCGGCTGGGACCGTTTCGTCGCCTACGAGACCGCGAAGTCGCCGAACGGCACACGGCAGTATCAGTACGCGCTCCGGGACGACGGCACGCTGTTCCGCTGGTCCACGAAAGGCACCGCTTGGACCGCGCTGGGCACCGCCTCCGGGTTCGCCTCGGTGAAGGCGATGACGGTGATCAGCGAGACGAGCAGCTACGACACGCTGCTGATGAACACCCGCGGCGGCGCGCTCTACACCGTCCGCATCCCGGTGGCCACCGCCATGCGCCCCGTCGTGACGAACGTACGGAAGTCGACCTGGCAGGGATTCGAGTCGCTGCTCACGGCCCGCTGCGGGCAGTACGGCACTCTGTTGGTCGGGATCGACAAGGACACCGGCAACGCCTACGAGTACGCCGTCGGCCACGCCGCGGGGACCAGCACCGTCATCCAGAGCCGCTACCGGGTCCCGTGGCCGTTCACGGACCCGATCCACTTCCGCTCCCTGAGCACGGACACGCGGCCGCTGAACGGCGAGTAGCTCAGAGGTCGAGTTCGTACGTCTGCCCGATCAGGCTCTGGCCCCACAGCTCGTGGGGTTCGGAGCCGGTCAGGCGGAACCCGCGCGCCAGGTAGATGTGCCGGGCCGCGACCAACGGCTCGTTGGTCCACAGAACCATCCGCTTGTAGCCGGCCGCGCGAGCGAAGGCCAAGCAGGTGTCGGCCAACTCGGCACCGAGGCCGAGGCCGCGTGCGGCCGGCGTCACCAGGAGCAGCCGCAACTGCGCGGTCGTCTCGTCCGGGCCGCGCACACAGAAGATGCTGCCGGCCCGTTCCCCGTCCACCTCGGCGATCCAGGCGGCCTCGCGCTCGGCGTCGTGCTCGGATGCGTACGCCGAGACGATCTGCGCGATCAGCACCTCGTACGACGGACCCCAGCCGTACTCGGCCTCGTAGATCTCGGCATGCGACTGCACCACCCAGCCGAGGTCACCCGGCCTCCCCAGCTTCCTGATCAGTTTCGTCATCGCCCCTACCCAATCTACTGACACGACTGTTTCAGTGAGCGATACTAGCCCCGTGCCGACCCCGAAGCCAACCCCTTCCGCGCGCCAGCAGGAACTGCTCGAGCGCGCGTACGCGTACTCGCTCACGCACGGGCTGGCCGACCTGTCGCTGCGACCGCTCGCCACCGCGATCGGCTCGAGCCCGCGCGTGCTGTTGTTCCTGTACGGCAGCAAGGACGGCCTGATCCGCGCCCTCCTCGCCCGCGCCCGCGTCGACGAGCTCGAGCTGCTCCGGCAGCTCGACGAGCGGTACGACGAACCGCCCGGGCTGACCGTGGTCGCGCGGGAGCTGTGGACCTGGCTGGCGGCACCGGAACGGCGACCGCTGATGACGTTCTGGGTCGAGGCGTACGGGCGTTCGCTGGTCGCGCCCGACGGCCCGTGGGCGGACTTCGGTCGCTCGACCGTCGACGACTGGCTGGAACTGCTCAAGGCCAGTCAGCCCGATCCAGGATCCGCGGCGGCCGAGGCACGGCGTACCGGCGTCCTCGCGATGCTGCGCGGCGCCCTCATCGACCTGCTCGCGACCGGCGACCTCAACCGCACGACCGCCGCCGTCGACGACTACCTGGCCAGACTCCAACGTCCGAAGATCTGAGGGCTATAGGCCACAGGTCTTCGGACGCAACGGGCTAGGCGAGTTCGAAGGCGATGGTGCGCTTGGCGATGTCGGCCTCGACGAGTTTGACGCGAACCATCTGGCCGAGCGGCAACGGCGTCGTACCGGTGATCCGGCCCTCGACGGCGAGCGTGGTCAGCGCGACGATGCCGCGGGTGTGGTCGCGCTCGTCGACGTCGGTGATGACACCGTCGAACTCCGACCCGATCTTCTCGGCCACCAGACCGGCCTCGACCATGCCGACGATCGAACGCTCATAGGCATTCGCCCGCCGGTCCGCCTCGTCCATGACCTTCGGGATCTCGTCCATCGACTCGCGGACCCACGCCGGCACCTCGGTACCCGCGGACAGCGCGACACAGATCTCGCCGGCCCACCGATCCACCAGGCGCCGCAGCGGCGCGGTGACGTGCGCGTACTCCGCCTTCATCGCGGCATGCTCGGGCTTCGCCGGCACACTGCCCGCGAACGCCGTGTACCCAGCGCCGCGGAACAAGACCGTGCACGCCGCCAGCATCGCCGCATGCGCCGGCACCTTCGGATCCAGTCCGTGGATGAATGCGGCGTACGACGTCTCGTCCGGCCACGCGAGCCCGAGAGCCTTGGCTGTGTTCCCCAGCTTGCGCCGCAGGTCGTCGTGCGACTCGGGCAGCGTGCGCAGGACGCCGATCTTGCCCTTCATCATCAGCTCTGCCGCGGCCATCCCGGTGAGCAAGCGAGATCTGCGCGTTCCAGCCCTCGACCGGCAGCGGTGCGCGGAACTCCAGACCCCAGCCGTGGTTGGAGGTGACGACCTCCTGGTCCGGGATGGGCAGGTTGACACCGCCGCGGTCGAGCTCGCGCTGCTCGCGGAGCTTGCCGACCTCGCGAAGCAGTTGCAGCGACTCCGATGCATTGCCGGCGTCGAGATCCTTCTGCACGCCTGCGTAGTTCAGCTTCGCCCGCGACCTCACCAACGCCCGCTCGCAGACCACGCCGGTGCCGTCGCCGGACGCATCGACCGTGATCGTCCACAGCAGCGGCGGGACAGACCTGGTCGGGCAGCAGCGAGGCCGCGCCCTCGGACAGCTCCGGCGGGTGCAGCGGAGTCCGCTTGTCCGGCGCGTAGAGCGTCTCGCCGCGGCGGCGCGCCTCGACGTCGATCGGATCGCCGGGCTGGACGAAGGCGGCGACGTCGGCGATCGCGTAGTACACGGTGTAGCCGTCGCCGGTCCGCTCGATGTGCAGCGCCTGGTCGAGGTCCATCGAGTCGGGCGGGTCGACGGTGACGAACTCGATGTCGGTGCGGTCCAGCTCAGGTAGCCGCGGACTCTTCACCGCCGCGAGGGCTGCCGCGACCACCTCGGGCGGGAACTCCGCCGGCACCTCGAGCTCACGCCGGATGTCCTGCAACGACGCCCGGAACACTTCCGGAACGTCCTCGGCGAAATGCACCCTCTGCAGCGGCACGCGAACTCTCCCGTCGATCGGGGTCTGCGCTACGTCCGAAGAACTGTGGTCTATCGCCCTCACATCTTCGGACGTAACCGGTCTCAGGTCAGAGTAGCGAGGGCTGCAGGTTGAAGGAGCGCAATGACGCGAGGCCGTCGGCGTACCAGTGGATCTCGGTCAGCGTTGCCGAGCTCAGCTCCATCCGGAACAGCGACGACATCGGGGCCTGCAGCACCGACCGGACCATCAGCTTGATCGGCGTGACATGGGTGACCACGACAACGGTCTTGCCCGGGTACCGGGCCAGGATCCCGTCCCGGGCGGACCGGGCCCGCCGCGCGCACGTGTCGAACGACTCGCCACCGGGAGGCGCAACGGTCGTCGAGTCCAGCCAGGCGCTGAGAGCGTCCGGCCACTTCTCCTGGACCTCGGCGAACGTATGCCCGTCCCAGTCACCGAACGCGGCCTCTCGCCAGCCGTCGTCCACGACCACCTCGAGCCCGAGCGTCGCCGCGACGACCTCGGCCGTCTGCTGGGTGCGCAGCATCGGCGACGTCACCAGCGCATCGACGCCACCGATCCGAGACAGGTACGCCGCGGCCGCCTCAGCCTGCAACCGGCCGGTCTCACTCAGTCCGGGGTTGTCACCACCGGAACCGGAGAACCGCTTCTCCGCGGTGAGCGGCGTCTCGCCGTGCCGCAGGAAGATCAGCTGGGTCGGCGGCTCCGCGTGCGCACCCCAGCCCTGCAACGCCTTCTGCTGTTCTGACGGCTCCTTGGTCACCGCCGGTCCCGGTCCGGGAGCTTCCGGCGTGCGCGGGATCGGTACGCCGTCGAGTGCCATGTTCGCGAGTGCGTCGGCGGCCGCGTTCTGCGCCCGCGGCACCCAGGTCCACTCGGTCCCGAACGGCGCGAGCCCCTGGGCCTTGATCGCCAGCGGCTGCAGGTCCGGGTGCTTGATCTTCCACCGGCCGGCCATCTGCTCGACCACCAGCTTCGAGTCCATCCGCACCTCGATCGAGGCGTTCGGCGCGTACTCCGCGGCCAGCTCCAGTCCCGCGATCAGACCGGAGTACTCGGCGACGTTGTTGGTCGCGATCCCGATCGTCTTTCCTTCCTGCGCGATCACCTCACCGGTCGCGGGATCGCGGACCAGAGCGCCGTACGCCGCCGGCCCCGGGTTGCCGCGAGAGCCACCATCGGCCTCGACTATGACGTGTGAAGGACCGGTCATACCGCGCTCTCCGACGTACGCACGAGGATCCGTCCGCACTCCTCACAGCGCAGTACGGCGTCCGGCGGCGGCCGCCTTGATCCGGTTCAGATCGGACGGCGCGAGCTCCATCCGGCAGCCCATGCAGCGCTTGCCGACCAGCGGCGCGGCACCGATACCGCCGTTGTGCTCGCGCAGCCGCTGGTACTGCGTGACCAGGGCGTCCGGGCAGCTCGGCGGCGACCGTGGCGCGCTTGTCGCCGAACTCGGCGCGCTGCTCGTCCAGCTCCTTCAGTGCGGCATCGCGCGTGCTCTCCAGCTCGGCCTGGCGGCCGGCGAACGCCTCGGCGCGGGTCCGGAGGTCGGCCTGAACCGCCTCGGCGGCCTCCAGCTTCTCCATCACCTCGAGCTCGGCGTCCTCCAGGTCGGAGATCCGCCGGTCCAGCGACACGACCTCGTGCTGCAGGTTCTCCAGATCCTTGGGTGAGGTGACCTGACCGGAGTCGAGCCGCTGCTGGTTGCGCGCCTTCCGCTGGCGGACCTGCTCGGCGTCGGTGTCGGCCTTCTTCTGCTCCCGCTGCAGGTCGCTGACCTCGGTGTCCGCGGTGACCAGGTCGCGATCGACGACGGCCTTCTCCGCGGCCAGCTCGGCCAGGGCCCGGTGCTCGGGCAGCGTTTTGCGCTTGTGCGCGACCTGATCCAGCTGCAGGTCGAGATCCTGCAGGTCCAGCAACCGGCGTTGGACGGCGGGCTCGGCGTTCAGGGTCGACTCCTTAGCTCGTTCAGTTGTGAGATGCCGCGGATGTCAGAGCCGCAGATTCCACGCGTCCGTGCGGAGCGTCGAGATGTGAGTGTCCACGGTACTGCCTTGCGCTGCCAGCCCTTCGAGCAGGAGGCGCTCGGCGTCCCGCAGCCACGGCCACTCGCTGGCCCAGTGCGCGACATCGATCAGCGCGGGGCCCTCGTCGTACGCCCGGGCCTCGGTCGCGGGGTGATGCCGGAGGTCGGCGGTGACATAGGCGTCGACGCCGGCGGCCCGGACTCGCTCGAACTCCGTGTCCCCCGCTCCCCCGACGACAGCGACAGTCTCGATGGTCCGCTCCGGATCCCCGGACACCCGTACGCCGTGCTCAGTCCGCGGAAGGCTCTCGGCGACCAGCCGGGCGAAGTCCTTCAGCGGCAGAGGCTCCGGAAGTACGCCGATCCGGCCGCCGCCCCGCTCACTCGGCAACTGCACCAGCTCGTAGAGATCGAAGGCCGGCTCTTCATAGGAATGCGCGGCGATCAACGCCTCGACGACGGCCCGGCGCTTGCGGCGCGGCAGGATCATCTCGAGGCGCTTCTCCGGCACGACCTCGATGTCGCCGACCTGACCGATGGTCGGGTTCGCTCCCTCGAGTGGCCGGAAGGTGCCTTCGCCGACGCCGCTCCACGCGGCCCGGTCGTAGTCGCCGACCTGTCCGGCACCGACCTTCGCCAGCGCGTCGATCATCGCCTGCGTCTCGTCGACCGGTACGAACACGACGAGCTTGTCCATCGGGTCGGACGGCATCGCCTTGAGCGGACGGGTGTCCTGCAGTCCCAGGGCCGCGGCGAGCGCGTCGCTCACGCCGGGGTTCGCGTTGTCGGCGTTGGTGTGGCAGACGTGCAGCGCGGTGTTGCTCCGGATCAGGTCGTGCACGACCCGGCCCTTCGGCGTCGTCGCCGCCACGCTGTTCACCCCGCGCAGCAGGAGCGGGTGGTGCGTGACGAGGAGGTCGACCTCGGCCGCGATCGCCTCGTCCACCACCACCCGCATCGGGTCGACGGCGAACAGGATCCGTCGTACCTGCTGCTCCGGATCGCCGGTGACCAGCCCGACCGCGTCCCAGGACTCCGCCCAGGCCGGGTTGTAGAGCCGATCGAGTACGGCGATGACGTCAGCAAGCGTGGGAGTCACGACCCCCATCCTGCCGCATCAGATCAGCCAGGCAGTCGTGTCACCCGGGAGCTTGTCGCCCTCCAGCGGACCGCTCGACAGCACCACCGCGGCGTCGGGCAGCTCGACCGGCGCGGCGCCGAAGTTGGTGACGGACTGCCAGCCGCCGGGACGGGTGAAGTGCAGGACCCAGTCGGGCTGCCGTCGACCCAGCTCAGCGAGTTGCCGGCCTGCAGTCCCCGGCGTACGGCGAGGGCCTTGCGGTACAGGCTCAGCGTCGATCCCGGATCGCCCTCCTGCGCCTCGACGGAGTACGCCGCCGAACCACTTCGGCTGCACGCAGGTGCGAACCGCCCGGGCCGAAGCCGAACGACAGGCCGCTCGGCCGTCCACGGGATCGGCACCCGGCAGCCGTCGCGGCCCTTCTCGGCGCCCTTGGAGCGGAAGTACGCCGGGTCCTGCAGGTTCGCCGCCGGCAGTTCGCCGACCTCGTGCAGGCCGAGCTCCTCGCCCTGGTACAGGTAGGCCGATCCCGGCAGCGCCAGCATCAGCAGCGTGGCCGCCCGCGCCCGCCGCAGACCCGAGGTCGACGTCGACCGTCGGCGCGGTGCCGTTGCTCAGCAGCCAGGCTTCGGCGTCCTGCCACGTCCGGTCGGGTCCTTCGGCAGGCCGTACCGGGTCGGCGTGCCGGACCACGTCGTGGTTGGAGAACACCCAGGTCGAGGACGACCCGTTCTGCTCGGCCAGCGCGAGGTTGTCCGCGATCACCTGACGGAACTTCTCGTACGTCCCAGTCGGCCTGCAGCAGGTCGAAGTTGAACGCCTGCCCGAGCCCGTCCGGGCTCGCGTACCGGGCGCCGGCGGTGGCCGGTAGCGACACGCCTCGGCGACCGCCGACCGCGGCGGGTCGTACTCGTTGAAGACCTTCCGCCACTCGGCGTAGATCTCGTGTACGCTCGTCCTGGTCCCACAGCGGGTGGGTGCCGTTCGGCACTCGGACTGCCGGGCCAGCGTCGCCTTCGACGGGAAGCGGCTCGGACGAGGTTCTTGACCAGCGCGTGCGCGACGTCGACCCGGAAGCCGTCGACCCCACGGTCCGACCAGAACCGCAGCGTCGTCAGGAAGTCCGTCGCGGACCTCGGGGTTGTCCCAGTTCAGGTCGGGCTGCTCGGCCGCGAACAGGTGCAGGTACCACTGCCCGTCGTCGACCCGCGCCCAGGCGGATCCGCCGAACACCGAGTCCCAGTCCGACGGCGGCTGGCCGTCGGCCGTCGCCGTCGCGGAAGATGTACCGGTCCCGGGCCGGCGAGCCCTTCGGCGGCGGCGAGCGCCTCCGCGGAACCACTCGTGCCGGTCGGAGGTGTGGTTCGGCACGATGTCGACGATCAGCTTGATGCCCGCCGCGTGCAGCGCGGCCGACCAGCTCGTCGAAGTCGGCGAGGGTGCCGAGCCGCGGGTCCACGTCGCGGTAGTCGTCGACGTCGTACCCGCCGTCGGCCAGCGCGGACGGGTAGAACGGGCTCAGCCAGACCGCGTCGATGCCGAGCTCGACCAGGTACGGGACGCGGCTGATGATGCCCGGCAGGTCACCGACGCCGTCGCCGTTGGAGTCGGCGAAGCTGCGCGGGTAGATCTGGTAGACGACGGCCTGCCGCCACCAGTCGGGGTCGGTCGTCTGCGGACTGGTCACGATCGCCTCACTCGAGTGTCAGTCTTGCCCGGATGTTTATATAGGCTCTAAATTTAGATTCTGCAGTATTCTGCGCGCGGATTCACGATCAGGTCAAGGGGCTCTTTCATGGCGAAACCACCGGCTACACCGCCCACGGCGACGCCGCCGATGCTGCGCCGGGTGAACGCGGGGAAGGTACTCGGCGTGCTCACCAGAGCGCGGGTGATGACCGGGACCGGCCTGATCGAGGCCACCGGTCTGACCCGCGCGACCGTGCACGCGGTCTGCAACGACCTGATCTCGATGGGCTGGGTGGTCGAACACGACCCCGGCCGGGCCGACACCTCGGTGGGCCGGCCGTCGCGACGGTTCGAGTTCAACAGCCGCGCGGGCTACGTGCTCGGCGTCGACATCGGCGCGGCCAGGACCACGGTCCTGCTGAGCGACCTGCGCGGCGAGACGATCGCCAAGGCCGGGCGGTCGGTGGCGGAAGTGCAGACGCCGGCCGAGCGGACCGAGCTCGTGCACGAGACGGTCGTCGAGGCGCTCGCTGCCGCCGAGATCGCCGACGCCCAGGTGCTCGCGGCCGGTGTCGGGGTCGCCGCCCCGGTCGACCGGGACGGGAACATCCTGGCCGACGACGAGTTCTGGCGGCGCTTCGACGCCGGGCTGGCCAAGCGGCTGACCGAGCTGCACGGCTGGCCGGTCCTGCTGGAGAACGACGCCAACCTGGCCACGCTCGGCGAGCACTGGCGTGGCGACGGGCGGACTGTCGACGATCTCGTCGTACTGCTGTCGGGTGAGCGGTTCGGGTCCGGGTTGATGGATTCGGGGCGCCTGCTGCACGGCAGCCGCGGCGGCGCGGGCGAGATGGTCTACCTGAAGCTCGTCGAGGGCGTCGGCGACACCCACGGCATCGCCCGGATCGCCCGTGACCAGGGTGCCGCGGCGGTCGCCGACCCGACCGTCGAGACCGCTCTGCGCGAGCTCGCCGGCGCCGGGCCGGTCACCGCGGAACTGATCTTCGCCGCCGCCGACGCCGGCGATGCAGTTGCCCTAGGCATCCTTGAGCACGTGGCCGGCCGGACCGCACGGGTAGTGGCGACCCTCGGCATCCTGTTCAATCCCGAGCTGGTCGTCCTCGGCGGCGCGGTCGCCGAGGCGGCCGAGGCGCTGCTCCCGGACATCGAGAAGCACCTCGCCGGTTTCACCAGTACGCCGCCCCGCGTCGCCGTCTCGTCCCTCGGCGACGCGATCGTCTCGGTCGGCGCGGTCCGTCACGCCCTCAACTACGTCGAGCAACAGGCGCTGGACCTACAACTCAGCTGCCGTCCCGGGTAATTGCCCCGGCCCGTCCGGTTCTGAGCCAGGGCCGTCGCGCCACGCCTGAAATGGGGCTCCATGCCCTCCATGCGGGTGGGAGCTGAGTGGTGTGGAGGGTTTCGGAGCGAGGGGTTGGAACTTCGGACCGGTTGTGGGGGCCGTGGACACCGGATCAGATGTCCGCGGTCCCGGGTAGGTGTCGGCGGTCCCGGCTAGGTGTCGGCGGTCCCGGCTAGGTGTCCGGGGGGTCGGATTGTGACGGGTTGGTCGGCCTGGTCGGGGGGGTTGGCTGGTGGAGGGGCCGGTGCGGCTGATAGTTGCTGGCCGGTAGCGGGGTGCGAAGACAGGAACGGGTGGGCTGAGACAGGAAATATCAGGTCTCAGCCCACGACAACCTGTGTCTGGTCACGACAACCTGTCTCGGGTCACCAGATCCGGACCACGTCCCAGACCATCACCCACACATCCAGTAGAAGAGCCCCAGTTCAGGGGGCAACCCCTCAACATGTCGGTTCACCCCTCGGAATTTCAGGGGGCAACCGGCTTCACTTGTGCTGGATGTGTGGGTGAGGTGAGTGTGCTCGGTCGGGGTGCAGGTCGACAGGTGGTGTCGGTCCGGGGTGGTGTCGAGTCGAGGCATTCACGCCTGGAGCTGGCCGGCCAGGCTGGTCCTGGGGCGGACACCTCCTGTCGACCCTGCAAACCCAGCCACCACCCACACACCGAGCTGAGGAGCCGGGCACCCACCACATCAAGGGCTAACGTCCGAGATGGCCTCCCCCCGAAATACGGTGCGCCAACCCAGAAGGTGTCTAGCGGGCCCCGGTCAGGGCCTTCGCGACCGCCTCCAGCACGATCATGTTGCGGCCCGAGGTGGTGGCGGACGGTACGCCTTCGGGAACCAGTGCCTTGTCCTCAGGGATGCCCGTGCAGAGTACGAAGGTGTCGCTCCCGCGGCCCTGCAGCAAGTGGGTCAGCGCTTCGCGCATCCACGGCGTACGCACGGCATCCTGCACGGCGATCACCAACGGGCGGCCGGCGGCTGCCTTCGCCGCCTCGGCGATCGCGTTGCCCTCCGGTGAGCTGGCATCCGTCGAGGTGATGCTCGCCGCGGAGCACCACGCCGTCCGACGTCGGGGCGATGCGGGCGAAGACTTCGGGAAGCCCACTGAAATAAGGGTTCCAGGCCGGGTGCAGGCCCTGGGTCAGGTCGATGACGTACGGCGCCGCACCGAGGGCCGGGAAGGTCTGGCCGGCCACCACGCGGGCGGCGACCTCGCGGATCGGCGCGCCGTCGAGACCCGGCTGCCGGGTGCGCTGGGCGAGGGTGGCAGCGAGAGCGCGGACCCGGGCGGCGGCGTCCGCGACCCGCTCGGCGGCGAGCGTACCGTTGCCGACAGCATCGACCACGCGGGCGGTCAGCGTCTGTGGGTCGGCGGATCCGACCGCGATCATGGCGAGGTCGGCGCCGGCCCGGATCGACGCGATGGCGGCGTCCTCGATCGAGCGGGTCTTGGTGATCGCCTGCATTTCCAGGGCGTCCGTGGTGATCACACCGGTGAAGCCGAGTTCTTCGCGCAGCAGCCCGGTCAGCAGGCGATGCGAGAGGGTGGCCGGCTGGTCGTCGTACGCCGAGAAGACGATGTGGGCGCTCATCACCACGTCGGCGCCGGCGGCGATGGTCGCCCTGAACGGTGCGAGCTCGACCGCTTGGACCTCCTCGATCGAGCGATCGACCCGCGGCAGGCCGACGTGGGAGTCCACGGCGACGTCGCCGTGGCCCGGGAAGTGCTTCGGGCAGGCGGCGATACCGGCCTCGTGCACGCCCTCGACGAAGGCGACGCCGTGGCGGGAGACCAGCTCGGCGGTGGCGCCGAACGAGCGGGTGGAGATGACCGGGTTGGCCGGGTTGCTGTTCACGTCGACCGACGGCGCCAGCATCAGGTCGATGCCGAGACTCGCGAGCGTCGCGGCGGCGTCCCGGGCGGACGCCCGGGTCAGGTCGACGTCGTCGAGATCGCCGAGCAACCGCGGCGAGGCCAGTGGCCACCGGTTCGCCGGCGCGAGGTGGCTGAACTCGCCACCCTCGTGATCGATCGCGATGATCAGGTCGGGCCGCTCGGCCCGCAGCGACGCGGTCAACGCGGCAACCTGGTCGGCGTCGGCGACGTTCCGGGTGAACAGGATGACCCCGCCGAGTCCGCCGGCGACGGCGCGGCGCAGCTCATCGGTGGCGGTCGTCCCGGGCAGACCGACGATCAGGGCGCCGGCGGCATCACGATCCACCGACGGGGGCGGCGGGGCGGGGAAGGTCTTCGACTGTTCACTCATCCCCCCACCCTCTCGTGGGCCGCCGTCCGGGCGCCACCCCCATCACCCAGAGCTAATGATTAGCAGCGGAGACGGGAGTCAGGGCGATCGTTGTCAGGCGTGATCAAGGCGATTCCCAGGCGTAATCGTGCGGGTTTGCGGGGATTCCTGCCATTGACCCCTCGCTGTCCGGGCCGACTACGGATAACGTTGTCTCTCGACCTTGACCGCTCTCGACGGAGCCCGACACCGTGACCGTACAGATCGCCCACACCGTCCGCCTGGAGATCACGTGACGGCGGCTGGTTCGGAAGCGGTACGGCGGGTGGCCGCGATCGTCCCGTCCGACGTCCGGATCCCGGGCGACAGCGGCCGACCTGACAATCTGCACCGGCACTGACTGGGGGACTATGAGCGACGAGGAAGCGAGCAATCAGGGGACGGTCCTCGGGATCGACATCGGCGGCACGAAGATGGCCGCCGCTCTGGTGTCCGCGGACGGAACGATCCGCACCGGTGACCGGATCTCCACGCCGCCTGGCGCCGCGGACGAAGTGTTCGCCGCGCTCGCCGAGCTGATCGACCGGGTCCGGGGGGACGCCGCTCCGCTGGCAGTCGGGATCGGTTCGGCCGGGCCGCTGGACCAGCAGCACGGTCTGGTCTCGCCGGTGAACATCGCCGGCTGGCGGAACTTCCCCTTGGTCAACCGGGTACGAGCGTTGACCGGCGACGTACCGGTGACCCTCGGGGTGGACGGGCACTGCTTCGCGCTGGGTGAGTTCTGGACCGGCGCCGGGCGGGACGCCGACACGCTGCTCGGCATCGTGGTGTCGACCGGGGTCGGCGGCGGGCTGGTCGTCGACGGCAAGCCGCTGATCGGTCAGTCCGGCAACGCCGCGCACATCGGTCACATGGTGGTCGACCAGGACGGCGAGGCGTGCGCGTGCGGGTCGTACGGGTGCGTCGAGGCGTACGCGAGCGGGCCGCGGATGGTCGCCCGGGCCAAGCGCCGCGGCTGGCGGGTGGACGAGGATGTGGACACCGCCGTACTGGCCGCCGACGCGGCGGCCGGCGACGAGCTGGCAGTGGCGATCTTCGACGACGGCGCCCAGGCGCTGGCCGCGGGCATCGTCGCGACCGCGGTCACGGTCGACCTCACCACGGTCGTCATCGGCGGTGGGGTGGCGAAGGCGGGGCCGGTCCTGTTCGATCCCGTGCAGGCGTGGGTGAAGCGGTTGGCTCAGCTCCCGTTCGTCGCCGAGCTCACCGTCGAGCCTGCCCAGCTCGACAACGCCGGGCTGCTCGGAGCCGCCCACCAGGCCTGGTCCGCCCTCGGCTGACCCACCCTCGGCCGACTCTCTCGGCGTCGGCGCACAGAGTTAGCGCGCGGAAAAGGTTATCTCGCGCACCTTTGCGCAATTCTTACCCAATCCCCCGAATCCGTGTAACGGCCACCCCGTTCCACCCGATGCAACGGATGGATGGGGTGGGGGCACGTCATCCACGGTCGGTCGAGGGGGGCCTTGGACCGGTCGGAAGCGGTTGGTCGCGGGGGGCGCTGGACCAGCCGAACGCGTGAGCGGCGGGCGAGGAAGCTCTCCCGCCGCCCTCGCGCAGCACAGCAGGGGTGAGGCACGCATCGTCCGCCAGCGTTGTCCGGAGCAACGCTCGACCAGAGAGACACGGTCTGATGGACGTCGCGGTACTCCTGCTCTTCACCGCTCTGGTCGTGGTGGCACTCGGCTCCCATGGGAACGGGACCGGTTCGGACGGCGTCGGATCCACGGCCGGGTCGGCGCTTGCGATCTACTCCTTGCTCGGCTGCCTGATCAGTGCCTCATCACTGGTCCGGCGCCCGGCGCGGAGTGCGATCGATCCTCAGGAGGGATGAGGATCGTCGCGGGTTCTGCACCGTGGACGGTGGGCGATGGTTGCGGGAGGGCCTCCACCGCCACAACCCCGTCCACGGTGCAGAACCAACGCCCGGGTCCAGACCTCGCCCGGGAACGCGCCACCTCCGGCCGCCCCTCACTCTGGGCTACGGCTTGAGCCACTCCGGTTCGGGGAGGAGGGCGCGGTCGAGCCGGCCGTTGTCGTCGAGCGGGAGTTCCTCGATCGGGATCAGGTCCGCGGGCACCAGGTAGATCGGGAGTTCCTTGCCGAGGTCAAGCATCAGCCGGGCCAGGACTGCCGGGTCGCTGTCCTCGAGCACGACGTACCCGATCAGGCAGGTGTCTCCCCCGTGGTCCGCACACGCGACCACCACCGCGTCGACCACACCGGGCTGGTCGGCCAGCACATGTTCGGTCTCGCCCGGCTCGACCCGGTGGCCGCGGATCTTGACCTGGTCGTCCGCGCGGCCGAGGTACTCCAGCGTTCCGTCCACGCGCCACCGACCCAGATCACGGCTGCGGTAGAGCCGCCCACCCGGATGACCCGGGTCCGGCACGAACGCGCGCTCGGTCTCCTCCGGCCGCCCGATGTAGCCCTGGGCAACGGCCGAACCACCGAGGTGGATCTCGCCGACCGCACCGACCGGCACCGGCCGGAGCGCTTCGTCCAGCAGACGTACGACGACGCCCTCGACCGGACGTCCGATCGACGGCCGGTCCTCGGCCGGGTCGACCGCGTGAATCGTGGTGACGATGGATGCCTCGGCCGGCCCGTACTCGTTGAACAGGCGGCACTCCGGATGCGCCTCGAGGAAGTCCCGCACCTTGTGCGTGAGCACCATCGCCTCACCGCCCGCGACGATCTCGCGCAGCGCGGGTAATTCGGGCAGCCGGCGCATGGTCGCGAGCAACGCCGTCAACGGGCTGAACGCCATGAACAGCCGCTCGACCTGGTGATTCCGCAGCGCTGCGATGACGGCGTCCGGGTCGTACCGGTCGTCCTCGCCGATCAGAACGAGCGCACCACCGGACGCGAGCGTCGTGAACATCTCCTGCACGTGTACGTCGAAACCGAACGACGTCCACTGCAGCGTCCGCAGCGACCGCCGGGTCCGCAGGTAGTGCCGGACCAGGTTGACCGGGCCGCGGTGCGGTACCACGACGCCCTTCGGGTTCCCGGTCGAGCCCGACGTGTAGATGCAGTAGGCGGCGTCATCGGCCGCGGCCCGCACCGGCGGCGCCTGCCGCGCCCGCGGGTCTCCGTCCGCGGCGGCGACCGGGACCAGTCGCAAGCCGAGCCGATCGGCCAGCGCCGCATCGTCGCCGACCAGCGCGACCGCGGACGCGTCCTGGATCATGAACGCCCAGCGCGACTCCGGTACGCCGGGATCCAGCGGCAGGTACGCCGCACCTGACTTCAGTACGGCGAGCACCGCGACGACCAACTCGGTGCCTCGGGCAACTCGGACTGCGACCAGCTGGCCGGGCTTCACGCCGAGGTCGGTCAGTTGCCACGCGACCGCGTTGGACCTGCGATCCAGTTCGGCGTACGTCAGCTCGCGCTCGCCCTGGATCAGCGCGATCGCGTCGGGCGTCCGGGCGACCTGCTGCTCGAAGAGCGTGTGCAGTCCGCTGAGCTCGCCGGCGACCACGGCGTCCCGCCGTACCCGGCCGAGTGGACCTGTCGGCTCGAGGTCGCCTTCGAGTTCGTGGAGTGCCTCCAGATCGGACTCGATCGGGAGCATCAGGTCGGGCAGGCGCAGCCGCGGCTGGGTCGTTGCCCGGCGCAACACTGCTTCCAGGTACGCGAGCAGGCGGTCGATGGTGCTCTGGTCGAACAGTGCGGACCGGTAGTCCGCCGTACACGTGATGCCGGCGCCGTGGTGGGTCAGCCGCAGCCGCAGGTCCACGGCCTCCGGCAACTCGTCGTCGCCGTCCTCGAACTCCACGAGGATGTGGAAGAGCGGGTCGCGTTCGAGTACGGCGAGGTCGGTGCCGGCGTGGTCGAACGCGCCAGTGGAGACGTCGCGCACGCGCTGCGCGAGCTCGCCGAGATCCGGTTCGCCGGAGAGGTCGATCCGCAGCGGCAGCGGCCGCCGGGTCGTCGTCGAGGTGTCACCCTGCGGGCGGATCAGCGCCGACCCGATGGTGACGTCGTCCTGCGCGGCGAACCGGCCGAGTACGGTGCCGACCGCCGCGAGCATCGTCATCAGCGGGCTGACCTTCCGCTCCCGGCTGAACACGAACACCGCGTCCCCGAGTTCCTCGGCCAACTCCTGCTTGACCGAGGCCACCTCATCCCCAGCGGCAGGCCGTACCCGATCCGAAGGCAACACCAAGGGCTCAGCCCCGGCAAGCGCCAAACTCCAATACGCAAAATCCCGCCGCTGCACAGCGTCAGCCTCGGCCGCCGCCACGGCGGTCTCATCGGCTGTCCGCTCGGCAGCCGGTGCCGCAGGCCCGTCACCATCCTGCTCGGGCGCGGGTACGGCGGACTCGTCACCGCTCGGCTCGGACTCCACCGGCACGCCAGACACGTCAGCAGCCTCGGCGGGCTCGTCGTTTGGTGCGACGGGCTCGTTCGTTGACGGCGCTTCCGGGTCGGTGTGCTCGGATGCTTCTGGTGTGAGGAGCGCGAGTTGTTCGCGCATCAGCTTGGTGACGCCGTCGACCAACTGCCCCGCGACCCGAAGCTGCTGCGACATGAGCGCGGCCATCCCGCTCCCCGGCAACTCGGCTTCACTCGTCGCGGCCGCAGCCTCATCGACCTTCGCCGCCAGCTCGGCCAGCCCGGACCCCAGCACCGCCAGTGCAGCCCGCGGATCCCGCGACTCCGCCTCGCCCTGAGCTCCATCGCCATCCAGCGCCCCGGCAGCTTCCTCCGGCGCAGCCTCGAGCGTCGAGTCATCGACGGACTGCGCAGCAGCGTCCTCCGCCGGCACGGCCTCGACCACCGAATCGGCGACCGTCTGCGCGGCAGCTTCCTCGACCGGTCCTGCGTCTACCTCGCTGGCTGCTTCGTCCACCGAGGTAGGACTCTCGACCTGCGCGGCGGCACCATCGTCCGCCTGGGCCGAGGCGTCCTCCGCGGCAGCTTCCTCGACATGTGCAGCTTCCTCGACCTGTGCGGCGGCGATCGTCGGCTCGGTGGAGGCTTCTGCCGACTCAGTGCTCTCGGCAACGTTTTCGGTGCGGATGGCAACAGCGGTGGCCAGTTTGTGGGGGGTGGTGTATGTGGCGAAGAGTTCGTCAGGGGTCAGCTCGACGGCGAAGCGGGTGTTGATCTGGTCGATCACGGGCGCCATTGACGCACGAGTCGCGCCGAGCTCGGCGAAGGTGTGGTCGACGGTCAGGTCGTACGGGTCGAGCCTGAGTTCGGCACAGGTCAGGTCGAGAACCGCGTCCAGGGACTCGCGGTAGCGCTCGGCCGACACCTCGTCGCCGGACAGCGAACCGGCCTGAGCCAGGTAGTCCGCGTCGATCTGATGCGTCTCGGCCGGCAACGCGAACGGCGACCGCTCCGCGACCTCGTCGACGTGCTCGACCTGGGCCGGGGCCGATTCGTCCGGCGGATCCAGCGGAATCCTCTTCACCGCCGCACTCGAAGGCGGCTCGAACACCACGGCCTGCGCCCGGGCCGCCCGCTCGAACGCGTTCGGCTGCACTCGCGCCGTACCGCCCTCCGCGACAACCGCAGCGCTTGCGACGACCGTCGCAGACGCATCCACCGGGTGGTGTACGCGACGGAACGGGTACGTCGGCAGCGGCACCCGGCCGCCGTCCGGGTAGACCTTCGACCAGGCGATCTCGGTGCCCTGCTCGTACAACTCGGCGAGGCCGTTCATCGTCGCGAGGACCGGATCCTGGCCGAGTCGCTGCGCCGGGATCCACGTGCTGTTCGGCGCGATCCGACGTCCCGCCGGGCTGAGCACCGCATCCGGCCCGAGCTCCAGGAAGCGCCGGCAGCCGGCCGCCGTCACCGCCTCGACCGCGTCGCCGAACAACACCGGCTGACGCAACTGCCCGACGAGATAGTCGCCGTCCAGCACCGTCCCGGACTCCAGCAGATCACCGGACCAGCTCGACACCATCGGCGTTCGCAGCGGCTTGAGCGTGATCTCCCGGACGATCTCGGCGAAGTCGGCCAGGATCGGATCCACCAGCGAACTGTGGAAGGCCCGATCCACATCCAGCCGCTGCCAGGCGACCTCCAGCCGGTCCAGCTGCTCCGCGAGTTGCCCGACGATCACCTCGGATCCGGTCAGCACGAACGACTGCGGACCGTTGCCAGCGGCAACTTCCACTCCGGTCGTCTGCGCGAGCTCACGGACCCGGTCGGCATCCGCGCGAACCGCGACCATCGCGCCCGGCACGGTGCCGCGCTGCATGAGTTCGCCGCGCTTGGCGGTCAGCCGTACGCCGTCCGCCAAAGACAACGCGCCCGCCACGCACAGAGCGGCGTACTCCCCCACGCTGTGACCGACGACCAATGCGGGCTGTACGCCGAACGACTGCCACAACCGCGCCAGGGCCAGCTCGAACGCGAACAACGCCGGCTGTGCGGTCTCGGTCGGCCAGACGCCTTCCGACGTACCAGCAGGTGTCAGCAACAACTCGAGCAGGCTGCCGCCCGTCTCCTCGTGGTAGACGCGGTCACACTCGTCCAGCACCGACCGGAACGCCGGGAAGCGCGCAGCAAGCCCAGCAGCCATCCCACGACGTGCAGCGCCCTGTCCGGTGAACGCATAGCCGAGTGGGCCGGGTCCGCCGCGCGGCACCTCGGCCGCCTGGGCAGAGCCGAGTGCGTCGACCAGTTCGGCCTCCGACGAGCCCGCGACCGCGATCCGGTGCCGGTGTGCGGGTCGGCCGAGCGCCGCCGTACCAGCGAGGTCGATGAGGCGGTGACCGGTGCCATGGTCGAGGTCCGAGCGGTACAGCTCGACCAGGTCGGCCAGTGCATCCGGGTCGGGGGCGGAGAGCGGGAGTACGACCGGACCGTCGTCGCCGCGGCGGATCTGCCGCGGGGCCTCCTCCAGGATCACGTGCGCGTGGGTGCCGCCGGTGTCGAGGGCGCTGACACCCGCGCGCAACGTCGTACCGCCAGAACGGTCAAGCACTTCCCAGTCGCGTACGTCGGTGCCGATCACGAACGGGCTGCCGTCGAGGCCGAGGTCCGGGTTCGGCTGGGTGTAGTTGATCGTCGGGACCAGCGTCCGGTGCTGCAGCATCAGGATGGTCTTGATCAGACCGGCCATGCCCGCGGCGCTGTCGAGGTGGCCGATGTTCGGCTTCACCGAGCCGATCGTGCAGAAGCCGACCTTGTCGGTGTGCCGGCGCAGCGCGGTCGTGAGCGCCTTCACCTCGGCCGAGTCCGCGGCGGCGCTACCGATCGCGTTGGCCTCGATGTAGCTGAGCGAGTCCGCCGCGAACCCCGCCCGTTCCAGAGCGCGCTCGATCAGCTCGACCGGGTTGCCGGCCGGCGCGTCTTCGTTGCTGACCGCGGTGCCGCGGATCACGGCGTACACGGTGTCTCCGTCGGCGACGGCCTGATCGAGACGCTTGAGCAGTACGGCGGCGACACCGTTGCCGCCGACCGTGCCGTCGGCGTCCGCGGCGAACGCCCGGACGTGGCCGCTCGGCGACAGGATCGACTCCGGCCCCGGCTGGTAACTCGTTGCCTGCGGCATCTGTACGGCGGCGGCGCCGGCCAGCGCGAGGTCCGCGTCGCCGGAGCGAAGGGCCTGACAGGCAAGGTGTACGGCGACCAGCGACGAGGACCACGCGGATTGGACGCCGATGGCGGGGCCGGTGAGGCCGAGGCGGTAGGCGACGCGGGTGGCGATCGAGTCACGGGACTGGTGCTGGCGGTTGTAGAGGTTCATGCCGGACCCGGCGAACACCCCGACGCGGCTGGAGGTACCGGCGTACCCGCCGTGTTCGAGCGCCTGGTGGCAGACCTCGAGGAACAGCCGCTGGGCGGGTTCCATCAGCTCGGCCTCACGATCGCTGAGCCCGAAGAACTTGGCGTCGAACGACTCCACGTGGTCGAGCACCCCGCTCACCGCGACCAGCCCGTCGCCGACCTGCCCACCCGCCTGACTCACCTCCTCAGGCGAGAACCGGCGAACACTCTCCACTCCACCGACAAGGTTGTCCCAGAACTGCTCCAACGTCTCCGCACCCGGGAACCGCCCAGCCACCCCCACGACGGCCACTGGCTCCACAACCGCAGCCGCCTTCGCCGCGGGCGCACGCACTGGAGCGGGCTTGGGCTTCGGCTCGGCAGCTTGTGTGGACGCCGCGACGGTTTGAGGCGCAGGCTCGGCGTCTACTTCTGGTTCAGTCTTGGTCTGTGGCTGATCTGCGGCGTCTTCGGTGGGCTCAAGAACAGCCGCGGCCTCAGCCGGTACGTCGGTCTCCGGCTCGTCGACCGCCGACGCCGGCTCGGGGGTGGCATCGGGCTCAGACTCGGCCTCATCCTCCGCACCCGGTTCAGGCTCGACCTGTGCAGTCGCGTCCGGCTCGACCTGTGCTGTCGCGTCCGGCTCGACCTGTGCGGTCGTCTCCGACTCGGCCGCGGCTTCCGCGACCGGCTCCGACTCCGCCTCGGCTTCCGCGACAGGCTCCTGCTCAGGCTCGGCATCGGCGTCCGGCTCCACGACCAGCTCGGGGTCGACGAGCTCAGTAGCCGGCTCGGACGGCAGGGCCTCAGTGGACTCGGCGCCAGTCAGCTCAGCGGCTAGCTCGGCCGACTCAACCTGCTCCGGATCAGATGCGGCTTCTCCAGCCGCGTCGGCATCGCCGTCAGCGACCGGCTCGGCGCCGGCGACCTCGCCGGCCGGCTCGACCGACTCCGGCTCAGACGCAGCCGGCTCGGTGGGTTCCTCAGCCGGCTCAGGATGCTCCGGATCAGCTGCGGCTTCCCCAACCGGTGCCACGTCCCCGACCAAGCTCGGTGTCAGCGAGTACGGCGGCTTGCTCGGACGACCGGGGCTGGGAGGTCTCGAGCTCGGCGGCTTCTTCGGAGGTGAGAGGCTCGGAGGGCTCGGCCTCGGAGGACTCGGGGTCGGGGAGTACGGCGGCTTGCTCGGACGACCGGGGCTGAGACGTCTCGAACTCTGCGGCTTCTTCGGAGGTGAGAGGCTCGGAGGTCTCGGCCTCGGAGGACTCGGGGTCGGGGAGTACGGCGGCTTGCTCGGACGACCGGGGCTGAGACGTCTCGAGCACGGCGGCTTGCTCGGAGGTGAGAGGCTCGGAGGTCTCGGGCTCGGCGGCTTGCTCGGACGGCCGGAGCTCGGCGGCGGGCTCGGGCTCGGTCAGCTCGGCAGTTTCCTCAGCCGACTCGGGATCCGGAGCGGCCGCTGCGGCTTGATCCACCTCCGCGACGGGCCCGGGGCGCTCGGCAGCTTGGTCGGCCGACCGGGCTTCGACCTGTGCCGGCTCTTCGGCGGTTGCCTGCTCCTCGGTCGGCTCGTGCTCGGCGGAGAGCTCGTGCTCGACCGGCTCGGCGCTCGGCCGGGGTGACCGACTCGGGTTCCGGAGTCGGCTCAGGGTCGGCGGGCTGGTCGGCCGCATCGGCGGGCTGGGACAGGCCCGCGTCGGTTGGTTTGCGCGCGAAGGCCGCGCTGTCGAGTACGACTCGTGCTCGTCGCCTGGTTGCTGCGGGTCGATGTCGGCCGGCTGGTCAGCTTCGAGCTGTGGTGCTGTCGAGCTCCGGGGCGATCGCGGGCTCGGGAGTGAGCTCGGCGTCGGCCGGCTCGCAGCTCCTCCGGCTCGACTGCGTCCGCGTGGACCGCCTCCGGGTCGGCTGCATCCGCGTGGACCGCTTCCGCGGCGGCTGCGTCCGCGTCGGCCGCCTCCGGTTCGACTGCGTCCGCTTGGGCTGCTTCCGCTTGGACTGCTTCCGCTTGGACTGCTTCCGCCTGGGCTGTGTCCGCGTCGGCTGCGTCCGCCTCGGCCGAACCTGCCGCGCTGGGGGCCGGGTGGGCGCCGAGGGTGGGGCGTTCGGGTGGGGTGGGGATGGATTGCTGGAGGGTGCGTTTCCAGGCCAGGCGGACGACGGGGAGTTCGGTGGTGCGTTCGGACGGGTCCTCATCGGTGGTGATGGCGCTGGCGGCGGGTTCGGCGAGGGGGCCTTCGCCGGCTGGGCCGGAGTACGAGCTGGCTCCGGCGGGGTCGACGTACGGGCTCGGCGGAGTTTCCAGCGAGCCGTCGATCCAGCGTTGCTTGAGCAGCGGGCGGAGGATCTTGCCGCCGGGGGTGGTCGGGAAGTCGCGCCGCGGTACGCCGACGACCTCGGCCGCGAGACCGAGCCGGCCCTGGATCAGGCTGCGGATCGCCTGGTCCATCCCGGGGACCGACTCCGGCGTGAGCGCGTAGAACACGACCAGCCGGTCGGTCCCGGTCTCCGCGTCCGCGACGCCGCAGGCCGCGACCAGCCCGTGCTCGGCGCCGACGACCGTCGTGGCGACCGTCTCGATGTCGTGGGCGTAGTACAGCTTCCCGGCCATGATGATGCGTTCGCTGTCCCGGCCGGTGATGACCACCTGCCCGCCGGTGATGAAGCCCTGGTCGCCGGTCGCGAGCCACTTGCGGGCCGGCCAGTTGCCGATCGGGAACGCGGCCCGGTCCGCGTCCAGGTTGCCGAGATACCCCGGCGTCACCCGCGCGGACGCGACCTGCAGTTGACCGATCCGGCCCTCCGGCAGGACTGCGCCGTTCGGCGCGACGATCCGCACGGTCGTCCCCGGCGCCGGTGCACCCACCGACACCAGGCTCAGCACGCCTGGCGCCTCGGCCCGGGGCTTGCCCGGACGGGCGACCGCGACCTTCCCGGTCGCCGGCCGCTGGTCGACCCACTCGACCACTCCGGTCGGTGGGATCCGGACGCGGTGCACGTTCGGCGTCAGGCCCGGCCGGGCGAACGTGATCCCGGTGACCGTCTCGGTCATCCCCCAGGCCGCGACGAACGTCTCGGGTACGACGCCGAACCGGTTCGTCAGCCGGAGGAACTCCGACATCACGGGCACGGTGATCTGCTCGCCGCCACTGACCAGGCTGCGCAACGCGGACAGGTCCCAGTGCCGGTCCGGCTCCCCCGCGATCGCCCGCGTGGCGAGGCGGTACCCGAAGTTCGGCGACCAGGAGTGGTTGACGCGGTGCTGGTCCATCAGGTCGAGCCAGCGCAGCGGGTTCGCCAGCACCCAGTCGGTGTTCACGTGGATGTTCGTGCAGCCGGTGAACACGGGCAGCAGGTGGTACAGCAGGAAGGCGCCGCTCTGGTCCAGCGGCAGCCAGTTCAGCGTGGTCTGACCAGGCCGGACCGGCAGCATCGCCGGCGTACCCGCGGCGAACTCGACGAGTCCGCGATGCGTCAGCTGCACGATCTTCGGCGCACCGGTGGTGCCGGACGACATCATCAGTACGGCGACATCGTCGGCAGCCGGGCGGTGGAAGTCCGAGGTCGGCTCGTGGCCGGCCATGGCGTCCGGGTCGAGGACGGGCAGGCCGAGGTCGTTCGGGAGGTCGGACGGGCGGCCGATCAGGACGGTCCAGCCGAGCAGGTCGGTGACCTTGCGGAGCCGCTCGCGGCCGTCCTCGGTCCGGTCACCGTCGGGCGCTCGGGGCCATCAGCAACGGCCGGATGCCGCCGAGCGTGCAGGCCCAGAACGCGGCGAAGAACCCGACCGGCTCGGTGCAGTGCACGACCGCGGGGTCGCCGGCGCGTACGCCGTTCGCCCGCAGGCCGGCCAGGATCCGGGCGGCGAGTTCGAGCAGGGTCGGGAAGTCGAGCTTGGTCTCGCGGCCGTCCGGGCCGATCTCGACCACGCCGGCGCCGCCGAAGTCGCGGGCGGCCCGCAGCAGCGCGCTCGGCAGGTCGCGCGGGTACCCAGCGGGAATCATCAGGGCCGGCCCGGTGCTGATCGCCGGCCGGTCCACACTGCTCCTCACCACTCCGGTCCCACCACCAAGACCCGGGCAGGGGACGGCGCAGCGACAACGGTGGTGCCAGCCAGTTGGCGACCCACGGACACGCGCCTCCCCAACTGGACGGAGCCGGGTTCAGGGCACACCCGTCTCGCTCTCACCGACGACAACGCCCCGTTTCCGCCAGCCGGAACTACGCCGTGACCGGGCGCACCCGGTGTGTCATCGCGCCGACCAACAGCCGTGAACCCTACCAGCCGCGACCGGCCCTGGTGGAGCCCGTTCTCAGCAGCCGATGGTTAAGAAATCCCAGCGACGGCCGCCATTGTGGACAACGACCCTGATGGCCTGCGGATACGCCCGATCGGCGGACGGTCCGCTCACCGGAAAGCACCGCCGTTGTCAGCCGCGCAGTGCGGCGTCGACCCGGTCCAGACCGTCGACCCAGGGCCGCGCCAGTCCGAGGGACACACCGCGGGCGCGCGCCCCGCCGACATGCGGCGGTGGGGAAAGAAGTCGTCGCGAGCGCAGATTTCTTTCCCCACTCCCGGAGGGTGACGAGGGCGAGAAGCAGCCAAGTCCCGGCGTGAGTTCACGACAGCGCCGGCTGCCAGGAGTGGGCTCGACGAGGTTGCACCTTGGCGACGTGGTCATGCTGGGATGCCGTCACAAAGGGGCGAAACCCCACACCGGAGCGCGTCCCCAGGAGAAACGATGAGCGAGGCCGGTCGCGGTCCGCGGGCACAGCTCTCCCAGGAACTCGGTGGGCGCAGAGGGAATCGAACCCCCGACATCTTCCTTGTAAGGGAAGCGCTCTACCGCTGAGCTATGCGCCCGGTCTGCGATCCAGCGACCGGCGCAGTCTACCCGAGGTCGAGCCAGCTTGCCAGTGCCTCCGCGTAGTCGTCCGGGTTGCGGGCCTCGGGGATCGGGTTGACGACCGACCAGCGGATCACGCCGGCCCGGTCGACCACGAACGTGCCGCGCACCGCGCAACCGCGGTCCGCGTCGAACACGCCGTACGCCGAGGCGATCGCCCCGTGCGGCCAGAAGTCGCTGAGCAGGCCGAACTCGAGCTTCTGGGCGTCGGCGTACGCGCGCAGCGTGAACATCGGGTCGCACGAGATCGCCAGGAACTCGGCCGCCGCGAGCAGCTCCGGGCCGGTCCCGCAGCGCGGCCAGCTCACTCGTGCAGACCCGGCTGAAGGCGTACGGATAGAAGACCAGCACGACGTCCCGCCGGCCGCGGTAGTCGCGACAGCCGGACCTGTTCGCCGTGCTGGTTGCGCGCGGTGAAGTCCGGTGCCTCGGCTGCCGGACGGCAGGGGTCACCGAGACGGTCATCCCCGGCCGCGCGCCGACTTCGGCATCACCAGCTTGGTGGCCGACCAGTCGTCGGTCACGCTCAGGCTGCTGGTCGTGGCCAGGCCGGCGGTCGGCGCGGCCTCGGCGATGTCGCTGGCGTCGACGTACCCCTCGCGGCCGACCTTCGGGCGTCATCAGCCAGACCACCCCGCCGGCCTTCAGGTCGGTCAGGATGTCGAACAGGGCGTCGACCAGGTCGCCGTCGTCCTCGCGGAACCAGAGCAGGACGACGTCGACGACGTCGTCGGTGTCGTCGCCGACGAACGCCTCGCCGGTGATCTCCCGGATCGCATCGCGGAAGTCGTCGTCGCAGTCGTCGTCGTACCCGATCTCCTGCACGACCCAGCCGCTCTCCAGGCCGAGCCGGGACGCCATGTTCGGCTCCCCGCTCTTGCCGTCCGCGTGGTCCGCGGTCGCGCTCACGTGTCCTCCTCCGTGGTCCCCGCTTGCCCGGGGGTAGGCGTCAGTAGCGAGTAGTCCATCGTGGCCTACCGCGTCGCGCAAGTATGCACGAGGGTTCCGTGACGTGTCCGGTATCCGCGTGGCGGGTACTGTCCGTGTCCGCTGACGATCACGCGCCGGCGACCGGATTCGGGCCCCTGTGGAAGGCGAAGTAGAACGCATTCCGAACAGGTGACAGGATTGCGGAGAAGACCAACCAGAGAGAACGGCAGGACACCGTGGCTTCCGGACACGAACCACCAGCCATCATCACCGAGGGGATGCCCACCCAGCTCCCCGACATCGACCCCGACGAGACTCGCGAGTGGGTCGAATCGCTCGACGCCGTGCTGGACGAACGCGGCAAGGCGCGAGCGCGCTACCTGATGCTCAAGCTGATCGAGCGGGCCCGGGAGCGACAGGTCGGCGTGCCCGCGCTGCGGAGCACCGACTACATCAACTCGATCCCGCCCGAGCGCGAGCCGTGGTTCCCCGGCGACGAGCACATCGAGCGGCGGATCCGGGCCTTCATCCGGTGGAACGCCGCGGTGATGGTG
Source organism: uncultured Actinomycetota bacterium (assembly GCA_963820655.1). Lineage (GTDB taxonomy): Bacteria > Actinomycetota > Actinomycetes > Propionibacteriales > Kribbellaceae > Kribbella. Next base: position 1,029,131 of record CAWGAM010000005.1, read on the forward strand.
AGCAAGGCCAACCGCAAGGGCCTCGAGGTCGGCGGCCACATCGCCACCTACCAGTCCGCGGCCAGCCTGTACGAGGTCGGCTTCAACCACTTCTTCCGCGGCAAGGACCACCCGGGCGGCGGCGACCAGATCTTCATCCAGGGTCACGCCTCCCCCGGCATGTACGCCCGCGCCTTCCTCGAGGGCCGGCTGTCCGCCGACCAGCTGGACGGCTTCCGCCAGGAGGTCTCCCGCGGTCCGCACAACGGACTGTCGTCGTACCCGCACCCGCGGCTGATGCCGGACTTCTGGGAGTTCCCGACCGTCTCGATGGGTCTGGCCGCGCTGAACTCGATCTACCAGGCCCGCTTCAACCGGTACCTGCACCACCGCGGCATCAAGGACACCAGCCAGCAGCACGTCTGGGCCTTCCTCGGTGACGGCGAGATGGGTGAGCCGGAGTCGCTCGGCGCGATCGGCCTGGCCGCCCGCGAGGAGCTGGACAACCTCACCTTCGTGATCAACTGCAACCTGCAGCAGCTGGACGGCCCGGTCCGCGGCAACGGCAAGGTGATCCAGGAGCTGGAGGCGTTCTTCCGCGGCGCCGGCTGGAACGTCATCAAGGTGATCTGGGGCCGGGAGTGGGACGCGCTGCTCGCGCAGGACCACGACGGCGCGCTGGTGAACAAGATGAACACCACGCCGGACGGCCAGTTCCAGACCTACTCGGTCGAGTCCGGCGAGTACATCCGGAACAACTTCTTCGGCGGCGACCAGCGGCTCCAGGCGATGGTCCGCAACCTGTCCGACGAGGACCTGCGCAGGCTGCCCCGCGGCGGTCACGACTACCGCAAGGTGTACGCCGCCTTCAAGAGCGCGACCGAGCACGTCGGGCAGCCGACGGTGATCCTGGCCCAGACCATCAAGGGCTGGACGATCGAGGCGCTGGAGGGCCGCAACGCGACCCACCAGATGAAGAAGCTGACCTCGGACGACCTGAAGGCGTTCCGCGACCGGCTCTACCTGCCGATCGAGGACAAGGCCCTCGAGGACGCCTACAACCCGCCGTACTTCCACCCCGGCACCGACTCGCCGGAGTACCAGTACATGATGGAGCGGCGCAAGCAGCTCGGCGGCTTCCTGCCGCGAGCGCCGGGTCGCGCCGAAGACGCTGAAGCTGCCCGGTGACGACGTCTACAAGCCGCTCAGCAAGGGCAACGAGAAGACGCCGGTGGCGACCACGATGGCGCTGGTCCGGCTGTTCCGCGACCTGATGAAGGACCCGGAGATCGGCCACCGGATCGTCCCGATCGCCCCGGACGAGTACCGCACCTTCGGCATGGACTCGATGTTCCCGACGGCCAAGATCTACTCGCCGCACGGGCAGACAGTACGAGGCGGTCGACCGCAACCTGCTGCTGTCGTACAAGGAGTCCGAGCAGGGCCAGCTGCTGCACGAGGGCATCAGCGAGGCCGGCGCGATGGGCTCGATGATCGCGGCCGGTACGGCGTACGCGACGCACGGCGAGCCGATGATCCCGTTCTACATCTTCTACTCGATGTTCGGGTTCCAGCGGACCGGTGACTCGCTCTGGGCGTTCGGCGACCAGCTCGGCCGGGGCTTCCTGATCGGCGCCACCGCCGGCCGGACGACGCTGACCGGTGAGGGTCTGCAGCACGCCGACGGTCACTCGCCGCTGCTCGCCTCGATCGAACCCGGCCGCGGTGCACTACGACCCGGGCTTCGCCTACGAGGTCGCGCACATCGTCAAGGACGGCCTGCGCCGGATGTACGGCTACGGCCTGGACAAGGACAAGCCGTACGGCGAGGACGTCTTCTACTACCTCACCGTCTACAACGAGCCGGTCCCGCAGCCGGCCGAGCCGGAGAACCTCGACGTCGCGGGGCTGCTCAAGGGCATGTACCGCTTCAACGAGTACGAGACGGCCGAGGGTGACGACGTACCGCGGGTGCAGCTGCTCGGCGTCCGGTGTCGCGCTGCCGTGGGTCCGCAAGGCCCAGCAGATCCTCGCCGAGGAGTACTCGGTCGCCGCCGACATCTGGTCGGTGACGTCGTGGAACGAGCTGCGCCGCGACGCCGTCGCGGCCGAGGAGCACAACCTGCTGCACCCGGACGAGGCCGGAGCAGGTGCCGTTCGTGACCGAGCAGCTGAAGGACACCAAGGGCCCGGTGGTCGCGGTCAGCGACTTCATGCGCGCGGTGCAGGACCAGATCTCGCGCTGGGTGCCGAACGACTACACCTCGCTCGGGACCGACGGCTGGGGCCTGGCCGACACCCGGGCCGCGGCCCGGCGGCACTTCCACGTGGACGCCGAGTCGATCGTCGTCGCCACCCTGGAGATCCTGGCCAAGCGCGGCGACGTCAAGCGCGGAGGTCGCCGCCGAGGCGGCCCGCAAGTACCGCATCGACGACCCGACCGCGGTCGCCGGCGTCAAGCAGGAAGGCGCCGGCGCCTGATCCGGCCGACTTGCCGAGGGCCGCTCATCCCACCCCGGGGTGAGCGGCCCTCGTCGTACGACAAACGTCGTAGCGCCGGGCGTACGCAGGTTGCGTAGTCCGTCCGACGCGGCGGACAGGCCCGGATCCCTACCGTCGGTGGCATGACTGGCGCAAGCGTTGCTCTGCTCGCGGGGACGGTGTCCACCATCCTCTTCGCGTCGAGCACGCTGCCGATGGTGATCAAGGCGATCCGGACCCGCGACCTCGCGTCGTACAGCCCGGCCAATCTGGTGCTCGCCAACCTCGGCAACGCCGTCCACTGCATCTACGTGGTGCACCTGCCGCCGGGGCCGATCTGGGCCCTGCACGGCTTCTACGTCGTGACGTCCGCGGTGATGCTGCTGTGGTGGATGCGCTACCGCAGCACCGCGCGCGGCGTCGTACCGACAGCGTCGTTACGCGACGAGCGGAGGCTCGCATGACCACCGAAAGTATCGAAACCGTCGTCATCGGTGCCGGCCAGGCCGGTCTGTCCACCGGCTACCACCTGCGCAAGCGGGGCAGGCCGTTCGTGATCCTGGACAGCAATCCGAAGGTCGGCGACCAGTGGCGGGCGCAGTGGGACACATTGCGGCTCTACACACCGACGAAGTACGACGGACTGCCCGGGATGCCGTTCCCCGGTGAGCGCTGGGGGTACCCGACGAAGGACGAGGTCGCCGACTACATGGCGTCGTACGCCGACCGCTTCGACCTGCCGGTGCGGAGCGCCACCCGGGTCGACAGGCTCGAGGCGCAGGACGGCCGGTACGTCGTGACCACCGGCTCGGGGACCATCTACGCGGACAACGTGGTGGTTGCCACCGGCACCTTCGGGAAGACGCCGTACCTGCCGGACTTCGCCGTCGACCTCGATCCGCGCATCCGGCAACTGCATTCGAGCGAGTACCGGCGGCCCGGACAGCTCAAGGACGGCCCGGTGCTGGTCGTCGGCGGCTCACACTCGGGCACCGACATCGCCTACGAGGTCGCCCTGACTCACCCGACCGTGCTGTCCGGTCGCGATCCCGGGCAGATTCCGGTCCGGCTCGGCAGCCGGCGCGATCACGTGTTCTGGCCGATCTTCCTGTTCCTCGGCAAGCACGTGATCACCCGCCGTCTGCCGTTCGCCGACAAGGTGAAGGAGCATGGGCGGTTCCATGGCGGCCCGATGCTCCGGGTCAAGCGGGAGGACCTGCTCGCGCGAGGGGTCGAGCGGGTCGCGGACCGCGTGGTCGGTGTGGACGACGGCAGGCCGATGCTGGCCGACGGCCGGGTGCTGGACGTGACGAACGTGGTCTGGAGCACCGGCTTCCGGCAGGTGTTCGACTGGATCCGGCTGCCGGTGATCGGCGCCGACGGCTGGCCGCGGGAACTGCGCGGGGTCGCCGCCGACGCTCCTGGGCTGTTCTTCTGTGGGCTGTGCTTCCAGTTCGCCTTCAGTTCGATGATCTTGACGGGGGTCGGGCGGGATGCGGCGTACGTCGCCAAACGCATCGCGGCCCGAACCGGCGCGGGCCGGAGTCTTGCCGCCGCCTGACGCAGCGAGCATGCTCGCGAGGAGAGGCATCTGATGGGGATTGTCGACGATCTGGAGCGGGCCCGGGCGGCGTTCGAACGGCGCGACTGGGCGACCGCCTACGACCGGCTGTCGTCCAGTACCGGGCTGAGCGCAGGCGACCTGCAAACCCTCGCCACCGCCGCCTATCTGGTCGGTGACGACGACGCCTGCATCCGCGCGCTCCAGCGCGGCTACCGTCTCCAGGTCGACGACGGCGACACCTTGGGCGCGGTCCGGTTCGCCTTCTGGTTGGCCCTGGTGCTCAACACTCGGGGCGAGGTGGCCATCGGCAACGGCTGGTCGGCGCGCGCCGAACGATTGCTGGCGGATCAGCCCGAGGACGTGGTGGAGCGTGGTTATCTCCGGATCCACGACTTCTTCCGGCGTCTGGACCAGGGTGACTTCCCGGGCGCGTTGCGGGTCGGCGAGGAGATCGTCGAGGTGGCGCGCCGGTTCGGCGATCCCGATCTACTGGCACAGGGGCTGGTCTGCAAGGGCCGGCTGCTGATGTACTCCGGCCGCGTGCCCGAAGGGCTGGCCCTGCTGGACGAGGCGATGGTCGGCGTCGCGGCGGGCGAGCTCTCACCGATCTTCGCGGGCAACGTGTACTGCGCCATGATCGAAGGCTGCCAGGAAGTGCAGGACTTCTCTCGTGCGTCCGCGTGGACGGCAGCGCTGACCCGATGGTGCGACAGTCAGCCGGACTTGGTCCCGTTCACCGGGCAGTGCGCCGTACATCGCGGTCAGATCCTCCGGCTGCACGGTGCCTACGGGGAAGCCTTGGACGAGTTCAACGACGCGTGCCGTCGCTATGCGGCGGCGGGTTCGCAGGCCGCCGCCGGACTCGCCTTGAGCGAGTCCGGCGACGTACTGCGGATCCTTGGCGACTATCTGCCGGCCGAGGCTGCCTACGACGAAGCTGCGGGTTTCGGCTACGAGCCCCAGCCAGGTCGCGCCCTACTCTCGGTGGCCCGCGGCCGCGTCCCTGGCGCCGTTGCCGCGGTACGCCGATTGCTCGCCGAGACTGGCGACCAGGTGCACCGATCGCGGCTGCTCGCCGGATCGGTGGAGGTCCTGCTCGCCGGCGGGTACGCCGACGAGGCAGAAGCCGCCGCCGTAGAATTGTCGACAATCGCCACCGATTTCGGGTGTGCCGGGCTGCGGGCGTCGGCGGCGTACCTCCTGGCTCTGGTCGCATTGGAGAGCGGCGATCCGGACCGGGCGCTGCCTCAGGCCAGGCTGGCGACACAGCTGTGGAGCGGACTGCATGCGCCATACGAAGTAGCCCGGGCGAAGGTGCTGGTCGGCCGGTCGTTCCGGCTCCTCGGCGACGAGGACTCCGCGACCGCCGAACTGACATCCGCGGGCCGGACGTTCGGCGAACTCGGCGCGGTCCCGGCCCGCCAGGTCGTCGAGAAACTGTTGCACCGGCCGTCGGCGGGCGGTCTCACCGGACGCGAGCTCGAAGTCCTTCGCTTGGTTGCTGCGGGCAACAGTAACACCGAGATCGCCGGCCACCTGGTGCTGAGCGACAAGACCGTCGCCCGCCACCTCACCAACATCTTCGCCAAGCTCGACGTACCGTCGCGCACTGCCGCGGCCGCCTACGCCCGCGATCACGACCTGCTCTGACGTCCACGCCGAACGCTTGGCGAGGTTCCGGGCCCCTCCAGGTTGTCGAGAGCTGCTGCACGGTCGTCCGCGGGCGGTCTCACTGAAGGCGATCTCGAAGTCCCTGCTTGGTTGCTGCAGGCCACGGCATGCTGAGATCGGCGGTCACAGTCCATGCTGCTGGGCCGCGTGCAGACAAGCTGGTGCTCCGCGACAAGACCGTCGCCCGCCACCTCAGCAACATCTTCGTCGCGCTCAACGTCCCCGTCCCGCACCGCCACGCTGCCTACACTCGCGATCACGACGAACGCCCAGCGAATTCGGCGTGGTCCGTGGCTGTCGAGAGACTGCTGCATGGTCGTCGGCGGGCGGTCTCGCTGGACGCAACCTCGAAGTCCACCACCTGGTTGCTGCAGGCAACAGCGCTTTGAGATCGCCGACCAGGCCGTGCTCAGCGAGCAGACAGTGCCGTCATCTGACCAACATCTTCGCCAGGCTCGACGGTCCGTCCCGCACCGCCGCGGCTGGCGACGCCCGCGATCACGACCTACTCTGACGCGATGTGCTGGTTGTCCACAACCTGCGCAACTGTGGATAACCTGCTCGTCGCAGAATCCCTTGAAAATAAGGGGATTCCGGGTTGGAAACTGTCCGTGGCAGTGTCTAGAGTTAAGGGCATGGAGATCCTCGGGGAACGACCGGTGTGGTCGATGAGCGGCAGCGAGATGCTGTCGTCGCTGGACGCCGCGTTCGCCGAGATCGCCCGGCTGGAAACCTTCGCCCTGCACCTGATGGCCGGCCTCGAAACCACCGGCTACGCCCAAGAACTCGGCGCCGGCACCACCGCCCGGCTGCTGACCTTCCGCTACCGCATCGACGCCACCAAAGCCCGCCGCGACGTCCACCTCGCCACCACCCTGCCCAAGTACCCCGCCGTCGCCGCCGCCCTCCCCAACCCCGACCCCCACGCCGCCGCAGACACCGGCGAGGATGGTATTGGCGAGGACCGTGCAGGCGGACGGTGCGGGCGGCGGGGTGCTGCTGCACCCGGCGCAGGCCGAGGCGATCGTGGCCGCACTGGACAAGGTGCCGGCCACGGTCCCGGTCGACGATCTGCGGGTCGCCGAGCGGGAGATGGTGGAACTGGGCCGCACTCACGGTCCGCTGGACCTGCGTAAGGCCGGGGTGCAGGTCCGCAACCGGCTCGACACCGACGGCCCCGAACCCGACGAACGCAAGGCCTACGACCGCGAGTCGTTGACGCTGAAGGCCACCGACCAGGGTGTCGACTTTCGCGGCTACCTGGCCAACGAGAACGCCGAACTGCTCCGTACCCTGATCCACGCCCACGCCAAACCCCACAAGACCATCGACGGCGCCCTCGATCCCCGGCCCCGCAGCAAACGCCAGGCCGACGCCCTCACCACCCTGCTCACCACCGCCAACAACCCCACCGCGACCGCGACGGCTGCCACCGGTCCGGCGGCCGGTTCCGCGGGCACCGCCGCCGGCGCGGGCGCTGCAGGCAGCCCCGACACCGGCGCCGACACCGGGGCCGCTGCCGACGATCTCGCCGGCACCCTGCCAGGGATATCCACCGACACCGACCCGGCAGCGCCGGCACCACGAGCCCGGCGGCTGCTGCGGCAGCCGGGCCGTCGACCGCGACCGCCGGCGGTACCACCGGTGCGTCGACCGGGACCGCCGGCGGCACGGCCGGTGCCGGACGGGCCAGCGGGTTCATTCCCGGGCATGGACCGAAGGCGCACATCACCGTCACCATCGACTTCAACGACCTCAAAGCCGCCACCGCCGACAAACTCGGCCACCTCATCTACGGCGACGCCCTGTCCGCGGCCACCATCCGACGCCTCGCGTGCGACGCGCAGATCCTGCCCGTCGTGCTCGGCTCGGACTCCCAACCCCTCGACGTCGGCACCACCATCCGACTCGCCACCGGCCCGATCCGCAACGCCCTCATCACCCGCGACAAAGGCTGCGTGCTGCTGCGGCGCCCCACCCATCTACTGCGACGCCCACCACGTCGTCCACTGGATCGACGGCGGCGCCACCAAACTCACCAACCTCGCCCTGCTCTGCAAACGCTGCCACCGCGACCTGCACGCCGGCCACTGGACCATCCAGATCACCCACGGCATCGTCCACGTCACCCGCCCCACCTGGGCCACCCCCGACCCCGTCCCCCGCGGCAGATACCGACCACCAACCACCACCCCGGGCTCGGCCTCCGGTCCAACCACCCGCGGAGCAGCCAGCGCGACCCCACACGGCTCAACCATGGGCGGAGCAGCGGACGCGACCACACGGGGCGGTGCAGGCGGCGGGTCGACGCGCGCCTGGCCGCGTGAGACCGATCTACCCTGGATCACCCCCGAGGACGCTGCCCGGCTCAACCCCTGGGGCGACGCACCCGACGAACGACCCACTCGCCGCCAGAAGCTCCCACCCGCTGCTGACTTCGACCCCTGGGGTGACGCCCCTGATGAACGGCCCAGCCGCCGCCAGCCACGTCCACCCGCCGCCGACCTCGACCCCTGGGGCGACGCACCTGACGTACAGCCCAGCCGCCGCCCGACGCGTCCACCTGCCACTGACTTCGATCCCTGGGGCGAACGTTCCGATGACGAGCCTGCCGGCGTTCCCAAGGAGTCGGCCGGTGCGGGCATCGACCCGTCAGGCGACGGCGGGAACACGACCGCGAACGCCGACCGGCCGAGCAAGCTTGGCATGAACAACAGCGACGCGTTCGACCCATGGCGCGAAGCCACGACGCCACGAAGCGGCGGTGTCGACGACCTCGCTGACGCCAGGATGCAACGCCCCGCGCTGCACTCGCTGTTCACCCCAGACACCGGTCTCGCGAGCTGACGCCACCACACCCGCTCTCCCCGGGGCGGCGGACGGATTCACCGGCACCATACAAGTGCGCCAACCGACCCACATCCATCCAGAGCGCAATCCCAGCACCACCCAACTGCGCCAGCAGGCGTACGCCCCAGCGACCTGCGAGACGAGCCAGGCGACCGCGAGAGGCCGACGGCACTGGATGCCGCGGACCCGCCGAACAAGCAGCGGCCCGTCGAACGGCTCGAGGTGATGGTCGGACGCCGCTCCCGGCGAAGGAACGACGGAACGTCTCGCCCCCACCGGAACAGCTGGATGTACTGCGCCGCGAGTCACCCGAATAGGTGGCGAAGGCGCAAGAAGGGCTCTCCCGAGGGACGTGGTTCACTCTCGCGGGTGAGGTCCGGCCGCCCGCGACGTTGGATGCTCGAACGCGTGAATGCGACTGAGCGACCCGTACCGCGCTGGGCCTATCGACTAGCGCACGTGATCCCGTTGTTGACGCTGCCGGCCGGGTTGTGGCGACTCGGCCTGGTCGCAGGCTCGTCGATGGGCATGCTCGACGACTCCGGCCGGCCGGCTCACCTCCAAGGCGTCGGCGAGGCGGCGTACGTCGTCTTCCTCACCCTCTTCTCCGAGGCGGTCGCCCTGATCGCGTTCGGGCTGGTCAAACCGTGGGGCGAAGTGGCACCCCGCTGGATCCCCGTCATCGGCGGCCGCCGCGTCGCGCCGTACGCCGCCATTGTCCCGGCGGTCCTCGGTGCTCTGAGCCTGATCGCCATCTGGACCTTCGGCTTCCGCGACGTCTTCACCGACGACTTCATCCCGTTCTCCAGCACCGCCTGGAAAGCGCTGATGATCACCTGCTACGCCCCGCTCCAACTCTGGGGTCCCGCCCTACTGGTCCTCACCTGGTCCTACTACCGCCGTCGTACGTCGTCCGCAGGACGGCCTGTCGGAGTCGCGGCCTGAGCTCCACCCCGCGTCGTCACCACCCGCGATATTCGGGTGCCGCACGGCTTGCCCGGTGCCAGGATGGTCGTCATCCCCCGTCCTGTGGAGCCGCGCTCGTCCGGCGATCGCCGGGCCTTGGCCGCCGTACTCGCCGCCAACGTCGTTTCGATCACCGGGAACGCGCTCACTCAGCTGGGCGTGCCGTGGTTCGTGCTGCAGAGCACGGGGAGTGCCGCCAAGGCTGGGATCGTGGCGTTCTGCACATTGCTGCCGGTGGTGCTGGCCGCGATCGTCGGCGGTCCGATCATCGACCGGATCGGCCGGCGGCGGGTAGGCATCACGTCGGATCTGGTCTGCGGAGCGGCCGTCGCCACGATCCCCTTGCTGCAGTCCGGCGGAGTCTTGCGGTTCTGGATGCTGTGCGCGCTGATGGCGGTGACGGGGTTGTTCCACGCCCCGGGCCAGACTGCCCGCGGCGTCCTGCTGCCAACGCTCGCCGAACGCGCCGGGACGCCGCTGACCAGAGCGGTCGGCTGGTACGACGGCGCCGCACGCTGCGCGGCACTCATCGGCTCGGCCGTCGGCGGTGTGCTCATCGCAGTGCTCGGAGCCGAGAACGTCCTGCTTGTGGACGCGGCGACGTTCGGCCTGTCCGCGGTGCTCTTCGCGTTCGGGGTGCGGGGCCTGCCACAGGCTCAGGCGCAGGTACGGTCGCCGGCGGGGTCTGCGTCGCTGCGCATCTACCGCCGCGAGTTGGGTGAGGGCTACCGGTATCTGCTGGGCACTCGAGTCCTGCTGGCCATCTGCCTGATGACCGCAGTCACACAGGGGCTGGACCAGGGCTGGAGCGCCGTCCTCCTTCCGGTGCACGCACGTGACGAACTCGGCGGTTCCGTCGACCTGGGCATGTTGGAGGCTCTGTTCGGGATCGGCGCGCTCACGGGGGCGCTGGCCTATGGAGCAGTCGGGAGCCGCTTCCGCCGGTGGCCGGTGTTCACCGTCGCGTTCCTGATCGTGGGCCTGCCTCGCTTCGTGGTCGCCGCATCCACCGACACGTTCACTCCGCTGGCCGTGATGATGACGGTCGAGGGCCTCGCCTGTGGCGTACTCAACCCGATCATGGCCACGGTCATGTACGAGACGGTGCCGGAGCGGCTGCGCAGCCGGGTGCTCAGCGCGACGACCGCATCGGTGCTGGCGATCACGCCATTGGGTGGCCTGGCCGCGGGCTTGTTCGTGGAGTCGGTCGGCACCTTCGCCACGATGCTGGCCGTCGGCGGTCTGTACTTCCTCGCCACGCTCTGCCCACTGATCTTTCCTGTCTGGCGACAGCTGGACGCCACCGCTCGCCCGAAGTTCGGAGTCAGCGCGAGCGTGGACGAGGCTTGAGCGCGATAGCGGGCAAGGCCGGGGCCGGGAGCGCGTCGCCGTCGTAGCCGGTCACCATCGGGAAGCGGTCGTTGCCGCCGGCGTCGATCGCTTCCTGCCAGTCGTTGCGGGCGGCGACGATCTCCTCGTGGGAGCGGCCGATGAAGTTCCACCACATCACCAACTGCTCCTCGAACGGTTCGCCGCCGAGCAGGAGGCAGCCGGGCACCGTTGTCCGAGGCAACCAGTTCGACGGAGTCCCGGCCGGCGCCGAGGTAGACCATCTCGCCGAAGCCCGGCGTCGAGGTCGCCGACCGAGAGCGAGCCGTCGACGATCAGTACGGCGTACTCGATCGGCAGGCGTGAGTGGCAACGATCACCGTCCGGCCGGCCTCGATGGTGATGTCGGCGCCGACGAGTGGCGTGTACGCCGGCGCGGGTGAGGTGACGCCGGCGACCGTGCCGATCATCACCGTCGCCTGGGCGCCGTCGAAGTCGACCGTCGGCAGGTCGGCGTACGCGTTGAAGGCTGGGGCGACCGTCGTACGCACGGAGTCCGGCAGGGCGACCCACAGTTGGGCACCGTGCAGCATCGGGCGGTGCGGTCGGCGTCGAGACCTCCGAGTGTGCGATGCCGTTGCCGGCGGTCATGATGTTGAGCTCGCCCGGCCGGACGATCGCGTGCGATCCGACGCTGTCGCGATGCTCGATCTCGCCCTCGAACAACCAGCTGACCGTCTGCAGGCTCGTGTGCGGATGTGGCGGGACCAGCATCCCCGCGGCCCCCGGTACGTCGTACGAGTCGACGCGGCTGGTGAGATCGTCCGGGCCGTAGTGGTCGACGAAGCACCAGGCGCCGACCATCCGGCGGTTCTTGTTCGGCAGCAGCCGCCGTACCTTCGTCGTCCGTCCGAGCACGACCTCCCGCGGCTCCAGCAACTCCAGCGCCGGTCCATCGCATCGCCGGTGCCGACGACCTCGGCCGGGTCCTTCTCCAGATCGCTCATCCACGTCCTCGCTTCGCTGCGGGCGCGGATGAGACACAAGTCGCGCTGTGCTGTCTGATGAACTCGCTTCGCTCGCTCATGACGCCGCCCATTCCAGGAGTCGTTGCTGATCCCAGGTGTTGATGACGCGGTCGGGGGCGACGCCGCAGTCCTCGGCGCGTTCGCAGCCGTAGACCTGCCAGTCGAGCTGGCCGGGCGCATGCGCGTCGGTGTCGATGCGAGAACATGCAGCCCATCTCGACCGCCATCGACAGCAGGCGTTTGCGGCGGGTCCAGCCGCTCCGGGCGGGAGTTGATCTCGACCGCGGTGCCGAACTGCCGGCACGCCTCGAACACCACCTCGGCGTCGAACTCCGACTCCGGCCGGGTCCCGCGGCTCGCCGGTGATCAGGCGGCCGGTGCAGTGACCGAGGATGTCGACGTGCGGGTTCGCGATCGCCCGGACCATCCGCTCGGTCATCGGCTCGGCGGCCATCCGCAGCTTGGAGTGCACGCTGGCGACGACGAGGTCGAGCCGGGCCAGGATCTCGGTGTCGCAGTCCAGCGAGCCGTCGTCGAGGATGTCCACCTCGATCCCGTTCAGGATGGTGAACCCGTCCAGCTCGTCCGCGCAGCTTCTTGTTCAGCTCGGCGACCACCTCGAGCTGCTGCAGCCGCCGCTCGCGGGACAGTCCGTTCGCGACGGTCAGCCGGGGCGAGTGGTCGGTCAGCGCCATGTACTTGTGGCCCGAGCCGATGCGCCGTCCGCGCCATCTCCTCGATCGGGCTGCCGCCGTCGGACCACTCCGAGTGCAGGTGCAGGTCCGCCTTCAGCTCCGCGCGCATCGCCGTACCGGCCGTCGGTCAGGGCGCCGGCGGCCTGCTTCCAGCTTGACCAGGTACGACGGGGTCGCGCCGTCCATCGCCTCGAGGATCACGGCCTCCGTCTTCGGCCCGATGCCCGGCCAGTTCGGTCAGGGTCCCGGCCCGGCGCCGGGCCCGCACCTCGGCCGCGGGCAGCGCCGCGATGGTGTCGGCCGCTCGCCGGTACGCCTTCACCCGATGCGTCGGCTGCCGGTCGCGCTCCAGGTAGTACCCGATCGCCCGCAACGCCGTCGACCGCGTCGTCCACACCCGCCTTGTCGCTCATCCCCCCATCATGACGCGGTCACGGACCCGCCGGCCGCAGCAACGTGAGTCGGTCGGGCCGCCACGCGGAGCGCGGGCCAGTGCCGCGATTGCCGATGGCGGCCGGTGCGGAGCTATGGTCGGGCCGTGGCCGAAGCGAGGTCGAAGGCGCACCAGGCGCGGGCCGAGCGGTTGCAGAGCGCGACCGGGGCGCTGGCGACTGCCGCCATGGCGGCGATGGAGGAGAAGCTGCCGTGGTTCGGCAAGCTGTCCGCGCAGGACCGGTCCTGGATCGGGCTGGTCGCGCAGTCCGGCATCACCGCGTTCGTCGACTGGTTCCGCGACCCGGAGGCGCACTCGTCGATGCCGACCCGGATGTTCGGCTCGGCGCCGCGCGAGTTCACCCGGGTGATCTCGCTGCACCAGACCGTCGACCTGGTCCGGACCACGATCGAGATGATCGAGAACACCATCGGCGACCTGCTGCCGGCCGGACGACGTCCCGGTGGTCCGCGAGGCGATGCAGCGGTACGCCCGCGAGGTCGCCTTCGCGGCCGCCACCGTCTACGCCCAGGCCGCCGAGATGCGCGGCGCCTGGGACGCCCGGCTGGAGGCGCTCGTCGTCGACTCGGTGATCCGCGGCGAGGCCGACGAGTCGGTCCGCTCCCGCGCCTCCGCCCTCGGCTGGACCGGCTGCCGGTACGACGGGGTCCGTCCGAGGTGGCCGTGGTCGTCGGACGGGCCCCGGCGGCCGAGACCGGCAGCGCCAACGTGGCCGACGCGGTCCGGCACGCGGCCCGCGAGGCCGGTGCTGACGCGCTGTGCGCGATGCAGGGCGACCGGCTGGTGGTAGTACTCGGTGGTACGAGCAAACCTGTCGAGATCGTACAAAAACTCGCCGACTGGTTCGGACCCGGGTCCGATCGTCGTCGGCCCGGTCGTGCAGGACCTGATGGCGGCCGTCACCTCGGCCCGCGCGGCCGTCGCCGGACTCCGCGCGGCACCCGCCTGGCCGGGTGCTCCGCGACCGGTCGCAGGCCGACGAACTGCTGCCCGAACGGTCACTGTCCGGCGACGGTCATGCCCGCCGTCAACTGGCCTCCGACGTCTACGGCCCGCTCACAATGGGCGATGGAGTGCTGCTCGACACCGTTTCGGCGTACCTGGACTCCGGCGGTTCGATCGAGGCGACGGCCCGGGCGATGTTCATCCACGCCGAATACCGTCCGGTACCGGTTGAAGCGTGTGGGCGAAATCACCGGCTACTCCCCGACGAATCCCCGAGACGCTTTCACACTGCGTGTCGCACTGACCCTGGGCCGCCTGCTCAACCCGGAGCCGGGATCGTACGTTTTGTAGGATTCCTACAAAGTGCGGCCCGGTAGAATTCGTGCTGCTTCCCGGCCCACGAACGGCCCGGCTCAGGGAGAGTTGTCACGTGCTCGTCATCGTCGCGCCCGGACAGGGCGCCCAGACCCCAGGTTTCCTCGAGCCGTGGCTCGAGGACCCCGTCTTCGAGAGCCGGCTGCAACTGGCTGTCCGCGGTGGCCGGTCTCGACCTCGCCCACTACGGCACCAAGGCCGACGCCGACACGATCCGCGACACCGCGATCGCGCAGCCGCTGCTGGTCGCGTCCAGCCTGCTGGCCGCGCTGGCGGTGTTCCCGCACCCGGCCGACGCGTTCACCAAGATGGGCGCGCTGGCCGGCCACAGCGTCGGTGAGATCGCCGCCGCGGTCGGCGCCGGCGTGATCAGCGCCGAGCAGGCGATGGTGCTGGTCCGCGAGCGCGGCAAGGCGATGGCCGCCGCCGCGGCCGCAGACCGCCACCTCGATGACCGCGGTGCTCGGCGGCGACCGCGACGAGGTCCTGGCCAAGCTCGCCGAGCACGGCCTGACCGCCGCGAACGACAACGGCCCCGGCCAGATCGTCGCCGCCGGCACGGTCGAGGAGCTGGCCGCGCTGGCCGCCGACCCGCCGGCCAAGGCCCGGCTGATCCCGCTGTCGGTCGCCGGCGCCTTCCACACCAAGCACATGGAGCCCGGCCGTCCAGACGCTGGCCGGCTACGCCCGTTCCATCACCACCCACGACCCGCGCTCCCGGCTGATCTCGAACCGCGACGGCCAGATCGTGCACGACGGCCGCGACGTGCTGCGCCGGCTGGTGCAGCAGGTCAACGCGCCGGTCCGCTGGGACCTGTGCATGCAGACGATGGCCGACCTGCAGGTGACCGGCATCCTCGAGATGACCGCCGGCCGGCACGCTGACCGGGATCGCCAAGCGGGCGCTGAAGGGTGTCGAGACCTTCGCGCTGAAGACGCCGGACCAGCTGGACGACGCCCGCGCCTTCGTCGACAAGCACGGCAGCCCGTCGGAGATCAACGCGTCGCCGACCTGGCGGCTGCTGGTCGCACCGATGAAGGGCACCTTCACCCGCGCGGCGAACGTGCCGCGCGAGGCCGGCGACACCGTCGAGGCCGGCGAGGTGGTCGCGACCGTGAAGAGTCTGCGCGACGAGCTCGAGGTCCGGGCCCCGCACGGCGGCATCGTGGTCGAGTGGCTGGTCGAGGAGGGCGACCCGGTCGCCCCCGGTCAGCCGCTGGTCCGGCTGCACCCGAGCGCGGTGAACTGATGACCGCGACAGATCACGCCGTCGACCGGCGCCGCGCACACCGCGGTGCTCGGCATCGGCGCCTACCGGCCGCGCCGCGTGGTCACCAACGCGGAGATCCTCGAGCACATCGACTCCAGCGACGAGTGGATCCAGACCCGCTCCGGGATCAAGGAGCGGCGCTGGGCCGAGCCGGACGAGACCGTCCTGATGATGTCGACGAACGCGGCCAAGGACGCGCTGGCCGACTCCGGCATCGACCCGGCCCAGATCGGCTGCGTCATCGTCGCCACCGTCACGCACCTCTACCAGACCCCGGCGATCGCGACCCAGATCGCGGTCGCGGTCGGCGCTCCGACCGCGGCCGCGTTCGACGTCTCGGCCGCCTGCGCGGGCTTCTGCTACGGCATCGCGATGGCCAGCGACCTGGTCCGCGGCGGCAGCGCGAAGTACGTGCTGGTGATCGGGGTCGAGCGACTCAGCGACATCACCGACCGGACCGACCGCGGTACGGCGTTCATCTTCGCCGACGGCGCCGGCGCTGCCGTGGTCGGGCCGTCCGAGCGAGCCGGGCATCGGCCCGGTCGTGTGGGGTTCCGACGGCACCCAGCACGAGGTGATCAGCCAGAAGGAGTCCTGGCAGGAGGCGGCCGGCAGCTACCAACTGGCCGAACCTGCAGGATGGACGGCAACCCGGTGTTCCGCTGGGCCTCGTTCGAGATGGCGAAGACCGCGCAGCAGGCGCTGGACGTGGCCGGGGTGAAGGCCGAGGACCTCGACCTGTTCGTGCCGCACCAGGCGAACATGCGGATCACCGACGCGATGCGCCGGACGCTGAAGCTGCCCGAGCACGTCAAGGTGGCCCGCGACATCGAGCGGCAGGGCAACACCTCGGCCGCCTCGATCCCGCTCGCGATCACCGCGATGCGCGACACCGGCGAGGCCAAGAGCGGCGACCTCGCCCTGATCATCGGCTTCGGCGCCGGCCTGGTGTTCGCCGCCCAGGTGATCCGGCTCCCCTGACTCCAGAGTGTCCGGGGACGGCTCAGGTGGCCGGTCCCGGCGAACCCCAGCACAGCAGAAATCCGAAAGGGAAACAACAGATGGCCAGCACCGAAGAGATCCGCTCCAGCCTCGCCGAGATCGTGAACGAGATCGCGGGCATCCCGGTCGAGGACGTCCAGCTGGACAAGTCCTTCACCGACGACCTCGATGTCGACTCGCTCTCCATGGTCGAGGTCGTGGTGGCCGCCGAGGAGAAGTTCGACGTCAAGATCCCCGACGACGAGGTCAAGAACCTGAAGACCGTCGGCGACGCGGTGGCGTTCATCGAGCGCGCCCAGAACGGCTGATCCACACCGCCGTACTCGTGCTGGCGGTGCTCACCGGACCTCGGTCCGGTGAGCAACCAGCACCGGCGCACCGCACCCCTCGCTCCCACCACCCGCTCTCTCGCCGAAGGATGAGGTAACCATGTCGAAGACCCGAGTCGTCGTCACCGGGCTCGGAGCCACGACCCCGGTCGGAGGCGACGTCCCCAGCACCTGGGAGGCCCTGCTGGCCGGCCGGTCCGGCGCGAAGCGGCTGACCGCCGACTGGGTCGAGGAGCTGCCGGTCAAGATCGCCGCTCCGGCCGCGGTCGAGCCCGACCGAGGTGATCGAGCGGGTCAAGGCCCGCCGGCTGGACCGCAACGCCCAGTTCGCCGTCGTCGCCGCCCGCGAGGCCTGGGCCGACTCCGGCCTGGCCGACGTCGAGCTGGACAAGGACGCGGCTCGGCGTCGCGATCGCATCCGGCATCGGTGGCCTGCTCACCACGCTGTCGAACTACGACGCGCTGAAGACCAGCCCGCGCCGGGTGTCGCCGCTGGCGATCCCGATGCTGATGCCGAACTCGGCCGCCGCCAACGTCGGCCTCGAGCTCGGCGCGCTGGCCGGCGTGCACACCCCGGTCTCCGCCTGCGCCTCCGGCAACGAGGCGATCTCGCTGGCCGCCGACCAGATCCGGCTCGGCCGCGCCGACATCGTGCGTCGCCGGTGGCGACCGAGGGCTCGATCGCCGGCCTGCCGCTGGCCGCGTTCGGCCAGATGATGGCGCTGAGCAAGCGCAACGACGACCCGGAGCGGGCGTCCCGGCCGTGGGACGTCGACCGGGACGGCTTCCTGCTCGGTGAGGGCGCCGGCGTCCTGGTGCTCGAGATCGTACGAGCACGCGATGGCCCGCGGCGCGAAGATCTACGCCGAGTTCGCCGGCGCCGGCATCACCGCCGACGGCCACGACATCGCGCAGCCCGACCCGACCGGTTCGGGCGCCGAGCGCGCGATGCAGCGGGCGCTGCTCGAGGGCGACCTCGCCACCGGCGACATCGTGCACATCAACGCGCACGCGACCTCGACCCCGCAGGGCGACGTCGCCGAGTCGCTGGCGATCCGGCAAGGCGCTCGGCAGCGCCGCCGACCACGCGGTCGCGACCGCGCCGAAGTCGATGATCGGTCACCTGCTCGGCGCGGCCGGTGCGGTCGAGTCGATCGCCACCGTGCTCGCGCTGCACCACCGGGTGGTGCCGCCGACCATCAACCTGGACAAGCTCGACGACGAGATCGAGCTCGACATCGCGACCGAGCAGCGCAAGCTCGGCGACGGGGACATCGCGGCACTGAACAACTCCTTCGGCTTCGGCGGTCACAACGTCGCCCTCGCCTTCAAGACGGTCTAGCACCGTAAGACGATCCTAGCAGTCACCCCCGCAGTTCCCTTCTCACCCGGAGGACGCCATGACCACCGCCCCCGCGCACCACGCACCGGCGAAGGCCGCAAGCTGCCCCGTGAGCAGGACCCCCGCAACCCGGTCACCCGGCTGACCAGCCTGCTCGACCCGGGCACCCTCGAGCTGATCACCCCGGACGACCTGTCCGGCATGCTCGCGGTCCGCGGCACCATCGCCGGCGCACCGGTGGTCGCCTTCTGCTCGGACGCCACCGTGATGGGTGGCGCGATGGGTGACGAGGGCTGCGACGTCGTGGTCAAGGCCTACCAGGTCGCCCGCCAGGAGGAGCTGCCGATCATCGGTCTGTGGCACTCCGGCGGCGCCCGGCTGGCCGAGGGCGTGCTCAGCCTGCACGCGGTCGGCAAGATCTTCTACGAGATGACCCAGGCCTCGGGCAAGATCCCGCAGATCTCGGTCGTGCTCGGTCCGGCCGCGGGCGGTGCGGCGTACGGTCCGGCGCTGACCGACATCGTCATCCTCGGTCCGGAGGGCCGGATCTTCGTCACCGGTCCGGACGTGGTCCGCTCGGTCACCGGTGAGGACGTCGACATGCTCCGCCTCGGTGGTCCCGAGCCGCACGGCCGGCGCTCCGGCGTCGTCCACATCACCACCGACTCCGAGGCCGCCGCGATCGAGAAGGCCCGTCAGCTGGCGGACCTGTTCGCGAACCAGGGCGACGGTCTCCGGCGACGTGCCCGGACACCGACCTGTCCGGGCTGCTGCCGGAGTCGGCCAAGCGCGCGTACGACGTCCATCCGCTGGTCGGAGGGGTGCTCGACGAGGAGTCCGGCGTCGAACTGCACCAGCGGTGGGCACCGAACATCGTCACCACGCTCGGCCGGCTCGGTGGGCGGACCGTCGGCGTGATCGCGAACAACCCGCTCCGGCTCGGCGGCTGCCTCGACGCGCTGTCGGCGGAGAAGGCGTCCCGGTTCGTCCGGATGTGCGACGCGTTCGGCGTCCCGATGGTCGTGCTGGTCGACGTACCGGGGTACCTGCCGGGTGTCGGCCAGGAGTGGGACGGCGTCGTACGGCGTGGCGCCAAGCTGCTGCACGCCTTCGCGGAGTCGGTCGTACCGCGGGTGACGCTGGTGACCCGCAAGACGTACGGCGGCGCCTACATCGCGATGAACGCGCGGTCGCTCGGCGCGACCCGGGTGTTCGCGTGGCCGCGGGCCGAGGTGGCCGTGATGGGCGCGGTCGCCGCGATCCGGATCCTGCACCGCCGCAAGCTCGCCGAGGTCGGCGCCCGAGCTGCGCCCGCAGGTCGAGGCCGAGCTGGCCGCCGAACACGAGAAGATTGCCGGCGGCATCGAACGGGCCCGCGAGATCGGCGTCGTCGACGAGGTCGTCGAGCCCGGCGCCGGACCCGCTCGGCCCTGGCCGCCGCGATCGCCAAGGCCGAGTCCACCGGCCGGGTCCGCGGCCACCACGGCAACATCCCCCTCTAACAACCGCTTACGTCCGAAGAAGCTTGCGCTATAGCCTCAGGTTCTTCGGACGTAAGCGCTCAGCAAGAAGCGGTCGTCCGGACATGACGAAGGGCGCGAACCGTGAGGTTCGCGCCCTTCAAGTGGTGCGGCCGCTGTTTGCGACAACCGGGGGTGTCCCGACACCCGGTGGCCCAGCGGCCACGGCCCCTCCCACCCTGGTGGAATGTCTGAACCTCAGCATCGTGGAAAAGTTCGGAGAAAGTCGCTCGCCCTGACTGCTTTCTTCTGAAGTTCTCAGGTTCGCGCTCTCAGTACGACCGTGCTCCGTCAGACCACCTGGTGGAGCCACCGGACCGGCGCGCCGTCACCGGCGTACCGGAACGGTTCGAGCTCGTCGTCCCAGGGACGGCCGAGCAAGCCGCTCGACCTCCTCGGTCAGGTCGGCCTCGCCGCTCGCGGCCTTGAGCATCGCGGCCTTCAGCCGCTCCTCCGGCACCATGATGTCGCCGTGGACGCCGGTGGTCGCGTGGAAGACGCCCAGCGTCGGGGTGAAGGAGTACCGCTCGCCCTCGACGCCGTTGCTCGGCTCCTCGGTCACCTCGAACCGGAGCTTCTGCCACCCGCGCAGGGCGGACGCCAGCTTCGCCGCCGTGCCGGCCTCGGCCTGCCACGACAGCTCTGCCCGGTACGTGCCCTGGGCCGCGGGTTGCGGCGTCCAGTCAAGTTTCACGGGCACGCCAAGGATGCCGCCCGCTGCCCACTCGACATGTGGGCACAACGCTGACGGCACCGTGTGGACGTAAAGAACGCCACGAGTCGTCGCCACCGGGACCTCCTGTGCTCGAGGGGCGCCTTCCCCAGCGTTCTCGAACACGGCGTCGAAAGTCCCGGCAACAGCTAGTACATCTTGCACCACCGACCCCACCAACACCAGCAACCTCGCCGTGTCAACTACATCACCGTCGTGTCGCGATCTGGTCGAGCTCAGCCGGCTTACGGGAAGCGGGAGGCGAGGGCGATGCAGGCGCCGGCCGCGGCGAGGGTGAAGAGCATCGCGATACCGGCGAAGCGCGAGGTGACCTCCTTGTCGACCTTGTCGTAGCCGACCGAGGAGCCGATGTCCTTGTAGACGTCCTCGAGCTCGCCCGCGGACTCGGCCGTGTACGCCTCGCCGCCGGTGATCTCGGCGACGCTGCGCAGCTCGGCCCGGTCCGGTGGCACGCGCTGGCGGATGCCGTCCATCTCGATGAAGCCGGAGTCGGTGCCGAAGGTGATCGTGTAGACCGGCGTGTTCTTCGCCTTCGCCGCCTGCGCGCCTTCCTGCGCGGTCCGGCCGACCGTCCGCTTGCCGTCGGACAGCAGCACGATGCGGGCCGGGGCCGGGTCGTTCGGGTGCTCCGGGTCCGGTGGGACCTGGGTGAGCGCCTGCAGCGAGGTGAAGATGCCCTCACCGGTCGCGGTCGACTCGGCCAGCTCGAGTCCGTCGATCGACCGCAGCACGGTGGCCCGGTCGGTGGTCGGCGGGACGATGATGGACGCCGTACCGGCGAAGTTGACCAGCGCGACGTTGAACTTGGCCGGCAGCTGGTTGACGAAGTTCTTCGCCGACTTCTTCGCCGCCTCCAGCCGGTTCGGGTCGACGTCGGTGGCCATCATCGACAGCGAGACGTCGATCGCGACCACGATGGTGGCCCGCTCGCGCGGCACCTTGACCTGGTCCTTCGGCTGCGCGAACGCGACGATGCAGGACGCCGTCGCCAGCAGCGCCAGCACCACGGCCAGGTGCCGGCGCCACTGCGGCCGGCGCGGCGCGACCCGGTCCAGCAGCGCGATGTTGGTGAAGCGGAGCGCGTACTGCGCCCGGCGGTGCTGCAGGAAGATGTACCCCGCGACGACGACCGGGATGAGCAGCAGGAACCACAGCCTGGCCGGAGACAGGAACTCCATCAGCGAGCCACTCCCTTCGGCGGTTGGTGCAGGCGGGGCGCCACTCGCCGGTAGGCGAGCACGAACCGCACGGTGTCGGCGACCCAGTCACGGTCGGTCCGCAGGACCAGATGTCCCGCACCTACCCTACGCAGAGCGGCCCTGGTTCGTTCCCGCTGCGCGAGCGCGGCCGCCGCGATACTCCTCGCGGACCCGGCGCTTGCGGGTGTCGATCTCGCGGACCGCGCCGGTCTCCGGGTCACCGATCATGACGACGCCGATGTTCGGCAGTTCCAGCTCCCGCGGGTCGACGATCTCGACCGCGAGCACCTGGTGCTGCGCGGTGAGCTTCCGCATCGCGCGCTCCCAGGACGGCTCCAGCCGGCTGTCGATCTCGCCGTCCTCGGGGGTGAGGAAGTCCGACACGATCGACCCGCAGGCCGCGCTTGCGCTGCGTCCGGGCCATCGACTCCAGCGCGCCGGCCAGATCGCTGCGGGGCCTGGTGCGTCACCGTTGTCCTGCTCGGCCAGCAGGGCCCGGAGCAGCCCGTACAGCGCGAGCCGCCCGGACCGCGCCGGCCAGCGGCGCAGGGCCGAGTCACGCAGCATCAGGCCGCCGAAGCGGTCCCCGAGCCGGTGGGTCAGGAACCCGACCGTCGCGACCGCCGCGACGGCCAGCTCGCGCTTCTCCATCTGCGACGTACCGAAGTCCATCGAGGCGGACAGGTCGACCAGGGCCCAGGTCTCGAGCTCGCGGTCCGCGATCAGGTCGCGGACGTGCGGAACCGTGGTCCGGGCAGTGACCGCCCAGTCCATCCGCCGGACGTCGTCGCCGACCTGGTACTCGCGCGCCTCGGCCAGCTCGGTGCCCGGACCGGGCAGCAGGCCCAGGTGCTCTCCGTGCAGGTAGCCCTCGAGCCGCCGTACGACGGTCAGCTCGAGCCGGCGCAGCGCACGTTCGGGAGCGAGCTGCGAGATCGTCATCGCAACCCGCGGATCACGGTCGGGTGGCCATGATCAGACGAACTCCGGACGACCGGTGCCGTCGGTGCCGTCGCGCCAGACCGGCTGCGGCGGTGGGCACGGTGGCCAGGATCCGCTCGATCACGGCGCGCGGGTCGATGTTGTCCGCGACCGCGTCGAAGGTCAGGCCGAGCCGGTGACCCATCACGTCCAGCGCGACCGTCTGGACGTCGCTCGGCAGCAGGTAGTCCCGGCCGTGGATCAGCGCGAGCGCCCCGGCCGGCCGCGATCAGGCCGAGGGTGGCCCGCGGGCTGACGCCGAGCTCGATGATCGGCTCGCAGGTCGGGCAGGTGGAAGTCGGACGGCGTCCGGGTCGCCATCACCAGGCGGACGGCGTACTCCGCGACCAGGTTGTGCACGAAGACCTGCTCGGCCGAGCGCTGCAGCTCCAGGATCGTCTCCGGCTTGCAGCACCTGCCGCGGCTGCGGCGGATCGACGCTCATCCGGCGGAGGATCTCGAACTCCTCGTGCCCGCGCGGGTGCGGCACGTCGATCTTGACCAGGAACCGGTCCCGCTGCGCCTCCGGCAGCGGGTAGACGCCCTCGGACTCGATCGGGTTCTGGGTCGCGATCACGATGAACGGCTTCGGCATCGGGAAGGTCTGGCCGCCGATCGACACCTGCCGCTCGGCCATCAGCTCCAGCATCGCCGACTGCACCTTGGCCGGGGCCCGGTTGACCTCGTCGGCGAGGACGAAGTTCACGAAGGTCGGGCCGAGCTCGATGTCGAACGCCTCCCGGGTCTGCCGGTAGATCCGGGTGCCGACGATGTCGGACGGGACCAGGTCGGGGGTGAACTGGATCCGGGCGAACGAGCCGCCGACCACCGAGGCGAAGGTCCGGACCGCCAGCGTCTTGGCGACACCGGGAACACCCTCGAGCAGGCAGTGACCCTTGGCGAGCAGCGAGACCATCAGGGTCTCGACCATGTGCTCCTGGCCGACGATCACCCGCTTGACCTCGCTGATGGCCTCGCCGACCAGGTGGGACTGCTGGGCCACCGATCCAGCCGGCACAGTGGTTTCGGTCATGCCTGTCCTTCCGGGGTCCGCGCTGCGGACCTTGTGTGCGCTCGCGGAACTCCGGCCATTCCATCAGATCCCCGGGTCCGGCCCGACGCACGGCCCCCGCCCCGGGTCCTTCCTATCCTCCCCACCCGAACAAGTCCGACGCCCTCCCTGGCCCGCCTCACCACGCCCCACCCCGGCTCGCCGATTGAGCCACTGTGCACAGCGTCCGTACGCCGAGACCGTCGCGTACGGATCTGATGCACAAAGTGGTGGCGGGATCCGGTGGGTCCGGGTGGCGGGCGCGGAGCGGCGACAGTGCTACCAGGGATGTGGTGGGATTGGGGGGATGACCGCGACCGATCGCACTCCGGGTGCGCTCGGCGGACGCGCCTGCGCGGGCGATTCCGGACGCGCTGCCGCTGCAGCCGGAGGACCCGCCGCGGGTCGGCGAGTTCTGGCTGCGGGCGCGGCTCGGCGCGAACGCGGCCGGCTATCTGTACACGGCCAGCGACGACGACCGGCCGCGACGCGGTGGTCGCGATGATGACCGAGGGGTCCGCCGACGACGCCGCCGCCCGGGACCGGTTCGTCGAGTCGCCGTGGACGAGCTGCCCGACGAAGCCGTACTGGCGCACAACGACTCCGACGACGACGACCTGGCGCTGTGGGTCGCGCTCGGCCCGATCCGGGAGGACGACGGGACGAGCTCGGCGTCGGACGAGCGGCTGATCGCCGAGCGGCACGGCGAGGAGGTGCTGTCCGCCGTCCTGATGGACCGGATCCCGCAGGTCGGCCGGCTCCGCGGGCCCGACTTCCGGCATTACTGGGAGAACCGGCGCCGCCCGGGCCTGTTCCGGATCTGGCCGCTGCCGTGGCCCGCCGTGCTGCGCCCGGCGTCGCGGATGGGCGCTGATGCTGTCGCTGCTGACGATGGCGGTCATCATGGCGCTGGCGGTGTTGATCGCCTGGCTGTTGTTCCGGCACGCCGAGCCGCTGGAGCCCGGAGCCGGTCATCCCGACGCCGACCGGCACCGCGACGGTGACGGTCACCCCGACCACCCCGCCGCCGGGCACCGGTACCGGATCGCCGACCACCGGCCCGTCCCCGAGCGTGACGCCGTCGCCGGTGCCGCCTAGCGGGATCCCGACCGGCATCCCAAGCCCGAGTGGCACGTCCTCCAACCCGGGCGACAAGTTCTAGCTGCGTACGGCGGACTAGGCCGGTCAGGACAACAAGCGCAGCAGCTCGGGATCTCGCCACAGCCGCGCCGGCACCGGCTGCCGGACCAGCGCCGCGTCGGCTCGGATCTCGGCCGGGGTCGAGGCTGCGATGAGCACCGAGGTGACCGCGGAATGCCTGCTGGGGAAAGCGAGTGCGGCCTGCGGCAGTGAGACGCCGTACCGCTCGCACACCGCGGAGATGCGGCGCGCCTGGGTCGCCGACGGCCCGCTCGACTTCTCGGCCTGCAGCACCTGCGGCGTCAGCACGCCCGACACGATCACCGAGACCCCACGCGCCAGGCAAAGATCCAGCAGCGGCGCCGCGGACTGGTCGAGCAGCGAGTACTGCCCGGCCAGCAGTACGCAGTCGAGGTCCACGTCACGCACGAGCGGATCGAGTTCTCGCCAGTCCCCCGACACCGCGCCGATCGCCTTGATCACACCGTCGCGCCGCAACTCGTCCAAGGCCGGGTACGCCGATTTGTCCTCGGCGAGCACCAGGTCGATCGCGAGTCCGAGCCGCTCGCTGCTCGCTGCCAGCGACGCCCGGGCAGCGTCGCCGGCCACCTTCGTGGAGACGATGAACTCACTCCGGGGCCGCCGCCGCAACGCCGTACCGAGTCGTCGTTCGGAGTCGCCGTACGCCGGTGAGGTGTCGAAGAACCGGATGCCGGCCTGGTACGCCGCGTCGACCGTAGCGACCGCGGTCGCGTCGCCGTCCGGGCCCGGCAACTCGCCGAGCTGCGAACCACCGAGCCCGAACCGGGGAGGCCGGAACCCGCTGACCGAGTGAGGCGCGAGCGCATGACTGGGAGCGGCCATCGCACGGTCACCTCCCCTGCTCGGTGGTATCTACAAGCATCAGGGGTGCGCGACGAGTTCGCATCCCGAACTCGCTCAGCGGCCGGAGTCGTACAGCAGTCGGGTCGAGGGCGCCTGGTGCTGGAGGGTGAGTTTCCCGTCGGCGGGGGTGTAGGTGTAGATCGAGTCGGTGCCGAGATCGACGCCGAGGACATAGTCGCCGACCTGCACCACCTGGTGTGCGTGCGGCGCAGCATCTTCGTGCCTGACCAGATCGGTCTGTTGCCCCAGGCTCCCATCGGTGGAGATCGGATGCACGGCAATGTCACCGGATCCGTAGTTTGCGCTGAGCAAGTAATCGCCCACCTTGGCGAGATGGCACGGACCGGATCCCTTGTTGAGTTGGCAGTTCAGCAGACCTAGGTTGCGGTGAGCATCGATTGCCATGGCCGTCACCGCACTCGGCGGGTGATGATCACGACGCCACCGGGACGCTGATCCACGACGGATCACCTGCCGGAGAACTGAACGTGACCGATGTGCCGATCGCACTGCGGCCGAGGTACCGCGGATCGACCGTGTCGACCACCAGGACCAGGTGATGACCGGCCGGTACCTCCCAACTGGTCGCCTCCAGCCTGAGGTCGATCGGCAACGCCCTGCCCGGTGTCGCACCGCGGAGGGTGAACGGCTTGTGCGACATCAAGGAGCCGACCCCGAGCGCGTCGACGTCGTACAGGTACGCGAACAGTGACGTGTCCGGGCCTGACGGCTTCACGGTGAGATGGAGCTTCGGTGTCCCGTTGACGACCGTGCCGCTGGTCGACACCGGACCGGACCAGACGCCGGCGAAGGACCTGTCCACCAACGGCGTCGCGACCCCGGTCGGAATCGACAGAAGCCCTTGCAGTGCGCCGGAAACCAGCGCCACGCCACTGTCCGCGATGGTCGGTACGCCGGCCCCGATCCCGTTCGTCCATCCGGTCGACGACCGCGGTTGCAGAGCGCCGGTCCGCGACAATCCGGTCGGCTTGGTCAGGTACGACGTACGCGATTGCCCGACCGCGGCCCAGTTCGGATAGCCGCGCCAGGTGCCGCGTTGCGACTTCAGCTGGACCGGTGCCTCGGTGTCAGCACCGTTGTCCGCGCCGGTCAGGTAGTGCCGCAGCCAGGTCGCGAGCTCGTCCCAGGTCTCGTTGGGCAGGCCGATCGCACCGGTCACCTCGGGAGTGGCGTGATCGCCGTGGGCCAGCAGCAGCCGCTTCGGGCCGGTCAGCCGGGTGAAGAAGTCCGTGTACTGCGACGGCGGGAAGATCGAGTCCTCGAACGCGTTGGCCAGGAACACCGCCGGCTTCTTGGCGTTGATCCGGTCGACCACCGTCGACGCCGACCGTTGTGGCGAGAGTAGTTCGGCCTCGGCGATCGCGCCGTCGAAGTCGCCGGTGACGAACTTCGTCTGCAGCGACGCCATCTCCGGCCCGGGCCGGCCGGTGACGTTGCCCAGAGCAAGCAGACCGGCGACGGACTGGAGCGCGACGGTGTCGTTGGGATCGAGTGACGCGATCAGATCGGCCCACCCGCTCATGGCGCCGACCGCCTTGATCCGCTGGTCCTGCGCACTCGCGAGCAGCGACGTGCCGGCGCCGTACGAGATCCCGACCGCGGCGACCCGACTGGTGTCCGCCGGGGTGTGCTGAGCAGCCCAGTCGATCACCTTGGTCACGTCGGCGACGGTCGGCGGGCCGGCGATGTCGATGCCGCCGCCGGAGTCCCAGAAGCCGCGGCTCGAGTACGAGATGACCTGGAACCCGGCGGTCGCCAGCTTCGTCCCTTGGCCGACGTACTCGACGTTCGGCACTCCCCAGCTCGACGGCATCACCACGAGTGGGAACGGCCCGTCACCCTGACCGGTCGGCGTCAGCACCACGGCGCCCAGGAGGATCCCGTCGACGCCCGGGATGCGCTGGTACGACGTACTGAACCCTGCGGCGGCCTGGTCGGCATCCGCGCGGGCGCTGACAGTGAGCAGGGTGAGGGCGACTGCGAGGGCGGCTGCGATTCTGCGCACGGGGCGACCTCCGGCTCGGGACTACCGGAGGGTAACCACAAAGGTGCCGCTGTGTCACTACCTCGGCACGGTGAGTGCCGGATCGACTCCGGTCGCCTCGACCGACCACTCCCAGAGCCGCTTGGCCAGCACCGGGTCCTGAGCCGTCCGGGTGGGCAGCTCGATCTTCGGCGCGCCGCGGTACCCGAGGAAGCCGGGGCCGACGTACGAGCCGGGCCGCAGGTCGGGGTTGGTCGCCGCATACAGGCTTGGCCAGGCGCCGGCGGCCGCGGACTGCGCGACCAGCCGGTGTCCCGAGGCCCATCACCCGCGCCACGAGTTCCCGCCCCGCCAGCTCGGGGCCGGCGGCCTGCAGGTGAGTGGACGCGTAGCCGGGATGTGCACCGGCGCTCAGCAGGTTGACGCCGGCGGCCCGCGCGCGGCGGTCGAGCTCGAGCATGAAGAGGAGGTTGGCGAGCTTGGACTTCCCGTACGCGTCCCACTTCGCGGTAGCTGCTCGCGGGCGCCGGAGGTCCTCCTGCGCGATGCCGCGGACGGTCTTGTGCATGAAGGAACTGACCGTGACCACCGCGGCTCGACGGTGCCTTGAGCAGCAAGCGGCAGCAGGCGCGCCGGTCAGGGCGAAGTGGCCGAGATGGTTGGTGCCGATCTGCAGCTCGAACCCGTCCGCGGTCTGCCGGTACGGCGGCGCCATCACGCCGGCGTTGTTCACCAGCAGGTCCAGCGGTCGTAGGTCTTGCCGAGCTCGTCGGCGGCCTTCTCGACACTGGTCAGGTCGGCCAGATCGAGCTCGACGACCGTCGGCTCCCGGCCGCGACGCCTGCGGCGAGGTCCGTCGGCGGCCTGGGCGGCCTTCTCCGGGTTGCGCGCGGCGACGAGCACCTCGGCGCCGTGTCTGAGCAGTTCGAGCGCGGTCTGGTAGCCGAGGCCGCTCGTGGCGCCGGTGACCAGCGCGCGCCGTCCGGTCAGGTCAGGGATGTCCGCAGTACTCCAGCTCATGCGCCCACAGTAGCCGCGGGCAGATGCGCCCACGGTAGCTGTGGGCGCACAACCTGGTGGTAGCTGCTCAGAGGATCTTGCGTGCCTTGAAGGCCGTCGGTGACCTGCTGCGGCGGCGGCCTTGCCGTAGAGCAGCCGGGCGGCCTGCACGGTGACCTGGGCCGCGTCGGCGAACGAGGTGTCCGGGGCGTAGAAGAACGTGCCCTCGCAGGATCACCTTGTTGGCCTTGTTCCGGCCGAGCGCCTGGTGGATGTCCCACAGCGCGTTCGACCAGATCTCACCGTCGTCGTGCACCTCGCCGACGATGTCGTCGGTGGTCTTGCCGGTGTCGGTACGACGCAGGCAGTGCGGCTCGGTCGGACGTGTACGACGTCGCGTCCCAGTCCATCACGCAGGGCAGGTCGAAGTTCTTGCTGACCGGCATCGGACATGGTGACGGCCCAGTAGTCGCCGAAGCCCTCACCGATCGAGCCCGCCTGCGAGCGTCTCGCCGAAGCCCGGGCACGATGTCGTCCTGGATCGCGTGACCGTACTCGTGCCAGATCACCTCGGCGTCCTCGGCGTCGTCGACGCCGCCGTCGCCCATCGTGATCATGTCCGTCGACGGGTCGTAGAACGAGTTGTCGCCGTCGAAGCGTGTTGATCGAGAAGTCCTGCGACTCGTTGTTCACCTCGGTGAAGCCGAGCGAGTGGATGTACTCCTGGGTCTGGTTGACGTGGTAGTACGCCATCACCTGCTCGAACTTGTCGTTCGCGCGCTGGTAGACGAACGTGTTGTTCTTGCTCTGCGCGACCCCGCCCTTGGCTTCCTTGATGTTGACGTAGGTGCCGTTGAGCTTGCCGGAGCCGTCCAGGTTGCGCAGGATCACGTTCTTCTGCGCGAGGAACAGCTCGTCCTGGTTCTTGTCGTTCCTGGTCGGTCAGCTTCTCGTTCTGCTCGCTGACCACCGGGTTCGGGTCGAACACCGAACCCTTGCCGTCGACGTTGTCGCTGATCACCTTCGACTCGACCACCGAGCCGACTGTCGGCGTCGACCAGCGAGCGGCTGACGCCCTCGGCCGAGCGGGACGTGACGTTCCAGACCAGGCGCGCGTTCGGGCCGCCGACCACGGCCAGCTGGGCTGCGCCCTGGGTCGCGGCCGGCGCCGGGGCGACGTTCTTGTTCGGCGTGGCGATCCGGGCCTTTGCGCCTTGGCGGTGACCACGGCGTTGGCCGACTGGGTCGCCGTCGCCGACGGCACCTTCGCGCTCACGTCGAGGTTCGCCGGTACGGCGTCGCGTCCGTCGGCGACCTGTACTCCGCCGTACTTGTCGTCACGTGCTTCGCGTAGTACCCGTCGATCACCGGCAGGCCCTTGAAGGTCTGCTGGTACCAGTAGTGCTTGCCGAGCAGCGAGGTCTTGGTCTTGATCAGCTCGAGCCCACTCGGATTGGCTGCTGCTGCCTCCGGCGCGGCCCCCGCGGCGCTGGTGAAGGACAACCCGAGCGAGATGGTGGCCAGTCCGGCGGTGACGGCCACGACCGCCTTTGCGGCGTTTCGTCATACGTTCCCTCCCACGTTCGTGTTGCGTAACGCAACCACTACGATCCGTCGAGACACTAGTTCGGTTAGGCACCCGGTGGGAAGCAGAAGTTCCCGTCATTCCGCGGCGGCAAGGGAAAACCTGTCATCAGTGCCCTTGCGAGTCGCGAGAGGCTTGTCTGCCGCTCGAGCTCGGTCTCTGGCCTCCTGGTCAGCGTCTCCTCACCAGCTTCCTGGCCGGCCTCGGGCTGATCGTCAGGTAGAGGACTGAAGCTGACCGCTTCTCCTCCTAGCGTTGGAACCAACGCACAGGAGAGGATCACGCCATGACGAAGTTGAGTCTGCAGGCCCTGAACCGCGCCACCCTGCACCGCCAGTGGCTGATCGAACGCCACGACGCGACCGCGCTCGAGGCGATCGAGCATCTCGTCGGCATGCAGGCCCAGTCGCCGCTCGCGCCGTACGTCGGGCTGTGGACCCGGCTGAACGGATTTCGAGCCCGGCGAACTCGTCAAGCTGCTGGAGGACCGTCAGGCCGTCCGCGGTTCGATGATGCGGGCAACGATCCACCTGATGTCGAGCCGCGACTTCCTCGCGTTCCGCCCGCTGATCCAGCCGCGGCTCGAGCGCGAGGTCTTCCAGAACATGACGTACGGCCGGCACCGGCTCGAGGGACTCGACATGGACGCCGTACTCGCGAGCCGGCGTCGACCGGATGACCGAGGGCCCGGCGACCGCCGTACAACTCCGCGAACACCTCGGGCCGCTCTGGCCCGACCGCGAACCCGCCGCGCTGGCCCACGCCGTACGCTGCCTGCTCCCCACCATCCAGACCCCGCCCCGCGGCCTCTGGGGCAAGGGCGGCAACCCCGCCATGTCCACCGCCGACCTCTGGCTCGACTCCCCCGTCGACCCCGACCCCTCGGTCGACGACCCTCGTCCTGCGCTACCTGGCCGCCTACGGACCGGCCTCGGTAGCCGACGCCCAGAACTGGTCCGGCCTGACCCGCCTCAACGAAGTCTTCGACCGCCTCGACCTCCGCACCTACACCGACGCCGAATCCGGCCGCACCGCTCTACGACCTCCCCGACCATCGATCTGCCCGACGAGGACCTCGAGGTCCCTACCCGCTTCCTCCCCGAGTACGACAACCTCCTGCTCTCCCACGCCGACCGCACCCGCTGGATCGACACCCCCACCCGCCAGCAGTTGACCCTCCAGGAGGTCCTGACCAAAGGCTCCGTCCTCCACGACGGCCAAGCCAAAGCCCTCTGGAAACAAACCAAAACCACCAAGGCCCAAGCCATCCTGGAGATCGCCCCATTCACCAAGCTCACCCCCACAGCCCGCACCGCCATCGAGGCCGAGGGGCACGCAACCTCCTGACCTTCACCAGCCCCAACGCACCCACGAGATCAGGTTCGTGCAGGCCTGACCACGGCGATCACCGCAGGCAGAGCGCACAGTGACGAGTGTCAGCGAATGAGCCCATGCCGTCGTTGGCTGCAGCGACTGATGGCGGCGTCAGCTCCAGGCTGCGGTGGAAGTCCTCCGGCCTGCTCGAGGGTGTGTACTCGTTCGATCAGGGAAGGCGTGCTCGACATCACCTGGGCGCGACGGCTCGTCTCTCGACCGAGCATCTGCTGATGCTGCATCTGCCAGCCGTACAGGACCTGGACCAGGGTCGCGCCGTACCCCATGCATCGCGGCCTTCCGGTCAGCTTGCTTGACCTGCCAGCGATTGAGCCAAGCGAGGAACGGCGGCGCGATGAACGGAGTCAGGAACAGAACCGGCCAGATGTAGCCGTGGCCGAAGGTGAAGACAGCAAGCAGCGATTCCTGCATACGCGATGACGAGGAAGCCGCCGATGATGCAACCGAGCAGCCGGCACACGCCTCATCAGTCGAGCGACGGCTCGCGCTGCGATCAGACCACAGCGGGCCGGGATCGAGTACCAGAAGCTGATCAAACTCAGCCAGGCTCGTCCGCCCAGGTGATGACTCGAGCTCGTGAGCAAGAGCGGCCTCCAGATGTGCTGGAGGCAGGGTGTAGAGCGCCCACCTCGTCACCGCGACTGTGTGCCCCGGAGTCGGGGTGGCGTTAACCTCGTCCGACTCTTGGATCCAGAGAGAAAATCGGCCCTCCGGAACGCCCGCGCGACGTAGCAGCTGTTGCCACGCAGGTCCCAGTCGCTGCTGCTCGACGAGTGTCGGCTTACGCAGGCGGAAGAGATACCGGGCGAGCAGTTCCTCTGTCGAGGACAGGAAGATCACGGCTCCGGACAGGATCCAGAGCGCGATGACGATCCACCCCCAGCCGAAGCCGATGAGCGCCGGCGATCCAGATGACCAGGACCAGGCTCCAGAAGAACCACGGCACGGCCGCCAGCAGCGCCGTCCACGCCGACGGCTCAGGCAGAGCGCGGGTGCGACCTCGTTTGCCCAGGCTGGGGCACCGCCGCGCACTGCCCGGAGGCAATGCGCCCAGTTCGGACCTGGTGGGACGCCGCCCGATGGTCTCGGAGGCAGCGGCTGGCATCGGGCCAGGCCCAGGTCCCTGCGCCGCCGTTCTGATCGTTCGGCTCACCGGGGCCTGTCATTGCGTGCTCCCTTCGGCGGATGGGGCCGTTCGTGGCGGCGGGTGTCCATCATCAGTAGAGGGAGACGTGGACGTGGTCGAAGTGGCCGCCGGTGGCGTCAGTGGGGTCGTAGACGCCGCCGCCGTTGTATGGGATCCAGGTGCCGCGGCGGGCGGACCAGATCTTGCCGTACCAGATTACGTAGTGCACGCCAGTCTGGGCGGCTGTCTTGATGGCCCAGTTGGCGATCTGGTCGCCGCGCGCCCGTGCCGGCGCCGATTGTCGTGCGTCGGTCCCGACCATGACGTCGCAGGCCTTCCCTCGGGGATGGTCGCTGGTGGGGTTCCAGACGTGCGCATCCCAGCAACTCATGCTGAGGGTGCCGAGGTTCTTGCGAGCTTCTGCGACCCAGGCCGCCGTACGCGGAGTGACCATGCCTCCGGTGCCAGTGGGGTCTGTCACCGACTGCTGCTGCTCGGGCCAGACTCCGTTGACAGGCTGGCCGTTGACCAGACCGCTGCTCTGTCCGCAGCCGTCGTCGTCCTGCTGAACTGCCTCGTCGGTCGAACCGGGTGGCGCTGCGCCCGCTCGACCGGCGTACGGATTGCCCGCACGGTCGAGGTCGATACCGGCCGCCGCCGCGATCCGCCGAGCCTCTTGTTCACGCAGTGCATAGCGATCAGGGAATGCGGAGACCTGGACGGCCTGCGCGGCGTCGCCGAGACGCCATCGACGGCCAACCGTCGATGTCGACCAGGCCCGGCGGGTCTGGCGTGTCGCTGTACCACCGAAGAAGGCCTGGCTCGCGTACTGCGGATCTTCATGATCTGGTCAGCTGTGCCCCAGCCGGCCGCGGGCCGCTGCTGGAAGAGCCCGACCGAGTCGGCATCGCCGTAGGTCAGGTTTTGCAGGTCAGACTCCACCAGAGCCGTCATCAGTGCGATCAGCGTCGCCTTGCCGGGCAGTCCGCGCTGCACCGCGACCTCGTCGATGAGCTTGGCGAAGGCGATCTGGGTGGCGCGAAGCGGGCCGGTGGGATTCGGGTCCTCAGCCTGGCCAGGGGCCAGCGGGAGGCAGGCAGCTTGCGGCTGGCCGGTGCCGCCGAACGGTGCCAGCATCAGCAGGCTCGCGACGCCGATGACCGCCAGCGCAGCGACGCCCTTGGCGATACCGCCTCTGCTGGCGACCGCCAGGAACCCTCGACCGAGATCACGCTCGTCGAACATCGCAGTCCCCCACCGTCATGGCCCCGTACCGCCAGACACCTCACTGATGAGCCATTTGCCGTTCTGATTCACCAGCGTGACGAGCAGGGGTACGTCGAAGCGCTGGGGGTGCTTGCCGGTGACGTCGATCGTGACTTTGACGAACCGTGTGATCCGGGTCGGAGTGTCGACCGGGGCCTCGGCGTTGGGCAGTGGGGCACTGACCGGCCAGGCGATGACTGTCGACTTCCCGCCGTCGTTCTTGAGGGCGTCGTACGTCGGATCACCTGCCGAGGAGAAACTCGATGCCACCTCCTGCGTCATGTACTTGGCGCATTTCGCAACCAACGCCGTATACGTCTCCGCGCTCGGATTACGGGTGTAGAACGCTCTCGCCCAAGCACCAACCACGTCCGTGGCCACAGCCGTCGACTCCGCCGCCGGCCGCTGGGTCTGCGGCGGCGGCGTGGTGAGTTCGGTCGTGGTGGACGGTGTGGGCTGACCGGGCTGGGTGTTCGACGGCGCTGTCGGGAGCACCACACTGCGCCCGGGAGTCAGCACGCCGATCGGGGCTCCGTCGTCGGAGCTCTTGCCCCCGAACAGACGTGGCAGACCGCCACCGAGTACCGAGGATGAGGATCGCCAGGACAACGACGGCCACCACGATGACCGCAGGGCTCGTCGGCTCCGCGCCCGCGCTGGTCGCGCAACCAGGCCATCCGCTGCGCATGATCATCACGCCGCCAGTTCTTCTTCGCCCGGCGCCGGTCACGTCCGTCGAGCTCGTCGATCTCTTCGGGATAGTCGTAGTCCGTGCTCATCAACGAACGCCAACTGTCAGGCGCGTCGGGACGCGACCTGTCCGCGGGCTGCTGCCGCTCGGCGTCCGAGCGGCGAGGTTCTTGGCCGTGAGGGCGGGAACGGCTCGCGCCTTCCCGGCGGTCATCCGGCGATCGTGGTTTCCGAGCCATCCGACATCACCTGCGCGTCGGCACGTGCACCGTCACGCCGTCCTTCGTGACAGCGGAGTACTCGCGGAACCTCCGCTGCTGTGACGTGGGCGGCTTGCGCCGGGTGCGCTGCCCCTTCGGCGGCCCTTCCCGCAGGCTCGCGGAGTGCGTGTGGATCCTCGGCTGGTACCTGACCTCGTTCGCCGGCGCGGGAATGGGCCGCCGAGAACGCCGACCCTTCGGTGCCTCACCCGACGCGCCGCGCGAACTCTTCGTCGGAGCATGACCTCTTGTGGACGCGACACCGGCCGCCGTGACTGAAATGGTTCGACGCTCCTCGCCCTTGCTGGACTGCATACGGGCTCTGGCGAGATTCATCGCGGACGTGCTTTCGGTTCGGGCGATGCAGTCGGCAGCCGACCTTGCCGCCATCACCAGTCGCCGACTGGCCACCCGGTCCAGTGCCGCCACCACCGGGCGACGCGGTCGCGTCCGCTCGGCGTCGTTCTGCACCTGCAGTGAGCTCGTACGGCGAACTCGGCGAGGATGCCCGGCTCAGAGCGAGCCGACCACCGGAGCCTGTCGGTACACACGCACGGACGAAACACGCTGCGGACTCGGCGTCGGTCGACCTGATGCGATCCTTGCTCCGTTCAGCGGGTGCCGGCGCCGCGCCGCGGCTGCTCAGCGCACCCATGACCGTTCTGACGGCACTCATTGCGCCTCGACGTGCGAGACCGCCCAGCATGATGCTGCCCGCGCCCGGGCCGCATCATCGACGTGAGGCTGTCCAGCAGCCGCCGCAGCCTGAAGCCGACGATCAGCACGACGATCGCCAGCCCAGTCACCGGAAGCCAGCCGAGCGGGCCGGTCAGGCTGAAGACGGCCGTGACCAGCGTCAGCGCAGTACCGAACACCAGCATCGCCAGGAACGACTGCAGCACCAGCCCGACAAGAGCCTCGAACCAGTTCAGTCCCCACTGACGTGGCCGCCCAGGAATGATCCAAAGGCAGGCGAAGAAGACTCCGACGACAAGCAGCAGCAAGCAGCCGACGAAGGCCATCAGCGCAGTGAAGGCCAGAGCGATGTTCAGGAAGGCGAACAAGGTCGCCGCGATCGCGGCCAGCATGACGACAGCGATCCGACCGAACGGATTGTCGCCCTTGACCCACTTCACGGTCGGCGGCATCGTCACCTCCCTCGGCAGGAGCGATCACGTTGTCGATGTAGTCTTTTCGCGCATCCGCGTCGACTGCCGGTGTCGAGCATGCCTTTGCCGTAACGCTCGCAGGCCTCGATCGATCCGAATTCGGCGATGCACCATGGCGTGACGGCGAAGCCACGCCAGGTGGCGTCCGCTGACTTCCTCAGCAACGTGTCTCGGGTGTACCCGTGAAGCCGGGCTCGGGCCAGGGCAATCGGACGTCTGAATAGTCGGCCCCAAGGCGTCCGACGACGCGCTCATGACCGCACCGGCGCCGATCTGACGCGCACCGTCGACACCGTGCAGCCAGGTCGCCGGCGCCACCGCGAAGCTGATGCTGAGCACGCCCGCCACGAAGACCCACACCAACTGACCCATCGCGCTTACCGCTCGCTCGCCGCTGCGTGTAGGCAGCGACGGCGCCGAACGCGAGCGCAGACGGCAACAACCAGCCGACCAGCTGGGTGCTCGATCGCCCCGATCGTCGCCGACGGTCGCATCGGTCAGCGGCTTGATATCGGTGAACGAGAACAGCCACCAGCCGACCGAGATCGCCGCCGCGCGTGATCGCGACGATGTACATCATCACCATGTGCGCGTATCCGTTGAAGATCATGCTTGAATCGGGTCGCGGATGCTCCTCTCGAAGTCCAGCCCGTAGACCATCGGGCTGTACTGCTCGAAGAGGGTCCGGGTGTCGCCGTGGGTCAGGTCGGGCGTCGGGAGCAGGTCAGCGAAACCGGTGGGGTTGGTCGGGCCTGGTTGCGGGTCGGCGGCCAGGGCTACCTGGGTGGTGAGGATGATGGAGATGGCCATGACCGTCAGCGCCGTTCTCATGCGGCGCTGCCATCTCATGCGACGTGCTCCTTGTTGCCGGAGGTGGAGCGCTGGGCGTCGTCGTCGGGAGGAGTCGTCGTAGGCGGGGTACATGGCTTCGTTGTAGGCGGCCTCGTCGGCTTCTTGGTCGTAGACCTCGTCGGGGCCGATGGGGGATTCGTAGCGGGAGGGGTGGGGTTGGTGGTCGTGGCCGTTCGAGGCGGCGGAGTGGCCGTTGGAAGGGGCGGGTTGACCGCTGGCACCGGCGGAGTGGCCGTTGGCGGTGCCAGAGTGGCCGTTCGAAGCGCGATTGGCCATGTTGAAGTGCCGGAGCGGCCGTTGGCAGTGCCGGAGTGACCGTTGGCAGCGGCGGAGTGGTCGCTGGCGGCGTGGTTGGGCGCGGGTGGCCGTTTTGCTGGGCGACTGGGGTTGCGGTCGCTGCGCTCAGGCGAGGCTGGCTGGGGCTCGGCCGGCGCCTGCTGGGCGTTCGTCGCCGGTGCTTGGGCCTGGGGCGCTGGTGCGACTCGGCCGGGGACTCCACCGCGGCGGCCTGGGGGTGGGCCTCGGCTTGGCGCGGTGGCGGCTGGCTCGGCAGGACGTCGTCCAGGTCGTCGGCGAACGGGTCGACCGGCTCTTCGAGGCGGCGAGGACGGGCTGGGTGGGCGCGTTGTCGTGCTCGGATTCCGGGGTGGTGCGGAGGAGGGCGGCGACGCGCTGGCTGGGGATGTCGATCTGGACCGTGGCGACCTCGTCCCAGCGGTCGCGCATGATGCAGTGGCCGTGGCGGATGCTCTTGCCGTTGGCGGCGGTGTTGATGCCGCGGACGAGGGTCTGGTACGGCGGAGTCTGCGGGCGACCCAGCAGCTCCAGCAGCGAGTCGACCTGTTCGCGGGAACGCAGGCTGAAGGCGAACAGGGTGGTGATCTGCTCGACCAGGCCCGGGAGCTTCAGGATCGACGCCGGGTCCTGGGTGTCGAGGACCAGGGAGGCGCCGAGGGCGCGGCCGACACGGGCGATGTAGTCGAGGAAGGACGCGCCGTCCGGGGTCTTGGTGAGCAGGTGGACCTCGGGCACGATGACGACCTTCGAGCGACCGCGGAACTCGCGGCGGCCCGTCGTACGGATCATCCAGGCGAGGCAGCCGCGGAGGCAGGCCATGCCGACGCGTTCGATCGGGGACCAGGACTCCGGCGCCGACTCGGGTGAGGGCAGGGTGAGGCCGGGCATCTGGACGACCCACAGGCCCGGGTTCGTGGTCAACGAGGACAGGCCGGACGGCGGGCCGGCGACGACCGAACCGAGGCCGGTCTCGACCAGGTCGCGGAGCGCGAAGCCGACAGTCCGGGTGGTCTCCGAGTCCGGCGGCGCACAGCCGCTGGATGACGCCCCACGAGGACGGATCGGGCGACTGGATCTCGGCCCGGGTCGCGGCCATGACAGGAGCTTCGGCCGCGCCGCGCAGGTGCGGAGGCAGCAGCAGCATCAACTGCGACGGCGCCTGCAGCAGGGCATCGTCAACGGGCAGCACCCGCAGCAGGTCGGCAGCGCCGGAGAACTGTGCCGTGATCTCGATGAGCAGCAGTCGGTACGCCGTACTCCGCGGCGACTGCGGACACACCGGCCGCGTCACCCTTCAGGTCGAGCAGCGGCACCCAGGCACCGGCGAAGGCGGAGTCGAGACCACCGAGCATCGCGGCGGTCGTCTTGCCTCGACCGGACCGGCCGAGGAACAACGTCGTCGTCGCGTCACCGAGCGCTGACCCAGCGGCGGCGTCGAAACGCACCAGGCCCGGTGTGGACCCGGTCAGGTAGCCGATGGCGGGACCGGTCGCGTCACCGATCGACGCGCCGCCCCAGAACCACGACCCGAAGAACGCGGTCGACTCCCGGACGTGTCCGAGGTCGGGTACGCGCAACTGGTCACCTGGCAGGGATTCCAGCCACAGGTCACGCTGTTCGTCCGCGCCGGCGGCCACGGTGATCCCGCGGTCGGCGTAGTGCGCGATGACCGCGTCGACGTACGCCTCGAGGTCCTCGCGGGTGTCCGCGCTGACCAGCAGGCGGGGGTGGTCCTCGACCAGGGTCAGGCCGCTGCGGTTGATGTCGCGCTTGACCTCGCGCATCACGCGCTCGGTCTCGACGATCTCGTCGGCGGTCTCCTCGGCGGTGCCCTTGGCGGCGGACCGGCGCTGTTCCTTGGCGCTCTTGCGGGTCTCGTCGACCAGGTGCCGCGCGGTCTTCTTGGTCAGCACCCGGAACCGGACGGACGCCTCGACGGTGACGTCGATCTCGTCGCCGTCGTCGTCGATCGCCTTGATCTCCGACAGCGTCCGCAGCCACTCCCCCGCGCCTGGGGTCTCGAGCTCCTCGGGGAAGTCGGTCATCGCGAGCACGGTCGTGTACGCCGCGATCTGGCCGCGGGCGTCGTAGATGCGCAGGTGATCGGTGTACGGCACGACGCGGCCGGAGGTGAGCCGGGCCAGCGAGGCACCGGTGATCAGGCCGCGGCGCGGCGCCGCGACGGCACCACGGTGCATCTCGCGGCTGATCAGCCAGGAGATCACCTCGGCCGGCGCGGTGTGCGCCCGCCAGACGGTGCGAGCCGAGCTGCCGGCCGAGCTTGCGGACGCGCTCGTCCAGGTGCGCGAGCTCGCGGGCGCTGACCCGCCAGGACGTCGTACCGAGGGCGTCGCTGATCGAACCCCGGACCTGGGCGGTTGCCCGGGGGTCGCGGTCGCTGAGGTGTACGCCGAGGGCGACGTACCGCTCGGGCATCCGCATCTCGTCGATCCGGTCGGCGCGGGTCTGCGCCCAGCCCTCGTGGTCGCCGAGCCGGTAGTGGCCGGCCACGCTGTCGATGTAGTCCTGGCCGGTCGAGCGGCCCCAGACCACCTTCAGGTGGCTGAGCCGGTCGCCGAGGATGGTCGCGGCCGCGCTGACCGCGGCGTCGAGGGCGGCGTCCTGCTCGGCCTCGGTGGCCAGGTCGGTGTTCGCCACCGAGATCAGGAACCACGCCTCGGCGCTGCGCTCGGTCACCAGCAGGCCGTCGGCGATGGCGACCAGCCGTGGCGGCGGCAGGCCGCGCTCGCGGCCGACCCCGACCAGGTTCAGGAGCTTGTCAGCGATCTTCATCCGTGTCCCTTCCCAGACGACGTCCTGCGACTGACCCGCTGCACGTGGTCCGCCCCGAGCAGGCGGGCACGCTGGTTCACGGTGATGTCCGCGCCGGCGCGGACCATCGGGTCCAGCTCGACCACGACCTCGCGGTCCCACTCCGGGGTCACCCTGGCCTTCGCCAGGTTGGCCACCTTCTGGGTCGCGACCCGCTCACGCCACGGCAGGTACTCCGACTTGTCGGCGGCCCGCGCGCCGAGACCGATGATCGGGCGATGGGCGCGCAACGCGTAGCGGACGGCCAGCGCCCACTCGGTCACGCGGCGGCGGCGTTCGTGGAACTTGCCGGGTCGCCAGCCGAACGCGGTGATCACGAACGGCGGAACGACGTACAGACTGACGGTGGCCTTGCTGCGGCACCCCGATGAACGGGACCAGCAGCGCGATCCACAGCAGGATGATCACCGCGCCGAAGATGATCATCCGGCGGCGGGCGCCTTCTCCGAGGTCGATGCCGAGCAGGTCGTACTGCCGGGTCTCGATCTCGAAGTGGTGGGTCAGGGTACGGCCGACTCGCATCAATTACCTCCGGACAGCAATCCCCAGAAGCCCTTGAGCACATTGATGGTCTGGTTGTTGGCGTAGATCAGCCCGCCGACCAGCACGCCGGCCGCGATGTGTCCGAACAGCTCGCCCCACTCACGCTTGAAGTAGTGCCCGATCGCGCGCAGCACGAGGATGGCGATGAAGATGTTCCCCGCGACGACCAGCACCCAGTCCTTGAAATCCGCGCCCGTCGGGACGTTGCTGTCGGCCAGGGGCGCGGCGAGCTCGAGCCACGCTCGCAGCCAGTTCGTGCGTCATCATTGCGGTGTCTCCCTTGTTGCCTCGGTCATCCGACGGCCGGTCGCTGCTGTCATCCGACGGCAGCCACTTGCCATCGTTGTGCTCCGTCCGTGGCGACAGTCCGCCTCAGCGTGAGCGTGTACGTCTGGTCGAGGGTGGTGTCACCCGCTCCGTCCCAGGTGACGGCCGCGGTCGCCCGCCGCTCGTCGTCGTTGCCGGTGTAGACCTGCCAGTCCTTCAGTTCGCCGAACTTCACCGCACCGTTCAGACTGCGGATGGTCGAACCCGGTGCGGTTACCGCCGACACCTTGTTGTCGGACTCGGCGTACGCACTGAAGAAGGCCTCCGCGTCCTTCAGCGTCACCGCGGTCAGGTCGTCGTCCGGTGCGCCGGCCTCCGGCATGTTGTCGGGCAGCGCGGCCCGCTCGTCGGGTACGAACGTCGGCGGACCGCTGGCCACCACGCGCGAAGCGGTCCGGGCGACCGGGACGGAGAGGCGCTCCCAGGTCACTGGTCCGGCGACCCAGTTCGGCCCTTCTTGACGAAGGAACGGACATGCACCCGGACGTCGACGACCGGCGGTGACACCGTCGAGTCGACGGCTCGACCTCACCCGGGTAGGCCACGTCGGCGGTCTGCTTGCCGCGACCGTTCCACCCGGCCCGGCCGTCCAGACCCGCGGCCAGGTCAAGACCGATCTGGGCCGGACGGGCGTCCGCGTTGCCCTCGTCCCAGGTGAGGTACGAAATGGCGTACCGGGTCGCGACCGCACGGGCCTCGTCGGACGGGAAGCCGCTCTGCCCGCTGACCACTGTCTCGGGCGCCCGGTTCGGGCTGATCCAGGAGCGGACGCCGCTGATCGCGGCCAGCAGCAGCACGACGACCACCAGGCCGCGGAAGAACCGCCGGGCCCAGGTGGAAAAGGACGACTCGCGCTCGGTCGACCATGGTGTCTGCCGGGGCTCGTGCAGCTCCCGCGACCGGAACCGGAACGCCCTGCGAACCGTGCGTTGACCGCTGTTTCAAACGTTCAGGTGGGCGGTGTCCCTCGGACCCTTCGGGCGGACGGGCGGCTGGACGGCGGGGCGGGGCCATCACGCCACCGGCCGGCGGCGGGGTCTGAGGTGCCGAGTACTGCGCTGCCACGCCCTGCGCCTGCCGAGGGGTGGGCGACACCGGTCCATCGGGGTGGGACCACCACTCCGGTGCGGTGCTCTTCGGGCGTGATTTGCCCGGTCTTCTTCGTGCGCCGCTGGTCCGCCCAGTGCTCACCTCTTGGCGGCAGATTCAGCAACGTTCGCCACCAACTCATCGCTACCTGCCCCTCAGACAGCAGTTACGCGGACAGTAGCCGGGAGAATACGGCAAGCAACTGTCCTCCGGGAGACCTGAGACCAGGATCCGGATGCTCCATCGCCCCCGGCGGCCATACCGTTACCTCACTTGCGGGCAGTGTCATCCTCATCGGGTCTTCCTCATCGGGCAAGAGTGACACCTTCGGTGCCGTCCTGATAGCTCCTTCTCATGCCTTCTCCGGTCGATCAGGGCAGCGCAAACCATGCCACACGCGGCGGA
This sequence comes from uncultured Actinomycetota bacterium, assembly GCA_963820655.1. GTDB lineage: Bacteria > Actinomycetota > Actinomycetes > Propionibacteriales > Kribbellaceae > Kribbella. The sequence continues at coordinate 1,071,761 of CAWGAM010000005.1, forward strand.
CAGGTCCGAAAGTCCGTGCGAGCTACATGGTAATCGCAACTGATCACACATCGTAACCGGTACCCGGATCTGCCTGTGGAAAACTCTGGCGTGGCGCGGGGTCAAAATCCTCGGTGGACAACCGCTTGCCAGCGACCGGCCTGGGCATAAGGTCGACATAACCCTGCTACCCCTGGAGGACCAGGATGGAGACTCGCCGACTGGGCAGACTCGGGCACGAGAGCTCGGTGCTGATCTACGGCGCCGCGTCGCTGGGCGGAGTCGACCAGGATCGGGCCGACGCCTCGATCCAGGAGGCCCTGGACGCCGGCATCAACCACTTCGACGTCGCCGCGGACTACGGCGACGCCGAGCTCCGGCTCGGCCCGCGGATGCCGGAGATCCGCGACCGGATCTTCCTCGCCACCAAGACCGGGCGCCGGACGTACGAGGAGGCCTGGGTCGAGATCAACCGGTCGCTGGAGCGCTTGCAGACCGACCATGTCGACCTGATCCAGATGCACGCGGTCTGCGATCTGGAGAACCTCGATCTCGTCACCGGCAAGGGCGGTTCGCTGGAGGCGGCGATCCGGGCCAAGGAAGAAGGCCTGGCCCGGGCGATCGGGATCACCGGTCACACCGCGCAGGCGCCGTCGGTGCACACCGAGGGCCTGCGACGGTTCGACTTCGACAGCGTCCTGACCCCGCTGAACTACCGCCTCGTCGACCGATCCGCAGTACGCCGACGATTACGCGGCCCTGGTGGAAGCGGTGAAGGCGTCCGACGCCGCGCTGATGACGATCAAGATGATCGCCCGGCGCAATTGGAACGAGGGCGAGGAGAAGGCATACGACACCTGGTACCGGCCGTTCGACGAGCAGCGCTACATTACTGCCGCGACAGCCTGGTTGCTGAACGGGCACCCGGAGATCACCGGCCTGGCCACGGCCGGCGAGACGCGGTTGCTCCAGCAGATGATCGTCGCGGAGCGCGAGCGGGCCGATCTCACGCCCGGAGGACCGCCGCCTCGATCCTCGACGAGGTGCAGGACTACACGTCACCCTTCGTAGACATCCCGATCTGAGGACGTGGCCCAGGTCACAGACCCGGCTCCGCATTCCGGTCATTTCGTACGGCGTACGACGTGAGTGCGGTAGCTCCGCTGTACTCGCGGGAACACTCGGGAACGGCCCGGTGTTGTGATCGCTGTACTCGTCTACTTTCGGAGGTTGTAGTGGCAACGGTCGAGCTGTCCCAGGAGAATTTCAACGAGGTGGTCGGTAGCGACGGCCTGATCCTGGTGGATTTCTGGGCAGAGTGGTGTGGCCCGTGCAAGATGTTCGGACCCGTGTACGAGAAGTCGTCCGAGGAGCACACGGACATCACGTTCGGCAAGGTCGACACCGAGGCTCAGGTCGAGCTGGCACAGGCGTTCGACATCCGGTCCATCCCGACCCTGATGGCGGTTCGTGACGGCGTGGTCCTGTACTCCCAGCCGGGCGCCCTGCCGGCGGCCAATCTGGAGGACCTGATCGGCCAGCTTCGCGCGGTCGACATGGAGGACGTCCGGGCCCAGATCGCCGCCCACGAGGCGGAACACGGCACCGAGCCGCACGCGCACTGATTCAAACAGTTCAGCTTCAAACAGTTCAGCGAATCCGGGAGCTCCCAGCGAGCTCCCGGATTTGTTGTGCCAGGGTGCGTCTGCTCGCCCCGTGCTCGATCTGCGGACTGGCGTCGATGGCCGACATCAGCCGGCCGCGATCGTCGGGTGAGAGGCGTCCCCAGCCGTTCCGGATGAGCTTCAGCGCGTGGTACTGCTCATTGCCGGTCAGCGATCGCTCGATCGCGTCGAGCAGAACCGCGCTGTCGATCAGGGACAGGTCGCCTTCCATCAGGCCCAGCGCGAGCACGCGGACGATCGGCGAACCGTGCAGGAACAGCTCCTTGACCTCGTCCTTGTCGAACTTCTCGACCACGGACGCGTTCGCGACGCGCTGAACGATCCGGTCCAGCACCTCTCCGCGCACGACGACCAGCTCGGAGCCACGCAGTTCCGCGTAGATCGTGGCATAGGCGTCGAGCTCGTGCTCCATCCCGAGTCGCCGGAACGTTTCGGCGCTCTTGCGGGCGTTGTCGGCGATCTGGCGGACGAGCTGGATCTCGAAGTGCCCTGCCCTCATCGAGCGGAGGCGATCCACTATCGCCGGCATGACCACCAGCAGGAAACCGGCAGCGAGCACCGGGATCAGCAGCGCGTTGTCGATACCGACGAAGAGCGCGACGATCGCGGCGACCAGCAAGGCACAGCCGGCTGCCAGGCAAACGATGCGGGCGATGACGTCCAGTCGCCGGGACGCCGACTCGGCCCAGGGCTGTGTCGCAGGCCGGCGCCGTGAGCGATCCGCACCCGGCCGCGACGGTCCCGGAACCGTGCGCTGAGGCCCGGGCTGCTGGCTCCGCTCGGTCTCGTGCTGGTCGTTGCCGGGCGGCACCGGCACCGGCTCGGTCAACGGCCACGTCCTGGTCGCTCCGGTCGCCGGTCCGCGATCCGGACCTGCGGGTTGGTTCGCGTCGGGCATCAGCGGTTGCCTCTCACCTGGTCGTGCTGCCGATCGTGCTCTATGTGCGGGCGTTCGGCAACTGTTTGAGCTCGACGGGGGCGGCAGGTTGCTGCAACGGCGGTTGGCGCGGTCCGGGACTCAGAACTCGCGTGAGCTGAGGACGCAGAACTCGTTGCCTTCGGGGTCGGCAAGCACCGTGAAGGACGAGTCCTGGGGTTGGCCGACGTCGACAGGACTGGCGCCGAGGGAGACCAGGCGAGCGATCTCGGCCTCGCGGTCCTGGCTGGTGTGCGGCGCGAAGTCGAAATGCAGGCGGTTCTTCACCGTCTTGCCTTCCGGCACCGGGACGAACACCATGCCCGGCCCGATCCGCTCCCACGGAATGTCGCGGAGGTTCTCCCGGGTCGCCCAGCCGGGGATGTTCACGCATTCGTCCTCGGTGTCGATGATCGTCTGCCAGCCGAGCGCCTCCGCCCACCAGGCGGCCTGCTTCCGGACGTCGTTGCAGTCGACCACGACCGTGTACCACCGCAGCACCATGAAGGTCCTCCTCGTCGTTGGGAAGGACACGATGTCACGGACCGCCGACAGAAACGAGGAGGTGGCAGCCGGCCCCTTTACCGCAGTGGGTTGAACGGCGGCAGTTCGTCCGGGGTCCGGCCGGTGGTGATGGTCTCGGCCAGCAGTTGACCGGTGATCGGGCCGAGGGTGATGCCCCACATGCCGTGACCGCCGGCGGCGAAGACGCGCGGTGACGCGGTGGCGCCGATGAGCGGCAGACCGTCCGGGGTGCACGGGCGCGGGCCGACCCACTCGAAGGTCCGGGCGTCCAGGTCGGCGTCCCGCAGCAGCGGCCGGGCCGCCTCGACGATCGCGTCGATCCGGCGCGGGTCGAGCTTGGCCTCGGGCTTGCGGAACTCCATCATCCCGGCGACCCGGAGCCGGTCGCCCAGCGGCGTGCAGGCGATCCGCTGCGCCGGGAAGTACACCGGCCCGGCCGGCACGTGCGCGATCGGCACGCTGAAGCTGTAGCCACGACCGGCCTGGACGACCGTGCGTACGCCGAACTGCCGGGCCAGGTCGCCGAGCCAGGCACCGGTCGCCATCACGACGGCGTCGAACGGATCGCTCTCGCCGTCGCCGGTGACGAGGCGGACGCCGCGGATCTCGTCGACGATGTCCAACACGTCGACGCCCGCTGATGATCTGCCCGCCGCGGGCGATCGACCGAGTCGGCCAGCATCTGGACGTACTCGCCCGGGTTGATGAAGCGCTGTCCGTGCAGCCGGATCGCGGCGCCGATCTCGTCGGACAGCGACGGCTCGATCTCGCGGGCGTCGTCACCGCTGATCGCCTCGAACTCGATGCCCTGGCCGGCCGCGTGGATGTGCTCGATCTCCTCGAGCAGCACGCTCCGCTCGGCCTCGGTCCGGTACGCGGCCAGGAACGACTTGGCCTCGTACGTCTCCGCCTCGACGCCGGCCTTGGCCAGCAGGTCGAACGCGGTCAGGGCCTGCCGGTTGATCGGGACCAGCGACTCCATCGCGGTCTTCCAGCGTCCGGCGGTGCTGTTGCGAGCGAAGCGGGTGAGGAAGTTGAGCAGCCGCGGGCTCGCGGTCGGCGGAACGTAGACCGGTGAGGAGGGGCTCAGCACCGCGCGGACGCCGTACTTGAGGACGGCCGGTTCCGGCAGCGGGGTGGCCAGGCCGGGCGTGAGCCAGCCGGCGTTGCCCCAGGACGCGCCCGCGGCGACGCCCTCGCGATCGAGCACGGTGACCTCGACGCCGGCCTCCTGGAGGAACCAGGCGGTGGCGAGTCCGACCATGCCCGCGCCGACGACAGCGACGCGATCGGGAACGATGTGAGTGTGAAACCAGCAGCGACCATGTATCGATGGTGCGGCCACGTCGGGCACGCTGTCATGGTGCGATCGCACCACTGATGGGACAAATGACAGTGCCCAGAGCACAATAACCTCATGATCACCGCGCCTGACCTGGTCGTCGCCGTCGGCCCAGCCCTGTTCGAGGTGGTGGTGACGGGCAAGGGCGACGGAGAGGTCCGCGACGTCTTCCTGGCCGATCCGCAGGAGCCCGCGACCGGCCAGCCCGGCGATCTGGTGCTGGGACTCGGCCTGCGCGACGCTGAGGACGCCGTCGAGCTGGTGGAGCGCTGTGCCGCCGGCAACGCGTCAGGCGTCGTTCTGCGTACGGCGCTCGCACATGAGCCCAGCTGTGGTCGCGGCAGCCGAGCGATGGCTGCTCACGCTGGTCGCACTGCAGCCGAGCGTCACCTGGGCGCACGTGGTCTGGCTGCTGCGCGGCGTGATCGACCGAGCCGCCGCACCGGACTCCCCCGTCGCCGGCGACGCCGGAGTGCACCAGGAGCTCTTCGCACTGGCAGACGCCGCCGCAGCGATCGTGGACGCACCGGTGACCATCGAGGACAACCAGTCGCGCGTCCTGGCGTACTCCTCCGGTCAGGACTTCACCGACCCCACTCGCGTGTCCACCATCGTCGGCCGCCGCGTGCCCGCCGAGGTGATCGCGCACTTCCGGGCCCGTGGCATCTTTCGCCGGCTGGCGCGGTCGAGCGAGCCGTTCCTGGTGCCTGACGGACCGAACGGCATCCGCCCGCGTCTCGTCGTACCGGTGCGGGCCGGTGGTGAGTGGCTGGGGTCCATCTGGGCTGTGGTGGACGGACCGGTGAGTGACGAGGTGACTGCGGAGCTCAGCAACGCCGCATCGGTACTCGCGCTGCACCTCCTCCGACTGCGGGCTCAGGCGGACGTCGCCCGGCGGAGTGCCATCGACCGGCTGCGGACGATCCTCCGGCAGTTCTCCCCCGACAATCCGGTCGACGTACGGCTCCCACCGCAGCCGTGGCGCGTGGTCGCACTCGGCTCGCCAGACGGGGTACGACGTACCGCAGCAACTCGACCTGTGGGAGTCGACCGGTCGTCGGTACGGGTGGAGCGAGCCGCAACTGGCTGACCTCGACGGGACAGTGCTGGCCGTCGTCTCGGACGCCGACGGTCCGGGGTCGTGGAACTGGTTGCGCAAGCTCGTCGCGGACCAGGCCAAGGACCGCCCCGGCACGATCGCCGCGGCAGGCGGTCCGGCACGTGGTCCGGCCGACCTGCCGAGCTCACGGGCCGAGGCGGTCGAGCTGCTGGGCCTGGTACGCCGGGGAGTCGCGCCCGGACCGGCGTTGCGCGTGGAGCAGGCGTGGCACGTGCTGACTGTTCACCGGGCGGTCACGTCGCTCGACACGACGAAGCTGGACGGGCCGCTGGCGACACTGCTGCGGCACGACATCGAGCACGACACCGGCTTCGTCGACACGTTGCAGGCGTGGCTCGACTATCCGGGTCAGCCGCAGCGGGCGGCGCGGGAGCTTCACCTGCACACGAACACGTTGCGGCACCGGATGAAGCGGATCGGCGAGATCGCGGCACTCGATCTGTCGGACCCACGCGAGCGGCTGGCGTTGCAGCTGCAGATCGCCGCGGTGCGGACAGAACACTGAAGCAAGCGCCTCTCGCGAGTTCCCAACAGCGTTGAGATCTTCGCCACAGCCCTGCGTAACAAGGCTTCACATTCCGGCAACGGTTGAGCAACATCCGGCTGATTAAGTCTTCCTCAGAAACACCGAGCGACACCCCTTGGACTGTCCCAGCTTTTCACCAGGAAGCTGGGGCACCGGTCCAGCCTTTCACCAGGAGGCTGGAACGGCCGGTCCGAGCTTTTCACCAGGAAGCTCGGGCCTCTCGTGGGCCCGGCGATTGTCTGAGCGATCGCCGGGCCCCGAGCATTCCGGGATTCATTGCCCCGATTCATCGCCTCGATCGACTGCTCCGATCAGTTGCTCAGGCCAGCCGGTTGACGATCGTCGGCGAAGACCCCGGGCAGCAGTGCCGCGGCGGGGACGATGCGGGGAGCGAGCAACGACCGGTTGCGGGCCCAGAGCAACGAACCGGTGAGCAGCCGGCACTCCCAGGAGACGCGCCGCCAGGCGGCCTCGTAATCCTCCGGGCGGTCCTTCCGGACGCAGTCGCACCAACTCCGCTGAGGTACGGAGCGCGACCGCGATCCCCTCGCCGGTGAGCGCGTCGACGTACCCGGCGGCATCGCCGACCAGCAGCACCCGGCCGGCCACGCGTCCGCGGACTCGCTGGCGCAGTGGGCCGGCGCCCATGCACGCGTTCCGGCGGGGCGGGCGTCGCACAGGCGGCGCTTGAGCGCCGGGAACGCGTCGAGGTGCGAGTCGAAGGTGCCGCGGGCCGAGGTGAGGATCGCGACCCCCACGAGGTCGTCCGCGACCGGCGTCACGTAGGCCTCGCCCAGCGCTGGACCAGTAGACCTCGACCAGGTCTGTCCAGGGCGAGACGAAGAAGTGCCGCCGCAGTCCACGGCGGACCTCCCCTGCGGCGCCCGAGGCGGCGGTACGGTCCGATCCGGGGTGGACGAGGCCCAGTTGGCGGCGGATGGGTGAGTGAAGGCCGTCGGCGGCAGCCAGGTAGCGGGCGGTGTGGCCGGCGGCGGTGACCGACGTGGTGTTCTGGGTGATGGGCCCAACCCGGGTCTGGAGGACCGGTACGCCGAGGTCGGCGAGGCGGTCGGTCAAGGCTTGCTGCAAGCGTCGTACGGCGGACGCCCAGACCGGGACCGGCCCGGAAGCGAGCGTCGACCTGGTGGACCCGCGTCGAGGTAGCGGATGCCGTGGAACGGGCGGCCCGTCGAGCCCCACGCCGAGACGAGTCGAGGTAGGCCGCGGCACTGTGCGCGATGCCTTCGCCGCACGCCTTGTCGATGGGACCCGAGCGCGGCTCGACGACCACGACCGACAGACCGGCGAGGGCCGCGCGGATCGCCGTGGCCGCGCCGGCCGGGCCGGCTCCGGCGACGAGCAGATCGACGTCGGGCTGCGTCATCCGACCGGACCGGGGGCGATCACTTGACCAGAGCGGAGTTCAGGGCGGCTTCCTCCGCGCGGATCCGGACGGCCAGCAGCGGGATGTTCAGCACGGTGAAGATCGCGGCGGTCAGCCAGGCGGTGTGGACCAGCGGCAGCGCGATCCCCTCGGCGACCACGGCGACGTAGTTGGGGTGGCGGATCCACCGGTAGGGGCCGCCAGCAACCAAATGCAGGCCGGGAACGACGATCACCCGGGTGTTCCACTGGTGTCCGAGCACCGTGATGCACCACCAGCGCAGGCCCTGCGCCAGCAGCACGACGGCCAGCATCGTCCACCCGAGCGCCGGGATGAACGGCCGGTGACGCCGCCTCCACCAGACAGCCGACGAGCAGCCCGGTGTGCAGCACCACCATGAACGGGTAGTGCCCTTCGCCCTGACTCCACCCCACCCTGCGCGAAACTCCACCGAGCATTCCGCAGCGACACCACCAGCTCGGCCACCCGCTCGACCCCGACCAGCAGCACGAGTACGACGTACCAGGCGCACGACGTACATCACCACTCCAGGAGGACGAGCTCGGAACAGAACCCCGGGCCCATCGCGAGCAGCAGACCCATCCCCGAAGGATCCAGCTGCAAGCGTGTCACCGAGCACGTGCAGCACCGAGGACGACGACAGGTTGCCGACCGCATCGAGCGATCTCCAGGTCAGATCGAGCGCTCCCGGCCGCAACTCCAGCGTCTCCGCCACCGCGTCCAGCACCTTCGGCCCACCTGGATGACTCACCCAGGTCCCGATCTCCGGCACGGTCAGGCCGATGGTCGCGAGAAAGCTCGCGCACGTCACCGCCGAGATACGTGCTGCACCACCTCGGGCACGTCCGCCCCGAGCACGATCCGGAATCCACCCGACCCGACATCCCAGCCCATCACCCGCTCGGAGTCCGGATACAGCCGGCTCCGCGTCGCCACCACCGACGGCCCCGACGCCAGCGGGTGCTCCGAGCCGGTCAGCACCACCGCGGCCGCGCCGTCGCCGAACAACGCCCCACCGACCAGGTTCGGCAACGACGCGTCGTCCCGCTGCAGAGTCAGCGAACACAACTCGACCGACAGCAGTACGGCGACATGCGTCGGCCAAGCCTTCAGGTAGTCGTGCACCCGGGCGATCCCCGCCGCACCACCCACACACCCGAGCCCGAACAGCGGCATCCGCTTGACGTCCTCCCGCAACCCCAGCCGCATCGCCACCCGGGCGTCGATCGACGGCGCAGCCACCCCGGTCACCGTGGTGAACATCAAGCACATCGACATCGTCCAGCGTCAGCCCGGCGTCCCTGACCGCGCCCGCAACAGCCTCCGCCCCGAGATCCACCGCCGCCGCGATCCACGCGTCGTTCGCGTCCCCGAAGTCCTTCAGCACGGCGTACTGCTCCAGCGGCAGCGCGAGGTGCCGAAACGAGACCCCGGCGTTCGCGTGCAGCCGGCGGAGCAGCGCCGTACCTTTGCCGTCGGGCAGGCAGATCGTCCGCGAAGGCGTCGGTGAGCTCGGACTGCGGATAGCGGTACGGCGGCAACGCGGGCCGGACCGCTGCGATCCGCGTCATCGTGGCATCGTTACGTCGGTGAGCATTCTGCGGACGTGCACGCGGTCTGGCGCTCGCCTGCCACCCAGGGCCGACGGTTGCCGTCACCGCACTGGTCACGGCCGTGGCCTGGTCGACCGGACGAAGTCCGGCCGGGTGTCTGCTCGTCGCAGCAACGATCCTCACCGGCCACCTCTCGATCGGCTGGAGCAATGACGCGATTGATGCCGCCCGCGACACCATTGTGAACCGTCAGGACAAGCCCGTGGTGCGTGGACTGGTGAGTCGCCGTACGCTCGCCGTCGGCGCCGGGGTCATGCTGGTCGTCACGATCCCGCTCTCGCTCGCCAACGGGATCGCGGCCGGGCTGATGCATCTGCTCTTCGTCGCCTGCGCCTGGGCGTACAACCTCGGGCTGAAGTCGACCCGCGATCTCCTGGCTCCCGTACGCCGTCGCGTTCGGCGCGCTGCCCTCGTTCGTCACGCTCGGCACGACCGACGTCTGGGCGCCGTGGTGGGCGACCGCGGCCGGGGCCTTGCTCGGGAGTCGGTGCCCATCTGGCGAACGTCGTACCCGATCTGGCCGACGATCTGGCGACCGGTGTACGGGGCTGGCCGCAGCGGCTCGGGCGCCGCTATGCCCGGCTGATCGCTCCACTGCCGCTGGCGGTGGCGACCGGGCTGCTGGTGATCGCGCCGGCCGGTGCCGATCGGGCTGATCGGGTGGATCGCGCTCGCAGTGGTCGCGGTACTGCTGGTGGTGATCCTCGCTGTGGCGGAACGCGCCGTTCCTGGTCACGATCGCGATCGCCGCGGTCAGCGTCATCACCTTGGTGTTGCGCGGCGACGCACTGGTCTAGGCGCGGACGCACTGGTCTAGGCGGCGGCGTCAGGCTTCAGCGGGGCGTTGCTGCCGAGGATCGCGGCGGTGAGCGCCTCGGCCGGCTCCTTCGCGGCGCGCGGGTTGGTGATCAGCACCAGGTCGATCGACGGGAGCTCCGGCAGTCCGGCGCTCGGCGGCGGCTCGACCAGGTCGGCCGGCATCAGCGAGCGGGCGAAGATCGCGATCCCCAGTCCGGCCCGGACCGCCGCGAGTACGCCGTTCACACCGCGGACGATGCAGGTGATCCGGCAGGACCGGCCCGGCCTGCTCGAGCGTCTGCACACCGAGCGACCGGCTCAGCGACTGGGGCTTGGTAGGCGACCAGCGGCACCGGACCGTCGGGCGCGATCCGGGTCCCGGCGATCCCCGCCCAGACCAGCGGGTCCCGTCGTACCAGCCGTCCGTTCGGCTCGTAGCCGGCGCCGACGCTGTGCTTCACGTAGGCCAGGTCCAGGTGGCCGGACTCGACCCGGCGGAGCAGGTTCGGGCTCTGGGCAACCGTCAGCTCGAGGTCGATCCGCGGGTAGAGCTGACGGAAGTCGCGCAGGATCCGCGGCAGCGGCGTCAGCGCCAGGTCGTCGGTGACGCCGAACCGCAACCGGCCGCGCAGCTCGGAGCCGGTGAAGTACCCGGCCGCCTCCTCGTGCGCGGCCAGGATGGTCCGGGCGAACCCGGCCATCGCCTCGCCGTCCGCGGTCAGCGTGACTGTCCGGGTGTCGCGCACGAACAGCGGCCGCCCGACGGCCATCTCGAGTTTGCGGACATGTTGACTCACCGTCGGCTGCCGGATGCCCAGCCGTTCGGCGGCCTGGGTGAAGCTGAGCGATTGGGCCACCGCCAGGAACGTGCGCAGCTGGTCCGGGTCGTACATCGATGCACCTCCCATTACGTGACGCTATAAGACTAATAGGAGTAATTCGCTGTCAGAATCCAGGACCGAACCGTGAGGATGGAGATGTCCTCCCCTGACCTGTCCACTCTTCGAGGGATCGCTCTTGACCACCCGGGCCACCGGTTCTGTCCCATCCGCCTCCGATTTCCACACCCACCGCACCACCAGCCCGGTCGAGGTCCGCGAGACCCAGCGGCGACCCGGCTTCCGGGAAACCTTCAGCGCTCTGCAGGTCCGCAACTTCCGGCTACTGGTCAGCGGCCTGCTCGTGCGTCTCGATCGGCGGCTGGGTCCAGCGCATCGCCCAGGACTGGCTGGTACTCACGCTCACCGGCAGCGCCACCGCGGTCGGCATCACCACCGCGCTGCAGTTCACGCCGACCCTCCTGCTCGGCCTGTTCGGCGGCGTCATCGCGGACCGCTTCCCGAAGCGCAAGATCCTGCTCGTCACCCAGAGCACGATGGGCACGGCGGCCGCCGTCCTGGCCGTGCTGGCGTTCACCGGCCAGGTCCAGGTCTGGCAGGTCTACATGATGGCCTTCGTTCCTCGGTCTCGCGACCGCGGTCGACAATCCGACCCGGCAGTCCTTCGTCACCGAACTGGTCGGCAAGGAGCGCATCCGGAACGCGATCAGCATGGTCTCGTCGACGTTCCAGCTCGGCAGCCTGATCGGCCCGGCGCTCGGCGGCGCTGCTGCTCGGCCCGATCGGCACCGGCTGGTCGTTCGCGCTCAACGCCTGCACGTTCTTCGCCTCGATCACCGCGCTGCTGCGGATGCGGGAGCAGCGAGATGCCCGGGCTGCACGGCGGCCCGGAAGGCGAGCGCCGGGCTGCGGATCCGGGACGGACTGCGCGACGGCGTGCGGTACGCGTTCCACGAGCCCGCGGTCCGCTGGGCGATCGCGCTGGTCGGCATCTATCGGCATGTTCACGATCAGCCTGCCGGTGACGCTGACCGCGTTCGCCGACCGGCGTCTTCCACACCGGCGCGACCGGGTACGGCGTACTCAACTCGGTGGTCGCGGTCGGCGCGCTGAGCGGTGCGCTGCTGTCGGCGCGCCGGATCCGGCCGACCCGGCTGCGCAACCTGGTCGGTATCGCCTCGCCTGCTCACGATCACCGAGGTGCTGGCCGCGATCCAGCCGTCGCTGTGGACCTTCATCCCGCTGCTGGCCGCGCTCGGCATGGCGACGCTGATGTTCCTCACCGCGGCGCAGTCGATGGTCCAGCTGACCACGCCGGACGGGCTGCGCGGTCGGGTGTCCGGGATCTACAACCTGGTGTTCATCGGCGGCGGTGCGATCGGCGGGCCGACCGTCGGCTTCCTCGCCGAGCACTTCGGGCGCCCGCTCCGCGCTGATGCTCGCCGGTCTGATCCCGGCCGTGGCAACCGTCGCGATCGCCTTCCGGCTCCGCCGCGACGGCCGTTTCCGGCTGGTCCTGGTTCGCACCCGCTCCCCCTGGCACAAGGCCCCGGTCCGCTTCAACCTCGAGCAGACCGCGATCCAGCTGTCAGCCCCCAAGAGCGACCTGGCCCCGCGCACGTCCCGCCCGTTCGTGCTCGGCCGCCGCCAGCACGCCCGGACCGATTCCCACGCCCGTCCGCTGCGGGCCCGGCGCCGGCCGCAGCACCACTAGTCGTCCGGGACAGGACCGCGAAGCTGCCTCTCGGCCCTGTCCCGGATCCCGGCCACCAATCTCAGCGGAGCATTCCGTCGCGGTTCCGTCACAGTGAGCACATATTTCATCGGGTCTGGATACTTGACGGCGTAAATTAATCGACCCTAGGCTCGGCCGAGTCCGCTCTCTCCCCGGCGTCCCCCGGAGGAACCACCGTGTCTTTGCGTGTGAAACGCCGTACCGCCGCAGCAGTCCTGGCCTCCGTCGCCCTGGTGTCGACGGCGGCCGCGATCGCCCCCGCCGATGCAGCTCAGCCGACGTCCGGCCCGGCCACCGTCCAGCCTGGCCCCAAGCCCGACCCTGGTCGAGCCGGACTCCGCCTTCCAGGGCACGCCGAACCTCAAGCCATCGGCGAAGGTCCCGGCGAAGTACTCGCAGGTCGGCGCCAAGCCCTACATGGGCTGGAGCAGCTGGAGCCTGCAGTCGACCAACTACCCGGGCGTGAACCCGGACGGCCCCGGCAGCTTCATCAGCGAGAAGAACATCCTCACCCAGGCGCAGGCGCTGGCCGACGAAGCTCAAGCCGTACGGCTACGAGTACGTCAACGTGGACGCCGGCTGGCAGGACGGCGGCGACGAGTACGGCCGCCCGGTCGCGAGCGCCAAGCGCTTCCCGCGCGGGATGAAGGCGGTCGGCGACGACATCCACAAGCTCGGCCTGAAGTTCGGCATCTACACCGTGGTCGGCCTCGGCATCGACGTCTACCGTGACGGCAACACGCCGATCTACAACGCGCCCGGCTGTTTCACCCGCGACATCGTCTACCCGGACCTGCGCACCACGAACGGCTGGGACAGCGCCTACAAGATCAACTACGCCAGCCCGTGCGCGCAGAAGTACGCCGACTCGATCGCGAACCTCTTCGCCGACTGGGGTGTCGACTTCATCAAGATGGACGGCGTCGGCCCCGGCTCCTGGAAGGGCGCCCCGGACGATCCGAACCACAACAACACCGAGGACATCGAGTCCTGGTGGCGCGCGGTCCAGAACGCCGGCCGCCCGATGATGTACACGCTGTCCTGGTCGATCAGCCACCGGTACGCCGACGTCTGGAAGGCCAACTCGAACGGCTGGCGGATCGACACCGACGTGGAGTGCTACTGCGACACGATCGTCCGCTGGGACAGCTCGGTGAAGGCGCGCTGGTGGGACCTGCCGCAGTGGATCGACGACGCCGGCCCGGGGCACTGGAACAACCTGGACGCGATCAACGTCGGCGTCGGCGCGATGGACGGCCTCACCGACGCCGAGCGGCAGAGCTACATGACGTTCTGGGCGATCAACTCCGCACCGCTGTTCGCCGGTGACGACCTGACCAAGCTCGACGCGTACGGCCTCAAGCTGCTGACCAACCGCGAGGTCATCGCGATCGACCAGTCCGGCAACCCGGCCCGCCCGCTGAACCAGGACCAGCTGCAGCAGACCTGGTACGCCAAGAACGCCGACGGCAGCGTTACGGTCGCGCTGTTCAACCTGGCCGACACCCCGGCCACAGTGACCGGGAACTTCGACCAGCTCGGCATCACCGGCAAGGCGACCGTCCGCGACATCTGGGCGAACCAGAACACCCGCAACGTCTCCGGCGCGGTCAGCGCCGACCTGCCCGCGCACGGCTCGAAGCTGTACAAGATCACGCCGAACAACTCATCCGGTCCGACCAAGCCGGCCGACCTGACCGCGACCGACGTCAGCCGGACCACCACGTCATCGACCTGGCGGCCGAGCACCGGCGCCTCGTCGTACAAGGTGTTTGCCAATGGCAAGCAGGTGGCGACGAGCGCGACCACGAGCGTCGTGGTGACGGGGCTGCTGCCGCAGACGCAGTACACCTTCACGGTGAAGGGTGTGAACGGCGGCCGTACGTCGGACGCCAGCGCGCCGGTCACCATGTTCACCGCGAAGTCGGGTGGACCGGTCCGGTACGAGGCCGAGGCGCCGACCAGCACGCTGACCGGGAACGCGGGCATCTCCGGCTGCACCCTGTGCTCGGGTGGCGCGAAGATCGGCAACATCGGCGGCGACGCGACGGTGACGCTGAACAACATCACCGTCCCGGCCACCGGTACGTACCTGGTCAAGATCGCCTACACCGACGGCGACACCAGCCGGCAGAGCATGCTCACGGTCAACGGCACCGACACCTACTGGGTCAACTACTCCGGTCTCGGCGACAACGACTGGGGTACGCCGCAGGTGACCTACCTCCCGATGACGCTGACCGCCGGAGCCAACTCCATCAAGGTCAGCAACCCGACCGGCTACATCGCCGACATCGACTGGATCACGGTCTGACCCTGATCCGCTGAGGCGCGGGCCGGCCGCCACCAGGGGCCGGCCCGCGCCGTCGTCCGGGAGCCGACGTCTGCCGTACTGCTGAGGTATGACGCACGATGGAACCATGAGCGCCTACCCAGAACCCCTCGTCCCACCCGGCGGCACCGCTCCGGTCCCCCGCCGGATCCGCGCGACTCTCGACGACCGCGTCGTCCTCGACACGACGGACGCGATCTACCTGTGGGAGTTCCCGCCGTACCCGCAGTACTACATTCCGCTCGCCGACGTCGCGGACGGTGTGCTGACCGACACCGGCGAGACGAAGGAGTTCGACCACGGTGTCGCGCGGGTGCACACCGCCGGATCCGGCAAGGCCTGGGTGTACGACGAGGGCGTCGCAAAGGACCGGGTGCGGTTCCAGTTCGACGCTCTCGACAGCTGGTTCGAGGAGGACGAGGAAGTCTTCGTCCATCCGCGGAACCCTTATTCGCGCTGTGACGCGATCAGGTCCGGTCGGCACGTCAAGGTCGAGCTGGACGGGAAGGTGCTGGCCGAGTCCCGCTCGACGGTCATCGTGTTCGAGACCGGCCTGCCGCCGCGCTACTACTTCCCGCGGACCGAGGTGAACTTCGAGCACCTGACCCCGAGCGAGACCCGGAGTGCGTGCCCGTACAAGGGCCGGACCACCGACTACTGGTCCGTCGGCGACCGCCGTGATCTGGCCTGGGCCTACGACTTCCCGACCGGGGCGTTGCTGCCGATCGCCGGACTCGTCGCCTTCTTCAACGAGAAGGTCGACCTGATCATCGACGGCGAGCGGATGGCCCGGCCCATCACAGCATTCTCCGACCGGGAGATCAGCGCCGGCCCGCCGAACTGAGCTCCCGGCTCAGATGGCGGCGGTGGCGGCGCCGTCCATGGTGATGATCGAGGCGGTGACGTAGCTCGCCCGCGGCGAGGCCAGGAAGACGGCGACGTCGGCAATCTCGCTCGGTTCGGCGAAGCGGCCGAGCGGGATCTCGGCGACCTGCTCGCCGGAGCAGTTCCTCCTTCGGGCGGCCGGTCGCGCGGACCGAGGCCTCGAGGCCTTCGTCGACGCGGGAGGTACGGGTCGTGCCGGGGTTGATCACGTTCACCCGGACGCCCTGAGCGGCGTACGCCTTGGCATACCCGACCGACGCCAGCATCAGCGCCGCGTTGGCTGCGCCGCCGCCGATGTGCACCGGGTTCGCCGCGCGGCCACCCTGGCCGACCACGTTCACGATCGCACCGCTGCCGCGCGCGGCCATCCCGCGGATGACCGCCTCGGTCGCGTGCATGTAGGTGAAGTACTTCGCCTCCATCGCGGCGTGCAACGTCGTGCTGTCCAGCTCGTCGATCGGTGTCCGCCGGGCCGCACCCGCACAGTTGATCAGGATGTCCGGTACGCCGATCCGCTCGAACGCGGCCGCGGTGGCATCGGGGTCGGTGAGATCGACCGCCTCGGCCTGGAAGGTCAGCCCTTTGGCCGCGAGCTCCTCCTGCGCCTTCGCCAGGTTGCCGGCATCGCGGGAGATCCCGATGATCGTCGCGCCCTCCCAGGCGAGCGCCTCCACACAGGCCAGACCGATGCCCTTGCTCGCTCCCGTGACGACCGCGGTCTTCCCAGACAGTTGCAGATCCACATGCGGAAGTCTACGGAGGGTGCATTTGGACAGGAGGTGTCGGGTCGGGCCGGGGCTCGGCCAGAATGCTCAGGCGGGACAGCTGGGCAGCGGAGACGACACGTCCTGTCGACCTGCACCGGGAGCCATCAATGCCCTAGGCAACCAACCCTACCTGGTCCGCGCCGACGAGGAACTCGCCACCGCCTCGCGCAAACGCTGATCCACGACGTCGGCGAGTGTGGCTCTCGGGCGCACCCGCCGTACGTCGAAGATCAGGAGCAGTGGGAGCGCCAGGGCGATCGCGACCAAGCCGTCGAGCCAGTAGTGGTTGGCGGTCACGACGACGACCGTGAACGTGAGCAGCGGGTGCACGATCCACAACCAGCGCCAGCGTGACCGGGTGGCCCGGATCAGGAACACCGCGACCATGAACGCCCAGCCGACGTGCAGGCTCGGCATCGCCGCGAACTGGTTCGCCATGCCTGAGTCGGTGCTCGGTCCGTAGACGGACTGGCCGAGCAGTACGCCGGTGTCCACCCAGCCCGGCATCATCCGCGGTGGTGCGAGCGGGAAGAACATGTGCCCGATCAACGCCAGCCCGGTCAGCGAGGCGAGCGCCCAGCGTGCCTTCCCGTACTGCGCCGGCCGCCGGATCATCAACCACAGCAGAACGAGGGCCGTCAGTGGGAAGTGCACGCTCGCGTAGAACACGTTGGCGGCGTCGGCCAATCCGTGGACCCGCAACGCGTACTGCTGCACGGTCGCCTCACTCGGCAACCCGAGCAAGTTCTCCCAGCGGATCAGGTCGTCGGCATGCCGGTACGCCGATTCCGTGTGCTCCGCGGACAGGAATCGCCCGAGGTTGTAGGCCCCGAACAGGACCGCCAGCAGTGCGATCTCTCGCACGATCCGCCAGACCCCGCCCGGCGGTTTGGCCTCCCCTTTCGGCAGCGATGGCTGTGCCACCCGCTCCAGAGTCATCTGCGCCACGCCGACCCCCAGACCAAACCGAACGCTCGTTCTCTGAATTTCCACCCTGCGCCGACGGCCGCTCCAAAATCAAGAACGGTCATTCGTTTTTCACTGTGACGCTTGGCACTCTTTCAAATTATCGCAAGCTGCTGATAGTTGCGAACAATATGAAGCAACTCACAATCCTGTGGACGGCGGTGGCTCGGCGCCGGAAGAGTGCGGGCATGGAGACGGTCTTCATCCGGTGGACGTGGTTGCGCGCGATCCTGCACAACGGGTGGTGGCTGGTGACGAGCGTCTACCTGGTCGTCGACGCCGGACTCTCCCCGGCTGAGCTCGTGCTGATCGGCTCGGTGCAGGGTGTCTTCGCGCTGGTCTGCGAGGTCCCGGCCGGAGTCTTCGCCGACACCGTCAGCCGCAAGTGGTCGCTGGTGATCTCGCAGCTCCTGATGGGTACGGCGATGCTCACCACCGGACTCGTCGACTCCTTCCCGGCGCTCCTCGCGACGCAGGTGCTCTGGGGGATCTCGTGGACCTTCGCGAGTGGTTCGGACGTCGCCTGGATCACCGACGAACTCGACCGGCCGGCCCACATCACCGCCGTCCTCGCCCGCGCCGCGCGTGCCCAGCTGAGCGGCGCCGCGACCGGCCTGATCGCTCTCGGCCTGCTCGCGTGGGCAACCCGCCGCGACCTCACCATCGTCGTCGCCGGCGCCGCGATGATGTCACTCGCGATCTACATCGCACTCCGCTTCACCGAACAGAACTTCGTCCCGATCCGGACCGCCCGCTGGTCGGCGTCGTGGACCACCTTCCGTCGCGGTCTCACCCTGGTACGACGCAGTCGCGCGATCCTGCTGATCTTCGCGGCCACGTTCCTGGTCAACGGCGCCTCGGACGCGGCCGGCCGGCTCACCCAGAAGCAACTACTCGACCTCGGCCTGCCCAGGGATCCCGACCCGATCGTCTGGTTCACCGGTCTCGGCGTCGCCGGCCTGGTCGTCGGCGCGATCGCCCTCCGTGTGGTTGCCAAGCGCATCGACGGCGCCCACGCCCGTTCCGACTACGCCCTGGCGGCCGTGGCCGGCGTGGTGAGCATGCTCATGCTCGCGTTCGCCCGCGATCCGGTCGTCGGCGCGATCGCCGTCGTACTGCTCGCCGGCATCGTCAACCCGCTCACCCGCGTGATCAGCACGATCTGGGTCAACGCCCGCACCACGGCGGACGTCCGCGCCACGACTCACTCGTTCCTGGCCCAACTCGAGTACCTCGGCGAAATCGTCTGCGGGCTGACCATCGCCGCGATCGCCCGTCTGACCACGCTGCCCCTCGCCCTCGCCGCATGCGCAGTCCTGTTCGCTGCAACCGCCGTACTGATGCGTCAGCCGACCAAGGTCGAGTCCGCTATGTAGGTGTCGCAGGCTGACGGGCCGGCAGCCTCGAAGCCGTTGAAGTGCCACAGCGCCATATTCGCCACGCCCCCGTGGTCGTGGTCGGGATCACGGCTGGCCCGAATGGCCTTGTTCCGCAGGTCGAGCCATTCGCCGTCGACCGGGAAGGACGCCTGGTCGGCACCGAAGTAGGCGCCGCCGAAGCAGTCTGCCTGAAGCTCGACTCTCCGGCTCTCCTCGCGTTGCGCGTCGGCCCCGTTGGCCGTGATCCCCCATTCGTACTCCGCAAGGCGGATCCCGGTCAGCGCCTGGACGTGATGCCCGTACTCGTGCGCGATGGTCAGCGCCATCCAGGCCAGCGCCACCCCGGGGCGGCGCTCGTAGTCGTCCAGGTCCGCCTGTGCGCCGAGGTAGATAGTGTCCCCGCAGTAGAACGCTGAGGCGTTGTCGCCGTGACATGGCGAGGTCGGCGTCTTGCCCGGGACGACGGCCAGCTTCGGTGGGGTGAAGGTGAACCCGGCCCTCCGGATCACCGGTGCCCACGCCTTGTTCAGGCAGGCGACGAACTCGGCGTAGTAGGTCTGGACGTTCCGCAGCGAGGTCGGCGGCATTGCCGGCTCCACACATCGCGGCGCCGTGAGCTTCCCGGCGCGGTAGATCTGATTCCGCGCGAGCGCCGCCGGCTGCGGTGGTGTGGAGACCGGCGCGGTCGGCACCGGCGATCGCACCTTGGCCGTCGCGGATGCGGCTGACTTCCTCGCGGTAAAGGGACCATCGGTCGGTGCGCAAGCGGAGAGCAGGACGACAGCAGCGGCGCACAGGGCGGCCGCACCCTTTGTCTTCACCAACTGACTGTAGACCAGGTGATCGTGGCCTGATCCGGACCGGCGTCGACCTGGAGGACGCCGTCGGACGGGAGGGCGTCGTACCGGTCGAGAACGACAACGGGAGTCGCGAGGCCGTAGAGCTCGTGGGCGATCAACGCGCCGAGGGGGATGATCGGGTCGGGGCGGCCGAGGATGATCGCGGCTGGAGCGGTCCGGGTGCGGATCTGTTCGGCCAGGACGCTGGAGGTCGAGCTGGAGCCGCGGCCCGATTCCATCAGGAGGATCCGGCCGGCGAGGACCGCGCCGCACTGGGGATGATGAGCGTCGACGATGCGGCCGTGGTCGTCGGTGCCGCCCCAGAAGGACAATGGCGCGGTGAGTCGGATGACTTCGCCGGAAGCGGTGCCGGGGTGCAGTGTGCGGGCGGTGAGGATCATGAGTCGAGCACGACTCGGCCGGCGCGGGCGGAGGCGACGCATTCGTCCAGCGATCCGAGGACGGCGGAGACGTTGATGTTGCCGGGGGCGTAGTGCGCCCACTTGCCCGAGTTCGTCATCACGTTCTTCCAGCCGGGCGCGAGGATCGACGTCACGTACGTGCAGGTGTCGACGACCACGGTCACTCCCGCGGCTTCGAGCGTCTGCAGTACGCCGGTCTCCGCCGCCAGCGCCCGCGTCGCGCGACCGGTCGACAGGTAGAAGGGGACCTGCAGCGCGGGCCCGTTCCCGACGAGTTCGGCCAGTCGGGCACATTCGGCGTACGACGCATGCGGCGTACCGACGCTGACCGCATCGAGCTCACCCGAGGTGAACGTCGACAGCGTACGACGCACCTCCCGCAGCGTGGCCAGATCGACCTCGCGCACCGGCAGGTCGTCCAGGTCGGTCGGAGCCTCCGGTGTCACCCCGACCGCATGGAAGAGCGCCACTCCCCCGGCCGACGCGGCCGCCGCGCCGAAGGCCTTCAGCTCGTCCTCACCGACCTCCGCCGGAATCCCTACCAGCACAGGGATTTCGGCACCGACCACCGACCCGACGTAGTGCCCGAGCAACGGATACGCCAGGTCGGATTCCAGGAATCGACCCAGCGGACGGCAGTCGAACACCACGGTCCCCCGCCGCGCCTCGGTCGTCTGGAGTCCGGCGTACGGCGCTCGCCCGGCGATGGCAGCGCAGATGTCGAGGAAGTCGCCGTACCGATCGGTCCGCGCGCCGAGGACGGAGTTCGCGAACACGATCGCGTTCGACTCCGCCCACGCGATGTGCTCGCCGAGGCCCGGTCGGTTCGGCAGCTGGTACGGCGCACACGTGAAGGTCGGCGTACAGCCGAGAGCGACGTACGCCGACATCAGCTCACGACCCGCAGTCGCGAGCTCGGCGCTTGAACGGACCAGCCCGGGATGCAGGAGATCCATCGAGCCCACGTTCAGCGTGGTCGGGACGCGGACCATCGCGCCGAGGTCGACCAGCCGGTGGGCGAAGTCGAGGCTGACCTGGCCGTGGTACAGGCACGAGTCGACGTGAGCCGACGTGATCTCGACCAGTCGCGGCGCATCGGAGATCCGGGCCTGGCCAACGATCACACGCATCGCGAGCGCGACGCCCTCTCCCTCCTGACCACCGAGCATCCCTTCTTCCTCGGCGGTCAGGTGGAGACTCTGCATGCCTTGAAGCTAGACCTTCTGCCGACGGGAGGCGACCAGCGCCCCGGACTTGTAGCCGTCCGCGCGCAGGTCCTGGCCGGCGGTGACCTCGAGGATGTCGATGCTGAGCGGCGCCCCGGTCAGGTCCTCGGAGCTGATCGGCCGGTCGTCCAGGTAGAGGTCGACCCGGTCGATGCCCTCGGACATCGATCGCGACCGTGAGCGTCGTACCGCTGAAGGACGTCGTCAGCGTCCAGGCGGCGGACCGGCATCGCCGCGAGCAGCGAACCGGCCTTGTCGAGCAGGTCGACGTTGCCTTCGAGCAGGTCGGCCCGGGTCATCTGGTGGGTCGCGTCGGGCGTGACGCCGAGGTCCTCGACCGGTGTGCCGGACAGCTCGCCGACGCGCAGGGTGCGCCGGATCGACGACCCGCATGTTCGCCCCGTTCGGCAGCGCCACGTACGGCGAGGTCGGGTCCGGTGGCGGCGGCTCGTTCAGCAGCGGCGGCGAGCAGGCCGTGGGTCCAGACGTTCGCGCCGCCGGCGCCGGTGTTGTCGTCGACGCCGAGGATCGTGCCGATCTCGTGGTCGGCGAACCCGGCGGCGAAGATGTCGGTCGCCGAGTAGCACCGCGGGCGTCGGTGATCAGCACGCACCGGGCCGTGGTACGTCTGGCCGATGTCGTTCGCGCCGTCCATCGGGCGTGATCGGCTTCGCGGCCGAGTACGCCGCGCCGGTCTCGGTGGCCAGGTCGAGCGAGTCGAACCACGGACCGAGGTCGATCCCGGCCGGGTTGTCCTTGTGCCGGCGGCAGATCCGCAGGTTGAGCGGCGTACTGATGAACTGCACCGGCTCCGGCGCGATGTGCCGCGGCGTCATCGTCTGCAGGGTGAACTCGCTGGCGTAGATGTGCCCGCCGCCGTTGTCGCGGACGTCGACGATCAGGCCGTTCTGCGGCAGCGCCGCGGCCAGCCGGACGAACTCGTCCCGGAACGCGACCGGGTCCTGCACGCTGAACGTGAAGATGCGCAGGTGCCCGAAGGTGCCGGACGGCGTGACCACCTGGCGGGCCCGGAAGACGCCGGGCATCGTGGTCGGCACGTCGGCGCCGCTGACCGCGGCCGGGGTCGCTCAGCTCGGCCGAGCTCTGACCGCCTTCCAGGTCGACGACGTCGCGGACGTACAGCGCCTTCTTCGCCCGGGCCTTCTCGTCGGAGTCGAGGTCGAGGCCCATCGAGGCGGAGGTCGTCACTGACCGCGTCGAGGTTCGGTCATCGGCGGCAGGTTGGTCGGTCACCTTCCACTGCTCGCGCAGTTCCTGCTGGCGAGCCGTCGAGACCGAGGTAGCTCAGGGTCACCCAGTCCTCGTCCGGCGGCGACTGGATCACCAGCGGGCGCAGGGTGAGCGACTCCAGACCGCGCGCGAGGTTGGCCGCGTCGTTGCTGCCGGCGAACAGGGCGCCGTTCAGCGCGACGGCGCGGGCGATCGGCGTACCGTTCCAGTGCGTCACCTCGGCACCCGCGCCGAACTGCGGCGCCGAGAAGCCGCTGACGGTCTGGGTGATCAGGTAGTGCTCGGTGCCGGCCGGCGTCGTAGCACTTCTCGATCATGAACGGCAGGAACGCGATCTTCCCGGCGAACGGGACCGGCAGCAGGTAGTTCGTGTGCAGGTCGCGGACCGAGTGGAAGATGCTCGACATCTGCCGGTGGAAGATCCACTCGGCTTCCATCGTGCTCGCGCGGTCTGCCGCTCCATCCGGGCCCGCATCACCCGCAGCCGCTGCAACGGGTTGACCGCGTGCATCGCGACCTTGAGCGGCAGGTGCACGTAGTTCTGCTCGAGCAGCAGCAGTGCCTGGTCGACGAGCAACTTCCGCTGGTCGAGCGTCAGGTTGCCCGCCGATTCGAGGAAGTCCGGCAGCGGTACGACGGCTGCCTGCTCGGCGGCGGCCTGCGTCCTACTGGCGGTACGCCGTGTTCTCGTCGTACTCGCGATGGATTTGCGGGCGGCGCGTTTCGTCCCCGTCGCCGTCTTCGCCGGCTCCTGCCGGGCGCTGGCCGTCTTCCTCGCCGAGGCGGTCTTCTTCGGTGCCGCGGACTTCTTTGCCGCGGCTTTCTTCCCCGTGCCTTTGGTACTGCGTGGCTGAGACATTGCTCCCCCAAAAACGGCAGCCCCTACCAGGGGGCCGGATCCCTCAACCGTCGTCCGCGCACCTGGTGATGTCAACGCCCAGCGGTCGACCACCTGGCTGCAAGGATGGGCGGGTGAGTGAGTTCTGGGACAGCATCACGTCGGCGCAGCCGGATCCGTCGGTGAAGGTCGTGATCGGCACGGGTGTGGTCGCGCTCCTGCTGATCGCGTGGCGGCCGTTCTGGCGGTTGACCCGGCAGGTCGTGACGATCGCGCACGAAGGTGCGCATGGCCTGATCGCCGCGCTTGGTCGGACGGAAGCTGGCCGGCATCCGGCTGCATTCGGACACCTCCGGAGTCACCGTGTCCCGTGGTCGTCCGACCGGTCCGGGGATGATCGCCGTACTGCTGGCCGGCTACCCCGGGCCCGCACTGTTCGGCCTCGCCGCCGCATTCGTCCTGAGTCGTGGGTACGCCGTTGCGTTGCTCTGGGGACTGTTGGTCGCGCTGGTGATCCTGCTGCTCCAGATCCGCAACCTCTACGGGCTTTGGTCGGTCGTGGTCTTCGGTGCTGTCGTCTTCGGCGTGTCGTGGTGGGGGTCGGCGTCGGTGCAGTCCGCGTTCGCTTACTTGCTCACCTGGTTCCTGTTGCTGGCCGCGCCGCGGGCCGTGCTGGAGTTGCAGCACTCACGGCGTGGTGGGCAGGGGCGGAGTTCGGATGCGGATCAGCTTCGGCGACTGACCGGCGTACCGGCGTTGATGTGGGTCGGTGCGTTCGGCTTGGTGACGCTCGGGTGTTTGGCGTTGGGCGTCGTGTGGTCCGGCGTGCTGCCGGGCTAGACCGGTGGCGGCAGGGTCACGCCGAAGCCGGTGATCGCCAGGCGGAGCAGGACTTGCCCCGGCCTGAGCAGGTCGGCGATCTTCGCCGCGCTCAGCAGCTCCAGCTCGGCGAGTCGCTTCGCGTACGCCGTCTCGGCCGTCGAGACTCTCGCCGATTGCAACTCGACGGTGTTGTGCCAGACCTTCTGCCGGGACTCGCGCAGGAAACGCTGTGAGGACAGGCGATTGAGTGGGGTGAACGCCGCGTCGAGCAGACTTCGCGGACCCGATGCGGCGAGCTGGTCGTCCTCGGCACCGACGCGTTCGGCGAGGACGCCGTCGATCCGCTCGTGATCACGGCGTCGGCGGTCCATCAGGAACGGATCGATGAAGTCGTCGTCGCTGATCACCGCCAGCAGCGCCTGCGGCAGGTCGTAGTTCACGTGCGCGTTGATCCCGAGCAGCACGTGTCGCAGCGGCCGGCAGGTCCGCAGGCGCGTCGAAGGCCAGTCGCCACGGCCGGGTCACCGCTCCCCGGTTCAGGTCCGCGTCGTGCGCGTCCAGGTAGAGCTCGGCGAACTTCACGTCCCAGTCCTCGACCCACGCCGGGTCCTCGAACCGGGCCCGATCGATCGCGTCACCGACCGCCTGCGTCGTGCGCAGATAGGTGCCGAGGAAGATCCGCCGGTGCGCCAGTTCGTCCGGCAGTTCGTCCAGCCGTTGCCGCATCCGCGTGACAACACCGACTATCGGACTACCATCGTTCATCGAGATCTCCGAGGGGGAGCGTACATGCGGGGCATCAGAACAGATCCACTGTCGTTCGACCCGGTGGTCGTCGGCAACCGCGAGACGGACGCCTGGGCTGCCTACTACCGGCACGAGTGGCGGCGCTTCCTCGTCGCGTCCGTCGGGATGGTCGCGGCCGCCTTCGGGATGATCACCGCACCGCACCCTGGCCGGAGCCTGGTACGTGCTGCGTGCCAACCAGATATGGTCACCGTACCCCGACAACCAGCCGGACGCGGCCCGTGCGTACATGCGCCGCTTCTACGAGCTCGTCGGACGCGGCACGGTGGACTCGAGCTCGACCCGGCGCGAGGCCGCGCGACTCGAGGTCGAGTGGTGGCGCGATCCACCGCGCCCGCCAGCACGACGACGTCGGTCACCCAGGAGCAACTCGAAGACGCGCTGGTCGATCTCTACTCGTACGTGTACGACTCCGAGCCGCGAGGCGGTCCGCCCGGCCGCACGCAAGCGGGTCGAGGCGATGGACCTGTCGGACCGTTGGGTCCAGGCAGGCCGCCATCGCGACGACCCGCTGCTCGCGGACGAGCGGCGCGCGCTGGTCGCGTCGTACGCCGCTCTCCGCGCTGCTGTCGAGCGTTAGACCGCCAGGAACCTCAGGCGCGGCCGCCAGTGATCGGGCGGTCCCGCTGGGCGACGCCCGGGCCGCCGTACGGGTAGTCCGCCGCGCCCGGGTCGCTGGCCTGGTCGAGCTTCTCGGCCTCCTCCGCCGTGAGGTGGAGGTCGGCCGCGGCGAGGTTGTCGTCGAGCTGGTCCAGGGTGCGCGCGCCGAGGATCACCGAGGTCATCGCGGGCCGGTCGACCAGCCAGGCGAGCGCGACCTGCGCCATCGAGATCGCCGCGGGCCTCGGCGATCGTCGCGGACCGCGTCGACGACATCGCGCACTCGCTGGTTTCGGCTCCGGCGGTGCCAGGACTCGACGCCGCGATCCGGGTTCTCACCGAGCCGGGTCGCGCCGGTCGGCTCCTCGTCGAACGAGTACTTCCCGGTCAGCCAGCCACCGCCCAGCGGCGACCACGGCAGCAGACCGAGCCCGTTCTCCTGCGCGGCCGGGACGATCTCCCACTCGATCTCCCGCACCAGCAGGTTGTACTGCGGCTGCAGGGTGACGAGCCGCGACCAGCCCGTGCCGGTCGATCAGGTCGCACGCCTTCTGCAGCTGCCACCCGGTGAAGTTCGACAGGCCGCCGTACGAGATCTTCCCGGCGCGTACGGCGTCCTCGAGGAAGCCGAGCGTCTCCTCGAGCGGTGTGACCGGGTCCCACGCGTGCAACTGGTAGAGGTCGATGTGGTCGACGCCGAGGCGGTCCAGCGACGCGTCCAGCGCGCGGCGAAGGTGACGCCGGGACGTGCCGACGTCGTTCGGTCCGTTGCCGGTCGGGAACCGGCCCTTGGTGGCGAGGACGACGTCGTCGCGCGCGGAGCTCTTCGCCAGCCAGCGGCCGACGATCTCCTCCGACACGCCGGCCGAGTACACGTCCGCGGTGTCGATGAAGTTGCCGCCGACCTCGACGTACCGGTCCAGCTGCGCGTGCGAGCCGGCCTCGTCGGTCTCGTTGCCGAACGTCATGGTGCCGAGCGCGTAGGTGGAGACGACGGCGCCGCTCGTGCCCAGGGTGCGATATTCCACGGTTGATCCCTTTCTCAGAACTGTCCCGACTGCAGACTACGGTGGCGTCCATGAAGACGAGTGAACTGCTGCATCGACGCACTCAGCCGGATCCAGGAGGTCGTGCACGACGTCGTCGGCGGGCCTGGACGACAAGACGCTCGCGACCCGGCCGGGCGACACGGCCAACTCGATCGCGTGGCTGGTCTGGCACCTGACCCGGGTCCAGGACGACCACCTGGCCGACGCCGGCGGCTACGAGCAGGTGTACACCGCGGACGGCTGGCACGAGCGGCTCGGGCTCCCGCTCGACCCGGCCGACACCGGGTACGCGCACAGCCCCGAGCAGGTCGGCGCTGGTCCAGCTCTCGGCCGACCAGCTGCTCGGGTACTACGACGCCGTGCACGCGCGGACGGTCGAGTTCCTGAAGGACGGTCACCGACGACGGATCTGGACCGGATCGTCGACCGCCGGTGGAACCCGCCGGTCACGCTCGGCGTGCGGCTGGTCAGCGTGATCGACGACTGCGCCCAGCACGCGGGCCAGGCGGCGTACGTGAAGGGCCTGCTCAGTTGAGGGTGGTCTGCCAGAGCGGTGGTGCCGGCGATCAGGTAGAGCTTGTCGGTCCGGCGTCAGCGCCGCGTCGGTCACCGGACCTGCCGGGACCGTCGCTGGACTCGTGCACGGTCCAGTTGCCGTCCTGCCCGCTGAGCACCTTCACCTTGTTGTCCTGGGCAATGATCTGGACGATCTTGGCGCCGTCGACGATCGGCGGCGGCAGCTTGTCCTTGTCGCCGACCGGGATCGACGGCACGCCGGCCAGCCGCTTCGCCGTACCGCGCCGCGTCGAGCTGCCAGATCGCCAGCTTGCCGTCGACGTACCCGGAGATCACGCAGTCCTTGGCGCACGACGCGGTGACCGCCTGGCTCCGATCGCCGGGCTCAGGCAGGGCGCACCCGGCTCCAGCCCTGGTTGAGCTTGGTGGATCGCCAGACGGCCGCCTCCTGCGCGACCACGTTCGGTGCCAGCCGGACACTGCGATCCGACCAGCACGATCGCAGTCGCCGAGCGTCGTGCCGAAGCTCGGGCCGACCAGCAGCGACGGCGTACTCTGCAGGGCGGTCTTCGCCGGGTCCTGCCGGATCCACTTGGCGTCGCCCTGCGGCAGCCAGACGGCGCCGTCGTTGCCTGTCTCGTACGCCGCCCCACGAACCGAGCAGCGCGCGGCCGCCGCTCGGTGTGATGACCGCGCCGTAGAGAGCACCCGCACTCTGCCCGCCGAACGTGTTGAACTCCTGTGGATGCTCGACCAGGCCGGTCTGGACCGAACCGGTCCATACCGTCCAGCGCACGTTCGAGTGCGCACCACCGGCCGCTCCTCCGAGGGCCAGCAACTGCTTGCCGTCGTACGCGATCGAGTACCAGATCGCTTCGAAGGCGTACGGGCTCGCTGGGTTGGGCTTGACCGCGATCGGCGTGCGCTGGTCTCCGTCGAGCAGGACGACCTCCGGGACGACTTTGGCGCCGCGGTGGCGCAGGCCGACCAGCAGTTGGTCGCCGTTGCCCGGTGAGTACGACGGGCTCTGCCGTGCCGACGTCGACCTTCGACCAGGCGACCGACAGGTGCAGCGGCGGGCTTGTCCTTGCCGCTGCAGGCGGCGAGGGTCGCGAGCGAGCCAGCGGCGACCGCGACTACGCGTCGCATCAGCGGTTCTGCGGCAGCTTGGTGGTGGTCTTCCGGCCGCTCCGCGGCGCGGATGGCGGCGGTACGACCGGACCGATGTCACCGTCCGGCGCGACGTCCAGGTCGATGATCACCGGCGCGTGGTCGCTCGGCCCGGTCCCCTTGCGCGCCTTGCGGTCGATCCACGCGGCCTTGACCCGCGCCGCAACCGGATCGGTCGCGAGCATCAGGTCGATCCGCATGCCGAGGTCCTGGTGGAACATGCCGGCGCGGTAGTCCCAGTAGCTGAAGACGCGCTCGTCCGGCCAGCGATCCCGGACGACGTCGTGCAGGTCCTTCGGCGACCATCAGGTCGGCCAGCGCCTGCCGCTCGGGCGGGGTGACGTGCGTCTGGCCGACGTACGCCGCCGGGTCGAAGACGTCGGCGTCGGTCGGGGCGATGTTCATGTCGCCGCAGACGATCTGATCTGCCGGGCCGGATGCGACGACGTCTCTCAGGGCTTTGAGCCAGGCCAGTTTGTAGTGGTAGTGATCGGAGTCGGGAACGCGACCGTTCGGCACGTAGAGCGAGTGGATCCGGATGCCACCGCAGGTCGCCGCGACTGCCCGGGCCTCGGGATTCGGGAATCCGGGCGCGTCGGCGACTCCTTGGACGACGTCCTCCAGGCCCACCTTGGACAGCAGGGCGACGCCGTTCCACTGCACTTCGCCGTACAGGGCCGTCTCGTACCCGCGGCCGGCCAGCTCGCCGCCGAGCAACGCGGTGAACGCGTCGTCCGCCAGCTTCGTCTCCTGCAGGCACACCACGTCGGGCTGCCGCTCGTCCAGCCAGCCCAGCAACCGCGGCATCCGCTGCTTCACCGAGTTCACATTCCACGTCGCCACTCGCACTGGACCACGGTAGACCCCAGCACGGACCATTTCACCGCCAATTCACGGACGCAGGTCGTAGTAGTCGCTCTACTGCGGCTCGGGCTGACCGGTCAGCCCGAGCTTCGGCGCCCGCCAGACCAGCGTGTTGAGGAGATCGGTGGACGGTCGTTCGACGCTGTTGTTGTGCTTCGGTTTGTCCTTGCGACCCCACGTGTCGTCACCCAACCACGGCGGTACGCCGAAGGGCAGGTCGCGGGCCGGGATCGGCGCGTAGTCGGACTCGAGGAACTTCGGGCCGTAGTTCGGTACGGCGGCATCACCGTCGGGATCCGGCGTGACGACGGCCCGCAGTTCGATCACGGCCTGCCGCCAACTGTCGACCAGTTTCTGCGCGTCACGGCTCGACGGATGGGGCACCTCGAACACCGGCACGTCCGGCTTGGCGTCCCACAGCCGGACTGCGGACCGGGCCTGCGCCCCGAATGCCACGATCGCCTGCAACTGCTCGCCGGTGATCATCTGCAGCAGGGTGTTCCGCCAACCCAGTTGATCCGGCCGGGACAGCAGCGGCGCCGCCTGCTGAGCACGCGACGGCCGTAGCGCGTACGCGTAGGCGTTGACGAGCGCGTAGCTGCGGGTCAGGCCGAGCTTCGTGAGGAAACCCTGCACGCGTTGACCCGCATCGCCGACCAGCGTGCGCCCGGCGATGCGTTCGGTCGGACCGGGATCCGAGGCAATCGCGAGCAGGCGGGCGGTGCGGTTGAGCCGGCCGCGGTAGAACACCGGACCCCAGTCGTGCCAGAACAATTCCTGATAGTCCACATAACTCGGCACTTTCGCGAAGTGCCGCGCTACCAGGGCGGGCGGGCCGGGATCGAAGTCAGCCATCGCAAATACCTCCCCCTCGACGATTCGTGACCTACTCTCGTGAACAGGGGCGGCAAGGTGATTCTACGGGAGGGCAGCCATGTTCGTACTGCGTGGAACTGTGGTGACGATGCGGCCGGACGGGCAGGTTCTCCCCCATGGCGCGGTGTATGTCGGCGACGACGGACTGATTACGGCGGTCACCCCGATCGACGCCGTACCTGCTGGTTTCGAGAACGCTCCACGGATCACGGCCGGTGGTCTCATCTATCCCGGACTGATCGATCTGCACAATCACCTGATGTACAACAGCCTGCCGTTGTGGACCGAGCCTTCGCGCACGGTGCCGTGGACTTCGCACAATCAGTGGGGTCGGGCGCCGACGTACAGCGCGCAGATCAGTCAGCCCGCTCGACTGCTCGGCGCCGCGGCCGGTCGCGCGCTGCTGAGGTACGTCGAGACCCGGGCGATCGTCGGCGGTACGACGTCGATCCAAGGCAACCCGCGGGGCACCGTACCGCCGGACAACGACCTGATCCGGAACGTCGACTCCGAGAAACTCGGCACCCATGACGACTTCATCCGGGTCAGCACGCTGGTTGCCGACAGCAAAGAAGCGCTGGCTCCTTATGCGGCGGCGGTCGAGCAGGGACGCGGATTCATCGCGCATTCGGCCGAGGGGTCGGATCCGAAACTGCGCTCGGAGTTTCAGCTGCTCGAAGAGGTCGGGGTAGTGAAACCACAGCTGGTCGCTATTCACGGTGCGGCACTGAACGGCGACGACTTCGCCGCAATGAAGGCCGGAAACTCGAGCCTGGTCTGGTCGCCGTTCTCGAACCTCTGGTTGTACGGCGCGACCGCGGACGTCCGGAGCGCGAAAGCAGCCGGAGTGCGGCTGTGCATCGGTTCGGACTGGGGTCCGTCGGGGACGCGCAATGTGCTGTGGGAGTTGAAGGTCGCCGATCTCTGGAACAAAACCGAGTCGGTGTTCACCGACGAGGAATTGGTGCGGATGGCAACATCCAACCCGGGCGAGGCGCTGACCGGCGTCTGGCCGCATCCGGTCGGCCGCCTGGAACGCGGCGCGCTGGCCGATCTGATCGTCGTACGGCAGGTCCGGCGCCGACGTCCACCGCACCCTGATCGAGGCCACGGAGGCCGACATCCGGCTCGTGGTCATCGGTGGGCGGGCGCGCTACGGCCTGCGGTCGCTGATGAAACTGGTGGCGCCGACGGCTACGCAGATCTCGGTCGGCAAACTCTCCCGCTCGATCGACTACGGCGATGCCGCCGTCACGTGGAAGACGGTCGTCGCGGAGTTGGAGCGGATCCGGTCCGACCCCGCCGGCGCGGCGGCGCGTGCGGCTGCGACGTTCGCCGCCCTGGCGGCGGCTGATCAGGGCGCCTTCGATGCCCTCGTCACCTCTGCCGACGCCGTCGTACCGGCCGCAGGCGCCTTTGTGCTGCTGCCGGACATGCCTGCGCCCGAACTCGACATCGAGCTTCGCCGCCGCGGCCCGGCGGGCGCGACGCCGGACGCCGTCACCATCCCGCCGCTCGAGCCGCTCACCACCGGCGCCACCTGGTTCGACGCGGTCGACGCCAACCCCTTCCACGATGGTTTGCTGAGCGGACTCCGCGCGTACGCCTGAGACATGCACGGTTTGGAACGCCGAGGTGGCGCCGCCCTAGGATTGACCTGTCACGTCAGGTAGTTATCCACATACACGAAGTCATTGCGTTCCGGCGGGTCGAAACACGGCACTCTCTTTGACAAGGAGAGAGGGGCACGGATGGCTGACCTGGACTGTGATGCGGCGGACGTTTCCGCGCTGGTGGCCTACCTGCGCGACATCGGGCGACACGAACTACTGACTCTGGAGGAGGTGGGTGAGCACTCGTACTGGATCGAGGCCGGGCTGCTGGCGGCCGAGCGGCTGCACGTCGATCCGGGGCGGCACGATCCGGCCGACCTGCGGCAGGTCGTCGCGCTCGGGATGCAGCTCGCGGCGGCGGATGATCGAGGGCAACCTGCGGCTGGTCGTCTCGCTGGCCCGGCGGTACACCGGGAAGGGCATCTCGCTCCTCGACCTGATCCAGGAGGGCAACATCGGGCTGATGCGGGCGGTCGAGCGGTTCGACCACCGACTCGGTCACCGGTTCTCGACGTACGCGATCTGGTGGATCCGGCAGTCGATCGGCCGCGCCATCTCGGATCGGTCGCGGTTGGTGCGGATGCCGGCCCAGGCGTACACCGACGCCTGCCGCCTCGCGTCGCGTGCGCCATGAACTGACCCAGCGCCTCGGCCGCGAACCCACTACGGCGGACCTCGCCAAGGCGAGCGGCCTCACCGTCGGCCCGGGTCGAGCGCGCCGAGGCCTGGCGGGTGCACCCCGAGGCCCTCGACCTGGACGACGCCGAACCAGTCGTCGACGACGACGCCGATCGTCCTGCGCGCCGCCCTCCGCCGCGACCTCGCCCACCACCTCCAGTTCCTCGACGACCTCCACCAGGCCGTCCTCCTCCACCGCTACGGCCTCCAGGACCACGACCCCGTCGCACCGCCGAGGAAGCCGCCACCGCCCTCCACCTCCCCCCGACCAGGTCCGCACCCTGGAACGAGAAGCCCTCCGCCACCTCCGCCGCCAAGCCATCCCGCACCTCCGCGACTACGCCGCCTGACCTGGACCTTCACCGATTTGGAGCAACTGGAATGATGAAGATGTGAGACTTCGGCATACGTCCTGGCCGCGTGAGCTGACTGACGCGGTGACCGTCGCCTCCAGGCACAGTTCCGGCGCGAAGGATGAGATCCTCGCGGCGGTGCAACTGACCGACGGCCGCTGGGTCGCGGGCACGCGCTCTGCCGTCTACCTGCCGACCGATGGTTCGGACGCCGTCCGCCGCGTCGGCTGGGAGAAGATCGAGCGGGCCGGGTGGGACTCCGAGGCATCCATCCTGCACATCTACGAGACCACCGACTTCGGTACGCCGTTGCGCGCGACGGAACTCAAGGTCGACGACCCCGGCCGCTTCGGTCAACTCCTGCGCGAACGCGTCGACGCGAGCGTCGTCGTCCAGCGCCACGTCCCGCTCGCCGGCAAGCGCGGCGTCCGCGTCGTCGGCCGCCGCAATCCGGCCGACACCGACGCCGCGGTCACCTGGAACTTCGTTCTGGACAAGGGATTGGAGCCCGACCAGCCGGGCGTCTGGACGCGGCCGAAGCGGCCCTCAGAGACAGTCCGTGAGGAGTTCGGAATCTGACGGCAGCGAAGCCAGGCTCGGTGGGCCGGAATCCCATTTTTGTAGTTCGGGTCGCGCCTGCTAACCTACTCAGGTCCTCAGGGATTCGGGGACGGGAACGTACACGATCCCGCGTAGCTCAATTGGCAGAGCAGCCGGCTGTTAACCGGCAGGTTACTGGTTCGAGTCCAGTCGCGGGAGCAGCAACCGACAGGTCAGAGGCCGGCTCCAGTGGAGCCGGCCTTTCTTGTGTCACCCCCGGCGCGCCGCAATTGGCCTATACCAGGTGATTCCCGTACCGTGCTCCGAAGATCCCGAGGGGGGCCTCGGGGATATGGGGAAAGGAACCCTGTGAACATCAAGAAGCTGCTGAACAGCAAGAGCGGCCGTCTCGCGGTCGCCGCCGTCCTGGGGGCCGGCGTGCTGGTCGGTGTCACCGTCGCGGCGAACGGTGCCGTGAAGCCAGACTGCAAGTCCTTGTCGTACCCGCTGTGCGCGCGGTCTGTCGCCGCAAGCCAGGTGGTCGACAACAGCCTGCCGGCGAGCAAGATCGTGCCCGCCGACCGGAACGCGTTCCTGAAGGACGTGAACGGCAAGGCCGGAGTGACGGCGTCGTTGAAGCCGGTAGAGATCGATCACATCGGCGGATCGTTCAAGACGAACAAGACGCTGGTGGGCGACTTCACCCTGCCTGGCGCCGGCACCTGGCTGATCAACACGTCCGCGTTCTTCGCCCGCACCACCACGGGCGTCGAGGGCACCCGGCCTCAGCTGGCCCTGAGGGTCGGGGCATCCACCACCGAGTTCGGCGCCGACTACGGCACCATCCTTGGCGCTGAGATCTCCAAGGCGGCGAACCGGGAGCTGACCGGCTCGACCGTGAAGGTCGTGAAGGTCAGCGCGGCGACCAAGGTCGAGGTGTTCGCGTTCGGCTACAACGACGACGCCGGCTCAGCCGGATCAGGCGAGATCACCGCCGCGGCTGACATCGTGGCGGTCCAGGTCGGCTGACCCTCGGTAGACATCAAGGCCCCGACCGCGTCCAGCGGTCGGGGCCTTGACACGCACGACGTACCGTCCTGCCGCACCGAGGGTCGCAGGACGGGACGACCTACCGTTCGATGGTCAGCGCTTGTCCTTCCGCTTGTCGATCGCGCGCTGAATACGCTGCTGCGGCTGCCCGGTCAGCTTCGCGATCAGCGGCACCCGGTACTTGTACGCCGCGATCGCACCCACCACGAGCACGAGGAAAATGAACCAGCCCATCGGCCTTCCCTTCCACGGAACAGCCCTGAGTCGGACCTACCCCTATCATGCCTCGTCAGACCTACCCGCCCCTCAGTCAAACCCCTGAGCCACCCCTGGTTTCCCACCATCGCGACGCCCACCAGATACGATCTGGCGAGCACGGGGCGGTAGCTCAGCTGGTTAGAGCAGGGGACTCATAATCCCTGGGTCGCGGGTTCGAGTCCCGCCCGCCCTACTACTTGGCAATACGTGGGTCCTGGATCCCGCACACACGTCGTACGGCGGAGTAACCTGCCTGCCTTGGACACTGGCCGGTACAACTCCATGACCGTCGATAACTACCCGACGACGCGGCCGCCCGGGCGATACTTGCAGAATGAGCGTGTCGGATCTGCCCGAGTTCGATCGAGCGCAGCTTCATGCGATCGAGGTGCTGCGTGGCGGTGGGGCTGTCGTCGTGACCAACCCCAGTCCGATGACGTACGGCGTGGTGGCCCGCGATCCCCGTGCGGTGAATCTCCTGACGGGCCGCCGCGCCAACCAACCGGTCGGAATCTCGGTCCATACGGCTGAGGCCCACGACCGGCTCTTCCGATTCCTCGACCTCCGGACCGACGCCCGCGCTGCGGTCGATTTCGCTCTCGCCGAGCGGATTACCGTACTGGCGCCGATCCGGTCGGACCCGGCGATGCCCGAGTGGCTGGCGCCGGCCATCCAGGACGGCTGGGTGGTGTTCTTCGACGGAGCCTGGGGTCCGCTGGCGGGGCTGTGGCTGACCTTTCCCTTCCTGTACGGAAGTAGCGCCAGCCGGACCGGCGAAGCCCCGGCTGCCTCCGCCGCCGAAGCCCGCGCGCAGTTCCCGGCCGACACAGTCATCATTGACGCCGACCACCTGCGTACGCCGGCCGCCGTACACGGAGCCAGCTCGATGATCCGCGTCGACCAGGACGGCCTGCTGACCCTGCATCGATCAGGTATCCAGGACCAAGCGGCCGGCGGACCCGGCGTACTCCTGGACCGGCTACGCGAGTTCAAGTCCGCGATCGGCGGCCTGGACCCATCGACCAGCACGCCGGTGGGCTGCACCTATCTGTCTACCGCAGTGACTGGCAGGCAGCTGCTGCCGAGGACGCGTATCCGGCTGGAGTTCGCCCGAGTGCCCAACAAGAACGAGGGCGGGCCGCGGGTGTACGACGTCCTGAGGGCGCACGCCGGTTGCAACCGGATGGGCACAGCCGTCGCTGCCGGCGAACTGCTGGCCAACGGGAGGCTGTGGATCGACGGCGTCGGCGGCACCCAGGTCGGCTGCGAACCGGCCCTCCGGGCTCAGGAGGAATGGTTGACGACCTTTCTGATGAGCAATCCCAGCTGGCACGTAGACGGCGACGAGCTCACGCTCGCGTCAGACGGTACGACGATCAGGCTGCTCGACAAGAAGATCGCCGAACCCGACTTCCCGGTCGACGGGATCAGGTGGAAGGTCGTCACCACCATCACCAACGCCGACCTGCGCCACCACCGCTATCACGCCGAGCAAGCGTGGATCTCCTTCGATGGCAACCGCCTGACCGGCTGGACCGGTTGCAACGAACTCTCCGGCACCGTCACCCGCTCCAACACAGAACTGACCTTCACCGCCGTCGCCACCTCCGGCCACCCTTGTACGGGCGAAACAGCCGACGTAGAAACCGCGATCCTGGCCACCCTCGGACCTGCAGTCAGCTACACCATCGACCACAACCAAATGATCCTCCTTGCTCCATCCGGCATCGGCCTCGACCTCAAGGCGGATTCAGAGCGGTAGTCCGCTGTCATCGGTCGTCAGCACCTGAGGCTTGAACTTCATCAGGAAGCGATCAGTTCCCCATCGGCCTGCGCGATGATCGGCCCGTGCGCCGAGGCAGTCGCCGACGACAAGACACGCGGCATAAGCAGAGCTCTCGATGTCTGAGGCACATCATTCGCGCAGCGCCAGGCGACGTAGCCGGGTCCTGATCGGATACGACGAGGTTCGGCGCGCCAGCCGGGAGAGCTGCGACAACGGCGAGCACTTGACCGACGAGGAGATCACCGGCGGATCAAGAAGATCCGCCGCTACTGATCACCGCCCGGCCCGTGGTCGCTGACTGTTAGTCGATCTGCCTCGGCGAGCAACAGATCACCGAACGGCTGGAACCCGATCTGTCGGCTGTACAGGCCGCTGATGACGCGGTGGATCGTTCCCCACTCCCAGATCGCCGTGGCGTCTACACCAGTGCGGGTGGCCAGCCGCTTCGCCCTGGCGTGCAGGTCGTCGCCGGCGTCGGGATTGCATCGGATGATGGTGCCGAGGTCGCATGCTCGCTCAGCGCGCAGGCCACCAGGATCGATGAGCTTGAACGTGCCGTCCGCCGCCTGAAGCACGTTGAGGTCGTGGACGTCGCCGTGTACGAGCACGGCGTGTCGGTCATCGTGGGCGCGGCGGCGACGCTCCATGCACGCGAGAGCGTCCTCGACGGTCGCTTCCGAGCACGCCCGACCCGTCTCTTCCCACAGCCGCGGCAGCAGGTCGGAATACTCGCGTGCCTTGTCGGCGCCCGTCGGCAGGTCGACATCGGGGCTGACCGGACGCCAGAGCCGGACAGCGACGTCGCACATCATGTCGTGCCGTGTCGCGGGATCAGGCACGACGTCGTAGATGGCAGCCCCGAGTCGCTCGAGCAAGAGTGCGCCGCGGTCGAGGTCGTCGCGCAGCAGGCTCGCGCAGCCGTCGCCGTCGGCGAGGCGCAGCGCGGTCGCCTCGAAGGTGAGATCGCGCCGAGTCCCCGGAACGCCGACCTTGAGGACAGCCGCCGTTCCGTCAGCGAGTGTCGCCTCGACGACGAGCGCCGCGTGGCCGCCGCGCAACGTGGCGCCGATGGTCAGTGACCACTCCTGCGCCAGAGACTCCACGATCGAGGGCAGCTCGTCGAGCCACGCGGCGTTCCCGTCGGCGACGACCTTGTTCCACACCTCGTCGGGAATGTCGAGCATCACGTGGGCTCCTCATGCGACGAGACTCGATCACCAGTCTGGGCCAACGTCAGGTGCCCGGTGATCCCGCGATGTGATCGCCGACCACGGCGCTTCGTCTCCGATCGATGTGTCGACGTTCTTGGGCGGGGTTGTCGAATTCTGGGTGGCGGTTCGTGGATAGGGCAACCGGACCGAACAAGGTCCCAGACTCAAGGAGAACCACGATGAACGACCAGGCCAGGCGAGTGACCAGACCATTCCGATTCGGGGTCGTTGCGCCGATCGGTTCTGACCTGCCGACGTGGCGAGACCGCGTGCGCCGCATCGCTGACAGCGGTTACTCAACGTTGCTGATGCCCGACGTTCCTACGTGGCAACCAGCACTTGGCCCCACGCTGGCGACCGCGGCCGCGCTCGCTGACCTGCGGGTCGGCTCGTGGGTCTATGCCGCCGCGCTGCGCGAACCATGGAGTACAGCATGGGAGGCCCACTCACTCTCAGTACTCACGGAAGGCCGCTTCGAAATGGGCATCGGCGCCGGCCGACCCGGGATCGAAGTCGAGCTGGGGCTGCCTGTCGTCTCCCCAGCTGAGCGTCGTGCCAGGATGCGCGAGACCGTGGCCGCCCTGCGTACGTTCGACGGCCCCGATCTGCACACGCCGGTGGTCATGGCGGTGAGCGGACCGAAGTCGCAGGCGCTGGCGCTCGAAGTCGCTGACGCAGTCACGTTCGTACTCTCACCGGAAGATGATCGGGTCGAAACCACGAACCGGGTACGCGACTTTCCTGGGGGCCGCGACATCGAACTCGGCCAGCACGTCGCCGCTGTCGGTGACGGTGTCGCTCCGTTCATGGCGCCGCCCAACCTCGACACCGCGGCGCTTCGCGCGGCCGACTCGCTCGTCATACTTCCGAGTGACCCCGCGGCAGCCGCCGAAGAAATCCAACGACGTCGCGAGGAGATCGGCTTCTCCTACTTCGTCATCGGCGCCGACTTTGCCGACACACTCGCGCCGGTCGTGGCCAAGCTGGCCGGACAGTAGGCGGTGCACGCCTCGCAGGTCAACTAGGCGACAGACTCGGGGCTTGACCTGGAGCGCGCTCCAGCAACCAGCCTGGAGCCATGAACACACCCACGATGGCCCTCGGGACTATGTACTTCGGCACCAGGGTGGACGAACGGACCGCCTTCTCGATCCTCGACCGGTACGCCGAACTGGGCGGAGCCTTCATCGACACCTCCGGCAACTACAGCTTCTGGACCTCCGAGACGGGCTTCGGCGGCCAGAGCGAGGCGCTGCTGGGCCGCTGGCTGGCGTCGAACTCCGGGGTCCGCG
Organism: uncultured Actinomycetota bacterium; assembly: GCA_963820655.1. Classification (GTDB taxonomy): domain Bacteria; phylum Actinomycetota; class Actinomycetes; order Propionibacteriales; family Kribbellaceae; genus Kribbella. Next base: position 1,110,634 of record CAWGAM010000005.1, read on the forward strand.
TCCGCCTCAGTACCAAGGTCGGCGCCCAGCCCACGCGGGTCGGCGGGTTCCCCGACCACCTCGAAGGACTGCGCGAGGACGTCGTGCGCGGAGCCATGGCACAGAGCTTGGAGCGGCTGGGCGTGGACGGTGTGGACCTGTACTGGGCGCACGTCGAAGACCCGACCGTTCCGGTGGAGGACCTGGTCGAGACGTTCGGCGGCCTGGTCCGTGACGGCCTGACCGCTCGCTGGGGCGTGTCGAACCACCCGTCTTGGCTGCTCGAGCGGATCCGGGCCACCGCCGAACACGCCGGCCGCCCGCAACCAGTCGCTTACCAGGAGCGCTACTCCTACCTTCAGCCCGCCGGCGGCATGGCCGTGGAGGGCCAGCCGATCCCGCTGGGAATGCTGTCACCGGACGGCCTCGACTTCCTGCGGCGCAACCCGTCGTTCGACGGCTGGGTCTACACCGCCACCCTCCAGGGCCGATACGATCGCAACGACCGCCCACTCGAGACCGAGTACCGCCACCCCGGCACCGAACGACGGCTCGCGGCGCTGACCCGTGTCGCCACTGCGCGCGGACTCCGACCGGGCCAGGTGGTGCTCGCGTGGCTGGCGTCCGGGAGCCCGGCGCTGACCCCGATCGTCGGAGCCAGCAGCGTCGAACAGGTCGAGCAGGCCGTGGTAGGCGCGTCCACCATCCTTACCGAGGATGAACTGGCGGCGCTGGACGGCGCATAGGCGACGACGCGCGGACAGCCCCGATGCCGGAGTGGGTCAGGACGTCGCATCCCCCGTCCGGCGGAGTTCCCCGCGGTACCAGTCCGTCTTCTCGTCAACCCGGACGAGGATCGCGTCGAGCTCGGCGATCCTCGCCCGGATCGAGGCGGCGTGCTCCTCGAGCAAAGCGACTCGCTCCGGCATCGTGGTGTCGTCACGGCTCAACTCGCCGTACCGACGCAGCTGCTCGATCGACATACCTGTGTCCCGCAAGCAACGCAGGAATCCGAGCATCCAGAGATCGCCGTCGCTGTACACACGCCGCCCACCAGCGCTGCGCTCGATGCGCGGCATAATGCCTTCGCGCTCGTAATAGCGCAGCGTATCGATGCTGAACCCGGATTGTGCGGCCGCCTCGGCCGGCGAGTAGGTCGTCATCACGAGAACCTAACAGCTTGCCTGGAGCCGGCTCCAGATCCGACCGCACAAGCTCGCTGGTCAACCACCGCACCTAGCTCGGAGCCATCGTCGATCAACCGGCCACAGGCAAGGCCTCTACTTCACAGCCGCCGGTGCGATATGACTAGTGAAGTTGCCGGAGGGCGGTGCGGATCTCGGCATCGGAGGCGTCGGTCGGCAGGAGGGTCGACGGGATGCCTTTGCTGTCGAGGAATCCGATCACTCCGGACTGGCTCGGATCGATGCCCGCGGCGTCGCTGAGCCAGACCGCGGGCTCAGTGGCCGGGTAGCCGACCGGGACCGGCAGTTGGCCGGCCTTGCGTTGGATCTCAGCTGTCGGCGCGGGATGCTCCTTGTCGCCGACGGTGTCCCAGGTCAGGCCGATCACGGTTGGCGACTTGCCGCCGGAGGTGAGCTTGGCCAGGCGACGGACTGCGGGGGCAACGTCGGTGACGTCGCCGGCGGCCACGACGACCGGTTTCCCGTTGTAGTCGGCCCAGCGCAGTTGTCCGCCGCCGAGACGTGGCACGGTGAAGGCCGGCATACCTTCGGAGGCCGGGTTCAGTGCCGGATCGTCATACAGTCCCGGTCCGTGCTCGCCTGGGCGACGGCCGCAGGCGGCGTCGATGAGCTTGAGTTTCGACGCCGGCGGAGGTGGCAACGTCCCGGCCGCGGCCGACTCACCAACCCGGCGCAGTTCTTTCGCGGCCTCCGCGGCCAGCTCGACGTCGCCGGGCGTCGTACCGACGCGGATCGCGAGCGGGCCAGAGAAGAGGACGACCGAGTCACCAGCGAGGGAGACGGTTGGTACGCCGTGAATCGGGGCCAGTCGCGAGCACCCGACAACATTCTGGTCGAGTGGGATTTCCTCGGCGCCGACCTCAATACGTGAGTTGCAATTGCCTTCGCTGCAAAGGGATCCATAGCCGACGCTCAATGACTGGCCGGGGTCGAGGGAGGTATCACCCTGCGCCTCAGTGCCCCCGGTGAAGATGATCGCGTCCTCCAACGGCAATCCGTGGAATTCGGCGCCGAGGTAGTAGATCGGTGTCGAGGTGGTGGCCGCGATCTGGCGGAGCCGGGCCTCAGTCTTTGCCGGCCCCGGTCCGGACGGACCACCGCCGGGTGGCGAACTGTCGCCGCCGCCAGCTGGCATCTTCGTCGAAAACGTGTCAGGAGCGATCACTGGGCCGAACGTCACCTCGGTCAGTTTGTCCGGGCCACCACTCGCCAGGACCAGACCGGTCTGCTCATCCAGGGCGATCTCTCGCGCGTCCATCGGCTCGGCCGGCGAGTCCTCAGCCGGCACCACCTTGTCGCAGTGATAGCGCACCGCTGTCCGGCCGAAAACTGTCGCGGTGCCGAGCCGCCTCGCTGCGGGACACAGCTCGGCGAACTCCTTGGTACCGGGCCGATAGAAGAACTCGGCTCCGGGGAGTTCGTCCGTGCTCGAGTTCTCCTGCCGCTGGTACTTCGGATCGCTCTGCGGGTCGTAGGACAGCAAGACCTTGCCGTCCCACACGACGTAGGCGCCGGCGTCTGGTCCAGTGAGCATCGTCTGCCGGAACCGCCTGTTCCCGTCCACGATCAACTCGTACGACCCGGCGTCGTCGGCAGCCGTTCCGCGCATCTTGACCAGATCAGACGGCACCGTTGCCGAAGGCGACGCAGACCCGCCCCCGGGTCGTTGCCCGCCACAACCACCTGATGCCGCGACGGCGAACACGGCCGCGACGACGAATATCTTTGTTTGCTTGGCCCGCACAGTCATGCCGACTGCGCTCCTCCCCTGTCGACGATGCTCCAGGGACCGGCGGTGGCGACCGGCCATGATCCCGTGGTGCACCCCAGACCTGCCCCCTTGGCGCACGCAGCACGGCTTCAGCTCAGTCTGCGCGCGGAGACGCCGGCGCGGGCTGAGTAGTAGTGCTCAATTCGCCGGGGGGTCGTCCCAAATTCGGCCTTGTACTCCATCGTCGCTGTTTGTCGGGCGGGTCAGGCCCTACGGCACATTGCCTGCTGAGGTCTGCGGGCACGTTGCCGGCCCGGCCTGATCGCTGCGTGCGGAGATGTCACACCACTGAGTCTGCCGGCTCCACAGCCAGGCGCGCAGTCCTCGACGCGATGAGGAACACGCCCGCGACGACGGTCCAGAGCAGGAACACGAAGTAGGTGAAGTAGAAGGGCGCGAGGATGCCGCACAGTCCCGCGACGACGCAGAAGCCACGAAGCCAACCTGGGAGGGCGGATCGACGAGCCAGCACGAGTGCGGCCACGCCGACGAACAGCGCCGGAGAGCAGATGGCCAGCAGGTTGCCGATCTCGGTGATCGTATAGACCACAGGATGCGGCACACCGGCCCGCACCGCGCTGCCTCCCTCGGCCATCGCGACCTCAAGTCCGCCGGAGACGAAGACGCCGACGACGCTGGTCGCAGTGGCCGCGATGGCCAGACCCTCGAGGAAGCCGCCGACCGAGGGCAGGTCCCGCAGGCCGTGGCCGAACACGAGCAGGCCGAGGGCGGCCAGCGCCCCGACGTACCAGAACGCGAACGCCGGGGCGAAATGGCTGGTGGCGATGTAGTCGTTGACGAGCGAGCCTTCGTAGTCACCGCCCGGGGCTCCTGCCCCTACGAAAGCGATCGCGGTGCCGAGACCGTAGACGAGGAGGCCGATTCCGGCCGTCCGGGGAACTGTGTGCATGATCTTCCTCCTGTGGTTGTGCCGCCCCTTATGGAGCGCCTTTCGACGGTAGGAAAGTCACCGCGTCGGAGGCGTCATGCGGGGTGACGTTTTCGGGATCGTCCGTCCGGGCGAGTCCTTGTCCTCCGGCCGGCGGACGCGCTGCCTCCTTGGGTGGACCTATCGTCGACACATGAGCCGTCGGAGCTGGGCCTTCGATGTCACGATCGCGCTGGTTGTGGCGTCCCTCGGCGTGCTGGAAGCGTTCTGGGGCATCGGCGCGACGCACCGGCAGGGCCCGCACTGGGCCGAGGCACTGCTCTACGTCGTGACGGGCGCCCTACTGGTCCTGCGTCGCCGGAACCCGCTGGCCTGCCTGACTGCGATCCTGGTGGTCAGCGCGGTCGAGTTCGCCGTGTTCGGCTCACCCGAAGGTCAGGGGGTCGCGATCCCGGGCATCGTGGCTGCCTACTCGGTCGCGCGGTGGGAGCGTCGCCGTCCGGCCTGGTGGGGCCTGGTACTCGTCGTCCTGCTCTGGGTCGTCTGGGCCGGTCTGGACCCGTCGAACCCGACGCTCGAGGCAAAGGCGCCCGCCCTCGTATGGCTCGCACCATGGGTGATCGCCTGGCTGGTCGGGGCCCTGGTCCGCAGCCAGCTGCAGAACGCCGAGCAGCGCCGCCTGGCCCGGGAGCAGTGGGCTTCGCGCGCGGTCGCCGAGGAGCGCAACCGGATCGCCCGGGAGCTGCACGACGTGATCGGCCACAGCGTCAGTGTGATGACCGTCCAGGCTTCTGCGGTACGGCGCCGGCTCGCCCCTGGGCAGAGCGTCGAGCGCGAGGCGCTGGAGACTGTCGAGGCGGTCGGACGGGAAGCCCTCGTCGAGATGAGACGGATGGTGGGCATGCTTCGACAGTCCGGCGACACGACCGACAGGGAGCCACCACCCGGCCTGGCCCAGATCGACCGGCTGGTGCAGAAGTTCCGTTCCGGCGGCCTGATCGTCGGACTGCACGTGACCGGGGTACGGCGGCCGATGGCGCCGGGACTCGACCTCACCGCGTACCGGCTGATCCAGGAGGGCCTCACCAACACACTCCGGCACGCGGCGTCGCCGACCCGGGTCGAGGTGTCGATCGAGTACCGCGACGAGCAGCTCGAGATCGCCGTACGCGACGACGGACAGGCTGCGGTGACGGGCACCGAGGCCGGGCACGGACTGCTGGGCCTGAAGGAGCGCGTTGCGGTGTACGGCGGGAGCCTGCTCGCCCGGCCGCGTCAGCAGGGTGGCTTCGAGCTGGTCGCCACGATGCCACTCGAGCGCCACGACCTCGCCGAGCCGGGGATCGTCGAGACGCCATGATCACCGTGCTGATCGCCGACGACCAGGCGCTGGTCCGCCGTGGCTTCCAGCTGATCCTGGAGATCGAGCAGGACCTGGAGGTCGTCGGCGAGGCCGTCGACGGCGACGACGCCGTCGACAAGGCCCGCGAACTGCGGCCCGACATCGTGCTGATGGACGTTCGGATGCCCGGGACGGACGGCATCGAGGCGACCCGGATATTGACCGCGGACCCGGACAGCAGCGCCCGCGTGGTCATGCTGACGACGTTCGACATGGACCAGTACGTGTACGAGGCGCTGAAGGCGGGAGCCAGCGGGTTCCTGCTCAAGGATGTGCGGCCCGAGCTGCTGGTGGCAGGTATCCACGCCGTGTACGCCGGGGAGTCATTGCTCGCACCCTCGCTGACCCGGCGGATGATCGACTCGTTCCTGGATCGTCCGCGGGCTCTCGACCCCAAGGCCGAGCAGCGACTGGCCGGACTCACCTCCCGCGAGCGCGAGGTGCTCGCGGGACTCGCCCGCGGCCTGACCAACGCGGAGATCGCCGACGAGCTGGTCGTCTCCGCGACGACCGTGAAGACCCACGTCGCCCGCGTACTGATGAAGCTCGAACTACGCGACCGCGTACAGGCCGTGATCTTTGCCTATCAGCACAACCTGGCGAGGCCAAGAGCGGCGGACCCGAAGGCACATCGGTAAGGCTCAGACCCGCCAGTCCCGGTTCTGCTGACTGCAGGCTCTGGCACAACTCATGCGCCGGAATGACGAGGTCCTTGCCGTGCGCTACTTCACGGCCATTATGAAGGGCGAGCCTGATACCCCTCGACGACTGGAGATCTACCTCGGCCCTCGCCCAGCACTGCCTTGCCGTCATGATCCTGGCCGTGGCCGACCCGCACTCCGAGAGCCGCTTGGGTCACTTTCTCTGTAGGACGTTGAGTTGGCGGCCGCCGTGGACGAGCGGGTCGCCGTACTGGCCGATCAGGGTGTAGCCACGCTTCTCGAAACCGTTGACGATGTCCGCCGACGTGACCGGTTGAAGCGAGCCCCACTCGCCGGCCTTCTCAGCTTTGACGGTGCCCAGCCTGGAGTTCAGCGAGACCGCGTACCTGACCCCCTTGGCGCACACCTTGTCGATGTAGTTGTCGACCACCTCGGGCTCCATCTCCTGAAACGAGAACGAGTTCACGAACACATCGAAATCACCCTCGACGTCCTCAAGCCGCCAACTCGGGATCACCGCCGACCCCGTCACCTCGATCGCCCCACTCTCGGCGATCGAACCGTCGTACACCTGAACCCGGTCCCGGCCGAACAGCTCACTCAAGTAAAACGACGAAACCGTGACCAAAGGCGGGATATCGATGTCGACGTACCTCGCCCCGGGATCACGCGACATCACAATCTCACCGAGAACACCGAACCCGCCACCGATCTCCAAGAAACTCCTCGGCGGCGCCTCGACATGATTCGACAACGCCGCCAACACGATCAGGTAATTGAGGTACGGCCGCCCGAACCGCACACCCTCGGTCAGGCTCAACCCGTACGCCTGCGGCGGAGTACCGACCGGGCTCTCACCAAAGTCGTCCAGGTTCACCGGCCACCGATCCCGGTTCCAGCAGACACCCGCGACATCGAAATCGCGGCGCGCCTCGAACGCGCCGTTCAACGCCGAGGTGACCCAATTCCTGCTCGCCCCCGGATTCGCCTGCACCGCCGCCTCGTAGGCCACACCGATCGAGGCGTTGCTGAAACCATTGCCATAGCGCGGATAAAACCACGCCCCAGACGTCGGCCACGACTTGAACCTCTCCAAGCCCAGCGTGTCCATGTCACCCAGGATCCTGCCCAGTCCGACATCCCAGAAATTCGTCGGCCGGTAGATCGACGCACAAGTCTTGACCTCCGCCAACGTCCGCTCGGTCAGCACCGACCAATCCCTCGACTGCACCGTCACGCGACCATCCGTCATGGCCAGACGCTACCCGATCTGCACCCCCCAGTCGGCCATCCGCACAGAGCCCGCCGCGTCACCGCCGTCGTGACCGCCGCAGCTAACGGATCGGCCGAACTGCTGGGTGGAGGTTGAGTAGATCGAGGCCGATCGTCTGGAACTCGCCGTAGAGGTGCTCATCGACGACGAGGAGGCTTACGGCGACAGGCCCTCCGGTGTACTGCCCGTCGGGTCCGACGCCAGAGATCGCCACGATCCCATTGCGGGAGTCGCGTGCCAGTGACTCTCCTTTGTGGGCCGCCTCCCTTAGCCTGCTTGTCGTGACGTCTCCTGAGCTGACGCACAGGGTTCCGTCGTACAAGGGCTGGAGGTCGCGGCGGGCCCGGTCCACGTCGCCGTCGAGCAGGTTCACCACGAGCACCACTGGCACAGTCCAGGGCCGGGCGGTCCGCGGCATGCCGTCGGGGAACGCGATCCAGGTTGCGCCGAAGCGTTCCGGCTGCTGCGCCGCAAGGCGCTCTACCGCCGCCGTGCTGGGCAGATCGTTGCGCGGCGGATCTGGCACCGGCCATCCCCCGGCTGGTTCCGGGCACGGAACGGGGTCGGTATCTGGTGGTCCGTACAACGCGTTCGCGGCAGGCATCGACTGCTCGTCGACCGCGATCGTTTGGTCGTGCCAGATCCCGCGCAGTCGGGCGTAGCCGAAGCGGACGCCGTCCTTGGTGCCCGGCTCGGCTAGCCGGCCGAGATCGACACCGGTCAGGGTGACCGCGGAATCGGCGGGGCAGCTTGGCGCATCGTCGCCCGAGGAGGAGGGCGCCGACACGGGCGGACAGTAGACCACCGCTCGCTCGGGCGCCGCGATCACCTTGCCGGTGACCTCGACCCGGTCACCGTCGCGGACCAGGTACTGCGCCTCGCCTCCGCCTCCGCCACCGGCCACTGCCTCAGGCGAGCCCGAGCGGTCTGGCAGCACCGTGACAGCGGCCGCCACTGCGATGGCAGCGACACTGGCGGCCGCCAGCACCGGCACCCATCGCCCGCGTGGCCGACGCGACCGAAGCCGGGTCAGGAGCCCATCACCGCCGCGGTCTCCGCGATCGACAGATCCGCGAAGTAGAAGCAATCGACAGCGATCCGCTGCCGGCGCGGCAGCCCGGGCCAGGCCTCCTGCACGATATCGTCGCGATCCGCACCGGCCGCCAACCGTGACGCCACACGGGCCATCGCCGGCATGTGCGGACTCACCCAGGCGGCGAAACCCTGCTCGTGATCCGGCATAGCCGGCACGAGATCCACTGCCTCGGTCATTGGATCCACATTCGGTCTACCCACCGCCCCGAGCCGGCTGGTTGGGTCGCTCCCGGCAAAGTTGCCTCATCGTATCTCGCCGCTGCACCTGGCGGCCCATGACGCGGCCCGCGCTCTCGGCAACGCCCGTCGAGTTCGGCGGCGGAGATCTGTTGGGGGGCCCCTTCGCGGGTCGGACCGGTTAGGCTCCGGCTTAGGGCACCGGGCGCAATATGCTTCGAGGACCGTCCCGACCCTGGCTTTGCTGGACATCAAGGGGGATCGCATGACGGAGCCGTCCACCGGTTGGCAGCTCGACGCCATCACGTACTCCGGGGGCACGCAGGGCGGCCCACGCGCCAACGTGACGCTCTCCTGGGCTGGGGAACAGGTGCACGCTGAGGGTTCTGGCACCGGGCTCGTCGACGCGGTCTGCCATTCGATCTCGCAGGCGACGGGCGTGGAGGCGCGGGTAGTCGCGTTCCGGGCGTACTCAGTCGGCCCAGGCAGCGCGGCTGTCGGAGAGGTCGAGCTCGAGGTCGAGCTGCCGGGCCGCCGGCTTGCGGTCCGGGCGTCGTCCACGGATGTCGTGGAGGCCGCCGGGCTTGCCCTCGTCGCAGCCCTCAACCAGTACAACGCGAAGCGGCCGGCACGAGGCTGAGCGCAGTGCGATGACCGTGGTCCGATGAGCGCGAGCGCCGCGGGTTCCGCCGCCCGCTGCGGTGGGTGACTCCCAGGACAGTGGCTCGGTCGGGACCGGCGGAATGCGGTTACTAGGAGCGCACTGTGCCAGCCCGATCAACTCAACGGACAAAGCAGCCCGAGGCCGGGCTCCGTCCCACCGAAAGAGGAGGACTCAGCTGGCGGGAACCGGCTCCGACGTCGGCCGCCAGTCCCGCCTGATCAGCCCGTACACCCACGAGTCCGAGACCTCGCCGTTCACGACGCAGTCCTCCCGCAATGTCCCTTCACGCACGAATCCGAGCTTCTCCAGGACGCGGGCAGATGCCGCGTTGCGCGTATCGGTCTCGGCCTGGACTCGATTCAGATCCAGCGTGTCGAATGCCCACTGCAGCACGGTGCGCGCGGCCTCCGTCATGTAGCCGTGGCCCCATGCTGCATCGTCGAGGCAGTAGCCCATCGACGCGCTGCGGTAGTCCGGGTTCCACCGGGTCAGACTGCACCAGCCGATGAACGCCCCGTCGGAAAGACGGTCCACGGCCAGCCGCGTCCCGGTGCCTTCCTCTGCCATCTGCCGGCAAGCCGCAATGAACCGCTCGGCGCGCACACGCTCGCTCCAGGGCGGCGCGTCCCAGTAGCGCAGCACGTAGGCGCTGCTGTGCAGCGCGAAGAGAGCGTCCGCGTCCGCGTCGTCGAACGGACGCAGTCGCAGGCGAGCGGTGCGCAGCGTGGGGGTAGGCAGAGACATGCATGCCATGTTGCCTCTGATCAGGGGTCGCCGGGGCAACCGCACACGCGATGCCGATCACTCACACCCGGCGGCGGGGCGGGCGTGAAGGCTGTCCTGCGGTGGCAGAGGTTCAGCGCTCGAAGCGAACCTCATCGCTTATGTACCTTGACGGGTACGTAACAACTTCGGTACGTTGATCAGGTGGAAGCAGTATTGCGGGCACTGGCGGACGAGAGCCGGCGCACGGTGCTAGAAGCGTTGGCCAACCGGGAAGCGACCGCGGGTGAGCTGGCCGCCCTGCTGCCGATTGCCCGCCCGGGCGTGTCCCGGCACCTGCGGGTGCTGCGCGAGGCGGGTCTGGTCGAGGTTCGCCAGCAGGCCCAGCAGCGCATCTACAGCCTCCGTCCGCAGCCTCTCGCCGAGGTCGATGAATGGCTGGGTCAATACCGGGCCTTGTGGGAGCAGCGGCTCGACGCCCTGCACACCGAGGTCGCCCGAGGAAAGCACGAACGGAGGAGCATCAAATGACCAAGAGCACGCAGGAGCACCGGATGACCGACAACGCAGGTCCCCGTCCGCGCATCCTGGGAGGGCTACGATCTGCCGATGGCACGGGCGTCGTACGCATCGAGGACCGCTACGACACCGATATCGACGACCTGTGGTCCGCCCTCACCGATCCGCGCCGTCTGGCCCGCTGGTACGGCGAGATCGAGGGTGACCTCCGCCGCGGCGGGCTGTTCAACGTGTACCTCGAAGCCGCTGGCCTGCACGGGGTCGGGCGGGTGGAGGTGTGCGAACCCCCGCAACGGCTGCAGGTGGTGACCAGGGAAACCGACGAGTCCTGGCAGCGAGGTGGTGGCGTGCCGCCCTTCGACCAGACCCTCGAGGCCACGCTGACCGCCGATGGAGGCCAGACCATCCTGGTCATCGAGACCCACGGCATGCCCTTGGACAAGATTGCCTTCTACGGGGCCGGGTGGCAGATCCACGCCGAAAATCTGGCCACCTACCTCGCCGGACGCGAGCCAGGCGACACCGAAGCACGGTGGCACGAGCTCGTCCCTGCCTATCAGGAGCTGGCAACAACCATCGGCTAGCACCGCCGCAGCGTCCGGGAGCGACGCACGCACTACCGCGTCTCGGACCCTGTTCAGGAAGAACAACAGGGCGTCACGCTCGGCCAGGCCCGCGTCTCCAGTCGTGTCACCCGTCGCGGCAGCCAACACTAGGAAACCCCCTCTCGAACCACCGGCTGCATCGGCCACTCCGCGACAGGAGAGCGGCATGAGCGGACGTCTGTCAATCAGCCTGACGGTCCGCTACCTTTCGGAGGGTGGACGTCCCGAACGCCCCCAGTGAGCGACTCGTCGAGCAACGCATGCGCAACCACGCCATGAACTGTTGGTTGCCCTCGGCGAAGGCGGCTCGGGCGTTCGTAGCTTCGGCGTAGGTGAGGGTTGAGGGATGGAGTCGACGGAGAATCAGGGTCCATACCAGCCACGAACGCCCCCGATCGCCGAGGACGATCCGGTTGTGCAGTGGCTGCTGCAGGGCGATCCGGCGATCCGCTGGCAGGTGCTGCGCGACCTCGTCAACGCCTCGGAGACCGAGGTGGCGACCGAGCGAGCGCGGGTGGAGCACGAGGGCTGGGGTGCTCGGCTGCTGGCGCTACGGGCTGCTGATGGCCTGTGGGCGAACGGGGCCTGCTTTCCGGGTACCGCGGCGTTCGCAGCGGCCACTGCGCGGGCTTTGGCTGCCGGTGAGCCACCGCCGCCTTTCCCGTCGCCCGACGCCGAACCGGCCGAGGCACCGACCGACGGATCGGGTGCCGAGCCGAGCCAGCCGTGGACCGCGACGTACCCGGTCCTGCTCGACCTGTGTCACCTGGGCATACCCCCGGACAGTCCGGTGATGCAAGAGACCGCGCACCTTGTGGCCCGCAACTGCCGCTGGGAGTACGACGGGCTGCCGTTCTTCGCCGGCGAGGTGGACTGCTGCATCAACGCCGGCACGATCCTGATCGGTGCCTACCTGGGCGTCGACGTCGACCCGGTGGTGCAGCGGCTCGTGGCCGACCAGATGCCGGATGGTGGCTGGAACTGCTGGGCCGAGACGCGCCCAGCGCCGGCATCTTTCGCAAGCACCCTGGACGTGATCGACGCTCTGCTGAGGTGGGAGCGCCATACCGGCGGATCTGAGGAGGTCCGCCGGGCTCGCCGGAACGGAGAGGAGTACTTGCTCCGGCGCAACCTCTTCAGGTCGTTACGCACGGGCGAGGTGGTCAACCCGCAGTGGGCATTGTTCTCCTACCCCCCACGCTGGCACTACGACCTGCTCAAGGCCACGGAGTACTTCGCCCGGCGTGGGGGCACTCCGGATCCGCGGCTGGCCGAAGCGATCGAACGCGTCCGCGCAAAGCGCCGACCCGACGGGCGTTGGCTGCTCGAGAACAACCACTCCGGCGCGGTCCACTTCCGGTTCGAGGAACCCGACGGCACGCCTAGCCGGTGGAACACCTTGAGGGCGCTGCGAGTGCTGCGCTGGTACGACGCGTCCGCCCACTCCGGCAGCGCGAGCCAGGCGTCTTGACGACAGGTCGCGACATCACGTCGACGGTGGCCGTTGAGCCGTTCCGTTGGAGGAACCATCAGCGGGAACGCGACTTGCCACCAGGCAAGGCGCACGACCCAGGGTCGCACTAGAGACCCGTCCGGCTCCCGGGTACTGCACCGGAGCCTATGCGGGACTGCGGCGGACCCTCGCGTGCGACGCGCGCCCATCGGCATGAGCGCGCGGATCGCGGCAAATCCGGACGTTCGCCGTAGCCGTATCTCTCGCCGGGGAACTCGCGGATCGGATACCGGGGTCGGAGAATGGCAGACGTGAACCACTGGCAGCTACCCCTGGGCGGGCTTGATCAGGCCCGTTCCCTTCACCGCATGCTCATGGACCGTAAGTTCGACTGCCCGGCCGACGAGTTCTTCGGCAGCCCACACATCGCGGCCATCCAACACAGCCTCGCCGACATGCTCGCCGACGCCGAACCGCACAACGACTGGAAGCTGTGGCGTCAAGCCGACCACCAACCCCACCGCGTGGAGCAGATCCGCGACCACCTCCGGCAGTCACGGAGCTGGCCCACCATGCAGCCCGAGACCCGCCGCCAGTATGTCCAGGACCTCCTCGCGCCGCTGATCCCCAGTGACGTGCTCCTCGACGAACTCGTCAACATCACGAACTCGTAGTGTGTCGTCGTCGTGCCGAGACAGTCCCATATGGCGCGATTGGGTTCAGAGTTGGTCAGGGTTCGAACCACGTGGGATCGGCTCTGTGCAGTTGACGCCACCTAGGCGCCGAGAGTGCGCACACCAGGTGGCGGAGATCTGTCGCAGCTCACGTGTCGGATGACATGAATCCCCGCGGGTGTCCTCCGTCGGGTGACACACGACACTCGTCCGCCAGGTGATGTGCGACAGCCGACCACGCGGAACGCGGCTATGAGAGTGCGTCTTTATGGACGTACACGCTCGCATACAAGCCGGTGGACGTGCCGAATTTCGCGACATACGGTCTGCCACGTGACGATCGAACTCAGGCCCCTAACGGCGGCGGACGCGGAGGCGCACTGTGCAGGGGAAGACGAACTAACCGTTCGCTGGCTGACCGGGGGCTACGGCGACGTCGAAAGAACCATCGAATTCTTCGAGTGGCTCGCAGGAAACGCCGACACGGGAGTTGGCAAGCGCGGGTTCGGGATCTGGAAGTCCGGGCGACTTTGCGGATACATCGACTACACCCCTGATCTTGATGACGGAGTCGACTCCGACGACGTGGCCCTGGCTTACGCGGTCCACCCGTGGGCTCGCGGCCAAGGCGTCGCGGTCGAGGCCGTCCGGCTCATCTGCGACGTCCTTCGAACCGACGAGATCGGGACGCGCGCCGCCATCCGTGTAGAGCCGGAGAACTCGGCGTCGGTCCGTGTGGCGCAGAAGGCCGGGTTCAGATACGTCCGGGACTTTCCATCCAATCGAGACACTCTCACGGACGGAACGCCGAGGACGTTCAGCCTCTACTTGCTGGACCTGTAGAGGCTCGGTCAGGTGACGGCCAAATCCGCTCATCGGCTGCTTGTCGTATGCGGAATGCGGCAGATCCGGTTGCCGCAGCGCACGCCATCTGCGGCACGTCCGAGCGACATGGTCCCTTCGTCGGGCGACGGTCATGAATGGTTGCCCAGTCGTCGCCGCACCACACGCCGCCGCAGGGTGGGCGAAGCCACCACCTCGTAACCAGCCTCGAGGAAGACCTGCACCAGCCCGACCGACGCCTCGTCCCAGATCACGGTCTTGCCCGGCGGCGGCTCGATCGGGTACCCCTCCAGGACGCGGGCGCCGACCTGCTCGCCGTACTCAACGGCGGCGGCGGCGAGCTCGTAGGTCAGCCCCGACTGACGCCGGCCCTTGCGCACGACGAAGCACGTGACTGACCAGACGCCCTCAAGCTCGGGGTCCATCCGCATCCACGCCTGCTTCCGGCTCCACAGCCTCGGGTAGTTCTCCCGCGGCTCGACCGCGACCCAGCCGGCCGCCTCGCCGTCGACGTACCCGATCAGCCCCGACGTCGGTCCGGTGGTACCGCAGGCGGTCTGCTCCAGCAGCGCGGCATCCCTCTGCTCCTGGGTCGTGTCCCGCCAGATCCAGCCGGGCACCTTCAGCGCTTGGCAACGGCACTTGTGGGCTCCACCCGTGGCGAAGACCGCCTCGACGTCCTCTGTCGATGCTTGATTGGCCGGGAGCCACATGAAATCGGGCATGCAGCCATCATGCTCTTCGCTGGGCATGCCATCGTCGAAGACCGCGGTCCACCACCGGCACGCGAATGAACGGGCGGAGGGTCTGGGAGAGACGGTCGTCGTACCAGCAGGTCCACGCCTTCACTATCTGCGGCATGACACGACGGACCATCCCCTACGCTGCACACGTGGTCCACGCGATTGAAGTTGAGTTGACCGACGACGAGCGCGCGATCCTCCGCTGGGGACTGCGCGAGTGGGGCGGGCCGACGAGCCCCACCGAGGCCCTAGTCCGTGTGATGGGGTTCGAGTCGATCGTTGATCTGTACGACGACGGCAAACGAATCGCTGAGCTCATTTGGACGGGTCAGCCGTTGAGCGCGCGAGATTGGACACGTGCGCTCGTGGCCACCGAGTTCGTGTGGGCGAGTGACGTCTACGGGTCTGGACTCGACGGCATCCACACCTTTGGGTACCCGGACGCGCAGGCTGTCGCACTTCTCCGTTCGGTCCAGCGGAAGCTGCGCCACGTAAACGCAGTCCGACGGTCGTCGCTGACCTGACCGGCGGAAGCCCGGACATCGGCAGATCCGTGCGTTTGGCCGGCCGCTCGGGTGGTCGCCGGGTACCTAGCATGTCGCACGTGAGCGGACGGGAGATGTTTCGCGTGGCCAGCCAGTTCAGCAGCAAGCCTGGGCCAGGCGCGGACTCTACGGTTGGATTTCCGTGTGCGGCCTTCGGCCACGGACCGTCGCGAGATGGCCATGCGAATGGCTGCATTGACGGTCAGCGACTGTCGCCCAGATCACTAGAACATGGGTACTCGACGACGCTTGGGGCTGATCGTCCCGCATCGCCGTACGCCGCGCGCCAACGCGGCATGAGCGGTCAGGCTGTGCCGTCGGTCGGCGGCGTGACTCAGCACGACGCACAGGAGGGGCGCTGGGACACTCCGATAGCAGTCGGCGGCTAGGCGGGGAAGGCCTTCCAGTGTCCTTCGGAGATGACCTCGACGGTGCCGTCGGTCACCTTGATGGCTGTCTGGTCGTCGATGGCGTAGGCCGGACCTGCGATATCGGCGGCCCATCTCTCCGCGTTGACGATGGTGTTGTCCGGCATCAGCTCGTGGTCCAGGTGCGGGAAGATCGAGAAGTCGACGACCCCGAGCGTGCGGTCGTCCAGGGCAGAAGGCCAGTTGACGAAGTCGTCACCGATCCGCGGTGTCATCACCATGCTGCCGGCGCTCAGCCCCACCCAGACCGTCTCGGGTAGCGACGAGATGACGTCCGACAGCCCTGACTGCCGCATCCAGTGGTACAGGTACGACGTGTCGCCGCCGTCCACCAGGAGCACGTCGGCCTCGCGGACCCACGGCACCCACCGCTCCTCGCCGATGCTGGGCAGCGCGGTGAGTTCGAGGACGCCCACGGATTCCCAGCCGAGGCTGGTCATGAGCCGCGGAGGCTCGCCGGTGACGAAGCCCCGCACCGAGGCAGGCCCCAACATCGGGTGGCCCCACTGCGCCGTGGGGATGCAGAGCGCACGGGACTCTGGGATCGGCTTGCCCAGCAGCTCGACCAGCGCATCCCGGATGCTCCGGTTCGTAACGCCTCCGGATGTGAGAAGGAGCTTCACAACGCCTCCCGAGTTGAGTGCGACGGATTCGTGAGACATAGGCACCGCGGACGCGTCATCACCTGACTCCTCGTCTTGCCCTGTGGCGCCCTCGACTGGCCACCAATCAGCTGTTCCACGAACACTACGTTCCGGATCCGACAAGCCCTGCCAGGAGATTCGGTGTGCCTCCGCATGCGCGCACTGTCATCGGCAGCTGAGTGCGTTCGAGCGTGAGCTTGATTCAATCCTCCTCCTTGGGGAGGCGCCAACCCCATTGCCACGGCCAGCAGGACCTTCGGCGCTGCGTTCGCACACTGGTCATACGGCATCCCGGCAACTCGCTCAGCGGCATCGCTGACCACGTCGAGGTAGATGCGGCTGGAGAAGCTGAGGCGCTCCGATGGCACGTAGATCGAAATGCTCGGCGTGCCCCCGTCCTCCCACCTGAAGTCCGCCCAACTTGTCGTCGTCTGGCCGACATCCAAGGCAGCAGTGACGCCGCCGCACGCGAGGTCGCCGCACTCGCCACAGACGAGCAGCGGCACTCGACCGGGAGCGAGGTCCGTACAGGGCTTCCGACCGCGCAACTGCTCGACCGCTTCGGGAACCGTGGCCAGCCAAGGGCGGTTGAGCCGGGTCACCAGGCCACGGCCCTCCATCAGATCGGACAGCGACTGACCATCGATCACGAAATCGAGGAAGTGCGACTCCGGGTGGCGAACCTCGTTCCTGTCGTGGACGGTCCGACGAAGGAGCGCCGGCCTTAGCGCCAGCAGGTTCTCCGCAGCGTTCATACGCCCACGCTAGAGCCCCATATGAGGAGTATCTGTGGAACCAGGGTTCGCGCTCATCGGCTGCCATGACCGCGCGGATCGCGGCATGAGCGGACGTCAGTCTGTGCCCGTCGATCGACCGGTGAGCGCTGCGAGCGCTTCTCGGATGGCTCTGCGCAGCCCTTCTGGGCCGACGTACGGAGCAGGATGGCCTGGGGCGTAGAGCGAGAGCATCTCTAGCAGGTCATCGAGACGTTCATCGCCGGGATAGTCGTCCAGAAGCGTACCCTCCAGCTCTTGGGCCGCTTGAACCGACTCGTCCCCGGCGAGCACTCGCCTGGCTGCAACCTCGAAGCGCTCAGTGGGCATGCGGCATTCTGACATCGGGGTCGCCGTCAGCGTCCGCACATCGGCATGTGCGTGCGTTGGCCGGCGCCCAGTGGTCGCCAGGCTTCCAGCCGTTCACGAACCCAATCGGCGAACATGTGTCGCGCACGTGCTGGCGGACCACCGTGCTGGGTGGTTCTGCCCGGTTAGCCGACAATGCGACTGCCGACCTTCTCATTACGAGGAGGAGCTACAGCGTCGCGCCTGCTCTACCAGCGCTTTTCGCAACACGGCCGCCGCAGCGAGCGAGATTCTCCATGCGTGTCATCGAGCCGGACCTGTTCCTGGCCGATCACCCACCCGCCACGGACGCGCTGGCCGGGGTCGTCGCGGAGCGGGTCGGCGCGGCCGCCCGAGCGCACACCACCGCCAGGAACGCGAACTGAACAGCCGAGGCGATAACCAGCCGCGCGCTGAGGCTGTCCACGTCCGGCCACCCCACAACGACGAGCATGAGCACCACCGTCGCGACGGCTGACCACCGGCCAATACCTGTACTGCGGCGAGCCACGACGACGGCCGCCGCGATCCACGCGAGCTGGGCCACGCCGAAGCCGACCTCGTGCAGTACGCCGTGCCAACTCATCTCTCCCCTCCCCTCAGGTGCGCCCGCAGGGAACCCGGCGCCCGGATCGGTGACGAACACCCCGGCCAGGATCAGCCCGACCCCGAAGGCGCCGACAAACCGCGGCAACCACCGCCCTTGGCCACGCAGGCCGACGGCGGCCGCGACGAACAAGGATCCGCTGACGACGAAGTTCGCGATCTGAATCCACCCGGCACCACCGAGCGCCAGCAAACTGATCGGATGCCTGGACGGCTCGAACCCGTCTCTGCTGAAGGCCTGCCCGGCCCACACCACGACGAACAACGGGCCGGCCGCGATGCCGCAACCACGCAACTGCCTGGTGATGTCCATGATCTGTGTCCTCTCTGCTGGAAGTTCCAACAGAGACGTCGCCGATCCTCGGGCGATCCGGACACCGTGGGCTTGACTAGGAATCAACCATTAATCCACAGGTGTCGGCTAGCGCAGTGGCCGGAAGGCGGAGCGCAACTCGTCCGAGAACAGTTCCGGTTCCTCCCAGGCGGCGAAATGACCGCCCTTGTCCACCTCGTTGAAGTAGATGACGTTGGGGTAGGCCCTCTCGACCCAGCTGCGCGGGGTCCGCCAGATCTCCCCAGGGAACGTGGTGAAGCCCACCGGAATCGAAACCGGCGTCGGAGCCTGCCCGGCCGCACGAGCGTTCTCCTGCCCTTCCTCCCAGTACGAGCGCGCCGCCGAGGCCCCGGTACCCGTCAGCCAATACAGCGTGATGTTGTCGACCACGTGTTCCCGGGTGAGATTGCCCGAGGGCTGCCCGTCGACAAAGGCACGGGCGATCTTCTGGTAGCTGTCCGTGTCGTGATCGATCATCCAGGCCGCGAGGGCAACGGGTGAATCCAGCAGGGCATAGCCAATCGTCTCCGGGCGCGTCGCCTGCTCCACGAAATAGCCGGCACCGGTCGCGTGGAACGCCGCGAGCGCGTCGAGCGCGGCACCTTCTTCCTTGGAAGGTGGAGACGCGCTCAGGGCCTCGGCGTCGCCCAACGCCGGCGTGAGCAGGTTGGTGTGAATGCCGATCAGCCCGTCGAGTCCCAGCCGGCCCATCGCGTCGGTGACCTGCGAGCCCACGTCGCCGCCCTGCGCGACGTACCGGCTGTAACCGAGGCGCCGCATCAGCTCCGCCCAGGCCCGTCCGATGCGGATCGGGCCCCAACCGAGCTCCGTCGGCTCGTCCGAGAAGCCGTAGCCGGGGATGGACGGCAGCACGAGGTGGAACGCGTCCTCAGCGCGACCGCCGTGCGCGGTCGGGTCGGTGAGTGGGCCGATGGTCTCGAGCAGTTCGACGACCGAGCCCGGCCAGCCGTGCGTCATGATCAACGGCAATGCGTTCTCGTGCGCCGACTTCACGTGGATGAAGTGGATGTCCAGCCCGTCGATCTCGGTCTCGAACTGCGGAAACGCGTTCAGCCGCGCCTCGCACCGGCGCCAGTCGTACTCGGTCGCCCAGTAGCGGGCGAGCTCCTGTATCGCCGCCAACTGCACACCCTGAGACCGATCGGCGACCAGTTCCCTGGTCGGCCAGCGCGTCGCATCGATGCGACGCCGCAGCTCCTCGATCTCCGACTCAGGAACCCCGACCCGGAACGGACGGACCGCCGTCCCCGCACTCGCACTCGTGGTCTCGCTCATGATCGCGCCCCTCCCCGACTGCCACCGCTGCCGAGTCGATCGTCGAACATCCCGACGCCGAAACGAACATCCCTCAGTCAGCGTAGAGCCGAACACTCGGCGAAGCGAGAAGCGGTGTGCAACCCCTGACGTCGCATCGTCTACTGCCGCCCAACGGCCCCTGGCGTGGGATCAATCGCGGTGCGAACAGAGTCAAGTCGCGTCGACCAGCCGAGCTGCCGGCGGCCCGATTGAACACGAAATCTGAGGGTTCAGGCCGACTATCTGAGGGTGTAAAACCGATGTCTCGGCGCCGCCTGAGCGCTGACGCTGGAGGGGAGCGGCGATCGCCGCCGCAGGCCCTCAAGGGGAGGCATCATGAACCACAAGTACTCGGCCATTGCGGTATCCGCACTTGCTTTGGGCGGGGCCGCGCTCACCGCTACAGAAGCGTCGGCACGCCTAGACCCGGAGCCTGGAGCCGGGCCACACTCACGCCGGATTGCCACTGGGCCTACCACCCTGTGTGCGACGAGGTACCCGCGCCGGCGCCCCCCGCGGAGGCAGCGCTCAACCCGGGTCCGTCAGACGACAGCGGGCCGAGATCATGCAGGCGGGCGCATCCGCACTCGGTGGTGCCGGCCTCGCGTTCGGTGGATTGTGGCTGTACCGGCGGCGCCATGCACCGGCCGCCTGAACTGGGTCGCCGTACCTGGGATTCCATCTCACTGTCGTGGCCTACAGCAAAGTCGCTGTCACCCGCTGTGGACAATGAAGCGCAACGAGACGTACAAACGCACCATGGATACCGTGCCAAGCGCCGGTCCGAGCCGACGCACCCTCCTGTCCACCGCACTCGTTGCCGCATCCGCCGGGGCAGCGACACCGCTGATCGGCACCGCTCTGGCCTTGCCGGCCCACGCGGAAGTGAAGCCACCGGCCCTACCTCCCCCGCCGACGGCGCAGCCGCCGGACGCGGAGCTCAAGTCACTGCTCGCGCAGGTCGACCGAGCCAGGCTCAAGGCGACCGTCCAGAAGCTGGTGTCGTTCGGGACGCGGCACACGCTCTCCTCGCAGGACGATCCCAACCGCGGCATCGGGGCCGCGCGGGACTGGCTGTTCGACACACTGCAGGGGTACGCCGCCGCCTCGGGCGGTCGGCTCACGGTCGAGAAGCAGTCGTTCGTCCAGCCGGCCGGACCCCGAATCCCGGTGCCGACCGTCATCACCAACGTCATCGCCACACTGCAGGGCGCCAGCGAGCCGAACCGCACGTACGTCGTGACCGGGCACTATGACTCACGTGTCACAGATGTTCTGAACTTCAGCCTCGACGCCCCCGGGGCCGACGACGACGGATCAGGAGTCGCCGTGGTCCTGGAGCTGGCCCGCATCCTGTCTGCTGCCCGCCGGCCGGAAGCGACGATCGTCTTCGCCGCCGTTGCCGGCGAGGAGCAGGGATTGTTCGGGTCGGCGTTCATGGCGGCGCAGATGAAGGCCGCCGGCACCGACGTCCAGGGCATGATCAGCAATGACATCGTCGGCAGTAGCACCGCGGACGATGGCACCCGCTACAAGCATCTCGTGCGGCTTTTCGCTGAGGGAGTCCCGACCTCGGAGACGGCATCGCAGACGTCGATCCGCCAGGCCATCGGAGGCGAGAACGACGGGCCGTCGAGACAGCTGGCCAGGTTCATCCGCGAGGTCTCGGACAACAACTCCACGGGAATGAACGTCCGGACCATCTACCGGCGCGACAGGTACCTACGTTCGAGTGATCACGTCTCGTTCCTGCAACAGGGCTACCCCGCCGTGCGGCTGACCGAGGAGGCCGAGAACTTCGCGCACGAACACCAGGACGTCCGCGTCGAGAACGGCGTGCAATTCGGCGACCTGATCCAGTTCTGCGATTTCGACTACATCGCGGGAGTGGCACGGGTCAATCTGGCCACGTTCTGGTCCCTGGCCAACGCACCCGGCACACCCAAGAACGTGCTCATCGACACCACCCAGCTCACCAACGACTCGACGATGCACTGGGTTGCTGACAGTGCTGCCGACCTTTCCGGCTACCACGTGGTGTGGCGGGAGAGTACGGCGCCGGAGTGGGAGCGCGCGATCCCGGTCGGCAACGCCACCGAGGTGACGCTCGACATCGCCAAGGACAACGTGCAGTTCGGAGTGCGTGCCGTCGACACGAAAGGCCATCACAGCCCGGCCGGCTTCCCGGCGCCGGGCTAGCCGACTCCGGTCACGCCTGACGGTCCGGCCTGCCGAACATCGGCAGACCGGTAGTCCGCGCGCCCGCATCGCGACAGGGGTATGCCGTAGTTCACTGGAGTGAGACATACCTGTGTTCATTCATCGTTCACGTCGCGTTTCCGGGAGTCGAGGGTGGCGGCTGAGTTCGTGGTCGACGAGGCGGTCGGGCCGTCGTGCGTCGACGTGCTGACCGACGCGTTGCCGGTGCGCGTCGACGTCCACCACTCCGAGCGCAGAGTCTGGTTCGACACGCATGACTGGCGGCTGTTCCGGGCGGGGCTGCTGCTCGAGCACCACGTGCGGAAGCGCGAGTCGTGGCTCGTGCTGAGCGACCTCGAAGGGCAGCGGATCTCCCGACAGCCGACCGGCCGGACAGCGGTCACCGCGCACTCCCTTCCGGACGGTGTGACGCGAGACCGCGTCCTCGAACTGATCGACGTGCGGGCGCTGCTGCCGCGCGTAGTCGCGAGCGGTCCTGTTCAGGTGCTCTCGGTGCTCGGCCCCGAGGAGAAGACCGTCGCCCGGATCGTCGTCGAAGGTCCCACAACAGTCCGGGACGGCGCGCCCGTCGGCCTGCGGGCCAGGATCGAGTCTCTCCGCGGCTACGACAAGGACGCGGCCAAGGTGTGCCGGACGCTGGACGCCATCCCCGGGTTCGGGCCGGCCAAGGAGTCGCTCTTCGAGTCGGTCCTCCGGGCCGCCGGTCTCCATCCGCGCAGCTTCCGGTCGAAGCCCGACCTGGAGTTCACCCCGCGGATCCCGGCCACCCAGGCGTTCGCCGGCACGCTCACGCAACTACGAGAGATCGTCCTCGACAACGTCGAGGGCACGCTTCGCCAACTGGACACCGAGTTCCTCCACAATCTGCGTGTCACGGTGCGCCGTACCCGAGCCGTGCTGAAGTTCGCGCACGGAACGATCGACGAGGACATCCGGGCGAGGTACGCCGTCGAGCTCAAGTGGCTCGCCGATCAGACCTCGTTGAGCCGTGATCTCGACGTGTACCTGCTCGGCTTCGACGACCTGGTCGGCCACGTGTCCGCATCGAGCGAGCTCGAACCGTTCCGCGAGCAGCTCACGCGGCACAGCACGAGGGCGCACGCCGTACTCAACCGCGCACTGCGGTCCGAACGATTCGCCACGCTGCTCGACGGATGGCACCGTGAGCTGTCGGTCCCGGAGCCCGTCGAGCGCCCGGTGATCGAGGTCGCCGACGAGCTGCTGAGCCGCGCCTGGAAGCGAGTCGCCAAGCGCGGCGACGCCATCACCGACGCCTCTCCGGCCGAAGCCGTGCACGACCTGCGCAAGCGCTGCAAGGAGCTGCGCTACCTGCTCGAGTTCTTCGGCAGCTTGTACGGCGCCGACGCCCGAAGCGAGGCCGTGAGTGAGCTCAAGCTCCTGCAGGACATCCTCGGCGAGTTCCAGGACGCCGAGGCCCAACGCATCAGCGTCCACCAGTACGCCGTCGAACTCGCCAAGGCCGGGACGCCCCCGGCGACGCTGATGGCGATGGGTCGCCTCGAACACCACCTGCAGCTTCGTCAGGACGCCGCTCGCGCCGAGGTGGCGGACCGCTGGCATCGGTTCAACCGGAAACACAACCAGCGTCTCTACGCAAGGATGGTGACCAGCCGATGAGGATCGTCGCGTCGTACAGCATCAAGGGCGGTGTCGGGAAGACGACCGCGGCGGCGAACGTGGCCTGGCTGGCCGCCGAGAGCGGACACCGGGTCCTGTTGTGGGACCTGGATCCGCAGGGCGGTGCGACGTACCTGTTCCGGATCCGGCCCAAGGTCAAGGGCGGCGGCGAGGCGCTCGTCTCCGGCAAGCGTGACCTCCGCGACGCCGTCAAGGCGAGTGACTTCGACAAACTCGACCTGCTGCCGTCCGACTTCTCCTACCGCAACCTCGACCTGCTGCTGGACGCGCAGAAGAAGCCGACCCGCCGCCTCGGCCGGCTCCTCGACAGCATGGCCGACGAGTACGACGTCGTCGTACTCGACTGTGCGCCGAGCGTGTCGCTCGTGTCCGAGGGCATCGTGCGCGCCGCGGACCTGGTCCTCGCTCCGCTGATGCCCGCTCCCCTGTCGGTGCGCACGCTCGACCAGCTGCGGTCGTTCATCGCCGAGGCCAAGGGGCCTGCGCCAGACCTGCTCGCGTTCCTGTCCATGGTCGACCGCCGTCGCCGGCTGCACCGCGACCTGTCCGAGCAACTCCCGAAGGAACACCAAGACGTCGCGGACACCGTGATCCCGATGGCCTCGGTCGTCGAGCAGATGGGCGTACGCCGCGCCCCGGTGGTGGCCTGGGCCCGCACCTCCCCGGCGTCGGTCGCCTACCGCAGCCTGTGGGACGAAGCCCGGCTACATGCGAAGGTCTGAGCCAGCCCGGGCAGTTGACTGAACTCTCCCCCTTGACCTCAAGTCAACTTGAGCTACTTCACTGCTCGTATGACCACCGCAGAGCAGACAGATCAGGCCGACGTCGAGGCGATCAAGCAGGTAGTCGCAACGGTGGAACATGCCCAGAGGAATGAACTCCCAGAGGAGTTCCTTGGTTTGTTCCGGGCCGACGCGATATGGACGACCGGGGCTGGTAAGCGTCTGTTCGGCCTCGAGGAGATCGCGGCGTTCACCCGCCAGGCCCTCCCCGGCGGAATGAAGGGAAAGGGCTTGTCGGTGGCGATGGAGGTGGCGTACGTGCTCTTCATCCGCGTGGATGTCGCAGCCGTCAAGGTGCGCCAGCAGTACAGCAACATCGACGGCTCGTTGGTGGACAACCAGGACATAGTCTTCAACGAAGGCACTCCACTGTTCGTCATGGCCAAGGAGGACGGCCAATGGCGTCTGGTGGCCTGCCAGAACACCGAGGTCGTCTCCTAGTCACATGTTGACGCGCGCCGCGGCGCCGACGTCGTTGTGGAGTCAGCGGGGATGGAACGGCAGGGCTGTCGGGTCGGAGGGACCGGCGGTGTCCTCGGGACGGGTGAGGTCGCGGTCGAAGATCCGGGCGACCGAGTTGCCGGCTACGTCCTCGATGATGGGATTCACGATGAGGTGGTACTGCGCGGAGCTCCACGGCCGTCGGGGCGTCAGTCGCCAGGAGTGCTCACCCGAGCCGGTTTCCGGTACGCCGTCGACGGGTCGGCCGTCGGGGCCGACCACCTGCAGGCAATGGGCGAGCAGTCCGTGGTCCAAGGGCCGATCGAAAGCCACCAAGAGCGGGTCGCAAGAACCGCTTGGCGGCAGACTCAAGGTCCACGCGCTGGGGTCGACCCGCCGGCGCTCGTCGTCTCCGACTCGGTAACGCCGCTCAGCCCCACGTCGAAGCGGAATCCCTTGAGCGTCACGGAAATCCGGGTCGACAACCAGCCGGAACGAGGCGCCAGGCCGCAACGCGGATCCAGCCTGACTGGCCACACCCCGTTTGATCCGGGCGGGATCCAGCAGCACCGTCAGGCGTAGCCGGTCCGCGTCCCACAGCTCGTGATCAGCAGGCAGCAAAGCTCCGTCGATGGTTTCACCCGAGTCGTCGACCAGCCGGACATTGTCCGCGACGTACTCCCTACCCATCGGCGCGCTGAACCGCACATAGCACCGAAGCAGGTTGCGCGGGACCTCGGCGGCTGTCGGATAGATCTCCACCACCTCGGTGGTGGACGGACGTTCCGGCCGAGGCCGGGTCAGCGTCGCCACGACGACCCCATCGGCCAGCACCGCGTACGTCGTACCGTCGACGAAGGCGAATCGCGGCACGAAACGGACATCGTCGCCGTCCTGAACCACGCGTCCGGCAGTCGACGGAAGGCCGACGATGTCCGCGTCCGGCCGGACCTGGACTTCCGTCCCCGGGGGCACGCCCCGGAGACGAATGCCATCAGTAGCCCAGGACGCTTCGATCACAGAGAGTCGACCTTCAGCGAGAGTAGGTGTCGCCGGGTGCCGTCGGTCTGCAGAGCCAGCACGTGGTCGGGGCCGAGGTTGTCCAGCCGGATGACGCCCGTCAGTTGTTCGGTGGTGCGCGGTGCGCCGGTCGGCTCCGTCGGCTCGGTCAGCGGCTCCTGGGCTTCGATGTCTGCGTAGTCGAGCTTGACCAGGCCGCGCGAACTGTTTGCCACAAGCAAGTGTTCCCTGCCGTCACGGACGAAGGAGACCATGTCGAGCGGCTGGTTGCCGAACCCGAGCTCGGCGACGGTACGGCCGACGATCCGCCCGCCTGGGGTCAACTGCGTCAACGGGATCTGCACCACCGGCGTACAGGTGTACCCGGCCAGAATGCTCCGGCCGTCGTCGTACGGGACGAACGCCCGGATCGGTGCCTCGGTCTCCCACTTCCCGTGCGATACGTGGTAGATCTCGAGTCCCGCGTCGGCCGACTCGCCGTCGAACGGGAACGGGATGCGTCGCAGCCGGGAGGAGAACTCCTCATTGGACAGTCCTGCCACGAGCAGGACTCCCGCCACGTACGCCAGGTCGGTGATCGTTCCGGTGCGCAGCGGCCGACGGGACAGGTGAATTGTGCGTCCGTCGGGGAGGGCCAGGTCCTCCCCCTCGGGGTCGATCGACTGCGTGATGTTGATCCGCGGATCGTCGTCCGCCGGGGCGTGCGGAACGGCGATCTCGGCGAACGGCACGTCCTCGACCGGGACCTCGGTGATCGCCCCGTCACGGGGGTCTATGCGAACGAGCACGGGCTGGCTCGTGTCGCCGCGACCACGCTGGACCGACAGATAGATGTTGTGCGAAGTCGGGTGAACAACCATGTCCTGAATGAGGACATCGCTCGCGTCGCAGCCCAGGAACGAACCCACATGCGCGTCCACGTTCTCGAGCTCGAACGAGCCGACCCCGGCCTCGCCGCCAGGATCCGCCACATCGATGGCGAAAACCTTTGCCGAGGCGTTGTCGGCGACGAACAGGATGCCCGCCGGTCCGAAGGCGATCGGGCCGACCGATCGGATCTCCGGTGTGCCGACACGCAGTCCGTAGTCATTCATCACAGAACTCCTTGCTCTACTTGGACGATTCCTGGAGTACGGCGTACGTCGTCCGTACGCCGGTGGGGAATCAGCCGACGAGTCGCGCGCGACGACGGGTAGCACGACCGCGGGCTCGTAGGCCAAACATCCACAATTCCCAGCTTTACCACGGGCACCAAATGAGTCGGCGTAGGCAAGCCCTCACGGACCAGCGTGGTCAGCCGGGTCCACGGGAGCGGCTCCGTCTAGTCCACGGTCAGGTGACTCTTCCCGGGTCGCGATGCAGGGCTCCGTCGCCGACGATCGGTGCAGTGGCGGTACCAGCCGTACGCGAGCAAGGCGCAGATGGCGCCGTTGATCACCCCCGCGCCGACGTCCGTGACGTGATGCATCCCGCGGTAGAGCCGCGAGAACGCCACGAGCAATGGCATCGCGAGGCAGAGGATCACCGTCGTCCACCGCAGCCATGCGCGTTCGATGCCCAGCGCGAGCAGCGCGAACGCGACGTACAAGCCGGTCGACGCACCGACGTGCCCGCTGGGGTAACTCGCGGTCGGTGGTGACGCGTCGAGCTTGTCCACCTGCGGGCGATCGCGGTCCACAACCTTGGCCGCGATCAGGAAGATCAGCCCCTGCATGGCGATCGCCACCGGTGCGACGAGGGCCAGGCGCAGGTCCCGGGTCCGCCACAGCAGCAGGGACGAGACGACGATGCAGACCGCGATCACGCCCGCGGTGTTGCCGATCTGCGACCACACCGCGGTGATCGTGTTCCAGCTGCCGGTCCGATCGGCGGCAAGATCCTTGTTGACCGCCTCTTCGGCGTGGGAGATCCCGTCGAGTGGTCCCTTCAGTGCGAGCCCGATGCCGACGATGAGGCCACCGAGAGCTACGCCGGGTGCGACGGTCCTGGTGAGGAGGTCGCTGCCGTCCTGCCGATGAATCCGATCCATGAAGCGAACATAATGCCCAGACCGAGTACGTGCCCGGCGAAAATGTCGGACGGGAAATGCGCGCCGATGAAGAGCCGGTCCAGACCGACGATCACAGGCACCACGATCGCGAGCACGACGGCGATGCGGCGTTGGGTGGCGGACAGCAGCGGCCAGAGCAGGAAGACCAGGACGCCGGCCGCCAAGGTGATGTTCAGGGCATGGCCGGAGGGAAACGAGTAACCCTCCGCATGCGGCACCGAACCGTCGACAACCGGCCGGGCGCGCTGGGCGATGGGCTTGGCGATGCCGCCGATTCCCCAGCCGACCATCATCGTGACGAACGCCCACAACGCGCGTCCCTTGAGCCTCTTGGACCTCCACACCCAGACAACCACCACGGTCGCGACGAGGTACACGAAGATCGGCTGGCTGACGACCTGGATCACGGTCAGCGCCGGCACCAGCCCGTGACGAACGCTGAACCCGGTGGCCGCCCGGATGGCCGCCTCGTCGGCCCTGATCAACGGATCGAACTGCTGTCGCACCGCCAACCCGAGGAGCACCACAGGCAGCGCGAACACCAGCATCGCCAGGACACCACGGAGCAATCGCCACATCCGCGTCCGGACGACCGCAGTCGCACCTCCCCGCCGCATCGTCATAACCACCCTGTACCCACCGGCCGCGCGATGGCTCTGGTGCCGCTCCGCGCGGCACGCTGGGATCAGTGCTCGGCGCCGGCTCGGGCGGTCTTGGGGAGCAGGAAGCCGACCGCGAACGCGAGGAGGATCCCGCCGACGGTGGCGAGGAGCGCCGTCTGGGTGCCGTCGAGCGCGGCCACGGCGCGGGTCGCGGGCGCGGTGTGGGCGACCTTGCCCATGAAGATCGTCCCGATCACCGCGATACCGAGGGCGATACCCACCTGCTCGAGCGAGCCCAGCAGGCCCGTCGCCGAGCCGACCTCCTCGTCCCGGACGCCGCTCAGGATGATGTCGAACAGCGGGACGAAGACCATGCCCATGCCGGCCCCGCCGATCAGGTTGGGGACCACGAGATCCCAGTGCCCGACGTTCAGGCCGGCCAGCGCCAGTACGCCGTACAGCCCGATCAGGCCGATCGCCATCAGCGCGAGGCCGATGTGGAGCAGCTTGCGACCGTACTTCTGCATCGCGATCCCGGAGACCGCCGAGCCGATCAGCGCTCCGAAGGCCCAGGGCGCCATCGCCAGGCTCGCGTGGATCGGGGTGTAGCCGAGGCCGACCTGGAGGAACATGCCCAGGACGAACGTGCCGGCCATCGCACCGAAGAAGACCACCGCGAAGAGCACGCCGGACAGGTACGAGCGGCTCCGCAGCAGCCGGGGCTCGATCAGCGGGGTCGCGCCGGTGCGCTGCCGACGGGACTGGTAGACACCGAACCCGGCGAGCACCGGTACCGAGGCGACCAGCAGCGCCTTCGACCACAGCGGCCAGCCGATCTCGTGACCCTGTACCAGGGGGTAGACCAGGGCCACCAGGCCGGCGCCGGCGATCAGCAGCCCGGGGATGTCCAGCGAGATCCGGCGGCCGGTGGGCTGGGTGTTCGGCAGGTACTTGGCCGCGACGGCGAAGGTGAAGATGCCGACCGGGATGTTCACCAGGAAGATCGCTCGCCAGCCGATACCCAGCAGGTCCGCGTCGAGCAGCGTGCCGCCGACGATCGGGCCGATCACCGCCGACAGACCCATCACCGGACCGAAGAACCCGAAGGCCTTGGCCCGCTCGTCCGGTTCGAACAGGTCTCGGGCCAGTCCGAAGCCCTGCGGCAACATGATCGCGGCGAACAGGCCCTGGGCGACGCGCGCGGCGATCAGCATCTCCGACGACACCGCGAGGCCGCAGAGGAACGAGATCACGGTGAACCCGCCGACGCCGATCAGCAGCGCCTGCTTCCGGCCGACCAGGTCACCGAGCCGGCCGCCGACGAGGAGCAGGACGGCCAGGGCCATCGTGTACCCGGCGGCCATCCACTGCAGGCTCGCGTAGGAGCCCCCGAGGTCGGCGCGGATGGCGGGGGCGGCGACGTTCATCACGGTCGAGTCGAGCAGGTCCATCACCGACGCGGTGATGACCGCGGAGAACGCGAGCCAGCGCCGGCGAAGGCGCCGCGGGGCGGTCTCGGGCACGGTGGCGACTGCTGCGCTGCGGGAGAGTTCTACGACTGCGGTCATCATCGGCTCCTGCCCAAACGGAACGAACTGTTCTGTTCCAACTTTAGCGGAACGGAGCATTCCGTTCAAGTGGTATTCTTGGTGACATGACGAAAGCTCTCAGCGGCCGGCAGGCGCAGGCGGCCCGCAACGACGAAGTGATCCTGGCCGCGGCCCGGGCGGTGTTCATCGCCGATCCCGGCGCCCCGATCTCCGCGGTGGCCGAGCGCGCCGGTGTCGGTATCAGCGCGCTCTACCGCCGGTACGCGAGCAAGGAGGAGTTGCTCCGCAAGCTCTGCAGCGACGGGTTGGCCCGGTACATCGAGGAGTCGGAGAAGGCTCTCGCCGACGACCGCGAGCCGTGGGTTGCGTTCGGAGCGTTCCTGCACGCGCTGGTCGACGCTGACACCAACTCACTGACCCAGCGGCTGGCGGGAACGTTCACCCCGACGCCCGACCTCTGGCGGGACGCCACCCGGGCGGCCGAGCTGAACCAGGCCATCTACGCGCGGACGAAGGAGGACCTCCGGCCGGGGATCGTGGTCGAGGACTTCGCGGTGATCCTGGAGCAGATCACGTCGATCAAGCTCGGCGACGAGGCTCGGACGAACCAGCTCCGCCATCGGTACCTCAGCCTGATGCTGGAGGCGATGCATCGGCCGGAGGAACGACCGGGCGGCGGTGCGGAACTCCCCGGACCGCCACCTACCAACGACGAACTGACCGACCGCTGGCGCGCCTGACTGGTGGGGCATGAGTTGCCCTGGGCAAGGGACTCGCGCCATCCCAAGCGCGCTCCCGGATGATCGGCAGCGTGTACTTGCGGGCGGCCCTCCCTCGGCTGGCCGGCGCTGCCATCCTGGCGTCATCGGCGTCGGAGGGGCCGCTCGCCTGACTACGCCTCGGACTCGATTGGCAACACCGCGTTCGTGTTCAACATCGTCACGTACGTCCTTGCGGCGGGCGCCGTCCTTTACCTGATCCAGAGGGACCGCAGTTCAAGGTCGCCCCAGCCGGGGTGATCCCGCTGGCGGAACAGCAGGCTGCAGGGTAGCGCGAAGCAGGGTAGGCATTGCGGAGCAGACAAACCTGCACACTATCCGCGGCGGATCAGTGGGTTCTCGGATTCGCGGGCGCGCGGGTGGTCGAGATAGTCGAGAGACATCAAACGCCAAGACTGAAGGAACCGAGATGCGCTCTCCGGCTCGACGACGCGGCTCCCGTCACGTTGCCCCGTCATCTTCCCCCTCGCCTGAGTCACCAGTGGCCCGTGGCAACGTTCGCCTGTACGCCGACACCTACCACCACCGGGGCGGGCTCACCGCAGCAGCGATGAGCCTTCCGATTTACCCGCGCTGGGCCCGACTCGGTGCCGACTCCGAGAGGGGTGTGCAGTGACTGCTCAGCCCGTCTCCGATATGCCGGACATTCCCGCGCGCCGGGCCGGCCGGCTCGTGGAGCTCAACGACTGTCTGTCGCTGAAGACCCTTCCCGGCCGGGACCTGAACCCGAGCGAACTGGCCGAGCTCGCGGCCTCGATTGCCGCGCAGCCGCACCTGTGGGAGGACAAGGTTGCCTACAGCGACGACGAACGCGTCTTCGCCTCGTTGTACCGCGACGCCGACATCGACATCTGGCTGATCTGCTGGACCCCGGAGAACGACACCGGCTGGCACGACCACGACGTCTCCTCCGGCGCGGTGGCAGTTGCTCGCGGCAAGTTGGTCGAGCACAACCTGGCGCTCGGAGTGGACTCGATCGAGACCGAGGTGAGTGCGGGTGAGGTGTACAGCTTCGGCCCGGACCACATCCACCGCCTGACCGGCCTGGGCCAGGGCAGTGTCACCGTGCACGCGTACAGCCCGCCGTTGTGGCGGATGGGCCAGTACTCCGTCAAGGACGGCGTACTGGGCCGCGTCTCCGTCTCGTACGCCGACGAACTCCGCCCGCTCGACTGATGAACGCCACACCGAAGAACAGCAAGCCGCACCACCCTGCTGTCGTCGCACAAGAGGAGCAGCGGGCCGCAAGCATCCAGGTACGGATCGCCGACGGGATCACAAAGTACGCCGGCTCGATGCAATTCGTGTACGTCCACATCGTCGTCTTCGCTGTCTGGATGATTTTCTTCGAGTCCAAGCCCTGGCCCACGCTCACGCTCACCGTGTCCCTCGAGGCCATCTTCTTGTCGACCTTCGTCATGATCGGACAGAACCGCCAGGCCAGCTTCGAGCAGGCCAAGGCCGACCACGACTTCAACGCGCAGGAGCTCGAGCTGAAGACCAACACCGACATCACCAAGCAAATCCACGTCCTCACCACGGACCTGCACCAGCATCTGATCGAGAAATCCAAGCCGTGAGGGGGCTGGTGGGCTGTTGGAGCTGGACATTCTGACGGCAATCGGCTGTTGCCCGCAACGCAACGGCGCGGCCACTGCCTGTCCGGAGTCGGTGAGAGTAGCCTCGAAGGCGAGTCGCCGTGGAGGCGTGAGCGTCGGGTCACGCCGGGGCGATACGTCCCGAGTCGGAGGGGTTCGAATGAGCGATGAGATGACTGGCAACACCGCCAAGATTCTGAGCGGGGCCGGGCGGCATTGGGGCTGGCCGCTGGCCTACGGACTCATCACCCTGATCCTGGGGATCGTGGTCCTGATCTGGCCGGACCGCACGGTCGAGGTGGTCGCCGTACTGTTCGGCATCCAACTGATCGTGGCCGGAGTCTTCTACTTCGTCTCGGCCATTGCCGCCGACAACGAGGGCGGCGGCACGCGGGTCTTGCTGGCGTTGCTGGGCGTGCTGTCGTTCATCGCCGGCTTGTACGCCCTGCGTCACCTGGGGGTGACGATCGTCGCCCTGGCCGTCCTGCTCGGGATCTTCTGGATCGTCGGCGGAGCCATCGAGATCTTCACCGCGCTGACTGACAACTTGATGCATGGCCGGGGTTGGAAGGTGCTGATGGGGCTGCTCAGCATCGCGGCCGGAATAGTGGTCCTGGTCTGGCCGGGCATCTCCTTGGTGACACTTGCTGTCGTTCTCGGCGTGTGGCTGGTCGTGTTGGGCATCATGGAGATCGTCTTCGCGTTCCAGCTCCGTTCGGCCGGCCGAGCCGTCGGACAGATGGCCCCTGCGACCTAGGTCGCAGGGCAAGACGGCGCGAGGGTGACTTGACCGCGGACCCTGGCAAGTCCGCGGAGTCGCAGCCGCCGGCACGAGGGAAAGGCGGGTGGTGGCGGAAGGCACGCCCGGCCATCTACCTCGTGCTGGGCGGTGCGTCGCTGTACCTGCTGCTCCCGAGCCTGCTGTCGGTCTTCGGGTCGTGGCGATCGCTCGAACATCTGAACTGGCCGTTCGCGATCCTGGCGCTCGCCTGCGAGATCGCAAGCTATGTGTGCCTGTGGGAGGTCGATCGGATCGCGTTGGGTACGCGCGTCTGGTTCCCCGTCGCCGCCGCCCAGCTCACC
Organism: uncultured Actinomycetota bacterium; assembly: GCA_963820655.1. Classification (GTDB taxonomy): domain Bacteria; phylum Actinomycetota; class Actinomycetes; order Propionibacteriales; family Kribbellaceae; genus Kribbella. Next base: position 1,144,090 of record CAWGAM010000005.1, read on the forward strand.
GGGTTCTCAGCCGGCCACGCCCTGCCGGGTGGTGGCGCCACGTCCACAGCGGCCGCGACCGCGGTACTGCGCAAGGCCGACATCGCCGGCACGCAGGACATCGTCACGGCGTACGGTGCAGCCGCGATCCTGCAGATGGCGACGACGTTCTCCCTGCCCGTGCTTGCGCTACCAGCGATTTTGGGTGGCGCCGCGGTCAACCACAGCCTGGAGACTGCGAGCTACCTCGGCGCCGCCGTACTCGTGACGATCTTGGCAGTGGGTACGGCGGTGTTCGTCAGCAACAAGCCCGTCGAACTGGCCGGCCGCGCTGTTCAGTGGCTCCTCAACGCGACGGTCAGACGACGCAAGCACGTTACCGACCTTCCGCAACAGTTGCTCGCGGATCGCGACTTCGTTCGCACGACGGTCGGCAGTCGTTGGAAGACGACACTGTGGGCGGCCGCCGGCAACACCGTCTTCGACTACCTCGCGCTGCTCGCCGCCCTTCACGCGGTCGGAGCCGACCCGCGCCCGTCGCTCGTCCTTCTCGCGTACGTCGCGGGAGAGTTGCTGGCGCTGCTGCCCTTCACCCCCGGCGGCCTCGGCTTCGTCGAGGCCGGCCTCGTCTCGACGCTCACTCTCGCGGGCGTGTCCAGCGGCGACGCGCTGGCAGCGACGCTGCTCTACCGCCTGGTCTCGTACTGGCTCCCGCTCCTGGCCGGAGGCGTGGCATACCTGCTCTTCCGCCACCGTTATGGCTCCGGCAACGCCCAGAACTGAGGGCAATTTGTCATGCTGCAGGCGTAGGCTGGCCACTGACCACTGAGGAGCTGCGATGACGTCGGACCCAGGACCTGAGCATCTCACCAGCCATCACCGTGACACCCTTCGCAAGATTTTCCAGCACCCCGTGAGCCACAACATCGAGTGGCACGACGTGGTGTCGTTGCTGGAGGCCGTGGGCACTGTGGAGCGCCGCCACGACGGCAAGGTCGAGGTCACGGTCGGCTCAGAGACCGGGTTCTTCGACCTTCCCGCACACAAGGACACGGAGATCGAGGCGGTGGTCGGGCTGCGCCGCCTGCTGGCGGCCGCCGGCTACTCAGAAGACGGCCCGCCGAGCTGATTCCTGTGGGCGGTTGCGAACATCACGACGCACCGATCAGGCCGTTGGCGAGTGCGAACAGGACCAGCTCGGCGCGGGTCGCGAGCCTGAGCTTCCGCATCACGTGTGCGCGGTGCGTATCGACCGTTCGCCGCGAGATGTAGAGCTTCTTGCTGATCTCCTGGTTCGTGTAGCCCAGCGCGAGCAGGTAGAGAACGTCGCGCTCACGATCGCTGATCGGGTCGAGCGCCGGCTGCCGATCCGCGACGACGAGTTGTGCGCCCAGATCGGGATCGACGTAGCGTCCGCCGGCCGCGACCTGGTGGATCGCCTCGATCAACTCGGTGTCGGACGCTCGCTTGGGCACATAACCGCGCGCACCGGCGGTGATCGCCTGCCGTACCGATGTCGGCTGGGTGTGCGACGAAACGACCAGGACCTTCGCTGCCGGGGACACTCTCAGCAGGTCCGGAATGATGTCGGAGCCATTCCTGCGTGGCAGCACCAGATCCAACAAGATCACGTCGGGCTCCACCGCACGGGCCGTGACGAGCGCCTGCTCGGCGGTGCCGGCTTCACCGACGGGCACGATCCCGGCTTCGCGCTCAAGCCGCAGCCTCAGCGCCGAACGGAACAGCGCGTGATCGTCGACCAGGAGGATGCGGATCATCGGTCGTCGCCGGTGAGAACGAGTACGGCGCGCGCTCCGCCGCCGGCTCGCGGCTTCAGCTCCAGCACGCCGCCGAACCGGGCGGCCAGGCGACGGCACAAGGTGAGGCCAAGGTGGCCACCGGTCGCGTAGCGATCGGTCGGCCCGAGCCCGACACCGTCGTCATCGACGACGAGCACCCGCCGATCCCCGCGAGCAACCGCCGAGACAAAGACGCGCCCGGCGCCCGCGGCGACGGCGTTCGCCAGCAGGTTCCGGACCACGATCCGAAGGGCGGCCGGCGAGATCGGGAACTCGCCGGTCACCGTGGTGACGACCTCAGCGCGGATGTCACCGAGGTCGGTGACGGCCTCTCGCACGCAGTCGGCTCCCTGTGCTGCGCCACCATCAGCTTGATCGGCGCGCGTCGCCGCGAGGATCGAGTCGACGATCTCCAGCGCCCGAGTCAAGACCTTACGAGGGTCGTCGCTCGTCAGGACTGAGAGGAGCGAAGACTTCACGTCGTGCGCGACGAGTGCCGCAAAGTCCTCCAGCGCCTCGTTCTTCCGAGCCAGCCGGGCGGCGTGCTCGGCAAGCTGCTGCGCAGTCAAGCGGTGATGCGCGCCCTGCCGTCTTGAGAACGTCACGTCACGACTCTCGCCCCAGTCCGTGTAGTAGCCCTCCGCGCCGTCTTTCGCAGTTGTCGTGGTCATGACAGGATTCCTCACTCATTTCTGGAGCGACCCGGGCGGTGCGCTGATGTGACCACTCTCACGCCGATCGGCGCGCGTCGTCCCCGGGGCAGACCCGGGGCGCGTCCCGGGGTTGCCCCGGGGACCTGGTACCGGCGGAACCGCGGGTGCGCTTGCCCCCAGCCGCCCCGCCGGCGCTGCGGCGAGTTGACCATTGCTCGCGAGGTCACCAGTGGATCGCCGCGACAGCGTCAGCGGAGATCTTTGCGTGAGGTGATGCCCAGCTTGGCAAAGACGTTGCCCAGGTGCCACTCGACGGTGCGTGGGCTGATGAGCAACTGGCCGCCGATCTCCTGGTTGGTGCGCCCATCCCGGGCCAGCCTGACGATCTGGGCCTCCTGAGCCGTCAGGTCGGTCAGCGTTTCCACGGTGCGCTTGCGAACGGTCTCCCCGGTGGCCAGCAACTCTCGGCGGGCGCGGCCCGCGAAACCTTCCATCCCCATCTCGGTGAGCATCTCGTGGGCGACGCGAAGCTGCTCGCGCGCGTCGGTGCGACGATTCTCGCGCCGTAGCCATTCGCCGTAGACCAGATGCGCCCGAGCCGCCTCCGCGCCCATGCGGGTGCGGCCGAGCCGCTCGATCGCCTCACGGTACAGACGATCAGCGGTCTCACCCTCGCTCACCAGTGCCCGTGAACGCGCCTCGACCCCGAGCGCCCAATCACTGCCGCTGGCACTGGTGGACTCCGACAGCCGTCGTACGGCGTCGGCGGCGCGCTCGGGCGACCCGCAGCGTACGGCCGCCTCGACCAGCTCGACCAGACCCCAGGTCGCTGAAGCGCTGACGTCAGCGAGGTAGGCGCTGGCGGTTTCGGCTGCTTGCATCGCGTGCTGATAGTGACCAAGACCGTTATGTAGCACCGCGGTCGCCCAGTCGGTAAGGCCGATCCCGATACCCTCGCCACGTTGGACAGCTTCGTCCTTGGTGGCGGCGGCCAGCGCCGAAAGCTCGGCTTCGCGGCCTCGCAGCGCGGCGAGGCACAGATCACCGTAGGGCGCGATCCGGGTTCCCGTGGCCTCCGTGACGACCTGTACTTCCTCGACCAGGGAGGACGCGGCGGCCAGCTCGCCGGCGAAGAGGAGCACGTAGGCGCGTTGGATGAGGGCGAGGGGAAGCTCGCTCAGCGCGCCGGCTTCCCGGGTAAGCCGGACGTGTCGGCTGGAGAAGGTGTCCCACCGGTCGTAGTCCCACAGGAGGCAGGCGGCGATACAGGCCAGCCACAGCCACCGAAGATCCTCCGCCGCCGACGTCTCCCGGTCGAAGACGCTCAGCGCCCTCCGGAGCAGAGGCAATCCTGCCGCGTGTCCCTCGCTGAAATTCGCGGCCAGGCCGTCCAGGAGAAGATCGGAGGCGCGGGGTGGCTGCGACGGCCGCGGCGCCGCACGCGCTGCCTTCGACACATCCTGCGGCCATCCGCCGGAAGTGGCCAGGCGGCCGGCGAACAGCGCGGCATTCAGCGCATCCAGATAGGTCTCGCAGGCAAGACCGGCATCGATCGGCTCGAGCCGTTTGGCGGCGCGCAGCAGCAGGGGCGAGGCGTCGCTGCCCCGGCTTGCCGCGAAGGCGAGCTGAGCCCGCAGCAGATCGACGCGAGCACGCTGGAGCTCGTCCAGCGGTGCCGCCTCGGCCATGCCCAGCAGCTGCCCCGCCTCCTCGAACGCGCCCGCGTGGACCTTCGCTTGAGCAGCGGTGAGTGTCCGTTCGCCCCGCTGTGCCAGGTCCGGTGTCAGCACCGCTGCGCGCTCGAGGAACGCGGCCGCCGCCGCCAGTCCCCCGCGCGCCTGCGCCCGGCCGGCCGAGCCCTCCAGCTCGGCAGCCACCTCCGCATCAGGCCCCACCGCAGCGTGGGAGCGATGCCAGGCACGCCGGTCCGGATCAGCCGCAGGATCGGTGGCCTCGGCCAGCACGCGATGCGCCTCCCGCCGGTCACCGATCGAGGCCGCCTGGTAGACCGCCGAGCGGACCAGGGGATGGACGAAATGCACCCGGGCACCGAGCTCGACCAGGCCCGCGGCCTGCGCAGGCACGGCAGCATCAGCCGCGATCCCCTGCAGCTCGCCCGCGCGCCACAACAACGTCATCGAGCCAGTCGGATCGGCCGCTGCAGTCAGCAGCAACCGCTGCGTCTCGCCCGGCAGCGACTCGAACTGCCGCAGAAAGCTGCTTTCGATCCGGCTGGCCAACGGCCGCGAATCGGGAAGCCAGAACCCGCCGGCCAGCTGGGCAGGTCCCAGACCACGGGGCAACTGCAACAGCGCGAGTGGGTTGCCGCGGGTCTCCGCGACGATCCGCTCCCGCACCTCCGCGTCCAACCGCCCGCCAACCGCCGACGCCAACAGGGTGCCCGCGTCGGCACTACGGAGCCCGGACACGGTCAGCCCGGGCAGGCCAGCCAGCTCGGGGTCGCCACCAGGCCCACGCACCGCGAAGATCAACGCAATCGGCTCGGCCAGCAACCGCCGCGCCGCAAACGCAAGGCACTGCGCCGAGGCCCGGTCCAGCCACTGCGCGTCGTCCACCACACAGGCCAACGGCTGGTCCTCTGCCGTCGCGGCCAGCAGGCTCAACACGGCCAGACCGACCAGGAAACGATCCGGAGCCTGCCCTTCCAACATCCCGAACGCGACCGCCAACGCGTCCCGCTGCGGCCTCGGCAGCTGATCCAGCCGGCCGAGCAACGGCATGCACAGCTGGTGCAGTCCGGCGTACGCGAGCTCCAATTCCGACTCGACGCCCCACGCCCGGACCACACGCAGATCCGATGCCGACGCCCGTCTCGCCGCATAGTTCAGCACGACCGTCTTACCGATCCCGGGCTCGCCGTGCACGACCAGCACAGCGCTGTTGCCCGCCCGCGCCTGGTCGAGCACCCGATCCACTGCCCCGCGCTCGACGCGCCGGTCTAGAAGCCCCGGTCCGGGACCCTCGATGGAGACGCTCATACTCGATGTCCTGCCGCTCAACTCTGGCAAGTCTCGCCGATATGACAGCGTAGGCCATTGAAGACCGGCGTGACGGTCGTACTCACTGTTTGCTCCACGCGAAAGCGAAGGAGTCTGGCCGTCAGGTCACTTACAGGACGCAGTTGGAGAAGCACGGCTGAGCCAACCTCGTGCCACCTAGTTGGCGGCGTCGAAGGCCTCCCGAATGTGGGCCGGGACTCGTCCCCGGTCATTCACCTCGTACCCATTGGCACGGGCCCACTCCTTGACGGTGCGAGCATCCGCACCAACTGTGATTCGGGTGACCCGCCTGCCGCGCCGGTTCGTGATCGGCCGGCCCGCCTCGACGTAGGGACGAAGTGCCGCGCGCAAGGCTGCCGCGTGCCTGGTACCGAGGTCGATCTCGTACGTGATGCCGTCGATCGCGAAGGGCACAGTCTCACCCATGCCGCTGGGGATCTGGCTGCCGTCGAGGTCATCGGTCAGCAGGATCTCGACTCGTTGGACCATGGGGTCGCCTCCCTGGCAGTAGATGCAGGTGCAGCCAGCATCGCACCACGCCCAGGTGGGGCCGACGCACCCGCCGGAAAGGTGGCCACAGCGCTGACTCTGGCGATTGGTCGGCGAGTGTTTGCAGATGCGTCTCCGCGCAGAGGCGAGCGGATTAAGGTGGGCCAATGGACCACGAGACCGCTCGGGACTGGCTCCACCGGTACGTCGAAGCGTGGATGTCCTACGATCCGGGCGACATTTCACGGCTGTTCAGCGAGAACGTCGCCTACCGATACCACCCGTACGACGAGCCGATCCTCGGCCGGGACGCCGTCATCGCATCCTGGCTGGGAGAAAGTGCGTCGCCTGGCTCCTCGACCCGCGACGCACCCGGCACCTACGACGCCGAATACTCTCCGGTCGCGGTCGACGGTGACACCGTGGTGGCCACCGGCACGTCGCGATACCGCGAGGTGCCTGGCGGGCCCGTCGTCCGCGCGTACGAGAACTGCTTCGTCATGCGCTTCGACGGCGAAGGACGCTGCCGCGAATTCACCGAGTACTACATCCGCCACCCCTGAACGGTGCGCGCAACGCAGAGTGCCTGTTGCTGCTAGCCGGCGAACATTTCGCGGAGGGCTGCTTCCTGCTCGGTGGACAGGTTCGACTGGATGAGCTGCGGCTTTTGGATGCCGGTGGCGTCGAAGGTTTCCTTGATCTTGTCCTGGACCGCCTCGCTCGACATCAGGAACAGCGCCGAGGTGCCGGGTGTGATCTGGTCGCGGGCAGCCTTGATGAAGTCGTCGTCGATTCCCACGTCGGCCAGGGATCCCGCCAAGGCGCCCGATGCCGCGCCGATGGCGGCGCCGGCGAGCGGCATCAGGAAGATCATTCCGAAGAGCATTCCCCAGAACGCGCCACCGATCGCACCGACGCCGGTCAGATTGCGCAGCTGGCGGGTCTTGGGCCTTCTCGTCTCCGGCTGCCACGAGACCGACGCGGCGTCATGGATCTTGATCAACTCCTGTTTGGCCAGCGCCTCCAACGTGCCGATCGCTTGATTGGCTCCGTCCCAGCTCGCGAACTTCCAAACGGTCAGTGTCGCCATCGGGCCTCTCCCATCGGCTGCGCAGGTGATGCCAGCCTCCTGCCACGACAGCACGGCGACCTCACCCAAGCCGGGTGACAACTACCTGACAGGATGCCGTCCATGCGACTGACCGTCCGTACCCACGGCCCTCTCGACGCTGAGCCGATGGTGCTCCTGCACGGCCTCACGTCGGACGGCTCGTCGTTCGACGGGGTTGTCGACGCGCTGGCCGAGAGGTGGCGGGTGTATGTGCCCGATCAGCGCGGCCACGGTGCGACCGGGCCCGCGGACGCGTACGCGTTCGAGCTGCTGGCCGCTGACCTGGATGAGTTCCTCGAGGCGCACGGCCTCAGTACGCCGGTCATGGTCGGCCACTCGATGGGCGCGATCGCGGCGTACCTGCACGCGGCCCGACGCCCGGACCGTACCGGGCCGCTGGTGCTCGTCGAGCCACCGCCACCGTTCCCGCAACGCCGCCCGGTGCCTGAGCGCCCGGACGGCCCGCTCGGATACGACTGGGACGCACGGGTCGCCCTCCTCGGGCAGGTCAACGCGCCCGGTCCAAGCTGGTTCGGCGAGCTCGCCGAGATCCGAGTTCCCGCGCTGGTACTCGGTGGTGGGCCGACCAGCCCTTTCCCGCAGGATCAGTTGCGCGCGATGGCCGACCGGATCCCTCGCGGTGCTTTCGAGGAAATCCCGGTCGGCCACAGCATCCACCGACAGGCACCAACGACCTTCGTCGCCGCCCTCACCAAGTTCCTCGACGGGATAGGGCAGGACAGCTGAACCGTCGACCTCCCGGGCGTGAAGTGCTCACGCCCGGGAGTCCGCGAGTGGTTATGGCTGGGCCACTGTGTCGGCGATGACGGAGCCCGACCCGACGGTGACGCCGGCGTCGGTTTGGACGCTCAAGGTGCCGGTGATCTTGCGGCCCGCGCCTGGTTCCGCGTTGACGGTCAGGACCGCGGTCGGAGTCCACGACGAACCGGATGGATGGCTGGCGTTCGGCGTCATTACTGGTCAGCGTTCCGAGCGCCGGCTGCACGTAGGAGTCGACGAGGTCGTACGCCGTACTGCCGCTCGGCACCGCGAACCCGTCGACCAAGATCCGGTACAGCGCCGCCACCGGGTTGGCGAGCGTCACCTGCTCAACGGCCGTCGCTCCGCCGCTCGACCCCACCTGCACGCACGCGGGCGCGCAACGGAAGACGACCAGGTCGATGTCCGCTCGCAAGTCGGACGCATTCCCGGTGCGGACCGTGTACGACGTGACGCCCGCCGGCAGAGTGACGTCGAACGTCTGCTGTGCCTGGTTCGCGATCGTCGGACGCTGGGTCTGCGTACTGGCCAGCGCACCGCCACCGACAAGCCTGCCGGTGAACCCGGCGAGCTGGTTGGAGACCGTGTAGTTGCGGGTCAGCGGCGTACCGAGGGTCACGGACGACACCACGTCCGGGTTCGGCGTGATCGCCGTACCGAGAACGGTTGCGGTCAGGCCGAACTGCGCCTCCTTGACGTCAGAGGTACGGCGTGACTCGACCACCAGCTCCCAGACGCCCGGCTCCGGGTTCACGATGGTGCGGCTGTGCGCCGTTCCACCAACACAACCGGCGCCCGCATCGGGGTCGTAGCAGCTCGTGCTCGCGTTGCTGTCCACCGGCAAGCCCTGTGGGGAGTACCGAAGGAAGCGGATCTGCCCGGCCCCTGCCTGGTCTCCCCCGCCGGTCATGTCCACCTTGAGCGCGCTTGCGCCGACCGGCACCCGGACGAAGTAGCTGCGGGTGGCGTCCCGGCCGACCTTGCCGCTCGCCTGGAACGTGTACGCGTTGGCCGCCGTGAGGTCGTTCGGTACGAACACCGCGTTCATGGTCATCAGGTCGACGCCGGGTGTCTTCGGATCGTCGAGCCGCAGGACCGCGGAGTGTGCGCCCGGGCTGGACGGATTGATCTGTACGGCGAACGAGACCGGGACGTTCAACGGCAGCTTGACTGTATGCGCCGACCTGAAGGTGCCGTCGTTGCCGACCCACCGCACATTGTGCGTCACCGCCTTGGTCGACCCACTGGTCCGCGTCAGGGTGTAGGTGCGGGTGTACTTCGCCCCGCGGACGACGCCCTCACGATCGTGAATGCCGACGCCGACGTTCGGCGTGGCCAGCTGGCCGCTGAGCACCGTGCTCACCGGCACGCTCGCCGTGATCGCGTTCGGCCGTTGCCCGGCGCGAAGCTGCTTCCAGGCATCCGTCACCTGGAACAGAGCCCGCGCCCTGCTCGTAGGCGCCGAGCTGAGGCTGGTACGCCGCACTCGACCGGATCGCACTGCGCAGCGCGGCCGCGGTCGGCCGGGCGCCGAAGGTCGCCTTGTACGCACTGACCAGCAGCGCACCGGCGCCGGTGGACTGCGGAGCGGCCATCGAGGTGCCGTTCAGCATCGAGTAGCCGGACGGCAAGGTGTAGGTGCCGGGGACCGGTCCGCCGGCCTGCCAGAGCGGAGTGGTGGAGATCGCCGCGCCCGGCGCGATGATGTCCGGCTTGAAGCCGCCGTCCTCCCGCGGGCCGCGCGAGGAGAACGGGTGCAGACCCTTGTTGTTCGCGGGGTCAGAGCCGTAGTTCGACAGCCAGGTCGCCCTGGTGATGTACGACCCGACGGCGATCGAGTTGGTGGCCACCGCCGGATCGCCGACGGAGTTCGCCCCGGCGCCGCTGTTGCCGGCCGAGAGGAAGATCTGCATGTTGAACTCGTCGATCGTCCGGTTGTAGAGCTCCGCGCGGGCGTTGTTGCCGTCGTTGAGACCCGGCAGGCCACCGATCGAGATGTTGACCACGTCGGCGCCGTTGTGCGCGGCGTACAGCACGCCGTCGACCAGACCGCTGTTGGTACAGGACGAGGTGGTCAGGCACACCTTGACCGCCATCAGTTGCGCGCCCGGGGCCGCACCGCTCATCTTCCCGCCGAACAGGCCGTTGCCGGCGGTGATGCCGGAGACGTGGGTGCCGTGCTGCGCGCCGGCGATGCCCACGTTGACGACCGAGCCCGCATCCGAGGCAGGGTCGTACACCGAGCGGTCGGTCACCACGACGAACGGGACGCTCTCCGTCACGGGGGTCGCCGGGTTGTCGGTGCCGAGGTGACCTTCGTCCCGCTTGACCTTGAAGTCGATCATCGCGGTCTGGTCGGTGAAGTCGCCGTCCTGGTCGGTGTCGACGTACACCTGCTTGGTGGTGCGGTCCTGCAGTACGCCGATCGACTCGGCGGTCACGCCGTCGCGATCGATGTCGCCACCGAGCTCGCCCTGGGCAAGCTCGCCGGCCGCCTCGCGAAGCAGACCGAGGGCGTACGGCCCGCCGGTCGCCGGTGCGGTCCAGGTGCGGCCGCCGGACGTGAAGGAGCCGGTGAACCGGCCGGTGGTGCTGATCCAGGTCGCGTCACCCGAGGTCGGGGAGTTCGCGTTGTACCAGTCGACGACCTTCGGCAGACCCGTCGTCGTCTTCTGCAGAGCCGGTACGTCGAGGTCGATCCCGGAGTCCAGGATCGCGATCTTGGTGCCGCGGCCGTCCCACTTCGGATTGGCCAGGGCGAACTGTGCCGCCTGGGTGTCGCCGGTGGGCAGGTACGGGTTGATCCGCGGCGTGTTCGCACTCGGCGGTGTCTGCGGGATGGGCAGCTGGGTGCCCTGCGGCTGTGGATCGTCCATCGGGATCAGGCCGTCGACGTCGACTGCCTCGATCGCGCTCAGCTTGGCGGCCTGCTCGGCTTTACCGGTGGGAATCTCCACCTTGAGGTAGTCGACGGCTGCGTCGGACTTCAGCACCACTCCACCGAGCGCGCGGAGCTGATCCGCTGCGACCGACGACCGGTCGCGCTCGGCCGCGACCAGCAGGGTCACGGTCTTCTTGCCCGCGGCCTGAGCCGCGGCGATCCTCGCCCGGTCGGCATCGCCGAGGTCTTTGTCGGATTTCGGATGCGGCTGCGTCGCTGCCGCGCCGGCACGGTCTGCGCTTCCCGGTTGGGCCGAAGCCCCCGGAAGCGTGGTGACGGTGGCAGTTGCCAGCCCGAGCACCGCCGCGAACACGGCAGCAAGCCGCGCCCTCCGGCGATGCGCAGGCGTAGTCGACAGAGTCATAGTTCGGTTCCTCCCCTGGCCCCGAGAGCTAGGAAGCAGTGCACCCTGTCCCGCCACCTAGCGCAAGAGCCCAGACCTCAGCAAACCGCCGGCAAGGACTAGAGAGCGCCGGAGATGGCCTTCTTGCGGAGGTCGGCGCGGTAGGCCTCGAGCGCGATCAGCTCACCGAACATGCGGTTGTAGTCGTCGACGCGGTCGATCGGGTTGGTCCGCTGCAGCTTGGACTTCAGGTCCTGGATCCGCCGCGCACAGGTCAGTTCCTGCAGCCGGGCCAGCAGGGCCTCGCGCATACTGCTCGTCGGGCTCACGCCCCAGCCGCAACGGATCCACGGCCAGCGCGCTGACCACCGCGGCGGCCGGATCGTTGCCGATGGCATCGCGTACGGCGACCACCCACGCCTCACCGGGAGGCGCGGCCGCCGGACCGCCGGCCTTCGCCATCGCGGTGCGGATCGCGGCCAGCCAGGGATGGGTGAAGTCATGGTCGTCGAGCTCGTCGAACGCGACGCCGACCAGCAGCGGATGCTGCATCGCGATCTTCAGCACGTCCCACTCGATCACGAATCGCTGGTCCCGCGGCGACGGGACGTCCGACCCGCGGCGGGGCAGGTGTCTCGGTCTGCACGACGACCGGACCACGATCGTTGGATGGCGCAGCCGCCGGCGCCGGGCGGGATGCTGCCCGATAGCACCTCGGACCGGACCTGGTCGACCTCCAGCCCGAGCTGCCCGGCCAGCTCGCGGGTGAAGGCGTCGACCTTCGACCGGTCGCGGATGCTGATCACGAGTCGAGCCGCGTCGCGCAGCGCATCGATCCGGGTGTCCGCGCGATCCAGGTCGTACTTCGACAGCACGTTGGCGAGCACGAAGCGGTACAGCGGAACCCGCCGGCCGATCAGCTCGCGGACCGCGGCATCGCCCTTCTGCAACCGCAGATCGCACGGATCCAGTCCGTCCGGCTCGACCGCGACGTACGTCTGCGAGGCGAACGCCTGGTCGCCCGCGAACGCCTTCAGCGCCGCGCGCTGGCCGGCCTCGTCACCGTCGAAGGTGAAGATCACCTCGCCGCGGAACTGGTCGTGGTCCAGCAGCAACTGCCGCAGCACCCGCGCGTGGTCCTCGCCGAACGACGTACCGCAAGTGGCTACCGCGGTCTGCACGCCGGCCAGGTGGCAGGCCATCACGTCGGTGTAGCCCTCGACGACCACGGCCTGGCGGCCCTTCGCGATCTCGCGGCGGGCGAGGTCGACGCCGTACAGGACCTTGGACTTCTTGTAGATCGGGGTCTCGGGGGTGTTCAGGTACTTCGCTTCGATCTTGTCGTCGTCGAAGAGCCGGCGGGCGCCGAACCCGATCACGTCCGACGACGCGTCCCGGATCGGCCACATCAGCCGGCCGCGGAACCGGTCGTACAGTCCGCGCTGTCCCTCGGCGGCACAGGCCGGACGCGACCAGTTCGGCGTTGCGTGAAGCCGCGGCCGCGCAGGTGGCCGATCAGCGCCTCACCGCCGCGCGGCGAGAACCCGACGCCGAAGTGGACTGCGGCGTCCTGTCGAAGCCGCGCTTGTCCAGGAACTGCCGGCCGAGCGATCGCTTCGGCAGCGCCGAACAGCTGCTCGACGTAGTACTCCGCGGCGACCTTGTGCGCCTCGACCAGCCGGGGCCGCTGGTTCGCCCGGACCGCGCTGCATCGGCGCGCCGGACTCGTCGTACCGCAGCTGGATGCCGACCTTCGCGGCCAGCGTCTCGACCGCCTCGTGGAAGGTGATCTGGTCGATCTTCTGGATGAAGTCGATGACGTCGCCGCCCTCTTGGCAGCCGAAGCAGTAGAAGAAGCCGCGCGCCGGGGTGACGTTGAACGACGGCGACTTCTCGTCGTGGAACGGGCACAGCCCCTTGAGCGAACCACCACCGGCGTTCTTCAAGGTCACGTACGAGCCGACGATGTCGTCGATCCGGGCACGCTCGCGCACCAGCGCGATGTCCTCGTCCTTGATCCGGCCTGCCACGCCGCGAGTCTACGGCCCCGGCGCCGATGTCCTAAGTTGACCAGTGTCTTAGGTTGGGTGGCGTGCCTCGTACCCTTCGCCCTGGTCAACTGTCCGAGCTCTATGTCGCCGAGGTGGACACCGGCGAGCATCGCCTGGTGTACAGCTCGTCCACAATCCTCTTCGAAGCCCCCAACTGGACGCCTGGCGGTGAGCTCGTCGTCAACGGTGACGGGCGGCTGTTCACGGTCGACGACGGGCTTCAGGAGATCGAGCTCGGTGGGGTGCCGGCGATCAACAACGATCACGTGGTGAGCCCTGACGGTACGACGGTCTACGTGTCGGCGGAGGACGGGCATCTGTACGCCGTACCGATCGAGGGCGGGGCCGGGCGACGGGTGACCAACGACCGCGGGCCGGGATTCCATCACTACCTGCACGGGGTCTCGCCGGATGGCCAGACCTTGGCGTACATCGGGTTGGAGCACGTGGACGGTCGCCGGATCGCCAACGTGTGGACGATCCCGGTCGCCGGCGGGGACGACGTACAGGTCACGGATGACGAGCACGCGGACGACGGGTCGGAGTACAGCCCGGACGGCAAGTGGATCTACTTCAACTCCGAGCGGGCGGCGACCGCGCCGGGGCACGCGCAGCTGTTCCGGATCCCGGTCGGCGGTGGCGCGGTCGAGCAGTTGACGTTCGACGAGCGGGTCAACTGGTTCCCGCATCCCGCCCCGGACGGGTCTTCGATCGCCTACGTCAGCTTCCCCACCGGCACCGAAGGGCATCCGGCCGACGTGGACGACGTACGGCTCCGGCTGCTCACACTGGATGGTGAGATCCGGGAGCTCGCGACACTGTTCGGCGGCCAGGGCACGATGAACGTGCCGAGCTGGTCGCCGGACAGCCGCTTCTTCGCGTACGTCGCCTATCCGGTCTAAACGTCCGACAGCTCCACGGAGGTGTCGGCCAGGCGGGCCGGGTCGACCTGCTTGCCGGAACGGATCAGGTCCTGGATGGCGTCGATCGTGTCCCAGGTGTTGACGTGCATGCCGGCCAGCACGTGCCGGTCGTCGTCGAGCCAGAACGCGAGGTACGCGCCGGAGGCCGGATCGCCCCGGAGCACCACCTGGTACGACGCCCCGCGCGGAACGTCACCGGCGTACTCCATCCCGAGGTCGAACTGGTCGGTGAAGAAGTACGGGATCGCGTCGTGCGCTACGTCCTGGCCGAGCATCGCCTTCGCGGCCGCGGCGCCGGTGTCCTTCGCGTTCTGCCAGTGCTCGACCCGGATCGACCGGCCGAACAGCGGGTGATCCCACCGCACCACGTCACCCGCGGCGTACACGTCCTCGGCACGAGGTGCGCAGGTCCGGACCGGTCACGATGCCCGAGCCGTTCTCCCGGGTCGCGACCTCGATGCCGGCCTCTGCGGCCAGCTCGGTGTTCGGCTGTACGCCGACGCCGACGATCACCAGGTCCGCCGGAATCACCTCACCACCGGTGACCCGCACGCCGGTCACCTTGTCTGTGCCCTCGAACCCCTCGACTCCAGTGCCGAAGCGGAACTTGACCCCGTGCTGCCGGTGGAACTCGGCGAACAACTCCACCGATCTGTTCCCCGAGTACGGCGGCCAGCGCGGTCGACTGCGGCTCGACGACGGTGACCTCGCACCCGCGTTCGCGTGCGGCTGACGCCGTCTCCAGCCCGATCCAGCCGGCACCGACCACGACCACGCGCGGCTTGGCGGCGTACGCGTCGGTCAAAGCCTGCGACTCCTCGACGGTCCGCAGATAGTGGACGCCCGGAAGGTCGGCACCCGGTACGTCGATCCGCCGGACCCGGCTGCCCGTCGCGATCAGCAGCTTGCTGTAGGACAGCTGCGAACCGTCGTCCAGGGTGACAGTGTGGGCCGCGGAGTCGATCGCCGTGACGGTCGTTCCGAGACGCAGCTCGATGTTGTTGTCGTCGTACCACTGCTGGTCGTGCAGCTGCGCGACGTCGGTCTGGTCCTTGCCGAGCAGCACGCCCTTGGACAGCGGCGGTCGCTCGTACGGCAGTGACTTCTCGGTGCCGATCAGGACGATGCCACCGGTCCAGCCTTCGGTCCGAAGCGTCTCCGCAGCGGTTGCGCCCGCGAGGCTCGCACCGACGATGACAATGGGCTGCTGGTCTGCATCAGTCATGCAGCCGACTCTAGTGCTCGAGGCCGTATTTGCGCTGTCACCGAGTCACTACCGTGACGCAGGCCATCACACGTCCTATGTCCTTGGGAGTCTCATGCGCGTGGCCTCCCGACAACCGCGGTCCACGACTCACCGATCGAGCCACCCAACGCCCTGGGATACCGAGGTGACCGTTCGGGAGCGGCTGACCGCCTGAACCATTCGAGAGGTCAACCCCCGAACTGGCGGGTTGCCCCGCCACGCTCGGCCTCGGCGGCCGATGGCCGGCCGAGGTGTGCAAGCTCGACAGGACGTGTCCACCCCAGCCCGTCCGGCCCAGCCAGCCTCAAGCGTGAACACCTCGACCCGGCGCCACCCTGGAGCGACACCTCCTGTCGAGCTTGCCACACCAACCAACCTCACCCGCAGCCAGTGCACGAGCTGCGCACCCACGACACCTGAGCCGCCCCCAATCCCCACCACGCGCATGCGCCGACAATCACCGCACATCATCGTAGGCGGATGAGCGTGGTGGACAGGCCCAAGGATCGCAGTGCTGGACGCCGCCGGGGCGGATATGCCGGAGGCGGCCTGGGTGGGGTCAGCTGACGAGTTGGGTGTGCCAGGCCTGGGCGGAGGGGTCGGTGAGGGAGGCGACCTGGTCGACGATGACGCGGAGGCGGGCGTTGTCGTCGGCCGCCGCGGTGAAGTCGGCTCGCGAAGGCGGCGTCCAGGTGGAGTGGCGCCGACTTCCACAGCGCTTCGACGAGCTCGGTCAGCAACTCGACGTTGGGAGGCGCGGCGGGCCTGCCGCTCCGGGTGAGTTCAGCACGTGGAACATCCCGACACCCTTGAGCAGGCCGATCTCCACCCGCGATGCCGTCCGGGACCACCAGGTCGGCCTCGTAGCGGATCAGCCGGCGACCGCCCGAACACCGCGTGCGTCGCCTGCTCGGCCGCGGTCGCAGAACCGGCCGATCAGCTGGCTGGTCAGGTCCTTCAGCCCGCCGAGCGCCCGCCGGCTGTCGTCGAACGACCCACTCGGCCAGTACGTGCAACGCCGGTCAGCCGCAGCCAGCCCTCGTCCAACTCCGCATCGGTTGCCTCCGGCAAGTACAGCTGCCGGACGATCTCCCAGTACGGCGCCCGGTCCGCGTCGACCGCGGTCCAGGTCGATGTGATGGGCAACGATCCCGTCCTCGACGTCGTGCACCGAGTACGCGACGTCGTCGGCGAAGTCCATCACCTGCGCCTCCAGGCAGCGCCGGTCTCGCCGACGCCCTGGCGCAACCACTCGAAGACCGCGAGGTCGTCGTCGTACACGCCGAACTTGCGCTCGCCCGCGCGCCGGGCCCACGGATACTTGGTGGCGGCGTCGAGGGTGGCGCGGCTGAGGTTGAGGCCGACGCTGCGGCCGGTCGGGTCGAACGTCTTCGACTCCAGCCGGGTCAGCAGGCGCAAGGTCTGCGCGTTCCCCTCGAAGCCGCCGATGTCCGCGGCGAGCTGGTCGAGGGCCCGCTCACCGTTGTGCCCGAACGGCGGGTGGCCGAGGTCGTGGGCCAGACAGGCCGCGTCCACGATGTCCGGATCGCAGCCGAGGGTCGCGGCCAGCTCGCGGCCGATCTGCGCGACCTCGAGGCTGTGGGTCAGCCGGTTGCGGACGAAGTCGTCACTGCCGGCCGTCGACGACCTGCGTCTTGGCCGCCAGCCGCCGCAGCGCGGCACTGTGCAGTACGCGCGCACGATCGCGAGCGAAGGCGGTCCGCCCCGGCCGCTTGACCGGCTCGGCGACCCATCGCTCGGCGTCGTGCTCGTCGTACCACTCATGCTGCTTCCTCATCACTGCTCACAGTAGCGGCCGCTACCGACAGTTCGGTGAACAACCGAAGGCATGCATGCGACTCGGCAGGCTGGGAACCAGAAGAGACACAAGGCAATCGACGGGACCAGTCATGACGGACAGCACAACGACCGCACTGCCCCCGGTCGTCGACCGCGACGCCTATCAGGCAGAGATTGACGCACTGCGGATCCGCGAGAAGGCGCACACCCGCGAGGGTGACGCGATCGCGGCAGCCCGACGGCGACTGCCCATGGTCGAGGTAGATGCCGGCCTCCAGTTGACCGGACCCGACGGACCGCTCACCCTCCTTGATGCCTTCGAAGGACGCACGCAGCTCATCGCGTACTACTTCATGTGGCATCCCGGCCACCCCGCGGCCGAGCAGTGTCAAGGCTGCACGTGGTGCAACGGCAACGTCGCCGAACTGTCCTACCTGCACTCCCGCGACATCACGTACGCCGTCTTCTGTCAGGGACCGTACGACGAAAGCGTCCGCTACCGAGACTTCATGGGCTGGACGATGCCGTGGTACTCGGCGGTGGACTCCCTCGACGAACTCCTCGTCGGCCGGAAGGTCGGCAACATGCACCTCGTCTGCTACATCCGCGACGGCGACCGTGTGTTCGAGACCTGGTGGACCACCATCCGCGGGGTCGAGGTGATGGACAACAGCTACTCGCTGATGGACCTCACCGTGTACGGGCGCCAGGAAGTGCACGAGGACTCTCCCGACGGCTGGCCACAACAGTGGGAGGTCGGCGGCCTGACCGCCAACGGCCGTCCCATCTCCCAGTGGTCACGCGTCGAAGCCGGCCGCTCTGACGACCTCACCTGAGGGGCGTGAATCGCCAGAGCGGTCTTCGACCGGCACGAATCAGGCGGAGACGCAGTAGCGGAGCCAGATCGACGCCTCCTTCGAAGACCTCGGTGTCGACATGGCGCAGAGCCAACCGGCGCGTGTCGCACCACGGTCGGCCGGTGCCGACGAGGACTGGATGGACCAGGAGGGCGAGCTCGTCGATCAGGCCGAGGTCGAGGAGCGCACTGACCAGCGCGTCGCCCGAGTCGACGCGGACCGTGTGCACGCCACGCTCGCCGAGAACGTCGAGCACCTCGGCCAGGTCCACCTGCTCGTACCCGGTGACGAGCTCGCGGGTCGTCGCATCGGGCGGTCGCGCCGGCGTCTGATCGGCGTACAAGGCGAGGACGTCGGACCAGTAGCCGAGCTGCCGCAGTGCCTCCCACTCGCGGACCCGCGCCCTGCTGTCCACGACTGCGAGCAGCGGACCATCCGCCCGCGGCCCAGGACGAGGAGCGGCCCGTACGGCGATCTCCTGCGCCACGATCGTGTCCGCACCGACCAGCGTGACGTCCTCCTGCCACAACGTCGCGAGCGCGTAGAAGCGCGCGAGGTCGACGTCGAATCCCGACGTCACCCCGTCCAGCGAGACCGCCAGCTGAGCCACCACATGAGGCCGCATGCGCCACAAGCTACGGACGGCCACCGACAGTTACCGGAATGATCTTGCAGAGACTTCTTTGCAGAGACTACTCTGCAACCATGCGACGGATCGACGCACGCAGCCTGCGCGGACTGGCCCACCCGCTCCGGATGAGCATCCTGGAAGCTGCTCGAGCTCGACGGCCCGGCCACCTCGACCACGTTGTCGGCCCGGCTCGGCGAGAACACCGGCACGATCAGCTGGCACCTGCGGCTGCTCGCCGAGCACGGGTACATCGAGGAGGACGTCGAGCGCGGCACCAAGCGGGAGCGCTGGTGGCGGATCCCGGGCCAGACCGTGCTCGACCCGGCCGAGTTCCGCGACGACCCGGAGACCAGCGGCGCGCTCGACGTCTACCTGCGGCATCTGGTCGAGCGGTACTTCGACCGCGTACGGACGTACGTCGACGAGAACTGGCCGGGCGAATGGCAGCCGCGGCGCGGCTTGTCCGACTGGCGCGATCTCCGCCTGACCCCGGAGCAGTTGCACCGACTCAACGAGGAGATCGGAGCAGGTCATCGACCGCTACACGGCCGACGAACCCGCCGGACGACAACGCAGAGCGGGTCATCGTCCAGCTCCAGTCGTTCCCGCGTCGACCGGGTACCGACAGGGCCCCGTCGGACCCACGCTGATCGTGAGTCTGCTCAGGCGGCACCGGGACTTCCGGCTGCTCTGGATCGGCGAGACGGTCAGCCGGTTCGGCAGTGCGACCTCGACGGTGGCACTGCCGCTGATCGCGATCTCGATGCTTCAGGCAACCACCTTCGAGGTCGGCCTGCTCACCGCGGCCGCCTGGGCACCCTGGCTGCTGATCGGACTGCCGGTCGGCGCGTGGGTCGACCGGCGTCCGCCGCCGCCCGATCATGCTGCGCGTCCTCGGTCGCCTCCTTGCTGCTCTTCGCCGCATCCCGGTCGCAGCACTCGGCGGATCTCCTGACAATCCACCTCCTGCTGGCCATCGCGGTCCTCGCCGGAGCTGCCAGCCGTCCTCTTCCAGACCGCCTACACCGCCTACCTGCCCACGCTGATCGACCCAGCCGATCACGCCGAAGGCAATGCGAAGCTGCACGGCAGCGCCTCCGCCGCGCAGATCGCCGGACTCGGCTGCGGCGGCCTGATCGTCCAGCTCGCCGGGCCCGCCAACGCCTTGCTCGTCGACGCCTCCACCTTCGTCGTCGCGCTCGCTTGCCTGGCAGCAATCCGTCACCGCGGAGCTCGACGCGTCGGTCGACCACGAAGCCGGCCTCTGGACCGGGATCAAGCTCGGGGTCGGCTACTGGTCGCGAAGGACGTCTGGTTGCGCACCCTCACGATCTTCGGCGCGGTCTCGAACCTGGCCCTGATGGGCTACCAGGCGATCGTTGTCGTCTTCCTGGTCCGCGAGGTCGGCCTGTCCGCCGGCACGGTCGGCGCTCTGATCGCCGCGGCGACGAGTGGCGGCGTCGTCGGCGCCTTCGCCGGCCGTCGCCTCGCCGCACGCTTCGGCACGGCGCGCGCACTTCTGCTGTGCGAACTCGGCCTGCCGACACTCGCACTGCTGATCCCGCTGAGCACCGTGAGCCCTGGCTCTATCTCGTCGGTGGATTCGGCGTCAGCCTCGGCGTGGTCGGCGGCAACGTCGTCAAAGCGACCTTCCAGCAGTCCTACTGCCCACCAGAGCTGCTCGGTCGCCTCGCCGCAACGACCTCGTTCGTCAACTACGGAACGATCCCGCTCGGCGCTCTCCTCGGCGGAACGCTCGGCGAACTCCTCGGGCTCGTCCCAGCACTGTGGATCACCACGGCCGGCGTACCCCTGGCCGGATTGGTCCTGCTTCGTCTCACCGATTCGGCGGCAGCGCGATCTCCCGACTCACCAGGGCAGCGTCGTACCGGCGACGGCCGCCGACTCCAGCCGGGCCCGGATGGACTGACGAGCCTGGTCGTAGACCGGTCTCGTCGGCGAGCAGGATCGACGCCGAGGTTGGCCGAGTCGTAGTACGCGTTGAGTTCGAAGGCCAGCTGCGTCGGATCCGCGACGAGCTCCCCGCGCTCGACCGCCTCGCGGATGCTGGATTCGATCAGCTCCATCCACTCGCGGTGGACCTCGACGAGCGCGTCGTGCACGGCACCCGAGCGGGCGGCGTACTCGTGCGAGACCTTCTGGAAGAAGCAGCCGCCGGGGAACACCCGCAACCGCGAGTAGTCCAGCCAGCACTCGCTCAGCGCCCAGACCCGCCCGAGCCCGGGCTCGACCTCGAAGGCCGGCGTCACCACGTCGTCGGCGTAGATCCGTCGCGCCGCCCGGATCGTCGCGAGTTGCAGCTCCTCCTTCGAACCGAAGTGCGCGAACAGCCCGCTCTTGCTGATCCCCAGCTCGGTGGCGAGCCGCCCGATCGACAGCCCTTCGAGCCCGTCCACCGACGCGATGTCGACCGCCCGGCGCAGTACCGCTCGCCGCGTCTGGTCACCGCGCACCAACCGTCCGTCGACCTTCTCCACGCACGTTCCGATCCTAACGGTGTTGACGTCGACTCCCTCACAAACTAATAATACGACCGTTCGTATAGTTTGCCGAGCGGAGGAGCGTCGATGACAGAACCTGAGTGGGATCGGGATCTGCGGGCGATCGGCGCGGTGTCGCCGCGGCTGGCCGGGCGGCTCGCGTTCGAGCTGTGGCGGCGGCCGATGACGCGCGGCCGGTCCGCGACGCCGAGCGCGAGATCCACGAGGCCGCCCGGGTCGAGGTCGTCGACGGGTCGTCACCTACGCGTGGGGCGACGGCAGCCGCCCGGTCCTGCTCGTGCACGGCTGGCGCTCCCGCGCGTCCCGGTACGACGGTTTCGTCGCGCGCCTGCTCGAGCTCGGCTACAGCCCGATCTCGTACGACGCACCCGGGCCACGGTGACACGCCCGGGCCGATCGGGCACGATCCTCGACCACCAGCGCATCATCCGCGCGCTCGGCGCGAACGGCACGGCCCCTTCGAGGGCGTGATCGCGCACTCCCTCGGCGTGCCGTTCGCTCTTGTACGCCGTTCGCGAGGGGGTCGCTGCCCGCCGGCTCGTGACGATCAGCGGTGTCGCCGACTTCGGCTACCTGGCCGACGTGTTCTGCCGTGAGCTCGGACTGGGCCCGAAGATCAACAAGGCATTGCGGCGGTCGATCGAGCGTCGCTGTTCGACGGTGACGAGCGAGATCTGGACCAGGTTCTCGGTGGCAACCGGCGATGTCGACCTGCTGGTGATCCACAACGACGAGGACGACGTGGTGGATCCCCGGCAGGCTCCGGTGCTGCTGGCGGTCGTACGGGCCGCGAGCGCACTTCCTGGCGGACGAGCGGCCTCGGTCACCGCCGGATCATGACCGATCCGGAGGTGATCACCGAGGCTGTCGCGTTCCTGCAGGAACTCAGATGTCGCTTCAGATGTCGCGGAAGGTCTCGATCTGGGCGCCGAGCGAGTTGAGCCGGGTGGCCAGGTCCTCGTAGCCGCGGTTGATCACGTAGACGCTGCGCAGGACCGACGTGCCCTTGGCCGCCATCATCGCGATCAGGGTGACCACGGCCGGGCGCAGCGCCGGCGGGCACATGATCTCGGCGCCGGACCAGTGCGTCGGGCCCTCGACCATCACCCGGTGCGGGTCGAGCAGCTTGACCCGGCCGCCGAGCTTGTTCAGGTCGGTCAGGTAGATCGCGCGGTTCTCGTAGACCCAGTCGTGGATCAGCGTCTGCCCGGTCGCCGACGCCGCGATCACCGCGAAGAACGGCAGGTTGTCGATGTTCAGGCCCGGGAACGGCATCGGGTGGATCTTGTCGATCGGCGCGTGCAGCGTCGACGGCCGGGTGGTCAGGTCGACCAGCCGGGTCCGGCCGTTCTCGGCCAGGTACTCGTCGGAGCGGCTGTAGTCGAGGCCCATCTCCTCCAGCAGCGCGAGCTCGATCTCGAGGAACTCGATCGGCGCCCGCCGGATGGTGATCTCCGAGCCGGTCACGATCGCCGCGGTGAGCAGGCTCATCGCCTCGATCGGGTCCTCGGACGGCGCGTAGTCGACGTCCACGTCGATCTCCGGCCTGGCCGTGCACGGTCAGCGTGGTGGTGCCGATGCCGTCGATCTGTCACGCCGAGCAGGTCGAGGTAGAAGCACAGGTCCTGGACCATGTAGTTCGAGCTGGCGTTGCGGATCACGGTGACGCCGTCGTGCCGGGCCGCGGCCATGATCGCGTTCTCGGTCACGGTGTCGCCGCGCTCGGTCAGCACGATCGGCTTGCCCGGCGCAGACGGCCCGGTTCACCATCGCGTGGTACTCGCCGCCGGTCGCCTTGACCTCCAGGCCGAACGGCCGCAGCGCGGCCATGTGCGGCTCGACCGTCCGGGTGCCGAGGTCGCAGCCACCGGCGTACGGGAGCTGGAAGGTGTCCTCGCGGTGCAGCAGCGGGCCGAGGAACATGATGATGCTGCGGGTACGGCGGGCCGCCTCGGCGTCCATCGCGGCCGAGGTCGAGGTGCTCCGGCGGGACGATCTCCAGGTCGCCGGCGTCGTTCAGCCAGGTGGTCCGGACGCCGATCGAGTTCAGCACCTCGAGCAGCCGGTTGACCTCTTCGATCCGGGCGACCTTGCGCAGCGTGGTGCGGCCCTTGTTCAGCAGGCGTGGCGCAGAGCAGCGCGACCCCGGCGTTCTTGCTGGACTTCACGTCGATCGATCCGGACAACCTGCGTCCACCGACGACACGAAGGTGGACCGGACCGCCACCGAGAGAGACAATTTCGGAGTCGAGTGCCTCGCCGATCCGGGCGAGCATCTCGAGGGTGAGGTTCTGATGACCCTTTTCGATCCGGTTCACCGCGCTCTGGCTGGTGCCGAGCACTTCGGCGAGCTGGGTCTGCGTCCAGCCGCGGTGCTTGCGGGCGTCCCGGATGAGATTGCCGATCCGGCTCAGGTAGTCATCAGTCATGCGCCGGACGTTATCTCACATGTGAGATACCTCTGCATCGACCCGCCGCTGCACAGCGTAGCCAACGTCACGTCGGCCCGCGACCGACCGGCCGACCCCTACCGTCCGCTGACACGCAGCCGCCTACAGTTAGACGCCAACTCCCGCCGCCGCCCGGAGAGGACCAGCAGATGCCCGACGACACCGCCGCCGCGGTGGTGAACGAGTTCGAGGCGGAGTCCTGGCCGCTCGAGGCGGCGGCCGACAGCCTGCCCAGGTGATCGACGGGTTCCAGAACGGCGACACCCGGCCGCTGGTGATCGGCGACGGCGACCAGCCCGTGCTGGTGGTGCTGGCGATCGCGGACCTGGCCGACTTCCGGGCCCGGATCGCGGAGCTGCTCTGCAATCCGGTCGACGCGGGCTGGCTGCGGTACTACCTGCGCTCGCAACTTCGACATGAGCTCGGAGACGGCTGGTCGAGCTGCTCGGGTCGACACGCGACCACGGGCTCTCCTCGCTGGCGAGTCAGGTGAACGTCGAGCAGGCCGCCGTACTGCTGCCCGATCATCTGCGCCGGACCGAGGCCGGCGGGAACCCGCTGATGCTGATCGGCGACGGGATGCTGGCGACGCGCGGCGCTGGTCGCGTTCCCGGCGTTCTCGGTGCTGCTCGCGATGGAGGGCGACGGGAAAGGCGAGGACGACTCCTGCGCGCACGACGACGAGGAGGAAGAGAAGCCGACCACCCCGCTGGAGGTGCTGGCCGAGCGGCTCGGGCCGGTGTCGACCCAGCTCGTCGCGCAGATCAACGCCGGCCGCGAGCCGGGCCTGCCGCGGTACGACCTGCACTTCGAGGACGACCTGATCGAGCACCTGCGTGACCTGGAGACGCGGGCGCAGACGGCTCCCGGCGGCGGCGCGTACGACGAGCTGAACGGGCTGCTGCACTCGTTCGACGCAGATGCGCAGCGGGCTGGTCGAGGTCGACGACGAAGAGGAGTCGGCGGAAGCGCCGTACCTGGAAGCCTCCGATCTGACGGCCGCGCTGCCGGACCTGCGGGACAACTTCCGCGACGGCGGCGACGACCCGTACCTGATCGGTCTCGACGGCCATCCGCTCGCCGGGCTGATCACCTTCGACCTGTACGAGGAACTGCAGAAGGTCTCGGTCGAGCTGGACGGGACCGACGAGGCGCCGGTGCTCCCGCTCCCCCAGCCCCGCTGGGAGAACGGGCCGCCGGTGCTGCCGTTCGAGGCCGCGGTCGAGGTGTGCGAGCGCGGTGATCGAGGACATCTCCAACGGCGAGGCCTCGATGCTCTTCGTCGCCGACGAGGACGGCGAACCAGAACTCGTCCTCGCCCCTCTCGTCTGGCTCTGGGCGTACGTCGACCACCTCGACCTGGAAGGCGCCGACGTCTGACCCCTGATCCGCGCGACCATGCTGGTTATGGTCCGGATCGGCGCGAGCATGCTGGCCACGGCTATCTGCCTGGTCGCGGCTGGATGTTCGCCCGGCGCTGACCATGCGGTCATTCACGTCGATCATGCGGTCGCACTCGCTGACCAGGCCGTCCACTTGACGGTAACGGGCCTCAAATCGCATGCGAAAGTGAATGTCGGCGCCGAGGCCGTCGATCGTGACGGCAAGAAGTGGCACGGCGAGGCGAGCTTCACCGCCGACGACCACGGGACGATCGACCTCGATCGCGCCAAGCCGTCCGCCGGCAGCTACCAGGACACCGACGGGATGGGCCTGCTCTGGTCGATGAACCCGCCCGATGGCGACCCCGACGCGCAGTCATACGTCCCGCCGGACGAGGACGGCCGCCCGGTCGAGCACCTCGACGTCTTCGTCCGCAAGGACGGCAAGGAGGTCGAGCGCACAACCTTGACCAGACAGTGGGTTGGCCCAGGCGTCACGACGAGGCCCGTCAGCCTGGCCAAGGACAAGGTCAGCGGCATGTACGTCGCTCCGCCACCCGATCACGCCAAGCACCCCGCCGTACTGCTCTTCGGGGGTTCCGAGGGTGGTCTCGCCTTGCTGTCGACCGCGGACCTGCTGGCATCGCACGGCTACCCCGCACTGACCGTCGCCTACTTCCATGCACCAGGCCTGCCGAAGGATCTCCGGAACATCCCGTTGGAGTACTTCGCGTCCGCGGCCAGGCTACTTGCGCGGCAACCCGGGGTCGACCCGAACCACATCATCGTCATCAGCGCGTCCCGCGGGACGGAAGCCGCCCTCCTGCTGAGCCAGAACTTCCCGAGCCTTGTCCACGGCGCTGTGCTGTATGCACCGAGTGCCGTGATCCACGTGTCATTCCCCAGCCCGAACGGCCTGGCCTGGACACTGCACGGGCAGCCACTGCCGGAGGACCTCATCCCGGTCGACCATGTCGACGGTCCCGTCCTCGCGGTCGCCGGGACCGACGACCTGCTCTGGCTGTCGAATCCGGCCGCATCGCTGATCGTCGACAAGCTCGACCAGGCCGGCAAGCGATTCCGGCACGAGGCCCTGGTCGTTCCGAACGCCGGGCACGGTGTCGGCGGAGCGCCGTACCTTCCGCACGGGACGAGCCTGAAGCATCCGGTCACCGGCCGGCAACTCCCGCTCGGCGGCACCCGCGCCGCGAACGAGTCCGCCCTTCGGCAGGGCTGGACGCGCGTGCTCGCCCTCCTTGCGTCCCTTCAGCACTGACCCCGTCAGCTGAACGGGAACAGCGGCTGCCACTCCGCCAGAGTTGCGATCTCGGACACGCCGGCCGGGGTGTAGGGGTCCTTGGCAAGGATGTCGCGGAGCTCGGCCTCGTCGGCGACGTCGTACACGAGCAGGGCACCGGTCTGGTCGGCGAAGGGGCCGGAGGCGACGAGCTTGCCGGCGGCCTTCAGCTCGGTGAGGTACTCGCGGTGGGCCGGACGGACCTCCATCCGGCGGTCGGTCTTGGCAAGATCGAAGCGCAACTGCACGACAAAGAGGGCCATGCCGAAACCTTACAACGGCCTTGTAAACAAAAGGATTTGGTGCGGGAAGGGAGTCACGAGCCGCCACAGCGGCTGGTTCAGGTCGGACCCGAAAGTCGACGAGTGATCGCCCTTCCCGCCCGGATATTCTCACCAGCCGGAGAGCGCTTACGCAAGGGGTTGGTTAAGAGAAAATTGCGGACAGTTCACAATGGTGACCCACTGTGTTCGCCGCGCCGATCCAATCCCTGAGAACCCCGATCCCGCTCTACGGACGGTCACCTCGCCCCGCTGTCAAGCACCCCCCGGCCGGCCCAACTGTTCGAGGGATATCCGGCAAACCCCACCGAGGCCAACCCAGCCGGCACAATCCAACTCCCCGGACACCAAGCCGGGACCTCGGACACCAAGCCGGGACCTCGGACACGCAAGCCGGGGCCTCGGACACCTGATCCGGTGTCCACGGTCCCCACAACCTCTCCGAGGTCCCAACCCCTCGCCCCCGAAACCCTCCACACCGCTCAACGGCTCACCCCATTCCCCACGCCGAAGGCAGAGCAGCCCCACTTTCAGGGGTCAACCCCCGAGCGCGTGGGTTGCGCCCTGAAAATTTGGGGACCGAAC
The DNA here is from genome assembly GCA_963820655.1 of uncultured Actinomycetota bacterium. Taxonomy (GTDB): domain Bacteria; phylum Actinomycetota; class Actinomycetes; order Propionibacteriales; family Kribbellaceae; genus Kribbella. The sequence goes on from CAWGAM010000005.1 coordinate 1,171,230, forward strand.
CCATCAACTCAGGGGTTGACCCCTGAAAGTGGGGCCGGGCTCGGGCCGATGCATGCAGGGAGCCAACCCGCAGCCTGATGGGCTGACCCCTGAAAGGACCAACCCGGGGCCAACCCGGCCCCACTTTCAGGGGTCAACCCCCGAACGTGTGGGTTGCGCCCTGAAAATTTGGAGGCCGAACCCACCAGCTCAGGGGTCGACCCCTGAAAGTGCGGCCGGGCTGGGGGCCGATGCATGCAGGGAGCCAACCCACAGCCTGATGGGCTGACCCCTCAAAGGACCAAGCGGGGCCAACCCGGCCCCACTTTCAGGGGTCAACCCCCGAACGTGTGGGTTGCGCCCTGAAAATTTGGGGGCCGAACCCATCGACTCAGGGGTTGACCCCTGAAAGCGGGGCCGGGCTCGGGCCGATGCACGCAGGGGCCAACCCACAGGCTGATGGGCTGACCCCTCAAGGGACCAAGCGGGGCCAACCCACACGCTGATGGGCTGACCCCTCAAAGGACCACACACATCGAGCAGAGGAGTCGGGCATTCGCCGACCGGCAGGGCGGTGCCGGCGGGGCGGTGCCGGCGGTGGTCAGTCGAGGGCTGCTCGACCGGACTCCAGGCGCGCGACCGGGATGCGGAACGGGGAGCAGGAGACGTAGTCCAGGCCCACCTCGTGGAAGAAGTGGATGCTGTCGGGGTCGCCGCCGTGCTCGCCGCAGATGCCGAGTTTGAGGTCGGGTTTGGTCGCGCGGCCGCGGTCGACGCCGGTGCGGACCAGCGCGCCGACACCCTCACGGTCGATCGACTCGAACGGCGACACCGCGAAGATGCCCTTCTCCAGGTAGCGGGAGAAGAACGAGCCCTCGACGTCGTCGCGGCTGAAGCCCCAGGTGGTCTGGGTCAGGTCGTTCGTCCCGAAGGAGAAGAAGTCGGCCGCCTCGGCGATCTGGTCCGCGGTCACCGCGGCCCGCGGCAGTTCGATCATCGTGCCGATCGGGATGCTCCAGTCGACACCCACCTCGGCGAGCACCCGCTCCACCTCGTCCCGGACCAGCTGCAGCTCCTGGACGGCGCCGACCAGCGGGATCATGATCTCCGGCCGCGGGTCCTTGCCCTGTGCGCGAAGCTCCACGGCGGCCGACGCGATCGCCCGTACCTGCATCGCGAACAGTCCCGGAATCACCAGCCCGAGCCGGACACCGCGCAGGCCGAGCATCGGGTTCTGCTCGTGCAGCCGCTCGACCGCCGCGAGCAGCTTGACGTCGTGCCCCGGCTCCTCGCCCCGTTCGTGCGCGATCGCGACCTTCACCGCGAGCTCCTCCATCGACGGCAGGAACTCGTGCAGCGGCGGGTCGATCAGCCGGATCGTCACCGGCAGGCCGTCCATCGCGTCCAGCAGCTCCAGGAAGTCGCCGCGCTGCAGCGGCTCCAGCTCGGCCAGCGCGGCATTCTGCTCGGCGTCGTCGTCGGCCAGGATCAACCGCTCGACGGCCTCCCGCCGCTCCCCCAGGAACATGTGCTCGGTCCGGCACAGCCCGATCCCCTCGGCCCCGAACCGGCGCGCCCGGGCCGCGTCGTCCGCGGTGTCCGCATTGGTCCGTACGCCGAGCCGCCGTACCTCGTCGGCGTGGGTGATCAACCGGTGCACCGACGCCACGAGGTCGTCCCCGGCGTCCGGAGCGAGCGAGCCTTCGAAGTACTGGACGACCGGCGACGGGACGACCGGGACCTCACCGCGGAACACCTCGCCGGTGGTGCCGTCGATCGAGATCGTCTCGCCGGCCTCGATCACCGTGCCGTTGACGGTGATGGTGCCCTCGGCAACTTCACGTCGAGCTCCTCGGCACCGCAGACGCAGGTCTTGCCCATGCCGCGAGCGACCACGGCCGCGTGCGAGGTCTTGCCGCCGCGGCTGGTCAGGACGCCCTGCGCCGCGATCATGCCGTGCAGGTCGTCCGGGTTCGTCTCGCGCCGGACCAGGATCACCTTCTCGCCCTGGTCCGCCGCCTCGACCGCGGCCGCGGAGGTGAACACGATCTTGCCCGAGGCCGCCCCCGGCGACGCGCCGATCGCCTTGGTGATCAGCTCCGTGTCCGCGTCCGCGTCGAACCGCGGGAACATCAGCTGCGCGAGCTGCGCGCCCTTCACCCGGCGCAGCGCCTCGTCGGTGTCGATCACGCCCTCGTCGATCAGGCTGGTCGCGATCCGGAACGCGGCCGCCGCGGTCCGCTTGCCGACCCGGGTCTGCAGCATCCACAGCTTGCCGCGTTCGACGGTGAACTCGATGTCGCACAGGTCGCGGTAGTGGCCTTCGAGCTTGGCCATGATCGCCATCAGATCGTCGTACGACGTCTTGTCGATCTGCTCGAGATCGGCGAGCGGGACCGTGTTGCGGATGCCGGCCACCACGTCCTCGCCCTGCGCGTTCTGCAGGTAGTCGCCGTACACGCCGGGCTGACCGGTCGACGGGTCACGGGTGAACGCGACGCCGGTGCCGGAGTCCATGCCGAGGTTGCCGAACACCATCGAGCAGATGTTGACCGCCGTACCGAGGTCGGTGGCGATCCGCTCCTGGCGGCGGTAGAGGATCGCGCGCTCGGAGTTCCAGGAGCCGAAGACCGCCTCGATCGCCAGGTCCATCTGCGTCGCGCGGGTCCTGCGGGAACTCGCGGCCGGTGTGCTTGTGCACGGCCTGCTTGAACGTCTCGACCAGGCCGTTCAGGTCGTCGGCGTCCAGGTCGAGGTCGTTCGTCAGTGCCCTTGGCCTGTTTGGCCGCCTCGATCGCGTCCTCGAAGACGTCGCCTTCCATCCCGAGCACGGTCTTGCCGAACATCTGGATCAGCCGGCGGTACGCGTCCCAGGCGAACCGCGGGTTGCCGGACTGGTGGGCCAGCCCGTTCACCGAGTCGTCGTTGAGGCCGACGTTCAGGACGGTCTCCATCATCCCGGGCATCGACACGGCCGCGCCGGACCGGACCGAGACCAGCAGCGGGTCGTCCGCCTGGCCGAGCTTCTTCCCCATCTTCTGCTGCAGCAGGTCGACGTGGTGGTCGATCTCGTCGACCAGCTCCGGCGGCACCGATCCGGTCGCCAGGTACGCGCGGCAAGCCTCGGCGGTGATGGTGAAGCCGGGTGGCACGGGCAGGCCGAGGTTGGTCATCTCGGCCAGGTTCGCCCCCTTCCCGCCGAGCAGCTCCAACATGGTCTTGTTGCCTTCGGCGAAGTCGTAGACGAGTTTCGGCACTGTCACTCCCTGGGTTGCGGGCGGTGCTGGTGAGTCGCGGTGGGTGGTCCGCTGGCCCATCGACTCCGGTGGCGGGGGCGTACTTTTCAGGGTAAGCCAAAAAACCAGTCCAGTTGAACACTGGTCTCACGATGCCGACGTGACCCTGCCCACAGGTCGAAGGCCGGAAAACCTTTCCCTGGTTGACAACGCGAGACATTCGGGCCGTTCGCCGAGGACACGCCGTACCGACCCGAAACCGGCTTTTCGACTAGAGTCGATGGGTGCGAATCGTCTCGTTGCTGCCCTCGGCGACCGAGATCTGCTTCGCGTTGGGCGCCGGTGACGACGTGGTCGGCGTGACCTTCGAGTGCGACTATCCGGCGGCCGCGCGGACCCGGCGGATCGTGTCGACGACGGCGCTGCCGGAGGGGCTGACACCGGGTCAGATCGACGTGTTCGTGCGGCAGCGGGTCGCGGCCGGCGAAGATCTCTACCACCTGGACGCGGGCGCGTTGCGCGAGCTCGATCCGGAGGTGGTGATCACCCAGGACCTGTGCGCGGTGTGCGCGATCGACGTTGAGGACGTCGCCGACGCACTCGACTACCTGGGCTGCCAGGCCGAGGTGGTCAGTACCGATCCGCACAACCTTGACGAAGTGCTGACGTCGATCGCGAGCATCGGCAAGGCGATCGACCGCGACCCGACGCCGCTGCTCGAAGACCTCCGGACCCGGCTGCGACGCATCGCCGGCGGGCGCGGACCGGCACCCGCCCGCATCGCTCCCCCGCGTGTCGCCTTGTTGGAGTGGACGGATCCGCCGTACGCGCCGGGCCACTGGTTGCCGGAGATGGTCGTACTCGCGGGTGGGACCAACGTTCTGGGCAACGCCGGTCAGCGCTCGAGGCCCATCACCTGGCCGGCGGTCGCCGCAGCGCGCCCGGACGTGATCATCTCCGCGCCCTGCGGCTACGACGTCGAGGGAGCGGCGCGGCTGACACAGGAACTGCTGGCGGTTATGCCACCGGGCATCCCGGTCTGGGCGGTCGACGCCAACGGGTACTTCGCCCGCCCGGGGCCTCGTCTGGTCGAGGGCATCGAGACACTCGCTGCCCTTTTCCAGGACGAGACCCCGGATCCCGCCGTCGCGCGGCGGTCGCGTTAGAGCTTGCGGCGGGTTCGCAGGTAGTCGCCGACCACGGCGGCGCCGAGGCCGTCGGGATCGGGTGCGAGGACCCGGCCGCCGCTGCGGCGGGCCAGCAGGTCGACGAACGCGTTCAGCCGCGGATCGTCGCCGAGCCGGAACACGGTCAGCGAGGCGCCGAGCTTCGCCAGCCGGTCCACCTCGAAGATCGTCTTCCGCAGCGTCGCCGGCTCGGGCGGGTAGGAGAACTCGGCCGTCCCGTCCGGCTCCAGGTGCGCGGTCGGCTCGCCGTCGGTCACCATCAGGACGACCGGCTGAGCGTCCGGGTGGCGACGCAGATGCCGACCGGCCAGCAGCAGGGCGTGGTGCGCGTTCGTGCCCTGTTCCCAGGTGCCTTCCATCCCGATCAACTGCGGTAGCTCGACGACTCCGGCGTACCGGCCGAAGGTGATCAGCTGGAGTGCGTCGTTGCGGTAGCGGGTCGAGATGAGCTGGTGCAGCGCGAGCGCCGTCCGCTTCATCGGCAGCCAGCGACCCTCCTGGACCATCGACCAGGACGTGTCGACCAGCAGCGCGACCGCGGCCCGGGCCCGGTGCTCGGTCTCGGCGATCTCCACGTCCGCCACGTCGAGCTTGACGGACCCACTGCGCGACGAGCGTCCGCAGTACGGCGTTCCGCACCGTCCGCGGCACGTCCCACGGCTGGGTGTCGCCGAACTCCCACTGCCGGGTGGACCCGCTCAACTCACCGGCCGCACCCGCGTTGGCTGCGTCGCGTTCACCTGAGCCTCGGGCAGTCCGCAGTACGTCGGCCAGCGCAGTCTGACCGAGTTGCCGCAGCGCCTTCGGTGACAACCGCAACGATCCGTCGGGTGCACGTTCCAGCAGACCCTGATCGCGAAGCTGTCGCTCGAGCTCGCGTCAACCGCCGAGCGTCGACCGTGGCCTCGTCGCCGAGCTGCCGGGTGAGTGCATCGAGGTCGATGTCCTCCAGCCGCGCACCCGGATAGGACTGGGCCAGTTGCTCGGCCAGCGCGTCCAGCTCGGCCAGATCGGACATCGCCTGTGCGCCGTCGGCGAGACCGAGCGGATCGTCACCACTCATCCGCTCCGAACCCGTCCAGTCCTCCCCCGGCCGGAGCGCCTGCAGCTGCGCGTCCAGACTGAGCCAGCTGCTGCGCCAGCTGCGGACTGCCGAACGCCTGCTGCGACAGCTCCATCAGCTCGGCCCGCTGCTCGGGCGTCATCGAGTTCATCATCCGCTGCGCCGCGGCCGCCCGTGCGCCAGTACGTCGATCAGTTCGTCGACGTTCTGTGGATTCTCCGGGAAGAACTCGCCGTGCTTGGCCATGAACTCGTCGAACAGCTCCGGTCGATCTCCGGCCGGTCCTGTGCGTGCGCGGCGAGCAACGCGTTGAGGTCGGTCAGCATCTCGTTGATCCGCTCGACGTCCTCGGGCGTGGTGTTGCTGCAGCGCCTCCTTCATGCCCTCGAATCGCGACCCGAGCAGCTCCCGGCCGAGCAGCTCGCGGATCTGCTCGTACTTCTGCCGCGCCTCCGACGACTGCCAGTCGTAGTTCGCCAGCTCCCGTACGGCGGCCGCCGTACCGGCATGGAAGCGCGTCGAGCTGAGCCTCCCGGAACCGGGCGTCGTCGGACGGGTTCGGGAACAGCTCGTGCCGCTCGGCCTCGAGCGCCTCGTCGAGCAGCCGCTGGACGTCCCGCAGGGTGCCGTCGAGGTTGTGCCGCCGCTGGATCTCGCGGCGGCGCTCCCACAACCTGCGGGTCAGGTCGTCCAGGCCCTGGGTGTTCCGGGTGCCGCGCCGGAGCAGCTCCTCCAGCGCGGACCGCGGCGACGACCCGTTCATCACGTCGCGGCCGATCTCGTCCAGCGCGTCGCGCAGATCCACCGGCGGCGCCGAGCGGATCCGGCCCGTCGTGCCACGGCCCGTACGACCAGCCTTCCGGTATGCGACGGTCATGTCAGACCCCGTAGATCGTCGTGTCGTCGTCGGCGTCCTTGGCGAGCCGCTTGGACAGGTACAGCGCCTCCAGCGCGAGCTCGACCGCGGCGGCGATCCGGCCCGGCGACTCGTCCGGCTCGACGCCGGCACGGGCGGCGACGTCGTGCAGAACCGGCAGCTCGGGCAGTGCGGCCAGGACGTCCCGGCCGGGCACCCGCTCACCCGTGGTCACAAGGTTGCCGTCGGCAATCGGCATGGGCCAGCGGGCTGAGGTCGAGACCGGCGAACCGCTCCCGCGCGGTGTCCGCGACCGACCGGCGCAGCAGGTACTCGAGCAGCTCGATCTCGCGCCCTTCCTCACCTGGCTCGAACTCGAGCTTGCCGCGCAGCACGGCCGGCACCGCCTCCAGGTCGACCGGCCGGGCGACGGCCGGCTCCTCACCGGTGATCGCGCTCCGCCGCAACGCGGCCGCCGCGACCGTCTCGGCCGCGGCGACCGCGAACCGGGCCGACACACCCGACCGCTGGTCGATCGCGGTCGACTCCCGCAGGTGCCGGACGAACCGGGCCAGCACCTCCAGCAGCGGCTCGCCGACCTCGGCGGTGAGGTCGGCCTCCTGCCGGATCGACGTCCACCTCGGCGTCGATGTCGAGCGGGTAGTGGGTCCGGACCTCGGCGCCGAACCGGTCCTTCAGCGGCGTGATGATCCGGCCGCGGTTGGTGTAGTCCTCCGGGTTGGCCGTTGCCACCAGCAACACGTCGAGCGGCAGCCGCAGCGTGTACCCGCGGACCTGGATGTCGCGCTCCTCCATCACGTTCAGCAGCGCGACCTGGATCCGCTCGGCCAGGTCCGGCAGCTCGTTGATCGCGACGATGCCGCGGTGCGCCCGCGGTACCAGTCCGAAGTGGATGGTCTCGGGGTCACCGAGGCTGCGGCCCTCGGCCACCTTCACCGGGTCGACGTCACCGATCAGGTCACCGACGGACGTGTCGGGCGTCGCGAGCTTCTCGGCGTACCGGAGGCTGCGGTGCAGCCAGGCGACCGGCAGGTCGTCGCCGAGCTCGGCGGCACGGCGGCGCGATGCGGGCGTGATCGGGTCGAGCGGGTGCTCGGGCAGCTCGGCGCCCTCGATCACCGGGGTCCACTCGTCGAGCAGCCCGACCAGGGTGCGCAGCAGCCGGGTCTTGCCCTGACCACGCTCACCGAGCAGTACGACGTCGTGCCCCGCGAGCAGGGCGCGTTCGAGTTGCGGAATCACCGTCCGGGAGAATCCGACGATGCCGGGCCAGGGGTCACGCCCGGCCCGCAACTCGTGTCAGCAGGTTGTCGCGGATCTCGGCCTTGATCGACCGGGGAAGGTATCCGGCGGCGCGAAGCTCACCGGCCTTACGGGGAAGTTCAGCAGGTGCACTAGTCACCCTGAAGACGTTAGCTCGCTCACCCCAGGAGCGCCCGCAATATCTCACCGCGAGGTGCAGGGTGGTTTGACCGGGAACGGGGACGTGGTTTTGGCCAGGAGCGGGCCGTGGTCTCGCGGGAACAAGAGCGAGTGTGGTCTCGCTGGTGCAAGAGCGAGTGTGGTCTCGCCGTTACAAGAGCGAGTGTGGTCTCGCGGGCTCCGCTGCGTGATCGTGCTAGTCGGGCCGGCGTGCTTCAAGTGCGCCTGCGGCGTCCGCTGCGCGGATCGAAACAAGTTTCGACACTTGACCCACACCGTCCCGACCAGGGAAGGACGCAGCTATGCGGATCCCGCGGGGAGGAATAGCCCGATGGATTGGGGACGTGGTCGGTCGAGGCGAAGCTGATGGGCGTGCGATGCACCGGTGTGTTGCCGAGTCGTGGATTCGCGTCGCGCAACTGTCCGTCGAGCACCCATATCCGCGACTCGCCGGGCAGAAGCCGGGACCTGGGACACCCGATAGGGGGCGGAGACAGGAAATAACCTGTCCCGACCCACCAGTTCCTGTTCCAGGCCCCCAGCCGAGACACCGATTCAACCCCCGGTCCCAGCGGGTGGTCCATCCCGTCCGCATGGTGGTCGAACCGACGCACAACCCGGCCCCTCGGACACCAAACCGGGACCTCGGACACCTGGCCAGATGTCCCAGGTCCCCATTTGGTGTCCAAGGTCCAGACGATTACACCGACACGCACCCGGCATCCCGCGTCCCGGCGGGATCCCGGCGTCCCGGCAACCGGACGACCCCACCCAAATACCGGGCACCCACCGCATCCACCCCCGGTCCGCGACCACTCGGGTGAGCGGCACCGGGCGTAGCTGCGATCCTTCCCTGGTCGTGACGGTGTGGGTCAAGTGTCGAGCTTGCTCGATCCGCGCAGCGAACGCCGAAGGCGCACTTGACCCACACCGTCACGACCAGCACCATCAAGCAGCCCGGAGCCGCGACCCCACAGCCGCCCTCATCCCCGCGACCCCACACTCGCCCTTAAGCCCGGGATCCCACAGTCACCCGACCCGAGCACGCGCCCCACCTGCGAGCTATCCGGCCGATCGGACGCGTGGCGTGACCCGGCCGGAGGTGAACAGGTGGGTGGGAGTGAAGGTGACCGGGACCCACGGATGGCTCGGCGCCTCGCGGGTGACGAAGTGGTTGCCGTCGGCCGGCAGCGTCGGATACAGCTCGTACTCCTGCACCGGCTCCTCCGCGAACGCCAGCCGCTCACCCGTGGCCTCGTAGCTTGATCACCAGCCGGTCCTCCCGCCGTACGACGTCCAGCCGCACGCTGGCGCGCTCGTACCGACCGAGGTGACGATCGTCGACCGGAGCGTCGATCGGCTGGGGTGGAGCCGGATGCGCCGACACCGATGTAGTGGGTGAAGATCTCTGTGGCCAGCGGCTCGAAGAGGGTTGTGCCGTTGCCGGAGTTGGTCAGCAGGCACATGATCAGCCGGGCCTCGGGGTCGATGCGCAGGAATGCCAACTGGGAGATCGTCGTACCGTCGTGCCCGAACAGCCGGCGCCCGTCCCAGTCGTAGATCCGCCACGCCAGGCCGAGGTCGGAGAAGCCGCCGATGCCACTCGCGAACGGGACCTGCGGCTCGTGCATAGCCGCGTAACGGTCGTCGGTCAGGTGCAGCTTGGCGAACTCCAGCAGGTCGCCGGCGCTCGCCGTGATCAGCCCGGCCGGCCCGATGCTGCGCGGCAACTGCCACGTCTTCACCGGAGACCCGTCCGCCGCGAGGTGACCGACTGCGGCGCGGTGCAGGATCGCCTCCTCCGGCAAGCGTGACGGTCGTGCGCCAGACCGAGCGGCTCGACCAGGCGGGCCTTGAGCGACTCGTCCCAGGTCCGGCCGTCGAGGACCTCGATGATCCGGCCGAGCAGGACGAATCCCGCGTTGCAGTAGGAGTACGCCGTACCTGGCTCGAACAGACGGTCCACCTCGCCGAGCAGAGCGACGTACCGCTCGACGCAGTCGTCGCCGCGGCCGGTGTCGGTGAACACGTCGCCGTCGATCCCGCTGGTGTGGGTGAGCAGGTGACGGACCGTGATCCGCGGATCGATCGATGCCTCAGGCAACAGTTTCACCACCGGGTCGTCCAGGGTCGAGCCGGCCCTCGGCGGCCAGCTGGACGATCATCGTCGCGGTCCACGGCTTGGTGACCGAGCCGATCTGGAACAGCGAGTCGACCGTCGTCTCGACGCCGGTCGCCGGCGTTCAGCACGCCGTACGGCGCGATCGTCGTCTCGCCGTCATGCCAGATCCCGAGCACCGCTCCGGGGACCTCGGCCGCCACCGCCAACTCACTCAACCGCGCAGACCAGTCAGGCATGCGCCCAAACCTACTTTGCTGCCTCCTCAAGCAATGCACGGAGGGCAGACCAGGCCGCCGTCTCGTCGAGGCCCTGCTCGGCAGGATCTTCGTCGCGATTCCGGCCGAGTCCCGGTAGAACGCCAGCAGCAGGTGCTCGGTGCCGACGTAGTTGTGGCCGAGGGTCAGCGCCTCCCCGACAGCACCTTGCAGCACGTGCGCGGTCCGCCGGGTGTACGGCGGATTCTCGGCGTCCGGGTCTTCGGCGGATCGGTCGGCGTACCGGCCGGGCTGAGGACGTCGACGGCCTCGCGGACCCGGTCCTCGGTGATGCCGTGCTGCACCAGGACCTTCGTCGCCAGCGCTTCGGGCTGGGTGAAGAACGCGAGGAGCAGGTGCTCGGTGCCGATGAAGTCGTGGTTGCGCTCGCGTGCGACGTCCGCCGCGGCCGTGACGACGGCCTGGGTCCGCGGGGTGTAGCGGTCGAACGCGGGCTTGCTCGTCCACGAGTCGGCGAACCGCTTGTGCGCGGCCTGCTTGCTGACGCCGAGCACCGCGCTGATCTCGACCCACGACTTGCCGGCAGCCGCGCGCCCGGTCCACGAAGAACCCGAGGGCGGCGTCGCCGGTGCTGGTCAGTTCACTGATGGTCGACGCCGCGGTGGCGAGCTGCTCGAGCTCGTCGTCGCTGCCGGCGTCCGCCTTGATCGTGTCGATGAGTTGCTGCAGATCCGGTCCAGGAGTCATGCCGTCAACCCTAGGTTGACGACCATGCGACGTCAACCCTGGGTTGACGCGATCCCAACACCGACAACGGCTACCGCGACCGCCACCCACCGACCCACGCGTCGGCGGCTCCGCTGAGCTGACGGGCGACCGGCCGCCGCTGCGCGCAGCGCCTCCGCAAACGCGGCCGCGGTCGGGTAGCGGTCGGCCGCCTCCTTCGCCATCGCCTTCCGGACCACCTCGTCGTACGCCGAGGAGACGCCGTACGCGCTGGGCATGGGTGGCGGGAGCATCGCGACGGCGTATGCGAGTTCGGGCAGCGTGCGACGTTCGTACGGGCGGTGGCCGGTGAGCAGACTGAAGAGAGTGCCACCGAGGGCGTAGACGTCGGTGGCTGGTGAGACTCGGTCGCCGCGCCATTGCTCTGACGACGCCACTTAACGTCATCACAGATAACAACTTCATGGAGGTTCTGATGACACGGAAACCCGCCCTCCTCCTCACCGCCCTCGCCGTCACCGGCGCCGCGCTCACCGCCGGGACCCCGGCCGCCACGGCTGTCGAGCCGCCCGAGCACGCGATCATCGTGTGCCAGGACGCGACCATGTACGAGAACTACGACTTCGCGATCCCCCGGGGCTGGGTCCAGGACGGGTGGTTCTGCTGATGAGGCGACTACTCGCGGCACTGTCGGGGGCGCGGCGCCGCACACGGGGAACGGCGCGATCATCGTCCGCATCAACCCGGCCGCCTGCACCGGCTACTACAACTACTTCGTCGACAGCACCTACGCCTCCGGTCGCCTCCACGACCCGGTCGGCTTCGCGCTGCCCTCGACAGGTGGCTACCGCTACTCCACCAACGACCTCGGCGCTTCGATGATCCGCGTCGATGCCCTGGGCGAGACCATCTGGCTCTTCGTCGCCCGCAGCTGCATCGCCAGTCAGCTCCCGAGCGGGCTCAACAACGAGAACGACTGAGGGATGTGTACGGAAGGACGGGTAGTGGCAGGGCCGCGCCAGCCCCCGCGGGACCGAGGCAGGCGTGGCGACGGCCGCGGATGACCACTACTACCCGTCCTTCGGTACGGTTTGGCGCGTGCAACCTCTGCCGGATGTGATCAGTGACGGGTTGCGGGTGTTGTTCTGCGGGATCAACCCCGGGCTGATGTCGGCGGAGACCGGTCATCACTTTGCTCGACCCGGCAACCGCTTCTGGCCGGCGCTGCACCTCAGCGGCTTTACGCCGCGACAGCTGCGACCGGCCGAGCAAGCTGAGCTGCTGACCTACCGGCTCGGGATCACCAATGTCGTCGATCGGCCGTCCGCGCGAGCCGATGAGTTGACTCGCGCGGAGTACGTCGCCGGCGGAGAGAACCTGGTGGCGAAAGTGCTTCGCGTTCAGCCGGAATGGCTGGCGGTTGTCGGCGTCACGGCGTACCGGGATGCTTTCGGCGAGCGGACCGCGAAGATCGGCCGGCAAGAGCGCCGGATCGGTTCCACCCAGGTCTGGATCCTGCCGAACCCGAGTGGTCTCAACGCCCACTACACGCTGCCCAAACTCGCCGCCGCGTACGCCGAACTCGAGCAGGTCAGTTGAGCGCCTGACACCGGAGGTTCGGCAGGATGGGGGCATGCGAGCCACGGATCTGCTGCGGTCGATCGACCACCTCCCGCACGGCGAACGCCTGCGGAGCGTCGCACTCGAAGCGCGACGCCTGCGCGGGACCGCCGAACTGCGCGAGCTGCTCGGCGAGCTGAGCCGCGGTACGGCGTTCGAGCGGGCGCTCGGCCTGACGGTCGCCCAGGTGGCGGGCGAGGTCGACTACGTGACACGCCTGCTGCGCGATCCCGTGCCGTCGGTCCAGCATCGCGCGCTCGCAGCGGTCCGCGCCGGCGTACCGGTCTCGGACGACGACCTCCGGATCCTGTACGACGACGCACCCGCGGCGCTGCGGACGAAGCTCATGCAGGTCATCCGCAAGACCGGGCGGTCGTTCCTGGCCGCGCGGTTGATCGACGAGCATCGCGAACGCTGGGGCGATCGCGCCGCGGCCAGCCTGCTCAACTCCACCGACGATGAGACGGTCGAGCGCCTGCTCCCGGAGGTCGCCTACTGCCTGGGTAGCGGAGAGTGGCGCAGGCTGGGCACGCAGCATCCCAAGGTGGTCCTCGCCTACGCGAGCACCACGCTGCCGGCCGGGCCGGACAAGGATGAGTGGTGGCAAGGTCCGGCGTACGGCGTCATCGGCGTACTGGACCGGGATCCGGAGCAGGCTGCCGGGCTCCTCACCACGGCGCTCCCGCCCGATCAGTTGCCGACGGCAATCGTCTCGATCCTCGGCCGGTTGGTCGACATCGATCCGAGTGGCGTGCTGGCCATCCTGCTGACGCCCGAACGCACGCCGGCCCTCCGGACCGCGCTCACGCCCGCGGTCCGCGGCCGGCTGCACCGCTACTCCGACGACGAGCTCATCGCACTCGGCCGGCTGCTGTGGCCCGACCTGACGCAGTTGCTCGAGGACCTCCCGCCCTCCCGTCGCGCGACCGTTTTCACCGCCGTCACCAGCAGCGTCGACCTGAGCCAAACCGTTCTCTCGACCGAACTACTCGCCGTACTCCCCCGCGAACTCCGGTTCGCGGAGGCCCGCCGCATGCTCACGCTGGCGGCGATCGCAGAGCACCACCGCGAGAAGTGGCGGATCAGCGCGTTCCTGCCGCATGACGAGGCGTTCGCGCTGCTCGAGCCGGAGATCAGCCGGCCGGACGCGGACGACCGGGCGAAGGTCTACCAGGCGGTCATCGACGCGGCCGGCCACTCCCGGCAGGCCTCGGCGATCGAGGGAGCGCTGACGTGGGCGACGCGCGTACGGAATGATCGCGACACCGTTCGGCAAGGTGTCTTGCGGGGTATCAAGGAGCTCCCGCCGTCGGTGCTGACCAACCGATTGGTTGCTTCGCTCCAGACCCTGCTGACCGACGCGCTGGAGGCGCGTGACACGGGCTGGTACACGCGTTCGGCGCTCACCGCGATCGCGGAGACCGCCCTCCGGCAAGGTGCGCTGCGTCGTGACCCGGCGTTGCTCGAGTGGGGGCTGCAGGCGCACGCCCGGCTGACGGAGAACCAGGGCACGATCCAGCTCTATGGCGTGATCGACGGTCTGCCTCGAGGTCAGGAGGCCGCGGTCTACGACGTCCTGCGGAAGTACGTCGACGATGCGGTGGCGCGGCGGGAGTTCCGCCTGCCGTTGGCGATCGCCCGGGCTTTCGACAAGCGTGGATGGTCGAACGAGCACTTGCAGTCCGCCCTCGAGCAAGGCGTCTGGTCGAACCAGGAGTACACCGTCGCCGAGGCAGCCGAGCTATGGCTCTGGCCGACAGCGACCAGGGGTGAGCGGACCGAGCGGATCATCAAGCGCGACGTCGGGATGGCCCAGTGGGACCCGGTGTGGCAGGCGGTCACTGAACTGCGGACCGATCTCCTCGACGCCGTACTCGCGAAACCCGACCGGATCCGTCGGTTCGACCGCAACCATCCGGCGTGGCAGGTGTCCGACCGAGCGATCCGCCGCTGGCTCCCCCGCCAGCAGGCCCGGTACGCCGAACTCGTCGGCGGAGCCGCTCGGGACGAACGGATGCCGGACTGGGCGCGCGCGAACGCGGTGTCGATGCTCGGACACGTACCCGAGGACGGACGTACAGCCCTCGAACCGTTCCTACGGCACGAGTCCGTGCTGTTGCAGGAGGCGGCGTTGGGTGCGTTGGCGTGGACCGATGCGCCGCAGGAGGCGTTGCCGGTGCTGCTGTCGCACGCGGGTGATGATCGGGCTCGGGTCGCGATCTATGCAGCGACGCGGGCAGCCCGGTTCGTCCGGCCGAGTTTGTTGCCTGGGCTGCTGCATCCGGTGCTGGTCGGTGATGGTGTCAAGGTGACGTCGCGCAAGGAGGCTGCGCGGCTGCTTGGGCAACTCCGTGCACCGGGTGCGAGCGCCGTACTGGCTGATGCCTGGGTGTCGTCGCATCGCGATGTGAAGGCGGCGATCGCCAGCGCGGCGTCGCAGAACCTGCTGCACGAGCCGGCGAGCTGGGCCTTGCTGCAGCAGGCTGTCCACGACAGCGCGGCGACTGCGATCGTGCTGACCCAACGTGCGGCGTATGGCATGGCGTTCAAGTACCGGTCGCGCTACGCGGACCTGCTGGTCGCGATCACCAACCGGCCGGAGCCGGACGTGGTTCGGGTCGCCTTGCGCTCGCTGCCGCGGTGGGCGCGCTGGAATCGTTCGGTGGTGCCGGTGTGTGCCGGGTTCATCACCGATCTCACCGCGCGTACGACCTGGAACGACGCGGCCACCGCCTTGGTCGCCATCGTTGCCGCCGATCCGCGACTCGGTCTGGACGATCTGCTCGCGGCTGTGCGGTTGCTGGTCCGGCTGGAGAGCGACCCCAACCTGCCGAACGCGACTGCCGAACGCGACCATCCGGCCAGGCAGCGTCTCACCATCCTGGTCAAGCGGCTGACCAGGGCCATCAGTGCGAAGCCGGCCGACGTACGGCGGACCCTCAAGACCGTGGCCGCCGAACTCGACCGCCCGGACCTGCTCCAGCTCCGCCTCGACCTCCTCGTCCACTCGATCGCCTGGCCCGACCTCAGCACCGAACTCCCCACCCTGATCGCGGCAGTCGACAACCGGCCCTTGGTCGCGCACCACGTAGCCTTCCTCCTCGGCGCCCGACTCGGCTGGACCGAACGCCAGTGGACTCCCGACCACCTGGAGCAAACAGCCCGAACCCTCGTCCACGGCGACACCCTGATGGAGGGCCTGCTCGGCCGGGCAGTCGTCGGAGCCGCAGGTCGCCGTACGAACTGGGCACCGGCGTGGCGCGACCTACTCGTTGCCCTACGCAACCACCCGCATCCCGATGTCCGGCAGCTAGCCCTCGACATCACCACGGCACCCGAGGCGTAGACAGATGGCTGAGCAGGCCCCGCCCGATGCTGAGGCGATCGAGGCGGTGCTCGCAGCGCGTCCGGACGTCTGGGCTGCCGGAACGCGGGTTCTTTCGGTGCGGGACCTGTCGCCGGGACTGGGGCAGGCGGCGGTTCTTCAGGTGAGTAGCTCGGCCCCTGACGGGCGCCGAGCTGAATGGATCGTCAAGATCCCTGCTTGGGGCAACCAGTCCCTGCTCGAGTCGCAGGATGATCAGCTGGACCGCCGCGAAGTCCGGTTCTTCGGCAGCGACCTCCCCGGTTTGCTACCCCGCGGCTTGGCCACGCCCCCGGACGCGACCGTGGTCAGCCACAGCGGCGTCGACTGGATCGTCATGCGCGACATCGGCATTGCCTTGAACCACCCGTGGACACCGGCCTCCGCCGCCACGGCTGCCCAACGCATCGCGCTGCTCTCTGTCCCAGGAGCTTTGCACCCTGAACTACTCGATGCTCCGTGGCTGGAACACGAAGGCCACGCCGCCTACGCCCATCACATCCCGGCCGCACACGACAACCTCGACGCTCTGACCCACGATCCGCAACTCAAGCAACTGTTCACTCCCCGACAGGTCCACGCCCTCCACGCGTGCCTCGATGCGGCCGCCGAGCTAGGCTCGCGAGCCGCCCGCCTATCAGCCACCCTCATTCACGGCGATCTCACAACCTCGCAACGCCGGTGTCCACCGCGACAACACCCTCGTACTCATCGACTGGGAGCACGTCGGCGTCGGGCCCCTGGGCTTCGACCTCGGCACTTTCGTATCCCTCTACCGTGCCTTCGGCGGGCAGGGCGAACTGGACGAGCCGGGCCTCCTCAAGGTCTACGGACACACCCTAAGCCAGTACGCCGGCACCGATCTGCGCCATGACGCTGCCCTCGGCTTCGCCGCCGCCCACCTGACCTGGGGCCTCCACCTACGTCTCGGCCCCGGCCTGACCGCAGTACGCCAGGGCTTCCTCAGCGAGACCGAAGACGAACTCGCCTCGACCCTCGACGACATCCGGTCAGGATGCCTACGCGCCCTGTCCTGGGCGACCACGTCCGGAGTTGCCACCGCGGACGGCTGATCGCGGACGGAACAGCTTGGCACGCCCGCCACCGCCGACCGCGCGGGTCAGTCGGCTGCCTCGGAGTCCGCGGCTCCCGCCTTGGGCTCCTCAGCCTCTGGTTTGGAGTCCTTGGCTTCTGTTTTGGTTTGTTCGGCTTCGCGGGCTCGTTTGCGGCGTTTGCCTTCGTGCATGGCGATGACGCGGGCGATGGGGATGGCCCGGCCTTCTTCCAGGAGATCCTCGGGAAGGGTTTGGGGTGCCGGGAGTTGGGCGGCCCAGCGGTCGGCGTCGCCTAGTTGGGCGAGTGCAGTACGGACGGTGAAGTCGCGCGGAGTGACCCGATCGAGGTCGTCCCAGCCGACGGGGAACGACACCGGCGTACCGGGTCGGACGCGCGGGCTGTACGCGGCGACGACCGTCGCCCCGCCGGAGCGCGTCGAGTCGACGAAGACCTTTCCGTGCCGTTCCTCTTTGATGTACGCCGTTGTGGCGACGGATGGATCGATCTTCGCGGCACGGGCGGCGATCGCACGCGTGGCGGCCGCGGCATCCTCGATCGAGACCGAGTCGTCGATCGGGACGAAGACGTGGACGCCCTTGGCTCCGCTGGTCTTGACTGCGCCGGACAGCCCGGCATCGGTCAGCGCCTGCCGGACAAGGAACGCAGCCTGCACCGCCATCGCGAACGTCTCATCGCCCTCCGGCGGGTCGAGGTCCAGCACCAGATGCGTGACGTGGTCCCAGCGATCGGCGCGCACCAGCGTGGGGTGGTACTCGACCGCGCGCTGGTTCGCGAACCACAGCAACGTCCGCCGGTCGTTGCACAGCGCGTACGACACCTCGCGCTTGGACGCTTCCGCCCACACCGGCACCGTCTTCACCCAGTCCGGCGTGTACTTGGGCACGTTCTTCTGCATGAAGGCCGGCTGCCCAGGCCGGATCCGGATCACCGACAGCGGCCGATCCCGCAGCTCGACCAGGATCCGCTCGTGCACGGCATCCAGGTAGTCGACCAGATCCCGCTTTGTCGCCTCAGCCCCGTCGAACAGCGGCTGATCCAGGTTGGTCAGCGGTACCCCATCACGCGTTTCGTCCGGCTTGGTCGCCATTCCCAGAGCTTAGAAGGCGGACCAGTGCATCGAGAACCACTTTGTCCTCCCCTGGCTCGAGCGTCTGCGGGTTGAGCCCGATCGAGCCCTCCGGTACCCGGAAGGTGCCGACGGCGATCCGCGGGTCGCCGTCCCACAGTGCCTGCGCCAACCCGTCTCGTGTCCACACGCAGTTTGTCGACAATCGGACGATCGCGCGGCTGTGGGGCTGGCCTGCTTCGCTCGGGTAGCCGCGCTCGACGGTCACTCCTGGCAGGCCCTGCAAGCCGACAATCCAACGGTCGACAATCTGCTCGTAGCTGGCGAGCAGTGCTTGCTCGTCCTGTTCGAGGGTCCATTCGACGGCAGCGAGCAGAGCAAGCAGTTCCTCCTTGCCGACCTTCATCCCACGCCCGATGTCCTGGTTCGGCGACGCATGTGCGCGGCACCTGTCGACAATCCACTGCTTCCCCAGCACCAGACCGCTGGCCTGCGGGCCGCGCAGTCCTTTCCCGCCGCTGAAGATCACCGCATCCGCACCGACCTCGCTGGTGAAGTGCCACAACGAAGAAACAGGTGGAATCTGGGCCGCCGCATCCACGATGACCGGCACAGCAGGTGGACCGGGGACGCCGGCGGGCGGACCGGCGGTGTCGCCGGAGCGACCGGCGCCGTCTGCTGGCCGATCCGTAACGTCGCCGGAGCGACCGGGGCCGTCTGCTGGCCGATCCGTAACGTCGCCGGAGCGATCGGGGCCGTCGGCGGGTGGATCCGCGCTGTCGCCGGGGCTACCGGAGTCCTCGGCGGGCGGACCGGCAGTGTCGCCGGGGCGGGCGTCGGCGGGGCGGGCGGCGGTCTCTCGGACCACCCGGACCACGTCTTCGATCGGCAGGGCGCCCGGCGCGAGGTGGGCGCCGGCGAACCACAGCACGCACGCTGGTCGTCGTACCAGGGCTTCTCGGAGCTCGGTGATCGAACGGGCCGATCTCGACGATGCGGGCGCCGGTGAAGCGGGCTGAGTAGTCGTAGCCGTTGCGTTGGCTGCTGAACATGACGACCTCGGCGTCGACCGGGAACGCCTGCGCGGGCTCACCGACGCACGACGCGACGGTGAGCGTGATCGCCGCCGCGGCGCCGGACGTCACACAGGCTGCCTCGTTGCGGGTGAGCTCGGCCAGGCGCTCGCCAACGCGGTCGTGGAGTTCGTTCAGGTCGACGAAGTGCGCGGCCGCGTCGGCCATCGCCTTCAGCACCGGCGGCGGCATCAGCGACCCACCGAGCACGGTCAAGGTGGCGGACGCGTTGATGACGGGCCGCACTCCGAACGGGTTCGTCATGCGATGAACTTCGACATCGCTCGTACGCCGGACAACTGCGCGAGCCAGGCGTCCAGGAAGTCGTTGTCGGTGCCGTCGAGGTGGGTCAGCTTGTAGACGCCCGCGGCGGGCAGCGCGTCGATCAGCGAAGCACACCAATCGGGATCGTCGACGGCGAGCAACGTCCGGCCGGCGACCGCGGGGGCGTGCCGGACAGGATCAAAGTAAACAAGAGCATTGTCGACAATCTGCACCGACGACCGTGCCCGGAGAAGATCGTTGAGCTCCTCGAGCGGGTAGTGACTGGACTTCAGCCGCGCCTCCATGGCCCGGTAGAACAGCAGGTCCGACACCCGGACCGCGCTGAAGCCGGGCCGACGTGCCGCCGTCAGCAGCGCCAGATCGTCGCCACTCACCGCCACCCGCGCGGGATCCACCTCCGCCAGGCCCATCAGGAACTCGGCCGCGCGTAGACAGTCCGCCGCGATGCCGCGGTAGATGTACGACGCCGGGTCGTCGATGCCCATTGTCAACAATCCCGGGTACGCCGCCGAGAACCCTTCGTCGGCCAGCCGCTGACCACGGTGCATCAGGCCGAGGACGACGTACCTGCTCCGGTCGTTCGGATGGGGGACGTGGTTGACGCTCCCGTAGCGCGGTGTCTGGAGCAGCGCTGGGAACGGTCCGTCTCCGGTCGGGATGCTGAGATGACCAAAGACGCGGTACGGCCCGGTGCTCGTGAGGCGCACCGTGTAGCTGGTCGCCTCATCGGTGGTCCGTGCCGGTACGAGATCGAGCACCGGCCGGGCGGGAATCGCCGCCAGTTCCTCGTCGACCGCGGCCCAGTAGTCGTCGAAGTTCATCAGTTCACCGTCCCTGGACTGAGGTGTTCGGCAAGGAAGTCCTCCACGATCCGCATCACGCCAGGCAGCCCCGCATGGTGCGCGCAGTGCGGGAACGTGAGCAAGGTGGTCTCGCAAGTCAGTACGCGATGCAATGCGAACCCGGTCTCCGGCGGGCAGACGTCGTCTTCGAGCCCGAGGTAGAGCAGCGTCGGCGCCTGTACCTTCGGCGCGAAGTTGAGCCCGTCGTAGTACGCGACCGTCTCGCGCACCCGGTCGACATCCTTCGGGTGCAGTCGCAGATACTCGTTGATCTCCTCGTACGGATACGACCGGGTGAGCGTCGGCGCCGTCATGATCCCGCACAGGTACGGCGCTCCCGCCGCAACGCACCTGATCACGTCGGGCAGCAGCGCGGCCGTGCTGATCCCGAGCCCACCGCCCTGACTCGACCCCTGCAGTCCGATCCGCAGATTGTCGACTTCCGGACGATCGAGCAGGACCTCGACCGCACGCACCACGTCGAGGTAGAACCCGCGGTATCCGTACGTGTTGGCATCGACGATGTTGTGCGTCAGCAATCCCGGGTAGCCCGGGTTGAACACCGCGTTCGACCGCAGCTTGCCCCGCGGCGCCACCGCGAGCGCGGCGTACCCGAGCTCGGACCATTCCTTCGGGACGGTCGGCTCGGAGATGTAGCCGGGGATCGTGACCAGCGCCGGGTACGGCGCCGGCCGGTCCCGCGGAACCGTGTACCAGCCGGCGATCCGCAGGCCGCCGTAGCTGGTGTAGCGCAGATCGTAGACAATCACATTGTCTGTGGAGAGCGCTGGCATTTCGGTGAGTACGGCGTCCAGCGGGTACGACGCGCAGTCCGCCAGGCCGGCCGCCCAGAAGTCGTCGAAGTCGTCCGGCAGCTCGACCTCGACGGTCGCGTTCTCAGGGTCTCTCAAGAGCGTTCCTCTCGCTGGGGTGCTTGCAAGGCAGTGCCATCAGCGGCAGAGAGCAAGTGCAAGTGCAAGTGGACAGCAGGGTGACGCGGGCACGGCCGGTCGGGGGTCAGCCGCCGGAGACGCCGAGTTCGGCGTCGGCCAGGTCGGTGGTGAGGCCGTCCGTGTCGTCGAGCCAGCCTTGCGGGTAGGACGATGTGGTCGCGGGGGCTGCCCTGGCGGCCACGGGGGGCACCGAGTTCGCGCGACGGGGAACGGGCATCGTCGGGTCGAGCTGGGCCAGTAGCTCGTCCAGCTGCGCCAGGGATTCGACCATGCCGAGGGCGGCGCGGAGCTCGCCGCCGGCCGGGAAACCCTTGAGGTACCACGGGACGTGCTTGCGGAAGTCGCGCAGGCCGCGCGGCTCCCCCATCAGGTCAGCGAGCAGTTCGCCGTGCCGGCGCATCACCGATGGCGACCTCGCCCAGGGTGGGCAGGTTCAGCGTCTCACCACCGGCGAACGCGACCGCGAGGTCGCGGAACAGCCACGGCCGGCCGAGGCAGCCGCGGCCGACGATGACGCCCGGCGCAGCCGGTCTCGGCGACCATCCGCAGCGCGTCGCCGGCTTCCCAGATGTCGCCGTTGCCGAGCACCGGGATGCTCACGTGCTCCACCAGCGAGGCGATCTTGGTCCAGTCGGCCTGACCCGAGTACGCCTGCGCCGCCGTACGTCCGTGCAGCCCGATCGCCGCCGCAGCCCGACTCCTCCGCGATCCGGCCCGCGTCGAGGTACGTCTGGTGGTCGTGGTCGATGCCGATCCGCGTCTTCATCGTCACGGGTACGCCGTACGGCGTCGCGGCGTGGACCGCGGAGCTGCAGGATCGCGCCGAGCAGGTTGCGCTTCCACGGCAGCGCGGCGCCACCGCCCTTGCGCGTCACCTTCGGGACCGGGCAGCCGAAGTTCAGGTCGATGTGGGCGACGCCGTACTGATCGCAGAGGATCTGCGACCGCACGGCCGATGTACGATCGGGTCGACGCCGTACAACTGGACCGACCGGACCGTCTCCCGATCGTCGAAGGTCGAGCATGTCGAGCGTCTTCTGGTCGCCCTCGACGATCCCGCGCGAGGTGATCATCTCGCACACGTACAGCCCGGCGCCCTGCTCGGCGCACAGCCGCCGGTACGCCGCATTCGTGATGCCGGCCATCGGCGCCAGCACCACGGGCGTGTCGATCGTGAGGTTGCCCAGCTTCAGCATGCGACTGGGGTGTTGGGGTGGGGAAGGCATCTCAGCAGCCTTCGTCACCAGGACCTGGCCGTTGCCGGAGACCTGCGCCTTGTAGGGCTGGACCGCGTTCGCGGTCGTCGTCACGTCGCAGGCGAGTGCCGCACCGGCAGGTGTCTGACCACGGCAACGTCGTCCATCGTGCAGGTCACCTTCGCCGCGTCCGGCGGCCGTCCGCTGGACCGCGTCGACCACCTTCGGCTTGACGATCGCGACCGACTCGGAGGTGAACTTGTACGACGCGCTGTACTGCTTCGCGTCGATCGTCAGCGTGCCCGCGTACGGCTTGCCCGGCGTACGTGACCGTGCAGGTCAGCTCGTGCTTGCCGGGCTTCTCGGCACTCGTCGATCCCAGGACAGTTCACCGTCGTCTTGGCCGCCTTGCCGGCGGCGATCTGCGCTTCCTTGGCGATCGCGAACCGGATCCGCTCGGCCAGCGGCGCGTCGTTCTCCGGCGCACCGGTCACCTTCGGCGTCGGCCACGGCTTCGACGGCGTCGGCAGCGGGGTCAGCGTCGGCGTCGACGCGGTCGGGATCGGCGCGCTCGAGCTCCGCCGCGGCGTTCGACGGCGCGGGACTGTTGCCCGCCGTCCGGCTTGCTGTCCGAGCACGCGGACAGCAAGAACACCGCGATCGCGGACAGTCCGAAGACGGCCAGCCCGAACCGGCACCCGCTCCCGCGCCAGCTTCATCGTCAGCAACCCACCAGACGCTGGGCGAGGTAGCCGGTCACCTCGGTCAGGGCGACCCGCTCCTGCTTCATCGAGTCGCGCTCGCGGATCGTCACCGCCTGGTCGTCGAGGGTGTCGAAGTCGACGGTGATGCAGTACGGCGTACCGATCTCGTCCTGGCGGCGGTAGCGACGGCCGATCGCACCGGCGTCGTCGAAGTCGACGTTCCAGTTCTTCCGCAGCTCGCCGGCCAGGTCCTTCGCCTTCGGGGACAGGTCCGCGTTGCGGGACAGCGGCAGCACGGCGGCCTTGACCGGCGCGAGCCGCGGGTCGAAGCGCAGCACTGTCCGCTTGTCCACGCCGCCCTTGGCGTTCGGCGCCTCGTCCTCGGTGTAGGCGTCGAGCAGGAACGCGAGCACGTTGCGGGTCAGGCCGGCCGCGGGCTCGATCACGTACGGCGTCCAGCGCTCGCCCTTCTCCTGGTCGAAGTACGACAGGTCGACGCCGGAGTGCTTGGAGTGGGTGGACAGGTCGAAGTCGGTCCGGTTCGCGATGCCCTCGAGCTCGTCGAACTCCTTGCCGCCGAAGTGGAACTTGTACTCGATGTCGACGGTGCGCTTCGAGTAGTGGCTGAGCTTCTCCTTCGGGTGCTCGTAGAACCGCATGTTGTCCGGGTTCAGGCCGAGGTCGATGTACCAGTCCCAGCGGGTCTTCAGCCAGTACTCGTGCCACTCCTCGTCCGAGCCGGGCGCGACGAAGAACTCCATCTCCATCTGCTCGAACTCGCGGGTCCGGAAGATGAAGTTGCCCGGGGTGATCTCGTTGCGGAAGCTCTTGCCGACCTGGGCGATGCCGAACGGCGGCTTCTTCCGGGCGGTGCCCATCACGTTCGCGAAGTTGATGAAGATGCCCTGCGCGGTCTCCGGGCGCAGGTAGTGCAGGCCCTCCTCGGACTCGACCGGGCCGAGGTAGGTCTTCAGCAGGCCGTTGAACATCCGCGGCTCGGTGAAGGTGCCCTTGTTGCCGCAGTTCGGGCAGGCGATCTCGGCCAGCTTGACGTCGTCGACGTCCTTGTTCTTGCGCCGGGCGAAGTCCTCGCGGAGGTGGTCGTCGCGGAACCGCTTGTGGCAGGACTGGCACTCGGTCAGCGGGTCGACGAACTCCGACAGGTGCCCGGACGCCTCCCAGACCTTGGTCGGCAGGATCACCGACGAGTCCAGGCCGACGATGTCGTCGCGGCTCGTCACCATCGCCCGCCACCACTGGGTCCGGATGTTGTTCTTCAGCTCGACGCCGAGCGGCCCGTAGTCCCAGGCCGACTTGGTACCACCGTAGATCTCGCCGCACGGGTACACGAAGCCTCTCCGCTTACTGAGGCTGACGACGGCATCGACGGTTTCCACGGGCACTTTTCGACTCCAGTAAGGCGGTAATGAACACACTTGCGACTACGGAAGGGTCCAGGCTATCGGTCCACGCGGCCCTGTCGTCCGCGTCAGTGCTACGGAGGCAACTCGGTGAGGTTGTCGTACGCGGTCGGCTCGTCGATCGCCCGGGAAAGGAGCGGTACCGCGGTCAGCTTCACCTCGTACGGCGACAACGCGCGACGGTAGCTGCCGATGTTCTCCCACTCCATGGTCAGCGCGAGCAACTCCGGGTCATCGAGCATTCCGCCCGACCCGGGCCGCGACGAACCCCTTCTGCTGCGACAGTACGTCGACCGCAGCCTCGCACCCGGTGCGGCGAACTCGTCTGCGTCGGCCTCCTCCACCCGAAACCTGATCACCACGAACACGCCGCCACCCTAGTACTGCAGCCGCAATTCGTGAGGTTTGGACACCTGTCCGGACTGCCGGCACTCACCAACCTGTCGTTTCCGGCCGAGGACCTGCGTGCGCAGGCGTGGCCGGTGGCGATCAGTTGAGGTTGGTGAGTGCCGGAGGTCCGGGCACTCGCGGAACGTGGCGTACTCGCCGACACCACGCGCCACCCCCGGTGCTGTGGCGCAGACGCGGGGCCGTGAACACCAAACGGGACCGCGGACACGACGCGGGGGCCGTGAACACCAAACGGGGACCGCAGACACGAAATAACCTGTTCAAGGTCCCCACCGCCTGACCCAGGCCCCATTCCAGACCGGGCGCACCCCAGCAACCCCTCCGCAGCCGCAGGCATCATCAGGGACTCCGGCTGTAGTCCTAGCCCACCCGCTCCGGCCACCCAGTCCCCACCACCCGCCCAGGCCGCCGCTCCCCGCCAACCCGAGACGGTCCCGGCCCCCGCGGTTGCGCTATCCCGAACGGCCGCGACGAGGCCAACGGCCGCTGACCCGCCCACGCGTGCGCGATGGCCCGCTTCGCCTCCAGTTCCGCCCGCCGCGCCGCCTCGCTCCCACCGGCGCCCGGTGCCCGATCCCCGAACCGATCAAGCCCCGGCTGCCGATCATCCGGATGCCGCTGCAACCGAGCACACACATGCGCGTACACGTTGTTCGCACCGTGCCGCGGCTTCACCGCGAGCAGCTCGCGCCGCGGGAGTTCGCCTTGCGCCGCTGGTCCGATCTCCCGGAAGACAAGGCGGAAGTCGGCGGGCAACTGGGGGTCGGATTGCAGGTACTCCGTCACGCAGTCACGGAGATCGCCTTTGCCTGGCGCACACCCGAGAGCATGGTGCCCGTTGGAACTGCCGTTCGCGAGGTCGACCATCTCGCGCACGATGCGCCGCCGCAGGATGGCCTCCGGGCCGCTGGGGTTGCGGCTCGCCGCGGCATCGATGCGGCGATAGTCCAGGTCGAAGTCGGGGTTGCCCAGCAGCAGGTACCCACCGGGCGGGCTCACGGGTTCTCGCTGTCTTCACGGCGAATCTCCTCCAGGATCTGCTGCGTGTCAGGGCCCATGCGGGCTGCCCACTCGTCCAAGTCCAACGGCCGGCTGCCGGGAAGGGGTTCGGTGGCGTAGGTGCGGACCGTGGGGTCGTCGATCACGCCTGCGGGAGGCTCGTCGTCGCCTCGGAGGTGCCGGTACTGGGCGACCGACAGCACGACCGCCTCGGGCTCGCCCGCCTCGCCCCACACCACAGGCGCACCATCACCAGCCCGCGCGGCGTCCACCACCGCACCCAGCCGCTCGGCCAGCCGCCCCGGCTCGACCACCTCGTCACCGACGAGGAATTTCGACTCACCGCCGAGGTCTTCGAATTCGTCGTACGTGAGGACGACGGCCTCCGGCACGCCCGCGCCGAAGCTGAAGGCACGGGTCTGGCCGGCGCGGAAGCGGGTCAGGATCGAAGCGAGGTCGGCGCGGATGTCGTCAACGGAAGGCAGATCGGTCATGCCCCTGAATGTATTGGTTTGCGATGCGGGGCGTCCGGGGTTATCCACAGCTTCGCCGGGCTGGAACAATAGAGAAATGAGTTCCCAGGGCAGTCAGCCGCCGAGTCCGCTGCGGCAGCGGATCACGACGTTCAGTTACCCGTATATCGCCCGGCTGCACGGTATGCCGAAGCTCACCCTTCCCGGCATCACCCTGGTGCTCGCCCTGCTCGGTGTGTTCGGACCGGTCGCCCTCGCCATCCCTGCGCTGATTCTGCTTGCGCTGCTGCTGGCGTGGCTCGGCTTCCTGTCCTGGCCGGTCGTCGGCACCGGCCAACGGCTGCTGCGGATCTTCTCGATCCTGGTCATCCTGCTGTTCGCCGTCTCCCGCATCGCCAGTAACTGACCCTACGAGCGGCCCAGGCTGTCGTACGCCGCGTCGACAGCAGCGGATCGCAATTCGGCGACCGGGGCGTGGTCGATCATCACAGCGCAGTCGGAGAGGCCGCCGATCGCGACCATGCAGCGGACCTGATCGGCGAAGGACGGGGTCGTACCGATCAGGAGGTCGGCCAGTTGCCCGCGCCACTGGATGAAGCGGTCGGCGAGCTTCAACTCATGGAGGACCGCCAGATCGCGGATCGCGAGCTGGATCAGCGTGCGGTGCCGGTAGGCGAGGTCGAAGTACGAGCCCAGCAGCTCCCGCGCCTCGACGGGCGCGGCCGCTTGCTGCTCGGCGGCGTACGCCTCGAAGTCCTCGATCAGCGGCTGGACCAGGCTGTTCAGCAGGTCCTCACGCGAGCTGAAGTGGTAGTAGAGCGCGGGCTTGGTCACCCCGAGACGGTCGGCGATGTCGCGCAGGCTCGTCTGCTGGACGCCCCGCTCGGAGAACAGCTCGATCGCGACCCGCTGGATCCGCGCCCGGGTGTCTCCGGTCCGTTGTCTCGGCATACCTGAAAGGTTAACTGACCTTCCGTTAAGTAAGCCATTGACAAACGCCCGGCGAACTTGCTTACCTTCCGTTAAGTAAGCAAGCCAAGGGGGTTGCCGTGAAGATCCTGATCTCGGGCGCGAGCGTGGCCGGTCCGGTGCTCGCCTACTGGTTGCACCGCTACGGTTTCGAGCCGACCATCGTCGAGCGCACCCCGCCGCTGCGGCACGGGCTCGGCGGTCACGCCGTCGATCTGTTCGGCCCGGGCGCCGAGGTTGCCCGCCGGATGGGTCGCTGGGATGCGATCGAGGCGGCCCGGACCCGGATCGAGTCGATGACGATCGAGCGCTTCGGCAAACGCCCGGTCCACGTCGACCTCAGCCGCCTGTACGCCGGCATCTCCGGCAGTCACGTGGAGATCCTCCGCGGCGAGCTGACCAAGATCCTGTACGGCGCCACCAGCGACAGCACCGAGTACGTCTTCGGCGACTCGATCACGACCCTGCACGACGATGGCGCTGGCGTCGACGTCACCTTCGAGTCCGGCGACGAACGCCGGTTCGACCTGGTGATCGGTGCCGACGGCATGCATTCGACCGTCCGCCGGCTCACCTTCGGTCCGGAGGAGTCGATGCGCCGGCCACTCGGTGGCTACCTCGCCGTGTTCTCCATGCCCGACGTCCTGGACCTTCGGCGACGGGATGATCGCGCACTTCTCCGTCGACCGGATCGTCGCCGGGTACGGCGTCCACCAGACCGGTCAGACCCGCGCAGGCTTCCTCTTCCGGACTCCGCACGAGCTGCGCTACGACTACCGCGACAGGGCCGAGCAGAAAGCGCTGCTGCACAAGGAGTTCCGCGACTACGGCTGGAAGGCGCCACAGCTCCTCGAGCACCTGGACGCGGCCGAGGACTTCTACTTCGACTCGATCTCGCAGATCACGCTCGACACCTGGCAGCGCGGCCGGATCGGCCTGGTCGGTGACGCAGGCTTCTGCCCCGCGCCGGCCGTGGGTGGCGGCACCAGCCTTGCCGTGGTCACGGCGTACATGCTGGCGGGCGAGCTGGCCGCGGCCCGCAGCGATCTCCCCTCCGGACTGCGGAACTACGAGAAGGCAGTACGACGGATGGTCGACCTGAGCCGGCGAATCGGGCCGAAGGTGATGCGCACGCTCATTCCCGGCAGCCCGGTCGCACTCCGGCTGATGCCGTTCGCGGCGTCCGTCGTACCGAGGCTGCCGACGCCGGTGCAACGGTTGATGTGGTCGCAGAACGCGGTGGGCAAGGCACTCAGCTCGACGCCACTCCCCGACTACTCCGACCTCACCAGAGTGCCGCGCGCGGTTTAACCAACCGCCTCCAACCCCAGGGCGGTCAGGCGATCGCGAAGCCAGCGCAGCTCTCTGGCGATCCGCTTGGCCAACTGCTGCTTCGTCTTGGGCGGACGCCGCCATGCGTAGACCTCGGACTCCAGGTGATGCGTCAATGGATGAGCGCCGCCGACCAGTCTGGTCAGACAGTCCTCCAAGGCAAGAGTTGACCCCGTGAGCGGAGGCGGTGGCCCGGTGGAGGCCGGGACGTGCGCATGCATCCGCCAGGCCGTGTGCCCCGATAGCTGGTACGCCTGCGCCACATCGTCCACCCCAGGGCCACCCCACTCGCGCACCTGCCGCAAGTACCTCGGATTCCCGAGCTGTCCGAGCGCATAGCGACCGGCCGCATCGGACGGGTCCACCAGCGTCGGCGCCACCGCGAGCTGTCCCTTCACCACGTCGACACCCGCCCGCCGCAGCGTGTCGAACGCGTCCGCCGGCTGCTCGAACTGCACCGCGAGATGACAAGCATCCAATCCGAGTCCGATCCGCGACGCACCGCCGTACGGACTCGAATAGCGGCTCAGCCAGGCGGCGGCCTGCCCGATCATCTCGAGGACACAGCCAGGTTCGGGTTCGACCGCGAGCCGGATCCTCCGGCCGGTACGGGACTCCGTCCGGGCGAGGTGCCGCTCGACGCCATCGAACGCCGCCTGCGCCGCCTTGTTGCGCGCCTTCGACCACGGCACTCGCCAGGCGAGCGGCAGTGTCGAGACGGATCCGTACGACGCGTCCGCCGGGAGCAACTCGGCCAGTACGTCGATGAGGTCGAGGGTGTACCGGAGTCGCTCGGGCTCGGTCCAGTCCGGGCAGAACAGCTGCGTGCCGACGACGCGGTCGGTGAAGTGTGAGTACGGGATGCCGTTCAGCGTGACGACTTCCAGCTGGTTCCGGGTCAGCGACCGGCGCAGTTTGTTCAGCGAGGACGGCGAGTTCGCCAGCCGGTCGGCCAATGGACTCGCGAACCACAGGCCGATCCCGAGCACCGGCACGTCCAGCTCCGAGCGGACCAGCCCCGCGCAGCCGTCGAGACCGGCGATCACCCCGTCCAGATCCTGGGCCGGATGGACGGTCGCGCAGTACCCCAGGTGGACGGTCGAGCCGTCCCGATGACGGAACCTCATCAGCACTCCTCCCCCGTGCGGTCGCCGGAGGTAGTCGTGATCGGACTCTCCGTGACCTGTCAGCACTCTAGAAGCCTGACGCCCCGTGTGGAAGGGGTGATTTTCAGTTAGCGTCCGCGTGGATGTGTTCCGGCTCCGCGCTGACCAGCTCGCGGGAGCGGTCCGCGACAGCCATCGCCGCCAGGGCGGTGGTGAGCGGGACGGCCGCGATGATGCCGAGGCTGCCGACCAGGCCGCGGACGATCTCCATCGCCACCGTTTCGGTGGAGATGCACGTAGCTGGCCGGGCAGGCCCTGGATGGCGAAGATCGATCAGGATCGGCAGCGCGGCACCGGCGTACGCGAGGACGAGGGTGTTCACCACCGAGGCGACGTGGGTACGGCCGATCCGCAGGCCCGCGCCGACCAGCTCGCGCCGGTTCGCGGCGGGGTTCGCGGCGGACAACTCCCAGACCGCGCGCCGCCTGCGTGACGGTGACGTCGTCGAGCACACCGAGCGCGCCGATCACCATGCCGGCCACGAGCAGCCCGGCCAGGTCGAGGTCGGGCGCGAACACCTTGACCGCCGACGCACCCTCGGAGGCGAGCCCGCTCAGCTGGCAGAACTTGGTGAAGAACCAGCCCAGGACCACGGTCAGCCCCAGCGCCGCGATCGTCCCGGACAGCGCCATCGAACTCTCCGCATTGATCCCGTGCGTGAGAAACAGCGCTATCGCCATGATCACCGTAGCCGCCGACGACCGCGACCAGCAGCGGGTTCGAGCCCTTGAGGATCGCCGGCAGGATGAACTGCGTCAGCATCACCGCGGTGACGGCCAGCGCGATCAGCGCCGCGAAACCACGCCAGCGCGACAGCGCGACGACCGCGATCGCGAAGATCGCCGCCAGCAGCAACAACGGGTTCGTCCGGTCGTGGTCGACGTACTGGTACCGCTCGGCGATCGTCTTCGCGTCGGCTGGACGCCGAGCATGACCGGCTGCCGACCTTGAGCGGGATCGCGACCTGACCTGCCCGTCGGGCACCTGCGACCGGCGCCGCCTGGCCCTTGTCCGCGCCGGTGGCTCAGCTTGACCGTCGCCACGATCGCATTCGTCCTTCGGATCTCGGGCACGCCTTGAGTGCGGTGACCTCGCCGCGGGCGGTGCTCGGTCTGGTACGACGAGACCTTCAGGTCGCCGCCCGGCCACATCACGATCATGGCGATCACGGCGGCCGCGATCAGCGGGATCAGGACGGCGGCGACCACTATCCGGACGCGCCGGGCGACGATCGCGTCCGAGTCCACCACCGAGGTGTCGACCACATGATCGCCGCCGTGACCATGACCGTGCCCATGTCCATGCCCGTGACCGCGGGGAATGTCGATCCGGCGGCGGCGGTTCGACTCCGGTGGTCGGCGCGCCTGCGCCCGACGTTCCGGCTGGCCATCGGTCAACTCCCTGTTTTGACAATCATTTCCACTTAAATGAAAATGATTGTCATGAGATCTAGTACTCGTGCTGTCGTCGCCGGCGCTCGCCGCCCTGGCCGCCGCTCACCCTGGCAGGGTGCGGCGGCACGACCGCCAGCGGCTCCGGCGACGGCAAGCTCGACGTCGTCGACTTCGTTCTACCCGCTCGAGTTCATCGCCCGCTCGGTGGGGGGCGACGCGGTGAACGTGACCACCCTGACCGCACCCGGTGTCGAGCCGCACGACCTGGAGCTGACCCCCAAGCAGGTCGGCCACATCGCCGACGCGAAGCTGGTCGTCTACGAGAAGGGCCTGCAGCCGGCCGTCGACGAGGCAGTCGACCAGAACGCCAAGGACGCCGGCTTCGACGTCGCCCCGGCCGCCAAGCTGGAGGCCACCGGCGCCGACTTCGAGGAGCCGCGGCGGCGCGACGAGCCGGCCGCGCACACCGAGGACGCGCTCGACCCGCACTTCTGGCTGGACCCGGTCCGGTACGCCGATGTCGTCAACGCGGTCACCGACAAGCTGGTCGAGACCGACAGCGCGCACGCCGAGGGCTACCAGCGCCCGGGCCAAGACCCTGCTCGCCGAGGTCGGCAAGCTCGATACCGAGTACAAGACCGGTCTCGCCGACTGCCGAGCTGAAGACCTTCGTGACGAGTCATCGAGGCCTTCGCCTACCTCGCGAAGCGGTACGGTCTGACGATGGTCGGCATCGCCGGGTTCACCCCGGACGCCGAGCCGACCCCGACCCGGATCAAGGAGGTCCAGGACATCGTGCAGGCGCAGAAGGTGACCACGATCTTCTACGAGGAGCTGGTCAGCCCGAAGGTGGCCGAGTCGATCGCCCGGGACGTCGACGTCAGACCGCGGTCCTGAGCCCGATCGAGGGCCTGTCGGACGCGAACTCCCAGGAGACCTACCTCACCCTGATGCGGCGAGAATCTGCAGGAGCTCCGGAAGGCGAACAGCTGCGCGTGACACTCCAGCTCAGGACACCAGCGGCGCGAAGGCCGTCCAGGTCGCCGATCTCTCGGTCGACCTGGGCGGTCGTCTCGTGCTGCGGGGCGTCGACCTGCAGATCCGTCAGGGCGAGGTGGTCGCCGTCCTCGGCACCAACGGCTCCGGCAAGTCCACCCTGATCCGGACCATCGTCGGTCTGCTCCCGGCCGCCCGCGGGCGAGGTCCGGCTCTTCGGTACGCCGGTGCCGCGCTTCCGCCAGTGGCAACGCGTCGGGTACGTCCCGCAGCGGATCACCGCGGCCGGCGGCGTACCGGCGACCGTGCTACGAGGTCGTGTCGTCCGGGCTGCTGTCGAAGCGGCGGATGTTCCGGCCGCTCGGCGTCGGCCGGCCGAGCAGGCGATCGACGAGGCGCTGGAGATCGTCGACATGGCCGATCAGCGCAAGGACGCGGTCGCCGAGCTGTCCGGCGGCCAGCAGCAGCGGGTGCTGATCGCGCGGGCGCTGGTGTCGGATCCGGAGCTGCTGATCCTGGACGAGCCGACCGCCGGGGTCGACCTGGCCAGCCAGCAGATCTTCGCCGACGCGATCCGGGAGCGGGTCGCCCGCGGCACCACCGTGGTGATGGTCAGCCACGACCTCGGCCCGATGGACGCGCTGATCGACCGCTCGGTCGTCCTGCGCCGCGGCCGGATCGTGTACGACGGCCCGCCGCACGCGTCCCAGACCCACGCCCATGTCCACCCTCCCACGGCGGCGACGAACCGGGGTGGCTGTCGTGACGACCTGTTCGAGCTCGAGTTCATGCAGCGGGCGCTGATCGCCGGGCTGCTCACCGGTCTGTCCGCGCCGGCGATCGGGACCTACCTGGTCCAGCGCCGGCTGTCGCTGATGGGCGACGGCATCGGCCACATCGCGATCACCGGTGTCGCGCTCGGCCTGCTCACCGGCACCGCGCCGGTGCTCACCGCAGTACTCGTGTCGCCATCGCCGGTGCGACCGCGATCGAGCTGGTCCGCGCGCGCGGCAAGGCCAGCGGCGACGTCGCGCTCGCACTGCTCTTCTACGGCGGTATCGCGGGCGGTGTGCTGCTCATCGGCCTGGCCGGACAAGGCGCAGCCACTCTGAACACCTATCTGTTCGGCTCACTGACCACTGTGTCGCCGAGTGACCTGTACGTCGTCGTCGGGCTGGCTGTGGCCGTACTGGTGGTGGCGATCGGGTTGCGGACCGCAGTTGTTCGCGGTGTGCCAGGACGAGGAGTTCGCCCGAGTCACCGGGCTCCGGGTCCAGCTGCTGAATCTGCTGATCGCGGTGATGGCGGCCGTGACGGTGACGGTGGCGATGCGGACTGTGGGGCTGCTGCTGGTCAGTGCGCTGATGGTCGTCCCGGTGGCGACCGCGCAGCAGATCACGCGGTCGTTCCGCAGTACGTTCGTGACCGCCTGTGTGATCGGTGTCGTCGCGTGTCTGGCCGGCATCGTCACGTCGTACAACGCGAACGTCGCTCCGGGCGCGACCATCGTCGTACTGGCGCTGGCCGGGTTCGTGGTCGCGGCGACGACCGGGACGCTGGTCCGGCGGCGGCCGCGGCGGTTCCGCGCCGCTCGCCGGACGAGGAGCCGGAGGTCGGCGTACCGGCGCCGGAGCCGCACGTGGTCAGCGCTGGGCACCCCCACGCGCACGACCCGCAATGCGGTCACCCGAAGGTCGAGCACGGCGACCACGTCGACTACGTCCACGACGGTCACCTGCACGCGGCGCACGGGGATCACTGGGATGAGCACTAGACGCTTGCTGAGTTCTGAGAGAATTGGTCGGGTTACCGCGTGAACACGGTGACGGAGTGACAGGAGGAATGGTGGCCATCGGAACACGCTCGACCCGTCAGCGCGCGGCGGTCGCGTCCGCGCTCGACAACCTCGACGACTTCCGGACCGCCCAGGAGATCCACCAGGAGCTCCGGTCCGCGGGTGAGGCCGTCGGCCTGACCACCGTCTACCGGACCCTGCAGGCACTCGCCGACTCGCGCGAGGTCGACGTACTGCGCACCGCCGACGGCGAGACGGCGTACCGGCGCTGCTCGAAGGGTCATCACCACCACCTGGTCTGCCGCAACTGCGGCCGCACGGTCGAGGTCGAGGGGCCGGCCGTCGAGCGCTGGGCCGACAAGGTCGCGGCCGAGCACGGGTACTCCGACGTCAGCCACACGCTGGAGATCTTCGGCACCTGCGCGGACTGCCAGCAGCCCTAGCGTGTCTGTGACGCAGGTCACCTTTGCCTTTGAGCGCACTCGAAGGCGTACGGTTGACGACATGAACACGCACGGAGTTGCTCGACGCCAGGCCTTCGTCGACCGCTACGAGGTGCCGCGCGGCGCTGATCTCGAGCTGCCCGGATGCTGACCTCCGACGACCGCCGAGCACCTGCTCGATCGCCGAGGCCGCCGCGATCACCGGGCTCACCGCCCACACACTGCGGTACTACGAACGGATCGGGCTGGTCCAGGTCGGTCGTGACGACGCCGGCTATCGCAGCTACGACCGGCACGCGCTGGCCCGGATCGTGTTCGTCACCCGGCTCCGGGCTGTCCGACATGCCGATCGGCACGATCAGCCACTACCTGGACCTGGTCGAGCAGGGCGATCAGACCGCGCCGCAGCGGCTCGCGCTGATGGAGGAGCACCGGGCCGATGCATCCAGCGCCGGCTGCGCGAACTGCAGGCGGCGCTCGCGGTGACCGAGTACAAGATCACCATGTACGGCGGCACGCCACTCCGTAAATCCTTTCTCGCACGGCCGACGGCTGACGGTCCGTCGGCGGGCGGAGCCATGCCAACTTCTCGAGGAGATTCTGATGAAACTGGGTAGCAACGGCGCCGAGGTCAGCCGGCTCGGACTGGGGTGTATGGGAATGAGCTTCGCGTACGGCGCGACCGACGACACCGAGTCGATCGCGACGCTGCACCGGGCGCTCGACCTCGGCATCACCTTCCTCGACACCGCCGACCTGTACGGGTACGGCGCCAACGAGGAACTGGTCGGCCGGGCGATCGCCGATCGCCGGGACGAGGTGTTCCTGGCGACCAAGTTCGGCATCGTCGGTGATCCGCGGGACGCCACGAAGCGCGGCGTGAACGGGTCGCCCGGCGTACGTCCGGTCGTCGATCGACGGTTCGCTGCGGCGGCTCGGCGTCGACCACGTCGACCTGTACTACCAGCACCGCGCGGATCCCGACGTACCGATCGAGGAGACGGTCGGGGCGATGGCCGAACTGGTGGAGGCCGGCAAGGTCCGGTACCTCGGGTTGTCGGAGGCGTCGGCGGACACCATCCGGCGGGCGCACGCCGTGCACCCGATCACGGCGGTGCAGACCGAGTGGTCGCTGTTCAGCCGCGACATCGAGGAGTCGGTGCTGCCGACCTGCCGGGAGCTCGGCATCGGGATCGTGCCGTACTCCCCGCTCGGTCGCGGCATGCTGACCGGCGCCGGCGCCGAAGAACCTCGCCGCCGACGACTTCCGGCGTACTCTGCCTCGCTTCGACGGCGAGAACCTCGACGCGAATCTCGCGCTGGTCGACGAGATCCGCGCCGGTCGCCTCCCGGTACGACGCGACGCCCGGGCAGGTCGCCCTGGCCTGGGTGCTTGCTCAGGGCAACGACGTGGCGCCGATCCCGGGAACGAAGCGGCGCAAGTACCTCGAGGAGAACGCCGCGGCGCTCGAGCTGGAACTGTCGGCCGACGACCAGGCCGCGCTCGCCGAAGCTGACGCCGGTGGGCACGCGCTACCCGGACATGACCTGGGTCGACCGGAGTACCGCCGCGCTCGGCTGATAAACTGACCGCAGCAAGCCTTCCGTACCGGATCTCCTTCCGGCGGGAGGCTTTTCTGCGTTCTCAGACCCTTGTGAGGAGACCTATGTTCGGTACGGCGGACCGGCGCGGAGGACCGTGTCGTGCTGGAGCGGTTGTGGTTGATGTTCCGGCACGACCTGTCCGAGTTTCAAGGGCAGCTGCCGCGGCCGGACGGAAGCTACCGGACCGAGTGGCTGGAGAAGGTGCTCACCGCGGATCCGGACTGGGCCGGATACCTGTTCTACAGCGGAGAGAACCCGGTCGGCTTCTGTTTCATGCGGGCGCTCTCACAACCGGTGCGAGTGCTGAACGCCTTCTTCATCGTGCGGCCGGCCCGACGTCACGGACTAGGACTCCGCGCGGTGCTGGAAGTCATCGCACGCCACCCCGGACCGGTTGAGGTTGCGTTCCAGGACAACAACGCGAGGGCCGTGCGGTTCTGGCGCCGGGTCGCGACCGAGGTCTCCGGGGACGCGTGGACGTCCGAGACGCCGCCCGATCGCCGGCCACCCGGACGCGACCCCCGACGTGTGGATCCTCGCTATTCAGAACACCACCACCGAGCGCAGTACGTCGCCGTGGTGCATCTTCGTGAACGCGGCCTCCACCTCGTCCAGGGCGATCGTCTCGGAGACGAAGCGATCCAGCGGCAGCCGGCCCTGCAGGTGGAGGTCGATCAGCAGCGGGAAGTCCCGGGTCGGCAGGCAGTCGCCGTACCAGCTCGACTTCAGCGAACCGCCGCGGCCGAAGAAGTCGAGCAGCGGCATCTCCAGCGTCATCTCCGGAGTCGGTACGCCGACCAGGACGACGGTGCCGGCCAGGTCGCGGGCGTAGAACGCCTGCTTCCACGTCTCCGGGCGGCCGACCGCGTCGATCACCACGTCCGCGCCGAACCCACCGGTCAGCTCCTGGACCGCCTCGACCACTCCGTCGTGGTCGAGGCCCTTGGAGTTGATCGTGTGGGTGGCGCCGAGCTCCTGGGCGACGGTCGAGCTTGCGCTCGTCGATGTCGATGGCGATCACCTTCGCGGCGCCGGCGAGCCGCGCGCCGACGACGGCCGCCGTACCGACGCCGCCGCAGCCGATCACGGCGACGGTGTCACCGCGGCCGACGTTGCCGGTGTTGATGGCCGCGCCGAGGCCGGCCATCACGCCGCAGCCGAGCAGGCCGGCCACCTCGGGCTTGGCGGCCGGGTCGACCTTGGTGCACTGGCCGGCGGCGACCAGGGTCTTCTCGGCGAACGCGCCGATGCCGAGCGCCGGGCGACAGCTCGGTGCCGTCGGCAAGGGTCATCTTCTGCTTGGCGTTGTGAGTGTTGAAGCAGTACCAGGGGCGGCCGCGCAGGCAGGCACGGCAGTTGCCGCAGACGGCCCGCCAGTTCAGGACGACGAAGTCGCCGGGCTGGACGTCGGTGACGCCCTCGCCGACGGACTCCACGATGCCCGGCCGCCTCGTGACCGAGCAGGAACGGGAAGTCGTCGTTGATGCCGCCCTCGCGGTAGTGCAGGTCGGTGTGGCAGACGCCGCACGCCTGCACCTTCACCACCGCCTCCCCCGGACCGGGATCCGGGATCGTGATCTCCTCGATCGACACCGGCGCACCCTTGCCCGCCGCCACCACACCACGCACCGTCTGAGCCATGCCCCGACGCTAACCGGCTGCGGGTGATCCCGTCAGTCCTTCGCGGGCGTGGCGGCGTACTGCAAGAACAGGACGTCCAGTCGGCTACGTGGACATCCCTCCGCCCGCCGAGCAGCCCACCGGCGACCCCGTCGCCGAGCCCACTACCTCCTGGTCCGTCGGCACACTGTGTCCACCGGTCGGGGGACAGCGAGTCCGCCGGGCGGCGCTCCCGGGGGAGGCGGCGTGGACGGGAGGGTTGAGGCATGCAGACAGACAACGCAGTGAGGGTGCGGGGACTGGTGAAGCGCTACCCGGACAAGGTCGCCGTCGACGGCGTCGACCTCGACATCCATCGGGGTGAGGTGTTCGCCCTGCTCGGGCCGAACGGGGCCGGCAAGACGACGACCACGGAGATCCTGGAGGGGTACCGCCGGGCCGACGAGGGCGAGGTCAGCGTGCTCGGCATCGACCCGGGGCACGGCGACCGGCACTGGCGCAGCCGGCTCGGGATCGTCGCTGCAGACGTCCCGCGACGAGGCCGAGCTCGACGGTCGCCGAACTGGTGCAACCACTACGCCGGCTACTACCCCGACCCGCGCGACCCGGACGAGGTGATCGCCTCGGTCGGGCTGGAGGAGAAGCGCAAGACCCGGACCCGCAAG
The DNA here is from genome assembly GCA_963820655.1 of uncultured Actinomycetota bacterium. Classification (GTDB taxonomy): domain Bacteria; phylum Actinomycetota; class Actinomycetes; order Propionibacteriales; family Kribbellaceae; genus Kribbella. The sequence goes on from CAWGAM010000005.1 coordinate 1,209,526, forward strand.
CTGTCCGGCGGACAGCGCCGCCGGCTCGACGTCGCGCTCGGCGTGATCGGCAACCCGGAGCTGCTGTTCCTGGACGAGCCGACCACCGGGTTCGACCCCGAGGCGCGCCGGCAGTTCTGGACGCTGATCGAGAACCTGCGCACCGGCGGGCACCACGATCCTGCTGACCACCCACTACCTGGACGAGGCCGAGCACCTGGCCGACCGGGTCGGGGTGATCGCCGACGGCCGGATGCTCGAGATCGCGACGCCGGAGACGCTCGGCGGACGCGGCGCCCGGACCGCGCGGGTCTCCTGGTGCGACGCCGACGGGCCGCACGAGCTGCGCACCGACCAGCCGACCGCCGAGGTCGCCGCGCTGATGGCAGCGGTTCGGCGGCGAGGTACCGGAGCTCGAGGTGCGGCGGCCGAGCCTGGAAGACATCTACCTGGACCTGATCGGCAAAGCCGAGCCGCCGCCGCGCCGTTGCGATCGAAGCTGGAGCACTCTGATGGCCGACACCACCACCAAGCCGCTGCCGTCGCCGCTGACGGTCGGCCTGTCGCGGACCAGGCTCGAGGTGAAGCAGTTCTTCCGGGAGCGGGAGCAGCTGATCTTCACCTTCTTCTTCCCGATCATCTTCCTCGGCATCTTCTCCGCCGTCTTCGGCGGCACCGACTTCACCGGCGGGGTCAACGCCGCGACCTACTTCACGCCCGGGATGATCGCCTCCGGCATCTTCCTGACCAGCTTCCAGTCGCTCGCGATCACGCATCGCGCTGGAGCGCGACGAGGACCTGCTGAAGCGGCTGCGCGGTACGCCGATGTCGCCGCAGTCCTACTTCATCGGCAAGATCGGCCTGGTCCTGGTCACCTCGATCCTGCAGATCGCGTTGCTGCTGACGATCGCCGGGGCTGCTGCTCGGCGTCGACCTGCCGACCGACCCGGCGAAGTGGCTGAACTTCGTCTGGATCTTCGTGCTCGGTACCGCGTCGGGGTCGGTGCTCGGGATCGCGTTCTCGCGTCGTACCGAAGTCCGGCAAGGCGGCGTCCGCGGTCGTCACTCCGGTGGTCCTGCTGCTGCAGTTCATGTCCGGCGTGTACTTCGTCTACAGCAGCCTGCCGGCCTGGATGCGGACGCGTCGCCGAGGTCTTCCCGCTGAAGTGGCTGGCCCAGGGCATGCGGTCGGTGTTCCTGCCGGACGGCTTCGAGGTGAACGAGCCGGGTGGCTCGTGGCAGCTGGGCACCGGCGCGATCGTGCTCACGGTCTGGCTGGTGGTCGGTCTGATCGTCGCCCAGCGCGTCTTCCGCTGGACCCGCCGGGACGCGGGCTGATGTACGAGCACTCCGGTACGACGCCGACGTCGTACCGGCCGCCGCCCGAAGGTGCCTCGGGCATGGGTTTTGGCGTGGAGGAAGATGGTGGCCGTGGAGAGCCTGGCAGCAGGGTCGACCAGCCGGTCTGGATCGCGACGCTGGTCGGCTGGCACATCGTGTTCTGGGTGCTGCTGGCGATGACGCTGGTCGCTGTCGCTTCACCGGCGACCTCGAGCGGCACGCGCCAGGTCGTCTTCGCCGGGCCGCTGGTGGTGCTCGGGGCTGGCGTACCAGTTCATCGGCAAGCCCGCGATCAGCTCCCGCCGGCGGCTTCCGTCGTACGCGTATCGGCTCGTGCTGATCGCCTGCCTGGCTGGTGCTGGTCGCGCTGCTACCCGCAGTCGGTCTTCCTGCTGTTCATCGCGTCGGCCGCAGATCTGGCTGCTCTGCGAGCGGGTGCGCGAGGCGTGCGGCGCTCAGCCTGCTGCTGGTGTTCGTGCGTCGGCGCTGCGCAGCTGTGGAGCGCCGGCTGGAGCTGGGACGCGTTCTGGGAGATCCTGCCGTGGATGCTGGTCAGCCTGGTGGTCAGCCTGCTGCTTCGGGATCTGGATCGAGAAGGTGATCACGCAGAGCCAGCAGCGGGCCGACCTGATCGAGCAACTCGAGTCGGCCCGGGACGAGCTGGCCGAGGCGCATCACAGCGCCGGCGTGATGGCCGAGCGGGAGCGGATGGCGCGGGAGATCCACGACACGCTCGCGCAGGGGATGACCAGCATCGTGATGCTCGCCCAGACGGCCGCGGTCGAGCTGCAGCGCGGCGGGACCGATGGCGGCCGCGCGCGCGGCTGGCGGCGATCGAGGACACCGCCCGGGAGAACCTGGCCGAGGCCCGCGCGCTGGTGGCCGCGTTCACCCCGGTGGCGTTGTCCGGAGGCAACGTTGACCGAGGTGCTGCGCCGGCAGGCCGAACGGTTCGCGGCCGAGACGGGCGTCGACGTACAGGTGTCGCTGGACATGCCGGACGAGGAGGTCGCCGCGCTGCCGCAGGGGCAGCAGGTGGTGCTGCTGCGGTCGGCTCAGGAGGCGCTGGCCAACGTGCGGAAGCACGCGCGGGCGACGCAGGTGCGGATCACGCTGGGGCTGTCGGACGGTCGAGTGTGGATCGAGATCCGCGACGACGGGTCCGGGTTCAGCCGGGCGCCGGCGTCCGGGGCTTCGGGCTGACCGCGATGCGTGGGCGGGTCGAGGAGTCGGGTGGCTCGGTGCAGGTGGAGAGCGCGCCGGGGCGCGGTACCCGGGTCCAGGTGCTGATCCCCGCAACGGCTCAGGAGGATGTGTGATTCGGGTTCTGGTGGTCGACGACCATCCGGTGGTGCGGTCGGGACTGATCGGGATGCTCGCGGTGACCGACGACATCGAGGTGGTCGGCGAGGCGGGCGACGGCGCGGAGGCTCTCGCGCTGGTGGAGTCGACCACAGCCGGACGTCGTACTGATGGATCTGCGGATGCCGCGCACGGACGGGGTGTCTGCGACCGGCGCGATCGTGTCGGGATATCCGTCGACGCGGGTGCTGGTGCTGACGACGTACGACACCGACACCGACATCCTGCACGCGGTCGAGGCCGGCGCGGCGGGCTACCTGCTGAAGGACACGCCGCACGCCGAGCTGCTCGACGGCATCCGCGCCGCAGCTCGTGGCGAGACCGTGCTCGCTCCGCCTGTCGCGGCCCGCTTGATGTCGCGCCTGCGTACGCCGGTCGCGCCGGCCGCCGCTCAGCCGTCGCCGCGCGAGCTCGAGGTGCTGGCGGCGGTCGCGCGCGGACTGAGCAACGCCGAGATCGGCCGGGAGCTGTTCATCGGCGAGGCGACGGTGAAGACGCATCTCCAGCGCCTGTTCGCCAAACTCGACGTCGACGACCGCACGCGCGCGGTCACAGTCGCGATCGAACGCGGTCTGCTTCCGTCCCCCGGGCGCTGACTATCGCTTCAGGCTGCTGTCACGGGACGGGCCGTCGGTACGATGACGAGGATCCTGCTCTCCCTGCCCACTGGACGTGTTCTGGGCTGAAGGCAGCGTGGGATTCGAGGCGGCCCGCATCGCGGTGGCCAGCTCGGCAGCCTCCTTCGCCGCGCGACCCTCGTTGGCCTGGGTGATGCCGAACTGCCTCGCCTCGACGACCTGCCCCCGCTCCTCGTAGATGCCGGTCTCCGTGCCACGCAGTCTGTCACGGGCCTCTGACACCGTGTTCCTCAGCGACGCGCCGGTCATCTGGACGGCGTTCGAGTGCCGGGACTCTCCGATCTGCACCTGGCCGATCTCGAACGCCGCTGCTGACCTCCGAGCGACATCGAGCCGGTCCACGGTGCCCTTGATACCGGCATCGGCACGAACGGTGAAGGTCTTGAGCTGCTCCAGCCTGTTCCGCAGGCCGGCCGACTGCTCGGAGCCGCGGTACTCGGGCAGCTGGTCGAGCGCGTCCAGGTGTTTCAGGGCCTGATCGAGCCGGCCCGAACTGTTGGCCAGCCGGTCGCGGAGCTCCTCGAGATCGCGCTGCCCGCTGCCGATCCGCGACGACAGCTCACCCGCGGCGACCTGCGACGCCCCGAAGGCACGGCGAACCTCGCTGTCGGCGTCGTTCCACTGGTCCATGACGCGCGGGTCCCGGGTCCGCTGGGCGACCTCCCCGACCCGCTCCGCATAGCGCTCCGCGCCACGGACGCTCTCCGTGCGACCTGCCAGCAGGCGGACGTCGTCCAGGTGGCGACCGATCGTCTGGTCGACCTGCTCCAAGCCATGGAGCACGTCGCGCATGGTCATGTTTGTCTCGACCATCGCCTTCGCGATCAGGTCGGTCCGTCCGGCGATCTCCGCCTCGTTGGCCATCAGTGCTCGCCCTTCGTCTGCTCGGCCAGGCGCTCGTCCTCGGCCAGCGCGGCGCGCAGGGTCTCAGCCACCTCACGGACCTGCGCCTGGGCGGCCCGCAGTTCCCGTTCCACCGCCTGCTGCGGAGTGTCGTCCGTCGGCTGGTCCGGCACGCTGCTTCTCCCGTTCGTCCGCGATGTTGCTTCCTGCAACGAGCCTAGACGCCGCGGGGTCCGTTCCCGTTCCCGCGGTCCGTCAGCCGTCGGCGGCCACGGGGTTGGGTACGGCGCCGCCGTACCTGCGATCGCGCTGAGCGTAGATCTCGATCGCGCGCCACAGCTCGCGGCGATCGAAGTCGGGCCAGAGAGTGTCGAGGAACACCATTTCGGCGTACGCGAGCTGCCAGACCAGGAAGTTCGACGTACGCTGCTCGCCCGACGGCCGGATGAACAGGTCCACCTCGGGGATGTCCGGCGCGTAGAGGTGCCGGGCGATCGTCCGCTCGGTGATCCGGTCCGGCTTGAGCTTGCCCGCGGCAACCTCCCGCGCGATCGACTTCATCGCGTCGGCGATCTCCGCGCGACCGCCGTAGTTCACGCAGAACTGCAGGGTGATCGTGTCGTTGTGCTTGGTCCGCTCCGCGGCGTACTCCAGCTCGTCGATCACGCTCTTCCACAACCGCGGCCGCCGCCCGGACCACACCACCCGGACCCCCATCGCGTCCAGCTCGTCCCGGCGCCGGTGGATCACCTCGCGGTTGAACCCCATCAGGAACCGCACCTCTTCCGGCGACCGTGCCCAGTTCTCGGTCGAGAACGCGTACGCCGAGAGGTACTTCACCCCGATCTCGATCCCGCCCTTGATCACGTCCAGCAGCGAAGCCTCGCCCGCCTTGTGGCCCTCGGTCCGAGGCAGCCCCCGCTGCTTGGCCCACCGCCCGTTCCCATCCATCACGACCGCCACATGCCGCGGGACCAGATCAGCCGGAATCGCAGGCGGGCGCGCCCCCGACGGATGCACCTCCGGCGGAACCACCACCTTCTCCCCCACCCGAAGCCCCTCAACCCGACCCCGACGACGACCCAATGGCGACATAAGCAGCAGTCTCCCATCCCCGCAAACCCACTTCTGCAGCTACCTGCAACCTGTGGATAACCCACCCCGCCGAACACCCTCCGTATGGCACCCTTACACCACCCGCAACCTGGAACGGAGCCTGCATGACCCCCCGACCGGCCCTCGGCACCGCTTTAGCTGCCCTCTGCGCCCTCACCGCGCTGACCGCCTGCCAAGGCTCCCCGGAAGCCGGCCACCCCAACACCACCCCCGCCTCCCCGTCCGCGACCCCAACCCCGACAGCCCCATCAACCCCGACCTGGACTCCCGAGGAAGAGGCAGCCATCACGGCCGCCAAAGCACGCTATGTCGCCGCCACCGCGGCAGTGGACAGGCGCTCGTCGACCCGGCGACGCTGAATCGTTCAGCGCTCGAAGCAGGCAGGGATCGGCGGCGAATGGATCATCACCGTCGTCGACCAAGCCAGATCGATGACACGCAGCGGCTGGTACCAGAACCGGTAGCACGAAAATCACCGACACCGTGGTGACTTCGGTCAAGCTTGACGGGGAGCAGCCAGAGGTGACATCTCACCAACTGCCTCGACAGTTCGAAGCAGGTCATCCGGTTCAAGAAGGACGGCAAACCCGTCCCGATGGGCCCCGGCAACGGACGTCGTCATCAATTCGCGTCCCGCCTGGTGTACGCCCCACCCGGTCTGGGCGGGCAAAAGATGTGGTTCTTGATCTCCGACAAGGACGCAGGCACATGTTGAGGCGGCCTCGGCGACTCGGTTGGATCGGGTTGGGGACTCTGGCCGGCTTCGTTCTCTGCGTTGGCACTGCGTCAGCGATCGACAGACCACCGCCGCCAGGTCCGAACTACGAATGGGTCTGTGCCCTCCGCTACTGCCATGGGTTCCTCCATAATGTGACTCCCCCGGCCACGCCCGGAGAGCCCGGCAGAGACGACAAGCACAGCAAGACGACGAAGCCGGTGTGCCAGTTCCATGGCGCCGCGCAGGCATGCGTAGACGCGCAGCTCGGCAACTGGTCGAACAGCCACCAGTGCTACATGCGCCGCGAAGTGCCACAGCCCCCGCCGGCGACTACCGGTGGCAAGGCCACACGGACGGCAGTATCTGGGCGTGTGTCCGGGAGCAGGGGTACGACCAGGGTACGGCATCTCGTGACCGAGTGGGTTTGGTTGCCCGGAGCAGCCTGACACCGTGGTGATCGATCCGGTGACGTTGGCGTATCGCGCGATTGCGGCGATGCAGTTGGCGCCTCCGTTGGTCAAGTCGGCGCCCGGGGTGGGGCAGGTTGGGTTGGTGAATATGCCGGTGTGGTTCTGGGTGGACAAGACGGAGAACACCTGGGGGCCGATCGTGCGGAGTGCGAGTGTGCCCGGGTTGACGGTGACCGCGACTGCGCAGGTCAAGGCGGTCAACTGGTCGCTCGGGGATGGGAACACGATTCGGTGCGAGGGTGCGGGAACGCCGTACACGAAGGCAATGGGCATCAAGGACTCGCCTGACTGTGGGCACCGGTACAAGAAGACGTCTCGGGAGTTGCCGAAGTGCAGTTATCCGGTGACTGCTACCGCACAGTGGGACATCACCTGGCAGAGCACGTTGGGTGATACCGGGCAGATCTCGATGACTCAGCAGGCGGGGGCGCAGATTCGGATCGGCGAGGCTGTGCCGGTGTTGGTGGATCCTGATGGGTCGGAGGCGGTTGCGCCGGCCAAGAACGAGTGCTGAGGCGACAAACCTGGGCCCACCCGCGCCGTGGCGCAGCCCCGCCGAATATACGAGGACAGAACAAGATCACGGATGTAGCCTCACCAAATCATGGAGATGCCCGACATCACGCGTGCGATCGCGGCTGCGACTTCGGTCGCCGCATCGCTCGACCTGCCAGCCGACGACGCAATCGTTCTCCACAACTCGAACAAGCTGGCGCTGCGGCTGACGCCCTGCGACGTCTTTGCCCGGGTCGCCCCTGTGGGGCAAGAGGTTGCACAGCTCGAGGTCGAGCTCGCTCAACGGCTCGCCGAGGTCGGATGCCCGGTGGGCGCCTTGGAGCCTCGGGTGGAGCCGCTTGTGTACACGCGCGATGGGTTCGCAGTGACGCTGTGGATCTACTACGAGCCCGTGACACCTCACGTCTCACCAGTCGACTACGCCAAGGCGCTGGAGCGGCTGCACGCTCGGCATGCGCAAGGTTGATGTGCGCGAGCCCACGGTTCACGGATCGAATCGCCGAGGCGGAAGAAATCGTTGCCAACCCGGATCTCTCGCCGGAGCTCGCCGACGCAGACCGCGTGTTCCTCAGCGGCAGACTAGGAAGCCTGCGACGGGCGATCGACGACCGCGGCGCCGTGGAGCAGTTGCTCCACGGCGAGCCGCATCCAGGCAATCTGCTCAGCACGAAGAATGGCCCGTTGTTCATCGACTTCGAGACGTGCTGTCGTGGACCCGTCGAGTTCGATCTCGCCCATGTTCCCGAGGCGGTCTGCGAGCACTACCCGAACGTTGACCAAGGACTGCTGGACGAGTGCCGGCAGCTCGTTCTCGCGATGGTCGCAGCGTGGCGTTGGGACCGTGGCGACCAGTTTCCGAACGGGAGGCGATTCGGAGAGGAATTCCTGCGCTCGCTGCGCGAGGGTCCTCCTTGGCCGACACTCGACACGGTGACCAGGCGACTGGATGGTCTGTAGAAATCGCGGACGGTCACTTGAGAGCGGCCCGGAACCACGCGGCGAGGCTGTCGGCGTTGCAACCCACGTCATGGCCGGCACAAGGATCTCGGCCCACAGGGAGGCCGAGGACTCGATGGCGAGCACAGGCCCGCTCGAACCGTGATAGGTGGCGGTTATCCACAGGGTTGCGGCTTCTTACCAGTGGCGAGACCTGAGCTTGGTTACGATCTGTCTATGACTGGGCCCACTACTGACTCGCGGATCTACCTGCTCGATCCGGATGAACGACAGATCGTGCCGGGCGGGCCGGCGGTGGTGGGGCCTGACGGGACACGGGAGGACATTCCGCCGCTGGTGTTTCGGGCCGTGCAGCATGTGGTTGCGGCGATGCGGGCCGGACAGGCGGTCAAGATCACTCCGCTGCGACCAGAGTTGCCGATCGACGAGGCCGCGGATGCCATCGGGATGGGGCGCGACGATCTGCGGAAGCACGCTGCCGAGGGGGAGGTTCCGTTTCGGTCGTCGCAGTACGTGGACTGGGTGCAACTGGCCGACGTCATCAACTGGGACAACGAGCGCCGCATGCGGCGGCGGGCAATCCTCGACGAGCTTCTGGCCGAGGATCCGACGGACGACAGCGGGCCGTCGTCGTGACCGAGTCGTTTGCGTCCACCTCGGGCCGCCCGGAGCGGGCGTTCCTGGATGCCAACGTGATCCGTGGACAGCAGGCCAACGACATCCTCTTGTCGCTGGCCGACAATCGGGTCTTCGAACCCCGCTGGACTCAGCAGGTGATCGACGAGATGCGCCGCAATCGGCCACCGGGGCTGTCGGAGAAGGCTATCGACAGGCGCATCACGATGATGAACGCGGCGTTCGACGACGCGATGACAGAAGCTCCTCCGCAGGAGCTGCAGGATCAGATGCAAGCGGATCCGAAGGACAAGCATGTGCTTGCGGGTGCTGTTGCCAGCGATTCGGATGTCCTCGTCACGGACAACCTCAAGGATTTCGATCCGCCGTCGTCTGGGCCGAACGCGATGCGGGTCGAAAGCCTCAACCAGTTTCTGAGCCGCAAGCTCGAGGAGGATCCCGAGCGGGTTCAGCAAGGCTTGCAGGACATGCTCAGGCGTTACCGCCGCGACCCGCGCACGATGTCCGCGCTGATCGACACGATGGCGGAAGGGCAGGAGCTCAAGGACTTTGCGAAGCAGCTCAACACCGTGGTGCCACCGGAGCAACGGGGCAGTTCTGCTGCTTTGAGCGGAAACCAGCGCGGCTCTGCTCAGTACGCCGCTCTCGAAGGCGTGGCGCGGCCGGGGAACGTCCAGGCGCCCACGAGTACGCCGGAGGCCCGCAAGTCCACCGGGCAGAACCTCGAGAAGTCCAAGAGCGCCGAGCAGGATGTCTAGGCGGTCGGTCAGCTGCCGGTTCCCGAACTCAGGTCTAGATGAGGGAGGGAGCGGAGTTGGTGGTCTAGGTGGTAGGTGAAGAAGGCGGCAGATCAGGCCGGTGGCTTCTCGGCGGGTTCTCGGGTCGGCTTGGAGGGCGGTGGGCCAGTCGCCGGTGAGGAGGGCGGCCAGGAGGGTGACGGTGGCTGGGGCGGGCATGGCTGAGGCCGGGGGGCGGCAGGTGGAGCAGACCATGCCGCCGGCGGCGGGGTTGAAGGCTCGGTGGGGGCCTGGTTCGCCGCAGCGGGCGCAGTCGTCGAACGAGGGGGCGTAGCCGGAGATCGCGAGGGAGCGGAGCAGGAAGGAGTCGAGGACCAGGCCTGGTTCGCGTTCGCCGGTGGACAGGACGCGGAGGGCGCCGGCCAGCAGCAGGTGCTGCTGGGTGGCGGGTTCCTTCTCCTCGACGACGAGGCGGTCGGCGGTCTCCAGGAGGACGGTGCCGGTCGTGTACCGGGCGTAGTCGCCGACGATGCCCTCGCCGTACGCCGCGATCGAGACGGCCTGGGTGACGACGTCGAGGGTGCGGCCGGTGGCGAGTTGCAGGTCGACGTGGCTGAACGGCTCCAGCCGGGCGCCGAAGCGGGACGACGTACGGCGGACGCCCTTCGCGACGGCGCGGATCTTGCCGTGGGCCGCGCGTCAGCAGCGTGGCGATCCGGTCGGCTTCACCCAGTTTCTGGGTGCGCAGCACGATCGCCTCGTCACGGTAGAGCGGCACCCGGCCAGTCTCTCATCCCGCCGACCGACATACTCGCGCGCCAGGCTCGATCGGCCGGCTGTCCGGTGATGTCCTCGACGGCGGTCGGATGACGTGCGCTGAGCTCGCCGCTGGCGATGGCGGCGTACGACGTGACCCAGCCGGCGACCTCCCACGGCCGGAGCGCCGTACCACTTCGCGCGACCGGTACGCCTCGTCGAGGGTCTCCGGCTCGTAGCGGATCGGCCGTCCCCAGGCCGCGCTCAGTACGGCGGCCGCCTCGGTCAGCGTGAAGGCGCTCCGGCCCGGTCAGGTCGTACGTCGCCCCCGAGTGCCCGCGGATCCACCAGCACCCGGGCCGCCACCGCCGCCACGTCGTCCCGCGCGACCGCGGCCACCCGCCCGTCGCCGGCCGGACCGCGGATCACGCCGTCCTCACCGACGAACCCGGGCATGAAGTCGAGATAGAGGTTGTCCCGCAGGAAGGTGAAGTCGACACCGGTCGCCCGGATGTGCTCCTCGGTGTGCCAGTGGTCCCGGGCGAAGGTGAACGTCGCCCCCGGCGCAGCGCCGACGAACGACGTGTAGACGATCCGCCGTACGCCGGCCGCCACCGCGGCATCAACCGTTGCCTTGTGCAACGCAATCCGGTCGGCCGATTCCGATGCGCTGAGCAACATCAGCGTGTCCACCCCGTCGAGCGCGTTCAGCAGCGCCGGCATGCTCCCCGTACGACGCCTGCGCCACCTCCGCGCCCGGCAGCTCCGGAGCGCGCGCCGGGTCCCGAACGATCAGCCGCTGCGGTACGCCGGACTCCGCCAGCCGGCGGGCGATCCGGGAGCCGAGCCTGGCCGGTCGATCCGGTGACACCGATCACTCGTCCACCAGGTCCATCCCACCGTGCGGTGTACCGCTCGCCCGGCGACCGCCTCCGGCGGGAACGCCTCGTCCAGCGCGGCCAGTTCGGCCGCGCGTCAGCGTCGACGTCGGCGGCACCGAGGTTCTCGGCCAGGTACTTGCGCCGCTTGGTCCCCGGGATCGGCGCGACGTCGTTGCCCTGAGCAAGCAGCCAGGCAAGCGCCAGCTGACCGGCGGTGATCCCCTTGGTGGCCGCCAGTTCCCGCACCTTCTCGACCAGGTCCAGGTTGCGCTGGAAGTTCTCGCCCGGTGAACCGCGGCAGCCCGCGCCGCATGTCGTCCGGCTCGAAGTCGTCCGGCGATCTGGAGCTGCCCGGTCAGGAAGCCGCGGCCGAGCGGGCTGAACGGCACGAACCCGATCCCGAGCTCGCGCAGCGTCGGCAGCACGACCGGTCTCCGGGTCACGGGTCCACAGCGACCACTCGCTCTGTACGGCGCTGATCGGGTGCACCGCGTGCGCGGTCCGGACCGTGTCGCCGGTCACCTCGGACAGTCCGAGGTACCGGACCTTGCCGGCCTCGACCATCGAGGCCATCGCGCCGACGGTCTCCTCGATCGGCACCTGCGGGGTCACGCCGGTGCAGGTACCAGAGGTCGACGTGGTCCACGCCGAGCCGCCGCAGCGAGGCGTCGATGGCGCTTGCCGGGCGTACTCCGGGCTACCGTCGACCACGTTCGGCAGAGCGATGCCGCCGGCCGGCTCTCTTGAAGCCGAACTTGGTCGCCAGCACCACCTCGTCGCGGCGGCCGGCCAGTGCGCGACCGACGAGTTCCTCGTTCGCGCCGTCGCCGTACACGTCGGCGGTGTCGATGAAGGTGCAGCCGGCGTCGATCGCGGCGTGCACGGTGGCGATCGACTCGGCGTCGTCCGCGGTCACGCCGTACGACTGGGACATCCCCATGCAGCCGAGGCCGAGGCAGGAAACGGTCAGTTCTCCGAGCTGGGATTCACGCATGCTCCGAACTTACGCCGTCGCTCGTTGCAGCCGAGGGCAACCCCCTCCGAACGGTCACCGTCCGTGATACCAATGCGCAGTCTGGACAACAACTCTGTGCACATTGTCGCCACGGCCCTGCGTACACCCATCGGCCGGTTCCGTATGTTCGGGCGAGGCACCGACCGGGGTGGCGAGACACTGGGGGTGGCTGAACAGATGTTCCTACGGCGGGCGCTGCGATACCGATGGTCGCAGGCGCTGGTGCTGGCCGGCGTCAGTCTGCTGATCGGGACCTGCGCGGTGTTCGCGCCGTGGTTCGCGCGCGCCGTCGAGCAGACCGTGATGACCGAGACCCTCACCGGGCAGCGCCTCTCGGCCGCGTGGCAGCTCGAGACCAGCCCGACCAGGAGTTCCGCCACCACCCAGTCCCAGCCTGAGGACCTCAGCCAGCTGGTGCCGGCCGACGTCAAGCCGCTCTTCACTCCGCCCGTGCTCGGCATCCACAGCGATGTCGGCTGGCACGATGCGCCGATCGTCAGCCGGCTCTTGTGGCGGGACGGGTACTGCGCCCAGCTCGTCGTCGTCGCGGGCCGGTGCCCGCAGGGGCCGAACGAGGTGATCGCCTCGACGGTCGACCAGACGACCTGGGACGTCAAGCTCGGCACGACCGTCAAAGTTGCCCCGGACACGGATGCCGACGGCGGCGGCACGCTCACCGTCGTCGGGTTGTACCGCCCCAAGGACGCCGGCGCTGACTACTGGTTCGGTCGCCCGCCGACCGGTCACTCCAAGCCGCCCGATCGACAAGCGACCGGGCGAGACGGACTATCTGCTGACCGACCGTGACGACGTTCACGCCCGACGTCTGGGGCTCAGCACACGACGCTGGACACCCGCCCGGCGCCCGGTGTGGCAAGGCTCGACGACCTGGATCGGCTGGCAGGCGGCATCGGAGTCCGTCAAGAGCAAGGCCACCGACCTCGGCGCGCGAGAACACCTCCGGGCTGATCGGCGTGATCGACCGGATCGGCGACGAGCGTCACGCAGGCCACCACGATCATCCCGCTCGGTGATGGTGCAGGTCGCCTTGTTCGGACTGGTCGTCCTCGCCTTGGCGCTCGCCGTGGTGGTCGATCAGCGGCGACCCGAGATCGCGGTCGCCCGCCTCCGCGGATCCACCGCACGCCGTACCGGCCGATCGTTGTCCGTCGAGCTGAGCGTGCCCGTGCTGGCGGAACGCTCGCCGGCGCACCGGTCGGCTTCGGGCTCCTGCTGATCGTCCGGGCCACCTGGCTGGACCGGGGCGCCGCATCGAGCTGCCGTGGACGGTGCCGGCCGCGCTGCCTGGCCGTCGTGGTCGGGCTCGCGCGTGGTCGCGCTGCAGGTCCGAGGCGTCGTACGGCAGCCGATCTCCGACGTTGCTGCGGCGGAGTCGCACCGCACCGGCGCGGGCAGGACGCTCGGCATGGTCGACCTGGCGATCATCGTGCTCGCCTCGCGCCGGACTCGTCGCCGCGTTGACCGGTGGCGGCCGAGGTCCGCTGCCGGTTCTCGACGCCGACCCTGCTGGCGCTCGCGGTCGGGCTGACGTTCGCCCACCTGCTCCTGCCGGTCGCGGGGCTCATCAGCCGGCGGGCGTTGCGCCGACGGGCGCCTGGGTCTCGCACTCGGGAGCACTGCAGGTCTCCCGTCGGCCGGCCGGACCCGGATCGTCGCAGTGGTCGCGGTGGCCGCCGCGCTGGTGTCGTTCGCCGGCCAGGCCGCCTCGGTCGGCCGAGCACAACCGGGAGTCCCGGGCCGGCTACGAGACCGGCGCCGAGGGTGTGCTGCGAGTGAACGCCGGCTCACCTCGGCGCCTTCAGCCAGGCGATCGACAAGATCGACCCGGACCGCCACTGGTTGACTCCGGTCGTGGTGGCGCCGACCGCCGTCGCCCGACGCACTGCAGACGATGATGATCGAGCCGGACAGCTTCCGGCGGATCGCGTACCGCGGCGACCGGCTCACCGACGCCGAGGGGTTCCGTGAGCTCGCAGGCACCGGGCGGTCCCGGCCGATCGAGTTCGGCAGTACCGAGCTGACCGTCACGCGCCTCGACCGGCCCGATGACACCGGTACAGCCGCAGACCGCGAACGGCGAGGAGACGCCGCGCCCGAGCCGCCCCCGAAATCCGTCGATCGTGGAGGCGAACCGTGGTCAGCCTCCGCAACGGTGCACGCTACCGACGTCACGCTTCCCGCCGACTGCCGCTGATCCCGGCCGGCCGATCGAGCTCAGACCGGCGATCGACTGCACGGACGGCATGCCGACTGCTCCGACTCGGGATCAGCCGCGACCGTCAACGACCAGCGGGGATCCGCGGCGACGTACAGCTCAGCAAGCTGTCCAGCGATGACCCAGCCCGTCGCATCCCGCTCGGCGCCGCCGAGGACTGGCAGCCCGTCAAGCAACTCGAGTCCAGCGCAGGATCTCGGTCGAAAGCGGCACCCGGCGGAGCTCTGACCATCGACGATGACGAACCTGGGCGGCGACCAGTACCTGCAGTACGCGACCGTGCCCGCCGGTGACCCCCGCGCTGGTCACGCCGGACTCACCGGTCGACGCCTCAGCCACGAGCCCCGCGCTCGACGGCACGCCGATACCGCTGAGCAAGCTCGACCGCCTCGACGGTCCAGTCGACCGGTTCCCGCTCGCGAACCGCGGTCGTCGACCTGGAGACGGTACGGCGTCTGGGCGGGACGCGTGGACGAAGCGTCGACGGAGTTCGAGCTCTGGCTGAACGCGGACGGCCTGGCGCATGTCGGCGAGATCAACAACGAGCTCACCAAGGCCGGGCTCGCCGCCGAGCCTCGTGGATCGCCGGTACGACCGGATCGCGTCGTACGGGCGATCAGCTAGTGCACTCGCGTTGCAACTGACGCCAGTGGTCGGCATCGCGGGCTGGGCGCTGGCGATCATCGTACTGCTGCTCACGGTGGTGACCTCCTGGCGGTCTCGGGCCCAGGACTACGCGAGCCTGCGGATCACCGGCGTACCGGCGAACACCACCGGGGAGGGCTGCGCGTTGGGAGCAGACCGGTCCGGTGGCGCTGGCTGCGTTGCTGGGGTCGGTGTGCGGTGTCGTCGGCGCGCAGATCGCGCTGCCGCTGATACCGCTGTTCGCTGAGACCACCGGCTGTCGCCGATACCGCTCGAGCTGAGCACCAACTGGCCGTCGCACTGCTCCTCTGGCTCGATCGGGTACGGCGGTACTCGGCGACCACGACCCTGTTGCTGGGCACCGGGCGTCAACCGGCGCGCCGGGTTACGCCCGGATCCGGGAGGAGCTGACATGAGCGGGTTGGCGATCAGTACGAGCGGGCCTGGTGCACATCTACCGAGCACACGGGCATGACGTCGCCGCACTGTCCGGGATCGGGATCACCGTCCGTCCGGGTGAGCTGGTCGGGCTACTCGGACCGTCTGGTGCCGGGAAGTCGACCCTGCTGCAGCTGTGTGGCGGTCTGCTGACTCCGAGCGCCGGGCGGTTGCAGATCGGCGAGCACAACGTCGCCACGATGACCGAGGCCGAGCTCGACCGGATGCGGGCCGGTGACGTCGGCATCGTGCTGCAGGGTGCCGGGCGCAACCTCATCCCGTACCTGACGCCGGTGGACAACGTCCGCTACGCCCAACGCGCCGCTCCGCGTCGACGCGAGCTGCCGAGTCCGGACGACGTACTCGAGCTGGTCGGCCTGCAGGACCACGCCCGTACGCCGTTGACGTCGCTCACGCCCGGACAGGTCCAGCTCTGCGCGGTGGCAGTGGGGATCGCGACCTTCCCGGGGTTGTTGCTGGCCGACGAGCCGACCAGCCAGCTCGACCACCACGCCCGGGACGAGGTACTCGCGGCGATCCGGACGATCAACGCGGAGACCGGGATGACGGTGCTGCTGATCACCCACGACCCCGAGGTGGCCGCGATACTGCCGCGGACGATCACGATCCGGGACGGACGGATCGCCTCCGAGGGGCGCTCGGGTGAGGAGTACGCCGTGGTCGCGACGCGACGGGTCGTTGCCGCTGCCGCCGCACGTGGCCGAACTGCTGCCGGCCGGGACGCTGGTGCGGGTCACCACGGTGGACGGCGAGTCCGGCTCACCCCGGTCGAGCAGGAGGAAGCGCGATGATCGACGTCAGCCAGACGTGACGGTCGCGTACGACGAACTGGTCGCGGTGGACGAGGTGTCGCTTCGCCGTACCGCCCGGGTTCGTGCTCGCGGTCAGCGGACCGTCCGGCGCCGGGAAGAGCTCGTTGCTGTGGGCAATCGCCGGCGCCGTGCCGGTCAAGTCCGGTCAGGTCGAGATCGACGGACTCGACATCACCGACCGGCCCGCAGCGGCGCGCACGGCGTCGTACTGATTCCCGCAGGGCAACGGACTCGCCCGGGTGCTGACCGCGCGGGAGAACCTGTCGATCCCGTTGCTCGCCGATCGCAAGCCGGCCGGCGACGAGGAACGCGGAGCGAGCTCGACCGGGCGATCGAGACCGCCCTCGCCGAGGTCGGGCTCGAGGACAGCGGCGACCACCTGGTCGAGGAACTCTCCGGAGGTGAACAGCAACGGGTCGCGGTCGCTCGCGGCATCGCCCAGCGGGGCCGGGTGATCCTGGCTGACGAGTCCACGAGTGAACTCGACAGCACCAACCGCGAGCGCGTCCTCGACCTGCTCCGGGCCGAAGCCGACCGCGGCGCCGCCGTCGTCATCGCCACCCACGACCCCAACGTCGCCGACAGCGCCGACGGCCACGCCCTAATGGACGAGGGCCGGCTCACTTGGGTACGACGCCTGTAACGCGGGCTGGCTGCTCACGTCGGGCCCGACCAGTACCGGGTCGAGCTGGATCCTGGTGACACCGAGCGGTGCCAGCGTCTCGCGCAGCGACTCCTCGGTGAGCCGCATCCACTCCTGCCGTGGTCCGGACGCGGCGCGGAGGTTCGCGAGGGTGGTGAACGCAATGCCGACGCGGCAACCCTCGGGCAGACGACCGGTCTGCAGGGTGGCGATATCGCCGGCGGAGTGGACGGGGACGAACCAGTCAACGGTATGTCGAGGCTTCACAGGACGAAGTTAGGCAGCTCCGCCGCTGGAAATCCCCCTTCCTCACAGATCTCCCACACCTTCCGCACACCACTCTCACAGGCCGAGCCGGGTCGGGGTGGTGGGTGGGCCGTTCTGCAGCAGCTTCCGCACCAGCGACGGGCAGGCTCGCGGGTGCGAAGCGGCCTCGTGCGGCCTGGAGTTCTGCCAGGGTCCACCAGGCGGTGGCCGTAGACGTTCTCGGCCTGGAGCTGAGCTTCGGTGAGGGTGGCCGCGGGGGTGAAGGGTCGACCCGGACCAGGAAGTAGTCGTTGATGACACCGTCGTAGCCGTTGGCGTGGCCCTCGGCAACGACCTCCTGGTGCCAGAGGTGCGGCGGGTCGTCGGGAGCGTCGAGGCCGATCTCCTCGAGGAGCTCACGGCGGAGGCCGTCGACGCACCGACTCGCCCTGCCTCGATACCACCGCCGGGCGTCGCCCAGAGCGGGCCGGAGACGAACTCGAAGCGGACCAGGAGGATGCGGTCGTCACGGTCGAGTACGACGCCGCGGGCGGCTGGGCGCAAGCGAGGGTAGGTGAGCTCGAGCTCGCGGTGTTCTTCGACCGGGCGGAAGCCGAAGCGGGCGTTGACCTTGCTGCATCGGACGCGTTCGACAGAGCGGTCCACGTGTGCAGGAAGCGCTGCGTCGTTCGGTGCTTCTCCAGCTGCACGAGGTTGGCCAGCTTCAGGTGCGTGCCCAGGTTGTGACCGCGATGCTCACGCAGGACGAGCGTGTCGTCCTGCTGAGCGTGCTCGGCATCGGCCCGCGGCAGGTACATCAGCGTGTACCCGGCCGGCTCTCCGGACAGCGTGTGCGCCATCGTCACGAGCGCGAGGTAGTTCCGGTTGATCCGCTGCTCACTCGTCTGCAGCTTCTCGACGGTCCACGGCACGACCTCCCGCGTCATGCCACCCGTCGGTACGTCATGATCCATCGCCGTGTGCAGATCGGCGTACGCCTGCTGATGTTCCGGCGGGCACACCCCCGCCCACGACGTGAGCCGGTACCCGTCCAGCGAACCCGCGGCCTCCGAGCAAGTCGAGTCCAGCCGGACCTCGTCGTACGGCAACGGTACGACGAGTTGTTCCTCGACATGCTCGACCGTGAAACCGAGCCGGGCAGCGAACTCGGCACCCGGCCACGGCTCCGACGGCACGCCGAGCTCGGTCTGGAAGATGGTCCGCCCGAGCTGCGCCGCGCGCGTGACCGCCCACTGCCACAGCGCCGTACCGATCCCCCGACGCCGGTGCTGCGGCGGTACGTCGATCTCGACCTCGACCGTGTCGAGGTTGTCGGTCAGGCGATACTCGAACAGCATCGCGCCGAGCACGCGATCGTCCTCGAACGCGCCGACCGCGAGCCGTCGCTTCAGCGTTCCCGGGGTTGCGCAGGGAGAACCCGAGCGCCTCCCGGCCGACCACGAGCGCGGCCGTCGCGCCCCGCGACCGCACCGGCCCGGAGCGCGTCGTACCACTCGTCGAACAGGGCCAGGTCGGCCGGGTCGATCTCGCGCACGCTGATCACCCGGCCGACCCAACCAAACGAATCGGGTCAGACCGCCACTGCTTAAACTCAGGACGGGCCACCTTGCCCGGTACATGTACATGATCACGAAGTTGTCCGCGTACGGCGCGTTCTTCAGGATCGGGTCGTCGTCGGCCGGGAACTTCGCGACCCGGGTCCCCTCCAGCGCCGGGTTGTTACCGTAGCGCTCCCACAGCGGCATGATCGGCAGCAACTCGTTGAACGCCAGCGCGGCGGCGGTGACGTTCTTCTTCTGCTCGTCGACGTTCAGGCCCTGGGCGGACTTGTCGACCACGGCCTGGAGGTCGATCGGACCCGTGCGACGTCGTCTGCTTGAGCGGGAAGTTCATCCCCTTGCCGCCGGAGTTCGCCGCGATCACGTAGTTGAACGTGTAGAGGTTCTGGACGAACGCGAAGTACGGGTGCGGGTGCGACGACGCGCCCCAGCCCTGGATCGCCATGTCGAACTTGCCGGCCAGGACGTCCGGGTTCAGCTGGGTGAAGGTGATGCCGCGCTTGGTGATGTTGAACCCGAACTTGTTCAGCTGGTCGGCCGCGTTGGTGGCGGCCGGGTTCCAGTCGGCGAACTCGGTCGGGAACTTGATGTCGTACGCCGCCGGCTTGCCGGCCGGCGTCTCCACTTGTCGCCGGACTTCTTCCAGCCGGCCGCCTGCAGCAGCGACGGTCGCCTTGGCCTCGTCCTTCTCGTAGGCCTGCAGCTTCTTCTGGTCGGCGTCGGAGATCCAGTCCGGTACGGCGATGTCGGAGAAACCCGACCATGAACTTGCAGGCCTTGCCCGAGTCGCCGAGCGCGACCGTGCCGTTCTCGTTGCGGTCGATGACGTAGGCGATCGCCTGCCGCACCCGGACGTCGGAGAACTCCGGGTGGGTGGTGTAGTTGAACACCAGCGCGGGCCCCGAGTACACCGGCGGACGGAGGATCCGGAAGCCGGTGTTCAGGAAGGTCTTCTCGCTGGCCACCGCGAAGCCGTGGGTGGCGTAGTCGACGTCCTTGTTCATCACCGTCGGCGTGATGTCGGAGGTCTCACCGTTGTACAGGACGACCTTGCTGAAGCGCGATCTTGTCGGCGAACAGGCCCTTGTCGTTCTTGACCAGGCGTCATCTGGGCGTTGGTCATGGTCTTCGTGTCGAAGTTGAACGGACCCGAGACGACCGGGTTCTCCGGGCGGAACTTCTGGAAGTCGCCGTTCAGCGTCTTACCTTCGGCGACTGTCCAGGCTGGTCTTGGCCTTGCGCATCGTCTCGGCCTTGGTGGCCCACTGACCGTAGACGGAGTCCGGCAGGATCGGCGCCCGGAGGATGTAGCGCTCGAGCACCGTGGACGGCGTGCCGATCGTGAACAGGACCGTGCTGTCGTCGGAGGCCTTGACGTCGGACAGGAACGTCCACGACTGCTGGCGCATCAGCCAGTGCAGGTTGAACGTCGACACGACGTCCTTGGCGGTGACCGGCGAGCCGTCACTCCAGGTCAGGCCGGACCGGAGCTTCATCGTGTACGTGTTGGCCGCCTCGTCCAGCTTGCTGGACTCGGCCATCATGTATTCCCACTTCTTGTCCGCCCAGTAGTACATACCGCCGCTCGGGTAGATCAGGTCGAGGTACGGGCTCTGCTGCTGGATGCCGTCGGTGACACCGGCGGCCAGGTTGTAGTGACCCTTGGGTGGCAGCTGGTAGGGGTACGCGCCGTGGAACTCCTTGTTGCCGCCGGTGGTCTTGCCGCTCTCCGCATCCGGAGAGCTCGGTGAACACGCCTCGAGCGACCCGATGCCGGCGATGCCGACGCCGGCGATGCCGAACAGCTGGAGCACGTGCCGACGAGAGACCGCGTTCGGTCCCGCTCGCCTCGCGCCGGATTCGTTGGTGCCGGTGGGACTCATCCTTCGTCCTTTCCTGAACTGACCACACGCCCGCGTGGTCAGGCACTACCGACTGGTGTCTACTAACCGTCCTCGCGTTTCTCCCGGCGCCTGGTCAGGACGACCCCGGCGACGACGATCAGGCCCAAGAGCAGGCCCAAACACAAGGTGAACAGGGTGATCGACGAACTCCGGTGTGCCCGGCGTCAGCGTGAACAGCAGGACCGCGCTGGCGAGGATCAGGAACGCCGCCCAGCCGAGCGCGACTCGGCCGATCTGCGGGTGGCATCAGCCAGCCGACTCATCCGGTCGGACTTCGTCGGCGCCGTCGCGGGCCACCACATGGCACGCGGCCGACTGGCTGGAACGCACTTCGACCAGGCCGGGCACCTCACCGTCACACAGGCCCCCCTCGAACAGGCCGCAGCGAGGATGGAACGCAGCACCCGGGTGGCAGGTGCGCCAGACTCGGGATCTCCAGGCTGCGCAGCGAGCCGGCGCCCTTGGTCTTGGTCAGGTCGGGATCGGGCTCCGGGATCGCTTCGATCAGCGCCCGGGTGTAGGGATGTGTGGGCGCGTTGATGATCTGCCGGGTCGGCCCGAACTCGACGATCCGGCCCAGGTACATCACCGCGGTCTTCCCGTGCCAGCCGAAGTACTTCGCGATCGCCAGGTCGTGGGTGATGAACAGGAACCCGACGCCGAGGTCGTCGCGCAACCGGCCGAGCATCGCCAGCACGCTGATCCGGATCGACACGTCGAGCATCGAGGTCGACTCGTCCGCGATGATGAGCTTCGGGTCCAGCGTCAGCGCCCGGGCGACCGACGCCCGCTGCCGCTGACCGCCGGACAGCTGGTGCGGGTACTTCTGCAGGAAGTTCTCCGGTGGCGTCAGGTCGACCTTCGTCAGCAGCTCGGCCGCTCGCGCAGCGGCGGCCTTCGAGCCCTTGACCACCCCGTGCTTGAGCAGCGGCGCGGTCGAGCGTCTGCTGGATGGTCCGGGTCGGGTTCAGCGAGGCGTACGGATCCTGGTGGACGTACTGGACGCTGCGCCGGAAGGTGCCGAACTCCTGCCGCTTCATCGACCAGATGTCGGTGCCCGTCGAAGGCCACCTGCCCTTCGGTCGGCCGGGCCAGACCGGCCGCCATCCGCGCCGCCGTGGTCTTGCCGGAGCCGCTCTCGCCGACCAGGCAGAGCACCTCACCGGGATTGATCGGACAGGTCGACGTGATCGACCGCGCGGATCGGACCGGCCTTGGTGTCGAACACCTGGCTGACCCCCGCCAGCGTCATCAGCGGCTTGCGTCCCTCGGCCGCAGCCGCCGGAACCGTCTCTGTCGTGGTCATCGGGCCTCCCGGCCTGGACTGAGGAGCGTAGGGAGCGCAGCGACTGAAGCGACGAGGGAAGGCCGGGAGCCAAGGCCCGATGACCCTGCCGGCGCCGGAGGCCCGGCCAAAAGCACGGTCATGAGGCCGTCCCAGGTCGTTCTGCGCCCGTCGCTCGAGGCGCACCTCACCGGAATGGATGCAGGCGACTTCGTGCCCACTGCCGGGCTGGTCGGTCACCGGGAGGAGCGGCGGGTCGGCCGCCTTGCACTCCTCGGTGGCGAACTTGCAGCGCGGGTGGAACGTGCAGCCCGCGCGGCAGCGCGGCCAGGCTCGGCGGACCGCCCGGGATCGACTCGAGATCGGGCAGGTCGCCGACGATCGGCGGCACGGCCTTGATCAGGCCGAGCGTGTACGGATGCCGTGGCTGGTAGAACATGTCCCGGACGCCACCGGTCTCGACGATGCGACCGGCGTACATGGTGGCGACCCGGTCGGCGAGCTCGGCGGCCAGCGACAGGTCGTGGGAGATGAAGATCATCGAGAACCCGAGCCGCTCGCGGACCTCGTGCAGTACGTCGACGATCGAACGCTGGGTGAGGATGTCCAGGGCCGTGGTCGGCTCGTCCAGGATCAGCACCTCCGGCTCGAGCAGCAGGCTCATCGCGATCAGCACCCGCTGCCGCATACCACCGGACAGCTCGTGCGGGTAGCAGTCGAGCACCCGCTCCGGCTCCAGCCGCACCAGCCGGAGCAGTTCCGACGGCACGCTCCTCGATCTCCTGCCTGGTGGCCTTGGTGTGCGCCCGCATCGTGTCGTGCATGTGCCCGCGGATCTTCATCACCGGGTTGAACGCGTTCATCGCGCCCTGGAAGACCATCGCCGCGTCCCGCCAGCGGAACTGCCGCAGGTCGCGCCCGTCCAGGCCGAGGATGTCGATCTCGGTGCCGTCACCGCGGTTGAAGGTCACCGTTCCGCAGGCGTGGCCCAGCCGCGGCAGCAACCGGAGCAGACCGAGGCCGAAGGTCGTCTTGCCGCAGCCGCTCTCTCCCACCAGCGCGAGGCTTTCGCCGGGGTAGAGGTCGAGGTCGACGCCGCGGACCGCTTGCACCGTGGCGCCGGCCCCGGTCCGGTACTCGACCTTGAAGTCGCGGACGGACAGCAGTGGTTTGCCCTGGCCGCCGCGCACCGCGCGGGCTGAGCTGGATTGGCTGTGAGGCGTCGCAGTCACCATGGTCACCGGTCCCGGAGGCGCGGGTTGAGGATCTCTTCGAGCGATCTCGTCATCATCACCAATCCGAGCAGCAGGAGAACGATCGCCACGATCGGGCTGAGGATGAACGCCAGGCTGTCCTCGTTGAAGATGGCGCCGGCGATCCAGGCGCGGTTGAGCATGATGCCCCAGTTCGATCCGGTCAACGGGGCCAGACCCGAGCAGGTAGAGGCCGACCAGCGCGTAGATCGCGTTGCTGACCGCGATCATGAAGTTCATCAGGATGAAGCTGGCCATGTTCGGCAGGATCTCGACGAAGATCGACCCGGATCGTGCCGAGGTCGAGCAGCCCGGCCGCCTCGACGAACTCGCGTTCCTTCAGCGAGAGCACCAGCGACCGGATCGCCCGCGTCAGCACCGGCCAGGCCAGGCCGCCGACCAGTATCGCGAGCAGGATCGGCGAGTCGAGCTTGAACATCGCACCGAGCACCGCGAGCAGGACGATCGTCGGGACGGTGAGCGACGACATCGGCGGCGGTGACCACCACCGAGTCGACCCACGCCGCCGAGATAGGCGGCCAGCGACCCGAGGACGATCGCGATGATGGTCGAGATCGCCGCGGCGGCGAATCCGATGAAGATGACGGCCCGGCCGCCGTCGATCATCTGGATCAGGACGTCTTTGCCCTCGTTGTCGGTGCCGAGCAGGTGCCCGGGCGATCCGGCGGCAGCATGATCGACTTCACGTCCGGCACCACTTCCGGGGTGAAGAACGGTCCGATCGCGGTGATCAGCACCAGCAGCGCCACGATCACGAAGCCGATGAAGCCGGCCGGGCTCCGCCGCAGCCCGCTGAGGATGCCGGAGAAGCGGGAGACGCCCGTCGTCCCGATCGCGGTCTTGGTGTCGCCGATGACTGTGTCGGTCATGTCGGACATCTCGTCACCCCTTCGCCTTGCCGCCGACGCGGATCCGCGGATCCAGCCGGCTGTAGAGGACGTCGGCGAGCCAGGTTGGCCACCACCACCGCGATCGTGAGGACGAGGAAGATCCCCTGCAGGACCGGGTAGTCGCGGCCGCGACAGCGCGGTGAAGAGGCTGAAGCCGATGCCCTGGTAGCCGAAGATCCGCTCCACGAAGATCGACGCCGCCGACGACGAATCCGAGCGACACGGCGAGCGCGCTGAACAACGGCAGGACGGCGTTGCGACCGACGTACCCGGTGCGGATCCGCGCGTCGGTGAGGCCGCGAGCCCGGGCGACGGTCACGTAGTCCTCGCCCAGGGTCTCTACCGTCGAGGACTTCATCACCAGCGCCCAGGACCCGACCGTGGTCAGTGGTAGGCAAGGATCGGCAGCGTCGCGTGGTACAGCGCATCGTTCAGGAAGCTCAGGCTGAACGACGGCTCCACGCCCGGCGAGAACGAGCCGCGGGCCTCGGTCAGGTCGAACCACTGCAGCTTCACGCCGAGGAAGACCACGATGAGGATCGCGAGGATGTAGTTCGGGATCGCGTGCAGCAGCGATCCGATCGAGGTCAGCAGGTGGTCGATCCAGCTCTCCCGGCGGTAGGCCATCACCATCCCGGACACCATGCCGATGACGAAGGCGAGGATCGTGGCGATGCCGACGGAGAACAGCGTCCAGGGCAGGTAGGTCCGGATGACCTGGGCCACCGTGGTGCCGGGTGACAGCAACGAGTTCCCGAAGTCACCGTGCAGCATGTTGGTCATGTACGTGAGGTACTGCTGGATCAGCGGCTGGTCCGGATCCAGCGAGAACAGGCTGCGCGCCTGCGCGGCGGCGTCGGCGTAGGAGACTCCGGTCTGGGCGATCTGGGTCGAGATGAAGGTGTCGACCGGGTTACCCGGCAGCAGCCGGACCAGGAAGAACGTCATCGTCGTGACGAGGAAGATGGTCAAGATCGCCTTGGCGAATCTTCGGACCAGCCAGGCACTGGTGAAACGTCGAACAGCTGTCGGTCTCGGTTCTTCGGCCGAACCTTCGATCAGCTTCGACGCGGATGTCTCGACCGCACCGCTCACTGCTCACCTCCACGCGACTACAGGGAAAGTCGGTGGCGCAGACCCAGGACAGCAGATTTAGTAATGCTGTCTTGCAAGGATCTGCGCATAGTGACGACAGTGTGCGCAACCTCAGACATCGAGTCAACGTCTTGAGGCAACAGTGAGGCAACAGTGAGACAACGTTGCCGTCCGTGATGCAACGGTACCGGGGAGTGCCGGGGTCACCCGCCTCCGACACGACGGCGGGTGACCCCGGATTGCTCAGCGGGTGGCGGGATTGACCGCGGATTACTCAGCGGGTGGCGCGATTGATGGCGGAGACGACCGCCTTGAGCGACGCGGTGAGGATGTTGGCGTCCCGGCCGACACCCCAGTAGACCTCGTCGCCGACCTCGCACTCGACGTACGCCGCGGCGAGCGCGTCGCCGCCGGCCGAGAGCGCGTGCTCGTGGTAGTCCAGCACGCGGACGTCGTACTTCAGCGGCTTGATCGCGTCGACGAAGGCCGACACCGGGCCGTTGCCCTCGCCGGTCAGCTCGTGCGGTACGCCGTTGGAGTAGACCTGCACGCGGAGCTGCGTCGCCCTGGCCCTCGCCGGAGGTCGAGTTGACCGTGAGCAGCGACAGCTTGCCCGGCGCCAGGTACTCGGCCGCGAAGATGTCCCACATCTGCTGCGGGCCGACCTCGCCGCCTTCGGAGTCGGTGTGCTGCTGGATCACCCGGCTGAACTCGATCTGCAGCCGGCGCGGCAGGTCGAGCCGGTGCTCCGACTTCATGATGTACGCGACGCCGCCCTTGCCGGACTGCGAGTTGACCCGGATGACCGCCTCGTACGACCGGCCGACGTCCTTCGGGTCGATCGGCAGGTACGGCGCCTCCCAGGCGATCTCGCCGACCGGCCTGCCCTCGGCCGCGGCCTGCTTGTCGAGCGCCTCCAGGCCCTTCTTGATCGCGTCCTGGTGCGAGCCGGAGAAGGCGGTGTAGACCAGGTCGCCGGCGTACGGCTGCCGCTCGGGCACGCGCATCTGGGTGCAGTACTCGACCGTCCGGCGGATCTCGTCGATGTCGGAGAAGTCGATCTGCGGGTCGATGCCCTGGCTGAACAGGTTCATCCCCAGCGTGACCAGGTCGACGTTGCCGGTCCGCTCGCCGTGGCCGAACAGGCAGCCCTCGACCCGGTCCGCACCGGCCATCAGGGCCAGTTCGGTCGCGGCCACCGCCGTACCGCGGTCGTTGTGCGGGTGCAGGCTGATCGTGCTGTACTCGCGCCGGGTCAGGTTGCGGCCGAACCACTCGATCTGGTCGGCGTACACGTTCGGGGTCGACATCTCGACGGTGGCCGGCAGGTTCAGGATGATCTCGCGGCCCTCGGCCGGCTGCCACTGGTCGCTGACCGCCTCGCAGACCTCGAGCGCGAACTCCAGCTCGGTGCCGGTGAAGATCTCCGGGCTGTACTGGTAGCCGAACTCGCAGTCGCCCAGCATCTCGTCGGCGTACTTCATCACCGTCTCGGTGCCGCGGACGGCGATGTTGCGGCACTCGGCCTTGTCCACGTTGAAGACGACCCGGCGGAACAGCGGCGCGGTCGCGTTGTAGAGGTGGATGGTCGCCTTCGGCGAGCCCTGCAGCGACTGCACGGTCCGCTCGATCAGCTCGTCCCGGGCCTGGGTCAGCACCGAGATCGTGACGTCGTCGGGGATCGCGTCGCCCTCGATCAGGCTGCGGACGAAGTCGAAGTCGTACTGGCTGGCGCTCGGGAAACCGACCTCGATCTCCTTGTAGCCCATCGACACCAGCAGGTCGAACATCCGCCGCTTGCGGGCCGGCGACATCGGCTCGACCAGCGCCTGGTTGCCGTCGCGGAGGTCGGTGGACAGCCAGCGCGGGGTCCGGTCGACCGACTTGGCCGGCCAGGTGCGGTCCGGCAGATCGATCGGGGGAAACGCGCGGTAGCGCTGGATCGGCATAGCGGACGGCTGCTGGACAGGCTTGGGCTGGTTCTTGGGTGCCACGGGGGTTCTCCTCGGGAGGTGTGCTGCTGAGTCGCTCGGGGTCGTGAAGACGACCGGCGTACGACGAGACTCCGCGGCGAGGGAACCGGCCTTGTCAGGCCTCGCCGCGGCAGCGAAGGAGGAGAAGCTGGTGCCGCATGATGCCAGCGAGTCTATGCACAACCCCAGCCACCCGTCGAACCGGGGGTCTCGACCGGCGAGACACCCGCGGGCCCGAATTCTGGCTAGCAGGGGCTAGGAACGGTTGCTGGCGGTGCAGCACAAGGGGGGCCGGCGCCGTCAGTGTGAGGATGTGAGTATCCAGCAGCAGACGCGCCGGCAACGCACTTCTCGCAGCGGTCCGCCATTGGCGGGCAGCTATCCAGCGGCGGTGGCACAGGTTCTGGTTGCCTTGTCGCCGTTCATCGTCTGTCCAGCGCCTCGCTCTTCTTCACCCAGCAGGTGGCCCAGGACCTGCATACCTCGATCGTTCGGGGTCCAATTGGCGGACGGACTGTCGAACGCGGGGTACGCCTTCGGGGCCGTCGCGGCCGCGGACCTCGATCCGGCGGCTGCCGATGTGGCGCCTCTACATCGTGATCGAGGCGGTCTTCGCCGCGGGATCGCTGCTCGCGGCGCTCGCGCCGAACATCGGGATGTTCACCGTCGGACGGGTGCTGCAGGGCCTGGCGACCGGCCTGTTGCTGGTGATCGCACTTCCCCCGCTGGTGACCAGGCATGGCGCGGCACGAGTACCACTGAGTGCCGCGTTCGTCAGCCTGGGCCTGTTCGGCATGGTCGACCATCGGACCGGTCATCGGCGGAGTCGTGGCCGGCAGGTGAGGCTTGGCGACTGCTGTTCGTCATCGCGGCCGTTCTGGGCGTCGCGCGGCAGCCTGCTGGGCTTGCTCGCCTTCGAACGGCAGATGCCCGCCCCACCGCGACAGGGCTTCGACTGGTCAGGGATCCCGTTGGCCCTCGGGGCGACGGTTCCTGCCCTTCTTCGGCGTGTCCTGGTTGGTCCGCGGCGGGTTCGGCTCGCCGGCCTTCTACCTGCCGTGTGGCGGTCGGGCTGGTCGCTCTCGTGCTGCTGCTGGTGCGGCAGTACCGGAAGACCGCAGCCCCTGATGCCACTCAAGCTGATCGCACACACGCTTCCGGTCACCGGCATCGCGACAGCCATGGTCACCGGCGCCGCTGTCACCGCCCTGGTCGATCTGGCAGTGGTCTACCTGCTGCAGGTCCAGCACAAGTCCGCCGGTGATGACCGGGCTGATTCTTGCGACCCAGGTCGTCGGTGTCCTGCTGGCGGCGATTCTGTTCAAGTCGGTGCTCCGTACGCGGTAGCTGCCGGTTCTTCGCCTTGGGCGGACTCTTCGTGACCGCTCTCGGCGGCGTGCTGCTGCTCGGACTCGGGTCAGGCCAGGTCCATCCCGCTCCTGGCTGGTCTCGGGCCTGCTGCTGGGGTTCGGCGCCGGAGCCGGAGTGTCGCCAGGGCTGTTCATGGCCGGGCTCAGCGTGCCGTCCAACCGGCTCGGGCCGACGTTCGCCATGGTCGAACTGCTGCGTTCCGAGGCTGCGTTCCTCGTCGCCCCCGTCGTGGCGCGAGTTCGTGACGCTGTTCACCGACCCGGCCGTCGGAGTGCAGGTGGCCGTGCTCATCCTCGTCGTGGTCTGCATGATCTCGGGTGCGCTGATTCTCGGTCTGCTGTACTCGGCGGGGCGACATCCCCACGGCCGGACTTCGACCGCGTGGATCGACGGTGAGCACCCGGCGTACCAGTCACCGCGGCTCGCCGATGCCATCCGCAGCCCGGCTGCCGACCCACGATCAGGCTTCGAGGGTCTGCCCGAACACCATCTCCGAATCGAAAGGCATCACCATGGCTGAGGTCGACAATCCGCGCCAGAACGTCACGTTCGCCAGCAACGGCGGGCAGGCCCACGGCTACCTGAAGAACCCGGCCGGCGGGTCGGGCCCAGGGGTGATCCTGATCCAGGAGTGGTGGGGGCTGGACGACCACATGGTCGAGGTCGCCGACCGGCTCGCCGCCGAAGGCTTCGTGACGCTCGCGCCGGACCTCTACGGCGGACGGGTCGTTCACGACGCCGACTCGGCCGGTCAGATGCTGGCCGACCTACCGGTCGACCAGGCCGCGAAGGATCTCTCCGGCGCCGTCGACTACCTGCTCGCCGACCCGTCGGTGACCTCGACGACGGTCGGAGCGGTCGGATTCTGCATGGGCGGCGGCTTCGTCCTGCAGCTCGCGGCGCAACAGGGCGACAAGATCGGCGCGGCGGTGCCGTTCTACGGCGTGGGGCCGGCTGTCCCCCATCAGTACCGCACCATCACGGCGCCGATCCAGGGTCACTACGGCGAGCAGGACGCCTTCTACCCGGTCGATCAGGCCCGCGCCCAGGAGCAGCAGATCCGCGACGAGTCCGGCGGCAGCGTCGAGTTCTTCTACTACCCCGCCGGGCACGCGTTCCACAACGACAAGGACCAGCTGGGCACCTACAACGAGCAGTACGCCAAGATCGCCTGGGACCGGGCGGTCGCATTCCTCAAGGCCAACGTGCACTGAGCGGTTCGGTTGAGTTCCCGGAGCTTGCCTTCAAGGGCACTTGACTATCTAAGCTCCGACCATGACTGATTCCCTCAGGGACCGGATCGGCAGCCATGGGCTCGGCGTCCTGGTCACGATCAAGCGGGATGGACGACCGCAACTGTCGAACATCACCTATGTGTACGACGGCACCCGGATCGGCGTCTCGCTGACCGAGGACCGGGCCAAGACGAAGAACCTCCGCCGCGACCCGCGGGCCAGCCTGTACGTCGGCAACCAGCAAGACGGCTCGTACATCGTCCTGGAAGGCACGGCCGAGCTCAGCCCGGTCGCTGCCGACCCGCAGGACGCGACGGTCGAACTCCTGGTCGACTACTACCGGACCGCATCGGGTGAGCACCCGGACTGGGACGAGTACCGCACGGTCATGGTCCAGGACAAGCGGCTGATGTTCACGATGCCGGTGGACTACGCCTACGGCATGCCTAAGCCGTGACGCCGGCCCGCGCGGCCTCGCGGTAGCGCCGCGGGGCGATGCCGTTGACCCGCTTGAAGGCGTTGCTGAAGGCGCTGTCCGAGGTGTAGCCGAGGGAGTGCGCGAGGGCGGCGAGCGGAGTGTCGTCGTCGCGCAACGCTCGCTCAGCCAGGCGCATGCGCCAGTTGAGTAAATAGGTCAGCGGCGGTACTCCGGCGACCGAGCGGAAGCGCTCGGCGAAGGTGGTGCGCGACATCGCGGCGGCGCGGGCGAGCTCCTCGAGCTGCCATGCGCGTCCGGGCTCCTCGTGCATCAAGCGAAGCGCGGGGGCGATCCGCTCGTCGGCGATCGCGCGCAACCAGCCGATCGGGAGCGAGTCGGCCTCGGTCAGGCAGGCACGCAGGGATTCGACGAAGAGCAGATGGGCGATGTCGTCCGCGGCCAGGCTCGCCCCCGGTTCGGAGGTCGATGCCTCACGCACCAATCGGCTCAGCAGCCAGCGGAACGTCGCCGCGCGGTCGTCGGTGGACCGGAGGTGGATCACCGGGGGCAACGCCCGCATCAGGAGCTCCTCGCCGGTCCGGTTCAGCGTGACGTGGCCGCCGACCCCGACGACCTTCGGGCCCACCCCGGTCCCGAAGCGGGCGAGCGGCCCGTCGGTGGCGCCGAACGCGGCGACCGCGTCCTCGACCGGCACGTCGGCGTTGCCCTTCACGAACTCGTGCCGGCCGTCGAACAGCACTACGTCACCAGCCGCCAGTTCCAGCCTGGTGCCGAGGTCGTCGAACTCGATCCAGCACGATCCCTCGACCACCGCGGTGAACTTCAGCCGGTGCGAGGCCGGGTAGCGCAGCGCCCACTCGCCGATCGCCTCGAACCCGCGCGAGACGTGGCAGTGGGCCTCGGTCAGCGCGAGGGTGTCGGTCAGCGGATCGGCCATATCCGTACTATCGCGCAAGTCTTCGGCACGTTCAAGCATTCTCCGTCCGGATCCAGGCTCCTACTGTTGGTGACAGATCACGACGAGAAAGGCTTTCAGGTGAGCACTGCGCAACAACCCATCGGCTCAGGATTCACCGCGGCTTCGACCGCGGCCGACGTCGTCGACGGCATCGACCTCACCGGCAAGACCGCCATCGTCACCGGCGGGTACTCCGGCCTCGGCAAGGAGACCGTCCGTGCCTTGCGTGCGGCCGGCGCGGAGGTGATCGTGCCGGCCCGCGACGTTCAGCGAGCCACCGCCGAACTGGCCGACCTCGACGGCGTCGTTGTCGAGGAGCTCGATCTGCTCGACCCCGCGACCATCGACGCGTTCGCGGACCGTTTCCTGGCGACCGGGCGGCCGCTGCACATCCTGGTGAACAGCGCCGGGATCATGGCCAACCCGCTGACCCGGGACGCGCGCCGCTATGAGTCGCAGTTCGCGACCAACCACCTCGGGCACTTCCAGCTCACCACGCGACTGCTGCCCGCGTTGCGCCAGGCCGGTGGTGCTCGGGTCGTCGCTGTGTCGTCCCGCGGGCACCGGTACAGCCCGGTCGACTTCGAGGACCCGCAGTTCGAGCATCGCGAGTACCAGCCGCTGACGGCGTACGGGCAGTCGAAGACGGCGAACGTCCTGTTCGCGGTCGAGCTGGACGATCGCGAGCAGGCGAACGGGATCCGCGCGTTCGCCGTGCATCCCGGCACCATCGACACGAACCTGGCGCGGTTCACCGATCGCGAGACGTTGCGCCGGGCCGGAGTCGTCGACGCGAACGACCAGCCGATCATCGACCCGTCCCGCGGGCTGAAGACTCCCGAGCAGGGCGCCGCGACCCAGGTGTGGTGTGCGGTCAGTCCGCAGCTCGACGGGCTCGGCGGCGTGTACTGCGAGAACGTCGACATCGCCCCGCTCCGCTCCCCGGATCAGCCGGCGGCCGCTCCGATCGAGGTCACTCCCGGGGTGTACGGCGTACTCGCGTATGCGATCGATCGGGACAACGCGCGGCGGCTGTGGAAACTCAGCGAGGAACTTCTCGACCGCGAATAAACCACTCGCGGTAAACGGCGGCCACGAGGAAGCTGAAGGCGTGGACATCACAAGACTGTCACCCGACGACGAGGCCGGGTGCACCGAAGCCGTCGCCCTGCTGACCGCAGCGGCGAAGCTGGACTGCCCGGAGTGGCTGCTGCCGACACCACGCAGCTACGCCGCCCACTTGAAGCACGGCTGGGACGGCGACCCCGGCCAGGCCTATCTGGCGCGTGACGAGGACGGCGTGACCGTCGGACTCCTCGGCGTGCACGCCCCGACGTACGACAACACCCAGCTCGCCTGGCTCGAGATCCAGGTGCATCCGGATCACCGAGGCCGCGGTATCGGCTCGGAACTGGTCGCGTACGGCGAACGGATGGCTCGCGAGCTGGGCCGCACCTCCATCGGGACGGACAACTGGGACCTGCCGAAGGCGAACGCGTTCTCGCGTGCGGCACGGGTTCGAGCAGAAGGCGATCGAGGTCAACCGGCGGCAGGACATCGCCGGCCTCGACTGGTCCGTCGTCCAGCGCCTGTACGACGAGGCGGTGCAGGCATCGACGGCGTACGAACTGCTGCGGGTGACCGGCCCGGTGCCCGAGGAACTGCTCGACGGCATGGTCGCCGTGACCGCGTCGATCAACGATGCGCCGAAGGACGACCTCGACATCGAGGACGACGTGTTCACGCCGGAGCGGTTGCGCGCCTATGAAGCGGCCCAGGCCGCACACGATCGGACCATCTACCGGGTGATTGCCCGGGAGCGTTCGACCGGCGAGCTGGCCGGGCACTCGGTCGTCGCGGTCGAGCAGGAACGACCGCACATCGCCGAACAGCACGACACCGCTGTCGACCGCAAGCACCGCGGCCACCGCCTCGGCGCCCTGGTCAAGGCCGACATGCTGCTCTGGATGCGCGAGCAGGAACCCGCCGTCACCCAACTCGACACCTGGAACGCCGAGTCCAACGCCCACATGATCGCCATCAACGAGCAACTCAACTACCGCATCGTCGCCCGAGCCATCGCCTACCAGAAGTCGCTCTAGATCTACTCGGCCGGGCCGTCGGTGACGGCGGCGCTGGTGGGTGCCGATCGGGGCGATCGCGCGCCGATCGGGGCGATCGCCGGGACCTCGGACACCAAACGGGGACCTCGGACACCAAACTGGGACCTCGGACACCAAACGGGGAGCTCGGACATCTGGCTGCGACCTCGGACACCTAGCTGGGCCCTCGGACACGAAACGGGGACCTCGGACACCAAATGGGGCTCGACCCTGCTCGGACCAAGGACCTCGGACACCAAATGGGGGGCTCGGACACCTGGCCAGGTGTTCCAGGTCCCCGTTTGGTGTCCGAGGTACCGGGGTGTGCACCGATTCGACCACCATGCGGACCCGATCGGCCAACCGCTGGGACCCGGGGCTGAATCGGTGTCTGTGCTGGGGGGCTTGGACAAGAACTGGTGGGTCGGGACAGGTTATTTCCTGTCTCAGCCCCCTGCGGGGTGTGCCCGGTCCCGGGAACTGACCCGTCCCGCAGGCCGGCCAGCCACCTGAGGAGTCACGCGCCACGCCGGTACGCTGCTCGCCGCTCTCCAGCTCGCCGGGCGCGCGGGTCGCTCACACTGGCTCGACGATCGTCACCTTCATCTCGTTGCTGAGGGCGAAGCCGAGGGATTCGTAGAGGCGGATGGCGTTGGTGTTGGTGCTGCCGGTGTGGAGGAAAGGCTGTCGGCCGGCCTCTACGATGTGGGCGGCAACGGCCCGGATCAGGCGGGTGCCGAGGCCTTGGCCCTGGTGCGACGGGTGGGTGCAGACGGCGCTGATCTCGGTGTAGTCCGGGAGCGCGAAGCGAGTGCCGGCCATGGCGATCAGCTCGTCGTTGCGGCGGATGCCGAGGTAGGTGCCGAGCTCGATCGTGCGGGTGCGGAAGGGGCCGGGGTCGGTCAGGGCGACGAGCGCGAGCATCTCGGGTACGTCGTCCGGGCCGAGGACGACTGCTTCCGGGTCCTCGGCGGCCAGCGAAGCCGGTGCGACACATTGGACCAGGTCGATCTGGCGGTCCAGCTTGAAGGTGTCGGGAACGGGGAAGTCCGGCCGCATCAGGGCTGCGGTCGCGCCGGGTCCGAGGAGGGTCGCGGCGTCCGCCCAGTCCTGGTCGGTCGGGACGTCGGGCAGGCCGAGGAACGGCGCAACGGCGGGCGGGTAGCGGCGGGCATTGCCGCGGGTTTCCGCGAAGGTGGCGTGCGGGCCGGTCAGCGCGGCGTACACAGGGTTGGTCAGCACCGAGGGTCCCTTCACATCGACGTCAGAACCCAGTTTGCTGACCTCGACGTCAGAACCCCAGTTTGCGGAGGTGCTTGGCGTCGGTCTGCCAGTTCTTGGCGATCTTCACGTGCAGGTCGAGGTAGACCGGCGTACCCAGCAGCGCCTCGATCTGGCGGCGGGCGTTGGCGCCGACCTCGCGCAGGCGGGCGCCCTTGTGGCCGATCACGATGCCCTTCTGGCTGTCCCGCTCGAGGTAGATGTTCGCGTAGATGTCGAGCAGCGGCTTGTCCGTCCGGCCGGTCCTCGCGCAGGCCCATCTCGTCGATGGTGACCGCGATCGAGTGCGGCAGCTCGTCCCGGACGCCCTCCAGCGCGGCCTCGCGGATCAGCTCCGCGACCAGCGTCTCCTCGGGCTCGTCGGTGATGTCGCCGTCCGGGTAGAGCGGGCAGCCCACGGGCAGCTAGTTTCACCAGCTCGTCGGCGACCACGTCGATCTGGTAACCCGACGTCGCCGACACCGGGATGACCGCGGCCCACTCGATCCCGACCGACTCCCCCAGCGCGGCGATCTCGCTCAGGTGCTCGAGCCATCCGGTCCGGCGCGACCAGGTCGGCCTTGGTCGCCAGCGCGACCTTCGGGGTCTTCGCCACCTTGGCGGCCTCGCTCGACCAGGAACCGGTCGCCCGGGCCGATCTTGTCGCTGGCCGGCAGGCAGATGCGCGATCACGTCGACCTCGGCCCAGGTGGTCTTGACCACGTCGTTCAGCCGCTCGCCGAGCAGGGTGCGCGGCTTGTGCAGACCGGGGGTGTCGACCAGGATCAGCTGCGCGTCCGGCCGGTGCACGATCCCGCGGACGGCGTGCCGGGTGGTCTGCGGCTTCGACGAGGTGATGACGATCTTCTGGCCGACCAGCGCGTTGGTCAGGGTGGACTTGCCGGCGTTCGGCCGTCCGACGAAACAGGCGAAACCCGACTTGAAGGACTCAGGTGTGGACGACATCGCGAACCTCTCCGTTGCCATTGGCAACGTACTACGGGAGATCGCGGCGCCGGCGAAGTAGCGGACCACCTCGACATCGACCGGACTCGCGCGTCGGTGACCACCGCGGCGGCCTCCAGGCCCTTCACCCCGGACGCCAGCGCCATCGCGACCGCGAGCTGCAGGGCGGTCAGCGGCACGGTGTCGAGCTGCCACCGTGCAGGCGGCGTACGTCCGACCGTCGGTGTCGCGGACGGCGGCACCCTCGGCGGCCCGGGTCCGGGCCCGGGCGGCGCGGGCCAGCGTGACGAGTTTGGCGTCCTCGGCCGAGAGGTCTGACAAGAAATACTCCAAGGCTGACACAGAAGTGGTTCAGGCGTGCTGGTGGTTCTGGTCCTGCGGCGTGGTCGGCGGGCTCCCCGCGCCGGACCAGCACAGTACCGACCTGGTTGCGGCGGCCGGACGGCCGCTCCGCCGTCAGCGACAGGCCCGTCGATCTCCACCTCGGCGCCGGGGATCGGCACCTTGCCGAGCAGCTTCGCCATCAGGCCGCCGACGGTGTCGACGTCGTCGTCGTCCAGCGGTACGCCGAACAGCTCGCCGAGCTCGTCGATCGGGTAGCCGGCTGGACACCCGGTAGGCGCCGTCGGACAACGCCTGCACCGAGTCCGGCGCCTCGTCGTACTCGTCGGTGATCTCGCCGACGATCTCCTCGAGGATGTCCTCGATGGTGACCAGCCCGGCGGTGCCGCCGTACTCGTCGACGACGATCGCGACGTGCATCCGGGCCGCCTGCATCTCGCGCAGCAGCTCGTCGACCGGCTTGGAGTCCGGGATGTACATGCACGGCCGCATCACCGACTCGACCCGCTCGGTCGACTCGGCCGAGGCGTTGTCGTAGACGCGGCGCATCACGTCCTTGAGGTAGACGACGCCGAGGATGTCGTCCAGCGACTCGCCGATCACCGGGATCCGCGAGTAGCCGCTGACGCAGTGCCAGCGAGGTGAGCTGGCGCAGCTTCTTGTGCCGCTCGATGTAGACCATGTCGGTCCGCGGCACCATCACCTCGCGGACGATGGTGTCGCCGAGCTCGAAGACCGAGTGGATCATCTGCCGCTCGCCGGACTCGATCACCGACGACTTCTCGGCCAGGTCGACCAGCGCGCGCAGCTCGGCCTCGGTCGCGAACGGGCCCTCGGCGAACCCCTTGCCCGGGGTGAGCGCGTTGCCGATCAGGATCAGCACCTTCGGCAGCGGGCCGAGGATCCGGGTCAGCGCCATCACCGGACCGGCCGAGATGATCGCGAACCGGTCCGAGTGCTGCCGGCCCAGCGTGCGCGGCGCGACGCCGATGATCACGTACGAGACCAGCACCATCACCACGGCGGTGATCAGGATGTGCTCCCAGGTGACCGCGAAGACGTCCGGACAGCGCCTGGGTGACCAGCACGATCGCGGTGATCTCGCAGCTCAGCCGGACCAGCAGCAGGGTGTTCAGGTAGCGCGGCGCGTCCGAGAGCAGGTCGCGCAGCCGGACCGCGCGGAGGTTGCCCTGCTCGACCTGCTCGTTCGCCCGGACCTTGGAGTACGACGACAGTGCCGCCTCGGCGCCGGCGAACAGACCGGCGAGCAGGACGAGCACCGCAGCCACAACCAGCAGAACGCCGTCGTGGGAGGTCACTGGAACGTCACTCCTGTCCTGAGGGAACCATCAGGCGTCCACCAGCCGGTTCCCGGGGCTCGCCATGCTTCCAGCAGGCGGCCCTGGACGTCCCACATCTCCGCCTTCTCGGCGGGTTCGGCGTGGTCGTACCCGAGCAGGTGCAGGATGCCGTGCACCGTCAGCAGCTCCAGCTCGGCCCACGTGCCGTGGCCGGCCTTGGCGCCCTGCGCGGCGGCGACCGTCGGGCAGAGCGCGATGTCGCCCAGGTGCCCGAGCGGCGGCTCGGCGTCGTCCGTCGTCCGCACCGGGCCGCAGCTCGTCCATCGGCCACGACATCACGTCGGTCGGACCGGGCAGGTCCAGGAACTCGACGTGATAGCGCGCCATCGTGTCCTCGTCGACCAGCTTGATCGACAGCTCACACTCCGGGTGCAGCCGCAGCGACGACATCACGAAACGGCTCAGCCGCATCAGTCCGTGTGCGTCGATCTCGACGCCGGACTCGTTGTTGACCTCGACGTTCATCGGTTCGGCTCAGCGCTGCCCTTCGAAGTTCTCGTACGCCGACACGATCCGGCCGACCAGCTTGTGCCGGACGACGTCGTGCGAGGTCAGCCGGCAGAAGGTCAGGTCCTCGACGCCCTCGAGGATGTCCTGCACGACGCGCAGACCGGAGTTGGTGCCGGTCGGCAGGTCCACCTGGGTGACGTCGCCGGTGACGACCATCTTGGAGCCGAAGCCGAGCCGGGTGAGGAACATCTTCATCTGCTCCGGCGAGGTGTTCTGCGCCTCGTCCAGGATGATGTAGGCGTCGTTCAGGGTCCGGCCGCGCATGTAGGCCAGCGGCGCGATCTCGATCGTGCCGGCCGTCATCAGCCGCGGGATCGACTCCGGGTCGAGCATGTCGTGCAGCGCGTCGTACAGCGGCCGCAGGTACGGGTCGATCTTCTCCGACAGGGTGCCGGGCAGGAACCCGAGCCGCTCACCGGCCTCGACGGCCGGCCGGGTCAGGATGATCCGGGTGACCTCCTTGGCCTGCAGCGCCTGCACGGCCTTGGCGACGGCCAGGTAGGTCTTGCCGGTACCGGCCGGGCCGATGCCGAAGACGATGGTGTTCTTGTCGATCGCGTCGACGTACCGCTTCTGGTTCAGCGTCTTCGGCCGGATGGTGCGGCCGCGGCTGGACAGGATGTTCTGGGTCAGCACGTCGGCCGGGCTCTCGACCGTGGCGGCCTTGATCATCGCGATGCTGCGCTCGACCGAGTCGGCGGTCAGCCCGTGCCCGGTCCGGACGACCGCGATCAGCTCGTCGATCAGCCGCTCGGCCAGGGCCAGCTCGGCCGGCTCGCCGTTCAGCGTGATCTCGTTGCCGCGGACCATGATGTCGGCGGCGAACTCCTTCTCGACGATCCGGAGGAACTCGTCCCGGGCTCCGAGCAGGGCCACCATGTCGATGCTGTTCGGCACGACGATCTTGTGCGACGCCTGCGTGCCGCACTGTGTTGCGCTGCGGTCAGCGCGCGTCGCATCCGGGTGCGACGGCTCGATACTGCGTGGCCTGGACAGCCTTTCCTCCTGATGCCGGTGGTGTGATCCCGCACCATGCTAGCCGCCCGCTCCGACAGCCTCACCCGATAAACGCCGCCACCCCTGTCACCCGGCTACAGCGCTACCGCGGCTCGGTCAGCGGGTGGGCGCCGGCTGGCCAGACGCGGGTCCGTCGCCGGGCCGAGACGCGGAAGTTGTCAACCTGGGACGCGGTCTCCGCGTCTCTGTGTCGTGGCACAACCGGCCGTGGTGTACGAAGAGTGCGTGGCACATGAGTCCTCGTGGGATGCCGACGAGGCGCTGACGGCTGTCTACACGGCGCACTACACGTCGCTGGTCCGACTCGGCGCCCTGCTGCTGCGCGACACCGGTACGGCGGAGGAGATCGTGCAGGACGCCTTCGTCGCGATGCACGGCCGCTGGCACCGGCTGCGCGACCCGCACAAGGCGCTCGCCTACCTGCGGACCGCGGTGGTGAACCGCTGCCGCTCCCGGCAGCGGCACCTGGTGGTGGTGGACAAGCACACTCCCGCGATCGCTGCCGGACGAGCCGAGCGCCGAACACGCGGTACTGCGGACGGCCGAGACCGACCGGGTGATCGAAGCGATGCGCACCCTGCCGGAGAAACAACGCACCGTGATGGTGCTGCGGTACTACGGTGACCTCTCCGAGGCGGAGATCGCCGACACGATGGGGATCAGCCGGGGATCCGTGAAGAGCCACGCCGCGCGGGCGACCAAGTCGCTGCGCCAGCGTCCTGGAGCAGAACCTATGAACGAGCAGAGCGAGTTCATCGTCGACCACAGGACGACTTGTGCCTCAGCCGCGCCCGGAGCGAAGCGAGGACGCGGATGAACGACCACCCGAACGACCCGTTCGACGACCTGATGCGGCAGGCCCTGGCCGAGGAGGCGGACCGGATCGAGCCGGCCGACGCCCTGCCGAGATCCGGCCCGCGCGCACGCCCAGCGCCGGCCCGCGGCCCGGCGCCCCTGGCTCCTGACCGTCGGCGCGGCCGTGGTCGGCACTGCTGCCGCGATCGGCGCGTTCACCGTCGTCAACAGCAACCAGAACACGGCCGGCGACGGCGATGCCGTGGCCGGCGCCGGTACGACCACCACCGCCACCGAAGCCCCGTCGACGACAACCGCGACCACCAGCCCCGCGCCATCGGCGGTCCCGACCGCGGCCACAGTTCCTCCCTCCATCGATCCGAAGGCATCCACCGCCCCGACGCAGCGCGGCAAACCAGAACCGATGGTCAAGAGCGCCGTCGTACCGGTCTACTGGCTGGGCAACAGGACCGGGACCGAGGTCGGCGTCGGCCCG
The DNA here is from genome assembly GCA_963820655.1 of uncultured Actinomycetota bacterium. Lineage (GTDB taxonomy): Bacteria > Actinomycetota > Actinomycetes > Propionibacteriales > Kribbellaceae > Kribbella. The sequence goes on from CAWGAM010000005.1 coordinate 1,249,385, forward strand.
AAGCCGAGCGTCAAGGCACAGTCGGCGGTGAAGCTGTACCGGACCTGGGCGAAGGTCAGCGGCCGGCCGGCCGAGCAGGCGGTCCGGATCATGACGTCGAAGCAGCCGTCCGACCCCGACTACTACTCGGTCTGGCGCGGCGCCGAGGTCAACGCGGTCACCCGGTCCGACGGCCTGGTGACGGTCGACTTCAAGGACCTTCCGGCAGCGACGCTCGACGCCGACGACGCGGACGTCGCCGCGCAACAGCTGGTCTACACCGTCCAAGGCGCCCTCCACACCAGCACCGAGCCGGTCCAGATCACCCAGCGAGGCCGGGCAGGCGCGAAGCTCTTCGGCCAGATCGACACCAGTACGCCGCTCGGCCGCGCCCAGGCGGCCGACGTCCAGGCGCTGGTGTGGATCGACTCACCGACCGACGGCGCAGACCACCGGCAGCCCTGTCACCGTCGAGGGTACGGCGAACGCGTTCGAGGCGCACCGTGAACTACCAGGTCACCAACCTGAAGACCCGCAAGACCACGACGAGCTACGTCAGCACCAAGGAAGGCCATGAAGTTCGCACCCTTCCTGTTCGAGCTCAAACTCACGCCAGGCCTCTACCGGATCGACGCCTACCTGGTCTCCGAAGCGGACGGCGACCGATCTCCGACTCCGACTCGAAGTCGATCGTCGTCAAGTAGTCGGAAGGTGGATGGTGAAGGCGGCACCGCCTTCTGGGGCGGGGGCAGCGGTCAGGGTGCCGCCGAGTCTGGTGATCAGGCCGTGGGCCAGGGCGAGGCCGATGCCTGAGCCGACGGGACGGCGGCCGCGGTATTTCTGGTTGAGTACGCCGCGCTCGAAGGCGACGGCGTAGTCCTCGGGAGCGAGACCAGGACCGCCGTCGCGGACCTGGATCGCCACGGCACCTGGGCCGGTATGGCTCGAGGGACATGGTGAGGTGGGCGCCGGGTGGGGTGACTCGGAGGGCGTTCTCGGCCAGACCGTCGAGGACCTGACGGATGCGGCGTGGGTCGGTGGTGGCGACCGCCGGCCCGGTGGCAGGTCCAGCCGGAAGTGGACGCCTTGGCGCTCGCATCGCACCCGCCAGACCTCGGCACAGGCGCTGAGCGTTTCGCGCAGATCCACCTGCGGTGAGGTCGAGCTGGAACTGGTCGGCGCCGATCCGGGCCAGGTCGAGCAGGTCGCTCACCAGTCGCTCGAGCCGTTGCGACTCCTGCTGGATGACCTGACCGGCGTGCCGCGGATCGGTCGCCACTCCGTCGGCGAGCGATTCGGCGAAACCGTTCACCGCCGTCAGCGGTGTCCGTAGCTCGTGCGAGACCGACAACAGGAACTCACGCTGCCGCTCCTCACTGTGCTGCAACGCGACCGACAACTCGTTGACCGCCTGAGCCACTTCGGCGACCTCGGCCGGCCCTTCGACCGGTGCACGGAGATCGCGCCGCCCCTGGCGCATGGCGGCCGCGACATCCGCCGTACGACGTAATGGCCGGCCGAGCAACCGACCCAGCAGAGCACCGGCGAGCGCTGCGACCAGGAGACCGGCGCCCAGGGCGAACAGGATGTTGCGGATCAGGATCCGCTGCGTGTCCGCCGCCATCCGGACCGGTTCGACGAGCGCGAATCCGGAGCTGGCACCGATACCACGCGCCTCCACCAGGTAGTCCGTGCCGTCGACGCTCACCGTGGCCGAGATCCGTTGCGTACTCGCGATGTCGTTCAGCCCGGCTGTGGTCGCGGCCTGGGTCGACCGCTGATCCGCCGGCTGGATACCGCGCCGAGGCACCAGAATCACCACCACGATCCCCTGGCCCCGGACCACCTCGGCAACCCGCCCGAGCCCGACCGCCCGGGATCCGAGCCCACGCTCATCCACCTGGCTGGCAATGACATCGGCCTGCGCAGCCAGCGAATCCTGCAACACGTTCTGAGCCGAGCGCCGAGCCAGCCCAGCCATCACCACCCCGGCCACCAGCACGGCAATCCCGGCCACGGCCACGCAAGCCAGCACGATCCGGGTCGCCAACGACCCCCGCGTCATCAGTCGAGGTCCGCGGCGTAGCCCACGCCGCGGACAGTGCGAATCGGACTGGACGGTCCGAGCTTGGCCCGGAGCTGAGCGATGTGTACGTCGACCGTCCGCGTACCGGCGGACGCCTGGTAACCCCACACCGAGCTCAGCAACTCATCCCGCTCGAACACCCGGCCCGGCCGCCGGAACAGCTGCGCGAGCAGATCGAACTCGGTGGAGGTCAAACTCACCTCGGCGTCACCGGCCCACGCCCGCCGTCGACTCACATCCACTCGCACCGCACCCACCGACAGCACGTCCCCCGCCGGCAGCGTGCCGGCCGATCGCCGCAGTACCGTCCGCACCCGGGCGGCCAGTTCACGCGGACTGAAGGGCTTGGTGACGTAGTCGTCGGCCCCGAGTTCGAGGCCGAGGAGGCGGTCGACCTCGTCATCGCGCGCGGTGACGAACAGGACCGGAGTCCAGTCCCCCGCCGCCCGCATCGTCCGGCAGATGTCCGTACCGTCGCGTCCCGGCAGCCCGATGTCGAGGATCACCGCGACCGGACGCAGCCGTCGCCACGCGGCCAGCCCGGCCGCGCCGTCGGACTCGATCTGTACGCCGAACCCGTCACGGCGCAGGTACAGCGCGATCACCTCGGCGATCGCCGCCTCGTCCTCCACCACCAGGACCAGCCCGCGACCCGCTGCGGTCATCATCTGCTCCTGGAGTGCCTGCTCAGGGTGAGCCGTCTGCTGCCAACTCGCCATCGATCGCGTCCAGGGTAGACCCGATCCCGTTCAGCTCCTGATCCGGCGAGCCCGCCGGCTGGGTGCTCGCAGGCCGGCCGGTTTCCTGTCCGGTGGGTTGGTCAGCCGAGCTGCCACACGCGGACAGTCCGATCACGATGGCCGCCGTACCCACCAAGACAGCGAACCACTTCGTCATTACTTCGCCGCCTGGCAGTGCTGGGTCTTGAAGGTCTCGAGCTTCGTCTTCATCGTGCCGAGCTGGGTGAGCCGCTCGGACCGGCGATCGGCCCGCTTCTGGAGCTGGGCGGCGGCCTTGTCGTGCCCCTTGGCCTTCTGCTTCTCGGCGCGCGCCTTCAGCCACGCCACCGAGCCCTTCACGTCCGCCCCGCCGCTGATCCGCTTCGCCAGCTTGTCGCGGCGCTCGATCAGCTTCGGCAGCTTCTGGGCACACAGCCGCTGCGACTCCTCCGGGCTCAGCGTGACCTGCTTGTACGTCGGAGTCGGCGTCGGACTCGGATCGGCGGACGCGACCGTCGTACTTCCGACCAAACCGCCCACCAGTACGACGGCCGACGTACCCAAGGCCACCGTGCCGCGCACAGACCTGCGCATCGCTTCACTCCTCGTTCTCGGTCAATCTGATCGTTCTCGGTCAATCTGACAGGAACGACTCTCCCCGAGCGGCATTCGAGGACGATCGTTGGAGTGTTCGGGCTTTGTAAGGATCAGTCCGCGCGGTCGATCGTCGCGGCCAGCAATCCTGGGAACGCCGTGTCGAACTCCGGTCGGCGGAGCCGGTTGAGGCGACGGGCGCCCTCGTCGCGCTGCTCGATCAGCCCGGCGGCTCGCAGTACGGAGAAATGATGGCTGCGGGTCGCCTTCGTCACCGGGAGGTCGAACGTGCCACAGGCGCGAGTCCAGTCGTCGTGCGCGGCCAGGTCACGCAGGATCATCCGGCGGACCGGGTCCGCGAGCGCGTCGAGCGCGGCCTGCAGCGAGACCTCCCCCGGGTCGGCGTGGCTGAGAGCGCGCGCTCTCGCTGAGTCGACGGCCATGAGTGTTCAGTCCTTGTGTTCGGCTACCGTCAAACAGTGTAGCTATGCCGCGTCCAAGAACGCCGGGTTGTCAAACACCAGTCACCAGCGACCCCGGTCGCCGCGCGCTAGAACTCCGCGTCATCGTGCGCTGGAGCTCCGCGTCATCGTTGCGCTGAACTTCCGCGTCATCGTGCGCTAGAACTCCGCATCATCGTGCGCTAGAACTCCGCGTCATCAGTGCGGCTAGCGCAGCGAGGCGCGCGTCGGCACCCATTTGATGGGTCAGCCCACCAAACGGTGGGTTGCCCCACCGGATTCCGATGGGTAAACCCACCATCTCGTGGGCTGACCCATCAGATGGGCTGACCTCAAATGAGCTGACCCATCAAACGGGCTGACCCACGACTGGATGATCCGTGCGGGGTCCGATCCTCGGGGCCGGTCAGTACCGCAGCCGCGCTCCGTCACATCGGGAGAATGCCCCGCCCGGACCGCCGGCACTCACCAACCGATCGTTCCCGGTCGAGTGCGTCCGTGCGCAGGCGTGACCGGAGGCGATCGATCGACATTAGTGAGTGCTGGCGGTCCGCTCCGAGCTCACCAACTCCCCGAAACCACACCACCACCCGACGCAGCGACACCCGCCGCTCAAGACCCAGGGCGTGAACACCTAACCGTGAACACCAAACCGGGACCGAGGACATCAAACAACGTGTTCAACGCCCCCACTACCCGAACAAGCCCCCACTCCAGACCACAGACACCCCCGCAACCCCACCGCGGCCGGAGGCACCATCACGAACACCGGCCGCAGTACGAGGAACCCGAAGGTATTAGCTCCACCGCGAACGGCTGAGCAGAGCCGCCGCCGCGGCGACCCCGGCCGTCGAGGTGCGGAGCACGGTGTCACCGAGCCGGACCGGCTCGACGTGCGAAGGCGGTCCAGCTCGGCCGGTGCGATCCCGCCCTCGGGACCGATCACGATCACGACGTCACCGTCGGCAGGTACGTCGAGCGACGCCAGCGGGACCGTGGCTTCCTCATGCAGCACGACGGGCAGCGCGGCCCCGGCGACCAAGCGTGGCCACCTCAGCCGTGGAGGCGATCGGCGCTACCTCGGCAGAACCACGCCCGCCGCGACTGTTTGCTCGCCTCGAAAGCCCACGCCTGCCACTTGGCCAGCGTCTTCGTCGACCGCTCGGGGTTGGCCCGGAACTGACTCCGCTCCGCGTTCCACGGCACGATCACGTCCGCGCCGACCTCGGTCAGCATCTCGACCGCCAGCTCGGCCCGCTCTCCCTTGGGCAGCGCCTGGACGACGACCAGCCGCGGGCTCGGGCCGCCGGCACCGTCCCCCGCGCTGCTCCACGGCCACGGTCACCCCGGTCTTCGAGGCGGCCGTCACCGGGCCCTTCGGCGCAGGACTCCTCGCCCGTCGGTCAGCCGGATCCGCTCGCCCGGCGCGATCCGCCGCACGACAGCAGCGTGCCGGCCCTCGGCGCCGTCCAGGCTCAGCTCAGTCTCCGCAGGCCGGCGACAGAGCTCAGGCAGGTAGAAGACGCCGCGAGTCCCATCGTCGCGGGCCGCCAGCTCTCAGTGGGCGCCGAAGGCGTCGCGGAGGCGGCCGAAGACACCCTTGTGCGCGGCTTGGACGTGACCCTGCGGGCGCTCCTCGCCGCGCAGCCTCGGCCAGCTGCTTCAGCAGCTCGGCCTGGGAGTCGTCGAGCTTGGTCGGGGTCTCGACGATCACCTGGACGATCAGGTCGCCACGACCGGCGTGCCGCAGCCGCGGGTACACCGCGGGCCGTCAGCGTCATCGCCGTGCCGGACTGCGTGCCGGGCCGGATCTCCAGCGGGGTCGTCTCGCCCTCGAGCGTCGGCAGGTCGATCGTGGTGCCGAGCGCCGCCGCCGTCATCGGCAGCGTGACCGTGCAGTGCAGGTCGTCGCCGTTGCGGGTGAAGATGTCGTGCGGCTCGACCTCGATCTCGACGTACAGGTCGCCGGCCGGGCCGCCGCCGGGGCCGACCTCGCCCTGGCCGGACAGCTGCACCCGGGTGCCGCTGTCGACGCCGCCGGGGATCTTCACGGTGACGGTACGACGGGAGCGGACCCGACCGTCGCCGGCGCACTCGACGCACGGGTTCGGGATGGTCGTGCCGAAGCCGCGGCAGTTCGGGCACGGCCGCATCGTCCGCACCTCACCGAGGAACGAGCGCTGCGTGTGGGTGACCTCGCCCCGGCCGTGGCAGATGTCGCAGGTGACCGGCTCGGAACCGGCCGCCGCGCCGGAGCCGGAACAGGTCGGGCACAGGACGGCGGTGTCGACCTTGAGCTCCCGGGTCGTCCCGAACGCCGCCTCGGCCAGGTCGATCCGCAGCGGGATCAGCGCGTCCTGGCCGCGCCGGGTCCGCGGCCGCGGCCCGCGGGTCGCCCCGCCGGTCTGGCCGAAGAAGGCGTCCATGATGTCGGTGAAGGTGAAGGCCTGGCCGAAACCGGCCCCGCCCGCCCCGGCGCCGCGCCGGTCGCGAACGGGTCGCCGCCGAGATCGTGCATCTGCCGCTTCTGCGGGTCGCTCAGCACCTGGAACGCGCGGCCGATCTCCTGGAACTTGTGGTGCGCGTCCTCGGAGTCGTTCACGTCCGGGTGGTACTGGCGGGCCAGCTTGCGGTACGCCTTCTTGATCTCGTCCGGGGACGCGTCACGGCTGACGCCCAGGACGGCGTAGTAATCGGTGCTCATACTCCAGACCAGGGGTTGGCAAATCGAGTCGTCATGAGTCGGCCAGGATCTGGCTGACGTAGCGCGCGACGGCGCGGACCGCGCCCATCGTGCTCGGATAGTCCATGTGGGTCGGGCCGACGATGCCGAGGGTGGCCAGCGCCTCCGACTTGCGACCCGTACCCGGTCGCGACCACCGAGGTGGTGGCCAGTTCCTCGTACGGGTTCTCGTGCCCGATCCGGACCGTCAGGGTCTGCGGGTTGGTCGCCTCGCCGAGCAGCTTGAGCAGGATGACGTGCTCCTCCAGCGCCTCCAGCACCGGCTTCACGTTGCGCTCGAAGTCGTCGCCGTACCGGGTCAGGTTGGCCGCGCCGCCGACCGCGATCCGCTGCTCGCCGCCTCGTCGGTGAAGGCCTCCATCAGCGTCGTCACGATCGCCGCCACCAGCGGCCGGTCGGACGGCGGCGAAGGTCTCGGTAACGGCGGCCAGCGAGGTCGCCGCGTCGGTCAGCCGCTGCCCGGTCAGGGCGGTGTTCAGCCGGGACCGCAGGTCCGCGATCAGCTGCTCGTCGACGTCGTGCGGCGGCTCGACGATCCGCTGCTCGACCCGGCCGGTGCTGGTGATCAGCACCAGCAGCAGCCGGCGCGGCGTCATCGTGACCACCTCGATGTGCCGCACGCTCGACCGGGTCAGCGTCGGGTACTGCACGATCGCGACCTGGCGGGTGATCTGCGCGAGCAGCCGGACGGTACGGCGGACGACGTCGTCCAGGTCGACCGCACCGGCCAGGAAGGAGGTGATCGCCTTCTTCTCCGGCCGGGGACAGCGACTTGACCGTGCTCAGCTTGTCCACGAACAGCCGGTAGCCGGCGTCGGTCGGGATCCGGCCGGCGCTGGTGTGCGGCTGGGTGATGTACCCCTCCTCCTCCAGCGCGGCCATGTCGTTGCGCACGGTCGCCGGCGAGACGCCGAGGTTGTGCCGATCCACCAGCGTCTTCGAGCCGACCGGCTCGTGGGTGGCCACGTAGTCCTCGACGATGGCGCGGAGCACGTCCAGCTTGCGTTCGTCCAGCACGCGCACCACCCTCTCTCCCGTCGACGCCTCTGGCACTCCTGCAGTTCGAGTGCCAGTCTACCGAGCCGTAGTAGCCGCGCACCGACGCGTGGCGGCGTGGGACGGGTCTCAGGCCGACTCGGGAGACGCTCCCAACGGTACGGCGGCCGGGCGGTCGACCGTGCTCGCCACGTCCACCGGCTGGTCCTGGGCGGCCGCTTCGAGCAGCGACTCCAGTACGTCGAGCACGTGGTACGCCAGTGCTCCGTCGGCCCGGTGTGGCTCGCCGGTGCGGATCGCCCGCGCCATGTCCGCGACCCCGACACCCCGGCCGGCTCCGGCGTACCCACCGGCGACCGGGACCTCGCGTCCAGTCACGGTTCGTGGCGGTGGCGATCTCCACCTTGCCGTCGAAGCCGTTCGGGTCCGGCACCGACAGGCTGCCCTCGGTCCCGTGCACCTCGATCCGCGGCAGCCGCGCGGCCCAGACGTCGAAGCGACATCAGCACCGTGGTCAGCGCACCCGACTCGTGCTCCAGTACGCCGGTCACGTGCGTCGGCACCTCGACCGGGAAGGTCTCGCCGGCTCGCGGACCGGTGTGGATCTTCCGCTGCTCCTGCGACCGCCCGGCCCGCCCGGTGACCCGTCGTACCGGACCGAGCAGGGTCACCAGGCTGGTGACGTAGTACGGGCCCATGTCGAGCAGCGGACCGCCACCGGGCTGGTAGTAGAACTCCGGCGCCGGGTGCCACAGCTCGTGCCCGGGCGTGACGAACGACGCCGTCGCAGCAGTCGGTACGCCGATGTCGCCACGGTCGATCGCGGCTCGTGCGGTCTGGGTGCCGGTGCCGAGCACGGTGTCCGGCGCGCAGCCGATCCGCAGGTTGTTGGCGGCGGCGAGCTTCAGCAGCGGCTCGGCCTCGGCGCGATCGACGGCCAGCGGCTTCTCGCCGTACACGTGCTTGCCGGCCTGCGAGCGCGGCCTGGTGCACCGGCGCGTGCGCGGCCGGGATGGTCAGGTTGAGGACGATGTCGACGTCGGGGTCGGCGCAGCAAGTCCTCGGATGACAGCGCGCGGATGCCCGGGTTCTGGTCGGCGATCGCCTGGGCGCGGCTGAGGTCCAGGTCGGCGACGGCGACCACGTCGACGCCGGGCAGCTTGGCCAGGTGGTCCAGGTAGGTGCCGCTGATGACGCCGGTGCCGACGATGCCGATGCCTGGTCACTTGCTCGCCCACAGCAGCCCCCGCTCGATGATCGTGCGGACCTCGGGTACGTCGAGGTCGTCCAGGCTGTGGCCCGGCGGTGCAGACGAAGACCCTGCCCTCGCCCCAGGTCCGGGTCCAGACGGCCGGCATCATCGCGCCCTCGATCCACGGGTAGTCCGGGTGCGCCCGGAACGTGGTGGTCGCCAGCACGTTGTTGGTCGGGTCGGCGTGCACGTAGTACTGCTCGGTGTGCAGGTCGAAGTGGGTGATGCCCTCGACGATCGGGTGCTCGGCGACCACCTCGATCCGGTGGTCGACGAAGCCGCCGCGGGTGCGAGATGAACTGCCCGCCGGTCGATGAAGCTGTAGTCGGCGTTGTTCCGGAACGAGTCCGACGATGCCGCCGTGCCAGCCGGCCAGCCCGGTGCCGCGCGGACCGCCGCCTCCAGGCCCTTGACCTGCTCGGCGGTGATCTCGCCCATGCTGACGCACTGCAGCACCAGGTCGGTGCCGTCCAGGTCGAGGTAGCTCTCGGTCGTGTCGGAGACGGTGACCTCGTAGCCGTTCTCCCGCAGGAAGGGGATGAACAGCTCGGTCGCCTCGACCGGGGAGTGACCTTCCCAGCCGCCCCGGACCACCAGTGCCCGTCGTGTCGTCACGACGTCCGCCCTTCGAAAGTTTTCGGAGCCGCGACGGAAAATTGCGAGCCGCCACCGGACACTAGGCCCGTCCGGACCGGCCTTCAAGTGCGGTTCCGCCACCTGGATCAAGCGCGATGTGCTCGGCAAGTAATCTCGACGCCATGAACGAGCGGAGCGAGTTCATCATCGAACACAGCGCTTCACGGCTCATCCGCGCCCGGAGCGAAGCGAGGACGTGGATGAGCGACGTGGACCGAGCTGGGGATCGGTGCTGGGTCCGCCGGTATCGACGAGTGGGACCTCAACGTCGGCCTGGTCGTCGGCACCGACGGCGCACTGGTGATCGACACCCGGGCCACGACCGCGCAGGCCGAGCGAGCTGCTGGACCGAGATCCGCGAGACTCACCGACGTACCGGTCCGCTGGGTCGTCAACACCCACGCCCACTTCGACCACATCTTCGGCAACGCGTCTTCGACCGAGCCGACGCGTCTATCGCGCACGAGAACGCCCGGCCGCCGGCCGCGCGAGCCTCGACGAGTCGCACCGACCGTTCGCCGTCGCGAAGGTGATCGACCTGGGTGACCGCCGGGTGGAGCTGCTGCACCTGGGCAACGCGCACACCGACGGCGACGTGGTGGTCGTCGTACCGGATGTGGACGTGTTCTTCGTCGGCGACCTGATCGAGGAGTCGGCCCCACCGTCGTACGGCGACGACTCGTATCCGCTCGAGTGGCCCGACACGATCGACCGGCGTGATCGGGCTGCTGTCGGACACCGCGAAGGTCGTCCCGGGACACGGCGCCGTGGTGGACGCGGAGTTCGTCCGGGCACGCAGGCCGAGCGACCTCGGGACGGTCGCCAACACCATCTCCGGACTTCATCACGCCGGCACCTCGCTCGAGGACGCGCTCGACGCACACCGACGACTGGCCGTGGCCGGTCGAGCAGTTGCAGGAGGCGGTACGCCGCGGCTACGAAGTCCTCGGCACACCCCGCAGACCGACGCTGCCACTGCTCGGGCCGTAGGTGATCCTGCCTACCGGACACAGCCTAGTAGTTATCCGTTGACAGGACGTCCCGTCGTACCGCACGTTGGTGCGAAGCGATTCGTCCTCGACCGGATGGGTGGTGGGACCGATGACCACGACTTGAGCAGACCGTTCACTCCGGACGGACGGGTCGAGCTGACCGATCCGGAGGCGGTCGCGAACAGCCCGTACGGCAACGCGGAACTCGCGCCGACCCGGTTGCCCGAGCGGCCGCTGGACGACGTACAACTACGCGGCGCTGTGGATGGGGATGGCGCACAACATCCCCAGCTACCTGCTGGCCGCCGGACTCGTCGCGCTCGGGATGAACTGGCTGCAGGCGTTCCTCACCATCACCCTCGGGAACCTGATCGTCCTGGTCCCGCTGCTGCTGAACAGCCACGCGGGGACGAAGTACGGCATCCCGTTCCCGGTCTTCGCGCGCGCCTTCTACGGCGTCCGCGGCGCGAACTTCCCGGCGTTGCTGCGCGCGTTCATCGCGTGCGGCTGGTTCGGCATCCAGACCTGGATCGGCGGTCAGGCGATCTACGTGATCGTCGGCGAGCTGTCCGGCAACGGCTGGACCGACGCGTCCGCGGTCGGCGGGCATCCGTGGACGATGTGGCTCAGCTTCGCGTTCTTCTGGGCGCTCCAGATGGTGCTGATCTGGCGCGGCATCGACGGCCTGCGCCGGTTCGAGAACTGGGCCGCACCGCTGGTCACGGTCGCGTTCCTGGCGCTGATGATCGCGATCCTGGTCAAGGCCGGCGGGTTCGGGCCGATCCTGTCGCAGCCGTCGAAGCTCGGCTGGGACGCCGACTTCTGGAAGATCTTCGCGCCGTCGCTGATGGGCATGATCGCGTTCTGGGCGACGCTGTCGCTGAACATGCCGGACTTCACCCGGTTCGGGAAGGGCCAGCGGCAGCAGGTCTGGGGCCAGATCATCGGCCTGCCGACGACGATGTCGTTCATCGCGCTGGTCTCGATCATCACCACGTCCGGCACCGTGCTGGTCTACGGCACGGCGATCTGGGACCCGGTCGAACTGACCCGCCGGTTCGAGAACCCGGTGGTCGTGACGATCGGCCTGATGATGGCGATCCTCGCGACGATGTCGTGCAACGTCGCCGCCAACGTGGTCAGCCCGTCGTACGACTTCGCCAACGCGCTCCCGCGCTGGCTGAACTTCCGCACCGCGGGTCTGCTCACCGGCGTGGTCGGCGTCGTGATCCAGCCCTGGCGGCTGATCTCGGACCCGTCGATCTACATCTTCGTCTGGCTGTCCTTCTACGGCGGCCTGCTCGCGTCCGTGGCCGGCGTACTGATCGCGGGCTACTGGCTGATCGACAAGACCAACCTGTTCCTCGCCGACCTCTACCTGCCGAACGGCCGCTACTGGTACACCGCGGGCTGGAACTGGCGAGCCGTCGTCGCCACCCTGCTCGGCTCCCTGCTGGCGGTCGGTGGCGCGTACTCCAACCCCGGCGCCGGCCCGTTCCCACCGGACGGCCTGATCCCGTTCCTCAAGCCGCTGTACGACTACTCGTGGGCGGTCGGCCTGGTCGTCGGCTTCCTCTCCTACCTCGCCCTCACCATCACGGCACCGACTCGGCAAACCAGCACGACGCAAGCCGCCACAACTGTCTGAAGCTCGACCACCCGAGGTGTCTGCGCGTCAGATGCTGCGGTGAAGGGACTGTGGGCCGCGACAACGAGCCACTGACCACTGCCACTCGGCAGACGCGGCGGGACTGGGAGGGCTTTACCCCCAAAACGGTGTATTTCCCTCCCCGGTCCACGCCCACTCCGCCCCGGGACCAACCGGCCGGCGCGCCCAAACCGCCAGACCGCCGGCCCGGAGCCGGCGCCGAGTCAGCTATCCCGGTCAGCGATGCCCCGGCATCCCGACCCAGATCCACGACTCGACCCCCCGATGGCCGTACCGAAGGACGGGTAGTGGTCGGCAGCCACCCACCCCCGGAACCCCGTCCCTCGCCGAGTGCTCGGCTCCTTCCTCCACTTCAGCGGAGTACTACCCGTTCTTCGGTACACCGGTGTGTGGTTGAGGAGGATGACAGGTGAGTGGACATACGGTGTAGCGGTGGCTGATCGGTATGGGAACGACGTACTCGCGGGCGACTGGCGCAAGCCCAAGAACGGGCGGACCGTCGAGGTCGAGATCGAGAAGGGGATGGTCGTCGAGGAGCCGAGCTCGGGGTTCGTCGGCGCGATCGTGCGCTGGGAGCACGGGGTCGTCGATCTCGAGGACCGCAACGGCAGGATCAAGACCTATCCACTCGGTCCGGGGTTCTGGCTGGACGGCAAACCTGTCAGCCTGAAGGCGCCGAAGAAGGCCGGGCCGGCGAAGAAGACGCGGACGGCGTCCGGCTCGGTCGCGGTGGACAACGTCCGGGCGAAGGTGGCCCGGGCCAGCCGCATCTACGTCGAGGGCCGGCACGACGCCGAGCTGGTCGAGCGGGTCTGGGGCGACGACCTGCGGATCGAGGGCGTCGTGGTCGAGTACCTCGAAGGTGTCGACGACCTGCCCGGGATCGTGAACCGGTTCCAGCCCGGCCCCGGCCGCCGGCTCGGCGTCCTCGTGGACCACCTGGTCGAGGGCTCGAAGGAGTCGAAGATCGCGGCGCAGGTCACCAACCGGCACGTGCTGGTGGTCGGGCACCCGTTCATCGACATCTGGGAGGCGGTCAAGCCGTCGTCGGTCGGGATCAAGGCCTGGCCGAAGATCCCGCACGGGCAGGACTGGAAGAAGGGCGTGCTGCAGACGTTCGGCTGGCCGGCCACCGACCAGGCCGACGTCGCCGCGGCCTGGAAGCACATCCTGTCCAAGGTGAACAGCTTCGCCGATCTCGACCCGGCACTGCTCGGCCGGGTCGAGGAGCTCATCGATTTCGTGACCCTGGACTGAGCTCCGGCATCCGGCGCTCGATCCAGGCCCGGATTCAGCCGCCGCGCGCGCCGGACGTACCAGGTGACCACGCCGAGCACCGCGGTCGCCGCGAGTACCGCACCGGCCAGCACCGCGACGATGATGCGTACGGCGGCGCCGTCGACGATCCCGGCGACGACGAGCAGCACCACACCCGCGCCGAAAGTTGCCAACGGCAACCACGGCTCGAACACCAGCGGCCGCTGCGCCGGGCTCAGCTTCGCGCCGCGCACCATCCGGGTCCACACCGTCTCCCGGGCCGGCTCGGTGAACCAGCGCGCGGTCCGCAGTAGCCACGAGCTCGGCTGATGCTTCGCGGCCCGCCATCGACTTCACCCAGTCGCCGACCTGCGGCCCGAGGCCACCGGAGACCTCGACCATCCGGTCGGCCAGGCCCTTGGTGGTCGCGCGTGCCCTCGGCCGACTCGTTCAGCTCGTCGCGCATCGTCGCCAGCGCGGCCAGACCGGCATCGGCGGGGAAGTCTTCGGCCAGCCGCTGGATCCGTTCGGCGACGGTCTGCGATCTTCCAGTCCTCCGCGTCCAGCACCTGCCGCTGGGTCTCGCGGATCCAGTCCGCGTCGGCACCGAGCATCGCGCCGAGGTGCGCGACGCAGTGCAGCCGGCCCATCAGCCAGTCCCAGCGCCGCCAGTCCGCTGCACCGAACGCACCGAAGTGCCCGACCTGCGACCCGTAGAGGATGCGGTCCTTGAGGTCGTTGGCGATCGAGCCTTCCGGCTGATCGTCGAGCAGGGTCAGCGGGATGTCCGGCCCGAGCCGGAGGAACTGGAACGGCGCACTGCGCTGCTGCGGCGTCCGCGCCGACGTGCACCGCGACACGATCTCGACCTCGAGCGCCGGTGTCGATGAGGTCCCAACCGATCGCCGCGACCAGCGTCGAGCGAACGCGTCACCCAGCGCGCGCTGGATCTGCAATTCCTCGAAGATGTCGTTCAGCCCGACCGCGACCGCCTCGGCACCACCGGCCGGCCGCAGATCGAGATCCGCCTTGGCCAGCTGCTCGGTCAGCGCGTCACGCACCGCCTGCACCTGCAGCAGGCAGTCGCTGGTCGCCTTCAGCCGCCGCTCGAGCTCGGCCCGCTCGGCCTGCGGCGCGTCGGTGATCCGGCTCCGCAACGAGCGCAGGATCAGTCGTACGACGCGCTCGGCCGCACCGGTCCCCCACAGCCAGCTCGGGTTGCCGTCCGCATCGTCCTGCAACGCCTTCGTCGAGCCGTCCGGGTCCGGCACCCAGGGATGCTTCGTCGCCAGGATCTCGTCGATCTCCGGCTCGGACAGCGCAGTGGCGGCGTCGAGCACGGTCGACTGATCGTGGTTCGCGATCGTCACCGCCTCCCAGACCCCACCGGCCGCACGGCCCCGCGAGTACACCGGTTGCAGTGCCTCGGCGGCCGCCTGCAGCCGGGTCCGTTCGTCTGGTTGCTCCATGCAACGATCGAAGAGTCGCTGGGTGTCGGACCAGGACGCGTCCGCCTCCAGCAGCAACCGCTCGAGCTGCTCGACGTCGGATCGGAAGTCCACCTCGCGCGGGAACTGCACGGCCGACAAGCGCCGCCACCCGCCAGCTCGGCTCCTTCGCCTCGGGCAGCGCCGTCGACGCACTCCCGATGCCGGCCGACGGTACGACGTACAACACGTACCGGTCGCCCGGCCCGCCACCGGCCGCCGCGCGACCACGTCGAGCACCGGCCCGAACGGCGCGTTGTCGAGGACGCCGCCGTCCACCAGCCACGCACCGGACTCGGCCGTGGTCGGCTGCATCCGCGGCGGGGCAGCGGCCAGCTTCGGCGTCTCCAGCACCGGCCCGAACGCAGCCGGGAACGACGCGGACGCGCGAGCCGCCCGGGCCAGCAGCTTGGTGTCCTTCAGCCCGTTCTTGTCCGCGACCGAGAACTTCCGGGTCTTGCCGTCGTACGTCGCCGTGTTCTCGCTCGTGAAGGCGTACAGGTACCGGTGATCGGGTACGACGAAGCGCTTGCCTCGCGGCGTCCTTCGCCTGGAACTGCTGCACGCCCAGCCCGGATGCGGTGACGAACAGCGTGACCGGCTCCTCGGCCTCGGACTCGCCGGCGTCGGCAACCCCTTCGAGCAGACTGTCCAGCTCCTGCAGGAAATAGTTGCCGTCGAGCACCGACGTCGACTTCTGGCCCGACGGCACCAGCTTGCCGACCTCGAGCGACCCGAGCGCGACCCACTTCTGCCGCAGCCACGGCCCGTTCTCGCCGGCCGGGTCCAGGGTCGAGCCGTTCGAGATCGCTGTCGCCAGCAACGACCCGTTCAGACCGCCGGCACTCGTCCCCGCGATCACGTCGACCACCACGCGCCGGTCCTCGTCACCGCGCCGGCACAAGTCCCGCCAGCGCTGCGCGATCTGCTCGTCGTACGGCTGCGACTTCGGCGCTGTCTCCTGGCCGGACGCGCGCCGGATCAGATCCAGCTCATGCGTCACTCCGCCCATCCAGACGGCCAGGCTGACCCCGCCGTTCAGCACCAGCGCGATCCGGATCTCGTGATCGGACATGCAGTCAGTCCCCCTTTGACTCAGAGATACCACGGTGGTGACGTGGATTGACAGTTATCGCAGCGGAGAGTGAACAAAAGGTTGTCGAGGTCTGCACGCAGGGTCATTCTGTAGTTGGGGGTGGTCGTCATGCGCAAAGGTGTGCTGACGATAGTGCTGATCATGGTGCTGGCTGTCGGGTGCTCGGGCCCGTCGAACAGCGGGTACGACGTCGCCGGATGGCACCGGGCATCGGAACCGACCGGTGGGGGACGTTGCCGCCGGACAATACCGCGACCTCGGAGCCAACCGGCGAACCCGCGCCCGAGCCGACCGACCCGGAGAGCACCCAGACCAAGCAGACGACAAGCCGTCGATCACGCTCGCCACCGCGCCGGTCGGCGGGGGCGCCGACGACGACGGCGTCGAGCAGTGCACCTCGGTCTCGTGGCTCGCCGGCGATCTCCCAGCCGGTACGACGGTCATGCTCGGCTCGAGCCGAATTCGAACCCGCCGGCATCTTCGAACTCGACCAGCAGGCCTGCTCCGACGACCGCCAGGCAGTGCCCGGGTCTCGACCTGGAAGCCGGACGCGACCGACACCTGCTACGTCGGAGCCCGACAGGTCAAGAACGGCGACGAGGACGTCACGGTCATCATCAATGCCAAGGCGACCTGCGCCACCGAGCAGGACTGCGAGGACCTCGAGAAAGCTGCCAAGGAACAGGGCAGCGACGTTCACCTGAGCCCGGGCGAACTTCCGACCACCACGAGCGAGACGCCTACCACCGAGACACCTACCACCGAGACATCGACCGGCGAGACGCCGGCCGGCGAAGCGCCTCCCGCGAGCGAGACGCCGTCGAGCGGCTGACGGATGGCCGACGAGCGGTCGCAGGCTGAGCGCTGGGTGAGTTTCGCCAGCGGCATCGTCGCGCCGGTGACGGTGATCAGCGCGCTGCTGTTCTACTTCGGGTACGTCTCGTCGCGTTCGCAGTACGAGTACTTCGGGATCGATGTCGACACGATCGGCCTGAGTACGCAGGACTACGTGATGCGCAGTCCGCAGCCACTGCTCGTCCCGCTGCTTGTCATCACCCTGCTCGCGGTCGCCGGTCTCCTCCTGCACAACGCGATCCATCCGACGGCTACCGGCGTACGACGAGCGGCCCTGGTGGCTGTCGTCGTACTGGTGCTCGGCGTCGCCGGACTGCTGGCCTATCCGCTGATCGGGCACCTTCCGTACTACGCGATGGTCGTGCCGGCCGTGATCGGACTGGCCGCGGCCGCGCTCGCGTATCTCACCTACCTGCGGCGCAAGGTCGATCCGGCGCTCGGCCCGCAGCGAGTGCTGATCGTGCTGCTCGCGGTCGTCACTGTCACGTGCGCCTTCTGGGCGACCGCGACGACGGCGCAATACTCCGGGCGCGGGCTGGCGAAGTCCGCCGCACGGCATATGGATCGCTTTCCCGTGGTCATTCTGGATACGAAAGAGAAGCTCGCCCTGCGCTCACCTGGATTGACGGAGACAGCGCTCCGGCCGGGTGCAGGTCAGACATTCAACTATCGCTATCGAGGTCTCCGCCTACTCGTAGTAGGCGAGAACCGCCTGTTCCTCGTCCCGCAGAACTGGACCGCGTCCAACACAACCGTCGTCATACCCCTGAACGACTCGGTCCGGGTGCAATTCCAGTTCCAGAATGATCCGCCGTGAGCCTCGACCTTGCCGCCCGCACCGCACTAGGCCGATACTCTAAACAGATTGGCCCGGGGAGCCGATCTGTGGCGGGGGGCGCCGCAGGGAAGATCAGTCACGGGGAGATCACGCGACGCGACCTCGCTGCCCATGTCACACAAAGGGGGAGCGATGCCGGTAGATGACTTGCAGCAACTCAAGACTGAGATCGACACGCTGCAGGCGCAGCTGAATGGGATCACCGATCAAGAGTGGCTGGACTACGAAAAGGTCCGCGACATCCTCAGGGTGGCTCGAACGATCCTCGTGGAGCCAACTGTCCCTCAGGCAGGCGCCGCAGCCAAGGCCGCGGCCGCGCCCAGCGCCCCGGCCATCTACATCGCGCACCCAGCCTCGCACGCATGCGCGATGCTGGGCATCTTCGAGCCTGCTCAAGGAGAGGGGACGAGCACCGAGTACGACGCCGCAGCCGTCGAGCGGTTCGCAGCTCTCGGCGGATGACTTCGCACTGGCTGACGCTGGTGTCGTCGTCAGCCGTCGAGCGGGATGCTCTTGCCGACCGGCTGGCCGCGCTCCGGATCGTACTGATCGGGCGCGCGGATCTCGCCGACATGATGTGGGGGGCGTTGACGGGCGCGGGGATCACGCCCGACCGTGTTCGCCGTGTGCCGTATCCGCGGCAGTGTGACGAGCTGCCGGAGTTGATGGCGGGGGCGGAGCTGGTCGTCGCCGCCGGTGACGGCGCACTCCCTGTCCTTCACCAGTGGGTCAACACGACCGGCCTGTCGTTGGCCATACCAACGTTGCACGCAGAGCTCGGCGGGACGCGAGCAACCATCGGTCCGCTGGTGCTCCCCGGTGGGGGTCCGTGCTTCCTGTGCTGGCGGATGCGCGTGCTGGCCTGTGCGGACGACTTCGCCGCGGCGATGGCGCGCGAGGAGGAGCTTGTCGCCCGCCGGATCCCCAACGCAGCAGGACCTGCACTGCCGGCACTGCTGCCGATCGTCAGCGGACTACTGGTGGCGGAGGTGCTCGCGCTGACGCTGGCAATCACACCACCGCGGCTCACGGCGGGCGTACTGAGGCTTGACGCACGCGGCGCCGAAGAGCTGCATCCGGTGCTGCCGCGCCCGGATTGTCCAGCATGCTCAAAAAAAGATCGTCGGCCGGCGCAGGCCGACAGCACTGAGGCCGACGTGGTCGTCCGGCGCGCGGTCGACCCGCTGTGCGGTGTGCTCCGCCGAATCGACGTCATACCGAAGGACATCAGCGAGCCTGAGCGGCCCTTCATCGTCCGAGCCGAGCTCGCCAACTCGCACTTCCGTTCAGGCGACGGTGCCTTCGTCGCGTGCTCCGGCAAGGGTTGGACTCGACAGGAGGCCACAGACAGCGCTCTCGGCGAAGCCCTGGAACGGTACGCCGCAATGACCTGGCAACCCGAGCGCCGCATCACGTCAACCTACGACGGACTGGACCGGCCCGGGCTGCATCCGCGAGACCTGGTCCTGTACGCCGACCACCAGTACGACGTCGTGCCGTACCAACCCTGGCAACCCGATACCGAGCTCGAGTGGGTGCCGGCACAGTCGATGGTGACCGGCGAGGAAGTCTGGATTCCCTTACTCGCAGCACATCTGGGCTACCGACCGCCAACCGGGGCCGCGCTGTTCCCGGCGACCTCCACGGGATTCGCAGCGTGGCCCGACCGGCCCGGCGCGACGCTGCGGGCGTTGCTCGAAGTGGTCGAGCGGGACGCGTTCGCGATCGCGTGGTCGCACCGGCTGCCCGGGCGATGTGTGGCCGCTGCGGACGTTCCGGACGAGCGGACGCGCGCGATCGCCGCCGCCTACGCGCGTCGCGGTGTCGAGGTCGTCGTACACCTGTTGCCGTCCGACACGGTGGCGACCGTCGTCCTCGCGATCATGTGGTCCGACCGGCCGCCTGCCGCGGTTGTCGGCGTGAGTGCGGCACTGGATCCGGTGGTCGCCGCCCGGTCCGCGGTGCTCGAGGCCGGTCAGGTGCGGCCGATCCTGGGCAGCAGCCTTCGAGAACCCAGGGTTCGGGCCCGGATGGCGGAGCTGGCTGCCACGCCGTCGAAGGTGGCCGCGCTGAGCGACCACGACGTGCTGTACGCCGATCCTTCCGCCGCCGCGACCGGCATGCGCTTCCTCCGTGAGGCACCGCAGCAGCCGTGGCCGCACGCACCGGTTGTCGCCCAGGGCAATGACGATCTCGCCGAGCTGACCCGATCACTGGCCGGGGTAGCGCCGGACGTACTCGCTGTGGATGTCACCCCACCCGATGTGGCCGGCCTCGGACTGCGCGTGGTGCGCGGTGTGGTGCCGGGGTTCGTCCCGATCTGGTTCGGTGCCGACCGAGCCCGGCTCGGTGGACGCAGGCTGTTGGAGATGCCGAGCCGGATCGGTTTGCGATCCGGGCCGGCGCGCTTCGACGAATTGAACCTCGATCCTCACCCACTCGCGTGAAGCCGGCAGCTGCAGTGGATCCCAACACCTTCCGCAACGATCATCCGCTGGCCTGGACATACCACCGTGGCACTGCCCGCACGCAGCTCGAGACCTCCCAAGCGACGTCGCAGCGTCCCGGGCCGGGCCGCGAGGACCCGACGGCACCGTGGATCCGGTTGCCCCCGGGCGTGCCGGTCCGGGCGTCACTGGCCGACGTGGTCCGTGAGCGGCTGTCGTGCCGCGCGTTCCGCGACGAGCCTGTCCACCTCGCCGAACTGGCCACACTGCTTCGCATCGGGTACGGCGTCACCGGCGTGACCGAGGACGGTCCGCTGTACGTCGTGGATCGGGTCGTGCCGTCGGCAGGTGGGCTCTATCCGCTCGAGCTGAGTGTGCTGGTCCGTTCCGTCGAAGGCCTGGCTTCCGGGATCTACCACTACGTACCGTTCGCGGACGGTCTCGAGCAGATCTGTGCTGATGCGGTTCCTCCGGTTCTGGTCAGCAGCCTGTTCCTGGACCAGCCGTGGGCAGCCGAAGCCGCCGCCGTCCTGGTGCTGTCGGCTGTCTGCGAGCGCAGCCTGAGCAAGTACGGCGAGCGCGGCTATCGCTACCTACTCCTGGAGGCAGGGCAACTCGCACAGAATCTCGTGCTGGCGGCAACCGGGTTACGTCTCGGCGCCGTCAATCTCGGCGGCTTCCTGGACGACGAACTGGCCGGACTGCTGCGGCTCGACACCGAGTCGGAAATCGTGCTGTACGGCACGGCTGTCGGCCACCCGGTTCGCGGCGACCGGATCGCGCGCCGTGCCGTCGACCGGCTCGAGGACCGTCAGTCCCCGGCCTTCGCCGACGGCTGACCGAGTCTGACGGCCAGCGCCGCAACCTCGCGCCGCGACGACGTTCCAGTCTTGTGCAGCAGGTTGGACACGTGCGCGCTGACGGTCTTCTCACTGATGAAGAGTGCCTGCGCGATCTCGGCGTACGTCCGGCCCGCGACCAGGTGGGAGAGAATCTCCCGCTCGCGATGCGTCAAGGAGTCGAGCGGCGCCGGCGGCTTGGCGGGCGTGGTCGCCGCCGGTTCCTCGAGGTGGATCCTGGCGAGGGCAGCGAGAGTCTCGACCTGGCGCCGCAGCGGCATCGCGCCGGTCTCCACGGCGAAGCGGTACGCCGATCTGAGTGGTACGGCGGCGGAAGCCCGAGGGGCGCCCTCGTCGAGCGAGGCCTGCGCCCACCGAAACAGGGCGATTGCTTCGTCCCACCGCAGTCCCGCGGCCGCACACCGACGTGCCGCTTCCTCCCACAGGGCGGACGTGCGCTTCGCCGCCGTGAAGCCTGCGCTCTCGGCGATGAACAGCGCCTCCATCGCCGGCTGGACGAGGTCGTCCGGGCCGGCGGCCTCGAACGGCGCGGGCATCATGCCGCGCCGCGCCGTCAGGAGGTTGTCGAAGGCAACTTCGGCCCTCCGGGCGCCGGCGTTGTCGCCACGATCCCGAGCCGCCTCCATCAGCTCGGCGGCCGCACGGGCACCCCAGATCAGCAGCTCGTCCGCGTCGCGAGTGTCCGCGGACAGCGCGCCGATCGTGCGCGACAGCAGGTCGAGTGCCTCGTCGGCCCGGCCGGTGGACAGCAGGTACTCGGCGAGGACGGGCTGCGCAGACAGACCGGCCACCTGCTCGACGCCCGGCATCAACTCCTTGGCGCGTTGCAGATGCATTCCCGCGGCGTCCAGCTCTCCGCGCCGTACCGACAACGAGGTCGCAGCCAACCGGACCATCGCGCTGGCGTTCGGCATGGCTGCCACCGACAGCCCTTCCCGAATGACCATGCCGCTTTCCGGCAGGAGTCCCAGCGTCAGGAGATCATGGGCGAGCAGCCCAGCGGTGAAGCCCGCCACCGAGACCGCGCCGGCGTGCAGAGCGTCGTGGAGGAACAATCTGGTGATCTCGACGCATTCCGTCAGACGGCCCCACCGGAGCAAGTAGTTCTGCCTGATCACGAGGACCCGGAAGGTCAGTTCGGGGTCGCCGGTGAGCTGGGCGAAACGCAAACCTTCCGCGGTGTCGGCATCGGAGCGCTCGCCGTGGACGTCCCAGTTCCCGCGGACCGCGTACGCGAAACTCAGAGCCCGCTGGGATCCCGATCGATGAGCAGCCTCGACGGCCTCCTCGGCGTACGCCCGGGACAGCTCCAGCTCGTTGCTCCACCATTCACACCAGCTGAGATACGCGAGTGCGCCGGCGTACTCGGCGCTGTCCGGGAACGGCCGGCTCAGTTCGACCGCGTGCTCGGCCTGCGCGATCGGCCTGCCCTCGGTTCTGCCGGTGGCCCAGGCCGAGTCGGCCCATCGCCCCAGCAGCCGGCAGGCGCGCAGCGGGTCGGTGCGCTCGTCGACGAGCTCGAGAGCGCGACTCCAGGCCCGGAAACTCACCTCGCCGTCACCGACCAGATCGTTGGCTCGGGCAACACGTTCCAGCAGATCCATCTCGGCCTCCCGCTCGTGATCGTCACCGCGGTGGACGATCGGCCACAGGCGCGCCGCGCGGCGCAGATGGACAGCCTGTTCGCGCGGCGACCTGACGGCCTTCGCAAGATCGGCTGCGCGCAGCGACGCCTCGAGGCAGTCCGCGAGTTCGTGTGCACGTTCGTAGTGCAGGGCCAGGTCACTTTGCCGCTGCAACTCGTCGAGGCCGCTGACGGCGCGGGACTCCAGCGCCGTCGCCCAGGCAGCGTGCACCGGCTCGGCCTCACCCGGGACGAAGGTGGCATCGAGGAGCTCGGCGAGCAGCGGATGCCTGAACCAGCACGTGTCAGGGCCTTGCACCACGCTGATGCCGGCGCTCGTCGCCTCGGCCAACGCGAGGGTCAACGACTCGCGACCGATCCCCCGAGCCGCGCCGACCTCCCGCAAGTCGTCGATCGAGGTAGGTCTGCCGGCAACAGCCATCAATCGCATCACCTCGCGCGCCGGTGGCGAGAGCCGATGCCAGGCAGCGAGCAAGGCTCCGGTCAGCTCGGTCGCGAGATCGGCCGGAAGCCCTTCGGCGGCGCTCGTGAGCCCCTGCACGAGCAGCTCGGTCAGGTACGGATTGCCATCGGACCGTCGTACGACCTGACCCACCAGCGCGCGGTGCGGAAGACCGCCCAGCAGCGAAGCCAGCTGTTGCTCGGTCTCGTCCCGGCTCAGCCTGTCCAACCGGACGTCGGTGACCGACGGCAGCCGACGCAGGTCGGCCAGCCACGTATGCATCGGGTCACCAGACACCATTTCCTCGTCCCGGTAGGTGGTCAGAACCGCCAGCCGCTGACTGCGGAAGCCGGCAACCACGTAGGCGAGTGCATCGCGTGACGCCAGATCGGCCCATTGCACGTCGTCCACCACCAGCACTGTCGGACCATGAGAAGCGATCGCCTGAACCAGCGCGTCAACTACGGACAAGAGCCGGACCGCACTGTCGGACCGGCGACCGCCGAGTGAGGGCAACAACTCGCCCGCCGCCGGGACCGCATCGAGTACCTCGGCCCGCTCACGGGGCTCGGCGGACTCGGCCCAGCCTTCCAAAGCGCCGATCAGCGGAACGTACGGCACATCCACCGCGCCGAAACGCACGCATCGGCCCCACAACACTGCTACACCGTTCGCAGCTGCCTCGTCACAGACGGCCCTGGCCAGGCGGGTCTTGCCCACGCCGGCCTCCCCGTGCACGAACACCGCACACGGCCGTCCTTCGACCGCCCCCTGGATCGCCGCCCCCAGAATCCCTCGTTCCTCGATCCGTCCGACCATGCCAGGCGGGCGCGCGACCGCAGCCCCTCCCACGGCCCCAGTCTGACCTCATCAGGCCGGACCGGCCACCTTCGGCGGCGTACCGGTGGATGGCTGCCGGTCGAACATCGCCCTTGCGGGCGCCAGCGGATCGAACTTGATCGGGATCCGCCGGCCGACGGGCGGCACCGCTCCCGAAGGCGGGTACAGCATGTCGATCTGGATCAGTGAGGTCCCGACCACATAGCGCACCCGCAGGAACGTGCAGGTACTGGTGCGCAGCACCGAGACCACCTCGGCGTTCACTCGGCGCCACGTCTTGGTCTCTGGCTCCTGGCCCTGGCCAACCCCTCCTTGCACGCTGACCAGGACCAGGACGCCGACACCCAGAGCCACCCCGATCATCAGCAGCAGAACGATTCCAGACATCGGTCCGTCCTCCTCAGCTCACGGAATGCGGCTTGCCGGGTCAAGCGGTCGGCAGTTGGCGACGCCGGTACAGCCAGACGCCGCTCAGAGCGACTGCCGCACCACCCAGCGCGGACGCGCCGGACTGCAGGAACTCGACTCCAATGCCACCGGACGAGCTCTCCGCCGATGCCTTGGCGGGGGCCGCGGCGGCGGGCGGGACCTCGAACTGCGGGTCGTAGTTCGGGTAGTTGTACTCCGGGGCCTTGTTCTGCCCTCCCGGGTAGCCGGACCCCTCGTCCGGCCAAGCCGACGCGGCCGGCGGCACGGGCTGAGACGAGGCCCCTGGCTCCGGGTCTACGCGCGTGGCCGACGCCTCGGTTGCGGTGAATGCGAATGCGCCCATCGCGACTGCGGACACTGCCAGGGCTGAGTAGTACTTGCGGTTCATGGCTTCTCCCCCAAGGGACTGTGCGGCGTGGATCGCCGCTACCCCTCCACCGTCGGTCCGCACCCCCGGCAGCCGGATCCGAGGACAACCCTCAGATCCGGGACACAAACCCTCAGATCCGCCTCGATCCGAGTCAGGACCCCTTAGGCGGAGTCGCGGACGATCAGTTCGGTGCCGTAGATCTCCGGGTTGTGGAGGTCGGCGCCGCCGATCTTGGCCAGCAGGATCTCGGCCAGTCGCGCGCCGAGTTGCTCGACCGGCTGACGCACTGTCGTGAGCTTCGGCGTCGTCGTGGTCGCCAGTACCGAGTCGTCGAACCCGACCACCGCCACGTCGTCCGGCACCCGCCGGCCACGCTGCGAAAGCACCCGGAGCGCCGCGGTCGCCATCAGATCGGACGCGACGAACAGACCATCCAGGTCGGGGTGCTCGTCGAACAGCCGCAGCGCCGCCTGCTCGCCACCGTCGGCGGTGAAGTCGCCGTACGAGATCGCCGCCGGCAGACCCGCTTCCTTCATCACGTCCTGGTACCCGGTCAGCCGGTCCAGACCCGCGGTCATGTCGAGCGGACCGGTGACGGTCCCGATCTTCCGGCGGCCGATCGACAGCAGGTACTCGACGCCGGTCCGGGCGCCGGCGACGTTGTCCACGTCCACACTCGCCACCGGTACGTCGACGCCGAGCGGACGGGCGCTGAACACGATCGGCAGTGGCAACTGGGCGAGCTCCTGCAGCACGTTGTCCCGGCCGTGGTGGCTGATGATGATCGCGCCGTCGACGTGCCCGCCGCGCAGGTACCGCAGCAGGCGCTGGTCGTCACCTTCGGCCGGCTCGATCAGCAGCACGAGCTGGGACGAGGTCGGCGCCAGTGTCAGGCTCACCCCGCGCAACATGCCGGCGAAGAAAGGGTCCGAGAACACCCGGCTGTCCGGCTCCGGCACCACGATCGCGATCGAGTCGGTCCGCCGCGTCACCAGCGCGCGGGCGGCCCGGTTCGGCACATAGCCGAGCTGGCCGATCGCCCGCTCGACCGCGGCCACCGTGTCCGGCAACACCTTGGGCGACCCGTTCACGACCCGCGACACGGTTGCCCGGGACACCCCGGCGAGCGCCGCGACCTGCTCCAGCGTCGGAGAACCAGACTCGTTCATCGGTCCTCCCGGGGTTGGTTGGCTTGCGTTCACACCGTAGTACTTACCCGGTCGAATCCGCGTGAGGGTTTGGTCGTGTCTGGTGGTCCCGGGATCACCAGACAGACCTAGTTGCCTTTGCGCGTGTTGGCGGCCTTTTCGGCGAGGTCGAGGGCTTGCTTCCAGGCGGCGTCAGGGGTCTGTTTGCCATCGTCGACGCGGGCCAGTTCGGCGCTGAAGACCTGGTTGATCTCGCCGTCGCGCGGACCCTTGTGCTGTTTGAGGATGACGTTCCGGGCCCGGTTGATGAAGATCTGGCCCACCGGCGCGTTGTTGAAGTACGCGTTGACCTGCGACTTCACCTTCGGGTCGTCGTACGCGTCCAGGGTGGACGGGAACGAGCCGACCTTCTTGAACACCTTGACCTGCTGCTCCGGCGCGGTCAGCCAGGCGGCCAGCCGGGCCGCCTCGGCCGGTTGCTGCGACTGCTTCGGCACGGTCAGGTACGACCCGCCCCAGTTGCCGCCACCGCCGGGGAACACGTCGGCGACGTCCCACTTGCCCTTGCCGTAGCTGCCGGCGTTGTCCTGGATCACGCCGAGCAGCCAGCCCGGACAGGCCATCGTCGCGAACTCGTCGCTGCGGAACGCCTGGTTCCAGGCGTCGCTCCAGGCCGGCAACTGCGCGGACAAGCCGTCCTCGCTGCCCTCGACCACCTGGTCCCACGTCTTCTTCAGCAGCGGGTTCTCCGCGCCGAGGATAGCGGTCCTGGTTGGTGTAGTAGGCCTGGATCAGCTGGTTGCGCATCGCTTCCCAGGTCAGCACCGCGGAGTCGTACCAGGCCGAGCCCGGCACCTTCTGCTTGAACTTCCGTCCGGCGGCGAAGTACGACGGCCAGTCCGCGAACAGCTTGGCCACCTGGGCCCGATCGGTCGGCAGCCCGGCCTTCGCGAACAGGTCCTGGCGGTAGCAGATCGCCTCCGGCCCGATGTCGGTGCCGTAGCCGATGATCTTGCCGTCCTGGGTGGTCGCGCCGGCCACCTTCCAGTCCAGCCAGCGGTCCTTCAGATCGTCGGCGCCGTACTCGCGCAGGTCGACGAACTTGTCCGCCCTGGC
Organism: uncultured Actinomycetota bacterium; assembly: GCA_963820655.1. Classification (GTDB taxonomy): domain Bacteria; phylum Actinomycetota; class Actinomycetes; order Propionibacteriales; family Kribbellaceae; genus Kribbella. The sequence continues at coordinate 1,276,342 of CAWGAM010000005.1, forward strand.
CAGGTACTTGTAGATCCAGCTGACCTCCATCGCCTCGATGTCGGCCATCCCGGAACCGGACGCCAGGTTCGTCTCCAGGTTCTTGATGTGCGCGTCCACGGTCGGCGCGCGGCGCTCGACGATCTTGATGTTCGGGTGCTCGGCCTCGTACTCGCGGTAGAGGTCCTCGTACCCGAACTCGTTGAAGGTGGCGATGGTGAGCTCGATCTTCGGCTCGTCCGGTTTGTTGCCGGGGGCACCGGAATTGCCGGATCCCGCCGCAGGCGGACGCCAGCAGGATCGCGACTGCAGGCAAGCAGGACTGCTATGGGGCGATTGCGGGCACTGGGCCGCATGGTGAAAGCTCCCTGGAACTGGACGGAGTTGAGAGCGCTCTCGGATCGCGAAAGTGTGCTGAGTTTCGAGCGTTTCAACTAGGTGTGTCAAGCACTCACACCGTCACACTGAGATACGGAGCCAACCAGGTCAGTACATAGTGTCAGCCGTTGTCACGCAGCGAACCACACCGATCACCGACCGCTCCGCAAACTGGCAGTTCGCTGTGAGTGATCAGCGGGTGGGCGGGCTCTTACGGCAGCAGGTCGCGCACCACCGCGTCGGCCAGCAGGCGCCCTTTGCGGGTCAGGACCAAGCGATCCTGGATGATCGTCGCAGCAGACCGTCGCGCGATGACTGTTTCGACGGCTGCTCGGCCCTCTTCGTCGAGAACATCCGAGCGGGAGCCCGGCGGACAAGCGGATCTCGAGCAGGACGCGTTCGACCCGGCGGGTCTCGGCATCGAGGATCTCCCGCGCGTACGCCGGACTGACACCGGCGTCGAGGCGTTCGGCGTACGCACTGGGGTGCTTCACGTTCCACCAGCGGACCCCACCGACGTGGCTGTGGGCGCCCGGGCCGATCCCCCACCAGGTGTCGCCGCGCCAGTACAGCTCGTTGTGCCGGCAGCGCGCGTCCTCGGTACGGGCCCAGTTGGACACCTCGTACCAGTTCGAGCCTGGCGCGGTCAGCAGCTCGTCCGCCAGCACGTACTTGTCGGCCAGGTCGTCGTCATCCGGCATCGGCAGCTCGCCACGCCGGACCCGACGGGCCAACTGGGTGCCGTCCTCGACGATCAACGCGTACGCGCTGACGTGGTCGGGCTGCGGCCGACAACGCCGACTCCAGCGAGGTCCGCCAGTCGTCGATCGACTCCCCCGGCGTGCCGTAGATCAGGTCCAGATTCACATGCTCGAACCCGGCCGCCGTCGCCTCCTTCACCGCCTGCCAGCGCCCGGCCCGGCGTGTGCTGGCGATCGAGGATCTGCAGCACGTGCGGCGACGCACTCTGCATCCCGAAGCGACACCCGGGTGAACCCGGCTTCCGATCGCGGCCAGATAGGCCGGATCGACCGACTCCGGGTTGGCCTCGGTCGTCACCTCGGCGTCCGGCGCCAGCCCGAACTCATCCCGTACTGCGGCCAGCATCCGCGCCGAGATCCTCCGCCGGGAGCAGCGTCGGCGTACCTCCGCCGAAGAACACCGTGTCCACCGGCCGGTCCAGGTCCCCCAGGACCCGCCGGGCCATGCCGGACCTCTGCGACCGCGGTCTCGGCGTACGACGCCTGCGACCCACCGCCACCGAGCTCCTTGGCGGTGTAGGTGTTGAAGTCGCAGTACCCGCAGCGCGACGCACAGAACGGGACGTGCAGGTAGAACCCGAACGGCCGCCCGGCGCCTCGCGGACAGCCGGCTCCGGCAGCGCCCCGTCCCGGGGCGCAACCTCCCCCTCGGGCAGTGTCGATGGCACCCACCCATCGTACGGACTCCCCGTTACACGAAGTCGTCCCACCCGTCCGTCGACTTTGTGCGCCTGATCCGCGTCACCGCACCCGCTCGGCACGGATCCGGTGCACAAGGTCGCCCCGCCCGCCCGCCCGCCGGTCCGGGCGCCCGTCGACTTTGTGCACCCGATCCGTGTCACCGCACCCACTCGGTACGGATGCGGTGCACAAAGTGGAGATCGGGGCATTGAGGGCAGCGCGCGCGGGGACGGTTTCTTGACCGGATCTCCGTGGTTCTGTAGTGGCAGGCGGTGCGGGAGTCGCTACATTCGGCTCATGGAGACCGAGGCTCAGCCCGTCGGACGCGGCACCCGGAACGCGGTCGTGGTCGCGATCATGCTCGGAATGTTGCTCGCGGCCCTCGATCAGACGATCGTCGCGACCGCGCTGCCGACCATCGTCAGCGACCTCGGCGGCGCCAACCACCTGTCCTGGGTGGTCACGTCGTACCTGCTGGCCGAGACGATCATGACCGCGCTGATCGGCAAGTTCGGCGACCTGTACGGGCGCAAGCCGATGTTCCTGATCAGCGTCGTGCTGTTCCTGATCGGCTCGGCACTGTGCGGCGTGGCCGACTCGATGCTGTGGCTGGTCGGCTCCCGCGCGATCCAGGGCCTCGGCGCCGGCGGGCTGATGGTGACCGCGATGGCGGTGATCGCGGACGTCGTACCGCTGAGCGAACGCGGCAAGTACCAGGGCTTGATGGGTTCGGTCTTCGGCGTCGCGACGGTCGCCGGGCCGCTGCTCGGCGGGCTGTTCGTCGACCACCTGAGCTGGCGGTGGGCGTTCTACGTGAACATCCCGCTCGGCATCGTCGTACTGATCGTCGCCTCGATCACGCTGCCGTCGGTCAAGGCCGCGGTCAAACCGAAGATCGACTATCTCGGCATCCTGTTGATCGGGCTCGCGGCGACCGGGCTGACCCTGGTGACGACCTGGGGCGGCAACGAGTACGCCTGGACCTCGCCCGATCATCATCGCGATGGCGATCGGATCGTTGATCGCGCTCGGTCCTGTTCGTCCTGGTGGAACAACGAGCCGCCGAACCGTTGCTGCCGATGCGGTTGTTCCGGTCCGGCGTGTTCACGGTCTGCGCGATCGCTGAGCTTCATCATCGGCTTCGCGATGCTCGGCGGGGTCACGTTCCTGCCGACGTACCTGCAGTACGTGCACGGCGCCTCGGCGACCGAGTCCGGGCTGCAGATGCTGCCGCTGGTCGTCGGTCTGCTGCGTCGCGTCGGTCGCTGGTCGGCCAGGTCATCAGCAAGACCGGCCGCTACCGGATCTTCCCGATCGTCGGCACGGTCTTGATCGGGGTCGGGCTCTATCCTGCTCTCGCTGCTCGACAACCAGACGTCGTACGCCGAGGTCGGCCGGCTTCATGGTCGTGCTCGGGGTCGGCGTCGGACTGTGCATGCCGGTACCGACCGTGGTCGTGCAGAGCACAGTCGACTACGCGATCTCGGTGTCGCCACGTCCGGGGTGAGCTTCCTGCGCACGATGGGCAGTTCGTTCGGCGTCGCGGTGTTCGGGTCCATCTACGCCACACCAATTGCCTGAGCGGCTGGCCGGAGCCGATACGCGCCACCGGTGTCGATCCTGCGGGTGCGTGACGACTGTCGAAGGCGTGCGCTCGCTTGCCGGACTCGGTCGCGCCCTCGGTCACAGCGGCGTATGCGGACTCCTTGCACGTCGTGTTCCTGTGCCGCTGTACCGGTGGCGGCGTTCGGCTTCGTGACCGCGCTGCTGCTGAAGGAGGTCCCGCTCCGCGACACCGCCCGGATGGCCGCGGCAGCGACGTCGGCGAGAGCTTCGCGTCCCGTCGTCGTTCGACTCCGAGCACGAACTCGCAGCAGCTGGTCGCCCTGGTCGTCCAGCACCACAAGCGCAACCCGGCCCCCGAAGTCCTCGTCCAGTCCGGCATCCCCCTGAACGTCGCGCAGGCCTGGATGATCATGCGCGTCTTCCGCGGCGGCGCCGAACTCCGGCTCCGCCACCCTCGCCGAGATCACCGGCGACCTCCGGGTCCCACCGGGCGTCTTCGAACCCCTCGCCACCCAACTGGTTGCCGACGGCTACCTCTCCGAAACCCTCGGCCACTACCGCTTCACCACGCTCGGCCTGGAGATGTTCCAGCGCTTCGTCGGCGCCTTCCGCGTCTGGATGCTCGACCGCCTCGACGACTGGGACCCCGACAACTCCGAAGCCTTCTCCGCACGCCGTAGACCGCATCGCCGAACAGATGATCGACCAAGGCCAATCCCTGACCACCGGCAAACACGCCGCCATCCTGGCAACCTCAGGTACGACGTAACCGTCCAAACCACACGCGGTCCAGCCCACGCACGGCTAACGCTCGCGCGCGCTCCCACTCACCGAGGGCACGCGAGCGGCGGCGCGGCGGGTGGCCGCGCGGCGGGACGGCGGGTGTGGCCGCGCGGCGGGACGGCGGGGCGGCGGGGACGGCGGGGAAAGAATTTTGCATCTGGCGACGAATTCGTTCCCCACCGCCGTCAGCGGATCGACGAGCCACAGGGTTTCGCGGGCAGGGTCGGATCCGTACGGACGCATCACCTGAACCACTCCTGCGGCGTCACTACACGTCGATTTCGGTCGGGAGTCAGTTGCTTCCTGAATCGCGACTGACGATTCGGAAGTATCCTCCGCCGCGGCGGCGGATATGGGAGCTCGCCGATCGTCCGTTTAAAGCCGGTGTTGCAAACGACTCGACTCTCGACTGCACAGAGCCACAGCGGTAATGTGCTAGTCAGTTTATGGCCGCGGAATTACGGAACGGCCGGGTGGCGCAATGCCGAAGCTAACAGGTATCTCTCTACCGCAGCAGGCTGACAGTTCTTCAGAATTCGTGGCTGCCTTGGGTCCTGAGGGAACCGAGCCAAACACCTGGCATGCGTGGCAGACCGACCTCGCAGCCGACTGGAACGACTGCAGGCCACCATGGCAGGCCTACGGTGTTCAGCGTGCCGTCGACGACACTCATCGTCCACGTCACGGGAGTAGCCATGTCGGCCGTCCTGGGGTTGCACGCCAACCGTCACTCCAAGCTTGGCCGGGATCGACGTCGTTGACCGCGAGGTTGTGTGGGCCTCCGGCAGTTTCTTCGGGCCCGGAGAAACTGAAGGTCCTGGAATCGTGGTCCGGACGGTCGATGGCGGCAAGTCGTGGCTGGACGTCACCCCGCCCGGTGGCGAACATTTGACGTTCCGCGACATCGAGGCATTCGACAGCAACCAAGCCCTGGTGCTGACGACCGGTCTTGCCGGAGCATCGAGGATCTATCAGACCGACGACGGCGGCGACAACTGGGATCTGGTGTTCAAAAACCGGAACCCAGAGGCGAACTACGACGGCATCGCGTTCTTTGACCGGAACCACGGCATTGCCCTGAGCGACCCCGTCGGGGGCAAATTCCGCATCCTGACGACCGACGACGGCGGGCGCACCTGGAGAGTTGCCTCCACCAGTGGAATGCCGCCGGCCCTGCCCGCGGAAGTTGCCCGAGCGACCGGAACCTGTCTGATCACCAACGGTCCTCAGGACGCCTGGTTCGGCACCCAGCCGGATGGGGCCAGTTCGCGGGTGTTCCACACGCGCGATCGTGGTCACATTTGGTCGGCGGTCACCACCCCGATCCCCGGCGCCCCAGACTTCGGCATCGCCTCACTGGCCTTCTGGGACACCCAGCGCGGCCTGATCCTCGGAGGTGGTGCCCCTGGCACCGACAGCCCAAGCGTGGTCGCCGCGACCGCCGACGGGGGCGCGACCTGGTCGCGACTGGGATCACTGACCGGCTTCCGGGTCAACATGGCCTTGATACCGACGCACAATAGGGATACCGCTGTGGCAGTCGGCTTGACCGGCAGCGACATCACTACCGATGGCGGGCAAACCTGGTACCAGTTCGACCAAACCGACCTACGCGGTGTCAGCTGCCAGCGAAACGCGGGCTGCTGGGCCGTAGGAAAAGACTTCATAGCCGCCGAACTGATGTCGCCAATCTTTGGGAGAGACGCCGATGACTGGGACCGCGATGAGGCGCCGGGAAGCGCTGAGCGGCGCTGGAATCGCCGTCGGCGGCGTAGCGATCGCCGGGCTCGGGGCAGCTCCGGCAACGGCTGACAGCGATAACGGGCTGCTCGGCAGTTGGATGGTCGTGAAGCAAGACGACGGCTTTCCCGACAAGACGCGGGCGGTGCACAGCTACGCGGATGGAGGCGTCTTCCAGTACAACGCCATCAGCCCAGCCGGGCCGCTGGCTACCGGCACCTGGTCGCGGCACGGCAAGTCGTACCGCGTCACCTTCTGGGCCGGTTTCGAGGGCGATGCGGGACCCGGGTCGATCGGGCAAACGGTCCGAGTACGGCTCGTAGGCATGCTGCGGCACGGCACAATCTCCGGGACCTACCGTGTCAGTGTGTTCGCCCCCGGCAGCGAAACCGAGGTGGTGCTGTCCCTCACCGGGAAATTCAGCGGTCGCCGCATCAATGCCTAACCACTACACCGATCCTGTGCCGTGTAGAGAGTCCTCCACCACGGACGCCGGGATCGCAGCCACGCGACAGCCGGCCAATCGTCGGCTGGAGTCGGCCGCCTTCTGAACTACAACTCACGACTCGGCGACCCGCCGTAGCACCGCGGTCGATAGTTCGAGCGAGTGCGGCTTGTTGCAGGCGAGCGGGCTCACCCGATTGCACCGCATCCAGCCGACAATGGCGCGCGACCGTCGACGGTTGTTCCCCACGATCCTCCCCGTCGACGACACCAGGTCCGAAGCCCGGCACGCCAACTCCTTCGCACTAGGCGGTGCCGGTGTCGCGCTCCGGTGTGCAGTCTGGATCCACCGGCGTCGCCAGGCAGCGAACGGCCGGGCCCGGTCGACCGGGTCAGCGCGCGACCGGGCAGTACGCCGGGCTGGAGTCGCCTCAGGTGACGCGTTGAGGCGACTCCACGCCGAGGTAGTCGATCAGCGACGGTGGGCGCGCGTGGGTTGACTACTCGTACATTTTGTCCAGGAGGTCGGCGTACTGGGTTTCCACGTACTTGCGCTTGAGCTTCAGGCTGGGCGTCATTTCGCCGGACTCGATGGTGAGGTCTCGGTCGAGGATGGTGAACTTCTTGATCGTTTCCCAGCGGTTCAGGCCGGCGTTCAACTCGTCCACGTAGCCCTGGACCATCTCCTGGGCCGCGTCGGACGTGACGATCTCGGCGTACGACTTGCCGCGCCAGACCGTTCTGCGTCGGCCCAGCCCTGGATGGCGTCCGGGTCGAGGGTGACCAGGGCGCTGACGAAGTTCCGCTGGTTGCCGTGGACAACGAACTGGCTGGCGTACGGGCAGATCGTCTTGAAGCGGCCCTCGATCACCTGCGGCGCGACGTACTTGCCGCCGGAGGTCTTGAAGAGGTCCTTCTTCCGGTCGGTGATGAAGAGGAACTCGTCCTCGAAGTGGCCGATGTCGCCGGTGTGGAACCAGCCGTCGGCGTCGATCACCTCGGCGGTCTGCTCCGGCTGGTTGTGGTAGCCGCTCATCACGCCGGGGCCCTTGATCAGGATCTCGCCGTCCTCGGCGATCTTGAACTCGGTCGCCGGGAAGACCGGTCCGACGCTGCCGAGCCGGTACTGGTCGGGCCGGTTCAGCGTCGAGCCGGCGGCGGTCTCGGACAGGCCGTACCCCTCGAGGATCAGCAGCCCGGCGGCGTGGAACCACTCGGCCAGCTTCTTGTCCAGCGCGGCCGATCCGGACACGAAGAACCGGATCCGCCCACCGAAGCGCGCCCGGATCTTCGACAGCACCAGCTTGTCGGCGACCGCGTACTGCGCCGCCAGCAGCACCGCTCGGCTCCTTGCCCTGCTGGCGCAGCGCGGAGACCTGCGGCCCCGACCCCGAAGGCCCAGTGGAAGAGCTTCGCCTTGACCCCGCCCTCGGACTCCATCATCGTCACGATCCGGCCGTGCGCCTTCTCGAAGACGCGCGGCGCGGCGGCCATGAAGGTCGGCTGTACGATCGCCGGCGTTCTCGACGATCTTGTCGATCCGGCCGTCGATCGCGGTGGCGAAGCCGATCTGGAACTGCACGGCGAGCAGCACCTGCCCGAACACGTGCGACAACGGCAGCCACAGGAACTGCAGGTCGTCCGGGCTGAGCACCCGGATCCCTTCCACCGCGGCGCCCTCGTACGTCCAGACCGAGTGCGGCAGCCGCACGCCCTTGGGCCGACCGGTGGTGCCGGAGGTGTAGACCAGCGTGCAGAGGTGCTCGGGCTTGATCTGCGCGAGCCGCTCGTCGATCGCCTCCGGGTGCTCGTCCAGGTAGGCTTCGCGCCGAGCTCGTCCAGCGCGGCCAGGCTGATCACCCAGTCGCCGTCCGCTCCTCCGGGCTCGCCGTCGATCAGCACGACCTTGTGCAGCGACGGCGTCTCGGACCGGTGCTCCCGCAGCTTGTCCACCTGGCTGGCGTCCTCGGCGAACACCACCTGTACCTCGGCGTCCGCGACGATGTACGCGACGTCGGACGCCATCGTGGTCGGGTAGATCGTGGTCGTCGCGGCCGCCGCGAGTGACCGCCGCCAGGTAGCACTCGACCCACTCGAGCCGGGTGCTCGACCGCGACTCGCGACCCGCTGCTCGGGCTCGACGCCGAGCGCGATCAGGCCGGCGGCGCGGCGGCGTACCAGCTCGTCGGTCTCGCTGCCAGGTGACCGACTTCCACTCGGTGCCCGACCGGGTACCGGAACGCCTCGCGGTTCGGGGTCGCGGCGACGCGGTCGAGGAACATCTGGGCGAGGTGTTCCTTGCGGTTGCTGAGCAACGCGAGCTGGCCGCTGTCGGCGACGGGCTTCATATCTGGCCTCCATCGGGGGTCAAGTAACCGAACGGTAATGGGCCTGCGGGCATGCTGACCATGGCCCTCGCTTGCCCGCCCGCACCATCTCGATTACGTTTCCGCAACATGCGCACACGGTCGGTGGCGCTCGTCTCACTGTCCGTTCTACCCCACGACCGGCTGGCCCTCGCGCCCGCCACCGCAGCGACTCCACCGACCCTCGCCACACTGGCGAATCCACCCACTGAGTTCGGCTCCGACTACGACGCACCGGTCGCGGTTCCACACACCCAGCACTGCGAGGTACAGATCGTCTGCAACCGCTTCCGGAACTTCGACCCCTACGAGTCGACCCATGCTCCCGTGGCCGATCGGTACGGCGACCCTCCCGCGGAGCACCAGGCGTGGTGAGATCACGGCGTCGAGACCAAGGACCTTTGCCGCTGCTGAGGAGCGTTGGCTCAGGAGCGTTTACGGGCGATCAGGCGGTGGATCGTCCGGCCGGAACTGGCGCTGGTGACTTCCTCATCAAGAAGTAGTTCGGGCGAACCGAGTGCTTCCTTGACCGTGGTGGCGTCAACGGCGGCGTACAGGCGGCCGGCGCCGTCACGCTGGTCGCTCGTGGACACCCGCCAGGTCAGGTACAGCACCCCGCCGGGCTTGAGGATGTCGACAAGACGCCGTACCGCCGGAGCCACCACGCTCGGCTCGAGGTGCATGATCACGGTCTCGCACAGCACGTTGCTGAAGCTGTTCGCGGCGATCCCGCTCAGCTCCGGGAGCGCGGCGTCGTGAAACTGGACCTCCGGGTGCCGGCGTTCGGCTTCGGCGCGCAGACCGGCGGACGGCTCGAGGCCGAGCGCTGGGAAGCCGTTCGCGGTCAGCCAGGCGGTGTCGCGACCGCTGCCGCAGCCGACATCGGCGGTCGGTCCAGGGGTGAAGTAGGTCCGGACGAGCTCGCGCAGGTCGGTGCCGGCCGGCTGGGTCTCCCAGTCGTCGGCGTACTCCCGGGCTCCAGTGTCGTAGGCATGCAGGGTCTGGGTGTCCACGCAGCCATCGTGGGTCACCGCTTCTCTTGATGTCAACCTTCTTGACATCGAGAGATCAGCGATGGCGTACCGAGGAACGGGTAGTGGTCTCCGAAACGGCGAAGCCACGGCGGACGAACGACGAAGCGGGTCGGACGACGCCGACTACTACCCGTTCTTCGGTACAGCAGTCAGCGCTGGGCGAGGAGCTCGGCGATCTGGACGGCGTTGAGGGCGGCGCCCTTGCGGAGGTTGTCGTTGGAGACGAACAGCACCAGGCCGCGGTTGCCGGGGACGGACTGGTCCTGGCGGATCCGGCCGACGTACGACGGGTCCTGGCCGGCGGCGTAGCAGCGGCGTCGGGAGGTCGGCGAGCTCGACGCCGGGCGCGGCGCCGAGGAGCTCGGTGGCGCGCTCGGGGGTGATCGGCTCGGCGAACTCGGCGTGGATGCTCAGCGAGTGGCCGGTGAAGACCGGCACCCGGACGCAGGTGCCGGCGACCGGCGAGGTCCGGGATGTGCAGGATCTTGCGGCTCTCGTTGCGGAGCTTCTGCTCCTCGTCGGTCTCACCGGTGCCGTCGGCAACGATCGACCCGGCCAGCGGGAGCACGTTGAACGCGATCGGACCGGCGTACACCTTGGGCTCGGGCAGGGTGATGCCGTCGGTGCCCGGCGCGAGGCCGGCCGGCGTCCTCGACGAGCGCGCGCGTCTGGTCCTCGAGCTCGCTGTACGCCGACGCCGCCGGAGCCGGAGACGGCCTGGTACGTCGAGACGACCAGCCGGGTCAGCGTCGCCTCGCGGTGCAGCGGGGCGAGCACCGGCATCGCGGCCATGGTGGTGCAGTTCGGGTTGGCGACGATGCCCTTCGGGCAGGTGGTCGAGGTCGCCGGGGTTGACCTCGGAGACGACCAGCGGTACGTCGGGGTCCATCCGCCAGCCGGACGAGTTGTCCACCACGACCGCACCCGGCGGCGGCGACCTTCGGGGCGAACTCCTTCGACGCCGTCTTGCCGTTGGAGAACAACGCCAGGTCGAGCCCGGTGAAGTCGGCGGTGGCGGAGTCCTCGACGGTGATCTTCTCGTCACCGAACGGCAGCTGGCTGCCGGCCGATCGCGCGGACGCGAAGTACCGGATCTCGTCGACCGGGAACTTCCGCTCGACGAGCAGCTCCCGCATGACGCCGCCGACCTGACCCGTGGCTCCAAACACTCCTACTCGCATACTCCGAGCCTAATAGGAGCACCGCACCCATCTCGCCCGCGTCCTGCACCTCCGGTCGGCAGGGCGGACAGGCGCGGAGGCGGTCAGACGTCGGCGACGAGGATGCCGCCGTTGGCTACGTCGGTCTTCTCGATCTCGGTGAAGACGATCCGGACGGCCTCGCGCTTGGCGCCGAGGATGGCGATCGCGGAGTCGGTGACAGCGGCGACGAACTCGCGGCGCTGGTCGAGGGTGCGGCCGGAGAGGAGTTCGACGGTGATGTTCGGCATCGGGGATCTCCTCCGGGGGTTGGTTCTGTTGTGGAACAGTGTTCCGCGCGTCAGCCGACGGTGGCGGTTCGTCGTGCGGTGACCTCGTCGATCTCGACCGGATCGGTGTTCAGCGACCGAGCAGTCGTCCACCTCCGCCGGCGTTCCGGCAGCAGCAGCCGAGCCGACGTACACCACCAGGGAAGTTGCCAACGGCAACGCGACGACCAGGGTGGTGTCGGTCGAATCGAAGCCCCACTTGACGACGATCGCCCACGACACCGGCACCGCCCGCGAGCCGCTGCGCCAGGGCCGATGGGCAAGTCCCTGAAAGGTTCCACCAGCCAGAACCGTGTGTCAAGAAACGGAACCCGGAACATTCTCGACAGCTGTTCCAACCGCGACGTTTGACACTCGGTTCTGTGGAGTAGAACCTTGTTCCGTGAATGCCCAGCCGCCCCTTCAGGTCAGACACGCCACCCATCCCGCCCAGGTGCCCGGTTTCGACACCGCCGCGCTGGCCAACGAGTGGGGATCGGCCGGCGTTCAGGTGAACGCGATCGCGCCGGGGTACATCAGTACTGACAACACCACTGACCTGCGCGCGGACCCGGTCCGCGAAGCGGCCATCCGGGACCGCATCCCGGCCGGCCGCTGGGGGCGGCCGGAGGACGTCGTCGGCGCCGCGGTGTTCCTGGCCTCGGCGGCGGCGGACTACGTCAACGGTCACGTGCTCGCAGTCGACGGTGGCTGGCTCGCCAGGTAGGAGTGGCAGTATGACCGACATGAGCTCGCCCTCGGCCATCGACAAGACGCTGATGGTGCTGGACGCCGTACTGGAACACTCGCGGTTCACCGACGTGGTCAATGCGACCGGCCTGGCCAAGTCGACCGTGCACCGGATCATGGCGTCGCTGGTGGAGCACGAGTTCGTCGCCCAGGCCGAGGACGGTTCGTACCACCCGGGGCCGAAAGCGCTCCGGCTCGCTGGTCACGCCCTCACCAACGTGGACCTAGCCACCGTTGCCCGGCCGGTCCTGGCCGACCTGGTCGCGCAGACCCGGTGCACCGTGCATGTCGGGCTGCTGAACGGCGACGAGGCGATCTACGTCGCGCGCCTCGACGGACCGAAGCCGTACCGGATGCCGTCCCGCGTGGGCAAGGCCTTCTGGCTGCACTGCACCGGCATCGGCAAGGCCCTCCTGGCCGAGAAGGACGACGAGGCGCTCGACGCCCACATCACTCGGACAGGCCTGCCCGCCCGCACTCCGCTGACCCACACGAGCGCCGCCGCGCTGAAGGCCGACCTCGCCCAGGTCCGCTCCCGCGGCTATGCGCTCGACGACGAAGAGAACGAACCCGGCATCCGCTGCGTCGCCGCGGTCATCCACGACCACACCGGCGCCGCGATCGCCGCCGTCAGCATCTCCACGCTGTCGCTCGAGCAGTCGATCGCACAGGTCGCCCTGATGGCGCCGGCCGCGATCGAGGCCGCCCGCAAGATCTCCGCGGCGCTGGGCTACCGCGAGCCCACCTGAACCAGCCGCCGCGCAGCAGCCGATCAGACCCTGAGGATGATCCAGGTACGGGAAGAAGGCCGGCCCGCTGGTGCGCTCACACGCGAGCGGCGGCGCGGTGGGCGATGTCGCGGAGTTCGTCCATCAGGTCGACGCGGGAATCCAGCATCCGCTGCATCTTCGCCGGGTCCTGGGCACCGAACATCTCGCCGATGGTGACCTCGTGGTCGGGGCGGTTGAGCACCTCGATCTCGTCACCCGCACCGATCGTGCCGGTCCGGAGCACCTTGAGATACGCGCCCGGGCGGCCCGCCTGGTGGAAGCGCTTCACCCAGTGCGGCACCTGCATGCGGTCCTGGAACGTGATGCACGGGATGCGCGGCGCGCGGACCATCACCTCGACCTCGTCGCCGATCCGCCACACCTCGCCAAGCAGCGCGCCGGTGATGTCGAGCCCCTCGGTCCGCAGGTTCTCCCCGAACAGGCCGGTCGGGATGTCCCGATCCAGTTGCGCGGCCCACCAGTTCGCGTCCTCCTCGGCGTACGCGTAGATCGCGAGGTCGGGACCACCGTGGTTCTTGGTGTCGCATACGCGGTCGCCGGCCAGCCCGAGCTCACCGACGCGCACCCGGCCCGCCTGTGGACGCTTGTCGATGGCTGTGTAGCCCGTCTCCTTCGGACCCGGGATCAGCTTCTCCACCACATTGACCGTCAGCACCCGCATACGCGGCATCTTCCTCCCGGTGTCGCTCCGGTTCCACCGATTTACTGGCGCTGGGGCGGCAGAGCGGCGATGACGAGCAGGGTGGCGGCGGTAGTGGCCGCGCCGACCCAGGCGGCCGTCGTGTAGCCGGATTCGAGCGGGAAGACGTCGGTGGTGTAGGCGGCGAGGATGAACCCGCCGAGGGCACTACCGATGGAGAAGCCGACGCTGCGCACGACCTGGTTGACGCTCATCGCACTGGCGGTCTCCGCCGGTGGAGTGGCGGCCAGGATGACGGAAGGCATGGCGGCCGAGAACGCGCCGACTCCGATGCCGAGGATGCTGATCGCGATGACGGGTTCGGCCAAGTGGTCACGGCTGAGCGCGAAGAGGACGAAGGCGATCAGTACGACGGTCGTGCTTGCCGCGAGCAACGTCCGCGCGCCCAGCTTGCTCTTCAGGCCTGGCAAGAGCCGGCCGGCGACAAAGCCGAGCAGCGAGAACGGCACGAGCACGAGGCCGGCCTGGAACGTGTTCAGCCCGAACCCGTAGCCGGCCGAGGCGGGCGTTTGGACGTAGCGGGTGATCAGGCTGAGGAGGAGATACATGCCTACACCGCCGGTCAGCATGACGAGGTTCGCGGCGGCAACGGCCGGGTGGCGAAGGAGCCGGATGTCGACCAGCGGCTTCTCGGTGTGGGCTTCGACGATGGTCCAGGCGGCGAGCACCAGCAGCGAGACCGCAAGGATGACCACGGCAAGGACTGTGTGGTGTCGCCAGAGGTCGACCTGGCTGATGACGACGAGCAGAGCGAGCAAACCGATCGTAAGCAGCACCGCCCCACGGAGATCGACGCGACTGGCCGGTCGCGCAGGGGCTTGCGGAATCACGATGACGGCTGCGATCAGGGCAGCGGCGGTGGCGACGAGACCAAGGGCGTAGGCGGCGCGGATGCCCGCGAGGTCCGTGAGCCACCCAGCTAGCGGATAGCCGATACCGATACCGGCGGTGGAAGCGACGGACAGAAACGCGATCGTGCTGGCCGAACGCCGCTCGTCGAGGTGGTCCCGAGCGATCGCCATCATCAGTGAGAGCAACCCGAGCCCCGCACCCTGGGCGGCACGCCCGACCAGCAACACGGCGAACGGCAGCGGAAGCACAGTCAGCGCGCTGCCCGCCACAACGACGCTCAACGTCACCAGTACGACGCTCCGCCGCCGAGGCCCGGAGCCAAGGCGCCCCAGTATCGGCGTGGTCACCGCACCCGAAAGCAACGCGATCGTCAGAGTCCACTGGGCAGCCGCCAGCGACACGTTGTAGTGCTGAGCGACCGCCGTGATCAACGGCGTACCAAGACTGCCGACCACGGCAACAAGCAGTCCGAGAGACGCGAGCACGCCAATCAAGGCCCGAGTCGAACCGGATGTGTCCTCGGTCGTGCGCAGGTGCGGGTGGCTCATCGGTTGGTCTTGCTGGTGATGTGGTTGAAGAGGCCCGGCTGAATGCGGGTTCGGACCTGCTCGGGCCCAGGGTTCGTCGACCTCAGGCAGGTCGAGGGCGGCGTTGGTGTTCAGGAGCATGCCGAAGGCCAGGAAGGCCTTCACCGTGACCGGGTCCAGCTCGGCGGAGTCGGCGACGGCCTGCCAGAGGCGACCGAAGCTGGCCCGGACCGCGTCGCGGACCTCGCCGTCTCCGGCGGCCGCGGCGGCGGTGCCCTGCAGCTGGAGCAGCAGAGTGGTGCGGTCGGCGAGCATCTCGTTGTATTCCTGGCCCATCGCGGTCAGCGCCTCGATCCCGCTCGCGCCGCCGGCGGCGGCCAGCATCGCCAGCGTCATCCGCCCGAACGCGGCATCCACACACTCCAGGAACAGTTGCTTCTTCGTCCCGAACAACCGGAACACATAGGCCTGAGTGATCCCCGCGCGACGGGCGATCGTCTCGGTCGAGGCGCCGTACAACCCGGCGGTGGCGAACTCCTGCTCGGCGATCCCGAGGATCTGCTCCCGGCGTTCCTGCCCACTCATCCGTGTCGGCGACATGGCGTCGAAGTTAGTAGGTAGTAACTACTTACTTCAAGCAGCTGTAGCCCACCTCACGCCGAGCGGTCGCGACCTGGGCTGGGCGTATGGCTCGGTGTGCTTGTCCGACGCGGTGCATTTGGACAGGACGTATCCGGCGGTATGGGTGGCTTCCTGGCGTGGGCAGGCGTGCAACCGCGGGATAGTAGGCGTATATGTCCTGTCGAGTTGCCCGAACTCCAGTCGATCGGACCTAGTCCTGGATGGCCTTGACGATCGCGATGTTGCGGGTGAGCCAGTCCTGCGGGAGGGACTCGTCGGTACCGGCGTCCTCCAACGTCCACAGCACGTTGAGCATCTGCCGGACGATCACCCAGTCGCGGGCCCGGTCCTCGTCCAGACCGGCCGCGTCGACGGCGGTGTAGAACCGCTGCCGGACCGCGAACCGAAGGTCGCCGGAGGCAACGACCTCGTCCCACCGGTTCCAGACCAGCGGCGCGACCTCGAAGTGCGGGTCGCCGTAGAGCGGTTTCGGGTCGATCACCAGCCAGGGTTCGCGTTCCGCCGGCGAGCATGTTCTCGTAGTGCAGGTCGGTGTGGATCAGCCGCCCGTCGGTGTCCGGGTCCGCCACGAAGTCCTCGGACAGCGACGATCGCCTGCTCGACGTACCGATGCGGCACCGGCGCCGACGCGGGCAGCTGCCGGAACCGTTCGCAGCCACCGCTTCAGTTCACCCGACAAGCGTCCGGTACTGCGGTCCGGCCGGGACATGCAGTCGCTTGTAGGTACGCGCCAACGATCTCGCACGCCTCGATCGCGTCGATCGTGGTCAGATCGCGCGGCTCCAACCGCTCGAGCAGCAACGCGAACCGACGCGGATCCGCCCGCAGCAGCAGCACCGCGCCGTTCCCGCCCCAGGCCCGGAGCGCGAGGTGCTCGGTCTCCGCCTCCCAGTGCGGGAACTGCACCTTGAGTACGGCGCTTGCCCGTCGGCCGTCGATCACCGGGACGACCAGCGCGCAGTTCCCGTACGACGCCGTACCGTCGACCCGAAGGTCCCACTCGTCGAGCAGATCGCGCGTCAGCCGCGGCAACCGGTCCAGCCAGTCCGCCCAGTCCTGGCCCACGCGAGGCGACCTAGCAGGAACTCCGCTGGGATCTCGACCGGCACTACTTCTTGGCCTTCTCCCCGGGGGACTCCGACGGTCCGCAGGGCGGCGATGAAGGCCTCCTGCGGGACCTCGACCCGGCCGACCATCTTCATCCGCTTCTTGCCTTCCTTCTGCTTCTCCAGCAGCTTGCGCTTCCGGGTGATGTCACCGCCGTAGCACTTGGCCAGCACGTCCTTGCGGATCGCCCGGATCGACTCGCGGGCGATGATCCGGGACCCGATCGCGGCCTGGATCGGCACCTCGAACTGCTGCCTCGGGATCAGTTCCTTCAGCTTGCCGGCCAGCGCGACGCCGTACGAGTAGGCGTTGTCGCGGTGCACGATCGCCGAGAACGCGTCGACCGTCTCGCCCTGCAGCAGGATGTCGACCTTGACCAGCGCGGCGGCCTGCTCGCCGGTCGGCTCGTAGTCCAGCGACGCGTAGCCCTTGGTCTTGGACTTCAGCTGGTCGAAGAAGTCGAAGACGATCTCGGCCAGCGGCAGCGTGTAGCGGAGCTCGACCCGGTCCTCGGACAGGTACTCCATCCCCTGCAGGTTGCCCCGCTTGGTCTGGCACAGCTCCATGATGACGCCGATGAAGTCCTTCGGGCTCAGGATCGTCGCCTTCACCACCGGCTCGTAGATCTCGGCGATCTTGCCCTCGGGGAACTCGCTCGGGTTGGTGACGACGTACTCCTTGCCGTCCTCCATCTCGACCCGGTAGACCACGTTCGGCGCGGTCGAGATCAGGTCCAGGTCGAACTCGCGCTCGAGCCGCTCCCGGACGATCTCCATGTGCAGCAGACCGAGGAAGCCGCAGCGGAACCCGAACCCGAGCGCACCCGAGGTCTCCGGCTCGTACTGCAGGGCCGCGTCGTTCAGCTGCAGCCGCTCCAGCGCGTCGCGCAGCGTCGGGTAGTCGTCGCCGTCGATCGGGAACAGCCCGGAGTACACCATCGGCTGCGGGTGCTTGTAGCCGCCGAGCGCCTCGGTCGCGCCGTGCACGGCCGCGGTGACGGTGTCACCGACCCGGGACTGGCGGACGTCCTTCACGCCGGTGATCAGGTAGCCGACCTCGCCGACGCCGATGCTCGGCGACTTCATCGGCTCGGGCGAGATGACGCCGACCTCGAGCATCTCGTGCACGGCGCCGGTGGACATCATCTTGATCTTGTCCCGGTGGGTCAGCTCGCCGTCGACCACCCGGACGTAGGTGACCACGCCGCGGTACGTGTCGTAGACCGAGTCGAAGATCAGCGCCCGCGGCGGTGCGTCCTTGACGCCCTTCGGCGGGTCGACCTGGGCGACGATCTCGCTCAGCAGCTCCTCGACGCCCTCGCCGGTCTTCGCCGAGACCCGCAGTACGTCGGACGGGCTCGCAGCCGATGATGTGGGCCAGCTCGGCGGCGTACTTCTCCGGCTGGGCGCTGGGCAGGTCGATCTTGTTCAGCACCGGGATGATGTGCAGGTCCGCGTTCAGCGCGAGGTAGAGGTTCGCCAGCGTCTGCGCCTCGATCCCCTGCGCCGCGTCGACCAGCAGCACCGCACCCTCACACGCCTCCAGCGACCGCGACACCTCGTAGGTGAAGTCGACGTGGCCCGGCGTGTCGATCATGTTCAGGATGTACGTCGTACCGTCCGGGGCGAGCAGGCCGCCTGGGGTGTCCGGACTTCGGCGCGAACGGCAGCCGGACCGCCTGCGACTTGATCGTGATGCCGCGTTCCCGCTCGATGTCCATCCGGTCCAGGTACTGGGCCCGCATCTGACGGCCGTCGACGACACCGGTGATCTGCAGCATCCGATCGGCCAGCGTCGACTTCCCGTGGTCGATGTGGGCGATGATGCAGAAGTTCCGGATCAGCGACGGGTCGGTGCGACCCGGCTGCGGCACGGTCGTGGGGCCTACGGGCACGGAGGGATCCAGTTCGTCTCGGTCTCAGGTAGTGCTGGTGCAACTGGTCAATCATCCCATGCGGGGCCAGTGGATTCGAAAATGCCGAGCGGCCGACGGCCTCCGGTGCACCTACCGTTTGGGAGGCATGGCACACGCTGCTGGGGTCCGGTTGCCCTTCGAGAAGGTGCCCGCTCGACGTGCGGGCCTGGGTGGACCGCGCGCTGGGGTCCGTGGTGGTCTCCGCCGCGACCCAGCAGGGCGGCTTCTCCCCCGGCGTCGCCGCCCGCCTGGTGACCGCCTCCGGCCGCCGCGCCTTCGTCAAGGCGGTCGGTACGTCGCTCAATCCGAAGACCCCGTCGTTGTTCCGCCAGGAGATCGTCGCTGTCCAGGCCATCGGCCCGTTGCCGAGCGCCCCCGCGCTGTACGACGTGTACGACGACGGCGACTGGGTCGGACTGCTGTTCGAGGACATCGAGGGCCGGTTGCCGCCCCATCCGTGGGAACAGCCTGATGCTGATCGCGTCCTGGACGCGGTTTCGGAGTTGACCGACGGCCCTGGACCCGTCGCCGTGGCCGGACGCGCCCATCGCCGCCGTACGGAGTGTGGAGTTCCTGAGTCGGTGGGACAACGTGATCGCCGACGGTCTCGCACGTACCCGCCTGGGTGGCCGGCCGGGAGGAGGAGCTGGCGGAGTTGGCCCGGACCGGGCTGCGTGCGCTCGCCGAGGGCGAAGGCGCTCGCGCACTGGGATCTGCGGGCCGACAACATCATCCTGACCGACGACCGCGTGGTCTTCATCGACTGGGCGCACCCCGCGCTCGCGCCACACTGGGCCGACACCGTCATCCTGCAGGCGGACATGCGTGAGTCGGTCGACGCTGCCCGAGCTGCCGGACGACGTCGCCATCACCGGGTTTCTGGCCGCTCATCGCAGGCGGCCTGTGGTGGGGCGCGGCTCAGCCGGCCCCACCTGGCCTACCGACCATCCGCGCATGGCAGCGCCGGCATGCGATCATCCACCTGGACTGGGTGCGGGAACGGCTGGCCTAGCCTCCGGACGCAGCGTTTCTGGGGGATGCGCGTCTCTGGGGGTGTGACGAATCCAATGGTGAGCATCAGCGGTCCGCCCCGGTCCCTGACGCCCGACGATGCCGGGGCAGCCGTGTCGGACCTCTACCGACAGTACTGGGCCGGACTGGTTCGCCTGGCCGTGCTGGTCATGGAGGACCGGCAGGCGGCGGAGGACGTCGTACAGGAAGCCTTCGCCGAGCTGTACCGGCATTGGCCGCTGCGTGAGTCCGGCGCGGCGCTGGGGTATCTGCGCACGACGGTCCTCAACCGGTGCCGATCGGTACTACGACGCCGCAAGGCCGCTCGGCTCTACATCCCGCCGCACGAGGCACCGAACCCGTCGGCGGAGAGCTTCGCGGTAGTGGGCGAGGACCGGCTGCAGGTGCGGCAAGCGCTGCGAGCGCTGTCCACCCGGGCCCGTGAGGTGCTGGTCCTGCGCTATTACCTCGATCTGTCCTTCGCCGAGATCAGCCAGACGCTCGGGATCAGCGAATCCACCGCCCGTTCCACGTCGTCGCGCGCGCTCGCGAACCTGACCCAGAAGCTGGAGGAACTCCGATGAACGACACCGAAACCCGCCTCCGCGACTACCTGCAGACCGCAGCCGCCCTCGTTCCCGACACCGCCCAGGGCCCCGGCCTGGAAACCGCCGCCCCTCCTCGCCGCCGACGCTGGCCGATCGTGCTGGCCGCGGCGTCCATCGGCTCGGTTCTCGTCCTCGCCTCATCGTTCTTGGCGCATCTCACCTCCGCCGATCCGCAGCCGGCCACGGAACCGGCGCCACCGGTCTCCGGGGCCGCTCCGCTCATCCCGTACACGACAAGCACGGGCGGGGTGGCCATGCTGCACGACGGATCGCGACAGGTCCGCATCTCCTTTCGCTCCGACGGCTACTTCCGCGGCCGGGTCGGCGGTGGCTGGCTGGGACTCGCGATGCCGGCCAACCGAAACACCCAGGTCGGCCTGCTGATGCCGAACGGATCGTTCCGGCCGGTCGGCCCGGCCCGGAGCGAGAGCCCACATGCCTCACCCGATCGGACGCAGGTCGTGATGGTGGCCCGCCGGGCCGATCGGACCGGCCGCGCCGTGGTCGTCGACGTTCACTCCGGCCGGGAGGTCGCGAGTACTCCGGTGCAGGCCAACGTTGCGCTGCTGATCGGCTGGAACAAGGACGGCATCTGGATGCTCAACGACGAGGGGAAGCAGCCAGTACTGCAGGTCTGGCAGCCGAAGTCCGGCCCGCCGCGGCAGATCACGGCACCCGGGTTCGACGGCGCCCTCGCGATGCCCGCGACCGCGTCGAACGTCGCGTGGTCCACCCACGAAGGGGACAAGCGGTGTCTGGTCGCCGGAGGGTTGCGCGTCACCGCGGTCGAGGTCCAGCGGACGTATTGCGCGCAGGGCGGCCCGCAGCTGTACCCGGTGCTCTCACCGGACGGCCGAACGATGATCCAGAGCATCAAGAAGGTCGCGATCGACCTCGCCACCGGGAACGAGACCAAGCTCCAGCTGCCGGACGAGATGCTGGACTTCCCGGAGGCGGTCTTCGAGGACGCGACCCACGTGATCGCCATCAACCAGCGGACCGACCAGCGAGGTGTCATCCCTCGGGAGCTGTACCGCTGCGACGTCACCACTGGCGCCTGCAAACGGCTGGACGTGGACGCCACAGACGTGGGTCTCCAGCAGCCATGACGTGGAGCTGAGGGCGGGTCGCCTTCCGCTGTCCAGGCGAAGGATGGTGACGAACGCACAATCTTCCGCAACCGCGCACCCACGCAACGTGCACGGCATCCACACCACGCCCACCCGCCTGAAATCCGCCGCCGAAGCCCGCTCCACCCGCCTAGGCTGCACGGTGCGAGTTTGGAGCTGACGGTGGCTTGTTGCTAATCTGGCTCTTCGCGCACCCACGGGTGGTGTACAGCCGTGCGCGCGACACTTTCCTGTAATGACCGCATACTCCTGATCGAGGCTCTGCTCACGTGGCGAACATCAAGTCCCAGATCAAGCGCAACCGCCAGAACGAGGCTGCGCGGCTTCGCAACAAGTCGGTGAAGTCGACCCTCAAGACGGCTGTGCGCCGCTTCCGCGAGGCCGCCGAGTCCGGCGAGACCGCGAAGGCGCAGGAGCAGGCCCGCGTCGCCGGCCGCCTGCTCGACAAGGCCGTCAGCAAGGGCGTCATCCACGCCAACCAGGCCGCGAACCGCAAGTCGGCGATCTTCAAGAAGGCCGCTTCTCTCTGAGGCAGCCCGCCAACGATCGGCCCGTCCCCGCGACCGGCCGATCGTTTTTGCGTGCCTGAACACCCTCAGCTGAACCGCGCCGGGCCAACGGCAGCACCGAGTCGTGCATCCCGGTCCGCGGAGTGCGCGTTCAGAACCACGTTCCACGACTCGGCGGGCATGCAGCCGGGCTCAGGGTGCCGGGGACTCGTGGCATCGGCCGGCGGGAGGGCTCAGGGTGCCCGCGACTCGTGGCATCGGCCGGCGGGAGGGCTCAGGGTGCCGGGGACTCGTGGCATCGCCGGCGGGAGGGCTCGGGGTGCCGGGGGCTCGTGGGATCGGCCGGCGGGAGGGCTTGGGGTCAGCGGCGGCCGTGGGCTCGGCTGACGGTGATGACCATCCGTTCCAGGGCGTAGCCGGCGTCGCCTGAGGCGCCCTTGACGTCGGCGTCGGCCTGGGCTACTGCCTTGATCGCAGTCGCCAGGCCTCCAGGGGTCCAGCCGCGGGACTGTTGCTTGAGCTGCTTGAGCTTCCACGGCGGTACGCCGACCTCCCGCGCCAGATCCGTCTCTCGTAGACCGCCCGGCGCACTCGCGAACTTCGCCAGTCCGCGCAACCCGCCCGCCATCGCACTCGTCACCAGCACCGGCGCGACCCCGCAGTCCAGCGCCCACCGCAACTGCTCCAGGGCCGGCTCCGTGCGCCCCGCGATCGCCGCGTCCGCGACTGCGAAACTCGTCACCTCCGCGCGACCGCCGAAGTACTGCCCGATCAACTCCGCGGTGACCGCCTGCCCGCCCGAGTCCGACACCAGCTGCGAACACGCCCCCGCCAACGCCCGCAGATCGTGCCCGACCGCGTCCACCAGCGCAGACGCCGCCCGCTCGTCCAGACTCCCGCCGTGCAACCGGATCTCACCCGCCACGAACTGCGGCAGTTCCCACGCCTTCGGCGCGGTCGCCACGACCTCGTTGACCGATGCCTTCCGCAACTTGTCGAGGACGGCCTTGCCCTTCTGCCCACCCGAGTGCACCAGCACGACGAGCACGTCGGCCGACGTGGCGCCGGCGTACTCGATCAAGTGCGGCACCATCTCGCTCGGCAGGTTCTCCAGTGCCCGCAGCACCATCACCCGCTCGGTGGCGAACAGCGACGGCCCGGTGAGCTCCGCGAACACTCCGACATCCAAAGTGGACGCGTCGACGTCCGTGACCTCGACCTCAGCACTGCCCTTCGAGACTGCCGCGATCGCCGACCGCACGGCCCGATCCGCCAGAAACGACTCGGCCCCGGTCACCAGCAACACATCGCCCAGCTTCGGCGCAGAACCCCTACGAGCAGCCACCACGCCAGCATCCCATGCCCCACCGACAACCCAAGCCACGGGGAAACGACGAACCACGCTTCAGGGAACCCGAGAACACGATTGGCGCCGCAGCCATCGCCTTCACACCGGCCACCTGACAGGCCCGGCCGCCATCACTTCACACCCGCCGGCTGACAGGCCCGGCCGCCATCACCTTCACTCCCGCCGGCTGACGGGCCCAGGCCGCCGCCAGCTCGGGTTCAGCGTTTTAGCTGCGCGGGTTGGCTATCTGTGGTGAGGGTCAGGTGGTTGTCGGGGTTGGTGACCGTCAAGGTACCGGCGGTGTTGGTGGTGGCGGTTCGGGTGGACTGGTGGGAGAGGAGGTCGAGGGTTCGCGGGGCGGGGTGGCCGTAGTCGTTGTCGCGGCCGGCGGAGATGAGGGCCAGGCGGGCGTTGGTGGCGGCGATGAACGTGGGGTCTTGCTGCGCCGAGCCGTGGTGGGGGACTTTGAGGACGTCGGCGTGGAGGTCGTCGCCGGCGGCAAGGATGGCTCGTTGGGATTCGGGTTCGAGGTCGCCGGTGAGAAGGATCCGGAGGCCGGACAGTTCGACCATCATGGCGATGCTGGCGTTGTTCTCCGGGGATCCCTCGTCGCTCGACGTCGCGGAGGACGTGCCGGGCGGAGGCGGCGCCGGGACGCGGGCGGGCCACAGGGTGGTCCAGCTGAGTTGCCCGACGACGCGCTTCTCGTGGTAGGTGACCGTGCGCACGCTGATGCCGTGCTGCGACGCGAGCTCGGCGACTCGGTCGTACTCCGCGCGTGGCGAGAAGTACGGCGTCACCTCGATCTCGTCGACGCGCCGATCCTTCAGTACGCCGGCCAGCCCGTCGACATGATCCGCATGGAAGTGACTCAGCACGAGGACCGGGATGTGCTCGACCCCGAGGTCCCGCAGGCACCGATCCATCGCCGCCGGATCCGGACCCGTGTCGACGACAACCGCCGTACGCTCACCTGCTCGCAGTACCAAGCCGTCCCCCTGACCCACGTCACACATCACCAGGAGCCAGTCGTCCGGCGGCCAACCCAGTCGAGCCCACCGGACGCAGTACGACGACCGCGAGCACGACCACCGCGAGGACCATGGCAATCGGGCGAGCCAGGATGCGGTGCAGTCCGAGGACGAGCGCGAGGCAGAGCAGGGTCAGTACGGCGACGCCGATCACAGTGGCCGGCCAGGCGTTCGCGGCACCGGGGAGACCGGCGCCTTCGTGGGCGACAAGGATGATCCACCGAGCCGGCCAGCCCGCTGCCCAGCCGACGAGTTGGGCGGCCTGTGTGCTCACGAGCGCGACGCCGGCCGCGGTGAAGCCAAGGATGGTTGCCGGGCCGACAGCAGGACCGGCGAGCAGATTGGCAGCCACCGCGACCAGGGACACCTGACCCGATAGCCAGGCGACGATCGGCGTACACGCGAGTTGTGCGGCGAGCGGACATGAGATCGCCTCGGCCAACCACTTCGGCATCCACTTGGCCAACGCGTCGCGCCAACCGGGGCCGAGCAGCACGATCCCCGCAGTCGCGAGCACCGACAGCGCGAACCCCGCCGAGCGCGCGAGGGACGTGTCGAGGAGCAGCAGCACGATGACCGCGACGGACAGACTGCGTACGGCGCGCCGCCGCCCTCCACCGCTCGTCATCGCCGCCAGCGCGATCAGACCCATCGCTGCCGCCCGGAGCACGCTGGGCTGCGGTCTTGCGAGGATCACGAACACGACGACGGTCATCACGCCGATCACGGTCAGCCCTCGCGCCCGTACTCCGATCAAACGAGCGAAGGGGAGGATGAACGCCAGCAGCAAGGTCAGATTGGTGCCCGAAACCGCCGACAAGTGCGTGAGCCCGGTCGTCTGGAAGTCTTCGGTCAGCGCGGCGGACAGGCCAGATTCGTCCCCCATCACGAGCGCCGGCACGAGCCCGCGTACGTCGTCCGGCTGACCGGCGACGGATTCGCGGAGGCCTGCCCGGACCTGCTCGGCGCCGCGCAACCACCATGGCGGCTCGTCCACGATCCTGGGTGGTGAACGGACCGAGAGCATTGCGGCAACGTCCGAGCCGGCCTCGACCGCCTCGAGCCGGCCGTTGGCATCCACGTGCTGGCCGAACCGGACCTGTTGCCACTGCGTCGTCCCGATCACGAACACCGGCGTACGCACCCGAGCCGCGCTCCCCCGTGCCCGCACCTCCTCGATCGTTGCCTTCAGCACCACGTACGGCGGGCGCCGGCTGCCCGGACTCTGTCGTACCGCTGGATCACCGTCCACCTTCAGCCGAACCCCGACCGTCGCATTCCCGGCCGCCAGATCCCGCACCGGACCGGCGCCAAGGCTCTCCACCTGCAGGCCGGCGGCTATTCCCATCCCCGCAACAACAACCAGCACCCCTACCAACGCCCACCCGCCACGCCTCCACTGCGCTTGACGTGAACTGCGGGGTCGTTGGTGTGAGTTGCGGCCCGGTTGGTATGAGCCGGCGAGTTGCTTGTGATCGCGAAGCATTGAGCCGACGACGACGGCGAGAGTCGAGGCAACCGCGGCCGTGATGACGCCGGCGAGCGGACGCAGTCCGACCAGGACTACTGCGGCGAGCCAGCCTCCGGCCGCCGGCACCAGCAACCTCACGTCGAGCGGCTCACCAGTTTCCGGCGAGTCAGCCGACTCACCTGTCTGCTCCGCGGTGGGCCGCTCGTCCCCGAGTGGATCACCGATGATGGGCTCGGCGTCGGCTGTCGGCTCGGGTGCAGCGTCAGATGCGGACATGTGGTTTGAGGGAGTCGAATTTCTTGGGGCCTACGCCGGGAACCTCCTGGAGTTGGTCAATGGTGGTGAAAGGGCCGTTCTGGCTGCGGTAGTCGAGGATTCGCTGGGCCAGGACGGGCCCGACGCCTGGGAGGACGTCGAGTTGGTCGAGGGTCGCGGTGTTGAGGTTGACGGGTGCGTCGGCTGGCGCGGTGGGCGCGGTTGAAGTGGTCGCGCCGGGTGCGGTCGTCGCTTGCGGTGCGGCAGGTTGGCCGACAATGATCTGCTCCCCGTCGGTGACTTGGCGGGCGAGGTTGAGAGTGGTGAGGTCGACGCCGGGGAGCGCGCCTCCGGCGAGGGTGAGTACGTCGGCGACGCGCGAGCCGACCGAAGCACGGACCAGACCGGGCCGGCGGACCTTGCCGGCGACGTCGACGACGACCACACCTGCCGACTGGCCGGGGACACCAGGCGAGCCTTGAGGGGGCTGACCAGCACCTGGCGAAGGCTGGCCAGATGACTGCGCGGAGCCCGGTGACGGTTGAGCAGCTCCTGGCGAGGGCGACGGGCCTCCGGGTTGGACGACGGGTGAGCCGATGGCGGTCGAGGCACGAGTGTCGGGGAGGGTCTCCGGACGGGCGCGGAAGACAGACCAAGCGGCCCAGGACAGTCCGATGGCCAGTACGGCGGCCAGGACCACGACGTGCCGCGGGGACAGGATCCAGCGGGCGTCTCGCAGTCGCTCGGGCCGGATCGATTCGGGAATCCATCCACCTCGCACCTCCTCATCACGCTCCTCCAGGTGTTCGTCGGGTGCGTGCTCCGGTGGGCGGGCGCCGAGACGTACCAGCGCACGCTCCCGCGCACCCGGGTCGGGCGCTGGAGCACGACGGAAGACCTTCACGCCAGAGAAACTACGAGTCCTCGACCCCGCCGGACGCTCTCAGTTGAAACCTGTGGAAAACCGGCTCTTCTGCTGATGTGCGACAGGCCCTGAACTGGTGCACGCAGTGGTGTGGTTGAGTTTCTGGGCCATCCAGAAAGGCGAGCTTGGTGCTCAAGACGGCGGTGCCGGGGTGTACTGCTGGCCGCTGGTCCGTCATGTGGTGGCTGGCCGATTGCTAGCAGGTGATCGGTGTGCCAACCGGCCATCGTGATTTGCCGGGCCAGTCGTCGCGGTCGTTGTCCGGTGGTTCAGCAACTCGCCCAGGTGGTCGGGGGCCCGCGTGCTCGCGCCATTTGATGGGCTGACCCATCAGACGGTGGGTTGGCGTATCGGATCCCGGGGCGCCAACCCACCATCTCGTAGGTCAACCCATCAAATGGGTCGCTCGGGACAGGTCCGCTCCGACACACAGCGCCGCGCGGGGGAACCGATCGCCCAGGCGATCGGCGGCCGGCTCGCGCCATTTGATGGGCTGACCCATCAGACGGTCGGTTGGCCCACCGGATCCCGGGGTGCCAACCCACCAGCTCGTAGGTCAACCCATCAAATGGGTCGCTCGGGACAGGTCCGCTCCGACACACAACGCCGCGCGGGGACCGGAACCCGTGGGCTGAGACAGGAACCGGGGGGCTCGGACCAGAACCAGTGGGCTGGGACAGGAACCGGGGGGCTCGGACCAGAACCAGTGGGCTGGGACAGGAACCGGTGGGCTCGGACCAGAACCAGTGGGCTGGGACAGGAACCGGTGGGCTCGGACCGGTACCGGTGGGGTGGGACAAGGAATAGCCTGTCTCAGCCCACCACGACCTGTCCCAGGTCACCAGACGTGGACCGATCCGCGCAGCACGAGCCGGCCGGAACCACCCCGCCCAGCCTCGGCACACCCCCACCCCGCCCAGCCTCAGCACGCCCCCCACCCCGCCCAGCCTCGGCGCCCGGCCCGGCCTCGGCACGCCCCCGATCAAGACGAGCACACCCCGGCCGACGATCACCCACACAGCGAGCAGGAGAGCCGGAAACCCCGGTCAGCGGGGAGCTATGACCACGGCTAGGAGGCCGGGGCCAACGTGGGCTCCGATCACGGCGCCTACTTCCCGGAGGACTATCTCCTCGGCTCGCGGGAGGCGGTCGGCGAGCCCGTCGGCGAGGGTGTGGGCCTTTTCGAGGTTGGACAGGTGGTGGACGGCTACCTGGACCGGGGCGTCGCCGGCGCGTTGGACGGCGATGTCGGCGAGGCGGGCGATGGCTCGGCTGGAGGTGCGGACCTTTTCGAGCGGGACGATCCGGCCGCCGCTGATCGTGAGCAGTGGTTTGACGGCGAGCGCCGTACCGAACAAGGCTTGGGCGGCGCCGATGCGGCCGCCGCGGCGGAGGTACTCGAGGGTGTCGACGTAGAAGTACGCCGAGATCGACTTCATCCGGGCGCGGGCCGCGGCCTCGACGCCGGCCTGGTCCTCCCCCGCGGCGGCCGCATCGGCTGCGGAGAGCACCGGGAACCCGAGGCCCATGCCCAGCGAGCGGGAGTCGACCACGCGGACCGGGATCGGCGACTCCTTGGCCCCGATCATGGCGGCCTCGAACGTGCCGGACATGTCACCGGAGAGGTGGATCGACACGACCGCCTCAGCCCCGTCCTTGGCGCACTGCATGTATGCGTCGGCGAACGTCTGCGGGGACGGGCGGCTGGTCGAGACCGGCGTGAAGGTCTTCAGCGCCTCGGCGACGGCGTCGGCCGAGGTGGCGCCGTCGTCGTACGACGTCCCGCCGATGACGACCTGGAGTGGTACGACGGTCAGCGGGTGGCGGAGTACCTCGTGCGTGGACAGACCAGCCGTGGAGTCGGTGACGACGTGCACGCGGGCTGACATGCAGCGAGGTTACCGGACAGTTTTGTCGACGCGCGGTGTCAGACTTCACAAGATGAAGGAGACAGCGAGCCGAAGTCACCGAATTGCAGCAGCTCCTGGACGCGGCGTACGAGCGTTCGACGGAGCATCTGCGCAACATCATCACGGACCCGCGCCGGCTGGACGCCGACGATCTGGTGCG
Organism: uncultured Actinomycetota bacterium; assembly: GCA_963820655.1. GTDB lineage: Bacteria > Actinomycetota > Actinomycetes > Propionibacteriales > Kribbellaceae > Kribbella. The sequence continues at coordinate 1,305,184 of CAWGAM010000005.1, forward strand.
GGTTCTGACCGGCATGTGCACGCTCAACCTGGCCACCGTCACCGCGCGGTGGCGAGCCGCGGATCAGTGCGGTCGACGGGCACTTCCTGCACGCGCGGTGGGTGTTCACGACGTCGGGTTCGGCGGCGAAGGCGCGGCATCTCAAGGCAAGACCGGCGGCCAGCATCTCGTACGTCGACGGCGAGCGGATCGGCGTGTTCAGCCACGGCGACGGTGGAGTTCCTGACGCCGGAGCACCCGGACTTCGCGGAGATCGAGGCGCATCTGATCAACGCACTACGGCAGCTCGCCGTCGAGCTGGGGCGACGACATCGTCTACTGCCGGCTGCAACCGAGCTGGATGGTCGGCTACGCCTTCGACAAGGCGGTGGTTCTGCAGAGAAGCGGACAAGACACGCGGCGAGGTGACGGCCAACCCCTCCGGGGCCTCCACCTCGCCGTTGTGCTGACTCCCCCTCGGGTCGTCAGCGACGCATGCTGACGTCCCTTGTGCGTCGCCTCCCGGGAGGCCCCAGCGGCCGACCCACCGGCGGGTGACCAAACCCGCCGGCTTTCCCGTGTCAACCGGACCGGCACTCGTCCCCTGTGTCGTGTGCCTGGCCACTGCTGGGACCCCGCCCCGGGTCGTGGTGCCCTGACGGCGCACGGCACCCGGTTGAGGTAGGACAGATCCGCACGCGGCAGCACTCCGGAGCTCTCGACAGCCGTTCGGCGCCCCCACCGTCCGGCCGTCGGATGCCCTCCGCGTCGCCTGCCCCGGGCTCGAAGGTTGCCCGGCAGTCCGGCGACCATGGCCTCTTCACGGTTCACCGCCCCCATTCCCTGCCTTTGTAGCCGAGCCCGGCTTCGGATCTCTGCTTCGTGGAACCTGTCCTACGGCTGTAATTCTGGTCCGGCAGGCATGTCAGGACGAGGCAGAAGAACCGGCAGCTTACCCGGCAGCTTCAGCGGATGCGCGTCAAAAGTCGCGTCAGGACAAGAGCGACGAGTACGTCGTTCGCCAGCCGCTGGACCGCGGCCGCAGGATCGGGCTCCGGCCACCCGTCGGCCGACGGAGGCGCTGTCGCAGGACTCCTGCAGCACAGCCCACGCGGTCGGCGAGCATCGGCGGGTCCATCGACCGCTGCCAGGCCAGGAGTTGGCCGCACAGAGCGCGTCGGCCGCCTCCGGACTGCCCGAGCGCGTGCAGCACCGCCACAGCCTCGGGCAGTACTTCGAGCAGGTAGACGACCCGTCCCTCGACCAGCAGCCGGTTCACCGCGTCCCGGATGCACGACCCGGGCCTGCTCCAGCTCACCGGCGATCGCCGGGCCAGCGCGGCTCCGGTAGAGCATCACCAGGTAGTCGAAGTACCCCCGGTGACCCCGGATGTCCGCGTCCGCCTCGTCGAGCAGCGCCCGCGCCTCGTCGTACCGGCCGGCCTGGAACTCGACCATCGCCAGGCAGCCGGCCACCTTGGTCCGCTCCGGGTCGTCCGAGGCCTGGCTGTCCCGGGCCAGCTCCGCCCACCGCCGTGCCTCGGCCAGGTTGCCGAGCTCCAGGCTCGACCCGGCTGAGCGCCATGTAGGCGATCTCGTCGGGGTAGACGCCCGGGTTGACCAGTGCGGCCTCCCACGCGAGCAGCAGCTCCTTGGCCTCGGGCAGCCGGCCCCAGCGCGCCAGAGCGAGCCCACAGATCGCCTGGACCGTCGCGGACCGCTGCACGTCGCCGTGCTTGCGAGCGTCCTCCACCAGCGCCGGGATCTCGGCCAGGCTCTGGGTGTCCAGCAGCAGCGAGCCGGAGGACACCCAGCCGCCCCGCGCCATCAGGCCCATCTCGGTCTCGGCGGGATCAGGGTCCGTGCCTCGCCGTAGTGCCGGCGGGCCGCACGGACGTCACCGGTCAGGTTGGACAGCCGCCCGGCGATCGCGAGCAGCCTGCCGCTGACTTCCTTGTCCGCCACGTTGTCGGCGCACACGCGTCGCCCACCGGATGCCGCTCTCGGCCACACTCGCCTGGTACTGCCAGGCGATCCGGAACCCGAGCACGATCCGCGCAGCCATGTCCCATTGCCCGAGCTCGGCCGCCCGCTCCAGCGCCACCTCGAAGGTGGCAGAGTTCGCATGCGCCGCCCGGTACCGCCGGTCGCGGTCCGGCGCGACCACGCTCCTTCCAGCCCGCCGACGTACGTCGAACACCACGCGACCGTCCGGTCCCGGAACTCGATCAGGTCATCGCCCTGCGACGACAGCCCGGCGTACGCGTGCTCGCGGATCGTCTCCAGCAGCTTGTAGCGAGCGCCGTACAGCTGCTCGAACTCCTGCACCGGCTGCAGCAGCGACTTGTCCACCAGCTCGGCCAGCAGCATCGGTACGTCGGCCGCGTCGATCGGATCGACCCGTACACACCCCGACCACGGCGTCGAGCGTGAACGGCGACCCGAGCATCGAGGTCGCGGTAGAGCAACTGCCGCGCCGGGTCGGACAGCGCGTCGACACTCCAGGCGATCGTGTCGGCCAGCGTGCGCTGATGCGGTGCGCCGAACCGCCGCGGACCGGACAGCAGCCGGAACCGGTCGTCCAGGGCGGCCAGTATCGTCTCCACCGACAGCGACCCGGCCCGCGCGGCCGCCAGCTCCAGCGCCAGCGGCAGCCCGTCCAGCCGCTGGCAGAGGCGCGCCACGAGTCGCCGCGTTCTCCGGAGTCAGCTCGAAGTCCGGGCCGCACCCGTGGCCACTCGCCGGCAGAACATCTCGACCGCCGGACTGGCCGCGATCTCGTCGAAGTCCTTGTCGTTCGCCGGTACGCCGAGCACCTGGACCCGGCGTACCACCTCGTCCGGCAGGCCGAGCGGAATCCGCGACGTCACCAGTACGCCGACGCCCGGGAAGCTGCGGACCATCCGGTTCGCGACCGTCGCGACCCCGTCGAGCACGTGCTCGGCGTTGTCCTCGACGATCACCAGGTCCCCCGGCTGGCGACCGGACAGTACGTCGTCGAGGTCCGACGTACCCGGGGCTGTTCCGAAGGCGTCCAGGATGGCCGACGGTACGGCGGCATCGCGCTGGACCGTCGTGAGGTCGACGACGACCACGGTCGTGTCGACGCCCGAGAACCGGTCGGCCGCGGCCAGGGCGAGCTCGGTCTTGCCGACACCACCCGGGCCGACGAGCGTGACGAGCCGGTTCTGCCGCAGCAGCGTCTCGAGCTCCAGCAGCTCCTGCTCACGGCCGACGAGGCCATCGGGGATCGGGCGAGTGCCGCGCCAGCGCAGACCCGGTCGGCGCGGGATCGGCGACCGCGATGACCGGTCGCACGACACCGTGGCCGGCGGTGGCGAGGAAGCTGTCGGCGTCACCGTCGCTGCAGTCCGAGCGCCTCGGCGAGCAGCCGGACCGAGTCCTTCCGGGGACGCGCCACCCGGCCGGCCTCGAGCTCGCGGATGGTCCGCACACTCAGTCCGGCCCGGTCGGCCAGCTCCTCCTGGGAGAGCCCGGCCTGGACCCTCAAGTCGAGCAGGAGATCGGCGAAGCCCCGCCGTCCCTCAGCCCGGCCATCCGCGTCCGACACAGCCCGTCACCCCTCTCAGGCCTCACGTTCCCGTCACAACATAGCGTGACAGGTGCTCCGATAGCCGGACGCACCCGGTGACGGGATCCGGCCAGGATCACACGAGACCGGTTGATGACGGCAATCGATTGATGAGTACAAGGGATGAATTATGACGCCGCAGAAGAGTGCGGCAGCGAACAGAACAGGTTTCAAGCGCTGACCCGAACCGCGGCTCGGGTTCATTTTCACCGGTGTACAGGGAAAGCACGCCGGCCCAGTCGTCGATCCGCGCGCTGGTGTCGGCCCGGCCGGAGTCGGCGTTCAGCAGGCTGCCGTCGCAGATGCCGCGGGTGGCGCGGACCAGGAGTTCGGTGCCGAGCCCCAGCCCACTGGTCCCGCAGGGTGTCAAGCGCTGCCATGCAGGCAATTCAAGCGGAGACGTGTTTCGCATACGTAACGCAATCCGCAACATCACGATAAGTCACCAAGATCCGCACTGAACGCGTTACCCGGTAGTCCGTTAACCGGGCAGCCAGGAAAGCCGGACCTGCCGGCGGGGATTGTCGACGTTGGTGTCGACCAGGCAGATCGACTGCCAGGTGCCGAGCATCATCCGCCCGTCGAGCACCGGAATCGACGCGTACGGCGGGATCAGCGCGGGCAGCACGTGGTCGCGCCCGTGCCCCGGCGTACCGTGCCGGTGCCGCCAGCTGAAGTCGCGCGGCAGCAGCTCCTCGAGCACGGCGAGCAGGTCGGTGTCGCTGCCCGCCCCCGGTCTCCAGGATCGCGAGCCCGGCCGTCGCGTGCGGCACGAACAGGTGCAGCAGTCCGTCGCCCTGGGCCTGGTGGGCCTCGGCGGCGACGAACTGCTCGCACTTGCTCGTCAGGTCGAAGACGACCTCGGTACCGCCGGTCGCGACATCGATCAGCTCAGAACGCATCTCCGCGCGTAGTCCGTCTCTAGGCCGGGACGATGTTGACCAGCTTCGGCGCGCGGACGATGACCTTGCGGGTGCCGCGGCCGTCCAGCGCCTTCTGGACCGCCTCGGACGCCAGCGCCAGCTGCTCCAGGTCGGCGTCGGTGATGTCCGGCGAGACCTCCAGCCGATCCTTCACCTTGCCGGCGATCTGGACCACGCAGGTGACGGTGTCCTGCGACCAGCAGCGCCGGGTCGACCATCGGCCAGCCGGCCTTGGCGACGGTCGGCTCGTGGCCCAGCGTTCTCCCACATGTCCTCGGCCGTGTACGGCGCGACCAGGCTCAGCAGGATCGCCACCGTCTCGACCGCCTCGCGGACGGCCGGGTCGGCCGCTCCCGGGCCGGCGTCGATCGCCTTCCGGGTCGCGTTCACCAGCTCCATGATCCGGGCGACCATCACGTTGAACCGCATCGAGTCGATCAGCTCGGCCGCGTCGGCCACCGTCCGGTGGGTGATCTTGCGCAGCGCGACGTCACCGGTCGACGGAGTCCGAACCCACCGGCGCCTCGACCGCGCCCGCCAGCCGCCAGGCCCGCTGCAGGAACTTCAGCGAACCACCCGGCGACATGTCGGCCCAGTCGATGTCGTCCGCCGGCGGACCGGCGAACACCATGGTCAGCCGGACCGCGTCGACGCCGAACAGTGTCGATCTGGTCGCCCAGGTTCACCCCGTTGCCCAGCGACTTGCTCATCGCCTTGCCCTGGTTGATCACCTGGCCCTGGTTCAGCAGCCGGGTGAACGGCTCGACCACGGTCAGCAGACCCATGTCGTGCAGCGCCTTGACGAAGAACCGCGCGTACAGCAGGTGCAGTACGGCGTGTTCCTTGCCGCCGACGTACTGGTACACCGACATCCAGCGCTCGGCCGCGGCCGCGGTCGAACGGGCCCTCGGTGTACTCCGGCGACAGGTACCGCAGGAAGTACCAGGACGAGTCGACGAAGGTGTCCATCGTGTCGGTGTCGCGCTCGGCCTTGCCACCGCACTTCGGGCAGTCGACCTCGACCCACGTCGCGGGTCGGCGGCCAGCGGCGAGACACCCTTCGGCTGCAGGTCGGCACCGCGCAGGTCGGGCAGCTCCATCGGCAGCTGGTCGTCCGGGACCGGCACCTCACCGCAGGACGGGCAGTGGATGATCGGGATCGGGCAGCCCCAGTACCGCTGCCGGCTCAGCAGCCAGTCGCGCAGCCGGTAGTTGATCGTCCGCTCGCCCAGGCCCTTGTCCTCCAGCCAGTCGATGATGCGCGACTTGGCCTCGGCGACGTCCAGGCCGTCCAGGCTGATCTCGTCGTTCGCGCTGTTGATGGCCGGGCCGTCACCGGTGTAGGCCTTGCCCTCGAAGTCCGCCGACGGCTGCGACGGTCCGCACGATCGGCAGGCCGAACTTCTCGGCGAACTCCCAGTCCCGGGTGTCCTGGCCGGGCACGGCCATGATCGCGCCGGTGCCGTAGTCGGCCAGCACGTAGTCGGCCGCCCAGATCGGGATCCGCTGCGCCGGTCACCGGGTTGATCGCGTACGAGCCCAGGAACACACCGGTCTTGTCCCGCTCGGTGCTCAGCCGCTCGATCTCGGTCGTCGCCTTGACGGCGGCCAGGTACTCGTCGAAGGCGGCCTGCTGCTCCGGCGTGACCAGCTCGGCGGCCAGCTTCGGCGTCGGGCGCGACCACCATGAAGGTGGCGCCGAACAGCGTGTCCGGCCGGGTGGTGAAGACCTTGATCGGCTCTTCGCGGCCCTCGACCTCGAAGGACGCGAAGGCGCCCTCGGACCGGCCGATCCAGTTGCGCTGCATCAGCAGGATCTCTTCCGGCCACTGCAGCAGCTCCATGTCGTCCAGCAGCCGCTGGGCGTACTCGGTGGTCTTGAAGTACCACTGGGTCAGCTCGCGCTTGGTGACCTCGTGCCCGCACCGCTCACACCGGCCCTGGACCACCTGCTCGTTGGCCAGCACGGTCTGGTCGTTCGGGCACCAGTTCACGTACGACGCCTTGCGGTACGCCAGCCCGCGCTCGTAGAACCGCAGGAACAGCCACTGCGTCCACCGGTAGTACTCCGGGTCGGACGTGTGCAGCCGGCGCGACCAGTCGAAGCTCAGTCGCGTACCGGCGGATCGACTCCGCCTGCGTCTCGATGTTGGCGTAGGTGTACGTCGCCGGGTGCTCGTTGCGCTTGATCGCGGCGTTCTCGGCCGGCAGCCCGAACGAGTCCCAGCCGATCGGGTTCAGCACGTCGTACCCCTGCTGGAACCAGTAGCGCGACAGCACGTCGTGCAGCGCGAACACCTCGGCGTGACCCATGTGCAGGTCGCCGGAGGGGTAGGAGAACATCGTGAGCGCGTAGCGCCGCTCGGCCGTGCCGTCGTCACGCGCCTTGAACGGGTCCAGCTTCTCCCAGACCGGCCGCCACTTGGCCTGCATGGCGTTGAAGTCGTACCCACCCCGGTCGATCGGGGCGTCAGTCCACCTGCTCGCTCACGGTCCTACTCCTGCTTCGTGGTTGTTGAGCCTAAATCTGCCAGACGCGGTTTCCAGAAATGACAGTGCCCTAAAAAGAAGAAGCCCCTCACACAGGAGGGGACGCCGCACTGACCGGCGCTCTGATGGCGCCTCGATGCCAGTACGGCTATCTAAGGAGCAGGCTCACTCGCATACACCCAGGGTAGCACCGTCGCCGCGGGCTAACGGGCAGTTACCGAGGGGCCGCGAACTCAGTGCCGCCGGTACGCCGGTGCTCCCCCGGTGTGCGGCCGTAGTGTCGCCGGAACGCGGTGGAGAACGGGCGTACGTCGGAGTAGCCGCAGGACCGGGCCACCTCGGTCACGGTGACGGCGGGGTCGAGCAACAACTGGGCGGCGAGCTCGAGCCGCAGCCGGCGCAGGGTCGACATGATCGACGCACCGGTCTGCTGCTGGAACAGCCGCTCGGCGTGGCGTTCGGAGAGGTGTGCCACTGCAGCGACGTCCCGCACGGTGATCGGCCGGGACAGGTTGTCACGGAGGTGCCGCAGCATGGCCTCGACCACCAGGAGGCCGCGGTCGCGCACCACTGGTTCTACCGCGAGGTCCTCGTCGAGGGCGAAGGCGCGGGCTGTCTCCATCACCAGCGTGGAGCCGAGAGCCGCCAGTGCGGTGCTGTAGCCGGACACCGGTGCCGCCGCCTCAGCCGCAAGTGCGGTGATGAGAGCGGGAAGTGAACCGGCCCGCTGCGACACGACGGGTCCGTCAGTGCGGGTCAGCCCTGACCACCATCCAGGTTCATCGGTGCCAGGCCGGAAGGTGAAGCCCCAGAACGCGATGCCCAACGGTGCCGTGCGGCTGGACTCGATCTCGTGGACGTCGCCGGGACGTGCGATGAACACCGACCCCGGCTGGACGTCGTACTGCGACGATCCCGAGTTGAAGCGGCCCTCACCCGAGTACGCAAGGCAGACCTCGTGGAACGAGTGGCTGTGCCAGTAGTTGCGCCAGTACTCCGGCCGGTAGTGCCCCCAGCTGACGAAGTCCGCACGGAAGCCGTCGACCTCGCAGGACTCCAGCAGTCCCGCGAGGTCGACGAAGCGATCCGCCGAAGCGACGTCCGCGAGGCTCAAACAGCACTCCTGCCGGTCGGGTCGACTCCTCGCAGCATCATGCCCTGCCCGAGCGAGTGGTCGTGCGTCTTCACCGTCGGCGGGTCCGCCGGGTCGCGGTACTGGATCAGCCAGGTGGTCCGGGCCTCGTCGCTCACGTTCACCCCGGAGCCGTGCACGGTCAGATAGGTGAAGAACAGTACGTCGCCCGCCTCGGCCGGCTGCGGTGTCGCCGCGTCGAACGGTACGTCGGTCAGGTGGTACGAGCCCTCCGGGTCGTGCTCGCGCGGACCGTCCTTGTGGCTGCCCGGAATGACCCGGACGCACCCCTTCTCGACGCGGCGCGTCGTCGAAGTGGAAGATCGCCGCACCGACCCGGTGGTACGTGTGCGGGAAGAACGGGTGGTCCTGGTGCAGCGGGAACGGCGAACCGTTCTCCGGCGGCTTCACGAACAGCTTGGTGTGGTGCAACTGGACGTTCGTCCACGCCCATCACCGCGGCGGCCACGTCGGTGAAGCGCGGGTCCACCAGCAGCTTGGCGAACTCGGCGTCGTAGAACTGAGCGTCGTGCAGATGCTGCAGCCGGGTCGCGCCGTCGGCCAGCCCCATCGCGGACTTCCAGGTGGGGTCGTCGTGGCGGTTCAGCTGCGCCAGGAGGTCGTGGCTGCGCTGCCGGTAATGCGCGGCCTCCTCCTTGCTGAGCAGGCCTTTCACCAGCACGAAGCCGTCGTCGGCGTACTGCTGCGCCAAGGACGACAACTCGGGCTTGTCAGAGGTGATCGTCATCTCGAAGTTCCTCCTGATCGGGTACTTCGAGAGTAGGAACATCGGCGCCCGGGCGGCAGGACCACGCCGGACGCCGATGTTCGCCAAACGGACATGGACCGCCAGGCCATCACAATGGGCCCGCCACGCGCAGGCTCAGCGTGAGCCGGCACCGAAGACGGCGTTGTGATGGCCTGGCGGTCCGCAATCACAACCCGAGCTGCCCCAGCCGCACGCTGATCCGCGGGTCGCGCGGCCCACTCGGTTACGTCCGAAGATTCGAGGCCTATGACCCACGGATCTTCGGACGCTACGTCGTCAGATCCGGATCTCCGCGACGACCGGGCGATGGTCGCTGCCGGTGGGCTTCATCACCCAGGCCTTGGTCGGCGTGACGCCGCGCACCATGATGTGGTCGATCCGGGCCATCGGGAACTTCGCCGGCCAGGTGAACCCGAACCCCTGCCCGGCGGCGCCCTGGGCGGAGCGCAGTCCGGCGGTCAACGGGGCCAGGCTGCGGTCGTTCGCCGTACCGTTGAAGTCGCCCATCACGACCACGCCGGCCAGTTTCTCGTCGGCGATCTGCCGGCCCAGGGCCTTGATGGTGTCGTTGCGCTGGTCCGAGGTGAAGCCGCTGGTGCCGACCCGCACCGACGCGAGGTGGGCGACGTACACCGCGACCTTGCCCTCCGGCGTGCTGACCTCGGCCCGTAACGCGCGGGTCCACTTGAAGCCGACGTCGACGGACGCACTCTGCGCGACCGGGTACTTCGACCACAGTGCGACCGTGTCCCGGGAGACCTCGTACGGATACTTCTTGGCGAACTGGGCCTTGTAGACCTTCATGTCCGACGGGGTGATCTCCTCCAGCGCCATCACATCCGCGTCGGCCGCGATCAGGTCCTGGGCGGTCGCCTTCGGGTCCGGGTTGGCCGCGTCGACGTTGTGGGACAGCACCCGCAGGTCGTAGGCGCCCCCACCACCCTTCCCGGGGATCAGCACGTCGCCGAACATCAGGCCCCACACCACCGCGGGGACCAGGAGCGCGACTCCGGCGATGGCAGACCGTCGTACCAGTGCTGCTACCGCCAGGATCGGCACGGCGACACCGACCCAGGGCAGAAAGGTGTCGAGCAGGCTCCCCAGGTTGCCGACCGAGTTCGGGACGTAACGGTGGAAGATCAGGACGAGCGCGGACAGGATCGCGAGGACGGCGATCAGCCAGCCACGACGCCACATGCTGCCCTTCCCGCGGCGCCGGGCGGCGGCGCGCCGAGGCGGCGGCGTGCGAGTGGCGACGGTCGTCTGGCGGTCCGGCATGGTGCGATTGTTGCGGACACTTGGGCCGGACCAAAGTCCAGCGCCGCGTCGAGGGCGCCGATTTCATCCGTACGAAGGACACATCGGACCGTAATGATGAGGATTCCGTGAGAGAACTGGTGCCGTCCGGGGTGAGCGCCGACAATGACGATGTGCCGCTTGCGCAGACTGCCGGGCCGTTCGTCGTGAAGCGACAGGGACTCGGCACGACGAAGACCGTCCTGTACCTCGGCACGCTCGTGTTCGGCCTGATGGTGCTGCTCACGCTCAGCATCGTTGTGACCCAGCTCATCCGCGGCGCATCGGTCCGCGAGCCGCTCGAAGCGGTCTGGCTGGCCTGGGGCGGCATGCCGCTGATCTTCGCGGTCGGACTGCCGATCCTGCTGCTCGTCGGCGCGGTCACCGCCTTCGAGGAGCGTCGGGAGGCCGACAGCGACGACGTCCTGCTGACGGTCGACGACACCGGGATCTACCTCGGCGGCGAACAGCCGCAGACCATCCCGTGGTCCGAGGTGCGCGGCGTCTGCCGGGTCGAACGGCACTTCGACAACGGCGACGGCGGCGAGTCCTGGCATCCGTATCTGATCGTCCTCCGGTACGACGACGATGCCTTGCCCCGCAGCTCGAAAGCGTGGGGTCCGTGCCGCCCGTGGCCCGGCACCTTCGAGGTCCTCGGCCGCCCGCTCCCCCTCGACGAGCTGGCCGCCGCTGTCAGCCGGTGCGCTCCGACCGTCGCGGTCACCGACCGCGGTCGCGTCCACGACTGATCCCTCCCGCGGGTTAGCGTCAGGTCTGACCGCATCCGCCCTGGCGCACCAAGGCCCTGGACGCGATCCTCGTCGCCAGGAAGGTCTTCGCCGACCGCGGACTGCTCCCGGTCACGACGGAAGGACAGTGAGATGGCCAACCTGATCTATTCGGCGATCACGTCCCTCGACGGGTATGTCGAGGATGCCGACGGACGGTTCGAGTGGGCGGCACCGGACGAGGAGGTGCACGCGTTCGTCAACGAGCTGGAGCGTCCGATCGGGACGTACCTCTACGGCCGCCGGATGTACGACACGATGGTCTACTGGGAGTCCGCCACCAACAGCTCCGAAGCGGCCCGCGAGTACGCAGAGATCTGGCGAGCGGCGGAGAAGGTCGTGTACTCGCGAACACTGCAGTCGGCGACGAGCGCCAGGACACGCATCTGGCGCTCCTTCGAACCCGATGCGATCCAGCGGCTGAAGGAGTCCTCCGCGGCCGACCTCAGCATCGGAGGGTCCGACCTCGCAGGCCAAGCCCTGAATGGCGGCCTCGTCGACGAGTGCCACCTGATCATCGCTCCGATCGTGGTCGGTGGCGGCAAACACGCCTTGCCGAACGACCTCCAGCTGAGCCTGGAACTACTGGACGAACGCCGCTTCACCAGCGGTTTCGTCCACCTCCACTACCGGGTGGTGATCTAGGGCGTGTCTCCTAACTCCGCGCCGTAGCGAGCAGGTGCTCGGTGCGGTGCATCGGCGCGCTGGAGCGAAGGTCTCGATGCGGAGCATCGTGGCCTTTGCGCCAGTGCGGCGAGGTGCCGTGCCGAGTGCCGCGCAGTAGGCGGGGAGTTAGGAGACACGCCCTAGCCCTTCGGGCCTAGGAGTTTCTCCAGGTCGGACAGCACATCCATCGCGCCGAGGGGGCCGAGGCCGAGGAACCAGACCTCGTCGTCGACCCGGGCGACCTGGCCGTTCTTGACCGCGGGAAGGGCCTTCCAGAGGTTGCCGTTGACAACGGTGTTCTCGGCGGTGGTGTCCGGCTTGCCGTAGCTGGAGTAGAAGATCCAGTCGCCGGCGGCCTGCCCGATGTTCTCCTGCGACACCTCGACCGCGAGGTCCTGCACGTCCTGGATCTTCGGCCGCGGCAGCCCGATGTCCTTCAGGATCACGCCGATGAAGGACAGGTTCCCGTACAGCCGGATCTCGCCGGGCCGGAACCGGACCAGCGACATCGTCGGCGACCCCTGCACCTTCGCTCTTCACGTCGTCGGCGCGCTTCTGGTAGTCGTTCAGGATCCCGGTGGCCTTGTCCTCCTCGCCGACCGAGTCCGCGACCAGCAGGAAGTTCTCCTTCCACGGGAACCCGGGCCGGATGCTGATCACCGTCGGCGCGATCGCGCTGAGCTTGTCGTACAGGTCGTTCGCCCGCAGCTTGCTGCCCAGGATCAGGTCCGGCTTCAGCGCGGCGATCGCCTCGAGGTTCAGCTCGCTGATCCCGCCGACGGTCTTGATTCCCTGCGCCTTGCCGGCCAGGTACGACGGAACGCCGGCCTGGCCCGCGGTCGTCGCCATCCCGACCGGCGTGATGCCGAGCGCGAGTACGTCGTCGAGCTCACCGCTGTCCAGGACCACGACGCGCTCGGGCTTCTTCTCCAGCTTGGTCTCGCCGAGCGCGTGCGTCACCGTCCGCGGGAACGCGCCCGGCTGCGCGTCCGAGCCGAGCTTGGCGGTCTCCTCGTCCGCGGTCTTGAACAACCGCCCACCCGTCGCCACTTCGGTGTCACCAACTCCGGTGTCGGCGCTCCCGGCGTCCTTGCCACCACACCCGGCCAGCACTCAGCACGGCGGCCACGACCACGATTCCGATCCGCTTCGTCACAGCCGTTGACCCTACAACAACTTTGGTTAGGCACCCCTAACCAGCCCCGCCGCCATCGTGGTGACTTTGCGCACGACGTCCGTACGGCGGGGCGCTCAAGGTACGGATGTGGTGCTCAAGGTGGTGCTTTGGCCGGAGGCGAGCGTGACGGTGCGGATGTCGTCGGGAGTGAGGGCGATGCGGTGGGTGCCGGCGTGGGTCGCGTGAACCGACGGCGGTCGTGAGCGTCGCCGTCGCGCCAGGACACGTCGAAGCTCAGACCGCCGCGGGCCCGCAGGCCGTGGAACGAGCCGTCCGGCCAGTCGGCCGGCAGAGCAGGCAGCAGGCGGATCGCGTCGGTGTGACTCTGGATCAGAAGCTCCGGCGATGCCGGCGGTCATGCCGAAGTTGGCGTCGATCTGGAAGATGTCGCCGTCGCGGTGCAGCAGGTTGTCCGAGACCAGCCGGCTCAGGTAGTCGTCGAATCACGCGCCGACGCCTTCTCCGGCTCGAACAGCCGCGCCCAGAGCGCGACGAGCCACGCTGCCGTCCAACCACCGTTGGTCGCACCCGCAGTCCGTAGCTGCCAGCGATGCACGCGCAGCGGCGGCCAGTTCCGGCGTACGCGTCGGGTCGATCTCGGCGCCCGGGTAGAGGCCGTACAGGTGCGACTGGTGACGGTGCTCCGGCTCGGACGGCTGCCAGTCGGTCGGCCACTCGAGCAGCCGGCCGTCGGCGTGATACGGGATCTTCGGCAGACGCTCCCGGGCGCCGCGGCACGCGCGGCGCCAGGTCGGTCGTCAGCCCGAGCGACGGCTTCCGCTTCGGAGCAGGTTGGCGAACAGTTCGCGGATCAGCCAGATGTCGTACGTCGTGGTCAGGTCGACGGACGCCTTCTCGCCGGACGGCAGGATGAAGTGATGCTCCGGAGCGGTCGACGGAATGAACTGCAACCGGCCGTCGGAGTCCTCCACCAGCATCGACAGCACGAACTCCGCCGCTCCGGCCATCATCGGGTACGCACGTGTCTCGCAGGAACTCCGGCGTCCAGGTCGAAGCGGTAGTGCTCCATCAGATGCGCGGACAGCCAGACCCCGCAGGTCGCGCACATCGACCAGACCGGGTCGTCGCCACCTTCGCCCACCGGCCAGGTGGCGCGCCAGATGTCGGCGTTGTGGTGCGACACCCACCCGGGAGCGTCGTACAGGATCCGGGCCGTCTCCGCGCCGGACTCGGCCAGGCCTTCGAGCAGATCGATCAGCGGGTCGAAGCACTCGCCCAGCCCGGTGACGATCGGCGGGCCAGTAGTTCATCTGGGTGTTGATGTTGTTGGTCCAGTCGCTGGCCCACATCGGGCGGCGGTCCTCGTTCCAGATGCCCTGCAGGTTGGCCGCCTGCGTCCCAGGGCGGGAGGACGCCATCAACAGGTAACGGCCGAAGTTGAACATCAGCGCGACCAGATCCGGATCGTTGCCCCCGGCAGCGACCGCCTTGATCCGCTCATCGGTCGGCAGCTCCACCGCGTCGCCGAGTGGCAGCTCCGCGCGTTCGTAGAGCGCGAGGTGGTCGTCGACGTGCCGATCCCGAAGCTTGTCCAGGGCAACCGCATCCAGCAGAGTCGGTTGCCTCGCGCAACGCGACGGCGGGATCGCGACCGGGCGGCACGGACCAGCCTTCGAAGGTGCTGGCCGCCGACACCACGACGGTCAGACTATCGGCGCCGCGACGGCGATGCCCTCCTCCGTCACCGATACGCTGCCGCCATCGTGTCACCGCGCGCAGCGCGACACCGAACCCGATGCCGCGCCCTTCGTCGTACCGGATCGGGTCCGGACTCTGCCGGTACTCGATGGTCAGATCCGACGGCGCATGCCCGACGACACCATAGGTGCCGTCGGCAACATCCACGCGCACCGGGTGCGCACTGACCAACTGCAGGTCGCAGATCGACCGCACCCGGCCGGTCCGCGCTGATCGTCCACACCATCACCTGGTCCGGCGCGGACACGTAGGTCTCCCGCCGGAACCGCACGCCGTCGTGGAGTAGTCGACGGCGACGGTCCCGGTCCGGAGATCCAGACTTCTCCGGTAGTCCGCACCCTCGCCGGCCGACCGGATCACCAGGTCGCCGAGCGGCTGGTACGACTCGACCAACGGACCCTGCAGCGCCCGGGTCCGCTCGGTCGCCGCCAGCCGATCACCGTCCTCCAGCAACAACCGTCGGACGTCGGCCAGGACCGCAGGACCGTCCGCCACCGCCAGCTCGCGCGGGACCGTCACCGGACCAGACGTCGTCGAGGTTGAGCGCGATCCGTTCCTCGCCGACCCGGCCGAACACCTTGGCACCGAGGTGACCGTTGCCCAGTGGCAACGCCTCGAACCAGTCCGGCGCGGGACGTGCGGAACCACAGTTCATGGGTCATCGAGGCCTCCCGTGCCTGGACTGAGGAGCGTAGGGAGCGAAGCGACTGGAGCGACGAGGCGAGGAGCCGGAGGTCAGAGCTCTCATGACCACGGCCGGTGCCGAAGGCCCGGCAAAAGCACTGCTACTTGCTCCCGGACTTGTACTTGTCGTAGGCCTGCTGCTGGATCTCGAGGTACCGCGTCATGCCGGTGCTGTCGAGACCCTTCACGTAGGCGTCCCAATCGGTGTCGATGTTCTTCGACCCGGTGATGAAGGCCAACTGGTTCTGGTGACGTAGTTGTTCAGGTTGGTCTGCAGGGTGGCCAGCTCGCCGGTGAGGCTCGGGTCCGGCCAGACCGAGGTCTGCGGGAACCACTGCGCCTTGTCCTCGTGACCTTCGTACTGCTTGGTCGCCTCGAACAGTCGCCGCTCGAGGCCCGCGCCGGTGTAGATGTCCGTCGGCACGACCTGCGCGTTGCGGTAGGCCAGCGTGTTGTTGTACTGCGCCAGCGCGCCCCAGCTGATGTTCTTCGGTGCGTTCTGCACCGGGTTGTACACCGGCTTGGTGCTCGCGTCGAGGGCGATCGTCACCGGGACTCGGCTTGTTCCAGCCGACACCCTCCGGGCCCATGTTGGCGATCTCCTGGCCCTCGTCGGTGAAGATGTAGTCCAGCATCTTGATCGCGGCGACCTGGGCCTCCTTGCTGGCCTTGTTGGTCAGCATGAACGTGTAGCCGGTGGAGGTCGGGTGGTTGTAGCCGGTGTAGCTCTTGCCCTCCGGGCCGGTCAGCGGCGGCACCGCGTCGTACTGCTTGTCCCGGCCGTCCTTGGAGTCCAGCTGGACGAAGATGCCCGGCCACAGCACCGGCACCGAACCGAGCGTGACGGCCTTCGGGTTGTTGCCCTGGGCCTGCAGCGCGGCCGCGTTCTGGGTGAACGCGCGCCTGGTCGATCAGGCCCTCCTTGTACGAGCGAGTTGATGTACTTCAGGCCCTCCTTCCACTGCGGCGAGTTCACCGGGGTCACGACCTTGTCGCCGTCCAGCGTCAGCAGCGAACGGACGCCGTTGTTCGCGCCGACCGGGTCGTAGGCGAACGCGTTCATCAGGTAGCGCGATCAGGCTGCTGTCCTGGACGTCGGTGGTCATCGGGATCTCGTCGGCCTTGCCGTTGCCGTTCGGGTCCTTGGTCTTGAACGCCAGCAGCACGTTCCGCAGGTCCTCGGTCGTCTTCGGCACCTGCAGGCCGAGCTTCTTCAGCCAGGTGCTGTTGATCCACAGCTTGTCCGGGTAGGTGCAGTGGTAGCAGTCGGCCCACTGCGGCAGCGCGTAGATGTGACCGTCCGGCGCGGTCGACATCTCCTTGTACGTCCTTGTTGGAGTCCAGCACCTTCTGGATGTTCGGCGCGTTCTCCTTGATCAGGTCCTCGAGCGGGACCGCGACACCCTGCTGACCGAGCTTCAGCACCTCGGCCTGGGTGAACGCGTCGACCCACGGGATCAGGAAGAACAGGTCCGGGTAGTCGTTGCTGGCCAGCGCGATCTGGCGCTTCTCCTTGGCCGGGCCGGCGTCGAACGTGGTGGTCTGCCAACGGAACTTGATCTTGAACTTGTCGCTCATGATCGTGGTCACCTTGTTGGTGTCCAGGTTCATGGTCTGGTCCGCCGGGGTGAAGGTGTCGATGATCACCTTGCCGTCGGCCGACGTCTCGTTCGCCGCACCGCTTCGCCGAGTTGTCCGAGCTGCACGCTGCCAGGGCCAGCGCAGCGGCGACAGCCAGTGCGACGACCTTGCTCACGGGTGAGCGCATTGCGGTGTTTCCCTTCTGGAGTGGACTGTTTCAGCCCTTGACCGCGCCGACCATCACGCCCTTGGTGAAGTGGCGGGCGACGAACGGGTAGATGATCAGTACGGGCAGACTCGAGATGACGATGAGCGCGTACTTGAGGACGTTGGCCAGCTGTTGCTGTTCGAGCTGCTGGGCCAGGCTTGTCGTGGTGGTCGAGCCGGTCAGGGTGTTCAGGATCAGCACGTTCCGCAGCACGATCTGCAGCGGGTACAGGCCCGGGTCCTTCAGGTAGACCAGCGCGTCGAAGTAGCTGTTCCACTGGAAGATCGCGTACATCAGCGCGATCACCGCGATCACCGGCTTGGACAGCGGCAGCACGATCGACCAGAGGAATCGCAGGTCGCTGGCACCGTCGATGGTGGCGGCCTCGTACAGGTCGTCCGGGATGGTGCGACCGGAAGAACGTCCGCGCGATGATCACCTGCCAGACCCCGATCGCGCTCGGGATCACCATCGCCCACCGGGTGTTCAGCATGCCCAGGTCCTGCACGACCATGTACGTCGGGATCAGGCCGCCGGAGAACAGCATGGTGAAGATCAGCACGCTCATGATCAGGTTGCGGCCGTAGAAGGTCCGGCGCGACAACGGGTAGGCGATCGCGATCGTCAGCGAGACACTGATCAGGGTGCCGCCGATCGCGTAGATGAACGAGTTCAGGTACCCCTTCATGATCAGCGGATCGCTGAACGCCTCCTTGTACGCGCGGATGCTCGGCTCGACCGGCCAGAGCAGTACCCGGCCCGCGCTCACCGCCGACCCGCTACTGAAGGAGTTGGCGACGATGTAGATCAGTGGGACCGCGACGACGATCAGCGCGATCCAGAGCATGATCTTGACGCCGATGAGGAAGATCCGGTCGGTCTTCGTCTCTTCGATCGTGGTTGCGTTCCGACCGCTTGCCCGCCGTACCTGCCGGAGAGCCTTGCCAATGTAATGCTCATGACCAGAGTCCGTTTCCGGTGATGCGCTTGGCGACGAAGTTCACGCACGAGCAGCAGGACGAGGTTGATCACCGAGTTGAACAGGCCCGATCGCGGTGGCCATGCTGAAGTCGGCGTTCAGCAGGCCGGTCTTGTAGACGTAGGTGGCGATGATCTCGGACTGCGACTGGTTCAGCGGGTTCTGCAGCAGGAACGCCTTCTCGAACCCGATCGACATGATGTTGCCGACGCCGAGGACGAGGATGATCACCGCGGTCGGCATGATGCCCGGGCAGATCGACGTTCCAGATCCGCTGCAGCCGGCTGGCCCCGTCGATCCGGGCCGACTCGTGCAGCGCCGGGTCGATGCCGGACAGCGCGGCCAGGTAGATGACGGCGGAGTACCCGGTGGTCTGCCAGACGTCGGACCAGACGTAGATGTGCCGGAAGTAGTCAGGCTTGCCGAGGAAGTCGATCTGCGGGACGCCGAACAGGCCGATCGCGTCGTTGACGAATCCGAGCCGCGGCGACAGCACCAGGATCGTCATCGACACGACCACCACGGTGGAGATGAAGTACGGCGCGTACGTCACCAGCTGCACGGTCTTCTTGAACCGGCCGTTGCGGATCTCGTTCAGCGCGATCGCCAGGATGATCGGGATCGGGAAGCTGGCCAGCACGGTGTAGGCCGCGAGGATGAACGTGTTCTTCAGCAAGGTCCAGAACACCGGGTTCTGGAAGAACAGCTCGAAGTTCTTGAAGCCGACCCAGGGGCTGCCCCACGGGCCCTTGACCGGGCTGTAGTCCTTGAACGCGATCACCGCGTTGGCGATCGGGATGTACTTGAAGATGACGAAGTACGCGAGCGGTACGACGATCAGCAGGTAGAGCTGCCAGTGGCGGCGTAGACTCCGGCTGGCCGCGGTCCGGCGACTCGTTCTCGGAGGCTTCCGGCCCTGGCTCACCGCCTGCCGCGGCGCCGGTGCCGGCGGCGCCGGTTTCACCTCGAAGGTTGCGCTCACTCCGCATCCTTTCCCTCACGCGGTGGAGTGGAACCGATATCCGATAGGATCTCGGGTTTCGCTACCCCGGAGAATGGCACAGAACCCCCGGCAGCGGAAGACTCTCCGGCCCCGTCGATACCGGACGGTGACCGATACCACTCAGATCCCTGGCCTGCAACGGATTTCCCGCGTTGCCTAGAGCAATGAGTTGCCGGGAAACGCCAAATGATCCGATGGCTCGCCACCGGATCCGGGCACACAACGATCCCGCCCGGGGTCGCTCTGAGCCACCGACACCGGACCGAACCAGAATTTATTTCCTCTGTGAACTATGTTGCAGTCAACCGGCCCGAACCCACCCATGTCAAGACCTGATTTCCGGGCTGCCGGTCGATCGCGGGCTCGTCAAAATCGCCGCTCCGCTGCTCAGGCATCCGCGCCGCTCCGGACCAACCACGCCCGCCCCTAGGAGTACGGCGTACGCACGGCATCGCTCCGGACTGTCCTGGAGAATGCGACTGCCACATCGCCGAACGCCAACCCCGCCAAGGCAAACTGGTCTAGACGTCGTACGCAGGCCGGCCGATCAGGCGGCAGTCCGACGCCGCGAAGGGGCGGAACACAAACCTGACCCGACCATCACGGGGGAACGGCCGGGCCAGGCATTTCGATGGTACTCCTGATCACCAGCAGTGGTCGGGTAATTCGGAGGCGGACGCGCCGGGTTCTCCCTTACCCTGAGCGCCATGCAAACCCGCTCCTGAAAGCGCACTTCTGCCGCTTGCCAGATGAGCCGCCGGCGTGCGTCACGTCAAGCGTTTGACCTATTCGCGTCGCGCTTCGTCATGCCCCACGCACGCTTTCGGGAGCCACGATGTCTCTACCTGCCTATCGGTCCGCCGATCCGGCCCGGACGTACTTCGCCTACAACGGCGCCTGGGCGTTCCTGTCCGCGCTGACCTTCACGCTCAGCGCGGTGTACTACGTCCGCGACGCCGGCCTGGACCCACTCCAGATGGTTCTGGTCGGGACCACTCTCGAGCTCGCCTGCTTCCTGTTCGAGATCCCGACCGGCATCGTCGCCGACCTGTACAGCCGCCGGCTGTCGGTCATCATCGGCGTCGCGCTGATCGGCGCCGGCTTCCTGCTCCAGGGTCTGGTGCCGGCGTTCCTCGCGATCCTTGTTGCCCAGGTGCTCTGGGGCGTCGGCTACACCTTCACCTCCGGCGCCGACCAGGCCTGGATCACCGACGAGATCGGCACCGAACGCGCCGCGAGTGTCTTCGTCCGGAGCCAGCAGATCAGCCTGGCCGCGAAGATCGCCGGCACGGTCACGGCCGGTGCGCTCGGCCTGATCAACCTCCCGCTGCCGATGACGTTGTCCGGAGCCGGGATGATCCTGCTCGCACTGATCCTCGCGGTCTTCATGCGCGAGCAGAACTTCCACCGGACGCCGCGCGAGCGAGCGCGAGACCTTCCGGCAGATGGCCGAGACGTTCAAGCACGGACTCGCGGTCGCCCGGCGGCGTCCCGTCGTACGGACCCTGGTCGTGATCAGCCTGATCTCCGGACTGTCCAGCGAGGCGTTCGACCGGCTGTGGTCGGTGAAGATCCTGACCTTCGAGCTTCCCGACCGTGTTCGGTACGTCGGACCCCGCGTTCTGGTTCGCGGTCCTGGCCCTGATCGGAACGTTGCTGTCGCTGATCAGCTCGGTCGCGCTGAACAGGTTGACACCTGAGCGCATGAGCTCCGCGCATCCGAACGGCGTACTCGCGCTGCTCGCCGCCCTGCAGGTGGCGGGTGTGATCGCGTTCGCGCTGCTCGGGCACCTCTGGCTGGCGCTGGCGGCGATGTGGGTCAGCACGATCGCCGGAACCCTCGCCTGGCCGATCGAGTCCGCCTGGCTCAACCGTCATGTCGACTCCCGCTCGCGGGCGACCGTGATCTCGATGGTGTCGCAGGCCAACGCGATCGGCCAGGTCGTCGGCGGCCCGCCCCTCGGCGCCTTGGCCGGCCGTACGTCGCTTCGCACCGCACTACTGACCTCGGGCCTGATCCTCACGCCGATACCGCTGCTCTACCTCCGGCTCCGCCCTGCCCAGGCCGATCGAAAGCAGCCGGATCCGGTGTGAGGCGGACCGCCAGCACTCATCAATGTGGCTCGGGCGAGCGGCGCCCCGCTCACGACCGGCGTTCTGCCGACGTTGATGAGTGCCGGCGGTCCGGGCCGGCCGGTCAGTCGTCGATGCGGACCTCGACCTGGCGGCGGTCGTACGACGACTTGATCAGGCTGGCGACCGTGGTGACGAACAGGGTGCCGACGATGAAGCCGAGCGAGGTCAGGATGCCGATGTGCGGGAGGTGGATCGCGCCGATGTCGTCGATGTGCGAGCCGTGCAGCGCCTCGATGATCAGCTTCACGCCGATGAACGCCAGGATCACCGACAGGCCGACGTTCAGGTAGATGATCCGCTCCAGCAGCCCGCCGATCAGGAAGTACAGCTGACGCAGGCCCATCAGCGCGAAGGCGTTCGCGGTCAGCACGATGTACGCGTCCTGGGTGAGCCCGAAGATCGCCGGGATCGAGTCGAGCGCGAAGATCACGTTCGCCATCCCGATCGCGGCGATCACGATCACCAGCGGCGTCACCATCCGGCGGCCGTCGATCCGGGTGGTCAGCTTGTCGCCGTCGTAGTCGTGCGACAGCGGCAGGATCCTGCGCAGCCCGCGCAGTACGGCGTTCTCCTGGAAGTCGGTCTCGTCGTTCTCACCCTCGAGCGCCAGCCGGACCGCGGTGTAGACCAGAAATGCACCGAAGATGTAGAACACCCAACTCGCAGCCGAGATCGCCGCCGCGCCGGCCAGGATGAACACGGCCCGCAACAGCATCGACACCACGATGCCGATGTACAGCACCTTGTCCTGGGCCAGGCTCGGTACGGCGAACCGCGCCATGATGATCACGAACACGAACAGGTTGTCGACGCTCAGGCTGTACTCGGTGATGTACCCGGCGACGAACTCGCCGCCGCTCTGCCCCGGACTGAACACGAACAGCCCGACCGCGAACAGCCCGGCCAGGCCGACGTAGAACAGCACCCAGCGGGTCGCGTCCTTGATCGTCACGGTGTGGTTGCGCCGGGAGATCACGACCAGGTCGAAGGCGACGATCGCGAGCAGCCCGACGATCGTGAGGATCCACACGACCGGCGGCATGACTGAGACCACGGCAAACCTCCGGACGACGGCGTACAGCTCGGTCCGGAGGTCTCTTCCGCCCGGAAATCCGGGCCGGCAGCACCGGTTCGGCCGCCCGGGCCTCCCGTGATGACGACACTGCCGTAGTCAGGTCCGGTGAGCGCGACCCGAGAGGAATACTCCCCTCCACAAACGCAGTGATTGTATCCGGATCCGATGAATCCCACCGTGCACCAGGTCACAATCGGCGTGCTCATCTGGATCGTATACCGCATACAGACTCCAGCGCTAATGCGGTCGACCGTCGCGCGCGTCGCCCACTCCCCAGCACGAGCCGACAGCGTCTGAGTATCCGGCTTAGCGGTTGACCCCGTTGCGAAGGACGTTGAAGAGGCGGTCGAGGCGGGCCCGGTGGTCGTCGACGATGGCGCTCGGCGGGTCTCCGGCGATGCGGCGGCGGGCAGTCTCGACGATCACGGTGCTGTAGCCGGCGATGAAGAACGCGGCGAGCAACGCCGGGTCAGCCTCGAAGGCCGGGTCGCGTTCGAGCTCCTCGGCGAGGGTCTGCTGAAGGTCGGCGGCGATCTCCCTGGCACGCGCGATCAGCGCGGGCGACGCCGCGACGGTCCGGAAGAACGGCACGGACCGGTCATTGACGCCGGAGAGTGGGTGACCGGCGTCGACGAGACGGAAGGCCGCATCGCGCAGGGACGCCAGTACGTCGGCACCCGGAGCCCGGTCGCGCACCGCCGAGCGCAGGAGCTCCTCGGCATCGACGCCGCGATCCAGGAAGAGGTCCTCCTTGCGTGGGAAGTGGTTGAAGACCGTGACGCTCGAGACCCCGGCCGCGCGCGCGACCTCGGCGACCGTGACCGCGTCGTACCCGCGGTCGAGGAACAACCGGGTCGCGACCTCCGAGATCCGCGCACGCGTCTGCGGCCCGCCTCGCTCTCCGGTCCTGGGCATCCGGCCTCGCTCCCTTGTGTGACTAAATTTAGTCACATAACATCATGGCACGTCCTCCACCTGCGGAGGAAGGCTCTTGCGGAGAGAAGATGACCAAGATGTCGCTGACCACCGACACCAGCCGGATGGACTATGACGTGCTCGTGGCAGGCGCCGGGCCGGTCGGCCTGATGCTTGCGACCGAACTGCGCCTGGCGGGCGCCCGAGTGCTCGTCGCCGAACGGCGCGAGGAGCTCGACACCGCCGGCAAGGCGGGCGGGATCAACACCGCCTCCGCTGAGGCCTTCGAACGGCGCGGCTTGCTGCCCGCGTTGGAGGCAGTGCGCCCCGACGCTCCCCGGGCCGGCTCGAGCGGGCCGCCTTCCGTTGGGCACTTCGGTGGGATTCAGGTCCCAGGTGACCCCGTCGACATGCAGGATCCCAGCCTGCGTGACCGTGGGTCGGACGGCTGGTACCTCCAGGTCCCGCAGATCGAGGTGGAGCGGATCCTCGGTCGCCACGCGGCAGAGCTCGGCGTCGAGGTTCGGCGCGGGGTCGAGGTGCTGGGCTTCGACGAGGATGAGGCCGGCGTCACCGTTGACCTGGACGGCAGTGGCGACGTACGCGTGGCGTGGCTCGTCGGCTGCGATGGAGGGCGCAGCCTGATCCGGCGCCTGGCGGGCTTCGAGTTCCCCGGCACGGACCCGACGATCACCTTCCGCCAGGCGGTGGGCACCGTGGAGGGCGCGGAGCGTCTGGGGCGAGGCTGGCAGTACACACCCACCGGCGTGTATGTCTACGGGCCGAAGCCAGGCTGGGTTCGCACCGTCGAGTTGGATGGCCCGCCGGACGACCGCGAGGCACCTGTCACCGCGGCCGAGATGGACGCCAGCCTGCGGCGCGTCAGCGGCGTCGACGTCCGCGTGACCGAGGTCGCCGGCGGCGGCACGCGCTTCACGGACAACGCGCGGCAGGCGACGACCTATCGGCGCGGTCGGGTGCTTCTGTGCGGCGACTCCGCCCACGTGCATTCGCCGTTCAGTGGCCAGGGCCTGAACCTGGGGATCGGCGACGCCGTCAATCTGGGCTGGAAGCTCGCCGCGACCGTGCAAGGGTGGGCGCCCGAGGGTCTGCTCGACACCTACACCAGCGAACGGCACCCGATCGGCGCCTGGGTGCTTGACTGGACGCGCGCGCAGGTGGCCGTGATGCGCGGCGACGCCTACAGCCGTGCCCTCAGAGGTGTGGTCACCGATTTCCTCGACACACGGGACGGGGCGACCTACTACGTGAAGCGGATCTCCGGTCTGTGGCAGCGCTACGACCTGGGGAACGGCCATCCGCTGGTCGGCTCGACGATGCCCAACCTCCGGCTGGACGACGGCACACGGCTCGCCGACCACACCCATCAGGGCCGGGCGTTGCTCGTCGATCTGGCCGGGGATGACCAGCTGGTAGCCCTGGCCAAGCAGTACGCCGGGCGTCTGGAGCTGGTCCGAGGTAGTTCGGACGGCGCCGGCGTGAGCGGCCTGTTGATGCGACCCGACGGCTTCGTGGCGTGGGCGTCGGCCGATGGCGCTAGTGACCCTGCCGGTCTGGAAGCCGCACTGACGCGCTGGTTGGGGGACGACACCAGTCGCTTCACCGCGTAGCGGGGCCGCGAGGAGGCAGCCGGTCGAGCGAGGCATGGCCACCGAGCGGCGACTGGGTAAAAAGTTTCCGTTTCGGGCTGAGGACTGGGAGATTTCCCATCTTCGGAGTACAAAGAACTTCTGTAGGTCTTACCGCCCCTAGGCCTAGGAGGATCTGTCATGGCCGGACTCAACGGCGAAGTCTCATGGTTCTGTTGCGGAAACGCATGGGGACCCTGCGCGAGCACCGGAACGGGAGCTTGCGGAACCTGTCACTCGGGCAACTTCCAGCACGCCTGGCCGAACACCTCGGCCGCGTGCTTCGCCATCACTCACCCGGACACCTGCGGGGTCACCGCAATGACCCGGCGCACCTGCGGCTTCCGGCACTCCACGACCAACCTGTGCAACGGCGCGCGGGTGGTCACGTCGATCGCGGACTGCGGTCCGCAGACCGACCTGTTCTGTGGTGAACGCGCCTGCTGCGGCGGGACGTGCGCCTCCAACCGGATCGTCGACCTCACTCCGGCCGCGTTCTCCGCGATCGCGAGCCTGAGCGCCGGTCTGATCCCCGCTGCGATCGACGTCGGCTGAGAGGTGAACTGAGATGACTACCACGATGGACCGCCGCTCCCTGCTCACCCGCGCCGCGCTCGGCGCCACCGGCCTGGTCGCCGCCAGTGCGCTGGGCTCACTCGCCCCGGAGACCGCGTTCGCCGCGGCCTCGCAGTTCCCCGACCCCGGGCAGCCGGACCCGAACTTCGCCGAAGGCCTGATCACCGGCCGGAACCAGGATCTCCTGCAGGTACAGGGATCCGACGGCCGGCTGCACCGGATCCAGCTGACCGGCGTGACCAGTGTCTGGAAGCTCCGGCCGACCACGATCGACCAGGCCCGGATCGGCGACGGTCTGTACGCCCGCGGCGTACTGATGCCGGACGGTACCCTCGCCGCCGAGTCGGTCTGGATCAACATCGTCAACCTGACCGTGAGCGTCACCTCGATCGGGCGCTCGGCACTGCAGCTCGACCACCACGGCCAGAAGGTCGTCGGGCACGTGCAGCCCGGGCACACCGCGGCCGTCTACAACGGGACTCCCGCGGTGTCCGACCTGTCGATGCTCGAGGTCGGCCGGCACGCCCAGGTGATCGGCGCCTGGCGACCGGGGACGAACGAGATCGACATCGCGACGATCTACGCGTCGAACTGAGCGGGAGGCCGCGATGTTCGCACAGCAGGTGGCGGCGGCCCAGCCGCTACTGATCGGATTGGTCCTGCTCTGGTCGTCGTACGGCAAGTTCACCGGCGCGGAGCAGGCTCGTCGTACGGCGTTGCCTCGCTTGGTCGGCGAGTCACGGGCGGTCCCGGCGTACCGCTTGGTCGGTGTCGTCGAGGCCGTTATCGGTACGGCGCTCTTGGTACCGCCGGCGTGGACCGTCGAGGCGGTCGCCGCGGTTGTTCTGGCCGTCGGCTTCACCGGCTACCTGATCTACGGCAAGATCGTCGTACCCGAGGCGTCCTGCGGCTGCGCCGGTACGTCGGCCAAGCCCATTGGCCGGCGGGCGATCGGACGTGCTTTGTTGCTGCTGGCAACGGCTGCGATCGCGACCACGGCAAGCGGTGGCTGGTGGTCGGCCGGCGCAGGCACGGCGGTGCTCGCGGTGGAGGCCGCCGTGTTCGTCATGCTGTCCGCCGAGCTGGATCGGTATTGGCTGCTGCCGTTGCGCCGGCTGCGGGTGCGGCTCTCGCATCCACTCGCCGGCACCGCGACTGACGGCGTACCACTGGCGGCCACGCAACGACGGCTGCTGCTCAGCCCGGCGTACCGCGCGGTCGACGGGTTGCTACGGTCCGATATCCGGGACTACTGGGACGACGAGGACTGGCGGTTCGTCAGCTACACCGCCAGGTACGACGGCCGCTCGGCGACCGCCGTCTTCGCCGTACCGCATCATGACTCCACGCCGGAGTCCGTCCGGGTCGCCGTCGTCGACGAGACGTCGGGTCAGACCCTCTACCGTCCCGCGGTGCTCGCCACCGTCTAGGACACGGCGAAGCCCTCGCGGAGCAGTCGCTCCGCGAGGGCTTCATGCCGCTCGACTGTTGACACCGGGCGGTGCCGGTGATGTGATGCGGGCTTACCGTTAGGAAACCTTCCTAATGGTTAGGGGATCCCCTCCAGTTCCTCCCCCCGGAACTCCCCTAGCCCTGGCCGCCGGGTCACCCCACCACCTGGGGGTGACCCGGCGCCGGCTTGCCGCGGGGTTGTCAGCGCAAGGCGTGCCTGTCGACCCAGGCGGAGATCTCGCTGCCGATCTCTTTGGGGCGATCCTCCGGCGCATGGTGACCGGCTTCGCCACCATGGACGATCTCGAGCGCGGCGATGTTGGCTGCGCACCAGTCGGCCAGTTCCTTGCCGATCAGCAACGTCGGTGAACCCTCGAAGGTGATCAGCAGCTTCGGTACGTCGGTGCTGCGGCCGAGCCAGTCGTCGTACTTCTCGATCCGCGTCACGAGCTCGGCCGGGTCGCCGCCGAGGGGCAACTGCCGGGCCCAGGCGAGGATCGGCCGCCGGGATGCGGGCGTCGGGTACGGCGCCAGGTAGGTCTGCAGGTCTTCGTCCCCGACCGGGGTGAGAACGCCGCCGGTGAAGGCCTGGCGGACGAAGAGGTTCTGGTCGAGGACGAGGTCCTCGCCGACGCCCGGCGTACGGATCAGGCGGGACCGTTCAGCAGCCTGCGGCGACAGGTCCTCCCAGGCCATCGGTTTGACGATGCTTTCCAGGAACGCGATGCCTTGGGTCCGGTCGGGATGCCTAGAGGCCCAATCGAAGGCCAGCGCGCCACCCCAGTCGTGGCCGACAAGTACAACCTGGTCGAGCTCGAGCAGGTCGAACCAGGCGTCGAGGTAACGTGCGTGATCGGTGAAGCTGTAGCCGATGTCGGGCTTGCCGGAGCGGCCCATGCCGATGAGGTCGGGCGTCAGGAGCCGGCCGCTTCCGACGTACGGGTGGACGTTGCGCCAGATGTGGGACGAGGCGGGATTGCCATGCAGGAAGACGATCGGCGTACCGCTGCCGGTGTCCTCGTAGTGGATGGTCGAGTCGAGTACTTCGCTGTCGGGCATGACGGTCCCTTCAGAGTTCGGTGTCGAGCAGTTCGGTGAGATCCCGGACGAAGCTCTTCGCGCGTGGGCCGCGGCGACCGCCGAGTGGCGCCAGGAGCTTGTCCAACAGGCTGGCGACTTCCGCGATGGCGGGCTGGATGATCTCGCGGCCTTTGTCGGTCAGCTCGAGGCGCATCGTGCGGGTATCGGCGGCGTCGCGGGTGCGCTGGATCAGGCCGTCGGCGTCGAGACTGCGGGCCAACTTGGAGACGTACAGCGCTTCGAGGCCGGTGTGGTCGGCCAGCTCACGCTGACTCGGCACCCGGCCGGCACGCTCCATGCCATAGAGGGACGCCAGCATCACGTACTGCGCATGCGTCAACCCGATCGGCGCCAACGCCCGATCCACCGCCACCCGCCACTTCATCGACAACCGCCATACCAAGTGGCCCGGCGTCGGTTCGCTCGTCTTGGTCACGCCCAATACGGTACATGGCTACTAAGTACATGGCTACTATCTGGCCGCTTTGCTGCGATCCAGTGCCGCGCCGAGCAACCTTCGGATCAGGGTTGGTGGATCGCGAACCCGATGATGGAATGCCGCGCCATTTGATGGGTTGACCCGTCCCGGGTCGCTTCGCGCGCCGTCTGATGGGTTGACCCCTGAACCGGTGGGTTGCCCCCTCGGAATTTGCGGGCGCAACCCACCACTTCGGGGGTCAACCCGTCAAATGATCTGGGCTGTCGTGCTCGGGATGGGGGCCCGTGGCCGGACCGGTTCCGGCGGCCGGCCTCGACGCGGCTGGCGCCCTGCTGACCGAGGCGGCCGGCGCGTCGACCGAGGCTTCGTGGCCGGGCTCACCAATGCCAAGACCGCGGTCTTCTTCGACGCCACCATTTCTTCACGGGGGCACTGCCTAGCTGCGGCCGAAGGCGGCGTACGTGGGGTGGCCGATCGTGAGTGCTTGTTGGGCTAGGGCTAGGCGGCGGGTCATGGAGGGGCGGAGGTTGGGGGTTGCCTCGGCGAGGGTGAGGAACTTGGCGGTGCGGACTTCGACGGGGTCGAGGGTGAGGTGGTCGTCGTCGAGGATGCCGCCGTCGAAGATGAAGGCGAGCGCGTCGGTCCAGGGGCCGAGGGCGGGGACCCAGTCGACGACGAGGAGGGCGCCGATCTCGCGGTCGAGGCCGATCTCCTCGAGTACCTCGCGACGGCAGGCGTCGTACGGCGATTCGTCGTACTCGGCGATGCCGCCGGGGATGTCGAGGGTCGGCTTGTAGGTGGGTTCGAGGAAGAGGATGCGGCCGGCGTGGTCGCGGATCAGGGCCCCACCGGCGACGGTCTTGCGCGGTAAGCGGGCCGCGATCCCGGGGTTGAACTCCTTCTCGGGTTCACCTTCGGCGGCGAGGTCATCCTGTCGGTTCACGGCTCTAGTCTCGTACAACCACTGCGAGGAGGCTGGGATGCTCAGAGGACGGGAAGCAAAGGGGCATTGGTTCGGAACGGTGATCGATGCGCCGGATCCGCAGGCGCTCGGGCTGTTCTACCACGAGGTGCTCGGCTGGGAGATCCACAACAACGAGCCCAACGAGTTCACTTTGGCGGTGCCCGGCAACTCCGAGACCTACCTGGCCTTCCAAGCCCAGACGTCGGCCGACTGGGTCCGGCCGACCTGGCCGGCCGAGGACGGCAAGCAACAGATGATGATGCACCTCGACGTCGAGGTCGGCGACCTTGAGGCGGCCGTCGAGCACGCCCTCGAACTCGGCGCCACTCTCGCCGACTTCCAGCCCCAACAGGACGTCCGAGTCCTCCTCGACCCGGCCGGCCACCCGTTCTGCCTCTACGCCAACGGCTGACCGAGGTCGCGGGTCATCCAGATCGTGTCACCGCGCTCGGGATCCGCGGTGACGCGGTCGCTGCGGTAGAAGCCGAGCTTCTCCAGCACACGAAACGAGGCCGCGTTCCAGTCCCGGACCGTCGCCCAAAGCCTGTGCCGTCCCGTCTCCGCCGCCGCCTCGACGACAGCCCGGGCCGCTTCGGTCGCGTACCCGTGACCATGCGCCCGCTGGGCGAGCTCGTACGCGATCTCGGGTTCGTCGAACGATGCGCGGCCGACGGTCAATCCGCAGTACCCGATGAACTCACCGTTGTCCCGCCGCTCGATCGGAAGCAACCCCAGCCCGCGATCAGCCGCCAGCGGGTTGTCCACCAGCCAGCCGCGGATCTCCTCCACCGTCGGGCGCCCGGCCGCGTCGATCCGGCGCAGCGCCCGCGCGTCCCGCTCGACCCATAGTCCGCGATACTCGTCCGCATCCGACGGAAGCCAGCGGCGCAGCCGCAAGCGCTCGGTCAGAAACCCGGACGGGAAGTCCGCATAGCTCGCCACGGACCCAACCTACGTGTCCGGTTGAGTCCGGACGTCGGTGAGCTTGTCGGGGTTGAGGATCGCGCGGACGGTGGCGCCCGCTACAAGGAAACCATCGTCCGCGGGCCTACCTGGCTCAGCGCCACCACGCCCTGATCCCGATGAAGCGCAATCGGGGACAAGTACCTGGCCGATCTGTGTCATAGCTTGGGCTGAAGGAACGAACGGCGGATCCGGTCCGCGAACGGCGTCCACTTCCACCCGGCCGGCATGACCGGCGACCCGGCTGGCCGCCGTACGTCATCAGGGCCCGTACTTCGAGACCGGCGCCGCGTTCGGCGTACTCGAGCAGAAGGCCGCCGCGCTCGGACTGGGCACGCAACCGGACACGATCCGGGTCGCCATCTATTACGACGACCCCGACGCGACCCCGGCCGCCGACCTCCAGTCCGTCGCCGCGATCAGTGTCGCCGACACCGCCGACATCGGAGACCTGGAGGACATCCGGCTGACCGCCGCGACCCGGTGCCGGAATCGATCAGTTTTCAAGAAGCGGCTGCTGTGGGCGGTCCATAGAGTGAGGATCGTTCACACCGGATCACGTAGACAGGACTCTCCAATGGCTGCCACCCGAAAGACCGCGGCGAAGGCGACCTCGAAGCAGAAGTCGTACGACGGCTTCACCGCCGAGGAACGGGACGCGATGAAGGAACGCGCCAAGGAGCTCAAGGCCTCCCGCGGCAAGGCTGCCGACGAGACCGCCGTACTGGACAAGATCGCCGAGATGGACGACGCGGACCGCGCGATCGCTGAACGCCTCCACGTCATCATCAAGGCCAACGCCCCCGAACTCTCCCCGAAGCTCTGGTACGGCCAGCCCGCCTACGCCAAGGCCGGCAAGGTCCTCTGCTTCTTCCAGGCTGCGAGCAAGTTCAACACCCGCTACGCAACCCTCGGCTTCAACGACTCCGCCGCTCTCGACGACGGCAGCATGTGGCCCACGGCCTTCGCCCTGACGGGGCTGACCCCGGCCATCGAGAAGCAGATCGCCACCCTCATCAAGAAGGCCGTTAGCTGAGCCCCACGATTCGGTTGGCGTCCCTGACGCGCCAGTTACAAGCAGCGACGTCGCACCACCCTCCGTTGACCCGGCGTGCCTGATAACCATGTGCGTAGTTGTCCTTCATCGCCTCATCATGGTCTTCAACACCGTGACCAACTGATCTTCGTGCACGGCCGACGCTCGCCGCTGGTGCAGGTCAGTCGTTGGCTCGGGTCCAGTCCGGTCGTTTCAACTCCGTGACGAGGTCGTCGAAGGCGGCCCGGTCGCTGACGGTTCCGGTGTGTGGCTTGCTGAACCAGACTGCGTACTCCGCGATCTCCCCGAGTCGCCACTCCAGGTCGAACAGCTCGGTCATCTCCCAGTCCGGCGCGGCCAGCTCGGCGTACCCGGAGTCGACCAGGGTGCCCAGGTCACGCTCGCGCGGTGCTCGGGCGAGCGATTCCCAGTCGACGAAGACGATCCCCTGGTCGGTGACGAGTTGGTTGGCGGTATGCGGCTCACCATGCGTCGGGACCCAGGGATGTTCGGCGGCTCGTCGACTCAGGTTGTGGTAGGCATCCGTCCACCGTCGGATCGCGTCGATCTGCTGGGCGAGAGCGCTTCGGGCGCGTTCGCCGTACGGACCGGTCTGCCATGGGCTGCGCAGCAGGTCGGCCAAGGAGTCGCCGAAATCCTCTCCGACCCGAGGTCGCCAGTTCGGGATGCCTGCGGGAGGTGTCGTCGCGTGCAGGCGGGCGAGCGCGTCGGCGTTCTGCCGCGCCAGGCGGTCGCTGTCGATGGGGCCCGAGGGAGCCGGCTCCCCGACCGTCCATGGCACACAGCTCAGGCGGCCGCCGGCCAGCGGAGCCGTGCAGCGTCCCTCGCGATTGGGCACGGATGCCACGACGAACTCGAGCCCGCCCGCGGCCAGCTCGCCCGCCGCGGCATAGGCAGCCTCGAGCGACTCCGCCGAATGACGCCGGTCGAGGCTGTCGAGCGTGACGAACAGCCGCGGACCCCCTGCGGAGGACACCCGCCAGTGGTGTGCTCCGAAACCCACCGGCAGGTGTTCGATCGCGTCGACGTCGATCGCCCAGTGAGTCCGAACGGCATCGAGGACGGCCTCGGCTGAGACGAAACTCGGCGGTTCATGCATGAATGCAGCCAAGCACAGCGGACGGGGCGTCTCGGCGGGCGACAAGGACGTCATGTACGCCGTGGACGCGCGAGCATCTGTAGTCGAGCGGGAACTGCCTACGCCCCGGCCGTGCGGGCTGGTCTGTGGGTCACTTGCCGCCGAAGGTGTCCAACAACTCCTGACGCTCGGCGTCGGTGAGGTTCGTGTCGATGAGCTTGCTGTGCATGCCGTGGAAGCGTTCGCCCACCCGGTCGAGATCGCCGTTCTCGGTGACCACGAACAGGGCCGAGGTTCCTGGTGTGACCTCGGTGCGGATCTTGTGCAGTTGCTCCTTGGTGATGCCGACGTCCTGCGTCATCTTGCTGATCGCACCGATCGCGGCCCCTGCCACGGCACCGATCACGGGTACGAAGAAGAGGGCCCCGAGGAGGACTCCCCAGAACGCGCCCCACCCGGTCCCGCGCCAGTTCTCCTCATGCCCCTGCTTGGTCGTCGGCTGCGAAGCGCCCTCGGGCCACGAGACGATCGCGTGATCGAGGATCTTCACCAGCCCTTCCCGCTGGCACTCCTTGAGGACCGACTCGGCGCCCTGGGCTCCAGCCGGATCGTCGAACTTCCACACCGTAAAGGCGGCCATGGTGCACTCCTTGCCTTCGATCGAACCGGGCGCCCGTTGGCTCGGGTCAACACGGTTCCTGCCCTTGTTCTCGTCCAGTTCGGCCACCGTGCCGATGCTCGACCCGCAGCCGAAGTGCGGCCCACGCCCGCCGCACCGCCCCCATCGTGTACGCCAGAAGGCATGACAACGTCACCCCGCTGGGATGAGATCTGAAAGCCCAGCTGCTCCTGATACCGGAGGCATCCTTGACGCGTGCCGGTCCGGGCCGCACCTCTCCATGATTGCTAGAGCCCGATCGGTTCGCTCCGGTGGGGTAACTATTCGGCACCTGGTGCAAGTTTCTTCCCGCGCTCGGGTGGGACTCAAGAGCCCAGCGGAGTTCCGGACTGGGCTCAGTGATCATTGGCCGGGCCAGGGCGAGTCGGCCGGGCGGAGGGTGTCGAAGCTGGGCCCGCTGAGGGCTGTCCAGGCAGCCATGACGAGAGGTTCTGGAGGTGGCCGGCCAGGACGCCGCTCCACGTCTGGACGAGCGACTCGCCCCCGGTGGGCTAGTGCGTCTGAGTCGGTGACGACGGGGCGTTCAGGACCAGCTCATACCGGTGGAGATCCCCGTCATCACCCACTTGGCTGAAACCGGCACGCTCGAGGGACCGTTGGGAAGCGACGTTGTCCTTGGTTGTGTCGGCGATAACCCGGGACAATCCGTGCTCTGCGGCGATATCCAGTACGGCGACAATGGCCTCCGCTGCATATCCGTGTCCACGGGCCGACGGGGCCAGCCCGTAGCCGATCTCGACGCATCCGCTGTCCGGTTGGCCCTTGAAGCCGATTCCACCGATTGCCTTACCGTCGCTGGACCGGCTGATCCGGTAGTGCCCGAAGGGACGTTGGTCCCCGTACGCCGCGGTGGCGTTGAGGAAAACTGTTACGCCGATGATGTCCCCGTCGAAAGGAAAATCGTCCGCCCAGGCATCCCCTTCTCCCGGCCGTCGAGCGGCGATGCGATCGCCCTCTGCTGCATCGATGGCGTGCAATCGCAGTCGCGATGTCTCAACGTCGGTCACCGCCTCAGTGAAGCAGGCCCCAACGCCCAGGTACCACTTCACCACCGACATCGGCGCGCCGATCGCCCAGCTTCAGTACGTTGAGCGTGCTGCTTGTCGGACTTGGTCAACGAGGCCATCTTCGATGCACATGCGAGTTGAACCGTCTGCCGGCGGCGCTCGTGTACGAAGTGGTGACCCGTGTCGAGGACGAGACCCCAGTACGCGCGCCGGACCGCGGCCGCTTGGCCGGGCTGGACGGGCTGCGAGGGCTGGCCGCGCTGTACGTGCTGCTGTTCCACTGCTGGCTGCTGACCTACCCCGGCTTCCCCACCAACAACGGCCCGGTCTGGCTCGGCTGGCTCATGTACGGCCACCTCGCGGTGGTGTTCTTCCTCGTCGTGTCCGGTTTCTCGCTGGCGGTCGGGCCGGCCCGGCACGGCTGGCGGCTCAGCGGCGGCCCGAGCCAGTTCGCGCGCCGGCGGGCCTGGCGGATCCTGCCGCCGTACTGGGCGGCGCTGGTGTTCAGCCTGGTGGTCGCCTGGGCGGTCACGCCGCAGCCGCACTCGGTCGCGCCCACCGCCCGGTCGATCGCGGTCTACGGGCTGCTGCTGCAGGACCTCGCCGTCGCACCGAACCCGAACGGCGCGTTCTGGTCGATCGCCGTCGAGGCCGAGCTGTACGTCGTGTTCCCGCTCCTGCTGCTGCTGCGGCGCCGGCTGGGCGCGGCGGTGCTGCTCGCGGTCGCGACCGTCCCGGTGATCGTCGCCGCCCTGCTGCTGCCGTCGCTGCCGGGCGTGCCCCCGGTGGACAAGGTGTCCGGGCTGACCCCGCAGCTGGCGCCGCTGTTCGCGTTCGGCGTGGCCGGGGCCGGCATCCTCGTCGCCGGCGACCGGGTGCGCCGGCTGCCATGGCACTGGCTGGCCGCGCTGGCCGCCCTGCCGGTCGTGGTACTCGCGGTCTGCGCCGGCACGGTGTGGACGGTGCGGCACTACTTCTGGGTGGACCTCGCGATCGGGCCGGCCATGGTGCTGCTGCTGGTGGCCGTGACGACCGGGCGGCCCGCGCTGCTGGTGCGGCTGCTGGAGACCCGTCCGGTGCGCGGGCTGGGCACGTTCTCCTACAGCCTCTACCTGGTCCAGCTGCCGATCGTCGTGGTGGTGAGCCGGATCGTGAAGGAGCACCACCTCGTCCCGGCCGGGCTGCCGACCTTCGCGCTCACGCTGGCCGTCGCGGTGCCG
The DNA here is from genome assembly GCA_963820655.1 of uncultured Actinomycetota bacterium. Classification (GTDB taxonomy): domain Bacteria; phylum Actinomycetota; class Actinomycetes; order Propionibacteriales; family Kribbellaceae; genus Kribbella. The sequence goes on from CAWGAM010000005.1 coordinate 1,340,459, forward strand.
CTGGTGCTGGTGCTGGCCCGGCTGTTCGCCGCGGTCTTCGAGATCCCGTTCCAGCGCCACCGCGGCTGGCCGTACGGCTCCGCGCGGCGGGCGCCGGCGGCTCGTCGGCGCCGTTACCGGGCCGGCCTTCGTCTGGGCGCGGTGGTGGTCCGGGCATCAGTGCGCCGTCCGGATCAGGACCACCGAACACCTCGGGCCTCCGGACCGGGAAGGCCACCTCGCTGGCTGTGGCGGTCATCGCCGACGCGCCCGGAGCGGTGATCGGCCACAAGTGCACTCAGGTCACGGAGACGGTTTACCGTCACCAGCTTCGGCCGGCTCTGACCGAGCGAGCCGAGGCGATGGACGACCTGTTGCCCGCGAACCGATAGACACTCAGGTCATGCGAGAGGCCGGTCTCCCGAGTGGGAAACCGGCCTCTGAGCTGCGGTGGAGCTTAGGGGATTCGAACCCCTGACCTCTTCCATGCCATGGAAGCGCGCTACCAACTGCGCCAAAGCCCCGCGGTGCCTTACGACTCCGGAAGTTTAGCGGATGAGTGGCTTCGAAGAAAAATCGGGTCGGCCACTCCGCGACAGCTGCCGACAGGCGCTGGACAGCCGGTTCGCGGGGACCCCGCGGAGCGGTGTCGTTGGCCGGGTACTCAGCGTTGGGGGTCGTCGCTCATGACCGGTTCGGGGAGGGAGCCGGCGTTCCATTCTTCGATGCGCCAGCGGTTGTTCCGGCTCGGCAGCAACGAGATCCAGTTGCAGTTGGACAGGCCGCCGAAGGCCGGCCAGTGGGCTTGCGGGATACCGAGGAAGAGGCAGATGCCGACGCGGGCGGCGAGGCCGTGGGTGGCGATGACGATGGTGTCTTCGGGCCCACCCTGATCGGCGATCCGCTCCAGGGCGGCCGAGAAGCGGGCGGCGACCTCTTCGACGGTTTCGCCGGCGGTGCCGCGGCGCTGGGGTTCGCCGGAGCGGATGCGGGCGGCGGCCTCTGGGTTGATGGCGGCGAGCTCGGCCATGGTCAGGCCGGCCCAGTCGTCGACGTCGATCTCGCGGAGGGCTTCGTCGTACTCGACCTTCAAACCGGTCAGCAAGGCCAGTTCACCGGCGGTGGCGACGGCGCGCTGGAGGTCGCTGGTGAACAGGCGGGTCGGGGCCAGGGCGGCCAGCCGGGATGCGGCGGCGCGCGCCTGATCGACGCCAACCGAGTCCAGGGGGATGTCGGCTTGGCCTTGGATCTTGTCCTGCAGGTTCCACTCGGTCCGGCCGTGCCGCCAGACGATCAGCCGCCCGGCGGTCATTCGGCGGCGGAACCTGGGACAGGCGACGGCAAGGGGATGACCGGGCAGTCACGCCAGAGCCGCTCGAGGGAGTAGAAGCTGCGCTCCTCGTCGTGCTGGACGTGGATCACGATCTCGAGGTAGTCGAGCAGCACCCAGCGGCCCTCCCGGGCGCCTTCGCGGCGGACCGGCTTGGCGTCGAAGTCGACCCGGAGCTTCTCCTCGACGGCGTCGACGATCGCGCGGACCTGGCGGTCGTTGGAGGCCGACGCGACCAGGAACGCGTCGGTGATGGCGAGTTGCTCGGAGACGTCGAAGGCGAGGACGTTCTCGGCCTTCTTGTCGTGCGCCGCCTCGGCGGCCGCGGTGAGCAGCTCGATGGCGCGTTCGCTGGCTGGCATGTGGTTCCTATACGGTTGGTGTAGAGCTCACGCTTGGCGATGTACTGCACGATGCCGTCGGGCACGAGGTACCAGGTCGGATTGCCCTTGGCGACCCGCGCGCGGCACTCGGTCGACGAGATCGCCAGCGCCGGCACCTCGAGCAATGTGATCCGGTCCATCGGCAGCTGGTCCAGTGGCAGCTCGAGACCCTCGGTCCCGGGCCGGGTGCAGCCGACGAACTGGGCCAGTTTGAACATCTCGTCCACGTCGCGCCAGGTGAGGATCTGGGCGAGCGCGTCGGCGCCGGTGATGAAGAACAGCTCGGCGTCCGGGTACAGCTCGGACAGGTCACGCAGGGTGTCGATCGTGTACGTCGGACCCGGCCGGTCGATGTCCACCCGGCTGACCGAGAACCGCGGGTTCGACGCGGTCGCGATCACGGTCATCAGGTACCGGTCCTCGGCCGGGGAGACCTCCCGGTCCAGCTTCTGCCACGGCTGGCCGGTCGGGACGAAGATCACCTCGTCCAGATCGAAGTACGCCTGCACCTCACTGGCCGCGACCAAGTGCCCATGATGGATCGGGTCGAACGTGCCACCCATCACACCCAGGCGCCGGACCCGCTCGACGGAAGCCATGTCAGCCAGTCAGCCGCTCAGCTGTGCGGCCGGCCCTTGCCCATGATGACGGTGACGGCCAGCAGCAGGAGGAGCACGAACAGGGCGAACCCGCCGAACCACCAGGGCGAGATGTTCGACGTCTCGATACCGGCGGCTTCTGCGAGGGCCGCAACCTGCGGCACGAGGAGCGAGAGCATGAGGCAGAGCCTATCTCGTGAGCACCGATACAACAGCGACCGGTGGCCTCAGCAATGACACTGGAGGCACACCGGTCGCATCGAAGTGGTCAGCTGTTACGGATGCGACGGGTCAGCAGCCGGCGCCGAACGGACGGTACGGCGTGGGCGCGCCGGGACTGCGCCGCGACGCGTCGCAGCTCGTCGATGTGGGCACGGGCAACTTCGGGGGTGATCATGATTCCTTCACTGGGTTCGTCAGGCGGGGTCAGGGCGGGCTCTCCCTGACACTTGAAATCATACGCCGTGCTCTACGCTCTCACAAACGAATTAAAGGTAGATCAGATGATCTGCCAACGAATCTGTGGTAAACGGGAGGATCGATGGACGCGATCGACCGGCAGCTGATCGAGGCACTCCGACTGAACGGCCGCTCCAGCTGGGCCGAGCTCGGCCGGGTGGTCGGGCTGTCCGGCCCGAGCGTCCAGGAACGGGTCCGGCGGCTCGAGGAGCGCGGCATACTGCTCGGATACCGCGCGGTGGTCGCACCTGCCCAGGTCGGGCTCGGCACCAGCGCGCTGATCGGGTTGTTCCAGCGCGACGACGTGGAGACCGACGACATCGTCGAGCAGGTGCGGGAGATCCCCGCCGTCGAGGACTGCTGGTTCGTCGCCGGCGACCAGGAGCTCGTGGTCAAGGTCCGCGTCGCCGACGTCACCCAGCTCGAGGCGGTGGTCGGTTCGCTGCGCCGGGTGAACGGCGTGGTCAGGACCCGGACGACTGTCGTGCTGTCGACACGCTGGGAGGGCCGGCCCGCACCCCTGCCGGAGTGATCACGAGTACGGCGGCTGTCGCGAGGGCCAGCGCGGCTCACGAACGTCGCGGACGCCGGCTCAAGCCTGCTTGAAGAACGCCTTGACCTCGTCGGCCACCCGACCGACCGCCTTCGCGCTGCCGCCCGGATTGGTCCCGCCCGGATCGCTCGACGCACCGTGGTCGAGGCCGTCGAACTCGACCCGCCGGCAGTGCGGAAGGACCTTCTCCAACGTGTCCCGCCCCGGCTTCAGTGCCGGCAGCCCCTTGGAGCCGCCCATCAACAACACATCCGCGGGCACCGCACGGAAAGCCTCGAACGTCCCGGCGAGCTCGGCGATCAACGCGCCTTCCTGGTGGATCGTCGGCGCCAGCGTGCGCATGGTGACGGCGCCAGGCGCGGCCTGCCGCTCGTCCTTGACCAGCATCTTCTCGGTCATCCGCGTCATCAGCCGCCGCGGGACCACCTTCAGGAACGCCGGCGCCAACTGCAGTCCGTACATGCTGGTCACCATCGCCCCGGCAAGATTGCCCTCGGCAACCTCCCGGTCGAACCGGGCCAGCCACTCCCGGTGCGGCGCCGGATTGTCAACAATCGCAGGCTCATACAATGCGACCTTCTTCAGGCTCGGCATAGTGCGCGCCGCCTCCAGCACCACCGCACCACCCGCGCTCACGCCGTACGCCAGCTCCGCGCCGGCCGCAGTCAGCACGGCCTCGAGATCCTCCACCTCGGTACGCACGGTGTGGTCCGGCCGATGCGGACCGGACAAGCCGCGCCCGCGCCGATCCGGGAGGTAGACGGTGAACTCGCCGGCCAGCGCCTCGGCGAGCAGCGTGTGGCTGCGCGCCGACTCCATGCTGCCGTGCAGTACGACGACCGCCGGTCCCTGCCCGGCCTTCCAGTAGCCGATCTCCGTGCCGTCGCGGGACTCGACCGCACCCTGTGCCAGTTCTGCTGTCTTCATGGATCGATAGTCACACATGGTCTAGTTGCATTGCAACTAGTATCTCTGACGCCGTATGCTGATGGCGTGACCCTACGACGCTCACCGCTCGCCCTCGCGATCCTCGGCCTGCTCGAGAACGGGCCGATGCATCCGTACGGGATCCAGCGGCTGATCAAGCAGTGGGGCAAGGACCAGGTGGTCAACGTCGGCCAGCGGACCAGCCTGTACCGGATGATCGTGCGGCTTGAGGAGGAGGGTCTGATCACCGCCGGCGCGACCGAGCGGGACGAGCGCTACCCGGAGCGGACGGTCTATCACCTGACCGAGGACGGGCGGACGATCTGCCGGCAGTGGCTGGCCGAGATCCTCACCACCCCGCGCAACGAGTTCCCCGAATTCCCGGCGGGGCTGTCGTTCGTGATGCTGGTGACGCCGGAGACGGCGGGCGAGCTGCTCGGCGAGCGCCGCGATCACCTCGCCGAGCGCATCGCCGTGCTCGACGCCGAGCTGGTCCTGGAGGGTGCGCCGATCCCCCGGTTCGCGTTGCTCGAGACCGAGTACCAGCGGGCGATCGCGGTGGCCGAGGCGGAGTGGATCGATCGGATTGTCGACGATCTGACCACCGGAACGTTGACCTGGAAACCCGGACCGGTGTGACCATCGAGGTGTGGTGGGCCCGCATCGATCAGGCCCGCGACGAGTTCACCGCTGATCTGGACCAGGTCGAGCAGCGGCGACTGGCGGCGTACCTGCGGGACGAGGACAAGGCGCGGTTCCTGCTCGGGTGCACGATCGTCCGGCGGTTGCTGGCGGCACGGTTTTCGTTGCCTGCGGCAAAGGTACGGCTGGACCGCACCTGTCCGGTCTGCGGGAAGCCGCACGGCAAGGTACGCGCGGACGGCGTCGAGCTGTCGGTGACGCATTCCGGCGAGCTGGTCGGGGTCGCGGTCGGCGATCGTCCGGTCGGTCTCGATGTGGAGAAGGTCGACCCAGGCATCGACGTCGACGCGGTGGCGAGGATGAGCCTGGCCGACGCGGAACTGCGGGAGCTCGCGAAGTACGACGGGATCGCCAAAGCTGAAGCGTTTACGACGTACTGGACCCGCAAGGAGGCGGTCGTCAAGGCGACCGGCGACGGGCTGCGGACCGACCTGCGCAGCAGTGACAGTCCCCGACGGGATGCATCTGTGCGATCTCGCGGTCGACCCTCACCACAGGGCGGCGCTGGCTGTCCTGTCCGCCGAGCCGCCCGTCGTACAACGGAAGGACGCGACTCAGGTCCTGATCTGACCTTCGCCGGTGACGACGTACTTCGTGGACGTCATCTCGGGCAGGCCCATCGGGCCGCGAGCGTGGAGTTTCTGGGTGGAGATGCCGATCTCGGCGCCGAAGCCGAACTCGCCGCCGTCGGTGAAACGGGTGCTGGCGTTGACCACGACCGCGGCCGAGTCCACCGCCTGCACGAACCGGCGGGCCGCGGCCTGCGAGCGGGTGATGATCGCGTCCGTGTGACCCGAGCTGTAGCGACGGATGTGCTGCACCGCGGCTTCGAGCGAGTCGACGACGGCCGCGGACAGGTCCAGCGAGTTGTACTCCGTGCCGAAGTCGTCCTCGGTCGCGGCGACCACGTCCTTGCCAGCGGCAACTACCACCGGGTCGCCGTGCACGGTCACGCCGGCCGCGGTCAGCGCCGGCAACGCGGCGGCCAGAAACTCATCGGCCACCGACGCGTGCACCAGCAAGGATTCGGCCGCGTTGCAGACGCTCGGGACGCTGGGTCTTCGCGTTCAGCAGGATCTCCAAGGCGAGCTTCAGATCCGCGTCGGAGTCCACGTACACGTGGCAGTTGCCGACGCCCGTCTCGATCACCGGCACGGTCGACTCGGTGACCACGGTCTGAATCAGCCCGGCACCACCCCGCGGAATCAGTACGTCGACCAGCCCACGTGCCTGCATGAGCTCCTTCACCGCAGCTCGATCCGTCGGCACGCCCTGAATCACGTCGGCCGGCAGACCAGCCTCGCAGGCGGCGTCCCGCAGCACGGCGATGATCGCCTCATTCGATGCGGCGGCCGAGGACGAGCCGCGGAGCAGCACCGCGTTGCCGGACTTGAGACAGATGCCGGCCGCGTCGGCAGTCACGTTCGGGCGCGCCTCGTAGATGATGCCGATCACGCCGAACGGGACTCGGACCTGGCGGAGCTCCAGGCCATTCGGCAGGGTGTACCCGCGGACGACCTCTCCGACCGGATCGGTCAGCCCGGCCAACTGCTCGAGTCCGGCGGCCATCGCGTCCACCCGCTTCGGGTCGAGCGCCAACCGGTCCACCGTGGACTCCGGCGTACCGGCTTCACGCGCCGCCGCGACGTCCTTGGCATTCGCCGCGACGATCGTGTCGGTGTTCGCGCGCAGAGCCGCCGCCATCGCGTGCAGCGCCGCGTCCTTGGTCGCCCGCGAGGCTTCCGCCAACGCGTACGACGCCTCCCGCGCCCGCCTGGCCAACTCGATGATCTCGCTCACGCCCCCATCGTAAAGCTGTCCCCGTATCCCCCGCCTCGCCGTCCCAGCCCGCGGCGGTGTGCAGATCGACAGGTAGTACTCCCGGCAACCCTGGCACGCCACGCTCAGCTGCGCCGGACTTTCGCCGGTTGTGGGTACTACTACCTGTCGAGCTGCACGCGAAGGGCTGCGGGACTAGAGCAGGACCAGGTCGTCGCGGTGGACTACCTCGCGCTCGTAGGCGGCGCCGAGTTCGCGGGCCAGGTCGCGGGTGGAACGGCCGAGCAGCTCGGGTAGTTCATTGGCGTCGTAGTTGACCAGGCCGCGGGCGATGACGACGCCGGACGGGGAGACCAGGTCGACGGGATCGCCGGCGGAGAAGGTGCCTTCGACGGCGGAGATTCCGGCCGGGAGGAGCGACGTACGGCGTTCTGTCACGGCTCGGACCGCGCCTTCGTCCAGGCGCAGGATGCCCTGACCGGAGGTGGCGTGGGCGAGCCAGAGCAGTCGGGTCTTGCGGCGCCGGCCGGTCGGGTGGAAGAGCGTGCCTACCGGCAAACCCTTCAGGGCCTCGCCGACGCGAGCCGCGGACGTCAGGACGACCGGGATGCCTGCCTCAGTGGCGATCGCGGCGGCCTCGACCTTCGTCTGCATGCCACCGGTGCCCAGTCCCGACGAACCGCTGCGGCCGATCCGCAGCGGCGCCAGGTCCGCGGGTCCGCGGACCTCGGCGACCATCGACGTACCCGGCTTGCGCGGATCCCCGTCGTACAACCCGTCGACGTCCGACAGCAGCAGCAACAGATCGGCATGGACGAGGTGACTCGTGAGCGCCGCCAGCCGGTCGTTGTCACCGAAGCGGATCTCGGTGGTGGCGACCGTGTCGTTCTCGTTGACGATCGGTACGACGCCCAGCTCGAGCAACCGCGCGAACGTCCGGAACGCATTCCGGTAATGGCTGCGCCGGGTCACGTCGTCGACGGTCAGCAGCACCTGCCCGACGCGCAGCCCGTGCGCCGCAAAAGCGTCGCTGTAGCGAGCCATCAACAGACCCTGACCGACCGACGCCGCCGCCTGCTGTGTCGCCAAATCGCGCGGTCGCGACCGCAGGCCCATCGGGGCCAGGCCGGCGGCGATCGCCCCGGAGGAGACGAGCACGACCTCGGTGCCCTCCACCCGCCGTGCCGCGATGGCATCGACGAGCAGCCGGAGCCGTTCGAGGTCGATTCTGCCGCGCTGGGTCAGCGACGACGAGCCGACCTTCACGACGATCCGCGTGGCCTTCACGACCTCCGCACGCTGGTTCATCAGTAGTCCTGATCTGAGTCCCTGGCGTCCAGCTCCCTCGCTTGCGCTTCCTTGCGCGCCAGCTTCTCCGCCTTCTCCGCCGCTCGCTTCGCCTCGGCCGGGGACAGGTCCACCTCGTCCTCGACCCAGCCCTGCTTGTACTCGGACCGATCGCCCGACGCCCGGTGGGCGTGGTACTCGGTGTCCTTCGCCCGCCGCCGCTGCACCGCCGGACGCGGCTCCTCCAGCCGGTGGTCCTCACCGCGCCGGGCCAGGATCTCCGCCCCGGCCTGGACCTCGGGGGCGAAGTCGAACACGATCGCGTTCGGTCCGTCACCGATGACGACCGCATCGCCCTCCATGGCGCCCCGCTCGAGCAGCTCCTTCTCCACGCCGAGCCGGTTCAGCCGGTCCGCCAGGTAGCCGGTCGCCTCCGCGTTCGCGAAGTCGGTCTGCCGGACCCAACGCTCGGGCTTCTCGCCCTGCACCAGCCAGCCGCCGTCCTCCGGCAGCTTCTTCACCTTGAACTCGGGTCCGCCCTGCACCTGCGGCCGGATCACGATCCGCGTGGTGTCGGGCTTCTCCTCCTCGGCACGACGCCGTACGACGATCTCCGCCATCGCGAACTTCAAGGCCTCGAGGCCTTCGTGCGAAGCGGTCGAGATCGGGAACACCCGCAGCCCGCGCTGCTCCAGCTCGGCCTGCACCATCTCGGCGATCTCCCGCGCATCGGGTACGTCGATCTTGTTCAGGGCAACGAGTCGCGGCCGGTCCTCGAGCCCACCGTGCGCCTGCAGCTCGGCCTCGATCGTGTCCAGATCGCTGAGCGGGTCACGGCCCGGCTCGTACGTCGCACAGTCGACGACGTGCACGAGTGCCGCGCACCGCTCCACGTGCCGGAGGAAGTCGTACCCGAGCCCACGCCCCTCGCTCGCCCCTTCGATCAGGCCGGGTACGTCGGCCACGGTGAAGGTGACGTCACCCGCGACCACGACGCCGAGGTTCGGGATCAGGGTGGTGAACGGGTAGTCGGCGATCTTCGGCCGGGCCCGGCTGATCGACGCGACCAGCGAGGACTTACCGGCGCTCGGGAACCCGACGAGGCCGATGTCGGCGACCACCTTGAGCTCGAGGACCAGCGTGCGCTCGTCGCCCTCCTCGCCGAGCAGGGCGAAGCCGGGGGCCTTGCGGGCGCTGCTGGCCAGGGCCGCGTTGCCCAGACCGCCCTTGCCGCCCTGCGCCGCGACGAACTCCGCGCCGGGCCCGACGAGGTCCGCGAGTACGACGCCGTCCGCCGTACTGATCAGCGTGCCGTCCGGGACGCCGAGTACGACGTCGTCGCCGTTGCTGCCGGACTGGTGGTCACCCTTGCCCTGGGCACCGTTCGTGGCAGTGCGGTGGCTGGAGCGGTGGTAGTCGACGAGTGTGGTGACGTCGGGGTCGACGCGGAGGATCACGCTGCCGCCGTCGCCGCCGTTGCCCCCGTCCGGGCCGCCGAGGGGTTTGAACTTCTCCCGGTGCACCGAGGCGCAGCCGTTTCCGCCGCGGCCCGCGGTGACGTGCACCGTGACCCGGTCGACAAAGCTGGGAATCGCCATCGGTGTTCTCTACTTCCTGCAGGGGGTTGTCTCTTACATAGCTGAAGGGCGGGTCCGCGGTATTCCGCGACCCGCCCTTCGACAGAGCTTGAACTACGTCCGGGTGGCGGTGTTACTCCGCCGGAGCCGGGACGATGTTGACGACGCGGCGACCGCGCCGGGTGCCGAACTCCACGTGGCCCTCGGCCAGCGCGAACAGCGTGTCGTCGCCGCCACGGCCGACCAGGTTGCCCGGGTGGAAGTGCGTGCCGCGCTGGCGGACGATGATCTCGCCGGCGTTGACCAGCTGGCCGCCGTACCGCTTCACGCCGAGGCGCTGCGCGTTGGAGTCACGACCGTTGCGGGTCGAGGCCGCTCCCTTTTTGTGTGCCATTTGATGATCAGCTCACTTCTTCTTCGCGTCGATCGCGGTGACCTTGACCTGGGTGTAGTGCTGACGGTGACCCTGGCGCTTGCGGTAACCGGTCTTGTTCTTGTACTTGAGGATGTGGATCTTCGGGCCCTTGGTACGACCCAGGACCTCGGCCGACACGGCCACCTTGGACAAAGCGGCGGCATCGGTCGTCACGGTGTCGCCATCGACGACGAGGACTGCGGGCAGCGACACCGTGTCGCCGACCTGGTCCGTCAGGCTGTCGATCTCGATGACATCGCCGACGGCGACCTTCTGCTGGGTGCCGCCACTGCGCACGATCGCGTACACCGTGGATCTCACTCTCTGCTGGTTCGGAAGTTCTTACGGGGGCCTGCACAGACCTGCTCGCGGCCCACACAAACATGGCACGCGGAACGCGCGCCGAAGCTCAAGTTTACGGGTCGCCTCACAGGCGGGTCAAACCGGCTGATTCGCCTGCTCGGGGACACCCGTCACATCTGCTCAGCTACCGGTCGTCACAAGCTCGGAGGCGTCACTCGTCGCGCCGCTCCCGCCGTCACCCTCGGTGGCCGTCTTGCTCCGGCTGCGGCTGCTCCGCCGACGCCGGGTGCTCTTGGCAGACCCGTTCTGCGCCGCCTCGGCAGGGTCGGCGCCGACGGTTGTGGTCTGCTCCGCCGTGTCAGCAGGTGCCGGGAAGCCGGTCGCCTCCGGGCTGACCTGCTCGTCGGCCTCCGCGGACACCGGGTAGCCGGTCGGCTCCGGCGTACCGGAGTCGGCCTCGTGCTCGTCCTTCTTCGAGGAAGCGGCAGCGATCTCGGCCAGGCGATGGGCCGCGTCGCCGGTGTGCGTGCTCTCCGGCTCGGTGCTGCTCGTCCTCGGAGCGACCCTTGCCGCGACCGCGGCGACGGGACGATCTTGCGGGGCTCCTCGGCCTGCACGGCGGGCTTGTTGTTGTCCTGGCCGTTGCGGCTGTCGCGGCGGCGGGACTCCTTCGGCTCGTCGTGCAGGATGATGCCGCGGCCACCGCAGTGGTCGCAGTTCTCGCTGAACGCCTCGAGCAGGCCGGTACCGATCCGCTTCCGGGTCATCTGGACCAGGCCGAGCGAGGTGACCTCGGCCACCTGGTGCTTGGTCCGGTCCCGGCCCAGGCACTCGACCAGCCGGCGCAGCACCAGGTCGCGGTTCGACTCCAGGACCATGTCGATGAAGTCGATCACGATGATGCCGCCGATGTCGCGGAGCCGGAGCTGCCGGACGATCTCCTCGGCCGCTTCCAGGTTGTTCTTGGTGACGGTCTCCTCGAGGTTGCCGCCGGAGCCGGTGAACTTGCCGGTGTTCACGTCGACGACCGTCATCGCCTCGGTCCGGTCGATGATCAGCGAACCACCCGACGGCAGCCAGACCTTGCGGTCCAGCGCCTTCTTGATCTGCTCGTCGATCCGGAAGTTCGAGAAGACGTCGCCGTCACCCGTCCACTTCTCCACCCGGTCGGCCAGGTGCGGCGCCACGCTCGCGACGTAGTCGCGGACCTGGTCGTACGCACGGTCGCCGGAGATGACCAGCTTCGCGAAGTCCTCGGTGAACAGGTCCCGGACGACCCGGATCAGCAGGTCGGGCTCGCCGTACAGCAACTGCGGGGCCTGGCCGTTCTTGGACTTCTTGTCGATGTCCTCCCAGAACGTCTGCAGGCGGCTGACGTCGGCGGTCAGCTCCTCCTCCGACGCACCCTCGGCGGCGGTCCGGACGATCACGCCGGCCTCGTCGGGGACGATGTCCTTGAGGATCGTCTTCAGTCGGCTCCGCTCGGTGTCGGGCAGCTTGCGGCTGATGCCGCCGTTGCCGCCGCGCGGGACGTAGACGACGTACCGGCCGGGCAGGCTGATCTGGTTGGTCAGCCGGGCGCCCTTGTGGCCGATCGGGTCCTTGGTCACCTGGACCAGCACCGCCTGACCGGACTTCAGCACCTGCTCGATCTTGCGCGGGCCGTTCGCCCCGCCGAGCGTGGCCCAGTCGACCTCACCGGCGTACAGGACGGCGTTGCGCCCCTTGCCGATGTCGATGAACGCGGCCTCCATGCTGGGCAGGACGTTCTGCACGCGGCCGAGGTACACGTTGCCGATCAGTGAGCTCTGCTCGGCGGTGGTGACGTAGTGCTCGACCAGGACGTTGTCCTCGGAGACCGCGATCTGGGTCAGGTCGTCGCGGGACCGGATCACCATGGTCCGCTCGACCGACTCGCGCCGGGCCAGGAACTCGGCCTCGGTGACGATCGGCGCGCGGCGGCGACCGGCGGCGCGACCCTCACGGCGGCGCTGCTTCTTCGCCTCCAGGCGGGTCGAGCCCTCGACCGCGGTGATCTCGTTCACGGTGTTCTTGCTGCGCGGCTCGCGGACCCGTACGACGGTCTCGTCGGGGTCGTCCGGGGACGTGGCGCCCTCTTCGCCCTTGCGGCGGCGACGACGCCGGCGGCGCCGGGTCGAGCTGCCGCTGCCGTCGCCGTCCTCATCGGAGTCGGCGGAGCCGTCGTGCTCGTCGTCCGAGCCGGCCTCGGCCTCGGGCTCGTCGTGGTCGTCGTCGTCCGACGACTCGTCGGCGCTGTCCTCGGCGTCGGCGTCACCGGACTTGCGGCGGCGACGGCCACCACGGCGCCGGCGACGACGACGCGTGCCCTCGCCACCGTCCTCGCCGTCCTCGGACTGCGCGTCGGCGTGCTCGTCAGCCTGTCCAGCCTCGGCGTCCACCGTCTCGTCCTCGTCGGTGACGTCGGCGGGCCGCTGGCCCGAGCCGGTCGTCGGTCGCGCGGACTCTGCCTGGTCGCCTTCACGGGTCTGAACTTCGTGGGCGTCACCCTCGCGGGCCTCGGCGTCACGCGCCTCGGTGTCGCGGCCGCGACGGCTGCGGCGACGGCGAGAAGTCGTCGGCTGCTCGTCGGGCTGCGAGGTCGTCTCTTCAGCCTGCGGCGTCCCAGTCTGCGGCGTCCCAGTCTGCGGCGTCTCAGTCTGCGGCGTCGCCTCGACCGGGCTGGTCGCCGCGGCCTGTGCGGGAGCCTTGGTCGGCACCTCGACGGGTGCCTGGAACAGCACCGGAGCAGCGGCAGGCGCCCGCCGGCGCGTACGCCGGGTGGTCGGCTCGTCGGCCGGGGTCTCGGCCTGCGGAGTGGCATCCGTGGACGTGGCGCTCGGCGCCTCGTCGGCGGAGGCGTTCGAGTCGCGGCGCCCGGATGCCCGGCTGCGCGGCGGGTGCGGCGTCGGTCTCGCCGGCGTCTGTGCCGGCCTGACCGGATGCTGTGGCGGAACGCCCGCGGCTACGGGTCCGCCTGGAGGAGCGGGACTCGGTCGCGGCGTCGGCGGCCGGGGTTTCCGCGTCGGCGACCGGGCCGTCGGTGACGGCGCTGTCCTCGGTGCGGAGGTCGGCCTGCGCGGCCGGCGTTCTTCGCGGTGCGCTTGCGGGTGGTCTTCTTCGGCGGCGCCTGGGCGCTCTCGACGACCGGGCCACCGTCGGCCGGGGTGGTCTGCGGCGCGTCGGACTCGGTCAGCTCCGGGAACGCGTCCTGCGCGACGGCCTTCTTGGCGGGGCGCTGCGTGGTCTTCTTGGCGGCGGTCTTGGCCGCGGCCTTCTTGACCGTGGTCTTCCTGGCGGTCGCCTTCTTCACGGCGGCCTTCTTCACCGGCGCCGGGTCGGCGGTCTCGCCGTCGGACTGGGTCGGGACCTCCGCGGCGGCGGTCTTCTTGACGGTGCGCTTGGCGGTGGTCTTCTTCGCAGCGGCCTTCTTCGCAGTCTTGCGAGCTGCTGGCTGCTGCTGGGCGGTGGCAGCCGTGTCGGCCGCTTCGGTAGTCGGCTCGTTGTCGAGCATGTAGTGCGGGTCTCCTCAAGCCCTCCGGCGCATCCTGCGATCCCTGTCACGGGTCCGGCGCTGCCACTCAGAGAGCGGTTACGGTTCGCCGTCCAGCACTGTTTTCCAGTACCAGCTCGGCGGAAGCCTGCTGGATCCGCTCCGCCCGTGCTCAGGGCTCGGAGGGAGCGGCGGCGTCGCCCTCCGCGGTATGCGTCTGGTGGTCGTCCGCCTGGCCGGTCGCGGTCGCCTGGGTGGCGTCGCGGTCACGAGCGAGCGGGTCGTCCACCGTGCCGGAGGCCGCGATGAGCGGGCCCTGGGCGAGCCTGGTCAGAAGAGCCGGGCCCGTCACCGGGAGCGTCACTACGTCGAGCACGCCGGCGAGAACGTCGTCGGGTCTCACGGCCGGGGTTCCGTGCCGTAACACCACTTGCAGTATCGCACACGTCGCAACCGACCCCGGTTCGTGCGCGACGGTGAGTCGCAGAACGGCGTCCCGACAGTCGAACGATCGAACTCCCCGTTTGGTCATGCGCTCGACCAGAATTTCCTCCCGGGCCAGGAACGCATCGGCCGCCTCGGTGGCCGCCTGCCGGATCCACACCGGGCAAGGCGATCAGCCACTCACTCGCCTCCAGCCGCTCGGCCAGCGACCCGGGACCCGCGACGACCACCTCGAGGACGTCGAGACCGGTCGGCAGCGCCTCGTCCAGGGCGGCCCTGACCTGCTCGGCGTCCCGCTCGTGTGTGAGCGAGATCTCCAGATACTCCGCCTCGGACGCGGCCCCGGTCGGCGCGGCACCGGCGTACGAGATCTTCGGGTGCGGACTGAAGCCGTGCGAGAACGCCACCGGCAGCTCGGCACGGCGGACGGCGCGCTCGAACGCCCGCTGGAAGTCGCGGTGTGAGGTGAATCGCAACCGCCCCCGCTTGGCGAACCGGACCCGCAGTTTCTGGACCGCGGGGAGTTGCTGCGACGGCGGAGCTTGAACAGGTGGCACCCCCACATCCTCTCAGCCCAGAACCCGCCACCCTTCCACCCCGCCCCATCCCCCGGCGCACTTTGTGCACCAGATCCGTACGTCGGACACCGCAGGGTGCGGATCTGGCGCACAAAGTCGACCAACCCCCCGGCCGAGGCCGCCGGACAACCGAGCCCCTGGGCGAGGCCCGCCCCACCCAGCCCGGGCGCCAATCCCCCGGCGCACTTTGTGCACCAGATCCGTACGCCGGACACCGCAGGGTGCGGATCTGGCGCACAAAGTCGACCAACCCCCCGGCCGAGGCCGCCGGACAACCGAGCCCCTGGGCGAGGCCCGCCCCACCCAGCCCGGCGCCAGTCTCCCGGCGCACTTTGTGCACCAGATCCGTACGCCGGACACCGCAGGGTGCGGATCTGGCGCACAAAGTCGACCAAGCCCCGGGCGAGGCCCGCCGGTCATCCGAGCGCCCGGGGGCAACCCCACCCGAACTGCCCGGCTATGGCTCGCAGCACCGACCAGCTCGGGCCGCCGTTTCATGGGTTGGCCCCTCAGTTGGTGGGTTGCGCCATCGGATTTTGAGGGGGCGACCCACCAGCTCATGGGTCAACCCATGGGCTTGGACTTGCCGGCGTGCGGCTCTACAGCGGTCGGGCCGGGCTCGGGCATGCGGCTCTAGGGCGGGGCTCGGGCATGCGGCTCTAGGGCGCGGCTCGGGCATGCGGCTCTAGGGCGCGGCTCGGGCATGCGGCTCTAGGGCGCGGTTCCGACATGCCGCTCCAGGCGTGGTTCGGGCCTGCGGCCGTGGGGCGTGCCGCGAAGGGGATCCGGTTGGGCGGGTGGTGGGGTGCCAGGTGCTTACGGTTGGGCGGCTGACTTACCGGTCAGGTACAGCGCCCAGCCGAGGAGGCCGAAGGAGACGGTGGCGAGGATGGTGCGGATCAGGTTGAAGGTGCGCCACTTGGACTCGTCGAAGGCGGCGCGGACGGCGTTGACGTCGATGGTGTTCGGGTCGCCGGCGGCCTTCATCGCGTCGTTGAGCGGGACGTTGACCGCCATCGTCAGGATGATCGTGGTCAGGTAGAGGACGAAGGCGACCGCGATCCACGGCAGCGCGTTCTCCTTCAGGCTGGCCAGACCGGCCAGGAGCGTGAACAGCAGCGCGCCGATGAACCCGAGCCCGAGGAACAGCGGATTGACGATGGCCCGGTCGACGGCCGTGAACGCGCCGACGAAGGTCTTGTCGTCGGTCTTCGCCAGACCGGGCATGAACGCGTTCGCGTAGATCGCGTACACACCGGCCACCAGTCCGGTCGTCATCGTTGCCGCCAACAGGGACGCCACCCGCAGTCCGTTCATCTCTCTCCTCCAGTACGGCGGGACGCCCCCGCACCGGAAACCTAAAACACCGGACCGTCCACCGACATGTCAGCGAAACTCACATCCATGTCAGCGAAACTCACAGCCGCGCACATTGACCGGCCGTGGTCCGGAGACCGCCCACGTATAGCAGGCCCTTCCGGACAGCCGTGATCGTCGTTGTGCAGGTAGGGACCGAGCGCAACAACGTGGAGCCAGCGCGGTGTCCCGATGTTGCCGGAGGCATCGATCGCCCGGCACTCGACATGGTGCCGGCCATAACCGGCGGCACGTCGTACCGCGGTACGCCGAGCTTGCCGTAGACAAGCTGGTCGATCTCGGTCCCGTCGGCGGTGAACCGGAACGGCGCGGACGCGTCGGTCGGCCAGCCGAAGTACCTGGGCCAACCGTCCCCGTCCACGGTGGCCGCAGCGACTCCCGTCGTACCGGCTGAGGCCGTCGTACCGGCGCCCGCGAAGAACGCCGCCCGCACCCCGAGCACGGCTGCCGGTCGTCTGATCCGCACAAGTCCTCCCCAGCGGGGTGACGCTGCCGTCAGCAGGTTACGAACGTCCGCCGCCGGGTGTGAGGAGTTCCCGCGTGGCGACCTGTGAGCCAAGCGGGCGATCGTGCGGCATCATGAGGGTCGGGGAACTGTGAGGAAAGGACATCGATGACGGAACCGGCGCAGTCGCCGCGGCCCGAGCCGGACCCAGCGGTCGTGGATGCCGGAGACGGCGACGGCAAGGGCATCTACTGGGTGCTGAAGAATGTGCTGATCGGCCCGCCGGTCAGGCGCGTCTTCCGGCCGATCGTGGTCGGCGCCGAGAACATCCCCGCGCAGGGCCCGGCGATCATCGCCAGTAACCACCTCTCGTACGCCGACTGGATCTTCATGCCGCTGGTGCTCCGGCGCCGGGTCACGTTCGTGGCGAAGTCCGACTATTTCACCGGCGCCGGGATCAAGGGCATGTTCCAGCGCGGGTTCTTCAAGGGCACCGGGCAGGTACCGATCGACCGGTCCGGCGGCTCCGCGTCCGAGGGCGCGATGCGGGCCGGGATGAAGGTGCTCGAGCGCGGCGAGCTGTTCGGGATCTACCCCGAGGGCACCCGGTCGCACGACGGCCGCCTCTACAAGGGGCGTACGGGCGTCGCCCGGCTGGCGCTCGAGGCGAAGGTCCCGGTCATCCCGTGCGGCGTGATCGGCACCGACGTGATCGCGCCGCCCGGCAAGGTGGTCGCCTCGTTCGCCTCCCCCACGGTCAAGTTCGGCGCGCCGCTGGACTTCTCCCGGTACGAGGGGATGGAGAGCGACCGGCTGATCCTGCGCGCGGTCACCGACGAGATCATGTACAAGATCATGGAGCTGTCCGGCCAGGAGTACATCGACATGTACGCCACCAAGGCCAAGCAACTGGACGGCCGGGCGGTCACCGGCGCACCGAAGCAGGTCCGCAAGACGGACACCTGATCCGGGACGTGAGACAGCAGGGGTCTAGTCTGGTAGATCGTGGACGGACCGATCGCTTACCAGGGTGAGCCAGGCGCCAACTCGGCGATGGCGTGCACCGAGATGTTCCCCGACCGCGAGCAGCTGCCCTGTACGACGTTCGAGGACGCGCTCGATGCGGTGAGCAGCGGCCGGGCCGGGCTGGCGATGATCCCGGTGGACAACTCGATCGCGGGCCGGGTGGCCGACATCCACCACCTGTTGCCGGAGTCCGGGCTGCACATCGTCGGTGAGCACTTCCTGCCGATCCACTTTCAGCTCCTGGCGGCTCCGGGTACGTCGCTCGACCGGATCCGGACCGTCCGCAGCCACGTGCACGCGCTCGGGCCAGTGCCGCAAGATCATCCGCGAGCACGGCTGGTCCACGGTGGTCGCCGACGACACCGCCGGCGCGGCCCGCGAGGTCGCCGAACTGGACGACCCGACCGTCGCCGCGCTGTCGCCGCGGGCGGCCGCGGAGCTGTACGGCCTCGAGACGCTGGCCTCCGACGTCGAGGACGAGCACCACAACACCACCCGATTCCTCGTGCTGTCCCGGGAGCCCGAGGTCCCGCCGGTCGGCTCGGGCCCGGTCATCACCAGCTTCGTCTACCGCGTCCGCAACGTGTCGGCCGCGCTGTACAAGGCGCTCGGCGGGTTCGCGACCAACAACGTCAACATGACCAAGCTGGAGTCCTACCAGCTCGGCGGCATGTTCTTCGCGACCCAGTTCTACGCCGACATCGAAGGGCACCCGGACGAGCCGAACGTGGCCCTGGCGCTGGAGGAACTCGCCTTCTTCTCGGTCGAGGTCCGCGTGCTCGGCGTCTACCCGTCCCACCCCTTCCGCGCCCAGATCGCCGAACCCGCCGCCAACCGGGCCCTGCGTCCGCACCACTGAAACTCCCGCGCACATCCGGGGCCGCTCATCTAGGGTTCCCGCATGCAACTGGTGACAGTCGACGGCACGGATGCGGACACCTTCCAGCAGTTCTTCCAGGTGCGGGACGCCGTACGCCGGGAGGAGCTCGAGTTCCCGGTGGGTCTGGGGCTGCAGGAGGCCCGGGTCCTGTTCACCGGTGACCACTCGGACCAGCGGTCGGACGGGTTGGGTCTGGTGGATGGCGACACCTGGGCCGGCATCGCGTGGCTCGACTGGTGGTTGCTCGACAACACCGACAGGGTCGACGTGGAGTTCGCGGTAGTTCCGTCGTACCGGCGCCGTGGCGTCGCGACGCGGCTCCTGGAGGCGGCGATCGACCGTGCCCGGGCCGACGGGCGGCGGGTGCTGTCCGGGATCAACTCGGCGGGCGATCCGGTGACGGGCGACAGCCCTGGTACGGCGTTCGCCGCCGCGCGCGGGTTCGTCCGCAAGCACGCCGAACTGCAGCAGGTGCTCGAGCTGCCGCTGCCGTCGTCGTCCTTGGCCGCGCTGGATCGTCCGGTGCCCGGGTACGAGATCGTGCAGTGGCGTGAGCACGCACCCGACGAGCGGCTCGACCAGTTCGCGGACCTTCTCACCGGCATGACCGAAGACGTGCCCACCGGCGACCGACTCGTCGAGGCGACCCGCTGGACCCCAGCGCTGATCCGCGAAGCGGAGGCCCGTCGGGTTGCCCAAGGCCGCTTCATCTACACGACGGCCGCCGTGCACACCGCATCCGGCACGCTGGCGGCATACACCCAGATGGGCGGTACCCCGGGAGCGCCCGACCGCCTCAACCAGTACGACACCTACGTCCACCCGGCCCACCGCGGCCGCCGCCTCGGCATAGCCGTCAAACTCCCCAACCTGCGCGCCCTGCAATCCGGCCTCTCTCACCCAGCCGTTCTGCACACCTTCAACGCCCCCGAAAACACCCCGATGGTCACCGTCAACGAAAAACTGGGCTTCCGCCCCACCGCTCTCCGCACCGTCTGGGAACGGCAGATCTGACCGGTCCCCCGCCTCTTGAGGCTTCAAGCAAATCTTCACCGTGGGTTGGGGTTTCGAGGGAGTTGACTGGCGAAGCGTGAGGGGTTGTGCGGCGGCGGTGATGGGAGCAAGGTGAGCTGAGAGCAGTGACTCGGGGGGCCGGCTGTTCGGTGGGGGAAGGCGGGAACGAACCGTCTTCGGCCGAGGGGTGGCTGGGGGTGATCCTTTCGGTTCGGCGTCGACGTACGCCGTCCTGCTCCTGTGCCCCCGCTGGAAGGGGGAGAGATGCCGAGGAAGGCCAACGGGCGAGCGGACAAGCATCGCGACGACGACTACCGGATGCCGGGTGAGGCACCGGCCGCCGAGTCGGTCGCGAACGGACAGCCCGCGGCGAACGGCATGCCGATGGCCGGGATGACCGGCGCACCGGCCTCGGGCGGCGCTGACATGAGCGGCGGCCAGCCCAGTGGAGCAGGGATGACCGGCGGCGGCCAACCGGCCGGCGACGGGATGAGTGGCGGCGGCCAGCCCGGTGGAGCGGGCATGAGCGGCGGCGGCCAGGCCGGTGGTGCCGGTATGAGCGGCGCGGACGGGCGAACCGAGTACCCGACCCAGCGGCAGTGCGGCGTGATGGACGTGCACCGGCGACTGCTGTCGACGTCGCCCGAGTACGCCGCCAACCGGGTCGGCGCTCGAGACCGCGACGATCGCACTACGTCTCCGGCCAGCAACGTTTCAGCGGGATCGCGCGCATCCCGTGTCGTGGTGCACGTGGTCTGGAACACCAACGCGCAGAACATCTCGCAGGCCCAGATCGACAGCCAGATCGACGTACTCAACCGCGACTTCCGGGCCACGAACCCCGACATCGGACATCGTGCCGGCGGTGTTCAGCGGCCTGATCGCGGACTCCCGGATCGAGTTCTACCTGGCCACCGAGGACCCGAACGGCAACCCGACCACGGGTGTCACCCGGACCCAGACCAGTACGGCGACGCTTCGGCACCGACGACAAGGTGAAGTCGTCGGCGACCGGCGGCATCGACCCGTGGCCGACCGACCGGTACCTGAACATCTGGGTCTGCCAGCTCGGCGGCGGCCTGCTCGGGTACGCGCAGTTCCCGGGCGGACCGGCGGACACCGACGGCGTGGTCATCCTGCACAGCGGGTTCGGCACCAACGGTACGGCGGCCGCACCGTTCGACCTGGGCCGGACCACGACCCACGAGATCGGCCACTACCTGAACCTGTTCCACATCTGGGGCGACGACGGCAGCGGCTGCAGCGGCAGCGACGAGGTCGCCGACACCCCGAACGCGGCCGGCCCGAACTTCGGCGTACCGACGTTCCCGCACGTGACCTGCAGCAACGGGCCGAACGGCGACCTGTTCTACGACTACATGGACTACACCGACGACCGCGGCATGGTGATGTTCACCAACGACCAGGTGGCCCGGATGGAGGCCTGCTGGACACCGTCCGCACGGACCTGCCAGGACCTCGACGACCGGCCGGTTCGCCGGAACCGGCCGGTTCAGTGGTGTCGTGGGGCGCGAACCGGCTGGACGCGTTCGTCCTCGGCACCGACCTGGCGATGTATCACAAGTGGTGGAACGGATCGGCCTGGGGACCGTCCGTCGCCGGTTACGAGTACATGGGTGGTATCTGCATGAGTGCTCCTGAAGTCGCGTCCTGGGCGCCGAACCGGCTGGACGCGTTCGTCCTCGGCACCGATCACGCGCTGTACCACAAGTGGTGGGACGGCTCGAACTGGGGACCGTCGGTCACCGGCTACGAGTACCTCGGCGGCGTCTGCATGAGCCCGCCGCGGCTGGCGACCTGGGGCCCGAACCGGCTCGACGCGTTCGTCCTCGGCACCGACCGCGCGCTCTACCACAAGTGGTGGGACGGCTCGAACTGGGGACCGAGCGTCACCGGCTACGAGTACCTCGGCGGCATCTGCATGAGCCCGCCCGAAGTCGTTGCCTGGGGCACCGACCGGCTCGACGTGTTCGTCCTCGGCACGGACAACGCGGTCTACCACAAGTGGTGGGACGGGTCGAACTGGGGACCGTCCGCGACCGGGTACGAGTACCTCGGCGGCGTCTGCGCTTCGCCACCGCGGGTCGTCGCCTGGGGCGAGAACCGGCTCGACATGTTCGTCATCGGTACCGACTCCGCGCTGTACCACAAGTGGTAGGACGGCTCGGCCTGGTCCGGACTGGGAGTACATGGGCGGCGTCTGTACGACGGCGCCGACGGTCGTCTCGTGGGGTTCGGACCGGCTCGACGTGTTCGTGCTCGGCACCGACTCCGCGCTGTACCACAAGTGGTGGGACGGGTCCGCCTGGGGACCGTCGGTCACCGGGTACGAGTACCTGGGCGGTGTCTGCACCGACGAGCCACGGGTGGTCTCGTGGGGCACGAACCGGCTGGACGTGTTCGTCACCGGCACCGACAAGCAGCTGTACCACAAGTGGTGGGACGGCTCGAACTGGGGACCGTCGGTCACCGGGTACGAACCGCTCGGCGGCGTCATCAGCGACTTCAGGGTGACCATCCCCGAGTCGATGCCGACGACACCCAGCGGACAGGCGGTGCGGAGTCTGAGCACGGAACCGGTCGGGCGGTGGACGCACTCCTTCGAGGAGGACCACGACGGGATCAGCGTCTACCGCCGCGACGACTTCGCCTTCCCGCCGGCCCGTGGCCGGCGGGGGGTGGAGTTCCGCCCGGACGGCACGCTTCGTCGAGTACGCGATCGGCCGCGGTGACGCGCCCGAGGCCCGTCCGGCCGGCCGCTGGGACGCCGCCGGCGGATCACCCGGACCGCGGTCAGCGCCGGCCCCGGCCGGATCGTCTCCGCCACACCCCGATCGCCTAGAGATCGACTGGCAGGAGTGAGATGCTGACCTCGCCAGACCAGCACCTGTGCGTTATCTCGTCGTACCGACCGCCGATGCCGCGGATGGCGCGAAGTCGGCCCGGTTCGGCGACAAGACCCTTGTCTGGGTCCCGGCCGACCAACACCTCGGCCGGGCCTCCCGGACCGCGCCCGGCCTGCTGCTCGTCACGCAGGTCGGCCGGAGTTTCCAGGACGACTACCCCGATGTCACGCCGCTGCTCGACCACGGCCGGCATCTGGTGATCTCGTCCGCCGACAAACCCCGCCGCCGGTCGAACCACTGCTGGCGGGTCGAACCGCTCCATGCCGGTACGACGGTTGTCGACATACCGATCGTCTCCGCGGCCCGGGTCGACTCGGCCGTCGCGGCGCTGGTCGGCGAGCTGTCGCCGCGTCGTACCAGGCGGACCTGACCTGGTTGGCGAGTCTGCCGACGCGGCACTCGCTCAGCGCGTCGTTCACCGACGGCGGTGGACTTCGCCGCGGCCCGGATGGTTGCCCTGGGCTACCAAGTCACCCGCGACGCCGATCACGGTCGGCGCGGGGCACTCGGAGAACCTGATCGGTGACCGGCCCGGCGCCGGATCCAGCCGCGGGTCTGGTGGTCGATCACTGCACACCTCGATTCGATCAACATCGCCGGCGGTCCAGCCGCGGCGGCACCCGGTGCGGACGACAACGGGAGCGGCTCGGCCGGAGTACTCGAGCTCGGCCGGCTGTTGTCGACGCGGTCGTGGCAGCACGACGTACGGCTGATCCTCTTCGGTGGCGAGGAGGAGGGGTTGTTCGGCAGCAAGCAGTACGTCGCCGCGCTGCCGCCCGCCGAGCGGGCACGGATCCGCGCCGTGCTCAACATGGACATGATCGCGAGAAGAACACCGCGACACCGACCGTGCTGCTCGAAGGCGCGCACCGTGTCGTCGAGTCAGATGGCCGACCTGGCGACGGCGGCCGCGACGTACACCGGACTGAAGGTGGAGACGTCGCTGAATCCGTTCGCGAGTGACCATGTGCCGTTCATCAACGCCGGGATCCCTGCCGTGCTGACGATCGAGGGCGCGGACAGCGCGAACGGCCACATCCACTCGGCGAACGACACGTTGAACTTCCTCGACTGGTCGCTGGCCGCCGAGATCCTGCGGATGAACATCGCCGCGCTCGCCGGTTGGCTCGAACCGGCAGCCGCCGTTCGCCCCCGACCAGCCGGCTCGGTGGTCTCCTGGGGCCCGGACCGCCTCGACGTCTTCGTAGTCGGCACGGACTCAGCCCTCTACCACAAGGCCTTCGACGGCTCCTGGCACGACTTCGAGTCCCTCGGAGGTGTTGTCCTCAGCTGACGTGGGTTGAAGGTCGATCCGTGAAAGGTGGGTCAGAGCACGGACAGCGGGAGGAGTTTCTTGCCGGTGGGGCCGACCTGGATCTCGGTGCCCATCTGCGGGCAGACGCCGCAGTCGAAGCACGGGGTCCAGCGACAGTCCTCGACCTCGATCGCGCCGTCCTCCTCGAGCGAGTCCTGCCAGTCCTCCCACAGCCAGTCGCGGTCCAGGCCCGGAGTCGAGGTGGTCCCAGGGCAGGACTTCGGCGTACTCGCGCTCTCGTGTGGTGTACCAGGCCAGGTCGACCGGCTCGTCCGCCAGCGCCTTCTCCGTGGCCTCGACCCAGCGGTCGTAGGAGAAGTGCTCGCTCCAGCCGTCGAACCGGCCGCCGTCGCGCCAGACCTGCTCGATGATCCGGCCGACCCGGCGGTCGCCGCGGGACAGCAGGCCTTCGATGATGCCGGGCTTGCCGTCGTGGTACCGGAAGCCGATCGCCTTCGCGTACTTCTTCTCGGAGCGGATCGCGGCGCCCAGCTTGGCCAGCCGCGCGTCGGTCTCCTCGACGCCGAGCTGCGACGCCCACTGGAACGGCGTGTGCGGCTTCGGCACGAAACCGCCGATCGACACCGTGCAGCGGATGTCGTTGCGCCCGGACACCTCGCGGCCGGTCGCGATCACCCGCTTGGCCAGGTCGGCGATCGCCAGCACGTCCTCGTCGGTCTCGGTCGGCAGGCCGCACATGAAGTACAGCTTCACCTGCCGCCAGCCGTGGCTGTACGCCGCCGCGACCGTGCGGATCAGGTCCTCCTCGGTGACCATCTTGTTGATCACCTTGCGCATCCGGTCCGACCCGCCCTCGGGGGCGAAGGTCAGGCCGCTGCGCCGGCCGTTGCGGGAGAACTCGTTGGCCAGCGTGATGTTGAACGCGTCGACCCTTGTCGAAGGCAACGACAGGGAGACGTTGCTGCCCTCGTACCGGTCGCCCAGGCCCTTGGCGACCTCGGCGATCTCGCTGTGGTCGGCCGAGGACAGGCTGAGCAGGCCGACCTCCTCGAACCCGGACTGCTTCAGCCCGTTCTCGACCATGTCGCCGATCGTGGTGATGCTGCGCTCGCGGACCGGGCGGGTGATCATGCCGGCCTGGCAGAACCGGCAGCCGCGGGTGCAGCCGCGGAAGATCTCCACCGAGTACCGCTCGTGCACGGTCTCGGCCAGCGGGACCAGCGGCTTCTTCGGGTACGGCCAGGCGTCCAGGTCCATCACGGTGTGCTTGGCCGTCCGCCACGGTACGCCGGTGCGGTTCGGCGCGACCCGCTTGATCCGGCCGTCGGTCAGGTACTCGACGCGTGAAGAACTTCGGGATGTAGACGCCCCCGGACGCGGCCAGGCGCATCAGCACCTCGTCGCGCCCGCCCGGGCGAGCCCTCGTCCTTCCACTCCCGGATCACGTCCGAGATGGCCAGCACGATCTCCTCGCCGTCACCGAGCACGGCGGCGTCGATGAAGTCGGCGATCGGCTCGGGGTTGAACGCGGCGTGCCCGCCGGCCAGCACGATCGGGTCCTCGTCGGTCCGATCGACGGCGTACAGCGGGATGCCGGCCAGGTCGAGCGCGGTCAGCATGTTCGTGTAGCCCGAGCTCGGTCGAGAACGACAGTCCGAAGACGTCGAACGCCCGTACCGGTCGGTGGCTGTCGAGCGTGAACTGCGGGATCTTGTGGTCCCGCATCACCTTCTCCATGTCCGGCCAGACGGAGTACGTCCGCTCGGCCAGGATGTGGTCGCGCTCGTTCAGCACCTCGTACAGGATCTGGACACCCTGGTTCGGCAGGCCGACCTCGTACGCGTCCGGGTACATCAGCGCCCAGCGCACACTGACCGAGTCCCAGTCCTTGCTGACCGAGTTCAGCTCACCTCCGACGTACTGGATCGGCTTCTGCACGCTCGGCAGCAACGCCTCCAGGCGCGGGAACAGCGATTCGACAGTCATCGGGAACTTCCGGTCGAGGATCAGAGCGCCTACCAGACTAACGCCGCCCCTCCCGTACGCCGGAATCGCGCGCTCACCCGAGATGAGTGAGCAGCAGCGGGTTGACGACGTCAGGGTGGGAGTAGGTGACGAGGTGGGCGGCCTTTTCGATGATCTCGAGGTGGGCGCCGGGGATCTGGGCAGCCAGCGGTACGACGGTCTCCGGCGGGATCGAGGTGTCGGAGTCGGTGGTGATGAGGAGCACCGGAGCGGTGATGTCGGCCAGGCCAGGGAGGAGGTTCGTCGACCCGAGTGCCTCGCAGCAGGCGGCGTACCCCTCGTCGGGAGTCTCGAGCAGCATCTGGCGGATCGGGGCGATGTCGGTGAACTCGGGCAGGAACCAGCGGCCCAGCGTCGCGTCGGTGATCGCCTGCGTTCCCTCGGCCCGGACCTGGGTCGCGCGGTCGGTCCACATCTGCGCGTCCGCGGCCGGATTGGACGGTGGGCAGAGCAGCGCGAACCGTTGGAAGCGCTCGGGAGCGTTCTGCGCGAGCCAGAGACCGACCGCGCCGCCCAGCGAGATCCCGACGTACGACGCCTGGTCGACCTCGAGCGTGTCGAGGAGCTCGATCACGTCGCCACCGAGGTCGTCGATCGTGTACGGCCCGAGCGGTACGTCGGACTTGCCGTGACCGCGGTGGTCGAACGCCACCACCCGGTACCGCTTCGCCAGGACCTCGAGCTGCGGCGCCCACATCGCGTTCGTCGCCCCGAGCGACGACCCGAGCAGCACCACGGGCGCATCGGCCGAACCGCTCTCCGAGAAGTTGAGTCGCATGGACCCAGACTAGGAGGACTCTCCCGTCATTTGCTGGGGCCAGGCGGCCTTTGGGGAAACAAATGTGCACCCAGTGACAGTTTTTTACCCCAAAGAAGGGCAGCTAGCGGTAGAGCGCGAGGGCGCCGGTGAGGCAGGCGATGGCCGGGCGGGGGCCGTAGAGGGCTAAGCCCAGATATTCGATGTCGTCGGGTTTGGTGCCGCTCAGGGTGGTGGACATCTGGGTGTAGGTGCGGGCCTGTTGGGCAATCTGGTGCATCTCGTGGACGGTTACGCCGTCGCGGGTGGGTTCGGCGCCCCGAGGCGGCCGGTCAGGTGGCCTTGAGGATCTGCTGGGCCTTGGTGACGGCGGCTTCGGTGGCGGCGTCCAACTCGGTGCCCTGGCCGGCCAGGACGCCGACCGAGACGATGACGTCGTTGACGCCGGTCGTGGCGGCCGTGAATTCGAGGCCGCGCTTCGGGCCGCTGGTCCCGGTCAGTTTGAACGCGAAGGGTCCGGTGCCGAACTGCGGTGCGGTGATCTTCTCGACCTTCATCGACGTACTCGTCTCGCCCTCGGTCTTGAGGGTGACCTTCGAGCAAGCGTCCACGGCGTCCTCGTAGGTCTCCTGGAGATCGGCGACCTTCTCCGCGGTGCCCATCGAGTCCAGTCCGAAGTCGATGTACGGGCCTTCCTGGCTCCCGAAGAACGACCGGCTCGCGGTGGCCTTCGAACCGGGTGCCTTGGTGGCGTTCAGGTACTTGACCAGGGTCTTGCAGCGGCTGCTCGGCGAGGAGAACGGCTTCGTGGTCGTCGTCCGGGTCGTCCTTCTCCTGCGAGAACCCGCTCGGGAGATCGCTCAGCGCGAGCAGCGCCTTGGTGAGCTGGGCCGTCGTCCGGGTGACCGATTCGCCGGGCGTGTCGCTCGGTGCCGATGGAGTCACACTCGGTGCCGGCGTCGTCCCGACCGGAGCGGAAGGAGCGGACCCGCTCTTCTTGTCGTCTCCACCGCAGGCGGTGAGGGACAGGGAGAGGGCCGCGGCCAGAGCGAGCGGGAACGACACAAACCTGGTCATGGGGCCTCCCGGCCTGGACTGAGGAGCGCGAGGAGCGAAGCGAGGGAAGGCCGGGAACCAAGGCCCCATGACCGCGCCGGCGCCGGAGGCCCGGCCAACAGCAGAGTCGAGCAGGCAGCAGCGTACCTGACGAGTCAGCTCTGTCTGGGGAGGCTGGTCAGAAGCGGTGGGAGCGCAGGTGGATGTTCTGCAACAGGCCGACGGCCAGCAGGCCGGCGAACATCGACGAACCGCCGTACGAGACGAACGGCAGCGGCAGGCCGGTGACCGGCATGATGCCCGAGCGTCATCCCGATGTTCTCGAACGCCTGGAACGCGAACCAGCAGACGATCCCGGTCGCCACCAGTCGGCCGAACGCGTCCCGCGCGTTGATCGCGATCCGCAGCCCGCGGAACAGGATCACCGCGAACAGGACGATGATCGCGCCGGCCCCGATCAGCCCGAGCTCCTCCCCTGCCACGGTGAAGACGAAGTCGGTGTGCTGCTCGGGCACGAACGCGTTCTGCGTCTGGCTGCCGTGGAACAGTCCCTGGCCGAAGACCCCGCCGTTGCCGATCGCGATCCGGGCCTGGTTCACGTTGTACCCGATGCCCTGCGGGTCCGAGGACGGATCGGCGAACGCGATGAACCGGGCCAGCTGGTACTCCTTCAGCACCTGCAGCTTGATCGCCAGTCGCCGCGACCACCACGCCCGCGGTGACGCAGCCCGAGCATCCACCGCTTCGGTACGCCGGACACCGCGATGATCCCGAACACGATCGAGCCGAGCACCATCACCGTGCCGAGGTCCGGCTGCAGCATCACCAGGATGACCGGTACGGCGGCGACCGCGATCGCCTGCGCGACGTCGATGGTCCGGGCGGTCTCGTGGTGGTCGGTCTCGCCCTTCTCCGCGATCAGCAGCGCCATCCCGACGATCACCGCGAGCTTGGCGAACTCGCTCGGCTGGATCGACATCCAGGGCAGCTGGATCCACGACCGCGACCCGTTGATCACCGCGCCGACCCCCGGCACCAGGACGAGGATCAGTCCGACGATCGAGGCGGCGTACAGGACCGGGGCGAGGATGCGGACGCGGCGGTGGATCGGTGACGGCGGCGCCGATCGCGAGCACCAGGCCGATGGCGAAGTTCAGCGCGTGCCGGACCAGGAAGGCGTACTGGTTCCCGTCGGTGAGCGAGGTGCGTGCGTGGGTCGCGGACCAGATCAGCATCGCGCCGATGAACGACAGCGCGACGACACCGAGCACGAGGACCCAGTCGACCTGCCACAACGTCGACCGGCGGTCCATCCGCGGCCGGGTCCGGATCGGGTTCAGCAGCGCCATGCCCAGGCCCTCACTGCGTCGGCTGGTTCTGCCGGCGGGCGGCGCGGGCTTGATGTTGTACAGCGTCTCGTAGATCTTCCGGACCGCGTCACCGCCGGCGCCCGACCCGGTACCGGCCTGGCTGATCATCATCACGACGGCGTAGCGATCCGTGTACGACGCCAGCCACGACGTGGTCTGCTTGCCGTAGACCTCCGCCGTACCGGTCTTGGCCCGGACCGGCACCTGGTCGACCGGGAATCCGGTGAACTTCCAGGCCGCCGTACCGGTCTTGACCGTCTCCTTGCAGCGCCGGTCGATGTAGCTCAGCGTGCTCGACGGGCACCGGCAGCTTCGTCTCACCGTCCTGCTTGGGATCGTCGTGCGACTTGCCGTTCGCGCCGATCAGGCCTGGACCACGCGCGGCTCGTCAGAGGTGCCGCCGTTCGAGAGCGCCGAGTAGACCGTCGCCAGCTGCAGCGGTGTGACCGTCGTGTCGCCCTGGCCGATGGCGAAGTTCACCGCGTCACCGGCGCGGTACCGGTAGCCGTCGACACAGAACTCGCGCGAGAACTGCTTCAGGAACGCCGACGTCCCGGCCGGCGGGTTGCTCCGCCAGCTTGCAGTAGTAGTCCTTCTGCGCGTCGTAGTACTCCTTCTTCCACTTCCGGTCCGCGATCCGGCCGCTGCACCTCGCCGGGCAGGTCGACCCCGGTCGGCGTGCCGAGGCCGAACTTCTGCGCCATCTCGACCAGCGGGTCCCGCGTCGTTGATGTCGCTGGAGTTGCCGCCCTCCTTGAGCCAGAGGTCGTAGGCGATCCGGTAGAAGAAGGTGTCGCAGGACAGCGCGAGCGCCTGGTCGAAGCCGATCATCCCGTACGACGCGGACTCGTAGTTCTTGAAGCGGCGGTTGCCGACCTCGAAGTACGGCGAGCAGTCCAGCCGGGTCTTCGGGCTGTACCCGGCGCCCATCGCGGCCGCGGTGGTGATCGGCTTGAAGGTCGAACCCGGGCGCGAGCTGAGCCTGCAACGCCCGCGAGACCAGCGGCGTGCCGGACTTGGTTGAGTAGAGCGCGTCCAGCTCGCGCTGCGAGATGCCGCCGACCCAGACGCCCGGGTCGTAGCTCGGGTAGCTCGCCATCGCGACGATCTGGCCGGTCTTGGTGTCCATCACCACGGCCGCACCGGAGTCGGCGACGTACTTGCGTCTTGGTGATCTTGTCGTACTGCTTCCGCGCGGTCATGATCGCGCTCCGCAACTGCGTCTCGACCGAGGCCTGGATCCGCGCGTCGATCGTGGTCACCAGGGTCGACGCCGGGCACCGGCGCGGTCTGCTTCTGGATGCCGGTGGTGTACCCGACCGCGTCGACGATCACGTCCTTGACACCCGGTGTGCCGCGCAGCAGCTTGTCGTACGTGCGCTCGACCCCGGCCCGGCCGACCAGGTCCGAGCGGTGCGGGACCGAGTCCTGACCGGCCTTGTCCAGGTCGTCCGAGCTCTTCGGTCGTGATCGGCGACAGGTAGCCGAGGATGTGGGCCGCGTTCACCTTGTACGGCGCCGGGTACGCGCGCAGCGTCTGCGACTCGGCGGCGACGCCCGGGGAAGTCCTCGCGACGCTCCATCACCTCGATCGCGACCTGCTCGCTGACGTCCTTCGCCACCGGGATCGGCTGGTACGGCGTGCCGTTCCAGCAGGCGGGTGGTTTCGAGGCGCCGGGCTCACCGCAGAGCATGGTCCGCGCCTTCAGGTCCTTCGGCTTCTGGCCGAGCACCTTCGCCAGCCGGGCGAGCACGACGTTCTGCTGGCTGTCCGGCAGCTTGGCCAGCACGGATCGGTCGACGGTGATGACCAGCGACACCCGGTTGCCGACCAGCGTCCGGCCCTGCGAGTCGACGATCGTGCCGCGCGGCGCCGGGACCAGTACCTGGCGGGTGTGGTTCTGCGTGGCGGCCTGGGTGTAGTCCGCGTTGCGACATCACCTGCATGTACCAGAGCCGCGCCGAACAGCGTGCACAGCAAGGAGAAAACCAGCACCCCGATCACGAACAACCGCAACCGCGGCTTGAGCGGAGCGGTTGAAGCTGATCGAAACTCATGGCAGCACCCGCCGGCGTTCGCGAGTCGGCACGACGCGGCCCATGACCCACATGACCAGCGGGATCACCACGATCGCGCCGACCACGTCGTACCCGGCGGCGATGCCGAGCCGGACCCCGAACTCGCCCCAGTCGACCGACGGATCGTGCAGCAGCGAACCCGGTCGCGCAGTAGAGGAAGAGCGAAAGCGCGGCGCCGAGCACGACGGTCAGCGCGACACCGAGCGGGCCGACCGGACCGGTGGACGTCTCGCGGCGGATCAGCCCGGCCACGTAGCCGGCGATCGCGAGCGCCAGTGCCCACCGGCCCGCGGTGTGGTCGGCCGGCGGTACGACGTCGAGCAGCAGGCCGCCGGCGAATCCGGCGATCGCGCCCCACTCCGGTCCGCGGGACAGGGCGAGCGCGATGACCACGATCAGCACCAGGTCGCAGCGTGACCCCGGCGACGGCGATGTTCGGCAGCACCGACGTCTGCACGGTGACGGCGACCATCAGGAACAGGGCGGCCAACCCGATGCGTAGTGCGATCACGTCAGTTCCCCTTCCCTTCGGTAGCCGGCGCCTGAGCGTCGGAGTGGTCGGTTTGAGCTGGGTACGCGGCGGCCGGGCCGGTGGTCCGGTTACCACGCCGACCGTGTCGATCCGGGTCGGGATCGACGTACGGCTTGATCGTCGCGGTGGATCCGAGGGCGCCCTCGTTCGGCGTCACGGAGGTGACCACACCGATCGGGACCCCCGGGACGTACGGCGCGTTGCCGCTGCGAGCCCCAGGTGACGATCCGGTCGCCGACCTTCGGCCGGGCCTTCAGGTCGACCAGCTTGTAGTCGAGGGTGCCGTGCCACCTCGCCGCGGCCGGAGACGAACCCGAGCGCCAGCGTCGCGTTCAGCCGGCCGCCGACGGTCGAGTTGCGGTCGCCGATCAGCAGCACGGTCGCGGTCGCCTGGGTGGTTCGCACCACCCGGCCGACCAGACCGGTCGCCGTTCAGCACGGTCATGTCGACGCGCACGCCGTCCGCCGTACCGGCGTCGATGGTGACCGTGTG
Source organism: uncultured Actinomycetota bacterium (assembly GCA_963820655.1). GTDB lineage: Bacteria > Actinomycetota > Actinomycetes > Propionibacteriales > Kribbellaceae > Kribbella. The sequence goes on from CAWGAM010000005.1 coordinate 1,372,542, forward strand.
GTTGAAGCTCTGGGCGCTGCCGATCCCGATCACCCGGGCCGGCGTCATCGCGTACGCCGGCGCGAGCTTCAGCAGCCGGTCCAGCTCCGTGGCCCGGTTGCGGGCGTAGTCGGTGGTGTTCAGGTCCCGGGTGAGGTCCTCGTTGTCCTTCTTCAGTTTTTCGTTCTCTGCTTTCAACCTATCCATTTCCGCGAACCGGTCGCGGAGGTTGTCCACAGGCTGCCGGGCCGAGCTCGCGGTCGACTCGAGCGGCCCGAACACCCCCGCCGCGGCCTGCGCGCAGCGGCTCCACCGGCGAGCCGGCCGAGCGCCGGGCATCCAGCACGATCAGCGTGAAACAGGCCAGTATCGACGAGCACCAGCACGGTCCGGCGCCGCCGGACCCCGCGCGGCGTACCCGCCGAGCGGAGCGGCGCACCCGCGGAACGGAACGCGCTCCTGGCCGGAGTGCCGAGGTCTTTGAGCATCGGTGGAACCTCAGCGCCGGTTGTCAGTTACCAGGATGCGGTTCAGCGTCTCGATGTTGTCGACGCACTTGCCGGCGCCGAGGACGACGGCATCCAGCGGGTTCTCGGCGACATGAATCGGGATACCGGTCTCGTGCCGCAGCCGCTCGTCCATGCCCTTCAGCAGCGCGCCGCCACCGGTCAGCACGATGCCGCGGTCGACGATGTCGCCGGCCAGCTCCGGCGGGGTCTTGTCCAGGGTGGCCTTGACCGCGTCGACGATCGCGGTGATCGGCTCCTCGATCGCCTGCCGGATGTTGGACGACGAGACCTTCACGGTGCGCGGCAGGCCGGAGACCATGTCCCGGCCGCGGATCTCGGAGTCCGGGCCGTCGGTGGTCGGGAAGGCCGACCCGATGGTCATCTTGATCTGCTCGGAGGTCGCCTCGCCGAGCATCAGCGAGTACTCCTTCTTGCAGTAGTTCACGACGGCCTTGTCGATCGCGTCGCCGGCCACCCGGATCGACTGGCTGGTGACGATGCCGCCGAACGAGATGACCGCGACCTCCGTCGTACCACCGCCGATGTCGACGACCATGTTGCCGGTCGCGTCGCGGACCTCGAGGTTGGAGCCGAGCGCGGCGGCCATCGGCTCCTCGATGATGTAGACCTTGCGGGCCCCGGCCATGTAGCCGGCGTCGCGGACCGCACGCTGCTCGACCGCGGTGATCCCGGACGGCACACAGACCACGATCCGCGGCTTGGCGAAGTACCGGCGCCGGTGCACCCGCTGGATGAAGTAGCGCAGCATCTGCTCGGCCGCGTCGAAGTCGGCGATCACGCCGTCCTTCAGCGGACGGATCGCGGTGATGTTGCCGGGCGTACGGCCGATCATCTTCTTCGCCTCGTGCCCGAACGCGACCGCCTCACGCGGTTCGTCGGTCCGGGTGGCCACCACCGAGGGCTCGTTCAGTACGACGCCCCGGCCGCGGACGTAGACAAGGGTGTTCGCCGTCCCGAGATCGACCGCCATGTCGCGGCCGAGCATGCTGTTCGCCACCGCGGCACCTCCCACTCGGTCCGGATTTCAGGCTAAGCGCGCGACCAGAGCCGCCATCGCATCGACACGGGCCCGGCTGGTCCGGATCACCAAGTCGACCGCGTACGCATCGTATCCGACCGATGACCCCACGAGCTCCGCCTGGGCAACCGCAGCGACGCAGCCGTTCCAGCCCGGTGCTGTGTCGCTTCCGATGTGGGTCAAGGTCGCTTGATCCTCGATCCGTGGGCGCCCCCCTGATCCGCCGACGCCAACTGTCCGGCATCCACGCTCTATCCACCATTTCAGAGGAGTCGGTTCCCAATTCGGACCACAGCCGGGTGACTTCGTGCACCAGATCCGTACGCCGAGGTCGTCGCCGTACGGATCTCGCGCACAAAGTGGCTGATCGCGACGATGGGTGGCAGCTGGACAGCTGCGGTGGAGGACGGTACTGGTGCAGATGGACAGGTGGTGTCGGTTCAGGTCCGGCCCCGCCGGCTGGTTTCACGCCTGAACACGCCGCCCGACCACCACCCGTGGACCAACACTTCCTGTCGAACTGCACGCCAAAGGCACCCCGCGGGAACCTGCCACCGCAGGGAGGCCACCCGTCGCCGTAGCGGTACCCGGCCGTCCTCGATCACGACGGCAGCGGTCTGCACCACTGCCAGCCCTTCGGTCAGGGCAGGTCGGGGAACCAGATCTTGATCTCGCGGGCGGCGGACTCCTCGGAGTCGGAGCCGTGCACGAGGTTCTCGCGGTTGGACAGCGAGTGGTCGCCGCGGATGGTGCCCGGCGCGGCCTTGCGGCCGTCGGTGGCCCCGTTCAGGACGCGAACCACCTCGATCGCCTCGTCGCCCTCGAGGACCAGGGCGACCAGCGGGCCGCTGGTGACGAAGTCGCGCAGCGGCGGGTAGAAGCGCCTTCTCGACGTGCTCGGCGTAGTGCTGGTCGGCCAGCTCAGCCGTCGATCGTGCGCAGGTCCATCGCGACGATCCGGAGCCCCTTGGCCTCGAACCGGCCGAGCACCTCGCCCGACCAGGCCACGGCGTACCGTGTCGGGCTTCAGCAGGACCAGGGTGCGCTGCGACATCTGTCAACTCTCTTTCGAAGTAAGTCCGGCGAGACGCACCCTAACCGCTGGGGGCCTGCTGTGCGCTTCTTGGCTTCCTCGATGCGGCGCCCGAGCACGATCGCGGCCACCCAGAAGCCGGCGAACGCCAGGCCGAGCACGAACATCACGGGTACGACGAAGCCGAGGCCGACCGCGCCGACCTGGACCACCCAGCCCGAGGATGTAGCCGACCTGGTACCGCAGCAGACCGGTCGCGACGATGGCCAGTACGGCGAGCCCGATGCAGATCGACAGCGCCACCGCGGGCCGGACATCGGCGACCGAGATCATCACCGGCGTGACCAGGGCGAGCAGCAGGGCCTCGAAGCCGAGCACGATCGAGGCGAGCGATCTCATGTGCTCGTCCTTCGGTCTTGCGGACGAGCAGGCTGCGCGCCTCGCCGGCGGTGATGACCGACCCGGTGATCAGTACGCCGCCCGTGCCCATAGCGATCGCGTTCTCCTCGGCCAGCCGGATCGCGTCGTCGATCGCGTCGATCAGGTGCGGGCGGACCAGGACCCGGTCCTCACCGAACACCTCGATCGCGAGCTCGCCGAGTTCCTCGGCCGGCATCGAGCGCTCGACGTAGCTGTTCCGGGTGCACACGACCGTTTCCATGATCGGCTCGTACGCCTCCAGCAGGCCGTACACGTCCTTGTCCTTCATGCAGCCGAGGACGCCGATCAGCGGCTGGAACGCGAACGCCTCCGACACCGTGGCCGCGGTCGCCTCGGCGCCGTGCGGGTTGTGCGCGGCGTCGACGATGATCGTCGGGCTGGTCCGGACGACCTCCATCCGGCCCGGGCTGGTGACCTGCGCGAAGCCGGCCTGGAGCAGTTCGGTGGTGACGCGGCCCTCGGACTGTGGGCTGGCGCCCAGCAGCGCCTCGACGGCCGCGACCGCGGCGGCCGCGTTGTGCGCCTGGTACTCACCGTGCAGCGGGACGAAGATGTCCTCGTACTCGCCGCCGAGGCCCTGGATCGAGATCAGCTGGCCGCCGACGGCGAGCGAGCGGGTGGTGACGCCCGAACTCGATCCCTTCGCGGGCGACCTGCGAGCCGACCTCGGCAGCCCGGGCCAGCAGCACCTCGAAGACGTCCAGGCTCTGCTGCGACATCACCGTCGTACCGCCGGGCTTGATGATGCCGGCCTTCTCGCGGGCGATGGTGACCGGATCGTCGCCGAGGATGTGCGCGTGGTCGACCGCGACCGGGGTGATCACCGAGACGGTCCCGTCGGCGACGTTGGTCGAGTCCCAGGTGCCGCCGAGGCCGACCTCGATGACGGCCACGTCGACCGGGGCGTCCGCGAAGACCGCGAACGCCATCGCGGTCATCACCTCGAAGAACGACAGCGGATGCTCCTGCTCGGCGTCGACCACGTCGAGGTACGGCGCGAGCTCGGCGTACGCCTCGACGAAGCGCTGCTCGCTGATCGGTTCGCCGTCCAGGGTGATCCGCTCGCGGACCGACTCCAGGTGCGGGCTGGTGAACCGGCCGGTGCGCAGGCCCGCCTCGCCGAGCAGGGTGTCGATCATCCGCGCGGTGGAGGTCTTTCCGTTCGTCCCCGTCAGGTGCACCACGGGGTAGGCCTTCTGTGGGTCGCCGAGCAGCTCGACGAGCCGCTGGATCCGGTCCAGCGAGGGCTCGATCTTGTGCTCCGGCCATCTTTGCTGGAGCCGTGCCGATACCTCGGCGTAGGAAAGGTCACTCATCAGAACACCGAGTCTAGTGAGCGCTGTGGATAACCGGTCGGAGCACCCCTTGACAACCACTACGATTGTGCGCATGAGCCAGACGTCCCGAGTTCCAGACAAGCCCAGCCTCGAAGGTCTCGAGGAGAAGTGGGCTGCCGTATGGAAGGAGCAGCAGACCTACGCCTTCGACCGGACCGCGGAGCGCGCCGATGTGTACTCCATCGACACGCCGCCGCCGACGGTCTCCGGGTCGCTGCACGTCGGGCACATCTTCAGCTACACCCACACCGATCTGGTCGCCCGCTTCCAGCGGATGCGCGGGAAGAAGGTCTTCTACCCGATCGGCTGGGACGACAACGGCCTGCCCACCGAGCGCCGGGTCCAGAACTACTACGGCGTCCGGTGCGACCCGTCGCTGCCGTACGACCACGACTTCACCCCGCCGGCGAAGCCGGACCCGAAGCGGCAGCTTCCGATCTCCCGGCAGAACTTCGTCGACCTGTGCGGTGCGCTGACCCACATCGACGAGCAGGCGTTCGAGGCGATGTGGCGGCAGGTCGGCCTGAGCGTCGACTGGTCGTACCTCTACACCACGATCTCCGAGGACTCCCGGCGTACGTCGCAGCGTGCGTTCCTGCGCAACTTCGCCCGCGGCGAGGCGTATCTGGCCGAGGCGCCGACGATGTGGGACGTCACGTTCCAGACCGCGGTCGCGCAGGCTGAGATGGAGGCCCGGGAGTACCCCGGCGCCTACCACCGGATCGCGTTCCACGGCGCGGACGGGCCGATCTACATCGAGACCACCCGGCCCGAGCTGATCCCGGCCTGTGTCGCGCTGATCGCGCATCCGTCCGACGAGCGCTACAAGCACCTCTTCGGTACGACGGTTCGGACGCCGCTCTTCGACGTCGAGGTCCCGGTCCTGGCCCATGAGGCGGCCGAGATGGACAAGGGCGCCGGCATCGCGATGTGCTGCACGTTCGGTGACCTGACCGACGTCCAGTGGTGGCGCGAGCTGCAGCTCCCGGTCCGCACGGTGATCGGCCGCGACGGCCGGCTGCTGCGCGAGACCCCGCCCTGGCTGGAGGGCTCCGAGCTCTACGCCGAATTGGCCGGCAAGACCGTGTTCAGCGCGCGCGAGCTGATCGTGCGCGAAGCTGCGCGAGAGCGGCGACCTGGACGGCGAGCCGAAGCCGACCAAGCGGATGGCGAACTTCTACGAGAACGGCGACAAGCCGCTGGAGATCGTCTCGACCCGGCAGTGGTACATCACGAACGGCGGCCGGGACCCGCACCTCAAGCAGGAGTTCATCGACCGGGGCAACGAGCTGGCCTGGGTCCCGGAGCACATGCGGCACCGCTACCTGAACTGGGTCGAGGGGCTGAACGGCGACTGGCTGGTCTCCCGCCAGCGCTTCTTCGGCGTTCCGTTCCCAGCCTGGTATCCGCTGGATCAGGACGGCGATCCGGACTACGACCACCCGCTGATGCCGAGCGAGGCCGAGCTGCCGATCGACCCGACCTCGCAGGCGCCGCGCGGGTACGACGAGTCCCAGCGCGGCAAGCCGGGTGGCTTCGAGGCCGATCCCGACGTGATGGACACCTGGGCCACGTCGTCGCTCACCCCGCAGATCGTCTGCGGTTGGGAGCGCGACGACGACCTGTTCGCCCGCACGTTCCCGATGGACCTGAACACGCATGCCCACGAGATCATCCGGACCTGGCTGTTCTCCCGGATCGTCCGGGCCCACTTCGAGAACGGCACGCTGCCGTGGGCGCGGTCGATGATCTCCGGCTTCGTCGTCGACCCCGACCGCAAGAAGATGTCCAAGTCCAAGGGCAACGCGGTCGTCCCGTCGGAGATCCTGGAGAAGTTCGGCTCGGACGCGGTGCGCTGGCGGGCCGCGATGGCCCGGCCGGGGATGGACTCGCCGTTCGACGAGTCGCAGATGAAGGTCGGGCGCCGGCTGGCGATCAAGGTCCTGAACGCGTCGAAGTTCGTCCTCGGGTTCGGGGCGACGACGGTGGACCCGTCCGCTGTCACCGAGCCGGTCGACCTGGCGATGCTGCAGCGGCTGCGGTCGGTGGTCGCCGACGCGACGGCCGCCTTCGAGCGGTACGACTACACCGGCGCGCTCGAGGTCAGCGAGCGGTTCTTCTGGACCTTCTGCGACGACTACGTCGAGCTGGTGAAGGAACGCGCGTACGGCGGTCAGGGCCCGGCGGCTGCCGAGTCGGCGAAGGCGGCCCTGGCCGTTGCGCTGTCGGTCCAGTTGCGGCTGCTCGCGCCGTACCTGCCGTTCGCGACCGAAGAGGTGTGGTCGTGGTGGCAGGAGGGTTCGATCCACCTGTCGAGCTGGCCGTCGCCGGACGTCGATCTCGCGGTCGCGGCGCAGGAGCCTGAGGTCCTGGACGCGGTCTCCGAGGTGCTCGCGGGCATCCGCGGCGCCAAGTCCGAGGCGCAGGTCTCGATGAAGACCGAGGTCAGCAAGGTCGAGGTCACCGGTCCTGCCGCCCGGCTGACGCTGGCCGAGCGCGCCGAGCCCGACCTGCGGGCGGCCGGCCGGATCACCGGCGAGATCATCTGGCGCCCGGACAGCACCGACGCGGTCAAGGTCGTCGCGGCGCTCTGACCGCGGCCGCGCCACTCGCTGCCCGCCTCCTTCCGGGGAGGCGGGCACACGCGCGTCCGGCCCGCGCGAGATGCTGGGTGCCGCCCGGCTCCCGATGAGACGGGTCCGACGGCCACGACCCGAACCGACTACGCTGCGGAACCAAGTTGTCTCGATGTGGAACCATCGGGTCTGAACCCGCGCGACCGTACGTCCCGAGGAGCCAACCGATGAGTGACCCCACCACCCCGGCCCGCCCAACCCCCGAGGCTCCCGCCACCCGCGCCGAATCCGCGGACAGCACCGCATCGGAGTCGGCCACGGAGACCACGACCGAGCTGGCGGCTGTGGGCGCGTCCAGGAAGGCCGCGGACGAGACGACAACCGGCACCCCGACCGTGAAGAAGTGGTGGAAGCCGGCGACAGCCGACCGGGGAACCGACACAAAGACCGCTGACTCAGCGCCGAAGAAGCCGTGGTGGCGGCGGATTCGGGTGCGTGGGCCGTGGGTGACGGTCGTCGGTGCGCTGATGGTGATCCTCGTGCTGGCGCTGCTGGGCTACGTGTGGGGTCTCGGGCCGCTCAACCGGCTGAACACGGCGCGTGGGATCACCCCGCCGGCGAAGCTTGCGGGGCTTGATCGCATCACCGACCAGGAGATCCGCGGCCAGTTGCAGCTGGATGAGACCCGGCAGGCGTTGAGCCGGATCAACGACGGGAAGCAGGCGACGGTCGAGGCGTACGGGACCCTCGACGGCAACCGGATGTTCGTGGTGATCGCGCTCCGCGGCAAGGTCGACATCGACAAGACCATCGCGGACTCCGGCGCGACCCCGGACAAGGTCAAGCACGTCGGCAGCTCCACCTGCGTCGAGTCAGCCGGCAACCTCCCGACCCAGTGCTACCGCGGCTCCAACACCCTGACCGTCATCGCCCAATCCGCCAACGAAGGCGTCGCCGTAGACCAGGTCGCCCCGGTCGCCGAAGAAGCCTTCGACGCGATGAAGTGAGTCAGCCCAGCAGGCCGGCGATCCCGATCATGATCGGGATGGACAGAAGTGTGCTCAGCAGGACAGCACTCCGGGCCAGGGTGCGACTGCTGCGGTAATGGACGGCGTACACGTAGACGTTCTGCGCGGTCGGTAGGGCGGCCAGCAGAGTGGGCGCCAACAGGGCCGCGCCGTGGAGGTCGAGCACCCAGCGCCCGACGACGTACGCCGCGATCGGCTGCACCATGGTCTTCAGCAGCACGGCGAGTACGACGTCCCGCTGCAAGGTGATCGAGTCCTTGGTGCCGGCGCTCAGGCTGAGTCCGTAGGCGACCAGCGCGACGGGGACCGCGGCCGCGGCGACGAGGTCGATCGGGCGCATCACGAGGGCCGGCAACTGCACGCCCAATGCGGCGAACAGCAGGCCGAGCAGCGACGCGACGGTCAGTGGATTGCGGAACGGCCGGGACACTATCGTCCGCAGTGACACCCGCCGGCCGGACCCCTGCCGATCACCATCGAGTACGGCGAACGCGATCGGCGCCATCACGAGCAGCTGGAACAACAGGATCGGCGCGACCACCGCCCCGACCCCCAGCACGTACGCCGCCACCGGTACGCCGAGGTTGCCAGCGTTCACGTACGACGAGGCGAGTACGCCGATCGTCGCCTCGGATCTCGTCCGTCGCCAGATCAGCGTCGCCACCAGCAGGAAGATCACCTGGACCACGAACAAACTGGCCACGTTGGTCACGAAGACCACCGAGAAGATCGCATGCAGATCCGCCTGGGCGACGGTCGTGAACAGCAACGCCGGCGTCGCCACGTAGAAGGCCAGCCGGGACAGCACCAGCTCGTCCTGCGGCCGCAGTACGCCCATCAGACCGACGACGTACCCGAGAACGGCCACCGAGACCAGAGCAACGAAGGCACCGACGACGGCGGACACCTCAGATACTCAGCGGCTTCGGCACGACTGGATCGTAAGGGAAACCCTCACCGGCAACCTGCCGCGGTTTCACCGGTCGGACGCGCCGCGCGCTCATCCAGCACCGACGCGCTACCGGCTTGACTGACCGACCGGCACGGAACCGTAACCTGTCAGATGCTGCCGAGTCAGCGGCTGGAGCGGAAAGATTCCACCACCAGGCCCAAGGATGGTCGGTATGACTACTTCCGCTCGAGTGTTCCGGGCTGCGCTGAGCGCGGCTGCGGTGTTGGGTGTGGTGACGGCTGCCATCGTGCCGTCCGCCGGTGCGGCCCCGATCGATGGGGCCGGCACGGCGGCTGTGCTGGTTCCGGCCGGGCAAGGGTTGCCGCTCGGCGACGCGGATCTGCTGGAGACCCGGAGCAGCCAGGTGCTGGCTCGTGGGGTCACGCTGACGCGGATCGTGCGTGGGACCGACCCGGCGCCGGCCGATCAGATCAACACGACGCCGCGCGGTCCGTGGGTCGTCAGTGTGCTCACCATCGACCCGAAGAAGGCCAACGGCCACCTGAAGACGACGTACGGGCCTGACCTGGCCCGCGTCGAGAAGACCTCGGACCTGGTGAAGGCGGCGGGCGCGCTCGCCGGGGTGAACGCGTCCTTCTTCACCTTCACCGCGGACCCGCTGTACCCGGGTGACCCGGTCGGCCTCGGCATCTCCGACGGCAAGCTGCTGAGCGAGCCGCTCACCGACCCGGCCGAGGCCAACCTGCTGATCGATGCCAAGAGCAACAAGGTCGTCATCGGCCACCTGAGCTGGACCGGAACCGCCCGGAACCGGCAGACCGGTGCCGAGCTCCCGCTCGAGTTCGTCAACCACCCGCCGGTGATCCCGGCCGCCTGCGCCACCCTGCCCGACCAGACCACGTGCACCGCGCCGGGCGACGTCGTACTGTTCACGCCCGAGTTCGCCGCCGCGACCCCGGCCGGCGCCGGTGTCGAGGTGGTGCTGGATCGCCGCGGATGCGTCGTTCGGACGTCGGCCACGCGCGGCACGACCCTGACCGCGAGCCAGACCTCGCTGCAGGCGACCGGTCAGGACACCGTCGCGCTGCTGAACGTCGCGGCGAAGGGCTGCCTGCGCAACGACCTCAAGATGTCGAACGAGAACGGCGACAAGGTGCCGCTGCACAAGGATCTGTACGGCGTGACCGGTCGCTACCGGTTGACGGCGAACGGCGAGATCGTCGTACCCGCCGGCAGCGGCAGCTTCTTCGACCGCAACCCGCGCAGCATCGCCGGTACGACGCGCGACGGGAAGATCCTGCTCGCCGCGATCGACGGCCGGCAGACGACCAGCGTCGGGACGACGATGGACGAGACGGCCGCGGTCGCGAAGGCGCTCGGGATGAGCAACGCGATGAACCTGGACGGCGGCGGCTCGACGGCGATGGCGCTGCAGGACGGGACGCTGGTCAACCACCCGAGCGGCACCGGTGGCGCCGAGCGGGCCGTCGGCGACGCGATCGTGTTCGTCCCGGGCCGGTAACCAGTACGTTGAAGGGGTGCGACTACGGCTCGGGCTGTGGACGATCGTCCTCTTCATGACGGCCGGGTGCGATGGTGGGCAGGCGAACGAGCCGGCCACCGCCGCCCCGGCCGGCATCACCGTGACCAGTACGGCGTTCCGCGACGGCGGCACGATCCCGGTCAAGTACACCTGTGACGGCGACGGCGTATCGCCACCGCTGGCGTGGACAGGGGCGCCTGCCAACACCGGCGCGTTGGCGATCGTGGTCGACGATCCGGACGCACCAAGCGGCACCTTCACCCATTGGGTCGTGCTCGATCTCGAACCCACCACCACGTCGATCGCCGAAGGACAGCTGCCTCCCAACGCCAAGCAGGCCGCCAACTCAGCCGGCAATCCCGCGTACGACGGCCCCTGCCCGCCAAGCGGCACGCACCATTACCGCTTCACGATCTACGCGTTGTCCGAGGCGACCGCCCTGCCCGATGGCGCCAAGCTCGACGAGGCCCTCAAGGCGATCGACTCCAAGACCATCGCCCGCGGTCGTCTCACGGCGCTGTTCTCTCGCTAGTAGCCGTAGCCTCCACCCGTGGCAGGCGCCGGCGTCGGCGCTGCGGCTGTCGTGGTCGCGGCGTGCCAGGTGAACGTGGTGCCGGCGAAGGCGTCCTGCGCGTTGTTCCCGTTGTCTTGCCCCGCCGCGGTGTCCAGCTTGAAGGTGTACAACGGCTTGCCTTGATACGTGAGCTGCTCGTTTCCGGTGTCGGACCGCTTGACCACGGCCAGCCCCGCCATCGACTTCGCCGCATCAGCGGAGCCCGCGACCGGCATCCAGAAGCTCAAGCAGCTCCCAGTGCACTTGATCGTGCCGCCGGCTTCCTGGTCGGCGAAGTAGACTGTCTTACCGGCCGAGTCGACCAGGGTCTGACCAACGCCGTCCACCTGCTTGACGGAGACCGCTCCGCTCGTTGCGGCCGGCGCGTTCCCGGCCGCCTGGTTCGTGCCGCCGGCGCCGCACGCGGTCAGCGTCGCGAGCCCGACTATTGCTCCAAGCAACAATTTTCCAGATTTCATCCGAGGTCACTCCTCTCCCGGACCAGTACGCGGCCCCGGCCCGGGAGGTTCAGTTGAACCTTTGATCGCTTCTGCGCGTATGTCTCTGATGTGGATGACGACACCGTGATCCGCGCGCTGTACGACAGGTACCGACGTCCGCTATTCGGCTACGTCCTGCGTTCGGTGGGTGGCGATCACCAGTACGCCGAGGACATCGTGCAGGAGACGATGGCGCGGGCCTGGACGCACTCGGCCGACCTGGATCCGGACCGGGCCGGCCGCTGGCTGTTCACGGTCGCACGCAACCTGGTCATCTCCGGGCAGCGCAAGCGCGTCGCCCGGGTGACCGAGGTGCCGATCGACGACCGCGAGTTCCCCGCGCTCGGTGACGACATCGACCGCGTGCTGCAGGTCTGGCAGGTGGTCGAGGTCATGCACGGCCTCAGCCGCGACCACCGGCAGGTGATCATCGAACTGTTCTACCGGCGCCGCACCGTCGCCGAGGCGGCCGTCGTCCTGGGGATCCCGCCCGGGACGGTGAAATCGAGGAGCTACTACGCGCTGCACGCGTTGCGCGCCGCCCTTGAGGAGCGAGGAGTGACCGGCTCATGACGTGCCCGGAGACCATCACGATCGGCGCCTACGTCCTAGGTGCACTCGATACGGCGGAACGTCGTACCACCGAGCAGCACCTCGAGACCTGCGCCACCTGCCGCGAGGCCCTCCTCCAGTTCGCCCATCTGCCTGGACTGCTCCACGCCGTACCCCTCGACGACATCGACACGGACGAGCCGGAGCCGGCTCCGCTGCGGTTGCCCAAGCGGCGGGTACGTCGCAGGTGGTTGCTGGCGGCCGCAGCCGCGGTGATCGTCGGCGGGGTGTTCGGATTGCAGGCAATCGACAATCCAGCGTCGGCGACCTGGTCGGCGACGAACGGCGTGGGAGGCATCGACACCACGGCCGTGATGACCAGCCACGGGTGGGGCACCGACATCCAGCTTCGGATGTCCGACCTGAAGCCCGGCGAGAACTGCATGTTGATCGTGCACGGGCGGGACGGGACGGTCGAGACCGCCGGCTGGTGGTCGGCGCCGGGCACCTACAAGGCCGAGGTGCCGGCCAGTACGTCGATCCCGCTGAACAACATCGACCGGCTCGAGGTGGTCACGGCCGGGGACGCCGTACTGAGCACGATGTCCCCGGCGACGCGCTGATTCACCAACTGTTGTTGGAGATTCCCGTGCCCAGAATGACCTGGTCGTAGGTGTTGCCGTCGTTGTCGTCGGTGTAGGCGACCGCCACTTCGGCGTACGGCGAGACCGCGACCGTCATCTGCTCCTGGCGACCCGCGGGGAGGGAGCTGAGCTGCTGCGACGGACAGCCGGCCCGTGTCCGTCCCGTTCGTACCGAAACCGCGGACCCAGACATCGAGGGTGGCAGCCTGGACGGTCCAGCCGACCACCGACTGGGACTGGTCATCGATGCCGACCGATGGCGCCTTGCCGCCGGCGGCGACCTGGACGTCGGCGTACCGAGCGGCGCCGGTGGAGTCGAACGAGCGCGTCCACGCTCCCGCCGTACCGGTGTGGTCCGACTCCCAGGCGACCGCGAAGTCTCCGTTGAAGTTGGCCGCCACCGAAGCGTGCGTCTGCTGGCCGCCGGTGGTGGAGTTCGCAACGCGGCGGGACAGCGTTGCCGCACCGTTGGTCCGGGCCAGCCGGATCAGTCCGACGTTGTACGACGCGTCGGCGTCACCGTCCTCGTCCCACACCACGACAGCGTCGCCGGAGGCCGACACGGCCACGTCCGGGTTGTGGTGTTGTCCGGTCGTTTGCGATGCGGTGACCTCCCAGGCCCGGGTCGTCGGCCCGGTGTACCCGGCTGCCTTCACCGTTGCCGGCGTACCGGTCTGGATGTCCTCCCAGACCGCAGTGAACGCCACGGCACCGGTCGACGGCGCGCCATCCGGGTCGACGGCGACGCGCGGGTTGATCTGCTGACCAGTGGCGCTGCTGTTGGCGTTGCCGGAGGCGGTGACCGTGCCTGCGGTGTTCACGACCCGGTACGGGACGTTGTAGAAGCCGTTGCCGTCCGGGTCGTCCTGCCCACACCACGACAGCGTTGCCCTTGTCGTCCAGACCGACGTCCGGGTGCAGGTGGCGCCAGTTGGTCACTCCGCTGCCGCCGCCGGCGGAGAGCTTCTTCTCGTAGGCGGCCGTGCCGTTGCGGAACAGCCGCAGGTAGATGTCGCTGTGCACGTTGTCGGTCGCGTTGTCCGTGTCGCGGTCGTCCTCCCACACCACGGCCACGTAGCCGTTGCGGTTGGTCGCGACCGACGGAGCGTCCTGGTCGCCAGTGGACACACTGTTGGCGGTCACCCACGTCGGTGCGGCGATGTGGGCGTCGCGCATGGTGGCGGTGAACGTGAAGGAGAGCGATCGCCGTCATTGCGGTAATGGCCAGTGTCTTCTTCATCATCGCCTCACACCGCCTGCAGTCCGGGCCGGCCCTCTTGGATGACGAACGACTTCAGCGTCGACGCCGCAGCACCGTGCTCCGACACCTTCGCCACCGCACGGAAGTCGGCGCGCATCTGCGTCGGGCTGATCGTCGTGCGGACGTAGCCGCGCCGGTTGCTGTAGAACTTCAGCCACGGGTTCGTCCCGACGTCGGGGATCGTGGTGGTCGCGTCGCCGTCGCCGCTGGAGGTGACCGAGCTGGTGACGAGCTCGGTGCCGATGGTCGCCGAGTTCGCGTTGTTGTAGTCGGCCTTCAGGTCGTTCGCCCAGGCGCGGTGCACGTCGCCGGTGAGTACGACGGGGTTGCGGACGGCTCGGTCGACCCAGCCCTGCTGGATCCGGGCCCGGGACGCGCGGTAGCCGTCCCACGAGTCCATGCTCGCGCCGGTCGAGTTGAACCGCCGGGCGAAGAACACCTGCTGGCCGATGATGTCCCAGGTGCCGAGGTGCTGGCCCAGACCGTCGAGCAGCCAGGTCTCCTGCGGCGTTGCCGGGCAGACTGCGCGACGCGAGGTCCGCGTCGGAGCAGATCTTCCAGCCGTCACCACAGGCCTGGTCGTTGCGGTACTGGCGGGTGTCGAGCATGTGGAAGGTGGCCAGATTCCCCCACCGCAGCCGCCGGTAGAGCTGGATCGCGTTGCCGCTGTTCGCCTGTGCGGGCCGCAGCGGCATGTTCTCGTAGTACGCCTGGTACGCCGCCGACCGCCGAGCGGTCCACTGCGCGGCGGTCAGCGCCGGGGTGTTGTTCGCGCGGATCGTGCCCGCGTAGTTGTTCTCCACCTCATGGTCGTCCGGTACGACGATCCACGGCGCGGCGGCGTGCGCGGCCTGGAGATCCGGGTCGGTCTTGTACTGCGCGTAGCGACGACGGTAGTCCGCGAGCGTCACGATCTCGTTGCCCAGGTGCAGCCGCGGTCGCCCTGCCGTGGGGCCGTACTCGTAGATGTAGTCGCCCAGGTGCAGGATGACGCCCGGGTTGTCCTCGGCCATCCGGCGGTAGACGGTGAAGTAGCCCTCCTCGTAGTGCGAGCAGGAGGTGAAGGCCATCACCAGGTCACGGCCGGCTGCGCCGACCGCGGGCGTGGTGCGGGTGCGGCCGACCGGCGAGAGGTGGCCCTGGGCGCGGAAGCGGTAGAAGTAGTCGGAGTCCGGGTTGAGACCACTCGCGACGACGTGCACCGAGTGGGCGGCGGCGTACTTCGCCGCGACCGAACCCGACGCGACGAGGGTGCTGAAGGTGTCGGTGGTCGACACCTGCCAGTCGACGGTGACGTCGGCGTTCGCCATCCCGCCCTGACCGTCGGCGTTCAGCGGCGACGGTGCCAGCCGGGTCCAGAGCACGACGCTGTTCGCGTCGGGTTCACCGGACGCGATCACCGAGCTGGAACGGGTACGGGACTGCCGCGGTCGCCGCGATCACGGCCGACCGGACCGGGAGAGCGCTGACGCCGGCCGCGGCAAGTCCGCCGAGGACGAGGGTTCTGCGACTGATTGGGCTCATGGGCCTCACCTTCACTCCTACTCAGGGCGGCAGGACCCCGGAGTGCGGAAACTGTCGGTGACATTCCGAGGACCTTGAGTGTGCGTTGGTGCTCGATGCCCATGGTGGCCCAAGTTGTGTAACTTTCCTACGTTTCGCGCCGTTCTGCTCAGTTGAGGGCGAGCCGATCGTGATCCGGCAGACATGAACCAGCGCTTCGCTGGCAGCCGGCGCCACCTAGGCTCGATAGTAGAAACCTCAACAACAAGGAGTACGGATGAGCATCGTCGTCACCGCCGCCACCGGTCACCTGGGCCAACTCGTCATCGACGAGCTGCTGACGCGCGGTCCGGCCGACCAGGTCGTCGCGGTCGCCCGGAACGCCGAGAAGGCCGCCCCTCTCGCGGCGCGCGGCGTCGAGGTCCGGATCGCCGACTACAACGATCCGGCCGCGTTGGCCAAGGCGTTCCGTGCTGGTGACACGGTCCTGTTGATCTCCGGCTACGAACCCAACCGGGTCGCCCAGCATCAGTCCGTGATCGACGCGGCCAAGGCGGCCGGGGTCGCCCGGATCGCGTACACCAGTGTGCTCGGCGGCCCGGAGGCCGACTTCGACCTGGCCGCCGATCACCTCGCCACCGAGCAGGCGATTCTCGACTCCGGTCTGCCGTACACCTTCCTCCGCAACGGCTGGTACCACGAGGTCTACACCGAGCAGATCGCCGTACAGCTGGAGCACGGCGTGGTCGGCAGCGCGGGTGACGGCCGGATCGGATCGGCCAGCCGGCGCGACTACGCCGCCGCGGCCGCCGTCGTACTGACCGGTGACGGGCACGAGAAGACGGCGTACGAGCTGAACGGCGACACCGCCTGGACGCTGACGGAGTACGCCGCGGAGCTGTCGAAGCAGTCCGGCAAGGACGTTGCCTACAACAACGTTCCGGCCGAGACGCACGTCGGCATCCTGATCGGCGCCGGCCTCCCCGAGCCGGTGGCCCGGCTCTTCGTCGGCGTCGACAACGCGATCGAACGCGGCCGCCTGGCCGGCCGCGGCTCCGACCTCAGCCGCCTGATCGGACGCCCGACCACTCCCCTCGCCGACGCCATCGCGGTTGGGCTGCAGCAGTAGATTCTTGTCGGTTTCGCATCACCGAACGTCGGTGGCCGATCGCGTCCACCACGAGAAGGAGGCCGGGTCCGCCGTACAGCGGGCCTGGCCTCCTTGTCGAGACTGACTGTCAGGCGGTCTTCTCGCGGCGCTCGCGCTTGCGCTCGATCTGGTCGCGCGGGATCAGCGTGGGATTCACGTTCTCCAGGACGACCTCGCCGGTGACGACGACCTTGGCAACGTCCTCGCGGCTCGGCACCTCGTACATCACGTTGAGGAGCACTTCCTCCATGATCGCCCGCAGGCCGCGAGCGCCGGTGCCGCGCAGCAGCGCCTGGTCGGCGATCGCCTCGACCGCGTCGTCATCGAACTCCAGCTCGACGTTGTCGATCTCGAACAGCCGCCGGTACTGCTTGACCAGCGCGTTCTTCGGCTCGGACAGGATCTTGATCAGCGCGTCGCGGTCCAGCGGGGACACCGTGGTGATGACCGGGAGCCGGCCGATGAACTCCGGGATCAGGCCGAACTTCAGCAGATCCTCCGGCATCACGTCCGCGTACCCGCCGGCTTCCTTCGGCTTCTCCGGCTCACGCGAGGCGTTGAAGCCGAGGGTCTTCTTGCCGACCCGCTGCTCGACCATGTGGTCCAGGCCGGCGAACGCGCCACCGACGATGAACAGCACGTTGGTCGTGTCGATCTGGATGAACTCCTGGTGCGGGTGCTTGCGGCCACCCTGCGGCGGCACGGAGGCCGTCGTACCTTCCAGGATCTTGAGCAGCGCCTGCTGCACACCCTCGCCGGAGACATCGCGGGTGATCGACGGGTTCTCGCTCTTGCGGGCGATCTTGTCGACCTCGTCGATGTAGATGATCCCGGTCTCGGCCTTCTTGACGTCGTAGTCGGCCGCCTGGATCAGCTTCAGCAGGATGTTCTCGACGTCCTCGCCGACGTACCCGGCCTCCGTCAGCGCGGTCGCGTCGGCGATCGCGAACGGGACGTTCAGCATCCGGGCCAGCGTCTGGGCGAGGTACGTCTTGCCGCAGCCGGTCGGGCCGATCAGCAGGATGTTCGACTTGGCCAGCTCGACGGCCTCGTCCTTCGCGTGCCGGCCGGCCGTCGACGCGCCCTGACCATCGCGGACCCGCTTGTAGTGGTTGTACACCGCCACCGCGAGGGCCTTCTTGGCCACGTCCTGCCCGACGACGTACGCATTGAGGAAGTCGTAGATCTCCCGCGGCTTGGGCAGCTCGGTGAGTCCGACCTCGGAGCCCTCGTTCAGCTCCTCCTCGATGATCTCGTTGCAGAGATCAATGCATTCGTCGCAGATGTAAACGCCGGGACCGGCGATGAGCTTCTTGACCTGCTTCTGGCTTTTCCCGCAGAACGAGCATTTCAGCAAGTCACCGCCGTCACCTATGCGTGCCACCGGGACAGATCCCTTCTATGCGCAGTCGAACCAAGGGCCGAGGGGGCGTGGGCCGCTCGGGCCGGGGCGCCGAGGCTACCCCGATCCCGATTTCGACGGTACCCCGTCCGGGGCCGAAACGCCGCGCTCGCCGCCGGCTTGTGACTACGCCGGTGGCGAACGCGCCAGGCCCTTGACAGCCCCATCTCACCCACACCGTCGCCCCGCGGGAGCGGGGCGCCTAGGTCAGACGCCGGCCGGGACCGGGGTCTTGAGAGTCTGCAGGACGTCGTCGATCAGGCCGTACTCGATGGCCTGGTCGGCGGTCAGGAACTTGTCCCGCTCGATGTCACGCGAAACCTCCTCCAGCGACTTGCCGCTGGCCTCGGAGATCATCTTCTCCAGCAGCGCACGCAGGCGGAGGATCTCGTTCGCCTGGATCTCGATGTCGCTGGACTGCCCGTAGGTGCCCTCGGTGGCCGGCTGGTGAATGATGATCCGGCTGTTCGGCAGGGCCAGCCGCTTGCCCGGCGTACCGGCCGCGAGCAGCACCGCGGCGGCCGACGCGGCCTGACCGAGGCAGACCGTCTGGACGTCGGGCTTGATGTAGCGGACCGTGTCGTAGATCGCGGTCAGCGCGGTGAACGAGCCACCCGGGGAGTTGATGTAGATGCTGATGTCGCGGTCGGAGTCCATCGACTGCAGGCAGAGCAGCTGGGCCATCACCGCGTTCGCGATCTCGTCGGTGATCGGCGTACCGAGGAAGATGATGCGGTCCTCGAACAGCTTCGTGTAGGGGTCGATCCGGCGCATGCCGTACGACGTGCGCTCCTCCCACTGCGGGATGAAGTAGTTCATGGGTGCGTCCTTAACTGACGGAGTGGGAGATCAGGAGTTCGGGCTGCCGGAGGTGAGCTGCGCCGCGCTGGCGACCACGTGGTCGATGAAGCCGTAGTCCTTGGCCGCGTCGGCGGTGAACCAGCGGTCGCGGTCGGCGTCGTTCTCGACCTGCTCGAGCGGCTGGCCGGTGTGCTCGGCGATCAGCTTGAACAGCTGCGCCTTGATGTGCAGCGACTGCTCGGCCTGGATCTTGATGTCGCGACGCCGTACCGCCCATGCCGCCGGACGGCTGGTGCATCATGATCCGCGCGTGCGGCAGCGCGAACCGCTTGTCCTTCGCGCCGGCGCAGAGCAGGAACTGGCCCATCGAGGCGGCCAGGCCCATCCCGACCGTGGCCACGTCGTTGGAGATCCACTGCATGGTGTCGTAGATCGCCATGCCGGAGTCCACCGAGCCACCCGGCGAGTTGATGTACAGCCAGATGTCCTTGTTGGGGTCCTCGGCGTTGAGGAGCAGCATCTGCGCGCAGATCGCGTTCGCGTTGTCGTCGCGAACCTCGGACCCCAGGAAGATGATCCGGTTGTTCAGCAGGCGCTGGTAGATGTGGTCGTCGAGTCCGCCGGATCCGTTGCCACCCGCGGCGGTGGGGCTGGCTGCAAATGTCTCGTTCACGAAGCCGACATTACTGGGCGGCGGCGACAGACCTAAGGCTGGGCCACAGGTGTTCGCTCACGGCGCACCCCGGAGCGCATTCCGTCTGCTCTGAGCGAATTCCGCCGGCGTGATTCGCGACGTTCCACTCGTGTGATTCACGAAGGACTCGTGTGGGAGCGCGGTCACAGCCGTCCTTCCGGGTGTGACATCGATCAGCCACCACGCTAGGCGGCCGTGTTTTCAGATCGATTGGGTGTTCGGACACGCGAGCGGCCCGGAACCGCAGTGGTTCCGGGCCGCTCGTCGTACCGCTCAGGCCTTGGCGGGCTCCTCGGCCGGCGTCTCCTCGGCGGCAGTCTCCGCCTCGTCGTCGGCGTAGCTGCCGTCCGGCTGCAGGGTCTTCAGCTCGACCACGTTGCCGGAGGCGTCGGTGACCTTGGCGTTCTCGACCAGGTGGGCGAGCGCCTTGCCGCGGACGACCTCGGACACCAGGCTCGGCACCAGGTTGTTCTCGACCGCGTGCTGGGCGAACTGGTCCGGGCTGACGCCGGAGCGCTGCGCGTGCCGGACGATGTGCTCGGTCAGCTCCTGGTCGTTGACGCTCAGTTCCTGCTGCTCGGCCACCAGGTCAAGCACGAACTGCGCCTTGATCGCGTCCTCGGAGCGCTTCTTCAGGTCCTCGTCGAACTCTTCCTGGGTCTGCTCCTCACCCTCCAGGAACTGCTCGAAGGTCATCCCGGAGTACCCGAGCTGCTGCTCCAGGTTCTCCCTGCGGGCGGCCAGCTCGTCGGTCAGCAGACCCTCCGGCACCGGTACGTCGACCAGCGTCAGGATCTTCTCGAGGACGGCGTCCCGCGCCTCGCCGGCCTGCTCGAGCCGCTTGCCGCGCTCCAGCCGGCTGGTCACGTCGGCCTTCAGCTCCTCGGCGGTGTCGAACTCCGACGCGGTCTGCGCGAACTCGTCGTCGAACTCCGGCAGCTCCTGCTCCTTGACCGCGGTCACGGTCACCTCGACGTCGACGTCATCGCCCTTCAGCGCGCCGCCGACCAGCTGGGTGACGAAAGTCTTGCTCTCACCGGCGTTCAGCCCGATCACGGCCTCGTCCAGGCCGTCGAGGAGCTGGCCGCTGCCGACCTGGTAGGACAGGCCGGTCGCCTGCGCCTCCTCGACCTTCTCGCCGTCCTTGCTGGCCGACAGGTCGAGGGTGATGAAGTCGTTGTCCTGCACCGCACGCTCGACCGGGTTCAGCGAGCCGAACCGCTGCCGCAGCGACTCGATCTGCTCGGTCACGTCGTCGTCGCTGACGGAGATGTCCTCGACCTCGGCCTCCAGACCCTCCAGGTCCGGCAGCGTGATCTCCGGGCGTACCTCGACCTCGGCGGAGAACTGCAGGCTCTCCTTGTCGTTGAACTCGGTCACGTCGACCTCGGGCCGGCCGATCGCCTTGACCTGGTTGTCACTCACCGCCTGCGAGTAGAGCTTCGGCAGCGCGTCGTTGATCGCCTCCTCGAGCACCGGCCCGCGACCGACCCGCTGGTCGATCACCTGCGGCGGAACCTTGCCCTTGCGGAACCCCGGGACGGTGATCTGCGAGGCAATGCTCTGGTACGCCGCGTCGAGGCTCGGCCCGAGTTCCTCGAACGGCACCTCGACGAGGAGCTTGACCTTGGTCGGGCTCAAGGACTCGACGGTGCTCTTCACGGTGGCGGTTCTCCTTGATCGATGACGTTCACAGCACGGGCGACAGCCCGCACTACAGCGGTGCTGCAGGGGGTTGTCGGGGCGACAGGACTCGAACCTGCGGTCTCCTGCTCCCAAAGCAGGCGCGCTAGCCACTACGCTACGCCCCGCAGTGACCGGACGAGTCTAGTCGACCGGAACCAATGCTCGCGCCACCACCCCTCCGATACCGTTTTGAGTCCGGCCCAGGGGATGTGGAATCATGTCCGAGCACCGCGGGTGTAGCTCAATGGTAGAGCCCCAGTCTTCCAAACTGGCTACGCGAGTTCGATTCTCGTCACCCGCTCAGACGACAGAAGGCCCCAGCCACAGTGATTCAGTGGCTAGGGGCCTTCTTCACGTCCACGCCGCATCGTGCCGCGTGCGATTAGCCAGCGATTGGGTCGTCGGCACCAGCATCCCGGCCGCCCCATCGTCGTCATCCCGCTTGGCCTCGCGAGCCACTACCTCGTTCAGCAGGTGTGGCGACGGCGTCAGTCCGCGCGTAGTTGTTTGATCATCACCGCGCCGCCATCGGTCAGGCTCTGCTTAACGAAACCGAGCCCCAGGTACAGACGCTGAGCCGCCACGTTGTCTCCGTCTACGTGCAAGCTGAGCGCGTCGTGACCGTCACGCACTGCACGAGAAATGAGCTGCTCGGTCAGTAGACGTCCGATGCCTCGCCCACGGCAGTTCTCGGCGACAGCGATGACGACCTCCGGCACATCGACCGCCACAAACCCGAGGCCACCTTCCTCCTTGGTTAACAACCTGCACCATGCGGCACCAACTGGAGCTCCGTTCACATCAGCGATGACGCCGCCGTCGCCACGCCGCCACATGAAGCCGTGCACGTACTTGTCGCGTGGAGTCTCCTTGCACCAGGCCTCGAACGAGGGACCCGTGCGAACACGTTCCGGACTCCAGCGCCATGCAGCGAACAGCATCCGGCGAAGGAACTCGACATCGGCGTGTGTCAGTTCGCGGACAACGATCGGATGGTCAGCCGCTGTCATGGTTGACGACCCTACCGAGCCCTGTCGTAGTGACGTTGCCCCAAGCGCCGCGTGCGATTACCACGGGGCAGCCAGGCTCTCCTATCACGTCCGGGCCAGATCAGGCGGGACGATCAGGTAGTCGGCACCGGCACCCCACCCGCAAGCTCCCGCAACGCTCAGTCCGGTGGCGCGGGCCAGTCAGTAACGGGCAGCAACTCGCGGAGCCTCGACGTTCGGTGCGGTCCCAGAACCACCTCGGCATCAAGGTTCGCCGGGTCAATCTGGTGGATGAACTCTCGGCAGCGACCGCACGGCGGCACAACCTGCACCGGGCCGCTGTCCTCCCCTCGCCAGACGGCCACGATCTTCGCGATCTTGTACTCACGGGCAGTCACCATCGCCGCGATGGCAGCGTGCTCGGCACAGAATCCGGTACCGGAGGTGGTGTCGATACACACCCCGACGTACACGTTGCCGGCGTCAGTGATGAGAGCCGACGCCACATCGCCGAAGACTCGATCACCGACCCAGTGAGGATGCAGCACGGCCGCGGCCGCGTCGATGAGGCCGTCGTTACTTTGAACGATCACGCGCGGAACCTAACAACCTTGTCCACCTGGGGCGATGGGATTTCGCCCAGGTCGCTCGGGACGCCCGTGCGCCTTGGGAGATCAGTGTGCGATTACGAGGGCTCAGGTGGGGTCAGTCAGCGTGCACTGGTTCAGGCTCGGGGCTTGTCTAGTGCCGCGTCAAGCAACGTTGGGGAGGTAATCGGGGTCGGGGGATCACGAGCCGGAGGGCTCGCGCCGATGGGGTTCTGTGGTGCCCGGCTCAGGCTGCGGTCCCGGGTTGGTGGGTTGGCCTGTCAGACGGTGGGTTGGCGACCCCCGGGGTGGGTCTTGGCCTGCGTCGTTTGAGGGGTCGACCCCGCGGGTGGTGGGTTGCGGAGGCAGATTTTGGTTCCGCAACCCACCTGCCGAGGGGTTGACCCCTCAAAGGGGGAGGCGGCACGTCGGAAGGAGTTTCAGGGGGCGTGGTCGTCACGACCGACTGGCACCGCCGAGCCGATCAGCTCGGCACTGTTACGACCCCAACGTTCCTCGACGCGGCACTGGCTCGGGCGCTCGTACCAGTTGTCGCCTCTGGCCGCCGACGTGGGCACTCTGCGCCGGTCGTGCTGTCGAACCAGCGCGGGCCGGCGCGTCCCCATCCGCGTCGTACGCGGGGTAGCCACGTCGGCGTAGAGAGTGTGCGAAGCGGCTCGGAAGTACGCGGCTGTCCAGCGGCTCCTGACCACCCCGCCCGAACCCACGTTGGATGTGGGGAGTTGTACTAGTCACTTCGGGTGCGCAGCACTCCCCAGTCGAGCCTTACCTGAGCCACAGCTCGCCGGCTCCCCGACCGAGGAGGGTTTTCTTCCCCCAGCGTGCTAAAACCCTCCACGAACTAGAGCAGGCCGCACGGTCCAGAGCCGGTCGGGTCGTCGATGCCTCATACAGCCGGCGCAGGCAGCTGGGTGCCGAGTTGCCGCTCCGCACTCGCGATCTGATCAGGATCAGCAGCCGGTTGGAGCCCCGGGCCTCGCTCGAGTGCCCGGAGCATCCGCCGCCAGCTGAGTTCGTCCACCGGTACTACGGGTTGACGCGGAGGAAGGCCATAGCGTCGATCGTGGCGGGGGCTGTGCTGGTGGAGATGACTTTGACGGGACCGGTGCGGAGCGGGGTGATGGGGAGGTAGAAGACTTTGCGGGCGGTTGTGGTGGCGGCCAGGGAGACAGTGCCGATCTTGATGTTGGCGTGGTAGACGTCCACGCGGCCTTGGCCCGGGCCGACGATGGCCACCAGGGCGATCCGGGCGGCGGCCTCGGTGGCCTTGGTGAGGTAGGCGCCGTTGGCCTTCAGGATCGTCGTGGTGCCCTGGAAGGCCAGAGTGCTCGTCGAGCGGGTGACGGTGCCGGCTGAGGTCAGGGCGCGGTCGTCTTGCGGCGCTACGGAGCAGAGCTGCGCGGACCACGCGGAGAGGTTGCCGAGGTAGTCGCGGGACCGGACCATGAAGCACTCGTCCCAGCCGAGGCGCGGCGTCCAGGAGATGGACGTGATGCGAGTGTTCTGCCAGTTCGCCGGATAGATCCACTTGCCGAGGGCAACGCCCGGGGCCGCGACCTTGTAGACGATGTCGTACGACGCGATGTCGGTGTCGTCCTTGTACGCCCAGCGGAACACGGACGGCGAACCGAGCTCCACCCGGTCGCCGATCCGCAGTGTCACCAGCGATGGCGCCGTACCGTCGACTTCGCTGCAGTACGACGCACTCCACGCGCTGAGGTTGCCCGCATAGTCGCGGGCCCGCACCTGCCAGCACGTGTCCGTGCCGATGGCTGCGGTAGTGCTGGCGCCATTCGTCTTCAGCCCTTGCCACGCCGGCACCTGGTTCCACGCTCCGTACGCCGAGGTGCGGTTAGGGCGCTGCTGGATGCGCAGGTCGTAGCTGTTGACGCCGGTCGCGGGAGAGTTCGGGTCCTGCGGGTCGTTGAACGCCCACTCGAAGGACAGGCTCGTGTTGTCCCGGATGCGGGCGCCAGCGGAAGCACTTGTCAACACCGGGGCCACGGTGTCAGGACGCTGCTGCGGATCAGCGGCGAGCCAGGTCAGGCTGATCAGCCGCGGCCTGCTGTCCGCGTCGGCGTACACGATCTTGGTGGCTCCGGACCCGTCAGCGCGGAAGCTGGCAGCCAAGCGGATCGGACCATAGCGGCGCTGACCGAGCGACTGGTCGTTGAGGTCGGTCACCAGCAGGTCGGAGCCGGACGCCTGGACAGTGAAGCCATTGCCGAGCTGGGCGTCCGCAGCGACGGTCAAGTTGCGCGGCGCCTCCGGGCCCTTCACGTCGACAACCTGGTTGCAGCCGCTCAGCAGCGCCCAGCGGCCGTTGACGCGATCCGGGCCGACCGTGCACGCGCTGGCGACCAGGACCGTCTTCACAACACCTGTGGTCAGGTCCTTGCCGTCCAGATGGCCCGGCTCGGTCACCTTCCACACAGTGTTGTCAGCCATCGCGAACGGCGGTGCATAGTCGGTCAGCTTGGTCTTGGTCGCGACGTCGTACACCTCGGCCGTGGCGGCGTTCGGCGCGCGGTGAGACACCAGCTTGCCGCCCTTGCCCAGCACGACCTCGTCGGCCGCTGGGAACGTCAGCCCGCCGACCGTCGCCGTACCGCTGGAGAAGGTGAGCAGCGAGGGCCCCTCCACCTGCAGCGGTTTGGTGTCGTTGGTTCCACCGGACACGGTCCAGGTGGTGCCGTTGTTGCTCGTCTCGTAGACGGCATGACTCTGTGGGTCCGAGACGACCACCCGTGCCCCGGACATTCCCACGTCGAGCGCGGTGTGGCCCGGGACCAGAGTCCCCTCCCCCAGGTGCACCGGCGGGTCGGCCGCCATCACCTGACTCGCCCCAAGCGGGACTAGTACGACGGCACACACGACCGCGGCCACCTTGACCCGAAACCCCAGCACAAGAACCCCCCACAACGCTTAGGACACCGGCCGCACCCTAGCCAGTAACCACTGGTAACGGAAGCCGGCCCGCTGCGGGATGGGTTCAGCAAGGCAGCCGCGGTATGGGGCCTGGTGTTTCGCGGGCAGTGAACACGCTCTGCTGCAGGCGAACAGCCGTAGTCGGACGACTCTGTTGAGTGACAGGTTGCTGCGCATGGCGTGGGTCGTGACTGGCGAGTTCCGGAAGCTATGGATCGGACAGCTGGTGTCAGCGTCCGGCAGTGCCATTACTACGGTCGCCCTGCCGCTTGTAGCCGTCGTCACGTTGCAGGCATCGGCGGTGCAGATGGGCGCGCTGTCTGCTTTGACCATCGCACCGCACCTGGTCTTTGGACTGCTGGCAGGCATCTGGGTGGATAGGTGGTCGCTACGGCGGGTGCTGATCTGGACGGACCTCGGACGGCTTGTGCTGCTCGGCTCGGTCCCGGCGGTTGCGGCACTTGGCTCGTTGCGGATCGAGCAGCTGTACCTGGTCGCCGTACTGACCGGAGTGCTCAC
Organism: uncultured Actinomycetota bacterium; assembly: GCA_963820655.1. Lineage (GTDB taxonomy): Bacteria > Actinomycetota > Actinomycetes > Propionibacteriales > Kribbellaceae > Kribbella. Next base: position 1,398,730 of record CAWGAM010000005.1, read on the forward strand.
TCTGTTGTCCGACACGGCGTCCCAGACGCTGATCCCGGGGCTGGTGCCGCGGGAGGACCTGATGCGGGCGAACAGTGCGGCCCTGCTGAACCTGAACCTCGCCTCGACGGTCGGTCCGTCCGTGGCCGGGTTCCTGGTGCAGGTGTTGAGCGCACCGTTCGCGGTCATCGTCGACGCGGCGTCGTACGTGGTTTCCGCGGTCGCGTCGTATCTGATCCGTGAGCCGGCCCGAGCGCCCGCGCCGAAGCGGTCCGAGGTGCGCCTGACGGCCGGGCTGCGGGTGATCCTCGGCAATCGGATCCTGGCGCCGCTCACGATCTCGGCGACCGTCGCTGCCATGGCGGGCGCGATGCAGGGGCCGCTGATCGTGCTCTACCTGATCCGTGAACTGCACCGGTCGGAGTGGTTCGTCGGTGTCACACTCACCGCGTTCGGCGTGGCCGCGGTCCTCGGGACTCTTGTCGCCAGTGCCTGGTGCCGCCGCGTGGGTATCGGCCCCGCCTACGTGTCCGGGGTGTGCCTCGCCTCGCTCACCGGCGCCGCCCTGTTCATCGGGCTCACCCCGATGATCCTGCTCGGCCAAGTCTTCGCCGGCCTCGGCATGTCCCTGTTCGGGGTCCCTCAACGCACCCTGCGCCAGTCCCTCGCCCCACCCCACCTGCTCGGTCAGGTGACGGCCACCTGGCGCACCCTGGTCATCGGCGGCCAGGCCGCCGGCGCGGCCACGTCCGGCCTCCTCGCGACCGCGATCGGCGTCCGCCCCACCCTCTTGGTGGCCACCGCCGGCATGCTCCTCGGCGTCCTCATCGCCCTCCTCTCGCCGCTCCGCACCCTCCACGCCGTGCCCTCCAAACAGCCGAACCGGCGATCGATGGTGAAGGATTGATTGCGGAACGCAATGACTGTGAGCCCTGTCACCGCGTGGTGGTGGAGTTGGTTATTGCAACCAGTGGTAACTCATCGGTGGGGAATGGAAATCGGGGGACAAGCGCTTACCTAGTGAGCGATACTGGAAAGTGCGCCGTTTTCAGGTCGCGGAACCCCTTGAACCGAGCATGATGGGAAGTGCGCCCGTCCAGATGCCCTCAGAGCACCCTGCCCACGCGCCGTCGATCGCTGCCCCTACCACCCGAGCCCCAGAACGCAGCCGCAATCTGTGGCGGCTCCGTCCCTATCTCCGGCCACACCGTTGGCGCCTCGCGGTGATGTTCTCCACCGCCATGCTGGGCGTCGGGGTCAGCCTCACCGTCCCCCTGGTCACCCGGGCCATCATCGACGGTCCGGTCACCCGCCACGAGCTGAGTCTGCTGGTCCCGCTCGCCCTGCTCGCCCTCGGGCTGAGCATCGCCGAGGTCCTGCTGGTCTGGGCCCGGCGCTGGGCCCAGTCCCGTGCCGTCAGCGACCTCGAGGCTGCCCTCCGGCAAGACCTGTACGTCCGTCTGCAGTCGCTGCCGATGGAGTTCCACACCCGCTGGCAGAGCGGTCAGCTGCTGTCCCGGGTCACCACGGACCTGTCCATCATCCGGCGCTTCATGGGCTTCGGCCTGCTGTTCCTCGTGATGAACATCCTCCAACTGGTGGTCGTGACGATCCTGCTACTGCGGTTGTACTGGCCGCTCGGCGTGGTCGTCCTGTTCGCCGCGGCGCCGATCATCCTGGTGTCGCTGAAGTTCGAGCGGAAGTACCTGCTGATCTCCCGCAAGGTCCAGGACCAGCAAGGTGACCTGGCCACCCGGATCGAGGAGTCGGCGCTCGGCTTCCGGGTGATCAAGGCGTTCGGCCGCCGGGCGCACGTCCAGCGTCAGTTCGACGACGAGGCGACCAATCTCTACGACACCTCGGTGGACAAGGTCCGGCTGTCGTCCCGGTTCTGGAGCTTCCTCGGCGTGATCCCGAACCTGACCTTGGTGATCGTGCTGCTGCTCGGCGCGCTCGCGGTCGGCCGGGAGGCGATCACGCTCGGCACGCTGGTCGCGTTCATCACCCTGATGCTGTCGCTGATCTGGCCGGTCACCTCACTCGGCGGGATCCTCGCGATGGCCCAGGAGGCGATGACGGCGGCCGACCGGATCAGCGAGATCCTCGACACCCACTCGGTCATCCAGTCCGGCTCCGAGGAGCTGGTGAACGCCCGCGGCCACCTGCGGTTCGAGCACGTCGGCTTCCGGTTCTCACCCGACTCCCCGGAGATCCTGCACGACATCAACCTCGACCTCACCCCCGGTACGACGCTCGCCCTGGTCGGCGCGACCGGGTCCGGCAAGACCACCCTCTCCGCTCTGATCCCCCGCCTGTACGACGTGACCGCCGGGCGGATCACCATCGACGGGCACGACCTGCGGGACCTGAGCCTGACCTCACTGCGGAGCGCGGTCGCGTCCGCGTTCGACGACCCGACGCTGTTCTCGATGAGCGTCCGGGAGAACCTCACCCTCGGTCGCCCGGACGCCTCCGAGGCCGATGTCCAGCAGGCTCTCCAGGTGGCCCAGGCCGGGTTCGCCAACGACCTGCCCTGGGGACTGGACACCCGGGTCGGTGAGCAGGGCATGTCGCTGTCGGGTGGTCAACGGCAGCGGCTCGCACTCGCCCGGGCTGTGCTCGCCAAGCCGGCCGTCCTCGTGCTCGACGACACGCTGTCCGCGCTCGACGTGCACACCGAGGCATTGGTCGAGGAGGCTCTGCGCAACGTGCTCGCCGACACCACCGGCATCGTGGTCGCGCACCGCGCGTCGACCGTGATGCTGGCCGACCAGGTGGCCCTGCTCCAGGACGGCACGGTCACCCACGTCGGTACCCATCAGGAGTTGCTCGCGGAAGTTCCGGCGTACCGGCAACTGCTCGCGGCCGAAGAAGAGGAGGTGCACGCATGACTGTGTTGAATGCCACGCCTCCGGCGCGGCGGGTCATCGGGCTCGACTCCCGGCCTTCCCTCGTCGCTCCAGTCGCTGCGCTCCCTGCGCTCCTCAGTCCAGGCCGGGAGGCCCGATGACCACGACCCAGCAGACACCTCCTCAGGACGAGACGCGGGACAAGGAGCAGGAGACCCCGGAGCAGTCGTGGCGGGGAGTCTTCGAGGACGACCCGGACCGGGAGTTGTCGAGGGCAACGACCGTCCGGCTGAAGGAGGACTCCCGCAAGCTGCTCGGTGAGCTGCTCCGCCCGTACCAGAAGATGATCTGGCTGCTGGTGGTGATCGTCGTGGTCGAGAACGGCGCCCGCCTCGCGGTCCCGTACCTGGTCCACCTCGGCATCGACAACGGCATTCCGCCGATCCTGGCCGGCGAGGGATCGCGGCAACTGATCACGGTCGTGGTTGTCGTCCTGGCGATGGCCCTGCTGCAGGCGTGGGCACGGCAACTGTTCCTGATGCGGTCCGGCAAGCTCGGCCAGACCATCCTGCTCGGTCTGCGCCGCCGGGTGTTCGACCACTTCCAGCGGCTCAGCCCGTCGTTCCACGACAAGTTCACGTCCGGCCGGGTGATCTCGCGGCTGACGTCCGACGTCGGCGTGATCGACGAGATGCTGGCGACCGGGTTCGACGGTCTGGTCACGGCCCTGCTGACCCTGATCGGTACGTCGATCCTGCTGCTCACGCTGGACGTCAAGCTCGGTCTGCTCGCGCTGCTGTCGTTCCCCGCGCTGCTCCTGCTGACCATCTGGTTCCGGAAGCGGTCGGCGGTCGTGTACCGGCAGACCCGCGAGGCCGTCGTACTCGTCATCGTGCACTTCGTCGAGTCGATGACCGGGATCCGCGCGGTGCAGGCGTTCCGCCGGGAGCCGCGCAACGAGGAGATCTTCCACGGCGTCAACGACAAGTACCGGAAGGCGAACCTGGAGTCGTTCCGGCTGAACGCCATCTTCATGCCGTCGATCAAGGGCGTCGGCAACATCACCATCGTCGCGATCCTGGCGTACGGCGGTTACCAGGCCTACCACGGACATGTCACGGTCGGTGTGCTGACCGCGTTCCTGCTGTACCTGCGGCAGTTCTTCGAGCCGCTGCAGGACATCACGCAGTTCTACAACACGTTCCTGTCCGCGAGCGCGGCGCTGGAGAAGCTGTCCGGCGTCCTGAACGAGAAGCCCGACGTCCCGGAGCCGATCGAGCCGGCCAAGCCGAGCCACGCGCGAGGTCACCTCGAACTACGGAACGTCCAGTTCCAGTACGTCGACGGCGTCAAGGTGCTGCCCGGCCTCCAGCTCGATGTCCCGGCCGGTCAGACCCTTGCCCTCGTCGGTACGACGGGAGCCGGCAAGACCACGATCGCCAAGCTGGTGGCGCGGTTCTACGACCCGACCGGCGGCCACGTACTGCTGGACGGTGTCGATCTGCGCGACCTCACCGAGGACCACCTGCGCGAGCGGGTGGTGATGGTGACGCAGGAGAACTTCCTGTTCACCGGTTCGGTCGCCGACAACATCCGGTTCGGCAAGCCGGACGCCACGATGGACGAGGTGGTCGAGGCGGCCAAGGTGATCGGCGCGCACGACTTCATCATGGCTCTGCCCAACGGGTACGAGACCGCGGTGGAGAAGCGCGGCAGCCGGCTGTCCGCGGGGCAGCGGCAGCTGGTCGCGTTCGCGCGGGCGTTCCTCGCGGATCCCGCCGTACTGATCCTGGACGAGGCGACGTCGAGCCTGGACATCCCCAGCGAGCGGCTGATCCAGCGCGCGCTGCGGACCATCCTGGCCGACCGGACCGCGATCGTGATCGCGCACCGGCTGTCCACCGTCGAGACGGCTGACCGGGTGCTCGTCCTCGAACACGGCCGCATCATCGAAGACGGCGCCCCCGAGGACCTCATCACCACCAACGGCCACTACGCCGGCCTTCACCAAGCCTGGGAAGACTCCCTGGCCTGATCGGCACCAACAGCTGCCCCCGGCCCGCAGGGCCGGGGGCAGCTTTTTCTTCCCGGAGTAATACCTATTAGCGTCTAGCGCTCCTTCAGCTCGGGCGAATAGTGTCCTGCCCACCTTCCGCCCCGGTGAGGAGAATCGGATGCCCATCAGCCGTCGTACGTTGAACTTGGGACTTGCGGCCGGTGCCGCCGCGGCCGCCATCCCGGCAAACGCCAACGCCACACCACCTGTCGGCCCGCCACCCCCTGGTCGTGGCCGCAAGCATCATCAGGCCGCGGCGCCGTTCTTCAGTGAGACGACCTTGTGGGACAACACCGTCGACCCACTGGCCAGCTACTTCGTGTACGGATTCATCGCCCTGCCCAACGACACCTTGATCGCATGCACCGAGGGCCGTCACGAGGTGTGCGACGCCGGACCGCACGACCTGCTCATCCGCCGCAGTCTCGACGGTGGACAGACCTGGACCCCCACTCGGGCCGTGGAGGCCTCAGTGGACGGGCAGAGCTGGGCCAACCCCACGTTCGTCGCCGACAACAGCACCGGCGAGGTGTTCTTGTTCTACAACCTCTGTGCTCGTCTGCCGGAGAACACCAGCTGCTCTTCGGACACGGGCATCCTGCACTACCGCTCCAGCACGGACGGCGGTGTCACCTGGAGCGAACGCCACAGTCTGGACGGTCTGTTCGACAGCTTCCCGTTCAACTGGGAGATGCACGGCCCGGGGCCTGGTCACGGCATCCAGCTCCACTCCGGCCGGCTCCTGCTCACCGTGTCGCACCGCACGATCATCACCGGCGTACCGTCGGCGGATCGCCACTATGGCGCTTCCACCGTGTACAGCGACGACCACGGCCGCACCTGGAAGATCGGCGGCGAGGTACCGATGGGGACCGGCCTGCCCACGGTCGGCGAGGCCCGGCTGCTGCAGCGCGAGGACGGCTCGGTGCTGATGAACAGCCGTCCGGGCTCCGGCAACGACTGGCCGCGTGACTTCGCCATCAGCAACGACGACGGATTGACCTGGTCGCGGGCGGCGATGGACTTCAGCGTGGGGCTCTTCAACGGCTGTGACATGGGCTTCCTCCGGTACACCGGCGGCCCGGGCAGCCACGACGTGAACCGGGTCCTGCTCAGCCGGCCGGACGCACCGATGCGGTGGAACATGACGGTCGCGCTGAGCTATGACGAGGGCAAGTCGTTCCGCTACAGCCGCTCCATCAATCAGCTCCGCGGCTACTACTCGGACCTGGCCCGCCTGTCCGACGGCACCATCGTGCTGCTCTACGGCTGCGACGGCGACATCGACAGCAGTCCGCGTCGCGTGGCGGTCGCGCGGTTCAATCTGGAGTGGCTGACCCAGGGCCGCGACAGTCTGGCGACCGGGCCGGGTCTTACGACTTCGACGTACGGCATGAACTACCCGAGACTGCCTGCGGCCGCTGCGGGCGCGTACGTCGAGCAGGCGATCCAGGTGGAGCGCGACGACACCTATGAACTCTGGCTGCGCTACTACCGCTCGTCCGACGGCGGACTGGTCACGGTGACGGTCGACGGCCAGGCTCCACGGACCAGCGCGATCGACCTGACCTCCTTCCGCGGCGAAGGGTACGACGTCGTACTCCTGGACCGGCGACGCCTCCAACCCGGGCGCCACACTGTCCGCTTCACACTGGCCGGCGCCGGCAGAGGCGGCGGTACGGCGGTCGCACTCGAGCAACTGAGTCTGGTGACGGCCGCGGCCACCCCTGACGTCCGGGAGGAGATCACCGTCGACAACGGCGGACTCGGCTTCGAGACGGTCGGCACGTGGGCCAGCGGCCGGAGCATCCTCGGGTACTACGGCTTCAACTACCTCACCCACGCCAAGGGCACCGGTGCGAACCTGGCCCGCTTCCGTCCGGCCATCCCCGGCACGGACCGCTACGAGGTACTCGCGTCCTACACAGCCGACCCCAACCGCGCCTCCAACGCCAAGTACGTGGTCCACCACGCCGCCGGTACGACGACTGTCACGGTCAACCAGCGTGTCCGCGGCGTACCCGACCCCCGGACCGGCGAATGGGTCTCGCTGGGAACCTTCACGTTCAACGCCGGCCTCGCCTCCTACGTCGAGCTCAGCGACAACGCGGACGGCTTCGTTATCGCGGACGCGGTCCGCTTCCGTCGCGTGCCGCCGGCCTAGCCTCGACCGCCTGCTGGAGTTCGAGGCTGAGGTCATGAGAGAGCCGGTCTGATCGGCTCGGTTCTGTCCGACCGGGTCGGTAGCGTGGCCGCCATGCTGACCACGTTGGCGGTGGAGAACTACCGGTCGTTGCGCCGTGTGGTGATGCCGCTGCGCGGGCTGAACGTGGTGACCGGAGCGAACGGGACCGGAAAGTCCAGCCTGTACCGGGCGCTCCGGCTGCTCGCCGATGCCTCGCGGAACGGCGCGGTCGCGGCCCTCGCGCGCGAAGGCGGCCTGCAGTCGACGCTCTGGGCCGGTCCGGAGCACGTGCGAAAAGACAGGCCCGTCCAAGGGACAGTGCGGACAGCAGCGATTGCGCTGCGGATGGGGTTCGCATCCGAGGACTACGGCTATGCGGTGGACTTCGGGATGCCGGTGCCGACACTTGGCGTGCGCGGTGAGCCTTCGGCGTTCAACCTCGACCCGGAGATCAAGCGCGAGTCGCTCTGGGCCGGGCCGTTCCTCCGGCCCGCCGCGCTGCTGATGGAGCGAGGCGGCGGCGGAGCGCGCATCCGGGACGACGGGGGCCGATGGCAGGACGGCGGGCATGTGCTGCAGCCGTTCGACAGCATGCTCAGCGAGTTCGCCGACCCGCAGCGCGCGCCCGAGTTGCTCGCGCTGCGCGAGCGGATGCGGGCCTGGCGGTTCTACGACCACCTGCGGACCGACGCGGATGCACCGGCCCGGCGAGCGCAGATCGGCACGCGGACGCCCATCCTTGGTCCTGAAGGAGCAGATCTCGCCGCGGCGCTGCAGACGATCCGGGAGATCGGGTCGAAGGGTGCGCTCGATGACGCCATCGAGCTCGCGTTTCCAGGCAGCCGGGTGGAGATCGTCAACGCCGGCGGGCGGTTCGAGATCGCGTTTCGGCAGCACGGCTTGCTACGGCCGTTGTCGGGGGCCGAGTTGTCGGACGGGACGCTCAGATACCTGCTGTGGGTGGCCGCGTTGCTCACGCCACGACCACCGGAGTTGCTCGTCCTCAACGAGCCCGAGACCAGCCTGCACCCGGATCTTCTGCCCGCGCTGGCGAACCTCGTCGTCACCGCCGCCAAGGACACCCAAGTCATCGTCGTCACCCACTCCCGGCCCTTCGTCGCCTCGCTCGAAGCACTCACCGACGACCTGCACACCATCGAGCTGATCAAGGACCGCGGCGCCACCACCATCGCCGGCCAGCGCCCCCTCGACGAACCACCCTGGAAGTGGGCCTCGCGCTAGGCGTTGAGCTGAGGCTCTTTGACGGACTCGAAGCGGACCAGGATCAGCGAGCCGATCGCCGAGAGGGCGAAGCCGCAGATTGCTCCGGGCCACCAGCCGGGGCGGACGGCATCGTCGAGGACGAAGACGCCGACGACGGCGGGGGTGATGGTCTGGAGGGCGATCATCGGCGTGGTTGCCAACGTCACCGAACCGCGTTGCAGCGCCAGCGAGTACAGGAGGAAGGCCAGGGCACCGCTGATCGGCAGGGTGTACGTCGTCGGCCCCCGGAGCAACTCGCCGATCGAGCCGTCCTGGAGCAACCGCGCCGAGATCGCGACCCCGGCGTACCCGAGTCCGGCGAGCATGCCGAGCAGAGCCGTGGAGACGCCGCGCTGTGAGCGGCTCGCGAGAGCGCCGAGGACGGCGATGGCGACGAGGCCGATGATGAGGCCGACGGTCAGGCCGTGGTGCTGCGCGCTGTTCCCCGCGTCACCCGCCGACACCGCCAGCAGGCCGAGGCCGATGCAGACCGCGATCACTGCCGACCATTCGAGCGCACTGAGCTGGTCCGACATCAGCCGGGTGGCCAGCAGTGCGGTGACGACCAGGCTGGCCGCGATGCCGGCTTGGGCGAGGTAGAGCGGAAGGTGCCGCAGGGCAATGAAGTGCAGCCCGAAACCGGCCAGGTTCAGCACCAGAGCGCCGACGAACGCGGGCTGTTTGAGCAACGCCGCCACGAACCCACCGAATCGCTTCGGATCCAGCTCCGACTCGGTCGGGACCTTGCGCGAACCGACAGCCTGCAGGATCGACGCGATACCGAAGAGCACCGCGGCACCGAGCGCTGCGCTGAGACCGAGGAGCACTCAGACGACCTTGCGCCGGGGCACCCAGAAGGTCATGTACAAGCTGAGGACCCCGTAGTACAGGAGGTAGGCCAGCGAGATCGCGACCACGATGGCATTCGGGTTGGGCATCTGAGCCAGGAGTACGGCGTACGCCGCGAGCCAGATCGCTGTGGTGAGCAGGTTCAGCGAGCGGAATGCCTTGGTCCGGGAGGGATAGACGTACTTCACCGGGATGAAGACCAGCACCGAGCAGACCACCAGGATCACACCGGTCGTCAACGGGCTGAGGCCGAGGACCACGACGTAGAAGGCGACCACGTTCCAGTAGCTGGGGAAGCCGAGGAAGAAGTGGTCGTCGGTCTTCGCGTCGACCCGGCAGAACTGGTAGCTGGAGGCAAGCAACGGCAACGCGGCCAGCACCGCGCCCCAACCGCCCGACGGCAGGTAGTCCCCGGTCCAGAGCAGCACGATCGGGGCGAACGCATAGGTCAGGTAGTCGACGATGTTGTCCAGCATCGCGCCGTCGAACCACGGGATGGTCTCCTTCACCCGCAGCCGGCGCGCGAGCATTCCGTCCGTCCCGTCGATCACCAGCGCCGCCAGGCCGAGCCAGAGCGCCCGGACGGCGTCCCCGTCGATGGCGGCGATGACGATCAGCAGCGCGAGCACCGTTCCGCTCGCGGTATAGGCATGCAGTGCCAGTCCGGCCAGACGCAAGCGCGTCGACCCGACGAACGGTTCCTGCACCGCGTCGTGTGTGGTCAGGACGACTCCCAGAACTCCGTCGACGCAGCGCGCCGGGCCGGGATCCGTTCGACCCCGCCGTCGCCAGCGTCTCACAGGCCTGGTTCCGGGCCGGTGGCCGGTTCTCATCCCACGCCGGATCTGTGCGCGGACTTGACCCGCCCGCGCACCCGGGTCGATCGACTACTTGACCGGGTCGAGCACGAACACCGGGATCTTCCGGGTGGTCCTGGTCTGATAGTCGGCGTACGGCGGGTAGGCCGCGACCGACCGTTCCCACCACTCGTCGTACTCCGCGCCGTCGAGCTCCCGGGCGACGTACTCCTTGGTGACGGCGCCGTCCTGCAGGGTGAGCTTCGGGTCGGCCTTCAAGTTGTAATACCAGACCGGGTGCTTCGGGGAGCCGCCGAGCGACGCGACCGCGGCGTACACACCGTCGCGCTCGACTCGCATCAACGGCACCTTCCGGATCTTGCCTGACCTGGCGCCGCGCATGGTCAGCAGCACCACAGGCAGTCCGATGACATCGCCGACGTCAGTGGTCCCGGCGTTCTCGATCTCCTCGACCATGGTGCGGACCCAGCCGGTCGGGCTCGGGGCGTACTCGTCAGCGCTCGATGTCATAGCGGCAATCCTAATGGTGACGAATCACCATCACAATCTGTGCGGTTGCCATCGCATCCCGGAGGTCTACCCGGTGTGCCGCGGAGGCTCGAGGGCAGCTTCGACCTGGCTCGTTTCGGCCAGTTCTGCGATGACGGCCAGACGCCGGTCCCATTGGGCTGCCACGTCCGCCATCCAGGCTGCTGTCGCGGTCAGGGCTGCCGGGCGCAGCGCGAAGCGGACCTCACGGCCCTCGCGACGGCTCTCCACCAAACCGGCTCCCCGCAGGACGGCGAGATGCTGCACCACCGCCTGCCTGGTCACGGGCAGTTCGCTCGCGAGTGAGGTCGCGGTCCGCCCGCCGCCTGTCGCCAGCAACTCCACCACAACTCGGCGGGTCGGATCCCCGAGCGCCTCGAGCACCCCATCGACGCCGATGACCGGACGCCCAACGCTCTCCGATGAGTCCAGCATGTCAACCTCCCGGCACCTGCGCGTCGTCAAAGCGTAGGCGCCAGTTCCGTCAGCGCGGCGAGCGCACCGTCCCAACCGTGCTCGGACTCCTCGGCCCGCTTGGCCTGCTCCTCCGGGGCTACCTCCAGCCGCTCGAACCCAGACTCCACCACTCGCAACCGGGTGCCCCTCCCCTCCGGCTGAGTCACGGCCGCCCACACGACCTCAGGCCGAGCTTCGACGTACAGCTCGCGTTCCACGCTCTCCATACCAACCACCCTGCCAACTCAGGCATGGATGTGCAAGTCGCGGCTTGCACATCTCTGCCCTCGCTGCGCGTGCTGCACTCAGGAGTCCGACCCCGAGCGCAACGGTAGGAAGGCATTCCTACCCGCCTCCGGCCGATTGTCCCGGTGGTTGTCCTTGCCCAGGCGTGGCGCGGTGGTCCACAGCGTGGTCTTTCCCGACACTGAAGGGCTGCGAGGTTCTTCCCGACGACCAGCGCATCGGCCGGGCGGCTGGTCTCGTCTGCGCATCCTCGAGTACCTCAGACGTCGTCGACGCGATCGTGCTGGCCACCGCCGTGCATCACCAGGCTTCGGTCGTCACCAGTGATCCCGGCGACTGACTCAGCTCGCCCATTCGATCGGCGTGCAGCTCCACCTGTTCGCCGTGTGAGCGGTCAGGGCGCGCAGGACTGGAGTTGGGTCGCGGTCGCGATGGTGGCTTCGATCCAGCGGCGCCGGAGGAAGTGGGCTTTGAGCAGGCGGTGGACGCCGTCGAGGACGACCAGGCGGCCGCGGTACGCGACCAGGTTGATCGGATGGTCGAGGTCCGAGTCCATCACCCGCTGATAGTGGGCGCGGAAGTTCATCGGGGTCTCGGCGACCTGGTTCGGGGTGACCTTGAAGCGTTGACTGTCCAGCGGCCACAGCGGGAGATCGAACATCCAGACCAGGTCCGCGATCTCGACCGGCTCGACCTTCAGGTCGAGCGCCCACAGCTTCTCGAGTTGCCACCGGGTCCGTGGGAACACCTCGCGGATCGCGTCCGGCATCAGCGCGACCAGTTCCTCGAACGACACCTGGGGCGCCGCCCGATCCCCATCCACGGCAGAAGACGCCGCCTGGTCGAGGGAGTCACCCAACCGATCGATCGTCACGAGCGAGCAGGCTACGCCATCGCCGGGAGCACTTCCCTCAGCCGTGTGCCATGCGGTGGATGATGACGATCGCGGAGTCGTCTCCGGGGCCGCCGGCGGACGAGACGAGTTCTGCCGCGCCACCCTGGAAGCCCTGTGCGACAAGGCGTTCCGCGTGCCCGGCAAGGCGGTCGGTACCACGGCCGATGTCGCGCAGCGGGGTCTCGACCATGCCGTCGCTGTAGAGGAAGAGCGCGTCGCCGAGCTTCAGCTGGCCGTGGTTCGCGGGGAACTCCGGCGCCTCCATCAGCCCGAGCAGTGGCCCGTCCGCGTCGCGCGTCTGCCACCGCCCCGACCATGCGTCGAACTGGATCGCCGGCGGATGGCCGGCCGTCCGTACGTCGAAGTCCCCGGTCCGCAGGTCTATCGCGACATGGACGACAGTGGCGAAGTCGTCGTCCCAGTCCTGCCGGCGGATGTAGCGATTCGCCGACGGCAGGAACTCCTCGACCGGTACGACGCCGAGCAGTCCACCAAACGCACCCGACAACAGCAAGGCCCGCGTGCCGGCATCGATTCCCTTGCCCGACACATCGACCAGGGCGACCTCGAGAACATCATCCCGGATCGTCGACACCACGAAGTCACCGGAGAACGTCGACCCACCGGCCGACTGGATCGCGACCTCGGCCAGCCACCCGGCCGGCAGCTCGGGCATCGGGCCCTGCGCGGTGAGGATGTCGCGCAACTCCATCAGCATCGACTCGCCGCGGTTCCCCGGCACACCCAGCTGACTGCGCACCTTGGCGCTGGTGAGCACGATCCAGCCGACGATTGCGAGGACCAGGACGAAGCCTGTCTTCGGGAGGTCCGGCGGACGCAACAGGACAATGCACGCGCCGAGGGCCAAGGTGATCACCGTCAGCCAGACCAGCTGACGGAATCGCAGCACCAGGCCGCCGACGAGGATCGGAATGACGAGCAGGGACGCGGGAACGTGCTCCCGCCAGATCAGGCTGGCGACCGTGAACACGGCCGTCAGCAGCAGCAGCGCGGCGAAGGCCAGCTGATGTGATCGGCGGGCGCGCCGCACCGACGCGACGGCCCAGCGGCCGATCCGTCGTCGTGCTCCAGCGAGACCGCCGCTCCTCCTCATGGTGTGAAGAAGATAACGGCACTGGTCGGTCCGCGCATCACGTCGTAACCCAACTGCTGAATGTCAGCTCTTGCGAGTGAGTCCGGTGCGCTGGCACTTCGGGCACCAGAACAAGTTGCGTCCGGCCAGGATCTTGGTCCGGATCACCGACTGGCAGACGTAGCACCGCTGCCCCTGCCGCCGGTACACGTACACCTCACCACCATGGTCGTCGCGGCGCGGGTCACGGCCCATGGCCTCAGGTGTGTGATCGTCCGTCACGGTGTCGATCCGGCCGGTCTCGACGCCGTACTTCATCAGCTCGAGCAGGTCGTTCCACATGCCCTGCCACTCGCGCTTCTTGACCAGGTTGCCCTGGGTCATCGGATGCAGCTTCGCCCGGAACAGCACCTCTGCCCGATAGACGTTGCCTACGCCGCTCAGCACCTCCTGGTCCATCAGCAGCCGGCCGATCGGCAGCTTGCTGCGATGGATCCGCTTCCAGGCCAGCTCGGGGTCCGCGTCGTCGCGCAGCGGGTCCGGGCCGAGCCGGGCGATCAGGGACTCACGTTCGCCGTCGGTCAGCACCTCGACCACGGTCGCTCCGCGCAGATCGGCGTACGACGTCGCGTTCTGCAGGCGGAGGCGGACCTGGCCGACCGGTTCGGGCACCGGCGCCGCGAGGATGTCCATCTTGCCGATCAGGCCGAGGTGGATGTGCAGCCAGCCGGCGCCCTCGAAGTCGGCGAGGAAATGTTTGCCATGAGCCTCGGTCTGGCGCAGCACGTGTCCGTTCAGCAGCGCGGCGCCCTCGACGAACCGGCCCTGCGGGCTGGACGCCTGGACCGGACGGCCGCCGAACGCGTCCCAGACGTCGTTCGCCAACCGGTGCAGGGTGTGACCTTCAGGCATGATTCCTCATATGGGGACGACAGGTGGAGCAAAGGGCCGGAGTGGTCCACCCACTCCGGCGGTGGTCGGCATCGGCCGGTCGATGCGGGCCCGGGACGTCTCCCGCCCGCGCAAGCCGGTCAAGCGCCGACCGGTGCAACCGAAAACCGAGCCGGACACCGACGAGCCCGAGGGTCAGGAGACCGGCGGGAGTTCGCCGGTCGATTCGTAGGCCGAGAGCATGTCGATCCGGCGGGTGTGCCGCTCCGCACCAGAGTAATCGGTGGCCAGGAACGTCTCGACGAATCCGGTCGCCTCCTCCTCGGAGTGCATCCGCGCCCCGACGCTGACCACATTGGCGTTGTTGTGCTCGCGGCCGAGCCGTGCGGTGTCGGTGCTCCAGGCCAGGATCGCCCGGACCCCCTTCACCTTGTTGGCCGCGATCTGCTCGCCGTTGCCGGAGCCACCGATCACGATGCCGAGGCTGCCCGGGTCGTCGATCACCGCCTGACCGGTCCGCAGGCAGTACGGCGGATAGTCGTCGACGGCGTCGTACACGGCCGGGCCGTGGTCCGTGACGTCGTGCCCGGCAGCTGTGAGGTGCTGGACCAGGTGGTTCTTCAGTTCGAACCCGGCATGGTCGCAGCCGATGTGCACTCGCATGGCCAGAGTCTTGCATCTCCTACGGACGGTCCGGCACGCCGGGCACGGTGAGCGCCCCGGTCAGCCGCGTGACCTCCGCGTACGCCTTCTCGTACTCGGTTCCCGGCGGGTGCAGCGTGAACACCGCGACGATGCTGCGGTCATCCACTCCAACAGTCCCCGTGGTGTGGAGTGCATCGCTGACCAGGTCCACCAAGGACTCGGGCTTGGCCCGATCCCTGCCGATAGCCGCTCGACCCGAGGAAACCGGACCAGCCCTGCTTGATGCTGAAGTCCGGGTCGAAGACCGACGCGATCCCGAAGTACTGGTCGAACCCGTCCGTGCCATAGCGGGTCGGCCGGTGCAGCAGGTCCATCACGTACCTGCGCACCGGCTCCGGCGCACGGTCCAGGATGTATCGATAGATCCGGACCGTGTCGGCGGCCGTGATGGCGACGTACCCCCAGAAGCCCGGATGGGTGGCGGGCGGCCCGGCCGTCTGGGTCAGGCCGAGCCGGGCCACCATCCGGTCGACGATGGCCGCACCGTCGAGGTGATCCCAGTAGTAGCTCGCGGCGTCGTCGTCACTGCTGCGCAGCATCACCTCGAGCCGGGTCCGGTCCGCGGCCGGCACGTCGTACGCCGGGCCGCGGTCCCAGAGGAAGTCGAGCACGATCAGCAGCTTCACCACGGACGCCGAGCGGAACTGATGATCGGCATTCAACTGCTGCACGAGCTGCCCGGTCTGACGGTCGAAAACGGCGATGCCTGCCGTCACTCCCGGAGGAAGGGCGACATCGTCGGCACCGAGTGCGGGCAGCTCATCACGCAGGGTCATCTGAACCTACTCACCACTCGACGAATCCTTGGTGAGCAACCTTCACCGGCCGGGGCGGCGGAATTCAAGCCGTGAACCACGGACCGAATCAGTCGAAGATCGGCCCGCGATCCCGCGTGCGCTTGATCTCGAAGAAGCCCTCGGTGCCGGCGACCAGGCGGACGCCGTCCCAGAGCTTGCCGGCCGCCTCGCCCTTCGGCGCGGGCGTGACCACCGGACCGAAGAACGCCGTGCCCTCGACCGCGATGACCGGCGTACCGACCTCCATGCCGACCAGGTCGATGCCGGCGTGGTGCGACTTCTTCAGGGCGTCGTCGTACTTGTCGGTGTCGGCGGCCTCGATCAGGGACGCCGGCAGGCCGACCTCGTCGAGCGCCTCCTTCACCACGTCACCCTTGCCGTCGCCGATGCCTCGGCCGCCGACGTGGATCCGCTGGCCGAGCGCGGTGTACAGCGGCAGCAGCACCTCGTTGCCGTGCGCCTGCTCGGCGGCGATCAGCACCCGGACCGGGCCCCAGAGGTTGCGCAGGTTCTGCTTGTACTTCTCGTCCAGCTCGTCACGTCCGTCATTCAGGACAGCCAGGCTCATCACGTGCCAGGTCGTCTTCACATCCCGCACTTGCTCGACCTCGAGCATCCAGCGAGAAGTCATCCAGGCCCAGGGGCAGGCCGGGTCGAACCAGAAATCGGCAGAGGCAGTCATGTTCCCAATCATACAAAGTTGAAGAATCGTAGATACCGGCTTGGTGTCCAATACCCACTGTCGAGGGGAAACCCTCAGCCAAGCCGACAGCCAGGTGCATAGGATGCCGACATGCCTGGAACCAACCTGACGCGCGACGAGGCGCGTACCCGTGCCGCCGTGATCAGCGACGTCAGCTACTCGATCGAGCTGGACCTGACCGCTGCACCCAGCGGCGCCGCGACCTTCCCGTCGGTGACCACCGTCACCTTCGCCGCCGAGGCCGGTGCGAGCACCTTCGCCGATCTGATCGCGGAGAAGATCCGCGAGGTGACGCTGAACGGCACAGCGCTGGATCCGGAAGCGGTGTACGACGGCGCCCGCATCCAGCTGGACGGACTGGCGGAGCGCAACGAGCTCAGGGTGGTCGCCGACTGCCTGTACTCGCGCACCGGTGAGGGACTGCACCGCTCGGTCGACCCGGCCGACAAGGAGACCTACCTCTACACGCAGTTCGAGGTGCCGGACGCCCGCCGGGTGTTCACCACCTTCGAGCAGCCGAACCTCAAAGCCCCTTTCACCTTCACGGTGTCCGCACCGGCCCGCTGGGTCGTCATCTCGAACGCTCCGTCTCCCGAGCCCACGCGGTACGCCGGTGAGAACGGTGAGGAGCTGGCCCGGTGGGAGTTCCCGCCGACCGAGCGCATCTCGACGTACGTCACGGCTGTGGTGGCCGGGCCGTACCACGTGGTCACGGACACCTACGAAGGCGCGCACGGGTCGTACCCGCTGTCGCTGCTGTGCCGTCCGTCGCTGAAGGAGGCGCTGGACGTCGACGACCTGTTCGAGGTGACCAAGCAGGGCTTCGAGCTGTTCGAGAGCGCGTTCGGTACGCCGTACCCGTTCCACAAGTACGACCAGGCGTTCGTGCCGGAGTACAACATGGGCGCGATGGAGAACGCGGGCTGCGTGACGCTGCGGGACGAGTACCTGTTCCGCAGCCGCACCACGCACGCGGAGATGGAAGCCCGTGCCAACACCGTGCTGCACGAGCTGGCGCACATGTGGTTCGGCGACCTGGTCACGATGACCTGGTGGGACGACCTGTGGCTGAACGAGTCGTTCGCCGAGTGGGCCAGCCATTGGGCGCAGGCGGTCGCGACGACCAAGTACGCCGGTGCCTGGACGACGTTCTGCAACGCCCGGAAGAACTGGGCCTACCGGCAGGACCAGCTGCCCTCGACCCACCCGATCGCGGCCGACATGGTCGACTTCCACGCGGTCGAGGTGAACTTCGACGGCATCACCTACGCCAAGGGCGCGTCCACGCTGCGGCAGCTGGTCGCGTTCGTCGGTGAGGACACCTTCATCACCGCCCTGAAGGAGTACTTCGCCGACCACGCGTTCGGGAACACCGAGCTGACCGATCTGCTCAAGCCGCTGGAGAAGGCGTCCGGCCGCGACCTGGACGACTGGACCGAGCGCTGGCTGCGGACCGCCGGCGTCAACACGCTGCGGGCCGACTTCGCCGTCGATTCGTCTGGTGCCTTCACGTCCTTCGCGATCGAGCAGACCGCGACCGAGAAGTTCCCGGTGCTCCGGCCGCACCGGCTCGCGGTCGGGCTGTACCGCCGTACCGACGAGGGCCTGGTCCGGACCGAGCGGTTCGAGGTGGACATCGACGGGCCGCGCACGGACCTGCCCGAGCTCACCGGCGCCTCCCAGCCGGACCTCGTGCTGCTGAACGACGACGACCTGACCTACGCCAAGATCCGGCTGGACGAGCGCTCCCGGGCGACGCTGGTCGAGTCGATCGACCAGCTGACCGAATCGTTGCCCAGGGCGCTGGCCTGGGGCGCGGCCTGGGACATGACCCGGGACGCGGAGATGCCGGCCAGCCAGTACGTCGGCATCGTGCTGCGCGGGATCCGGGCCGAGACCGACCTGACCGGCGTACGGTCCCTGCTCGCGCAGGCGACCACCGCGATCAACCTGTACGCCGCTCGCGCGAACCGGCCGGCCCTGCGGGCACAGTTCGAGGAGGCGCTGGCCGGGCCTGCTCGCGGACGCCGAGCCGGGCAGCGACCACCAGCTCGCCTTCGCCCGCGCGTACAGCTCGGCGGTCTTCTCGGCGGCCGGCGCCGACCGGCTCGCCGGCTGGCTGGAGGACCGCGACCTGCCGCCGGGCCTGGTCGTCGACACCGATCTGCGCTGGACGCTGATCGTGGCGCTGTCCCGGCTCGGCCGGATCGACGCCGCCGAGATCGACGACGAGCTGACCCTGGACACCACCATCACCGGACAGGAGCGGGCCGCCCAGGCACGCGCCGCCCGGCCGACCGCCGAGGCCAAGGCGGAGGCCTGGCGGATCGCGGTGGAGTCCGAGGACACCCCGAACGAGACGCAGTTCCGGACCATCCTCGGCTTCCAGCAGCCGGGCCAGGAGGACCTGCTGCGGCCGTACGTCGAGAAGTACCTGAACGCGGCCAAGGACGTGTACACGCGCCTCGGCTCGTCGATGGGTGAGAACGTGCTCGTCTACCTGTCACCCCGCCACCTCGCGGACCAGGCGGTGCTCGACGCCCTGACCGACTGGCTCGCCGCGGAGTCCTCGTCGGTGGACGCTCCGACCCTGCGTTACGTCACCGAGGCGCAGGCCGACCTGACCCGGGCGATCGCCGCCCAGGCGCAGGACACCGTCGCCTGAGCTCGTTCAGCCACTGCCGGTCCCAGCCATGGCTGAGACCGGCAGTGTCGCGTTTGGCGGGAGTGCGGTAAGACTGGGGCGGTGCCCGCCTCTGACCCCGCCTTGGCCGGTGCGGCAGCTGTTGCGCTGACCGGACTCGCAGAGGCGTACCGACCCCGACCAATCACTCCGCTGATGCCCTGGCACGATCCACACCGGCTGGTGAAGCCGTACATCATCACCGCCCGCGGACGGCACTGGGACGACCAGATGGTCGAGGTCGCGCGCGCCACCGCGACCCGGCAGCTCGAGTTCGACGACGCGATGGGTTCGGTCGGGCTGGCCGTCGTCGTACTGCATCTCGGCGACGACGCCATCTATCTGGTCGTGCAGAGCTGGGCGAAGGACTTCCAGTCCCGCCTCAGCATCTTCAGCGGGATGGACGCCGACGACCTGCGCCCGGCCCCGATAGGCGCCGCCCCGTGCGTGTGGGAACTCGAGGTGCTCAGCCACGAGCGCGCGTCGTACGTCGAGCACATCCTGGGCGCGGGCGTCGACGTCGACGCCTGGCTGGACGATGCCCTCGACACCCGCCCGCAGCCCAAGTACGAAGGCATCCCGTCCGGGACCTAGTTGTGCCCGGCCGCGTCGAGCCGTTGCCGCTGGTCCTCGCTCAGCTCGAGCTCGGCCGCCGCCAGGTTCTCGTCGAGCTGGGCCACCGACGACGCCCCGACCAGCGGGATGATCGGCAGGTCACCGCCCATCAGCCACGCGAGGACCACCTGGTTCGCCGTGGCGCCCGTCTCCCGGACGACCTGGTCCAGCACGACCCGGCGGGCCCGTGTGCCGGCGTGATCGTAGAGCTCCTCGAGTGGCTTGTCGGCGCGGACATAGCCGCCGCTGAGCAACGGCGAGTACGCGACCAGAGTCAGGCCGGGCTCGGCGCGCAGGTAGCTGAGGAGCTGCCCGTCGGTGACTCCGATGCTCCCGTCGCGCGAACGGAGCCCACCTTCGTCGGTCCGCCCCCGGAAGTACGTGTGGTGGTGCTGGAGCACCTCGCACCCCGGCAGGCCGGCCGCAGCCGCCATCGTCCTGGCGCGCTCGATCTGCCAGGACCAGAAGTTGCTGAGGCCGACCATCCCGACCGTTCCGTCAGCCACCAGGGTGCCGAACGCCTCGACCTGTTCCTCCAGGGGTACGGCGGGATCCGGGACGTGGGCGTAGTACACGTCGATGCGGTCGCGCCCCAGCTGCTCCAGGCTCCGTGCCACCTGCTCCTTGATCACCCCGGCCGAGAGCCCTTCAAGGTCCTCGGACAGCGCGGTGGCCGGCCGGGGCGGGCGCCCGCCCACCTTGGTCGCGATGGTGAGGTCGTCGCCGATGCCCCGGCTGCGAAGCCAGCGGCCGAGTAACCGCTCGCTCTCCCCACCCTGGGTGCCGTTGATCCAGAACGCGTAGTTGTTGGCCGTGTCGATGAAGGTCCCGCCCGATTCGACGTACCGATCGAGGATCGCGTACGACGTCGACTCGTCGGTGACCGTGCCCATCAGCATTGCGCCGAGGGCGATCTGGCTCACCCGGCGGCGACGAGTTGGGTCTGTTCCGATCGTCAGATAACGCATGCCGCCAGCGAATCAACTAGAGCGCTGTCTAGGTCAAGCAGCTGTCCTCGAGGCCTCGGACAGTGGCAGCGCGAACGCTGCCGGTGAGGGTCAAACGATTGCTCGTCGGCACATGGTGATGGACCGACTGCGAGCGGCGAGTCCGTTGCAGGGAAAGAGATTCTCGCCACCTGAAGGGGTCTCACTTATTCGTTCGTTCGGTTTAAGCTTCAGCGAACCGTCTGCACAGGGAATCTGGGGAGGAGCTCTTTCCGTGGCACCTGTGGATCACCGAAGGCCGCCGGCCCGGGTCGCTCGGAGACAACAGAAGACCGCCGCCCGCCGTGACGATGCCCCGCCGCGGCGACCACGGAAGGTCCAGCGTTCCCACAGCGCGGTCGGTGCGGCGATCGTGGCCGCGGCCGCGCTGGTGGCGGTGTTCGCGTTCATCCTGACCAACGGATCGCCCTCGTCGCCCACGGACGACGGCTTGCGGCTGGGCACCGCACCGGGGGGTGGAGCGGCACCCCCGGCCGCACCCGCGGCGAGTGGAGACGGGAACACCTCCAAGGCGGATCGCAATCCGCCGGCGACGACAGCGGCACCCAAGGCAGCCCCGAAAACGGCACCGAAGACGACAGCACCGGTCAACACCGGCCAAACGTCGCCGGCGTTCAAGCGTGGCCAGTGGATCGTGGTGCTGGACAAGTACCCGACCGATGCCGGCATGGCCGCGGATCAGGTCGCGAAGGGCCTCGCGGTCAAGCTGATCAAGGCCGGCGTACCGGCCAAGGCGATGCTGGTCAACGGGCAGTACCCCGGGTTCGCGAACAGCTCCATGGAGCCGATCACCAACACCTGGGTGGTCTATCTCGGTCCCGGCAGCTCGTCGGCGCAGATGCTCAATCTGTGCTCGGCACCGAAGACACAGCGGGCCTACCCGGGCTCGGCCTGCCCCACCTACGAACCGGCGGTCGCTCCGGGAGGCTGACCCGCGGGGTCTGTGGCCAGCCGTGCGTGCAGGTGGGAGTCGTGCCGCTCTCCACTCGGCTCGACGTAGTAGTCACGCATGGTGCCCTCGAACTGGAAGCCGGCGCGCTGAGCGACGCGGCAGGAGCCTTCGTTGATCAGTGCGTGGTCCAGGGCCAGGCGATGCAGACCAAGGCCGTCTGGTGCGAAGGCCCAGCGGGCTGCCGCGTCGAGTGCGCGCGCCGCGAGCCTGCGACCGCGAGCGGCCGGGCTGACCCAGTACGCGACGGCAGCCTGATCCGGGACTCGGTTCACGTCGCGAAGCGTCAGCGCGGCGAGCACATGGTCGGTCGCTGCGTCGGCGACGGCGAAGACGGCGTTGCCGCGCGCCCAGCCGTCGATGCGCGGCTCGAGCCACCTCCGGGCCCGCTGGTCCGCGGGCGTGCGGATGACCACCGTCCCCGCGGTCCAGCGGAGGATGCCCGGATCCCGCAGCGCCTCAGCCACCGCAGCCTCGTCAGTCGCCACGAAGGGACGCAGTACGACGTCGTCCAGCTCGATGCGGTGAGGCCGCAGGGCCTGAGTCACTGCTGGTGCGGCTCGTTGGCGTGCAGCAGCGGGGCCTGGACCGCATGCGCGCCCAGCTGCTGGACACCGGTGACCAGACCGCCGGTGAGGTCACCGGTGGCGAACGACGTCTGCATGGTCAGCGCGGCCAGACCGGCCGCCGTGTCGGACAGCTGCCGCCTGGACAGCGAGCCGGTGACGATCTCCAGCCGGCGCCCGGCCGGGTCGACGTACACCAGGACGCTGTGGTCCGGGTCGTCGAGCTCGTTCAGCAGCTCCAGCGCGAAGGGACGAGTCTCTTCGTCGGCGCCACCGACGTACACCGAGAAGTTCAGGCCGGAGACCTCCTCGGCGTGCCGGACCGCCCGCTCGATGTCGTAGAGCTGGTCCGGGGTGAATGCGTCACCAGCTGGCACTTGCGCCTCCGGTCGTACGGGCGACGCCGGTCTCGGCGGTCGCGGTGGTCCCCGGCGCGCCGGGCAGCTCGGGCAGGTGGGCCGGATCCGGCTTCGCCGGAGCCGGACCGTTGATCCAGACCGGCGGGGCCCACCAGGACAGGCCCGGACGGTAGCGCGGCCCGTGCGCGATCGACGGCGCGAACACCAGCAGCGCCACCACCGCGACGACGAGCAGGGGGATACCGACGAACACCAGCACGGTGTGGCCGGACAACAGAGAGATCACACCCGAAGCCTAGTACTCCCAAGGACCCTGGCACGCCTAGGGCCCCACCCAGATCATTTGGCCGGCTGACGTCGCGAAGTGTGGGTCTGCCACCCGTCTGCAGGGTGGCAAACCCACCACCTCGTGGGTCAGCCGGCCAAATGGGAGCTCAGCAGCCGCCGCAGTTGAAGTACGTGATGTCCCAGTGGTTGCCTTCGTTGGCGTAGATGTTGCCGGCGCCGGACCGCCATTGCGGATAGCCGTCTCCCCGGTCCGCGATGCGGGTGAAGTTGTTGTGCACGTAGTTGGTGACACAGGTCGTGATCGCGACGTCGACCTTGTAGCCGTTGCGGTGGCTGTACGTGCCCGACGCGTGGCCGGTCTCGGTGCCGCCGGTGATCCGGATCGCGCAGCCACTCGACTGCCTCAGAGTGCGTACGCCGTACACGGTCGAATCGTTGATGTTCGTGAACGAGGTGCAGGTGGGGTTGTTCCAGTCGGAGCAGTTGCCGCTGGACGACCAGGTGATGCCGGCGGCCGAGAAGATCGCGGTCGCCTGGGAGTGGGTCAGCTTGGTCAGCGCGGAGGCCTGCTCGACCATCACCACGCCGGGCAACAGGCCGGCGACCACGGCGACGATGGGGATGAGGACACGTCGGAGTACGGATTTCATGGGGACACTCCTCGAACGGGGCGGTTGTTCCAAGGAGTGCACTTCCCACGAAAGATATTGGCGAAACGTCAGGTTGAATCAGAAACTGACATCCGACCACTGACAGAAGGCGTTCGGGGTGGCCGGTCGGCCACTCGTCGTCGCGATCGGGCACTTTGGGCACGAGATCCGTACGGCGACGGCCTCGGCGTACGCATCTGGTGCACAAAGTCGACAACGCTGCCCGGAGCCGGGCGACCCCGCGTTGACGCGGCGCTAGATGTTCAAGGCGCCGATCAGTCGGCGGAGGCGCTGGTTGTTCGGCAGGTCCTCGAGCAGCACCGGCTGGCCGTCCGGTCCACCGAGCGGGATCCGCCAGTTCGGGTACTCGTCGGTGGTGCCCGGCTGGTTCTGGGTACGGCGCTCCCCCACAGCGTCCGTGAGTGCTACACCGACCAGCTTCGCCGGCGTGTGAGCGACGTACTGATGCAGGGCCTCGACGATGCGCTCGACGTCGCCGTCGGTGTTGCTGAGCAGGTGCCGCTCCCGCAACGCGTGGAGCCAGGAGTCGCGCTCGGCCTCGTCCACCTTGAGTTCCTCGGCGACAGGCCGCGTGAGCAGGCCGAGCTGATGGCGCAGCTCGACGTGGTCCCCCGCCAGGTAGCCGGCCGTCGGCGGCAGGTCGTGGGTGGTGACTGTGGCCAGGCACAGCTCCCGCCAGCGCTCCGGCGACAGCGGGTTGCCCTGGGCATCGCGCTCGAACCACAGCACCGACGTACCGAGGATGCCCCGCTCGGTCAGGTAGTCGCGTACCCACGGCTCGACCGTGCCCAGGTCCTCACCCACGACCGTCACCCCGGCCCGCGTGGCCTCGAGGACGAGGATGCCGACGAGCGCCTCGTGGTCGTAGCGGACGTACGTGCCTTCGGTCGGCCGCTCCGGTGACGTCACCCACCAGAGCCGGAACATGCCGAGGATGTGGTCGATCCGCAGCCCGCCACCGTGGCGCATCACCGCGCGGACCAGGTCCCGCCAGGCGGCGTACCCGGTCTCGGCCAGTGCATTCGGCCGCCATGGCGGCTGCGACCAGTCCTGACCCTGCTGGTTGAACGCATCCGGCGGCGCACCGACATGGATGCCGGAGGCCAGCACGTTCTGCAACGCCCATGCGTCCGCACCGTCGGGATGGACGCCGACCGCCAGGTCATGGACGACGCCAAGCGACATACCGGCCGCTTTCGCCCGGGCCTGGGTACGGGCGAGCTGGTCGTCCAGCTGCCACTGCAGCCAGCAGTGAAACTCCACCTGGTCCGGGTTCTCGTTGCGGAAGGCAACAACAGCGGAGGACATCGGGTCCCGCAGCTCCTCGGGCCACTTGCTCCACTCCGGCCCGTGGACGTCGGCGATCGCGGCCCAGGTGGCGAAGTCGATCAGCCCCTGACCCTCCCGGTCACAGTAGGCGCCGTACTCCGCGATCCGGCCGATCGACGGGCGGACACCGAACAGCAACTGCAGTGCCTCACGCTTCGCGGCCCAGACGGTGTCCCGGTCCAGTGCGGTCCAGTCCTCGCTCAGTGCGCGTGCCTGCAGGCTGAGGGCCCGGACCCGATCCCGCTCCGCCGGAGCGAGGTCGCCGTACTCGTCGATGTCCTCGATGCGGAGGTAGATCGGGTTGTTGAAGCGCCGTGAGGCCGGGAGGTACGGCGAGGGCTCCATCCGGCCCGCGCTCTCCGCGGCGTGCAGCGGATTCACCAGGACGAACCCGGCGCCAAGGTCATGAGCGGACCACGCGGCCAGATCGGCGAGGTCATGGAGGTCGCCGATGCCCCAGGACCGGCGGGAGCGGACCGAGTACAGCTGCAGCACCCAGCCCCAGGCGCGGTGCAGCTTCTCCGGCTCCAGCTTGCGCGGGGTCACGATCAACGTGCTGACAGAGATCTCCGGGCTGCCGCCGATCCGCGCGCACAGCCGGTGGTAGCCGAGCGGCAGGTCAGGCGGCAACTGGAACGTCGCCTCACCGACCTGTACGCCGTCGACCCACTCCGGCTCGACCCAGTGTTCCTGCTGCGGGAGGTCACGCCGCTGACCGCCGTCCTCCAGGTCCACCCACACCTCGGCGGTGGACCCGTGCGGGAGGTGTACGGCGAACCATGGCGTCCAGCCCTCACGCATCACCACAGTGGCGGGCAACGTACGGCGCCAGCGGGTCTGCTGGTGCTCCGCCAGCGCATCGGCCGCCTTCTCCGGTGTGGACGCATCCACGCCGAGTGCCGCGAGTACTGCGGACACGACCTCGCTCGAGACGATCACATGCTCGCCCTGCCAGTTCCAGTACTCCGTCGCCACGCCATGGGCAACCGCTAGCTCGACAAGGGCCGCAGTGGGAGCTGTCACCTCAGCGAGTCTGCCGTATCAACAGCAACAACGGGTAGCGCCGCGCGTGTTACAGCACGGCGTTACGCGTTCGAGCGGCGGCGGCTCAGCATCAGTACGGCGAGCAGCAGCACCCCACTGGCGACGACCAGGCCGATGGCCACACCCGCCATGTTGTCGGTCAACTGATAGAGCGCTGTCGGCCAGATGACCAGCAGGATCGCACAGGCGACGACGGCGTACGCCGAGTGGCGCCGCCGACCGTACGCGACCAGAAGGGCTGCTGGACCCGCCGTACCGACGGCCAGCGCCATGATCTCGCCGCGCTCCTGCACCAGCCAGCAGATCGAGGAGCTGAACATCGCGGCGCCGGCCAGCGACCACGCGGTCACCTGATCCCGGACCAGGCCGAGCATCGCGAGCACGAACGCCACCAGGATGAATCCGGTCCCGGCGATCCCCGCGGTGTTGACCGCCGAACCGGTGTCCGGAGTGAGGACGTCCGAGGTGATTACCAGCACACCGACGCCGAGGATCCCGAACGTTGCCACCAGCAACGATGAGCCGGCCAGCCACCACAGTCCGGCCGCGGCCAGCGCGAGCGCGACCGCCACCCCGGCGACGCGCCCGGTCTCCCCTTCGATCGCGACGTACGTGGCGAAGCCGGCCACACAGCAACCCAGGGACGCGAGCGCCGAACTGACCTGCTCACGACGGCGCAGCAGCGCCAGGACGACGGCTGCGCCGAGCAGGATGATCGCGGCACTGGTGCCGGTGGTGACGCGCGCGGCGCGCCCCATTTCGCCCCAGTTCGCGAGCGTGAGCAGTGCGACCGCACCGAGCAGCAGGGCGCCGCCGATGTAGCCGAGGACCTCGATCAGGGCATTCGAGTGCGTCGCCGTCGGCGGGGTCCGCGGCGTGGCCGGTGGCTCCGCAGTCGGGGGCTGAGGCTGCGGTCGCCCGGGGTCGGCCAGTGCCGCGTCGATCTCCGCGTCCGCGGCATCGCGGAGCGAGTCGGCCTGGTACGGGCGCAGCACGCCCGCGCTCACGAGCCTGGACAGCTCGTCGTCCAGCCGGCTGGGCATGCGATCGTCTCCCTTGCCTTCCTTCACTATCATCGGGCGGCGAGATGCCTTATTTGATCAGCTACCTTCCGTCCGCAGTCAGTCACCCCCTGTTTTCACAGCCTGAGTCCTTCCCGACCTTCTTCCGGATGGGGAACGACGGCAAGCTGGAGGTGACCGACCAGATCTTCGTGGTCCCGGCCCGGATCGCCGGGCTGATCATCGGCTTCTTCGTGCTCCGCTGGGTCCTGCACAAGGTGATCCGCAGGTTCGCGAAGCGGACCGGGAACGGCGCCGTGGCCGGAGTCCTGTCGAAGTCGAAGATCGGCCAGGGATTCGTCGAGAACACCCTGGCCAACGAGCGCCGGACCCAGCGGGCCGAGACGATCGCCTCGCTGCTGAGCAGTGTCGTGACGATCGTGCTGGCCGCCGTCCTGGTGGTGATGGTGCTGGCCGAGCTCGGCTTCAACATCCTGCCGGTGATCGCCTCGGCGAGCATCATCGGCGTGGCGCTCGGGTTCGGCGCGCAGACGCTGGTGAAGGACTTCCTGGCCGGCGTGTTCATGATCTTCGAGGACCAGTACGGCGTCGGCGACCTGATCGACATGGAGAAGGCGACCGGTGTCGTGGTGGCGGTCGGCCTGCGGATCACCACGCTGCGCGGCGAGGACGGCACCACCTGGTACGTCCGCAACGGCGAGGTCCTCCGGGTCGGCAACCTGACCACCCGCGACCCGAACAGCACCGCCTCCTCGGGCGTCGGCAGCGCCACCGAGAAGGACGAGGAGACCAAGGCCGACGGAAGTGCGGCGACCGGAACGCCACACGAAACCCAAGCTTGAGACAGAGCCGCTCAGCATCCGACCCTGCCCAGGGTCGCCAACAGCGTCCGGCGAGCTGTGGGGCATGGCTCACCGGACGCGGTGTCGAGTGATCAGGCGGTGAAGGTCACGTCCAGCGTGATCGTCGTACCGGCCAGCGCCTGGGAGACCGGGCAGTTCTTCTTGGCGTCCTCGGCGTACTGGGCGAACTCGTCCGCGGTCAGGCCGGGGACCTTGCCGTTCACCGAGAGCTTGCTGCCGGTGATGCCCTCACCCGGCTGGAAGCTCACGGCGGCGGTCGTGTCGAGCGCCTCCGGCGCGTGACCGGCCTTGGCCAGGACGTTCGAGAGCGCCATGTTGAAGCAGCTCGAGTGCGCCGCCGCGATCAGTTCCTCCGGGCTCGTCTTGCCCTCGGCCTTGTCGTTGGTCCGGGCGGCCCAGGTGACGTCGTAGGTACCCAGTCCCGACGACTCGAGGCTGACCTTGCCGGCCCCCTCCAGCAGCGAACCTTCCCAGTGGGCCTTGGCAGTGCGGGTTGCGGCCATGCTCGTGTTTCTCCTTCGAAAGAGACTCAGCGGCCGGACACGTCGATCGCGCCCGGGTACTGCGGTTCGTCGGTGTTCACCATGCTGTGCGCCGCCATCACCATGTACTGCCAGATCTGCTCGTCCTGCTCCGGCGGCAGGGCGATCTCGTCCAGCGCGGCGCGCATGTGGCCGAGCCAGCGGTCCCGGGCGGTCGGAGTGACGGCGAACGGGGCGTGCCGCATCCGCAGCCGCGGGTGTCCGCGCTGCTCGGAGTACGTCTTGGGGCCGCCCCAGTACTGCTCCAGGAACATCCGGAAGCGCACCTCGGCCGGACCGAGGTCCTCCTCCGGGTACAGCGCGCGCAGTTCCGGGTCGGCGGCGACGCCGCGGTAGAAGGCCGCCACCAGCTTGTGGAACGTCTCGGCCCCACCGATGGCGTCGTAGAAGCTCAGTTGCTCACTCATGTCGACCCCAGTCTCTCAAGCCGTCACAAGATGCTTGAGGAGGGCTTGCCGTTCGGCGTCCCCGAGCGGCCGCTTGGCGTGCGTCTCGGCATCCACGGTGACGATCACCGACTCCGCCTTGGCGTACACGTCCTCGGTCTCGCCACTGCGGTCGACGATCCGGGAGCCGAGCGTGTACGACGTCGTACCGACCGAATCGATCCACACATCCACGTCGTACGGCGGGTGCCTCAGCAGAATGGGGCGCAGGTAGTCCACGGTCTGGCTGACCAGGACACACGGATGGTCGGCGAAGAGGTCGCCCGTCGTGCCGAGGACCTCGGACAGAAACGCGATCCGGGCCTCCTGCAGGTAGTCGAAGTACCGAACGTTGTTGACATGGTCATACGAGTCGATGTCCGACCACCGAACCAGCACAGGATGCGTGAAGGTCATGGGGCCTCCCGGCCTGGACTGAGGAGCGGAGGGAGCGAAGCGACTGGAGCGACGAGGGAAGGCCGGGAGCCAAGGCCCCATGACCACGCCGGCGCCGAAGGCCCGGCCAAAAGCACAGTCATGCGCCCACCAGCTTTGATAGGGCCTCGCGCTCGACGGGGGTGATCCGGCGCAGGCGGTTGGCGCTGAAGTCGAACGGGACCAGCTTGGTCCGCGCCTCGACGTACGTACGGCGGCCAGAGTCGAGCGCAGGCTCGACGTCGAGGATCTCGTAGTCCACGGTGAACGAGGCGGCCTTGATCTCGCTGATCCACAGCTCGATCCGGACCGGCTCGGGCCGGAAGTGCAGCGGCGCGCGGTACTGCACCTCGTGCCGGGCCACCAGCAGGCCGGTCTCCAGGTCGTCCGCGCCGAGCTCCTTGGCGGTCCGGAACAGGAAGTCGACCCGGGCGTCCTGCAGGTAGTCGACGTAGCGGCCGTTGTTCACGTGACCAAGGGCGTCTAGATCGCCCCACCGCAGCGGGCAAAGATAGACGTGGCGGTTCTCGGGGTTCTTCAGACCTTCCCCGCCCGACCGCCCCGATCTCCTGTGATCATCCACACGGCGATCATCGCATCCGGGTACCCCCGGGGTGACGGAGCGTGGGTAATGTCATCCCCGGCGACCACAGACCGAAGGAGCAGGCTGATGACCGAGCAGCGGGTGGCGATCGTGACCGGGGCGGCCCGGGGAATCGGTGCGGCCGTGGCACAACGGCTCGCCGCCGACGGGAACGCGGTGGCCGTGCTGGACCTCGACGAGGGCGCTTGCGAAGGCACCGTGAAGGCGATCACCGAGGCCGGCGGCAAGGCCCTCGCGGTCGGCTGTGACGTCAGCAAGTCCGACCAGGTCGCCGCCGCGGTCGAGCGGGTGGTCGCCGAGCTCGGCGCGCCGACGATCCTGGTGAACAACGCCGGCGTGCTGCGCGACAACCTGCTGTTCAAGATGTCCGAGGACGACTGGGACACGGTCATGTCGGTGCACCTGCGCGGCAGCTTCCTGATGTCGAAGGCCTGCCAGGCGCACATGGTCGAGGCCGGCTACGGGCGGCTCGTCTTCCTGTCGTCGACGTCGGCGCTGGGCAACCGCGGCCAGGCGAACTACGCTTCCGCGAAGGCCGGGCTGCAGGGGCTGGCCAAGACGCTGGCGATCGAGCTCGGCAAGTTCGGCGTCACCTCGAACGCGATCGCCCCCGGCTTCATCGAGACCGACATGACCGCGGCCACCGCGGCCCGGGTCGGGGTCGACTTCGAGGAGTTCAAGAAAGCCACCGCGGCCACCATCCCGGTGAACCGGACCGGCAAGCCGGCGGACATCGCCGCGGCGGCATCGTTCTTCTGCAGCGAAGAGGCCGGCTTCGTCTCCGGTCAGGTCCTGTACGTCGCCGGCGGACCCCGGAATTAGGCACCGTACTGAATCAGGCACCGTACTGAGGGAGCAGCAGAATGGCGCACTCGTTCAACGGCATCGACGAGGTCGTGCACGCGGTCGGCACCCAGCTGGGCGAGACCGAGTGGCTGGAGATCACCCAGGAGCAGGTGAACACGTTCGCCGACGCGACCGGCGACCACCAGTGGATCCACGTCGACGTCGAGCGCGCCCGGAAGGGCCCGTACGGCGGAACGATCGCGCACGGCTACCTCACCCTGAGCCTGATCGCCCGGTTCGGTGACGAGCTGTTCAAGGTCGAGGGCGTCGGCGCGAAGCTCAACTACGGCGTGAACAAGGTCCGCTTTCCCGCTCCGGTGCCGGTCGGCTCCCGGGTCCGGGCCGGTGCCTCGATCGCCAACGCCGTCGAGACTCCGGCCGGTGTCCAGGTCTCGCTGAACTGGGTCATCGAGCTGGAGAACTCCACCAAACCCGCCTGCGTCGCGGAGACCGTCGTACTGCTCGTTCCTTAGAGCGGAGCGATCAGGACGGCGTGGGTGGCGACGCGGTCGTAGCCGAGCCACTCGTTGACGGCGAGCATCGGCGCGTTGCCGTCGTAGTTGGCGGTGTAGGCGCCTTGGACACCGGCTGCGGCGGCGCGGTGCAGGGCGGCGGACTTGACCAGTTTGGCCAGGCCGCGGCCGCGGTACTCCGGCATCGTCGCTGTCATCTTGGACCAGATCCGGGTCCGATCACCGTGGCCGAGGGTGAACGCGACGATCTGGTCCTCGTACAGCGCGGCCACGCTCAGATCGAGCACCATGTCCGGCGACCGCCAGATGCGCGGCGAGCCAGTCGTCGTACGGCCGGGAGGTGATGGTCGCGTCGCCCGGTTTGGTGCGCTGGGCGACCTCATCGGCCGCGTACAGCTGCCGCGGGTCGACGTCGGTCAGCGGGACCAGCTGCACGCCGGTCGGGACCCCGGGAACGTCTGGCGCCTTGCGCGGGTCGATGCCCGCGTAGTGCACCTGGCGGGTCTGCCGGTAGCCCCACCACGCCGCCCATTCCACCGTCGGCGGGATCGGCGAACACCCGCGCCGTGGTCGCGCCGGCTGACCGCAGGTCCGCGTGCGTTGCCTCCAGCAACTCCGCACCGATCCCCCGGCCCCGGTAGTCCGGCCGGACCAGGAGGCGCAGCTCCCCGTCCAGCGGATCCGAACCCGCGATCAGTCCGGCCGTCGCCCAGCCGACCACCTCACCGGCATCCACCGCGGCGAATGTTCCTCGCCCCGGAACGGCCGGGGTCGCCAGCCTGCGGGTCAGCGCTTGGCGCGTGACCACCAGGTACGCCGCGTTGGCGTCGTGCAACGCGATCGCTCCGTCGACATCCCCCGGTTCGGCCGCCCTGATCTCCATGCGAACTCCTTGCGAACTCCCATTCGGCGAAGTTCTCCGGAACATAACCCGCGTTCAGGTGCATACCGGATATGAAATCGATTACAGCTCGATCTCAGCGTCGTCATCACGCCTAGCCGGCCAGCGTCCGCAGCAGGGCGAGGGATCTCGGTCTGGACGCGCTGGTAGCCGAGCCAGTTGTTGACGGCGAGCATCGGGCCGTTCTCGTCGTCGTTGGAGGTGTACGCCGCGGTGATGCCGGCCGCGGCGGCCCGGCGCAGGGCGACGGACTTGACCAGCTTGGCCAGCCCGCGGCCACGGTACGCCGGGATCGTCCCGGTCATGCCCGACCAGGCGCGATCGCCGGCGGTCTCGATCACGGTGAAGGCCACCATCTCGTCACCTGCCATCGCGGCGACGCTCAGCGACTTGTCGAGCGCGGGGCCTTGCCAGATCTCCTCGAACCACTGCTCGTACTCGACCGAGTCCATCGGCGAGTCAGCCGGTTCGTCCAGCGAGGCGATCGAGTCGGCGGTGTACGCCTGCCGCGGATCGACCTGGTCGAAGCGTCACGAGCTCGATGCCGTCCGGGGTCGCCGGCTGCTCGGGCAGCGACCGCAGATCGACCCCGGAGAAGTGCATCTGCCGCGTCCCGTCGTACCCGAGGTTGCGGGCGAACCCGAGACCGTCCGGATGCACGAACGTCGCGTACGCGGATCGCACCCACCTCGGTCAGGTGCTGGTGCAGCCGGTCGGCGAGCGCGGTGCCGATGCCCTGCTTGCGATGGTCGGGATGCACGTAGATGGACAGCTGGCCCTGGCCCGGTTCACTGGTCCAGATATTCAGGCCGGCCGATCCCCAGGCGACCACGTCGCCTCCGGATTCCGCGACCAACGGGAGGAACCGCTCCCCCGGCAACTGCACGGTGATCATGTGCCGGGTGGCCGCCGGCGACATCACCTTGTACGAGTAGACGGCCCGCCGGACCGCCGTCACCGCGTCGGCGTCATCCTCCACCGCCGACCGAATCACCACCCCTGTCGTCATGCCGGGACCCTAACCACGACGGGCGCCACACACCATTCAATAAGAACAGCAACGGGTGCGCGCGCTCGTGCGATTCTGCGGTGCACCGGACTGGCACTACAGTTGCCCGGTGCTGTCGGACTGACCGCCCCGACCGCCGGAAGTGCCATCGTGCTGGGACACGACGGGGTCACCGGCGGCGGGGCGTCCGCAGCTCTTGACAGACCCCTGGGGCGTCAGGAGTAAATAGCCACTATGCAGGTTACCGATGGCGCGGCGGCGGCCGGGTTCTCGCCGATCTGATGGTCTCCGACGGGCCTCGGCCCGAGTACGCCGAAGCCTTCCAGCCGTTCGCCCCACTGATCGGCAGCTGGGATCTCGACGTCACCTGGTACGACGACGAACGGCGCGGTCACCCGGCAGACCAAGGGCGAGTGGCACTTCGCCTGGGCCCTCGACGGCCGCGCGGTCGCCGACATCTGGATCACGCCGAGCCGCGCCGCCCGTCCCACCGACGGCGACGGCGAGTGGGGGCTGTCGATCCGCATCCACGACCCCGAGTTGAAGCCTTCCGCTCCACGTGGCTCGGTCCCAAGGCCGCCTTCGTCATGCCGTTCATCGCCCACGCCGAGCGCGACTCCATCACCCTCAGCTCGCAAACCGCCAACACCAGCTGGATCTTCAGCGACATCACCGAGACCAGCTTCCACTGGCGCAACGAGGACCAGGACACCGACGGGCGGGTCATCCTCCGCCAGACCTTCGTCGCCACGCGCCGGCCGTAGGTCGCGACCGCGGTGGACGCGCCGGCCGGCAGGGTCGTCAGCCCTGGACGAGCCCGCCGTTCAGGGTGAGGCCGCCGTCGATCGTGATGGTCTGGCCGGTGATCCAGCGAGCCTCGTCGGACAGCAGGAACCACACCAGCGAGGCGACGTCCTCCGGCGCACCCAACCGCTGCAGCGGGTACGTCGACGCGACCTTGTCCTCACGGCCTTCGTAGAGGGCTCCGGCGAACTTGGTCTTGACCACCGCCGGCGCCACCGCGTTGACCCGGATCTCCGGGGCCAGCTCGACCGCCAGCTCCGCCGTCACCCGGGACAGCATCGCCTTGGTCGCGCCGTACCAGCCGATGCCGGGTGACGGCGCCAGGCCGGCGACCGAGGACAGGTTGACCACGGCACCGCCGTGCTCGCGCATCCACGCGTCCCGGCAGGCCTTCACCCAGGCGATCGTGGCGAGCACGTTGGTGTCGACCATCTTGGTCGCGACCGCCGGCTCGACGTCGAGCAGCTTGCCGTAGATCGGGTTGATGCCGGCGTTGTTCACCAGCAGATCCACCGACCCGTACGTCGCCACCGCCGCGGCGACCACGCTGCGCCCGATGCTCGGGTCGGCCGCCTTGCCCGGCCACCGCGAGGGCGTGCTCGCGGCCGCCGAGGGACTCGACCGCCTGGTCGAGCGTCTCCTGGGTGCGGCCGGTGATGACCACGCGAGCGCCGTCGGCGACGAGGCGCTGCGCGATCGCCAGCCCGATCCCCCGGGAGGCTCCGGTGATGATCGCCGTACGGTTCTCGCAGGCCCATCAGCTCAGGCGCTCCAGGACGATCGGCCATGCCCTGGCCGCCGCCGACGCACATCGTCTCCAGGCCGAACTGCTTGTCCTCGAACTGCAGCCCGTTGACCAGCGTGGTCATGATCCGCGCGCCGGTCGAACCGAACGGGTGCCCGAGCGCGATCGCGCCGCCGTGCACGTTCAGCTGGTCCTCGTCGATGCCGAGCTCGCGGGCCGAGCCGATCACCTGGACGGCGAAGGCCTCGTTGATCTCGACCAGGTCGATGTCGTCGATGCTCATCCCGGCCCGGGCCAGCGCCTGCTTGCGACGCCTCGACCGGACCGAGGCCCATGATCTCCGGGGACAGGCCGCTGACCCCGGTCGACGACGATCCGGGCCAGCGGGGTGAGACCGAGCTCGCGGGCCTTGGTGTCGCTCATGATCACGACCGCCGCGGCGCCGTCGTTCAGCGGGCAGCAGTTGCCGGCCGTGACCGTGCCGTCCGGCCGGAACACCGGCTTCAGCCGGCTGACCCCCTCCAGCGTCGTCCCGGGCCGCGGTCCGTCGTCCTTGCTGACCACGGTGCCGTCGGGCAGCGTCACCGGGGTGATCTCGCGCTCGAAGAAGCCGTTGCCGATCGCCTTCTCGGCCAGGTTCTGCGAGCGGACGCCGAACGCGTCCTGCTCGGCCCGGCTGATGCCCTTCAGCGTGGCGACGTTCTCCGCGGTCTGGCCCATCGCGATGTAGATGTCCGGGAGCTGGCCGTCCGCGCGCGGGTCGTGCCAGGTCTCGTTGGTCTCGGCGTACTTCTCGGTCCGCTGCACCGCGTCGGCGAAGACCGGGTTGAACGAGCTCGGGTCGCCGACCCCGGCCGAGCCGAAGCTCTTGTACCGCGACACGCACTCGACCCCGGCGCTGACGAAGATGTCGCCCTCGCCGGCCTTGATCGCGTGGAAGGCCATCCGCGCGGTCTGCGTCGACGACGCGCAGAACCGGTTGACCGTGGTCGCCGGCGTCGTTGTCCCAGCCGAGCTGGACCGCGACCCGGCGGGCCATGTTGCCGCCGTGCTCGTCGTGCGGCTCGGCGCAGCCGAGCGCGAGGTCCTCGATCTGGTCGCCGGTCAGCCCGGCCTTGTCGACCGCCGCCTTGATCATCTGGACGGCGAGGTCGTCCGGCCGGATCGTCCGTCGAGCGACCCCTTGTACGCGCGGCCGATCGGCGAGCGGGCGGTGGACGACGATGACTGCTTCAGGCACTGCTCAGTTCCCTTCTCACAGGCCCAGGTCGCGGCCGATGAGCTCCTTCATGATCTCGTTCGAGCCGGCCCAGATCTTCGTCACCCGGGCGTCGCGCCAGGCGCGGGCGACCCGGTACTCGTTCATGTAGCCGTAGCCGCCGTACAGCTGGACGCAGGCGTCCAGGATCTCGTTCTGCACCTGGGCGCTCCACCACTTGGCCTTGGCCGCGTCCACGGCGGACAGCCGGTCCTCGTCGTGGGCGACGATCGCGTTGTCGACGTACGCCTGGGTGACCTCGGCCTTGGTGACCAGCTCGGCGATCAGGAACTTGTTGTACTGGAACGAGCCGACCGGCTGGCCGAACGCCTTGCGCTGCTTCACGTACTCGATCGTCTCGTCCAGGATCTGGGTCGCGTGCGCGATGTTCGACACCGCGGCGCCGACCCGCTCCTGCGCCAGCCGCTCCATCATGTGGATGAAGCCGCGGTCCACCTCGCCGATGACGTTCTCGTCCGGCACGAACACGTCGGCGAAGAACAGTTCCGACGTACCGGACTCGGTCTGGCCGACCTTGTCCAGCTTGCGGCCGCGGGCGAAGCCCGTCCATGCCCTCCTCGATCACGAACAGCGTGATGCCCTTCGCGCCCTTGGCCGGGTCGGTCCGGGCCGCGACGATGACGAGGTCGGCCATGTCGCCGTTGGTGATGAAGGTCTTCGACCCGTTCACCACCCAGCCGCCGTCGGTCTTCTTCGCGGTCGTCTTCAGCGCGGCCAGGTCGGAGCCGCCGGACGGCTCGGTCATCCCGATCGCGGCGATGTACTCACCGGAGCAGAACTTCGGCAGCCAGCGCTGCTTCTGCTCCTCGGTGCCCAGATCCACCAGGTACGGCGCGGCGCAGTCGAAGTGGATGCCGAAACAGCTCGACAGCGACGCGGAGACCTTCGACACCTCCTCGGCGAACACCGCGTTGAACCGGTAGTCGCCGACGCTCGAACCGCCGTACTCCTCCGGCACGTCGAGGCCGAGGAAACCCTGCTTGCCGGCCTCCAGCCAGGCGGCCCGCTCGATCGTCTTCTCCTCGAGGAACTGCTCCATCCGCGGCACCAGCGAGCGGTCGCAGTACTCCTTCGCACTGGCCCGGAAGGCGTGGTGGTCCTCGTTGAAGATGGCGCGCTCCATGGAGCCTCCCGGATTGTGAGACGAGTTGCGCGGTGTCGAGTATCAGCATGGCTAAGCGCTTGCTTAGCTTCGCCGATCCGGGGCAGGGTGTCAACGTGTCCGCAGTCACCAGTCCCCTCGGTCTGGGAGCATGTCCAGCCGGCCGCCGCGCGCCGGCTGCTGACCGGCGCCGTCGACGCGTTCGCCGAGCGCGGCTTCCAGGCCACCACCACCCGCGACATCGCGTCCCGCGCGGGGATGAGCCCGGCGGCGCTCTACGTGCACTACCCGTCCAAGGAGCGCCTGCTCTTCGAGATCAGCCTCTACGGCCACCGGCGGCCCTCGCCGTACTGCGTGACGCCGACAGCGGATCCTCGGCCGCGGACCGGTTGCGCTCGATGGTCGCGGCCTTCACCGCCTGGCACGCCGAACACCACACGATCGCCCGGGTCGTCCAGTACGAGCTCGCAGCACTCGCGCCCGAGCACCTGAGCGAGGTGGCAGTGATCCGGCGGGCCATCTCCGCCGAGATCGAGCAGGTTCTGGCCGACGGAGTCGCAGGACGGCTAGTTCGCCGTGATCGACCTGCCCGGTACGACGCTCGCCGTACTCTCGCTCTCGATCGACGTCGCTCGGTGGTACACCCCGCACCGCGGCGCCCCGGAGGCATTGGGCAAGCTGTACGCCGACCTCGCCCATCGCATGGTCCAGGCATAGAAAGGCCCCGCACCTCGTGGGGGCTGCGCGGGGCCTTCCGGACGGATCAGACCTGGAGGGCGGCCTGGACGTCGAGGTGGATGTCCACCTTGTCACCGATCAGCAGCTTGCCACCCTCGAGCGGCACGTTGAAGTCGATGCCCCAGTCCTTGCGGCTGATCAGGCGCAGGCCTCGAAGCCGATGATGGTCTGGCCGTAGGGGTTCTGCTCCACGCCGAGGAACTCGACCGCGAGCTCGATCGGCTTGGTGACGTTCTTGATGGTCAGCTCGCCGGCCAGGACGTAGTCGTCACCCTCCGGCTTCAGGCGCGGTGCTGGTGAAGGTCATCTTCGGGCTGTTCTCGGCGTCGAAGAAGTCGCCGAGCGCAGGTGGCCGTCACGCTGGTCACTGCGCGTGTGGACGGAGGCCAGCTCGACGGAGACGTTGGTGGTCGACTCCTCGATCGAGTCCTTGACGACGATCTCGCCGCGAACTCCTTGAAGACGCCGCGGACCTTGGTCATCAGGTGCCGGACGGTGAAGCCGATCTCGGTGTGCGCGGTGTCGAGGGCATAGGTACCGGCGACCAGACCGGGGATGCTGCTGATCGGGGTCGTGCCGGTAGTGGTGGTCTCGCTCATGGGTTCCTCTCGGGAAGGTCTACTGCTTGTCGGGGGCGACGTGGTCAGGGGACTGAAGTTCAAATTTCAACCGCTGACCACGACAGTAGGCATCAACTGTTTAAAAGTCAACTACATTCCCGGTACACTGTCCTCGTGACGATGACGACTGAGACCCGGTGGCTGGACGCCGAGCAGCAGGTGGCGTGGCGTGCGTACCTGCTGGGAACCGCACGCCTGATGGCCAAGCTGGACGACGACCTGCGCCGGTTCGGCATCGGTATCAACGACTACGAGATCCTGGTCCGGCTCTCCGAGGCGCCCGACCGGCGGCTCCGGATGGCCGACCTGGCCGACCGGCTGCACCAGAGCCGCTCCCGGCTGACCCACACCGTGGGCCGACTCGAGGCCGCCGAACTGGTCCGCCGTACGTCGTGCACGAGCGACAAGCGCGGTGTCTGGGCCGAGCTGACCGAGTCCGGACTCGCCTTGCTCGAGCAGGCCGCGCCGTACCACGTCGAAGGCGTCCGGGAGAACATCGTCGACCTGGCCGACCGCGGAGGACTTCGCCGCGGTCGGCCGCGTGTTCGACGCCGTGTCGGAGCACATCGGCCAGCGCTGAGGCGATCGAGGACGCTGTAGCCCTGGGCTAAAGACTTTGAGTCCGTCGTACGGTTTCGTGGAGCCTTGCGGCGTGACGGATTCTCACCAGGACGGCCGGGCCGGGATCGACGCGGCGCTCGTACGGCGCTTGATCGCGCAGCAGTTCCCGCAATGGGCTGACCTGCCGGTGACTCCGGTCAAGCTCGACGGCTGGGACAACCGGACGTACCGCCTGGGCGACGGAACTGACGGCACGCCTGCCCACGCACGAGAGCTACACGGCCGCCGTGGACAAGGAGCACCACTGGCTGCCGGTGCTCGCACCGGCCTTGCCGGTGCCGATTCCTGAGGCAGTGGCCAAGGGTGAGCCGGGCGCAGGGGTATCCGTACCACTGGGCGATCCGCCGCTGGATCGACGGCCGGACCGCGTCGCTCGACGACGGTTGCCGACCTGTCCGAGTTCGCCCGCTCGATCGCCGAGTTCATCCTCGCGCTGCAGAGTTGCGACGCGACCGACGGTCCGCAAGCCGGCGCGCACAGCTTCTACCGCGGTGCGCCGCCGGAGTACTACCACGACGAGACCGATCGCGGCGCTCGCCGTACTCAAGGGCCGGATCGACACCGACCTGGCCCGCGAGGTCTGGGAGACCGCCCTCGCGACCTCGTGGGACCGGGCACCGGTCTGGTTCCACGGCGATATCGCGAGCGGCAACCTGCTGGTCCAGGACGGCCGCCTGTCCGCCGTGATCGACTTCGGCACGTCGGCGTCGGCGACCCCGCCTG
This sequence comes from uncultured Actinomycetota bacterium, assembly GCA_963820655.1. Taxonomy (GTDB): domain Bacteria; phylum Actinomycetota; class Actinomycetes; order Propionibacteriales; family Kribbellaceae; genus Kribbella. The sequence goes on from CAWGAM010000005.1 coordinate 1,438,306, forward strand.
CGACCTGGTCATCGCCTACACGTTCTTCAGCCGGCGACTCCCGCGAGACCTTCCGCGACCGCCGTCGGCCAGGACGCCGATACCTGGGCTCGCGCCCGCGCCTGGGCCCTCTGGAAGGCCCTCATCACCTCGCCGCCGATCGGAACGACATCAGCCACCAGGTGATCGCCGAAGTCCTCGCAGATCACCGAGCCAAGGCTTGAACTACACGAAGGCAGTGACGCCCTCGTACTCCGCGACCGGGGCGACGCCGACTGACGTCGTACTCGAGCACCACCAGGCCGCTCGGCGTCACCTCCAGGTCGCCGAGTCGAAGGCCGATGGCTTCGCTCGGGACGAGCTTCATCGCGAGGCCTCGCTCTCGCGACATCGGCGAGTTGCTTGGTCACCGAACCGCAGCGATCGGCGACGCCGAGGGCCTCGTGTCCCGGGCACGAGCGTCGGATCGCCGTGCCGGCCGATGATCCGGTAGTCCGGCCGTCCGGTGCTCGGCCAGTCGGCCGGCAGTTCGCGATCGGCGCGGGATTCGCCGGCCGCCACCTGCTGTCGATCGTTCGTGTACACCAGCCGCTGGCGAGTTCGTCGACCACGAGGAAGGTCGCGTCGAGGTGCGGGCCGAACCGCACGCCGTCGTCGTCGTCCGCTGCGTCACGATCGCGCCACCGGGGCGGACGTCGAGTCGTTCGACCCGGCACGGACGGCCGGCGCCGGCAGCCCACCACTGCGCGAAGCGGGCCGGATCGGTCCAGGCCCTCCAGACCACCGCGCGCGGAGCCGCGGAATGACGCGCTCCAGGGTCAGGTCGAGATCGCGGGTTCATGCCTGCTCCTCCAATGAATCGGTGACGAAACGTTGCGAGCCGGTCGGTGCGCTCTTCCGCAGGTCCGGCGCTGCTCGGCGAGCCAGTCGTCGACGAGCGCCAGCCGGTCGCGGCTGAGCACGCAGGTGCGCACCCGGCCGACCTTGACGCGTGCGAATCAGGCCGTTGCTGTCGACGCCGTGCGGACCGGGCTTCATGAACGACGGCAGCGTCATCGGGAACTCACCGGCGAGCTCACCCACACTCGTCGGGCCGCGGCCGAGCCGCCGGATCACACCGCGCCGGGTCGGATCCGCGAGGGCGACGAACACACCGTCGATCTCCGACGAATACTGTGCCATGAGGCTAAGTATCGCGGGCCAACATACTTAGCGCAAGGGCTAAGTATTACGTCACCTCGTCCAGACGCCCTGAATCACGCTGCGTGCTCATCCCTGCCGGGTGATCCGTTCCGCGCTGTGACCGGCGAACATCCAAGTGCGACACACCGCCGCCGGCCTGGCGGCGGCTCAGGCAGCGAGAAGGGATATCGCAGATGGCCTTCGAAGGGAAGTCCGGCCTGGGCCGGCTGGGTGCTGTTCGCCGGCACGATGCTGCTGGTGACAGGCGTGATCAACATCTTCGAAGGAATCATCGCGCTGGTCGACGACGAGCGGCTGGCGCTGGACGCCCACGCAACCTTGTCGTGGTCGATGTGACCGGGCTGGGCTGGACGCTCCTGATCTCCGGCCTGCTGATGCTGGCGGCCGGCGGCGGCCTGCTCGCGGCACAGGCCTGGGCCCGGATCACGGCGATCGTGATCATCGGCCTGCACCTCGGTCATCCAGGTCGCGTGGCTCGGCGCGTACCCGGTCTGGTCGTTGCTGATGATCGCGCTCGACACCGTCGTACTGTTCGCGCTCACCGCGCGCTGGAGCGACGCACGAGAGAGTCTCGCGTGATCGCCGACCGGCTCCGATCCGTCGCGCCCGATGCCGGCGAGCACCGACCGCCCCGGCGAGACCGTGGACCGGACGGTCATGCCGAGGCCGACCTCACCCGTCAGGGGTGAGGCCGGCCGACTACCGAAGCGGACGTTCTAGCCGGCGATCATCTCGCGGAGCGCCGTCTCCTGCTCGGCCGACAGGTTGGACTGAATCAACTCAGGCTTGATCGAGCGCTCGTCGAGGGTCGCCTTCACCTTGTCGGTCACCGCGTCACTCGACATCAGGAACAGCGCCGACGTGCCCGGGGTGATCTTGTCGCGGGCGGACTTGATGAAGTCGTCGTCGATGCCCACGTCGCTCAGCGATCCGGCCAACGCACCCGCCGCTGCCCCGATGGCAGCACCCAGAAGCGGCACCAGGAAGATCAGCCCGAAGAGCATCCCCCAGAACATGCCGCCCATCGCACCCGCACCCGTCAGGCTGTTCAACTGCCGTGTCTTGGGCTTCTTCGCGCTCCGACGGCCATGACACCGTCGCGGCGTCGTGCATGTTGATGAGTTCCTGTTTGGCCAGCGTCCTCCAGAGTGGAGACCGCTTTCGCCCGCCCCGTTAGGGCTTGTCGAACTTCCAAACGGTCAGTGTCGCCATCGTGCTGCTCCCATCGGCTGCCGTGTGGTCGACTGGCAGCGTGCTCCGACGGGAGGACTGATCCGCCTCACCCTGGGTGGATGAGAGTCAGCCCACGCCGACGATCGCCGGCGTGGGCCTGTGCTGGAGCTCGGGTCAGTCGCGGGTGAGCTTGCGGTAGGTGACCCGGTGCGGCCGGGCCGCCTCCGGGCCCGAGGCGCTCGACCTTGTTCGCCTCGTACGACGCGAAGTTGCCCTCGAACCAGAACCACTTGGCCGGGTCCTGGTCGGTGCCCTCCCAGGCCAGGATGTGCGTCGCCACCCGGTCCAGGAACCACCGGTCGTGGGACACGACCACGGCACAGCCGGGGAACTCCAGCAGCGCGTCCTCCAGCGACTGCAGGGTCTCCACGTCCAGGTCGTTGGTCGGCTCGTCGAGCAGCAGCAGGTTGCCGCCCATCTTCAGCGTCAGCGCCAGGTTCAGCCGGTTCCGCTCACCGCCGGACAGGACGCCGGTCGGCTTCTGCTGGTCCGGGCCCTTGAAACCGAACGAGGCGACGTACGCCCGGCTCGGCATCTCGAAGTTCGCGACCTTGATGTAAGTCGAGCTCGTCGGACACCATCTGCCAGACGGTCTTCTTCGGGTCCAGGCCGCCGCGCGACTGGTCGACGTACGAGATCTTGACCGTCTCGCCCAGCTTGAGGCTGCCCGCGTCCGGCTGTCTCCTCGCCGACGATCATCCGGAACAGCGTCGACTTGCCGACACCGTTCGGGCCGACGACGCCGACGATGCCGGCCCGGGGCAGCGAGAAGCTCAGGCCGTCGATCAGCTTGCGGTCGCCGAAGCCCTTCTCCAGCTTGCTGACCTCGAGCACGGTGCTGCCCAGCCGCGGCCCCGGCGGGATGTTGATCTCGTCGACGTCCATCTTGCGGGCGCGCTCCGCCTCGGCGGCCAGCTCCTCGTACCGGGCCAGGCGGGACTTGCTCTTGGTCTGCCGGGCCTTCGCGTTCGACCGGACCCACTCGAGCTCGCGCTCCAGGATCTTCTGCCGCTTGGCGTCCTTGCGGCCCTCGACGACGAGCCGCTCCTGCTTGGTCTCCAGGTACTTCGAGTAGTTGCCCTCGTACCCGTAGGTCTTGCCGCGGTCCATTTCCAGGATCCACTCGGCGACGTTGTCCAGGAAGTACCGGTCGTGGGTGATCGCCAGGACGGCGCCCGGGTACTTCTGCAGGTGCGACTCCAGCCACTGCACGGACTCGGCGTCCAGGTGGTTGGTGGGCTCGTCGAGCAGCAGCAGGTCGGGCTGCTGCAGCAGCAGCTTGCAGAGCGCGACCCGGCGACGCTCACCACCGGACAGGTTGTCCACCAGCGCGTCGGCCGGCGGGCAGCGCAGCGCGTCCATCGCCTGCTCCAGCTGGGCGTCGATGTCCCAGGCGTTGCGGTGGTCCAGCTCGGTCTGCAGGTCGCCCATCTCGGCGAGCAGCGTGTCGTAGTCCGCGTCGGGGTCGGCCAGCTCGGCGGAGATCTCGTTGAAGCGGTCCAGCTTCTGCTTGGTGTCGCCGACGCCTTCCTCGACGTTCTCCAGAACCGTCTTGCCCTCGGTCAGCGGCGGCTCCTGCAGCAGGATCCCGACCGTCGCGTCCTCGGCCAGCCGCGCTTCACCGTTGGAGGGCTGGTCGAGCCCCGCCATGATCTTGAACAGCGAGGACTTACCGGTGCCGTTGGGCCCGACCACGCCGATCTTCGCGCCGGTGAGGAAGTTCAGCGTGACGTTGTCGAGAACGACCTTGTCGCCGTGTGCCTTCCGGACGTTGCGAAGGGTGTAGATGAAATCCGCCATACCCCAGAGCCTATGTGCTCGCCCCCACCCGAACCCAACCCGCCCTCTCAGTTGTCCACAGATCAGGAATCGGTCCGACGGAACGTGCTGCGCCGCCTGCATCTTCTCCGGTGACAGCGCATCCGCGATCGAACGGAAGGTGGCCATCATGAGCCTCGGCGAGACCTATGTGACAGTGCAGGGCTGGGTCGGCAGCGAACCGGATTTCAAGGAGATCGGCGGGCAGACGGCCCGGGCGACGTTCCGGATCGCCTCGACACCACGGCAGTACGACCGCACCCTCGGCACGTACGTCGACAAACCGACGACCTGGTTCGCCGTCGAGTGCTGGCGTGCCCTGGCCCAGAATGCCTTCGAATCGGTGCATGTCGGCCAGCCGGTCGTCGTCAGCGGCCGGCTGCGAACCCACGAATGGATCGACGAAGACCGGCGAATCCCGCAGCCGCGTCGTCCTCGAGGCCTTCTCCCTCGGCCACGATCTCACCCGGGGTACGACGACCTTCACCAAGAACCCTCCGCGGGCAGGCAGCGCGTCAGCCACCGTCGGCGAGGCAGCCACTTTCGAGCCGGCCGCGTCCTCCGGCGCGCTGGGCGTCGTACCTTCGTCCGGCCCGGCCGAGGCGACCGCCTCGCCGTTCCCGGCCGACGAGTTCACGGCCACCCCGATCCCGCTCACCCCCACCACCCGGGAATCGGAGGCGGCATGACTATCTCAGTCTTGACTTATATAAGTGATGAGCGGCATTGTGGGCTGCACAACAGCCCGAAACGAGAGGGAAACAGCCGTGATCGACATCCTCGAGCACATCAACGCGGTTCAGCGCGAAGTCAGCCGGACCGGCGAGACGGTCACCGTGCGTGATGCGCCGGGCGTACCAGGCCGAGCCCGAGGAGCTCTGGGACGCCCTGACGGATCCGGAGCGGATGCGGCGCTGGTTCCTGCCGGTCACCGGCGACCTGAAGGTCGGCGGCACCTTCCAGTTGGAGCAGAACGCCGGCGGCGAGATCCTGGAGTGCGAGCCGCCGAAGCGGTTCAAGGTCACCTTCGGCGGCCCGACCAGCCTGCTCGAGCTCCGTTTGCTCCCAGGTCCCGGCGCGTCGACCGAGCTGGAGCTCGAGCACTCGATGGCCGAGAGCCACCGGCGCCCGGCGGCTCCGGAGCGCTCTGGGTCGGGCCCGGGCTGGGACGGCGGCCTGCTCGGCCTCGCTCTCTACGTCGGCGGCGAGCTCGACGAGAACACCGACCCGGTCGAGATGTCCAACTCCCCCGAGGTCGTCAGGTACAACGAGCAGTCGGTCCGCGTCTGGATCGAAGCGATCCGCTCCTCCGGCACCACCTCGGAAGACGACCTCGCGGAAGCCGCCAAGATCTCCATGGACCAGTACGCACCCGACGCAGAGGTCTGACCCAGGCAGAGGACCCGCAGACCACCGACGTTTCGCGCCAAGGAGTGCCGGCACAAGGCGCTCCCCGCAGACCGCCGATGTTCCTCACCGGGGAGTGCCTGCACAGGGCGCTCCCCGGTCGGCACTCCACGGCCCTCCGCCGGGCACGCTCCCGCGGTCGCCGTCCACCTCCTGCCAGATCCAGGACGGCGGGGACTTAGCGGCGGGCGGTGGTCAGGCTGTCGCGGCAGGTGGTGTAGGCGTCGAGCTCTTCGCGGGCCGGCGCCACAACGTGGCTGTCGGCAACCTTTCTCGAGTTCGGTGCGGAGTGCCTTGGCGACCAGGCGGCAGCGACGGACGGCTCCACTGGTCGCGAAGAGGCGGCAGGCGAAGGAGAGCGGCGAGTCCGAGGACAGCACCACCGATCAGCATGATCGCAGGCGTACGGAATGCCGTTCCACTCCGGGAGCGGCGGATCGTCCAACTCCCGCGAATCCGAACACGGCCACCGCGGCCAGCCACAGCCCGCCGCCGAGCGCGATCAGGAACAGCACCCACTGGATGAACCGAGCAGCACTCCACCAGCCAGGGTTGTTGGCCGCGCCGAGATCGGTCCGCGCGACCGCCTGGTCGAGCTCGTCGCCGAGCGACTCCTCGCGGCGGCGGATCGCCGTGCGAACCGAGTCGGCCCACGGACGCGACAATCCCTTCGGCGGCCTTGTTGGTGATCGTGCGGACGGCGGTGTCCATCCGGGCCCGCTGCACCGGCGTTGCCGCAGGCAACGAGGAGCGGGCGATCGCGACCTCGTGCGACGCCGACTTGCGCAGCGCCTTGCCTTGTTGCCTCGACACCTGATCGAGGTGCAACCGTCGCAGCGGATCCGGGCGGAACCGACCGAGCCACTTGGTGACCGGCCATCCTGTCGCGGCCCGAGCACGCTGCAGGTAGGAACGGCGTACGGCGTCGACAACGACCGGGACACCGCTCGCGTCGGACAGTGCGTCGACGAGCTCGGTGATGTCGCTCTTGGCGATCTCCGGAGTCTTGGCGTTGCCACACTGACTCGCCATCCGGTCCGCGACGCGATCGACGTCAGCGGCGAGCCGTTCCCGCGCGGCCGATCGCTTGTTGCTGACCCGCTTGACCAGCAGGGCACGCAGTTCGTCCAGCCCGTCACCGCTGACCGCGGAGGTCGCCACGACGTTCGGCGACTTGAGGCCGTCCGACTTGAGCAGCCGGTCGAGGTCGTTGAGGCAGCTCTTGCGCTGGTCCGGCGTGAGCTTGTCGATGTGGTTCAGCGCGAACACCATCACCCCGGAGTGCGAGGCGAACGGCTTGATGTACCGGTTGTGCAGCGCGGCATCGGCGTACTTCTGCGGATCGACCACCCACACGAGCATGTCGACCAGCTCGACGAGCCGGTCGACGATCAGGCGGTGCTCGACCTCGGTCGAGTCGTGGTCGGGCAGGTCCAGCAGGATCAGCCCGTCCAGGTCCTCGGACTGTGCTTCCTCCAGGGAGCTGCGATGCTGCACCTGGTGCCGGCGCGGGATGCCCAGCCAGTTCAGCACTTCACCGGCCGGTTCCTCGCCCCAGACGCAGGCGAGCGGCATCGAGCTGGTCGGCCGGCGGGTACCGATCGCGGCCAGGTCGAGGCCGGTCAACGCGTTGAACAGCGACGACTTGCCGGAGCCGGTCGCACCGGCCAGCGCGACCAACGTCAGCTCGCCGGACATCCGCAAGCCGCTGGCCGGCCCGGTCCACGATCTGGGTGGCCTCGGTGAGCACCACCGGGTCCAGCCGGCCCTCGCCGGCCTTCGCGGCCGCCTCGAGGGCGTCGATCTTCGTCAGGACATCGGTCGCAGCCCCGTACCAGGGTCTCGACCGTGTCCACTGTTTCCGTCACGTGCAGTCCTCCACCGCGCGCGCGGCCTCCGTCAGTTGCCTGGCCGTCTCGGAGTCAACCGGATGCTGGTCAAGGACAGCCAGATAGCGGGCGAATTCGGCATCCATCAGGGCATGAACCTTACCGTCAAGGTCTTCACGCGCCTTCTCGACCAGTGTACGGACGGCCGTGTCACCGAACACCGCCTCGAGCAACTTCTGCCCGACGACCGCACTTCCGGCAGCGGCACTGGCCTCGGCCGCCTTCGGGATCCCTGCGCCGCTCGCGAAGATCACCACCACCAGCGACAGTCCGAGCCCGTTCACGCCGAACTCCAGGATGCGCGCGGTCGAGCGCTTGTCGGCGCCTTCCGTCCGCACCAGGTCGAGCACGTAGGCCTGCCACTCGCGGACCGTACGCCCGGCGGCGGCTGGGAAGTCCTCGGACATCGCGCCGAGCTCTGGCCCGCCCGCGGCGAGCAGCTGGCGTCCGGCGGGCGTTGCCTGCCAGGCCTTCTCGGCGCGTTCGGCGGCTTCCGCAGCCTGCTCGCGGAGCAGCGACTCCAGCCCGGACTCGATCGCGTCGTTGACGTCCCGGGTCTGCGCGGGCTGGTTGGCGAGCGACTTCTTCACCTTGTCGCTCATCCGGCCGACGTTGGTCTGCAAGCCCTTCAGCAGTTCGCCGGTGCCGACGAACTCCTGCCAGCGCGCGAGCACCTCGCCGCGCAGCAGCGAGCCGTCCTGCGTGGCCTTGGCGATGTCCATGACGGCCTGGTCGTACGCCGACTCGGCCGTCGACCGCAGTTCGATCGCGGTGTCGGCCTGGGCCCGGACCGCGATCGCGAACGGCGGCGTCGTCTTCACCATCCCGGAGACCGCACCCTGCAGCGTACGGCGGATGACGGCGGCCCGGGCCTCCGCGTCAGCGGCCAGGTCGATCAGCCAGTCCTTGATCGAGGCAACGGTCTCGCCCGGCAGCATTCCATTGCCGTCGACAACTGTCTCCTGGATCGAGAACAGCGGCGAGTCGCCCAGGCCCCGCTCGAGCAGCATCTGCGCGAGGTGCCCGGTGATGTCGTCGATCGTCTCTCCGGGAGCCCGGTCAAGGACGACGGCGACCGCCGTACTGCGGTCCGACGCACTTTGGAGGAAGTCCCAGGGAACCGCGTCGGAGTACCGGGCGGCCGTGGTGACGAACAGCCAGAGGTCGGCGGCCGCGAGCAGCTGGGTGGCGAGATCGCGGTTCGCCTCGACGACCGAGTCGATGTCGGGGGCGTCCAGGATCGCCAAGCCGCGCGGAACGGTGTCGGCGGCAACCAACCGCAACTGGCCCGGATCCTCCGTTCCACCGGGACGGTCGGACCTGGTCCGCGCCATCCCCGGCAGCACCCGATCGCCCACGAACCAGTCCGCGTCGTCCGGGTGATGGATCAACACAGGCGACCGCGTCGTCGGCCGCAGTACACCCGGCTCGCTGACCACCGTACCGATGATGGTGTTCACCAGGGTCGACTTCCCCGCCCCGGTCGAGCCGCCGACCACCGCCAGCACCGGCGCCTCCAACTGCACCAACCGCGGCAGCAGGTAGTCGTCCAGCTGATCCAGCATCGCCTTCTGCTGCTGCCGAGCCTCGTCAGCCCCGACCACGTCCAGCGGCAACTGACTGGCAGCCACTGCACCCCGCAACTTCATCAGCGCGGTGATCAACGCCATCGTGGCCTGCTCAGCCGCCAGCCTCTCAGCCAACTGCTCCGCAGTCAGCTCCTCGACTTCCTCTTCCTGCTCGGCGTCGTTCTGTTCGGCGCCATCCTGCTCGGCGGTCGCAGGCTCATCGGCCGACTCGGCCGCGGCGTCCGCAGCCGCCTCATCTTCCGCAGGCTCCCCGGACTCCTCCGCCGCGCTGTCGTCAGGCTCTGCCTGCTCGCCGCCCGCGGCCTCGTCAGCGCTGTCGTCAGCCTCCGCCTGCTCGTCACCGCGCCTCATCGGAGCCCTCAGCTGCAGCGTCAGCCTCGCTGGAGCTCTCGGTCGCAGGTGCGGCAGCGTTATCGGAGACCTCAGCTGCAGCGCCCGCCTCTGCCGCGGTCCCGGCGGACTCCCGCTCAGCTCCCGCATCGGCCTTGGCCGCCGAGGCGTGCTTCCTGCCCTTCTTCGAGGCGGGCTTGCCAGCTTCAGCCTGCTCGGCAGGCGCCTCCTCAGCCTGCTCGCCACCAGCCTCACCGGAGCCGTCAGCTGCGGGCTCGACAGCCTCGCTGGAGTCGTCGCCTGCGGGCTCGGCAGCCTCGTCCGAGGCCTCAGCTGCGCACGCCCTCCGGAGACTCGTCTGCTCCGAGCTCGGTGGACTCCTCGGAGACGCCCGCGTCGGTCTCGGGGGCCGGCGCGTTCTCCGAAGACTTCTCGGCGGGCTCTTCGCTCTCAGGTGCCTGGTCTGCGGCGGGCTCCGCGTCATCCGTCATCTCGGGCAGCTCGGCGGCGACCTCGGTCGAGTCCTCAGAGTCAGCGTCAGCGCCGGACTGCTCGGGCTCCCCGGGAGTCGCCGCCTCGGGCGCGGCCGGGCCGTCTTCGGCAGGTGCTCGGAGGACCCCTCGTCTTCCTCGATCGCCTGGGTTGGCGCCGCCTCGTTGACGGGCTCTGGCGCGACCCCGGGGCTTTCGGGGGATGCCTCGGCGGACTCGTCCGACCTGTCGGACTTGGGGAGGCCGACGATGATGTTGCCGTACTCGAGAGGGAAGCCGTCCGGGGACTCGTCCGGCTCGTAGACGACGCCGACCTTATGGCGCGCGGGTGCGCCAGGTCCCTCGGAGGCACGTGTGGCGGCGTCGGCCGAGTCGGCTGCCTGCCCGTTGGTTGCCTTGGAGGCCGGCTCGTCGGTGGTTGCGGCGGTCGGCTCGTCCTTCGACGGGGACTTCTCGGCGTCGGGCGTGCTGGCCTCGGGGGCAGGCTCCGGCTGGGCAGCGCCGGCCTCGGAGGTTGCCACGGGCTGCATGCGGTCGATGCCCGGCGGCTGCCCCGTTCCCACTGGTGTCGGGCGCCGTCTGCTTGTCCGTGGACTCGGACGTGTCGGCCGACGACTGCGTACTCGCGGACTCCGGGTCGCTCGTCGCGGACGGCGTACTCGCGGTGTCGGCGGCGGGCGGTTCGGGTGCGGTGGCGGATTTGCGCCGGCGGCGGCGCCAGAAGCCTTTGCCCTTGGCATCGGACTGCGCGCTCGACTGGGCGATCAGGTTCGCCAGCTCCTGGGCAGGCTGATCCTGGTTCGGAACCCGCGGTTCCGAACCCTCACCAGCTGCTGACCTGATGTCAGCCACGGCGTCCGCCCACGAGCACAGAGTGCCCGGTCGGACAGCGCAGAAGCAAAGTCATCGTGTTCCCGTTTGGCGGCGTGGACGGGTGGCAGTCACTGCGATGGTGGATACGGACCGTATCCTCCCGGCGGTCCTTGCTGACCAGGGGGTCCCGGTGGGTAACCAGGCTGGCCCGCTGGGTAACCGGGTTGACCCGACGGATACCTCGGCTGAGCTTGTGGATAACCCTCCTGCGGACGCGGGTAAACCTCTTGCCCCGCACCGGGATAGGGCCCACCCGGCAACGGCCCACCAGGCCCCTGGCCGGGACCAGGACCACCGGGAAGGGGCGCGCCCGGCATCGGTCCACCCGGTCCCCCGGGCAGGCCGTGGTACTGCGGCGCAGCCTGGGCGAACGCCGGCATCGGCGGGAACGGCACGCTCGGCCGGCGCTCCCGCAGCTCGTCGAGCAGCTTCTTCTCGGTCTCCAGCGCGTCCGGCCCGATCACCTGGCGGACGATCTTGTCCCGCAGGTACGCCAACTCGGTCGCGTTCTGCTGGAACGCCTTCGCGGCCGCTTCGGCCTGCGGCCCGTACCGCTTCGCGTTCTGCCGCAGCGCCTTGCGCCCGCGCAGCGTCGCGATCAGCGGTACATCCTGTGGGACCAGCCAGCCGAACCGCACGTAGTCGTACAGCCGGGACGCGATCATCTGTCCCTCCCGGGACCGCATCACCAGGGCGAACACGACCATGCCGATGAAGATCGGCACCATCAGGAACAGGTAGACGGTGATGAAACCGCCGCCCCCGGCCCAGCTCGCACCGCCGTTCCAGAGTCCATGGGCCAGCACCGCGGCCAGGTACCCGACGAGCGGAGCGAGGAAACGGACCGCCGTACTTCGGCTCCGGATCGCGACGCCGATCCCGATCGCTGTGAACGACGTGAAGAGCGGATGGGCGAACGGCGAGATCAGCCCGCGGATCACGAACAGCACGAACGCGCCGCGCAGACCCGCGTCGCTGCCGGCCTCCTCGGACAGCGTGTTGAAGATGCGTCCGTAGTAGAGGATGTTCTCGGTGAAGGCGAACCCGACGCCGACCATCCCGGCGTACACCAGGCCGTCGATGATGCCGTCGAACTCCTTGCGCCGTACCAGTGCCAGCAGCAGGATCACGGACCCCTTGGCGAACTCCTCCACCGGCGGCGCGACGAACACGGCCGACCGGTCGCCGCCGACGCCGGTCTCGGCCAGCCGGTGCGACACCTCGGTGTTGATGAAGATCGCGACGAGGGTCGCGATGAACGCGCCCCAGCAGAGCGCGAACAGGATGTACCTGGTCGGCTCCGGCTCGTAACGATCCAGCCACAGATACAGCGCGATCACCGGGATGACGGGGACGAACGCGAACACCAGCCCCCAGGTGAAGCCGCCCGCGCCGGTCGACTTGGCCACGATGCCGAAGATCACCAGGCCCGCGATCGCGAACACCACCGCGACCACGATGCCGATCAGGATGCCCTGGTTCCGCCGCTGACCCGGGATCGGGTGACTGCCGCGCACGTTCGGCTGCGGGTACGGACCGCCGGGCGGGTACGCCGACCCCGCCGCGGGTTGCGGCGAGCCGGCCGGGCCTGGTGAGGGGTAACTCATGCCCGCAGCCTAGTTGGGCAGCGCATCACGCGGCAGGACCACCCACTCAGCGTTACCGGGATGGAACGACAACCCTGTATTTTTCTCGCCGTACGACGCTCGCGCGGAAGACATGCCCGAGAACCCAGAGGCGCGATCACCCGCGCATCTGAGAGACTCGTCCGTGCCGTACGCCCCCGTAGCTCAGCTGGATAGAGCGTCGGACTTCTAATCCGTTGGTCGCAGGTTCGAGTCCTGCCGGGGGCGCCTTCCACCACCAGGGCATATGCCTCACTGAGCATGTCCCTGAAGCCAGCCGTGGAACAGTTTGTGGAACACATTCGCCTAGGCTCTGCTCATGGGGAAGCGCCGTCGACGCCATAGCCCAAGAGCCCCCTCTTCGACACCGAGAGGAGGCCGAGGTTGAGCTGACCAAAATGCTCAACCAGGTCGACGAACAGCGCCACCCCGAGAGCAAGATCCTCGTCAGCCAGCTCATCGAGAAGTGGTTCGAGGTCGCCGAACTGGAGGACACAACCCGCGAACGCTACGAGGGCCTCAACAAGAAGTAGAGCCAGTGTTCGGCTCGACACAGTTCGCGAAGCGACGCCGGCGGGGTACCGCTAGCCAACGGGCAATACCGACCGGCGAGCGGCAAGGTTCAGGTTGTCGATCGTTCAGGAGTCTTCCTGCCCGGGTGTGATCAGGCGTGATTCGTAGGCGAGCACGGTGGCTTGTACTTGGTCTGCCAGGAACGCCACGCCGTTGCGTAGCTTGCCCCGGACGGTTAAGTCAGCTGGGCGACGTCTCCTGCTCCGAAGACGATTCCTCTGGTCACTGCCGATCGGTGCTCGATCTACTGCCCCGGGTCGGGTGGCGTCGGGCGCCGGTGCGCCAGGTAAGCCACTCGGTCAGCCGTGGCAGGAGGCGCTCGCTCCAGAAGAACGCGCGCAGCATGGACGGCACGATCGCTTCTCGGCGTCCATGTTCGACTGCGCGGCAGATCGCCTCGGCGGCCTGCTCCGGGGTCAAGGTCGGGACGAGGCGCGCGATTGTCGGTATCCGCTGTTCCGAGCCGGGGTTGTGCACGAAATATTCGCTGGAGACCTTGCCCGGCACCATGTGGGTCACCCCGATGCCGCTGTGCCGCAGGTCGGCGCGCAGACCTGCATCAAAGCCGCGCAGCGCCCAGCGAGCGCTGACATAGCCGACCGCACCCGGCCACGGGATGACCGAGGCGGGGCTGTCGACATTGACCACCCAACCCGACCCGCGGGCCAACATGCCCGCGACGAATGCGCGGGTGACGAAGAACGCAGCAAGATACGGAGCGGCCACCATCTTGAGGAATTCTTCGGAGTCGGTCTCCTCGATCGACAGCCACCGCCCAGCCCCAGCGCAGTTCACGATCAAATCCGGGACGCCGTGCTCGGCCCGCACCCGCTCGGCCATCACCTCGACCGCGCGATGGTCACCGGCGTCGCACTGATAAGCGGCCGCGCTGTCGCCGAGCTCGCCGACCAGCGCGTCCAGTTTGTCAGTGCTGCGGGCGACGAGCACGACTCGAGCGCCACGGCGGCACATTGCCCGGGCCGTAGCCGCGCCAATCCCCGACGATGCGCCGGTGATAAGCGCGAGCTGGCCCAGCAGGTCCATACCAAAGCCTACGACCCCGCAGTCAGCATCGAGCCGCGATCCCGGGACGTACCCGAGAACCCCAAGAAGTGCTTTTGGTCAACGGCAGCGATGTATGTGCACTCGGCTGGTCACGGGCAGGTTTTCTCGTAGGGCCTGTGGCCGAATGCTTCGGTCCATTCGTCCTGAGTGAGGTTTCGGCCGGCCATGGTGCAGGCGTAAGCAGTCGATCCCTACAAGCCGTAGTCACAACTCAAGGGGTGTGGCCCACAGGAGGAGTCGAGCAACGCACGAGTGCGAGCCGCTCTCGAACAGTTCCGTTCGGCAGATCCACCCGATCCTGCGAGGGTCACTCGACCGCGGCGGGCGCTGGACATACTTCGCTGTCAACGCTGCCGAGCTCGCCTCACCCCCACGAGCAAAAGAAGAGCACGCCAGCCGAGGAAGTCGCGGCAATCCTCAACGAAGCCTGGCGAGACCCGGACTGGGGGCTCCTGCTGTGGCTCGTCATCGTCACCGGCTGCCGGCGCGGTGAGCTATGCGCCGTGCGACGGTCGGACGTAGACCTAGACCGCAAGAAGATCGCTCTCGAACGCTCTGTGACCCGCAGCAACCAGAGCCCAACTGGCCTGAAGGAGAAGCGGCCGAAGGGCGACAAAGAACGCCGACTGACGCTGGACCCGTACACGATCGACCTGCTACGAGCGCATCGACTCGCGACTGAAGCTCAGTGCAAGGAGCTCGGCACGAAGATGGCGCGCGATGCCTTCGTCTTCTCGTTGACCCCCGACCACGTCGAGCCCATCAGGCCCGACATTGTGACTCAGCAGTACAGGCGACTCGCAATTCGTAACAAGCTGCGCAGCGCGGGTCATGGCGATGGTAGGCGGGTCGTACGAGCTGCGTGGTCGGCGTGCGGAGGTCGCGCGGTTGGAGCGGCTGGTGGCCGACTTGCGCGCGGCGCTCGCCAATCTCGTGGCAGATGTCTACAGACTCATCGAGCGCCGCCGTAGCGCGGCCGAGCCGACCTAACTCCCCACGTGCTCGTGCTGGACTCATTCCTCCAGTAGACGATGAGGTTTGTGATGTCGCGAACGATCGCCTGTAGACGCACGGCGGCGTAGTGTCATGTGTGGGAGGAAACGGGCCGGTTCAAGCTCGCTTTGGGGGAGGTAGTTATGACCACAACACAAGGGGACGTAGCCCTTCTGCAGGACCCGGTCGCCCAACAGCTCCTCGGATCCCGCCAGCCGGCACAGCTGGCCTACACGTGGACCGACGGGACCCCGCGGGTCGTGCCGCTGTGGTTCACGTGGACCGGCGAGGAGATCGTGTTCGGCACTCCGCCGCGGGCACCAAAGCTGAAGGCACTGACTCAGAACCGGGATGTCGCGGTCACTATCGACGACGCGTCTGCGTGGCCGTACAGGGCTCTGCTGGTCCGCGGTTACGCGACGGTCGAGTTGCTCGATGACATCGGGACGGAATACGTGCAGGCCGCAGACCGGTACTTCGGCCGCGAACAGGGCGAGGCGTGGTGCGCGCAGTTGCGTGGCCAGCCGATGGCTCGAATCGGCGTCCGACCGACATGGGCGGCCATCCTCGACTTCGAGACCCGCTTCCCCAGTGCCCTGACCGTCTAGCCTGACTTGTCAAAGTTAGTGCGCACCGTCGTGGGCGTGGGTTGTTCGCAGGATCTCGCGCAGGTCATCCTCAGTCAGTGCCTTCAGCTTTGGTGCCCGCGGCGGAGGGCCGGAAGGCCGAACATTGTGAACACGCTCTGGGCCACCTAAAGGGTTGGCTCCGGAATCACGCAGGCCAGAGCGAGAAGAGTGGCTCCTCACCGGAGCTTTACGGAACGCTACCTGGCGACGATCGAACCGACGACCTTCTCATTACGAGGAGGAACGACAACGCCTCATCTGGTCTCCACCAGCAACTTTGTCGTCGCTGTGTTCGCACCGTGGCCACATGTCCCGCACGGGTTGACACCACTTCGCACCACGATCGGCACCACGAACGCGACCAGGCCGACGGAGGCGGCTCGACCTGCTGGCACGGGTCAGGGCGCGCTGGCCTGAAGGCCCGGCAAGATCCCGAGCGAGAGCCAGCGGCTTCAGGTCTGAGCGACCTGTCTGAACTGGAACTGGTACCGCCGGATGTTGGAGTGACGGGAGTTCCGCCGTGGCCCGAAATGACGCGGCGCAGACCGCCGTCGAATACCTGTACGACACTCACGGATCCGCATCACGCCCGGACAGGTTCGATGACCGGGTCGGCTACATAGGCGGGATGTCCCAACCCGTCGGTAGCTCCGGCAGCGACCAGGTGGGATCGGGGACGAAGTCGCAGTAGGTCCCGTCGAAGGGGGACTTGCCTTCCTCGGCCAATGCGATGACACGACGCCCCTCAGCGCGGGCGGCAACTGCCTGTGCGGCGGTCCAGTACCCCGGGGCGTCGGTGAAAGCCGCGAAGTCGTCTTCGTCCTTCCAGCACCAGGTCCGGTCGGGGTCGACGACGACGTCGAGACCCAGGTCAGCGACATCTATGCCGGCATCACCGACATCCGTCCGCTGACCGACGAGAACGTGGCGCTGCGCGTCGTCGTCCTGGCCGACCGCATGTACGACCGGAACCTGCCGCTCCTGGCCGGCGGCGTCCCGCTGGACCAGCTCTTCTCCGCCGACATGCTCAAGGGCGGCTACCGCAAGAAGGACCTCAGAGCCCTCTCCCGGCTGATCGCCCTGGCCCGCGCGTCCTGAGTGCTGGACCTCTGGGTGTGCTTTCCTGGCGGGATGGTGAGCCACTCGCGGCCGATCGCCGTGTCGCTGCTTCTGTTCGGTGCGGCGCTCGGGCTGCTGATCGTCGGCCGATTCGTGCAGTTCGACGACCTGTCCGGTACCGGCAGCGACCTGTGGATCCTTCCGCTGGGCCTGCTCGCCCTACCTGCGGCGGTCTCGGCCGTGGTGGTCGCCTGGTCCGATGCGAAGGCGCGGCTCTGGCTGGGGATCGTGCAGGCGGTCCTGTTCGGTTGCCTTGTCTGGCAGCAGACGGGGAACGACGGATTTCGGTTCATCTGGCACCGTGACGAGGGCGAGCTCGTGCTGCTGGGGATCGGCCTCGGGGTGACCGCCGCGGTGCTGATCGCGACTGCGGTGCAACCGTCGACGCAGGCCGAGGCCGAAGCCGCGCGGGTGGCCGGCGAAGGTCCGGGAGCAGGCCGGTGGCTCGTGCGGGCAGCGGTCTACCTGGGCGGATCCGTCGCCTTCGTGTTCCTCGCGTTCCTCTCCGGGGCGTCCTATTACGCCGCGACCGAGTGCGACGGCTCCGAGAGCGATTGTCTGGCGACGCTCGGTGGCCTTGCGTGGGGCGTGGTCTCAGTTCCGGTGGCCATCGTGCTGATCGTCGTGATCGAGCTCGTGCTGGCGCGCCGCCGCAAGCGCCGTCATCCGGCGACGTCCACTCGCCCCGGGCCGGGATGAGGCAGGATGAGTGGATGGCGAAGCAGAAGAAGGGCCAGGCGGCGGGTCAGGGTGGGCTGCTCGAGCAGTTGCGGGTGCCGTCGCGGCGCTGACCGTCGCTCCAGCGCTGTCCGCGAATTTCCAGGTTGACGTACCAGCCGGTGAAAAGGTTCGCATCGAAGAACCACCACAACGAGTGCGCGGCACCGGCCGGATTCCAGATCAGCACGCTGTTGTTCTTCCACTGGCCTGCTACAAGCGGACGCGTCGCGACGACGTCGATCGGCTCCTCGCGTGTCGCCCGTCCCTGATGATCAGCGCGGTGCCCGAATCCCGAGCCCACCGGTAGCCACAACAGCAGGCCGTACTCGTCATCGCGTACGACTCGTGTGGCCTGTACCCACCACGTCACGACGAGGCCTCGGCGCGACCGCCGCTGGTGCCGCCTGGTGTTGGAGTGAGAGGAGTTCACTGCCGGGTGGCGACGTACTGGGCGTAGGTGGTGGCTGCTCCGCGGGCGTGGCGTTCGATGGTGTGGGCGGTGTAGCCGAGTGTGTCGGCGATGATCGCGATGGGGGCGAGTTTGGTCAGCTCGTGCAGCGTTCCCAGGCGGGCGGCGCGGGGGCTGAACAGCCGCTGGAGCCGTTCTCTGAGTGAGGCGGCGTTGATGTGCTGGCCGGGGCCGTAGCCGGGGAAGACCCAGTTGCTGTTCGGTTGGGCGGCGGTGTTGCTGGGTGCGGTGGCGGCGAGTTCGCGGAAGGGGTCGTCGAGGGGCGGCGGGATCTCGATGACGGTCTTGCCGAGCGCGATGGCGACCTTGGTGGGCTCGACGTCGACGTGATCCCAGGTCAGCGAGACGACGTCCTCGACCTGCTGGGCGAAAACGACGACGAGGATCGCGGCGGCCCGGTCGCGGGTGGTGAGTTTGGTCCCGGAGCTGACCTCGGTGACCAGCCGCTCCTGCTCAAGCGCCGGCATACGCGGCGCGACGCGTTCCGGCCGCGGGTGCAGGATCAGCGTGGACGTGGTCAGCTGTGCCTTGATGGCCCAGTGCAGGAACGGATTGGCCTGTTCCCGAGTGGTGTTGCCGCTGGCGCGCCATCGGTCGAGCTGGGTCTGAGTGAGCTCGGCAAAGGTGCCATCGTGCTCGGTGAGCCAGTTCAGCAGGGTGATCGCGACGGTCACCTGCTGTTTGGCCCGTAGGAAGGCTCCGTAGGTGACGAGGTCCGGCGAGCTGCGGAACCGGCGCTGGTGGTGCCAGACGATGTAGCGGCGGATGACGTCGCGGTGGGCTGGGTCGGTCGCTCGCTCGATCGCTTCGGTCGACCAGGTGCCGAAGCGGTTGAGCAACTCGTCGCGCTGTGGCAGCGCACCGTACTCCACGAGCAGCCCCCGGATGTAGGTCTTGGACTGCTCCGGGGCGGGCAGCTGGTCGAGGAGTTCGTGCGTGAGCTTGTCGGCGGCCGCAATGGCGCGCAGGGTCTGCTTCACGTGGGCCTGCCGGATCCAGGTGATGCCGCTGTTCGGCCGTCCCATCGCCTTTAGAGCTCTGGCCAACGGCTTCAGTTGCTCGGAGATCGCCCCGGTGGCGGGGTTGGTCAGCAGGTCGTCGACGAGGTTGGCCAGGTCGCAGCGCCAGCACCTGCCCTTGGATCTCAGCTCGCCTTCCTCTCCGCAGACTCGGCAGTCGAGGCTGAGGTGCTGCAGCCCTGAGCGGGCCCGGCACGCCGGCGCGCCGTCGACGAGGCCGGGCAGGATGCCGGTGTGGCCGCAGCCGCAGGTGCCTGAGGTTCGCTTGGCCTTCTGGTAGCAGTAGCGGCAGATCTGGCCATCGGGCCAGTTCGCCACGAGTTCATGGTGCTCGCCGCAACGAGCGCAGGGGTTGGGCCAGCGCTGCGGATTGCTCGGGTTGCGAGGCCTAGTCATCGTCGCTCGGCACGATCCGGACGCGACGTGCGATCGGGTCGCCGGGCCGGACACCGAGGTCCTCGCTGCGGCGTGGAGCGTCGGCGGTGGCGGCGGCCCGCATTTCCACGAAGGGCTCGAACAGGTCGCTGGGTGCGCAGTCGAGGATGTCGCAGAGCGCGGCGAAGGTCCGGGCGGGGATGCGCTCAGGGGTGCCGGTGACGAGGCGGTAGACCTGGCTCTCGGACAGGTTGATGCCGCGGGACTTGAGCAGTGTGTGGAGCTCGGTGCTCTTCCAGAGGTTGCGTTGGGCCATCAGCTGGCGAAGGTGCCACTTGAAGCCGATCCGGCGCTGTTCAGTCATGGACGGGTCCTTCGAGTTGTCCGAGCCGGCGGGCGATCATCTGCCGGACACTGCGCTGTTTGAAGTCGGCCGAGACCGACGTGTAGAGGCCAGTGGTCGAGGCGTAGGCGTGACCGACCTGGGTCTGGATGAACGCGGGGTCGTAGCCGGCCTCGATCAGATGGGTCACGTAGGAGTGCCGCAGGCAGTGCAGTCCGAGTTCCTCAGGGAGCCCGGCGGCTCGTCGGAAGCCGGCGAAGGAATCACCGAGGCTGCCGAGATGAACCCGGTGGGACCGCTCGCTGGGCCAGAGCGCGCTCGAGCGCTCAGCGGTCTGGAACCGGCCACGCCCCTCGGGACTGACCCAGTACTCCAGGAGTGGGACGACCCAGGCGAACTCGGGAACGGTCAGCACCGTACGACGTCGGGGTCCGGAGGCGGTGGTGCCTTTGGCCCAGCGCACCGTTGTCGCGCCGAACGGCCCGTAGTCGGACAGGTGGGGGTTGGGGCCGAAGTCGTTGAGGTCGAGCATCGTCAGTTCGCGGCGGCGAAGGCCATAGGCGTAGCAGGTCTTGAAGGCGATCGAGTCCCGCATTGCTGGCAGCCAGCGCTTCGACCCGGCGGCGTACTCGCGGTCGACGACGTCGTCGATGTAGTCGAACAGCTGCTGGAGCTCGGCTTGTGTGAACGATCGCCGTGCTGGCGGAACGGCGTCGTCGGTGGTGTGGCGTGGGGTATTCCAGTCGAAGCAGATCTGGCTCGGGACGTTGCCGAAGGTCCGCTCGCACAGCTCGCCCCACCCGTACCCGGGATGGGTCAGGTAGGCGCAGAACATCGATACGGCGTTGCTGTAGGAGCGCAGCGTGGTCAGCCCGATCGGCCGGCTTCGGGACCGCATCTCGGCGAGGAAGTCTTCGACGTCGACCGGCCGCCACGTCCACGGATAGTCGCCGGTGAAGACCTGGAACCGCCCGACGACCCCGGTACGGGCCTTGATCGTGTCGACCGCCAGGCCGCGGGCGAGCATCTGGCTGCGCCAGCCATCGAGCATCGCCTCGAACACCCGGTCATGGGCCCGGAACAAGCTGACATCCGGATCCCGCAGAACCCGCGGCACGAAGCCCGGAACACCATCCACCAGCCACTCCCCAGCGTGGAAACCTGCATTAAATGCAGGAAATCTATGCTGACCTGCACACGCGCAGCTGGAGCGACACGCCAACTGGCCGCCGGACTTGACCACAACCCGGCCCTGACCTGCACAGATGTCGGAATCGCTCAGGAGCGGGAGTCATTGCATCAGATGCAATTCCCGTGGATTAACTGTCGATAGCCCGCCTTATGTCAGGTTCTACCTGGCAGTTTGCTACTTACTTGCGAAGGTCAATGCGAGCCGACTGCCGGGGCCGCACTCTCCGATGTACTTGAAGCCGTGATCTTGCGGCGGCACTCGGCCGCCCTCTCATAGCCTGCGCTGGTCGAGGCCTGGTGGGCGATCGCACAGGAGGCCGGCTTCGACGAACATGACCTGGCCACAATCACCTCGCACCCGGCGTAACAGTCGGTATCACCGTCATGTCGGCAGATGCCCTCTTACCAGTGCTCGCTGAGGAAGTACAGCAACCGGCAAGTTCAGTCCTGGAACCAGTCGTCCTGCTCTGCGATCGCCGCGAGGCCCGGCCGCGACCCGGCCCGCTTCTGACTGATCTTGCGAGAGGCTGCGCGAACGACCTCCGCCGGCCAGTCGTGCGGTTGCTCCAGCACGGATTGGGCTTGCACCTGTGTCAAGGACGGCGTGGCGCCCACCTCGGTCAAGCCGCCAAACGAGAACGCATGCCGCGTGCCTCGGAGATCCTCCAGAGGGAGTTTCGCATCGGCGTGGCGCAGGTGCCGACCCAGCACCCAGTCCTCCGGATCGGCCTCGCGCAGCAGGGGCGGAATGCCGGCAACGACAGCTTTGTCCAGGTACGGCAGAGCGTCGGCCACGCAGCAGTGCGTGAGCAGCGATGCCGTGCGTGGGCTCGGCTTGATCTGACGGAGCCTCAGCGCCTCACGCAGGTTCAGGGTGCGCCCGTAGCCGCGGTCCTTGTACCTATGGAGCGCGCTGCGCAGGGCCCGGTAGTGCCGAGTCGGCAGCTCATCGATCACCTCGCCCAGATCAGAGAACAGATCCTGGACGACCTTCGTCCTCGCGATTGCGACAAGTCCGAACGCCCAGTGCCGTTGGGCCAAGCCATCGTGGCCATCCGGGCGGTGTCCCGTCCACCAGTCGGTGTTGCCGGCGTTGGCGCGGGCCGCCTGGATCCAGGCGGCCTGTTCCCGCCACGCCGCGCCCGTGCTGGCTACGGGAGCTGCCCCGAGACTCAGGTCCAGATCGGGCGGCACCAAAAAGATGACTTGGCGGGTCAGCCAGCAGTCCCCCACAGTTCCAGGCTGTCCTTGACGAGCTGGGTCCACGCGGCGGCGTCGCCCCAGTTTTGCCCGGTGGCTTGCAGCCGCGCCGCAAACGCGTCTGCGCGACGGAGAAGGTCCGTACCGCGGCGGTGGTTTCGGTTGCGGCGGCGTCTGTTGGATGAGCCGGTGGGCTCGGGACTGGTAGGTGTCTGCCGGCGGTTGCGTAGCCCGTGGAGGTTGCCAGCGGCCACCAGAGCGCTCAACGGGGTGCGGTGGAAGTTCCGGATCCGCCGGACGTCGACGAGGTCGCTGGCGCCGTCAGCGATCTCGTCCGCGCACAGCGAGATCAGCCGCTTGTCAGCACCGTCGTATCCTCCTCGTGCGAGGAGCCAGGTGAGTGTGAGGGAATCGCGGTCAGTCGCGAGGTCACCAGCGACCTGTACGACGCGCTCCAGCTGTCCTTCGCCGAGTGCCCCGAGAAACCGGAGGTCGGCAACGGTCTCCAGCCAGTCCCGGTCGGGGACGGGGGGGTTGATGTTCCAGCTCCACTCGCGGGTCGCGACCGGATCGCCGTGACGGGCCAGGCACGCGGCTAGGAGTCTGCGGAGGTCGGCGTCGGTCTCCACTTACAGCCGCGCTCGCGCGTGGTCGGCGGCCTGGGCCGCGCCGGCTTCCTCAGCGAGGTGGAGCGGAGTACCGGCGGCGTCGAGGAGTCCGTCTTCGCCAAACACCACACCTGGGCCTTCGAGCACGAAGTCGACTGCCCGCGCTAACTGGGTGTCGGTCTGGTTCTCGTAGACACGGTCGTCCAGGAGCTGCGCGGCGACCCACCGAAAATAGGGGTCGAGGCGGGAATCCTTGGTGGTGCGGCGCGACTGCAGATTGTCGATCAGTGACTTGATCTCGCCCTTGCTGAGCATCCCGACGAAGAATCGCATGACGTTCGACCAGTACGGCCTGTCCAGCAGCGCGTTCAGGCAGTCGTCGCGCGAGTTCTTCGCTCCCTTGGCGGGTGACTCCTCGAAGATGTGCAGGGCGGCGAAGTACTCGCGCAGCGATTGAACCTCGAATTCGAAGTACCCGGTCCGGCGCTCGACCAGGCACAGCACGCGCGATGTCATCGCGGTGAAGAGCGAGTCCGCAAGCTCCAGGCCGGTCCTGCTGTCGGCGAGGTGGTCGTGCAGCAGTCGCTTAAGGGCGGCGCGGGAGATGGAGCCGGCGGCGTTGCTCCCGAGCTCCGCCTGCGACTGCAGGTGCCAGGCGAGGTATGCGTGGATTTGGATGATGACTCGTCGGTGACTGTGGACCAGCGGCTCCTTGTCTTGCTCCTCGCGGTCCAAGAAGGTCTTGACGTACTCCTGGTAGAGCTCGGTGCGCTGCTGCGGCAGGAGCCCGCGGCGGTAGAGCAGGTGCAGCAGGATGGCCAGTTGCATCGGATTTGAGCCGAGCTCGCGGATGTGGGCCACGTCCTGATTCGCCAGCAGCTTTGCCCGCAGCTCGCTGGTGCGAGTCTCCGTGACTTTCGCCTGGGTGCACCATTGGTTCAGATACTGCACCTTCAGGCCGATCGAGAGCGGCCGCAAGGTGAGGATGGGGAAAGCGCTGTCGGACCACAGCGCCGAGTCGGTCGCGCCTGGCCGCGTGGCCACGAGGATCACCAAGTCAGTGGCATTCGCGTGGAGTCGTCGGCTCGCCGCGACGATGGCCGAACTGACCTGATTCCGGTCGTCGATGCTCGCGACTTCGTCGAGGCCGTCGAGGGCGATCAGCACGGACTTGGTCACCATCATGGTGACGAGATCCTCTAGCGCGAACGGCATTCCGGCATGGTCAGCTACATGCTCGGTCAGGTACACCTCAAGGTTGCTCTGGCCCTTGCCCGCCTGGGTTTTGCCCTTGCCGCGGCGCTTCATCCAGGCTGCGTACTGGCGGAGATCGATACGGATCGGGATCCGGGCCACCGAGGTGACGATCTTGAGCCCCTGCTCCGTCCCGGTGTACCGCGTGTCTTTGCCGTCGAGCTGGCGGGAGCGGTGGAACTGGCAGACATACTGCAGCAGCGTGGACTTGCCCTGCCCCGGGCCGCCCTGGATGAGAGCATTTCCGTTCCAGCCCGGGTGGAGCAGCACCTGGGCGGCCCCGGCGATCTCTAGCTCCCCGGTCTCATCGCGTGCCTCGACGTCTCCGGGGTCGGCGGCCTGGACACCCTGGATGAACGCTCCTGCTACAGATCCTGCCGCTGCGGCGATCGGCACGTCGACGAACATGCTGTCAACGGTCGGGCCGTTGAGGTCGACCGCTTCGAAGAGCACCTTGTCGTCCTCGTCGTACCGATCCGTCAGGTACGCGCGGTACACCCGCTCGAGCCGCTCATCTCGCGCGGCAGCGCGCTCGCGCCGCTGCTTCATCCTGACCAGATCCTTGACCGAGAACCCGCGCCCACCGTCCTTGTCGATCAGGGTGTGGTGGGTACCGCACAGCAGGATCAGGTTGTCGTAGATGTCGATCAACTCGGGAGCGTAGTCGGCGTCGTACCGCGGACCGTCGGTCTGCCCCGACCGAATATGAGCCTCTTCCCCCAGGACCACCGGACTGGCCACACCGCCCACAGCATCGGCATCAGCCAGATCCGGAATCAGCTCCTGGGTGCACGACAGGTAGGCGCACTCGTTGCGGGCCCTCCCCCACAGCATCTTGCGGTCCCGAACACCGATGCTCACGATTGGCCCCCTCCCTGAGCTCCGACCGAGATACAGCGCGGGTCGATGATCGCACGAGCATGCAGCTCTCCGTGCAGAACGGTCAGACCGGGAGTCGTTCGTCGGCGTCTTGGCGTACGGGCCCTGCGGTGTGCGAAACGAGCGTCCCGTCTCGTGCCGGATTCTCGGGACGGTCGGCGCTGAGCAGCATCCGTGCCATCGAGTATCTTTCGAGACGCCCAGCACGAAGCGACCCCTCGTGTTCGTCGTCGAAGAGTTGCGCCAGCTACTGTCCAACGGGATCTGCCAACTGCTCGACACGCTCCAGTGAAACCATTGGCGACCGCGAACGACGAGGGGGGAACAGGCAGTGGAACTCTGGTTGGCACCAGTCCTCGGTCTTCTGGGGGCGCTGATTGGCTCCGCTTTGGCGCCCTGGGCTACGACCCGGTTGGCGTCGGTCGTACGTCGTCGAGAGCTCTTCGATGCGGCAATTTCGGCCGTTCGCGCAGCGCAGCTGAGTCGCCACTACGTTCCCGGCTTTCCGACCGAACTGCTTGAACCTCTCACGACGGCTGGCGCCCAACAGCTCAACGAGAGGGTGCTGGCCTCCGGCCTCGAGCGACATCTCGATGCGATACACGCGGCCCGACTCGCACTCGCAGAACTCGAACCGCTCTATGTGCCTGTCGCATGGAACCGTGACGCCTGGGACATCTCCGAGGAAGATGCCGAGAGGCTGATCGCCGAGCTGAAGCGCGCTCGCTGATAGCCCGGCGTTACCTCACCTCTCTGAGCCTGGGTGTCGGTAAGAACGCTGCCACCAGCCGCAAACGAGGTTGCCTTGACGCAGCCGCACGCCCGCCGGCGAACACCACCATCACCGAACTGGCCGAGCTGATCGCGGTCTCCCGCCCCACCGTGTACCGAGTCCTCAAACGCAACCGCACCAGCGCATGACCGAACTCGTCTGCGGCTGGCGACAGCGTGCTTACCTGTACCCCGAGTAACGACCTCTGCGCATCCCTCGGGGATCGCGGCTAATCTGCCGAGGATGCTGAACCTTCTCGTCGACACATCGACCTGGCTGGACCTAGCCAAGCGACGGG
This sequence comes from uncultured Actinomycetota bacterium, assembly GCA_963820655.1. Classification (GTDB taxonomy): domain Bacteria; phylum Actinomycetota; class Actinomycetes; order Propionibacteriales; family Kribbellaceae; genus Kribbella. The sequence continues at coordinate 1,464,250 of CAWGAM010000005.1, forward strand.
ACGGGCAACGCCAGATCGTGCCGCTCCGCGTGTTCAGCCACCAGAACAAGGTGAAACTGCTCGTCCCCTCAGTTGTGATCGACGAATTCAAGCGGAACCGACCGCGGATTGAGCACTCGATGACCGCCAGCGTCTCCGAGCGACTCCGCCTGATCAAGAGGGATCTCGACGACTCCGGCGGCGCCGGCGTCGAATCTGCGGTGCGGGTGCTCGACGAGTTGGCGCATCAAGTTCCGCTGATAGGCGCGATGACCACTCGGAACTTCGACGAGATCCTCGAACTACTCACTAATGGGCAGCAGATCGAGCCGACGGACGATGAGCGCAGCCGCGTCGTCCAGCGCGGACTCGACAAGGTCGCCCCGTTCCATCGATCCCGCAACAGCGTGGCCGACGCACTGCTGATCGAGCTGTACGCATCCGCTTCCGGTCGAGCCGATCTCTCGACAGATCCACACGGCTTCGTGACCTCCAACTCCGACGACTTCTCAACACCGCAGGGCGACAAGCGGCAGCCGCACCCCGACCTGGCCAACATCTTCGGTTCGGATCCAGCTATGGCCTTGCCGTCGACGGACTGGAGCAGATCCTCGCTAAGAACCTCGGGGATGAACTTGAGGAGTTGTTCGCAGAGACAGACTTCGTCGAGGAGCCCCGCCGCCTCGACGAGATCCAAGAAGCGGAGAACGAGCTCTTCGACCGGATCTGGTACCAGCGCTCCATCAATCATCTGGCTCGACTCGAGGACGCTGGTGATCAGCAGGCGGTAAACAACCTGCTGGCCGTCGCCGGCCCACCGATGCAGAGAGTCGAGGACCGCTACGGAGGCTCCGCCGAGCTCGGCCCGTACGACGACTTCGAGGGGATGCTCAACGGAAGCTGTCAGCCCTCAGATGGGTCCTAGGCTCCGAATGGGACTTCCTAGACACCTAGCGGTAGAAGCTGGGCACCGCTCTAGCCACCCTCAAGGACGAGATTGACAAAACAACTCGCCCAGGCGTCTCCTGATCTGCTGCGTGAACTGCTCGGCACGTTCATCCACACGCGGGTGTCGAAATCACGATGCCGATAGCCGTTGCGGCGATTGACCCGCTCCGGGGACACAACGCCGTACTCGGCGCCGCAGACCGCGTCGGCCTCGGCCGACACCAGGGGTAGCGATGGGTGCCGCACCCAACCAAGCCGCGACCAGAGTCACGAGGAGTGCGAGCAGCCGCTTCACAGCGTCGCCTCGGGCGGCAGAGAGCGCCGCTGCTCCGCGCGTCGGCTTTGCCAAGCCTCCAGAGCGGTGAGCGTCGCCGCCGGATCACCGACGCCGAACTCCGGCCACCGATCAGCCACGAACTCGGCCTCAGCCTCAGGTGACGGCCTCTGCGGGCCAGGAAGCTCATGGTCGACGAAGGCCATCCAGACGACGGGAGCGAACCACTCATCGGTGAGAGGCACCGCGATCTCAAGGAACCACTGACCGCGATCTCGGACGAGCCTGAGACGAGTTTCGTCGTGAACGAAGAACGCGATTTGGTTCCCAAAGGCAGTGTCGTCAGGCTCACTGATCTGGGGCACGAAGCCTTCGGCAACTAGCTTGGTGACCAGCGCCTCGTACCCAGCCGGAGCGTCCTTGAGCGGGGCCATCATGGGCCTCCGGGGGCGATGAGAGACATCCCGTCCGGGCTGACCGTGTAGCCCTGCGACTGCATGTATTGCAGCTCGCGCTCGAAGTAGGAGCCCTCACGGGCAGCGTTGGCGGGCGTGGCCAACTGGATGTTGCTGCCCCGCGCGATCGCCCGGTCCAAGAACTTCTGGTTCGCCGCCCACTGCTCGGTCGGGGACATCGAGTCCCAGACCTTCGTGGGGACCTGGAAGGTGCGTCCGCCAGTTGCCTTCGCGACGTCAACATATTCGGGATAGTGGCCAAGCACGACCGTGTCTGCAGACTTTGCGGCAACCTGCAAGCGCTTAGACGCGGAGAGATCCCCGTTCTTCGCCCGGGCGGGCACGTTGGTCGTATCCGTCACGATGTCGCTTTGAACAAGCAGCGCAGTGTCGCCGTAGTCGTAGGTCGCGCGGGGTCCGGAGCCGCTCAGGCGCGCCGAACTGCCGTGCGACCGAACGTCGACGGTGTCGTAGGAGGTGTTGGCGTAACCCGTGACCGGCGGGCCCCGCTCGAGCGCGGCATGGTTCTCGGGTACGTCGTAGGTCGGGGCGTCGTAGGTGTAGATCGGCTGAACGCCGATCGGAACGGCGACCGAAGCGTTCGCCGAGTTCAAAGAAGGCCAGCCGAGAGCGGCGATCGCAAGAACGAGCAGAACGGCAAAACGAAGCAACACGCTGCTCTTGGCGGGGCGTCTCACGGTGAACGCCTCGTGGTCGAGTCACGAAGAACAAGTTCGAGGAGTCGTGCGCAGGCCTCGTTCTCGGTTTCGAATGCCTCCTCGCTTGAGCGCATCCCGCGCTGGGAGTAGTAGACGACCCAGTCACACGGTCGATGCTCCAGCACGTAGGCCTCGAACGGCAGGCCGCCGTCCAACGAGTATGCGGCGGGGTCAATGTCCTCAGCATCGAACAGTGCCTTCAGGGTTTCGCGGTTCATGTCGTCACCCCACCGGCTTGAGGATTCCGCGGCTGATGAGGTCAGCAACGGATCCGGGTAGCTCGTACTGGATCCCGCCGCCGGACTGCCCAAACCATGGCGCGGCGATGCCGCCACGGACCTCCAGGTCTCCGACGACTTCGTATTGGCGGTAAGGGGCGCTTGCCGATTCCGGCGGCAGCGATCTCTGGCCGAATGGGGTGCCCTTGGGCGAGACGAAGGTTCCTCCTTCACGTCCGTAGCGGTCGACGATCGTTCCCGGCTTCAGCGTCGTCGGAACTGGATCGTGCATGAACCCTCTGTTAGGCGGCCAGGCCCACTTCTCGATGGCGGTTCCGGGTTTTGCGGCCTTTGCGGCGCTGCTCGTCGCGCGGCCGAGCAGAGTGCTTGCCGTCGAGGCTTCGGCTCGGGCTGCCGCAAGTCCCTCCGCGGTCCTGACGCCAATGCCGGCGATCTTGCCGCTGCCTGTGAAGCCGAGTCCTGTTAGCGCGAGGCCTGTCTTGCAGCTCTGCCAGTTGGTCGCATAGTCGTCCATCTGGACGGCTGCCTTGCAGGCCTCAATGGTTTCGGTCACAGGGTCGATGAAGAGCTCGTCGCCGACCTTTTGCTGGATCGGTTTGTCACCGAACCATTGGTTGATCTTCCTCCCCAGCGACGGGTCGTTCGGGTCGCCCATGCCCATGCTGAACCAGTTGTGGCTGCCGGTGTTGCCTACGGTGGCTACGACGGAGCCGGTTTGGTTGAGCGCGTTCTGGTACTGCTGGTCGGACCAGTTGCTGGTTTCGTCGGTTAGGTCGTCTTGGTCTTGGGCGCCGACGACGGTGGCGGGTCGGGTGGGGTCGCCGGGGCAGAGCGCGGGGTTTCCGCTAGCACAGGCGGGGTTGCCCGGTGATGGATGCGCCTTGTTCTGGGCTTCATCGTCGATCTGGTCGCGTTCGTGGTTGACCTTATCTCTTAGTAGACAGGTTGGGGTGGTGCATTTCTTCGATGGCTTCGGTCCTCCTCCGCCGCCGCCACCTCCGCCGCCGCCGCCGCCGCCGCCGCCACCTCCGCCGCCGCCGCCACCTCCGCCGCCGCCGCCACCTCCGCCGCCGCCACCTCCGCCGCCGCCACCGCCACCGCCGGTCGGTTGGCAGTCGCCGCGGGCCTTGCACTTTCCTCCGGACAGCCCGCCGTCGCCCTTGCAGACCCACACCGAACCGTCGCCAATGTCCACCCAGTTGCAGGTCTGTGTCGGCGTGCCCCCGGTGTCAGGATCGATCGCGCGGTGGCCATCGGGGTCATTGAAGGTGATGGGGTTGCCGTTGGCGTAGGCGTACAGGTTGAAGACCGAGCTGGGTGCACCGGCGTCGTGCGTGATCGTGTCGCGGGTACTGAAGGTGCCGGTGTCTGGGCTGTACCAGCGGGCTCCTTGGTTGATGTCGCCGGAGCGGGGGTCGGTCCAGTCGCCTTGGTAGCCGACTCGGTATTTGAGGCCGGTGGCGCTGGTGGAGTTGCCGAAGGGGTCGTAGGTGCGGCTGTCGGGCAGGCCGGTGCCGAGGGTGGTGTCGGTGGGGTCGAAGCCTGCGAAGACGTCGCCGTGGCGGTCGGCCAGGACGAGGCGTTTGGTGGTGTCGTAGCCGACCGACAGCAGCCCGTCGGATGCGGAGCGGCCGAAGAATTGGGTGCCGTCGGAGACGACCTCGTCGCTGAAGCCGTCGTAGCGCATCCTCGCGGTGCCGGCTTGGACGGGGCGGTCGAGGGCGTCGTAGGTGAAGTCGCGGTCGGACCTGGTGATCATCCGGTCGAACGCGTCGAAGGTGAACGCTTCGGTGGTTGTCCCGGTGGTCTGGGAGACGAGCGCGCCGCGGGGTGAGTAGGTGTAGGTGGAGGTGCCGTCGTTCAACAGGCGGTTGCGTTCGTCGTACGACGACAGTTTCGTGCCGGCCTTCACCCGGTTGGATGCGGCGTCCCAGCCGTAGTCGGTGGTGGTTGTGCCCTTGGTCCAGGCGGTCAACCGGCCGAGCTGGTCGTAGGTGTAGGCGTTGTTGCCGGCGCCGGCGACACCGGTGGTGTTCTTGGACGTGATGTTGTTGTCGGCGTCGTACCCATAGGTGATCGACGAGACCGAGGTCGTCCCGGCTTTCAACAGGTCGGAGTTCATCCGCCCGTACGCGTCATAGCCGATCGTGCGGATCCGCGACGAGCCGTAGTCGATGGTCGACAGTTGTCCGGCGGCGTTGTAGCCGAGGGTCTGCGGGGTGCGGGTGACCGGGTCGGTGGCGGTGGTGGGTCGGCCGTTGACGTAGGTGAAGTCGGCGGTGCCGGCGGCATCGATCCGCTGCGTCAACGAACCGTCAGGGTCGTACCCCTGGGTCGAGGTGCCGGACGGTCCGTCAGCGCGCAGCAGCATGCTGCGGTCGTTGTAGCTGTAGGTGTTGACGCCGTCGAGTGAGCTCGACGTCGCCAGCACGGCCCGCCAGGTCGTAGGTCAGGTCGCGGGTCGCGGTCGAGACCTCGGCGCCGGTGCCTTCCTCCTTGGTGCAGCCGTCCGGCCGCGTCGAAGGTCCGGGTCCGCTGCACCCCGCCCGGTGACAGCAGCGATACGGCGTTGCCGGCGGCGTCGTAGGACGCGGTCCAGGTCCGGTCGGCCGCGGCCGGGTGGGCGGTGGTCGAGGGCTCGATCACCTTCTCCGGCAGGCCGAGGGTGTTGACGGTGTAGGTGGTCGAGTTGCTGCGGCCGTCGGTGTATCTGGTGCGGTTCCCGGCGGCGTCGTACCCGTAGCCGACGGTGATCGACTCGGTTGCCGACACCGGGTCGATCTGGGTCGTCAGTCGGCCGAGCGCGTCGTAGGTGTATGTCGAGGCGCGGTTGCCGGATGCGGGTGTCGACGAGATCAGGTTTCCGTCCAGGTCGTATCCGAGCACGGTGGTGCCGAGTGCCGTGTTGGACGTGTTGAGCATTTTCGACGCGACGAGTTGCCCGGCCTTGTCGTAGGTCGCGACACTGCTGCGGCCCATCCCGTCAGTGGACCGTACCTGGCGGCCGGCGTAGTCGTAGCCGAGCTTGGTGAGCACGTTGTTCGGGTCGGTGGACTGGGTCAGTTGGCCGAGTGTGTCGTAGCTGTTGGTCGCGAAGGCACCCGACGGGGTCTGCGCTTTCACGACGTTGTCCATGTCGTTGTAGGTCAGCCGGGTGACGAAGTTCCCCGCGGTCGGCTTGCGTTCCACGTCGGTGGAGGTGACGAGACGGTCGAGGTCGTCGTAGGTGAACTTCTTCACCGCTCCCAGCGGGTCCGTGGTCGATTCCACGTCTCCGGTCGGGGTGTAGGTGATCTTGGTGACGGCTCGTTCGTCGTTCGTCTTGCCGGGTGCGTCGACCTGGATCTGCTGGTTGAGGTGGTCGTAGGTGAAGCGGGTCGCGTTGCCGCGTTCGTCGATCTGCGCGAGGACGTTACCAACGGCGTCGTACTGGAACGTCGACTTCGGCGTGACCGCGGCACCGCCGGGCGGGGTGTAGGACGGTGCGGTCACGTCCACTGTGCGGCCGAGCTTGTCGAAGCTCGACTTCACGACGTTGCCGAGGGCGTCCTTGGACGAGGTCGCCTGAGCGAACGCGCCGTACCCGACGGTCACGGTCGGCTGGACATCGGCGGGTGCTGCCGCCGTCGTGCTCGGCCTTGACCTTCGGCGCCACCGTCTTCACCACACGCCCGAGCTCGTCGTTGGCGTAGGTGGTGGTGAAGTCGGCCTTCACCGCACCGGCCGCGTTGCCGCGCGGTGTCGTCATCGACGTCGCGAGCCCACGCTGGTCGTACGTCCATGACGTCGTCAGTTGCACACCGCCGGTGTTCTCGACCGTCTGCGAGACCCGCCGTCCGGCCGCGTCGAACACGAAGCTGGTGGCGTCGGTGACCGCGGTAGGGCCGGCGATGTCGGCGTTCGACCAGTCGCCGGTGTCATCTTCCCTGGTGATGTTGCCGGCCAGGTCGTGGGTGTAGGTCGTCTTCCGCTTCAACCCGGTTGGGTCGACGGTTTCGGTCGCGACCCGACCGGCCGCATCGATCGTGTAGTCGTGGTCGACATGCCGTTGTCGGTGACGGCCCGGGTCCGGTTCCCGGCCTTGTCGTAGGTGTTGTCCTCGAGGACGACGTTCCGTGTGGTGCCGTCCGGGTTGTGGAAGCCGGTCAGGAGCTTCTTCTTGAGTGTGTCGTCGAGGTTGTAGTCGTAGGTGACGACGCGTCCCATCGCGTCGACCTCGGCGGCCTTGCGGCCGGCCAGGTCGTACTGCGTCTTCGACCGGACCGCGTAGTCGATGCCTTCCCGCGGTCCGTCGGTCGGCGGGTTGTCCGGGTCGACCGGGAGGTTCATGTCCCAGATCTCGGTCAGCATGTTCAGGTCGCTGTACTTGTACTCGAACCGGTTACCGTTCGCGTCCTCCGACCAGATCCGGTTCCCCGCGTCGTCGTACCCCTGCTGCGACTGCTTGCCGTCGGCATCGACGGTCCGCGCCAACCGGTTGCGGTCGTCGTACTCCAGCGTCGTGACCCGCGGCTCGTCCGCGGTCTTCAGATCTCGCGCAGTCGTTTGGTGACGTTGCCGTCGGCGTCGTACTCCAGATCCGCCTTCTGCTGGTGCTGCTCGCCCGTCACCGCGTCCGTCGTCACCGGGCCCGTCATCGCGGTGAGGCGCGACATCTTGTCGTAGTCGTAGGTCGTGGTGACGCCGCTCGGGTAGGTGTCCGAGATCTGCGTCTCGGTCTTCTTCCGGCCGATCTCGTCATAGGTGTACTTCGTCACCAGGCCCGACGGCGCCGTCACCTGCACCAACTGACCAAATTGGTCGTACAGGTACTGCGTCGTGGCCGTCGTCGACGTGTTGACCTTTACGGTCGCGGTCTTCAGACAGGCCCGGCGGCATCGGGTGTCCATCCGGACCGGTCTGCACCCCGTCGGTGTAGACGTAGGTCTTCAACCCACCATCCGGGCTGAACTCCGACGCCACGTCGCCGAAGACGGTCAGGTTCATGTTCCGCTTGTAGGTGTCATCGGTCGCGCTAGCCGAGCGGCCGTCACGGAACGCCTGCAGCTTGTCCCATCGCGGATCCAACGCCGCCCACCTGTCATCGGCGTGATAGCTGCTGTACTCCATGCGGCAATCCGTCAACGGCCCGGTCGCAGGCTTGGTGCGGCACGTCGTCGTAGACGTGACGTTGCCACGGGCGTCGTAGGTCATGGTGACCTCGCCACCGGCTCTCGCTGGTGACCTTCGTCAGCTGCCCGGTCTTGTCGTGGGTGTAGCTGCGAATGGCGTAGTCCGCCGGCCACTGCGGACGCGTGCCGGCGGTCCATGGCTGGTGCGTGGTTTCGCCCTTGGGGCCGTCCGGTCCGCAGAAGCCAGCCGCCGAGCGCGTCGTACTCGTACATGTACGACGTCGTCTCCGGGGCCGGTGACCTTGACCGTTCGTACCATCTGGGTCTTGTTGTCGCCTTCCACCTGAGGGTCGCCGATCGTCCAGGCACCGCCGTTCTCGTCGACGTACTGCTGGACCCGGTCCTTGGCCGGGTTGTACTCAACCTGCGCGGTACTGCGTGCCACCGGCGGAGGTGATCGAGGCGAGCTGATCGGCAGCGGTGCGGCCCTGCTGCCAGTGCGTCACGACCTCCTTGGTGGTGAGCGGGTGCGAGTACAGCGCGACCTCGTCGATCTGACCGGTGAAGTACTTCACCGTCTCCGTGCCGTACGACGGCCACGCGCTCGGCGCTGCCGCCACCGCGGCACCGATCTGGTTGACCGCGAACTGGGCGTGGTCGACGACGCTTTGGGTGATCGTGCCGATCGCGACACCGTCCAGGTACAGCGACTGCCGCGTCCCCAGCGAGCTCAGCACGACGTGATGCCACTGGTTGTCGTTCACCGCCGACGCCGACGTCATCGGCTCGACCGAACCGTGCCAGAACTGACCACGCAACTTGCCGTCAGCACCGACGTACAACGCCGGCATACCGCCGGTGGTCGGCTTACCCCAGGACTGCTTCTGGTAGCCGAGCAGCGGCTGACCCGTCGTACCGGCCGGTCTTGAACCACAACTCGACCGCCTCGTCGCGGCTGCGCGTCGCGAGGCCGTTCGGCAGGTCGACCCGAGAGCTACCGGTGAACTTGACCGACTTGTCGGCTTCACCGACGCCCGCGAGGGGGCTGTCCTGGCTGAACTGGACGCCGGCGTAGGTGCCGAACCCGTCGTTGAGAGTGATGTCGATCTCGTTCGTCGCGTCGTCCTCTGTGCCGTCATCCGACAGCCGGAAGTAGCCATCCGGGGTGCTGTCCAGCACCGCGCTGCGATAGTGCGAACCCTGCGCCGATCCGTAGGACGTGCACTTCTGCTCTGCGTTGCACGACTTCGCCAGCACGTCGCCGGAATACTCATACGTCCACGTCAACGGCGACCCGTTCACCGGCTGAGTGCTCACCGACGCGACATGCTTGTTGTCCGCCGTCCACGTGAAGGTCAGCTTCCGGCCCGCGCCGTCCTGGCTCGCCGCCGACTCCAGACGTCCCGTCCGCAGCGATAGGCCAACGCCAGCGGCTTACCCTGCATGCCGTAGATCTTGCTCAGCTTCCCGCGTACCCGCCGCGAACTCGTACGTCGTACCCGGCGCGATCTGCAGCGTCCACGGACCATTCGCCGAGGCGGTCGTCAGGATCGACTTCGTCCCGCGTGGCGCAGCGAACGTCCCGTCCGCGTTCTTCCCGAACCGCACCTGGCGACCGTCCGGGTAGGTGACCAGCGCGTTGCCGTCGTTCTCGATGATCAGCCGCATGTCGTAGCGGCTCGACCAGCCCGCCCCGAACAACCCGTCGCGTCGCGGGTCGAGACTGTTATAGGTGCGCGCCACGTTCAGCTCCGGCCCCGCCACGGGTACGACGATGTCCAGCGCAGACGCCGTGTAGTTCCCGACCGCCGGGTCGTACGGCTTGTCCTGCGACTTCCCGTCGTTGTTCGCGATATGCGACGTGATCGCCGGCTGCGGAACGTCGGTGAACATCGTGATCGGGTCGACCCATGTGTGCTGCGCCGTCGTTGTCCTGCACGTAGATCTGCCACTGATACTCGCGATTCCAGCCCAACTTCCCCGCCGGCACTACCCACGTCTTCGACGGCGAGTAGGCACCGCTGAAGAAGCAGCCCACCAGCGGGTTGTCGCCGACAACCTCACAGACCCGGAAGCTGTACTGCAAGCGTGCTCTCCGGCGCATCCGGATCGATGCCCGATGCCCACACCTGCGGCGTCAACGTGTACGCCTGCGCGCCGTTCAACGGCCACACCTTCGACAGATCCACCACCGGCGGAACGTTCTGGACCGTGATCAACCGCGCCGCTGGTTCGACACCCCAATCGGTGTACCAGCGATGGATCGTCGTATCTCGATGCACCATCGAGAACTCGATCTGATAGTCGATCCCCACGGCGTTCCCGGCAGCGCACCGACCGCAACATCGAGATTGATCTTGCCGCCATGCGGCACCGACGTCGTCACCGGCGTCGCCAGCGACGGCACAGTTCTGACCAGCTGCCCGTTCTTGAAGACCCGGTAGCTCATGTAGTCGTCGCCCGGCTGCCACGTGAACCCACCCAGGTTCGTGATCGTCATCGGGAACTTGCCGGCCTGGTCCTGCGTGACGTAGTCCGCCGGGTTCTGCTTCCGGAACGCGTACGACGCGTGGTACGGCGAATGCGTCACCGCCAGCTTCGGCGGATTCGCGGTGTTGATGCCCGCGAACTTCTTCCACGAGAACCGGTCCGTGCGCTGGTTCGCGAACATCGCGAACCCGAAGTTCGACCGCTGACCGTCGACCAGGCTCTGCAACCACGACACACCCGGCCGCGTTGAACGGGCATGCTCGTCGTACGTCGGCTGGCACGCCGTCGTACCCGTCGATTCGACACGTAGCCACGCGAGAAACTCTTCGACGCGATCACCGACGGCGTCATTTGCGGACCTGGGTACTTCAGACTCGGCAACGGCGTCGACTGCCAGCCCGCCATCGCGCCATACACATCCAACCCGCCGCGACGAGCACGTGTCGGCCTGGTAGTTGTAGACCTCCAGCTGCGCCGCGACGATCGTGTCGTACCGGAACGCGTCCACGAGGTTCGGGAACGACAACAGCGACGTGTACGCATTCCAGCCCGTTGTCGACGAACAGTTCGTGCGCACCAGCAGCCGGGCGGCACCCGATCTGCAGATCGCTCGCACCACTCACCGAGCCGTTCACGCCAGCGCTGACCGCGTACGTCGGCGTCACCCGATCGGTCGGAATCACCGTCGGATCAATCCGCACCGGGAACACCCGCGCTGGATCGTCCAGCCACGCACTGTCCGCCGTCACCTTCAACGCCTGACGGCCGTCCACCGTCACCAGCTCGTACGACACCGCGATCCGACGTCGCGCGTACCTCGACGGTGTTCGAGTCCTCCATCGTCCCGGCCGGAATCCGCGCCCGCTCCATGCCGTGCTCGTCGGTCAGCACGACCTCGCGACCCACCAGCGAGGCCGTCAGGTTGTCAGCTCAGGTTCAACGGGAAAGACATACGACCGAGCGGCCGCGCCGAATTGAGGACGATCGTCTCCTTGATGCCGCGCGGCTGCGACTCCAACTCCAGATCAGCACTCGGCAGCGAAACCCGGAAACACGACCTTGTTGCCCGCCATCTGACCGGCCACACCCGCCGCGCCCGACACACCCCAACCGACGTTGTGACCATCACCCAACTCGATCCGCGCCACCGGGTCCGCATCCGCCCGCGCCGCGATCCACGAGTAGATCTCGGTCGAGATCGTCTCCCAGCCACCGCTCGTCCCGCGGGCTGCAGATTCGCGTCGATCCCGGCCCAGGACCCATCCGGCCTCTGGAAGTTCAGCGGCGCCGGCGACATGAACGTCGTCTCAGTGTTGTCCGCGTTCACGAACGTCTGCGTGAACCGATCCCGCTTCGCGGTCTCCTCCCGGCTCCTCTGCTTGTCGAAACCCTTCACCGGCTGCTGCTTCGACGGCAAGGCCGTGGCCGCCTCCGGCACCGGCTGCTCGGCCGCGGCATCCACCGGCCTCGCCTCGGTCACCGGGAACATCGACCGCAACGACGGCGGCCTCACCCTGTTCTGCCCCGGCGACATCGCCGCGGGCAACCTTCCCCGACCCCAACCCCTGCACCGGAGCCTTCGCCTCACCCCGCCCCGACATCACCGCCAGCGGCAAAGGCGGCGGCGTACCCGCGCCACCGCCAACACGCGGAGCCGCCGGACCAAACCCAGCCAACGGCACCACCAACGCAACACCAATCGCCACCAACTTCGCAACACGAACCCGACGACGCCGCGCACGAGAAGACAGCGTGAACACAGCCATGATGAATCCCCCAGGGCGTGGACGACCTACCAGAGGACCCTGGGGTCCCCCGACCCCACCAGCGTCGCGCGGACACTAACACCCGCCAGCTACATCGCAGCCACCAACTTGCAACAACCTGCAAATTCCCGAAAACCTGTAACGCTCCCGTCAGGCCCGCAACCCGCGGTGTGAGCGATCGCCTGGCCGCGACAGGACCGGGAACGGATGCTTGAATTGCGCACTCGCGATCGCAGTGCTTCGCGGTTCACTCGCCGCTACACCGCGGAGTCCCTCGCCGAGCGATACCGGTGCGCGGGCAACGCCCAAGGGTGCCGCTGCTGTCGGCCGCCGCGGAAGCAGACGCAGCACGGCGCGGGTCGCAGCGCTCTGACCGATGGTCGCAAGTTGAGCAGCCAGACGCAGTGAGGATGACTGCCAGCATCAGCGGAGGAATGAGATCAATCGACTGACTGCATCGATTGATCGAACCAAATCTAACTAGCCCACGGCTTCGACTGCGGCGGGTCGGGCAAGCCCGAGGCGAATCCATCACCACCATCGCCCGCCACCTGGGCATCGACCGTTCAACCCTGTACCGGGCGATGCAATCCGAGCTCACGCACGGCACAGATCAGGCCAGCTGACCGACGGGATCAATACGGGCGTTGAGAATCGATCGTTTCTCGACACCTCCATCAGCTGGCCGGCTGGGACTTCGACACGCCGCGGACGGATTGTCGTACAACGTGTTGCAAAGTCGGAGTGTCCAAGAACTCCACGCTCACCCCTTTTTGCACAGTCAGCGGTGAGACCGCCACCGATCTCGACCACCGCGCCGCAACCCTGGACACCGCGGACGGCCAGGGGTTTGATGGAAGGCAGGCACAGGGGACAGACCGGATCAGCCTGACCTGGCGGCAGTTTGTGGGGGTCGGCGAGGTCCGGTCGGCAGGTGCTTGGTACGGCCGGCCCGGCCCGTTGGGGGGACATCATCGCACAGGGCAACGGGTCCGGCACACCCGGACGAACGGGCAGGGCGTGGCGGCGGCTGGCGGTGGCCGTAGCGGTGGCGCTGGTGGCCATGCTGGCCGGGACTACGTCCGCGGTGGCCAAGCCGGGAGCCCCTGTGCTGGCCTTCGCCCCCTCGCCCTATGACTACGGGCGGGTCACCCCCGGAGAGAGCGCTTCCCGGGGCTTCACTCTGACCAACACGGGGCGCAAGGCCACCGGCAAGCTGAAGGTGACACTGTCGGGCGCGGCCGCGTTCACCATGACCAGCGACCGCTGCAGCGGAGGCCGGCTCCGGCCGGGCAAGTCCTGTGTGGTCATGGTGCGGTTTGCCCCCACCAGCGTGGCCACCGTAACCGCTATCGTGGCCGCGGCCAGCAAGGGCCGCGTGAGCGCCACTGTTGCCCTCAGCGGCACCGGGACCGGTCTCGGCGGGGCGCAGCCCGGCCAGCTCTATTGGTCAGGCAACAACATCTCGGCGGCCGACCTGGACGGCAGCAACCCTCACAACATCCTCTCCGCGTTTGAACCCACGTTGGGGGTGGCGGTCGACAGCAGCCATGTTTACTGGACCAACATGAACACCGGCGCGGTCCGCCGGGCCAACCCGGATGGCAGCAACGCCCAGGACCTCGTCCCTGGGTCCAACGCCGCTCCCGGCACCGGTGGGCTGGCGGTCGACGCCAACCACGTCTACTGGACGAGTTACGCCGCGGGCTCGGCCCCAGGCACCATCTGGCGGGCCAACGTCGGGGATGGCAGCAACCCCCAGGCCATCGCCACTGCTCAGGCCACTCCCTTCGGGATCGCGGTCGACGGCAGCCACATCTACTGGACCAACAGCGGCGACGGGACCATCTGGCGAGCCAACCTCGACGGCACCAACGCCCAGTCCATCGTCCAGGGCGAGGGCCAGCAGAGCCTCTTTGCGGTGACGGTCGACGCCAACCACCTGTATTGGACCAACCGCAGCCAGAACACGGTCAAGCGGGCCAACCTGGATGGCACCAACCCCCAGACCCTCCTCAGCGGCCAGAGCCTCCCGCAGGCGATAGCGGTCGACGCCCTTTACGTGTACTGGTCCAACCTCGGGGACGGAACGGGCGCGATCCGCCGGGCCAACTTGGCGGACGGCACCAACCCGCAAGTCTTCATCCCCAGCACCACCAGCCCCCAACTGATGGCGTTCACCCCGCCCCCAGCGCCGGCGCTGGGGTTCACGCCCTCCTCGCACGACTTCGGGGAGGTGGCGACCAAGCAGGCGGCCTCTCAGAGCTTCACCCTGGCCAACTCGGTCGGGCACGCCACTACCGGCCCACTCACGGTGACGGTGACCGGCTCGGCCGCCTTCACCGCCGGCAGCGACACCTGCACCGGTACCAGCCTGGTCCCGGGGGCGTCCTGCACGGTCACGGTGAGCTTTGCGCCCACCAGCCTCGGCATCGTCACCGCCAACCTGACCGCGGCCAGCCAGACCCCCGCCGCCAGCACCACCGCCGCGCTCACCGGGACCGGGGTGGGCCACATCTACTGGGTCAATCAGGGGCAGAGCATCGAGGATGGCTCGGTCAACGTAGCCGGTTCCAACGGCAGCAACGCCCAGGTCATCAACGGGCCCGGCCTCCCCAGTTTCCCGGTGGGCGTGGCTGTCGCCAACGGTGCCCTCTATGTGGCCAATCTGGGGGACTTGGCCACCGACCCTGACGCTGGGCCTGAGATCATTGACTACAACAGCCCAACACAATTCTGCGCGCTTGCGGCCAGCGAAGCTGCGGACAAGGTGGCGATCAACCCCAACAACCCCAATGACCTCTACTACCGGGGTCGTGTGACGACGTCAGACCGACCGACGATCTGGCGAGGCACCTGGCCCGATTGCACCAGTTTCCACCCCATCGTCACCACCCAAGGCCTCCCGCAGCTGGGTGGGCTGGCGGTCGACGCCAGCCACGTGTACTGGAGCAACTACCGCCAGCTCGAAGGCGACGGCACGATCATGCGGGCCAACCTGGACGGCACCGACACCGTGCAACTCGCCCAAGGCCTGGACGCCCCACAAGGGCTGGCGGTCGACGCCAACTACCTGTACTGGACCAACGACGGCACCACGATCGTGCGCGCCAGCCTCCGCGACGTTCCCTTCACGCCCGAGCCAATCGTCACCAACCAGACCGGCATCCCGGTGGCGCTGGCGGTCGACGCCACTCACCTCTACTGGACCAACGCCAACGGAACGATCTGGCGGGCCAACCTGAACGGCACCAACCCCCAACAAATCATCGCCGGCCAGAACAAGCCGGTCGCCATCGCGGCCGGCCCATAACACGTGGCGTTGTCGGGTTGCCCCGGATGATCTGACGAAGCATCTTCTGACCTTTCCTGAGTTTGTGGTGCTGAATCATCTCGTCCCGGCACTGACAAACCGTGACCCCGCCTGAAGTTGGCTCAAGACCCACAGTTGACGCACTCACGCCCGGCAGGTCTCAGTAGCGTGGTGGCATGAGCGCAGATGGGCGGACGCGGGCGTGGCGGTTCCGGCATGTCGCCACGCGGTACGTGAATCCTGTGTCGCGACATGTCGCGGGGTGGCTGCCGGGGTTCGGGATCGTGACCTACAGCGGACGGCGCAGCGGGCGGATCTACAGCACACCGCTGAACGTGTTCCGGCGGGACGACAGGTACTTCTTCTTTCTGACGTACGGGTCCGAGGCGCAGTGGGTGAAGAACATCCTCGCGGCCGGTTCGTGCTCGCTGAAGACCCGTGGTCAGGTCGTGCATCTGGTTGACCCCGAGCTGGTCACCGACCCCGAACTCCGCCCTGCACCGTTCGCGGTCCGGCTCATCGAACGCCGTGTCGCCGGAGTCACGCAGTACCTGACGATGCGGCCGGCGCCGAGCAGCTGAGCGTGTCCTGCCAGGTACGGGAGGCCCGCTCCGGCCCGAAGCGCTACCCCGACGCCGCCGACCACTCCGCGGCCTCGCGCGCGTGAGCGGTCACAGTACAGCGATCGGGTTGATCGGCGACCCGGTCGCGGTCGGCAGCCGGAGCGGCGCGATGACGCACAGGAAGGTCCATTGCGCCGTTTCCTCGCATATCCGCACGAGGCCATCGAACCGGAGGTAGTCCAGCAGCATCACGCCGAGCGCGTTGACGGCAAGGACGTGGATGGGAAAGGCCACCCCGTCCGTCAGGCTCGGCGCGGTGTCGTTGTTCCCATCACTGCCCAGAACCGCGATCTGCCGCTCGGCCAGCAGCGGCATCACCTCCGGGTGCAGCCCGGCCCGGACCGCGGCCGCATCCCAGGGCCCGCGCACCTCCCGTCGATGCCGGTGACCCACCCGCACCAGCAGAATGTCGCCACGGCCGACGTGGACGCCTTGGTCCCGCTCCGCGGCCAGCAGGTCGTCAACGGTCACGTGGTCGCCGGGGTCCAGCCAAGCCACCCCGCGAGACCGTGGTACGTCGAGCAGCACCCCGCGGCCGACGATCCCATCGGCGGCCACTCCGACGGACAGCTCGGTCGCGCCGCTCTCGGTGATGGTGTCCGCGGGCACCCCGTTGTACAGCTCGCCGTCGAAGATCACGTGGCACAGGGCGTCGAGGTGGCTGTCGGCGTTGCCGTGAATGTTCATCTCGATCCGGTCCAGGCCGAACGCGACGCCTCGGCCGGCCTCCGCGGCCGGTGGCCCTTGCATCTGGTGCCGGGCGGGTTCGGGGTCGTCAGGCGTCACCCGTTCCTCCACCGGTGCGGCGAGCGACACCGCGCGACCCAGCCTGACTTCACCTGCGCCGGCCATGGTTCCGGCGGAAGTGAGGTAGTTCAACGCCCCTCGCCGGTCGTCAGGCCCCCAAGGCCGCTGGTTGCGCAACTGCTCGTACAGCGAGCGGAACTCTGCCTCGGTCATCCGGCCCGGCGGGAGTCTGGCCTCCCCGGTGCCCGTACGTCCCCTAGCGGTCATGTCGTCAGCCTCCCCGTTTTGCGCGCCTGTGGGTAGCCCATCGCCCGACGGCCCGCTACGCAGAAACAGTCAAAACACCCCCTGACCGGCCCCGCTCCTTCAGGAATGACCTGGGGTTTGGGTGGAGCCGTCTGTCGGAATCTCGCCGCACCACACGCGCTATTTCTTCTTCGGTGCCGAGGATTGCGCGCCACGAACAGCACTATGGCCGAGCGTCGGAGAACCCGTCGGATGCTGTCTGCGAGCCGCGCCGATCGGCGTCACGAGGTCAGACGCACACCGGGGCTGGCCGGGGCCGGGTCTCGGCGCTGGTCGTGACCCCCGGGGTGGGCGGGGGTATCGATGCTGCGCAACCCGACCCACGGCAACCGGGCCGTGGCCCCTTGATTCGCTGTCGATCCGGGCATAGCGTCCTGTCCCGGCACAGCGATCGCCGCCGATGGGGTGGAACGGGACAAAAGGGAGATCCAGATGCTGACCGACGGGCGGATGATCGTGCGGGAGGCAGCCCGCTACTGGTGGGTCTTCCTGGTCACCGGGATCCTGTGGCTGCTGATCGCGTGGCTGGTGCTGCGCCTGAACAGCACCTCGATCACCGCCGTCGGAGTGCTGCTGGGGGTGGTGTTCCTCCTGGCCGGGATCAACGAGGCCGGGGTGGCGACCCTGTCCCCCGGCGGCTGGAAGGTCTGGCACTACATCCTGGCCGTCATCTTCCTCCTCGGTGCGCTGTACGGCTTCATCCGGCCGGTCAACACCTTCTTCGCCCTCGCCTCGGTGCTGGGGCTGATCCTGGTCTTGTACGGCGCGTTCGAGATCGTCCAGGCCTTCGCCTCCCGGGCGGTCAACCCGTATTGGTGGCTGAGCCTGATCCTCGGGATCCTGCTGATCCTGCTGGCGTTTTGGGTGTCGGGCTCGGACCGGGTGTACTCCCTGGGCCAGCGCACCTACCTGATCTTGTTCTGGGTAGGGTTCCTGGCGCTGTTCCGGGGCTTCTCCCAGATCTTCCTGGCCTTCGCCGTCCGCCACGCAGGACAAGACGCCGACACCGCGCCCGGCGACACCAGCCCCAACTAACCACCGACCCACCGCGCACCAACCGTCCCCATGGCGTGGCCGTAGCGAGCGGATGAAGAGGGTTTGGGTCAGCCCGGGGCGAGGAGGCAGAACTCGTTGCCTTCCGGGTCGGCGAGGACCGTCCACGTGACTTCGCTCTGGCCCAGGTCGATGGCGGTGGCGCCGAGAGACCGCAGTCTGTCCGCCTCTGCCTCCGGGTCGTCACCTGGGTATGGGCGGAGGTCGAGATGGACTCGGTTCCACACGGTCTTCACGTCGGGTGTGCGGAGGAACTGCAGATATGGGCCGACGCCCTTGGCGGAGCGCAGTACCGCGTTGTGGTCGGTCACCTTGTGCAGGGTCCAGTCCATGGCCTTGCCCCAGAAGCGGGCCATGGCTCGCGGATCCGCGCAGTCGACCACTACGGTGGCGATCGGTCCGGTGTCTTGGTACAGCGAGTCCAGCACGCAGAACTCGTTGCCCTCTGGGTCGGCCATGACCGTCCATGGGACGTCGCCCTGGCCTACGTCGGCGGGTGTTGCGCCGAGATCCTTCAGGCGCGTGACCACCTCCGCCTGATGGGCCGCCGAGGTCGTGGCGAGGTCGACGTGCACGCGGTTCTTCACCGTCTTGGGTTCCGGGGAGGCGACGAGGTCGAGACAGACGGCGACGGGGTCGGGGTAGACGAAGCCCTCGGGTTCCAGGTTGGTCACGCCGGGTCCCTCGCTCGAGACCCCCCAGCCGAGCGCCTGCGCCCAGAAACCGCCCAGCGCGGAATCGTCCCGAGCCTTCATGTTGATTTGAACAAGCCGCGTTGCCATGCCGACGATGCTAGCGGCAGCAGCACATCGCGCGACTCAGCCTCGCAACGACGCGATCGCCCGGGCAGCTAGTCGTTCGGCGTGCTCGGGGCGCGCGAGCCAGCCGATCCACCCCTCGTCCATCGTCGGGGTGGACCCGCTGCGCGCCGATTCCCGGTAGTCGAGGCACGCCAGCCACAGCGGTCGCATGGCCAGTACGCCGGGCAGCCGCTCGAGCTCCTCGCCGGTGAGCTGGATGTGCGCGCGGTACCCGCGCGCGACTGCGTCGATGCCCTCCCCGTCGCCCTCCCCAGCGGTCGTCAGCAGCCAGGCGAGGGCGGGCAGCCGGGGTCCGCGCCCGGACCCTGCCCAACCGACGATGGCGAGGCTGCCCGGCCTGCCGACCGCCGCCCATGCGTGGTAGTTCCCGTGGGTGAACGCCTCGGGCAGGCCCTCCGCATCGTCGGCGTGCTCGACCTTGTCGCGGAGCCACTCGAACATCTCTCGCCCCTCGGGCGCGACGGCGTCCTCGACGCTCACCAGAAAGCTCATCGCCGCCGCGAGGTCCTGCTTCGGTCGTCCCGCGAAGAAGGCGCCGTCGTGCTCCTCCGACCCTCCGTCCCGGGCCAGCGCACCACCGGCCGCGGGCAGTTTGTGCAGGCGGCCGAGCAGGCTCGCCAGCTCGTGGAGCACCGCCGGCGACTGGGTCGGGCGTCCCCCCTCGACGTACTCGGTCACGATCACCCCACTCCCCTCGAGCACCGACACGGGATCGTCATCCGCGGGCCGCTCGGCGGGGAAGTCGTGTAAGGCCAGGAACCGCAGGATCTCCGCATCGCCCTCGACGCGGCCGACCGTGTCCGCTACCGACGAGAACACTCGAGCGATCCAGGGCAAGCCGTCCGCTTGCTTGACGACCAGCGTCCAGGGGTAGTGGCCGACCCAGGACCCGTTTGGCCGCGTCTCGGGGTCGTCGTCGATGGGCGCGATCGAGGTGATGCTGATGCCGTATCGCGTCTCGAGGTGCGCCCTCAATTCCGTGAACTCGACGGGGCGAGTGCGAGCAAACGGCGACGTGGCGCTCTTCTCCAGCGCGGCGCGGGCCTCGGTGTACCGCAATCCGGTCGCTTGTGCCCGCTGACGCACTGCGCGCTTGAAACTGCCCTCTTTCGTCATGACAAGCCTCCTCGACGTGCCCATTCCCCCAGCGAAACGGCACTCGAAACAGGCCTGGATAGCAGCAGCCTTGAGGGCAGAATCCCCTTCGCCTTCTCAAGGGCCCGGCTGGGGCAGGTCCTCAGGAAGCTCGGCGTCGGCCACGCCGTCCATCGATCGTGCCGGGGCCGAGCGGCCGTGTCAACGGCCACCGAGGTGTAACGACGACCGACTGCGCCCGACGCGACAGACGTAGTTCGTCACGATCGCCCGTCTTCGGTGGCCTACGCTGCTCCTACCGGCGAGACTTGCCAGTTGAGGGGCAGGGCCATCGAGCATGGGCGCGTCTAGCGGTGATCGCGGAGCGGTGCTGCTGGACCGGCGCGGCGAGCGCGCGACAGTGGATCGGGTGCTCGACCGGGCGCGGGCCGGCAACAGCGCCGTACTGGTCGTGCGCGGCGAGCCGGGGATCGGCAAGACGGTCCTGCTGGACTATGCGGTCAGCCGGGCGTCGGCGTCAGACCTGCGGGTGGTCCGGGCCTGGGGCGTGGAGTCGGAGATGGAGCTCGCATTCGCCGGGCTGCACCAGCTGTGCGCGCCGATGCTCGGCCGGCTGGAACGACTGCCGACGCCGCAGCATGACGCGCTGGCGGTCGCCTTCGGGATGCGGGAGGGGCAGGCTCCGGATCGTTTCCTGGTCGGCCTGGCGGTGTTGAGTCTGCTGGCCGCGACGGCGGAGGACCAACCGCTGGCCTGCGTGGTCGACGATGCGCAGTGGCTGGACCGGGCCTCGGTGCAGTGCCTGGTGTTCGCGGCTCGGCGGCTGCTGGCCGAGCCGATCGCGTTGATCTTCGCCGTGCGTGGGCCCGGCGACGATCAAGAACTGGCCGGCCTGCCCGGACTGACCGTCACCGGGCTAGGCAGTGCCGACGCGCGCACCTTGCTGGCCTCGGCGATCGGCGGACGGGTGGACGCGGAGGTGCGGGACCGGATCGTGGCCGAGACCGGCGGCAACCCGCTCGCCCTGCTGCAGCTGCCCCGCGGGCTAGGACCGGCCGAGCTGGCCGGAGGGTTCTGGCTTCCCGATCCGCGGCCACTGGCCAGCCGGATCGAAACCAGCTTTCAGCGGCAGTTTCAGTCGCTGCCGGGTCAGACGCAGCGGTTGCTGCTGACCGCCGCGGCCGATCCGACCGGCTCCATGCCCTTGTTGTGGCGCGCGGCCGAACTGCAGGCGATCCCAACCGACGCCGCCGCGCCTGCGCAGGCCGCAGGACTGGTCAAGTTCGGCGCCCGGGTCCACTTCAGCCACCCGCTGGTCCGCTCCGCGGTCTACCAGGCGGCCTCGGCCGATCACCGACGAGAGGTGCATCGTGCGCTGGCCGAGGCCACCGATCCCGAGGTTGATCCCGACCGGCGGGCCTGGCATCGCGCCCACGCCGCGGCGGGGCCTGACGCGGAGGTGGCAGACGAGCTGGAGGGCTCGGCCGGCCGGGCCCAAGCGCGTGGTGGACTGGCCGCGGCGGCCGCGTTCCTCGAGCGCGCAGCGGCGCTGACCCCGGACCCGGCGCAGCGCGCCGATCGGGCGCTGGCCGCGGCCCAGGCGAAGATCCAGGCGGGCGCGTTCGAGGCCGCGATGCAGCTGCTCGGCATGACCGAGGCCGCACCGCTCGACGAACTCCAACAGGCCCGCGCCGACCTCCTGCGGGCACAGCTTGCGTTCGCGGCGAGCCAGGGCAGCGACGCCCCGCCACTGCTGCTGAAGGCGGCCAAACGGCTCGAGCCCATTGACGCCGATCTGGCCCGAGCCACTTACCTGGACGCGATGATGGCCACACTTTTCGCATGCCGCCTGGCCAGTCCCGATGGCGACATGCCGGCGGTAGCACGCGCGGCCAGTGCCGCACCGCCACCGCCGCACGCGCCCAGCGCGCCCGATCTCCTCCTCGACGGCCTGGCCGCGCACTTCAGCGAGGGGTACGCGGCCGGAGCCGCCACTTTGCAGCGTGCGTTGAGCGCCTTCGACGAGGAGATGTCGTCGGAGGAGGAGTTTCGCGCGCTGTCGATGGCGTTCACCGTGGCGATGAACATGTGGGATGCCGATCGCTCCGAGATGCTGTCCAATCGGTACGTCCAGCTGACGCGTGAGGCCGGCGCGCTCAGCGAACTTCCCATTGCTCTCAACCAGCACGTCTTCATGTTGCTTGTAGCCGGCGACCTGGACGCCGCGGCGTCCCTGGTCGAGGAAGTGCAGGTTGCTACCGAAGCGACGGGGAGCGCATTCGAGCCGTACGCCGCCATGAGCCTGGCCGCGGTGCGCGGCAGCGAAGTCGAAGCAGCCGCCCTCATCGAGGCCATCATCAAGGATGCGCGACTGCGCGGCGAAGGAATCGGGATCACGGTTGCCGAGTGGTCGAACGCCCTGCTCAACAACGGCCTCGGCCACTACCAGAAGGCGCTGTCCGCGGCCAAGCGGGCCACCGCGAACTACGACGCGGAGCTGGTCTTCCCGAACTGGGGTCTGGTCGAGCTGATCGAGGCCGCCGCACGCTGCGGCTTGCCCGAGCGCGCCAGCAACGCCATGCGGCGGTTGTCGGAGTCCACCAATGCCAGCGGCAGCGACTGGGCGCTCGGGGTCGAAGCGCGTTCACGGGCACTGCTGAGCGCGGGCGAGACCGCCGATCGCCTGTACGGCGAGGCGATCGAGCGGCTCGGCCGCACTCGCATGGGTGCGGAGCTGGCTCGGGCGCATCTGGTCTACGGCGAATGGCTACAGCGCGAAGGTCGTCGTCTCGATGCGCGAGAGCAGCTTCGCGTCGCCCACGAGATGCTCACCGACATGGGGATGGACGGTTTCGCCGACCGCGCCCGCCGCGAGCTGCTGGCCGCCGGGGAGACCGTGCGCAGGCGCACGGTGGACACGGTCACCGATCTGACGGCCCAGGAGGCGCAGATCGCGAAGCTGGCCCGGGACGGGCGCACCAACCAGGAGATCGGCAGCCAGCTGTTCATCAGCGCGCGCACTGTCGAGTGGCACCTGGGCAACGTCTTCACCAAGTTGGGCATCACCTCGCGCAAGGATCTCCGCTGACCCCAGTCGCCGCGGTTGGCTGGTGGGCTGCGTCCCTCGGTTGGTGTAAGTCGCGGGACGCAGCCGACTGCAGCCCTGCTCGACGCTGAACAGGGACTCGGAGTATGGGTCCAGCCGACCCGCTTGGGTCACTTTCTCTGCAGGACGTTGAGTTGGCGGCCGCCGTGGACGAGCGGGTCGCCGTACTGGCCGAGCAGGCGTGTAGCCACGCTCCTCGAAACCGTTGACGATGTCCGCCGACGTGACCGGTTGAAGCGAACCCCACTCGCCGGCCTTCTCAGCCTTGACGGTGCCCAGCCTGGAGTTCAGCGAGACCGCGTACCTGACCCCCTTCGCGCACACCTTGTCGATGTAGTTGTCGACCACCTCGGGCTCCATCTCCTGAAACGAGAACGAGTTCACGAACACATCGAAATCACCCTCGACGTCCTCGAGCCGCCAACTCGGGATCACCGCCGACCCCGTCACCTCGATCGCCCCACTCTCGGCGATCGAACCGTCGTACACCTGAACCCGGTCCCGGCCGAACAACTCACTCAAGTAAAACGACGAAACCGTGACCAAAGGCGGGATATCGATGTCGACGTACCTCGCCCCGGGATCACGCGACATCACAATCTCACCGAGAACACCGAACCCGCCGCCGATCTCCAAGAAACTCCTCGGCGGCGCCTCCACATGGTTCGACAACGCCGCCAACACGATCAGGTAATTGAGGTACGGCCGCCCGAACCGCACACCCTCGGTCAGGCTCAACCCGTACGCCTGCGGCGGAGTACCGACCGGGCTCTCACCAAAGTCGTCCAGGTTCACCGGCCACCGATCCCGGTTCCAGCAGACACCCGCGACATCGAAATCGCGGCGCGCCTCGAACGCGCCGTTCAACGCCGAGGTGACCCAATTCCTGCTCGCCCCCGGATTCGCCTGCACCGCCGCCTCGTAGGCCACACCGATCGAGGCGTTGCTGAAACCATTGCCATAGCGCGGATAAAACCACGCCCCAGACGTCGGCCACGACTTGAACCTCTCCAAGCCCAGCGTGTCCATGTCACCCAGGATCCTGCCCAGCCCGACATCCCAGAAATTCGTCGGCCGGTAGATCGACGCACAGGTCTTGACCTCCGCCAGCGTCCGCTCGGTCAGCACCGACCAATCCTTCGACTGCACCGTCATCCGACCATCCGTCATGGCCAGACGCTACCCGATCTGCACCCCCCAGTCGGCCATCGAGAAACCTTGACCACTCCCGGGGCCACCACGCGGGCCTTGGACTGTGGTAGCGACGTCGTCAACTCCTCGTGGGCCGCCGGCGAACTGGCGACCCACTTGCCCGAGTGCAGCGGCAAGCAACGTTGGGGAGGGGAATCTCGAGCCGGATGGCTCGCGCCGACGGGGTTCTGGGGTGCCCGGCCCAGCCTGCGGTCCCGGGTTTGGTGGGTTGGCCTGTCAGACGGTGGGTTGGCGACCCCCCGGGGTGGGTCTTGGCCTGCGACGTTTGAGGGGTCGACCCCGCGGGTGGTGGGTTGCGGAGGCAGATTATGGTTCCGTAACCCACATGCCGAGGGGTTGACCCCTCAAAGGGGGAGGCGGCGGGTCGGAAGTAGTTTCGGGGGCGTGGTCGTCACGACCGGCTGGCACCGCCGAGCCGATCAGCTCGGCACTATTACGACCCCAACGTTCCTTGACGCGGCACTCGCGAACCGCCCGACAGAACTCAGACGCGGACGAGACCCCCTTCTTGGTCGAGCCAGTCCGCGTCCGGATCGTCGAACCACTGTCCGCCGTCGCCGAGGTACCTGAACCTCGCCTCCGTGCCGGCCGGCAACGACACCACAGCCGATCGGGTGCCGTTGCTGCGCTTGACGAACGCGTGGGCGCCAGGTGTCCAACCGTTGAAGTCTCCCACCACAGAGACCGGGCTGTCGTGGGCATCGAGCGGAAGGACGAAGGTCAGACGAACATGGGTGGAGCGCTTGTCTCGGGTACGACGGATCACGGTCCCCTCCTAGTACACCTACGTACGCTGTAAGACCAACACTGTCCGAACGGCCCCGCAGCAAGAAGAAGCCACGCCGTCCGTCTCTTCGGCTCGGCGGCGAGAGGCCTGATTCGCCACCAGTTACGGCTGATCACTCCCCTCCACCGCTATGCCGTGGCCACAGACCAGGCCGATCGTCGCCATCCCGTTTCGTAGGTTGGTTGAGCCCGTAGTAGTTGTCGTACCCCGTCGTTAGCCTGCACCCATGCGACTTCTGATGGATGGCACTGTGGACCGCGTGGTCGTCCTGTTCGGTTCGAGTGCGGATCCGGACCCGCAGCTGACCTGGGCTCGTGGAGTAACGCTCCTCGGCGACGACGGCACAGGCGACGAGTTGGATCATCCGGGGCCGGTTGGGGTCGTGGGCTGGTCGGTCGCGGGACTGGATGCCTTGGCTTTCGTCGCCCGTCACCCTGGGATGGTGGATCGACTTGTACTGGTCGCGACCCCGATCCCAGAAGACGAAGATGCCCTGGGATTCAAGCTGTCTGAAGTCACCGCCAAGACCTTGCTGCTGTTCGGCGCAAAGGACCCGCTGACCGGCTCTCGTCATGGGACCTGGTGGCAGAAGCGACTCCCCGACGCGCGACTGGAGATGAATCCGCACGGCGGACATGAACTGCTGTTGCCCACGTGGAAACGGACCCTGTCCCACCTTGCCCCGCACTGCAAGCGTTAGGGCCGTCCAGAACCTCTGCGCGACACACCGTGGTCCGCGGAGGTATGGGCGCGGGGTTTCGGTGAGCCGTCTGTCGGAATCGAACCGACGACCTTCGCATTAGGACGCCCGCAAACTCGCCAATGCCGATCGCAAATGCACCGGATGACGCGTGAGCTGACTTCTCGTCGTTCAATTACGGGGCCGGGTCTGCTGATGGTGGCGTTCGCAGTGGTCGGTAGGTGGCGCGATAGGCACGCGGTCCCATCACTGGGGCCAGCGGGTGCAACAGCCAGGATGGCAGGCCGGCCAGTCGTGACATCTGGTCGGTGGCGGCCTGGACGTGCTCGACCCGCGGCCGCCGTACCTGTTCCCAGACGGGTCCCACGGTCGACCAGTCGTCGGTCCCGGCGAGCAGGTCGGCCAGCACGATCGCGTCCTCCATGGCCATCGCGGCGCCCTGGGCCCAGACCGGCCCGGTCGCGTGTGCTGCGTCGCCGACCAGGGTCACGCGGCCGTGGTGCCAGGTGGGGATCCGGACCTCCTCGACCGGTGAGTGGTACGGCGGAACCGGTGCCGCGAGTGCCTGGGCGATCGCTCGCGTGACCGGCTCCGGGAAGTCGGCGTAGGCGGCGGCAAGCCAGGTCGGGTCGGCCGCGGTGTCGCCACCCTGGCTGCTGGATGCGTAGGCGTACACCTCGCCGGGTGCGACCGGGATCAGTAGGAAGGTGCGACCCCGGCCGGTCCAGGCAGTCCAGCAGTCGACCCCGGGGTCGGCGGTGATGAACCGCCAGCTTGCGGCCGTCATCAGGGAGGGCCGTGGAGCCGCGGGCGCCAACGCCGATCGCACCGTCGAGTGGACGCCGTCCGCGGCCACCACGAAGTCGACGCGGTCCTCGCTCCCGTCGGCGAAGAGAACTTCCACGGAGCCATCCGCCTGCTGTTCCAGGGATGCAACTGCCACGGCTTGGTCGACCGAGACGCCGGCCCTCAGGGCGTCCACCACCACCTGGTGACGGGCGCAGATCGAGCCGGCCGTCCCCGACCAGAACAGCGCCTCGTCGACGGCGAACATCAGTCGGCCGCCGGCCGTGCGGTATTCCCGTCGCGCGACCGGCACACCTGCGGCACGGACGTCGTCGGCCGCACCGAGCGTTGCGAGAGCCGCGACGGCGTTGCCGGGCAGGTTGAGTCCGAGCCCTGCTGTCGATCGCTCTTGCCGCCGTTCGACGATCCGGCACTCGAGTCCGTGCCGGCCGAGGGCGCGGGCGGTCGACAGACCGGCGATGCCGGCGCCCACGACCAGGACGGTTCGGCTCATCGAGAGCTCACCATGGCCCGAGGGGCAGCGAGTGGATGGGACCGCGCCCCGCGGGCGAGGCCGTCGATCCTGAGAACCTTGCCGGTCAGCGTGACCACAAAACCAGTGTCGCCGACGATCTCGAACGAGGTCGGCCGGTCCAAGCCCTCGACCAGGGGCACAAGACCACCGTGCCGGTCCGCCAGAAGAAGTCGGCCGGTGTCCGGTGAGGCGGGCTTGCCCTCGTTCTCGGGGGTCGGCGGCAGGTCCCAGACCCCCTGGGAAAGCGCGTAGAGCCGGCCGGCTCGGCTCCGCTCGACGTCGACCAGCAGGGGTCCGCCGCGGGCCACCTCCTCGGTCGATGACGTGGGCGAGAACCGGATTGCCTTGCCGTCCTCGGGGCGGTGCGGGATGGGGCCCGCCTCGGCGACATAGATCGTGCTGTCGTGGACCGCGAGTCCGGTCGGGACAACGTTGCCGAAGGCCCGGAGTTGCCGGATGTGGCCGCCTCGAGAGAGGTACAGAAGACGGTTGTGGTGTCCGTCGGAGACCAGCAACCCGCCGCGGTACCGCTCCAGGGAATACTGGACTCCGCTGGCGATGAAGAAATCGGTCTGGGGTGGATGGGCGACCGACCATGCTCCGACGTCCGCGAGCACCGTCGGGTGGCCGTTGCGGCCGATCCGGTAGACACCGGCGACGACGGCGGGCTGGCCGAACTCGGGTCCGACCAAGGTCACGAGGACGTACGCCGTACCACCGAGGAAGACCACGTCCATCGCCCCGCCGATGCCCACCTCGGGGATCGCCCGCGGGAGTCCGCCGGCGAACGTCGTGATCGCGCCCGTCCGGGGGTCGACCCGCAGCACTCGCCCACCCGGGCCGTCGGTCACGTACAGCGCACGGTCGGGTCCGATGGTGCTGCCGGAGCCACATCCGCCGGCACATCCCGTCGCCGCGAATGTGGCCAGCTCCCGGACGACAGGGGGTCGGCCGGCCGCGCTGGAGGTCGTGCTGGAAGCCACGAGCGCCGTTGCCAGCAGCACCATCACGGCCAACGCTCGTACGACGGCCACCCGCGAACCGCCTGGTCGCGTACCGGCGGCGCTCATCGCGGTGCCTCGTCCGGCGAGATGTTCTGGTTGACGTGGAAGGCGTTGTCCGGGTCATAGCGACGCTTGACCTCGACCAGCCGCTCGAAGTTCTCCCGATAGCTGGCGCGCACCCGGTCCGGCCCCTCGTCGTCCATCATCATGTTCACGTAGCCGCCGCCGGCCGAGTGCGGGTGGAGGGCGTCGTGGTAGGCACGGGCCCACTCGGTCATCGGCTCCAGGTTCGCGGGATCGGGATCCACACCAACGATGACCTGGGCATACCTCGCCTGCCGATGGGCGTACGCCGTCTCGTCGGCTCCGACCCGCTGGGCAGCACCGTCGACCGGGTAGAGGTGCATCGTCGACAGCGGCGTCGGGAGCCTGCTTCCGAAGTCGGCGTGGATCGCGATCGCGTCGTCGGTGAGCTCGTCGACGAAATCGGTACGCCAGTACCACTGCATCCCGGCGGGCAACAGCGGATCGAAGATCGACTGCAGCGCCGGCCAGGGCATCTCACCGACACCATCGAGCAACGGCTCCAAGGCACGCATCGGCGCGAGGAGCGCGGGGACGTCGGCGGCCGGACCGTTGTAGCACCACATGATCGCGGCCACGGTGCGGCCATGGAGCTCGGCGGGGAAGTCCTCTGCGGGCGGCACCTCGAAGAATCCGAACCAGCCACTGAGGGTGTACGGCGACTCGGCGAGGAGCCGGTCGTATGCCCGCAGGACCTCGCCGGTGCGATTGATGTCGAACATCATCGGGCCGGCCACCACGTCGCGTACCGGCTGGCCGCGGAACACGAACGACGTGACGACGCCGAAGTTGCCACCGCCGCCGCGCAGCGCCCAGAACAGGTCGGGGTGCCGCTCGGCGTCGGCAGTGACCAGCGTGCCGTCGGCCAGCACCACGTCGGCCGCCAGCAGGCAGTCGATGGTGAGGCCGAACTGCCGGGCCAGGTATCCGATCCCGCCGCCCAGCGTGAGTCCGCCGACGCCGGTTGAAGACACCCATCCGCTCGGAACCGCCAGCCCGAACGGATGGGTGGCGTGATCCACGTCCGCCCACACGGCGCCACCCTCGACCCGAACGAGCCGCTCGGCTGGGTCGACGTGCACGGAGTGCATCGCCGAGAGGTCGACGACGAGCGCGTCGTCCCAGACGCCGAGGCCACCGGCGTTGTGACCCCCACCGCGGACAGCGATGGTCAGCCCCCGTGTGCGTGCCATTGTGACTGCGGCCATCACGTCGGCGGTGTCGACGCAGCGTGCGATGATCCGCGGGTGTCGGTCGATGGCACCGTTGTAGACAGCGCGGGCCTCGTCGTATCCGGGATCGCCGGGCTCGACGAGCTCCCCGCGGAAGCCGGGTACGTCGGTCCGGAGGCCGGTGGGTGTTGCGGACTCTTCGAGCGTGGTCATGATGGTCTCCTGATGCGTTGGGAACGTCGGAAGGCCAGACTCGACGAGCTCCCTTGGCGCAACATTTCTCAAACCTTGGCGCGGGTCCGCGCGCGATGATCGGGCGCAGGGCCGACCACCGCGTCCGAGCAGCAAGCACGGTTGGTCGCCAGTGCGGACCCGGTCAGATCAGCAATGCCTGGTGGGCGTCCTGCAGGTCGCGACTGGGGTTGACGCCGAGCTCCTCGCGCAGGTGCCTTCGCAGTCGCTCGTACACCGCGAGCGCCTCGGCGGTGTTGCCGGCTGCTGCCAGGGAGCGCATCAGCATCAGGTGGCCCGTCTCGCGCAACGGGGCGACTTCGAGAAGCTCGCGGGAAGCGCGCTCGGCGCCGGGCAGTTCCGGCCCTCCCAGCTCGAGGCAGGCCGAGGCGTAGGCCTCCAGGGCCCGGACGCGCACGTCCGCGAGGCGTCGACGCCAGGAATCGACCCAGGCCAGTTCAACCTCCGGCAGCAGGGTGCGCCGCGCGTTGAACTGCGCGGTCAACGCGCTGAACCAGGCGCGTCGCCACTCACCCGTGGCGATCGCCGACTCCGCCGTGTGGAGGGCCGCGAACGCGGTCTCCACGTCGACCTGGGTGTCGTCGGGGAGTGCGATCGCGACCTCTGTCCGGCCGCGGATGAGGTCACTTCCGACCGTGGTCCGCAACCTTGAGATGAGGACGCTCAGAGCAGCCCCCGCCGACGCCGGCGACGTGTCCCCCCAGAGCGCGTCGACCAGCACGTCCCGGGTCACCGGGTGTGGCCGGGAGAGCACGAGGTACGCGAAGAGCACCCGGGTCTGACGACTCGGAAACACGGTCGTGACCCCGGGAATCAGCTCGACGATGAACGAGCCACAGAGTTGGATCCGGGCTGTCATGGAATCGACAGTAACGCCTTTCCCGGGTCGCTCACCCCAGGCGATAACGTGGAAAGCCGACGCAGGAGCGGAGACCCATGACGACGCGGCAGGTGCGGTGCGAGTGCGGCTACACGGCGCAGGGAGCGACCGACGAGGAGGTGATCGCGCTGACCCTCGCGCACGTTGCCGCAGACCACCCCGACCTGGCGGCCGCCGAGACCGCCGACGACATCCGAGGCTGGATCGAACTGCTGCCCGAGTAGCCGTCGTCCGCTCCCGGGGCCCGTGCGTCAGCCTCGTGCGAGAAGTCGACCGCATCGAACACAACACCAAGGAACTCACGGGGACTCCACGGCTAGATGACGCTGTGTGTTCCAGCCGTTCGCTCGTGCCCCTGGTTGTGGAAACCCGGGATCGAACCCCCGGCATCACCGGGGTCCAACGCGCGGCAATCAGGCGACCTTAGATCCGTCAGCAACACCAGAGATCAGTTCGCCGAGGGAGCAGCCAACCATGAGCACCAGTCGGACGTCAGTCAGGATCCACCGCCGGCGCCAGGTCGCAGTGACGTCCCTCGCGGCCGCCGCACTCACGTTGACTGCGGCCGGCTGCAACAGCGACTCCGGCAGCCCCGCCGGCGCAGCCGGCGCAACGGCGCCGGTACCGACGGCCAGCGGCTCCACGGTCAGCGCGCAAGCTACCGCATTGGGCACCATCCTCGTCGACGGACGAGGCCGCACTGTGTACGAGTTCGCCAACGACAAGAACAGCATGTCGACCTGCGCCGCGGGGTGCGCGGCCAACTGGCCGTACGTGCCGGCGCCGGCACCGCTCCCGAAATCCTTGTCCGGTGTGACCGGCACGCTGGGCATGGCCACCCGCGCCGACGGCAACCGCCAACTGACCGTCGCCGGCCACCCCGTCTACACCTTCGTCGGCGACTCCACGCCAGGCCAGACCAACGGTCAGGGCGTCAACCTCAACGGCGGCGTCTGGACCGTCGTGTCGCCGGCCGGCGCGCCCGTCACAAACCCCGGCCCGGCTGGCTCCACGACTCAAAACCCCATCGGCCCCGGCTACTGACCGCCGGTAGCCACCTGTCCGTCGCCGGGGTGGCGGTGGTCAAGTAGCCCTCGTCACCGGCCACCGCTGGACGCGCGATCGAGCTCGTGGCGTGAGCTGATCCCGAGCTTGGCGAAGACGTTTCCCAGGTGGTACTCCACCGTGCGTGGACTCAAGAACAGCCGGGTGCCGATCTCGGGATTCGACAGACCGTCACGCGCCAGCCGAGCGACCTGCGCCTCCCGCTCCGTGAGGTCACCGGTGGTGGTCACCGTCCGCTTCCGGGCTCTCTCGCCCGTCGACATCAACTCATGACGTGCCCGCTCGGCGAACGCCTCAGCACCCGTCGACGTGAAGATTGCATGCGCCGCGCGCAACTGGTCCCGCGCATCGACACGGCGACCCCGCCGACGCAGCCACTCGCCGTACAGCAACGTCGCCCGGGCCAGCTCTCCACGCACTCGCGTACGGCTCAGCCGCTCGATCGCCTCCCGATACAGCGACTCGGCGTCGTCACCTTCGGTCAGCAACGCGCGGCACCGAGCCTCCAGGCCCAGCGCCCACTCGGTGCGACTGGCTCCGGTCATCGCGGCGATCCACTCGAAGGCTGCGGCGGCGGTCTGGCGCCGCCCGCTGCGGGCGGCTGCCTCGATCAGTTCGGTGGCTGCCCAGTTCGCCACGCCGGGGTACCGCAGATCGGGGTACTGCTGGTGCCGGAGGGCCTCCTCCGCGGCCACCATCGCCTCAGGATAGTTGCCGAGGCCGTTGTAGAGGACCGCGTTGGTCCAGTGCGCGACGGCTATCCCGATGCCTTCGCCTCGGCGGGTCACGTCCCTGATGGTGTCCTCGATCAGGGCCGCTGTCTCGGCCCGCCTTCCGCAGAACGCGGCGAGAGCCATGGCGCTGTACGGCGCGAGGTTGCTGCCCGTCGCCTCGGTCACCGCCTGTCCCTCGGCGACCAGCGACGTCGCAGCAGTCAGGTCGCCGGCGAACAGCAGCATGTAGGCGCGCGTGCTGAGTGCCAGCGGAAGTTCACTCAACGCGCCACTCGCGCGCGCCAGCTCGACGTACCGAGAGGAGAGTGCGTGCCACGCGTCGTCGTCCCACAGATGCAAGGCCGCCTCGGTCCCCAGCCACAACCAGCGCAGCTCCTCATCCGCGGACATCCCCTTGCCGAAGACCGCCAGAGCCTCCCGCAACAAGGGCACTCCCGCCGCATATCCCTGGTTGAAGTTCGCTGCCAGTCCGTCCAGGAGGAGGTCCGGCGCCCGCACGCCGCGCGGCGGGCGCGGCGCTGTACCGGCAGCGCGGGCTACATCCAGCGTGCCCCCACCCGGACTGGCCAGCGCGCCCACGAACATGGCGGCGGTCAGACCGTCCAGGTAGGTCGCCCGGCACAGATCAGCGTCGATCGGCTCGAGCCGCTTGGCCGCCCTCAACAGCAGCGGCGGCGCGTCTCGGCCCCGGCTCGTGACGAACGCGAGCTGGGCCCGCAGCATCTCCACCTGGGCTTGTTCGAGTTCGCCCAAGGGGCCGGCTTCGGCCATGGCCAGCAGGTCCGCGGCCGCATCGAAGGCGCCCGCCTGGAGCTTGGCCTGCGCGGCGGCGACCGCTCGTCCAGCCCGATGCGCCGGGTCGAGTGTCAGCTTCGCTGCGCGCTCGAGGAACGCGGCCGCCGCAGCCAGCCCGCCTCTGTCCCGGGCCCGGCCGGCCGAGCGCTCCAACTCCCCGGCCACCTCCTCGTCCGGACCTCTTACTGCGTGGGCGAGGTGCCAGGCGCGGCGATCGGCGTCCCTCGCGGGATCGGTGACCTCAGCGAGCGCACGATGCGCCTCCCGGCGTTCCTCCGGGGTCGCTTCTCGGTAGATGGCTGAGCGCACCAGCGGATGCCGGAAGGTGATCCGATCTCCGGTCTGCAGCAGCCCCGCGAACTCCGCAGGGTCCACCGCGTCGACGGCGATGCCGAGCCGCTGCGCCGCGCGATCCACGAGCGCCCGTTCCCCCGCCGGCTCGACCGCGGCGACCAGGAGCAGCCGACGCAGATCAGGCGACAGTGGCGCAAGCCGACGCCGGAAGCTGTCCTCGATCCGGCCCGCGAGCTTCTTGGCGTCGAGCAGGCCGAAACCACCGGCGAGTTCGGCGTAGCCCAACTCGTGCGGCAGTTCCAGCAAGGCCAGCGGGTTTCCGCGTGTCTCCGCGACGATGCGGTCGCGGACCCGCTCGTCCAACGCTCCAGGAATCACCGCGGCCAGCAGTTCTCGGGCGTCCTCGGGAGGCAGGCCGGCGAGAACGAGCCTTGGGAGCCCCGCGAGCGCCCGCTCATCGACCGGATCGCGCACCGCGAACACCAGCGCGACCGACTCCGCCACCAGCCGACGACTGACGAACCCAAGAGTCTCCGTGGACATCTGATCAAGCCACTGGGCGTCGTCGACAACGCACACCAGGGGACGCTCGGCAGCGGTGACAGCCAGCAGACTCAACGCCGCGAGCCCGACCAGAAAGCGGTCCGGAGCCGGGCCTGCCCGTAGACCGAAAGCCGTGCCGAGCGCATCATGCTGTGGCGCGGGAACGCGGTCCAGCCGATCCAGCAGCGGCGAACACAGCTGATGCAAGCCGGCGAAGGCCAGCTCCGCCTCCGCCTCGACGCCGGCCACCCGGATCACCCGGCAGCCGGAAGCCTCGGCCACCAGGTATTCCAGCAACGCCGACTTGCCGATCCCCGCGTCACCGGAAATCACCAGGGACTGGCTGATGCCTCTTCGGACGTCGGCGAGGAGCTCGTCGACGTGCTGGCATTCGGTACGCCGATCAACCAGCATCTTCGAAACGTAACCCGGTTTGAGTTCGGGGCCAAGATGCCAAGCCACGTTCTTCAGGCGTCCCCGGGTGCGAAAGCCTGGTGAGTCGGCCCCGTGCCTCCCGGATGCGATGCATCACATCCGACGGCACGCTGATCCGAACGGAAACGTCCACGAACGAACGGAGAGGAGGACGGGGCACCGGGCTCCTCTCGGTACCGGCGCCCCTGACCATCTATGAGCGTTCCACGTGTAGTGATCGTGGGAGCCGGATTCGCGGGCTACCACGCGGCCAGGGGTCTACAGAAGTCTGCGTCCGGCGCCGAGATCGTACTGATCAACCCGACCGACTACTTCCTCTACCTTCCCTTGCTGCCGGAGGTAGCTGCCGGGATCCTCGAGCCCCGCCGTATCTGCGTGTCCCTGCCGGACCGGCTACCGAAGGTCAAGCTGGTGCTCGGCACCGTCTCGCACATCGACATCAACGGGCATCGGGTCGAATGGGTCAGCCCCGAGGGGCGGCGCAGCGCGATGGAGTTCGATCGTCTGGTGCTGGCAGCGGGGAGCGTGAACAAGCTGCTCCCGATCCCCGGCGTCGCCGAGTACGCCCACGGGTTCCGTGGCATCTCCGAGGCGTTGTATCTGCGCGACCACATCACCCGGCAACTGGAGCTCGCGGCCTCGACCGACGACCGTGACGAACGTGAGGCAAGGTGCACGTTCGTCGTCGTCGGAGCCGGCTACACGGGCACCGAAGTCGCCGCGCAGGGCCAGTTGTTCACAGCACGACTGGTTCGTCAGCTCCCGGCCCTGCGGAACCAGCGGGTGCGCTGGCTGCTGGCCGACCTCGCCGAGCGGCTCCTTCCAGGACTCAGCCCGCGAATGTCGACGACCGCCGAGCGGGTACTGCGCCGGCGTGGGGTCGAGGTCTGCGTCGGGCAGTCCGTCGACAACGTGGGGCCGGAATCTCTGCGGATGACAACCGGTGAGGAGATCGCCACCCGATCGCTGATCTGGTGTGTCGGCGTACGCCCGGACCCACTCGTGGACGCGCTGTCCTTGCCGACGGACCATGGGCGGGTCGAGGTGCACGAGACGCTCGTGGTGCGCGGCCGCGCGCACGTGTTCGCTTGTGGGGATTGTGCGGCGGTTCCCGATCTCACGCATCCGGGCTCGATCACCGGCATGACCGCGCAGCACGCCCAGCGGCAGGGCAAGCTCGTGGCCCGCAATGTCGCGGCCTCGCTGAAGGGGCAGGATCTCGAGCCGTACCAGCATCACGACCTCGGCTTCGTGGTCGATCTCGGTGGTCGCCAGGCAGCCGCGAATCCGCTGCACGTACCACTGTCCGGCCTGGCCGCCAAGACCGTCACTCGCGGCTACCACCTCCTCTCGCTCCCCGGCAACCGGACGCGCACCGCGGCAGACTGGGCCATCAACGCGATGATGCCTCCGCGAGCCGTACAGCTCGGTCTGGTCAGCGCAGAACAGGTGCCGCTGGACTGCACCAGTCCGCTCGAATCCCGCACAGTTGTCGAGAGGCCGCAAGTGGCCTAGGGCCGGTGCAACCTTCGCCCTACACCTGCGGTAGAGCAATCCACTCACAGAGACGATGGGGTCTCACATGTGACTGCTCGCATCCCTAGACTGTCGGCTTCAACCGACCCAGGGAGTGCAATGGCGGACCGCGAGGTGCAGGCAGTCGTCTTCGACCTTGACGGTGTTCTGGTGGACTCCGAGCAGCAGTGGGACGAGGTCCGTCGCGGAATCGCCGCCGAAGCCGGCCGACCCTGGCCCGCCGACGCGACCCGGGCGTTGCAAGGTATGAGCACGCCAGAGTGGTCGAAGTACCTCACCGAAGTCATCGATGTGCCCGGCCGACCGCAGGACGTGGCGGCCGAAGTCATCGACCGCATGGCCAGCCGCTACCGGCAACGGCTGCCACTGCTGCCTGGCGCCGTCGAGGTCGTCCACCGCCTCGCAAGCCACTGGCCGCTGGGATTGGCATCGTCGTCACCGCGGCAGCTGATCGACGCGGTCCTCGAGTCTGCGAACCTGGCAAGCAAGTTCCGCGTCACCGTGTCCACCGAGCAGGTCAGCGCCGGCAAGCCGTCACCTGCCGTCTACGACGAGGTGGTGCGGCAGTTGGGCGTGAACGCACAGCAGACGATCGCCATCGAGGACTCGAGCAACGGACTGCGGTCCGCTGCCCGGGCGGGGTTGCGCGTCATCGCAGTTCCCACCAAGGCCTTTCCGCCCGACAAGGACGCCCTCAGCCTCGCATCCGTGGTCGTGCACTCACTTGACGACATCACCCCGCCACTCGTGACGTCGCTGGCCGACCGAGGCTAGACGCCCCGCCAATGCGACGTCGCCAGGCCCACGCCGGTCCGCGAATCCCGGACCGACGAGCATGCCCACGGCGATGGCCACGACCGACGGCGGCGGGCCTAGAGCGGGACCGGAGTCGGCGTGGGTTCCGCGGACGGGGGTGCTTCGGCAGGGGGCGCCAGGGAATCTGCGTCTCCCTCGACGTGGAGTTCGGGCAGCCAGTTCAGCCAGCTGGGCAGGTACCAGTTCCAGTGGCCGAGAAGGGCCATGGCGGCGGGTACGACGACCATGCGGATGAGGGTGGCGTCCACGAGCAGGGCAATGCCGACTCCGAAGCCCATCTGCTGGAACATGACCAGCTGGCCGGCGGCGAACCCGGCGAAGACCACGACGATGATCAACGCGGCGCCGGTGATGATGCGCCCGGTCGCGGCGATGCCGTGGACGACGGCCTGGTTGGTGTTGCCGGTCTGTGCGTAGCGTTCGCGGATGCGGCTGAGCAGGAAGACGTGGTAGTCCATCGAGAGGGCGAACAGGACTGAGAACAGGAAGACAGGCACCCACGCCTCGACACGTTCCACTTGCTGGAAGCCCAGCAAGTCGGCCCCGACCCCGTGCTGGAAGACCAGTACGAGCAGACCGTAGGCCGCGCCGACCGACAGCAGGTTCAGGATGACCGCGGTGGCGGACACGACCACGGAGCGGAAGACCAGGGTGAGCAGGAGGAAGCTCAGCCCGAGGACGAAGGCGAGCACTATCGGCAACCACTTGTTGATGACGTTGGAATAGTCGACGTTCTCCGCGGTGGTGCCACCGACCAGCACGCTCGTGTCGGTCCCGTCGAAGGCGGCGGGGATCAGATCGGTGCGGAGCCGGTCGAGTCCCCGCCGGGCCTGCGCGTGATCCGGGTCGCCGACCAGCGGGATGTCGATCAGGGCAACCTGGCCGTTGTCGGCGATCTGCTGTTGTGGGGGACCGAAGTCCGGGTCGTCGGCGACGGAGGATTCGAACACCGCGATCGCCGCCGTCACGTCGCGGGAGGTGACGTCGCCGGAGATGACCACCTGGGCGGGGCTGGTCGTCGACGTACCCGGGAAGCTCCGCTCGAGCGCGAGGGCACCGGACTTGGCGAAGGTGTCGTCGGGCAGCGAGCCCACGCCGGCGGTGCCGGTGTGGAGGCCCAGGACAGGGAACGCCGCCGCGAGCAGGAGCAGTACGCCGGCGACCAGGAAGGCCCCCGGGCGGCGAACCACGGCAGTGACGGCCTTGGTCCACATCGGGCTCTCGGCGGGGTGGTCGCGGCCGACGATCAGGCAACCGCAGCGAGTTGACCCGGTCGCCAAGCAGGGACAGCAGTGCCGGCAGCAGGGTGAGAGCAGCGGCCATGGTGACCAGGCCGACGATGATCGCGCCGAGGGCGAGGCTGCGCAGGATCGTGTCCGGGACCAGGAGCAGGCCGAGCAAGGCCACCACGAACGAGCTGCCGGAGAACAAGACTGCCTTGCTGCTGGTACCGCCGGTCGTCACGATCGCGTCGATCTTGTCGCGCCCGGCCTGTCGCTCCTCCCGGTAGCGGGAGAGCACGAAGAGGCTGTAATCGATCCCGAGCGCGAGTCCCATCGCGGTGATCATGTTGACGATGAAGAAGGAGATCGAGGTGAACTGGCCGAGCACCGACGAGATCGCGACGGTCACGATGATGGAGACGATGGCGATGCCCATCGGGATGAACGCGGCAACCAGGGCGCCGAACACCAGGATCAGCACGATCATCGCCGCGGGCAGCCCGAACTTCAGCTCCCCGTTGGTCAGGTCGGACTCGGAGAGCTTGGTGAAGTCGTGGTCGAGTGTGTTCACGCCGGTGATGTCGACCTCGAAGGCGGCGTCAGCATCGGCGGCGGTGACCTTGTCCAGCACGTCCGCCATCCCGACCTCGGGGTCGGGGCCGAGGACCAGCGTCACGACGACTGCGTGCCCGTCCTTGGAGAGGCCGGACCCGGCAGCGGCGTACGGGTCTCTGACCGTCTCTGTCGCGCCGGTGTCCTCGATCGAGGACCGAACGCGTGCTACGAAGGCCTTGAACTCCGGAGCGTCGCTGGTGAGCCCGGCGGAGTAGATGACGACGGCGTCGTCGATCCGGTCCTCCTGGGAGAAGTTGTCCCCGAGCACCTTCTCCGCCTGCACCGAATCCGGGTTGCTGGTGATGCTGCCGTCGGAATTGAAGGCTGACCCGATCAGGGTCCCGGCGGCCAGCACAGAGGCGGCCAGGATAAGACCCCACACGGTCAGGATTCGCCACGGATGCAGGGCAGACACCCGAGCCAGGCGCTGGGTGATCGACGAGGACTTGGAATGTGCGTCGGTGGTTGTGGGCTGTCGTTGCGACATGTCACGCCTCTCGACCTTGACTCCCCAGACTGGCATCTGCGGGGGACGTGCCGTGAGCGAGGGGACACACGCCTTGGATATGAATCGGTGAGGCTGCGGCGCCGGGACGAGGCTGACGCGCGGGGACCGGGCACATCGGCAAGCTGGCTGGATGATTGCGCTCAGTCAGTTGCCACCAAGGCAGATCGACGAAACAACGTATCGACGAGTTTCATCCTCGAAGCTACGCGCACCCGACCCTCGCCGCAATGATCAGAACACGGCCCGGGCCAACTTCAGGACGCCGACCGAGTGACCGGCCGCGAATGGCTCAGGTGTTCCGGCTGGCGAGGTACGCCGGGTCGCTCGGGTGCGTGGTGAGCGGGATCGTGTCGGTCCGCAGCCACTCGGCCAGTGGGAGGGTGCTGACGATCGTCTGCATTTCGTCGTCGTTGTCGGTTTGCCAGAGGCCGAGCGAGTAGCCTTCGCCCGTTCGCCAGAGGCGCACCAGTTTGCCCTGCGCAGCGAGTTCGCGAGAGTTGCTCGCCTCCGCGGCGTACTTCTCGTCGACGGCAGCCGGATCGGTACCGTCCGGGATCGTCACGGTGAAGGTGGTGAGGTACTCCATTGAGCCGGCGCGGAACGGCGTCGGCGAGGTGGGGTCGTTCGGGTGGGGCTGGAGTGGCGTGACCTGGTCGTGGCGCCAGATTCGCAGCGGCATCGAGGCGAGGACCTCCTCGAGCTGGTCCTCGTCTTCTGCCTCGAAGAGGCCGAGCGTGCGCCACTCGCCGGGTTGGAGCGGCGGACGCCAGAGCCGGAGGACGTGACCTGCGGCGGCGAGTTCGGCGGTGTGGACGGACTCGCGGCCGCGGACGTCGTCGACGGTCGTCTCCGGGACGCCCGCAGGAACCTGAGTCGTCATCGTGACGAGGTACTGCACGGTTGCCTCCCTGATCTCGCTCCCGGATCGATTCTCCATCTCTCAGCAAACTCCTAGTCATTTCTTAGCCGCTCTGCGACTCGTTCGCGGAACGAGCTGCGTCTCAGCACCGTTGACGAACGAAAGTCCCGGACGAGAGGACGAGACGATGACGGGCCTGTGGACTGCTGAGAGAACACGACCCGAGCTGCGCGAGCTGCGGTACCCGGCGGACTCGGTGGTGGTGCTGGCCGGGATCCCGGGGGCCGGCAAGACCACGCTGCTGCGGCGGCTCTATCCCGTGGGTCGTGAGTACGGCGGCGTACGGGTCTACGACTCCGAACGGCTCCGTGCGCGGTGGATGCCGGTGCTCCGTGCCGTGCCTTATGCCTGGTGGCGGCCGCTCCTGCATCTCACGTACTACGTGCTCGTGCTGAAGGCGATGCGTCGGGGCCAAGGGCCGATGGTGGTGCACGACTGCGCTACCCGGCCATGGGTACGACGGCTGATCGGATGGCGAGCCAAAAGGGCCGGACTGCCGCTGCATCTGGTCCTGGTCGACGTACCGGGTGATGTGGCCCGTGACGGCCAATGGATCCGCGGCCGGGTCGTGCGCGCAGGAAGCATGGCCACCCACTGCCGTCGGTGGCCCGAGCTCCTCGCGAGGGCGGTCGACGACCCGAGTCACGTCGTACCGGGTGCCGCGTCTGCGGTCGTCCTCAGCCGTGGCCAGGCGAACCACCTCGACTCGATCACCTTCGACGGCAAAAGTGTCGGTGGTGGGTGATTGAGTCGTCCTTCTCGATGGGGAGGAGTGCGGATGAAGGTTCGGGTTGGACGTGAGGTGCTCGCTGAGGCGGTCGGATGGGTGGCCAAGGGGCTGCCGAGCCGGCCGAGTGTGCCGATCCTTGCCGGGATGGTCGTCGAGGCCGCGGACGGGCAGGTGACGCTGTCCGGGTTCGACTACGAGAGCTCCGGGCAGGTGAGTGTGCCGGCGGAGGTCGCGGACGGCGGGCGGGTCCTGGTGTCCGGCCGGCTGCTGTCGGACATCTGCCGGAGTATGCCGAGGGACACGGTGGATCTCAGCGGCGAGGCGGCTCAGGTCCAGGTGAGCAGCGGGACGTCCCGGTTCGTGCTGCACACGTTGCCGTTGGACGAGTATCCGGCACTGCCGGAAATGCCCGCGGCGAGCGGCGTGGTCGATGGGGACGTGTTCGCCCGGGCCGTCGCACAGGTGGTGAGTGCGGCCGGCCGGGACGACACGTTGCCGGTGTTCACCGGGATCCGGGTGGAGATCCGCGGGGCGACCGTCTCGCTGCTCGCGACCGACCGCTACCGCCTCGCCGTACGGACGTTCGCCTGGGAGCCGGTCGATCCGGACGGAGAGGCCAACGCACTGGTCCCGGCGAAGCTGCTCTCCGATGTGGCCAAGGCGATGGCCGGTCACGAACTCACCCTCGCGCTCGGTTCGACCCGCACAGGGGACGGGTTGATCGGGTTCGCGGGTGGCGGCCGGCGGGCCACGAGCCGACTGATCGACGGCGACTTCCCGAGGGTCCGCAGCCTGATCCCGGCGGAGAATGCGGTCGCCACCACGGTGACCGTCGACACGGCGACGCTCCTCGAAGCGGTCAAGCGGGTCGCGCTGGTGGCCGAGCGGACGGCTCCGGTGCGGCTCACCTTCGCGGATGGCCAGGCCACGCTCGACGCTGGGAGCGGCGAGGAGGCACATGCGTCGGAGTCGGTCGAGGCGACGGTGAGCGGTGAGCCAGTGGAGACCGGATTCAACGCGGGCTACTTGCTGGACGGGCTCGCGTCGCTGGGCGCGCCGATCGCGCACTTCGCCTTCACGCAGCCGACCAAACCGGCGAACCTCACCGGCATCCGCTCCCCCGACGACAGTCCGGCGGCCGACTCGGCGTACATCCTGATGCCCATGCGGCTGCCGAGCTGATGTGCAGGACGACAAGGACCTCCTCGACTACTGCCTGGAGCGCTTGAGCTGTGGATGAGGCGCTGATCGGGCGCTATCTGGCCCGCCGCGACCCGATCGAGCAGCCCGTGGACCTCGTTGTCCTGATGGGCTCCGCCGTTCTCGAGTCCGTCGAGACGGCCGCCGGCTTCTGCCACTCAGGACTCCGGACCCTGGTGAGCGGAGGAATCGGGCATTCGACGCGCTTCCTCGAGGAGGCGGTACGGCGACGTGGGCTGGAGGTCGAGACGGGTGGGCGGCCGGAGTCGCACGTCTTCCGCGACCTGCTGATCAGCCGGTACGCCGTTCCGCCGACAGCGATCGTGGTCGAGGACCGGTCCACCAACTGTGGTGAGAACGCGGACTTCGCCCGCCGGCTGATCGACGGACCGCGGACCCTCCTGCTGATTCAGGATCCGACCATGCAACGGCGTACGCATGCCTGCTTCGAGCGCTCCTTCGCCGACCTGCCCGGCACCACCCTGATCAGCCACGCACCGCTCATCCCCTGGATCGGCCCCGACCACGTGAGCGCCTCGCCAGGCGGACCGGAGATCTGGAGCCGCGGGCGATACCGGTCGCTCGCCCTCGGCGAGATCAGGCGGCTGCGCGACGACGCCGAGGGCTACGGGCCGCGCGGGAAGAACTTCATCGATCACGTCGACATCCCCGAGCCGGTGCTCGCCGCGTACGAGCGGCTCGCGGCCGAACACCCCCGGCAGGTCCGCGGCTGAGCGCGTGCCTTCGGCAACCACTTGTCATCCGCGTCCTCGCCGGGGGACCGGCGCCGGT
This sequence comes from uncultured Actinomycetota bacterium, assembly GCA_963820655.1. GTDB lineage: Bacteria > Actinomycetota > Actinomycetes > Propionibacteriales > Kribbellaceae > Kribbella. Next base: position 1,506,912 of record CAWGAM010000005.1, read on the forward strand.
TCACGCGCTCAGGAAGTAGTCCGTGAGCACCCGGGCAAGCGTGTCCGACGGGATCGTGTGGAATGTCCCGTCGTACCCCTCCGCCTTCCCATGCGGCAGCGCGGCCGCGGTTTGCTTGGCCGACTCCTTCAACCACGCCGGGCTCGCATTGCTGTACAGCGCCAGTGCCGGCACCTCGATCGACGACAGCAGTTCGATCGGTACGGCGCTGTCGCGCAGTTGCAGCGCGTCGTACACGAGGGTGTGCGCGATCGCTTCCATACCCGCCCACATCGGGGTGTCCCGGATCTGGTCGACCACCTCCTTCGGCTGTCCGACCGCCTCGACCATGAACAGCTCGGCGGCGCCGCCAGGGTTCCCAGCCGCGACGAACTCCTGCAACCGCTCGATGTACCGCTCTGGTGCCGGCGGGGCTCCTTCGACCCGGAACGGCGGCTCCATGACCGCCAGCTTCTCGAACGGCAGCCCGGCCTGGAGCAGCACCATCGACCCTGACGAGTACGCGCAGGCGAACCGCGCGCCGGTCGCGGAGCGCACCGCGTCGAGGTCCTCCCACTCACGCTCGACCGCATACGGCAGAGTGTCGCCGGAGTCGCCGCGACCGCGCCGGTCGTAGTTCACCACCGTGAACGCCGACGACAGCGCGTCGGCGTCGGGCGCGTACCGCGAGCGTTCCGTGAAACCGCCGGCCACGAGCACGAGACCCGGCCCGCTCCCGTAGGTGTCGTACGCGATCTCGGTGCCGTCCTTCGAGGTGACCTTCTCCATCACCACACCCTTCTCTCGGGGATCCCTACCTATCCGTCGAACGGGGAGTCACGGGGAGAGACACCCTGTGATCCACCTCACAGGAGGCTACCGACGCTGACGACCCCTATCGACATCCGCCCAGCTCACTAGAGCTGGATTGTGTATACAGACGACTGCACACCGCCTCGCGAGTCGTTGATGCTGCTCCGCCAGCTGGAGCACCTCGTCGGGGGGCCAAAGCGCAGCGACCGGAGCGACGAGGGAAGGCCGGGAGTAAGCCCCATGACCGCGCCGAGCCGGAGGCCAGGCCAACAGCACAGCACTTGGTAGACTGTCTACCAAGTGCCATGCTCTCCAGTGTCAGTACCGGGAAGGACCTCATGAGCACCATCAGCGCGGGCCCAGGGGCGGGGGCGGAACCACCCGGCGTGCGGCACGTCAAGCGGCCGACGCCGTTGCGCGAATCCGTCTACGAGGCCCTGACCGAGATGATCATCGACGGTACGCTCGAGCGCGGCCGGCACCTCGTCGAGGTCGAGCTGGCGGGCATGCTGGGCGTCTCCCGGCAGCCGGTCCGCGAGGCCCTGCAGCGACTCAGCAACGAAGGCTGGGTGGATCTGCGGCCCGGGTTCGGCGCGATGGTGCACGTGCCCGCCGAGGATGAGGTCGACCAACTGCTCGCGGCCCGCGCAGCGCTCGAGTCGGAGTCCGCGCGGCTGGCGGCCCGGCATGCCACCAAGGACGACGTGGCGAAGCTCCGGGAGCTGTGCAAGGTCGGCACGGCGCACCAAGAGGCCGGTGACATCGACGCCACGGTGCGAACCAACGGCGAGCTGCACAGCCTGATCACGGAGATGTCCGGCAACCGGTTCCTGGTCGACTTCGCGGCCCAGGTGGATCGCCGCGTCCGCTGGTACTACACCCCGGTCGCCCCGGTCCGCGGCGCCGCTTCCTGGCGAGAGCACAACCGCTTGGTGAAGGCGATCAGCGACGGCGACGAGGACAAGTCGGCCCAGATCATGCGCGAGCACACCGAACACACCCGCAAGGCCTACCACGACCTCCAGGCCGCCGCCGAGCCCGAGCCCCCCGCGTCCGACACAGCTCCCCGCCGACGCCGCCGTACGCCGAACTGACGGCCCCAGCCACAACGTCTCGGCCCGCGCACAACGGTCCCAGCCCCGAGCACGTCGGTACCCAATCGGGTCATAGCGGGGCGACTCTGTGCACCAGATCCGTACGCCGAGGCCGTCGCCGTACGGATCTCGTGCACAAAGTGCCCGATCGCGACGATGGATGGCAGCCGGACGGTCGGAGATCCCCTCGGCTTGTGGTTCTCCCTCGGTACACCAGCGGAGAACCCAGCAGTCGGAGGGATGACCGGCTCTTGTCGCGCTTCCGTGGGTGCCCGATTCGGGCCACAGCGGGGTCGACTTTGTGCACCAGATCCGTACGCCGAGTCCGTCGCCGTACGGATCTCCTACACAAAGCGACCGATCGCGACAGTGGGTGGCAGCCGGACGGCAAGACGGGACCTCCGGATAAACCGCTGCAGTTGTGGGTTCTCCCCCTGGCACACCACCGGAGAACCCAGCATTCGAGCGGATATCCCGCCGGCCTTGAGCCTCCTCTGTTGGTACGAGAGCAGAGAACCCACCAGCCAAGGGGATAACCAGCTCCGGCACTGGAGGTGGCCGGGTGTGCTGGTCCCAGGACCCGGTGGTCCGGTTGCGTCGAGCTAGCCACCGCATTCCCTGGCGTGGGGAGGCGTGCGGTGGAGGTGGTACTGGTGCAGCTAGACAGGAGGTGTCGGCTCAGGTCCGGGCCCCGCTGGCCGGTTTCACGCCTGAGCACGCCGCCCGACCACCACCGCCGGACCGACACCTCCTGTCGAACTGCCCGCCAACGGCGTGCCCAGCAGAACCTGCGCCTGCCAGGCCAGCTCATACCCACACATCAGTCAGACGGCCGGATATCGACTCCCGCCTGAGTGTAGACATGTTGACGTCAACACATCAGGGTCACGCCCGCCGAGGCTCGGCTTAGGAGACTCCGTGGGTCCGTCGCTGGATGCCCGGTGTCGGCCCCACGGCGTACCGGGCGTCGTTCGATGTCTCCGAGCCCGTGGGTCGACCGTTGCTTGGGGCAAGGGGTTTGCGTGGGTGAACGGTCCAACGTGGGCCGGTACTGGCGGCGGGGGCCGAGCTGTAGGTGGAACAGGTGGGTGGGGCGTCCACCTGTCGGAGAGGCCTCGTATACGAGATACAGTAGGCGGGAGCCTGAATGCGGCCAAAATTATACTTCCCGGCAAGCGCTCGCCAGAGAGTTCGGCGCTCAGCCTCGGTCCGGATGACCAAGGTGGCCGCCTCACGCTCGCTCACCGACGTGTCCGGAAGGGCCGAAGTCGTCGACGCAGTCCGGGCCGCGAAGGAGTCCGGTGACGTCGTCGGGGTCGGCAGCCTGAGCATCGTCCACGCCGTGCAGGCGGCCGATACGGCGTACGACGCCCAGCGGGAGCGATGGTGGGCTGCTGACCGTGCTAGGGTTGTCGCTGGTTGCAGTTTTGCAGTTCCACGTTCGTTTCGAAGCGCCCGCGGAGATGTAATCCGCCGGGCGTTTTTCTCATTTCAGGCCACTGGTCTGTGTGGGTGGGCTCGTGCCGCAACCCGGGATCCGGCGCCGCCGGGTCCCATCCCCCACTGAAGGAGCAGATCATGGCCAGCGGAACAGTGAAGTGGTTCAACGGCGAAAAGGGCTTCGGCTTCATCACCCAGGACGGCGGCGGCGCCGACGTGTTCGTGCACTACTCGGCGATCGCGACGGACGGCTTCCGGTCCCTGGATGAGAACCAGAAGGTCGAGTTCGACGTAGCCCAGGGCCCGAAGGGCCTGCAGGCGGAGAACGTTCGCCCGGTCTGAATCACGACAACAGCAGGCCCGGCCGTGTTTCGGCCGGGTCTGCTGTCATGTGCTCCAGAGAAACTCGCCGTCGTCCAGCTGGGCCGTGCGGGTGAGACCTGCGACGGCGGCGACCGAGGCTGACGCGGAGTGGTCCGGGTGGACGTGCGCGATGATCCGCTCGATGCCCTGGGCATCCAACCAGGCGACAAGACCCCGCGCGGCCTCCTTCGCGTAGCCATGGCCCTGCCAGTCGGTGCCGATCACCCAGGCGATCTCCGCCGTACTTCCGGTGACTGTCGCCTGCACGTAGCCGACCAACTCGTCGTTGTGCCGGATCACCCAGTTCAGCCAGTGCTCCTCAGGCCGGCCCGGACCGGCGAGCTGACGGCGGTAGCGAGCTTCCAGAGCGTCCACAGTCGGCGGCTCACCACCGGTGAACGTGTAGAGCTCCGGATCGGACAGTACGTTCGCCATCTCCCCGGCGTACTCGACCTGCAGCGGCAGCATGCTCAGGCGGGCGGTGTCGAAGGGCGTGATCGACTGTGGCGGGGTATTCAACACTGTTCAACCGTAGCGCCGAACGGCTCGGTCCGTTTGCTGGATTGGCAACGGGACGTGCGGATCGTCGGTGAGCCGGCGGAGACTGTCGGCATGATCGAGATCGATTGGGCGGGAGAGGCAGGGCGGCTCCGGGCCGCGGCCGAGGGCGAGACCGACTGGAACACGATGGTTGCGGCCAGCTTGGTCCGCGACAGCGACAAGGTGGCGGTGGACGTCGGCTGCGGCGGCGGTGGGATGGCCAAGGCGCTGGCCGACGCCCTGCCGGCCGGTACGACGGTGGTCGCGATCGACGCGGACCCCGACGTACTGGATCAGGCCCGGGAGCACACCGCCGGCGCGGTCCGCTGTGAGCTGGCCTCGATGGACGACGGTGCGGAGCCGTTGCGTAAGGCAATCAACGCACCGGCCGACCTGATCTGGGCGTCGGCTTCGGTGCATCACGCCGGCGACCAGCAGGCCGCAGTCGAAGCACTGGCCTCACTCCTGGCACCGGGTGGGCGCCTGGCGCTCGCCGAGGGCGGTCTGCCGGCCCGAAGCCTGCCGTGGGACCTTGGCATCGGCGAGCCCGGCCTCGAGCTGCGGCTCGACCTGGCCCAGGACCGCTGGTTCACGGCGATGCGCGAATCGCTCCCAGGTTCGGTCCCGATGCCGTACGGCTGGACCGAAGCCCTCACCCGCGCGGGACTCACCGGCGTCACGACCCGAAGCATCCTCAGCGAAACCCCACCGCCACTCTCCCCCGAGCGCCTGGACCACCTCGTAGCCCAGTACCGGTTCAAAGTTGAGCGCCTGACCTCCGAGCCCACGGACGACGGGCACTCACACGGCCACGGGCACGGACATCTGGTACCAGCCGACGCCGAGTGGTTGAGTGCCGACGACGTGGCGGCGTGGAAGCAGTTGCTGGACCCGGAGAACCCGCACTACCTCGGCCACCGCACCGACCTCGCCGTACTGTCCGTGCGCAGCATCCACGTCGGCCACGCACCCCTCTGACCACGCTCCGACCCGGCGGTACGGCGTACTCGAGACGGGACGCCACGCCGGGCTTGGGGCTGGTGGTGGCGATGGTGTCGGAGGCTCGCCGTAAGGTGGGTCCTCATGAACGACCGGCTGGTGTGGATCGACTGCGAGATGACCGGCCTCGACCTGGCGGCGGACGCCTTGATCGAGGTCGCGGTTCTGGTCACCGACTATGACCTGAACGTGCTCGGTGACGGGATCGACCTGGTGATCGCGCCACCACCCGGTGCGCTGGACCAGATGGGCGACTTCGTCCGCGACATGCACACCGCCTCCGGCCTGCTCGCCGAGCTCGAGCACGGGATCCCGCTCGCCGACGCCGAGCAACAGGTGCTCGAGTTCATCTCCGGGTACGTCAAGGAGCCGCGCAAGGCCGCCCTCGCCGGGAACTCGGTCGGCACCGACCGGACCTTCCTGGTCCGCGACATGCCGCGGGTCGAGGCGCACCTGCACTACCGCAACGTCGACGTCAGCTCGATCAAGGAGCTCGTCCGCCGGTGGTACCCGCGTGTGTACTACGCCACCCCGGCGAAGACCGGCAATCACCGGGCGCTGGCGGACATCACCGAGAGCATCGAGGAGCTCCGGTACTACCGCCAGACCGTCTTCGTCCCGCAGCCCGGGCCTGACTCCGATACCGCCCGGGCCGTCGCCACCCTGATCAGCACCCCGGACGCCTCGACCACCCCCTGACGCAGGGGCGGGAGGGCCGATTTCTGGTCCGGAGAGTTGATCGCTATGATTGCTCAGCCGTCGCAGTCAGGGCGGCAATGGTGGGTGTAGCTCAGCTGGTAGAGCACCTGGTTGTGGTCCAGGTGGTCGCGGGTTCAAGTCCCGTCACTCACCCGAAGGCGAGGCGATGTGTGTCCGCGGAGAGCGCGGAGCGCGTCGCCTTCTCCATTTGTGCGGCTGAGGTCACCCACCGACGTGATGGGAGGATGCTCGGGTGAAGTCTTCCGGGAGCTTGTGGTTCGGGTACGGCGTGGTGCTTGTCGTCACGTTCGTGGTGGGGTTCTTGGCGTTCGCCGTGTGGGTGCTCTCGAAGGTGTTCTGACGTCGGGTGTGATCTTCCCGGCGGGTGGGTGCGTCTGTTGAGGCAGAGGCATCGACCGAGAGGCTGCGGATGAGATCCACTGAGGACTTCGAGGAGTTTGCGCGGGCGCGGATACCGCAGTTGTACCGGACCGCGTGGTTGCTGACAGGTGACCGGCACCACGCTGAGGATCTGGTGCAGGACACGCTCGCGAATCTGCTGCGGACGTGGCACCGGATCGAGAATCCGGCGGCGTACGCGCGGGCCGCGTTGGTGCGGACGTTCATTTCCCAACGGCGGCGGAAGAGCTGGTCCGAGCGGCCTACAGCGGAGGTGCCGGAGCGGGCCGAGCGGGCCGGTGATCCGGAGCTGCGGCTGGCGCTGCAGAGTGCGCTGGCCGAGTTGGCGCCGCTGGATCGCGCTGTGCTGGTGCTGCGGTTCTTCGAAGATCGCAGCGTCGAGCAGGTCGCGCTCGATCTCGGCAAGAACGCCAGTGCGATCACCACCCGCACCGCCCGAGCCCTGGACCGCCTCCGCGCGGTCCTCGGCGACGGCGCAGCCCAGCTGATCGCGCACTGAACCCGAGGAGCAGTCATGAACAGTCAACTCACCGAACTCATGCAGCAGGCCACCGAGAACCTCGAACCGGTTACGCCCGACCTGCTGGAACGCAGCGTCCAGCAGGGCCTCCGCCTACGCCGCCGCCGTACGACGATCCTTAGCCTCACCGGGGCCGGCGCGGTACTGGCCACCGTGGGCCTGATCGCCGGCGGAATCCAGTCGTTCGGCAGTCCGTCGGAAGCATCCGTCGCCGGTACGCCGCTCCCGTCGGCCACACCGACTCCGGCAGCCAAGCCGCATCCTGTCACCGCACGCCAGACCCTGGCGACTCTCCGCTCGCTCATCGCGGCGCCAGGCCGGACCCTGTCCCACCCCGAGGCGCGGGGTGACTCCGACGACGGCTTCAACGCTGCGGCGTACGTCGTCGACGACGGCAAGGGCGCCTCCCGCATCGAGGTCCTGGTTTCGGGTGGCGGCGAGCAAGACCCGTGCGCAGACCCGAGCGCGACCTGCACCACGAACCCCGACGGCTCGACATTGTTCACCGTGACCGAGCAGCCGGAGTACCCGGGCGACCGGAACATTGACGGCGTCGTCAGCAACTACGTCACCCTGCATTTCCCCGACGGCAGGTTCATCGGCATCACCAGCTACAACGCGCCCGCCGAGAAGGACAGCCGGCATACCCGCCAGAAGCCCTTGTTCTCGGTGCCCGAGCTCACCACGATGGTGCAGAGCAAGACCTGGAAGTTCCCGGCGGCGTCGACCGACAAGCCGTCCGGTAAGGCGGTCAAGCCGTCCACCAAGTAGCGCGCAGAGGCCCGGCTATCCAGGTGGGTAGCCGGGCCCTGGGCCCCGACCCGCGAAGGCCGGAGTGATGCCAGTGACTGCGGCGCCTCCCACGGTGAAGGTCCTCCGGCCAATCAGTCCGTCGCTCATGACGCCTTCCCAGGGATGAGGTGGGCTTCTAGTGGCGCTACGACGTCGGCGAGCCGGCGCAGCTCCTCCGTCGTACAGGGCACGAGGGGTGGTGCGCAGTACACCGGGCAGAGGCCCCGTGCGTTCAGCAGGGCTTTGACGGTCGGTACGCCGGGGCGCACCGCGTGGATCTTGGTCAGAGCCGTCGAGAGTTCCTGGAGCCGATCGAGATCGGCGCCGGGGGCAACCATTTCGAGAGCGAGGCCGGGCGCCAGGTTGGCGATGCCGGGGGTGATGCCGTGGGCTCCGGCTCGGATCGCATCCGCCAACTGGTTCTCGTCGCCCTGGCTGACCTCGAAGCCTGGCCGGGCGATCGAGAGCAGGTAGCCGAACATATCCTGGTCGCCTGAGGAGTCCTTGACGCCGGCCAGGTGCGGCATGGCGACGAGCACGTCGGCGACTTCCTTTGTCAACAATGTCGAGCGTGGCGAGTTGTACGCGACCACCGGCAGTCCGTGGCGGCCCAGCGCGTCGAAGTGCGCGACGACCTCGTCGGCACGATGATTGAAGAACGTAGGCGGGCTGGAGACGACCCCATCGGCCCCAGCCGCGGCCGCGTCGTCCGTACGCCGCTCCGCTTCCGCCGTACCGGGTGCCGTGACGTTGACCAGGATCGTCCCGTCCGGCACGAGCTCCCGCCACCGCTTCACCACCCCGGTGACGAACTCCCCGGACGACTCGGCCGGGATCAGCGGTCCCTCCCCATTGCTCCCGAGCACCATCAACCGCCGTACGCCGACGGAAGCCATTGCCGCCAGCAACTTCTCGCTGGCCTCGGCCGAAGGCATCCCCGGCGCCGACATGGGAGTGACCAACGGCACCACTACCCCACTCAGGAGCTCGTTCATGGGCGCCACCTCTTGTCCTCGAAGAGAGTGATCTCGCCGCGTTCCATCAGGGCGATCAGGCTCAGCAGCGCACCCCAGGTCTGGAACGGCTCGCTGTTCGGCTTGTCGCAGGCGCCGCCGTGCACGCTCGAGTAGTTCTCGTGCACATGCCGGTGCTGGTTCCACTCCTTCAGCACCAGCCGCGAGCTGCCCTCGGCCAGCCACGCCGCCGCCTCCTTCTCGCCGGCGCGTAGCAAGCCCAGGTAGACCAGGAAGTTCACCGGCGGCCAGGCCCGGCCTTCCCAGTAGCTGGTCGCCTTGTACTCGATGTGCTCGTGTCGCGGCGAGGTCGGCAGGATCCATTCGCCGCCGAACCCGTCGTCAGTCATCAGATGCTCGGCCACCATCCGTCCCGCCCGCTCACCGGCACCGATCCCGGCCAGCAACGGATAGAAGCTCATTGTCGACAATCGTTCTGTCGGCAATCCGGTGTCGGTCCGCCGGCTGCGATAGATCCCGCCCGGCTCGTCCCACAAGGTCTCCATCGCTCGTACGACCGTCTCGTGCCGCTCGAGCAGTTCCGTCACCACGTCCGCGTGACCGAGGATCTCCGCGATTTCTGCCAGTGCCTCGCAATCGGCGGCGTACAGGCTGTTGATCCCGACGTCGTGCGCGGCGAGCAGACTCGTCGTCTTGTCGAACGGCACGTCGTCGAACACCGGGTGCCCGTCCCAGCCGCTCTCGCAGGTCGCGCCGAAGTGCTGATGGATCCGCGGGATGTCCTGCGGCGAGGGAAATTCTGGATCGAAGTACGTCGACCCCGTGCAGAGCAACTCACCGTCGCGGCGGACCCGCCACCACCAACGGTTCCAGGACACCAGCGCGTCGAAGGTCTCCTCGAGGAACCACTGCTCATCGAATCGGCGGTACAGCTCGAGGATTGTCAACGATCCGATCGGTGGTTGCGAACCGTCGTCCGTCTTCCGGCCCGTGCCCTGCTCGACGTTCGGCACGAAGCCCTCGGGAGTGAGCGCGCGCAGCATCTCGACCGCGTTGAGGTAGGCGACCTCTCTACTCTTCGGCGCGGCGAGCAGGGCGTTGAAGAACGCGTCCCAGCAGAAGAGTGCGTAGCCGCCGCGCTTGCCGACGTTCCACAGTCTGCTCACTCCGGTGATCACCCGTGACTTCGACGGTTCGTAGATCGTGTTCCACGAGATCGCGTCCCGGACGATCTCGTGATGCTGCGCGATCGGGTCGGACCCGGCCGCCCCGATCGCAGCCGACGCGGCGGAGACGAGCTCCGCGATCTCGGCGAGACTACGAGCCTGCCCGGTGCTGACGCCGACCGCGCCGGTGAGTTCCAGTGCGAGGTACGGCCCGTCGATGTCGACATACGGATCGTCGACAGGTGGCGCCGTCGTAAAGATGTCGACAATCCTCCCGTCGACAACACCGCCCGGGCGTGCGTCGCCATCGCCCTGCTGACCCGTGGGGAGGGTGTCACCAACTGGCGCGAGCGGGGCGCCGGCGGTGGCGCGGAGGTGGTTCGCCCCGCGGGTCACAGTTCCGGGACGGTTCCACAAGTAGTTGACGGCGATTGTCAACAATCCGCTCTTCTGCTGGTTGGCCGTTGGCGTCACCAGCGCCACCAGGTCGTCACCGGCGTGGGCGGTCTGGACCCGGATCGTGATCCCGGCCCAGCTGACCGCGGTCTCGGTATAACTGCCGTCGTACGCGTGCCGGCCGAGCGTCACGGTCTCGGCACCCTCGATCCGCCGGCCGATCTGCGCCGTACGCAACGATGTTCCGCGGTAGTACTCCTTCAGGCCGAAGGACAGGCCCAGGGCCTCCGGCAGCAGCACCTGGGTGAGGACGCTGCGGGTGTCCCAGGTGTTCCACCCACGGGCCACCTGCTGCTGGATCCGGTCGTAGGCCGCTCTACTCTCGTTCGTCATCGTTCCCTCGATACTCGGGTCCGGCTGGTGCAGACAGCCTTGCACCAGATTTGCTGGTAATACGAATTATTCGGGTGTCGCACCTGATCGATCGACCCATCTCATGGGCGCGAGTCGGCCGCGGATCACCTGGGCGAGGCCGAACCGCCGGACAACCACCGCGACGACCCGGCACACCTGTCGGGCCGGTCGTCGACAACCACACCTGGCTGGCTGGTCGTCGACAACCACACCTGTCTGGCCGGTTTGTCGCACCGACGACCTGCGAGCAACCCGCCAGCAACCACCTCACCGGCCGTGGGGCGGCAGCACGCCCCGGCACACCGCCGTCCCAAGCAATAAACTCGCCCTCCTCAACGGCCCAAAACCCAACCGGGCCACCGCGTCCACGAGTTCAAGGCTCCTCACCTCACCCGGACATCCAGCAGAAGAGCCAGCGGCGAGCGGGTTTGTCCGGACCGACAAACGGTCAGCCGAGTGGATCGACGTACCAGTCCGGCAGCGGGACCGGGCGCAGGTCGGTCGGATCGCCCGGGCGGCTGAGGGTCAGAACGGCCCGCTCGATCTCGGGGCGGGCGTCCAGCGCGTCCTCGATGGCGGTCAGACGGGTGGCGACATCGGACTCGGGGTCGTTGCCGACCACGTCGACGGCGGCGACCAGGAAGATCTTGTCGGCGCCGACCCACTCCATGTGCAGGAAGGTGATCCGTTCGATGTCCTTGTGATCGAGCAGCGCCCGCAGCACGCGGTTGCGAGCCAGTGGCGTCACCGCCTCGCCGGTCAGGAAGTCCATGTTCCGGTTGATCAGGAACAGTGCGACCGTGCCGAGCAGCAGCCCGACCACGATCGACCCGAGCGCGTCCCAGGCCGCATTGCCGGTCAACTGGTGCAGCAGGATCGCCAGCGCCGCGATCAGGATGCCGATCAGCGCCGACAGATCCTCGACGAACACCGCCCGCAGCACCGGGTTCGACGTCAGGCGCACGTACCGGAACGGCCGCAGCATCCGCCGCAGCGCGCCCGCCCTCGTCTGCCGCAACGCCTGCGTGAACGAGATCCCTTCGAGGACGAACGAGATCCCGAGGACGCCGTACGCCCACGCATACGACGCAGTTTCGGCTTCCGGGGCGCGCAGCGACTGGATCCCGTGCCAGACCGACACCGCCGCACCGACGGTGAACAATCCGAACGCGGCGAACATCGACCAGATGTAGCCCACCCGCCCGTACCCGAGCGGATGGCTCCGGTCGGCCGGCTTCTGGGCCTTCCTCTCACCGACGAGCAGGAAGATCTCGTTGCCGGTGTCGGCCCAGGAGTGCGCGGACTCGGCCGCCATCGATGCCGAGCCGGTGATCACCGCGACCGCCGTCTTCGCCACCGCGATCAACAAGTTCGAGGTCAGCGCGACCAGCACGGTCAGGAGGCTCTCGCTCCCCGCCGCGGTCGGCGGGGGCGGCGCGGCCGTCGCGTCATCCGAGCTGGTCACAGCACGACATTAACGCCCGAGGCACCCCCGACGACCGCAATCTCGCCTCAGGCCGAGGCTCGGATGACGAACTCCTCGCGTCAGAGTCCGCGAATCACGAAGCTCTTGCTGTAGCCCGCCTGGTAGCGGCCGCAGGTCGGGAGGTACACGCGGTAGATCACGTTGCCGGCGTACGGCGGCTGTGCGAGCACTGTGAATCGCCCGCTCTGCCGAACGACGTCCTGACTCACTCCGCGCCACGCCGTCGCGCCGGACAGCCGCTGCAGGACCACGGCGCAGTTGGAGGGAGCGCCCGCCACCGTGCCGTTGACCGGCACGACCGTGCCGACCGGGGCACTCGTCCTGGAAGGCGTCGCTCCGACGAGCCCAGGTCGGCTGACCGACCACCCGAGCCCCGCGGTGTCGAACGCACGGCCGCGCAGCCGGACGCAGTTCAGGGCGTCCCCGGCAGCGGCCGGATAGGTCCGTTCGGCGATCCCGGCGGTGTTGGTGAGATAGCGGTCTCCGTCGTGCTCGACGCAGAGGTTGTCCCAGGTGATCTGGACGTTGATCCGGCTGCCGTACGGCTTCCCGGTCGCGGCGTCGGTGATCGCGACCCGGGCCTTGTACGCCGAGCCGAAGGGCACCACCTTCGGGATGATCGAGACACCGATCTTCGGCTGGTGGAGGCCGGTGACGGTGATGATCGGACCGGCGAACGGGGTCGGGGTCGTCATGCTGCCGTCGGACCCGTCGATGATGGTGCCCTCCCGCACTCCGGTGACCTTGAACGTCCCGTTCGCTGTCGACGGCACGTACAGCGAGCCCTTCCAGATCCCGTTCTGGACGTTTCCGGAGCTCAGCGCCAAAAGCGCCGCGGCCATGTAGGTCAACTTCCCGGTGCCGCCGGTGCGATTCAGGATCACGTTGAGAAATACGGTGCCGGACTCCGTCGTTTTGTACCCACCCGCCACCGTGACCGGCACGGCCACGGTATTCAGCCCGGAGACGGCGACCGCCGTACGCCCCAGCGTGACGCTCGTGACCGTCAGGTTCGGATCCGGCGAACTCACCTTCTCCGGCACTGCGCTCGCGGCGGGCGCGATCACCGCCGCGAACACCAGCGAAACCCCCGCGGCCAAAGCCGCCCATCCCTTTGACTTCAATCCCCCTGTGCTCATTTCCGCAGAATGGCACGGAAACCTGTCGCTGCCTATCGCAATAGCGTTTCAATGATTGCCGGAGCCCGAAATTCCGTCGGCCCGCAACGATCGCCGCACAATTCCCTGTCAATCGCAACTTTCACGGCTGGGCGGGCATCTTTCCAAGGCCGGCGGATCAGCGTCGATCGGCGTGACCGAGATGAGAGTGACGCCGAGGTCGCGGAGCTTGGCGAGCAGGCCGTGCAGTTCCGACTGGTCCGTCACGATGCCGCGAAGAGTGGTGGTGCCGTCGCCCTCGAGGGTGAGGGCGAGGCCACCGAACCAGCTCGACCAGTGCTGGTCGAGGTGTCCCTCGAGGCGCAGTTCATAGCCCGTGGGTGTCGAGGAGGGGTGCGACATGATCAGGAACCTGCCGTGGCGTACCGGGTCATTTCGCTCTGCCGTCGCCTGGGGCAACTGCGGACCGAGTCGGGTTGTCCGTGCGGGTCATCCTCCACAGCGAGTAGCCGAGGCCGATCAAGGCGATGCCGGTCGGGAAGGCCAGCAGCCGGTAGAAGGCGTCCGGCATCACGGCGAGCGCGGCGGAGATGACGCCACCGACGGCGAGAAGCGCGGTCGCCCAGCGGGCCAGAACGCGGGCCCGGTAGAGCGCGATGCCGAAGATGAGGCCGCCGACCAGGTAGCCGATGCCCTGGACCCGGTCGGCGATCTGCAGCGCCCCGATGTCACCGATGGCGCTGCCGCCGGTGGCAACGGCGGTGACGTCGTTCACGAAGCCGGGGTTGGTCCCGGCGATGGAGGGCAGGACGTAGGCGGCGACGAAGGTGGTGCACATGATGGTGAGGAAGCCGACGCCGAGCACCAGATAACCGATGAGTCCGAGCACTCCGTTCCGGCGGACCTGGCTCAGGTACATGCCGGTGATGCCGGCCAGCGCCAGTACGGCCATCAGCACCTTCAGGGAGTTCCGCAGCACCACTTCGGTCGTGGTGATCGAGGTGGCGTCGAGGTGGGGGTGGCCGATCTGGACGCCGATGAAGATCAGTCCCGCGGCGATCGCGGCGGCGCCGGCGGCCCGGGTGAGAGTGGTGGGTGTGATGGTCATGTCCGGCTCCTTGTTCCGTGGATCCGTGGCGGGTGCCGCGGGATGTCCGGAACGTACGGCGCGGAGGTGGGGACCGGGCGTCACCAGATGTGGTGACTGACGATGTGACTGCGCCCGTACGACGGACGCTTGGCCGACTCGGACCGCTACAGCAGGCCGAGCTCGTGGCCGCGGCGGACGGCAGCCGCGCGGGTGTTGACGTCGAGCTTGGTGAAGATGCGCTTGGTGTGGGTGCGCAGCGTGTTCAGGGACACGAAGAGGTGACGGGCGATCTCGGGACCGGTGAGCTCGCTGTCGAGGAGTCGCAGTACTTCGAGCTCCCGTTCGCTGAGCGGGTCGGCCAGCGGATCCGCGGTCCACCTGAAGGCACGCTGTCGGCGGCGTCGAGGAGTCGACGAGCGTGCTGGCGCAGTACGTCGTACTCGCCGCCTTCCGTGCCCGAGAGCGGCATCGCGCAGCAGGGCGAGCATCGGGGCGCCTTCGTCGAGGAACAAGCGCACGTAGCCGTCCGGCTCGGGTGCCGCGGCCAGTGCTCGGTCCAGCTCGGCGAGAGCCTCCAGTCGGTGCCCGCGCGCGTGATGGGTGAGGGCTCGCAGCATGCCGATCTCCAGCAGACTGCCGGCGCGCGTCCGGTCAGCGTCGGCGTGGAGCCGGTCCAGCAGCGCCAGCACATCGCCCAGTGGCGCCGGGCGTCGCCCAGAACCGTCACGGTGGTGGCGCGCGAGCAGGAGCCGCACGAGGGTGAGGTGCTCGTACTCGCGCAGGAACGACGCGTCATCGGCCGCGGTGACGTCGTGGTCGTCCGCCCACTCCTCGGCCGCGGCGAGGTCTCCCGCTGCGATGTCCACGCGGGCCCGCATGGCGGCGAGCGGGCGGAGGTCGGGGTAGGAGCCGGGCCGGTACAGCGCCTCGGCCTGGTCGAGCAACTGCTTGGCGGTGGCGTGGTCGCCCGTCGTCAACGCGCACCTGCGCCATGGCGACGTACCAGCGGTGCCGGTTCTCGGTGATCGAGCCGCGCTCGCCGAGCACCCTCGCGGTCTCGAGATGTTCCTCTGCGCTGACGAGGTCGTCCAGCTCGCGGTCTCGCTCGGCCAGTCCCACGTGCAGGTCGGCGGTGGCCCGCGGGTACGGCTCGCCTGCCCCGGTCGCCGTCTCGAGGGCCCGCTCGTACAGACGGCGTGCCCGGTGGGGACGACCCGCGCTGATCCACATGTCGCCGAGCACCACCGTGCTGTCCAGCTCGTCGACCAGATTCCCGGCCGCGTGCAGGCTGCGAACCGCCTCCGAGAACGTGGACAAGGCCTCCTGGACGTCACCGGCCGCCCAGGCAGCCAGACCGAGGAACCCGGCCGCGGCCCCGCGCACGAAGTGGTCGTCGGCGCCGGCGAGGTCCAGCGCTCGCCGGGCATGGCGCACGATGGCCGGGACGTCGCCGCGCGCTTGCGCCAGCGCCGCACGGTAGACCCACAAGGTCGCCGGTGCGGTGCGCAGGTCCTCGGTGTCAGCCCACGTCGCGGCCAGCGCCTGGTCGTGAGCGCCGGCAGCCAGCGCCGCCTCGGCATCATCGAGCCGCTGCTCCATCCCGTCCAGGTCGCCGGCCAGCATCAGCGACCATCCGGACATGATGCTGAGGACCGGGCTCCGCTTCACCACGGACTCCGGCAGCGACCGCGTCCAGCCCAGCAGCACGCTGTCTTGCCGGGCACGGCGCATCTCCGGCAACGCCGCTTCCATCAGATAGGCGGCGCGGTCGTAGTCACCGGCGGCGAGTGAGTGTCGTACGGCGTCCGCGACGAACTGGTGCGAGGCGTACCAATCGCTTGCCGCCTGGTGCAGCGTCGGGACCTGCTCGGGGTACTCGGCCATGCAGGCGAGCGCGAAGGACGTCGCCGAAGAGGTGGTGGTACCGGTACCAGGAACGCTCAGCGTCCAGCGGTACCAAGAACACATTGCCGCGGTCCAGGTCCGCCAGCACCTGACCGCCGTACGAGCCACCGGTGACCGCGTCGCACAAGGGACCGGTCAGCCGGTCGAGGATCGCGGTCCGAAGCAGGAAGTCCCGCACCTCCGCACCCTGGCGGGCAAGGACCTCGTCCACCAAGTAGTCGATGACGAAGCGGTTGCTGCCCGCGAAGGCCCCGATGAACTCGGCAACGTCGCCGCGGTCCGAAACATCGCGCAGCGAGAGCGCCGCCAGCTGGAGACCGGCGATCCAGCCCTCGGTCCGTTCCTCCAGCGCCTGCACGTCGCCCTCGGCAAGGTGCAGGCCCATCATCTCGTTGAGGAATTCCCGCGCCTCCGCCGGCGCGAAGCGCAGATCCGCGGCCCGTACCTCCGTCAATTGCCCGCGACTCCGCAGCCGTGACAGCGGGAACGGTGGATCCGAGCGCGTCGCCATCAGCAGGTGCAGCTGATCCGGCACGTGGTCGAGAAGGAAGGTCATGGCCTCGTGCACCTCAGGCGCTTCGATCACGTGGTAGTCATCGAGCACGAGCAGCCAGTGGCCGTCGGGCCGTTGCTGCCCGGCGCGCACGAGCTCGTTGACGACCGCGGTCAGCGCGGCCGAGGTGGGCGCGGCGGCCAAGGCCTGCCGGATCCAGGTCGAGACCGGCGCCGGAGAGCGCTGCCCACAGGTGCGCCAAGAAACGCGGCAGTGCGTTGTCGCCTTCGTCGAGAGACAGCCATCCCACCCGCTCTTGGCTCGCAGCCCAGTCGCTGAGGAGCGTGGTCTTGCCGAAGCCGGCCGGCGCGGAGACCAGGGTGAGTCGGTGACCGCGGTTCAGGGTGCTGTCCAACCGGTCAGCAAGCCGTGGACGCGCAACCAATTCGGACCGCCGAGTCGGCGGGAACAACTTGGTGGCGAGCACCGGAGTCGACACCTACGGATCATAGATCCCACCTCGCGGGGGCGTGACACGATTGCGGGGTGTGGCTTTTCTCTGGCGCGGTGGGCGGTGGCGACGAGGCTCTCGACCTGGCTATCGGTCATGCGCTGGTACGACGTGCATCGTCCGGTGACTTGATGGAAGCGCTGCGGGTCTATCGGCCGACGGCGCCTGTTGTGGTGTTCGGCCGGCGGGACACGCGGCTTCCGGGCTTTGGGGCAGCGGTGCGTGCGGCTCGGTCGGCCGGGTTCGAGCCATTGGTGCGGGCGGTGGGTGGCCGTCCCGTCGCGTACACGACTGAGGCGTTGGTGGTTGATCACGTCAAGCATGCACGGCTGGCACAGGAGGGGCTGGAGACTCGGTTCAAGGAGTTCGGGTCGCTGTACGCCGACGTGCTGCAGACACTCGGTATCGACGCGCGGGTGGGAGCGGTGCCTGGCGAGTACTGTCCCGGCGCACACAGCGTCAACGCCCGCGGTGTGGTGAAACTGGTTGGGACAGGGCAGCGCGTCGTACCCAATGGATGGCTGTTCAGTGCGCTGGTTGTGGTGGGCGACGACGCGCGTCTCCAACCCCTCCTGGCCGACGTCTACCGGCACCTGGAGCTGCCCTTCGACCCGGCGTCGGTCGGTTCGCTCTCGACGGAGGTGCCGGGCGTGACCGTGGAAACCGTGGAGCGCCAACTCCTTGACGCCTACGGCGAGACAGACCCGCAGGCACTCGACGACGCAACCCTCGAACTGGCGAAGTCACTCGCCGCCGATCACAGGGTCTGATCGTGAGTCAGACATCGCGAGGGTAGATCGAACCACCGCAGATGGTCGAACTCCGAGTTCACCTCGCCTTCCGTCTCAGCGCGATGCTCCTGACAGGTGGACACGAGCTCGCGGGCTTCCGCCAGGTAGTCCTGCAGAGCTGACTCCGGTGCGGTGTGGTCGTGGCGTGGGTACCTGAGCTTGCCGTCGGCGTCGTACCCGACCTGGGACAGCCGCATCGGCGGCTCGACCGGACCGCGGTGGTGCCGCCACAGCCCCGTCGCCGGGTCGAAACGGTAGTCGCCGAGCAGCCGCCATCCGTCCCGGGCGACCAGCTTGACCGCCTCCACGACGTACGAGAAGACCGCCTCCGAGATGAAGTAGTTGAAGTTCACCCGCACCCACCCGGGCCTGATCCCCTCGCAGCCGTGCATGATCTCGTCGGCCAGCTCGTGCGACCGCTCCAGATCGATCCCCAGCAGCGTGTGCCCGTACGGACCCGCGCAGGAGCACCCGCCGCGCGACTGGATGCCGAAGAGGTCGTTCAGCAACGCGACCACGAAGTTGTAGTGCAGATACCGCCCGGACGGCGCCTTCACCACGAACGACACGATCGACAGCCGCTCGGAGTCCAGGTTGCCGAGGATCTGGAGGCCCGGCTCGTCCTTCCACTCCTCGACCGCGCGGCGCAGGTACGCGTCCTCGTGCGCGCGGATCACTTCGATCCCGACCGCCTGCTTCAGCTGGAACGCCAGCCCGGCGCGGATCGACCCGATGATCGCCGGCGTGCCGCCCTCCTCCCGGTGCACGGGGTCGTCGAGGTAGCGGTGCTCGAGCGGGTTCACGTACGCGACCGTCCCACCGCCCGGTACGTCGGGGACCCGGTTGTGGAGCAGCTCACGCCGGGCGACCAGTACGCCGGGAGTCCCCGGACCGCCGATCAGCTTGTGCGGACTGAGGAAGATGGCGTCCTTGTACGACAGCGGGTCGGTGTCGCGGCCGCCGTACATGTCGATCTCCACGTACGGCGCCGCGGCGGCACAGTCCCAGAACGACAGAGCGCCGTACCGATGGAGCAGCGCCGACACGCGATGGGTGTTGCTGACGATGCCCGTGACGTTGCTGGCCGCGGAGAACGAGCCGATCTTGAGCGGGCGATCGGCGTACTCGATCAGGCGCGCCTCGAGCTGCGGGATGTCGATGTGGCCGTCGTGGTCCTGGCTGATCAGGACGACGTCGGCGATCGACTCACGCCACGGGAGCTCATTGGAGTGATGCTCGAACGGCCCGATGAAGACGACCGGTCGCTGCTCCGGCGGGATCTGGTCGGTCAGGTGGTAGGTGTCGTCCAGCTCGGCCGGGATGCGCAGGCCGAGGATGCCGATCAGCTTGTCGATCGCACCGGTCGCGCCGGAGCCGCAGAAGATCAACGCGGTCTCGTCGTCACCGCCGAGGCTCTGGTGGATGATCCGGCGGGCGTCCTCGCGCAGGCGGGTGGTTTGCAGCCCGGTGCCGCTGGACTCGGTGTGGGTGTTCGCGTACCGCGGCAGGACCTCTTCACGGATGAAGTCCTCGAGGAAGGTGAGAGCGCGTCCGGACGCGGTGTAGTCGGCGTACGTGACCCGGCGTGGACCGTACGGCCCCGGCATCACCTGGTCGTCCCCGATCACCGACGCCCGGATCCGCCGCAGCAAGGGCGTATCCGGCGGCATCTCCCTACGCTCCCCCTGGATGTTCATGGCTCAGAGTAGATCCGGAGAGTGAGGTTCGTCGCGTGCTGTCGCCGCAAGCTGTGGATAAGGTCGGTCCCAGTCGACGGCGAGGAGTTGGGGATGACGTTTTCCGGTGAGCTGTGGGACCGCGGTGGGGCGTCCGTGTACGGCGAGATCGTCCGGCATCCCTTCATCACCGGGCTGACCGACGGCACCCTCGACCGCGACGCGTTCCGCTACTTCATCGTCCAGGACAGTCACTACCTGCGGGCCTACTCGCGGGCGCTCAGCCTGGTCGCCGGGCGCGCGACCGACGAGGACGCGGTCCGCATGTTCGCGCTGCACGCCGCCAACGCCATCGAGGTCGAGCGTTCGTTGCACACCTCGCTGTTGGAGTCTTTGGGGCTGACTGTGGCCGATGTCGACGCCGCCGGGTCCGGACCGACGACAACGGCGTACATGTCGTATCTGACCGCTGTCTGCGCCACGGGCACGTACGCCGAAGCTGTCGCCGCCGTACTGCCCTGCTACTGGATCTATCGCGACGTGGGCCGCGAACTGCTGAAGCGGTCGTCGCCTGACCCGCTGTACCGGCAATGGATCGAGACGTACGGCTCGGACGAGTTCGACGCGGTGGTCGAGTCGGTGCTCGCGGTCACTGATGGACTGGACGTGAGCGCCTCGGGGCGGCACCGTTGTCATCAGCACTTCGCTACGACGTGCCGCTACGAATGGATGTTCTGGGACGCGGCGTACCACAAGCTCGATTGGCCGGTGGGATGAAGGACTTCTATGACGTCGTGATCGTCGGCGGCGGCCACAACGGCCTCGTCGCCGCCGCGTATCTGGCCCAGTCCGGGCTTTCCACGCTCGTACTGGAGCAGCAGTCCCACACCGGCGGCGCAGCGGTGAGCCAGTACGTGTTCCCGGGTGTCGACGCGCGCCTGTCCCGGTACTCGTACCTGGTCAGCCTGCTGCCCGACAAGATCGTCGCCGACCTCGGCCTCTCGCTGGAGCTCCGCTCCCGAGGCGTCGCCTCCTACACCCCGGTACGTCGAGCAGGCCGCGATCTCGGCCTGATGGTCGAACGGCCGGAGGGCGCGGTCACGCGGGACTCGTTCCGAGCGTTGACCGGGAGCGACACGGAGTACGAAGCGTGGACCGCCTTCTACGGCGCCGTCGGCTCGCTGGCCGAGGTGATCGCGCCATCCCTGCTCGAGCCTCTGGAATCCGCCGCCTCCCTGCGGTCGCGGGTCGACCCAGCGCTCTGGGACGAACTGGTCGAGCGGCCCTTCGGTGAGGCCGTCGAGCGCCGCTTTGCCGACGACACCGTGCGCGGTGTGGTGGCGACGGACTCGGTGATCGGGACGTTCGCCGGTCTCCATGACGAGTCGCTGATCCAGAACCGGTGCTTTCTCTACCACCTGATCGGCAACGGGACTGGCGAGTGGCGGGTCCCTGTCGGCGGCATGGGCGCTGTCACAGATGCTCTGGCTTTTGCAGCGCGACGGGCGGGCGCCTCACTGGTCACCAACGCAGCGGTGACAACTGTCGAGGCAGACGGCGTCCGTGGCTCAGTCACCTGGCTCGGCGGCGATGGTGAACGGTCCGTTGACTGCTCGTACGTCCTCGCCAACGTGGCACCGACCACACTGGCCGCCCTGCGTGGTCAGCCCGTTGTGGACAAGCCCGAAGGGTCGCAGCTGAAGATCAACCTGCTGCTGCGCCGACTGCCCGCGTTGAAGTCCGGTGACGATCCGACGCGGGCCTTCGCCGGCACCTTCCACATCGACGAGGACTACAGCCAACTCGAGTCTGCCTACCGCTCGGCCGACTCTGGCGTCCTCCCGCCGACGCCGCCGTCCGAGGTCTACTGCCACTCCCTCACCGACCCGTCGATCCTGTCAGCGGAATTGGTTGCCTCCGGCCACCACACGCTGACCGTCTTCGGCGTCCACTTCCCCGCCCGTTTGTTTGCCTCCGACAACGACGCGGCCAGGGCCACGGCAACGCGCCAGGTCCTGGCCGGCCTGGAGTCCTACCTCGCCGAGCCACTCGAGGACTGCATCGCCCGTGACGGCGACGGCAACCTCTGTATCGAGGCCAAGACGCCGTACGACATCGAGGAATCCGTCGGCATGCCCGGCGGCCACATCTTCCACGGCGACCTCCAGTGGCCCTGGGCCACCGACGCCGCCGACGCCGGCCGCTGGGGCACCGAGACCGACGTCGCCAACCTCCTCATCTGCGGCTCCGGCGCCCGCCGCGGCGGCGCCGTCTCCGGCCTCGGCGGCCACAACGCCGCCATGACCATCCTCACCCGCTAACCGATTTCACATCTCCCCGGCGCCCCTGCTACGATCCTCATCGTTCGAAAAGCACGACATGCGCCGCTAGCTCAATTGGCAGAGCAGCTGACTCTTAATCAGCGGGTTCGGGGTTCGAGTCCCTGGCGGCGCACCAAAAGCCCAGGTCACAGTGGTGGCCTGGGTTTCTTCATGCCCGCAGGTCACCCTCTATTCGACCTTTTCAGCCCACGCATCTCTCCCGCCGACTGGGCCCTGCAGCCTTCAGGTGATCGTGACTGTGCGTCACATCACATCGGCTCGCGACGTGACCGACATCGCCGATCCTCCAGCGCCTCCCGAACCTGCTCATCGAGAACTGCGCGCCGGGCGCGATGCGGATGGACCACGCCAGGAGATCCGTTGCTCTACGCACCCAATCGCCGCGGCCGCAGCGGCACCACGCGAGAGGCATTCACCTTCGCTCGTCAACGGCATCCCCGGCCACCTCAACCGCATGATGCCGACCGAACTCGACCTGATCCGCTCCGCCCTGGCCGCACATCGCGCGATCCTCGCGGATCTCGACGCCCTCGTCCCCGCCTGGCCGCTCGGACTCCCGACCTGGAGCGATGAGTGGATCGCCATGTTCCTCAACGGCCCGACATCTTCCTACCTGACCCTCTGGCACGGCCCACCGCCAACACGCCCGAATACTGCGCGTGACACGGTCATAACGGTCGAGGGGGTGCTGTGCTCTCCCGGACGGTGAGTGACGTGGCCAGCTCGATGCGGCGGGCTTCGCCGGCGTCGCTTCCACCGTCGATGATCACCTGCACCGCCATCCGCGCCATCTCCACCAGGCGTTGCTGCACGGTTGTCAGGGGCGGCGTCACCCAGTCACAGGCGGCCAGATCGTCGAACCCCACGACGCTGATGTCGTCTGGGATGCGCACACCGCGCGATTGCAGGGCCTTGTAGGCGCCGAAGGCCTGCAGGTCTGTTCCGGCGAAGATGGCGGTGGGTGGCTCGGCCAGGTCCAGCAACTCGAGCGCCGCTGCCCGGCCACTCGGCGGAAAGTGGTCGCCGAAGCGCAAGAGCTCAGGATCGGGGGTGATGCCCGCGCGTTCCAGCGCAGCGCGATAGCCACCCAGCCGGGCCTGCGTGCACAGCAGGTTCGGCAAGCCGGCGATCATCGCGATCCGCCGATGTCCCAGCTCGACCAGGTGCTCGGTCGCGGCCAGGCCGCCGGCCCAGTTGGTCGACCCGATCGAGGCGATGTCCGGGTCCGGATCGCCGATGGGATCGATCAGCACCAGCGGAACGCCCAGCGCGTCCAGCCGCTCGCGCTCGGCGCTCCCCAGGTCGGAGACCGCCAGCAGGACGCCGTCCGAGTGCCGCCCGGCAAGGTTGTCCAGCCAACGCTGAGCATCAGCTTGAGCGCTGTGTACCGCGGAGACCACCAGGCCGATACCGGCTTCCCGGCAGGCATCCTCCGCACCCCGGATGATCTCGACGGACCACGGCGTCGCCAACTCCTTGATGACCAGGTCGACCAGCCCGGCCCGGGGCTGCTTCCCGCTGGGCCGCCGCTGGTAGTTGTGTGACCGGAGCACCTCGCGGACCCGCTCACGGGTCTCCGGGGCCACCTCCGAGCGGCCGTTCAGAACTTTCGACACGGTCGGAGCCGAGACACCGGCGGCTCGGGCGATGTCGGCGATCTTCACGCGGTCCGCCTTGGCCACTGCGACTCCCAACAGAAATTTTCGGGACCAGTCCCGACATTTTACACATGTGAGCCGCCACCGCGCGTCCGCCGGAGATTGCGCCTTGACGCGGCCGAGATCTTGACGCGGATCGAACCGGACCTTAGCGTTCGAGTCGAAAGATTCTGAAACTTTCACCGTCATTACTTCACGCGCTCCGCGGGCCATCCTCCGTCCGCGCCCCGCCACACAGGCGCACCACCCGATGTCCGCCTGCCCGCCGTCAGCAGTTCTCCCCGTTGGCCGTGCCGCAGCGCGGTGCGCAGTAGGAGAGGGTTGTCATGAACCGTTCGTTCCGCCGCCGGTCCGCCGTGGCATCCAGCGTCACCGCCCTTGCCGTCGTCGAGTTCACAGTGCAGATTCCTGGCGTCCTCGCCGCCGTCGTGCTCTCGACCTTGCCGATGGTCGTCCTGTACGTACTCGGGCGGCGCTACCTGGTCACCGGCCTGACCGCAGGGTTCAGCCGATGATCCCCGGCGACCAGGTCGCGCTGAGAGTGTCCGGCAGCGAGTTGGTGACGCGGGCGGGGCGAGCGGTTCGGCTTCGCGGCGTGGGTCTGGGCGGATGGCTCAGTATGGAGAACTTCATCACCGGGTACCCCGCGACCGAGGAACTCCAGCGTCGGGCGCTTCGCGACGTGCTGGGCGAGACGGTTTACGACGCGTTCTTCGACCGCTTCTACGAGACCTTCTTCGCCGACGCCGATGCGGCGTACCTGGCGTCACTGGGCCTCAACTGTGTGCGCGTGGCAATCAACTATCGGCACTTCGAGGACGACGATCGGCCCAGGCACCTCAAGAACGAAGGATTCCGGCTGCTCGACCGCGCCGTCGACATCTGCGCGCGGCACGGGCTGTACGTCGTCATCGACCTGCACGCCGCACCTGGCTTCCAGAACCAGCGCTGGCACAGCGACAACCCGACCCATATCTCGTTGTTCTGGCGTCACCGCGATTTCCAGGACCGAGTGGTGCACTTGTGGGAAGCGATGGCGGACAGGTACCGCGACAACCCCTGGGTGGCCGGTTACAACCTGCTCAACGAACCGGCCGACCCGAGCGGCGAGGTCGTCGGCGCGTTCTACACACGTCTCCGTACGGCGGTTCGCGCGATCGACCCGGAGACGGTGCTGTTCCTGGACGGAAACCGCCATGCGACCGAGTTCGGTCTGTTCGGCGACCCTTGGCCGAACACCGTGTACAGCGTGCACGACTACGCCCTGGCCGGCTTCGCCGACGCCGGCGACTACCCGGGCATCTCGCGCGGCCGCTACGTCGACCGGGACACGGTCGAGGCGAAGTTCCTGGAGCGCACGCAGTACATGCGTGAGACCGGAACACCCATCTGGGTCGGAGAGTTCGGCCCGGTCTACTCGGGCAACCAGGTCCGGGACGAGTCCCGGTACCGCCTGCTTCATGACCAACTGGCGGTCTACGACCGGTACGGCGCCGGCTGGAGTCTGTGGACGTACAAGGACATCGGACTCCAGGGACTCGTGTACGCCGCGCCCGAATCGCCGTACCTGCGGCAGATCGCGCCGCTGCTGGCCAAGAAGGCGCGACTCGGCGTCGACGCGTGGGGATCCGTGGACACCGACGTCCGGCACCTGCTCGACCCGATCGAGCAGACCTTCGACGAGGAGTTCCCGGACTTCGATCCGGTTCCGTTCGGCCGCCGCCAGTGGATCGCGACGCTGGTCCGGCACATCCTGCTCGCCGAACCGCTGGTCGACGAGTTCGCCCGCTCGTTCGCCGGCCTCGGGATCGAGCAGGTCCAAGAGCTCGCCGACTCGTTTCGGCTCGATCGCTGCCTGACCCGCGATCGGCTCGCCACCGCGGTACGGCTCCGATGAGCAGTCACGTGGTCCGAGCAGCACAGATTGACCCGTCCATACCAGCTTTGAGGGAAGGTTGAGGACCAGATGGACAGCACGTCAACCGAAAGCAGCGGGATCTCCCGCCGTACCGTGATCCAGGCCTCCATGGCAGCCGGTCTGCTGACCGGACTGTCGGCCACCACCGGCATCACCGCGTACGCGGCCGATCCGGCCATCAGCGCAGGCATCGACGCCACGAAGAAGGCCGCGCCGATCCTCCCGTACGTCTACGGCGCGTTCATCGAGCACATCGGCACGCTCGTCTACGACAGTCTCTGGTCGGAGGTGCTGGCTGATCGGAAGTTCTACCTCGCGGTCGATACGCAGAGCCCCAGCACCAGGAAATGGCGGCCAGTTGGCCCCGCTGCCGATGTCACCATGGACACGAAGGATCCGTACGTCGGCGAGCAGTCACCGAAAGTCGCGCTGAGCCGGTCCGAGACCCGGGGCATCAAGCAGACCGGACTGGGCCTCGCCGCGAAGGCGTACGTCGGCCGGGTGGTGATCGCAGGCGACCCAGGCACGCACGTCGTCGCCACGCTGTCGTGGGGCGACGGACCAGGACAGAGCCAGAGCGTCGCTGTCACGGTCAAGAAGGGCTGGGCAACGGTTCCGCTGCGGTTCGTCTGCCGCGCCGCGACGACGACCGGCAGCCTGGAGATCTCCGGCACCGGCACGGGTTCGTTCCGCGTCGGCGCCGTGTCGCTGATGCCCGGCGACAACGTCAAGGGTTTCCGGAAGGACACCATCGACCTGCTCCGCGGACTCGGCGGCTTCTGGCGGTTCCCCGGTGGAAACTTCGTCTCCGGCCACGACTGGCAGAACGCGATCGGTGATCCCGACCTGCGACCGACCACGTTCGACCCCGACCGGAACCAGGCGCAGTCCAACGACGTGGGCACCGACGAGTTCCTGGCGATGTGCGACCTGCTCGCTACCGCGCCGTACCCATGCGTCAACACCGGATTCGGATCCGCCCGCGAGGCGGCGCTGCTGGTCGAGTACGTCAACGGCGCGCCCGACACCCCGATGGGTCAGCGGCGCGCCGCGAACGGCCACCACGAGCCGTACGGCGTGAAGTACTGGGCCGTCGGCAACGAGATGTTCGGTTTCTGGCAGCTGGGCTACATGACGCCGGCGCACTACATGATCAAGCACAACCTGTTCGCGGACGCGATGAAGAAGGTCGATCCGTCGATCGCCATCGTCGCGGTCGGCGCCTTCCCGGCCAGCATGACGGTCCACCGACTGCCCTACTACATCGACCCGAGCACCCGGCAGATCGTGCAACCCACGCCGGTGAAGGTCGAGTACGGCTCACTGACCGACTGGAACCACCGGCTGCTGACGAGCAGCTCCGGCAAGTTCGACATCATCTCCGAGCACAGCTACGGGACCACCCAGCGTTTCGACCTCGATCAGGGCAAGTACGTCGACGTGAGCCCGGCGGAGTCCATGGTGGACTCGTGCCGCCGGGGCGCCAACTACATCAAGTCCGTGCGCGAGAACTGGGAGCTCTACAAGCCCGACTTCCCGGAGCTCGAGCAGAACCAGATCAAGGTCAGCATCGACGAGTGGGGCTTCCAGAAGGCCTCCGGGATGAAGCAGTTGTTCGGCCTGGCGATGATGCTGCACGAGTTGTTCCGGGCGAGCGACTTCATCACGATGGCGGCGTACACCATGGGGGTGTCGTGGCTGTCGTACAACAAGACCGACTCGACCTACAGCTCTGCCGGTGTGCTGTTCAAGCTCTACCGGGACAGGTTCGGCGTCACGCCGGTCGCCATCACCGGTAGCTCGCCGCAGCCCGCGCCCAACTTCCCGCCGGGAGGCGACCAGCCGAGCGTCAATGCCGGAAGTCCGACCTACCCGGTCGACATGATGGCGACTCTCTCGTCCGACGGCCGCACGTTGACCGTGGCAACCGTCAACGCAACGGCCGATGCCCAGGACATCGACCTCTCGTTCAAGGGCTTCAACGCCCGCCCGAACGGCAGGCTGTGGCGGCTCACCGGCACCACCCTCGACGCGACCAACAGGGTCGGCCAGCCACCGCAGGTAACGGTCGCCGAGCTGACCTTCGACGCCCACGACAACGTCCTGTCCGCGGCGCCGTACAGCGTCGAGATCCGCTCCTTCACCCGAGCCTGACCCGAGCCGAACAAACCTCGCCCCGTACGCGCGGCCCGGCCAACCACCGGCCGCGCGAGCGGGGTGTCGGTAAGATCATACGTAGTGTGAAGGAGCCGTCCCGCGGTGCAGTTCCTCCCGCGACGTCTGCCTGTGGGCCGGGCTCGGGGTTTCGGTCGTTGCCGAGCTCGTGGATCTGATCGTGACGGGACCGTTGAAGGAGGGCGATCTGTTGCCTCCGGAAGCCCCGCTGAGCGAACATTTCGGCGTGAGCCGGACGGTGTTGCGTGAGTCGGTGAAGCGACTCGAGGAAAGGGCCTGGTGACCTCGGCCGATACCGGCGCCGGTCGGGCTTGTGGATGCGCGCACCCATTCCCGCGGACGGCGCGGCTGACCTATGCGGTCGTTTGCGCGGCCGTGTTCAAGAGTGTCCGGTATGTTCGCGTCAGGTGCTCAGGCCACGGCGTGAAGTGGATCAGAGCGTCATCGGCATGGGTGAGCTGATCGATGCCACCAACGGCAGTCAGCTTGCGCAGCGCCGGGTCGGAGATAGCCGCCGTTGTCGCTGCGACGAAGTCCGAGGTGTTGAGGACCGGGTACGGCCGGACAGCGTCGTTGATGTTCACCTGGAAGTCGCTGATGACCGGGGTGACCGGTTCGCTCAATGCCAGGGCAGTATGGCGATCGCCGAGCGTGGTCAGGGCGCGGGAGATCGCGCTGTCTGCCCCGATTCCGGGGACTTGTTCCAGCGCGGCGTCAATGAGGGGCCCGAGACTTGCGGCCGCTTCGAGCTCGGCGAATGCGGTGCCGACCCACTTGTCGTAGGGCCGGTAGCGGCGTTCCTGGAGGAACGCCATGTGCATGATCAGCTTGCACAATTTAGCGGTGAGGAGCCATGCGCCGCGTTGGTCGCCGGCTTCCAGAGTGCGTCCGATGAGGGGCTCGGTGTTTCCGATCAGGTACCACTGGCTGGCCAGAAGCCAGCGCCATACGTCGGTGGGGTACCAGGCAAGGGCCGAGCGCACTCGCGTAAGTTCGCCGCCGTCGTCCCTGAAGACCTTCCCGCGGGTCACATACAGCAGTCGCTGCTGCGCCAGTCCGAGCCAGGCGGCGTGATCCATGCCCTGCCGCGGGTCGGTTCCGATCTGGGCCACGATCCACTCGTCGAAGGTCGTGACTTCGATGTGGTGCGTCACCGTGTTGGCCGCCATCGAGTACCACGCGGTGGGAAGCCCGTCGTACTTTGTCGGCAGCCCCTGCGCGATAGCGCTCTTGACTCGATCGACCTGATCGGCACGCACGAATAGCTGGACCCGCGGACCCCACTCGTGATCGGTGGATCGGACGCTGTCGTAACCGAGAACCTCGGATCCCTCGCCGAGCAGGCAGGCGGTGTGCGAGACATCGATGAGCGGAGCAACCACATCCGTATAGAAGGCCTCAGCGAGCGCAAGACCGGGTCTGAAAGCGGGGGTTGTCATCTCGTCGACGCTAATCTGTGTGGTCAGTGTGTCAACGGAGTTTCAGCCCGCGGGATCGGGCGGATCCTCGCGCCCTGCCTGCGGAACGGCTGTCCTTGGCCAGGTCCTGCTCCTCGCCCGGTCAGGCCAGAGCGGCAGGCGCGAGGCGTGTGCGGCTTCACCTTCCGGTCAGCCGGCCCGGAGGTCGACGGCGAGGCAGTTCGCGACGTCAACCGGAGGGGCCTCGGGCAGTTGGACGACGAGGATGCCGTGGGCTTGCTGGAAGGGAACCGTGCCGTGGCCGAGCAGACGGACGCCGGTCACCGCCTCATGGTCTGCGAGGCTGCGGATCACGGCGCGCCGGTCGTCAGGCCAGGCCAGCTGGAATGCGTAGAGGGTGTTGTCCCGACGGGTGAATCGGTAGTCGGCGCTCGTCCAGCTGACCCGGTCCTCGGTGAAACCCTTGATCACAACGGTTGACGGGCCCTCGCCGTACACGCGGAACGGTCTGGTGCCGTAGATACCTTCGCCGCAGACCCGCGTCCAGGCGCCGAGGTCGTCGAGGAGTTGTGAGCACTCGATGTCGATCGTTCCGTCTGGCAGCTGGGGCACGTTCAGCAAGAGGTTGCCGTTCTTCGACACGATGTCGACCAGCATCTCGATCACGTGGCCGGCGGTCTTGTAGACATCGCGGACGTTGTAGAACCAGTCGCCGACGGACGTGTCGGTCTGCCAGGGCGCGGGATGGACGCCGGGAGTCTGACTCCGTTCGATGTCCATCACTCCGACGGAACTCACCTCGGGCCGGCGATCCTTCTGCTGGTAGACAGCGCGGTTCGTCCCGTGGATCCGCACGCTGGTGTTGTAGAGGTGAGACACCGCTTGCAGACCGGGTGTGTAGTCGACCTCGCCGAACGGCAGCGGTCCATCGGAGTACAGAAGATCCGGCTGGTAGCGGTCGATCATCTCGGTCACAGCATCGAGCCAGTGCTTGTGCCACTCGGGATCATCGCTGTACCACGGGTCCTGGACTTCGACGTCCTGGGCCGGCAGGTGCCGGCTGTTGTCGAGATAGAAGTCTTGGTTGGCCGGATCGGTTCCGTCGTACGGTACGCCGGCGAACGGCCCGTGCTTGTCACTGCCCTTGTTGACCGCCGTCCAGCCGAGCGTGGCGCCGAGGTGCTCGGTGAATCCGAACGGCAGCCCGCGCCGGTCCGCGGCGGCCTTCCAGCAGACCCACGATGTCCTTGCCCGGCCCCATCTTCACCGAGTTCCAGCGGTTGACGATCGAGTCGTAGTTGAAGAAGTTGTCGTGGTGCACGGCCTGGGCCACGAAGTACCGGGCACCGGCAGCCACGAATCGATCCATCAGCTCGTCCGGATCGAACCGCTCCGCCTTCCACAGCCGTACGACGTCCTTGTAGCCGAACTGCGACGGGTGCCCGTACGTCCGCAGGTGGTAGCGGTACTGATCGGTGCCCTCCCGATACATGTTGCGCGCATACCAGTCGCCGTATCGCGGGACCGACTGTGCTCCCCAGTGCGACCAGATGCCGAGCTTCGCGTCCCGGAACCAGTCAGGGCACTCGAACGCGGCCAGGGACTCGAAGGTTGGGTCGAACGGCACCGATCGCTCCTCGTGGGTGATGGGAGGGCGGACCGGCCGGAGTGCTCCGGCCGGTCCAGGATTGATCTACTTGTTGGGCATCTTGTCGTAGGCGGTCTGCTGGATCTCCAGGTAGCGCTTGCAGGCCGAGGCCGTCGAGGCCCTTGACGTAGGCGTCCCAGTCGCTGTCGATGTTCTTCGAGCCGGTGACGAACTGCAGTGCGTTCTGCTGCACGTAGTTCTCGATGTTGGTCTGCAGCGTCGCGACTTCGCTGGCCAGCGACGGGTCGATCCACACCTTCCAGTACGGGTAGATCTTGCGCCTTGTCCTCCTTGCCCTCGTACAGCTTGGTCGCCTCGAACAATCGGCGTTCGTAGCCTGCCTGGCGAGTAGATGTCGGTGCTGATCGCCTCGGAGTTCCGGAAGGTCGCGGTGTTGTTGTACTGCGCCAGCGCACCGCCAGCCGGAGTTCGGCGGCTTCGCCCCGGCCTTCTGCGGGATCTGCCTTGTACATCGGCTTCAGGGACTTGTCCAGCGCGACGTCGCCGGTCTGCCGGCTTGGTCCAGGTCTTGCCCTCGGTGCCGAACTGGCCGTTGATCTGGCCCTCGTCGGTGAAGATGTAGTCGAGCAGCTTGATCGCCTGGATCTGCTCCTCCTGCGTCGCCTTGTTGGTCAGCACGAAGGTGGCACCGGGCGCGCTCGGGAAGTTGTAGCCGGTGAAGTTCGCGCCGTCCGGGCCGGTCAGCGGCGGTACGGCGTCGTACTGCTTGTCCCGTCCGTCCGGTGAGCCAGTCGTGACGAAGATGCCAGGATGCAGCACGGTCGCGGAGCCGAGGATGACCGAGCCGGCGTGTCGCCCTGCTGCTGCAGCGCGTCCGGGTTCTGGGTGAAGGCGCCCTTGTCGATCAGGCCCTCCTTGTACAGCGAGTTCAGGTACTTCAGGCCCTGCTCGCCAGCCGTCCTTGTTCGCCTGGAGGTCGACCTTGCCGTCGTTGAGCACCAGGGTCGAGTTGTTGTTCCCGCTGGTGCCCTGCGGGTCGTAGATGAAGGCGTTCATGAAGTACGGGATCAGGACGTCGCGCACATCCGCGCTGAGCGGGATCTCGTCCGCCTTGCCGTTACCGTTCGGGTCCTGGGTCTTGAACGCCTGCAGGACCTTGCGCATGTCCTCGGTGGTCTTCGGCTGCTCCAGGCCGAGCTTCTTCAGCCAGGTGGAGTTCATCCAGAGCTTGTCCTGGTACGTGCAGTGGTAGCAGTCGACCCACTGCGGCATACCGTAGATCTTGCCGTCCGGCGCGGTCGCCATCGCCTTCCACTCCGGCGTCGCGTCCAGCGCCTTCTTGATGTTCGGCGCGTACTGGTCGATCAGCTGGTTCAGCGGTACGACGACGCCCTGGTTGCGCCAGCTTGAGCAGGTCGGCCTGGGTGAACTGGTCGACCCACGGGATCAGCAGGTACAGGTCCGGGTAGTCGCCGCTGGCCAGCGAGATCTGCCGCTTCTCCTTGGCCGGACCGCCGTCGAACGTGGTGGTCTGCCACTTGAAGGTGATGTTGAACTTCTCCTTCACCTTCTTGGTGAAGTCGTTCGTGGCGAGGTTCCAATCGGCCGACTGGGGCGCGAACACATCGAGCGTGACCGCCGGATTGCCGGTGACCGTGGGCAACGGCTTGGCCTGCTGCGGTCGTCCGAGCCGCCGCCGGAACAGGCTGCAAGCGCGAGTGCCAGGAGACTCATGCCGGCGATCGCGGCACGCCTCCGTCCTTCTGAACTGTAGCAGACATGTTGTTCCCTCACAGGGGTCGAGGTGATGCGGCAGATCAGCCCTTGACGGCGCCGATCATGATTCCCTTGGTGAAATAGCGAGCGACGAACGGATAGATCAGCAGCACGGGCACACTCGCCACGACGATCAGCGAGTACTTGAGCAGGTCGGCCAGTTGCTGGCGCTGAATGGACGACGGAGGCGTCGATGGCGCCCGCCGCCGGTGGTGTTGAGGATGAGGATGTTGCGCAGCACCAACTGCAGCGGGAACAGGTCCGGGCTCTTCAGGTAGATCAGGGCGTCGAAGTACGAGTTCCACTGCATGATCGCGTACATCAGCGCCACCACGGCGATCATCGGCTTGGCCAACGGGATGACCACCGACCACAGGAACCGCAGATCGCCGCAGCCGTCCAGCTGCGCGGCCTCGACCAGCTCGTCGGGGATCGCGGTCCGGAAGTAGGTCCGGGCGATGATGACCTGCCAGACGCCGATCGCCTGCGGGATGATCAGCGCCCACCGGGTGTCCAGCAGGCCGGCCGACTGCACCACCAGGTACGTCGGGATCAGGCCGCCGGTAAACAGCATGGTGAACAGGATCAACGTCATCACGACATTGCGGCCGACGAGCGTACGCCGCGACATCGGATAGGCGATCGCGATCGTCATCGTGACGCTGACGATTGTGCCGACCACCGTGTAGAACAACGAGTTCACGTATCCCTGAACGATCTGCGGGTTCGCGAACACCGCGTGGTACCCGCGCAGCGAGAACTCGACCGGCCAGAACAGCACCCGCCCGGACGAGACCGCCGCCGGACTGCTGAACGAGCTGGCCACGATGTAGAGCAGCGGCAGCATGACGACCAGCGAGGAACACCGCCAGCAGCAGGTAGACACAGAACAGGAAGATCCGGTCCGTGCGCGGACTCGCGGATCCGGCGGGCCCGCGCCGCACGGCGCTCGCCATCGCTTGCTCGGCACCGTTCGCACTTCAGCTTGGGCGCTCATGACCACAGTCCGTTTCCGGTGATCCGCTTGGCGATCGTGTTGACCATCAGCAGCAGGACCAGGTTGATCACCGAGTTGAACAGCCCGACCGCGGTCGCCAGGCTGAAGTCGGCGTTCAGCAGACCGGTCTTGTAGACGTAGGTGGCGATGATCTCGGACTGCGCTCAGATTGAGCGGGTTCTGCAGCAGGAACGCCTTCTCGAACCCGATCGCCATGATGTTGCCGACGCGCAAGGACCAGGATGATCACCGCGGTCGGCATGATGCCCGGCAGGTCGACGTGCCGGATCCGCTGCAGCCGGGTCGCGCCGTCGATCTTGGCCGACTCGTGCAGCGCCGGATCGATCGCCGGACAGCGCGGCCAGGTAGATCACCGCGGAGTACCCGGTGGTCTGCCAGACGTCGGACCAGACATAGATGTGCCGGAAGTAGTCCGGGTTCCCGAGGAAGTCGATCGCCGGGACGCCGAAGAACCCGCAGTCCCTCGTTGACGATGCCCAGCCGTGGCGACAGCATCAGGATCGTCATCGACACGACCACCACGGTCGAGATGAAGTACGGCGCGTACGTCACCATCTGGACCGTCCGCTTGAACAGACCCATGCGGACCTCGTTCAGCGCCAGCGCCAGGATGATCGCGATCGGGAAACTCGCCGCCACCGTGTAGACCGAGAGCACGAAGGTGTTCTTCACCAGCGTCCAGAACACCGGGTTGCGGAAGAACAGCTCGAAGTTCTGCCAGCCGACCCACGGGCTGCCCCAGATGCCCTCTGACCACGTTGTAGTTCTTGAACGCGAGCACGGCGTTCGACATCGGGATGTACTTGAAGACCGCGAACCAGATCAGCGGCACGACCATCAGCAGATACAGCGTCCAGTGCCGCTGAAGACTGCGCCGCAGCCCGGTGATCCCGGGACGCTCGCGCCGCCGTCGTCGCTTGGGCCGGTTGGGTAGCTCACCGACCGGCGGCGGGATGGTTGTCAGGGTTGCCATCAGACCTCCTCGTCCACGCCGGCGATCAACTCGAGCTCACGCGGTGACCGATGCCGGCGGTCAGTCGGACCGGCATCCGATCGTCGCCGTGCCGGACGACCCGTTCCTGGTCCCGATCAGCGGTCAGGACCGCCTCGACGCCGTGCGGCGACCAGGCGATGTCGACGGTGACCCCGCCGCGCGCTCGCAGACCGGTCACCCGTCCGCTGGCCCATCCGGCGGGCAGCGCCGGCAGCAGCTCGATCTCGCCGGTGTGGCTCTGCAGCAGCATCTCCGCGATTCCCGCGGTCGCGCCGAAGTTGCCGTCGATCTGGAACGGCGGGTGCGCGCAGAACAGGTTCGGGTAGACGCCGGCGCCGCTGCCGACGTAGTCCGTGCCGGTGTCGTTGGCCGGGGTCAGGAACGCGTGGACCAGCCGGTGTGCCGCCGGCGCGCGTCGCGCAGGCGGGCCCGCAGGCAGATCTTCCAGGCCAGCGACCAGCCGGTGGCCTCGTCGCCCCGCAGGTCGAGTGTCCGTGCCGCCGCGGCCGCGAGGGCCGGCGTACCGTCCGGCGTGATCGCGTCGCCAGGATGCAGGCCGACCAGGTGGGACATGTGGCGGTGGTGCGGATCTTCCTCGGGCAGGTCCGCGGCCCACTCCTGCAGTTGACCCTGGCACCGATCGACGGATCCGGGATGTCGCTTGCGGGCGGTCGGACAGCTCGACCAGCGGATCGGGTCCACGGCGTCGAGCAGTTCGGCGGCCTGCTCAACGCGGTGGAACAGATCCGAGATCAGCGCCAGGTCCATGGTCGACGACTCGGTGACCGATGCCGGCTCGCCCGTCGCCGGCGATGTAGTCGTTCTCCGGAGACGTCGACGGCGCCGTACCGAGAGCTGCCGTCCGGCAGCTCCACCAGCCAGTCGAGGCAGAACTCCGCCGCGCCCCGCAGCATCGGCCAGGACCCGCCGAGGAACTCGAGGTCGCCGGTGAACTGCGTAGTGGTCCCACAGATGCCGGGCCAGCCACGCACCCGCCATCGGCCAGTTCGACCACCGCGGATCGCCCTCGACCGGGATCGTCCAGCACCACGCGTCGGCGTTGTGGTGCGCGGTCCAGCCGCCGC
Source organism: uncultured Actinomycetota bacterium (assembly GCA_963820655.1). GTDB lineage: Bacteria > Actinomycetota > Actinomycetes > Propionibacteriales > Kribbellaceae > Kribbella. Next base: position 1,542,584 of record CAWGAM010000005.1, read on the forward strand.
AGCCGTAGCGCTCACGCGCCGTACTGGCGGCCCGCCTGGGCGAGGTGATCGATGATATCGGAGCAGTGGTTCGTGGCACTCGGACAGGTTCGTCGTCTCCGCCGGCCAGTAGTTCATCTCGGTGTTGATGTTGACCGTGTAGTTCGAGCTCCACGGCGGCCGCAGGATGTCGTTCCAGATCCCCTGCAGATTCGTCGGCAGCCCACCTGGTCGCGAACTCGCGATCATCAGGTAGCGGCCGTAGTTGAAGATCAGCGCGGCCAGGGCAGGGTCCTCGACGTCGCGCGCTCGGGCCACCCGCACATCGGTCGGCAGCCCGCTGATCGCCGAGCCCGCCAGCTCGAGTGACGAACGACGGAACAGCCGCCGGTGATCCCGCTGATGATCGGCGACGAGTTCGTCGTACTCACGATCGAGTGCCGCGAGCACGGTCTGATCCGCGGCGAGCCAGCACTCCTCGGCCGTCCGGGTCGGTGTGGTGAACGGACCGTCGTACCCGTGGCGGTCGAGAGGATCAGGGTGATCTCTGTTGCGCTCGTCGACAGCGAGCTCGGAGTCACTCGCCTCGACCTCGCCATCGGTCCTGGTGCGTAAGGCGATGGCGGCCGCCATCCCGCGATCCTCACCGTCGGAGTACCGGATCGGCTCCGGTACGTCGCGGTGCGGAGGAGCGACATCGGCCGGAGCCTGCAGGAGCAGCCCGAGCCCGTCGTCGACCGCGTGCGGGCGGGACTGCAACTGCGACGTCAACCGGCACGGTCAGCGCCAGCACCGGCTCGGACGCGGTCATTCGCAGGACCAGTACGCCGGCCGGCGCGCTGACGAAGACCTCCTGCCGCACCGCCACTCCCCCGATCTCGTACTCCGCCGTGGCCAGCGCGGCGTCGAGATCAAGCTCGCGGCGGTACTGCGCGACATCGCCGGCCGCGGGTGCGGTGCCGTCGACGCGAACCTCGAGCAGGAGATCCCCCAGTGGCAGGTACGCCTGCGAGTAGCCGGAGTGGAAGCCGCGGGCCAGCTCGTGCGCCCGATCGGATGTCGCCCGCCCGTGAGCGCGTCGCGCACAGCCTGCACGGCGTCGGCACCGGTCGCACCGAGCGGAGTCGACAGCGACCGAGCGGTCTCCGGACTGCCCGACCACAAAGTCTCGTCGTTCAGCGCCGATCCGATCCCTGCCGACACCACCGAAGCACATCGCGCCGATCCGGCCGTTGCCGAGCGGCAACGCCTCCAGCCAGGTTCCGGCCGGGCCGGTCGTAGAACAGCCGCTGCCGCGCCGGAGCGGTCCGAGCTCACCAGGTTGCCCATACCACTGTCCTCCGTCGAGATGACGAGGTATTGATCCTATGAATTGTCGGGATCGTAGCGCTCGCCGCCTGCGTTGGTCCATACTGAACGACATCAAAGCTGAAGAAAGATCCCATCTATCGCTGATCGTGAGGGGCTCGCCATGCCACGCATCACCTCGGTGGAGGTCGTCGACGTCCGCTTCCCGACCTCGCTGACCCAGCGACGGCTCCGACGCGATGAACAAGGACGGCGACTACTCGGCGGCGTACGTCGTCCTGCACACCGACGACCCGGGCCTCGCCGGGTACGGCTTCACCTTCACCATCGGGCGCGGCAACGACCTGTGCGTCGCCGCCGCCGCCCAGCGCGCCGAGCCACTGGCCGGCCGGGACGTCGACGAGCTGTGCGGCGACCTGGGCGGGATCTACCGGGAACTGCAGTCGGACAGTCAGTTGCGGTGGCTCGGCCCGGACAAGGGCGTCATCCATCTGGCTCTGGCCGCGGTGATGAACGCGGTCTGGGACCTGGCCGCCCGGCGCGCCGGCGTACCACTGTGGCGACTGCTCGTCGGAGATGTCACCCGAGGAACTCGTCGAGGCCGCCGATCTGCGGTATCTCTCCGACGTCCTGACGCCGGAGCAGGCGGTCGACGCTGCTCGCCCGGCAAGAAGAGGGCCGTAAGCAACGAATCGCGGAGCTCGAGGCGTCCGGCTACCCGTGCTACACCACCTCGGCCGGATGGCTCGGGTACTCCGACGCCAAGCTGCGCAGGCTGTGCGAGGAAGCCGTTGCCGCCGGCTACAAACACGTCAAGCTCAAGGTCGGCGCCGTACCTGGCCGACGACATCCGGCGCTGCGGGATCGCTCGCGAGGTGCTCGGGCCGGACGGCAACCTGATGATCGACGCGAACCAGGTGTGGGACGTGCCGCAGGCGATCGAATGGGTCAAGGCGCTCGCCGAGTTCGACCCGCTGTGGATCGAGGAACCGACCAGTCCCGACGACATCCTCGGACACGCCGCGATCCGCAGGGCGGTCGCACCGATCGGCGTCGCCACCGGCGAGCACGGGATGAACCGGGTGCTGTTCAAGCAGATGTTCCAGGCCGGCGCCATCGACTACTGCCAGCTCGACGCGGCCCGCCTCGGCAGCGTCAACGAGGTACTCGCGGTCTACCTCCTCGCCGCCTGGTTCGACGTACCGGTGTGCCCGCACGCGGGTGGAGTCGGTCTGTGCGAACTCGTTCAGCACCTCTCGATCTTCGACTACGTGGCCGTGTCGGGCAGCCTCGACCACCGCGTCACCGAGTACGTCGACCACCTGCACGAACACTTCGTCGACCCCTGCGTGGTCCGCGAACGGTGCGTACGTGCTTCCGGACGCGCCCGGTTACAGTGCCGAGATGCACAGGGAGTCACTGCAGACCTACCAGTTCCCGGACGGTGCCTACTGGGCATCACGCGCGGAAGGAGACCCGCTTCGATGACCGCCGGGAAGCTGGCCGAGCCGTCTCGCACCCCCGGCGTTTCACAGACAGATGTCGTCGTCGAGAGCATCCGGCAGATGCTCATCGACGGCCGCCTCCGGCCGGGCGACCGGCTTCCCGTCGAGAGGGATCTCGCTGCGGCATTGGGCGTGTCGAGGAATCCCCTGCGCGAGGGCGTCCGCGCGCTGTCGATGATGGGAGTTCTCGAGACGCGGCAAGGTGACGGCACCTATGTCACCAAGTTGGATCCCTCCATGCTGCTGGCTCCGCTCGGCTTTGTTGTCGACCTGCAGGACGGCAGTGGAACGCACCACCTGCACGCGGTTCGCCGGATACTCGAGACGGAGGCCGCCGCCTCGGCCGCGCTGCAGATCGGCCCTGCAGAGCTCGACGCCGCTGCCGAACTGTTGCGCCACAACGAGGCCGAACTGACGCTCGGGGAACCCAACCACGAGACGGTGATCGAGAACGACATCGCCTTCCATCGCATGATCGCGGAGGCGTCCGGAAACCCTGTGCTGGCCGCGCTGATCGACGCGCTGGGTGGACGAACGATGCGCGACCGGTTGCGCCGCTCCATCTCCCAGCCCGGCGCCGACGAGACCTCCCACCGCGAACACCTCTCGATCCTCGCCGCACTCACCGCCCACGACCCCGACCGGGCACGGACCCGCATGGCCGCCCACCTGTTCACCGTCGAGGACTACCTCCTCCTCGAGCTAGGCATCGTGAGCCCGACCACGAAATGAGACTTGTGGATGAACTTGCTGCGCTGGAGTACGCCTGACCTGACGCTCACCTTCGCTCTCGACGACGGCCCGGTGCGGCTGATCGCCGTACGCGAAGCCTCACATCCAGACAGCGTTGAGCCGGACCCCAGCCAGCCACTGGTTGAGGTCTCCGCCATCGGGTACGGATTCTCGCCGAGCACCAACCGGCATGTCGACACCAGTCTCGGGCAACAGTTGCGCTACGTCGGTCATGAGGAGACCGAGACGAGGTTGCGCATCACTCAGGAGGACGCCCAGCACCGGTCTGCGCGTCACCAGTGTGTTCGAAGCGCGGTCCGGCGTACGCACCTGGTCCGAAGCCTCGATCGTCGGCCCGGGCGCGCTCGAGTTGACGTTTCTGTCGTCTCTGGTCGTCGGCCTCGCGTCGGTCGACGCCAAGCTGTACTCGGCCGCCAACAGTTGGATGGCGGAGAACCGATGGTCAGCCCGATCGCTGCGCTCTGGGGCGCTGGCGGACATCGTCAGCGACACGCATCACCATGTCGCCAGAAGCCGCCATGCCGTGACCAACACGGGCTCGTGGTCCAGCGGTGAGCAGCTGCCTGTCGGCCTGCTGGTCGAGTCGGGTGCGCCGTACGCCATCGGCTGGCAGATCGAGCACAACGGACCGTGGCTCTACGAGATCGGCGAGACCCGACGCGGCGGCTACCTGCTGCTCAGCGGCCCGACCGACCAGGAACATCAGTGGAGTGTCGAGCTCACAGCCGGCAAGCCCTTCACCACGGTGCCCGTGTCACTGGTCGCCGGAGCCGAGCGCGACAGTGCGTTCGCCGCCCTCACCCGACAACGCCGCGCCGTGCGGAACCGACGTCCGATCGACGACCGGATGCCAGTCGTCTTCAACGACTACATGAACACCCTGCTGGGCGATCCGACGACCCAGAAACTCCTGCCGCTGATCGACGCCGCCGCGGACGTCGGAGCCGACTACTTCTGCATCGACGCCGGCTGGTACGCCGAGGGCGACTGGTGGAACACCGTCGGAGCATGGCAACCGTCGACCACCCGCTTCCCGAACGGGCTCGCCGAAGTGATCGACCGGATCCACTCCCACGGCATGGTCCCCGGCCTCTGGCTCGAACCCGAAGTGATCGGCGTCCGCTCACCCATCGCCCGCGAACTCCCCGACGACGCCTTCCTCACCCGTCGCGGCATCCGGGTCGCCGAGTCCGGCCGGTACCTGCTCGACCTCCGCAGCACGATGGCCCGCAAGCACCTCGACGACACCGTCGACCGATTGATCCGCGAATTCGGCGTCGGCTTCTTCAAGTTCGACAACAACACCATGACCGGTCCCGGCACCGACAAGACCGGCACCTCCCTCGGCCACGGGCTGCTGGAACACAACCGAGCCCTGCTCGACTGGCTCGACACCCTCCAGACACGCCACCCGGACCTACTGATCGAGAACTGCGCGTCCGGTGCGATGCGAATGGACTACGCCATGCTGTCCCGTCTCCACCTGCAGTCGACCTCGGACCAGGAACATCCGTTGCTCTACGCACCGATCACCGCGGCCGCCCCCGCCGCCATACTCCCCGAACAGGCCGGCCACTGGACTTACCCGATCAGCGGCACCACCCGCGAGGAGTTCACCTTCGCCCTCGTCAACGGCATCCCCGGCCGCCTCTACCTTTCGGGCCATCTCGACCGAATGACACCGGCCGAGCTCGACCTGATCCGGTCCGCCCTGGCCGCGCACCGCATCATCCTCGACGATCTCCACACGCTCGTCCCCACCTGGCCACTCGGACTCCCAACCTGGACCGACGAGTGGATCGCCCTCTGCCTCAACAGCCCCGACATCTCCTACCTCACCCTCTGGCACCGCGCTCCCGGTCCATCCACCATCACCCTTCCCCTCCCCCAGGCGAGAGTCGATCCCCACTTCCCCACCGAGGACATCGACTGGACATACACCTGGACCGACGACGGACTCAGCATCACCACCAACACCCTCGAACCCTCCGCCCGCGTCCTGCGCCTGACGCCGATCAGGGAGCGAACGTGACCGACTCTTCGCACAGAAGTGTCGATGAGCTCGTCCCGCCGTCACTCGAGCTGGACCGCGCCGGTCCGGCGAAGTAGCGGTGACCTCGCGGTGCTCCAGATCAGTGTGCCGACAGTCCGCCACGATCACGTCGCGGCACTGCATGCTTGGGCCGGACGGGGCGCCGTACGACGACCGAACTCAGGACAAGCTTCGATCTGGAGAGCCGGCCTCGCAGTCCCGGCAGGGCCTCTTGCTCACCTCTTTACGCACCTCAATCGGCGCGAAAGATCCACCAACAATGACAACTCGTGCGCCTGTCACGACCGCTGACTGTGCGTCACATCACACCGCTTCGCATCGTTGCCGTTCTTCGCGATCAGGTTGGCGAAGGTCGGCGCGTTCGCGGCTTCGACCCGGCTGCGAGGCGCTTCAAGGATCGGACCGAACGCCCTGCGGACCGTCGCGGGCAACGTCGCGCGGGGGGCGTGTCCGGGTATGCATCCTCGCCGCTGCTACAGCCACGTCAGCGGCCCCGTTCTCGGCCTGCGCGACCATCGGACCACGCATCGCGCCCAGTCCATCTGCCGCCGGCCACGTCAGGAACTCAGTGGCCGCCGCCTCCCCACGAGCCCGAACGCGAGTGCGAGGTTGAAGGCGCGTTCTCCGTCGGTGCAGTGGCGCCGAGTCCGATGGGCGCGGCTCCGAAATGGACGCGACCCACACCGACGTGCCGGCGTGCAGCGGCGCCACCAACATGGATGACCGCCGGCTCCACTTTGTCCACAGATGGTCCTGGGAACCTTCGGGGTGTGAGAGGCGGATGGCCGGGCCCGGTTGGGCGCCGGCCATCCGCGTCGTCATTGCGTCACTGCCAGATCAGCGCTGTTTACTCACTGGGACAAGGCGTTCACGGCCCGACGCTCGGCGCTGGCCTGGTCGTGGCCTTTCCCACGACGAACTTGGCAAGCGTGACGGTGTCGAGCTGAGGTGCCGGACCCGAGGCATTGCCGATCGACAACGCGCCCGCTCGTGTGGACAAGGTAAGAGGGACGGTCCTGTCCCAGAAGCTGTTCCACGAGTAGTTGTGCCGCACACCCGCACGGACCGTTTGACCGCCGGCCTCGGAGACGTCGATGAAGCGGCTGATGACCTGCGGGTTGTAGTTGATCGCGGCGGACTTGTCGGCGTTCGAGGCTCCGAACACGATCTGGTACTGCCCCGCGTCGAAGCCTTTCGGGCGGGTCATCGTGATCGTGTTCGCGGCCCCCTTGCCGATGTTGATGACGTCATGAACGACACCGTCGGAACCGGCGGAGCCGTTCGAGCCGGTTGTGGCGGGGAGGCTCTCAACCGCCGCGGTTCCGGCGAGCTTCAGCGATTCCGCCTCCACTCGATGGACGTTGGCCGGGCTGGCTTCGGCTGCCACCTGATCGGCACCTCGGGACGTGGTGATGTCACCGAGCAGGACATCGCCCGAGGGTGCGCTCACCGTGAGTTCGTTGATGCCTTGGGGAAGGTAGACACGAGCCACGGCTGCCCACGACCCGGCCGAGGCTGCCTGCGGCAGCGCAACGGCTCGCCCGTTCACTGTCAGCTTGACGTGGCGGTGTGCCTTGGTCGTGACGAAGTGTGTGCTGATGTCGTAGTAACCGGTGGCTGCGGTCGCTGCGAAGGCGGTCGCGGTCGCCTTGCCCTTGAGCTCTGCGTACCCGGAGGTGTGGGGCTTTGAGTCAGGAAAGCCTCGCCCCACCCGCGAGCCGCGCATCGACCGCGGGATAGACGGCGTTCTCACCGGAGCTGTTGTCGTAGAGGTCGAAGCGGTCCAGCAGAACGTCCAGGCCGGGCAGCCGAGTGGTTCCGTCCTTGGACCCGCGAACGGACAGGGTGTGCGGGCCGGCGCTCAGCTCGAGCGGGACATCGGTGGTTCCCCGGTAGGTCCAGTTCAGGGTTGCCGAGTAGTCGATGAGCTTGCTGAAGACGCCGTCGACGAACAGCGCGTGCTTGCCCGGTACTCCGTTGGTTCCGGCGAGGACCGACAGGCGATAACTGCCGGTGTGCGGGGCAGTGACCGACCACGTCGCACTGGACGCGGCTTGGTTGAACGAGCCGACGTCCTTGGAGTTCGACGCCATGAACGACCATTCGCGCGTCGGGTCCTCGTTGTACACGACGGCGTTGCTGACAGTGGTGTTCTCAGCCTCGACGCTGCTCACCAGATCGGTCGAGACGGGTTGCCGTGCGGTGAGCGCCGGGGTGACCTGCACCTGGTAGGCCGAGTAGCGATCGCTGTTCGGTACGGTGAGTGAGAGCTGACCGTGGCTCACGGCGGCGCGGGTGGACAGTACGACGGGCGGCTGCAGCGACGCACCTTCCGAGCCGTTCAGCCGGTCGGCGCGGACGGTGACATCAACGGTGCCGCCGAACGTCTTCGGATCGAGCCCGGTGAGGCTGAGATTCACGTCCTGGGAACCGCCACCGAACAGGACCGTCGCCTTCTTGTCGGCGGTGTCCACAGCGGCCATGCCCTGCAGGGTGTCCGCCACGTTCAGCCGAGGCGGAGTCACCTTGACCGTCTTGGAGCCGGCGAGATCGCCGTACCACTTGAACATCCACCAGCCGCCGTTGCCGCCGTTGTTGCGGGAGCTGTTGTCCGACAGGTTGCCGGCGTAGTTCCAGTAGGCGGTCTGCGGCATCGACCTTCTTGTCCTCGAACATCGACATCCACTGCACGAGCTGACCGGGGGTGCCCATGTCACGCAGCATGCCGAACTCGGTGATGTTCACCGGGATGTGCGGCAGGCCGAGGTTTGCCAGGAGGGCCTCGTACTTCGCGTAGTTGCCGCGGAAGGTGGCCAGGTTCTGGGTGCCGAGCTCGTGCCAGATGAAGATGTCGGGGAGCTGGTTGTGCGCCTTGCCGTAGGCCAGCAGGTCCGCGCTCGGCTCCTGGTGCCAGTTGATCCAGCCAGGTCCACCGATCCTGGCGTGTCCGAGTCCGTGCTCTGCATACACGCTCTGGATGGCGTCGTACGCAGCTGACCAGTCCGCCAGGAAAAGGTCCTTCTGTGGCGCCCAGTCACCGGGGTACCAGGGCCCTTCGGGCTCGTTGAAGGGAACGAAGACAATGTCTTTGGGGTGTGCGGAAGTGGTCGCGATCTTCTCCGCGACCTGGCGGATGATCGGCAGGTAGTCCCACTCGCCGTCCTTGTTCTCGTCCCCGGGCCGCTTGCCCTTGTTGTAGGGCCAGTCCGGGTACATGTCCGGGACGTAGACGAGGAGGTCCTTGCCGGCTCCGGCGTAGAAGAGGACTTCTCGACATCCAGGACGTCGCCGTTGGGATGCTGCAGCCCGTCCGGCGGCTTCTGGGAAGTGTTGGTGACGTGAGCCCCGTTCAGCACCGCCTGGGACGGCACACCATCGTCACCGAGGCCGTAGAGGGTACCGCTCGCGCCGCCCCGAAAGTCACCGGTGCTCTGCGAGAAGTCGACAGACAAGGTCTCCGCGGCGGCACTGGCCGCGGTCGAAGGTTGAGCCGTGAGTGCGGCGACGCTGAGCGCGAGTGCTGACACCAGTGCTGTCGCCGCAACGGCCGGCCGTAGTCCGGCCGGCGGCCGCGGTCTTGAGTCCCTGAGCATGTGTCTCCTTTTCAATGGGTACGGCGCACCGGGGTGCGGCCGAGGTCAGAGTTGCCCGTCGAGTACCACGACCTACTTGACGGCGCCGCCGGTGATCCCCGAGATGATGCGTCGTTGCGCGACGGCGAAGACGACGAGCAGCGGCAGGCTCATCAGGACGACATAGGCGAAGATGAGATGCCAGTTGTTGAGGTACAGCCCCGCACTCGCGACCTGGAACAGGTTCAGCGGCAGCGTGTCCATGCGCCCGCCGATGACGAAGAAGGCATAGAAGACGTCATTCCAGATGTAGAGGCAGATCAGGATCGTCGCGGTGGCCAGAACAGGGCGCAGCAGCGGCAGGATGATGGTGAAGAAGATCCGCACCGGTCCGGCGCCGTCGACTCGGGCGGCCTCCTCCAGCTCCGGCGGAATGGTCCGGATGAAGCCGGTGATGAAGAAGATCGCTGTGGACATGTAGATGCCGGTGTAGACCAGCACCATGCCGGTCAGCGTGCCGTCGATCGACAGTTGCCGCAGCAGCAGAACGAGGGTGATCACCGCCGGCGGCAGCACGATGCCACTGATGCCGACCGCATAGAGCATCGCGATCAGGAAACCGCTGCGTCGCGCCAGCACCCAGGCCGCCATCGCTGCGAGCAGCAGCAGCAAGCACAGTCGAAGGAACCACGATCGAAAGGCTGCCGAGGAACGCCTTCCACGCCCGGCCTTGGGTGAAGACCTCCGAGTAGTTGGCGGCCAGGTGCCACCCGTCGTGAGGCAGAGCCAGACTCGGGCTCAGTGCGTCGCCTCGGCTCTTGGCCGAGGTGATGAAGACGAGCCACAGCGGCACGCCCAGGAGGAGAAGCAGCAACGCGACCACGATGCCGGGACGAACCAGTCGCCAGGTGCGAGCCGCGGAGATGGATGTGCTCACAGCACCCGCTCCCGTCGACGAAGCAGCCAGATGGTCGGGAAGGCCATCAGCGCGATGACCAGCAGGAGAACCAGGCTCATGGTGGTGGCCTGCGCGAAGAGCCCTTGCCCGAAGGTGCGGTAGACGAAGATGTTCAGGATCTCCGTCGACTGCGCGGGGCCACCGCCGGTCGTGGCCTGCACGATGTCGAAGCTGTTCATCGAGCCGAGCAGCGCCGTCGCGACGTTGAACGTCACCGCTGGTGCCAGCAGCGGGAACCGGACCCGCCGGAATGTCTGCCACGCGCTCGCACCGTCGATCCGCGCCGCCTCGAGGACGTCGACGCTGATGGTCTTCAGACCCGCCAGGTAGATCAGCATCGCCAGCCCCATCCACTTCCACGAATGGATCAAAGCGACGTAGAGCAGCGTCCAGTCGTCGGCGAGCCAGGCGTGCTGCACCTCGTGGCCGACGAGCCCACCGAGGATGGAGTTCAGCGCTCCGCTCGGCTTCAGCAGCGCCTGGAAGATGTAACCGACCGCGAGGGCGGACATGATGACCGGGATGAAGAACATGACCCGCGCGAACCGGTTGAGCCTGGTGTCCGACTCCAGCAGCAGCGCCAGCCCGAGACCGAACAGGTTCTGGAACACAGCGACCAGGGCGGCATAGATCACCGTCGTTCGCAGATCCGCCAGCAGGACGCCGTTGTCGAGCAGGGACCGGAAGTTGTCCAGGCCGACAGGATTGATCGCGGTCTTGAAACTGGACCAGTCGGTGAAGGCGTAGATCAGGTTGTACAACGTCGGGACGAGGAAGAACATGATCAGCACGGCGAATGCCGGCGCCAGGAACCACCAGGGCTGGGGAGGCCGTGGCCGTCGCGACCGGTCGGCACTGCGCCGCTGGGGCTGCGGGGCAGTGCCGGACAGGCCGGCGGCATCGGTCATCGAAGTCAGACTCATGATGCGGTCGCTTCCACTGTTTCTGCTGACGAGGCCGGATCCGGCTCAGAAGCCGGACGTACCCATTGCCTTCGCGAGCTGGGCGAACTGCGCCTGCGTTGTCGAGGCCACCTGTTCCGGCGACATCTTGCCGCTCAACATGTTCGCGAGGTTGATGTAGAGGTCGGGGTTGGCGACGGCCAGCGCCTGCATCGAACCGACCGCGGTGGTGAGAGAGTCACTGATGGCGTTCAGTGCGTTCGGAACCGTGCTGGGCGAGGGAACGTCCGTCTGCAGCGAGACGGTGTTCTGGTCGGCCAGGAACTTCGGGTAGCCGGATCCGAGCCAGAAGGACAGCAGTTGCCGGGCTGCGGCCTCCCGCTTGGTGTCGCCGGTCTTGAACGCCACGAGGGCGTTGGACTGGTCCGGAATGAAGGTGCCGACGTTGCCGCTCGGTGAGATCGGGAAGAAGCCGATCTTCTGGTTCAGTTCATCGGTCTTGGCAGATGCCTGCAGCTGGCTGAAGAACGAGTTCACCTGCATCACCATCGCGGCGTCACCGGCCAGCAGCGCCTTGCCCTGGTCGACGAGGGTGGCGGAGGTGAGGTCGCTGTTGAACAAGCCCTGGTCGACCAGATGCCTTGTACTGCTTGATCGCGTTGAGGATCGTCGGGTCGGTGAACTTCTCCTCGTTCTTGTTCACCTTGTCCCAGAGGCCGGCCTTGGCGGCGTCGGCCAGCTGGACCTGGACCCACCACTGGGTCGCCCACCGGTCGCCGCCCATCTCGTAGAACGGAGTGCCACCCTTGGCCTTGATCGTCTTGGCGGCAGCGACCATCTCGTCGAAGTTCTTCGGCAGGGACGAGATGCCGTACTTCGCGAACACCTGCTTGTTGTAGTAGACGCCCTCCACGGCCGGGCTGGAGATGAGGGCGGCGTAGCGCTTCCCGTCGAGCTTGCCCGTGATGTCCCGCAGAGCCGGCTTGAACTTGCTCACCCAGGGGGCACCTTCGAGGGACTGCAGGTTCGTCGAGGCGTTGAGGCTGGTCAGCCCGGACGCTGTCGGCTGCCAGAACGCCAGGTCCGGCTTGTCGCCGGAGGCAACCTTGGTCTGCACGCCCTGTTCGTACGGATCGGGGATCGTGACGATGTTGACCTTGGCGCCGGTGGCCGCCTGGAAGTCGCTCGACGACGGCCTTGGGAACGGTGTTGCTGTTCTGCGCCGCCCAGATGGTCAGGGTCACGCCGTCGAGCTTCTCCGTCTCCGCGGGCCAGGTGGTGGCCGCCGAGGTCTGGTCGTTGCTCGCTCCAGGGTTGCTGCAGGCTGCGGTGACCAGGCACGCCAGTGCCAGGACGGCCACGCCGACTTTTCTTCTCACCGAGAAACTCCTTGCTGGTCTGAGGCCGCCGCCGGCACGGACTCTCTTGCCGTGGTGCGGTGAAACGATGGCCGGATCGAACTATCTGCGTGCAGGGGATTCAGCTGAACGCTCTGAGCGGAGCGGACGGTACTCGCTGGTTACGGATCTCAGCTCCACCACCCTGGCCGCGTGCGAGCCTCGTGAGTCGATGATGCTGAGGGTGTCGCCGGAGGGAGCCAGCTTGATCTCCAGCGGCGAATCGGCCGGAAAGACCGGGGACGGATGCTCCCAGCGCTGCCCGGGCGGCGCGGGTGGCAGCGGGAGGTGGAGCTGGCCGGGCTCCTCGTCTCGCCGCCACACCGTGAGGTACAAGGCACTACCTTCGACTCCGGGACCCGTGTCCCGCAGCCCCAGGGCGACCCAGCCATCGGCCCAGCGCGGCAGTCCCAGCGGCCAGAACGGCAGACAGTGCGGGATTCTGTCCCGCAGGTGCCGGTGAGCTTGCACTGCCGCTGTGACCAGCACACGCTGGTTGTCGTCGAGCCGGTTTAGCCATCCCGACAGATACATCCGGCCCAGGATCGCGGTGCACAAAGTGAAGGCAATGGCATCGTCGGTCATATCCGGCTGCGGATAGGCCCAGTTTCCTGCCTGCTCGGGCAGAACGAGCATCGGCGCGCTCGCCGCGATGGGGGCGTAGGCGTAGAGATCTTCCTGGTCCGACGTCGACTGGAGGTCGAAGCGGGACACCGTCGCGAAGTCCTGCCGCATGCCGCCGGAGGCGCAGTTCTCGAGCATCAGGTGGGGATGGCGCAGCCTCAGGCTGTCGATCCAGGCCAGGTAGGCGACGTTGTGACGCAGAAGTCCGTGTCCGGCGCTGGCCGTCAGAGCGTCCGAGCCCACGCCGGCGCGGATGTTGTAGTCGAACTTGAAGTAGCCGACACCGAGGTCATTGATGAGCCGATCCACCACCTCGTTCAGGTACTCGACGGCCGGCGCGCTACTGAAGTCCAGGTGATAGCGGCCGTGCTCACTGACCCGAACTCCAGCGCGCTGCAGGAATGCGGCGTCAGGCAGCTTGACTGCCATCGGGCTGTTGACGCCCACCACCTCCGGCTCAAGCCACAGGCCCGGCACCATCCCGCGACGCCGGATGTGGTTCAGAACATCGTCGATTCCTTCGGGAAACCGCCTGGTCGAGGGCTGCCACTCCCCCACGCCGTCCCACCAGTCGCCGTCGTCGGCGTACCAGCCCGCATCGATGACGAAGTACTCCGCGCCGCTGTCGGCCGCCGCGTCGATGAGCGGATGAAGGACCTCCGCGCTCGGGTCGCCCATCACGGTGTTCATGTAGTCGTTGAACACGACCGGCAGACTCCGATGAGGGTCGCCGCCGCGAGAGACTCGCCGGAACCCGGTGAGCCCGTCGAGTGCTCCACGACCGTCGTGGCTGCCGGCGCCTAGCGTCAGAGACTGGCGGAACGCGACCAGCGGGTCCGCCGGATCGGCGACGCCGGCGTCCTCGATCGCAAGCGACGCGGGCACACTGTCGAACGTGTCCCCCGGCTGCAGCTCGAGCTGCCACGCATGGTGTTCATCGGTCGGACCGAACAACGCCAGGTAGAGCCCCTCGGGCACCTCCCCCAGTTGCCAGAGCCAGCCGCCACTGTGCTCGAGCTGGAACGACCAGCGGCCGCCGCTGCGGTCGTCGCCGATGACCGCCACCGGGAGTTCCTGCGCCGTCGGCCAACTCGACAGGCTGCTCACCTCGATGCAGCCGCGAGTGCGGAACGGCCGGTCCGGAAAGGTCAGCTGGGGCAGGCCCGCGTCGCGCAGCCGTTGCCGCGACCACCGGCCCTCGGCCAGCCAATCGCTGCGACCTCGCACGAGGTACATCTGATCGATACTCGAGGTGTCGGCAACGCCGAAATCGCCGAACATCAGCGACGACACGGCATGCAGGGTGACCGCCTCAAGCCCCTGGTTGCGCACACCTGTCCAGCTCCGCACCGCGAGGTGCTCGTCATGGATCGACAGGTGCGACGACACCTCCAGGCCGGTCACGGCGTCCAGCTGGGTGAGCGACAGCGTCTGCCACCCGCCGGACGAGCTCAAGTCATGGCTGCGATAGCGCAACCGCTGCCCGACACTCGTCCCGACATACCGGGGACCTGCCCAGTCACGTCCGTGCCGCGAGGTCAGAACCTCGACCAGAGGTTGTCCCGGAGCCCCAGCGCTCCGTTGCCCCGGCGCGCGAAGTGTCAGGGTCACGGGAGCGGCGTCCTGCCAGGAGGCCGTGAGGACGAGCCCACTTCGGGTGCCCGTCAAGCTGATCGACGTCAAAACCTGCTCCAGTCGTTGTGCGTGCTCGGCCAATGAAAACGTTGATCAGGCCGGGGCGCAAGAGTTACGGGCAGATTTCTGATAGCGATATCATTTTGACGCCGAGATCTCGGACCAGCCACCGGCGACGACTGACCGAATCGGACTCCTGGACGCCGCTTCGCCTTGTGCCACAGGACATTCGGTACGGCTACGCACCGTCTGGCGTACTTCGCCCCGCAGTGCTCAGTCGCGCTTGGGTCCGGTGCTACCGCGGATGATCAGCCGCGCCGGGACACTGATCGTGTGCTGACCTTCGGTCCGGTTGATCGAGCGTTCGAGCAGCGTGAAGCTCTGTCGGCCGAGTTCAGCGAAGTCCTGCGCAACGGTGGTCAGAGTCGGCGTGACGAGCGAGGCGATCGGCTGGTCGTCGAACCCGATGACGCTCACGTCGCCCGGGACGCTACGTCCCTGCTCCGTCATCGCTCGCAGCACGGCAGCGGCCACCTCGTCGTTTCCCGCGAGAACGGCGGTGACGTCGGGGTCGGTCGCGAACGACTTGGCGAGCACATAGGCATCGAGCGGGTCCCAGGTCGTCGTCAGGTGCTTTGGTGGGCGGATGCCGGCTGCCTGCAACGCGGCGCTCCACCCCGCCGTACGGCCGCCTCGCCTTCCTGAGCTCGGCAGGGCAATGTGGTGAACAGTCTCGTGACCGAGGGAGAGCAGGAACTCCGTCGCCTGTCTGGCTCCGCGCTGATCGGCCAGGTAGGCACGCGGCAGCATGATCGCCCTGGACTGGGCGGCAGCGGCAACGATCACGGGCACGGTATCCGGCAGGGCGGTGAGCGCCGCGTGGCCCGGCTCGTCAAAATCGAGCACGATCACTCCGGCCACAGAATGGCTGAGGACCATGGCGACGGCTGTCCGGACATCGTTCGCGTCGGCGGTCTCGACCACGGTGATGACGACCATGTAGCCGGCCGCCCGTGCCGCTTCCTCAATACCTTCCACGGTCTTGGCGTAGCCGTAGCGCGACGTGTTGGCAGCCACGACCGCGACCATGGAGCGCGTCCCGCTCACCAGGGCCCGTGCTGCCGCGTTGGGCTGGTAGCCGAGCGTCTCTATCGCGCCTTGGACCAGCTCGCGCCGCTTCGCGCTGACCGGAATCGACCCCGTCAGAACGCGAGAGACTGTGGGCACCGATACCCCGGCGACCCTCGCGACATCGGCGATGGTGGGTGCCTTGCCCTTCATGCCGCCCCCGCCTGTCGATGCCGATGTCCCTGCAGTACGACGCGGATCACATGTCCTCGCCGCGCAACATCAGCATAGTAAGGATGCGGTGACACCGCCGGGAACAGCATGCGGCCCGGCGCCGCCGGCCGTCACATGCCCAGCGCCAGTCTGTAATAGGCCTGGTTCCAGCGCAGCTCCTTGGTGAGCTGCCGAGTCGTGGTGGTGTCGTCGATGACCACCAGTTCGGTGCGGGTCATGTCGGCGAGATCCTCGAGTTCAACGGTACCGATCGCGGCTGACAGCACAGTGTGGTGTGGTCCGCCACACCGCAGCCAGGACTCCGCCGACGTACGCAGGTCCGGCCGGGGTTTCCAGACGGCTCGCGCGACCGGCAGTTTGGGCAGCGGTTGGTCTGGGTTGACCACCTCGATCTCGTTCGCGACCAGCCGGAACCGGTCCCCGAGGTCTGCCATGCCGACCACCACGGCCGGGCCTGGTGTCGCATCGAACACCAGGCGAACCGGGTCCTCCCGACTACCGATACCCAGCGGGTGGATCTCGCAGGATGGCACGCCGGCGGCGATGGTCGGGCAGACCTCGAGCATGTGGGCGCCGAGGATCCGCTCCTGGCCGGGCACGAGATGGTAGGTGTAGTCCTCCATGAACGACGTACCGCCGTCGCGGCCAGCCGCCATCACCTTCATCGTCCGCAGCAGCAGCGAGGTCTTCCAGTCGCCTTCGCCGCCGAAACCGTAACCAGCTGCCATCAGGCGCTGCACCGCAAGGCCCGGCAGCTGCCGTAGCCCGCCGAGGTCCTCGAAGTTCGTGGTGAACGCCGTGAAGCCGCCGGCGTCGAGGAACGACTGCAGCCCCGCCTCGATCCGGGCCGCGTAACGCAGCGAGTCGTGCCGCTCCCCGCCGGACCGCAACTCGTCGCTGACCCGGTAGAGCTCCTCGTACTCCTTGACGAGGGTGTCGATCTCGGCATCGGCGACAGCGTTCACCACGGCGACCAGGTCGTTGACGGCATAGGTGCTGACTGAGACCCCGAATCTCAGCTGCGCTTCGACCTTGTCCCCCTCGGTGACAGCGACGTCGCGCATGTTGTCACCGAAACGGGCCAGCCTCATCGATCGCATCGCCGCGAGGCCGGAGGCTGCGCGCGCCCATGTGCCGATCCTGCTGGTGACTGCTGGATCACTGACATGGCCGGCGACCGTCGTCCGGGCGACGCCGAGCCGGGACTGGATGTAGCCGAACTCCCGATCGCCGTGGGCTGCCTGATTCAGATTCATGAAATCCATGTCGATCTCCGCCCACGGAAGCTCGACGTTAGCCTGGGTGTGCAGATGCAGCAGCGGGGTTCTGAGCGCGTCCAGTCCGGCGATCCACATCTTGGCCGGGGAGAACGTGTGCATCCAGGCGATCACCCCGACGCAGGCTGCGTCGGCGTTCGCGTCCAGGCAGACCCGGCGGATGGCATCGGCGTCCGTGAGCACCGGCTTCCACAGCACGTCGGCGCCGACCTCGGCCGATCGGTGCAGAGCCTCCGCGATCACCTGTGACTGGGCCGCGACCTGCCGCAGCGTGTCCTCGCCGTACAGGCCCTGGCTACCGGTCAGGAACCAGAGCTGCGGGCGTGATGCGGTTGTCATCGGGTCGACTCCTCTGCTGTCGGTCGTTGGCCATACACGTTCTGATAGCGGTGGTAGAGCCGGTCGATGTCGGCCTGCGCGATCGGCACCAGCTCCCCGCCGGTGCGGGCGACGTGCGCCGTCCGGGCGACGTCCTCGCACATGACGGCGGCCTTCACCGCCGCCTTCGCGTCAGGCCCGATCGCGAAGACTCCGTGGTTGCGCATCAGTACGGCCGGCGACCGGTGGCCCGCGAGCGTGGAGACGATTCCCTTGCCGATGTCGTCGTTGCCGATCAACGCGAACGGTCCGACCGGGATCTCCCCGCCGAACTCGTCCGCCATCGCGGTCAGCACGCAGGGGATCGGCTCGTCCCTGGCGGCCCACGCGGACGCGTACGTCGAGTGGGTGTGCACCACGCCGCCGACCTCGGGCATCGCCCGGTAGACGTACGCGTGTGCCGCGGTGTCGCTGGAGGGCGCGAGCTCACCATCCACCAGGTTGCCGTCGAGGTCGCACACCACGATCGAGGCTGGGGTCAGGTCGTCGTAGGAGATGCCGCTGGGCTTGATCACGAACAGCTCCTCACCGGCCACCCGGCCGGAGACGTTGCCCGCGGTCCAGGCGACGAGCTGATACCGGACCAGCTCGGCGTGCAGCCTGCAGACTGTCTCGCGGACAGCTTCCACCGCGGAGCTCATGCGTTCACCCCATTCCGCAGCGAACGAAGCCGGTGCAGTACGTCGGTGCCGCCGCGGGCACTCCCGGCGAAGTGGTCGTGCAGTTCGGCGTACACGGCGTACAGCCGGTCGTAGGCATCAGCGCGAGCACCGTCCGGGCGGTAGACAGCTTCGTCGCGCCGGCCCATCACGGCGGCTGCCGAACCGATGTCGCGATAGGCCCCCGCTGCGACGGCGGCGTGGATGGCGGACCCGAGCGCCGGGCCCTGGTCGGAACCGATCACCGACAACGGCCGCCGGAGGACGTCGGCGTAGATCTGCATCAGCAGTTTGTTCTTCACCAGGCCGCCCGCGACGATGAACTCCTCGACCAGGACTCCGGCCTCCTCGAACGCTTCGACGATGGTCCGCGCACCGAACGCGGTCGCCTCGATCAAGGCCCGATAGGTGTCTTCCGGCCGGGTGGCCAGGGTTTGCCCCACCATCACCGCGGACAGGTCGTGGTCGACGAGCACCGAGCGGTTGCCGTTGTGCCAATCGAGAGCGACCAGACCGTGGGCACCGACCGGCTGGGGCGCTGCGAGCTCCTCCAGATATTCGTGCAGGGACAGGCCTCGCCGCTCCGCCTCCGTGCCGTACGACGACGGCACCGCGGTGTCGACGTACCAGCCGAAGATGTCGCCGACGGCGGACTGACCGGCCTCGTAGCCCCACAGGCCGGGCACGATGCCGTCACGGACCACGCCGCACATGCCCGGCACTTCCGCCAGCCGGTCCGACGGCATCACGTGACAGGTCGACGTGCCCATGATGGCCACCATCTGCCCGGGCCGGACGGCATCCGCAGCCGCACTGGTGACATGCGCATCGACGTTGCCGACGGCAACGTCGATGCCTGCCGGCAGGCCGGTCCACTCCGCAGCCTGCGCCGTCAGGTGTCCGGCGAGGCCGCCGAGCGGCGACAGCGGGTGCTCCAGCTTCGCGGTGAAGCCGGCGAAGTCAGGGTGCAACGCGGCGAGGTAGTCGCGGGACGGGTAGGAGCCGTTCTGGTGGATTCCTTTGTAGCCGGCCGTGCAGACGTTGCGGGTCTCGGTGCCGGTCAACTGCCAGACGATCCAGTCCGCCGCCTCGATCCACCGCTCGGTCCGGTCGTAGATGTCGCGGTCCTCCTCCAGGACCTGCAAGGCCTTCGCGAATTCCCACTCCGACGAGATCTTCCCGCCGTAGCGGGCAAGCCAGGTCTCGCCACGCTCGGCCGCCACCGCGTTGATCCGGTCGGCCTGGGGTTGGGCAGCATGGTGCTTCCACAACTTCGGCCAGGCGTGCGGACGCTGTGCGAGGCCGTCGACCTCGCACAGTGGCGTGCCATCGGAGAGCGTGGGCAGCACCGTGCAGGCGGTGAAGTCGGTGCCGATGGCAATCACCTGCCGGGCCGGTACGCCGGCCTTCGCCAGTGCCTTTGGTACTGCGTTGCGCAGCACCTCCCGCCAGTCCTCCGGCGACTGGAGCGCCCAACTCGGTCCCAGGCTCACATCGCCGACCGGGAGCCGCTCCTCGATCACCTGGTGGGTGTACTCGTGGACGGCACTGCCCAGCTCAGCGCCGTCCGCTACCCGCACCACCACGGCGCGACCTGACAGCGTGCCGAAGTCGACACCCACCACGTAAGCGTTGTTAGCGTTCACATTCTCTCCCGTACGCAGTTCTCGGTCATCTTTGGTGGTTGATTCAATCCGCCCTGGTTGCTCGCACTTGCCGGCCAGGCCGGGTGCTGTCCCGCACCACGAGCTCCGCCGGCACCACGACACGCTCAGGGAGACCGCCCGCCGGCACATCGATCCGGCGCAGGAGCACCTCGATGGCCTGGCGTCCGACTGCGCCGAAGTCCTGGCGGACGGTGGTCAGCGGCGGACTGAAGTACGCCGACTCCGGGATGTCGTCGAAGCCCACGACGCTGATCCGGCCGGGCACTTCGACGCCTGCTTCGGTGAGGGCGCGGAGCAGCCCGAGCGCCATCTGGTCGTTCGCGACGAACACGGCGGTCGGGTCTTCCCGCCCCGAGGCCAGCGCGGACGCCAGCACCCGTCCCGCCTCGTAGCCCGACCGCGGACTCCAGTCCCCCGTCAGCGGCTCAGGCGCTTCCCGACCAGCGGCTGCGAGCGCCTCGCTCCAGCCCTTCACCCGCCCTTCCGCCTCGAGCCACTCCGACGGACCAGCCACATGCCAGACGGTCGCATGCCCAAGCTCGAGTAGATGCCCGACAGCCAGCTTCGCACCGGCCACCTGGTCGACGCTCACCACCGGTACGTCGCCGGCCCGGCCGCCCTCGACTGCCACTAGTGGGACATCGACCCGCAGATCTGCGAGTGCGCGCGTCGCCTGCCGCTGCGGGGCGATCACCACGATGCCGTCGACGCCCTGGTCCGACAGATGCCCGACGGCCTCTTGCACACTTGCGCGGGTGATGGTCCGCAAGCTGACGATGCTGACGAAGTAGCCGGTCGACCGTGCGGCCTGTTCGATCCCGTAGAGCATGCTGGCCGGTCCGTACAGGGTGGTGTCGAAGCACACCACGCCTAGGGTTCTCGAATGCCGGGTGACCAGGGCCCGAGCGGCCGGGTTGCGCCGGTAACCGAGGCTGTCGATCGCTTCCAGGACCCGTTGGCGTGTCTCGCCACGAACGTTCGGGTGGTCATTGAGGACGCGCGACACCGTTTGATGAGACACGCCGGCCACCTTTGCGACATCTACCATCACCGGCGATCGGCGTACCTCGCTCGATGGCATCAGGTCTCCCGCTCCTCGGACCAGCTCCGGCCGTCAGCGCGGAGCCGACGGGTGAGAGATATTGTTAGCGCTAACAAGACCTGGGGTCAAGGTCACCTTGCGCGGCCACGTCGCCGCCGACGGACGCCTGTACACCGCGTCAGGTCGATCCCGCCGAAACCCAGCCCGGCGATCTCTGCGCCTACGCCTCCGTCGCCTCGATCTCGATGACCGCCCACGACAGCGGCGGCAGGAAGACGCGGAGTTGGCCGTCCTCGACGGTCGTGTCCTCGAGCTTCAACAGGCCGACCGTGTCCTGCGCGTCCTCGGTGTTCGCGGTGAAGCGGTCCCCGCCGTCGGGAACCGTGAGCACCTCGGCGCGGGTGACGCGACCAACCTGGAAGCCGCGGAGGGCCATCGTGACGTCCGCACGCTCCTCCAGACCGCGGTTGGCCAGGAACACAGCGACACGACCAGCGTCCGCGTCGTGCGTGGCGCTGACGTCGACGACATCGGCATCGCCGTACTGCTTCGACTCGAACTTGTCACCCGACGTGACGGTGCGCAGGATCTGCCCCCGTGCGAGCTCGGCCACGCGGGCGAAGGGCCAGTAGATGGTCTGGCGCCAGGAGGGACCGTTCTCCTCGCTGCGGATCGGTGCGATGACGTTGACGAGCTGCGCCTGGTTGGCGATGGTCACGCGGTCACCGTGGCGAAGCAGCGAGTTGAGGTACGTTCCGACGACGATTGCGTCGGTGACGTTGTACGTGTCCTCGATGAGGCGCGGGTGCTCACGCCACGGGGCCTGCTGGACCATGTGGAGCTGGTCCTCGGCGTCGCCCTTGCGCTGGTACCAGACGTTCCACTCGTCGAACGAGAGGTTGATCGACTTCGACGTCTGGCGCTTCGCCTTGACCGCGTCAACCGTCGAGATGACGGACTCGATGAAGTAGTCCATGTCGTTCGCGCTGGCGAGGAACGACAGTGCGTCGCCATCGTGCTCCTGGTAGTAGGCGTGCAGCGAGATGTAGTCGATCTCGTCGTACGCGTGCGAGAGCACCTGGTACTCCCACTCGCCGAAGGTCGGCATGTGGGCGTTCGAGGAGCCGACCGCGACGAGCTCGATGCTTGGGTCGACCAGCCTCATGGCCTTGCCGGCCTCCTGCGCCAGGCGTCCGTACTCGTCGGCTGTCTTGTGGCCGATCTGCCACGGGCCGTCGAGCTCGTTGCCGAGGTTCCAGACCTTGATGCCGAAGGGGTCCTCGGCACCGTTCGCGCGGCGCTTGTCCGACCAGGCGGTGCCGCCGGGGTGGTTGGCGTACTCGACGATCGCGCGGGCCTCCTCGACACCGGCTGTGCCGAGGTTGATCGCCTCCATGACCTCGACGTTAGCCTTCTTGGCCCAGCCCACGAACTCGTGGAGGCCGAAGGCGTTCGTCTCGATGGTGTGCCAGGCGCCGTCGATGCGGCGGGGGCGCTGGTCGACCGGGCCGATGCCGTCCTCCCAGTGGTAGCCCGAGACGAAGTTGCCGCCCGGGTACCGGACGATCGAGACACCCAGGTCCCGGGTCAGGTCGAGGACGTCGGTGCGGTACCCGTCCTCGTCGGCGTTCGGGTGGCCGGGCTCGTAGATGCCGGTGTACACGCAGCGGCCCATGTGCTCCACGAAGGAGCCGAACAGGCGGCGGGGGACCGCACCCACGGTGAACTCGCGGTCGACGGTGATGTGGGCTTTGGTCATGGCGGTTCCTTCACTCCCTGGTGATGTGCGGCGAGGTGCTGAGGTGCGACCGTCCGCAATTCTTACATCGTTGTAAACGGGCCGCGCAACAGTGTGCCACGTGAACTGGCGCGGCGGTTGCCCGTCCCCGCCCCCGGCGGCGATCGAGAGCCGCCGATGCTTGAGCGATCTATTACATCGATGTAGAGTCGCCGCCACCGCTGGACCCGAGCAGCGCGCCCGTCGCGATGACCGGACCCCACGGTGCAGCCCCATCCTGCCGGAACGACATGGAGGTCGAACATGGCACCGGGTGCGAAGTTCACACGACGAAGTCTGCTGGGCATGGGCGCCGCGGCCGCGGGGACGTGGGCCCTCGCAGGCTGCGGGACGAGCCCCGTCGGTGCCGGGTTGGTGGGCAGCGCCCTCAACCCGAACCAGCTCATCTTCTGGAACCTCTTCGGTGGCGGCGACGGCACCCGCATGCAGACGATGGAGGCCGGCTACGCCAACCTCCACGGTGGCACCGGGTCCCTGCAGGCGACGACGTTCGCCTGGGGCAACCCGTACTACACGAAGGTCGACGCTGGCCACCGTCGGGAACAAGCCGCCGGACGTCGCGATCGCACACCTGACCCGTGCGAAGAACCGCTCTTCGACGGCAACGTCCTGCTGAGTCCGAGATCACGGACGAGGATGCTCGCGTCGGTCGGGCTCAAGGCGAGCGACTTCAACCAGAAGGCGTGGGCGACGCAGGAGACGAACGGGAACAACGTACGCGATCCCGCTCGACACCCACCCGTTCGTCCTGTTACTACAACGAGGACGTCTGCGAGAAGGCCGGGCTCCTGGACTCCGCCGGCAAGCTCAAGCCGATCGACGGGCTCGACCGTTCGGAGCAGGCCCTCGCCGCCGTGAGCAAGGTCACCGGCGGTACGGCGTCACGGTCGCGAACGTCAGCGAGACGGCGACTCCATGGCGCTGGTTCCGGACGCTCTACTCCCAGCACAAGGACGCGACCCCGTTCCTGGCGAACGACGGCAGCCAGATCTCACGTCAACGAGGCTGACGTTCAACGACGTCCTGGTCGCCTGCAGAAGCTGACCAAGAACGGCTGATTGCCGAGGATCTCGACTACGCCGGTTCGCAGACGCTGATGTTCACCGGCAAGGCGGGCTTCTACCTGCAGGGCGAGTGGGAGATCACCACGGCACAGTCGATCGAGGGCCTGAAGTTCGGCATGGTGCCGGTCCCGCAGCTCTACGACAAGCCCGCCGCGCAGGCCGACTCGCACACGTTCGTCCTGCCGAGGATGGACCGCACGCGCCGAGCAGCGCAAGCAGGCGATGGGGTTCATCAAGTCGATGCTCGATCAGAGCCTGACCTGGGCGATGGGTGGGCACGTCCCGGCCTACCTGCCCGCACTCGACAGCGCCGCGTACAAGGAACTCGAACCGCAGGCGGACTACGCGTCGGCCGCGAAGGTCGCCGTGTACGACGACCCCGCGTGGTACCGCGGCTCCGGCTCGACCTTCGAGAATACCGTCGGCGCGCAGATCGGCCTGGTCCAGCAGGTCTCGCCTCACCGGAGGGCGCGCTGAAGGCGATCACAGCGACCAGCTCGACGCGTACGCTCAGACACGCAGAGCCCCCTGTGACCGCCACCCGTGGCGACCCGGAGGTACCAACGACGCGACCGCCGCTCCTGCCGTGAGCCGTCCCTCGACGACCGGTTCCGAAGCAACGCAACCGTGCAACGCCGATCCCCGCTCTCGCGCGGCGACGGCCGCTCCGCCTGGCTGTTCCTCGCGCCGTTCGGGATCTTCTACCTGCTGTTCCTGCTCTGGCCGGACGATCTACATGTTCATCACGCAGCTTCTTCGACACCACGACTGGTGAAGCCGGGCCTCGGCACGTTCGTCGGCTTCGCGAACTACGCCGAGATGCTGACCCGGGCCGACTTCTGGGAGGCACTGTGGCACACGCATCCAGTTCACGCTCTACACGATGCCGCCGCTGGTGATCCTGGCGTTCGTGTTCGCGGTCCTGGCGAACCGCGTGCTGCCGCGGGCAGTGGTTCTTCCGGCTCGCCTTCTTCGTGCCGTTCATCCTGCCGTCGGCGACGATCGCGCTGATCTGGATCTTCATCTTCACCCCGGCCACCGGGCTGTGGAACTCGTTCCAGAGCCTGCTCGGCGTCGACAGCCCGACGCCGGTGCTGGCCGGCCCGAACACTCGCCATGATCGGCATCGCGGTCGACCACGGTCTGGTGGACGATCGGGTTCAACTTCGTGCTCTACCTGGCCGGGCTGCAGGACATCCCGCGGGAGCTCTACGAGGCGGCGGCGGTCGACGGCGCGTCGCACTGGCAGCAGATCCGCTACATCACGCATCCCGCTGCTGAGCCGGACGACGACGCTCGTCGTCCTGCTGCAGATCATCGCCAGCCTGAAGATCTTCGACCAGGTGTACCTGATGACCGCCGGCGGCCCAGGCATCTCGACGCAGGTCGCCCTCGGCCTGGTCACCAACACCGCCTTCACCGACTACCGGGTCGGCGCCGCGTCGGCCGCCTCGGTGCTGCTGTTCATCGTCATCCTCGCTGGTCACGGTGGTCCGACAGCTGGTCGACCGCTCGGCAGCCCGGAAGGAGGCCTGACATGGCATGACGACCACCGCACTGCTCCGCGTGCCCGCTCGAATCGGCGATCTCGGCGGCCGCCCCCGCGGCGACCGCGGCCACCAGAGCCGGCGCCTCCGGCCGGACGTTCAACATCGTCGCCGTGGGTCGTGCTCGTCCTGTTCGCGGTCGCTCTGGCTGATCCCGAGCCTGTGGGCGCGTCAAGACCTCGCTGACCCCGCAACGGACGTCGGCGCTCGGCGCCAGGTCCGATCCTGACGGACTGGAACCTGACGCTGGCACTCCTACGCGACCCTGTTCACAGGCCGGCGACATCTGGAACTGGTACCTGGCCAGCGCGATCACCTCGGTGGTGACCGTGATCCTGACGGTGCTGTTCGCCTCGATGGCGGCCTACGCGTCTGTCGCGGCTCAGGTTCCGCGGGCGCCGGCTCGCGTCTTCGCTCTCATGCTCGGCGGCATCATGATCCCCGCCGCAGGTGCTGATCGTGCCGATCTTCCAGGAGCTCAACGCCGTGAGCCTGCTCAACACCTACTGGGCGGTGATCTTCCCGCAGGTGCCGGCGGTGATCGCGGTGTTCGTCTTCAAGCAGTTCTTCGACGGGCTGCCGCGGGACTTCGAGGAGGCTGCCCGCATCGACGGTGCCGGCTTCTGGACGGTGTACCGGTCCGATCGTCCTGCCGCTGTCCCGGCCGGTGATCGCCGCGATGACGATCCTCACCTTCGTCGGCGTGTGGAACAACCTGATCCTGCCGCTGTTCGTGCTGTCGAACCCGAACCTCATGACGATCCCGGTCGGGCTGGCCACGGTGCAGGGCTCGCTTCGGCCAGCGGCTACGCCGACATCCAGGCGTCGTGCGATCCTCGGCGGCGCTGCCGCTGGTCATCTTGTTCCTGATCTTCCAGCGACAGATCGTCGAGGGCGTCGCCGGGCAGCGGTCTGAAGGGCTGATCGGGTCCGGTCGCGACCACGGATCGGCCGGGAGGCGCGGTGCCGGCGGGTGCCGCGGCTCCCGGCCGTCATGCGGTCGCATCCGCCGGGCGTGACCGGTGCGCCGGCAGGAAACCGTCTTCAACCAGGAACTCTGGAGGACCCCTGCGGACCTACCCGCCGTGCTCAGGAAGGGCCCGAAGCCTCGAGGCGGAAGAGGTGCATCAAGTCGTCACTTAGATGAGCGGGCAACGAACTCCCTGCACCAGACTGCAAGTCTGCCGTCGAGTAGCCTGCAAATCTGCCAATCGATGACTGCAGATCTGCCGATCCTCTGGCTGCAGATCTGCCGCTCATGGTGAACCGTCAACAGCTGTGCGCATCGCCCCGTTCCCGGGCGGACCTGCCGGGCGCCGTGGCCAGCCACTCGATCTGGAGAGCCGGCCTCGCAGTCCCGGCAGGGCCTCTTGCTCACCTCTTTACGCACCTCAATCGGCGCGAAAGATCCACCAACAATGACAACTCGTGCGCCTGTCACGACCGCTGAATCCGTTACGTACAAGAGATTCTGATCACCGGCGGCAATCCATGGGCAGTCTCAGCTGGAAATCAGCGGGTTCGGGGTTCGAGTCCCTGGCGGCGCACAAAGCCCAGGTCACGAAGGTGGCTTGGGCTTCGTCATGTCTGCGACGCACTCAATACGCACTCATTCGTGGCGCGCCAACTCCGAGCTGATCCGCGCACAGCCGCCTGATGCACCCCTGACGCGGTTCATCTGACCGTAACTGTGCGTCACATCACGTCGTTTGGCATCGTCGCCGGACTCTTCGTTCCCGGCGACCGGCCGGCGTTGAGCAGCCAACCATCGGACCGGCCGGAGGCTTGACATGGCGAAGCCAGCCACAGATCCCCTCGGCTCTTGGGGCGAGATCTCGACCTTTGTCACAGACACCGACGACAAGAGCAAGGCGATCAAATACAGCGCAGGCCACGTTCCGCGACCCCACCTGGTCCGTTGCACCCACCTCGTCCACAGATCGGCGTGCGATCCGCACCTGAACGCCTTCGACTTCACCACCCACGGCACCGCCCGCCTGCGAGGGACGCCTCATCATCAACCAATAGGGCCTCGGGTTACACGGCCGGGGTGTTGTAACCCGGGCCGGTATCTCCAGACGTTCACACCCGGCCGCCATCCCGGCCGGCCGGGATCTCGTACCGAATGGAGAAGCACGTGAAGCTCACCAAGTCCTCGGCGGCCGCGCTCACTGCGACGGCGGCGGTGGCGCTCAGCATGCTGGCGGCGCCGGCCGCGTTCGCGCACGGAGGCGACGACGGCGGCGGCAGCGGCAGCGGCAGCGGCAGTGGCAGTGGCAGTGGCAGTGGCAGTGGCAGTGGCCGCAGGCTCGGCCCCGCGGTCAGCACCAGCGGCACCGGCACGCTCGGCAGCCCCTGGACGCTGAAGTCCCAGCACGACGACGACGGCCCTGGCCTCGTCGCGGGCGAGGAGTTCGAGATCAAGACACCCGCCGGGCACGTGTGGACGGTGACGCTGGCCGACAACGGCACGCCGTTCTTCAGCCAGGACGTGACGGCCGACGCGACCGGTCTGAAGGCGATGAGCAAGGCCGCCGACACCGGCACCGACCAGCACATGACCGCGCACGCGGTGGACAAGGCCACCGGTGAGGTCGTCGACGGCGCCGTGGACCTGCCGGCGCTCTGACCCAGCGGCGATGACGGCGGGCGGCGGTCACCCGGGCGACCGCCGCCTGTCCTCGTCCGGCTACGGCGTGAGGATCGCGAGCTCCTGGGTGGCGCGGGTCATCGCGACGTAGCGGTCAACCGCGCCCTCGATGCCCCCGCCGAACGCCGCGGGGTCGACGAGCACGACGAGGTCGAACACCAGCCCCTTCACCACTTCCGGGGCCAGCGACCAGGCCCGGGACGTCGCCCGGAACCCGGGATCGCCGATGACGCAGGCAAACCCCTCACCGTCACCAGCCAGAATGGCAACGGCCCGCTGAAGGCGGGCACCCTGTCCAACGGCGACACCTACCAAATCACCTTCCGTGTGCGCGGATCGACCTCATCTCGACAACGTCGTGTCCGGTGTCCCAAAGGAGCGTGAGCAGAGCTCGCTCGGCGGCTGGGTCGGGTGCTTCGACGGAGAGTGTCGTACGTCGGCCCGGGCCGGAGCTCGTGGTCACCGGGCCGAAGCGGGAGCTGATCAGTTCTACGACGGCGTCGGCGAGCCGGCCGTCGACACTCAGTTCGCAGCGCGGCACGTCAGCCTCCGGTCTGGGGTTCATTCCACCGACAGTGCTCCACCGGCCGGTGGTCGCGCACCACCCGCATCCGAGATCTACCCGGGGTGGGCTCAGATCAGCCCGAGCTGTCGCGCGGCGCGGACCGCGTCTTGTCGCCCACCGACACCGAGCTTGCGATAGAGGCTCTTGTTGTATGCCTTCACAGTGTTGATCGACAGGAACAGCGCCGCTCCAATCTCGCGCTGCGTCGCACTTCCGGGCAGCAGCCGGAGGATCGACAGCTCCCGATCGGTCAGCCCTTCGATCAGTACGCCGGAACCGGCCACGGCCTGCACGGCGGCACGGCCGATCCGGGTCTCTGCCTCCTCCAGCCAGGTGCGTAAGAAAGGTGACACCGGCTCGTTGTCGACCACCTCGCGAGCCTGTATGAGCGCGGCTCGGGCAGCGGCCCGTTGCCCCGTTCCAAGCTCCAGGTCCGCCAGGAAGAGGAAGCCGACGACCGAGAAGAGCGGCCGGGCGGCGACGTCCGCCAGGGCCAGACCGCGATCCAACTCGGCTTTGGCCCGGGTCAGATCTCCGCGCTGATAGCTGCGCCGGGACTGGACTAGGCGGATCAAACCCACGACCGGCGCGGCCCCTGCATCTCCCCAGTCCCGCTCTGCCTCGGCCGCCAGCGCACCGGCCTCGACGAGCAGCCGATCGAGTTCGTCCGCGCGGTCCAGCGCGAGCAGGAACAGGCTCAGCAGCCCGGCCACCTGCAGGTCGACGCCGGTCGACCAGTGGCCTTGACCTCGTTGCCGCCACGACCCGGCCAGGATCCTGGCTCCTTCGTCGAATCGCCCGCCGAGTCCGTATGCCCCGCCGAGCGCGACCATCGCGACCGGATGCCGATCGGTACCCGCGCCGGTCTCCAGCGCGAGCGACTCCTCGGACAACGCGATCACCCGCGCGGGGTCGGACGCCGGCGTCCCCACCAGGCCGCGCAACGAAAGCTCTGCCGCGTGCGGACTTCGCCAGTCCTTGACGACAGTGCTCTCATCGATCTGGCGATGGCAGAC
Source organism: uncultured Actinomycetota bacterium (assembly GCA_963820655.1). Taxonomy (GTDB): domain Bacteria; phylum Actinomycetota; class Actinomycetes; order Propionibacteriales; family Kribbellaceae; genus Kribbella. The sequence continues at coordinate 1,572,235 of CAWGAM010000005.1, forward strand.
ATCGAGCCAGGGAACCACCCGCTCATGGTGTCCGCTGACCTCCGCGGCGTACGCCATGAACAGCGCGAGCTGCGGCTGGACCACTGCCTCCGGCAGCCGCTCGCCGAGTGCCAGGTACGTCGCCTGCCACCCCTGCTCGAGGAACCAGAGTTGTCTGGCCTGCAGCATTTCGGCCGCCGCCTCCTCAGCACCCGCGCTCAGGAGGTGGCGCACTGCGTCGTCGACACGGCCGTGCTCCTCGAACCAGCTGGCTGCTCGCCGTTGGACCGCCGGCGTCTCGGCGCCGGCATTTCGAAGGAGAGCGTCGCGCAGCAACCGATGACAGCGGTACCACTCGTGTTCGTCGTCGAGCGCGACCACGAACAGCTCGGCCCGCTCAAGTTCGGCCAGGACCTCGGCGGATCCTTCGACATCCAGAGCGGCGTCACACAGTGAACCAGACAGCAGCTCCAACGGCGCCGCCCGTACCAGCAGATCGCGTTGCCGCGGAGCCAGCGCCGGGAAGACCTCCGCAGCGAAGTAGTCGAACAGATGCCGGTCGTCGCCCCGGATGGTGGCCGCCGGCTTGTCCCGCAACGCCAGTCCGGCCAGCTGAAGGCCGGCCGCCCACCCCTCGGTCCGCTCCCAGACGTTGGTGACGGCGGCGGCGTCCAGCTCGGTTTCAGACACCGCGGACACGAGAGCCAGCGACTCGTCCGGGGAGAACCGGAGATCGTCGGCGCGCAGCTCGGTCAGCTCACCTCTGACCCGCATCCGAGCCAACGGCAACGGCGGATCCCACCGACTGGCGATCACGATCCGCAACGTCGGCGGCAGGTACGCGAGCAGGAACTCCAGACTTTCGTGGACGGCGGGGTCGGCGATGAGGTGGTAGTCGTCGAGCACCAGGACATGACCGAGCTTCGACTCGGTCAGCTCGTTCAGCAGGATCGGCAGCGCCTGCGACGTCGGACCGCCGCTCGACGCCCGCAACGCCTCGGCCGCCGCCTGGCTGAGCTGGTCACTCACCCGGCGCAACGACGTCAGCACGTAGCTCCAGAACCGGATCGGCTCGTCGTCAGCCTCGTCGAGCGATACCCAGGCGATCGCAGTGTCCGTGGCTGCCGCGGAGGCCCACCTACTCAGCAGGCTGGTCTTCCCCCACCCGGCCGGCGCGACCACGGCGGTGAGCTTCGTCGTCGAGGACGCGAGCAGATCCTCCAGACGGCGCCGGGGGACGACTCCTGCGCGCACCGGTGGGATCACCTGCTTCGCGCTCAGCAGCGGTCCGTCCACGGTCCCCTCCCCACAGCGCTTCGGCTCAGTCTGGCACCCGGGGTGTATTCGGCCAACGGGTGATGCGGGGGCACCCGGGTCGCTCCGACGCTGGCCGCAGTACCCGAGATTCCCCTGAACGGAGATCCGTGATGATCACCACCCCGATCGACGCCGGCGCCGATACCGGGTCCGCTCCGGTCGAGCCGGAACGCAACTGGAGTCGCCGCGACGTCCTTCGTGCCGCCGGGATCGGCGGCGCCTCCCTGGTCGTGGCCGGCACCGGCGCGCTGAGCTACCGGGTCTACGACACCGCGGCCCTCGGTCCTGGCAGAGGTCGGGCGTACGAGCCGTGGCAGCAGTGGCGCAGCACGCCTGGACTGCTCGGCGCGGTCGCGGCGGCGGTGCTCGCGGCGAGTCCGCACAACACCCAGCCCTGGATCTTCGGGATCCGAACCAACGCCGTCGACGTGAGCCTCGACCGTACGCGCGGGACCGGAACGGTGGATCCGTTCAGCCGCGAGCAGCACATGGGCATCGGCTGCGCGCTGGAGAACCTCGTACTGGCCAGCGAGGCCCGCGGACTGCGGCCCGCCGTGACGTTGCTGCCGGACGGACCGGCCGGTCCGCGGATGGCCGAGGTCACCGTCAGCTCCGGCGAGGCGGCCATCAGCCCGCTGTACGACGCGATCGGCGAGCGGCACACCAATCGCGGGCCGTACCAGACCCGGCCGGTGGCGGCGTCGACCTTGGCCGGACTCAGCGAGCTCGGTGATCTTCCTGGCCTCGCTGTGCATTGGGTCAGCGCTTCGGAGCCGCGCGCGGAGCTCGGCCGACTGCTGGTCGATGCCGCGGCGGCGTTGGTCGCGGACGATCAACAGTCCCAGGACAACTTCGTCTGGTTCCGCGGAACGAACGACGAGATCCAGCGTCACCGTGACGGTCTGACCCTGGGTGGTCAGGGGTTCGGTGCGCTGATGCTCGCGATCGCCAAGCTGCTGCCGTCCTCGTCGCGAGCCAAGGGCGATCAGTTCTGGCTCGAGCAGACGGCGAAGGTGCACACGGCGACTGCCGCGGCGTACGGCGTCATCACCACCTCGACGCCCGAGGACCGCTCGACCCAACTCAACGCCGGCCGCCTGTTGCAGCGGATTCACCTCGGCGCGACCAGCCAAGGCATCGCCCTGCACCACCTGAACCAGATCACCGAACGGATCGACCGCGAACGCGCCACCGGAGCCAAGGCGACCTTCGCCCCACGCTACGCCGCCCTACTCCCGCCGGCCGCTCACCCACTCCTCACCTTCCGGGTCGGCTACCCCGTCCGGGCAGCGACCCCCAGCCCGCGCCGCTCCCCCACCGAGGTCACCCGATGAACGGCCCAGGTCGTGGGACGGACCGCCGCGGTCGTGGAACGAGCGGCCGGCATCGCCTGGCGTGGCGGCTCGGCTTGGTTGGCAGCGTGACCGGCGTGGTCGCCGGGTTGGTCCAGGTGTTCTTCGGCACTCGGATTCCGGCGTGGACGGGAGCGAAACAAGCACCTGTAGCGCTCGGGCTCCTCACGATCGCGCTCGCCCTCCTCGCCGGTGCCGCCGCCTACTGGCCGTCGCGATCCGACCTGTCCGCCGGACGACGCGCTCTCTGTGCGATCGCGTTGATCGGTCCCGGACTGTTGTGCCTGACAACGGTCGGTCGCAGCTGGTACCTACCAGCCGTCTTCCTGTGCATCGCGGGCGTGCTGACCATCGACAGTTGGCGGCAGACAACCGCCACCATCACAACTCACTGGTCGCGCGTTCTGCTCGGCGCGCTCGGCATCTGCGAGTTGCTGATGGCTGCAAGCGCCGCACCGCTACCGATGGCCCTCGGAGCCGTCGGTGGGATCTCCCTTCTGGCAGCCGCGTGCCTGCGAGGTCCCCACCGCTGGATATTCGTTGCCCTCGGCACCATCCCGTTTGCGGCAGTCGCGTGGACAGCAATCGTCCCAGTGCTGCTCGCGGTCCAGGCAGTCGCCCTCGCCCGAGTCCAGGAGCCCCGATCATGACCTCCACCACCACCGAGAGGCCCACGCGAGTTCGGATCCTCCCGTTCCTGCTCGGCTTCGTCCTCCTGTACGGCGTACTCGCCGTGCTGGCCGAGTTCGACGCCACCGGGCGCTACGGGCTCGCGATCCTGGCCGCCGTTCTGCTGACAGGGATCCTCGTAGAGCGCTCTCTCGGCGTCACCGGAGCGGTGCGAGCCCTCGGGTCGCCGCGGTCACCTCACTCCCCCTCGCGGCTCTGTACGAGGCCGGACGGCACACCATCTGGGCGCCCGCGATCGTCCACACTGCCATCGACACCTTCAAGCTGGTCAACGTCCCCACCGCGGCAACGCTGACCTTCTCCCTCACCCTGTCGGCCATCAGCGTGACCGTCCCGCTGCTGGCCCTGATCGCCGTACGACCAACCCTGAGAAGGAGTTTGTGATGTCGTCAACAGATGTAGCCATCGTGGGAGCCGGCCCGACCGGACTGATGCTGGCCGGTGAGCTCGCCGGGGTCGGCGTCCGTACGACAATCCTCGAACGCCGGGCCGAAGGATCCAACCTCACCCGCGCCTTCGGCGTCCATGCCCGCACGCTCGAGCTACTCGACGCCCGCGGCCTCGCCGACGAGCTGGTCGTCACCGGAGCACCGGTCCGCCGGCTCGCGCTCTTCGACCGGGTGAATCTCGATCTCGGCCAACTGCCGAGCCGCTTTCCGTATCTGCTCATCACACCGCAGCACAACGTCGAGCGGGTGCTGCGGGATCGCGCAGTACAGGCTGGCGCGGTGTTCCGGACCGGCGCCGAGGTTGTCGATGTACAGCAGGACGGTGAATCCGCTGCCGTGCTGATGGCGGACGGGAGCCGGCTCGAAGCGTCGTACGTCGTCGGCGCGGACGGGGTGCACAGCATCGTCCGGACGGCGATCGGTCAGCCCTTCCCGGGGGTTTCGGTGATCAAGTCGATCATGCTGGCCGACGTACGGCTGACCGATGCGCCTGAGGAAGTGCTTGCCGTCAACGCGGTCGGCGACTGCTTCGCGTTCGTCGCTCCCTTCGGCGACGGATGGTTCCGGATCTTCGCGTGGGACCGGCTGAACCAGCAGCCCGAGGACGCGCCGCTGACGTTCGACGAGGTTCGGGCCGTGACGAAACGTGCCCTGGGCACCGACTTCGGCATGCACGACCCGCGATGGATGTCGCGGTTCCACAGTGACGAACGCCAGGTGCCGCAGTACCGGGTCGGTCGGGTGTTCCTCGCCGGGGACGCCGCGCACGTGCACTCACCGGCCGGCGGTCAGGGCATGAACACCGGCATCCAGGACGCCGCCAACCTCGGCTGGAAGCTCGCCGCCGCAATCGACGGTACGGCGCCGTCCGGGCTGCTCGACACCTACCAGGCGGAGCGTCATCCGGTCGGCCACCTGGTGCTTCGCAGCAGCGGTGCGATCATCCGGATGGCGATGGTCAAAGGCCGGGTAGGGCGAGCCGCCCGTAACCTCATCGCCGGGTCGCTGCTCAAGCTCGGTCCAGCCGCCCGCAAGGCGACGGGCACGATCTCCGGGATCGGCATCGCCTATCCGTCGCAGCACGGCGACCACAAGCTCACCGGGCGACGCGCGCCCGACCTCGCGCTGGCAGGTGATCCCGCGCGGCTCTACGAAGCCTTACGGTCCGGCAAGTTCGTCCTCGTTGCCTCACCCGAAACTGCCCGAGCCGCCGCGCCCTGGGCCGATCTGATCGAGGTCGTCGCACCGGCCGACGCCACGACGCCTACGCTCTTGATCCGTCCGGACGCGTACGTCGCTTGGGCCCACGACCACCCTGACCACGCTCGCCTGACTACTGCGCTGTCGCAGTGGCACCGTGACCAAGTGGGGATCACGCACCGCTGAAGAAGGTGAACAGGCGTTGGCCGGGGTCGAGTGACTGGGTTTGGCCGGTGTGGCCAGCGCACAGGCCGCGGCGCCCGGAGGTCCGGGGCGTAGAACTGGGCCCGAACAGCGCCCGATGGCGACTGAACCGGAGTCCACTCCCGAACTCGACTAAAGCGTGCGCTGGAAGGTGATGTACTGGTCGACGGTGCGGAAGCCCAGGCGGTTGTTGACCGCGATCATCGGGGCGTTCTCGGGAGCGTTCCAGGTGTGCAGCACGGCCCGGTGGTCGAGGCCGGCCTGAAGGGACCGCAGGTTGGGGACCTTCACCGCCATCCCGAGACGCTTGCCGCGGTATTCCGGGCGGACGAACGTATCCAACTGGTAGAGATCGGTCGCACCGTTCGCTCCACCCATCTGCGTGTACGCCGCGAGCCGGCCGACCCCGTCGACCGCCGCGGTCGTATGACAGAACCGCCCCTGCGCGAGCCGTCGGGCCTCCGCCTGCCGGATCCGCTCAGGCGTCCAACGCGTCGCCTCCAGCCCGCTTCCCCCTGCGGCACGTCCTCGCTCATCGCGCGCAGCGCGTCCGCGAACTGCTCAACCCACTCGTCGGGCGCGTGCTCCCGCCACTGCACGATCTCGTACCCCGCAACAGGCCGATCGAGTCCGTCGATCTGCCCGGCGCTGAGCGGCAACTCCAGCACCTGGTGCAACTCGGAGTGCTTCCGGACGAACCCACGCGCCCCGGCAAACGCCGTACCCGCACTTTCACCTGTCACCGCATCCGCGATCACGCTCGCCGACAACCGCGTCCGCCCGTCACTCCGCGCCCGCTCGATCACCTCGTCCAGCAACCGCGACCCGATCCCACGCCGCCGGTACCGCGACTCGACCGCCAGCTCGACATCGACGGTGTCGGTGTTCTCCAGCAACGACCAGTCCAGCCAAACGATCCCAAGCCACTCCTCCCCGTCCACCACGCCAAGCCCGTCGGCCCGCATGTCCGCGTGCTCCCCGGCGAACAACACCAGAGCCTCCTCGACCCCCAACCCAGCCGGAAACTCCCACTCCCGCCGGACCCGATCCCGCACCCCGAAGAACCGCCCGAAAACCTCGGAATCCCGCCCATCCACCACCACAATCCCCATGCCCCGGACCCTAGCCGCTCGAACAGCGCGCTGGGCGGAGCTGACGTGGTGATCGCCCGTCATGGTGCGCGCTCCGCTCTTGCACAGGGACGGCAGCAGCGCGGTGGCGACTGGCACCGGAGACCATCTAGCGGGCGTCGGCCCGCCGTGGGCCGTGGCGGTATGCTCCGGCCGGACCTGATGCGGTCCCCGCGTGAACGCGCGGTCATTTGGGGAGGAATACATGCGTTTCAAAACGCTCGCGGCGGCGTCCGTCCTTGTCGCGTCGAGCCTTGTCGCTACCGGTCAGATCGCCCACGCCGCACCGACGGCAGCGGACCGGACAACGGCAACCTGTTCGATGAAGCCGCCGGCCCGGATGTCGCTGGCCGCGGCGCAATCCGTCGTCAACGTCCCGCTCGCCGGCGACTGTCCCGCCAACGTCCAACATGCTCGCTGGTACATCGACTGGTCGAACGGGATCCAGCAAGACGTCGATTGCTGGGACGGCCAACCGTGCCGGGTCGCACTGAACACTCGCACCACTCCCGCCCAGGCAGTGACGTTCCGTCCGGACCCTTACGGAGCCCAGGACGCGAGCGGCAATCGGGTCGCGACCCTGCTCCCGGCCTACTCCGCGGTCCGCTTCGCGTCGTCGGCGAGTGTTAACGCCGGGCGCAAGGGGACCCGGACGGCGTTCATCACAACGGTTTGGTGGTTCAGCCCGAAGACCAACACCTACCTCCGCTGGGCCAGCCGCAAGGTCCTTTTGCAGTACCAAGAGATCGGCACCTCGACGTGGAAGGGCCTGGCCTACATCACCACGAACGCCAGCGGGCAGGCGAGCTACACCTACTACCCCGGCCGAACGCGTCGGTACCGCCTGTACGTCCCAGCCACGACGTCGGTCTGGGACTTCTACACCCCCACCATCAGTCGCTGACAGCGCACACCCTCGCTGGCCAAGCGGTCGGCGAGGGCTTCCAGCGGTACGACGCCGAGGCGAACGACGACGTCGAGTCGAAGTACCGCCATGCTGCGATAGACCCGACCCTGGGACTGCAGTAGATCGCGGAAGCAGGCACCGGACTGCTCGCTACGATTTCCCTCGAGCACACGAGCCGGGCATCGTCGGGTGCAGTGCAACGCCTCGGCGGCGAGGTCAACGCGCTCCCGCTGCTCCGGACGTGCCAGCACGTACAGCGACGACGACTTTGTGCACCAGATCCGTACGCCGGGGCCGTCGCCGTACGGATCTCGCGCACAATGTCACCGACAACGGCATGTACGGCCGGACCGGAAACCGCAACTATTACTGGGCTCTGCCGTCCGAATGGTGGTGGTGGCCGCTGTTCGTCAAGTCGCCATCAAGGAATCAGCGGCGCGCCAGACCGGAGTTCGACGATCGCAGAGCGCCGAAGAGACGGCGCGCTCGACTGTTGAACCGGGAGCGACCGCCGACTCAGGCTGCCGCAGAACGTCGTCGGCCCAGCACTCGAGCGGCGATCGCCGGCCGCAGCAAAGCCGCCGGTGGGTCGAGCAGGTTCGTCACCCGGCTGAACGCCAGCGATACCACCTCGTCGTGTGCCGCGGTGGCATAGAGCCGATCGAGGTAGCGGTTCACCATCCGTGACCGCGCATCCCGCGGTCCCTCGACTCCGGGCAGCGCACCATCGCCACCGGTCGCGATCTGCCACGGAATATCGATCACCGGGCGGACGTCACGGAAGAACCGCAGCGCATCGAAACCTTCGGCACCATCGCGGCGAAGAGCGTCACCAAGACGCAGCGCCTGCACCCCCGCGACCGACATGCCTTGCCCGTACATCGGGTTGAACGAGCACATCGCGTCACCGACCACCACGAAGCCCTTCGGGAACCGCCGCAACTCGTCGTACCGGTGCCGCACACTGCCCGGGAAGCGAAACTTCACCGGGTCGTCGAGCGGGACAGACGCCTCGATGATGTCAGTCACGTAAGGCAACGGCAGCCGACGCGCATACGCCCGGTACCCGGCATCGTCGAGCGGCGCATGGTCACCAAGAATTCCGTACAGCGTGACGACCGCCCGGCCGGCCTCCTGCAACATCACCGCCCCACCGCGAGGTGCCGCCGCGGACGGCCCGATGATGATCGCGATATCGCCGTCGAGCAAGGCCGGGTCGACCTCGTAGTGCCGCGACACGTACGCGAGATCGACCTGCAACTGCTCCTCCCGGGGACGCTCGTAGTCGAGCTCAGCCAGCCACCGCGGGGCCCGCGATCCACGCCCGGTGGCATCGACGACGAGGTCGGCAGGAATGGATTCCAGGCCCTCCGCATCGCGACTCTGCACGAACGTTCCGGTCACCCGCGCTGCGGCGGCATCGGCGTCGATACCGGCGATGTCCGTGCCGCACCGCGCCTCGACCCCCGGTAACGCGAACACCTTGGCGCGCAGGTAGTTCTCGAGATACGGGCGACTGAACGACAACGCGGTCATCCCGATCGGCACCTGCCGCAGCCGGTACCCGTTCGTACAGAAGCGCACGTTACCCAGTACGTCGCCACTCGGCACCCCAGCCGCGACCAACTCCTCGGTCGCCCCCGGGAACAACTGCTCGACAACATTGAGACCAGCCGCAAGCAACCCGTGGGCGTGCCGGCCCTGCGGTACCCCGCGCCGGACCTCTCGCGCTCGCGGATCAACCAGCGGATCGCCGAACCACTCCCCGCTCAGCTCGTCGCGCTCCACGATGATGACGTGCTCGAAGTGCTCGCTGAGCACCCGCGCCGTCAGCAACCCGGCCATGCTGCCCCCGAGAACCACTGCTTGCGACTTCTTCATACGCCGAAGGCGTTCCAGATCGTTCCATCGAGGTCCGGCTAGCTGAGCCTCACTACGAGACCGCGGAGGATCTCGTCCAGGATCTCCCGTGACGTGCCGAAGTTCAGCCGGACGAACTCCCCGTCGCCCGCGCCGTACCGGGTCCAGCCATCGCGGCCGAGTACGGCTACGACCTGGTCCTCCTGCGCTGATCCGTGGCCGGGCTACTCGTCGTCCGACGAGCCTTCGAGGAATGCCTCCGGTGGGAGGTCCCGGATGGCGTTACGCAGCCTGAAGAACCCGGCCAGCTCCTTGAAACACTTCTCACAGCCGGCCACGTGGCGTTCGACGATGCGTTCGTCAGCCGCCGACAGCAGACCGAAGGCGTACGCGCCGAGGGCCGGACGGCCTTCCCCGCAGAAATTCATCGTCCGGCCCCCGACAGTGTCGTTCGACTACTTGTTGCCTTCAGCAACGAGCGGCCTCAGTAGCTGACGCTCCGCCAGCTGCTTTCCGAACGGAACCAGGAGCAGGACCAGCGCGACGACCCAGGCCAGCACGCTGAGCAGCGCCTGTGGGGCAGGCTGCCAACCCCGCTCGGTGAACCCGAACAGTCCCACCGTCCGGGATCCGAGGAAACCGCCGAGCCCGCTGAAACAAAGGCCGATCGCGACGATCCGGAGGACAGTCGCGTTCCGGACGAGCAGGAGCACCGCTACCGCGAACGATGCGGCAGCGTCCCACTGGAAAGACGTCCCGATGTACGGGATGGCGTGGTAGCTGCGGACGTACAGCTGCGCGTGGATGTAGCCGACGACCGCGAGGCAGATGGCCACCGGTAGGGCGGCCAGAGTGGGGCGAAGGGTTCTCATGCGAGTTTCACGTCCTTGATCGCGAGGCGGTCGTTGCCTTCGACGTACTGAACCTCGCGGATCCCGAGCGCATCCTTGAGCTTCCCGGCCGGCAGGGTGACCGGCGTCGGCGCCGGCCGTTCACCGGGCCGCGGCAACGGGTACGCCGTGGTGGTCGCACTGTGGAAGGTGATGTTGCCTTCGGTCTTGGTGAACAGCTGGTGGATGTGGCCGTTCAGGCACGTCACCGACGAGAACCGCTTCAGGTAGCTGAGTGCCTGGGTGGCGTCATCGGTTCCCCAACCCCACTTGGGGTACAGCGCGAACAGCGGAATGTGGCTGAACACGACAATGGGCGTGTCGGCGGACAACTTCGCGACATCCTGCCGAACGAACTCGACCTGGTCCTTCCCGAGATGTCCGAGGCTCTCCAGGCTCAGAGTGTTCACCAACGAGATGAAGTGCACACCGCCCATGTCGAAGCTGTACCACCCGTCCCCGACGGTCCCCTTGCCGAACACCTTGCGATACTTCTGACCGTGGTCGTCGACCGAGTCGTGCTCGCCCGGCACGGTGAACACGTGCCCGGTGTTCAAACCACCCATCATTTGCTTGACCTGGTCGAACTGCGCAGGCGTCGACAAATGCGTCAGATCACCGGTGTGCATGACGAAATCCGACCGGTACGGCAGCGCGTTGATCTGCTGGATCGCATCCGCGAAGGACTGCTCGACGGCGGTGTTCGCCGTTCCTTTGAATCCGAGATGGCTGTCGCTGATCTGAAGGAATCGCAACGCGTTCGGATCCTCCTGGAGGGCCGCCGGCTGCTCGTCCGGGCGCGCGATCTGGCTGATCACCTCGCCTCCGGTCACCGTCAGCACCACGGCCGCGCCGAACCAGGCGGTGTGCCGCATCAACTGACGACGCGTCATGCCTTCCGGGCTGTGATCGTCCTCGAGGCTCATGCCGTGACCACCACCGTGCCGGTCATGAACGGGTGGATCGTGCACAGGTAGTCGAACGTGCCGGCCTTCGTGAACGTGTACTGGAACTTGTCACCCTTCTGCAGGGTGCTCGACTTCAACGGGCCGTTGCCGTTCTGGCTGGTCACCGTGTGCGGGTCCTGGTCGTCGTTGGTCCAGGTCACCGTGGTGCCGACCTTGACGGTGACACTCTGCGGCCCGAACGCGAACTCCTTGATGTCCACGGCGTTGGCCGCGACCGCAGGACCGGCGGGGGCCGCCGGCGACATCGACATACCAGGCATCTCCGACTCGGCGGGAGAGGGCTGGGACGAAGCCGTGGCCGCGGGGCTGCCGGCCGACTGAGCCTGGCTCTGGTTATTCGTACCGCCGCCGCACGCGGCGACGGCCGTAAGGCAACCGACCGCCGCGAGCGCGGTGACGAGACGTCGTATTCCACGCAGATTTCTCATGCCCATTGATAGGCGGCCGGGTTACGCCGCCGATCACGCCTGGCGTGGCGGTACGAAAACCTGCACGACTCCGTCGGACTCGCGCACATTCAGCCTCGGCAAGGGCGGCAGGGCGACCGGCAGCCGGTGATGCAGAACCGCACCATCGACGCCGAACGCGGCATTGTGACAAGGGCAATTCAGCTGTCGCGTCGGCCCGTCCAAAGCGAGTTTGCAGCCCAGGTGGGTACAAACGCCGGACACGGCGTTCAGCTGGTCTCCGGAGCGATGCACGAATCCGACGATGCTCCCGACGTCGAACGGCCGTACGGCGCCGTCCGGCAGATCCTTGACCGCGACGATCCCCCGCCATTCGCCGTTGTCCGGCGTGATGGTCTGCTCAGGGGGATCCGCCGTCACCGCCTCCCCGGAACCGCCCAGCGCCTTCTCGGCAGCGACACCGACCGCAACGGACGCCGCGGACGCCGCCGCGATCGACACGACGAACCGGCGACGGCTGCTGCCGTGCAGCTCCGGCACCGGTGGCGTGTCGTCGTCCAGCTCGGTCCGCAGGCGCTCGCGCAGGGAGTTGACGAACTCGTCGCTCGGCCCGTCGTCCGGCCCGGCGGCGCGCAGGGTGATGGCGGTCCGGATCTGTGACTCGTCCGCTTCGTCGGCAGCAAAGGGTTTCGTCCGACGCCGGCTCAGCAGGTCGTCGACGAATCGGCGTACTCCGCGCATCGTCACCCCTCCATTCTGTCTGCCACCGCCGCGGCCTGGCGAAGCGCCCGGTGCTGCAGCACCTTCGCGTTGCCCACGGTCACTCCCAGTTCGATCGCGGCCTCCTTCAACGAGCAGGCCCCGATGAACCGCAACTGCAGGATGCGCCGGTACCGGTCCGGCAGCTCCGCCAGGATCGCCTCCGCCCGGGCGACCGTGCCGCTGTCCTCGGCGTCGTTGGCCGGCTCGGTCAGTGCCCAGTCCTCCTCGAGCCGGGTGATCTGGCGGCTCAACGTGCGCCGCCAGTACCCCGCGAGCACCGTCCGCGCGGTCGCTAGCAGGTAGGCCCGGACCTCACCGATGCTCGCCGTCAGCTGCAACGGCTTCAGTGCCGTCACGAACACCTCGGCGGTGAGGTCCTCGGCGTCCGGCCGGTTGCCGACCTTGGTGAACATCAGCCGGTAGACCCGGTTCACGTTCTCGTTGTAGACAGCCTCCCAGTCGGGGTAGCTGTCGTCGGTCACCACGTGCAGACGAACCGGCGCGGTCGCAGCCGCGTCCGAGTTCCGTTCGCCGTCAGGTTTCCGCCGCCCCCACGATCTTTGTCCCGCCACCCGCCACCGTCACCTTCACAAGTCAGGACCGACACAGAACCACACCCGTAATAGGTGCCGGGGTTACACGAGTCCCGCCTGTAACCCGCCTGACTATCCCCTTGGTGACCATCGAATCTTCTCTGTGGAGTCATCGTGACATCTCCAGTCTCACGTCGCGGCCTGCTGATCGCCGGTGGCACGGCCGCTGCGGCCGTAGCCGTCGCAGCGACGAACACCAGCTTCGCTACCGCTCAGACGGCTGCCCGCGTCCCGTCCCTCGAACTGACCAGACAGGTCCGGGCGGGTGCTGACGTTGTGATCGCGTGGAACCAGACCCTGCTCAGGATCGTCCGCACGGCAGGCTTGCAGCCGCCCACGGTCCACCCGACCCGGAGCTTCGCGCTTCTGCATGCCGCGATCCACAACGCCGTGGTCGCCACCACCGGGAAGGGTACGCCCTACCTCTTCGCCGTGCATGCGGCTTCGGGGGCATCGCCGATCGCGGCAGCAGCCCAAGCAGGGCACGACATTCTCGTTGCGTTGTATCCGGCTCAGTCCGCAAATCTGGACCAGCAGCTCGAGGCCGAACTGACCAACGTCGGCCCGGCACACGCTCGGGAAGCGGGCACAGCCGCGGGCCGGCTGACCGCTCGACTGCTGCTCGAACTGCGCAGCCACGACGGGTCGTCGGCCGTTCCGCCGCCACTGGCCCCTGGCACCAAACCCGGGCAGTACCGGCCGGCGCCACCAGCGAACGCTCCCGCCGTGTTCACGCACTGGTCGGGCGTGACGCCGTTCCTGATCAAGCGCGCCAACCGCTTCCGGCCCGAGGCGTACCCGGACCTCGGCAGTCGCCGGTACGCCGCGGCGATCAATGAGGTCAAACGACTGGGCCAGAACAGCAGCACCAGCCGCAACGGCGACCAGACCGAGCAGGCGAACTTCTGGGCGGCACCGATCTGGAACTACTGGAACGAGATCACCCAGACCGCTCTGCGTACCGAACGCTACGACCTCGTCGGCGCCGCCCGGATCTTCGCGCACCTCAACCTGGCGCTGGCCGACGCAGTGATTGCGTTCTACGACGCCAAGTACCACTTCCGGGTCTGGCGGCCGATCACCGCGATCCGGCTCGCAGATGCCGACGGCAACCATTCCACCACGGCAGATGCCGCATGGACGCCACTGGCCAACACGCCGGCGGATCCGTCCTACCCGGGTGCGCACAGCGTGATCTCGCAGGCAGCCGCGACCCTGCTGAGTCGGGAGTTCGATCCGCGGCTGCGGCTCACCGTCACCTCCGAGGTGCTTCCAGGTGTCACACGGACATTCCGGTCGCTGCAGGCGATCGCGGACGAGGCCGGACTCAGCCGCATCTACGCCGGTATCCACAGCAGGCTCGACCACTACGCCGGCCAGACCCTCGGACACGAGGTGGCCCGCACGGTGTTCAGCTGAGCTGAACTCCTTTCCGGTCTCGGCCTGAAGTCCGGAGAGGAACGATGGGTACAGCATATTTGAACTTTCGAGACGTCCACCCATCGGACAGGAGGGGCTCGGCCCGACAAGTTGCACGAATGCCGACGACCTCCCGCGCCTCGGCGCGGGAGGTCGTACTTGCGTGTGTTTCCCGGCGTAGGTCAGGCGGGCTGGTACACGCAGCGGACGCCGGTGTAGATGCTCTCGGCCAGATGGGCGCCCACTGCCGGGGCCAGGTGTTCGATCCGCATGATCGCTCGGCGGATGGCCTTGCCGACCGAGATGCGGGCCCGTTCCTGATTGTCGGTGAATGTCCGCGCCCGTCCACTCAGGCCCGATGCGGTCGCCAGCTCACGCAGCAGCCAGTCGATCTCGACCTGGAGCGCAGCGGCCTTGCCCTGGTCCCCCAGCGCGTCGAGCCGCCCGGCCTCGGCGCGTAGTTCGTCGAGGTTGCGCCGGTAGCTCCCGACGGCCTCATGATCCAGGAGAACCTGAACCGACTCGGTGTGCCGGCGGGCAGACATCCCGAGCGCGTTGACGCCACCGGCGAGCTCGATGGACGGGATCTCCCGCAGCGGATTCGCGAGCAACACCGCGATATGCAGCATGCCGACAAGGTGACCGACCACCACCGACTCCCCCGCGTACGTGACTTTCCAGCCGCGTCCGTGCCGTACACACTCAGCCAACTGAGGACGAGTCGCGGGGTCCGGTACGTCGTTCTGCTCGAGCACTTCTCCCCCTTGCTGGGTTTCAGCGCGGATATGACGCTTCCGCCACCAAGTCGTTGACCACTTCCTTGGCGGATGGGACCGCGTCGATGAGGCCAACGCCCTGGCCCGCGAGCAGGTTGCGTAGGCCGATGTCTCCGGTCGAGTCGGCGTTCGGCGGCATCCCCATGAACTGCAGGACCGGGAGATCCCGGCCGGAGATCGTGGTGTGCCCGATGATTGGTTCGTCGCGGCGCGACTCCTGGCCACGGTCGGTCGCGTCCAGCCAGTGGTCCACAAACGCCGTACGCAAGGTGCGGTGCGGTGCGTTCGGCCACCCGTGCCCGAACAGGGTCGTGCGGACAGCGTCGACACCAGATGCACCAACCAGCCGGCGCTTGTACTCGGGGTGTGCGAGGGACTCCCGGGCGGCGAGGAACCGCGTCCCGAGAACGGCTGCCTCAGCGCCGAGCGCCAGCACCGCAGCTACCCCGCGTGCGTCGGCGATTCCACCGGCCGCGGCCACCGGGACAGGGCGCACCGCGTCGACGACCCGAGGTACGAGCGTGAGCGTCGACTGCTCGCCCTCCACGTGCCCACCGGCCTCGACGCCCTGCGCGATGATCACATCGACGCCGGCGTCAGCGGCTCGCAGTGCGGCTTCCACGGATCCGACCTGATGGATGACGAGCACGCCGGCATCGTGCGCCCGTTCGACGTACGGTGAGGGATCGCCCCAGAAGAACGAGACCGCGGCGACCGACTCCTCGAGGCAGATCGCGAACTGTTCCTCGATCGGGAAGTGCAGCAGGAGGTTCATCCCGAACGGCTTCGAGGTGACCGCACGAGTCTTCCGGATCTCGTCCCGGAAGACCGCGGGCGACGCGAACTGCGCCTGCAGGAGGCCGAACCCACCAGCCTCAGACACCGCACCCACCAACGCGTGGCCGCTGAGGTCAGGGCCCATCGGAGCCGAGATGATCGGATACTCGACGCCCAGCAGCTCAGTGATCCTGGTTGACATGACTGTTCCTCACTCGAATGATCAGCGCGGTGACATCCGTGGTTACGCACCGCCAACCAATCAATAGGCGCTGTGGTTACAGCAGCTCTCGCGGGAACCAGTGGTGCGCGTACGGCTCTTCGTCGAACGCGTCGACCTCGACGAAACCGGCCGCCTCGTAGAGCTTCCGCGCGCACACAGCGCCTGCCTTCTGATCCGTAGTCGGCTCGAGGCGTCCATCCTTGACCACAGCACGCTTGAGCGAAGGGCCACCGATTCAAGGAGGCTCAAACCGGCCTTTGCGAAGCAGCTTGTGGGTCGTGTGGATCTTCGGTTGGCGACGCCGGCCACGCAGGATGACGGTGCTCGTCGGGTGTGATCGTTTCCAGGGCCGAGTGGAGGGCGGCGCGTGACGCGATACCGAGCTTGGGGTACAGCCGGTGTAGGTGGGAGCCGACCGTGCGGTGCGACAGGAACAACCGTTCGCCGATCTGCTTGTTGGTCAGGCCGGTGGCAGCCAGTTCGGCGATCTGGCGTTCCTGCGCAGTCAGGGGGATCGCCGGGGCATCGGGCCTGCTGGTCGTGGCGACGCCCGTGGCGCGCAGCTCGCTGCGCGCCCGCTGTGCCATCGCGGCGGCGCCGATCCGTTCGAAGGTCTCGAGGGCGGCTCGGATGTGCCGGCGGGCGCGGGTGGTGTCGCGGGTGCGGCGCAGCCACCGTCCGTAGGCGAAGTGGATCCGTGCGTGTTCCCATGGCCACCGGTCGGCCTCGGGCAGAGCCAGGGCCGCTTCGAACAGGGGCCGGCCTCGGTCTCGTCGGCGGCGATCGCCGCGGCGCCGGCGACGATGAGCGCGATGCGTGGGCCGATGCTGGCGAGGCCGGCCTGTTGAGCGGCAGCGACGTGGCGGCGGGCCTCGTCGGTGCGGCCGCTGCGGACCGCGGCTTCGACCTGATCCAGGATCACCCATCGCCCCGGAACGCCCGGGCTCGGAGCGCCGAGGGCGTCGATCTGGGAGATCTGTACGATGTGCCTCCTCGAAGTCGCCTTGGCCGATGGCCGCGAGGTGTCGAGCCGAGTGGGCGTACGCCCGGGCGACCTCGACGCGGCGTGGCGCCGCCCAGGTCATGGCCCTGCGCAGCGAACGATTCCGGCAACTGTGGGCCCGACACGACGTCCACAAGCTGATCGGTGGCTCCACCTGGATCGACCACCCCGAGGTCGGCCCCATGCACCTGTGCCACGAGAAGTTCGCCATCGCAGGCACCGACGGCCAACTCCTGGTCATCTTCCACGCCGAGCCCGACACCGAATCCGCACAAGCCGTCGCCCTGCTCGGCACCATCACCGCCGGCGCGGACTTTGACGACACCCCCCGCGCGCGATCCAACCCACAGCGCGGCGCAACCGCCTAATTCGTTCCCGGCGGCATCGTTGCCTGGCATCGGCGACTTGTCGGCCGCACCGAGTGCACCGAATCTGCCGGGAAACCGAGGCCAACTCGCCAGATCAGTGCGGTTTCAGCCGCCGACTGGTCTTCCTGGAGGGAGCACTCGCCCGAGGTAGTTCAAGGCGCGGACTTGGTCCGGGTCGGTGACCCGCATGCCGACGTAACCGTCAGGCCGCACGATCAGAAGAGTGTCGCCGTCGATGCCGTAATCGCGGTGGGCGTGGCCCTCGTGATCGATCACCGAAGTCGAGTCCAGGCCGGCGGTGGGGGAATCGGGCGGTAGGACAGCGAACGACCGCAGTTCCCGAGGAAAGCGTTCGGCCAGAACCTGGGCGGTCCTGCGGCTCAACGGCCCGAAGGCGAGCACGGTCAGGTGCTGACCGCGGAAGAGGTCGAAGAACCGGGCGGCGGTGCCGTCGGCCGCCTGGCCCAGCGAGTCCGGTGCGCGGTCCCCCGGGTTCACGACGGCACCAGATCGCGCGGTGCCGTCGTTGAGTGCGCTGGCGGGGTAGTTCAGGTTCAGTTGCAGGGTGTCCGTGCTTCGCCCCTCACTCGGCACGCCCCCTTTGAGGCGTTCGGAGATGAGCTTCGAGGAGAGACTCAGAATGTCGGCGGCGATGGGGAGCCTTTCCTCCTCGTAGGTATCGAGGAGTGCTTCAGGGGCTCCGCCCAGCACGTGAGCGATCTTCCAGCCGAGGTTGTATGCGTCCTGGATACCGGTGTTCATGCCCAGCCCTCCTGCCGGCGAGTGGACGTGGGCCGAATCACCGGCCAGGAAGACCCGGCCGACCCTGTACCGGTCGACCATCCGTACGTTGAAACGCCAGACGGACTGAGACACAACGCGCCGGACCCGGATATCGGTTCGCCCGCTCCGCTGGTCGATCAGGTTCTGAATCTCCTCCCGAGAGAACTCCTCCGCGGCATCGGCGGACACACCGATCTGGAGCTGGAAAGTGTCCGTCGACGCCAGCGGGCACAGCGCCAGCAGCTTCCCGTCGGGACTGGGCCACCAGTGCCAGAAGTCGCGATCCAAGCCGCTCAGTTCGACATCGCCGGTAAGCATCCTGACCGTCTCGTCGGTCTGCCCCAGAAAACCGACACCGATGAGCCTTCGCACCGCACTGGACGCCCCATCGCTGCCCACAACATAGGGAACGGACAGGTTCTCACGCCCGCGCGTGCTCTGGATGGTGACATGGGCGAACTCGCCGTCCTGGTCCAGTCCCACAAGCCGCGACCCGTACTCCACGGCCACGCCCAAGTCCCCGAGCCGCTCGCGCAGCACCTCCTCCACACGCCACTGCGGAATCAGCATGGTGCGGTTGTAGGGGGTGGCCGAGCTCGGTTCCTGGGCATCAGGGTTCACCTCGCTCGTTCCCAGGACGGTCGTGCCCTTGTACTTGCGTATCGGTGTCCGGGAGCGTCCAGACGCCAGGATCCGTCCGACCACACCGAGGTCATCGAACACTTCAAGGCTGCGGGGCTGTAGCCCCTTGGCGCGAGAACCCGACGACGATCCATCGGCGGCGTCGATGACTCGCACCGCGATCCCCCTGCGCGCCAGATCACAGGCGGCGACCAGCCCCACGGGCCCGGCTCCCACTACCAGTACCTGGATCTTCGTGGGACCTGTCGTGTTCGGACCCGCTCCGGCTTCGCGCTCGTCGGTGTACCGCATCTGTGACCCTTCGCTGTCTGGTTGGTGTATGCCTCTCGCATAGGATAGCGTTCGTTATATAGCGATCGTTATCCAACGGCGCTGGGCATGCCGCCCCGACGCGGCACAAGTCGGAGAGTGAAGAGCAATGACAGTGAGCTACAAGGACACGCCGACCAGGACGGTAGATGTCGACGGAGTCTCCTTCGCCTATCGGCAGGTGGGCACCGACGGCGGCGTCCCGCTCGTCTTCCTGCACCACCTGACGGCCGGACTGGACGACTGGGACCCCGCGGTGATCGATGGCGTCGCCTCCGAGCGGCACGTGATCGCCTTCGACAACCGCGGCGTCGGCCGATCCGGAGGTACGACCCCCGACAACGTCGAGGCCATGGCCGACGACGCCGTGGCGTTCCTCGAGGCCCTCGGGCTCGGCACGGTCGACCTGGTGGGCTACTCCCTGGGTGGCATGGTCGCCCAGGTGGTCGCCCAGCAGCGCCCGGACCTCGTCCGGCGCCTCATTCTGGCCGGCACCGGCCCCGCCGGCGGCAAGGGCGGAGCGAACGCCGGAGCCGTCCTCCAGACTGCCATTCAGCAGGCCTCGGCCCAGGGCAAGCACCCCAAGCACAGCCTGTTCTTCTCGCCCACGCCGACCAGCCAGGCAGCCGCCGACGCCTTCCTGGGCCGCCTCGACGAGCGCACCCCGCAGGACCGGGACACGCCAGTGACGAACGAGACGATCGGCGCCCAGATCACCGCGCTCGCCAAGTGGGAGCAGGGCACGTCACCCGCCGGCCTGGCGACCGTCACGCAGCCCGCCCTGGTCGTGAACGGCGACGAGGACATCATGCTGCCGACGATCAACTCCTTCGAACTTGCAGATCTGCTCCCCAACGCCCAGCTGAGCATCTACCCCGACTCCGGGCACGGCGGCATCTTCCAGCACCACGCCCTTTTCGTGCAGCAGACCTTGGGATTCCTGCGCAACTGAGCACCATTGACGAGCACATGCTCGGGGACGCCCGGGGTCGACGCGTAGCGTAGCGCTCGTTATGTAACGAGCGCTACGCTTAGGGTGCCGATGATTCCGGAGACGTGAAGGAGGCCGGGATGAGGTACACCAAGGAGCACAGAGCGCAGGCCAAAGCCGCGATCGTGCAGGAGGCGGGCCGTACGCTCAAGGAGAACGGCTTCCACGGCGTCGGCGTCGACGGATTGGCCGCGTCGGCCCAGGTCACCTCAGGGGCCCTCTACTCCAACTTCGCCAACAAGGAAGCCGTCCTCGAAGAGGTCGTGGCTACCCAACTGGGCGTCGAGTTCGCCGGCCTCGACGGTCAGGAGCCGGCCGAGCGACGACGCCTGCTCGGCGAGGTACTCCGCCTCTACCTCAGTGACCTGCACCGCGAGGACCCCGGACACGGCTGCGTGATGCCGTCACTGAGCGCGGACGTGGCACGGGCGGGCGACCCGGTCCGTGAGGCATACCGCCGCCGGATGGTCGACGTCATCGCCACCCTGGCCCCCGCCATGCCCGGCACCCAAGACGAACAGGCACGGGCAGCCTGGACCCTCGTCGCCTCGATCGTGGGAGCCGTCACGATCGCAAGAGCCCTCCCCTCAGGCGACCAGGCCGAGGCCATACTCGACGCCGTCCTCACCACAGCCCTGCAGTCGATCCCGGACGCACCCTGACGGGTTCTCGAACTCAGGCGTTGGGGTCTGGTCCTTCGATGGCGAGTAGCAGTTCACGCAGGTCGCCGGACAGCCGCTCCTGCAGTGCGGGGTCGATGGCGGCGAAGACTTCCTGTTCCGCGACATCGTTGGCCTCGACCGCTTGTTGCTGGCGTTCGAGGCCACTGGGGGTGAGCGTCACGAGAACCTGGCGGCGGTCAGCGGGATCGATGTCGCGCCGGACGTAGCCGTTGCGCTCGAGGCGTCCGACGCGGTTGGTGATCGCGCCGGACGTGAGCTGGGCCACGTCCAGCAGTTCGCCGACGGTCAGCGTGCCGCCCGCGCGGCGCAGTCCGCTGAGGATCTCCAGCTCCCATAGCTCCATGCCCAGTGGGGCCAGCCGCCGGCGTACCTCGGTGTCCAACTTGCGGGCGGCCCGCCGCAGTCGCCAGGCGATCGCCTTCGCGGAGGCATCACGCTCGGGCTCAAATGTGGCGAGGAACGCGAGCATCGAGTCGACCCGGTCGCGTCCAGCGCTTGCTGTGGCCATGCCACGAATATAGCAGCTTGAAGAATCTCAACGTCGTGGTAAATTTATCTTCACGTTCAGATAATGAAGGCGAAGGGACCTACTGTGACGACGAACGCAAGTAGAGCGGGACGAATCGCGCCCGCGCACTCGCAGCGGCCAGGCGGAGAGGCTGGCGCCGCCAGCACGCGGACCGTCGCGTTGACCATCACGCTGGCCGTTCTGGGGGTGTTCGTGACGTATGTGCCGATCACGTCGGTCAGCGATTCGCTCACCACGATCGGCACATCGACCGGCGCCTCGACGGCGGACCTGCAGTGGGTCAGTGACAGCTACATCCTTCCGATGGCAGCGATGATTCTCTCGGCTGGTGTCTTCGGGGATCTTCATGGCCGCCGCCGCGTTTATCTCATCGGCATGGCGCTGACCGTGCTCGGCACGGTGATCGCCGCGCTCGCCGGCACGCTGAGCGGCATGTCCGCACTTCAGCTGCTGTGGACCGGTCAGGCCGTCACTGGTGCCGGCGCCGGTCTGCTGCTGCCGACCACGCTCGCGCTGATCGCCCACGCGGTACCCGATCCGCGGGCCCGGGCGCGCTATGTCGCGCTGTGGGCGACCGGACTCGTGCTCGGCATCGCCGTCGGACCGCTGATGTCAGGGACCATCCTCCGGTACGCCGGATGGGGCTGGGCCTTCGTACCCACCGCGGGGCTCGCCCTCGTCGCCGCTGTCCTCGCCGCGCTGCGCCTAGCGGAATCAAAGGCGCCGCACGGGCGCCGACTGGACTGGCCCGGCCAGATCACCGCGACCATCGCGATCGCCGCCAGCATCTTCGGTGTGATCGAGGGCGGCCAGTCGGGTTGGAGCTCGGCTCGGGCCGTGATCGGACTGGCCGCGGGCGCCGTCGCGTTCGCCGCGTTCCTGCGTGTCGAGGCACGCTCCAGCTCACCGCTGCTGAGCCTGTCCCTGTTCCGGTCGCCCGCCTTCAGCGCTGCCGGCTTCTCGGCGCTGATCGCACTGTTCGCACTCGTCGGAACGATCTTCCTGCTCAGCCTGTTCTTCGGTGCCGGACAACACCTCTCACCGCTTGCGATCGGCGTGCGGCTGCTGTTCATCAACGGCGTCACTGCCGTGGCGAACCCGCTGGTCGGACGGCTGCTGACCCGCTGGCCACCGATCGCGCTCCTCGCCGTCGGGCTCGCGCTCGGCTCAGTGGCGATGTTCCTGCTGACCGGGATGCAGGCCGACACCCCGATCGGGGCTGCCGCGTGGAGGCTCGCCGTCCTCGGCGTCGCCAACGCATTCACGCTCAGCGCCGTCGCGGTCACCGCGATCAACGCCGTCCCGCATCACCTCGCCGGCATGGCGGCAGCCGTCAACACCGCCCTGCGGCAGTACGGCGCCGTCCTCGGTCCCGCCGTCCTCGGCGTGATCCTCACCAGCCGGATCGCGGGCGGCGCCAGCATGTCCTCCGCCCTGCACACCGCGCTCATCGTCAACGGCGTACTGCTGGTCATCGCCGCGATCGTCTGTGCAACGACGGCGCGGCTGGGACGCAACACCACAAGCTGAGCACCGAATCATTTACGGCAATGCTCGCAATCCTGCCTTTTGCCGCCAATGCCCAGGAGAGGTGCATGGGCGAGAACGAGAGAGAAACGAGAGCGAGAAAGAAAGGAGAGTGCGACCGCACGAAACGGCAGCCGCGCCATGGAAATGTCCAGGACGGCGCCGGAACAGTTGTGACCTGGCACCAACACGGAAAGGCATGTCAATGAAACTCATCCGCGCCGCGCACCTGACAAGCATGCGCGCACTCGTCATCGTCATCGCGGCGGCCGCCGGCATCGCCGGGCTGCTCATCACGGCCGGACCGGGAGCGTCCGCCCACACCGGATCCGCTCAGGCCCGATCCGCCCCGGGCGGCACTGCCCCCACGGCCCAGCCCACCTGCTCACTCGACCCGTCACCCCCGGCCGGCTTCATCGAGCGCAAAGTCAAGGTCAACGGCATCGGCATCAACTACGTGCGGGGCGGCCACGGGCCTACCCTGCTCCTGCTGCACGGCTACCCGCAGACCTGGTACACGTGGGACCACATCCTGCCCGCGCTCGCCAAGCACTACACGGTCGTCGCGCCCGACCTGCCCGGCGCCGGGCTGAGCGATGCCCCCGCGTCCACAGCCGCCTATACGAAGAAGGCCATGGCCGACGACGTCCACGCGCTCATGGTCAAGCTCGGCCTCAGCCGCAACCTCAGGATCGTCGCCCACGACATCGGCACTACGGTCGCCTATCCCTACGCCGCCGCCCATCGCGACGACGTCGTGAAACTCGTGCTCAGCGAGGCCCCGATCCCGAACCCGGTCATCTACACCTTCCCCTCGCTGACTCCGAACGGCCCCGGACTGTGGTGGTTCGGCCTGTTCGCCGAGAAGAACGGCCTGGCCGAGGACTTGATGACCGGCCGGGAGAAGCAGTGGGTGACCGACTTCATCCCGACGAGCGAGGTGGTCAAGGGCGCCGTCACAGCATGCGACATGGACATCTACGCCCACGCCCTCGCGCAGCCAGGACACTTGCGGGCAAGCATCCAGTGGTTCGCCACCCTGCCGCAAGACGTCAAGGACAACGCCATCTACCAGAAAACCAAGCTCACGATGCCGGTCCTTGCCATCGGTGCCTCGGCCAACCTGGGCACCCGTGAAACCACCTGGGTCCGCGAGTACGCCACCAACGTGACCGGGACGGTCATCCCGAACTCCGGACACTGGCTCTACCAAGAGCACCCCGCCGAGCTCACCAAGATCCTCCTGCAGTTCCTGCCATAACCGGCGCTCGGGCGGCTGCCGCCGCGACCAACGGCAGCCGCTCGTCAGGAACCACGGCTGACGTGTCACGCCCTCTACCAACCGGAGCGAGCCGGGCCTGACCACCCGAGGCCGGGAGCCGTGACTCCTTCGCGGACCGCCCCCTATTGCTTCCCGACGCGCGGCGAGCCGACACTCGCACCATGACGCAGGAAGCTCGGAATCATCGGCGCAGCCCGGCAACTTTCCCATGAGCACGGACGACGTGGTGATCGGGCTCGTCTCGGCTCCGGGTACGGCTACCGAGATCGCGTCGACCCTCGCCGAAGACCTGCAACGCGAGCTGAGTGTGCATCTGCCCGCCGTCCAGTGGCGGGTGCCGACGGTGGTCGACGCACTCGTGCATCCACCTGCCGACGACGCCGCCCTTGTCGCCGCGGCAAGGGACCGGCTCTTGAAGGAAGACTGGGATCTGGTCGTCTGTCTCACCGATCTGCCGCTGAAGGCTCACCGGCGACCGGTGGTGGCTCACGCGAGCCCACTTCACGGCGTCGGTGTCGTGTGCCTGCCGGCGCTCGGCGCCATCGGACTGCGTCGACGCACCCGTGACACAGTCGTCGGCCTCGTGCGCACCTTGCTCGGGGACGCGGACGACCACGCCCGGTCGGGCCGTGTTGCCGGTCTCGGGCGCCGCGCCCGCGAGCTCGGAAGGAGCCAGCAGCCGGAGGGAGACGGCAGCGTCATGTTCACCGCGAGGGTGCTCAGCGGGAACCTGCGACTGCTGTTCGGAATGATCTGGGCCAACCAGCCGTGGAAGCTTGCAATCGGCCTGTCGAGAGCGCTGATCGCCGCTCTCGCAACGGGAGTGTTTGCCCTCGTCACCCCCGACATCTGGCAGCTGAGCAACGCGCTCGGTTGGATCAGACTCTCGGTGATCGGGGTGGGGTCTGTCGCAGCGATCACCGTCGCGCTGATCGCCGGAGCTGGTCTGTGGGAACACGCGTCATATCCGGTCGGTCGCAAGCAGGTAACCCTCTTCAACCTGGCCACCACGGCAACGGTGGTGCTGGGTGTGCTCTCCCTCTACGCCGCACTCCTCCTGCTCGCAGTGCTGACCTCACCGGTTCTGGTGCCTTCACAGCTGCTCGAGGAGAGCATCGGGCACGCGGTTCGAGCTGGCGACTACATGAAGCTGGCGTGGCTCACCAGCTCCCTCGCAACGGTGGGCGGAGCCCTCGGGGCGGGTCTGGAGAACGACGAAGCGGTCCGGGCCGCCGCTTACACGTACCGGCGGGATTGGGATAAGGGCCTCCGGGAGGGGTGAGCAGCACCTGTCAGTGTCATCCGGCAGTAGCGAGGAAGTCGTGCACCTGGCGTACTGCGATCGCACCTTCACCAGCGACAGAGGCCACACGCTTCACCGAGCCGCCGCGCACGTCACCGGCCGCGAAGACGCCGAGACGATCGACGGGCATCTGTCCTTCCACCTGGGAGACGACTCTAGCGTCCACTGGGGCGAGGATCACGGCCACCAGTTTCGTGAACGAGTACCACTGGGGCGATTTCCACGGCGACCCGAACCTGTTGATAGAGCGCTACGACGACGCGCACCTGCGCGCCGTACAGGTCAGGGTCTCGGCCGTTCCGGCCGCGTCGGTCATACATAGGCCTCATCGACGTAGCACCAGCGCCAGTCCTCGCCCGGCTGAAACGACTGGACGATCGGGTGCCCTTGGAACGCCGCGTGCGCGCGGGCGTGCCGCATCGGCGAGGAGTCGCAGCACCCCACGTGACCGCAGGTCAGGCAGAGCCGCAGATGCACCCAGGCGGTATGCAGCCGCAGGCACTCCTCACATCCCTCCGGGGTGCGTGGCACGACCCGACGAACCAACGCCAGGTGCGGGTCCACGCCCGTGCTCACGACGCCACCTGGCCGGTCAGCGCATCCTCCACCCACTGCCGCAGTACGGCGGCCGGCGCGGCGCCGGCCTGCCGCGCGACCACCTGCCCGCCGCGCAACAGAATCAAGGTGGAGTTTGCCAGGGTCTCGAACCTTTGCGACACTGCGGGCGCGTCGCCGGCGTTGACTTTCACCAGCTTCAGGTCACCGGCCTTCTCGGTCGCCAGCGTCTCGAGCACCGAGCGGACGAACCGCCAGGGTGAGCACCAGGGCACCCAGAGGTCCACCAGCACCGGCACGGTGGCGGTGTCGGCGATCTGACCGAAGTCGCGGTCGCCGGCGTCCACGACCCACGGCAGCGGCTGCCGGCAGTTGCCGCAGCGCGGTGCGCCCTTCGCCGCCGCCGGGACACGGTTGCGGCGCCGGCAGTTCGGACATGTGACGATCTCTGGCGCGGCTGTCATCCCGGCTCCGTCCCGACATAGCTCACGACCGCCTTCTCGGGTCCACCGTCGCGCAGTGGCCGCGGGGCCACATCCCGGGAACGAGTGGTATCCGGGCGGACGCCGCAGCGCAAGTAGGAACACCAGCCTCGTGACACCGGATTGAGTTGGCATAGCAGGGCCGCGAGCCTCGGGTGTGGCGACCTGCGGATCACTGCACGGAACCGCCGACGATGGGCGCAGGCGGCGGCGAGACCGTCGCCACCTCCTCCCGCAGAGCGTGGGCGTGCGCTTCGGTCCGACCACCATCATGTGGTTCTCGTCCTGACGCCGGGGATAGCCGATCATCAAGAACAGGCCGATGGCCAACATCCAGGCGTCCTTCGCGATGGGAATTCCTTGCTCCGTAGGGCCAGTCCGAGCACCGTGTCGTTCCACCTGTACGGCGGGGAAGCATCGCCGGACTGCGTAGTCCGGGGATGCGGTTGCCCTGGGGACGTGCGCTTGCCTTGCCTCCTTGCGGTTCTGGAGCATGAAGGCGCGGGCCAACTCACTCGTCGGCGAGTTTGCGGAGGAGGTCTGCCAGATCGTTCTCCGCCAGGTCGGCGAAGTCGGCCAGGCCGATGCCGGCGGGGTCGACGCGTCCCAGGTTGACCAGCAGGTCTTCGGTGCGGAGGTGTTCGCGCTGACCACGGCCGATTCCCTCCACGTCACCGGCGTCGCGTGCCGGTGGGTAGACCACGTCCTCCTCGGCGCGGTCGTGCGCGACCAGTAGGGCGGACAACACCGGGCGCAGCATCGGCCGGCGGTGCCGGTACCGGTCGAGCTGGTCGAGCAGCCGCGCGATCTCCCGGTGGTCCTGCTTGACAAGATCGATCAAGTCCTTGGTCATGCCCGTTCCTCCCTGCTGCGGTTGTCCGCCCACCAACCTCTGACGGAGCAGACGCAGAGCAGGAGTCCTCACCGAGAACGGCCGAGGTGCTCGTGAACCATGCGTATGGCGAGGGCGCCGTCCCCCACAGCGGCGGCCACCCGTTTGACCGACCCGCTGCGGACGTCGCCGGCGGCGAAGACTCCGGCCCTGCTGGTCTCGAGCAGCGGCCGCTCGCCTGGCAGCTGGCTGCCCGTGAGGACGAACCCCCGATCGTCGAGACTGGATCTGGTCGCCCAGCCAGCGGACGTGCGGGAGGCCGCCGATGAAGACGAACAGGGCTTTTGCCGGTTCGACGTGGCGCTCGCCCGTCTTCAAGTCCTCGACCACGACTTCCTCCAGCGCCCGTTCACCGTGGGCCTCGCGCAGTTCACTGTGCACCAGCACGTTGATCCCCTCGCTCTGCTCGATCCGGTCGGCCAGGTAGCGGGACATGTCCTGGCCGAGTTCGTTGCTCCGGACAACGAGCAGCACCTCGGCCGCGTGCTGGGCGAGGAAGACCGCGGCCTGTCCGGCGGAGTTGCCGCCACCGACGATCACCACCGGGTCTTTCCGGCACAGGTTCGCCTCCAGCTCGGTCGCCGCGTAGTACACGCTCGTCGAAGTGACGGCGTCCAGTCCGGGCAGGTCGAGTCTTCGGTAGCGGACGCCGGAGGCGATCAGCACCGCCCGGCTGCTGATGCGTGCTTCGTTCGTCCAGCAGTACTACGTGGTGCCCGTCCCGCTCCTCCAGTGCGACGGCGGTGGCGGGCACGGTGAGTTCGGCGCCGAAGCGTCTGGCCTGAATCTCGGCGCGGTCGGCCAGTTCGGCGCCGCTGATGCCCGCCGGGAAGCCGAGGTAGTTCTCGATCCTCGACGATGTGCCCGCCTGGCCGCCGGTGGCCACGGACGTCCAGGACCACGGTCGCCAGGCCTTCTGACGCGCCGTACACCGCAGCAGCGAGACCAGCTGGACCCGCGCCGACCACGATCAGGTCGCACACCGACTGCACCGGCGTCGCACGGCGGAGCCCGACCGCAGCGGCCAGGCGTTCGTTGTCCGGGTTCCGCAGCACCTCACCCCGCCAGATCACCACTGGGGTTTCGTCCCGTTCGATGCCGAGTTCGCGAAGCAGGCGCTCGGCCTCCGCGTCGGTCTCCAGGTCGATCCAGTGATGTGGCAGCCGGTTGCGCGCCGCGAACTCGCGCAACCGGCGGGTGTCGGCGGAGAACCGTGACCCGATGATCGCGAAGCCTGCGCCGAGTGTGAGCTGGAGCGACCGGCGGATCAGGAACGCCCGCAGAATCAGGTCGGCCAACCGCGGATCCCGCGATACCAGGTCCCTCAGCCGGTCGAGCGGCACGGCCAGCACCTCGCCCGCCTCCTGTGCCACCGCGGTGAGGAACAGCGGCTGCCCGGTCAGCGTGCCGATCTCGCCGAGGAAGCGGTGTGGACCGTGGACGGCGACGACATGGTCCTGCCGGCCCAGTTGCTGCACAATGGCGACCGTGCCGTCGAGCACGACAATGAACTCGTCCGGCGGATCCCCCGCCTGCTGCAGCACCTCGCCGGCACTGGTCGTGCGGCGCTCACCCAAGGGCGTCAGCTCGGCCAGCTGGTATTCGTCCAGCCGGGGATAGGCGCCGTACAGGTCGGGCGTCTCCTTCATCCGGAGCCTCCGGGGCCGCCGGTCACGAGGCCGTCTCCTTGGCCAGCGCCCCTTCCAGCCACGGCCGCAGGGCCGTCGCCGGCGCCGCACCGATCTGCGTCGCGACGACCTGCCCGTGGCGCAGCACCAGCAGGGTCGGAATGGATCTCACGTCGAAGCGCTGGGACAGCTCCGGCGCCTCGTCGGCGTTGACCTTGACCAGTTTGATCTGCCCCGCCTTCTCGGTGGCGAGCTGTTCGAGCACGGGACTGACCATCCGGCACGGTCCGCACCATGGAGCCCAGAGATCGACCAGCACCGGCAGGCTCGCCTGCTCGACGACCTCGGCGAAGTCGTTGTCGCCGGCATCGACGATCCAGGGCAGCGGCTGCTGGCAATTGCCGCACCGGGGGATGCCTTCCGCCGCGGCGGGCACCCGGTTGCGGCGCTGACAGTTCGGACAGGTCACGATCTTCATGCCGCCACCTCCACCGGGTTCTCGTGCGTGACGACGATGTCGCCGTCCTGGACGGTCACCCGGATCACCGCGCCGTCCAGCACGTTGCCGCCCAGCAGGGCGCGACCGATCCGCGTCTCCACCTCGCGGGCGATGAACCGCCGCAACGGGCGGGCGCCGTACACCGGGTCGAAGCCCTGCGCGGCGATGTGCCGGGCCGCCTCCGGTTCGACCTCGAGCGTCATCCGGCGATCCGCCAGCCGGGTCCGCAGGTCGTCGAACATCAGGTCGACGATGCGCTCGATCTCGGCCATGGTGAGCGGCTTGAACAGCACGATCTCGTCCACCCGGTTGAGGAACTCGGGCCGGAACTGCCGCCGCAGCTCGTCCATCACGGCGTCCCGCGCGTCCTCCTTGACCTGCCCGTCCGCGGTCACGCCGTCCAGCAGGTACGCCGAGCCGATGTTCGACGTCATGATGATCACGGTGTTGCGCATGTCCACTGTCCGGCCCTGCGCGTCGGTCAGCCGGCCGTCGTCGAGGATCTGCAGCAACGTGTTGAAGACGTCCGGATGTGCCTTCTCGATCTCGTCGAACAGCACCACGGAGTACGGCTTGCGCCGGACGGCCTCGGTCAGCTGGCCGCCTTCCTCGTAGCCGACGTACCCGGGTGGCGCTCCCACCAGCCGGCTCACCGTGTGCCGCTCCTGGTACTCGCTCATGTCGATCCGGACGATGTTCTCCTCGGTGTCGAACAGCGCCGCCGCAAGCGTCTTCGCCAGCTCGGTCTTTCCCACCCCGGTCGGACCGAGGAAGATGAACGAGCCGATCGGCCGGCGCGGGTCCTTGATCCCCGAACGGGCCCGGACGATCGCATCCGCCACCAGCTGGACCGCCTCGTCCTGCCCGACCAGCCGCTCGTGCAGCACCTCGTCCAGCCGCAGCAGCTTCTCCCGTTCGCCCTCCTGCAGACGGCTGACCGGGATGCCGGTCCACCGCGACACGATCGAGGCGATCTCTTCCTCGGTCACGACCTCGCGTAACAGCCGGTGACCGTGCTGCTTGCTGGCCAGTCGTTCCTCCTCGGCCGCGAGCTGACGTTCGAGCTCCGGTAGCCGGCCGTGCCGCAGTTCGGCGGCCCGGTTCAGGTCGTAGTCGCGCTCGGCCTGCTCGGCCTCCTGCCGGACCTGCTCCATCTCCTGCCGCAGCGTCTGCACCTTGCGCAGCGCCTGCCGTTCCGCCTCCCACTGCGCGTGCATCGCGTCAGCCTCGGCCCGTAGATC
The DNA here is from genome assembly GCA_963820655.1 of uncultured Actinomycetota bacterium. Taxonomy (GTDB): domain Bacteria; phylum Actinomycetota; class Actinomycetes; order Propionibacteriales; family Kribbellaceae; genus Kribbella. Next base: position 1,602,855 of record CAWGAM010000005.1, read on the forward strand.
GGCCAGTTCCTTGCGCAGTTCGTCCAGCCGCTGCCGGCTGGCGGCGTCCTCCTCCTTGGCCAGCGCGGCCTCTTCGATCTCCAGCCGGCGCACCCGCCGGGTCAGCTCGTCCAGCTCGGCCGGCATCGAGTCGATCTCGGTCCGCAGCATCGCGCACGCCTCGTCCACCAGGTCGATCGCCTTGTCCGGCAGGAACCGGTCGGAGATGTAGCGGTGGCTGAGCACCACGGCCGCGACCATCGCGCTGTCCTGGATCTTCACGCCGTGGAAGACCTCGAGCCGCTCACGCAATCCGCGCAGGATCGAGATCGCATCCTCGACCGTCGGCTCGTCCACGATCACCGGCTGGAACCGGCGTTCCAGGGCCGCGTCCTTCTCGACGTGCATCCGATACTCGTCCAGCGTGGTGGCGCCGATCATGTGCAGCTCACCGCGGGCCAGCATCGGCTTCAGCATGTTGCCCGCGTCCATCGCCCCTTCGGTCGCACCCGCGCCCACCACGGTGTGCAACTCGTCGACGAACAACAGGATCCGGCCCTCGGCCGCCTTCACCTCGTTGAGCACGGCCTTGAACCGTTCCTCGAACTCGCCGCGGTACTTGGCCCCGGCAACCAGCGAAGCCATGTCCAGCGCGAACACAGTCCGGTCCCGCAACCCCTCCGGTACGTCGCCGTTGGCGATCCGTTGCGCGAGTCCCTCGACGATCGCGGTCTTGCCGACGCCCGGGTCGCCGATCAGCACCGGGTTGTTCTTGGTCTTGCGGGACAGGATCTGCACAACGCGGCGGATCTCGTTGTCCCGGCCGATGACCGGATCCAGCCGGCCCTCCGACGCATCCTTGACCAGGTCCCGGCCGTACTTCTCCAACGCCTCGTACGACGCTTCCGGCATCGCCGAGGTGACCCGCTGGTTCCCCCGGACGGCGGTCAGCGCCGAGAGGAAGCCGTCGCGGGTCAACCCCTGCTCGGCGAGCAGCCGCCCGGAGGTGCTCTGCCGGCCCTCGTCCAGCAGAGCGATCACCAGATGCTCGATCGAGACGTACTCGTCCTTGAGCCGCTTGGCCTCCCGGTCCGCGGCGTCAAGAAGCCGGGACAACCGCTGGGTGATCAGCACCTGGCCGGGCTCCGCGCCCGGACCGCTGACCTTGGGACGCCGGGACAGCTCCTGTTCCAAGCTGTCCCGCAGCCCGTCCGGATCCGCACCGGCCTGGGCCAGCAGCCTGGGGGCCAGACCGTCGGGTTGCTCCAGCAGCGCCAGCAGCAGGTGCTCGCCGTCGATCTGACTGTGCCCGAACCGCAGGGCTTTCGTCTGAGCGTCGTGCAGAGCCTCCTGCGACTTCTGCGTCAGCCGGTTCATATCCATGTCTTGGCTCCTCTTCCGGCGAAACGTCTGCGCTCCGCCTCCAGTACGGCGATCCGGTCCAGCAGGTCCATCACCAGACCCAGCGCCGCATAGTTCAGGGCGAGCCCGGCTCGCAGTCGCTGGATCCGGGCCACCCGGCTCAGCTGCGACGGGCTGAACCACAACTCACCGGTGCCGTCGGTCGTTGCCTCGAGCAATCCCAGGGCGACGAACCGCCTCAGCAGTTCGGGATGTGCTCCGGTCAGCCGGGCGAAGTCCTCCAGCGCGAACCGGCTGGGCCTGGCCAACTGGTAGGCTCATCGACCGCCTCCTCGGGTCGAACTTCGACGTCCCGGCCAGCTCCTCGAACAGGCGCGTCTCCTCGCGGGTGAGCCGCGGGGGCACCATCAATCTGACCTCGGCGTACAGGTCACCCGGCGTCCCGCGGGGGTTCGGCAGACCGCGGCCTTTGAGCCGCAGCCTGCGTCCGCGTCGAGCTGGCCTTCGGCACCTTCACCGTCGTCTCACCACCAGGAGTCTCGATCGACACCGACGCACCCAGCGCGCCCTCCCACACGGCGAGCGGCAGGTCGACGGTGAGGTCACGACCAGACGACCCGGTACCGCGGATGATCTGCGATTCGGACCACCAGGTACAGGTCTCCGGCAGGTGCGCCACCGGTGCCCTGACCGCCCTGCGCGCCGAGCCGGATCCGCTGACCGTTCATCACGCCGGCCGGGATCTTGACGTCGATGGTCCGGTCATCGCCGGCCGGACCACGCACCGTCAGCTTCCGGTTGCCGCCCCGGTAGGCCTCCTCGACGGTCAGCTCCAGCTCGACCTCCTGGTCCGAGCCCGGGATCCGGCCCCAGCCGCGCCGGGTTCGGCCGCCGAACACCCCGCCGAGCAGGTCGTCCAGATCGATGCCCTCGACGTCGAACTGCCCCGCTCCGGTATCCCAGGTATCTTCCCGGACCCGGCCGCCGCCCCCGGCCCGGCCGGCACCGGCGCGGGACCGGGCGTAGGTGTCGGGGTCGACGTCCGGAGGCACCCGGCGGAAGTCCTCACCGAACGCGTCGTAGCGCTTGCGCTGTTGGGGATCGGACAGTACGTCGTAAGCCTCGGAGACCTGCTTGAACCGTTCCTCCGCGTCAGGGTCCTTGTTGACGTCCGGGTGGTACTGGCGAGCCAGCCGGCGGTACGCTCTCTGGATCTCGTCGGAGCTCGCGTCCCGCGAGACCCCGAGGGTCGCGTAGAAATCCCGGCGGGCATCAGCCCTCCTCCGCGGCGACTACCACGGCCGGCCGGACGAAGCACCCGAGTCCCGTCGCCGTACCGGGGCCGGACGACGTGCACGATCGTGCCTGCTGGTACCTCAGGGCTGGGCGTCGTGCCGACTGCCTCGTGCAGCCCCGGGTCGAAGCGCTTCCCGCTGTCGTCGACCCGGGGGTAGCCGAGTCCGGACAGTACTGCGAGGGCTTGGTCCCGCACGGCCCGGACACCTTCGACGATCGCCCCGTCGTCGGCGTCGGCGTGCTCCAGCGCCAACTCCAGGTTGTCGACGACCGGCAGCCAACTGGCGGCGACCAGGGCGCGTTCGGTGTCCCTCTGCTGTCCGGACTCCCGCGCTACTCGCTTCCGGAAGTTGTCCAGCTCGGCCGCCGTGCGCCGCCACCTGTCCTCCATCTCGGCGGCCTTCTCGCGCGCCTCCTCCAGAGCCTCCTCGACTGGTGACGGCGCCGCACCGGTGTTGGTCTCCTGATCAGCCATTCAGATCAGCTCGTCGAGAACTCGGCATCGATGACGTCGTCGTCGCCACCGTCTGCCGGCGGCGTACCGCTGGAGCCCTGCGGCGGCGTGCTCGAGCTCAGAGCCTGGCCGAGTTGCTGCAGCTCACCTGTCAGCGAACGCAGCCGCTCCAGTGGCGTCTCCTGGTCCTTGAGCGCCTCGCGGGCGTCGCCGACGAGCATCTCGGCCCGGGCTCGCTCGTGCTCGGCCACCGCATCGCCTCGGTCGGCGAGCGCCTTGTCCACCTGGTAGGCGGCCGAGTCCAGCGCGTTGCGCGCATCGACCAGCTCACGCAGCCGGCTGTCATCGCTGCGGTGCGCCTCGGCGTCCGCGACCATCCGTTCGACCTCGGACTGGTCCAGGTTGGAGGTCTCGCTGATCGTGACCTTCTGCTCCGCGCCGGTGTCCTTGTCCTTGGCGGCCACGTGCAGGATGCCGTTCGCGTCGATATCGAAGGTGACCTCGATCTGCGGTACGCCGCGCGGCGCCGGGCGGATGTTCTCCAGCCGGAAGCGCGCCAGCACCCGGTTGTCTGCCGCCAACTCCCGCTCGCCTTGCAGGACCACCACGTCCACCGCGGTCTGGTTGTCCTCAGCGGTGGTGAAGATCTCGGACCGGCGGGCCGGGATGGTGGTGTTGCGCTCGATGACCTTCGTCATCACGCCACCCATCGTCTCCAGCCCCAGCGACAGCGGGGTGACGTCGAGCAGCAGCACGTCCTTGACCTCACCCTTGATGATCGCGGCCTGCACGGCGGCACCGATAGCGACCACCTCGTCCGGATTCACCGTCATGTTCGGGTCCTTGCCGCCGGTGAGCCGGCGAACCAGGGCCTGGACCGCCGGAATCCGGGTCGAACCGCCGACCAGGATCACCTCGTCGATGTCGTTCGCCGTCATCTTGGCGTCGGTCATCGCCTGCTCCACCGGCCCTAAGCACCGGTCGATCAGGTCTGCGGTCAACTGCTCGAAGGTGGACCGCATCAGCGTGGTGTTGAGATGTTGCGGACCTTGGGCGTTCGCAGTGATGAACGGCAGACTGATCGTCGTCTGGGTGACCGACGAGAGCTCGACCTTGGCCTTCTCGGCGGCCTCGAACAGCCGCTGCAAGGCCTGCGGGTCCTGGCGCAGGTCGACCCCGACCTCACGCTGGAAGTCGTCGGCCAGTTTGTCGACTACCCGGCGGTCGAAGTCGTCGCCGCCCAGATGCGAGTCACCGGCTGTCGCCTGGACTTCGACGACTCCGTCGCCGACCGTGAGCACGCTGACGTCGAAGGTACCCCCGCCGAGATCGAACACCAGGATCGTCTCGTTCTCCAGCTTGTCCATCCCGTAGGCCAGCGCCGCGGCTGTCGGCTCGTTGATGATCCGCAGCACCTCAAGACCCGCGATGCGCCCCGCGTCCTTGGTCGCTTGACGTTGGGCGTCGTTGAAGTACGCCGGCACGGTGATGACGGCCTCGGTGACCTTCTCGCCGAGGAACTTCCCGGCGTCTTCGACGAGTTTGCGCAGTACCAGCGCGGAGATCTCCTCCGGTGCGTGCAGTCTGTCCCGGATCTTGAATCTCACGGCCCCGTCCGGCCCGGCGACGACGTCGTACGAGACGGCGGAGAGCTCGGAGGAGACTTCCTCGAACCTCCGGCCGATGAACCGTTTCGCCGAGGTGATCGTGCCCTTGGGGTTGAGTACGGACTGACGGCGGGCCAACTGGCCCACCAGCCGCTCACCGGAATCCGTGAACGCCACCACGGAAGGAGTGGTTCTGGCGCCTTCGGCGTTCGGGACGACCGTTGGCTGGCCACCCTCCATCGCGGCGATCACTGAGTTGGTCGTGCCCAGGTCGATGCCGACGGCCTTCGCCATGGTCTGCCTCCTGTGTGTTCCGGGCCTCTGTACGGCTTGTCACGGATACACACAAACCTGGTCCGCTCAGACTCCGAACACATCCCCAGAACGTGTGGTTCGGGGGTCAGGCGATCCAGCCGATCCGAGCCCGGGCAGTTCTAGGAGGGCTGACCGGGCTGCTCGGTGGCGAACATCCATTCGTGCTTTTGCAGCCCGGCGGTGATACCGATCACCAGATCCTGGCTGACCAGGTCGGCCGCGCCGAGGTTGTCGATCCTCGTCCGGTTGTTCTCCGCGACCGTGCTCAGTCGCTCTGCGATGAGTGCCGCCACCTTCGTACTGTCGACGGGGCCGCTGGGGAAGCTGCCGAAAGGTGATCTCGCCGCAACGGTTTCCACCCGCGCATCTGCCGCGACGCCGACTGTCGTCAGGCGCTCGGCGACGTCGTCGGACCAGAGCCGGACGTCATCGGCGAGCTCGTCGAGCTGCGCATGGAGTTGCCTGAACCACATGCCGCTGACATTCCAATGAGCCTGCTTCGCGGTGAGTGCGAGATCGACCAACTCGATCAGCAGAGGTTCTAGTTCTTGCCCGACAGCCTGCCGCTCCATAGCTCCACTCCTGCCTCGCGGTCAATCCATCTTCGCGAGCAGTTCGACTTCCCGCATCCCGTAACCGCGTAGGCGCGATCACCCGATGGTCAGACGTCGATGGTCGGTTCGCGGGTCAGGACGACATGGGTGAGTTCGACTCGGGACCGGACATCGAGTTTGCGATAGGCGTGCCGCAGGTGTGACTCCACGGTGTGCGAAGACAGATCGAGTTCGTCGGCGATGGCGCGGTTCGTGAGTCCGGTCGCCGCAAGTCGCGCGACCCGGAGCTCTGCCGCCGTCAGGCTCGACCAGCCGAAGCTTGGCCGCCTGACTGTTGATCGTTCCGTTCCCGGCCTGCCATTTTCCGAGAGTCGCTGCCGGACGCGCCGGCCGAGCACGACCGCGCCGGCCCGGTCGTACTCGGCAAGTGCCAGCTCCAGCTGCTGCACGGCTTCCGTACGCCGGCTCCGCTCGAACAGGCCGCCTGCGGCATCCTCGGCGGCACGGGCGCGCGCCAGCGGGCGGGGGCTCGCGTCGAACGCGTGCACGGCCGCCACCAGGCGGTCAACGTCGTCGTCAAGCAGGCCGCCGGCCTGAATGCCCGCGGCGTCGAACGAGATCACACCACGGTTGATGCGACGGAGGGTGTCCGCCGCCTCGGCGGCCATACCAGCGCGCTTGGCATCATTCGCTCGCCTGGCCAGCCCGACCAGGCACGGTCCAACCATGGGATCGAACGCCAGCACCTGCAGACCGTCCGGCAGTTCCTGATACAGCGAGGCGAGGTGCGCGAACACGCGTGAGGGTTCCTCACCGGCCGTCTCGTCGACCACCGCGCTCGCCCATGCCAGCCGCTGCGCTCCGACACTGCTCCGCTCGTACACCATGCTGACGCCGCGTCGCAACTGACGGCGGGCCGACCCGAACTCGCCCCGGTACGCGTTCGCCTCCGCGAGTACGGCGCACAACTCCGGCACGTACGTCCACGACTCCAGCTCCTCGGCACGGATCAGGCCTGCGTTGCCTTCGGCAATGGCATTGTCCAGGTCGCCTCGGTGCAGCAGCAGCATCGCGCGGCACGCGCACCCGAACACGTCAGTCCACTCGGTGCCAGGCCCAGCCACCCGCCGGCCGGCCGCATCGAAGGCGGCCTCCGCCTCGTCGAAGCGATCAAGCGCCATCAGCGTGTGTCCCCGCGTCCAGTAGACCTCGAGGTGCCGCTCGTCGGCCGTGTCAGAGGCCAGCACGTCGACGGCTTCATCGACGAGTTCGAGCGATCTCGTGAGGTGACCGCGCACGCTCTCGGCCGCCCCCATCGTGAGGAGAGCCCGGCCGGCCCGAGCCGGCGTCCTCCCGGCAGCGAGCGCCTGTTCGCCTGCTCGCAGCGCCGCGCCCGGGTCGCCGGCCATCAGATGTGCGTTCGACTCCGCGGCGAACAGCAAGGCCCGCGTCGAGTCGTCGACACCCTCGAGGCCGAGCGCAGTCCTGGCGTGGTGCAACGCAGAGGCAGAGCAACCAGCGATCCCGAGGGAGTCGGCCAGTTCGAAGCGAAGCCTGGCCTCGACTTCCGCTGGTAGGTCGCCCCGCAATGCGCCCTCAGCGAGTGCATGGGCCTCCGCGTTCCGCCCCGCGCGAAGGAGCAGGCTCATCGTCTCCATCACACGCCCTGGCCGACCGACGTCGGCAGACGGCATCAGGTCGACGGCGCGCAGCCTCAGGTCCCCCGCCTGGCCAGGAGCAGCGGCCGCGACATCGTCGGAAGCACGGACCAGCAGCGCGACGGCTTGCGCGTCGCCAGGCACGGCACCACTGATGGTATGGGCCGCCGCATCGGAGATCGATCCGCCCGTGGCGAGCAATGCGTCGGCCGCCTCGCGGTGCAGGTCCCTCCGCACGCCAAGCGGGAGCGCACCGTAGACCGCCTCGCGGATCAGATCATGCTGGAACTCCAACTGTGTGCCTGCCTCCACCAGCAGACCTGCCCCGAGCGCCTCCTGGACCGCCGGCAGCAGCTCGGCAACCCTGCGATGCAGAACCTTTGCGACTGACGGCAGGTCAAAGGTCCGGCCGAAGATCGATGCAACGTCCAGCAGTTGCCGGGTCGGTGGCTCAACCTGGGTAAGCCATCCGCGGAGCCGCAGCTGCAGAGAGCCGGGCAGAAGTCGGGCGTGGGCCGCGTCGATGATGAGCTCGTCCTGTTCGGCGAGCGTCGTCAGCAGGTCCACTACGACTGCCGGGTTGCCGGCGCACTTGTCCAGCAGTCCCAGCAGCGCACCGTCCGGTGCGGCGCCCAGCAGATCACCGGCCACCCGTGCCACAGCCGTCGGCTCCAGCCGCGCTAGCCTGAGCTGGATCGCACCGGCTGCGACCAGGTCGGAGAACAACGCGTCCACCGTCGGCGTGGACGGCCAGGGACGCCGACTCAGCAGCCACATGATCGGGCCGGCTGCCAGGCGTTCGGTCAGGGCTCTGAGCGCGATCACTGTCAGCGAGTCCGCCCACTGCATGTCGTCCAGTGTGATCATGACCGGCCGCCGAACCGCAGTCCTCCTGAGCGCCGCTTCGAGCTGATCGATCAGCCAGGAGGCGTCATAGTCCAGCAGGTGCACGGGGTCGAACTTTGCCTCGCCGAGAATCGGCGGACTGCAGCCACGCAATGCCGCCAGCAACGGTGTCAGTGGCGTCACCCGATGGAACTCGTCGGCGACACCCGATGCGACGCCGACCCCGAGCGGCCCGGCGCAGGTCACCGTCTCCAGCACCAGCCTGCTCTTACCGAGGCCGGCCGTGCCCTCCACCACGATGACACACCCATGACCCGCCGCCAGAGCCATGACGGATTCGCCGAGTCGACGCACCTCGGTCTCCCGGCCGTGCAAGGATCTGTGCGGCATGGCTGCACCTCGCCGTACCGACGGGCGTCGAACAGCGTCAGCCGGCCCCGTCACATCAGCACATCGAGGGTTCATCGGCGAGACAGTCGATCCCGTTCGCGGTGGACAGACGCGCGCGTCAGCTCCACGCGGCTCCGGATGCCGAGCTTTCGATACACCTTTCGCAGGTGGAAAGAGACGGTGTGCGGCGAGAGGAAGATCCGCGCCGCCACCTCGCGGTTGGTCAGCCCTTGAGCCACCAGTTCGGCCACCGTCCGCTCGCCACCGGTCAGACCGTCCCACTCCTCGGCGGCAGACTGCGGCCAGCCGGCACACTCATCAGCCCACCGTAGGGGGTAACGCATCTTCACGCGGCTCCGTGTGGCCGCGCTCGGGCTGTGCCGGTCGATCACCGGGGCGGCAGCCAGGGCTGAGGAGAACCGGCGCGTACCGGCTACCTGACGGCGCAGCGCGATACGCACGGCGGCCGGGACGCGATCGGCTACCGACTGCCGGACGAGATCGTGGTGGAACGCCAGTACATCTTTCTCAACCGGTACGAGCAGGTCGGCCGCGACGATCTCGTGAAGAGGCCGCCGCACTTGCTCGTCCGGCCACCCGAGCAGGTCGCCCAGGTCGTCCACAGCAAATGACCGATCCAAGGACGCCGCGACGTCGAGGAGATGGCGCGCCGTGGGGCTGAGCCGCGTGACCCAGTCGTGGACGACTTCGCGCACCTGCGTCGGCGCCTGTCCGGACAGCAGTTGTGCCCGGCCACCGGCGACGGCGACGCCACCCTCGGCTCGCAATCCGTCCAGGAGTGCTCTGATCAGTAGCGGATTACCCGCCGCACCGTGCGCCATGGCCAGCAGATCGCCGTCCGGGCGCGCTCTGAGCACGTCGGCGATGACGTCGGTGACGGCATCGTCCGCCAGGGGCCCGAGTGCGATCCGGGACGCTCCCAGGTGCTCCCACTCTCCGAACAACCAGTCGATCCGGGGGTCCTCCCCCGCCGTCCGACGCACCAGCACCCAGCCGATCGGATACTCCGCCAGCCACAATGGCAACGCTCGCAACGCCGCTATGGTCGTCGAGTCGGCCCACTGAGCGTCATCCAGCGTGATGCAGACCGGGCCTCGTGCGGCGAGCTTCCCGGTGTGTACCGCCAACTTTTCGAGGCACGCGAGCATATGCCCTTGACTGGCCTGCCCATCGGCCTGTGCGACGCCCGATGGCGCCAGGTCAAGCCCGGCGAACAGTGTCGCGAGCGGCGGGGGCCGCGGCACCTCGTCAGCATGGGCGCTCGCGAGGCTGAAGCCGTCGTGCGTCGCCTGGTCCTCGGCCGCGGCGAGAAGCCGGGTCTTCCCGATCCCCGGCGCACCGTCCACCAGGAGGATCGCGCTGTGCCCGGCCGCCGCGGTGCCGAGGAGGTCGAGGACCGACTTGAACTCTCCCACCCGACCGCGAAGCCGACCTGTCGAAGGCCGTGGCGTGTACATGGGAGACCCTGCCTCTCACTGATCGTGCGCGGCGCGGTACATCTGGAGCCTCTCTCGGACGGCCGGTGACACGCCAGGGTTGTCGAGGAAGTGCCGAACGTAACTACACCGTCCTACCATCCTGGCCAGCCCCAAAGTCCCTCAGTGGCTCGCGCGCGTCGGCCGCGGGAACGAGAGCGATCCCATCGACGGCGATGCGGAATTCCCGCACCCTCGACTCGTGGTCGGTGGCCCGTGTCTTCAGCACCGTGAGCGTGCGCGACATCAGCCCGGCGACATCTCTGTACTGCAGTAATACGACGTTGTCGGACAGGTGCGACGCCGCGATGTCCGAGAGTCTGGACACCCCGAACAGGTCCGGGAGCTCGTACGTCATCATGAGGCTGGTCCCATGCCGCGAGGATCTGTGGAGCAGCGAGTAGACGTATTCCCTGAAACGCATCTCATCCGGTGCCGCGGCCTGCAGGTCGGCGAGGCTGTCCAGGAGCACCCTGCTGGCCCCGGTGGTCTCGATCATGTCCAGGAGCTCGTACACCCACTGGTCGACATTGAGGTCGACAGGGCTGCGGTACATGAGTGTCAGGTTGGCGGCCTTCACGGACCAGCCGAATTGCGACGCCGTACGCTCCAGCTGCGACGGATGCTCCTGCATCGTCGCGATGATCGCGTGTTCGCCATGGTTGACGGCATAAAAGACGAAATGCAGTCCCATCACCGTCTTCCCGATTCCGGTCGGTCCCGCCACCAAGGTCGACGAACCCGACCGGTAGCCGTCCTCGCATCATGTCGTCGAGGGCCTGGATGCCCGACGGAACCCGCTCACCGCGCAGTTCGTAGTCCCTCTGATCAGCGGGGTCGGCGAGCCGGGGATAAACGGTGATGCCATCCTCCGACAGGCGGTAGGAATGTGTGCCGGCCAGGAAGGCGCCGCCCCGGAGCTTGTGTACCTGGAGAGCCCGGGACGTGCGTTCGGCGGAATATACGTTCTTCAGCGCGATGATCGCATCGGCCACCGCGAACTCGGGAGAACGCTGGATCTCGTCCTCCTGGTACTCCCCGACCCACAGCGAGGTCGCCGGAAAGGCGCTCAGCATGCCGGCGAGGTCGTGCAGGAACGGACGGAAGGCAACGTTCCGCCCGGCGTAGGGATGCATCGCCTTGAAGCTGTCGATCACGATCATCGCCGGCCGCCTGACCCGGATGAGCTCGCGGACACGGACGAGAACTCCCTGCAGGCCGTGGTCGCGGAGGGTTCCGCCGAGGTCCTCGTACCAGACACTCCGCCCGACGGCGTTCGGGTCGAAGAACGACAGCGTCTGACCGTACCGGAGAAGCTTCTCCAGTGGCTCGGAGACCGTGGAGAGGTACAGGGCCGGCCGCTCGGGGGTGGCGTTGGCGAACACCCACTGCTGCGCGATGATCGTCTTGCCGGCGCCAGGTGCGCCCATCACCAAGATGATCGCGTTGCGTGGCAGTCCGCCGCCCAGGACGACATCGAGCGGATCCGATCCAGACGTCATCCGGTCGTTCATGGGCTGGATTCCGCAGCGGAGCCCGAGCGCAGGTAGGCGCTCTGTCCCAGCAGGTCCCGGACGATCGACACCAGTCGCAGCGGCTCGAGTGGTTTCTTCAGGAAACGCGGCGGCGCCGGCCTCCAGCGCCTCGTCCCGGAGATCGAGCGTGGAGATCGCCAGCACCGGAACATCGAATTGCTGTCGCAACTGGGCGCAGAGCCGCAGACCCTGCGCGCCCGAGATCATGCAGATCGATCAGTACGAGATCCGGAGTCTTCCGGACGGCTTCAGCCACAGCCTGCTCGGCGGTCGAGATGACCGTGACGCCGTACCCTTCCGTCCGCAGGAAGTAGTCGGAGAAGTCGGCGGCGAACGGGATCCTGCTCGGCCAGCAGGATGAGCAACCCGCCGCCATCGGGGATCTTCACAGACTCCAGCGGTACGCCGCTGGACAAGCGGCCCTGCAGCAGCCGGTAGGCGTCGCCGACCGACATTCCGTCCGACAACCGATCACCGACGAAGCGCAGTTGCTCCACCTGCAGCCGCGAGTACAGGCGGTGTCCGCCCGGACTCCGCTCGGGCACCACGACGCCGTACCGTTCCTCCCAGGTCCGAATCGTCGCCGCCGGGATACCGAGCATCCGCGCGATGGCCCCGATGCTGTAGACCGCCTGATCAGGCATAGGAAGAACGCATCTCCCTGGTCTGTACCACACGCGTTCTCGCGGCGAACAACCGCCGGGCAGGCTCCTCGTGGCTGCACCCATATCTGGAGCGTCTCAATACTAGGCACGACAGCTAGGACATCGTTGCCAGGCTACCCCCTCCCCGCCGCCTCGATTCCCGATTGTTCGTGGGCCCCTGTCTGCGGGGAGATGGCACTCGGCACGGCGCTACTGGTCCCGGTGGTGCTGCGCGGTTCGGACCGCTGTCCGCGACCTACGGCTAGGTGTCAGGGCTGCTGCTCTACACGTTTGCGTGGTGACGCGGACATCTCGTCGCGGCAGCATGGCGACGGTGCGGGTTGCGTCGCCCACTCGGTCGTCGAGCACCCGCACCAAGAGGAGAGACGGCATGACAGTCATGGGTGTGCACAGGTTCGAGCGCTTCTTCCGCACCGCGGCGAGTCTGGACGTCGACAAGGATGACCTCAAGCGGTACAGCGACTTCGTCAGCGACAAGCTCCACGATCTCCTGGTGATCGGCCAGGGCACGGCGAAGGCGAACGGCCGGGACATCCTCCAACCGCGCGACCTGCCCATCACCAAGGGCTTGCAGCAGAGCATTCATGTGTTCCGCGAGTTGGACGAGGAGATCGAGCTGCGGCCGATCTTGGCGCAGCTGACGGTATGGCCACCGCTCGACGTGACCGTCAGCGAGGAAACCGAATCCCGGTTGCCCGAAGTGGTGGGAGGGCTGAGTGTCGCACTCGCCCGGACCATCAAGGTCATCGACCCCGATGTCAAGAATCCGCAGACAGCACACTGGGCAGACGCCTTCCGCATCTTCGGCCTGCTGCTGTAGCTCGGCATGCTAGACAGGATGTCGTCGCATTCACCGTCGGTCACGTGGCGTCTCAGAGCCTTTGACCGATGACTGTCACGCGACCGCCTGTGCGGAAGTGAGCTTTGTGCGGAGATCGTCGAGGATCTTGCGCAGGACTCGGGACACCTGCATCTGGCTGAGCCCGATCTCCTTGCCGATCTCGGTCTGGGTCCGGTCCTCGATGAAACGCAGCTCCAGGATGCGTCGTTCACGCGCTCCCAGCTCTGCCAGCACTGGATGCAACATGGCAACCGCTTCCAGCTGGTCGACCGTCCGGTCGTCCTCGGCGGCGACCAGATCGGCCAGTGTCAGATTCGCGTCCGTATCTGAAGGGCGGTCCAGGGACAACACGTTGAAGCACCCTTTCGCGGCCATCGCCTCCTCGACGCGGTCCACCTCCAGGCCGAGGTAATCCGCAAGCTCGGCCCGGGTCGGTTCGCGCTTCAGCTGTTGCTCCAGCTCGGACTGCTTGGCCATGATCGAGCCCTGCACCTCCTGCAGGCGCCGCGGGATCCGCACGGTCCACGCGCAGTCGCGGAAATACCGCCGCACCTCACCGCGGATGGTCGGGATCGCGTACCCGATGAACGGCGTATCCGCGTCGAGCCGGTAGTGGTGGGCAGCGTTGACCAGGCCCAGGTAGGCGACCTGCTCGACATCATCGGCCTCGGCGCCACGTCCGCGGAACCGGCGGGCGATCCCGCGCGCGATCTCGATGTTGAGCTCGACCACCTCATCGATCAACGCCTGTCGCTCCACGTCGTCGGACGTTCGCTCCCGGCGCTGCAGCAACTCCTGGGTAGCGGCTTCACGCGCGGCCCGCTCGTCGGGCGTCGAGCACTGCGTCGGTACTGTCTCGTCGGTCTTACCAGAATGCATGATTGACCTCGCGACCCTCGAGTCACGGCGTGGCCACATCCCTGGACCACGGTCAAAGTTCTTGGTGCTGTCAGCGGGCGACAGCGAACAGGTTCGGCGATGGTTCCGCGGCGCTCGGCAGGTGGGGGGACGGATCCAGCAGCCGGATGCAGGTGCCGGTCCGGTCGGCGAACACCGCGTACCACCCGAGCGACGAGCAGACCGGGGCCACCAACCAATCCAGCTCCGGGTGATCGCCGAAGAAGACCCCGACGTCGCCCACGTCGTACACACCCCCGGCGCCGAGCGCACTCTCGGCGGGATCACGGACCAGCACGATCGTCGCCGCGCCACCTCGCGGTCCGAGCATGGCCGTGTCATCGTCGGGCCATCGGAGGGTTCGAGCCCGAGGCCACGGTAGTAGTCCACGCTGGCGTCCAGGTGGTCGACCGGTCGGAGTTCGAACAACAACTTCATCGAGTCCCTCCTCTTGGCTCTGTCGGGTCTCGCCCGGCCGTTGTTTCGTGGCTCGGCGAACCTCGTCGGCCCGGTCATCGAGCTCGGAGATCCGGTCCGCGAGCCGCGGATGGCTGCGGGTGAGTCGCGGGCCGGCGTCGGCCAACGGGCCGAGCAGGGCCGCGGAGTCGTTGTCGCCCAGGGCGCCGTTGAGCACGGTCCACGCTCTCCTGGGTGGTCGGTCGAGCCCGTCCAACGCGGTGACCTGCCCCGCGAGCCCGCGAAGATCGGCAGCGTTGTCCCGCGCCCAGGTCGCGACAGCCCGGTCGCTCGCGTCGCTGGTCCCGGGCCGCCTGGACACGCTGCTCGCCGGTCGTCGCGGTGCCGGCCGCACTGTTGATTGATCCGCAGATATCTCCGCTCGGCCGCCTGCCTGCTGGCCACCCCGAGCGCCGGCGCCAGCTGCGCCCAGCTGGTGCCGGCGGCCCGGGCTGGTCGATCAACCTCGGCTCCCATTCGGCCAGCCGGTCCCGTACGGCGCGGAGCCGGACCAATGCCTCGAGCAGCTGGGCGGAATCGTTGCCGCCAGCATCGAGATCGCCGAGTACGCCGGTGACGAAGGCCAGCTCATCGGTCGCCTCGTCGAGTCCGTCGGGCGGCTCACTCGGTGCTCCAGGATCGCAGTGGTCGCAGACGGGCGGCCGGTCAGGCGTCGATCTGGCGGGGTTCGGAATCCGCGCCGCTGATGCTGATCTTGCGCGGCTTGGCCTGTGCCGCTACCGGGATCCGCAGGGTCAGTACGCCGTTCTCGTACGCCGCCGTCGATCCGCTCGGTGTCGAGGGTGTCACCGAGGAACAACTGTCGCGAGAACACCCCGAGCGGCCGCTCGGCCACCTGCATCTCGACCTCGTCGGTCACCGCCAGCGGGCCGCCGCTCGGACTTCACTGTCAGCACGTTGCGTTCGACATCGAGGTCGATGGCGTCGGCGACACCCGGCAGGTCGAAGACCACCACGTACTCGTCGCCGGACCAGTAGGCATCCATCGGCATCGGGTTCGGCCTCGACCAGGTCCCCGGCGACGAGCCACCGCTGAGTTGCTGGGTCAGTCGGTCCAATTCACGGAACGGGTCGGTGCGCATCAACATCGTTCCACCTCCAGACTGTCGACTTCGGTGTCAACACGCAGCACTTTTCTAACACGTCATCGAATCGATGACAAGCACCAACCGTCATCCATCCGATGACGGTCTCCATAGCCGCTGAAGGCAGGCCGTTCTCCGGCGCCGGCGCCGGACTGCGGCAAGTCGCGATCGGAGCCGGCGTGGCCCGGTAGGCCCAGACCCAACACATCATCCGCGACGCCACCGACGCCTGATCACCAGCCGAGCCCCGGGCGCATGTCCACCTCGCGCTCCGGGGTCGTTCTGCTGCTGGAGGCTCGTGGGTGGTTCACGTTTGCCGAGGGGGGTACCGATCGAGGGTGGATGAGGAACGCTTGATCGAGACTGCACGCCGGTTCTCGAAGTCGCTGACTCCGGGTGATCTGGACCATACGCTGGGTCGGATTACTGCGGCTGCGGTTGAAGTACTGCCCGACGTCGACTACGCGAGTATCACGGTGAAGCACGCCGACGGCCGGCTGGAGACTGCAGCGCCGACTGACGACATGCTGTTGCGACTCGACGCCGCGCAGTACGAGTTGCAGGAAGGTCCCTGCTACGAAGCCGCGACGGATGCGGTGCACGTCAGCGCGCCCAACCTGGCGGTGGATTCACGCTTCCTCCGCTACGCTGCCGTCGCGGTGGAGGCCGGCATCAGGGCGCAGGCGGGCATCCGGCTGTTCGATGCCCCCAAGTCGCAGGGCGCGCTCAACCTGTACTCGCTACAGGTAGGCTCCTTCGAGGACCTCGGCGCCCTCGGCCAGCTGTTCGCGCACCAGTCCGCCGCGGTGATCGACTATGCGCAAGAGATCCAGAACCTGCAGGAAGCTGTGCGGACCCGGACCACCATCGGCCAGGCCGTCGGCATCCTGATGGAACGCTACAAGCTGACCGATCAGCGTGCCTTCGCGTTCCTCACCCGGCTGTCCCAGGACGGCAACGTCAAACTGCGGAAGATCGCCGAGGATCTCAACGCGACCTTCGCCAAGGACAATTGACCTGCTACTGCGGGATGGAGTCGGCCTTGACGGCGTTTCGTTGGCCGAGAGGACGAGGCTCGCCCTTGGTGGTGTCGCGGGCGGTCTGCTGCTCGGTCTCGGCGTTGATCTCGGCTCCGAGCAGTACGGCGTAGGCGGTGAGCCAGAGCCACAGCATCAGGACCACTACGGCGGCCAGGCTGCCGTAGGTCTTGGCGTAGTTGCCGAAGGTCTCGACGTAGATCGAGAAGCCGATCGACGCGATCAGCCAGATGACGGTCGCGACGACGGCGCCCGTGGACACCCAGCGGATGCGCGGGGCGTCTCGGTCGGGCGCCGAGCCGGTAGGTGACGGCAAGCGCGACCGTGATCAGCACGACCGCGAGCACCAGCCGTGCCACCTCCAGCAGGATCCGGACCGGTGTCGGCGACGTCGTTGCCGATCGCCGCCCCGGCCGCGAACAGGCCGATCGCGAGCAGCACGAACACGATCGCGCCCGAGCGTCATCCCGAGTGCCAGGGACTTGCGGCGGACGAACCCGCGCGTCTCGTCCTCGTCGTACGCCAGGTTCACCGCGGTGAGCAGGTACCCCACGCCGCCCGAGGCGCTCCACAGCGCGGCCACCACGGCGATCGCGACGCCGATCCCCAGCCCCTGCCGCGGCGCCGAGGTCAGGGCGTCGAGCTGCTGCAGCAGCAGATCGCGCCCTGACGCCGGCATCGCCGCGGTCAGCTCCTTGGCCTGGTCGCGGATCTGCGCCGGGTCCGCGACCAGCCCGTAGGCCAGCACCGCGGCGACGACGGCAGGAAACAGCGACAGGAAACCGAAGAACGCGACCCCGGCCGCGAGCAGCGGAACCTGGTCGGCCTTGGCCTCGGCCCAGGCCCGCCGGATCACCTGCCACCAGCCGGCCGCCGGAATCTCCGTCGGCTTGTCGGCCTCCACCCCCGGCACGCCCGGCCGCCGCTCGCCGCTCATCAGCTCGACGAACCGGCCTGCCGGACGTTGTCCGCCGAGTCCTTCGCCCCGTCCGCGACCTGCTGCGCCGCCGACCGGCCCTCGTCGGCCACCTCCGGTGGCCGCCTGGGAGGCCGACTGCTTGACGTTCTCGACCGCCTCCTGCGCCGGCTCCTGCAGGTTTTCCTTGACCTCCTGGACGACCTGCGCGGCCTGCTCCTTCACCGGACCCGCGGCCTCCATCGCCTTGTCCTTGGTCTCCTGCGCCAGCTCACGCTCCCGCGTCGACGCAGGAAGCGCGGCGGCCGCGACCCACCCCGCGGCGAACGCGATCAGGCCCGGCGGCCAGCGGCGTACCGCGCGTCCGCGCCCGCGCCACCTCCGGTGCCGAACCGACAGCGTCACCGACCTTGCTGCCCGCGTCCTGCATCGTTGACACCGCCGAACCGGCCGTCCCGCTCACCGATCCGCCCACGGTCTCGGCCGAGCCCATCACGTGCTCCTTCAGCCGGTGGACCCCGCCACGGGCCCGGTCGACTCGCCGGCCGACAACGCGACCGGGGCTGACCTTCTCCGTCAAGGCGTCGACGTCGCGGCCGACGTTGCGCCGGGTCTGCTCGATGTTCCGCTTCAGCTCTTCCGGGTCTTCAGCCATTTCGCGTCCTCCTTGAGTGATTCGACCGTCTGGTCGGGTTTCGGATTGACCTCCTGCAGCTCCCTGCGCCCTGCTCATCGCCAGTACGGCGGCGACGACCGCCCAGATCGCGGCGACGATGAGCGCTGCCCAGATGAGATCCATTGCCTCGTCCAACGCCCACATCACCGTGAACGAAACGAACAGGGCCACCATCCAGCCGGCCAAGGCCGCGCCGCCGAGCATGCCCGCGCCCTTACCCGCCTTCTTCGCCTCCGCCTGCAACTCGGCCTTGGCCAGCGCCAACTCCTGCCGCGTCAGCTGCCCCACATCGGTCGTCAGCTGCGACACCAACTCACCCACCGACTCGTCCATCGACAGCCGGTCCGCACCGCCGTCGGGTGGTGATCCACCGACGGTCACGTCACAGCCCCGATCCCGGCCTGGGCGTGACCGGCGCGCCGGGATCAGTCGGGCGCTACCGGCGGTGGGACGAGATAGTCGTCGGCGACCGACGGCTCGGACAGACCGTTGCTGCCGTCGACGACCGGTATTGCGGCGTAACGGTGCTGCTCGGCGTACCGGTGCCGCCTGCTGCCAGCGCACGCGTGAGGCGGCCGGCTACCACGCCGGCGGCCGCTGCGACCAGCAGGAACGTGCCCGGCTTGCGCCGCGCGAACCCGCGGACCTCCTCCAGCAGGTCGCCAGGCTCGTGCTGCTGCAAGAAGTCCGCAGCCTGATCCGTGAAACCCGCACCGTGCCGCGCCAGCTGAGCACCCAGCCCGGACCGACCGTGCTCGGCCATCCCACGCAGCTCGTCGCCCACCGAACGAAGACCATCGGCGGCCCGGTCCTTCTGCCGACTCGCCTGCCCCACCAACTCGTCCCGCGTCTGCCCGGCCAGCCGCCGAGTCTGCTCACGCGCGTCCGCGGTCACCTCCGATGCCTTCTCCTTGACGGTCCCCGCGACCTGGCGAGCAGCCTCCGTCGACGTCTCCTTCAACTGCCCGGCCTCATCCCGGGCCGTCTCGGCCACACCCTCGCGTGGCGTCCATCCGATGATCCGTCGTGTGCGTCATGTAACAGCTCCTTCCAGGAGCACTCCCTGACATCGCGAGGCGCCCGCGCCTGACCCGCCGTACCCGAAGGACGGCAACACAAGAGTCGAGAAAGACGGCCTGCTCAGGCCGAAAGGCGCAACATCTCTGCCTCGCAACAAGGACTTACCGAAATGGCACACTTCCGTACCACCACTGAAACTAGACGCCCGGTACCCGCCGCCAAACAAGGCGATCTGAGCAATTCGGCCAGTTCCACCATCAGGCGGCCAGAGCGGCACGAAGGACGCCCATGATCCGGCTCAGGAGACGCGACACCTGCATCTGGCTGATCCCGATCTCGGAACCGATCTCGGCCTGGCTCCAGTGATCGACCATCCGCCGACGGAAGATCAGCCTGTCCCGCGCGCCCAGGTTCTCGACCGCCGGGCGCAGCGTTTCGACCAGGTTGACCAGCTCGAACGTGTCCGCCCGGTCAGGCACCAACGTGCCGAGCGACGTCGCCGAATCAGCCCGCAGCGGGGCGTCCAGAGAGACAGCGTGGAAGCAACCTACGGCACGTTGCGCGTCGCTGACCTCGCCGAGCGGTACGCCGATCCGGTCGGCCAGCTCTTGGTCGGTCGGCCAGCGGTGCAGTTCGCCGACAAGTTCGCCATCGACGGCAGTGATCGACGCCTGCAGGTCCTGGATTCTCCGCGGTGGCCGGACAGCCCACGCGTTGTCCCGGAAGTGCCGCTTGAGTTCACCCCGGATCGTTGGGAACGCATACGACCGGAAGTCCGTGTCCGGGCCCGGGCGGTACCCCCGGACGGCTTTGACGAGTCCGACGTACGCGACCTGGAACAACTCCTCCCGGTCCACGCCACGGCCGGCATACCTCGACGCGAGCGCCCGCGCCAACGCGGTGCCCTGGACGACGGCCTCCCGCAACAGGCCCTCACGGCGATCACCGGTCGCTGCGGATGCCTCCCGGAGCAGCGTCTCCATCAGTTCGCGTACTTGTTCCCGATCAACAGAGCCACTGGTCATCTCGATCGATCTGGGGCGATCATCGCCACAACCGGCCTCGCTTTGACCAAGGCGATGGGTGTCCCAGACTCCTGTCATTCCGGGTACCCGAGGACATTCATCCGCGAGCCGCCAAACAACCCTGCCGCGCGTCGCATGTAGGCCTGCGCCATGGGTACTGCCCCCAGCACCAGACCAAGTGAGGGGACAGTGCGATGGCAGCGGACGTAGTCGATCTGATCATGCAGGACCACCGGGAGGTCGAGCGGCTGTTCGACGAACTGAAGGACAACCCGGAGAAGCGGCCGAACCTGTTGCCGGTGCTGACCACCCTGCTGACCGCCCACAGCCGCGCCGAAGAGGCAGAGGTCTACCCGGTCGCCGCGGCAGAGGCAGGAGAGAAGGAGGAAGTGTCGCACAGCCAGCAGGAGCACATCGAGGCCGACCAGCTGCTGGCGAAGCTGGCCACGACCGACCCGGCCTCCGGCGACTTCGACAAGGCGCTGCAGAACCTCATCGACGCGGTATCGCACCACGTCGAGGAGGAAGAGACGAAAGTCCTCCCGGGCATGCGCTCCAACCTCACCGACAAGCGCCGCGGCGAGCTCGGCGAGGCATTCATTGCCAGCCGCAAGCAACACCTCGGCGAACAGCCCGGCGACATGACCCGCGACCAACTCGCCCAGCAGGCGAGCAACGCCGACATCTCCGGTACGTCGGGCCTGACCAAGGACAAGCTCCAGCAGAAGGTCCAGCGCGAGGCCGACCGCTGACCTGGACCGCAGGAAGCTACCGGACCCGTCCGTATCATTCTCGAGGAGTCCCATGCCCCCGAAACGCAAAGCTTCCCGTGCACCTCGCCGAGCGAGCGCAGCGCCGGCCGCACCCGCACAGCAGCCCGAGGAACGCCCGGTCGAAGCCGCCGAGGGCCGACTGCAAACGAGCTCACTGCTCACCACCGCGCAGGGCGTCCGGCTCCCGGACACCGACCACTCGCTGAAGGCCGGTTCACGCGGACCGACCCTGATGGACGACTTCCACCTGCGCGAGAAGATCACGCACTTCGACCACGAACGGATCCCGGAGCGGGTGGTGCACGCACGTGGCGCAGCGGCTCACGGCACGTTCACGGCGTACGGCAACGCCGCCTCCGTGACCAAGGCCGGTTTCCTCCAGCGCGGCCGGGAGACGCCCGTCTTCGTCCGGTTCTCGACCGTGCTGGGGTCCCGCGGCTCGGCCGACACGGTCCGCGACGTCCGTGGGTTCGCGGTGAAGTTCTACACCGACGAGGGCAACTTCGACCTGGTCGGCAACAACATGCCGGTGTTCTTCATCCAGGACGGGATCAAGTTCCCGGACATCATCCACGCGGGCAAGCCACACCCGGACCGCGAGATCCCGCAGGCGCAGACCGCCCACGACACCTTCTGGGACTTCGTCTCCCTGCACACCGAGGCGACCCACCACGTCATGTGGGCGATGTCGGATCGCGGCATCCCCCGCTCGTACCGGACGATGGAGGGCTTCGGCGTCCACACGTTCCGGCTGGTGAACGACAGGGACGAGACGTGTCTGGTGAAGTTCCACTGGAAGCCGGTGGCAGGCATCCACTCGCTGGTCTGGGAAGAAGCCCAGATCGCCGCTGGAACCGATCCCGACTTCCACCGCCGCGACCTCGCCGACGGCATCGCCAGACGGTGCACCGCTGGAGTTCGAACTGGGACTGCAGATCATGCCCGACACCGACGACCAGACCTTCGAGGGCATCGATCTGCTCGACCCGACGAAGATCGTGCCCGAGGAGCTCTGCGCCGGTGCAGCCGGTCGGCAAGCTCACGTCTCGACCGCAACCCGACGAACTACTTCGCCGAGACCGAGCAGGTCGCCTTCCACACCGGACACCTGGTGCCCGGGCATCGAGGTCACCGACGACCCGCTGATGCAGGCCCGGCTGTTCTCCTACCTCGACACCCAGCTGACCCGCCTCGGCGGACCCAACTTCACCCAGTTGCCGATCAACTGCCCGCACGCCGCGGTCAACGACAACCTCCGCGACGGGATGCACCAGACCGCAGTACACCACGGCATCGCGCCGTACCTGCCCAACAGTCTCGGCCAGGACGGCGAACCCGTCGCCTGCCGAGATCGACGAGGGAGCCTACGTTCACGTTCCGCGCGAGGTCAGCGGGCCCAAGGTGCGGGCGAACCCGGCATCGTTCTCCGACCACTTCTCCCAGGCCACGCTGTTCTGGGCGAGCATGACCGCGATCGAGCGCGCCCACATCGTCGAGGCCTTCACCTTCGAGCTCGGCAAGTGCTACGAGCAGCCGATCCGCGAACGGATGCTCGGCGTGCTCGCCAACGTCGACACCGATCTGTGTACGGCGGTCGCCGCCGGACTCGGCCTGCCGGCGCCGAGCGGATCCCCGGCCGCCGACCCGGTCCCCTCCCCCGCGCTGTCCCAGATCGTCACCATTCCCGGGCCGATCACCGGCCGCGTGATCGGAGTCGTCGCCGCCGACGGAGCCGACCTCGCCGGCATCACCAAGCTCCGGCGAGCCGTCGAGGCCCAGGGCGCCGTACTGCGACTGCTCGCCCCGTCCGGCGGCGCGATCAAACGGGCCCGTTCGACCCAGCCCGTCGATCGGACCTTCCTCACCACCCGCTCGATCGAGTACGACGCGTTAGTCGTTGCCGCAGGCAACCCGTTGCTGACCGACATCAAGCTGACCGTCCTGCTCGGCGAACTCTTCCGCCACTGCAAGGTGATCGGCGCCTGGGGCGACGGCGACCAGGTCCTCACCGCGGCCGGCATCGACACCACCGCACCCGGCATCATCCTCGGCGAAACCATCGCCAAGCCCTACACCACCGAACTCCTCGCCGCCGTCGGCCTCCACCGAGCCTGGGACCGCTCAGCACCGACGACAACCGAGTAGACACCCAGTCGCCGCTGCGACGTCCCCGGGCGTCGACGCCTCGCAAAGCAGAGTCGCAGTGAGTACGCGTTGGTGAACCGAATTCTGCTTCGTCTGGGGCGCGGGGATCACCGAGTCACCATGACCATCGGCGCGTCCGCCTTCATGGGCCGGACGCGCCGAGGCAGTGCTGTCCTAGGTCCCCGGTGTTGAGGCGACAGCACCAGGGACCGATCAACACTCAATGCGTTAATCCTTGAAGGCGTCCTTCACCTTTTCGCCGGCCTGCTTGAGGTTCGCCTTGGTCTGGTCCGCCTCACCTTCGGCTTGCAGGTCGCGGTCGTCCGTCACCTCGCCGGCCTTCTCCTTGACCTTGCCCTCGGCCTCTTCGGCCGCGTTCCGCAGTTTGTCGTCCGTACCCATTGGTCTCTCCTCTACCGCTCGCGATGTGAAGGGCCCCGGGTACCCCTGCCATGCCGCTCCATGCACGCCGTACAGATCTTCTTCGGTCCCGTCGGTCGCTCAAGGCTTGGGTTTCTTCGGCTTCAGCGGGCCACGCGTCTCGGGGTTCGCCGGAGCGCCCGGGCCGACATGCTTCTTCGGTTCGACGGGGTCGGGTTGGGGCGCCACGGAAGCTCGCTCGTCAGGTGACGGCGCGCTGGCCGAGGATCAGGATGTTGCCGTCGGGATCTTCGGCACGTGCTTCACGCTCACCCCAGGGCTGGTCGGCAGCCTCCTGGGTGATCCGGCCGCCGGCCTTGCGAATCTGCTCGACCGCTGCGTCACAGTCGTCGACGTACAACCACAGCGAGATCGCGGGAGAGCCGGCGTCCCGCACGTACGCCGGGTCATGACCAAGGCCTAGCGCAGCCGCGCCGAACCGCAGACTGACGTACGCCGGTGCACCCTCGGGAGGGAACTGATACACCTGCTCCCCACCGAGGACCTCGGTGTAGAACGGCAACATTCGCGGCAGATCAGCACTGACCACGATGGGGAACACGGTCTCGACGATCATCCCAACACTCCTCGCTCGAACGACTGGCCTCCATCCTGTCTGACGAACAGGCCTCCCACAGATCGACACCACTCCAACCGGCCTTGTCGCACTCACGCCGACGCACCCGCGAAGGGCTGCTGACGGCGGTGCCGTCGGTAGCCTTCTTGCCCGTGCCAAACAGGTCAACCCAGTGCCTCACGGTCGCCCGCTCGATCCCAGATCCGCCGCGATCCCACGCGGCGTCGCTCTCCGTATTCCACCGAACTACCGGCGACAACCCCTTATGATTTACGAACAATTTCGGCCGGGATAACGGGTCCCTTACCGCCACCGGAGATTCCTCATTGGGTATCGCTCAGACATCTATTGTCAAAGGAATTCAGCGGTATCCGCCTAGGAAAGGAACTTCCATGCGCACCAGATCGGCCCGCGTCCTGGCTCCCGCACTGGCCGCCGTCGCCGCGGCGTCCCTGCTCGGACTCTCCCCCGCACACGCGACGGCCGGCCCTGTCGCGAACCCGGTCGTCGGGCACGTCTACGAGACGACCAACTCGGCCGCCGGCAACGCGATCCAGGTCTTCAACCGGTTGCATGACGGCCGGCTGCGGGCCGGCGCCACAGTTTCGACCGGCGGTCGTGGGCTGGGTTCCTCCCTCGCCTCGCAGAACGGTCTGGTCCGAGACGGCAACCTGCTATTCGCCGTGAACGCCGGGGACGACACCATCTCGACCCTCGCCATCACCGGCCACGGCCTGGTACGCCGTGACGTCGCCGCCAGCGGCGGCGACCAGCCGGTCAGCCTCACCGTGCGCCATGGACTTGTCTACGTCCTGAACCAGAACAGCGAAAACATCAGCGGCCTCCGGGTGAGCCACGACGGCCACCTCCAGCCGCTGCCACACTCGACCAGAGCACTCAGCAAGACCACGGCCAATCCGACCGCGGCCGCACAGATCTCGTTCAGCCCCGACGGACAGACCTTGGTCGTGACCCACAAGGGTGACCAGACAATCGACACCTTCGCCGTCAGGAACGGCTACGCCGGACCCGCCGACGCCCACCACTCCTCAGGCTCGACGCCGTACGGATTCGCCTTCGACCGACGCGGCCGCGCGATCGTCTCCGAAGCCGATGCCAGCGCCGTCTCGTCGTACGCCGCACATGCCGACCACCTGCGGACCATCAGCGCCTCGGTGCGCGACAACCAGGCGGCCGCCTGCTGGCTCGTGGTCACCAGCGACAGCCGCTACGCCTACATCGTCAACGCAGCCAGCTCGTCGATCTCGTCGTACCGCATCACGGCCGACGGGCACGTGCGGCTGGTGGCATCAGTGGCGGGAAGCACCAGCGGTGGCGGCACGGACGCCGCGCTGAGCCGTGATAACAAGTCCCTCTACGTCCGCCTCGCCAACGGCGTCGTGGCCTCGTTCACTGTCCACCACGACGGCTCACTGACTGCACAGAACGACACCGTCGGAGCCGCCGCCTCCGGCGCCGCAGGACTCGCCACCGACTGATCAGGCGATCAGAACGAGCACACGCGAAGGCTGATGCCGGCGGGGATGCCGGCCGTGACGAGGCACTGGAATTGAGTGCCTGCCCACGGCTCGACATCCCCGCCGGCACTTCGCCTGCACAACCGATTGCCGAGGTCGCGTAACGTTTCGTGCCCTCTGTGACACAGAGATCTGCAAGAGCCACAGCCACGCCGACAGCCGGAGTTCGCCGAGATGATGGTGCATCGCTATGACGGGGACCGGGATCTGCTGCGCCCGCTCTTCCGGGAGGCCGACGACTCCGAGCAACAGCTCGATGCCTACCTCGACCTCGGCGCCGTGTTCGTGGCTGAAGACGACGGACAGGTCATCGGCCACCTACAGCTGATCACCGGCGACGACGCCGAACTGAAGAGCATGGCCGTCGCCGAGAGCCGCCGCGGCACAGGCGTCGGCCGGGCTCTGGTCCGCGCAGCGCTCGAACACTGCCGACAGAACGCGGCGAAACGTCTCCTCGTCGCCACAGCGGCAGCCGACATCGGCAATCTGCGCTTCTACCAGCGTCAAGGCTTCCGCATGCTTCGCATCGAACGCGACGCGTTTGTGCCTTCGACCGGCTACCCCGATCAAATCGTCACCGACGGCATACCACTACGCGACCGCGTCTGGCTCAGCCAGGACCTGTAGGAGGGACATGAAGACCGAACGGACACCGCTGTTCTGCGACGCTGACCTGGCGCAGCGGATCGAGCTGGCCGAAGCCCAGCTCATCGAAGCCACCGCCCTCGCCGCCCACCGCCGCCTCGGCAACGGCCGGGGCTTCGTGATCCCGATCGCGGGTGGACTCGCGAGCTTCGCCGACGACGACTCGCCGTTCAACAAGGTCGTCGGGCTCGGATTCGGCGGCGTACCGACCACCGGCGACCTCGACGAGATCGAGCACGCGTACGCCGCCGTTGGCGCGCCCGTGCAGGTCGAGCTACCGCACCTCGCCGACCCCGAGATCGGCATCGCCCTCAGCCGACGGGGATACCAGTTGGAGTCGTTCGAGAACGTGCTCGGCATCGCGATCGACAACAGGTACGACGTCACGCGGCCCGACGGAATCGAGATCCGGCCGAGCGGCGATCAGGAGCTCGACGTCTGGCTGAACCTGATGGCCGACGCAGTCGCCGTACCGGACACACAAGGAGTCCCGTGGCGCGAGGAGTTCCCACGCGACACCTACATCGAAGCCGAACGCGACGCCGCCGCAGCCGACATCACCCGCTACATCGCCCTACTGAACGGCGAAGTCGCGGGCGGAGCCGGGCTCCGAACAACAGCAGGCATCGCCCAGTTCGCCGGCGCCGCCACCCTCCCCGCCCACCGCCGCCACGGCATCCAGTCCGCTCTCCTCTTCACGCGCCTCTCCGATGCAGCTGCCGCAGGCTGCGACGTCGGCGTGATCACCACCCAACCCGCGTCGAAATCCCAGGAGAACGCCCAACGCAGCGGCTTCAACCTCCTCTACACCCGCGCCGTTCTGGTGAAGCACCTCGACGCCAGCTGAACAGTCCAGACACATCAGCGCCGGCCGTCGGCGACGCTGAGCGCGGCGAGCAGTCTCCGCAGCCGCAGCATCGCGACCGTACGACCGTGACTGTGCGTCACGTCACAACGGCTCGCAACGTCGCCGTCTTCGCGAGGAGTCGCAGAAGGGGTCCGGCGCGAGGTCCGGATGCTGGACCGGCTGGCGAACGGGAGCGCCGGAGCGGAGCCTTCCAACAAGGCCATGCGTCAGCGGAACATGATCTCGCCGACCTACAGCGCCTTGCCGGTGACCGACCCGGACATGTGGTTGACCACGCGGACCTCGGCCGATCTTTGCGGCGAAGACACGAGGCAGTGTGTATCAAATCGCGCCCTTTAACACCATCACGGGGTATGATTTGATACATGACGCCCGTGGAGCCGCCTCGCGCACACCAACGGCTGGCGATACTGCCGCCCACTTTCACCACGGCTCAGGCGCGCCGGGCCGGGCTGCCGTCACGAGATCTGGCGACACTGGTCAGCGAAGGGGCCGTGAATGAGCTTTCGCGTGGTGTTTACCGGCGGTCAGACGCCCCCGAGACTGCACACCTCGATCTGCTGGCTGTACACACACGAGCTTCCCATGCAGTCGTCTGCGGCGAGTCCGCCCTCGCGCTTCACGATCTGATCGACGACATACCAGCTGCCGTGCACATCGCCGTACCGCGTGGCACCCGCCGTCCGGCGATCTCCTACCCTCCCATCGTCGTCGCGCAGTACGCGGCCAAGACCTTCGACCTCAACATCGAGCAGTACGAGGCGGCGCCAGGCGAGTTCGTGCCGGTCTACGACGCAGCCCGGAGCGTGGTCGATGCCATGCGCCACCGCAATCGCATCGGACCGACACTCGCCCTGGCGGCGCTCGGCCGCTACCTGCGAACCAGTGGACCCGACGGAGTCGGGAATCTCCAACACATCGCGCGTAAACTGCACGCCCTCTCCATCATCCGGCCAGCCGTCGAAGCGGTGCTCGCCTGATGGTCAATCCAGCCCGCGACACCACAGCCGGTCGCGTCTACAACGACTTGCGGAACTCAGCACGCCGGCAAAAGCGCGCCACCGACGAAGTCATGGTCGAGTACGTCCTCGAACGATTCCTCTACCGGCTGGCCACATCTCCAGCCGGCCGCGAACACTTCGTCCTCAAGGGCGGTCTGCTCCTGGCCCAGTTCGGCGCACGCCGCATGACGCGAGACATCGACATTCTCGGGCAAGCCTTCACCGGCGAGGACACCGAGATCATCCGACGGATCAGGGCTATCGCCGCGACCGACGTCGACGACGGCGTCGCGTTCGATGGCGCAAGCCTGAGAACCGCGCCGATTCGAGACGACAGCCGCTACCACGGGCTCCGACTCGTAATGCTCGCCTCAATCGCCCGTGCGCAACTCAAGCTCCAACTCGACGTCAGTCTCGGCGATCCCATCACCCCCGAGCCCCAGCTCATCGCATACCAACAACTGCTCGAACGCCGGGACCTTCACCATTCTCGGCTATCCACTCGCCACCGTCATCGCCGAGAAACTGTCCACCGCCATCGAACTCGGCGACCTCAACACCCGCGACCGCGACTACGGCGACCTCTACCGCCTGCTACGAGCCAACATCCTCCGCGCCGACGAAGTATCCAGCGCTCTCGAAGCCACAGCAGCGCATCGACGGATCACCTTGCAACCACTCAGCTCAAGCATCACCGATCTCCCCCAGCAACGACAGCCCTCCTACACCGCGTGGCTACGACGCCAGGGCTCAGCCGCCATCGGCTACCCAACCAGCTTCGCGGATGCCGTCGCGGTGATCACAGCCTTCGCAGACCCACTGATCAGCGGCGAGGCTCGCGGCAAGGACTGGGATCCAGAGAACGCTCGGTGGGCCTGACCAACGCGTCAAACCCGTGGACCGTCAGGTCGACGTTTTCGACACATCCGTCAGCACGTCGACCGACCGGGCTACGCACTCTTTTACGCACCTCAATCAACGAGCAGTATCGCGCAGGCAGGCGAGTCCATGCGCAGTCCGACTTCGAGGAACCGCAGGTCACAGGCAACTTTTGGGGCCAACAGCAACCATCGATCAGTCTCCAGTGCGTCGGCGGCGGCCGGGTTCTTGGCCTTGCGTCCCATGTACACGTCCTGGGTCAGCGAGGGGCGCGCGTGACCGAGCTGGTCGGCGATCTGCCGAGCACCTTGGCAAGGCATCATCGAGGATCGTCGCCGTCGTCTTCCGGAACGCGTGCGATGGATCCACGCCGAAGCATCGGCTGCGACCGGCGCCGACGCCTCAGCGGCAAGCCTCGATCCGGCCCACTGGATCCGCACTTAACCGAGTGCCGGCGAGTGCTCGGCTGGCCGGCGTCCCCAGGCCGAGATCAGCGGCGCAAGTGTCAGGTCGAGTTCGCCCGCGTCGATCGCGGCCAGGTGCGTGTCGATCTCGGCGTCGTCGGCCAGGCCGGCCGCGAGCAGCTCGCCGCGCACGTGCCGGATGGTCGACGCCTCCAGCCGGTCGCAGGCCAGCCCGCCGACCGGGAAAGAGCCCGCCGCGGCGACATCGACCAGGCCGGCCGCACGCAATGCCCGCGGCAGTGTCCGGCCGTAGCGCAGGTCCGCGCCGCGGCGCGTCAACAGCTCCCGGACCGCGTCGCGCAGCCGGTTGGCCCGCCGCTGCGCCGGGCCGCTGTCGTCCAGGCACGCCAGTGGCTGCAGAGCGGTATCGGCGTCCTCGACCAGCAGCCAGCCGCCCGGCCGCAGCGCTGCCACCATCGTGGCCAACGCCCGAGCCCGGTCGGGTACATGGACCAGCACAAGCCGGGCATGCACCAGATCGAACGTCCCCGGCTCCGGGGCCGGATCAGCGGCGACGTCGTGCCGGCGCACCTCGTACCCGTCGCCTGCCTTCAGCCACGACGGGTCGATGTCCGTGGCCAGCACGTGCCCGGTCGGACCGACGGCCGCCGCGAGCGCCTCCGGGATACCGGGGCCACCGGCCCCCACTTCCCAGCAGCGCGAGCCAGCCCTGACCCCCAGTCGATCGAAGTGCCCGCGCGTCACACCGTCGAACAGCTCGGCCAGCCACACGAATCGCTCGCCCGCCTCGGCACGCGCGTTGTCCAGCAGGTACCCGCGGGCCGGAGCGGACTCTCCACCGAGCGCGCCAGTCCCGCCTATCGGATCCGGTCGGTCACTGACGTGCGGCGGGCGGGGCGAGGAGGTCACCACTACATGGTCAACCTCCCAGGCCCACCAGCGCCACGACGACGGGAGAGGGACATCTCACACAGCCAGCGAACCCCACACGTCCTACAGCCTGCGGATCAAAGGCTGCGGGACCTGGAGTTGCGGGTCCCGAAGCTGCGGACGTTCTATGTCCGGCTAGGGCGATAGCAGCTTGGCCACCTCTGGCAGGATCTGGTCGACCGGGCCGCTGAGACCGCATTCCATTGCCAACCAGCCGTCATAGCCGATCGCCTTCAGGGCTTCCAGGGTCTCTGGCCAGTCGTAGTGACCGGCACCAGGTTCCAGCCGGTTGCTGTCCCCCAGCTGGACGTGACCGATCAACGAACCGGCCTGCCTGATCGACTCGCCGATCCGGGCTTCCTCGATGGACATGTGGAAGGTGTCAGCAGTGATCATGACTCCGGGGGATCCGACCTCTTCGACCACCGAGACCGCGTCGGCCAGCTGATTGATCACGAAGTCCTCGAACCGGTTCAACGGTTCCAGGTACACGTTCGCCCCGACGGACTCCGCGTGTTCACCCACCTCGCGCAACGCCTCGACCAGCGCCGCCCGGGAGTCCTCGACCGAGCGGGGCGGCTGGAACGGCGGCAATCGTCGGGAGAACAGACCGAAGGCGTGCGGCGAGACGATGCCGGTGCCGCCTGCTGCCGCGATCGTGCTCAGCTGGATCTTCAGCTGCTCGATCGCATCCCGGCGACGATCGGCGTCGAAGTCACCGATGAAGTGGTCCATGTGCACGACCGCGGTCGGCATCTGTACGCCGGCGTCGCGAGCCCGTCGCAGTTCGTCGAGCCGCGATCCGAAGATGCCGTCGCCGCGGGCGGACAGCTCGATGCCGTCGAAGCCCACCTTCCGCACAAAGGTGAACTTGTCCTCCAAGGTCTCTCCGGGCAGGGTCATTTCGGCAGCAGCAAGGCGAAAGCTCATGCAGTCACTCCTTCGTCGAAGCTGAGCACAACCTGCAGAGCGTCCTGCGGACGTTCATCGAGCATCCGGAAGGCGTCCGCGGCTTGCGCCATCGGAACGGTGTGGGTGATCAGGTCGGTAACGTTCAGCCTCTTGTCGGAGGCGAGCTGGATCGCTGTCCGCGCCAGTCGGTCGTAGTTCCACCGATGCTGCAGCGCCGGCGCGACACCCGAGATCTGCGAGCCGATCAAGGAGACCCGGTTGTGGTGGAACTCCTCCCCCAGCCGCAGCCCGGCCCCCTCGCCTTGCATGAAGCCTGCGACGCAGACCCGCGAGCTGTACGCGACCGACCGAACCGCCTCGTGCAGCGCGTGGTAGCTGCCCGACACCTCGAGGCACACATCGGCACCGCGGCCTTCGGTGAGGTCACGGATCTGTTCCGCGACGCCACCGTCAGCGGGGTCGAGCGCAACGTCGGCACCGAGGTCCAGCGCCAGCTGACGGCGGGCCGGAAGGTTGTCGACGGCAATCACTCGGCCGCCGTTCAGCCGGGCCAACTGAGCGGCCAGTTGCCCGGGTACGCCGAGGCCGAAGACGGCAACCGTCTCGCCGACATGGATGTCGGCGTCCAGCACCAGGTTCAGCGCGATCCCACCGATCTGGCTGAAGATCCCGACCCGCGGATCGACAGCGGGGTCGAGGATCCGCAGGGCGGCCCAGGTCGCCTTCTTGACCGTATGGCTGCGATGTCCCCAGGTACCCCAGACCACGTCTCCGACCTTGACACCTCCAGCGGCAGCGCCGAGCGAGACGATCTCGCCCACCTCCTCGTAGCCCCAGCCGTCGACGGGGTAGCTGATCGACGTGTCACCGTCGACGAAGAGCCGGGAATCGTCGTTCCATCGCTTGTTCAGGTAGGGGTTGCTGCCGCGGTAGGCCGTCAATTCGGTGCCTGCGGAGATGCCGGAGTACAGAGTGCGGATGAGGACCTCGTCCGGTTGCGGAGTGCGCTCGAGGTCGGGCACGACCTCCGCGACGCGAGGTGAGCTGAATCTGACCAGGGATGGCATAGGTCTCCTTCGAGTTCGGCAGAGCTGCGTTGTGGTAGGTGTCAGCCCTTGACGGCACCGGACATGAATCCCTGCGTGACCTGTCGTTGCAGGACGACGAAGATCACGATCACCGGGACGATGGTGATCAAGGTGCCGGCGGCAAGCGGTCCGATGTCCATCGAGCGACCGCCGGTGAAGTTGTAGAGGCCGGCCGTGAGCGGCCGGTACTTCCCACTGGGCAGGTAGAGCAACGGCACCAGGAAGTTGTTCCAGTTGCTCAGGAACGTGAAGACGGCCAGCGCGGCCGCGCCCGAGGTCACCAGCGGCATCATCACCTGCGCGAAGATGCGGCTCTCGGACGCGCCGTCGATCCGCGCGGCCTGTTCCAGCTCTTCGGGCAGATCGGAGAAGAACGCCCGCATGAAGAACGTCCCGAACGACAGGTTGGTCGAGATCAGCACCAGGTTGGCCCCGACCAGGCTGTCCAGCAGTCCCATCGACCGGAGCTGGAAGTACAGCGGGATCATGTACGTGAAGAACGGCACCAGCAGACCGAGTACGACGACGTAGAAGACCGCCGTACGTCCGGGGAACGGCAACCGGGCGAACGCGTAGCCGGCCATCGTCGAGATCACGATCACCACGACCGTACTGGGCACGGTCAGCAGCAGGCTGTCCAGCAGGTAGCTACTGAATCGACCCACCGTCCAGGCAGACCGCAGGTTCTCCCATGAGAACGAGGAGAACAGTCCGAACGGGTCGCTCCGGACGTCCTGGGGTGTCTTGAGCGCTGTGGACACGATCAACAGCACCGGGAACAGCGTCAGCGCTGCCATCACCACCAGCACCACGTGACGCATCGCAAGGCCCGTGAACCGGCGGACATCGTGCCGGCGGACGTCCAGCTGCTCTTCGGGCCGGCTGGGACGCGAGACGGCGACGGGCATATCGATCATCAGGCCCCCAGCCCTTGCAGCGAGAGCCGTCGCTGAAGACGGTTCAGCATGATCGTGAACGGCACCGCCAGGACCGTGATCAGCAACGCCAGTACGGTGCCGTAGCTGATCCGGTTGAGCTGGAACGCGCTCGAGTAGGCATAGGTCCCGAGTACGTCGGTCGCGTCGGCCGGTCCACCGCCGGTCATGATGAAGATGATGTCGAAGACGCTGAAGCCGCCGACCAGAGTCAGGGTCAGAACCATCAGGAAGACCGGCATGATCTGTGGCAACAGGATGTGCCACAGCCGCCGTACGGCGTTCGCGCCGTCGATCCGGGCCGCATCGACCAGCTCCACGTCGACATTGCGCAGAGCGGACAAGATGATCATGGTGACGAATCCGCACGTCGCCCAGATCGCAGTAGCCAGTACGGCGAAGATCGCGGTCTTCGGATCGCCGAGCCATCCCCGGCTCAGGTCGCCGAGGCCGACCGCCCCGAGCACTCGATTGACCCAGCCGTTGACGGGATCGTAGATCCACCCCCAGACGATGCCGATCGCCACCCCGGGGAGCATGAACGGCAGGAAGAACAGCACGCGGTACACCGATCCGCCACGCCGGCCGGACCAGATCACGACGGCGACCAGCAGCCCGATGATCATCGGCGCGGCGGTGCCGATCACGATCCAGATCGCGTTGTTGCCCAGCGCGTGCCAGGTCGCGGAGTCGGTGAACATCTCGGTGAAGTTGCTCAGCCCGACGAACGGCGGGGTCGGATCGAGGCCGTCGAAGTCGACCACCGAGTAGTAGAGAGCGTTGAGCATCGGGAACACGAAGAAGATCGCCGTGATCACTGCCACCGGCAGCGCGAGCAGGATGCCCAGTCGCGCTTGAGCCCGGCGGGTGACCGCGGGAACGGTGCTGACGACAGCCATCTATTTGGCCGACTTCTCGTAGGCCGCCTGGAGTTGCGCTGCCACCTTGGCCGCGTCGCCCTGGCCGCTCAGGATGCCCTGGATGCCTTTCCACATGGCGTTGTTGAAGACATCGGTGGTCAGGACGTCGATGTTGTACCCGAAGTCACCGGTGCCCTCGGCGATCTTGGCCGAGTCGTCCAGCACCTGCTTGAACAGCGGCGATGCCTTCATCCCCGCCGTGTCGATGGGGTACGCCGGGATGTCCTGCAGCTTCTCCGCGGCCCAGCGGCCGTGCTCGGGGGTGAGCATGTAGTCCAGGAGCTTGATCGACGCATCCGCCTTCTTGGTCGAGGCCGACACGAAGGTGCCCGCCCCGAGACCGCCGCTGAAGATGCCCGCGCCGTCCGGGGCCGGGAAGGGAATGAAGCCGACGTCGAACTTGGAGTTCCGTTCGATGTCCAGGGCCAGCCAGCTGCCGGTCGGGTTCATCGCGGCCTTGCCGGAGTAGAACAACGCGTTCGCGTTGTCGTAGCTGACCGCGGTCGGTGACGGCGTCAGCAGTTTCTTGTCGTTCCACTGTTTCCAGACCGCCAGCGAATCCACGACCGGCGGGCTGTTCCACGACGTACGGCCGTTCAACAGGTCGTCCATGCCCTTCGACCCGACGACGCTGGACAGCGACATGCTCAGCAGATGGCCGCCCTGCCAGCCTTCCTTGTCGCTGACGGCGAACGGAACGACGTTGTTCTGCTTGAGCTTCTCGGCCGCGGCGGTCAGCTCGGTCAGGTTCGTCGGCTGGGCGATCCCGTACTTCGCGAACAGCGTCTTGTTGTAGAAGACACCGACCTCTTCGATCTGGCTCGGTATCCCGACGATCTTGCCGTCGAAGGTGACGCGCTTCTTCGCGAAGTCGTAGATCGGCCACTTGTGATCGGCGTACGCACCGGTCAGGTCGTAGACCAGCCCGGCCTTGGCCAGGGCGCCGGCGAAGCCCGGTCCGGTGTCGTAGCCGAAGACGTCCGGGCCTTCACCAGAGCGCAGTTGGGTCTGCAGCACGGTCCGGACGTTCTCGCTCGGGATCACGTCGAGCTTCACCGTGATCCCCGGGTTCTTGGATTCGAAGGTCTTCAGGTCGGACTTGATCAGCTCCAGATCGGCGGGATCCTCCGGCTGGCCGATCATGTAACGGATCTCCTGCTGACTGCTGGTGTCCTGCTTGACATCCCCGGAGCCGCTGCCCGGGGCGCCCCCGGTGCACGCCGCGGTGGCGAGCAGCGTTCCGGTGGACAGCACGACCGAGGCGACGAACGCGATCCTCTTCACGAGCCACTCCCTTGTCAGGGCACTGCGTCGGGCAAAGTTCTAACGTTAGAATTTCTAACGTTAGAACGATGCTGACGGCGCTCATGGGCTCTGTCAAGATGTCGTTCTACGGTGTTTGGAGTAATCGAAGGGGGAACGATGGCGCCTGACGTCGCCGCCGGTGCGAACGGCCGACCGGCTCGTCCCGCCCGGTTGAAGGACGTCGCGGAACTGGCCGGGGTGTCGTTGAAGACCGTGACCAACGTCGTCCACGAGCGGCTCCATGTGAAGGCCGAGACCCGGGCCCGGGTGAAGGCCGCCATCGCCGAGCTGGGCTACACCCCGTCATTGGTCGGGCGGCAGCTCCAGAGTGGTCGCAGCAACATCGTCGCGCTGGCCGTGCCGCGGATCGACGAACCGTACCTGGGCGCGTTGGCCCACGCCCTGATCATGGCGGGGGAACGGCACGGGTACGCCGTCTTCACCGACGAGACCGGGCGCAGCGACGACCACGAGCTGCGCGCCGCCGGCGGCTATCCCGGCCACAGCATCGACGGAGTGATCTACAGCCCGCTGGCCATGGACCCGCGGCGACTGGCGGACATGAGCCGGTTCACCCCGATGGTGCTGCTCGGTGAACACCTGAGTGAGGGCACGGCCGACTACGTCGCGATCGACAACGAGCAGTCCGCCGGGGACGTCGTACGGCACCTGGCCGACGGCGGACGACAGCGGATCGCGTACGTCGGTGGCAATCCCGCCCGGCCCTTGAGTGTCGGCCAATTGCGCCTCCAGGGCGTCCGTGCCGCTGTGAGAGAGCTCAGCCTCGAAAGCCACGACGACTGGTGGCTGCGCTGCAACCGCTACACCCGGGAGACGGGCGCGGCGATGGCCGAGCGGTTGCTGCCCCGGATCGGCGAGATCGACGCCGTGGTCTGCGCCAGCGACCTGCTGGCGATCGGCGCCATCAGGACCTTCATCGAGCACGATGTCCGCGTTCCCGACGACGTGGCGGTGATCGGCTGGGACAACATCGTCGACGGCCACTACCTGTCCCCCAGTCTGAGCAGCGTCAGCACCGATCTGGACCTGCTCGCGGACCGGACGTTCGAGGCCCTGATCAGCAGAATCCAGGGCAACCGAGACCCAGCCCGCGTCTACACCGTCCCCCACGAGCTCATCATCCGCGAGTCAAGCCGACCAACGACCACAGCAGCCGAGCCCGACCGGCGTTAACGACGCGCCGGAGCCGGCGCACGATCGCCAAGGTGGGCATGGTGGCCGAGGAGCCTCTCTCTTGAGTCGCACCTCTCAACGGTCTATAGCTGTACCAAGGGGACGTGGTTCCGGGGGAAGAGCTTCGTCGGTGCCGGCTCGGCACTGCGCAGCTGGGGGAAGAGCACCGAGGAGCAATCGTGAATGACAACATCCGCACAGTCCAGGCCATCTACGACGCGTTCGGCCGCGGCGACGTCGACTTCATCCTCGACCAGCTCACCGACGACGTCGACTGGGCATCCGCAGCCGAGTCGACGTCCGCGCCCTGGTACGGCGTCAAACACGGCAAGGCCGAGGTGCCCGACTTCTTCAAAGAGCTGGGCAGCGCGGTCAGCGTCACCGAGTTCACTCCACTGTCGATCGCATCAAACGACACCGACGTCATGGCAGTCATCCACTTCGCCATGACGAGCACCCGAACCGGCAAGTCCGGCGTGATGGACGTGCACCACTGGTGGCGCTTCCGCGACGGCAAGGTCTACTACTACCGCGGCACCGAGGACACCGCCCTCACCGCACAACTGCTCTCGGACGACTGAACCATCGGGGATGGACCGCTCAGTCCGGAATCCGGCGCGACGCCGAGGCCTTTCGCGGCGTCCACGCAAGGACGATGATGCCAAAGAGGACCGAGAGGGGGTGCCGGTTCGATGGCCAGCTTGGCGAGCTACCGGACACTGTTCGTGACCGCGATCGGACTGGACGGAACACCAGACCTCGAGCACATCGTCGCTGTGCGCTGGGACGCCGACGGCCGCGATCCGGAAGAGTCATCGATCGCCGACTTCGTCCGCTGGCTCGACCACGGCGAGAGTCGGGCGTTCGTACGACGTACTGATGGCAATCGTGGCGCTCGAGTCCACGTCGACTCCGACGGACACCATCGCTACCTCCGCAGCCACAGCGACGAGTCCTCGCAGCAAGACGAGCTCCTACTGCTGCCGCAATGGCACGTCAGCGGGCCTGTCCGCCATCTCAGCAAGACCAGCGGTCCACGCTGGCACTAGTGCCCCGCGTCCGAGGTCCTCTGACGAGCCATGGCCGGGCGACCCGCCGACCCCGACGACCTGCCCCCGTCGACCCCGCGTTTCCTGCAGCACCTGGCCGACTCGGCCGGCACTCCGCCGGGTGTGGAAGCCGACACAGCCACCTTCCAGGTCATGAACGGCGACAAGTCCCAGTAGCCCCGAACAAGGCCTTCGAGCACCTGGAGATCGCTCACCAGCATGCCGGGCTCTCCGTGCGGCCAGGCTCATCCGTGGATCCCGAGTGCGCACCAGGAAGTCCTCCAAAGGAATTCCGGAGGCGGTGTCGGATCCGGCAAAAAGCGTTCGTAGAAGGGGTGAGCGGCCGCCCACGAGGGCGCCACAAATCTCAGGAGATGAAACCATGTTCGGGACACCGTTGACGCCAGACACGATCAAGGCAGAGACGGCGTACCGGCTGGAGCGGACCAAGCGTGCGTTCTGGTCCGCGCGCCGCCGGAAGCGCCCGGAGCAGGCCGGCCCGGCCCGGCCCCAGCCGCGACGGTCAGGACTCGGCGGCGGCGTTAGAGGGTGGCCAGCACGCTCCTTGCTTCGTTGACACGGTCCAATTCGCGCTGCAGGAGAACGCGGCGATCACCGGCCTCCTCCCGCTGCTCGGTCACTGCCCGCGCGGCCTGGACAGCTAGTTCCAGCGTCATCCAGTCAACGCACGCGTCGAGGACCGCCTGGCCGTCTCGCCGCCATACGTCGGCTTCGGTCTCGAGTTCGGCCAGGTTGGACCGGCTGGAGGCCAGGCTGTTCCGGTACTCCGCCGACAGGATGGCGTAGACCCGGTCGTCGACGTCGCCGGCCTTGTGGGCGCCGTCGAGTCGATCCAGGTAGGTCTGGTGAGCGAGCGCGCGCTGCCGGGCGGTGGCGAGCCGTCGGCCGAGTTCGGGCAGGGTCACACCGGCGGCCACCCTCAGGCCGACGATCCTGACCTCGGTGGGCGAGATCTCGCCCAGGCAGGCACGGATCTCGGCGACCTCGAGCTCGAGCAGGACCTCCAGCAACGCGACCTCCTGGGCGAGTCGATCGGTCTGGCTGGGCAGCCGCTTGACGCTGTCGCGGATCTCGACGAAGGGCTGGAGCACCCACTCGCGCAGATCACTCGACTTCTCGATCGTCCGGCTCTGCACGTCCTTGATCCGTTTCTGCAGGGAGCTGGACAGAGCAGACGGCCTGTCCGAACGGTCGGCGTCGGGTAGTCCTGGCTCGCCAGTGAGATTCATCTTCAGGATGGTGTCCACGAGTCGGCCAAGCTGCGCCACACGGCCCAGAACCTGCTTCCAGGCCTGCGTCCGCCAGCGGGTCTCCCGGAGGATCTTCTGGTCCTCGCGGGCTTCGTCCGGGCCCAGCTGGCTCGGGGCTGCGGTGTGGTACCGCTGCGAGAGCGCTGCGACGATCTCCAACTGGGACAGGTAGTCCTCGAACTGTTCTGACGAGCTGGCGACGAGATCGGTCCAAGTGGTGAGCGAGACCCCGGTTTGCTGTTTGACGTACTGACTGGTGATGCCCTGGGCGGCACGCATCGCGCCGATGATGGGCAAGCCGATCATGCCGAATCCACCCCACTGCTGGGACATTCCGCCGCTCTGCGTGACCACTTGGAGTGCGGCGCCCAAGGCGTCCAGCGTCTGGGAGATGCTCCGGCACTCCGCGCCGACCGAGGCAACCGTGCGATCCAGCGCGGTGAAGGTCGTGCGGACATCCTGGAACGTTGGTGCGGTGAGGGCTTCGATGCGCTCGATGCCCTCGGCGAGCGCCTGATCGTCGATCATTGTCGTTCTCCCTGCGGCCACTACCACGTGTAGCTGCCCATCTATCGGAGCAACACAGGACGTCCGCTGATACACAACCGCCCGCAGCACGGCGCCGCCGATCGCCCAGGTGGGCGGTGGCGTCAGGACACGAGTGTCTGCTTCGGCCGCACTACGCAGAACTCGTTTCCCTCGGGATCGGCAAGCACAGTCCACGACTCCCTCCCGGACTGGCCGATGTCGACCCGGCGGCCGCCTAGGCCCAGAATGCGATCGATCTCCGCGTCTCGATCCTCGCCACCGCACGTCAGATCGAGGTGGAGGCGGTTCTTGACCGTCTTACCATCCCTGACCGGCATGAAGCAGATGCCAAGTGGCGCTGACTCCTCTGGGCCGATCACGACCTCACCTGGGCGTTCGGAGAGGACGCGCCAGCGCAACACTTCTGCCCAGAACCGAGCAAGTGTCGGTAAGTCATGGGTGTCGATGACAATGTGGTGAAGCGAGACAGGCATGGTGGCAACGGTATCGCGGCGCCACAGGGTCAAAAGCTATTGCACAGAAGGGGAACGCTCAGTACGCCGCCGCGATCCCGGACGCGGATCTCGTACCGGCCGTCCGTCGGTGCGGACGAGATTCCGACCAGCAGCCAGGATGGACTTCCCTGGTAGAGGAACACCGTGCCGGACTGCTCGCCGGCCGCGGTGGTCAGCCGCGCGGCCGGAAGGTCTCGACTGAAGATCAAGTCGAGCGCTAAAACTGAAGCTCCAGCACCAAGAGCCCCTGCCGCAGTCCCCACAACTGACAAGATGCGCCCGAGCCGCCAAAGGTTGCGGCCACCGACCTGCGAGGTTCGCCCCTGCTCGCACGTGCCGCATCTCGGAGTGCACTTCCCGGGCGACGTGCGAATCGGCGCCATTCTTGGAGTGGGGATAGCGGCCATGGTCGGAGGTGGCGTGCGACCGGAGTTCTTCAAGCGAGCGAGACCGCGAGATTCGGCCGGCTACTCGGCGGTCGGGGGTACGGGTTGCGCAGCAGCTCGAAGTGATCTTGGGGAAGGGAGCCGGGCTGCCGGCGAAGCGCCTGGGTGGCGCGCGGAGATCCGGACCCGCAGTGCAGCAGGGCGGACAGCCAATTTCAGTGGGGCATCAAGCTCGACTGCCTCGCCATCGATGCCGGCGTGCACAGTCGTTGGAGCTTGGACCTCCAGCTGAGCTGCGGTCCAGGCTCGCCCGGGAGGGTGTTGTCTCTCGTCTGGTGTGTCGAGCACCAGGATTCCCAACTGACCGCTGGCGAGCGTTGGTCGAGTGCCAAGGCCAGGACCGTTCAACGCATACGGATTGTTGGAGACCAGCAGCACAGCAAGCCGTGCATGCTCTCGTCCGGTGTCGTCGACAAGGCGCAGCGCCGGCATTCCCCCACTGGGACCAAGCACCTTGCCCGCCGTGTCCGCCAGGGTGCGGATCTTGGTGTCGCGATAGCCGGCCTCCCGGACTGCCTCTCCGTAGATGCCGAGGGAGACGTTGTTCAGAAAGATCCGGCCGTTCACCTCGCCCACGTCGATCACGCGCTCCACCCCATCAGTGAACGCGTCAAGAGCCCCGGGGACGTCCTGCCGGTCCACACCGAGATCCAGCGCGAAATGGTTCCGCGTTCCGGCTGGGATGCAGACGAAGGGCAGCCCATGCGCCGCAGCGACTGCTGCTACGTCCGCGAGCGACCCGTCGCCGCCCGCCATTCCGAGCGCATCCGCGCCATCGGCAACGATCTCCAGGACGCGTGTCGTCAGGTCCTCGCCGGGGCCGAGTGTCACTGTTTCGATTCCGCGCTCGCGTGCCCGCTCGACGACTCCGTTGCGGATCGCCGCGCCGTTACCAGACCTGGGGTTGACGAGCAGCACGGGCCGTCGAGGAGGCTCGACCGGGCGCCAGCCACGACTCATCAGCGTCGAGAGCCGCGGCGCGGGATGCCGTGGACGGTTCATGTCGCTACTCCCTCGTTGAGGCTTTCATGGTGTTCTCTTCGGCGATCTCACGCCCGGGCAGGCGTCAACCATTCCTGCCCGGCGGCGCGAGTACTGTCAGGAGGACTGGGGCTTGCCGACCACCGGTCCGACTGGGGACTACGAGTTGGCTGCAGCCTTGGCGAGCTTGTCGGCGTAGGCGCGGGCGTGGATGGAATCGAGGATGACCAGCTGTGCGTTCTCGACCGCCCAGTCGGCGAAGTCGAGAGCTTCGGCCGCGTCGGCTTCTGCCCAGTCCGCGTCGTTCGCGGCGACCTTGGCGTCCACCTGTCGGTTCCGCTTGTCCATGTTTGCCTTGACGTCGCTCATCTTGGCTGCGGCGTCAGCCTTTACCTGCGCCCACTTCACCCGAGCGCTGTCGGCGGCCTGCGAGACCTCCTGCCGTGCGTTCTGCGCTGACTGGTCCAGGTTGGACTGGGCTCGATCGATCCGCTCCTCGAGTTGTGCTTCGGACTCGGTCGCGGCCGTCTGCACCGCCGACTTGGCCGTCGCAACCCGCTTCTGCAGATCATCCAGCCGCAGGGAGAAGTTCGTGTGCTGAGTCATGAGCTACCACCTTAGATTCCGGCCCGATGAGGCCACTTGTAATGTATGTGCAGTACTGACGATATCGTCAGTACTGCAGATCGGTCAACCCGCCGGCTGCGAAGATGTGCCGAAATCCTCAGTTGACTGACTGGAGATGAGTAGCCGCCGGTTGTGAGAGAGCTGCCCGGGAGAAGCCTCCTGACGCGCCACCACTGCGTTGTCCGCGCTGAGGCCAGACATACGTCCACGACGCGGCGCGAGGTACCAGTCGGGCTCACGCCTGCGCCGACTGAACCGACACGCTTTGGCGCGGGCTCGGTTCTGTCGACAGGACGGGCACGCGCCGACCGGGCTCGCGCAGGTGCCGTCCGCGGATGCGGACGGCACCGCCAGGAGCCGAGGAATGGACGATCGACCGCGATCCCGCGGTCACCCGTCCGGGAGTGCTCTTGGGCTGCCGCGGGAGGCGCTGGTAGTCAGGTTCTCGCCGAGCGCTGGGCAGGAGCGAATCGTCAGACCGCTGAGCCGTTGCCGGGGGCGGCGTCGATGTCCGGCAGCGGCAGCATGCAGATCCGCTGCGCCGTTCGCCGCGGTACGCCGAACATGCGCAGCAGGTCCTCGGTCACCCGGTCGGTGGTCTCCTCGACGTCGCGGTCCGGCTGCTCGTGCAGCAGGTGGCCGAGGGCGATCAGAGCTCCGGCAGACATCG
The DNA here is from genome assembly GCA_963820655.1 of uncultured Actinomycetota bacterium. Classification (GTDB taxonomy): domain Bacteria; phylum Actinomycetota; class Actinomycetes; order Propionibacteriales; family Kribbellaceae; genus Kribbella. The sequence goes on from CAWGAM010000005.1 coordinate 1,645,628, forward strand.
TGACGGCTACGTCGAGGTCCTGCGACGTCGAAGCGGCCGGCATCCACGGCGGCCGCGATGTCCCGCCGGACGCGTGGTGCCAGGCCGTTGTCGGCGCTCAGCAACCGCAGCACGTTGTTGAGAAGGACCCGGCTGAGTTCGGGCTCTCGCCGGTGCAGCCGCCCGGTGAGCCGGAAGCTGCAGGCGAACACCTCGGCGGGGTCCTCGATGTCGGCCGTCAGGTTGTCGAGCAGCTGGCCGTAGGCGTCCATCACGGCCTCGACCGCCGCCTCGAACAACTGCTCCTTGGTCTCGAAGTGGTTGTAGAAGGACCCCATCCCGACGTCGGCGGCCTGGGTGATCTCCAGGATCGGCACGTTCGTCCTGCCCTCGGCGATGAGCGTCTGCGCAGCCTGGATGAGAGCTGCTCGCGTCCGGGCCTTGCGACGGTCCAGCCGGTTGGTCTGCTGCGTGGGTGCGTTGCTCAAGACCGCTCCTGTGCGTCTTCGTCTCGGGTTGCGTCGCACCCATCCTAGCGTGCCCCAGTCAGAAATGACGAAAACCGTCAACGACCTCTTGACTGAGCTATATAGTCATAAGTGACGATTGCGTCAGTAGATCACGTGAGGAGCAGCAATGAGCAGTCACCACGGGACGCACAACGACCTGCACAGCGAGCGGGGTGCGCTGGCCGCCGAGCACCCGGGACGCGCGAAGAACCCCGTTATCAAGGTGCTCGACCTGGCCTGGCTCGAGTTCGTCAAACCCGACCTGGTCGCCTCGGAGCGCTTCGCGCACGCGTTCGGGTTCACCACCGTGAGCCGTACGGCGGACGAGCTGCGGCTGCGCGGGACAGACTCCGGCGCGCCCTGTGTGATCGTCCGGCGCGGACGACGTTCGAGGTACCTCGGTGCGGCCTTCCGCGCCGCGGACTCCGCCGACGTGGCGCGGCTCGCCGACGCCACCGGAACGAAGGCCGAAAAGCTGCCGGAGCACCTCGGCGGACTCGCCGTGGATCTGACCGACCCGAGTGGTGTCGTCGTCCGGGTTGTCGCCGACACCCACGACCTCGCAACCCTGCCGCCCCAGCCGACGCAGATGCTCAACTTCGGGCACGACGTGCGGCGCGCCAACACCACGCAGCGCCCGCCGCGTGCCCCCGCGAAGATCCAGCGACTGGGCCACGTCGTACTCCAGACGACGCGGTACATCGAGTCCCTGAACTGGTACCTGGAGAACCTCGGTCTCATCGTCAGCGACTTCAAGTACTACGAGGGGCAACGCGAGCGCGGGCCCACGATGAGCTTCATCCGCTGCGACCGAGGCATGACTCCTACCGACCACCACACGCTGGCGATGATGCTCGGTCCCAGCAACCGGTACGTGCACTCGGCGTACCAGGTCGGAGACCTCGACGCGATGGCCGCCGGCGGCGAGTACCTCCGCGAGTTCGGCTTCCACCGCTCGTGGGGGATCGGTCGGCACATCGAGGGTAGCCAGATCTTCGACTACTGGCGCGACCCGGACGGACTCCTGGTCGAGCACTTCGCGGACGGTGACCTGTTCGACTCCGGCCTGGAGCCTGGCTGGTCGCCGATGACGGCGTCCGGGCTGGCCCAGTGGGGACCGCAAGCAACCAAGGACTTCCTGGGCCTTACGCCGGGACGAGAGGCGCTGCACGAGCTGGGGTCGATGGCTCGCTCGCTCCGCGAAGACAACGAGTTCGACCTCACCCGCCTCCGCGGCCTGCTGAAAGTGACGAGTTCATGAGCATCACGATCCTTCGTACGCGCGAGGCCTGGTGGGTCCGCACTCCCGGCGGAGCCGCCCGCATCGACACCGACGCCACGACTACCGGTGGGCTGATCGCCGAGCACGACCAGCTCGAGGCCGCCCGGGGAAGCGGAACAACCGTCGACCCGGCCACCCTCGACGTGGTGGCCCCGGTGACGGCGCCGTGCCGGGTGGTGGCGCAGATGACGAACTTCGCCGGCCACGTGAAGGACTCAGGGCTCGACCCGGAAACCATCCCGCTGACGTTCTTCCGCAAGACGTCGGGATCGCTCGGCGGCCCGTTCGACGACATCGTCCGCCCCGATCACGTGCGCTTCCTGGACTACGAGGTCGAGATCGGCCTGGTGATCGGCCGGGCGCTGCCGGTGGGAACGCGGGTCACTGCAGACAACTGGACCTCGTTCGTGGCCGGCCTGGTGGTGACCAACGACGTCTCGGCGCGCGACGTGCAGCTGCCGAAGACCCAGTTCTTCGAGTCCAAGTCGTACCCGACCTTCACACCGGTCGGGCCGTCGCTGGTCCTGCTCGACGACGACGAGCTCAAGCGGTTCGGCGACCTCCGCCTGCGCCTGTGGGTCAGCGGCGAGCTGCGCCAGGACTCGGTGGTCGACGACGACATGGTCTACTCCCCGCTCGAGGCCCTGCAGGCGCTGAGCCGGTTCCAGCGGCTGGACGCCGGTGACCTGCTCCTGACCGGGACTCCGGCGGGCACCGCCCTCAGCGCACCGCCGAGGCCGGTCGAGATCATCGCCGCGTTTCTGCCGCCCGCGCTGAAGTGGAAGGTCTTCTTCCAGCGGCAGGCCCAGAACCCCAAGTACCTCAAGCACGGCGACGTCGTCGAGGTGGCCATCGGCACCGACGACGGCGCGATCGACCTCGGTCGGCAGCGCACTGTCGTGAGGGCCGCCTGATGGGCGAGCTGATCTGGCCGACATACGACCCGCTCCACGACATCCCCTGGGTCACCGGGGTCCAAGGAGTCGTCGAGGACGGCGCGGTCGTCGTGGTTGCCGGGTTGGCCCCTGGCGCCGACAAGACGTCGGTTCGGGAAGCCCTCGATCGTTTCGCCATCACCTGGAGATTGGAACTGTCATGAACCCCACATCGATTCTTGCGGGCATCCTCGTCGTCGCCTTCGCGGCCCTCGGCTCCGCCAAGCTCGCCGCCGTACCCGCCATGCGCATAAAGGCGGAACACGTTGGCTTCAGCATCTCGGCGTACCGCCGGATAGGCCTTCTCGAGGTACTCGCCGTCGTCGGTCTGCTCGTCGGCGCGTTCGTCCCGGTGATCGGTGCTCTGGCTGCCGCGGGGCTTCTCATGCTCCTCGGTGGCGCGGTCGTGGCCCATCTGCGCAACGGCGATGGCCTGCGCGAGATCGCGCCTGCCGTCGTCCTCGGCCTCGTGACCCTGAGCTTCCTGCTTCTCATGGTCCGAGACCTGCGATGAACCGTTCTCAGCAGGCCCGGGCCGACCCGGTTCCGGTCGTCATCGTGGGGGCCGGCCCTGTCGGTGTCACCGCCGCCACCCTTCTCGGGCAGTACGGCGTCGACTGCCTCGTCCTGGACCGCTGGGACGGCGTCTACCCCCAGCCGCGGGCTGTGCATCTCGACGACGAGATCTACCGGGTCCTCGTGCGGCTCGGCATAGCCAAGCAGTTCGCAGCCGTATCCCGGCCCGCTCGCGGGCTGCAGTTGACCGACCGGGACCACCGGGTGTTCGCGGTGTTCGACCGGGACGGCGACCACGGCCGGCACGGACACCCCAGGGCGAACATGTTCGACCAGCCCGAGCTCGAGCACCTGCTGCGCACCAACCTCAAGGACCAGACCACGGTCAGCCTGCGCCGGAACGTCGAGGTCACCGGCGTCGCCCAGGACAGCCGGGGCCGGGTCCGGGTTGACTTTACCGACGGGCTCACCAGCGAGCACGAGTCCGTTCTGGCAACCTATGTGCTGGGCTGCGACGGAGCCAACAGCGTGGTGCGCACGGCAATCGGTTCGACGATGGAGGATCTCAGGTTCGAGCAGCGCTGGCTTGTGATCGACGTGGCCAGCACGGTCGAGCTCGACCAGTGGGAAGGCGTGCACCAGGTCTGCGACCACGAGCGTGCGGCGACGTACATGCGCATCGGCGACGTCCGCTACCGCTGGGAGTTCCGGCTGCAGGCGGGCGAGACCGCCGCTGACTTCGAATCGATCGGAGCCCTCCGGCGCCTCATCGGGCCATGGGTCGAGGGCATCCCCAGCGACCAGCTCGAACTGGTGCGCGTCGCGGAGTACACCTTCCGGGCCCAGTTGGCGGACCGGTGGCGAGACGGCAATGTGTTCCTCCTCGGCGACGCCGCCCACCTGACGCCCCCCTTCATCGGACAAGGGTTGTGCGCCGGACTCCGCGACTCGATGAACCTCAGCTGGAAGATCGCCGGCGTCCTCTCCCAGGACCTGCCCGAGTCGGTGCTCGACACCTACGAGGTGGAGCGCAAACCACACGCCCGGGACCTCATCAAACTCGCCAAGCTCATCGGCGTGTCCATGACGCAGGGCGGGCGAGCGGGTGGCCTGCTCCGCAGGGCTATCGCTCCGCGGCTGCACTGGGTCCCCGGCCTCCGCGAACGCCTCCTCGACAGCGAGACGCCGCCGCTGCCCCGGTCCGATCTGGTGGATCGACGCAGACTCCGCAAGTCTCTCAACGGACGGCTGTGTCCGAACGCGCCGCTGACGAATGACACCCGGTACGACGACGTGACTCGTGGCGGGTTCGTGTTCGTGACCGGCGTACCGCTCTCGTCCGAGCAGCGGGCGGCGCTGGCGGGCCGCGGGACAGAGGTGCTCGAGGTGGCACCCGACTCGGCCCTGTACAAGTGGCTCGCAGACGGCAAGGCTGCCGCCGCATTGGTACGACCGGACTTCACGGTGCTGCGGGCCGGCCGCGACGTCGCAGCGCTCTGCGAAGCAGCACCCACGTTCCTGGTCGCCTGTGGACGGTGCGCATAGCTTGTACCTCAGCCTTGGTTGTCCCAACGCAGAAGCGCCGCGCTCGGCACCCCGCCCAGGGCAGCCTGAGAGAGCACAGCGACGTCAGCGTCGGTGCGGACAGCCGCCGCGAGGAGCGCCTGGTCAGCCCTCAGAGGTGCCTCATCGCGTACTGTGCCGAGATCCAGCCCAGGATGATCCCGGAGGACAAGCTCCAGGCCGGCCGATGCCTCAGGATCAAGCAGGAGCGTCTCAACCTGGCCGCTGACGAAGGCCTGTGCCACGTCCCGTACGCCGGTGGCCACCGCGACGTCCTGTCCGAGCCGGTCCTCGAACCGATGCACGAGCTCCTGGCGCCGCGAAACGGCGTACTCCATGAGCGCCTCGCGGATCGCCTGCTGCTGCGCGTCGTCGCCGCCATCCGCGGCGCGGCCACCCGACTCCAGATGGACAACCGTCGCCTTCGACTTCTCCAGACCGTCCAGCACCTGTGCCGTCGACCGCGGATCGCCGGCGACCAGGACAAGTCGCACGCCCCCAGCGATCAGAGACTCGAGCTTCTCCACAACAGCTTCTGCGTTGCGCTTCCAGACATTTTCGGTTTCATGCTCATACCGCAGCTGTGACCAACCGCCAACCGGAACCTTGTGCACGTGATAGGTATCCCCACCGGCAGACACCTCGCTCTCAGGATCCGGAACATCGGAGCCGTACACCGCGACCTGACCGCCTTCGTGATCAACGAGCGCCAAAGCGAACCGGACATTCCGCTCGGCCAGCTGTACCCAGCCGGCGAGATCCGGCAGCGGACCCCAGTTCACCGTCGCCTGGTCCACGCGTTGATGCGCGACGTCGTCGAACACGACACCCGCGACAGTCGCCACCACCACCCGGGACCCCGGCGCCGGCCCCTCCACACGCCCCCCAAGACGTCCCACGACGGCTCGGACGACGCTCTCCGGCGCCCCCGCCCCGGCAAGCGCCTCGCCCGCCGCCCGCACCCTGAGCTGCTGCTCTTGCGCACCGGATTCGGCACGACCTCGACCAACATCGAGCAGAACGGTCGCGAACGGGCCCTCGCTCTGATACACCGGGCCAAGTCTGGACAGGTCCATATCGCCAAGGTACCCGTGCCTTGGAACGGAAACCCGAAAACTCCCAGAACACCACCGTGGCCACCGCCGCCCATAGGCCCCCGGGCCACAGGACGGCCTATCCGTCAGAAGCTGCTCGGCCTGTTGCCGACGCGAGCATCGCCTGGACATCCAGCTTGGCTCGTCGAGGTCACGCAGGGCCTCGTTGAGCGCTGTCTCAGTTCGGACCGCCACCTCAGGGCCGATCGACGGACCGGATCGGCTTCTATGCCCGGCTGCGATGTCAGAACCTGACTGCGCTGTGGAACAACTACCGCGCCGCCGGCGCGCGTTTCGTCGTGCTGTCCGGCCACGTCGAACATGCCGACCTGCGGCGGGCATACGAGAAGAGCCTGCCCGGCTGTGATGTCAGATGGTCAGGCTGGTTGTACCGATCGAGACGCTGCATCAGCGAATCCGTGCCCGGGGCCGAACGATCCGGACGACGATCGAGGTACAGGTCGAACTCGCGACCGAGGCACACGAGCTCCTCGAGCGCTCGCGAATCGAGGACTTCATCGTGACGAACGACCGTCCGCTCGCAGAGGTCGCGTCGGAGGTGATCGAGCGAGCCGGATGGCCTCGCTGACGCCGACACACATGCCGACACGAATCGCAGAGCCGTCAACTGCGACACCACACGCCGAAGGATCTCCGGGGCACGAACGACGGCACTTGGAGCTTCAGGACACACTTCAATGACGATTGAGTCCTGCTGACGTCGGCTTCACGAACCATGACCGCCTCGATGGGGACACCGTCCAAGTCGCAAATTCCGAGGTCACCGCAGCGCCCACGCCAGCGGCTGTCGTCGACGTGGATCTCAGGTGGTTGATGCTTCGGGTCTGCCTGGCGGTCGTGGCTATCTGCCGCTGTCCATCATGCAGTTCCCCCGGAGGAGCGATGCTTGTTCAACGGGTGCTGTCGCCTGCCACGCGGTTGGGGTTTGACGGTTCTGGGCGATTACGGCCTGGCGGTGCCGATCACGTTCTTGGCGATCGTTCCGCAGCGAGACCTCCGGTGGACGCTTTCAGCAGGCGATGGCGAAACGCCCGATGAGTTGGATCTGGAACACCAGCGGGCCAGACGGGCGAGCGATTGGCCAACGCACCGTCCGCCTGAACAATCGGTGATGCCGATCCGAACACACTCGGTGACGACGCCGCGGCCGAAGAAAGTTTTGCCGTTGCCGAACCGATCTGGTCGCAAGGGGCGACAGTGAGGGTATGGCTGACTGTGATTCCACAGACGCCGACCTCATCAACGCGATGTCCGAGCACGACGAGGCCGCGCTTCGGCTGCTCTACGGCCGCCACGCCGCGTGGGTCTCCGCGCGGCTGCGGCGACGGTGCGCTGACACCGACGTAGTCGCGGACGTGCTGCAAGACACCTTCGTCGCGGCTTGGAACGGCGCCGGCAAGTTCCGCGGCGATGGGGATGTCGCCGCCTGGTTGTGGGGGATAGCCATCCGTCGGCTGATCAGCCGGCTCCGGCTGGCCGGCGGCCGTGCCGCGAAGAACCCCGACCTGGAAACTGTACGACGCTGTGGATGTCTCCGCGGAGGAAACTGCGCTGCTCACTGTCGAGTACTCCGATCTGGGCACCGCGCTGGCACGGTTGTCGCCTGAGCTACGCGTGGTACTGCAGGCGACGGTGTTGGACGGTCTGACCACCCGAGAGGCCGCGCGGGCGCTCAACATCCCGCAGGGAACTGTCAAGACGCGGCTGGTACGAGCACGCACGAGGCTGCGGGAGGAGCTGGCATGACCCAGCATCCAGGGACCTGGCACGCCGACGAGGCTGAACTGCGAGCACTGGCAGACGGAGTCGCGGGGCCGGCGCTCGGCGCGTCATCGAGTCGCACCTGATGCGGTGCGGAACCTGCCGTGCGCGGATGAACGGCCTCGTTGACGGCGACCTGTTGGACTCGGTGTGGACGCGCGATCAGGGAGACCGTCGAGGCGCCGCGGCCGAGCGTGGTCGAGCGTCTCCTGCGGAAATTCGGTGTCTCGGCCGAGTCCGGTCGTTTGCTGGTGGCGGTGCCTGCGATGCGGGGCGCATGGTTGATCGGTGCGACGTCGGCTCTGCTTTTCGCCGGTGTAGCCGCGCTGTTCGCTACCGGTTTCGGGCTCGCGTTGTTCCTGCTGGTTGCACCGCTGGTTCCGGTGATGGGAGTGGCGGCCGCCTACGGCGGTGACGCCGACCCGTCCCACGAGTTGGTCGTGACGACGCCGTACTCGGCGGGCCGGTTGCTGCTGCTGCGAACCGACTGCGGTGCTGGCCACGTCACTTCCGGTCGCTGCGTTGATCGGATTGGCACTGCCGGGTCCGGCCTGGTTGGCGGTCGCTTGGCTGCTCCCGGGCCTCGCGTTCGTGTCGTTGTCGTTGGCGGCGGCACCGCTTGTCGGTGCGACGTTCTCCAGTGGGGCGGTGGCGGCGACGTGGTCGGTCATCGCGATCGTGGTATCGAAGGTCGGCGATCCGATGGATCTCGCCGGCCCCGCCGTTCAGGTCGGTTCGCTGGTACTGTGCGCGGCCGCCGTCACGACCATTCTCACGCACTTTCGGCTCTTCGATCTGCCAAGGGGGCAGACATGAGTTCAGTTATTCTCACCGGACTTGGCAAGCGGTACGGACGTGCTCCGGCCCTGACGGGTCTTGATCTCCAGCTGTCGCCGGGCGTGACCGGGCTGCTCGGACCGAATGGGGCGGGCAAGACCACGCTGCTACGGATCCTCGCGACCGCGCTTGCCGCGGATGAGGGACAGGTTCGGGTGCTCGGCCAGAACCCGGCCGACACCGCCGGGCGTCTCGCGATCCGCCGGCGGCTCGGCTACCTGCCGCAGGAATCGGGCTTCCCGCGCGGATTCACCGCATTCGGGTTCGTCGACTACATGGCCATTCTGAAGGAATGGAGCGACCGCGCCGCCCGGCACGCCGAGGTACGGCGGGTTGTCGGTCTCGCGGATCTCACTGCCGTCTCCACCAAACGGGTGCACGCGCTTTCGGGTGGACAACGCCGTCGCGTGCTGCTGGCCCAGGCGCTGATCGGGCGGCCGGATCTGCTGGTGCTCGACGAGCCGACCACCGGACTCGATCCCGCGCAGCGCGCCCGACTCCGCGACATCCTGTCGACGGCCGGGGAGACCGCCACCCTGGTGATCTCGACCCATCAAACCGAGGACGTTGCGGCCTTGTGCGAGCGGGTGATCGTGCTGGACCAGGGTCGTGTGCATTTCGACGGCTCCGTCGAGGGCCTGATCAGCTCGGCCACCGGGCGGGTCTGGCTGGCTACCGACAGGCATCCGGACGCCCAGCACGCATGGCGGATCGGAAGCGGTCGGTGGCGCAACGTCGGTGATCCGCCGGCGGGATGCGAGGTGGTCGACCCGACGCTCGAGGACGCCTACCTGCTGCTGGTCGGCGACCGTGCGCGCGAGACCGAGAAGGAGGCAGTCGCATGAGCTCCACGATGGCTCCACTGACCACCCAGCCGGCCGCGCCACCGAGGTCAACCCTGGCGGCTCTCGCGCGTGCCGACGCCCGTCGGTTTGCCCGGCACCCACTGTTCCTTTTCGGTGTCGCGGTGTGCCTTCTCCTACAGGCATCCGTCGCCATCGGCGGAGATCCCGCGCCGCTCGAGAGCACTGTCGTGCCGGCGTTCTTCCTCGGCGTGTTCGGGTTCGTCGTCGCCCATCGGCTGACGACTTCCCTGCGCCGCACCCCAGACCTTGCCGAGATTGCGCCGGTCGATCAGCGCAGACGCACCATCTCGCTCTGCCTGGCCTGCTTGGTGCCCACGGGTGTCGCAGTGGCGATGATGGCGGGGTCGCTCGTCGCCGCCGCTGTCTGGCCACCGGTCGCGATCCCGGCAGGCGACCCGGTGTCGTGGTTCGGTCACGAGCCGGCACTCGACGTCCTGGCCGCACTTGTGGAGGGCGGCCCGGTGGCGGCGCTCGGTGGGTCGCTGCTCGGTGTGGCCGTGGCGCGGTGGGCACCGTTCCGCGGGTCTGCACTACTCGCGCTTGTGGTGCTCGTGGTGAGTACCGCGGTGGCCGACGGGTGGACTTCCGGCTGGGCAGCTATCGCGCCGTACCAGGTTTTCAGCGACTCATTGGTCGTCGACGGACAGATACGGTCTTCCTGGCTGACGGAGTGGTTATCACCTCGCTGGCACCTGGCGTATGCCCTGTGCCTCTGCGGCCTCGCGGTCCTCGCAGCGCTGCTGCGAGACGGTACCGGTCGGCGGCAACTGCTTGCCGTCTCGGCCGCGCTCACGGTCGCTGCGGCTGGCGCGTTGTTGCTCGCTGTCCGATGACCAGCTCGGTACGACGGCACGCAACCACGCTGCCGCGCGTGCTGCTGCAGACGCCCTGGCCGACGGTTCTGCTCGCCGCGACGTCGGCCGGATCGGTGGCCCTGCTGTCGATGGCACTTCCGTCGAACGCCGTTCCGCTCTTCGTGGTCCATCTGGCGGCAGTGGCGCTCGCCTCGGGAGCGGCGTACCTGCTGGACGACGCTGCAATCGCGGTCACGGCCACCACGCCCCAGAGGCTCTGGCGCCGGCGGGCGCCCACCCTGTTTGCCGGACTGGCAGTAGCCGGAACGGCTTGGACGGTCGTCGTCGGCTGAGACAGGCAATTCCTTGTCCCGCCCCACCACTTCCGGTTCCCCGCCCACCGGTTCCGGTCCCCGCCCACCACTTCCGGTCCCCGCCCACTGGTTCCGTTCCCGCCCCGCGCTGTGTGTCGGCGCGGACCCGTCCCGAGCGACCCGATTTCATGGGCTGACCTACGAGATGGTGGGATGGCACCCCGGAATCCGCTACGCCAACCCACCATCTGATGGGTCAGCCCATCAAATGGCGCCGTGCATTGTTGCGGTTTGCCGCCGAGCCGATCCACCACCCCCGCCAGGCGTTGAGCAACCAGCCATCGCACCGTTCGGAGGCCTGCTCCGAGGACGCCGTTCGGAACCCGGGGAGAGATCTCCAGTTGCCGCCTCGGCAGAGGCCAGACAGTACCCGGACGACAAGTCGCCTGCACACAACGCCAACCGCACGCTCTACAAGAATGTCCTGCGCCGAAAATCCCAGGCCTTGCCAGGATCGTCACCGTTGCCTTGCGCAACGAGCGCGACGTGATCCACGCCAACGCGTCAGCCTGACTCCCGTCGGCGGCCTCGGTGGCCAGTCCAGCTCGGTCACGGTGTCGGCTTGCGACAGATCGAGGATCCCGGAACCTAGAGGCGACCGGCGATGTACCAACGGTGGAGGAAGTTTGCCGAACCGTGAAAGAGGTGCGGTCATGTATCGCTCGGCGTCCGTCGTCTCGGCCGTCCTATTCCTAGGACTCGTCTCGTGCACCACACCCGCCGGCGAATCCCGCAACGCCGCCGAATCGGGCGGCGACACTGTCGCGCCCACTCCCGACATATCTGCCAAGGCCGGCGCTGGACGAGCCTCATGCGCAAGTACGCCGCCTCCACGGCCGGCCTTCGTCCCGCCCCCGCCGTACCCGGCAACACCGTCGGAGTTCGGTGCCGGCCGCGTCTGGTACGGCGGCAACGAACTGTGGACCAGACTCGACACCGACGGCACCTGGGAGATGGCTCACGATCAGAACGGCCTGTTCGACAAGAGTTTCTGGTGGCGAGCGGGCTACGATGCGCGGCGCGAGCCGAACCCGAAGCTGATCCTCACCGCCTCGCAGGTGGACGGCTCGAACCTGGAAGTCCCGGCCTCCGACGTCGTCGCGACGCACGGCTGGACCGAGAGTGGCAGCAGTGCCGAGTTCATCCTGACCGGAATACGCCTGCCGAGGGCGGGCTGCTGGCGGATCACCGGTCACTACGGCGTCAACATACTGAGCTTCGTAATCTGGGCGACCGCCGGATGACGGCTGGTACACCGGCGTTCTCCGCCAGCCCACGCCCGCAGGTCGACTCCTCACCCACCACCGTTGCTCCGCGACGAGGACGTCTCGACATTCCGGGAGTAGCTCCCCGCAGCCGGCCGGCAGCGGACAGGATTCACGGGTACGGACGTTGATTCCTGGGTACGGACGTATGGAGTGACTGTCAGGGGGACGGCATGCTGCGAATCCTGTTCACTGCGGACGACCTCGCGTCGACGCGGTTCCTGGACGAGCCCGCCCCGTTGCTGGAGATGAAGTTCGCGGCTCCTGGGCTGCGCCGCGGGATTCGCGCGTCGTGGGGCGAGCGGTGGCGGTATGCCGCGCTGGCGGCGATCCCGAGGTCGGCGCGGCCGGCGGTGCATCAACTCGGCGGACACTTCACCTGGGCCTTGACGCCCAGTCTCGCCGTCAGCCCGGATATCGACGAGGCGCTGGACGCGGCACTGGGTCTGGACCGGGAGCGGATGCGCGAGGAGCTGGCGATGTTCTACCGCGCTCCCAACTCGGGCGTTCCGGTGTTGCACCGGTACGTCGTCGAGGGGGACCGCGACGCCGGCCGGATGCTGTTGAGAACGGCGTTCGCCGCGTCGGTAGAGCCGTACTGGGCCGACGTCCGGGCCAACCACCACAGCGAACTGGCACAGCATGGGCGGCTGCTTGCGAGCCGTGGGGTCGGGGCCACGCTTACCACAGTGATACCGGGGGCGAGCTGGTGCGGGGACTGCCTGCAGATCGACAGCCCGCAAGATCATACGATCCGGTTGGGTGGGCGGGGGCTGGTGATCACGCCGACCGCGTTCTGGACGGGACCGCCGCTGGTGGGTGAGGTGCCTGATCAACCCGTCCTGCTGGCCTACCCCGCCCCGGCCATGCTGAGCATCCGGGTCGGTACGGAGTCCGACGCCCTCGCGGCGATCCTCGGGGCGACCCGCGCGGCAGTGCTGCGGCTGCTGTCCACCGAGAACACCACCGGTGACGTCGCGCGGCAGCTTGGCATCAGCGCGGCGTCGGCGTCCGAGCACAGCGCGGCGTTGCGGGCGGCCCGGTTGATCTCCAGTCGCCGCGACGGCAAGGCGGTGATCCATCGCGCGACTGTCCTGGGTCTGGATCTGATCAGGCTCAACACCCGGTGACCGCAGCCCGGTGGTGTTCAGTGTGTGCCGAACCAGGTGGTGAGTGCGGTGCGCAGAGATTCCCGGTCGCATTGGTCCGGGCGGGCTGTATCGGTGGCCCAGGCGACGTAGCAGTCCGGGCGCAGGAGTAGGCCTGTAGTTGGGACGTCCTCGATGCGGGCGGTGACAACGTCGACTCGGTCGCGCCACCCGTCCGCCGCTGCGGTGAGCGACGCGTCTTCGGTGAGGTCGAGCAGCAGCGGCCGGGCGGCCGTGGTCAGCTCGGCGAGGCGGACCGGGCCGTTGTCGGTCTTGAGGAGCAGGTCGGGAGCCCATCGGCCGACCAGCTCGTGGGTATCGCCAACCCCCATGTCGTAGCGGATGTCCGCACCCGCCATCATGTTCGCGATGTGCGCCACGGTGTGCTGGTCACGCAGTAGCTCGGTGAACAGGTCGCGTAGTGCCGTAACCTCGGCGCCGGGGGCCACCAGAGCGAGCTGGGCCTGGCTGTGCATCGATACTCGCTCACCGACCGGCCGCCGCTCGGCGTCGTAGGTGTTCAGCAGCCCGGCCGGCGCCCAGCCATGGATCACTGCCGCCAGCTTCCAGCCGAGGTTGACCGCGTCCTGCAGGCCGAGGTTGAGTCCCGGTCCGCCGATCACGAAGTGCACGTGGGCCGCGTCGCCGACAAGCAGCACCCGGCTCTCGCGATACCGGTCGGCCAAGCGGGTATTGACGCCGATCGACCGATCCAACCGATGCGGCCCTCGGCCTTCGGGTGGCCGCAGCGGCAGGTCCGCGCCCATCACCCGGTAGATGCTGTCGTGAACCTCCTCGAGCGTCACCGGCGCGTCGTTGTCGAACCCGTCGGTGGTCCACTCGAAGCGTGGCGACCATATCCGGTCGGGACGGAGCCCGCCCGTAGACGAAGACCCCCCGTTCGGTGCGGCTGTACATCGGCGGGATGTACCCGTACCCAGGCACGTTCAGCCCACCGGTGGCCGGGTCGACCAACTCTTCCGGTACAGCGACTTCCGCGATGCGCAGGACGATGTCATCGCTGGTTGCGCCGGGAAATTCGATGCCGGCGAGTTTGCGGGTCGTGCTGCGTGCACCGTCCGCGCCGACCACGTAGCGGCTGCTGATCTCATAACGCCCGGTCGGGCCGGCGACCTCGACGGTGACAGCGTCGGCGTGCTGGGACAGGCCGGTCAGCTCGTGGCCCGTGCGGACCTCTACGCCCAGCTCGGCGGCGCGTTCGGCCAGCACCGACTCGATACGGGTCTGCGGTACGGGCAGTAGATAGAACGGGTTGTCGTCGAGCGTGCGCAGGTCCATGGGCACGGCGCCGAAGAAGAACGACGGCATCGGCCGTGGCGGCCCGGTACTCCCCGGCCAACGGCTGGTACAGACCGCGGCGATCGAGCATCCGGACCACCTGGCCGACCAGGCCGTTGGCCCGGTTCTCCGGTCTCGGCTCGGGCAGGCGCTCCAGCACGACCGGCTGTACGCCGGCCAGACGCAGCTCGCAGGCGAGCATCAGCCCGTTCGGACCCCCGCCGGCGATCAGGACATCGGCAACCATCGCAACGCTCCTCAGACGACGAAATCGGCCACGATTCTGGCCCGCCGTCCACCTACTCGGAAAACATTTCGGCCGAACCCGAAATGACCGCTACAACGCCATATCACGGTCGACAAGGGTTTTCGTTGGCAGGCGGACGCGTCAGCCACACCGGCCGGTCGACTTGATGAGCGTGGGGGTCTGGTCGCCGGGTCGAGTGAGCCAGATCTGCAGGTCACCGCAGCTGCAACGCGCCCACGTAACGACCCCCTCGGAGGTGCGGTGGCGCGACAGCACGCCCAATTCATGCTCCACGCGTCGCGGGATCACACTGACAGTCGACATCCTCTGAGTTGTCATCGCTTCCTCTCTTGGCAGCCCTGCGGCCCCGAACCTCGCCTGAGCAAGGGTGCGAAGGCCGGCAGCGGCGACCAGGACATCGGCAACCGTCACAACGCCACTCAGACGACGAAATCGGCCACGATTCTGGCCCGCCACCCGCCTACTCGGAAAACACTTCGGCCGAACCCGAAATGACCGACTCCCCACCTGGTCGCAGTGTGAACAGCGACTCGAGCACACGACGACAATTTGAGAGGCTGTCTGAGTGACCGGCGTTGTGGATCAGTGTCTGTGGGTCTCCCCGAGTGAGGTGAGTCCGCGGCTGGCTGAGACATCTGCCCAGCGGTTCGCGCGGTCGATCGCGGACCGCTGCCAGGTTGTGGTCATCGGGTTGCGGGTGTGGGGGCTGGGCCTGTCCGACCCGTACGACCTGACGACCGAGGTCGCCGCGGTCGAGCAGGCAGCTGCCGACCTCGGCTGGAGCCGCTACCACCTGTTCGGGTTCTCAGCCGGGGCCACGGTGGCGCTTGCCACAGCCCGTGCCAACCCTCGCGCTGTCCGCACCGTTGCCGGCTTCGAACCGGCCACGATCGGCGACGACGACTGGAGCCCGGTGGAGACGCGGTGGCGCCGCGACCTGGCCCGCGTACGCCAGTTGGTGCCGAAGCAGCGGCAGCAAGCCTTCCGGCGCTTGCTCATGGCACCAGGTCAGCCGGTGCCGTCCAACCTGCCCGCGCCGCCAATCTGGGACGCGCACACCGACAAGCTGGAGGACATGCTGGCCGGTGTCGGGTTTCTCAGCGCAGACCTCGTCGGCGTGACCCAGCCGGCGCTGATCTCGTCCGGTGCCCTGAGCAACCCGAGGTTCCCCGAACTCGCTGAACGATTGGTCGACGTGCTGCCGCACGCACAGTCTGTGCTCTTCGAAGGGTGCAGCCACCTGGCGCCTCCCCACCGCGTCGCTCAGCACCAACTCGCCGACGAACTGACCAAGTTGTGGGGCCGTGGCTGAGTTCAGCAGTGTTCGAAGCCTGGTCCAGCTGGAACCAACTCGGCCTCCTCGAGGCCACCAAATGACCTCCCTGACGACCGCCCAACTCGTCTGCAACTGACCGCGTCGCACGCGCCGACGGCTGCTATGGGATGTCGGACCAGCCGTGGTGTGCGGTCAGGCGGGGCTCGACGCGGGCGATGTCTTCTGGGCTGGGCAAGGCGTCGGTGATCTTCGTGATGTGTACACCGATCTCATGGCCGGCTTGTTGCGAGGTCGCTGCAGACGAGACCGTGCGTACAGGAAGCTGGAGATCACGACGAGCAACGCGACCACGACGAGCGGCCCGGCGTACTCGCGGAGAACGTCCCCGATCCACCACATCAGGGCACCGACGGCACCCTCCGCACGCAAGGTGATCATCCACGCGACCACCATGCGGCCGGCGATCCCCCAGCGGACCTCGCCGCCTGGCTTGCCGATCCCGGTGCCGACGATCGACCCGGTCACGACCTGGGTGGTCGACAGCGCGAAGCCGAGATGACTCGAGGTGAGAATGACCGCGGCGGATGCACTCTCGGCAGCCATCCCCGGCGGGGAACGGATCTCGACCAATCCCTTCCCCAGAGTACGGATGATCCGCCAGCCACCGGCGTAGGTACCGCCCGAGAACGCCGTCGAGTTTGCTGCCGTCACTGATCGAGTTCACCCCGCTGCAGCCGAGCCCGGCGATGGTCGCACCTATCAGTCCGCCGAACAACGCGTGCGAGGACGACGACGGCAGCCCCAGCAGCCAGGTGATCAGATTCCACACGATGCCGCCGACCAGACCGGGACCATGAGCAACGGAAGCGGCGACTCAGCTGCCGAACTCGCAACTCCGTCGGAGGCTCCTGCCCACCTCCTTTGCGCACCTCAATGAGTGCGAAAGCACGGATGGCTATGAGACCTGATGCGTCCATCGCGACCACTGGATCCCTTACCCGCAAGAGATTTTCGTTGCCTACGGCAATCCATGGGCAACTTCGGCTGGAAATCAGCGGGTTCGAGTCCCTGGCGGGAGCACAACGCCCGGGTCAGAGAGCTGACCCGAGCTTTCGCGTATCCGGGACCCATGCTCTCCTCCGATGAGACACCGGGCACTGAGGTCCGCCGCGGCCCTTGCTGGCGGCCGGGTAGGGGTGCATGCTCGAACTGGCGCTACTTCGCGCCGCGGGGCGGATCCTGGTGCCTGCACCACCTCCGACCTGCCCGTGGCCGCGACCGTGGGAGGCGGCATGGACGAGTCACGAGCACTTCAGCGCGCGGGATGGGCGGGTGCCGCTTCGATCGTGCTGCTCGTCGCCGGAGTGGCGCTGGGCTACCTGGTCGGCGTCGACGACCCGGGCATGTCGGACTCGGACATCCTCGAGCGGCTCAACGACGACGCGCGGCAGGCCGCCGCCGGTTTCGCGCCGCCGGTGCTCGCTGCGGGGGTCGCGCTGCTGCTCTGGTTCGCCACCGGTCTGCGGCGAGTGCTGGACCGACTGTCCGGCGGTGACCCGCTCGCGCACGCGATCGTGCCGGCCGCGGCGCTGTTCGGCGGGCTGCTGATCACCGGTGTCTCATTCGATGTGGCGAGCGCGTTCGCGGCATGGTCGGACGAGTTCACCCCCGACGCGGACACCGTCCGCGCGTTCGGCATGGCGGGGCAGGTCCTCGCGCTCACCGGGCTGATCGGCTGCGGTGTGCTGGTCGCTGTCACGACGCGGATCGCCCAGCAGGCGGGTGCCCTGCCGAGGTGGGCGACCTGGTCGTCCTACGCGGTCGTCGTGCTGTGCCTGTCCGGTTTCTGGAGCGGGGGCGTGGCGTCCATTGCCTTCGCGCTGTGGCTCATCGGCGCCGTCATCGGGGTGCTGCGCGCGGCGCGGCGGACACCGCCGGCGCCGGCCGTTCCGGCGCAGGACGTACCGGCTCCGGAGGCGGCCCGCACGCCCCCGGCCGCCAACGGCGGCTGACGGCTGTACACAACCCTGCGGGGTTGCCGATTACGCGTTCTCCGCGGCGTGTGCGTGCGGTTGCAATCAGTCGGCGGCTTCGGTGGTCCGAACCGGAGCGAGGTCAGTTGACCACTTCTGTTCGATGTGGCCGTATTTCCAGACTGCCAGCGCCACGATCCATGCGGCGAAGAACAGTCCGACGATTCCGTATCCGGCGTAGTCGAGTGGAATATGGGCAATCGCGGATATGGGTCCGGTGGTGATGTGGGCCTGCTCGGCGATCACGCCGATCAGTTCGATCGAGCCGATGATCAGTGCCACCGCGACCGAGATCCCGGTGATGGTGATGTTGTAGAACACCTTCCGCACGGGCTTCGCGAATGCCCAGCCGTACGCGGCATTCATGAACACGCCGTCGGTGCTGTCCATGAGACACATGCCGGCGGCGAAGAGGATGGGCAGGACCAGGATCGAGTAGAACGGCAGGCTGAACGCGGCGGCGCCCCCGGCGAGAACGAGCAGACCGACTTCGGTGGCGGTGTCGAAGCCGAGTCCGAACAGGACACCGACCGGGTAGATGTGCCAGGCCTTGCGGACAGATTTCGTCAGACCACCGAGGATGCGATTCATGAAGCCGCGCTTGTTCAGCTGCTCCTCGAGTTGCTGCTCGTCGTAGACGCCGGCGCGCATCTTCCGGAACACCTTGACGATGCCCACCAGGACAACGAGGTTGAGTATTCCGAGCACCCAGAGAAACCCGCCGGAGACGGACGCGCCGATAACGCCGGTCACCGAATGCAGCATCGAGTTGTCATTCTCGACCGGCCCGGCCAGTGCCTTCACGCCGAGCGACAGCAAGAAGGCGAGTGCGAACACAATCGTCGAATGGCCGAGGGAGAACCAGAACCCGACCGAGAGCGGTCTATTGATCTCAGACTCCGGGACGCCGGACTTCCGCCGCGCGGCGTTGTCGGCGAGCAGTTTGCGGGTCGTGTTGTCCACGGCCGCGATGTGGTCGGCGTCAAAGGCGTGCCGGAGTCCGAAGGTGTAGGCGAGCAGTCCGACGCCGATGGTGAAGACCGGGTGGTCGCCGCCGATCTGGTAATGCTTCGGCACCACGAATCCGAACAGGGCGCCGAACCCGATCACGTGCAAAAGCACGATGAAGCCAGTCATTCCGCTGAGCGAGCGCCAGTCGCGCCGGTTGAGACTGCGGCGGAATCGCCTGAGCGTCGACGATTGCCGTTCGGTCGTGACCGGCTCGGCGGTGCCAGTCGGTCGTGACGACCACGCCCGCTGAAACTACTTCCGACCCGCCGCCTCCCCCTTTGAGGGGTCAACCCCTCGGCATGTGGGTTACGGAACCATAATCTGCCTCCGCAACCCACCACCCACGGGGTCGACCCCTCAAACGTCGCAGGCCAAGACCCACCCCGGGGGTCGCCAACCCACCGTCTGACACGCCAACCCACCAAACCCGGGACCGCAGCCTGAGCCGGGCACCACACAACCCCATCGACACGAACCATCCGGCTCGAGATCCCCCCGACCCCGATTACCTCCCCAACGTTGCTTGACGCGGCAGTAGCACCGCGGGCTCGCGAACCTGTACGCCGCAGTGATGGTCAAGCGCTCCCGATCGGGGCCGCCGGTGGTACCTCCGTCGGCTCGAACGCGGCCGAGAACAGGTAGCTGGTCGCCAGGCTGCGATAGGGCCGCCACTTCTCGGCGATGGCCAGAACCTCCTGCTGGCTGGGGAGATGGTCCAGCTGATAGACGGCCTGGACGGCCTTGCGGAGCGCCAGATCGCCCGGCAGGACGACGTCCTCGCGCTGCAGGGCGATGAGCAGCGCGCCCTGCACGGTCCAGGGGCCGATCCCGGGGATGGCGGTGAGCTCGGTCATGAGCTCGTCGTCGGGCAGCGTGCTCAGCACATCTGGGTCCAGCCTGCCGTCTGTTATCCGCTCAGCCAGGTCGCGCAGCGTGCTGACCTTCCGCCAGGACAGGCCGGCCTCGCGGAGCTGGCCGGGGTCGACGGCGAGCAGTTCGGCGGGGGCAGGGAGACGCCCGCCGAACAAGGCCTGGATGCGGGCCAGGGTGTGGCGGGTCGCCGCCACGGAGAGCTGCTGACCGGTGACCTGGAACAGCAGGGCGCCATACAGGTCCATCGGCGGCAGCTGGGCCAGCCACGCCCGCGGATCGAAGGTCGGTCTGTCGTCGATGAGCCGCGCCAGTACAGGGTCAGCATGGCGCAGGTAGGAGCGCGCCTGCTGCAGCCTCTCAGCCGGGCTTGAATCCTCGCTCACCGAGCCCGCTCCCTCCCCCGGTTCTCTGCCGGGCATTGTCATGGTACTTGCGTCTGCCGATGGAGATGGATGTTGATTTGGCCCGCCCGAAGTTGGTCACTGTCACCTGATTCTGGTGGTCTGCGAGGGAGTGAGCTGGCGGATCTCGACGAGGTCGAGGCCGAGCGCGTCGACCTCGGCCAGTACGCCGTACAGCGCCGATCGATCCAGGAGGCCCGTGAGCACGGTGTCGGCACCGCGCCGCCGAGGCACCAGCGCTGGAAACGCGGAGAGCACCGTGGCGCCGAGGTGGCCGCGGATGCGGATCGCGTACCGAGCGGGCGTTGGGTCCATAACGCCATGGTCGAGGGCCGGCAGGTGAACCCGCATCACCAGGATCTGGTGACCGCCGCGCTACCGCGTGCGGCCGGCCGACAGTAGCCGCAGCTCTCGTGCGCGCTGCACCGCCGAGGAGCGATCGCTGGCCTGGAGTTTGGCGTAGATGTTGCGGATATGCGTGTTGACCGTGTTCACCGACACCGACAGTTCGGCGGCGATCCCTGGCCTGGACAGGTTCGTCGGAAGATACCGCAGCACCCTGAGCTCGCTGGGGCTGAGCTCCTCGGTTTGCGGCGCTGGGGACTGGACTTCGGCCGGCGAGGATGCGCCGTACATGATGTCGAGGATGTCGGTGAGCAGTGCGGCGTGCGCCGTCTCGTGCCTCGGCAGGGCCTCCAACAACTCCCGTGCGCCCGTCATCATGAACGGCAGAACCAGCCTGTCAGGCTCCGCGAGGGCGAGCGCTCGTTCGGCAGCCTGGTTCGCCGCGTGCTGATCACCGAGCGCATGGTGCGCGAGTCCGGCCAGCAGCTGCGCTTCAACGACCGTGAAGTACCCGATGACCGGTGCCCTGCCATCGAGGACATCGGCGAGCGCGCCGAGGGCCCCGGCCGGATCGCCCTCGGCGAGGCAGATCGCCGCGCGGGCATTGCGTATTTCGCCCGAGTTCGCTCGCTCGTCATCGAGCGCCGCGAGGGCGGCGCCGGCCTCGCCGGGCATCCCGAGGCGGGCTTGGGTGGCCAGTATCCAGCCGGTCACCTGGCTCTCCAGCGCGTGCGACCCCTCTAGCTTCGATTGCAGATGTTCGGCCGCGATGAACTCCTCGAGCGCGTCGTGGTGGTGGCCGCGGCCGGCGTGGAGCCTCCCGATCGCCAGGTGCAGCAGCTGTCTGATGTCCGGACCGGTGTCTGTCTGCAGGGCCTGTTCGGTGCGCCGCAGCCATCGCTCGCCCTCGTCAAGCTCGCCCGTCCAGACCAGATTGGCGGCCAGCGTGACCAGCGCGGGCGCAATCACCGGCTCCGCGCCCCAGCCATGCCGGTCGGCAAGCGCGATCGCCTCTCGGCAGCGACGCCGGGCCGTGTCGAACGAGCGGATCCTCGACGCGAAACCGAGCTGCGCCAGGCAGGCGACCTCCAGGTAGGGCCGGCCGATCTGCCGGGCCAAGGACGGCGCCCTCCTGAAGGTGGCGCTCAGCATCTGGCAGCCCTAGGGACCACGCCTCGATGGTCCCCAGATTCAGCAGCGCCATTGCGCGCAGGTCGCTGCCGAGCGCGATGTCTTCGTCGGACTGCCCGCTGATCGGGACGGAAAGGAACCTGGCCTGCTCGATCACGCCGGCCAGGTGACCGCGGCGCCGCGCCAGCCACAGCTTCAGCGACACGATCGCCGCCTGGAGGCGACGCCGGCGACCTGGCGGTGCCGTCTCGACGTACGACTCGGCGATCGCCAGATGGGCGGCCGCCTCATCCAGGTGCCCGTGAAGGAGGTCATCCGCCGTGCGCACCAGGGCCAGCTCGGGATGATCCGCGGCGGCTCCGGGCGGGAAGGCCTGCAACAGTGCCTGGATCGTCTGCGCTTGCCCGTCGAGCGTCAGGCTGAACGAGTGGTCGGCCAGCAGCCGGGTCGCGACAGACCACTCACCCGCCGCCTGGGTGTGCCGGATGGCCTCGACAACCTGGCCGTGCTCGGCGAACCACGTTGCGGCACGCCGGTGGAGCGCCGGCACTTCGGCGGGCAGCGTGCGGCGCAGCTCCAGACCGGAGGAGATCCCCGAACAGGTGGTGGTAGCGAAACCACGTGCGCTCGGGGTCGAGCGACACGACGAACGCGTTTGCGTCCTCTAGTTGCAGCAAGGTCCGCTCCGCGCCAGTGCGGCCGGTCAGCAGGTCGGCCAGTTCGCCGTTGATGCGATCAAGCAGGGAGGTGCGCAGAAGCACCTGCCGGACGTCGTCTGGCTGGCGGTCCAGCATCTCGGCGAGGAGGTATTCGGCGACCGTACGATCAGTTCCGGAGAACTCGGTGACGAAACGCTCTGGGTCGGGGTGTTCTGCCAGCGAGATCGCCGCGAGCCGCAGGCCCGCCGCCCACCCTTCTGTTCGCTCGTGCAGCAGCGCTGTTCCAGCCTCGGACAGCGCGATCCCCGAGGTATCGAGAAGCTCGCGGGTTTCGCGCAGGGTGAATTGCAGGTCTGCCGTGCGGATCTCGGCCAGCTCGCCTGCTAGGCGCAGCTGCTGCAGGCGCAGCGGCAGATCGTGACGAGTGGCCAGGATCGCGTGCACCTGCGGGGGAAGGTTCGTCAGCAGCCGGGTGAGCTGGGCGAGCCCTTCTGGCGAGTGAAGCTCATGCAGATCATCAATGACCACCGTGATGCCGTCGCGCGCGTCGGCGAGCTCCGACAGCACCCGGTCGACCATCGCCTGCCCGTTGAACTCGGGCGTCGCTGCCGGCGGTTCCGCGCGGCTGGTTGTGGCAGAGGCCTGACGGACCGCGGTGAGCAGGGCGAGCCAGAACTGCTGGGCGTCGTGCTGATCGCGCTGCACCTGCATGACGGCGAGCCGATGCGGCCGGCCCGGACCGTCTGCCCAGGCGCGCAGCAGCGATGTCTTCCCACTTCCAGCGGGAGCCGAGAGGATCGTCACCTTCCGCGCCGCGGCGCGATCCAAAGCGGCAAGGAGATCGCCCCGGTCGATCAGCCGGAGAGCCGCTGGAGCCACCGTCAAGGGCCTGCCTCTATCTGTACGCCGGATACATAGCGTGTCCTGCACCTTCTGTCTCGGTATCCTGCCGGCGCACGTGCTGTCAACGGCGCGCAAACCTCGGCCTGCTGCGCCGTTCATTCGGCCTAAAGCCCGGGGTCGTTCGATGGATCGCGAAAACGCGATCGCCCGGCTGGATCCCGCGCTGTTGAGCACTGAGATCCGACCGGGCGAGCCGTGTGCTTGTCTTGTCGGGTTAGGCGCCGGACGGTACGCCGGGCTGCGCGGTGATGTCGTCCTTGCCGGCCTTGACCAGCACCAGAACGGCCACGAAGGCCGCGGTGATCAGCCCGAACCCGATCCAGAACGCGACGTGATAGCCGTGGATCGCGGCGAGCGGATTGAACGCGGACGGTGAGACGTGGTGGGCCACGACATAGGAAGCGACCGCACTCGCATAGAAGGTGTTCAGCAGCGCGGTGCCCAGGGACCCACCGACCTGCTGCGTCGAGTTGAGCACCGCGCTGGCAACTCCCGCGTCGTCGTTATTCACTCCCGTGAGCGCAAGGCTCGAGAGCGGCACCATCACGAGCGCGAGGCCGACGCTCATCAGTAACTCTCCGGGCAGGACGCTGGTGACCCAACTGCTGGTGTCAGAGATGAACGTGAAGGTGCCCAGACCGATCGCGCCCAGAGCTAGCCCGATCAGCATCAGTGGCTTGGGTCCGGTGCGCGGTAGCAGCGTCGACACCACGCCGGACGTGACGATGACGCCGATGCTGAACGGCAGGAATGCGATACCCGACTTGAGTGCGCTGTAGCCCAGGTTGTACTGGAAGTAGTAACTCAGGAACAGGAACATCGCGAACAGCCCGGCGAAGACCAGCAGCGAGGCGAGATACGAGCCGCCGCGATTGCGATCGAGTACGACCCGCATCGGCAACAGCGGGCTCGCCGTACGCAACTCGACGAGCACGAACGCGACCAGCAAGATGACGGCGCCCACGAGATAGCTGATGACCTCGACCGAGAGCCAGCCGACACCGGTCTTGGCCGCTTGGGTGAATCCGTACACGAGGGCGACCAGCCCGGCCGTGCCGAGGATCGCGCCAGGGATGTCGTAGGAGCTCCCGCGCCCGGACTTGCTCTCGGTGACCAGGATCGTGCCGGCAATGAAGGCCACAATCGCGATCGGCACATTGATCAGCAGGCACCAGCGCCACGACGCGTACTCGGTCAGCGCGCCGCCCAGGATCAAGCCGATCGCGGCGCCACCTCCCGAGATGGCGCCGTAGACCGCGAACGCCCGAGCCCGCTCCTTCACCGCGGTGAAGGTCACCGTGATCAGTGACAAGGCAGCGGGCGCGAGCAGCGCCGCGAACGCGCCCTGGAGGGCCCGGGCGCCGAAGAGCGTCGCGCCGTTCTGCGCCGCACCGCCGAGCGCCGACGCCGCGGCGAAACCGAGCAGCCCGATCAGGAAGCTCCGCTTACGACCGGTGTAGTCGGCGATCCGTCCGCCCAGCAGCAGCAGGCCACCGAACGTGACGGTGTAGGCGGTGACCACCCACTGCCGATCAGCGTCGGAGATACCCAGGTCGCGTTGCGCCGAGGGCAGCGCAATGGTCACGACGGTGCCGTCGAGCACCACCATCAGCTGAGCGATCGCAATCACGGCCAACGCCCACCATCGGCGGCTGGACGATACCTGGTTCGTCTCCCCGGACGACTCGGGTCGGTTCTCGCGGCCCTCTCGCTTGCGTTCGGCGGACAGCTCAGCGTCTGAAGCCATGATCAAACGCTCCCTTCCAGCACGATTGTCGCGGCGGTTCCGTGTGTGACGATCGCCTTGACCTAGGTGAGCTGTCCTCACCGGATGCCGGTGATTCCCCCATCGAATGCCCGAATTCCTTGTGCCACTCGCAGTTCGCGGTGTGCAGCGGGGGTGCGGTACGGCTGCGGGAGCGGTTCGTAGGTGTGGCGATACGCCCTCGGGCCGGTCCTCCCGGCGAGCCGTCGGCGTCTCAGGCTCTGCCAGGAGCACGGAGGCCGCAGACGACACGTGGTCCCGACCCGTGTTCATCACTGCGCCTTGACCGGCCCAGAACGCGAGAGATGTGCCGGCCGCCGCCACCGTTGAGGTCGTTCGACGCGCAGGGACGCCAGGGGCTGCGGTTGGTGCCCCTGGCGTCCACTGGTCTGCTCTGTTGCTGGGTTCTACTCTGCGCCGGTGATGACGCGGAAGGCGTCGCTGTTGCTGTTGCTGTTGCTGTTGAGGCTGGAGCAGAGGGAAGGACTGCGGCTCACGCTGTCAGACCTGGACGCGATCGACCGGCCGGAGCGAAATCTCAACCTCGCCAGTTCCTGACCGCCGGGGCAAACGTCCGATCGGCGACCGTCTGGCGAGACGAGCGATCGTCAGCCGACGGCGGCTGTCGCTTCAGCCGCCTGCAGGATGAGTTGGGTCGCCGCCTCGGGCTGGGACACGAACGAGACGTGTGAAGCCGCGACCTCCACGATCGTCGCGTTGGCGCGCTCGGCCATGAACCGCTGCAGCGCCGGCGGGATGGCCTTGTCCTCGGTGCCGAGTAAGTACCAGCACGGCAGTGTGTTCCACGCCGGCGGGGCCGACGGCGTGGCTGCGAATGCGGCGGCGGCGTAGGGCCGCTGGGCCGCGGCCATCACCGCGGCCGTGGCAGGGTCGACGTCGGCGGCGAAGGCTTCCCGGAAGGCCTCGGTTGCGAGGTAGAGGTCGGTGCCCTCGCTCCCGTCGGGGTTGGTGAATTGAACGGGCCGGATCGAGGGCCCCACCAGGCTGCCTTCGAACCTTTCGAGGAGCTCCTGCTGGCTCTCGCCGACGTCGCACATCCAGCCGTTGAGGTAGACGAGCGCCTGGACCTGCTCGTTGCCGATGGCGGCGGTGGAGATCACATTGCCGCCGTAGGAGTGGCCGACGAGCACGATCGGACCGCTCAGGGTCCGCAGGAACTCGGCCAGGTAGGCGGCGTCGCCGGCGAGGTCGCGAAGCGGGTTGCCGAACCCGATGGCGGAGTACCCGCGGTCCTGCAAGGCACGGATCTCGGCGTCGAAGCCGGTCGCGTCGGCCCATGCACCGTGAACGAGGACGATTGTCGGGGTCTCAGCAGCCATTCTCACCAGAGCTCCAATGCTGACGGATTGCCTATGTCGCGACTGTAGACCTGGGAGCCGGGGCCAAGGCAATCCAAACATGCTGGTCTGTCGAAGTCACCCTTTACGCACCTCGTCTGTTGACCCGCTCGACCGAGCCGAAGCACCAGCCGTGGACCTGGCTGGATGGATGGACTGGAACGTCTTCACGGGAACGGGTTCGGAGTGCAGAGTGGTGACCACGCGCCAACTGAGGACCGGCACCCAGGGAGAGCCCGATGAGTATCGAGCTGAACCACACAATCGTGCACGTGAAGGACCGCTGGGCTGCTGCTCGCGATGTCGGCGAGGTACTCGGTCTGCCGGAGGCGAGAGCGTACGGCCCGTTCGCCGAGCTGAAGCTGGACAACTCGGCGAGCCTGGACTTCATGGACACCGAGGGCGAGATCCACGGCCAGCACTACGCCTTCCTCGTCAACGAGGAGGAGTTCGACCTGATCCTCGGTCGCTTGCGGGACGACGGCCGCCAGTGGTGGGCCGACCCGTTCAAGCGCCAACCGCAAGAGATCAACCACGGGGACGGTGGCCGCGGCCTCTACTGGGAGGGCCCTGACGGGCACTGGCTGGAGATCATCACCCGTCCGTACGGCAGCGGCGGCTGATCGGCTGCGCGCCAGTCT
Source organism: uncultured Actinomycetota bacterium (assembly GCA_963820655.1). Classification (GTDB taxonomy): domain Bacteria; phylum Actinomycetota; class Actinomycetes; order Propionibacteriales; family Kribbellaceae; genus Kribbella. The sequence goes on from CAWGAM010000005.1 coordinate 1,672,535, forward strand.
CGCGACTCGCGCGCAGCCGATGACAGGACGTGGGTGCGGGCCGACGCATCGCGGCCTAGTAGCCGGGGAAGACCTTCCGGAGCTCGTCCAGCGTGACGTTGCCGGTCACGCTGACGCCCGCGGCGTACTCCGCGCGGAGGCGTCCGCTCAGCAGCCGCACCACGGCCTCTGCCGGACCGTCGAAGGTGGCCGTCGGGTCAGCGACCGCGTCGGTCACGGTGACCGCGTCGGTGATCTCGATGCCGCCGCCCGGGATCGCCAGGCGGACCTCCTGCTCGACCTGGTCGGCTTTGCTGGAAAAGCCCAGAAGGAAGGCCAGCGGCCCGGCGAACAGCTCGACGAGCAGCTCGGCCGAGTCCGGATCCACGGTCGCCGACGGGTCGACTCCGACGCGCACGTCCCAGGCGTGGTTGGCGACCTCGTTGAGCCGCATGCCGAGCGCGACCACCAGCGGCACCGGCTGGGGCAGGATGCTCATGTCGATCTGGACATCGGGCTGCTCGACGCTGAGCGCCTCGACCGTGTCGAGGTACGCCGCGTCGTATTTGACGAACCCGGCCGCTTGGTCGGCCGGGGACGATGCGTTCCACCGGGCCCAGATCGCCTGGTTGTCCTCAGCCCCGACCTCCTCGCCCGCGGCGATCGCGATCGGCTTGCGGGAGATCTCGGCACCGCTTCCGAGGTGCGAGAGCGCCTGTGCGACGGTCCACTCCGCCGCCCCACTGCGGCCCCTCAGCTGTTCCTCGGACAAGGTCGGCACCAGTGCGGCGAGGGTGTCGTGGTTGGTACGCAGCGCCGCGACGGCGCGGTCGACAAGTGTGGTCATACCAGGCGCAACCTCGCAGGCCACGGCTTTCTTCCGGCTGGCAAGAATCCCGTTGTGCTGTCGGCCGGGTTTGTCCCCGCAGGAGGCGATGGGTCAGCGTGCAGACGCGCATTCGACGCATGTGCGTGCAGTCGGCCTCGCCTCGAGCCGGGCTTCGCCGATCGGCTGTCCACAGCGTTCACAGATCCCGTAGGTGCCGGCCACCAGTCGCTCGCTTGCCGCCTCGAGCTCGGCCAGATGACCCTGGACCTGCAGCACGAGCGCTGCGACCTGCGACCTCTCGAACGCGATCGTCGCACCTTCGGGATCGTGCTCGTCGTCGGCGTTGGCGTCGCGGGAGGCCGCCACCACCTCGTTGAAGTCACCGGTCAGGCCGGCGAGGCGCCGGAGAGCCTGTTGCCGTTCCGCCTCGAGTCGCTCGCGAGCCCTGTCCATCCGTCAATCCTGACACCACTCGCGTCATGGAGGGCGCCGGGGCGACCGCACAGCTGCGATCCGCGCCGCCCGACTTGGGAGGCCCTCCGGAGCTGACGGTGCACACTTGATGCATGGCGCGGGAAGGTCGGGTCCGCCGGCGTGCCGGGCGCCGTACCAACGTCGCCCTGCTGGTGCTGCTCGTACTCGCGTTCGCCACCGGCTGGGCCGCCTTCGGCACAGGTACCACCGGGCCGGCGCGGATCGTCACGGTGCTGCACGGCATGTCGGGCCTGGCGCTGGTGCTGCTCGTCCCGTGGAAGTCGGTGATCGTGCGGCGGAGCAGGGCATTCCGGTCGGCGTCCTGGCGTGCGGCTGCCGGCCTCGTCCTCGGAGTTCTCGTCGCCATCTCGCTTCTCGCGGGCGTCGTACAGGTCCTCGGCGGCTTCCGGACCTACGCAGGTCTCACCCCGATACAGGTACACGTGGGCGCCGCGGTGCTTGCGGTGCTGCTCGTTGTGGTGCACGTGCTCCAGCACCCGCAGCGGCTGCGGCGTACAGACCTGTCCCGGCGGACCCTGCTCCGCGCGGTCGGGCTCGGCGGGGGTGCGGCTGCGGCATACGTCGCGGTGGAAGGTGTCGCCCGCGCGCTCTCGCTACCGGGGCAGGACCGCCGGGCGACCGGCTCGCACGAGGTCGGCTCGGATCGTCCGGAGGCGATGCCCGTCACCCAATGGGCACTCGATGTGGTGCCCAAGGTCGACGTGGCCACCTGGCGGCTGCGTATCGATGTGGCGGGCCATCAGGTCGCCGAGCTCGACCACGACGCGTTGCTGGCCATGGCCACCGACGAAATGCAGGCGGTGCTCGACTGCACCGGCGGCTGGTACGCCGCTCAGCGCTGGCGCGGGGTGCGTCTCGACCGACTGCTGCCGACGTCTCTCCCGCCGGACGCGCGCAGCCTCGTCGTGGTCTCCACCACCGGATACGCGCGGCGTCTGCCGTTGCGGGACCTACCGTCCCTGCTCATCGCAACGCATGTCGCCGACCAGCCGCTGTCGATCGGGCACGGTGCGCCGGCACGGCTCGTCGCGCCGGGTCGACGGGGCTTCTGGTGGGTCAAATGGCTGGACCGCATTGTCGTCGACAACCGGCCCTGGTGGTGGCAGCCACCGTTCCCGTTGCAGTGACTCGGCCGACTGATCCAGGTCCAGCCATCGAGCGTGACCGATCTGTTCAAGGCTCGATCAGGCCGGCGCGGATGGCGTAGCGGGTGAGTTCGGTGCGGTCTCGCATGCCGAGTTTCTGCAGGATGTTGGCGCGGTGCCGTTCGACGGTCTTCGGGCTGATGGTGAGGGCGGACGCGATCTCCTTCGTGGAGTGGCCTTCGGCGATCAGTTTGACCACCTCGTCTTCACGGGCGGTCAGTACCTGGCCCGGTACTCGTTCGCCGCGGCGTACACGCTCCAGGTAGTCCCGCACGAGGGTGCTCATCACGCCGGGATAGAGGAACGACTCGCCCCGGCCGGCGGCGCGGCAGGCGTCGACGAGATCTCGGTCGGCGACTGATTTCAGTACGTAGCCGCAGGCTCCTGCCTTGAGTGCGGCGAAGAAGTACTGCTCGTTGTCGTACATGGACAGCATCAGCATCCGTGGTGGCTCGCGCCGACGCGACAGTTCGCGGGCGGCCTGCAGTCCGGTCATCCGCGGCATCGCGACATCGAGAATGGCGAGGTCGATGGGCGTCGTCCGGAAGGCCTCGACAGCCTCGGCGCCGTCTCCGGCCTCGGCCACGACCCGCAGGTCCGGTTCGCTGTCAAGGATCAGCCGTACGCCGCGGCGTACCAGAGCGTGGTCGTCGGCGAGCAGGATCCGGATCATCGGTCCGGCTCCAACGGCACCATCAGGCGAACTGACGTACCGCCGAGATCGGCAGAACCGACTGTCAACCGCGCGCCGATCAGCAAGGCTCGCTCGCGCATACCGCGGATGCCAGTGCCCTCGGCCGCCCCGCGCATGCCCTGACCGTCATCGTCCACGACGAGGACAACAGCCGACCCCTGGCGCTGCAGTGACAGCCGAGCGGTACGCGCGCCGGAGTGGCGCGCGGCGTTCGTCAGTGCCTCCTGGGCAACCCGGTAGACGACCAACTCTCGCTCCGAACCGAGCTCGGGCAAGCCGGGCGACGACACGCGGTCAACGTGCAATCCATGGGCGGAGAACTCTGTCGCCAGAGCGGCCAACGCGCTGTGCAGGCCCAGATCCTCGAGTACGCCGGGGCGCAGCCGCCGGGCGACTCCGCGGACCTCGTCCAGGGTCGCTCTCGCGGTCTCCTGGACGTCTGTCAGATCGCCTCTCACTTCGGCCGGCAGCTGCGACGACAGTTGTTTGAGGCCGAGCAGGACCGCGGTCAGTCCTTGGCCGATCTCGTCGTGGAGCTCCTGGGCGATTCGATGCCGTTCGGCCTCCTGAGCAGCCAGGGCCTTGGCATTGCTTCTCCCCCGTTCGGTCTCGAGCCGTTCGAGCATGGCGTTGAAGCTCCGGACGAGCTGCCCGACGGCGCCGCTTCCCGACTCCGGCAGGCGTTGACCCGGCCGCTGCAGATCCACTGTCTCCATCAGCCGGATCAGCCGATCCAGCGGAGCGAGACTGGTCCGCAACAGCGCGGCGTTCAGCGCGACGATGCCGATCAGGCCGAGTACGAGGACAATTGCCTCGGAGACCAGGACGGTCGCGGACACAGTGACCGGAGCGAGCGCAAGTGCGACGGTCCCGGCGACGAACACCAACCCGTTGATCAGGCAGACGCGCCAGTACAACGGCAATCCGGTTCCGGCTTTCACCGCCACAGCGTCTCCCACGCGCTCGATGGCTGTCCATGCAACCGAACGGAAGTGGGTGGTAGCACTCATTCCCGCCACGACCGTCGGCCCGGAGACTGAGGAGGTGGCGGGACGCACTCGGCGAGCCGAGGGGGTCGTCGGCAAGCGTCCCGCCGCACCATCAGCCCGGGAGCTGACATGGCGCCAAGCTTCGCGACGCTCGCCCCGGCGCCGCCCGGCGCCGCGCGCTGGGTGGTGCTGGCCGTCCTCGTGATTGCGGCGGCGATCGCGAGCTCGCCACGATTCGTTCCGCGGGGACATTGGCTCCTGGTTCTGCGCTCCGGCCGGGCTGTCCGGCTGGCCGAATCCGGTCTGATGTTCCGGGTGCCTGGCCTGGAGCGCTATCTCCTTCTCGTCCGCGGGACGGTTCGGGTGCCGCTGGCCGTGAACAGTCGATCCGCCGAGGGCGTTGACGTCCGGATCTGGGGCGAACTCACGGTCCAGATCGTCGATCCCGGTCGAGCTGCCGCGGGTTCCGTCGTACCTCTGGACGTCGCCGCCGACGAGACCGAGCGCGACCTCGCCCAGCTCGTGAGCCGTTCCGACCTGATGTCGCTGGCCGAGTTGCCGTCGTACGCCGGTGTCAGCATCGATGTCCCAGGTGTGCGCGTGGACGGTCTGCGGATCGACCGGATCGAGATCGAACTGTCCACCCTTGTGCTGGAGCCACCCTGGAAAGCCAGTGCTTGTCGTGCGCCCGCCGCCCTCCATGGGGTCCAACACCCAACTTCGACCAGTCGAGGTGATCAGCGGCGGCCGTGTCACGCCGGCGGATCGCCGCCGTGACGAAGTCAAGCGGGCACACTGTCGTCGCGATCGGTCAGTTTGTGGCACGAGATCCGTACGACGACGGCCTCGGCGTACGCGTCTGGTGCACAAGGTCGCTCCCGCCGGCCCGAAGTGGGAACTCCGCTGGAAACGACACAGAGCCGGATAGCCCCGAACTGGTCGGTTGCCCCTCGGACTGAGGGGCAACCCACCACGTCGGGGGTGATCCGATCAAACGGTGGGCCGTCTCGAGCCGGATCCGAATCATCGGCCGCGGCTTGCCCGTCCGACGGCTTGTCTGCCCGGCGGTCAGAGAGACGAAGTCCTCCGCTCCATGCGCTGCAAGGTGGAGTCGGAGATCTCGACGCCCCATCCGGGCGCGTCGGACAGGACGACCTCGCCGTCGCGCGCGACCGGGAACGGCTCGTAGACCCGCATGCGTCGAGGCGTCTTCGATGGTCCATTCGTGGAAGAGATTGCACGCCGGCATCGCCGTCACCAGATGCGCGGTGAAGATCGCCGTCAGCGATCTTCCCGACGAATGCGGAACGCACGGAAGCCCGGCAAGGTTGGCCAGCTCCGCCACCTGCCGGGCCCGCGTGATGCCGCCGATGTAACAGACGTCGGGCTGGATGACATCGGCCACGCCGTCCTGGACGATCCGTCGCATGTTCTCGACCGAAAACTCCTGCTCCCCCAGGCCGACGGAGATGTCGAGAGTTGCCGCGACGCTCCTGGTGTTCTCGTACTCCCAGAACGGCACCGGCTCCTCGAAGTGCAGGTAGTCGTGCTCCTCGAGCAGCCGCCCGATCCGGACCGCCTGCCCCGGGGAGTAGGCGCCATTGGCATCCGCGCTGATCTCGATGTCATCGCCGAGTTCCTTGCGCAGCAAGGGAACCAACTGCCGGGTCCGGCCGGTACGCGACTCCGCATCGCGACCGTTGCGCTCGCCGATCTTGATCTTCACCGCGCGGAAGCCGTGTACGGCGACGGCGGCGACGATCCGATCGACCTCCTCCTCGGGCGTCGTGTCGCGACGCATGGCCGAACCGTAGACGGGCACCGACGGCCGGAACTTTCCACCGAGCAACTGGTAGACCGGCTGGGACTTCGCCTTGCCCACCAGGTCCCACAGGGCAGTGTCCACACCGGCCAACGCCCGGAACAGGAAGCTGCCGAAATACTTGTACTCCGCCCGTGCGCACTCCTCGGCCAGGGTCATCACATCGAACGGGTCTCGACCGAGATAGTTCCGCGCGACCAGAGTGTGCAACACCTCTCCGGTGATCCGGGCCTCGGAGTGCGCGGTCTGTCCATACCCCACGAGCCCGTCGTCGGTCCGAACGCGGACGATGCAGCCATGGCCGTCGAACGTCTCGATCGAGATGATCTTGGTCAAAGCGACTCCGCCCGAGCCGGCAGCTTGTAGAAGGCCCGGGCGTTCTCGGTGTAGATGTTCTCCCGCTGCGCCGCGGGCAACCGGACCTTGAAGGCGTGCGCGGGATGGTCGAAGTCCCAGTGCGGATAGTCCGTGGAGAACATCACCTTGTCGGTGCCGCCGAGGTGTTCGAACACCGTGTGCAGGTCGGCCGGCCGATGCGGTTCCTCGATCGGCTGCGTCGTCATCCAGAAGTGCTCCCGCACGTATTCCGAAGGCCTGCGGCGAACCTGCGGAACCTCGGCGCGGAAGCGCTCCCAATGGGTGTCCATCCGCCAGGCCAGCGACGGCAACCAGGCGAACCCGCCCTCGATCAGCGCGATGCGCAGGTTCGGAAGCCGCTCGAAGATTCCGCCGAAGATCAGGCTCGCCACGTGGGCCTGGAACGCGGCGGACATCCCGGCGTGATCCTCCAGGTAGAAGGACGGCCAACCCGCCGCACTCATGGGAACGCCCCGAACGCCACCGCCGTAGTGGATACCGACGGGCAGATCGTGTCGTGCCGCAGCCTCGTACATCTTCCAGTAGCGGCGGTCGCCGAGCGGTGCGGCGCTGCGTGCCACCAGCAGCACCTGCACGAAACCCGGGTGGCCCGCCAGCCGCTCGATCTCGGCGACCGCCTGCTCGCTGTGCTCGGCCGGCACGATCATGCCCGCTCGGAGCCGCGGCTCCGGCTCCAGCCACTCCTTGATCTGCCAGTCGTTGGTCGCCGCCGACATCGCCGCGGAGAACTCGGGATCGAGTTGGCTGCCGGAGGGACCCAGCGGCCCGAGGATCCCGAACTCGACATTCAGTCCGTCGAGATGCTGTTGCTGCATGAAGCCGAGATCGGCACCCGGCTTCAGTCCCGACGGCGGAAAGGCGTCGTAGCGTGCCGGCGATCCCTTGGGATACACGTTCCCCGAGTGCTGGCGCGAGCCGAAGGTCTTCAGATGGCTGAGCCAGCGATTCGAGAGGTAGGGCTCGAGGGCTCCAGGCGACATCACGTTGTGGATGTCGCAGTCAATGATCATCTGCTTCACCGCGGCGCGTGGAGCGGTCCGCGGCTGTGTCTGTGTCTCGGTCATGTCTCCCTCATCCCAGCCGGTACGTCGCTTGCGCGTTGACCGACATGATCTTGGTCTGCAGATCCCCGGAGATCCCCTGCGGCAGCGCGTCGGCGGCGTTCGCGAAGTGCGCGTGCGGATAGTCGGTCGAGAACATCAGCATCTCGTCACACAGAAGCTGATCAATGACCTCGACGAGGAACTCCGGGGTGTCGGGCCGGTCGAGCGGCGCGATGGTCATCCGAACGTGATCACGCAGCACCGCTGACGGCGGACGGTCCACCCACGGAACCTCGCGCCGCAGACCTTTCCAGTCCTTGTCGAACCGCCACATCAGCGGCGGTAGCCAGCTGAAACCGCCCTCGATCGTCGCGACCGTCAGCTCAGGGAACTCGACGAAGACACCTTCGGCGACGAAGCTCATCAGTTGTGCCTGGAACGCCAGCGGAACGTTCACGTAGTCCTCGACGAAGTACGTCGGCCAGCCGACGGGCGTCACCGGGTTGCCGCTGAGACCGCCGGCCTGGACGCCGACGACGAGGCCGGCCCGTTGCGCGGCGTCGTAGATCGGCCAGAATCCGCGCCGTCCGAGCGGCTCACGGCTGCGCGACGGCACGGTCACCTGGACGAATTGACTGTGTTGCGCGGCCCATTCGACTTCTTTGGCTGCGAACGCCGGATTCTGCAACGGAAGCACGGCCGATCCGCGCAGCCGGGGATCCTGCTCCAGCCACTCGTGCAACTGCCAGCGATTCAGTGCCCGGGCGAGCGCGGCCGCCAGATCGTCGTTGTGGACGGAGTCGATGGCGTAGGTGCAGTTGAGGATCGCGTACTGCAACGCCCACGGGTCGAGCAACTGATGCTGGAGGAGCTCGAGGCTGGATCCGGGCGGTCCCTGCTCCGGCCGCGATCCCTCGAGGAAGAGATTCGGTGCGTTGGACGGATAGAGGTCCGAGGCCAGCCCGCCCATACCGGATTCGGTGATGTAGTCGCGCCACCGCGCCTCGAGATAGGGAAAGAGGCTCTTCAGGCTGTCGAGGTTGATGTGTACGTCGGTGTCGACCAGGTCGAGTCCGGCCCACTGCTGGGGGCGTGCGTAGTGCTCGAGTTGTTGGATGGCCACTTGTGCTCTCACCTTCGTGGTTTGTGGGACGTCACAGGTCGAGGACCAGCCGGGAGGAGAGCGCACGAGAGACGCAGATCATCATCGTGTCGTTCGCGGCGTGTTCGTCGTCGTCGAGAACGGAGTCCCGATGATCCGGAATGCCTTCCAGCACGGTCGTCTGACAGGTGCCGCAGGTCCCCTCTTCGCAGTTGGACAGGACGTAGATGCCGGCCTCGTCGACGACCTCGAGGATGGACTTGTCGGCCGGTACGACGAGGACCTCGTCACTGTCGGCAAGTTCGATCTCGAAGGAGGTGTTGGGAGCGGCCTCGGTCAGCGGTCTCGGCGCGAACCGCTCCACCTGAAGGGTCTTGTGCGGCCAGTGCGCGCTCTTCGCCTCGACGGCCGCGATCAGCGGCTCCGGGCCGCAGCAGTAGATCAGCGTCCCGGGCTGTGGTTCGGCGAGGAGCTGATCCAGTTCGATCAGGCCGCGACGGTCCTGCGGCCATTCGAGAACGCGCGCGGGATCGAAACTCCGGACTTCGTCCCGGTAGGCCATCGACGCCTCGCTGCGGCCACCGTAGACCAGGCGCCAGTCGGCGCCCGCCGCGTGCGCGGCCGCGATCATCGCGATGATCGGGGTGATTCCGATCCCGCCGGCGATGAAGAGGTACCGCGGGGACTGGTGCAGCGGGAAGTGGTTGCGCGGCCCGGTGGCCGTCAGCAGGTCACCGGACTCGACGCGCTCGCACAACGCGGCCGAACCACCACGACTCTCGGGCTCCCGCAACACAGCGATGCGCCACTGACTGCGATCCTCCGGATCGCCACACAGCGAATACTGTCGAACGAGCCCGGGGCGAACCTGCACGTCGATATGACTTCCCGGCGCCCAGGGCGGTAGCTCCGAGGAGTCATCCGGGACGAGCACCAGTTCGGTCACCCCGGACGAGACCTGCCTCCGGGACTTCACCCTCAACGGCATGGTCGTTTCACGCAACACATCCGCTCCCCGGGGGGCGTCAGATAGTGACAACGACATAGTCACGGTCGACCTCGACCTCGTACATCTCACCGGAGTACGGGCCGGGCTGGAACCCGGCCGCGGACAGTTCCGGATTCTGGGCCAGGGCGTCGCCGGACTCCACGCCGGCGGGGTATGCCTTGACCTTGGTCTTCGCGGGGTCGAACCACGACTGCCCGGTGGCGATCTCGAACTCCCAACCGTGCCAGGGACAGCGGATGATCTCCCCGCGCATGATGTAGTCGTAGTTTCCGGGCTTGTCCGACCGGACCAGTCCGGACGTCACGCCCTCACACATCGGTCCGCCGCCGTGCGGACACTGATTGCGGATCGCGTAGAAGTTGCCCTTGACGTTGAAGACGCCGATCGACCTCTTGGCGACCTCGACCACCTTCCGGTGGCCGGGCGGAATCTCGTCGACCGTCGCCACTACGTACTTCGCCATGTTGTCTCCCTGTTCAGAAGGCATTGTCAGAAGGCATCATTTGATTCCGGTCATCGAGATTCCGCGGGTGAAGTACTTCTGCGCGAAGACGAAGACCAGGACCGTCGGAATGATGGCCAGCGTCGCGCCCGCCATCAGCGGGCCGTACTGCGTGCCGTCCTGGGACTGGAAGAAGGCCAGACCGACCGGGACGGTGAACTTGTTGACATCACTGAGGTAGACCAACGGTCCGAAGAAGTCGTTCCACACGTTGACGAAGGTCAGCACCGCCAGGGTGGCCAGGGCCGGCTTCGACAGCGGCAGGATGATGCTCACGAAGATCCGGAAATGGCTCGCACCGTCGACGAGGGCGGCTTCGTCGTACTCCTTCGGGATGGTCAGGAAGAACTGCCGGAGCAGGAAGGTGCCGAAGGTGTTGGCGACGATCGGCGGAATGATCAACGGGAAGTGGGTGTCGATCAGACCGGCCTTGACGTACGCCGAGTACAGCGGCAGCACCATCAGCATGTCCGGGATCATCAGCGACGCGAGCAACAGCCCGAAGGCGGCGTCCCGGCCGCGGAACTGCAGTCTCGCGAACCCGTAGGCGCCCAGTGCACAGACGAACAGCCGCCCGATGATGACCAGCACCGTGATGTAGGCACTGTTCCCGAGGAACCGGATGAAGGGCAGGATGCCGTTGTTGACCAGGTAGTCGTAGTTCTCGAGCGTGAACGGCTGTGGGAGCAGGCGCGGGGTCAGGCTGATCACGTCGCCCGGCTCCTTGAACGAGCTCGACAGCATCCAGATGAACGGGCCGATGGCAACCAACGCCACGATGACGCAGACGACGTAGGTCGCCGTCGGCGCCACGATCCGGCCCGCCCGCCGTCGCCGTTCGTCGCCGGCATCGCTGTCCGGCCTCGCCGGCGGTTGTTGTTCGAGTTCTCGAGAAGTACGAGTCTGTTCGATCGTCACTGGTAGAACACCCACCTCTTCGAGAGCCGGTTCTGGATCCAGGTGACCGCAAGGAGCACAGCGAAGAGCACGATCGCCAGCGCCGACGCGTAGCCCATCCGTCGCAGCGTGAACGCCTCGTACCAGAGGTGGTAGATGTAGACGTACGTGCCGTCGCCCGGTCCGCCGCCCGTCATCACCAGGATGAGTGCGAAGACCTGGAACGAGCCGATCGTCTGCAGGATCAGCAACATGAAGATGGTCGGCGTGAGGAACGGCAGCGTCACGTGGACGAAGCGTGAGAACCGGCCGGCCCCGTCGAGGGTGGCCGCTTCGATCAGCGTCTCCGGGACCCCTTGCAGGCCGGCCAGGACGATGATCATGTTGAAGCCCATGTTCGCCCAGATCGCGGTCGCGATCACTGCGGCCATGGCCGATCCGGGTTCACCCAGCCAGTGCGGTCCGGTGATGCCGAACGACGCCAGGACCGCGTTGATGACGCCGTACTGATCGCTGAACACCCACCGGCTGACGACGCCGACGGCGACCAGGGACGTCACGTAGGGCAGGAAGATCAGCGCCCGGATGACGGCCATGCCCCGAAGCCGGTTGTTGACCAGCAGGGCCAGGGCGATCCCGAGGATGATCCCGACCGGGACGTACCCGACCGTGTAGATGGCCGTGTTGATCAAGCTCTTGCCGAACAGCGGATCCTGCCCGGAGAACATCTCCCGGTAGTTGGCCAGGCCCTTGAACGTCGGCGTCGCCAGGCCGTCCCAGTCCGTGAAGCTCGTCACCAGCGTCGGCGCGACCGGGATGACGTTGAAGAGCAGCGTCCCGAGCACGACCGGACCGATGAACATCCAGCCGCGGAGGTTGCGGCGCCTCGATCCGCGGTCTCGCAGCTGTCGCTGGGCTGCCTTGATGTCCGGCGCCTCGACGGTCTGTTCGGCGGTCACTTGGCCGCGACCTTCAGTTCGGGATCGGTGAGCGCTCCTCCCTTCTCGAGCAACTCCTTGCCTTTGTTCCCGTTCCAGCTACGCTTCTTGATCTCCGCGTTGACCGCGTCCCGTCCGCGCTTGAGGAAGTCGGCCGTGGCGAGCTTGCCGCTGACCAGGTTGTCGGCATTGGTGCCTTCGACGAAGGAGTCGGCGAGCGCCGTCCCGATGGGCCCGCGCGGGAACGGTACGTCGACCGGGTGGCCTCCGGCGTTGCCCAGCGCTTCGGCCCAGACGTTGGCAGTCTTAGGCCGCGGATGGTCGGTGAACGCGGCGCTCTTGGCGACCTCGGTCAGCGCCGGCACGGCGAACTGCGCCTTGGCCATCACCTCCGAGGCCGCCTTGCCGCACAGCGCCTTCATCGCCAGGAAGGCAGCCTGCGGATCCTTCGCGGTCTTCGGGATGACCCAGGTCCGGGCGTAGTTCTTCGTCATGGCGAAGAGCGGCGTCTTGGGCCAGGGCATCACGTCCCAGTCGACGTCCTTGCTGATCTGCGCGCTGATGTCCATGGCCTGCCAGGTCATGGCGAGTTTTCCCGCGTTGAACAACGGCAGGTACTCCACGTCGACGGTCGGAGCGTACCCCTCGCGGATGTAGGAGACCTGCTTGTCGATCGCGTCCAGCGTCTCCGGCTTGCCGTAACCGCATTCGGTCTGGTTGTTGTAGAGCGCGGTGTCACCAGCACCGTACGCCGTGGCCTGGACCGTGTTGACCGCGTATTGCAGACCGTAGGTGTCGGTACGACTCCCGTTCTTCTTCGTCAACTTCCTGACGGCTGCGTCGAATTCGTCCCAGCCCCACGCATCGGACCACGAGGTCGGCGCGGTGAGCCCGGCATCGGCGAACAACTTCTTGTTGTAGTACAGCGCGTTGGCACTCATGCCGGGCGTGATGGAGAACTGGTACCCCTCGACCGCAACCTTGGTCGTGAACGTCGGGCTGTACTTGGTCAGGTCGAACCCGTTGGCGGCGTCCTGCATCATCTTGTCCAGCTGCAGGATCTTGCCGTTCGTCGCCAGGTCGTACACCCGGTCGTCGTCGATGCGCTGCAGATCGGCCGCCGTACCCGACGCGAACTGCAGCATGACGCTGGCCCAGTCGTCGCCCGGTGCGGGCTTCCACACGATCTTGATCTTGTGCCCGTCGAGGCTCTCCTGCTGAGCAGCCGCGATCATGTCCTTGAACATCTTCTGAGTCTTGGGGTCACCCACGGAGCTGAAGGTCACCTCGGTCCAGCCTGCCGGCGTCCCGGATGACTGCGAGCCACACGCGGTCAGCGAGGTGCCGGCGACGCCGGCGGCAGCCAGGCCAAGGCCCCCTTGGAGTAAGCGGCGGCGGGTGAGCAACGAGCCGGAAGTCATGCTGTCTCCCTTGGCAAGCGGTTCGCCCGGCACAGGCCCCCGAAGTCTGCGCAACGACAGCTCTACACCGATGTACTAACCGGCGAAGAAGCTGTGGGCTGTTGATCTTGGGTGTGCCCAAGTGTTGGCATGCCGCATCGGGACTGTCAACACCATTCGGAACTTTAATTTCAGTATGCGGAAATCTACGGGAGCAGGTTTCGAACCCCGCGGGTCGAGCATGATGGTGCTGAGAACCCTGTCCACACAGGGTTTCCGCGGTAGCGATGCCCTCGCCCGGCAGGCGCTGCCACTCCTACGCTGGGAGGTGCAGGCCCCTTTGCCACCGAACTCCTCGGCACCTTCGCGACCGACGTCACCGAGCCCTCCTGACCACCGGCCGGATCGGCAGCCGGCCGTGCTCCGGGCCGATTCGTGGTCTTCGACGAAGGACCACTTATGCTGGCCTCCAGGGAAATTCCGGCCTGGGGGTCAGCGCTTGTAAGACAGAGAGCAGGATGGTGGAGAACAGGACGTCGGGGAGTGTCCAATCCGTCGAACGGGCGTTCCACCTTCTCGAGCTACTGGCCGACAGCGGCGATTCCTCGCTGACCGAACTGTCGGCCGCGATCGCTGTCCCGGCTCCGACCACGCACCGATTCCTCAAGACGCTGGTGTCGCTCGGCTACGTACGTCAGCTGCCGAACCGCCACTACGGGCTCGGGCTCAAGCTGACGAGACTGGCGAGCGGGGTCGACTCGCAGTTCGGCCCGATCGTCAAACCACACCTGGACACGCTCGCCCGGGAGATCGGCGAATCGGCGAATCTGGCGGTGCTGGAAGGCGACATGGTCGTCTACATCGCCCAGTCGCCCTCCGCGCATGCGATGCGGATGTTCACCGAGGTCGGGCACCGCGCGCACGCCCATTCGACGGGGGTCGGCAAGGCGATTCTCGCCGGCCTGCCCGACGACCGGGTGGCCCGCATCGTGGGCAGGGTCGGCATGGCGGCCGCGACCGAGCACAGCATCACCGACCTGACCAAGCTCCGCACCGAGCTGAAACGGATCCGCCGCGCGGGCTACGCGACGGACAACGGCGAGCAGGAGATCGGTGTCGTCTGCTATGCCGTGGGGATCCCCGATGTCCCGGTGCCGATGGCGATCTCGGTCTCCGGGCCGGCGTTCCGGATGACGAGGAAACTCGGCAAGGAGGCGGTCCCGCTGCTGATCAGTGAGGCACACGCGATCTCGAAGGAATTGCTCGGCGTCCTGGACTGACCCCGACGCCATTCGCTGTCAGTTCGTCAGCCTGTTTTGCCGGCCAGGCCCAGCGTCCGTTCCACACCGATGCGCCAGCCGGCGACGCCGCGCGCCCGTTCGTCCGCACTCATGTGCGGTTCCCAGCCGTGCGTGATGGTGTAGTTCGCACGCAGCTCGTCGAGCCCCGACCAGAACCCGGTCGCAAGCCCCGCGGCGTAGGCGGCGCCGGTGGCGGTGATCTCAGCCGCGGCCGGAGCGACCACGTGGGAGCCGAGGAGGTCGGCCTGAAACTGCATCAGCAGCTCGTTCTTGGTCATGCCTCCATCCACTCGGAGTTCGCCGAGCTCCGCCAGGCCGGTGTCGGCGAGCATCGCTTCAACCAGGTCGTAGGTCTGGTACGCCGTGGACTTCCAGCGCCGCGCGTGCGATGTGTCCTTTGTTGGCGAACCGTGTCAGGCCCACGATCACCCCGCGCGCATCGTCGTGCCAGTACGGCGCGAACAGGCCCGAGAACGCGGGGACGAAGACCACGCCGCCCGAGTTCTCGACGGAGCGCGCGAGGGTCTCGACCTCGGAAGCGTCGGTGATGATTCCGAGGTTCTCGCTGAGCCACTGGACGAGGGCGCCGGCCATCGAGACCGAACCCTCGAGCGCGTAGACGGGGTCGGCGTCGCCCAGCTTCCAGGCGACCGTCGTGATCAAGCCATGCTCGGACATCACTGGCTTCGTCCCGAGGTTGGCGAGCAGGAACGCTCCGGTGCCGTAGGTGCTCTTCATGTCACCGTGGTCGAAACACGTGTGACCCAGCAACGAGGCCTGCTGGTCGCCGAGTACGCCGGCAACGGGGACGCCGGCCAGCTCGCCGGTCGCGGTGCCGTAGACCTCGCTCGAGGAGCGGATCTCCGGGAGCAGCGCGCGCGGGATGTCCATGATGTCCAGCAGTTCCTGATCCCACTCGATCGTGTGCAGGTTCATCAGCAGTGTTCGGCTGGCGTTGCTCGGCTCGGTCACGTGCACGCCGCCATCGGGACCGCCGGTGAGGTTCCACAGCAGCCAGGTGTCGGGTGTGCCGAACAACAGGTCGCCCCGGCCGGCCGCCTCTCGCCTGGCCGGGTCCTGGTCGAGCAGCCAGCGGAGCTTGAGAGCCGAGGAGTAGGTCGAGATCGGCAGGCCGGTGCGCTGCTGGAACCGATTGATGCCTTCGTCGGCCGCCAGCGCGTCGGCCGCGGCCGCCGTCCGGGTGTCCTGCCAGGTGATCGAGTTCGCTACCGGGCGTCCGGTACGGCGATCCCACAGTACGACGGACTCGCGCTCGTTCGTGATCCCGATCCCGGCGATATCCGCCGGCTGGGCATCCGCCGCGGCGAGCGCCTCATGGATGCACTCCTGGGTTCGCTGCCAGACCTCGGCCATGTCGAGCTCGACCAGGCCCGGTCCGGGGTAGTGCATGGTCTGTGCGCGCTGCGCGGTCGCGACGGCGGTGCCATCCTCGCCGAACAGCAGGCAGCGCGTGCTGGTGGTGCCGTGGTCGATGGCCGCGACGAATCTGCCTGCCATCGCTCACGCCTCCTGCTCAGCGAGATGCGGTTCGAACGGATCCGGGGCCGCCCCCTTGGGCGCCTCCGACTCCAGCTCGACCTTCGTCGCCTGAAGGTCTCGCAGCGCATCGTCGTCGAGCGTCGGGTACTGCGGGTCGAGCTCGATCAGTGCGTTGGCGATCACCGCCGCGGCTGCGATTCGGGCAAACCACTTGCGGTCCGCCGGGATCACATGCCAGGGAGCCCACTCGGTGCTCGTGTGGCTCAGCATCTGCGAGAACGCCTCCTGGTAGTCGTCCCAGGACCGGCGCTCCTGCACATCGTGCGCCGAGAACTTCCAGTTGTGCTCCGGCAGGTCGATGCGCCTCAGGAAGCGGACGCGCTGCTCCTCCTTCGAGAGGTTGAGGAACAGCTTCACGACCCGGAAGCCGTTCTCGACGAGGTACCGCTCCCAGTTGTTGATCGCTTCGTACCGGTGCTTCCAGACGTGGTCCTTGCGCGTCTCGAGCGGCAGCTTCTGGCGGACGAGGTTCTCCTGGTGCACCCGGACGACGAGCACCTCCTCGTAGTGGGAGCGGTTGAAGATGCCGATCTCGCCCCTGGACGGCAGGTGCTCCTGGTACCGGCGCAGGAAGTCGTGGTTGAGGTCGGTCGCCGAAGGAACCTTGAAGCTCTCGACTCTCACGCCCTGGGGATTCACGCCGCTCATCACGTGGCGGATCGTCCCGTCCTTGCCGGCCGCGTCCAGCGCCTGAAGGACCACGACGACGCCGACGGTGTCCTGAGCCGCAAGCCGGGCCTGGTAGTCCGCCAGCAGCTCGATCCCCTCGGTCAACAGCTCGGCGCCGTCCTTCTTCTTCTCGATCCCCGCCTTGAACGCGGGATCGAAGTCCTCGGCGAGTGTCACGTGCGAGCCCGGGGTCACTCGGAACGGCTCGATGAACCGTGCGATTCGCTTCGCCGATGGTGCGTCGGTAGGCATGGCTGAACCTCGTCCCAGTACGACTTCTTCGCCGCCCGCATCTCGAGCATGGCTCTCCTTGACCCTCGCGCTGCCGACCTCGCGGCGGCATCCGCGTGATCGCTGATTCGTTGCGGAAATCACGAAGAATTCCTCGCCGTCTCAGGATCATCGACAGGGCATACGCATCGATCGATCCCGCCGGACCGGGCTACGCGGTCGGGCGAGGCGTTAGCGACTCACTGGTCGGCAATGATGTGCGCAGGAGCCGACGGTGGAAGGGTCGGGCTGTCCAGGGAGGCGAGCAGGCGTAGGCGCTCTTCGGCATCACTGCCAGGGGCCGCGTGGTAGGTGACCAGAGTCTGACCGTCAGCGCCGGGGATCAGGAGCTTCTCGTAGTGCAGCTGCATTTCTCCTACCTGCGGGTGGCGCAGGAGGCTCGTCCCGGTGGCTTTGTGCTTGACGTCCTGCCGTGCCCACAGCCTGCGGAAACGTTCACTGCCAACGGAGAGCGTGCCAACGATTTCGACGAGGCGCGGGTCATCGACGTCCGTACCGGCGACGTATCGCAGATACGGCACGACCCGTGCGGTCATCGCTTCCCAGTCCGCGTGCAACTCCCGCATTTCCGGCTCCAGGAAGGCGTCAAGGATGCCGTTGCGACCGGGCGTGTTGAACGGTGACAGCGCGATGGCGAGGCGGTTGGCGGCAAGGATGTCCATGTACTTGCCGTGGACGTACGCCGGGGTGAGCGGCCAGGCATCGATCAGCGTCCGGATGCCGTCACCGACCCGCTCTGACCGGCGTGGTCGAGCGCGCCCTGGACCGTGGGGCTTGGCAAGCTGGAGCAGGTACGCTGCCGCCTCCTCGTCCAACTGCAGGGCGTTCGCGATGCTCATGAGGACCTGCTCGGACGGATGCCGATCGCGGCCCTGCTCCAGTCGCACGTAGTAGTCCGAGCTGACGCCGGCGAGGAAAGCGACCTCCTCACGCCGCAGCCCCGGGACGCGGCGGTTCCCCAGGTCGGGAATTCCCACAGCGGTGGGTTTGACGAGCTCCCGGCGGGCTCGGAGGTAGCCGGCCAGAATGCCGGGGTCGCCGGTGGCTGTCATGCGTCCAGCGTAGACAGGCAACGCTACGTCTGGGTGGTCCTGCCAGTCCCAGTCTCACAGGCCCCTGGGCCGCCCGCGGCAGCGGCGTGACAGTGGAGAGTACCTAGACCGGCACCGCCGAGGCCGTGCACATCCGCCTCGATGACCCACGCCGCCTGGGTCTGCATCCACTTGTTCTCGAATGGGGAATCCACATGTCACAACTCTTCCGCAGCCCCTTCGGCCGCCACTCGACCGCCTCTGAGGTGATCGACGGTGTCGACCTCTCCGGCCAACGCGCTGTCATCACCGGCGCCACCTCCGGGATCGGCGTGGAGACCGCCCGAGCGCTCGCAGCCGCCGGCGCCGAGGTCACTCTCGCTGTCCGGCGTCCCGACGCCGGCGAATCGGTGGCTGCCGATCTGAGGAACAAGACCGGCAACCACGCTGTCCACGTCGCCTGGGTCGACGTGGCTGATCTGGACTCGGTGACCGCGTTCACCGCCGCCTGGCGTGGGCCTGTGCACATCCTGATCAACAACGCCGGCATCATGATGCTCCCCGACCTCGAGCGCGGTATCCGGGGCCACGAGCAGCAGTTCGCCACCAACTACCTCGGTCACTTCGCGCTCACACTGGGCCTGCGCGACGCTCTCGCCGCCGCCGGTGGCGCGCGGATCGTCTCCGTGTCATCCACCGGTCACCTGTTCTCGCCGGTCGTCTTCGACGACCTCGACTACCGATTCCGCCCCTACGACGCGCTGGGCGCCTACGGACAGTCCAAGACCGCGCAGGTCCTGCTGGCCGTCGAGGCGGACCGTCGCTGGTCGAGCGAGGGGATCAGGGCGAACGCCTTGCACCCCGGCGCGATCGCCACCAACCTTCAGCGGCACACCGGCGGCCTGAAGACTCCCGAGCCGTACCGCAAGACCGTCGAACAGGGCGCTGCGACCTCGGTTTTCCTCGCCGCTTCCCCGCTGGTCGAGAACATCGGCGGCCGCTACTTCGAGGACGTGAACCAGGCTCCGCCGGTCACCTCCCGGCCCACCGAGCCGGGAGTACCCGCAGTGGCCGCGTACGCGCTCGATGCGGCCAACGCTGAGCGCCTGTGGGATCTCGCGACCAGCATCGTGCGCTGAGACCTCGCCCATCGGACTCCACAACAAATCGCGAAAAGAAGGGAAATGTGATGACGAGGACCATCAAGAGGGTCGGTTTCATCGGGCTCGGCGACCAGGGCGGCCCGATGGCCGAGGCGATCGGCGAGCAAGGCTTCGAACTGCACGTGTTCGCGCTCAGGACCGCCTCGCTGTCCGCGGTCGCGGCAGTGCCGCACGTGGTTCACGACAGCGCCGCTGACCTCGCGGGCTCCGTAGACCTGATCGGGCTCTGCCTGCGCGACGACGCCGACATCTGGAATGTGCTCGACGACCAAGGGCTCCTGGCCCACATCGCCCCCGGCACGATCGTCGTCAACCACGGCACGGGCGACCCCGACGAGGCCAAACGGATCGACGCGCATGTCGCCCAGGCCGAAGCGACCTACCTCGACGCCCCGGTCAGCGGCGGCAGCCCAGGTGCCCGCGCCCGCACTCTGACCACCTTCGTCGGCGGCCCCGTCGATCTCTTCGAGGCCGCACTTCCGGTGTTCGCAGCCTTCAGCGACACGGTCCGCCGGATGGGACCGGTCGGAGCCGGCCAGCTCACCAAACTGTTCAACAACGCGCTGACCATTACGAACATGAAGAACGCCGAGGACGTGCTCACGCTGGCCAACCGACTCGGACTCGATCTACCCGCGCTCGTCGAGGTCATCGGCACGAGTAGCGGCGCCAGCGCCGCGCTGCGGACCATCGGCACCGACCTCACTCCGGAACTCGCCGAACACGTCCACCAGCTGATGATCAAGGACATGCACCACTTCGCCGACGCAGTACGCACAGCGGGAGCCGACCCCACGGACGTACTCGAGCGTGGCCTCGCCGGCGCTTCCGGCCTGGTCCAGGCCGCCCACCTGATCGCCCAGCCCACCACCTGAGCTCCACCCCGACCTCGTCCATGCCGCTCACAGTCGAGCGGCAACACCGACGTACGCGACATCATCCCGGGTCACACCGGTACCTGCTTCGCCTCACGAACCCGTCGTAGCAGTAACGCGCCGAAGGGCGGAAGAGGGCCAGCCAGTGGCTCTACCAGCACCTCCCCCGCGGCGGTGGCCACCATCCCCTGCCGGGTGCGCTCGAAGAGCGGCACCCCCATCTCCTCCTCGAGCAACCGGATCTGCCGGGTCACGGCCGGCTGCACGAGGTGCAAGAGCCGAGCCGCCTTGGTGACACTGCCGACCTCGGCGACCGTGACCAGCGCCGTCAACTGCCGTAGGTCCATGGCGACCTCCCTGGTATGACGGGCTCCTATGGGGGCATCAGTACAGGTTATTTTACAGGCGATTGGATCAGCTCACATGATAGATGGGAGGACGAAACCCACCACCATCCGAAGGGACCCGCTATGCACGAACTCGTCGCCGAGGAGGCCCAGATCGTCGAGCTGGTGCGGGAATGGGTCGACCGTGAGGTCAAGCCCGTCGTCCACGAGCTCGAGCACTCGAACGCGTACCCGGAGACGCTCGTCGAGCAGATGAAGGAGCTCGGAATCTTCGGCCTCGCGATCCCGGAGCCCTGGGGTGAGACCAGCGTGTCGACGCCCTGCTACGCCGCTGTCACCGAGGAACTCTCCCGCGGCTGGATGAGCCTGGCCGGCGCGATGGGTGGGCACACGGTCGTCTCGAAGCTGCTCCTTGCCTTCGGCACCCAAGAGCAGCAGGAGCACTACCTGCCGCGGATGGCCACCGGGGAGATCCGGGCGACGATGGCGCTCACCGAGCCCGGCGGCGGCTCCGATCTGCAGGCACTTCGTACGACGGCCCGTCGCGACGGAGACTCGTACGTCGTCAACGGTTCCAAGACGTGGATCAGCAACGCCCGCCGCTCCCAGCTGATCGCCCTGCTCTGCCGCACCAATCCCGATGCGCGACCTGCGCACCACGGCATCAGCATCCTGCTCGTCGAGAAAGGGCCGGGCTTCGAGGTATCCCGCGACCTCCCGAAGCTCGGCTACAAAGGCATCGAGAGCTGCGAGCTCACGTTCGACGACTTCCGCGTGCCGGCATCGACCCTGCTCGGCAAGGAAGAAGGCCATGGATTCGCGCAGATGATGCGCGGCCTGGAGATCGGCCGGATCCAGGTGGCCGCCCGTGCGCTCGGCGTCGGCCGGGCCGCGCTCGAGGACGCACTGCGCTATGCCCAGGAACGCGAAAGCTTCGGCAAGCAGATCTGGGAGCATCAATCGATCGGCAACTATCTGGCCGACATGGCGACGCAACTCACCGCCGCGCGTCAACTCGTTCTCTACGCCGCCCGCTGCTACGAATCCGGAGCGCGCGCCGATCTGGAGGCCGGCATGGCGAAGCTCTTCGCCTCCGAGACTGCCATGACGATCGCCCTCGACGCCATCCGCATCCACGGCGGGTACGGCTACTCGACCGAGTTCGACGTCGAACGGTACTTCCGCGACGCGCCCTTGATGATCGTCGGTGAGGGAACCAACGAGATCCAGCGCAGCGTCATCGTCCGCGAACTCGTCAAGCGAAACAAGGTCGGCCGATGAGATCCTGGTTGCTGGTTCCCGGCCATCGCCCGGAGCGGTTCGGCAAAGCCGTTGCCTCAGGCACCGACGAGGTGATCCTGGATCTCGACCACCGGGTCTCCCCGGAGCGCAAACTATCCGCTCGTCGCCACGTCGTCCGCTGGCTGGCCGAGGGCGGTGAAGCCTGGGTCCGGGTCAACGCCGGGGCTAGCCCCTGGCAGCATGACGATCTGGAAGCCCTGCGCGGCTCCCCCGGCTTCGCCGTGGACATCGGTGCCGACGGTAGCGGCGAGTCGCTCGCGTTCGCGCGCGGCGCCCTGGTGGTTGCTTCACGAGCGGCCGGACTACCGGCGCCGCTCGACAGCGCCGGTACCGAGGTCCGGCGCACTCCTTCGGTCCGCGCGGCCGCCCTCGACGTACGGCGCCTCGGGTTCGGCGGCATGCTCTGCAGCGACCCCGCACATGTTGCCGCGATCAACCATGCCTTCCGGTCAGATCCCTCCGGTGGCACGCTCACCACTGTCCGTTGCCTTCCGGCAGCCCGCCGATGAGAGCAGTCCGACTCGAGGAGCACCGGTGAGCGAGTGGAACGCCTGGGTGGGAACCAGTACGACCAGCAGGGCCTTCCTCGATCCTGCCCAGGCGAATCGGATGCAGGCCACGCTCGATCGCGCTGCCACCTTCTCGGAAGGCGACACACTCCCGCCGGCATGGCACTGGCTCTACTTCCACGACGTCGTCCAAGCCTCACGCCTCGGCTCTGATGGGCATCCGGCCCTTGGAGTCACGATGCCACCGGTGCCGCTGCCTCGCCGGATGTGGGCGGGAGGGGAGATCAGGTTCTCCGACGTACTGCGTCTCGGCACCGAGGCGACCCGGACGAGCACGATCCGCGCTGTGACGCCCAAGCAAGGACGAACTGGTCCGCTGTACTTCGTCACGGTCGAACACGACATCCGCTCCGGCGGACGACCTGCGATCCTCGAATCGCAGACCATCGTCTACCGGGACCTGACCTCTTCCGCCACGCGCGAATCCCCAGCCGAAGCAACGGCAGCCGACTTCAGTGATCGGTGGGTGCTGGACAGCACGGCCCTGTTCCGGTACTCCGCTCTGACGTTCAACGCGCACCGGATCCACTACGACGTCGACTATGCCCGGTCGGTCGAGGGATACCCGAATCTGGTCATCCACGGACCTCTCCTCGCGACCCTGCTACTCGACTCACTCGTGCACCGTGGGCAGCGAGTCACCTCGTTCCGCTACCGGGCTCGCTCTCCCCTTTGCATCCCAGAGGTCTTCACCGTCAACGGCCGTCGTGCCGGCGCGGAAACGCGCCTGTGGGCGGCCTCCCTGGATGGACGGCTCGCCATGGACGCGGACGCGACCGTCGGGGACGAAAGCACGTGACCTCATTCACCGCCGGAGGGTTCGCAATGCAGCCATTGGAAGGAATCACGGTCGTCGCGCTGGAACAGGCCGTGGCCGGCCCGTTCGCCACTCGTCAGCTGGCCGACCTCGGTGCCCGTGTCATCAAGGTGGAACGCCCCGGCGTCGGCGACTTCGCCCGCCATTACGACCGGACAGTGAACGGCGAAGCGAGCTACTTCGTCTGGCTGAACCGTGGCAAGGAGAGCATCGAGCTCGACATCAAGGACACCGCCGATCGCGCCGTACTCGACGCCATCGTCGATGCAGCGGACGTGCTGGTTCAGAACCTCGTCCCCGGTGCTGTCGAGCGTCTCGGACTCGACGCCGAAACCCTGCGCGGACGCCGGCCCGAACTGATTCACTGCTCGATCTCCGGCTACGGCTCCACCGGTCCGTACCAGGCCAAGAAGGCCTACGACTTGCTCATGCAGTGCGAGACCGGGCTGCTGTCCGTGACCGGCACCGAGACCGACTACGCCAAAGTGGGGATATCGATCGCCGACATCGCGACCGGCATGTATGCCTACTCGGGGATCCTCACCGCCCTCTACGAGCGGACGCTCACCGGCCAGGGCAGCACTCTCGAGGTTGCGATGCTCGACGCGCTCGGCGAGTGGATGATGCAGCCGGCCTACTACGCGGTGTACGGCGACCGGCCGGCACTGCGAACGGGGGCGCGGCACGCATCCATCGCCCCCTATGGCCCCTACCGCACCGCAGCCGGCGGCGTTGTTTTCCTCGGCGTGCAGAGCGATCGTGAGTGGGCTGTCGTCTGCCGCGACGTACTCGAGCGTCCTGATCTCGAGGACGATCCCCGCTTCGCCCACAACTCCGAGCGGGTCGAGAACAACGACCTCATCACGCCGCTGATCGAAGGCGCGTTCTCATCGATGAGAGCGGAGGCCGTCGTCGAGCGGCTCGACAAGATCGGAATCGCCTGCGCCCAGTTGCGGACACCAGCAGAGTTCGTGGAACACCCCCAACTGGAGGCTCGCGGCCGCTGGCGAACGATCGACACGCCAGGTGGACCGGCGAGGGCGCTCTTACCGCCGGTTCTCGTCCACGGACGAGAGCCGGCGATGAAGCCAGTGCCTGCGCTGGGCGAACACAACAACCCACTCAGAGCCGAGTTCAGTCACGGCCACTGAGGCCCCCAAGGCAACAGAGCAGGGCTCGAGCGAGCTGACGCAACAATGAGCTCAACGTTCGTGGGTGGTGGCGGGGCTCGACCTGGCTAGTGATGGATCGGGGTGCTCAGCTGTCGTAGTGGCCGGACGATGTCGAGGCCGGCTCGTTCGGCGATGATTTCGGCGCAGATCGAGATGGCGGTCTCTTCCGGGGTCAATGCGCCGATGTCCAGGCCGATCGGCGCGTGGAGGCGCTCGAGAGACTCCGGCGGAACCCCGACGGAGCGGAGTCGTTCCAACCGGTCGCGGTGGGTGCTGCGGCTGCCCATGACACCGAGGTAGCCGACATCGGTGTCCAGCGCGGCGACGATCGCGGGTACGTCGAACTTCGCGTCATGGGTGAGCACGCAGACGGCATCTCGCGTGGTCAGGCTCGGCCCGACCCGGGCGAGCAACCGCTGCGGCCAGTCCACGACCACCTCGTCGGCCTGCGGGAACCGGGCCCGGGTGGCGAAGATCGGCCGCGCGTCGCACACCGTCACGGAGTACTTGAGCAGTGTGGCGGCTTGGGACAGCGCGGCGGCGAAGTCGACGGCGCCGAAGATGATCATTCGCCGGGGTGCGGTGAACGACTCGACGAAGACCGTGAGGTCGGTTTGGGCCGGCTCGCCATGCCGTCCGTAGTGCCGTACGCCGGTCAGCCCCGCTGCCAGCGCGCCGAGCGCGTCCCGGCCGACGCGCTCGTCCAGCGCCTGGTCCCCCAGGCTCCCGAACCGCTCGCCCTCGGCCGTGACAAGCACCTTGGCCCCCGTCCCGGGCCCGTCGATCACGGTCACCAGGACAACGGGCCGCTGTGTGCGCAGCGCCTCGGCGAGTTCGACGTACACGTTCATCACCAGTCGAGCGGCTCGACGAACACATGGATGGTGCCGCCGCACGTGAGGCCGACGGCGAACGCCTCGTTGTCGGAGTACCCAAAGGTGTGGACCGACCGCTGACCGGTCTCGAAGACCTCCTCGGCTGCCGTGACCAGCGCGCCCTCCACGCAGCCGCCAGAGACTGATCCGGTGACCTCCAACCGGTCGTTGACGGCCATCGCGGCGCCCGGACCGCGCGGGCCGGAGCCCTCCAGATCCACCACCCGAGCGAGGACGACGGCCCGGCCGTCGGCTCGCCACCGGTCGATATCGTCCAGCAGATCCCGCATCCTGGCCTCCTTGACACCTCGAACCTAGCCTGCGGGCACGCTCCGGAGCGCCGACCCGGATCGGTCGGCCGGCTCCCCGCCTGGCCACCTAAGCGATGCCTTAGGTGGCCGTTGACAGTGCGGCCCCGGCGCGGTCAGATCGAGGTATCCGCGTCGACGAAGGAGCCCGGTATGCAGGTTCCAGCACCTTTCGAGTACGAGCGCGCCACCAGTGTCGGCAACGCCGTCGAGCTCCTCAGTCGGCTCGGGAATACCGCCCGGCTGGTCGCCGGGGGGCACAGCCTGCTGCCGATGATGAAGCTGCGCCTGGCCAACTTCGAGTACCTGATCGACATCAACGACCTGCACGACGAGCTGGGCCGCATCACGGTCACACCGGACGAGGTGCGGGTCGGCGCGATGACCCGGCACCGCGAGCTGCTGGAGTCCGCTGAGCTGGCCGAGCTCTTCCCGATCTTCGCCGACGCCGAGCGGGTGATCGCCGATCCGGTCGTCCGCAACCGCGGCACCATCGGCGGATCGCTCTGCCAGGCGGATCCCTCGGAAGACTTGTCCGCGGTGTGTACGACGCTCGACGCGAGCTGCGTGATTCGCGGACCGTCCGGTGAGCGCGTGGTGACCATGGACGAGTTCTACCGCGGCCCGTACGAGACGGCCGTCGGCGACGACGAGATCCTCACCGAGGTGCGGTTCCCGATCCGCCCGGGCGGCTCCAGCGCCTACTTCAAGGTCGAACGCCGAGCCGGTGACTGGGCCGTCGTCTCCGCCGGCGCCGCGGTGTGGATCCGCGACGGCCTCATCGTGGACGCTCGGGCAGGGCTGGCGGCGGTCGGCCCGAACACGACCGGCATCCCGGCGATCTCCGAGGCGCTGCGCGGACGCGCACCGTCCGAAGACCTGTTCCGCCAGGCAGGGCAGCTCGCCGCCGCGGCGTGCGAGCCGGTCACCGACATGCGCGGCAGCGCCGAGTACAAACGGCACCTGGCCGCCGAGCTGACCACACGAGCCTTCAGAACGGCTGTCCAGCGGTACGCCGAACGCTCCGGGGAAGAGAGGCGCTGACCATGCAGGTGACGATGTCCGTCAACGGCGAGGAGGTCGCGGCCGAGATCGAGGGCCGCACACTGCTCGTGCACTTCCTCCGGGACCAGCTGAGACTGACCGGCACGCACTGGGGCTGTGACACCAGCAACTGCGGCACGTGCGTGGTCTGGATGGACGGTGAGCCGGTGAAGTCGTGCACGGTGCTTGGCCGCGATGGCCGGCGGACACGAGATCAGCACCGTCGAAGGACTGGAAACCGAGGACGGCCTGGACCCGGTCCAGCAGGGCTTCATGCAGTGTCACGGCCTGCAGTGCGGCTTCTGTACTCCGGGGATGATGATGACCGCCCGGGCACTGCTCGACCGCAACCCGGATCCGGACGAGCAGGAGATCCGGCAGGCGATCTCCGGCCAGATCTGCCGATGCACCGGCTACGCGACCATCGTCCGGTCGATCCGCTGGGCTGCCACCCATCCCGACGGCGTACAACCCGCCGACGCCGACGTTCCCACGCCCGAGCCCGAGCCCGAGCCCGCCAGGAGTCCCACATGACTGTATTGATGCCACCGACGCGTCCCACCGAGACGTTCGTCAACAACGACCAGAAACCGCTCGGGCACGGCCGGATGCTGCGCAAGGAGGATCCACGCTTCATCCGCGGCCTGGGCCGGTACGTCGACGACATCCAGTTGCCCGGCATGCTGCACCTCGCGGTCCTGCGGTCGCCGTGTGCGCACGCCCGGATCGTGAGCATCGACGTCAGCGCGGCACAGGCCCACCCCAAGGTGAAGGCCGTCATCACCGGCGCCGATCTCGCGGCCAAGGGCCTCGCCTGGATGCCGACGCTGTCCAACGACGTCCAGGCGGTGCTGGCCACCGACAAGGTGCGATTCCAGGGCCAGGAGGTCGCGGTCGTCGTCGCCGAGGACCGGTACTCCGCCCGGGACGCGCTCGAGCTGATCGACGTCGAGTACGACATTCTGCCGCCGGTCGTGGACGCCCGGACCGCGCTGGCTCCGGACGCGCCGGTCATCCGCGACGATCTGGACGGCAAGACGAACAACCACTGCTTCGACTGGGAGACCGGCGACGCCGCCGCAACCGAGGAAGTCATGTCCCGGGCCGATGTGGTCGTGACCGAGGACATCGTCTACCCGCGCGTCCACCCGGCCCCGATGGAGACGTGCGGGTGCGTCGCGGACTTCGACCGCGTCGACGGCAAGCTGACGCTCTGGACGACGAGTCAGGCGCCGCATGCCCACCGGACCGTGTACGCACTCGTCTCCGGCCTGCCGGAGCACAAGATTCGGGTCATCGCTCCCGACCTCGGCGGTGGTTTCGGCAACAAGGTCCCGATCTATCCCGGGTACGTCTGCGCGATCGTCGCGTCACTCGTGCTGGGCAAGCCGGTCAAGTGGATGGAGGACCGGTCGGAGAACCTGACCAGCACCGGGTTCGCCCGGGACTACATCATGCGCGGTGAGATCGCGGCGACGCGGGACGGCAAGATCCTCGCGATCCGGACCAACGTGCTGGCCGATCACGGGGCGTTCAACGGCACGGCGGCTCCGGTGAAGTACCCGGCCGGCTTCTTCGGTGTGTTCACCGGCAGCTACGACCTCGAGGCGGCGTACTGCAAGATGACCGCCGTCTACACCAACAAGGCACCGGGTGGGGTCGCGTACGCCTGCTCGTTCCGGATCACCGAGGCGGTCTACCTGGTCGAGCGGCTGGTCGACTGTCTCGCGTACGAACTGCAGATGGACCCGGTCGAGCTGCGGCTGCGCAACTTCATCCGGCCCGAGCAGTTCCCGTACCAGAGCAAGACCGGCTGGGTGTACGACTCCGGCGACTACGAGAAGACGATGCGGCTGTCGATGGAGCTCGCCGGGTACGACGAGCTGCGCCGGGAGCAGGCCGAACGCCGGGCGCGCGGCGAGCTGATGGGTATCGGCGTCTCGTTCTTCACCGAGGCGGTCGGCGCCGGGCCGCGCAAGGACATGGACATCCTCGGCCTCGGCATGGCCGACGGCTGCGAACTGCGGGTGCACCCGACCGGGAAGGCCGTGGTCCGGTTGTCGGTGAAGACACAGGGCCAGGGGCACGAGACGACGTTCGCGCAGATCGTCGCCGAGGAGATCGGCATCCCGCCCGACGACATCGAGGTGGTGCACGGCGACACCGACAACACGCCGTTCGGACTCGGCACCTACGGCAGCCGCTCCACCCCGGTCTCCGGTGCGGCAGCCGCCCTGGTCGCGCGCAAGGTGCGGGACAAGGCCCGGATCATCGCCTCCGGGATGCTCGAGGTCTCGGTCGCGGATCTGGAGTGGACCAAGGGATCGTTCCACGTGAAGGGCGATCCGGGGACCGCCGTCACCATCCAGGACATCGCGATGCGGGCCCATGGGGCCGGTGATCTGCCCGACGGGATCGAGGGCGGCCTGGAAGCCCAGATCTGCTACAACCCGGAGAACCTCACCTACCCGTACGGCGCCTACATCTGCGTCGTCGACATCGATCCCGGCACCGCCGCGGTCAAGGTACGCCGTTTTGTCGCGGTGGACGACTGCGGGACCCGGATCAACCCGATGATCATCGAGGGCCAGGTCCACGGCGGCCTGACCGACGGGGTCGGCATGGCACTGATGGAGATGATCGCCTTCGACGAGGACGGCAACTGCCTCGGCGGGTCGCTGATGGACTACCTGATTCCGACCGCGCTGGAGGTTCCCGACTGGGAGACCGGCTACACCGTGACCCCGTCACCGCACCATCCGATCGGCGCGAAGGGCATCGGTGAATCCGCCACCGTCGGGTCGCCGCCGGCGGTCGTCAACGCGGTCGTGGACGCGCTCAAGCCGTACGGCGATCCGGCACGCCGACATGCCGCTCACACCGTCACGAGTCTGGGATGCCATGCAGGGCCACCCGACGGCCCCCGGTGTGAGGTGCGTATGAAGACAGCGCGTCGCGGAGCGGATCGCCGAGCTGACCGGCGCCCGAGTGCCCTTCGTCCACGCGACCGTCGTCCGCGCGGAGCGACCGACCTCGGCGCGGCCGGGCGATGACGCGATCGTGCTCGCCGACGGGTCGATGGAGGGATTCGTCGGTGGCGTCTGCGCCGAGGGGTCGGTGCGTGTCGGCCGCGCTGACCGCTCTCACCGACGGCCGGCCCGTGCTGCTCCGGGTACTGCCCCTCGGAGACGGATGCGTTCCCGGAGGTCCCGGGCGCGACGGTGGTCGACCAATCCCTGTCTGAGCGGCGGCGCGCTGGAGATCTTCCTGCGACCACAGATCCCGCCGCCGTTGGTCGGCGTCGTCGGGGCCAACCCGATCGCCGAAGCGATCGCCGCGGTCGGGGCCGCGGCGGGCTTCGCGATCGATCGGCTGGACGGGTCCAAGCCACCCTCGCCGGGAACCTGGCGGTCGTCGTGGCCGAGCTGGGCCGCGACGAGCCGGGTCCGCTCCGCGCCGCGCTGGACGCCGGCGTCGGCTTCGTCGGATTGGTTGCCAGCGGCAAGCGAGGCCGAGGCGGTGCTGGCGGAGCTGCGACCTGACCGAAGCCGAGTCGGACCGGATCCGCACACCGGTCGGCCTGGAGGTGGGCGCAGAGACCGCCAGGCGGAGATCGCCTGTCGGTGCTGGCCGAGCTGGTGCGGTCGATCCGGGTGGACGGACTGCGGCCGGCCGCCGGTACGTGGCCGCGGACGTCGCCGTCCAGGTCGTCGATCCCGGTCTGCGGGATGACGGTGGTCATCGCGCCGGACACACCGCATCTGGAGGTCGACGGCAGCCGACCTACTGGTTCTGCGGCACTGGCTGCCGAGACGCGTACGCAGCGCAGGTCACGAGGTGAGGACGTCGTGTTCGTCACCGGGTCTGGTGCTCGCCGCGGGCGGGTCCGGCCGGCTCGGTCAGCCGAAGCAGGTTGTCCGCTACGACGGTACGACGCTGCTCGACGCCGTACTGCGCAGCCGCGCGGGACTGTGCGTTCGACCAGGTGATCGTGACGCTCGGCGGTGCCGCCGACCAGAGTTCGCGAAGGTCGATCTGAACGGCGTCACGACGGTGCGAGAACCCGATTTCGGCATCGGGTTGTTCGTCGTCGATCGTCTCGGCGCTGGACGCGGTCGATCGACGCGGTCGGACGGGATCGTGCTGCTGCTCGGCGACCAGCCCGGAGTCGCCGAGTGAACGCGGTCCGGTCTGGTCGCGCGACGCCGACCGCACCGATCGCGGTCAGCCGGTACGACGACGGCGCGGGCATCCGTTCTGGTTCGGGCGACGAGCTGTTCGGGAGCTGCGCCGGACTGCATGGGGACAAGGGCGTCTGGAAGCTGATCGAGTCCGGCCGTCACGCCGTCGCGGAGTCGATGGCCGTGGACGCAACGTTCCGCTGGACGTGGACGACTGGGACGGACTACCGGGCGCTGCTGGCCTGGCGCCAGGTGAGGAGCCGGCCGGATGACCGGCACCGTTCGCGGATCCCGAGGAGGTGATCAGCCGCTTCGACGCGGTCGGACCATCTGCTCGACGAGGGAACTGCGACTGCGCTGTTCCTGGCCTCGACCCTCGGCGCAGCCGTTGCTGCTGGAAGGTGAGCCCGGGGTCGGCAAGACGACGTCGGCCATCGCCTGGCAGCCGCCCTCGGAGGCACCGCTGATCCGGCTGCAGTGCTACGAGGGGCTGACCGCGCGGCGAGGCCTTGTACGAGTGGAACTATCAGCGTCAGCTGCTGGCGATCCGGCTGGCCGAGGCCCGGCAGGAGAAGCTGGCAGGATGCCGACCTGTTCACCGAGGAGTTCCTGTCCGAGCGGCCGATCCTGCGCTGTGTCCGCGCCACCGGGCCGGTACCGCCGGTGCTGCTGATCGACGAGATCGACCGGGCCGACGACGAGTTCGAGGCGCTGCTGCTCGAGTTCCTCGGCGAGGCCTCGGTGACGATCCCCGAGCTCGGCACGTTCACCGCCGTGCGCCGTCCGTACGTCGTCCTCACCTCGAACCGGAGCCGCGAGCTGCACGACGCGCTCCGGCGGCGCTGCCTCTACCACTGGATCGAGTTCCCTCGACCCGACCGCGCGGTACAGATCGTTCGGCGCCGGGTGCCGGCCGCCGACCGACGCGCTGATCGCGAGCGCCACCGACTTCGTCGGCCGGGCCCGCGGCACTCGACCTGGACAAGGCGCCCGGACTGGCCGAGACGATCGACTGGGTCTCCGCGCTGACGGTGCTGGGCGCGTCGTCGCTCGGCCGCGAGGACGCGCTCCGCACGCTGTCGGCGATCGCCAAGACGCCGGACGACCGGGACGCGATCGCCGAACTGTTCGAACCGAGCGAGGGGACAGCATGAAGATCACCGACGAGTTCACCGTGAGCGTGCCACCGGCGCAGGCCTGGGCGGTACTGACCGATCTCGAGGCGATCGCGCCCTGTATGCCGGGCGCGAGCCTGACCGGGTTCGACGGTGAGATCTACCAGGGCAAGGTCCGGGTCAAGCTCGGACCGGTGGTCAGCGACTTCGGCGGCACCGCCCGGTTCACGACCAAGGACGACGCGACGCACCATGCCGTGATCGATGCCAAGGGCAAGGACTCCCGCGGGGCCGGGCAACGCGTCCGCCCGGATCACTGCCGACCTGCGCCCGGATCCGGTCGGCACCCTGGTCATCGTCGACACCGACCTCACGATCTCCGGCAAGGTCGCCCAGTTCGGCAGCGGCATGATCAAGCAGGTCTCGGAGAAGCTCCTCGGCGAGTTCATCGGTTGCCTCGAATCAAAACTGGCGGCCGGCACGCTCGGATCTGAAACCGAGGTATCCGCGGTCGCGCCGCAGGCGGCTGCACACCAGGCGGGCGACGTGCGAACAGCGGCGGCCGCGCCCCCGGCCGAGGGCGCATCCCCGGCCGAGGCTGCGCACGGAGCAGGGTCGCGTCCAACTGATGCGACCGCGGAGGAGCCTGAACCTCTCGACTTGATGCGGTTCGCGGGCGGATCGGCGGCGCGGCGGGTGATTCCGGTTGCCGCCGGGGTTGTCGTGGCGGCGGTGGTGATCTACTTCCTTGTCCGGCGATGACGTCCTGTTCCGCGCGGTGGACCGCGCAGCCTTCGCCGTCGCGTTCTCGGAACGGCTGCGAGGAGCGGGCGTGTCCGTCGATCTCACGGCGACGGAGACCTTCACCGAAGCGCTGACGGTGCAGCCCGCACCCGACCGGCGCCGCCTGTACTGGCTCGGTCGTGTCACCCTCGTTCGGCACCGGCAGGATCTGGACAAGTACGACGGCGTGTTCGCCGCGGTCTTCGCCGATGCCGTCCTGCCGGTCGACCCACAGGCCCGGCGCAGGCCGCTCGGCTCCGCGCCTGACCGCGACCCCGGCAACGGGACGCCGACGTCGAACGCCTCGGCCGGCGACGGCCTGCCCTGGATCACGCTGCCGGCGCTCAGTGGCCGGGTGGAGGACGCGAGCACGGGACTCCCCCTGCCCGAGCGCCTTCCGAGCGCGTTGGCCGGCCTCCACGACACCCCGTTCGACGCCCTCGACCCGGACCTGCTGGCGGCAGTCGGCGCTTGGCTGGAAACCGCTCGCGAGCGGTGGCCGACCCGACGTACTCGCCGCATGACCAGACGCGGCGGCGGGGCCACGATCGACCTTCGCGCGACCATGGCCCGTTCGCGGCGGACCGGCTGGGAGCCAACCGAACTCGTCCGGACCGGCCCGGTGCACAAGCCGCGGCGACTGGTGATGGTTTGTGACGTCAGCCAGTCGATGCAGCCTTTCATCACGTCCGTACCTGCATCTGATGCGTGCGGCAACGGTCACCGCCAACGCGGAGGTGTTCGCGTTCGGAACCACTTTGACCCGGCTCACCGCGGTACTTGCCCACCGCGACGTGTCTGTGGCCGTCGACCAGGCGACGCACCTGGTCGCGGACCGCTTCGGCGGAACCCGGATCGCCACCAACCTCAGCGCGCTGCTGCGGTCGCGGTACGGCTCGATCGTTCGCGGCGCGGTGGTGATCATTGCCTCCGACGGATGGGACAGTGACGACCCGGCGCAACTGAGCCGCGCGATGGCCAGGTTGGCCCGCCGCGCCCATCGGGTGATCTGGATGAACCCACGTGTCGCCTCCCCCGACTACGAGCCGCTGACCGGCGCGCTGGTCGCCGCCCTGCCGTACTGCGACGCACTGCTGCCTGGCAACACACTCGACGCGCTCGCCGAGGTGGTCAGCTCCACAAGGTGACGTGGATCGACGGCCGGAAGTGCCCGATCGTTGACCCCGGCCCCGCGCAGCATCGCCTGAGTGGCTCGCGGGGTGGTGATGAAACGCGTCAGCTCGGCCGCGGCGGGTACGACGGCATGCGCCGGCAGGGTCATCGCGGTCCACACGCCACTCATCGTCAGTCCGCGGCCGGTAACGATCGTCAGCCGGCCGCCGGACACGTCACCGGCAACCGCGGACGACAACGCAACCGCGACGCCGCCGTCCCGCTTGGCCTCCTCGATCGCCGCCGTGTGGCTCTGGAAGATCCGTTGCCGGGCCTCCGGCACCTCCAGCCTGCGAAGCAGCGCCGCGACCGTGCCGTCGGCAACCGCCGACGGGCCTAGCAACCAGGTCTGCTCGCGCAGCATCGCCGGCCGCGCCGGACCCAGCGCAGCGGGATGTGCACTGCCGGCGACCACGACGAGGCGGTAGTTCAGGAACGGGATCCGGCGAACCGATTCGGGCAGGCCGGCCGGAACCGGGCCGAGAGCAACGTCCACCGCGCGTTCGGACAGGAGCGCGGCGAACTCGCGCGGATGGTGCACGCTCAGTTCGACGTCCAGGTCGTCGGCCCGGCCGGCGAACAGCTCGATCAGGCCCGGGGCGGCGTACTCGGCGAACAACGTCGAGGCCGCGATCCGCATCAGCCTGCGTCCACGACCGGCCTGGCTGACCTCCTGAATCGTCCGGTTCTGCAGTCCGAGCAACTCGACAGCGCGGCTGGCCAGCCGCAATCCGCCCGGAGTGAAAGCCAGCCCTGAGGCCGTCCGGGTGAACAGCTGGTCGCCGAGTTCCTTGCGCAACTGGGCGACGTGCAGGGAGATCGCCGCCTCGGTGACCTGGAGCTCGGCTGCCGCGGCCTTGACCGACCCGAGGCGGACAACCGCAGAGAACGCACGGAGCTGAGTAGGCGTCATCGTCTCGCCATCGTAGAACCGCGACACAGCTTTCGCCGCACACCTCGCGTCGCGGCCGACCACCTGTGTGCGCTCGGCTACGCTCCCGTGCACACCTCAATCACCACCGCTGCACGAGCAGGAAAGGCGATGGCGTCCGCTACTTGACCGCGATGACGTCGATCGTCCGGATGTCCGGGTCGGCGGCCAGCAGCTCGGGACCGACCTGTCCGAGGGCGGCCGGGATCTGGCCGTTGAGGTGAGCCTGCCGGCCGTCCTCGTCGGCGAACGTGTCGAAGATCCCGAACGTCGTCGGCCCGAGCCGGAACGCGTACCAGGTGACCGTCCCCTCTTCGGCGGCCGCCAGCTCCCGCCCCTTCTCGAGGAACGCGCGCAGTTCCTCTTCCTTGCCCGGCTTGGCCTCCAACGTCGCCAGCAGTCCCCGGTCGATGCTCATCTCGGTGGTCCTCTCGTGAGTGCCCTACTTCGACCGTACTGCGCCTCGCCGGTGGGGCCCAGATTGAGGCTCTATCTGCTGGATGTGTGGGTGATGTGAGGAGGGTTGAACGCGTGCACGCGGTGGCCTGGTTGGTTTTCTGGGCCCGGCCCGCCCGCGCCGGGCGCCCGGAACCGGTGGGCCGGAACCGGAACCGGGGCCCGGAACCGGTGGGCTGGGACCGGAAGCGGTGGGCTGGGACAAGCTCCTCGGTCGCGGTCGCGGTTCTGTGAGGTGTACGACAGCGTCTTCCCAGGTGGATCATCCGGGGCCGTTTCGGGGTTCCACCCAAGTAGGAGCTACTTACGAGGAGGAAAAGTGAAGATCGGAATCATTGGTGCAGGCCGTATCGGCGGCACGCTCACCCGGCGCCTGACGGCCCTCGGGCACGAGGTCTCCGTGGCGAACTCGCGGGGTCCGGAGACGCTGCTCGACCTGCAGGCCGAGACCGGAGCGACTCCGGCGCAGGTCGGAGACGTTGCCAAGGGCGCCGAGATCGTCATCGTGACGATTCCGGAGAAGGCGGTCCCCACACTGCCGAAGGACCTGTTCGACGACGCCGCCGAGGGATTCGTGGTGATCGACACCAACAACTACTACCCGCAGCGCGACGGGCGGATCGCGGGCATCGAGGACGAGGGCCTGACCGAGGCCGGCTGGGTGGCGAAGCAGCTCGATCAGCCGGTGAACAAGGCCTTCAACAACATCAACTTCCAGCACTTGCTGGAGCTCGGCGTTGCGACCGGCGAGCCGGGGCGGATCGCGCTACCGGTTGCCGGTGACAACGAAGCGGCCAAGGCGAAGGTGCTGCGGCTCGTCGACGAGCTCGGCTTCGACCCGATCGACGCCGGCACCCTCGCCGAGTCCTGGCGCCAGCAGCCCGGAACCCCCGTCTACGGCACCGACCTCGACGCCGACGGCGTCCGCAAGGCCCTGGCCGAAGCCAGCCCGGTCCGCCCGGCAGAACTCCGCGGCTAGAGCGACACCCCCCACGCGGCGAAGGTGGCTGGTGCGGGCTCGTTGAAGTGGCCGGGGTTCTGGTAGAGCCAGCGGACGTTGGCCGCGCTGATCGGAGTGTCGAACAGACACAGGTCGTCGACGTCGGCGACCGACGAATCCGGGTTGTCGCCGCCCACGTGCAACTCGCCCGGCTGCAGCGGTGCCCCGGCGCCGTACGGCTCGACTGTGAACACCGTCCCGTTGAGGAAGAGCTGGATCGACTTCTGGTCGCACGACGCTGCCACGTGGGTCCAGGTCTCGGCCGGGATCGGCGTACGAGACGAACTGACGATGCCGGTGGTGCCGCCGGTGCCGAACAGCCGGACCCAGAACAGCCCGTCCAGCCGGCCCGCGTGCGCGACCTCGTCCCCGCCGTTCCGTAGTACCAGGAACCGGGCGCCACTGCTGCTGGACCGGCACTTGACCCACGCCGAGAACGCCCACCCCGGCGGCGACGCCGGCCACGCAAGGGAGGTCCGCGACGCACCGGGACCCGTCCCGTTCGCGCCGAGCGCGGAACCCTCGATCCCCGGTCACCCACGAACCGGCCGACGTCAGCGTGAGGTCGTTCCCCGACGGCGACTTGTCGTCGGAGACTGTCCCGCTGCTCTCGTTGAAGTCGTAGACAGCCGCGCGCCACATTGGCCGGCCGATACGGCGTGACGACCGGCGCACCGCTCCAGTAGCCCGAGGTCACCTCGGCGAGGAAGTTCTTCGTGAAGGTCAGGTAGTCGTACGAGACCTGGCCGCCGCCGCTTGCGTCACCGCCGATGTACAGCCGGTGCAGGCCGTCGATGGCCGGCGTCACGTGCGGGACACCGTCGCCGATGGTCTCGGTCGCCTGATCGTTGTCGACCCGGACTTGCACGTACGTCGGGTTGATCGCGAACTGGAATCGGGTCCACTGGCCGACGATCAGTCCCGCCGTGCTGGTCACCGAGACAGTCCCGTCGTCGATGGTGGTCCAGGTTGTGGTGACAGTCCGGTTGGTGTTCACCACCACGCGGACCCGTGCGTGGTCCGAGCTGTCGTCGATCGCGAGGATCGGGGCGGCCGAACCGACAGGTGCGGTGTCGAGCCGGAGCCAGCCGCAGATGGCGAGCCGGTCGCAGTCCGGGAAGCCGACCACGCCGCTCACACCGGCTGCCGCCGTACCGGAAGCCAGTGCGCGCCCGTACAAGCCGGCGGTGAAGCTGGCGGACGGAGCGAGCGTGAGGTCACGCTCGTAGCTGCCGAAGTCTTCGGCGGTGTCGTGGTCGAACGGGTAGATCGCCAACTGGTGGTCGATCTGCTCGGCGGCGATCAGGGTCGGCCAGTACGCCGCCTCGACCGGGTCGTTCCACCAGCGCAGGTCGTCGACGATCCCGTTCGAGCGCCTCGGAGCCGGTGAGTGTGTTTCGCCCGGCCTCCATCGTGACCTCGGTGCCGGAGTAGGCGAGTGCGGCGCCGGCGCTGACCGACAGCACCTCGACACCGTCGACGGCGATCTTCACGGTGTCGGTCGACGGCGTGGCGTCGTACACGACGAGGACATGATGCTGTTCCCCGTCGCGGATGCTCGTGGTCGTGGCGTACGTGGCGCCGGCGATCCTCGCCTCCACGTTGCCGCCGGCGTTCGAGGCGTACACGGCCCAGTTCAGCGCGCCGCCGCTGCTCGCGGACGCGATGCACCGGGCCGCCGCGGTGTTGTCATTGAGCTCGACCCACGCGGCGATCGACAGGCCGCCGTCGGTGTTGAGTGGGTAGAAGGAGTCTCCGGCCTTCGGCGGACGTACGACGACGTGCATCGCGCCACCTGTGCAGTTCAGGCCGTCGCCGTACCTGCCTGCGACCAGGGTCGCCGATCCGACGATGGTGCCGTGCAGGAAGTAGCCCGCGACGTCCCGCACCGTCGTACCGCTGACCGTGTCCGCATTGAACGTGTAGCCCGCTGACTGCGCCACAGCCGTCGCCTAACTGGCCCGGCGGACCCGGACGGTCACCGTCAGCTCGGCGCCGGCGGCCGTCGATCCGACCTGGTCGACATCGACGGTGAGGTAGTCGCCGGCCGCCAGCGTGGTCACGGCCGGATTGTTGCCGGTGGCACTGTTCGTCCCGACCGCGATACTCGGCCGGTTCGCCTGGTCGGTGTAGATCGTGGTGCCGTTCTTGTTCACGTCCACGACGAGCGCGGCCCCGGCCGGCGCCGTGTGCACCGCGGCTCGCACCGTCTCGATGACGTAGTCGCCTTCCAGGTAGATCCGCGACTTCCCGGTCGCGACCGCGATGGTCCCGGTCACCGAGAACGTGTACGCCTCGACCGGCACGACCAGTACGCCGTCGATCGTCAGACTGCCCTGAATCTGCATCGGTGGTTCCCCCCAGCAACGAGATGTCCGGCCACCCCCACAGCACCGGATAGCGGTCGAGCGTACGACGAAACCCACCGGCGCGATAGTCAGAGGCTGAGTTCAGCCCTCGCCCAGGCCGGCCGAGCGGGCCCGGATGATCGCTTCCGCCCGGCCGGCGACCTGGAGCTTCGCGAAGATACTGGTGATGTGGTTGCCGACCGTCGCCGTCGCGAGGCCCAGCCTGCTTGCGATCGCAGCATTGCCCAGCCCAGCGGCGATCAGGTCGAGCACCTCGCGCTCACGAGGCGTCAACTCCGGAAACACCGCCTGCTCCGCCCGCGGCCCGGACAGATAGGCCAGAGCACGCCGAGCGATCCCCGGACCGAAGATCGCCTCGTCCGCCGCCACCGCGGCGATCGCACGGATCACGTTGTCCGGCGCCGCACCCTTCAGCACATAGCCACGAGCCCCAGCCCGCATAGCCGCGAACACCGACTCGTCATCGTCGAACATCGTCAACATCAACACAGCCACGTCCGGCGCGACCCGGACGATCTCCCGGGTCGCTTCGATCCCCGTCAGGTCGGGCATCTGGATGTCCATCACCAGTACGTCGGGATGCAGGGTCACCGCCGCGCGAACCGCCTCCGTCCCGGTTGCCGCAGTACCGACGAGTTCGTAGCCGTCATGAGCGGAAAGCAACGCTCCCAATCCCTCCCGCACAATGCCGTGATCGTCGGCGACCACGATCCTCAGCGTCCTGTCGGTGCTCATGTCCGGACCCCCTCCGCCAGCGGCAAGACGATGCTGATCGAGCAGCCACCCCGGCCGTACTCGATATCGCACTGCCCGCCCAGTTCCGCGGCCCGCTCGCTGATCGAGGTGAGCCCGACACCAGGGTGCCACTCCTCACCGTCGTTCACTCCGTTGTCGCGCACCTGGAGATGCAGGCCATCGGCCTCGACACTCAGCCGTACTGCGGCCGTGGTCGCCGTAGAGTGCCGGATCACGTTCGTCAGTGCCTCGGTGGCGATGCGATACGTGGCCACCTCCACCGCGGCAGGGAGTTCACCCAGCACCGGTGGACCATCGAACGTGACGTCGAGCGCGGCCCCGTCACCTCGCCTCGACAGCACTGCGGCGTACTCGCGCAGCGCGCCGAGCAACCCCAGTCCGTCGAGCGCGGGCGGCCGCAGTTCGTACACGAGTCGCCGGATCTCCTCGATCGCGCCGATCGTCTGGTCCCGCAGGTTGACCAGCAGCGTCGAACTGCGACCCAGGTCGGTCTCGAGCAGGCGGCGAGCCGCATCGGCGTTCAGTACCACCGCAGTCAGTACCGGGCCGAGCCCGTCGTGCAGGTCCCGGCGGATCCGCCGGCGCTCCTCCTCGCGACCGGTGATGATCCGCTCCCGCGAGGTCCGCAGTTCGTCGGCCAGCCGCCGGGCCTGGACGGCAACGGCCACCGGAGCCGCGAGCAGGATCAGCACCCGCTCGTCGGCAGGATCCAGCCGCGACTCTCCCGACCGCAGCCCGACCACGAGCTCACCCGGCGGATCCGACGCCAGCTGTACGGCGTGCCGCGTGACCGGCAGTTCGCCGTACGACGCGACCTCGTTGCCATCGACAACGATCGACGCGGCCGGCAACCGCATCACCCGGCACAGCGCCTCGAGTACGCCGTCCAGCCCGGATCCCGCGGCCGCTCCGAGTTGCGCGCCGACCTCGGTCATCGCCCGGACCGGATCCTGGCGTGCTCCGTAGAATGCCCGGTTGATCAACCGTTGCAGCCAGACCCGGACCGGGTTGAACGCCAAGGCGATCAACAGCGTCGCGAGCACCGACGAGTTGAGCGACACCTGGCGCCGCAGGGTCTGATCCAGCAAGGTCACCAGCACC
This sequence comes from uncultured Actinomycetota bacterium, assembly GCA_963820655.1. Lineage (GTDB taxonomy): Bacteria > Actinomycetota > Actinomycetes > Propionibacteriales > Kribbellaceae > Kribbella. The sequence goes on from CAWGAM010000005.1 coordinate 1,712,946, forward strand.
AGATAGGCGGCGACCACCCCGCCCGTCAACAGCACATAGAGCACCGACCGGGAGACGACCATCCGGATGTCGAGCAACTGGTACCGCAGTACGGCGATCGCGATCGCCAACGGGATCAGCAGGAGCGGCACCACCCCGAGCACGATCGATTGCAGCCCCAGCGCGGACTCGACCGTGGAAGAGACGACGACGATCAGGATCGCGAGCAGCAACCAGAGGATCTGCCGTCGTACCTGCTCCGACCCGCGTCGGTACCTCACCACGGCCGCGGCCAACGACGCGAGCAGCCCGAACGGGAGGATGATCCCACCAGCGGTCAGCAACCACTCGATCTGCTCGAACCCGGACCACGCCGGGTAGCCCGGGATGCCCAGCTCGTTGGTCAGGCCGCCCTCGGGATCCAGCACCCCGGTCGCGGTCCAGAGCACCCCGCTGATCACCAGTACGACGACCACCCACCGCCACCGTCGACTGGGCAGCCGGCCGTCGGGGAAGAGCACCAAGGCCAGCGGGATGAACAACGCGAGGGCCCAGGTCCAGCCGCCATTGGTGATCGTGGCAACGACCCGCCACGGCGGCGTCGGCTCGCCCAGCCACGCGAGCACGCTGATACCCGTAGCGGTGGATCCGTAGCAGACGCCGCCCGCCAGCAACGACCAGCCGACGAGATTGCGCGGGCGGAAGTACGCGATCGGCCAGCCGGCGAGCGCCAGCGACAGCCCGATCGCCGCGTTCGTCACCACGAACAGCTCGGCCAGCCGGGTCCAGTCCAGCCCCGAGGCGGCTGCGGCCACCACCGTCACCACGGTCTCGAGGAGAGCGACCACAAACGCCACCGTGGCAGCCGGTCTCCGGCCGGCGGCGGTGCTCTCGTTGTCGGCGCTCACCCGACCATCATCAGGTCGCCGTGCCACGATCGAGTAGGGGCAGACCCCTAGGACACCCAGGAACCTTTCTCGGGCCGGATGTGGATCGTCCATCTGCCGATCGGGAGCGCCGGCACCGGACGCTGAGGTCAGTCAGTAGTCCGAGCATTCTGAGGAGTCCCGATGTCCAGTCCCGAAACCACCACCGCAGCGCCGCAGGCCGTCCGGGCACCCCGGGACGTCCGTGGCTTCTGGCGGGTCTTACTCGCCGTCGTCGCGCCGGTGCCCATGCTGTTCATGGGCCTGTACTACCTGTTGAGTCCGGTCGACGGCGGCGCCTCGTTCGAGTCCACCCTGGCCGCGGTGGCCGAGCACCAGGACCGGTACCAGTGGCTGCCCTGGTTGCAGGTTCCGTTCTTCCTGTTGATCCCGGCCATGTTCGCGACCGCGTGGGTGACGAGGCGGGCGATGCCACGGCTGGCCACAGCCGGCGGACTGCTTGCGGTGGGTGGCATATCTGCCGGCTTCTTCCTGCTGCCGGGCGTCGAGTCGCTGCAGTACCTCACAGTCCGCAACGGCCTGGACGTCTCCACCATGACCAAGCTCGACTCTCTGCTGGAGGACGCGCCAACGTTGCAGATCGGCAGCCTGCTGTTCATCCTGGCCATCACCTTCGGGCTCCTGCTGCTCGGGATCGCCTTGTGGCGCAGCCGGGTCGCACCCGCCTGGATGGGGATCGCGCTGGCGCTGGGTGGCTTCACCCACCCGTTCATGCCGGGCCACCTGGCCGCGGGGATCGGCCTGATCGTCGCCTCGGTGGGCTTCGCCGGCACGAGCGTCGCGCTCCTGCGCGGTACCAACGCCGACTTCGACCTGCCACCGATCGCCCGTTGATCCCGCCGGGGCTCGCCGGCGGTGATGTAGCCGCCGGCGAGCACGCTGACGCGCTCGATGCTGCTATGCCGTCAGGCGCAGGTAGTCCAGGTTGAAGCCGCCGGTCTCGCAGAACAGCGTCACCGATCTGGTCGCCGGCGGCCAGGGTCACCGGGACGTGCACCGACTGGTAGGTCGCCCAGCCGCCGGTGTCCGGCACCGAGACCGTCGCCAGCACGGCGCCTGACGCGTCGCGCAACGACACCGCGTCCGGGGCGACCGCGCCCGTGCCGTTGGCGACCCGCAGCTCCAGGTCGTACGTGCCGGCCTGGGCGACGTCGACGCGGTACTGCAGCCAGTTGCCGGCCGCGGTCCAGCCGACGTTCTTGCCGCCGCTGGCCGCCGGGTTGTTCTCGACGAAGTTCGCGCCGCCGTCGGTCCAGCCGTGCTGGGCGACGTACGACTCGGCCTCGACCTTCTCGCCGATCGGCGCGCCGTGCGGCCGGACGGTCACGTGGACGGTCACCTCGTCGTGCGCCGCGCCGTCGGTGACCCGGAACGTCAGGTCCTGCTCGCCGGCGGTGGTCGGGTGGACGGTCACCAGCCCGGTGCGCGCGTCGAGGCTGACCCCGTCCGGCAGGTCGATGGCGTAGTAGGCGAGCCGGTCACGGTCCCGGTCGGTCGCCGACAGCTGGACCTGGGTGGTGCGTACTGGTCGGCGACGACATCCGGCGACGTGCTCGCAGTACCGGGGCGTGGTTGCCGTGCGACGACGGGACGTCACCCTGCCAGCGGTAGGTGGCGTAGGAGTTCGCCGGCACCGTCGCCACGAACGACTTGCCGGCGAGCACCACCCGTACGGTGCTGGGCGGTGGCGTTGCTGTTGCCCAGGATCGCGACGAAGTGGTCGCGCGTTGTCCTTGAAGACGACGTTGCTGACGCCGTTCGCGGTCGCGCTCGACTCGACGCGCACGTCGCTCCGGGCTCGAGGTACTTCGCGAACTGGCCCATCGCGTACAGCTCGTCGCGGACGGTGAACGTCTTGGTGGTGGTGTCGACCTTGACCAGGCGGTCCGGCCACTTGGTGGTGCGGCCGACCTCGTCCCAGTCGATGTTGTTGTCCCGCGCGGGCGTCCAGTGCAGCGTGCCGCCGTCCTGGTCGGTGGTCTGCGCCCACATGACGTACGACGAGGCGTCCAGCCGGAAGTAGTTCAGGATCGTGGCCGGGCGACAGGTCGCTGGTCTCGGTCATGTGCACCGGCTTGCCGGTCTGCTCGTACGCGTCGCGCATGACGGTCGGGTCACCCCAGTACGGGTGGAAGGCGATGGCGTCCGCGGCCTTGCTGGGCCTGCGGGTCGTTGAGGATGCGGTAGTAGTTCTTCGTCTCGGTGCTGTTCGGGTCGCGCCAGTCCCAGAAGTTGAAGTCGTGCACGTACAGCTCGGTGCCGAGCCGGCGCGCTTGCACCTCGCGCTTGATCGCGACCGCCAGCTTCTGCTGCTGCTCGACGCTGATGTCCATCGCCGGGTAGACCACGTCGATGCCGGGCTCGTTCAGCAGGGTCAGCGCGTCGACCTGGATGCCGTGCTTCGCGTACGCCTGCAGGTACTTCACGTAGTACCGGGCGAACACGTCGATGCGCGTCGTCGCGGAGCTTGCCCACCTGGTAGTACGACGTGGTGCTGCCGGGCTTGCAGCGCGACCTCGCCGGTGAACTTGTTGTTGGTCTTCATCCAGGCCGGCGCGCTCCACGCCGACGCGAAGAAGGTCGCGCGCGGGTTGTAGCGCTGGATCAGCTTGATCGTGTCGACGATGTGCACGTCGATGTCGCGCTGGATGGAGAAGTACTTCAGTCCGAAGTCCTCGGTGACGCCGGCGGGAAGCTCGTCGTACGACCAGAACGGCAGGTGCTCGATGAGGTCCGGGCTGCCGATGGTCAGCCGGAAGCGGTCCAGCCCGGCGCCGGTCTTGGGGTCGACCAGCAGCCGGATCGCCCGGTCCCGCTCGGCCGGGGTCAGCTTCCAGAGGTTGGACACGCTCGTCTCGTCCAGCGAGAAGCCGATCCCCGTGTAGCGCTGCCGGAGGGTGCTCGGGTCGACGACCACGGTGGCGTCGGCGGCGCCGCCCTCATCGCGTCCGACGCGGGTGGTGGGCAGCGGCTGCCAGGCCTGCGCGGCTCCGCTGGAGTACGTGCCGGTGACGGCGGCACCGCGGTCGGGCCGGCCTGCCGTCGCGGGTAGACCGGCGGCGAGCACACTCGCCTGCGCGCTGCGGCAATGACAATCGCCGCGCTGATGGATCGCCTCACGATGCCTCCTTGGGGCGGAAAGCGCTTGCATCGAAGGCAGACTCTACTGTCCCGAGACGCAACGCACATCCCCTGCCGCGCGTCCTCGACGCGCTCGGCACCGGAGCCCGGACCGGGGTCTCTTCCTAGGGGAATCTCGGATGCGATCGCACCAGCGGCTGGTGAGGATCAGCATCAGGCTGGCCCACCAGCGGTTGGGGGTATCCGATGTTCGGTCTCGATGAGCGAATCGCCGCTTTCTCAGACGGCGCGTCGATCTGGATCGTGCTCGCAGTGGCCGTTCTCCTCGGACTGCGCCATGCGAGCGACCCGGACCACCTCGCTGCTGTCACGACGCTCGTCGCGGGCGGCGGGGAGGGTGCTGCTCGCCGCGCCGCCGAACTCGGGCTCGCCTGGGGCGTCGGCCACGCGGCGACGCTGTTCACCTTCGGCCTTCCGATCCTCCTCCTCGACAGCGTCCTGCCCCAGCGGGTCGAACAAGCAGCGGAGACGGTGATCGGCTGCATCATCGCCTCGCTCGCCGTTCGCCTGCTGGTTCGCTGGCGCCGCGGTGAGCTGGGCCTTCATCCGCAACGGCGTGGCACGCGTACGCGCCGGGGTGCCTTCACCATCGGGCTGGTTCATGGCCTGGGCGGAAGCACAGGTGTCGGCGTACTGGTCCTTGCTTCGGTTCGCTCGACGGGCCTCGCGGTCATCTCGCTCGTGGTGCTCGCGGTCCTCACCGCCGTCTCCATGACTCTGCTTTCCAGCGGATTCGGCTCGATACTCGCCTCACGTTCCGCCCGCACCTCAGCGGGCGCCCTTGCTCCTGCCTTGGGTACGGCGAGTCTGGTCTTCGGAATCTGGTACGTGGCAGCGGCCTGGAGCCTTGCGCCGTACCCCTTCTAGATCCACAGGCAGCGACGGCTCCCGCGGGTGCGAACAGCGCCGCCCTCTGTCCCCGCATGCCTTGTCCTGGCGGGCGGTATCCGCAAACGACTAGGGCATCCCACCGGGGGCGCCACGGACGCGAACGGCGCCCGCGCGAAGGAACAGTGGCTGCACTGCACGCCGCAGTCCAAGAGTCCTGAAGGAGAACAACCATGACCGACCACAATTCCAGCCCGCGAGCGGTAGCCGAACCGGCCATCGACATCGCCGATCTCTATGTGTTCCCCAGCCCGTCCCAGCCAGGCCGGCTGGTGCTCGTGATGACCGTCTTCCCGAACGCCCGGCCAGGAGCGCTGTTCTCCGACGCGGCCGCCTACCGATTCCGGATCCGGCCCGTGGCCATCCCGGCGGCCGGTCCCTCGTCGCGCTTCGAGGTGGGCGCGGACGAGTACGACGTGACCGTCACCTTCAAGGACCCGGCCGGGAGTCCTTTGCAGAAGGGCACAGTCACCCTTCCGAACGGCGTCGAGGTCTCGTTCGGTGTGGATGACGAGCACCTGGCCGAGGCGTTCGGACTACGCGTCTTCGCCGGCTTGCGGATGGATCCCCTGTTCATCGACGGCGCCGGCTATGTGCAGACCCTGGGGACCCGCCAGGTCGCCTTCCAGACCCCGGGCATCAACTCTGCCGAAGGCTGGAACATCCTCGGCATCGTGGTCGAGCTCGACGTCGCCGCCGTCTTCGGGCAGACACCCGGCACACTGTTCGCGGTCGCCGCCGAAACCGTTGCACTCGGCAAATTCCCGGTCCGCCTGGAGCGGTTCGGCCGGGTCTTCGTGAAGAACCAGCTGCTCGGCGAATACGGCGTCGACAAGGTCAACGGCGACCTGGACCTTCGCGAGCTCTACAACCAGGAAGACCCTTTCCAACTTGCACCGGACTACCTCGGCGCCTACCGGGCCAGGCTCAACGCCAACCTCGCCGTACTGGACGCCATCGACGCAAAGACCGATTGGCCCGTCCAGCCCGACGGAACCCACCCGCTGACTGAGCTCTACCTCGGCGACTACCAGGTCGTCGACGTCGCCAAGCCCTACTCGGAGGACAGCTACCTCGAGATCGAACAGTCCATGCTGCAGGGCCGCCCGCACACGACCTCAGGTGGCCGATCCCTCAACGACGACGCGACCGACACGAACCTGACCTTCGTCGTCACCGGCGGCCACGGCCCACGGATCAGCGACGGCGTCGACCAGGCGACCGTCCGGGCAGCGAGCACCTTCCCCTACCTGGCACCACCGAACCTCGATGCGCCAGACCTCGGCAGAGCGCTCGTCCCCTCCAAGCTCGCCGACCAACTCGCCTTCCTCCAAGCCGCATTCGGCGCCGTGACCAAGTAGACGCCGAGAATCCGGAGGTGGCCGATGTTCATCGCGACTGTCATCGTGTCCAGCCTGCTGATGTGGCTGCTGGGAGCCGCCGAGAGCTGATCAGTCAGACAGGTCGTCAGCGGACTCGATCCGTAGCCGCCAGCCGAGGTCGGGTAGGAGCGGATCCAGCGTTCTCTGCTCCATACACCCACGCCAGACGCCGAAGCCGTACGCCGCGTCGTCGAGCACTCTTGCCGCCGTCCAGCGCAGCGGATCGAGATCCGGCCGGATGCGCCGCCACTCGAGCACGGCCGGCACGATCGCTGCGGCGGCGAGTGCGGGACGCAGCGGGGGAACAACCGCACCCGCGAGGATTGACAGCGGCCACCACGCACGGACCAGGGAATCGGCAACGCCCACTCCCGAGTGGAGGGTGCCGCCACCAGCCAGGCGTACGGCTTCGCGAACGGGCTGGTCCACGACGCCGCGCAGTTCGCGGGTCAGCAAACCGCAGGCAACGCCGGTGATCGCAGCGGCCAGTAGCGGCCGGCGGGCAGCGACCGCGGCCCAGGCCGCTGCCGTCCACGGCGACAGCGCGAGCGGCCGGGCAGCTCCAGGGTGGCGCCGGGACAGTGGAGCGGCGGTGCGGCCATAGTGAGCCCGCCGCGACAGGAATCCGGCCGCCGTCGTGCGGTGATCGTGGCCGACCTCGCCGGCCGGCTCGTACCGCACATGGCGACCGCGGCCGGTCATACGCCAGACGAAGTCGACATCCTCGGCGCCAGGCGACGATTCATCGAAACCGTCAAGCAGCTCGCTAGCCCTCACCAGGAGCGCCGCGCCGGGCACGAAGGGCACCCGGCCACCTGGCACCACCAGTGCGCCCGCCGGTCCGCGATCCAGCGGCGAGCGCACTTCCTCATACCGGCCCAGCCAGCCGCTCGCTGCGGACTCGGCGATCGCGACGATGCGTGGGGCGACAACGCTGACCTCGGGATCCGCCAGGTGAGGCAGCAGGTTGGACAGCCAGCCAGCGCGGGGCTCGCAGTCGGAATCGATGAAGGCGATCACGTCACCCGTCGCCGACCGAGCGCCCTCGTTGCGCGCCGCCGCAGGCCCACCGCGGACGGCGTGGCGGACGTATCGCCCTCCGCGGGCGGCAACAACGGCGGCCAACTCGTCCGGCTGCGCGGACGCGTCGTCGACGACGACGATCTCGGCGACCGGGTCGGTGGCCGCCAATCGACGAACCGCGCGCAGCAGCCGGTCGAGCTGCTTCACCCGGTCGCGGACCGGAATCACCACGCTGACCGAGTAGTCCACACCGAGAGCAGGTGGCACGGGACGGGCCAGACCGGCCGACACCAGTGCACGAGCGAACAACCCCGCCTCGGGCTGATCGCCGACAGGGGCCCCGGCCAGCCACCCGGCCAGCGTCTCTGCCTGCGGCTCGGAGAGACGGACGATGCGGAACGGCGTACCGCCCATCACCACGTCCGCACGGGCGAGCCACGCGCCTGGATCGAGCTCGAGCCGGAAGTCCGCGGGCAGGGCGGCGCTCACGCGAACCCCCTGCTGAGCATCCGCAGCGAAGAATCCAGCAGTTCGGACAAATCCGCGTCCTCGTCCGCGAGCCACTGCTCGTACGCCGCCAGCGCGATGCCGAGCACGGCCCAGGCGATCGCCTGCGGCTGCATGCTGTCCTCCGGAACACCGAACCGGCGCGCGACGAACTCCGCCACCACCTGTCGCCACGATCTGTACCTCAGCGACGAGTGCGCCATCAGTGAAGGCACGGTCAGAATCAACTCCATCCTTCGGCGGTGGTACGGGATCTCACTCGGCGGCAGCCGGTTGAACTCGATCACCGCGAGGCGGATCGCCTCCATCAGCGGTACCTCGTCCGGCGTTTCGGCGAGCATCTGCCTCATCCCCTCCAGCTCCCGGTCGAACTCACCCCAGGGCAGGTCGTTCTTCGACGGGAAGTACCGGAAGAACGTCCGCCGGCCGATTCCGGCGGCGGCCGCGATGTCGTCGATGGTGGTCGCCCCGAACCCCCGTTCCGCGAAGAGCTCGAGGGCGAGATGGCTCAGCTCGGCCTCAGACGTCACCGGTGGGCGGCCCTGCCGGGGGGCAGGGGGTGCGTCCGTCTTGGTCATGCCGTCGATCTCCAGTCCGTTCATCGCGGGTTCGTGCCGGACCCCTTTGTTTTGGCATCCGATGCCATTAGTATGCCTGAAGAGCCAGATATAGGCACTCGGTGCCAAAACTTGCCGCCGAGGAACAGCCGATCCGCTTCCACCTCGAGGAGATTCCGATGAGCCAGACTGACACCCCGGTCATCGCGCCGGACGCGCCCGCCATCGAAGAGATCCAGGCCGGGCAACTGACCGATGAACTGGTCGAGGACGACGAGTTGGTCGAGGAGATCTCGATCGACGGTATGTGCGGCGTGTACTGAGCGCCGGCCATGACCGTGACCATCCCCGTCGACCTCGACCGCGCCTGGGACCTCCACCCCCAGGTCGCCGTACGACCTGAGCCGTTCGGTGCCCTGCTCTACCACTTCGGCACCCGCCGGTTGTCCTTCCTCAAGGACCGCAAGCTGCTGACGGTTGTCAGCGGCCTCGAAGGCAGCGCGACCGCAAGAGCAGCTTGTACGGCGGCCGGTGTCGGTGACGCCGAGCTGCCCCGCTACCAGCGAGCCCTCGCCACCCTCGCCACGTCGGACCTGCTCGTCGAGAGGGCACAGTCATGACCGTGGTCGCACCGACCGCCGCACCGAACCGTCTCGTCGACCTGTTCGAGTTCGGCCTGGACGCTCCGATCTGCCTGACCTGGGAGCTCACCTACGCCTGCAACCTGTCCTGTGTGCACTGCCTGTCCAGCTCGGGCCGGCGTGACCCGCGTGAGCTCAGCACCGCGGAATGCAAGGCAGTGATCGACGAACTCGCGCGGATGCAGGTCTTCTACGTCAACATCGGCGGCGGCGAGCCGACCGTCCGGCCGGACTTCTGGGAGCTCGTCGACTACGCCACCGCGAACCGTGTCGGGGTCAAGTTCTCCACCAACGGCGTCAAGATCACGCCCGAGGTAGCGCGCCGGCTCGCCGCCAGCGACTACGTCGATGTGCAGATCTCATTGGACGGTGCGACGGCAGACGTCAACGATGCCGTCCGCGGCCACGGGTCGTTCGACACCGCGGTGCGCGCGATGGGCAATCTGGCCGACGCGGGGTTCCGCGGCTTCAAGTTGTCGGTCGTCGTCACCAGGCACAACGTCAGCCAACTCGACGACTTCAAGGCGATCGCCGACCAGTACGGCGCACAACTGCGGCTCACCCGACTACGCCCATCGGGCCGCGGGGCCGACGTCTGGGACGAACTGCACCCCACGCAAGAGCAGCAACGCGAGCTTTACAACTGGCTGCTCGGCCATGGCGACGACGTACTGACCGGCGATTCGTTCTTCCACCTGTCGGCGTACGGCGAGGCCTTGCCCGGGCTGAATCTGTGTGGCGCCGGCCGGGTGGTCTGCCTGATCGACCCGATCGGTGACGTCTACGCCTGCCCGTTCGCCATCCACGACGAGTTCCTCGCCGGCAACGTACGAGACGACGGCGGATTCACCACGGTGTGGCGGGAGTCGGCGCTGTTCACCGAGCTCCGGCAGCCGCAGACCGGCGGAGCTTGCGCGTCGTGCCAGTTCTTCGACTCGTGCCGCGGCGGCTGCATGGCCGCCAAGTTCTTCACCGGTCTCCCCCTCGACGGACCCGATCCTGAGTGCGTGCAGGGTTACGGCGCCGACGCGCTGCTGGCCCGTGGGGAGGTCCGCCCGCCGAAGCCGAGCGGCGACCACTCACATCGTGAGCGCCGCAGCCCGGTGCCGGTGACCATCGGCCGCCGCCCCGACCGCCGGCCCACCACGGCGTGCGACGAAAGCCCGCTGGCCGGATTCCAGGGAGCGGGCCACTAGCAACGGCCGCCAGGCCGACAACTGAACATGTGAGAGGAGCGCGCAATGGGGCGCGTAGAAGGAAAGGTCGCATTCATCACCGGCGCAGCCCGCGGCCAGGGCCGCAGCCACGCCGTCCGGCTCGCCCAGGAGGGCGCCGACATCATCGCGGTCGACATCGCCGGCCCGATTCCGAATCTGGACTATCCGCACGCGACACCTGAGGATCTGGCCCAGACAGTCAAAGAGGTCGAGGCCCTCGACCGGCGCATCATCGCCACCCGGGCCGACGTCCGGGACCGGGACGCGATGAAGAAGGCGATCGACGAGGGCGTCGCCCAGCTCGGTCACCTCGACATCGTGGTGGCGAACGCCGGCATCTGCATCCTGCGCCCCTGGGACGAGGTCACTCCGGAGATCTGGCAGGAAACTCTGGCCATCAATCTCACCGGGGCCTGGAACACCGTCCAGCTCGCCGCTCCGCACCTCATCACCGCGGGTGGCGGGTCGATCATCCTCACCAGTTCGGCGGCGGGCCTCAAGGGGCTGCCGTTCCTGACGCCGTACGTCGCGTCCAAGCACGGCATCGTCGGCATCATGCGCGCCTTCGCGCACGAGCTCGCCGAGTACAACATCAGGGTCAACAGCGTTCACCCGACCGGTGTGGACACCCCGATGGGCTCGGGTGACGGGACCCAGCGGATGGGGGACCTGATCGGCGCGCATCCGAAGCTCGGCGGCCTGTTCACGAACAGCCTGCCGATCGACATCACCGAACCCGTCGACATCAGCAACGCCGTGCTCTTCCTCGCCTCCGACGAGGCCCGGTACGTCACCGCGCTGACCATGACCGTCGACGCAGGCAACACGCAGTACTGACAGCACGGGGACCAAACCACACGGAAGGAGCACGCAATGGGGCGTGTAGAAGGAAAGGTCGCATTCGTCACAGGCGCGGCGCGCGGCCAGGGTCGCAGTCACGCGATCAGGCTGGCCGAGGAAGGTGCCGACATCATCGCTGTCGACATCGCCGGGCAGATCGATTCGGTGCCGTACGCCATGTCGACGCCCGCCGATCTTGCCCAGACCGTCAAGGAGGTCGAGGCACTCGACCGGCGCATCGTCGCCACCCAGGCCGACGTGCGGGACTACGCGGCGCTCAAGGCGGCGCTGGACGACGGGGTCGCCCAGCTGGGCCGGCTGGACATCGTGTCCGCCAACGCCGGGATCGCCAGCTTCGGAACTGCCGTCGACCTCGATGAGCAAACCTGGCGGGACATGCTCGATGTCAACCTGACCGGCGTCTGGCACGCCGCCAAGGCAGCCATCCCGCACCTGCGGGCCGCCGGTGGCGGGTCGATCATCCTGACCAGCTCGACCGCCGGGCTCAAAGGCATGGCGAACCTCGCGCACTATGTGTCAGCCAAGCACGGCGTGGTCGGACTCATGCGGACGCTCGCCAACGAACTCGGCACCCGACATGATCCGGGTCAACTCGGTGCATCCCACGAGTGTCAACACCGACATGATCCAGAACAAGCCGACCTACGAGCTGTTCGCACCCGACCTGGAGAACCCGACCAAGGACCAGGTCGCCGAGCGGTTCCAGGCGATGAACATGCTCCCGATCCCCTGGGTCGAGCCTCGTGACATCTCCAACGCCGTGCTGTTCCTGGCGTCGGACGAGGCTCGCTACATCACCGGCGTGACCCTTCCCGTCGACGCCGGCTCGGTACAGAAGTGAGGTAGAAAGCCATGGGAAAACTCGAAGGCAAGGTCGCCTTCATCACCGGCGCGGCCCGCGGTCAGGGTCGTAGCCACGCTGTTCGGCTGGCCCAGGAGGGCGCGGACATCATCGCCGTCGACATCGCCGCGCAGATCGCCAGCGTGTCGTACCCGATGCGACGCCCGAGGATCTCGCCCAGACGGTCAAGGAGGTCGAGGCCCTCGACCGGCGCATCGTCGCCACCCAGGCCGACGTCCGCGACCGGGACGCCCTGCAAGCCGCGTTCGACGCTGGTGTCGCCGAACTCGGCCCGGTCGACATCGTGCTCGCGAACGCCGGCATCGCCCCGATGGGGGTGACGGTCCAGCCGAACGAGTGGCAGGACGTGATCGACGTCAACCTGACCGGCGTCTACAACACCGTCGAGGTGGCGATCCCGTCGATGATCGAGCGCGGCCAGGGCGGCGCCATCGTGCTGACGAGCTCGACCGCGGGGCTCACCGGCATCGGCGGCGGGCAGCCGGGCGGACTCGGCTACACCGCGGCCAAACACGGTGTGGTCGGGCTGATGCGGTCGTACGCGAACGTCCTGGCCAAGGACTCGATCCGGGTCAACACCGTCCACCCCACCGGGGTGAACACCCCGATGGTCGTGAACGACGTCATGCAGGAGTTCCTCCAGCAGGACCCGCAGCTGGGCAACGCGATGTCGAACGCCCTGCCGGTCGAGCATGGTCGAGCCCGTGGACATCTCGAACGCCATCCTGTGGTTGGTGTCCGACGACGCCCGTTACGTCACCGGGGTCACCCTCCCCGTCGACGCCGGATTCACGAACAAGAAGTGACACTGTGGACAACCTGACTGACGCCAGTCTGTCCGCCACCCGGCGACGGGTGGCGGGCAAGGTGGTGGGCCGGGAGCACGAGCTGGACCTCGTGCTCTCGGCCGTCGCCGCCGGCCGCGACATCATCCTGGAAGGCCCACCGGGCACCAGCAAGACGACGATCCTGCGGGCGATCACCAGCGAGTGGGGCATCCCGCTGCTGTTCGTCGAGGGCAACGCCGACCTGACCCCGGCCAAGCTCGTCGGGCACCACAACCCGGCCCGGGTACTGCGCGAGGACTACAGCGCCGACAACTTCGTCGCCGGGCCACTGGTCGAGGCGATGCGCGAAGGCGGCTTCCTCTACATCGAGGAGTTCAACCGGGCTCCGGAGGACACCGTCAACACGTTGCTGACGGCAATGGCCGACCGGACCATCACCGTGCCGCGCGTGGGCACGATCGCGGCGCAAGCCGACGTTCCGGGTGATCGCCTCGATGAATCCTTACGACAACGTCGGCACCACCCGGCTGTCGACCAGCGTGCACGACCGGCTGAACCGGCTCGCGGTCGACTACCAGGATGCCGACGCCGAACGCAGCATCGTCGAGCTTCGTACCGCGGCGTCGGGCGAGCTCGGCGAGCGCCTGACCACCGACGCGGTGGCGGTGACCCGCGCGACCCGCGAGCACCGCGACGTCCGGCAGGGCAGCAGTGTGCGCGGCGCCATCGACTGCGTTCTCGTCGCGCGTCGACTCGTCCGAGCTGCGCGACATCTCGTCGCCCGACGACCCTCGCTACCCCGAGACCGTGTACGACGCGATGGTGGTCGCGCTGTCCGGCCGGATCCAGCTGGACGAGGCCGCCGAGACGACTCCCGAACAGGTACTGCGGGAGATCTGGGAGGACCACTTCGTCCTGGCGGACGCCGTCGCGGCGCCTGGTTGAAGAGCGGTGGAAGCCGACTCGCCGGTGCGGCGCAAAGCACGGACAAGAACACCGCTGCGCCGGCGGCCGAAGCAGTTGGAAGAAGAGCCGACGTTGTTCGAGCCTGCGCCGGGAGGACAGGGCGGCATCGTGCTTCAATCCATCCCGACCGGCCACGGCCACCGCGATCCGCAGCGGCCCGGCGGTACTGCGCCTGGTAGCACCGACGAAGCCGCGGCGCTGGTGACAGCCCCCGCGGAGTCCGCCCCCTCGGACCCGGTGGCGCGCGCTCGTGCCCGCCAGATCGCGGCCCGGCTCGCGCTCCGACGTCCGCGGCTCGACGTGACGTCGCAGTCGCGGCGCCGGCGATCTCGCCAGCGTCCCGTACCGCGGTGGCTCCGACGATATCGACCTGGACGCGACGATCGAGATGCTCGCGGAACGCCCGGTACCCGACGACGAGGACATCATCGTCCGCGAGCGCGTCCGCACCCGGCGATCCGTCGTACTCGCGGTCGACGTCTCCGGATCGATGCGCGGCGAGCGGATCCGCAACGCCGCGGCGACCGTCGGCGCGTTGGCCGCCGAGCTCGTTCGTGACGATCTGGCCGTGCTGGCCTTCTGGTCCGATGCCGCCGTACTGCTGCATCTCGGCCAGCCCGTGCGGCCACTGGATCTCGTCGATGCCCTGCTCGAGTTGCCTGCGAAAGGCTTGACCAACATCGCCTTCCCGTTGCAGGTGGCCGCGCGCGAGCTGTCCCGGATTCCTGCTCGCGACGCCCGCGTCGTCCTGCTGTCCGACTGTGTCCACAACGCCGGCCCCGACCCGCGTCTCGACGCTGCCCGGCTGGCGAGGCTCGACGTACTGCTCGATGTGAGCGGCGAGCACGATCTCGAGCTCGGCCGGGAGCTGGCCCGGGCCGGCCACGGCCGCCTGGTCCGATCCGGCAGTACCGGGACGTGGCACCAGGACTGACGAAGGTGTTCGCGGCATGACCCGCGCAAACAGAGAGGATGAGAATCATGGCAAATAGCTGGTTCGAGACTGTCGCGGAGGCACAGCGACGCGCGAAGAAACGGCTGCCTCCCGCGGTCTACAAGGCACTGCTCGCGGGGTCCGAGGCCGGCCGCACGCTGGAAGACAACGCCGCGGCCTTCGGCGAGCTGGGCTTCGCGCCACACGTCGCCGATCTGTCGGCCGAGCGCGACCTGAGCACGACAGTGCTCGGGCAGCAACTGGCACTGCCGGTGATCCTGTCGCCGACCGGCGTGCAGGCGGTCCACCCCGACGGCGAGGTCGCCGTCGCTCGGGCAGCGGCAAACCGTGGTACGGCGATGGGCTTGTCCTCGATGGCCAGCAAACCCATCGAGGAAGTGGCCGCCGCCAACCCGAAGACCTTCGTCCAGCTCTACTGGTCCGGGTCCCACGACGTCCTGGTCGAACGCCTGGAGCGAGCGAAGAAGGCCGGCGCCGCAGGCGTGATCCTCACGCTGGACTGGTCGTTCTCGAACGGGCGCGACTGGGGTAGCCCGAAGATCCCGGAGCGGATGAGCCTCGGCACCATCGTGCGCTACGCGCCCCAGGGCGTGACCCACCCACGATGGCTGTGGCGGTACGCCAAGACCGGTCGTCCGCCGGCGCTCACCACCCCGAACATGGCGCCGGTCGGCGCGACCGCGCCGAGCTTCTTCGGTGCGTACGGTGAGTGGATGCAGACGCCACCGCCGAGCTGGGACGACGTGGCCTGGCTGCGCAAGCAATGGGACGGCCCGTTCATGCTCAAGGGCGTGATGCGGATCGACGACGCCAAACGAGCCGTCGATGCCGGCGTGACGGCGATCTCGGTGTCGAACCACGGAGGCAACAACCTGGACAGCACCCCGGCCACGATCCGGGCCCTGCCGGCCGTCGCCGAGGCAGTCGGCGACCAGGTCGAGGTACTGCTCGACGGAGGTGTTCGCCGCGGCAGCGATGTCGTCAAGGCGCTCGCCCTCGGAGCCACGGGCGGTGATGATCGGCCGCGCCTATCTGTGGGGACTCGCGGCCAACGGCCAAGCCGGTGTGGAGAACGTCCTCGACATCATGCGCAGCGGCATCGACTCCGCAGTGCTCGGACTCGGCCATCAATCCGTGCAGGAGCTGAACCCCTCCGACCTGATCGTCCCGCCAGGCTTCATCCGCCGCCTCGGCGTACCGGACTGAACGGCAGGCGATCTTGACCCGACTCGACGACCTCACCTGGCCGCAGGCCGCGGAGCACGCCGCCCGAGGCTGTCTGGCTCGCTGTGCCGCTCGGATCGACCGAGCAGCACGGGCCGCACCTGCCACTCTCGACCGACGCCGACGTGGCGGTTGCGCTGTGCGGCGCCCTCGCGGCCGCCAGGGCGGACGTCCTTGTGGGGCCGGCGATCCGGTACGGCGCAAGTGGTGAGCATGCCGGGTTCGCGGGCACGCTGTCCATCGGCCAGGAAGCGCTCGAACTGCTGCTGGTCGAACTCGGTCGGTCGGCGTCGCGAGACGTTCAGCCGGATGCTGCTGGTGAACGCACACGGCGGGAACGCGGAGCCGGTACGACGGGCCACGGCGTTGTTGCGCAGCGAGTCACGTGACGTGCTCGCGTGGATGCCGCGGTGGGACGGTGATGCTCACGCCGGGTTCGTCGAGACCTCATTGCAGCTCGAGCTCGACCGCGGCCGGGTGCGGGTGGACCTGGCCGAGGCGGGTGCAACCGCACCGATCGGCGAGCTGATGCCCTCGCTGCGAGCCGGCGGAGTGCGCTCGGTCAGCCCCAACGGTGTCCTCGGTGACCCGGCAGGAGCTAGCGCCGAACACGGCCGCACCATCCTCGGAACGCTGGTCCGTGACCTCATCGCAACGGTCGCGGATTGGGCCGGTCCGGTCGGGACCGTGTCATGACGGGCGCCGACCCCAGGGTCGCGCTGGTCACCGGGGCGGCGCGTGGCATCGGCGCGGCGACCGTCCTCGCCCTGGCCAGATCCGGTTGGCGGGTGCTAGCGGTCGATGTGTGTGCGGACAACCCAGCACTGCCTTACCAATTGGGCACGCGCGACGAGCTGGACGCGGTCGTCAAGGAGGCCGGAGATCCAGGGTCCGTCGTGCCGTACGTCTGTGACGTCCGGAACGAGACTGCTCTCGGGCAGGCTGTGGACGTCGCCGAGCGCACCTGGGGTGGTCTCGACGCGGCCGTTGCGGTTGCGGGCGTGATCGCGGGCGGCGTACCGCTCTGGGAGATGCCGGCGCCACAGCTGCGGAGCGTCCTCGACGTCGACCTCGGTGGCGTTGTCTCACTGGCGCGAGTTGCGATCCCGGCCTTGCTCCGCAGACCTGAGCCACGAGCCGGCCGGTTCCTCGCGGTGGCGTCGGCCGCGGCCACCCGCGGGATGCCCGGGCTCGCCGCCTACAGTGCAGCCAAGGCGGGGGTGGCCGGCCTCATTCGCGGCCTCGCCGTCGACCTGCGCGGCACCGGTGTGACCGCGAACGCGGTGAGCCCGGGATCGACCGCGACACCGATCCTCGACGAGAGCGCGCGCCTCTACGGACTCGCATCGGCCCAGGAGTTCGCGAACCAGCAACCACTCGAGCGGTTGCTGGAGCCGGCCGAGATCGCCGCAGCGCTCGCTTGGCTGGCCGGTCCGGAGGCCAGTGGGCTCACGGGCGCCGTCGTACCAGTCGACGCCGGGCTGGCGCTGTGACCTCGTCGCAGTCGCTTCCGAACGGCTTCCGGGTGGTACTCGACGCCGAGACTCAGGTGCTGAACGGTGGCCGGCTGCTGATCGGTGGGCAGCCTCGCCGGGTCCTGCGGTTGTCCGACGCCGGTACGGCGGCGTTGGCCGAGCTGCGGGCCGGACCCGTCCGAACCGTTGCCGCAGGCAAACTTGCTCGCCGGCTGGTGTCGGCCGGCGTCGCGCATCCGCGACCACCACGAGGACCGTTCACCGGCCGAGCCGTCGTGATCGTTCCTGTCCGCGACCGTGCCGACGAGCTTGACAGGTGCCTGAGCTCACTCGGCCAGGCCAACGAGGTCATCGTCGTCGACGACGGCTCAACCGACCGCGCGGCCGTGGCGAAGGTCGTGGCCCGCCACGGCGCCCGGCTCGTGGAGCGGCCGCACAACGGCGGTCCCGCCGCTGCGCGCAACAGCGGGCTGCGAGCTGTCGACCGCGCCGACGTCGTCGCCTTCCTCGACAGCGATTGCGTGGCGCCCCCGGACTGGCTCGACCGGCTACTCCCCCACTTCGCTGATCCGACGGTCGCGGCCGTCGCCCCGCGGGTAATGCCCTCGCCCGCCGCGCGATCGACGAGCTTGACCCGGTACGCCGCCCTCCGCTCGCCACTCGACCTCGGTCCGAGGGAGGCAGCGGTTCAGCCCGGTACCCGAGTGTCGTACGTGCCGACCGCTGCGCTGCTGGTCCGAACCGACGCCATGGCGGGCAACTGGTTCGACGAGTCGCTGCGCTACGGCGAGGACGTCGACCTGGTCTGGCGGCTCATCGATGCCGACTGGCAGGTGCGGTACGACCCCGCCGTACTGGTGCATCATGCCGAGCCGGAAACCTGGTCAGCCTTCCTCGGTCGCCATTTCCGCTACGGCACCTCTGCGGGACCACTGTCCCAGCGTCATCCGACCCGGCTCGCCCCGATGGTGCTGCATCCCTGGCCGAGCGCCGTCACCGCGCTACTCCTCGCCCGGCGGCCGACCATCGCGAGTTTGGTGGCCGTCGCAGCCACGATCCAGTCGGCACGTCGGTTGCACGCTTCGGGGGTACCACGGTCAGCGGCGGTGTCCATGACGGCCGAGGGAGTCGCTGGCACAGCACTCGGTGTCGGCCGAGCCGTCACCCAACTGGCCCTTCCGGCAGCGTTCATCGCCAGTACGGCGTTCCGCGGTCACCGCGCCGGCCGTCTGGCCACCCTTGCGGCGCTGGCCATCACGCCGACCGTGCGCGACTGGCTCTCGCTGCGCCCACCCCTCGACCCGATCCGCTGGAGCATTGCCTCGATCGCCGACGACGTCGCCTACGGCGCCGGCGTCTGGCGCGGCGCCATGGCTGCTGGAACGATCGCACCGCTGCTCCCCCGGATCAGCCATCGCCTCGATCGCCGTCCCCGCGGCAGCTGACCCAGCGAGCGGCGTACGAGCGCGCGGGCCCGAGGGGTTTGGCGCACGGACAGGTTCTGCCGTGCGAGCGAGAGCGCTCGCCCGGGATCCCCACCGATCGTGAGCCAGAATTCGGCGGCATGATCGGCGAAGGCGGCTGGGTGGTTGACCAGCAATTCGTCATAGCGTGCTTCCGCCTTGTCACGCCAGGTCCAGCGCTTCCTCCGTCTGGCCGTCGTCGCTCAAGCTGCGGGCGAGCTGTGTCGCGTATCCGGGATCGTCGGACCTGATCGCCAGCGGCCGAAGGCGGGCGATCGCCGCCGAGGTCTCCCCTTGGTCGGCGTCGAGCTCGGCCAGGTGTCCCTGCGCAGGGACGTACTCGGGCAACCTGCGTACCGCGCTGGCGATCCAGGCGCGGGCACGGCGGTGATCGTCGTTCTCGATCCACAGCCTGCCGCGCTGGAGTTCCAGCATCGCCAATGGGAACGGCGACGTACCGCGGTAGCGACGGATCGCGGCCGTGAAGTGGCACTCGGCCTGGTCCAGCTCACCGCGCTCGCCATGGAGAACTGCCAGGGCTGCCAGCGAGCTGAAGTCAGGATCGGTGTTCGCGGCCGGTCGCCGGATTTCGAGTGCCTCGTCGTAGCGTCCGAGCGCCTGATAGAGCGCGGCACGCTCCGCCTCGAGTGCGACGCTGTCGCCTCCCAGACCAGCAGCGGTGTCGAGGTCGGACAACGCAGAGCCGAAGCGGTGGAAGATCCCTCTCATCCTCGCCCGCGCCAGGAAGGACCGCGCGTCGCTCGGCACCTGATCGACGAGTCCGTCCGTCAACCTCGCAGCCAGTTCGAGGTCCGCGATCGAGCCAAGCACCTGGCCCCGCAGAGCGATCAGCTCGACCAACTCGACGCGTTCGCGGACGGTGAGCCGTCCGCCACCGGCTCGTGAGACGTACCCGCCGATCCGGACCTCGAGGTTCGCCATCGCGATCACCCCGGCCGTCGTCACCGGCTCCCTTTCGGTCATCAGCCGGCCTCGGTCGGAGCAGACAGGAAGTCTGGCTGCTTCACGATGCCGGCCGCGATCTGAGCCATCACGTAGTCGCTTCCCAGGGCAGCGGTGCTGCCATGCTGCGCAACGACATCGGCGAGCTTGGCTCGTTCCGGCGACGCCCAGCCGGGCGCCCACTCACCGGTGAGTGCCATCCAGTTGATCGGCTTGGCGCCGGCCATCGTCATCCGGACCTTGGCATCGTCGTGTGCCTCCTTGGTCACGCCGCCCGAGCAGTCACTGACGAAGAAGACGTCGTACCCCTCCTTGCGAGCTGCGAGGACCGACTGGGTCAGACAGACCTCGGTCACGAGGCCGGCCATGATCAGCTTCTTGCGGCCCGTCGCGTCGATTGCGGCCCGCACGTCCGGGTGCGACCAGGCGTGCGACGACGGGCGATCGATGACCGGGTTCTCGGGGAAGACGTCGCTGATCTCCTTGAAGATCGGGTCGACGAGGACGCTCCCGAACGCGCCGACGGTGGTCAGTACCGTCGGGATGCCGAGTGCCTTCGCGGCCTTCGCGAGGCCGGTGACGTTGTTGATCAGCAGAGTGTGGTCGATGGATTGTACGGAGAACGCGACCGCCGGCTGGTGATCGATGAGCACTACCACTGAGTTCTCGATGGTCAGTTCGTTCGGGTTGTCGGTCATGGCTAGGTCCTCTCTCTTCCAGGTGGTGTCGTGCCGACGGCATCGACCTTCTTTGCGTCTCGATCAGCGAGCTGTTGCGGCTCGGGCGGTCCAGTAGCCTCCGCCCCACCAATCGGTGATCAGCGC
Source organism: uncultured Actinomycetota bacterium (assembly GCA_963820655.1). Lineage (GTDB taxonomy): Bacteria > Actinomycetota > Actinomycetes > Propionibacteriales > Kribbellaceae > Kribbella. The sequence continues at coordinate 1,733,609 of CAWGAM010000005.1, forward strand.
CGCGTACTCGTCCGCGGCGTCCTCCCAGACGAAATGACCCGCGTCGAGGAGGTCGAGCTTGCTCTGGGGCAGCCGCTGATGGAGAAACTCGGCGTTGACCGGTGGCACCAGCGGGTCTCGCGTGCCGGCGACGATCTGGACTGGGGTCTGGATCCACGGCAGAAGCTCAAGTAGTACTGGGAGTTCCGTGGGGTAGGTGCGCACGTAGCGCATCGACTCGACCAGACGATCACCGTCGTACGAGGAGATGTAGTCCTCGCGGACGGCGTCGGGCAGTACACACCGCTCGATGCCCGTCAATGTGTCTGCGACGAGTTGGCGCGGGTCAAGGGCGCGGTACTCCTCGAGCTCAGGCGCTTCGATCATGCCCTTCAGCAGCCGACCCACCCTGAGCGGATACATCGTCGCCCCACCGCCGACGACGAGGCTACGTAGCCGACCCGGATACAGGGCCGCAGCGAAGAGCGACGCCGCGGTGCCGACGTCGGGGCCGACGACGTGAGGGGTCTCGAGCCCGAACGAGTCGGCGACCTGGATGACGAACTCCCCCATCGCCCGCGGCGACAGCAGCGCATCACGGCGCTGGGAATGACCGAACCCCGGCAGGTCGATCGCTACGAGATGGGTGTGCGCGGCGAGCCGCGACCAGGTCGGCTCGAAGGCCAGCAGACTCTCCGGCCACGGGCTCAGCAAGAGGGCATGATCGTTGCGGTCCGGGCTCTCGGCGAAGCGGATGGACAGCCCGTCGATGGTGCGGAACTGCATCTCGATGGGTGTGTTCAGCCAGGTGATCACGGAGACTCCAACAGTGCCTGTAGTCGGGCGCATTGCTTGCTAGCAGATCCTGATCGCCTCGGTGGCGCCGTCGCGTCTGAGGTTTCCCTAGCCGGAGGCCCGGTGCGGCCGGGGTACCCGTGTCAGTGCCTAGGAGTCTGCTGAATAGCCGGCGTGCCGGGCGGGTTGGTCGGTTCGGGTTGGGTCGGGTCGGGACAGGGCTTCGCCGGCCACATCGGCGAGGTCCGGGGCGTCACTCGCGCGCTGAGGCCGTCGCAGTTCCTGAACGCGTACAGGTACACGGCCAGGAGATTGACCGCAGACAGGCCGGGGGACCTGGGCAGAGCCGCGCGGACAGGCTGGACGGGGTGTTGGGACCGGAACTGGTGAGCTGGCCAAGGGCGTTGAGTCCGGAACTCGCGGGCTGGCCAAGGTGTCGGGACCGGACCTGGTGGGCTGGGGAAGGTGATGTCTTGTCTCAGCACGTCAGAAGGTGGCCAACACCCCGGGAGTCGGGTTATTCGTGCGCCGTGGCCCGATCATGGTGTCTGGAGTTCCGGGTCGCCTGGCGCACTGTTGACGCGCGCGCCGAGGGGCCGTGCGGCACTGTGTTGGTCTCCGCTGCGGGGTCGGCGGTGTCAGCTCGCGAGACCTGTGTCTGGGGTGAACCGTGGGTGGGCCGCGTGGCGTTGTGCCCGGGCATCGGCCAGGTCGTTGACACCGTCGCTCCCGAGGTCGTTGACACCGTCGCTGCCTGGGGTCGTGGCCTCGCCCCACGGGTCAGTGCCGGCGTCGGCGGGCTGCTGGGCAACGTCGGCAGCACCGTTACCGGAAGGGTCGCCCCAGGGATCGAAGTCAGCGACGGGTGGGAGCTTCTGGCGGTAAGTGGGTCGCTCATCGGAGGCGTCGCCCCAGGGGTCGAGGTCGGCGGCGGGTGGACGCGGCCGGGTGCGGCTGGGCTGTTCGTCGGAGGTGTCGCCCCAGGGGTTGCCAGATGGGACCTTCTGGCGGGTGGGCTGCTCGTCAGGTGCGTCGCCCCAGGGGTCGAGGTCGGCGGCGGGTGGACGCGCCGGGGTGCGGCTGGGCCGCTCGTCAGACGCGTCGCCCCACGGGTTGAGGTCGGCGGCGGGTGGACGCGTCGGGCGACGGCTGGGCTGTACGTCAGAGGCGTCGCCCCACGGGTTTAGGTCACCGGCGGGTGGACGCGGCCGGGTACGGCCGGGACGTTCATCAGGTGCGTCGCCCCAGGGGTTGAGCCGTGCGGCGTCCTCGGGGGTGATCCAGGGTGGGTCGGTGTCACGCGGCCAGGCGCGCGCCGACCCGCCGCCCGTTCCGCCCGGTATGGTCGCGCCGGCTGCTCCGCGCGTAGTCGAACCGCCCGTGGTTGAACCAGCTGTGGTTGGGCCGGAGTTGGTGGTGGTGGTTGGTGGTCGATATCTGCCACGGGGGACCGGATCGGGGATGGCCCAGGTGGGGCGGGTGACGTGGACGACGCCGTCGGTGATCTGGATGGTCCAGTGGCCGGCGTGCAGGTCGCGGTGACAGCGTTTGCACAGCAGGGCGAGGTTGGTGAGTTTGGTGGCGCCGCCGTCGATCCAGTGGACGACGTGGTGGGCGTCGCAATAGATCGGTGGGGCGCCGCAGCACACGCAGCCTTTGTCGCGGGTGATGAGGGCGTTGCGGATCGGGCCGGTGGCGAGTCGGATGGTGGTGCCGACGTCGAGGGGTTGGGAGTCCGAGCCGAGCACGACCGGCAGGATCTGCGCATCACAGGCCAGGCGTCGGATGGTGGCCGCGGACAGGGCGTCGCCGTAGATCAGGTGGCCGAGTTTGTCGGCGGTGGCGGCCTTGAGGTCGTTGAAGTCGATGGTGACGGTGATGTGCGCCTTCGGGCCATGCCCGGGAATGAACCCACTGGCCCGTCCAGCACCGGCCATGCCGCCGGCGGACCCGGTCGACGCACCGGTGGTGTCGCCGGCGGTGCCGGTCGACGGCCGAGCTGCCGCAGCAGCCGCCGGGTCGGTGGCGGTGGATATTCCTGGCAGGGTGCCGGCGAGATCGTCGGCAGCGGCCCCGGTGTCGGCGCCGGTGTCGGGGGTGCCTGCAGCACCCGCGCCGGCGGCGGTGCCCGCGGAACCGGCCGCCGGACCGGTGGCGGCCGTCGCGGTCGCGGTGGGGTTGTTGGCGGTGGTGAGCAGGGTGGTGAGGGCGTCGGCCTGGCGCTTGTCACGGCTGCGGGGGTCGAGGGCGCCATCGATCGTTTTGCGGGGTTTGGCGTGGGCGTGGATCAGGGCCCGGAACAGTTCGGCGTTCTCGTTGGCCAGATAGCCAGTGAACGCGACACCGTTCTCGGCCCCTTTCAACTTCAGCGACTCACGGTCGTACGCCTTCTGTTCCTTCGGTTCGGGGCCATCGGTGTCGAGCCGGTTGCGGACCTGCACCCCGGCCTTACGCAGGTCCAGCGGACCGTGAGTGCGGCCCAACTCCACCATCTCCCGCTCGGCCACCTCCAGGTCGTCGACCGGGACAGTGGCCGGCACTTTCTCTAATGCGGCCACGATCGCCTCGGCCTGCGCCGGATGCAGCAGCACCCCACTGCCCGCACCGTCCCCGCCCGCACCCTGCTCGCCGGTACCGTCTTCGCCGGTGCCGTCTTCGTCGGCGGTGTCTGCAGCGGCGGCGTGGGGGTCGGGGTTGGGCAGGGCAGCGGCGACGGCCGGGAACTTTCCGAGGCTGGTGGCGAGGTGGACGTCGCGGCGGGCTTTGGTGCGTCGATGCGGTAGCGGAAGGTGAGGAGCCGGGCGGTGGTGCCGGCGCCGAGTTCTTGGGCGTAGCCGGTGGTTTCGAGGCCGGCCATCAGGTGCAGGGCGAAGGTTTCCAGCCGGGCGATCTCGGCGAACGCGGCGTCCAGCGACGACAGCATCTCGCTGCCGCTCATCGACCAGACCGGTCGTTCCCCGAGGATCTCCATGCCCTTAACTCTAGACACTGCCACGGACAGTTTCCAAACCCGGAACCCCTTATTTTCAAGGGATTCTGCGACAAGCAGGTTATCCACAGTTGCGCAGGTTGTGGACAACCAGCACACCGCGTCAGAGTAGGTCGTGATCGCGGGCGTAGACAGCCGCGGCGGTGCGGGACGGGGACGTCGAGCTCGACGAAGATGTTGGTGAGATGACGTGCACCGTCTGCTCGCTGAGCACGACCTGGTCAGCGATCCCGATGCTACTGTTGCCTACAGCAAGCAAGTGGAGCTCGGGGTGCCTGGCTCACCCGCGGCAACCGGCGCCTGCCCTACCGAGGAACCGAGAAGAACAGCTGCCTCCTCCACCACCGCGCCGCCCTCGACCTACGCCGACCCTCATCCTCGGACTCACCGTCCAGAACCCAACCTGGCCTGGACAGACCCAGCCCCGCCCACCGGCCCATTCCCGTCCACCAACCCCAGGACGATTGCACGCGGACAGCACAACCCACGTCCCGCCAAGACTGCTGACTCAAACTCGCAGCCCGATGGCCTTCACGGCGTTCTGCCCGCCGCCCACACCATCACCAACACCGAAAGACGCCCTGTTCAGCAGTCCCCTACGTCGGGTCGCTGCGCAGAGCCTGGTGTAGTTGGTTGCGTGATCCGATGCCGAGCTTGCCGAAGACCTTGTGCAAGTGGTACTCGACCGTCCGGGGACTGATGAACAGCCGAGTGCCGATCTCGGAGTTCGACAGACCGTCTCGAGCCAGGAGCGCGATCTGGCTTTCCTGGGCAGTCAGCTCGGTGCTGGTCTCGACGGTGCGCTTGCGGGCGGACTCTCCGGTGGCCGCGAGCTCGCGTCTGGCCCGCTCTGCGAACGCGCCGACTCCCATCGCCGCCAGCATGTCGTGAGCGGTACGCAACTCCTTCCGCGCGTCGATGCGGCGGTGCTCGCGGCGCAACCACTCGCCGTACAGCAGATGGGAGCGCGCGAGCTCCACTCGAACGCGGGTACGAGCGAGCTGCGCGATCGACTCGCGGTACAGGTGCTCGGCGGCGTCGCCCTCGCTGAGCATGGCGCCCACGCGGGCCTCGATCCCGAGCACCCACTCGGTAGGTGTCACGCGGGTGCGCTCGGAGAGCCATTCGAGTGCGGCTCTGACGAGCGCTTCGTCACCGGTCCTGGAGGCCGCCTCGGCCAGTTCGGGTACGACAAAGGACCCATAGGCCATCGGATCGCGGTCGAAGACCCGCTTGGCGGCGTCGCGGGCTGCGTCGTGGCGACCGAGGCCGTTGAGGAGCACCGAGCTCGCGTAGGTCGCGGCGATGACGCCCAGCCCGCCTGCCGCCGCCTCATGCGAGATGGCCTCGATCAGCTCAGACGCTCGCGGCTCTTCGCCACGCCAGGCGGCGAGCATCATCTCGTTGTACACAACCCGCGGGTTCCCGGTTGCCTCGGCGATCAGGCGTTCTTGGTCGATCAGTTGCGCGGCCGTGTTCAGGTCGCCGGCGACGAGCTCCGTCCAGGCGACCAGGTTGAGCGCGAGCTGCAGGTGCACGAGCGCGCCTGTGTCGCGGGCGAACTGCGCCTGACGAGCAGCCACCGCGTGCCAGGACTCGGCGTCCCACACCTCGACGGCAGTGACAGCGCCGGCTCGTCCCCCGGTGAGCCTGAGCCAGCGGCCGGCCTCGTCGGTGCCGACGTCCTGAGCGAGGAACAGCCTGAGTGCTCGGGTCAGCGTCGGCGCGGCCGCTGCGTATCCCTGCGTCAACCGCAGAGCGAACGCATCGAGCAGAACATCCACCGCCCGCGGCGGGTCGGGGCCGGGAGGCGCCGCCCGTGCAGCCTCGGCGGCCTCCAGTACGCCGCGAGGGTTGTCCAGGTCGCTCGCCCACATCGCGGCCTCAAGTGCCTCGAGGTACGTCTCCCGAGCCGACTCGGGGTTGAGCGGCTCAAGGCGTCTGGCTGCACTGAGAAGCATCCGGGCAGCGTCGCCGCCGCGTCGCTGATCAAAGGCGATCTGCCCACGCAGGTGCTCGATCTCCGCTGTTCGCAGCGCGTCAGGCGGGCCCGCCTCGACCGCGACCAGCAGTCCGAGTGCCGCGTCGAGCGCGCCGGCGTCACGTTTGGTCCCAGCAGCCGCGAGCAGGCGTTGCGCACGGCGTGCCGGCTCGCGCGTCAGCATCGCCGCTCGCTCGAGAAAGGCCGCCGCCGCGGCCAAGCCCCCGCGAGTCTGCGCCCGGTGAGCCGCGCGTTCGAGCTCCTCGGCGACGTCCTCGTCCGGGCCGGGCGCGGCGTGCGCGCGATGCCAGGCCCGGCGGTCAGGATCGACCTCCGGATCCGTGACCTCCGCCAGCGCGCGGTGCAACTGCTGTCTCTCCTCGAGCGACGCCGACCGGTACGCCGCCGAGCGAACAAGCGGATGCCGGAAGCGCACGCGGGTACCGAACTCGAGCAGGCCGGCCTCGGCCGCCGGCGTGGCAGCCTCGGTGCCGATTGCGAGCCGTTCGGCCGCTCGCCACACCAGCAGCGGTTCGCCGGCGGGATCAGCTGCCGCGAGCTGCAGAAGTTGTCGGGTCTGGGCCGGAAGCGTCTCGAGGCGTCGTCGGAAGGTCTCCTCGATCCGCCCCGACAGCGGCGCTGCGGCGGGGAGCGCGAACCCGCCTGCCAATTCGGCCGGCGTGAATCCCCTGGGCAGCTCCAGGAGGGCCAGTGGGTTGCCTCGCGTCTCGCTGACGAGCCGGTCCCGGACCTGGGTGTCCAGAGGCGCGGTCAGCACCGATTCCAGTAGCTCGCGTGCATCTTCCTCGCCCAGACCTTCGACGACGAGCCCGGGCAATCCCGCGAGGTCCTCGCTGGGAACGCGCGCCGCGAAGACCAGGCCGACCGCCTCGGCGTCCAGCCGGCGCGCGACGAAGGCGAGAACCTGTACCGAGGCGCGATCGAGCCACTGTTCGTCATCCACCACGCACATCAGCGGCCGCTCCTCGGCCACCTCGGAAAACAGGCTCAGGACGGCAAGACCCACCAGGAAGCGATCCGGCGCCGGGCCGCGGCTGAGGCCGAAGGCTGTTCGCAGCGCGTCGCGCTGCGGAATCGGAAGTCGGTCGAGGCGATCCAGCATCGGTGCGACGAGTTGATGCAGGCCGGCGAAGGCAAGCTCCATCTCCGATTGGACCCCCACGGCGCGCGACACGGTGCACCCGGACGCTTGCTCCAGCAAATAGTCCAGCAGCGCCGACTTCCCCACACCTGGTTCGCCATGCAGGACGAGGGCCCGGCTCTCGCCCGCGCGAACAGCTCCGATCAACCGGCCAAGTGCATCGCATTCCCGGCCCCGGCCTCTGAGTTGTGTCGCGCGTCCTCCTGCACGGGCGGGTATCGACACTGTGCCGCCTCCAGGTCGCGGGGATCAAGGCCGCAACGGTGTTCACGACTTCGCGAATCACCTTGATCTGCCCCCATTCTCGGCAAAGAGGCGGCCCATGAACAGGTGGTGGGACAGCCGCCCGGTCGGGATGCACTCACCTGGATACGTGGCCAAGACCGACGACAATGCCTACACCTCGTGATCCGACCGTCCGTTAGGCGGCAACGGAACTTCTGATCAACGGGCGGGGCGGGTGCAGGCGGACGACGAGTTCGAGATCGACGGTACGACGGGCGTTCGCGAGTTGTACGCCGTCGAGGCTCAGCTTCGCCGTCATCACGCACTCGCCACTGCGCAGCATCGCCAGCGTGCCGGCCCGGACGACCGCATCGAGCGCGGCCACCTCGACGACGATTCCGAGCACGAACTTGAAGCAGTGGACCAAGGCGCCGTTCACCACCAGGTCGACATGCGGCGAGTACGTCGACTCGATGCTGTGCGACGCCAGGCTGACGATCTCCTCGCTGCCGCTGATGGCGAGAGTTCGGCGGGCGGCCTCGGTCAGCTTCGAGTGCTTCTGCCAGGCGTCGATCAGGACGTCGCCGAGATCGACGTCCAGCAGATCGTCGGCCACGGTGGCGACCTCGCGGTCCACCAGGCCGGCCGCCGACCCGGACAGCCGGCGGATCGATCGCAGGGCGGTACGAGTGGCGTGCTGCTCGCTGATCGCGTTTCCGAGCGCTTCGGCCGTCTGTGTCCCGGCTCCGAAAAGGAGCGCGTTGGCGGTCAGCGGCGTGTGCACAGCTGGCTCGTCGACGAGCGTCGTACTGGTCATCAGTCAGTCCCCCTTGAAAGTGTGGATGCCCGCGTCAGCGTGCGGCTCGATGCGCACGACCGGCATTGGTGGCGCCGGATCGGACTCCGTGATCCGTGGATCGACCGCGGGAGCCGCCGGCACAACAACCCGGAGTTTGGTGCGAACCCATCGCTGGTCCAGGCGCTGCCGCACGACGCGGTACGTGACAGCGCCACACGCCAGTACGACGAGCGACAGCAGAGCTGCCCTCGACCACGGGAACGGCTTGGCGAACGTCACGGTGATCGTGGTCCCGGCGGCGACGAGCGTCCCCGGGGCCGGTTGCTGGCTGACGATGTCGCGGTCGGCTTCCGCCGTACCGCCGAGGTGCAGCCCGACGGTTGACAAGGCCGAGCGAGCCGCGGCTGCCTGCTCGCCGACCAGGTTGGGAACCGGGACCAGCTGAGGTACGACGACCGCCCGCTTGATGGTGATGCGTATGGCGTGGCCGACGCCGACCATCGAACCGGCCGATGGGGACTGGCTCGCGACGACATCTCCGTCTCCGGAGGTCACCCGCAGGGCCAGCCTGAGGGCGGACACCTTGGCGTCGGCGTCGGCGAGCTTCAGTCCGACCACCCTGGGAACGCGGATCAATTGCGGCGTCGCTGTCTCCGGCGTCCCTGTCACCGGCGGAACTGTCTCCGGCGGAACGACCGTCGGCGGCCGGACCGTCTCGGGTGGAACCGTCGGGGGGACCACGACCGACGCCTTCGGGCGGGTCACCACGAACAAGTCGTCGTCCGTCAGCTTCGGATTGGTCATGCAGAGGGACGTGATCGAGTACTTCTGCGCCGTTGCCTCTGCGGGAACAGAGAACGGCACCTCGACCACCCCGTTCTCCGGAACCACAGCCGAGCCGACTGCCTCTTCCAAGCCCTCCCAGAAGATCTTGACCACTCCGCCTCCGGCCTCCGCGCTAGCGACCCCTCGGTGAGCAGGCGAGGAACTCGTCGTGGCGGACGCATGACATTCGTCGTACCCCCAGGCAGTGGCGATGACCCTGGTGCCCGGCGGGCCGGCGGATCGATCCAGCCAGAGCGTCACCGTGGCGTCACTCGTCGCGCGGGCAGGCCCGGCCACAGTCACCGCGAAGAGAAGCACGAGCGCACCCGCCAGGGCGCCGACGCACCACCGGCCTCCCCTGGCCGCCCCCGAACAGTCCATCTCAGTACCTACTTCGCGCCCGCAACCGTGGGGCGGAACGGTTCCACCCAAGGTGCGGGCTCACTGGTACGGAGTCACAACCTGCCAACTTGATACCGGCAACAGGCAGTTCCCCCATTCACCCGTGGCTGATCCGGCCCGAGTGCCCAAGGCGCCTACTCGAGCAGCGCCTCCAAGCAGTCGCCCGCCGCAGCGCGCCGAGCGGCTTGCCATAGGAGGGACGCGAGGGCCGCGGTTTGAGCCGGCCGCCAGGCATTCGGCCCTTGTTTGACTCAGCGTCGAGTCACCTGCCGAAGGCTCGGCACCGAACGCAGTCCGCCGGTAACCTCGCAGGTGCCAGACCAGAATGAACCGCAGCAGGATCATCTTCAGATTGTTGACCGCCCTGGTCGTCCTCGGGGGGCCGCGAGGTCCATGGTGTCGCAGACGCCCGCCCTGAAGGTGGTGAAGACGCCGGAGAGAGCAACCGATCGACGGCGGGACCGCCGTCAAACAGGAAGCGATCATGATGAGACTGTTCACAACACATGCCAACAACGCCCTCACGACCGGCTTCTTCGCCGACCGTGACCTCGACTTCGCAACCCGCGGGCTGCTCGGCCGCGCCGTCCGCGGCGGAACCGAGGTCGGCGAGGTGCTCGCCACCGTCGGACGCATCCAGAAGCACGCCGACTGGGCGAAGCAGTGGTCGGTGACCGCGACCCGGGTGGAAGCACGCGGGATCGACTGCCGCGACCGGGGACGACTGACCAGCGCGTCATCACACTTCTTACGCGCTTCGACGTACTGGGCGGCCGCAGTCGACGGCCTTGCCGCCTCCCCCGACAGCGACGAACTGATCACGGCCTTCCGCAGCCACCGCCGATGCTGGGATGCCTTCATCGACTGCTCAGACGGCGCACATGTCGCCCTCGCCGTCCCGTACGAGGAGACGACCCTTCCCGGCTACCTGCTGCGACCCGACGCCAGCGGTGCGGCGCGGCCCACGTTGGTGATCACGAACGGCAGTGACGGCTCGCTGGCCGATCTGTGGACGTCCGCGATCGCCGGGGCTCTGCTCCGCGGCTGGAACGCCTTCGTGTACGACGGCCCCGGTCAGCAGTCGATGCTGTTCGAACGCGGCACCACCTTCCGCCCCGACTGGGAGGCGGTTCTCACGCCCGTCGTCGACACGCTTGTGGGGCGCGCCGACGTCGACGCCGACCGGCTCACCGGCTACGGGATCAGCCAGGCAGGTTACTGGCTGACCCGCGCCGTCGCCTACGAGCACCGGCTGCGGGCGGCCGTCGTCGATCCCGGCGTGCTCGACGTGTCGACCTCATGGACCGACCCACTCGGCAAGCGGATGCGAGCCATGCTCACCAACGGCGACCGGGAGAAGTTCAACAAGAACATGAACTTCGCGACCCGACTGCCAAGCCTGAGCCGAACCCTGGCGGTCCGCAGCCGGCCGTACCCTCATACGGACTGGTTCGACCTGTACACGACCGTCGCCGGCTACGCCCTCGACCAGCAGACCGTCAAGGACGTGACGACGCCGCTCCTGATCACCGACCCGGAGTCGGAGCAGTTCTGGCCGGCCCAGTCCTCGCGACTGGCCGACATGCTCGGTGACCGCGCGACCCTGCTCCCCTTCAGCTCCGAGGACGGTGCGTCGTTGCACTGCCAACCCACCGGGCGACTACTCACCGAGCTGGCGATCTTCGACTGGCTGAACGAAAAACTCACCGAGCGGCTCTAACCGCGCCAACGGCCCACCACCGCAACGGGTTGCGTCCCGTCGAAGCGCTTTAGCTCATCTGGAGGTTAAGCCAACGTCGCGGTCCGCGGCGAGGCGAAGTGACCATGGCCTCGTACGTGAGGTTGTCGGTCCGTTCAGTTCTTGGTGGAGAGGCGCAGCAGTTGTGGCGAGGCGAGGAGGATGCCGGCGGTTACGACGACGGCGAAAGTGAGGAGGATGACCTTGAAGGTCACGTACTGCAGCGCGATCCCGGCGCCGACGACAGGAAGCGAGAGGCCGAGGTAGCCGACGACGAAGAAGAGGGCCAAGGCACCTGCGCGATCGTCGGCCGGTGCGGTCGAGATGACCACTGTCAGGGCGCTTCGGAAGATGCTGCCGCTCCCGACGCCCACCAGGGCCCCGCCGGTCAGGAAGAAGGCGAGGCTTGGCGGGTGCACCCACGCGGCGGTCACGACCACGGCCAGCCCGACAATCAGCACAGGAATGCCGAGGGTGAGAAGGCGGCGCAAAGACCAGGTCGCGGTCGTGACCTGAGTGAGCGCGCCAGTGCCGAAGGTGATGAAGACGACCAGGCCGGCCAGTACGGGCGACGAGCGATGCAGCGGCCCGGACAGGAACGCGGAGGCCAGCCCGGCGAACAAGCCGTAGACGGTGAACACCAGGAAGTCGCCGGTGAGCGCCGCACTGAACCGGGCCCGCGCAGCCGCGGGAATGGCCAGCCGTTGCGGGCGGTAGCGGGGCCGGGGTGTGCGCAGCGGCCTGACCTCAGGAGACCGCCACGTGGCGACCAGTGCGAGCGCCAACAGCGCCGCGAAGATGAGGTAGATCAGCCGGGGCAAGCTGGGAACGTAGGTGGCGAGCAGCCCGGCAGCGAGGGGTCCGACCGCCAGGCCACCAACGTTCGCGACCGTCGACACGATCTGCGACCGACGCGTCGGAACACCGTTCGCGCCCGAGTCGAGGTCGGTCAGGTAGGCGGTGGCAGTGGCGGTGGCCGCCCCCAGGGCCAAACCTGTGAGCACTCGCCCGACGAACAGCGCAGGAAGCGAGGTGGACGTGGCGAAGACCAGTGCAGCCACCAGACCCGTCAGCAAGGCGGGCATAAGCACGGTTCGTCGCCCGTACCAGTCCGAAATGTGGCCCACGAGGAGCAGGCTTGCCACGATCCCGGCGGCGAAGACGGCGTACACGGCGGTGACGGTGATCGACGACAGATGGTCCTGTCGTCGGTAGATGCCGTACAGCGAGCTCGGCGCGGTGGAGAAGGCGGTCAGGACCGTCATACTCGCGGCGATCGCCCGGAACCCGGCGGCCCGGCTCAGTCGTCCGCGCCTCGTCTCCGGGGTCACGGGCGTGTGTTCGATGCGGACAGTTGAGGTGGTCATGTAACCGATGCTCAGCGCCCGCGCCCTCGGTCGCACCTGTGGACCCCACGTGCCGAATCACTGGTCGCGCGTTGATCGCGAATGGGCGTCACATCACGTCGCTGGTCACTCGTCCTTTCCAGCGGTAGGTGGCAGCGGCGAAGGAGAGGAGGCCGAGGGTTCCTGTTGGCGGTGGGTGGATGGCGAACAGCAGTGATGCGGCCATCAGGCCGACGGTGATGCGGTCGGCGCCGGCTTGGCGGAGGGATAGGGCGGTGCCCAGGGCAATGACCAGCCAACTGAGGGCGGCCACGGATCCGGCGACGGACAGGTTTCCGGTGAGCCAGTTGTCCTCGAAGAGGTCCTTGATCGCGTGGACTGTGGCCGCGTGCTCGTCACCGCTCTGCCCCTGTGCGGTGTGCGCCATCCAGCCCGTTGCCAGTCCGGCCACGCCGTCGAAGGCGGAGAAGAACGCGAGCCAGACCGGGACCGCGGCCCGGACCACTGTCGCTGTCCGGCTCTGAATGCCGTCGAGCAGGAGCCAGATACACGCGGCCAGCAGGATGCTGAGCACGAGCTGCAGAACGTGCACGGTCATCCACCGGGACACCGCGCCGCCCAGCTCGGCGGGGTGATCCTGTGGGTGGAAGACCGACACTGCCGCGAAGGTCAGGGGCGTGCCGACCAGGATCAGTCGGCGGGCGGGTGGGGCCAGCTGGGTACTCACGGCATCGCAACCTGCTTCTGGCGCGTGCGGGACAGATTGCGCGGGACCGGTCGCGACGACTACGACTGTGGCTGCGACGACCAGGAGAGCGACGAAGATCAGGAAGATCTGCGTCATGTCCTGGCCGAGTGGGGTGATCAGGAACGTCAGCGGCAGGTTGGCGGTGGCGTGGAGCAGGACGATGAGCAGCAGGCTTCCGCCGGTGCCGTTGTACATCCAGGTGGCACAGGACAGACAACGCGATGACTGAGACGACGAAGACGGGGAAGAGGCTGATGGCATGAGACTCGCGACCGGTCAGCCACAGCGGGAGATGCCAGAGTCCCCAGACCACGCCGATCAGCAGGCTCGCGCTGAGGGCACTGTGCTTGGCCTGCAGGCCAGGCAGGACGAAGCCGCGCCATCCGAGCTCCTCCCCCATCGCACTGCCCGGGAAGATCGAGAAGACGAGGCCGATCAGCACCGCGATGACGGTGGTGTTGATCCCCTCCGTACTGCCGCCCAGCAGGACGCTGAGACCAAGCGCGATCAGGCCGAGCACCGGCACTAACAGCAGGGCCACGTACCAGCGAACACCGACGCGGCCGATCAGCAGCCGGCCGAACAACCTCCGTACCCCGGGCTTGCCGTGCAGCTTGGCGACGAGCACGACAGCCACGGTCGAAGGCGCCAGGGCTCCCAGCAGGGCAAGGATGAAGCCCACCCCACCGGGCATGCTGTCCCGGAAGATGACGAGTGGTGCCCACAGCAACCAAGCCACTGCGTAGGTGAGGGCGAAGAAGACAGCCAGCGGGTGTCGCTGGAGCAGGCTTGAAGCGTTGGAGCGCGGTTGGCGCCGGGTCAGTGGTCGACATCGGTACTCCTAGATGGTGTGGCTCCTCCCAGCACACCGGCCGGCGGGACAGCGTCCCAGAGGGCTGACTGCACAGCTGCGGAGAGCGTCGGCATCGTTACCGCTGTCTAGGGGTGTAGCTAGCACCCCGGCTGCCCTTCCCTCATCACGGCACCACGCGCAGACTGATGAAGGTGAGCGGTTGGTGGCCGCCTGGTTGGCGGCCGACCTCCCGACGGCATTTGTGGGGGGACCTGCTCGTGCTGGCGGGTCTGGTGGTCTTCGTTGGCGCGGTCTACCTGGTCGTGGTGGTCCTAGCGGGGCAACTCGTCGGGCGCTCACACTCGCCCAGCACCCTGCTGTCCGTGCTGGCCACGGTCATCGTCGGTGTGGGGTTCGAGCCCGTACGACGGACGCTCCGCAACTGGGCGAACACCGTGACGCATCGTTCACCCTCGCTGCCGTACGACGTACTCGCCCATTTCGCCGCGGACAGCGGGCTGCAGGCGTCGGCGCAGCAGACTCCGGGGCGGATGGCGCAGGTTCTGGCCGAGGCGGTGGGCGCCTCCACCGTGCAGATCTGGCTGCTGGCAGGTGGCCGGATCACGCTCGCCGCCGCGCATCCTGCTGACGGAGGCGAGCCGGCCGTCCCACCGGATCTCACCGGCTTGTCGACCTTGGTACCGGGTCGGCACATCCGCGCCGTCCGGCACAGCGGTGAGCTGCTCGGCGTCCTGGTCGTCGAGGAACGTGACAATGAGCCGCTCGCGCCGGTCGACCTCGAGCTGCTCGACACGCTGGCGGCACAAGCCGGTCTGGTCATCCGCAACCTCGGGCTGACCGCCGACCTGCGGGACCGGCTGCGCGACGTCTCGGCCCGAGCCGATCTGCTGCGCGAATCCAGGCGCCGGGTGGCCGCGTCGGAGGACGGCGAACGTCGGCGGCTCGAGCGGGACCTTCACGACGGCGCGCAGCAGCAACTGGTGGCCCTGGCGGTGAACCTTCGAGTGGCGCGAACGCTCCTGGCCCGGCATCCGGACCAGGCCCACGAGCGGCTCCACCACCTGGATGTGTCGGTCGAGCAGGCGGTGGCCGACTTGCTCGACGTCATCGGCGGGCGACCGCGGTTGCTCGCGGAGACCGGACTGGCGGCGGCTCTCCGCGCGGCGGTGCAGACCAGTCCCGTTCCGGTCGAGCTCATGAGCACCGGTTTGGGACGCTATCCGGTCGAGGTCGAGCACGCGCTGTACTACTGCTGCCTGGAGGCCCTGCAGAACGCGGCCAAGCACGCCGCCGCCCGAGGTGTGGTGATCGAGCTGTACGGCGACGACCGCGCCATCACGGCCTCCATCCGCGACAACGGGATCGGCTTTCCAACTGACCAGGCGAGCGATGGCGGACTGACGCACATGGCTGAACGCATGGCGGCGGTCGGTGGAGCTCTCACGATCAGCTTCGACCCCGTACGCCGGTACGACGGTGTGCGCCGAGGTTCCGCTGGCAGCGCTGGATCGAACACCGTGATGCGCCCGAGAACCACCCGCCGTCTCGCGTGGTCGATGTTCGCCGCGACAGCGGTCCTCGCGCTCGCTCACGGCGTCCTGGTCCTGTCCGGGTCAGCCGGCCTGATCCACGCGGAGGCCGGACTCAACCCCTTCCCCATCATCACGATCGGCAGCGTGATGGGCGCGCTCATCGGCGCGCTGGTCGCCACCCGGCTGCCACGCAACCCGATCGGCTGGCTGTTCCTTGTGGGCCAGCTGGGCACCGGCATCGGGCTCGTCTGTCAGGCGTACGCCTTCCGGGTTCTGGAGGACGGCGAGCTCGGCCACCGGCTTGCGGGTCAGTACGCCACCATGGTGGCTTCAGCACTGGGTGCCAGCTGGGCGCTGTCGATCTTGGCAGCCGCGTTCCTGCTGTTCCCCGACGGATCGCTGCCCTCCAAGGGGTGGCGAGTCGTGTTGTGGGCCCTCCCTGTCCCGCAGGTCGTGGCGATCCTCAGCACGATCCTGTTGGTCCCGGTCGACACGATCAGCTCGTCCGTCGAGCTGAACCCGCTCGTGACCGCGATCGGCGGGGTGGCTGCGATCGCCGGCGTACTGCTCCTGATCCTCAGCGTGGTCGCGCTGGTCCTGCGATTGCGCCGCGCCCGTGGTGTGCAACGGCAGCAGCTTCGCTGGCTCACTACTGCCGCCTTCGCCCTGGTGGCCGGCTTCGTGTTCGCGCTGCTGATCAGCCTTGGTCCCGCCACCTCGCAGGTATGGAGCGTCGTACCGCTCTTCGTCGCCTATGCCAGCGTGCCGGTGGCCGCGGGACTGGCGATCCTGAGGTACCGGCTCTACGACATCGATCTCGTCATCAACCGTGCGGTCGTCGCCGCCGCGACGCTGATCTTCGTGACCATCGGGTACGTCTCGGCCGTCGTCTTGCTCGGCACGGTGGTCGGAGGCCGGGTCTCCGACCGGTACCTTCCCTCGGTGATCGCGACAGCCCTGGTGGCGCTGGCGTTCCAGCCGCTCCGGGGTGCGGTGCAACGGCTCGGCGACCGCGCGGTCTACGGGCGCCGCGCAGCGCCGTACCAGGCGTTGGCCGATCTCTGCCGCCATCTGTCCCGGGCGGTGTCACTCGATCAGATCATGCCGGGTGTGGCCGAGGCGGCAGGCCGCGGCGTCGGCGCCGAACATGCCGCCGTACGGCTGGCGGTGGCCGGAGCCGACGACATCGTCGCGCACTGGCCAGGGCCAGACGACTCCAGGCACATCGCACACTCCGAGCCGGTACGGCGGAACGCCCAGGAGCTCGGCGTGATCACGGTGAGCATGCCGACCGGTCGGCAACTGTCGAAGGCAGATCGAACGCTGCTGACCGACCTCGCCACCCAAGCGGCCCTCGCCCTGCGCAACGCTCAGCTCGCGGCTCAGCTGCAGGCTCGCGTCGATCAGACCAGCCTGCAGGCCGAAGAACTCGACGCATCTCGACGGCGATTGCTGGCCGCTCAGGAGTCCCAGCGTCAGTGGCTGACTCGAGCGGTCGGCCTTCAGGTGCTGCCGCATCTTGCCCGGATTCGCACGCAGCTGGCGCAGGCGGACGCCGACCCGCTGGCGGCCGGCCGCTCGCTCGACGCTGCGACGGACACGACGAACGAAGCATTGGCGGCGCTACGAGGTGTGGCCCGCGGTGTCTATCCTCCGACGCTGACCCGCCAGGGACTCGCCACGGCCCTGCGCCTGTACGCCGTACACGCCGACGGCCGGGTGACGGTGACCGTCTCGCCCGTCCGCCGAGCGAGCACGGTTCGCCTCTCACGTGGAGGCGGCTGCCTACTTCTGCGTGGTGGAGACCGTTCGCGAGTTGGGTGGCTCGGCGCTTGTCGAGCTGGGGCTCGAGAACGCCAACCTGACGTCTGACCATCGCGGCCACCGACGGCAGGGGCCGGCTCGCTGACCAGGGCCAGGAGGTGGTCGATCGCGTACTGGCCTGCGGCGGTCGAGCGGCCATCGATTCCACCGGTCCGGCCGTCGCGTTGCACGTCTGCATTCCGGTTGCCGATGTGCCGCTCCTGGCGGGTTTACAGTCAGGAGAGTGACCTTGCGCGTCGTCTTCGCGGACGACAACTACCTCGTGCGAGAGGGTGTGTCCGCTCTGCTCGGTGGCGCGGACGACATCGAGCTGGTCGGTGTGGCCGTCGATCTGGACTCGCTGATGCAGGAGGTCGCCGCGCAGCGTCCCGACGCGGTGCTGACCGATATCAAGATGCCGCCGACAAACACCATCGAGGGCATCGACGCCGCCAAGCGCATCCGGGCGACCTATCCGGAGATCGGCGTGGTCGTGCTCTCGCAGTACGTCGACGACGAGTACGCCTTCGCGCTGCTGGGCGACGGTGTCGCCGGTCTCGGGTACCTGCTCAAGGAACGTGTCGCCCAGGTCGATGAGTTGGTCCGGGCACTCCATGAGGTCGCCCGCGGCGGTTCGGCCCTGGATCCCCAGGTCGATCGAGGAGTTGATCGCCCGCAAGCTGACCGACGCCGGATCCCCGCTCCTGGGTCTGACCGATCGTGAACTCTCGGTGCTTCAGCAGATGGCGACGGGTCGCAGCAACGCCACCATCGCCGACACCCTGTACCTGAGCGAGCGTGCGGTCGGGAAGCACATCGGCTCGATCTTCCAGAAGCTCGGCCTGATCGAGGAGAGCGAGACGAACCGCCGCGTCCTGGCGGTACTGGCGTTCCTGGACGCGACCCGCCGGTCCCCCTGAGCCACGGCCGCCTCGCTCTCGCGGGTTGCCGAGGTGACGCGCACGGTGACATTGGTGACGTATCACCAGTATGCTGGTGGACATGTCAACCGAAACTGAGTACGTCCCCAGCCCGATGTCCTACGTCGCGGACATGGTGGAGAAGATCGAACAGGCCGGAACGACCACCGTCATCGTCCAGGGCAAGGGCGTCGTGCTCTTGACCATGCGAGGCGCCAAGACCGGCAAGATCCGCAAGGTGCCGTTGATGCGGGTCGAACACGATGGCCAGTACGCCGTCGTCGCCTCGCTCGGTGGCGCGCCGAAGCACCCCGTCTGGTACTACAACCTGAAGGCTGAGCCGAAGCTCCAGTTGCAGGACGGCGAGGTCACCAGCGACTTCGTGGCCCGCGAGCTCGACGGCGAGGAGCGCGAGGTGTGGTGGGCACGCTCGGTCGAGGCGTGGCCGGACTACGCGGAGTACCAGACCAAGACGGACCGGATCCTTCCGGTCTTCCTGCTCGAGCCGGTCAGCAACTGACCGACCCAAGCAGGAGCCGGATCAGGGCGCTGTCTCGCCGCGGTCTGCGGGAGTGGCGCCCGCGTCCGGTTCCACGTGGACGTAGCGCGGGCCGCGGAACAGCGATGCGGCGGCCGCGACCAGCGACATCAGAATCGCGAGCGTCAGCACGATGACCAAGCCATGGTGGAAGGGACCTGAGATGAGCTGCGGGAAGAACTCCTTGCTGGTCAGCGTGTCCAGATCGGCGCCCTTGGTGGCTGACGCGGGCAGTGCGCCGAGCGTCGTCCCGAGTGGGTTGTAGCCGAGGAACGCGGCGAACAGACTGCCGACGGGCGGTTGGCTGGCGATGCTCGACGCGACGGCCTGCGACACGCCGTGAGCCTCCAGGCCGTCCGTCAGCGCCCGAGGCAGAGCCTGCGCCAACCCGACGATCATCAGGCTGAAGAAGATCCCGATCGACAGCGACGTACCCGAGTTCAAGAAGGTGCCGCGCATTCCTGACGCGGCGCCCCGCCGGTTGGCCGGGACACTGCTCATGATCGCGCTCGTGTTCGGCGCCGAGAACAGTCCCGAGCCGATGCCGTTGAGCACCAGCAGACCAGCGAAGGCCCAGTAGTTGAAGTCGGTCGGCAGCAGCATCAGGCCGACGAAGCTCAGCGCAACCAGCACCAGCCCGCCGGTCGCGAAGGCTCGCGCGCCGAACCGGTCGGAGAAGTAGCCCGACAGCGGCCCCGCGATGAGGAACGACACGGTCAGCGGAAGCAGGTAGATTCCCGCCCACAGCGGGGTGCTCGAGAAGCTGTATCCGTGCAGGGGCAGCCAGATGCCCTGCAACCAGATGATCAGCATGAACTGCAGTCCGCCGCGGCTGATCGAGGACAGCAGGCCGGCCAGGTTCCCTGCGGAGAACGCCCTGATCCGGAACAGCGACAGGTCGAACATCGGATCAGTCACGGACAACTCGACCAGGCAGAACACGGCCAGCAGGACGGCGCCGCCGACAAGCCCGCCCAGCACCCACGGACTGGTCCAGCCCATGTCATGCCCGCCGTACGGCTGGATTCCGTAGGTGATCGCGACCAGGATCGCCGTGAGGCCGACCGCGAACATCCCGTTGCCCCACCAGTCGATCGCGGGCCGCCGTACGGGCGCTCGTCTCCCGCAAGCTGCGATAGGACCACACCGTGCCGAGCAGCCCGAACGGGACGGAGACGAAGAAGACCAGGCGCCAGTCGACGGGAGCCAGCAGTCCGCCGACGATGAGCCCGATGAACGAGCCGCCGATGGCCGCAACCTGGTTGATGCCCAGGGCAAAGCCACGGCGATCCACCGGGAACGCGTCGGTCAGGATCGCCGCCGAGTTGGCGAAAAGCATCGCAGCGCCGACACCTTGCACGATTCGCCAGAGGATGAGCCACAACGCTCCGCCGCCCTGGGTCAGCGGATCGAGCACCAGCGCGAGCGACCCGGCCGTGAACACCACGAAGCCCAGGTTGTAGATCTTCACCCGGCCGTAGATGTCGCCGAGCCGGCCCAGCGTCACGACGAGAACCGCGGTGACGACCAGGAAGCCCATCAGCGTCCACAGCAGGTAGCTGACGTTGCCCGGACGCAGTGGGTCGAGCTTGATGCCGCGGAAGATGTCCGGCAGCGAGATGATCACGATCGACGCGTTGATGGTCGCCATCAGCGTGCCGAGCGTCGTGTTGGACAGAGCCACCCACTTGTACCGCGGGTGATCACCCTGGATCGCTGAGCGCGACACCACCGGCGCGCTCAAGGCACGACCACGACGACTGGTGCGTCCTTCCGGCAGGTGAGTCTGTGACTGAGGGACCCGGCGACCTGGTGCCACTTCTTCGCGGACCGGCCGACCACGACGAGATTCGCGTTGACGGTCCGCGCGAAGTCGGAGAGGCTCTCGGTGGCGTCGCCGTACTCGCTGACGAACGTGATCGAGATGCCGAGGTCGTCGGCACGGCGCGCGTGCTTCGGCTTCGATCTCGGCGGCCATCTCTTGCCTGCTGTTCTCCACGCCGACGTAGTCGTAGGGCACGCCAAGAGCGGCTGCGGGTTCGGTGAAGGGCATGACGTAGACGACGATGAGTCTGGCCTTGGAACGGGCGGCTTCCCCGGCCGCCCAGGAGAACGCGTCCCAACTGGTCGGCGAACCATCTACGCCGGCGACGATCGTGGGGAACGTGGGGTCGGCCCGGCGCTCAACGGCGGGTTCTTGGGTCATGTGATCACCTCATTGGCAACGGTCAGCCGGTGCGGCTGTCCTGACTTTCGGCGGCGAGTTCGGTGAGGCGGAGCAGCGCCGGCAGCGCCGCATCGAGAGCTTCGGCGTTCTGTTCGTCGAGCTTGTCGATCAACCCCGTGAGCGCCGCCGCGCCGACCCGGCGCATCACCCGAAGGTGTTGCCGCCCGGCCCGCGTGATGGTGACCAGCACAACTCGGGCATCGGCGGGATGGCGGCCGCGGACGGCGAAACCGAGCTCTTCCAGCTGAGTCACCAGAGCGGTCATCGACGGCTGCGTGACTTCTTCGTTGAGGGCCAGGTCCGTCAGCCGTCGCGGGCCGGTGCGCTCCAGGGTGACCAGCGTCGAGGCGGCGGTCAGACCAAGGGTGCGGTCCCGCCGCCGGATCGCGACGCCGGCCAGTGCGAAGAGTGCCTCGCCGAGCTCGGTGCTGTGTTCGGCCACGCCATAAGTATAGCCAGGCCTATATAGATGCGGTAATGGAAGTTGCGGTGTGGACCGGTCTGAGCCCTTGAACAAGCAGCACGCATGGCTTAACTTCCTGGGGCCGCCTCCCCGCCCCCAACCTCAGAGGTGACCGCATGAAGACCGAATCACGCCCACGTTCGGCGATCGGCAAGCGAGCGTCGCTCATCACGCTCCTGCTGGCCTTGCTCGCCCTCTGGCCGCTCGCTCCCGCGGTCGCAACCACTGCCACGCCGGCGCCCGCGCCCGCCGTCGAGACCGCGCAGCCGGCGCCGCGCGGCGCCGAAGTGGTCGCGGTCACGCCGGTCGCGGATCGCCTCATCGACCTGTCGGTGCGGTCCCAGGCGCTGGGCGGCCGCACCGTCAAGGTTCGGCTGCTCACACCGGACGGCTGGAACCCCGCGGATCGCCGTCAGCACTGGCCGACCTTCTGGCTGCTGCACGGTTGTTGCGGGGATTACACGTCTTGGTCGGGTACCGACATCGCGACGATCGACAGCCTCCGCAAGGTTCTGGTGGTCATGCCGGAGGCAGGCTGGAACGGTTGGTACAGCGACTGGTGGAACTACGGCGCGGGCGGCGACCCAGCGTGGGAGACCTTCCACACCGTCGAGCTGAGGCACCTGCTGGAG
This sequence comes from uncultured Actinomycetota bacterium, assembly GCA_963820655.1. Lineage (GTDB taxonomy): Bacteria > Actinomycetota > Actinomycetes > Propionibacteriales > Kribbellaceae > Kribbella. The sequence goes on from CAWGAM010000005.1 coordinate 1,755,527, forward strand.
CGGGATTGGGGTGCCGGCTCCAACCGTGTCGTCGCCGGCCTGTCGATGGGCGGCCAGGGCTCACTCATGTACGCCGCCCGGCATCCGGGCATGTTCCGTGCGGTCGCGTCGTACTCCGGATCCGCGCATCCATTGCTGAACGACGAGTCGGTGAACCGAATCATGGGCTTCTTCGCGGGCCAGGGCAACGACCCACTCCGGGTCTGGGGCGACCCGGTCGCGCAGCGCGGCGTCTGGCAGGCGCACGACCCGTACTACCTGGCACAGCGGCTCAAGTCCCTGCCGGTGTACCTGTCGTGCGGCGACGGCACCGCGGGACCATTCGACCCGCCTGGCAAGACCGACGCCCTCGAGGCCGACTTCAACCGCCAGAACCACGCACTCGCCGCCGAACTCAACCGCGTCGGCGCGAAGCACCTGACAACGAACTTCTACGGACCGGGTACCCACGCCTGGGCGTACTGGCAACGCGAACTGCACGCATCACTCCCGATGCTGCTCAGCGCCCTGGGTGTCAAAGCCTGATCCACGCCCAAGGCGCGGATGGTCGCCCTAGCGTCCGGCCGGTCCGGCGCAGACGGGGTGTGGTGCAGATCGAGGCTGGTCTGGCGCATGTGGAGGCCGGTGGGTCAGACCGACAGGAGGTGTCGGCCCCGGCCTGCCGGTCTCACGCTTGAACATCCCGCCCGACGGCCACCCCTGGACCGACACCTCCTGTCGATCTGCACATCCACCTACTGCAAATGGCACGCACCCCAGGGCCGACACGACCACCACAGCACAGCCACACAGTTCGCGGGCGCACACCCACATATCCAGCAGGAGAGCCGCGGACGGCGGCCTCGAGTACTACGACGATGGTCCGATGGCCGATGGTCGTGCCGCCGGGTCAGCATCGAACCATGAATCCTGATGAGCAGAGCACAGACCCGCACCGCCGGCCGATCGTGTTGCAGAGCGAGCCCACCGACGGCGAGTCGGCCGGTCGCAAGCCGCGCCGGTACTTCGCCTGGGCCGGAACCGGCGTGATCGCCCTGGCCGCCGCGACCGGCATCGTGGCCGGCGGCACGGCAGTCTGGTCGGCCGTCGACCCCGGGCGCCCCGCCAACTCACCCGCGCCGTTGTGGACGTCGACGCCCGAGAACGTCGCGCCGCAGGCCGCCTTCGTCAGTCCCTCACCTGACGACCACGGCGACCGGCGGCTCGGCACACCCGGCTCACCCACCGCCCCCCGCGAGCCGGGTGACGACAAGGGGGGCCTCCGCAAGCCCGGGACAGTCGAGCCCGGTGATGACAAGGGCGGCCTGCGGAGGCCCTCCTCTGGCGGGACGACCGAGCCGGGCGACGACAAGGGCGGCCTGCGCACACCGGGGACGATCGAGCCCGGTGACGACAAGGGCGGCCTGCGGAACCCCACCACCCGCAGGACGACCGAGCCGGGCGACGACAAGGGCGGCCTCCGCGCGCCGGGGACGATCGAGCCCGGTGACGACAAGGGCGGCCTCCGGAACCCCACCTCCGGCAGGACGACCGAGTCCGGTGACGACAAGGGCGGCCATGGCGGCAGCGACGACAGGGGCGGCGACGACAAGGGTGGCTCGGGTAAGTCCTCCGACGATCCGGCGGGTCACCACTAGTCAGCGTGGATCTGTGGAGGCGAGTGCTCCGTAGTAGAGGGAGGCCAGGCGGTCAGCCGCCTGGCCTCCTCTCGTTCTCGGGGAAACAAATCGTCGGCGAGTGACTGGGATGATCCCCACCGATGTCGATGTCCAGGCCATCGCGGCACCGACGGAGACCCTCAGTACGGCCTACTTCGTTACTTGCGAAACTAACGAAATGGCGGGTACGCTTGGTGTCACCGAAGGGGAGTAGTCCACAAGCCCGCGCGTCGACACACTGAGACCTCTGGTCTCCGGCCGCGGCACCCGCGCTGCAGCGGGTGGGCGAGACCTTCGGCCCGAAGACGTCGTACTGCGTCGCGGGCCGAGGTCTGTCCTGAAGCCGCCTCGGTCCAGCGTCGCCTGGAGATCTGGGGCGATCGAATATGTGGCACTTCATGGTGCTCATCGTGTGTGCGGTGGTCATCTATCTGGCGTGTGAGTGGTTCATCAACGCGGTGGAATGGCTCGGGCTGCGGCTGAACGTGGGCAAGACCGCGGTCGGTACGATCCTGGCCGCGTTCGGGACCGCGCTCCCGGAGTCGGTGGTGACGCTGGTCGCAGTTACGACCGGTGCGACCGCGGACGCCAAGGACATCGGTGTGGGTGCCGCGATGGGTGGCCCGCTCGCCCTCGGAACGGTCGCGTACGGCGTCACCGGCGCCATGCTGCTGCTCCAGCGACGCAAGCAGCGCGCGATGGTGATGGCGATGGCCGGTGGGGGCTCGACCGACCAGGCGCCGGCTGACGAGCAGTTGTGCAGCAAGTCAGAGATCGCCCGCCTGACCAAGGACCAGCACTGGTTCCTGACGATCTTCGTGATCAAGGTCGCGCTCGGTCTGGTCGCGTTCGCGTTCAAGCCGGCGCTCGGGCTGCTGTTCTTCGCCGCGTACGCGGTCTACTTCTGGCGCGAGCTGCGCGGCGGACCGGACACCAATCAGGCCGGCGAGCGCGACCAGGGCGAGGACCTGGCGCCGCTGAAGCTGCAGCCGAAGGCCAAGTCACCGGCAACCTGGGCGGTGTTCACCCAGACTCTGGCCGCACTGGCTGTGATCTTCGTCGCGTCGCAGCTGTTCGTGAAACAGCTCGAAGCCGTCGGGCCGATGATCGGCCTGTCCTCGGCGGTGACGGCGTTGCTGCTGGCGCCGATCGCGACCGAACTGCCCGAGATCATGAACGCGATCATCTGGGTCCGCCAGGGCAAGACCCAGCTCGCGCTGGCGAACATCTCCGGCGCCATGATGATCCAGGCCACCATCCCGAGCGGCCTCGGTCTGCTCTTCACCAGCTGGCACTTCGACAGCGCCTTGCTGTGGGCCGGGCTGGTCACTATGGCCTCCATCGTCTACCTCCTGGCCACCATGCGAGCCGGCAAACTCACCGCCGCCCGCCTCAGCGTCGCCGCCCTCTTCTACGTCGTCTTCGCGATCGGCCTGATCCCACTGGTCAACTGACCGCTCGCGCGGCCGTTCGGCATGGGCGGAGGTGGTCTGGGTACCGGGATCGCGACGTACGAGCGCGCGATCCGAGGAGGACAGTGGTGCCGAAGGACCAGCAGGTTGTGGTGGTGACCGGAGCGAGCGCCGGAATCGGGCGGGCGAGTGCGATCGCTTTCGCCCGGCGGGGCGCCAAGGTGGCGTTGCTGGCGCGTGGCGAGGCAGGGCTGAAGGGCGCGGCGAGCGAGGTGGAGGCCGCTGGTGGTACTGCGCTGCCGATCCCGGTCGACGTCGCCGACTACGACCAGGTCGAGCGGGCCGCGGCACGCGCCGAGGCGGAACTGGGGCCGATCGACGTCTGGGCCAATGTCGCGTTCACCTCGGTGTTCGCACCGTTCCTGCAGATCGATCCGAAGGAATTCAAACGTGCCACCGAGGTCACGTATCTCGGCTACGTGTACGGCACCCGCGCCGCGCTGGACCGGATGACGCAACGCGACCGCGGCACGATCGTGCAGGTCGGGTCGGCGCTGGCCTATCGCGGTATCCCGCTGCAATCGGCGTACTGCGGTGCCAAACACGCCATCGAGGGTTTCCACGATTCGCTGCGTACCGAGCTGCTGCACGACAAGTCGAACGTGCACGTCACCATGGTCCAGATGCCAGCGGTGAACACACCGCAGTTCTCCTGGGTGCTGTCCAAACTGCCCAAGCACCCGCAGCCGGTGCCACCGATCTACCAGCCCGAGCTGGCCGGCGAGGCGGTCGTGTACGCCGCGGATCACCCCCGCCGCCGTGAGTACTGGGTCGGCGGACCGACCATGGGAACGGTGATCGCCAACAAGTTCGCGGCCGGCGTCCTCGACCGCTACCTGGCGCGCACCGGGTACAAGTCACAGCAGACGGACCTGTCAGAGGACCCGCGAGCCGCGAACTTGTGGAAGGCGGCCGACGGGGAAGACGGCCACGACTACGGCACGCATGGAGCATTCGACGACCGGTCGACGACCCGCAGTTACCAGTTCTGGTCATCCCGCCATCGCGGTCTGGTCGGCGCACTCGCCGCTGGAGCAGCAGCCGCGACGGGCGTCATCGCCGTTCGGGCTGCGCGCAGCCGGTAGTGAGGCACTGATGCGAAGCGGCTATCGGCGCGAGGAAGAGGACTCCGGCGAGCAGCTGGACCGCCATTGGAACGAGCTGCTGCAGGAGCTTCGCCTGGCCCAGACCGGTACTCAGATCTTGTTCGCGTTCCTGCTGAGCATCGCCTTCCAGAGCCAGTTCCACATCGCCGACCAGTTCACGCACACCGTGTACGCAATCACGCTGGTCGCCTCGGCGCTCGCAGTCGCCCTCTTCCTCGCCCCGGTGTCGTTGCACCGCATCATCTACCGGCAGGGTCTTCGCGACCGGCTGGTCACCATCGCGGACTGGCTGGCCCGGGCAGGATTGGTGTTCCTGGTGGCCGCGATCTGCGGCGGAGTGTTGATCGCGCTGGACGTCGTGATGTCCAGAACGGCCGCGATCTTGATCGTCGCGGCCGTTCTGGCCTGGTTCGTCACCTTCTGGCTGGCGATTCCAGCGTGGGTCCGTCGATCAGCCGACCGAGGGGCCTAGGCCTAGGGACTGAGGGGTGCTGGGGTCGGGCGACGGCTGGTGCAGGCCTTCGTCCAGAGCGCCGTACTCGGTCATCAGGGCCGCACTGCCGCCCCACGGGGTTTGTTCCTCGGCGACCAGGGTGTTCGTGGTGAGCAGGAGGCCCGCCACCGAGGCGCCGTTCTGCAGGGCCGAGCGGGCCACCCGGAGCGGGTCGATGATGCCCATCTCGAGCATGTTGCCGTAGCGGCCTTCGAGCGCGTCGAAGCCGTCGTCGACCCCGAGTTGGGTGGTTCGCTCGAGAACCTCGGCGCCGGAGTAGCCGGCGTTCGTCGCGATCAGGTACGCCGGTTCGCGGAGCGCGCGCCGGACGATCTCGACTCCGGTCGCGTAGTCGCCCTTGACGTCGAGCTCGTCGAGAACCGGCGCGGCATGGAGCAACGCCATCCCACCGCCGGCGACGATGCCCTCGGCCATCGCCGCGCGGGTGGCCGACAACGCGTCTTCGACCCGGTGCTGGAGCTCCTTGAGCTCGGCCGGCGTCGGCGCGCCGACCCGGATGACCGCGACCCGGCCGGACAGCGAACCGATCCGCTCGGTGAGCACGTCCTCGTCGACCCCGAACGTGGCACGCTCCAGCTCGGCGCGCAGCTGCGCGATCCGGAACGCGACGTCCTCTTCGTGCCCGGGCCCGGCGACGATGGCGGTGCGGTCCGCGTTGACCCGGACCTGGTCCGCGCGGCCGAGCTGGGCGACGGTCATCGTCTCGAGGCTGAAGCCGGAGTGCCGGCTGTAGACCGCGCCGCCGGTGATCGCGGCGATGTCCTCCAGTTTGTGCAGCCGCCGGTCGCCGAAGCCCGGTGCCTTGACGGCGACGCACTGGAACAGCCCGTTCACGTGGTTGTGCACCAGCATGCTCAGCGCGGTCCCCTCGAGGTTCTCCGCGATGATCACCAGCGGCCGCGGCTCGCGCATGATCTTGTCCAGCAGCGGCATGATCTCCTGGACCTTGGTGATCTTCTCGCTGCACAACAGGATGTAGGGGTCTTCGAGGACGGCCTGCAGGCTGCCCGGGTCCGTCACCATGTACGGCGACAGATAGCCGTTGTCGAACTCGAAGCCCTCGACGAAGTCGACGCCCATGCCGTGCGTGGACGACTCCTCGATCGTGACGATCCCACCGTCCCCGACGGTGAACAGTGCGTTCGCGATCACCGCACCGACGGTGTCGTCGTCGTTGGCCGAGATGGCCGCGACCCGGGCGAAGTCCTGCTCGGTGACGACCGGGTGAGCGACCTCGCGGAGTCGCTCGACCAGCCGGCCGACAGCCAGGTCGATCCCGCGCTTCACCAGCACCGGGTTGCCGCCGGTCCCGATCGCCTCCATGCCCTCACGCACGATCGCGTGCGCGATCACCGTCGCCGTGGTGGTGCCGTCGCCGACGATGTCGTTGGTCTTGATCGCGGCTTCCTTGACCAGCTGGGCACCCATGTTCTCGAACTGATCCTTGAGGAAGATCTCCCGCGCGATCGTGACGCCGTCGTTGGTGACCACCGGTGAGCCGGTGATCTTCTCCAGGATCACGTTCCGACCCTTGGGTCCCAGCGTCGACTTCACCGCCTCGGCGAGCTGGTCCACGCCGGCCAGCATCAAAGCCCGCGCCTCTCCACCGAATCGCAGTTCCTTGGCCATCAGAGCCCTCCCGGGTCGTGAACTTACGGAACGAGGATTGCCCGGCCGCGGACCCGGCCGGCGTCGAGATCGGCGACCGCGTCCACGGCCGCGTCGAGCGGATAGGTCCGGGTGTGCAGCGTCACCTTCCCGGCTTGCGCGAGCGCCATCAGCTCACTCAGTTCGTTGAACGTGCCAACGATGTTGCCGATGATGTTCCGCTCGGTCGAGATGATGTCGAGGGTCGGGATCTGGACCTCGCCGCCGTACCCGATGACGAAGTAGGACCCACCCGGCGCCGTCATCGCGAAGCCGTCCTGCTCGGCGCCCTGTTCGGCGACGAAGTCGAGTACGACGTTCGCCCCGACGCCATCGGTGAGCTCGAGCACGGTGGCAACCTGGTTGCCGTCAGCAACCACAGTCTGGTCCGCGCCGAGTTGCTCGGCAAGCTTCAGGGCCTCGGGGTTGCGGTCGACCACGATGATCCGGGTCGCCGTCAACGCGGCCAGGCACTGGACCCCGATGTGCCCGAGGCCACCGGCGCCGATCACCACAGCCGTCGTACCGGGCGGCAGCAGCGGAATCGCCTTGCGGACCGCGTGGTACGCCGTGATCCCGGCGTCGGCGAGTGCGGCCACGTCCTCCGGCCGGGTGCTCGGGTCGAGCTTCACGCAGGCCCGCGCGGAGGTGAGCAGGTACTCCGCCATCCCGCCGTCGCTGTCGAGACCGGGGAACGAGCTGTTGGAGCAATGCATGTCGTCGCCGGCGCGGCAGGCGTGGCAGAGCCCACACGTCGGGGTCGGGTGCAGGATGACTGTGTCCCCGACCTGGACGTTGGTCACGGCGGAGCCGATCTCGTGCACCCAGCCGGCGTTCTCGTGACCGATCGTGTACGGGAGCGTCGGGTGCATCGCCGCGTCCCACTGACCCTCGATGATGTGCAGATCGGTGCGGCAGACGCCCGCGCCACCGATCTTGACGATGACGTCCAGCGGTCCTTTGACGACCGGTTCCGGTACGTCCTCGACCACTGGCTGCTGGTGGTATCCGTGCAGTCGAACGGCCTTCATCCCGATGCCTCCTCGCCCGCACCGGTCTCGGCGTACCGGTGCCGCAGCATTCCCCGGCAGATGCCGGTGTTGGCCTCGATCCCGGTCCGGGTGAGGCGAGCCATACCCAGGTACTTCGGAACCCCGGCGCCGGTGATCGCGGTACCGGTGCCGGGGTCGATCAGCAGTGCGGCGTCCGCGTCCGTCCGCAGGCCGAGCTCGGCCCGTCGCCGCAGCAGCCGGTCCCGTTCGGCCGATGGCGGTACGTCGCCCAGCGTCAGGCCGGCCAGCTCCGCCCGATCGGTGCCAGCGGCAACCAGTTGCCGGCACACCTGATCGGTCCCGGCCAGCATCGCCTTGGACACGAAGGTCCGGCGGAGCTCGTCGAGTTCGTCGACCGCCTCACCCTCGAAGGAGGCGACGAACCCGGCCCGGGCCGCCACCCCGGCGTTGATCTGATCCGCCGCGAAGTGGTCTTCGAGCGCGACGTCGACGTTGCGGACGTCGGGGAGCGCGGCGACCGCGTCGTAGGAATCCGCCACCATCAGGAAGGCGAAGTTCGGCGCACAGAAGTACGTCGGCAGGCGCAGCCGCACGACGACATCGCCGGCCGCCGATACGACGCACGTGGACACGAACCCCAGCGTCGTGATCGGTTCGTCCAGCTCCGGATCCCGGACCGAGTCCAGGGCCGCGAGGACCCTGGACCGTTCCGTCACCACTGCCGTCATTACTGCGTGACCAGCTTCGCGTCGTCAGGTGCGGCCGGCGTCGCCTCCTTGAGCTGGTACTCGTCGGGCACCTTGAGGTCGTACAGCTTGGCCGCGTTCAGCCCGAGGATCTTCTTCTTGCCCTCGACTCCGAGCCGCGGGTAGTCGGTGAACTCGTCACCCGCGGGGAAGTCCCAGTCGACGAAGCCCTCGATCTGCCACTTCGGTTCCCAGATGCCGTAGTCGCTGCCGAAGGTCATCTTGTCCTCGCCGACCCAGAACAGCAGCTCCCCCATCACCTTCGCGAAGAACCGCGGCCGGGCGTGCATCAGACCGCCGATGACGACGGACAGACCGGCGTACACGTTGGGCTCCTGGGTCGCCATGAAGCAGAAGTCCTCGATCCGCGGCAGCCCGACGTGCTCGACGATGAAGTTGAGGTCGGGGAAGTCCGTCGCGGCGTGGTCGACATCGGAGACGTCGAACGCGTCCTTGTCCAGTGGCCAGATGGTTGGGCCCTTGTGGACGTGGATGTTCTTGATCCCGAGCTCCTGGGCCTTCTCCAGGAAGCGGTACGCCGCGGGGTCGGTGAGCTTGTAGCCACGCGAGCCGGAGTTCCACTCGGCGGTGTAGAGCTTGACACCGCGCGAGCCGTACCGGTCGACGTTGCGCTTCAGGTCCTCCAGCCCGGGGTCGCCGTCACGCGGGTCGAACCGGGTGTTGTGGACGAACATGCCCGGGTGCTTCTCACCCAGTGCGGCGTTCCGCTCGGTGGTGTTGAACCCTTCCTTGTACCACTCCTTCAGGTACGTCGGCTGGAACACCGCGACGTCCACGTAGCCGTCCTCGAAGACGTCCTTCATCAGGTCGTCCTCGGAGTACTTCATGAACTTCTCGATCGTCCAGTGGGTCTCCGGCGGCCCCAGGCTCTGGTAGGCGTGGAAACACTCGATCCAGCCCTTCGCGTACTGCTCCGCACCCGGCACCCAGTTGTCTGGTGCCGCGTCCCAGAAGTGCATGTGGCTGTCGACCACGTAGTACTTCTCGCCGTTCTTCTCGTACACGTTCGACCCCCTTTACTTGGAAACGGACAGGTCGAAGCCGATGTACTCGGCCGCGTCCTCGGGATTGGCGAACATGATGGTCCGGTCGTCCAGGTGGACCATGCGCCCGTAGTGGGTCGACATGTTCTCCTCGAACTCGGCCTGGTCGAAGTACCCGGGCTCCTCACCGAGCGCCTCGGAGATGTCGTCGTAGATGAACTCCATCTTGCCGACCGCGTCGACGCGGATCATCGACGGCAGGTGGGTCACGGTGACGTTGGGCAGGCCGCTCATCACCTCGGCCACGACGGCGCCGACCTGGTTGTTCATCAGCGTGACGCCGGCCCGGTTGGACGCGGTGTTGTCCGACTTGTAGGGGCTCTCGTGGACGGCCTTGAGCGTGGTCACTGTGCCAACTCCTTCGGTTCTTCGAGGCTCAACGAGGTGAGGATGCCGTTGAACCGGGCTTTGGCCCGGTCGAGGCCGTCCTCGAACCGAGGCGGTTTCGAGTCCGGCTGCGACCACAGCGGCTGCAGCGTGCGGGCGGCCGACAGCGCCAGCGAGGTCCAGGTCGAGGCCCAGTCCTGCATGATCGCCTTGTTGTGGTCGGCGAACTCGCGGTCACCGGTGAGCAGGTCGAACATCGCCGTCGTGTAGCGCAGGTCGCGCTCGGCGAAGTCGTACTCGGCGGCGCCGACCACGGTCGGGGTGACGAAGTCGCCGTTGCGCGGAGAGGCCTGCTGGACCAGCTGGCTGCGGAACAGCTCGCCGACGAGCGGCTCGAACACGATGTTCGCGGCGAAGATCGCCTCGCACCAGTCGTCGATCGCGGTCAGCCGCTCGGCGAGGTCGCGGACGCCCTGCCAGGCCGGGTCGGACTTCCACGTCTCCAGATGCGCGCTGCCGTCGAAGCCGTCGATCTCCTCGGACAGGGTCAGGTTGTACAGCGCGAGGTCCTGCGCGGCGCGGATCCGGTGCATGCTGTTCACCGAGATCGCGTTGTTGTGCATGTTCGTCGGTGCGCGCCGGTTCGCGTTGGCGTACAGGTAGAGACCGAGGCCGTGGTCGACGTGCATCCAGGCGCCGATGTGCTGCTCGACGAAGCGGACCCAGTTGGTGTTCCACTGCTCGAAGGCCTTGGACTGCCGGGCGGCCTCGATGTTCTGGTTGACCTGGCGGACCACGTTGGAGTTGTAGCGGTAGAGCGTGAGCTCCCACTCCTCGTTCGGGTCGCGGAACTCGTGCCAGCCGGTCGCCGGCCACTCCTTCACGGCCATGCCGCCAGTGCCCGGTCCGCGCTGCGGCTCGGGCTTGTCCGAGCCCCACGCCTTCAGCACCGTCCAGTCCAGCGGATATCCGCCCCGCCCGTCGGCGAACCCGTACAGCCAGCCCTGGGTGAGGTAGTGCCGTGGATCCGGCTGCACCTCGACGGTGACGTCCTCGTAGTGGCTCTGCTTCCGCTTCTGCGGCGTGTAGTAGTTGTACCGCCGTGCGTTCGAGTCCGGGAACACACGAGCGCCGGCTTCGGCGTCGGTGAAGACCGGCTTCGGCACGCTCCGCTCAGTGGCGGAGTCTTGTGTGGTGGTCATCGGCTCTCTGCCTCCAGCACCTTCGAGTCACCGGCGTCGCCGGTCGTGGTGAACTTGTCGTAGTAGATGTGCTTCGGTACGACGCCCAGGACCTCGAGCATCGGGATCGCGGCCTCGACCATCGGTGGCGGCCCACAGACGTAGGCGTCGACGCCCTTCAGGTCGGGCTCGTGCCGTCGAACAACATCGGTGATCAGTCCGACCTCGCCGTCCCAGTCGTCGTCCTCGGCCGGTTCGGACAGCGCCGGTACATAGCGGAACCCCGGCAGCTTCTCCTCCAGTGCGCGGAGCTCGTCGTCGAAGCACAGGTCGCGGTGGCCGCGGGCGCCGTAGTAGTACGTCGCCGGCCGGTCGATGCCGCGGTCGGCCATCGACCGCAGTAGCGACAGGATCGGCGCCATCCCGGCGCCGCCACCGACGAAGACGATCCGGGCACCCGGGTTGTCCCGCAGGGTGAAGACACCGAACGGCCCGGACAGCTCCAGCCGGTGACCGACCTGCAACTGCTGGTCGAGGAACTCCGAGAAGATGCCACCCGGGTAGACCCTGATCACGAACTCCAGCTGCCCGCTCTCGCGGCTGGACGTGTTCGCCATCGAGAACGAGCGAGTCGCGTCCCAGCCCGGTACCTGGATGTCGACGTACTGGCCGGGAAAGAACTTCAGCTCGCCGGGATCCACCAGCTTGAGGACGAGATGGCGCAGGTCGTGGGTGACCGGCGTGATCGCGACGACCTCGGCGGTGCGGTCCTGGATCGGCAGGCCGGAGCGGATCATCTCCTCGTCGTAGTTGAGCAGCTCGATCGTCAGGTCCTCGAAGGCGTGCGCCCGGCACAGCAGCGTGTAGCCCTCGTCCAACTCGTACTCCGGCAGCGCGAAGGTCGAGTACCGGTCCAGGTCGATGTCCTCGCCGTCGAGCACGAACGACTTGCAGGACGCGCACTGCCCTTCCTTGCAGCCGTGCATCAGCATCACGCCCTGCTCGGCCGCGGCCCGCAGGATCGTCTGGTCCTCGTCGACCTCGATCTCGATGCCGACGGGTTCGAACCTCACGACATGCTTCTCGCCCATAACTCCTGCTGCTGGTCCGAGGGATGGACCGGGGCGGGCGGGTACCAGGCACCCACCCGCCCCGGGGGAGGGGATCAGGCGTCGGCCGGTGCCGGACGTCCGGCAGGGCCTCCACGGACGTAGCGAGCCGCGAACGCGGTCCGCTCGTCGTCACTCATCTCGTTCAGCAGGACGTTCGGGCTCGCCAGCGGCGGGCACTTGCGCAGGTGGTCCAGCGTCCACATCTTGTCCGGGTTCAGGTCGAGGTGCGGCTGCGCGACCATCGTCTTGCCGTCGTCACGGACGAACCCCATGTCGGACACCACGTCGGCCCAGTTCCAGCCGTGGTACAGCGTCTCCCACTCGCGGTGACCGATCAGCTTGCCCATGTTCGGCGTCTGCCGGCCCTGGTACGTCGGACGGAAGGCGGTCTCGTCGGTCCACCGGCACATGTCGTGGCAGTACGTCCGCCACTGGCCGTCGACCTTCGCCATCACCATGTCCTCGCGGACCAGGCACGGGACCATGCAGGTCCAGCACCGGTGCGGGTACTCGTAGTCGACGTCTTCGAAGACGATCGGCTTGTGCCCGTTCGGCATCGACAGGCGGTTGTAGTTCTCCCACCACGCACCGTACTTGTCGTACCAGCCGGGGTACTTGAACTCGAACCACTCGAAGTCCTTGTCGGTCATCGGGTCGATCCGCCAGTAGTTGGCCAGCCAACCGGTGGCGAAGAACTGGGCCACCTCGTGCACGTAGCCCTTGTTCCAGATCTGGTTCCAGGACTCCTCGATCAGGTCGTGCGGGATCTCGAGGCCGTACTTCTCCAGCGGGACGAGGTAGCTGCGGTAGTAGTCGTCGTAGATCCACCGGCGCCACATCTCCGCGTAGCTCTCCCGGTCCTTGCGGCGGTCCTTCGTGCCGTACTCGATGAAGGTACCGATCGCCGCGTCGACGACCCGGTGGTTGTTCCACCACGCGTACCGCAGGTCGCGGGCGAGCAGCTGGTGGTTGCCCTCGTCGGCGAGTGCCATCAGCAGCGTCGCGTAGCCGTTGCTGATGTGCCGCGACTCGTCGGACTGCACCGAGTGGAACACCGTTGGCAGCAGGTAGTCACCGTTGGCGGCCGCCTCGGCCGGCATCGCGACGAACAGGGTGTTCGTGAACGCCGTCTCGGCCACGATGGTCAGGTAGATGCTCGCCGCGGTGATCGCGTCACCGGTGATGAACCCCTCGGCGAACTGGCGCCCGATCGTGCCGCAGTAGTCGCTCTGGAAGTCCCGCAGACTCGAGTTGAAGCCCGCCGGGTCGATGTAGTTGTTCATGTACAGGCGCTTGAGGTTCTGCTGGATCGTCGAGTGCCTGACCTCGTCGATCATCTGGATCGCCTGGCCGTTGTGCAGCTCGGGGTTCGGCACCGTGCGGAACAGCAGCGGCATCGCCCGGGCGGCCGAGATCTCCGGCAGCGGGATGATGCTCAGGAACAGCTTCTGCCACTCCAGCCAGCGCTCCTGCACCTGGCGGAACATGTTGCCGCGGATCGCGCCGTCCGAGGCGCCGTACACCCGGTGGTCCTTCTCCTCCTGCATCGGGAAGTACGACCGCAGGACCTGCTTCAGCGGGTCCTTCTTCTGTGCCTTCTGGAACGTGTAGTCGGTTCCGTACTGAGAGACCGGCTCGTGGTACGCCGGTTCCCAGGACAACTCCTGGATCTTCTGGTGGGCCTTCGCCACACTCTGGCGACTCATGGCACTCCTCCCGCTCACTGTGGCCGACTGTTCTTGCAGTACATGCCCGCTGCCACCGTGGGGAGGTCTCAAAATGAGATGACCGCCCGCGGCCTCATGGCTCGCCGAACATGGCCTGCCGGAGCTCCGCCAGACGGGCGTCTTTCTCCTGCACGAGGCGCTGGTCGCCTTGCGGATCGGGCCGGATTCCGAGGCACCGCAGCAACTCGGCGGCCGGCTCGCCCGGGTGGCCTGTCGCACCGAGGACCGGATGGAGCCCGACGTCGGCAAGGTGCTCGAAGACGAGATTCACGACGGTCCACGGGTTGTACGACTCCTGGCTCGGGACATCGCTCACCATCGAATCCTCCTCGTCTCCACTTGGCATCACAAGCCCGGAATCGGCGGCTGATCGTCTCAATCTGAGACACCGCTTGTGCCTGTCTGTACTACGCTCTAAGAGCGACGTGACTGGGTGGGGCCGAGCGGACTCGCAGTGCCCCTGCCCGGTGTCAGGAGGCCCCGTGGACGACTACACACCGTCGGCCGAGGACAGCCGCCGGGCAGCCACGGCCCGACTCAATTTCCTGACCCTCGATCCGGTCCGGACGCAAGACGTCCGGCCGCCGATTCTCGCGTCCTGGGTGAGATCGCGGCACTGGAACCTGCCGGCCGATCGGATCGCGCTGCCCTTCGTGGAGGACCCCGACCTGGACATCCCGCTGACCCGCAGCGCGCTCCCGGTGATCCAGCAGTTGCACGAGAATCTCGACGGTCAGCCGATCAGCGTCATCCTCACCGACCGCAGCGGCCTGGTGCTGCAGCGCCTGACCGCGGACTCCGACCTGAGCCGGCACCTCGACAAGGTGTCCCTCGCGCCGGGCTTCAGCTATGCCGAGGAGTTCGCCGGCACGAACGGGATCGGGACCGCGCTCGAAGGCGGCGGCCCGATGCACGTCTTCGGCCATGAGCACTACGCCGAGGATCTCGAGGACCTGGCCTGCGCCGGCGTACCGATCAGGCACCCGGTCACCGGCAAGACGATCGGCGCCATCGACCTCACCTGCTGGCGCAAGGACGCCGGCTCACTGCTGATGGCGCTCGCCAAGACCACGGCGGAGAACATCAGGTCGGCCCTGCTGAAGGACAGCTCCCCCCGGGAGCTGACGCTGCTGCAGGCGTACCTGCAAAGCTCCCGCCGGCTCGGCGACATGGTCCTCGCGGTCGACGAAGACCTCCTGCTGATGAATGCCATGGCCCGGCAGTCCCTCGACACCGCGGATCAGCGGGCGGTGCTCGGGCACGCCGTGGAGATCCTGGCCCGCGGCGGCACCGATGCGGTGGTGACGGAGTTGCCCACCGGCAGTTGGGTCAGAATCACCTGTCGCCCGGTGCCTTTCAGTGGTCGAGGTGGTGCGGGGATCATCCAGGTCAGCCCGCACAACTCCGGTATGGACAGCAAGGTGCCGGCCGTCCGCCATCGCCCGCCGCCTCGTCCGGTCCTGCCCGGACTGGTCGGCCATAGCGCGCCGTGGCTCGGCAGCAGCCGTGAGGTCGACAACGCGTACCGGGCCGGGCAATGGGTGGTGCTCACCGGTGAGCGGGGCGTCGGCAAGGTCGCGCTCGCCCGGGCCGCCCACCACCAGAACAATCCGGCCGGCCTGTTCCACGTGCTCGACGTCCCGCGCTCGGCCGATGGTTTCGGTGCCGAGCTGGAGGCCGAGCTGGCCGACGATTCCGTGCAGGCGCTGGTGATCCAGCACGTCGAGCGACTCGACGCGAGTGGCGTGGACGCGGCGGTCGAGGCCTTGTACGGCGTACTCGAGCGCCGGCCGTCCGATCCACCGTGGATCGTCCTGACGCTCACCTGCGACGACACGGATACCCCGGATCTCGGGGACCTGCTGACGTTGTTCCCGCTCACCGTCGAGGTGCCACCGCTGCGGCACCACATCGAGGACGTCCGGGAGCTGGTTCCGTACTTCCTCAACCAGCTGAGTCACGGCGAGCTGACCTGTGCACCGGACGCGATGCAGCAGCTGATGCGGTCGTCGTGGCCGGGCAACTCCGCGGAGCTGTGCCAGGTCCTGAAGCAGGTCGTCCTGCGCCGGCGGCGTACCGGGGTGATCACGCCCGCGGACCTCCCGGCCCGGGTCCAGGCCATCAGCCGCCGCAGCCTGAGCCAGCTCGAGGCGCTCGAACGCGACGCGATCATCCGCAGCCTGGTCGCCAACGACGGCCACAAGGGCCGCGCCGCGAAGTCCCTCGGCATGTCCCGCGCCACCATCTACCGCAAGATCCACGACTACGGCATCCAGCCTCCGTAGGCGATCACAATTGCACCGTTAATCGCGCATCCCGACACATTTGATCAGTTTTGGGTTGCCCTGGCCGGGCTGGACGCGGTTCGATAGCCCGTGTGACGGAAACGCGGGCCGCCGGTTCGGCGGAGGAGCAGGAATTCTCGTACCGGCCGCTGGTGTGGCTGGCCGTCGCGACGTTCTCGATGGGGATCGACGGGTATGTGCTGGCGGGTCTGCTGCCGGCCATCGCCGCGGACCTGCGCGTCAGTACGGCGGCCGCCGGGCAGCTGATGACGGTCTTCGCGCTGACCGCGGCACTGGCCGGACCGGTGCTCTCGACGCTGACGAGCCGCTGGGAGCGGCGTACGACGATCGTCTTGGCGCTCGGCGTCTTCGTGCTCGGCAACCTGATCGTCGGACTGGCGCAGAACTACCCGATCGCGCTGAGTGGCCGGGTCGTCGCGGCGCTCGGCGGTGCGCTGCTCAACGCCGCCGTCCTGGGCTACGTGATCGCGATGACGCCGGTCCAGCATCACGGCAAGGCGCTGTCCTTCGTGCTCGGCGGCTGGATGATCGCGACCGCGCTCGGCGTACCGGTCGGGCTGGTGATCGGACAGTCCAGCTGGCGATTCCCGCTGATCATGGTCGCCGTGGTCGGCAGCATCGCGCTGGTCGGCATCATGCTCGGGCTTCCCCGCCTGCACCTCCCGGGCGGAACGCTCGCCGAGCGGCTCCGCCCGCTCCGTCAACCCCGGCTGCTCGCCGCCCTGCTCGTCACGACCGGCATCCTCTGCAGCAGCTACACCTGCTTCACCTACGCGGTGCTGATCCTCGGCCCGCACCTCGGCGCCGACTGGATGATCATCGCGGTGATGTTCGGGTACGGGGTCGCGAGCATGGCCGGGAACGCGGTCACGGGCCGGCTGACCGACCGTTTCACCCCAGTGCGCGTGCTCACCGTGGTCCTGACCGGACTCCTGCTGAACTCGATCCTCGGAATGGCGGGGCTGATGCTCTCCCCGGCCGTCCTGGTCACGGTGCTCGGCCTGCTCTGGTTCTTCGTCGCCGGCGTCGGCAACGGCGGCGCCGCCGTCCCCCAGCAGGCCCGTCTCGGCGCGCTGGCTCCGGCCTCCGCCGCGATCGTGATGGCCTTGAACGGCAGCGCCATCTCCCTCGGCTCCGCGCTGGGCAGCGGCCTCGGCGGCGTGGCCCTGGCCGCCGGCAGCCCACCCGACGGCCTCCTCGGCGTCGCCTCCGTCATCCTCGCCATCACCCTGGCCCTCCATCTGATCGTCTCCCGCTCCTCCACCGCAAAAGTCGCCGTCGAGTGACGAACACGTGCGCCACGGCGACGGTTGAGGAGCAGGAGTTCTCGTATCGGCCGCTGGTCTGGCTTGCGGTGGCGACGTTCTCGCTGGGAATCGACGGGTACGTCCTGATCGGGTTGCTGCCGGCCGTCTCCGCGGACCTGCACGTAAGCGCGGCGGCCGCGGGCCAGTTGATGTCCGCCTTCGCGCTGACCGCCGCCTTCGCCGGGCCGGTGCTCGGAACGCTGACGAGCCGCTGGGAACGCCGTACGACGATCGCCTCGGCGCTCGCCGTCTTCGCCCTCGGCAACCTGATCGTCGGGCTCGCGACGACCTATCCGCTCGCGTTCGCCGGCCGGGTGGTGGCGGCGCTCGGCGGCTGCCTGCTCACCGCCGCCGTCAGCGGGTACGTGATCGCGGTGACTCCGGTCCGGCATCGTGGGAAGGCCTTGTCGTTCGTACTCGGCGGGTTGCTGACCGCGACCGCGCTCGGCGTACCGGTCGGCCTGGTAATCGGGCAGTCCAGCTGGCGACTCCCCATGATCCTGGTCGCCGTGTCGGGAACGATCGCTCTGGTGGGCATCCTGCACGGCCTGCCTCGCCGGCACCTCCCCGCGGGAAGGCTTGCCGACCAGCTTCGCCCGCTCGGCCGGCCGCGGCTGCTCGGCGCTCTGCTCGTCACCACCGGCATCCTCTGCGGCAGCTTCATCTGCTTCACCTACGCCGTCCTGATCCTCGGCCCGTCCTTCCCCGCCGGCTGGACGATCATCGCGGTCATGTTCGGGTACGGCGTCGCGAGCGCAGTGGGTAACGCGATCACAGGCCGGCTGGCGGACCGCTTCTCGGCACCGCGCGTGCTCACCGTCGTCCTGATCGTGCTGCTGCTCAACTCGATCCTCGGCATGGCCGGCCTGATGCTGACCTCGGCCATCGTAGTCGCGGTGATCGGCCTGATCTGGTTCCTCGCCCAAGGCATCGGCAACGGCGGCGCCGCCGTACCGCAGCAGGTCCGGCTGGCCGGCCTCGCCCCGGAATCGCCCGCGATCGTGATGGCCCTCAACGGCAGCGCGATCTCGCTCGGTTCGGCCCTCGGTAGTGGACTCGGCGGTGTCGCGCTGGCCGCCGGGACCGCACCGAGCGGCCTGCTTGGCGTCGCAGCCGTGGTCCTCGCCGTCACGCTGGGCCTGCATCTGGTCGTCGTCAAGTTCAGAGTGTCGTCCTGACAGCGGTCAGCGCCAGCGCGCCGGCGGCTTGGACGCCGGCATAGGCCGTCCCGCTCTGCGCTTCGCCCTCCGGATCGCCAGTGACGACACCTCAGCCAACTGCCCGGTGGTGGGAACGATCTTCCCGAACTGCCGTCACCGTTGACTCTTGTCTGGAAGGCAACCTTGACCGAGTACCAGGAAAGCAACCGCGGTCAGTTCCACTTCAGTCCGCGGCGCGGTTGGATGAACGACCCGAACGGGATGCTGCACTACCGCGGCACCTATCACTTCTACTTCCAGCACGCTCCCGACAGCCTGGTCTGGGACACGATGCACTGGGGGCACGCGACCAGCCCTGACATGGTGCACTGGGAGCAGCAGCCGATCGCCCTCGATCCCGCTGTGCATCCGGGCGAGTTGTGGTCCGGCGGTGGCGTGGTCGACGTCCACAACACCTCAGGGCTCAAGGACGGGGACCACGAGCCGATCGCAGTGTTCACCGGCACGCAGGGCGTCCGGATGTTCTACAGCCTCGACGGC
This sequence comes from uncultured Actinomycetota bacterium, assembly GCA_963820655.1. Taxonomy (GTDB): domain Bacteria; phylum Actinomycetota; class Actinomycetes; order Propionibacteriales; family Kribbellaceae; genus Kribbella. Next base: position 1,774,407 of record CAWGAM010000005.1, read on the forward strand.
GGCGCGACGTTCACGGCGTACGACGAAGGCCGGGTGATCGCCCAGCCAAGCGGTCACGAGAGCCGGGACCCGAAGGTCGTCTGGCACGAACCGTCCCAGACCTGGGCCATGGCGGTGTGGTCGAACAACGACGGGAACGGCGCCGACTTCTTCGCGTCGCCCGACCTGTGCAAGTGGGAGCGGACCGGACGGTACGTCGCGGACTGGTTCTTCGAGTGCCCGGACTTCACCAGGATGGACCTCGACGGAGCGGCGGTCTGGGTCCTGCGCGACGGGCGCGGGTCGTACGTCGTCGGCGACTTCGACGGCCGCGAGTTCCGTACGTCGTGGACGGAACCGCGCACCGTGACGGTAAATCCGGGCGGTGCGGCCGGTCACTACTACGCCGCGCAATCCTTCGACAACATGCCGGATGGGCGCGTGGTGACGATGGCGTGGCAAGGCGTCAACCGCGGCTCGGTCTGGACGGGAAACGCGAGCTTCCCAGTGCAGCAACGCTTGGTCGCGACGCCGGATGGTCCCCGGGTGTTCAGCGTCCCGGTCGACGAGATCGCATCGCTTCGCCGGTCGACGAAGTCCTGGGGGCCGGAGTTGCTCACGCCCGAGTCCGAACTCCTGGCCGGCGAGACCGCCACGACCTTTGAGCTCGACGCAACCTTCGACCTTGGCGGATCCCCGGCCGGTACCGTCACCTTCCGGCTCCGGACCGGCCCCGACGGGTCGTCCGCGCGTGACGTCGTCTACGACATCGGAGCCGGACTGCTGGACGGCGTACCGCTACCGCCGGCGACCGACGGCATCCTCGCCATCCGCCTCCTGGTCGACCGCGGTCAGCTGGCGGTCTTCGCCGCGGACGGCGCCTACTACGCCTGCTACAACGTCGACTTCGACACCACCTCGACCGGCGACGGCCTCCGGCTCACCACCACGGCTCCCCTGAGGTTGACGTCCCTCACCCTTCATCACCTCTCCTCCATCTGGCCTGCCGATACAGTCGCGCTATGACCCGAACGCTGCTGGTGGCGACGCCGTCGTTCCGGGAGCTGGTGTTCTCGACGCAGAGTCTGGCGCGGCTGGAGCGTCTCGGGGAGCTCGTCGTACTCGATGATCCGACCGATGCCGGCGCGCTGGTGACCGGCCTGCCGGAGACCGACGTACTGATCACGTCGTGGGGTGCGACGCCGCTGACCGCTGAGGTACTGGATCACGCCGGGCGGCTTCGGCTGATCGCCCACAGTGCCTCGTCGGTGAAGCATTTCGTCACCGACGAGGTGTTCCGGCGCGGCATCCGGATCACTCAGGCCGGGCAGGCGATGGCCCGGCCGGTGGCAGAGGTGTCGCTCGCGTTCACGCTGACGATGCTGCACCGGATCCATCGGTTCGACCACGCGCTGCACGGCGGGGCGGCATGGCAGGACGCTCCACCTCAGCACGGCATCGCCGGGTCTCGGATCGGTGTGGTCGGCGCCTCCCGGACCGGGGTCGAGTACATCGCGATGATCGTTGCCCTCGGCGCCGATGTCGTTGTCCACGACCCCTATCTGACCGACTCGCGCGCGGCGGAGCTCGGCGTACGACGGATCGACCTGGACGAACTGCTGCGCACCAGCCGGGTGGTCGCCCTGCACGCACCGACGCTGCCGGAGACCCACCGGATGATCGGCGCCCGCGAGCTGGCGCTGATGCCGGATGGGTCGTCGCTGGTCAACACGGCCCGATCCTGGCTGATCGACTCCGATGCCTTGCTCGCCGAACTGCGGACCGGCCGGATCGACGCCGCGCTCGACGTCTTCGACGAAGAACCCCTGCCGTTGGACAGCCCACTCCGCGCTCTGCCCAACGTCCTGCTCACCCCACACCGCGCCGCCGGAACTGTCGAGAGCTACCTCGAGATGGGCGACATCGTCGCCGCCGAGATCGAGCGCTACGTGTCCGGCTCGCCTCTACGGTACGAACTCACCGAGGCCGCACTCGCCCGAATGGCCTAGTTGCCTACGGCTGGACGTCGTTCAAGACCTGGCCGGAGTTCGGTCCCTTGTGCCTCGTCAATGCTCGGGTAGCACAGGCATCAGTCGGCTCGGACCCCCGAAACCGCCCGCCATCTCGTGGGCTGACCCCTCAACGTGTGGGTTGCGCCCCGATATTCCGAGGGGGCAACCCACACGTTCAGGGGTCAACCCATCAAATGGCGCGTGAAGCGAGGGCTCCGAGGTCGTGTTCACGTTGCGTCGCCGGCCGGACGTGAGCGACGCCGACTTCACCGCCGACACCGAGGCGGTTCGGGCCGATCTCCGCAGCCTCAAACAACTGATGGAGCGCTAACCCATCCGGCGCCGTCGCGGCATCGAAGGACTGCTGTCAGCAACCCCTTCGAGAAAGCGACCTCGTCATGCCCAACAACCTTGTCCGCGTCGCTCTCGTCACCGTGACCGGCGCCGGCGAGAGCCTCAAGGTGAACGGCGCCAACGTCATCTGCGGTGGGGTGAAGACTGCAAACGCTACGGTGTACCTCATCGACTCCGTCCTGATGCCACCGGCGAGCTGACCGTGAACGATCCCACTTCACTGCCCTGGCCCACTGGATCGCACTCGCGACCCGGTGAGGTCACGGACGGCGACCTGCTGGCGTTGACCGCCGGCGGCGACACCGCCGCGTTCAGCGCCCTCTACGACCGGGTCACGCCCTGGGTGTTCGGCCTGGTACGGCGGATCCTGCGCAACCCGGCCCAGTCGGAGGAAGTGACGCAGGAGGTGATGGTCGACATCTGGCGCACCGCGACCAGGTACGACGCCGGCCGCGGCTCCGCGCACGCGTGGATCCTCACCATCGCGCACCGCCGGGCCGTCGACCGGGTCCGCTCCGAACAGGCCGCGGCCGATCGCACCGAGCTCGCCGGCATCCGGTCCGCCGAGGTCGACTTCGACCAGGTCGCCGACACGGTGACCACGCGGCTCGAGGCCGAACAGGTACGGCGCTGCCTCGGCGCGCTCACCGAGCTCCAGCGGGAGTCGATCGAGCTGGCGTACTACAACGGCTACACCTATCCCGAGGTCGCCCAGCGACTCGAAGCCAAACTGCCGACCATCAAGGCGAGAATGCGCGACGGCCTGATCCGGCTCCGCGACTGCCTCGGAACCACCAACGGGGGCGTGGTACATGACTGAACCCGACGTACACACTCTGACCGGCCCCTACGTCCTCGACGCCCTGCCCGACGACGAACGAGCCAGCTACGAGGCGCACCTGGCCGAATGTCCCTTCTGCACCGCGGAGGTCGCCGAGCTCCGCGAGGCCGCGGTCAAGCTCGCCACCCAGGTCGCGACTCCACCGCCGCCGGCGCTGAAGGCCAGCGTGCTGTCGGCGATCAACAACACCCGCCAACTGCCACCGCTCGTATCCGGTCAGCCCTCGGCGCCCGTCGTACACCGCCGCTTCAGCCGGCGATCCGTCCTGGCACTGGCCGCGGCGGCTCTCGCGGTGGCGGCGAGCGGTGGCATCGCGATCGACCAGTACCGCGACAAGACCGACGCCGTCCAGGCCAACGAGCGAGTGGCCGCCGTACTCGCGCAGCCGGACGCGCGGACCGACCACGGCCCCGTCGCCGGCGGCGGTCAGGCCACCGTTGTCTCGTCTGCGCGCGCCGATGCGGCAGTCGTCGTACTCCGGGATCTCCCGAAGCTCCCCACCGACCGCACCTGGCAGCTCTGGATGATCGATCCGTCGAAGACGGCCCACTCCGTCGGCCTCGCCGCGGGCGACCTCACCGACGTCATCAACGGCTCCGTGACCGGCATGGTCGCCTTCGGCCTCTCCGTCGAACCCCCCGGCGGCTCGGCCAAGCCGTCCGCCCCCGTCGCGGCCCTGATCCCGATGACGTGAGGACGAGTACTGTCTCCCGAATGGAAGAGGCTTCCGCTGACGTGCAGGCCCGGGTGCGGGCGAGCTTCGAGCGCCAGGGCCTGATGCACCACCTCGGCGCCCGCATCTCTCACATCGGGCCGGGCCGCGTGCACATCGTGCTCCCGAGCCGGCCCGAGGTCACGCAGCAGCACGGCTACTTCCATGCGGGGGCGACGAGTGCGATCGCCGACAGCGCCGGTGGCTACGCGGCCTTCACCTTGTTCAGCGAGGACAGTTCGGTACTCACGGTCGAGTTCAAGATCAACCTGCTCGCGCCGGCCGAGGGCGAGCAGCTCGAGGCGATCGGGACGGTCCTGAAGTCCGGCCGTACCCTGACGCGTCTGCAACCTCGATGTCTACGCGAGTCGAAGCACCGAGCGGAACCTCATCGCCAGCGGCCAGCAGACCCTGATCCAGATCCAGTCCCGTCCGGAACGTTGAGGAGACCCATGCGGGCGATCGTCATCCAGGGCAAGGGCGAGCTGGTCGAGGCTGAACTCCCGACCCCGGTTCCGGAGGCCGGGCAGGTCCGCCTGCGGATGGCGTACGGCGGGATCTGCGGTTCGGACCTGCACTACTACCACGACGGCGCGAACGGCGCGTACGTCGTCCGCGAACCGCTCGTGCCCGGGCACGAACTCTCGGGCACGGTCGACCTCGACCCGTCCGGTGACCTGGCGCCCGGTACCCCGGTGACCATCCACCCGGCCACCTTCGGCACCCCGAAACCGGGGATCGAGGATCGCCCGCACCTCTGGCCCGATGGCGCCTACTTCGGCAGCGCGTCCACCTGGCCGCACACGCAGGGCGGTATGAGCGAGTTCGTTGTCGTGGGCAAGCACATGGTGCGCACGCTGCCGACGACGCTGCCGCTCCGCCGCGCCGCACTGGCCGAACCGCTGGGGGTAGCCCTGCACGCCGTCCACATCGCCGGCGGTGTCGAGGGCCGGCGAGTGCTGGTCTCGGGTTCGGGCGCGATCGGCCTGCTGACCACCGCGTCGGCGCTGTCGTCGGGCGCCGCCGAAGTGGTGTCGACCGATGTGCTCCCAGGTCCGCTGCAGCGGGCCCGTGAGCTCGGTGTGCACGGCACGATCCAGGTCGGCGCGGACCAGATCCCCTCTGAGTACTTCGATGTCGTCCTCGAGTGCACCGGCGTACCCGCGGCAATCAGTGCCGCCCTCGACGCGGCGCGCCGAGCCGGGATCGTGGTACTCGTCGGCGTCCCACCCAACGAACCGAGCGGCGTGAACCTCTCTCCCCTGGTCTCCCGCGAACTCCAGCTCCGCGGCACCCTCCGCTTCAACGACGAGATCGACCACGCGGTCCAGCTCCTCGACGCCGACCCCCGGCTCGAGCAGGTGATCACCCACGAGTTCCCGGCCGACCAGGCCGTGACAGCCTTCGCCACCGCCACCGACTCAGAAACCTCCGGCAAAGTCCTGATCTCGCTCTGGCACTAGCTGCACTCCCTCAGCAGGCATCCGACAGCCCGAGGCGCCGTCGCCCGGCTGCCTCGGTCACCTTGTGCACGAGATCCGTACGGCGCCGGCCTCCGCGTACGGATCTGGTGCACAAAGTCGAGCTCTGTCGCCGAAACCGGTTGGCTGCGTTCCCAACCAGCCTCCTGACCGAGTGCGCCTGGTGCACGAAATTCGTGCTCATCGCTGCGATGAGTTCGGGTGCTGCGGTTGGTCTGTACAGGTGAGAGCAATTTCCTGGAGGAACCTGTGCGGACGACAAGTGAACAACGATGGGTGCTGGGGCTGGCCTCGATCGGGTCGGTGATGGTGGCCCTGGATGTGCTGGTGGTGGCGGCCGCGCTGACCACTATCCGGGCGGATCTCGGCGCCTCGGCCGAGCAGCTCGAGTGGACGGTGAACGCGTACGCGTTGAGCTTCGCGATGTTTCTGATGACGGCCGCCGCGATCGGTGACCGCTTGGGTCGGCGGCGTACCTATGCCGGCGGATTGGCGCTCTTCACCGTGGCTTCGGTGGGGTGCGCGTTGGCCACGTCGCTGCCCTGGTTGATCGCGGCGCGAGCCGTGCAGGGTCTCGGCGCCGCAGCGGTCATGCCGCTTGGCGATGGGCTTGCTGGGCGCGGCGTTCCCGCCGGAGCGGCGAGGCTGGGCGACCGGCGTGTTCAGCGGAGTCACCGGCCTCGCTGTGCTGGGTGGGCCGATGATCGGCGGAGCGGTAACAGAAGGGCTGTCCTGGCAATGGATCTTCTGGATCAACGTGCCGATCGGTGTGGTCGCGATCGCCCTGGTACTGCGGAAGATCCCCGAGAGCAGAGGTCCGTCGCGGCAGCTCGACCTGATCGGGGCGGTCCTGATCGGCCTCGCCGTACTCGGCCTGGTCTGGGGAGTTGTCAACGGTGAGACCGCGGGCTGGGCGAGCGCCGAGGTGCTCGGCTCGTTCGCGGCCGGTGTCGTCCTGCTCGCCGCGTTCGGCGTCTGGGAGGGGCGATCGGCACACCCGTTGATCCCGCTCACCTTCTTCCGCAACCGGACGTTCACCGCGGCGAACTCGGCCGGTTTCTTCCTCAGCGCCGCACTCTTCAGCGCCGTCTTCTTCCTGTCCCAGTACATGCAGGTGGTCTTCGGATCGGCGCCGTTGAAGGCCGGCCTGCAACTGCTGCCGTGGACGGCCACGCTCTTTCTCGTCGGTCCGCTCGCCGGCCGCCTGATCGATCGCGTCGGCGAGCGTCCACTGGTGGTGATCGGGATGGCGCTCCAGACCCTCGGCATGTTCTGGGTCAGCCAAAGCACAGGCCGGTACGCCGAACTCGTCGTACCGCTCGTGGTCACGGGCTGCGGGATCTCGCTGGCGATGCCGGCCGCGCAGAGTGCGGGCGTGGGCTCGCTGCCCCGCGAGGCGGTCGGGATCGCCTCCGGCGTCTACAGCATGACCCGCCAGCTCGGTGGCGCCGCCGGGGTCGCCGTCCTCGGATCGGTCTTCGTGTCCGCCGGTGGGTACGCCGGTCACGGCTTCACCCGGGCGCTCGCGGGGTGCGGCGTACTGTCATTGCTCGGGGCACTGTCCGGCCTCGGCATCACCGCACGGCGCCGTACCGGCGACCTGGTCGCCACCAAGGTGGTTGAGGGAGTCGGATGAACCTGGAGGAAGAGTTCGCGCTGCACCGCGGCGGGCTGGTCGCGCACTGCTACCGGATGCTGGGGTCGCTGCATGACGCCGAGGACGCGGTGCAGGAGACGTACCTGCGGGCGTGGCGTGGACATGCGGACTTCGAGCACCGCTCGACCGTGCGGACCTGGCTCTACCGGATCGCCACCAATGTGTGCCTCAACTTCCTGCAGCACAGCAGCCGCCGGGTGGTCCCGTCCGCACTCGGTGCCCCCGGCAACGACCCCGAAGAGCTGCAACCGCAGGCGCTCGAGGTGCCGTGGCTGGAGCCGTTCCCGGACCAGTTGCTCGGCGCCGATCCCGCCACGGTGGTCGGCGATCGGCAGAGCCTGCGCCTCGCGGTGGTCGCCGCGATGCAGCATCTGCCGCCGCGACAGCGCGCCGTACTGATCCTGCGCGAGGTGCTGACCTGGCCGGCGGCCGAGGTCGCGACCTTGCTCGACACCACGACCGCGGCCGTCAACAGCTCGCTGCAGCGGGCGCGCGCCGAACTGGCGCGGCTCCGGCCGGCTGAAGAGGACTTCAGCGAGCCGGCCGAGCCGGTCCGGCGGGCCGTGCTCGATCAGTTCTCGGCGGCCATGGAGAGCAAGGATCTGGTCACGCTGGAAGGACTGTTCACCGCGGACACCCGGTGGGAGATGCCGCCGATCCCGACCTGGTTCAGCGGACGTCGCGACGTACTGCGGCTGCTGGACACGAAGCTGCGGCCCGGTCCGGATCGACGGATCCTGGTCGAGACGTCGGCGAACGGGCAGCCCGCGTTCGCGCTCTACATCCGTGGCGAGGACGCGCTGTACCACGCGCATTCCGTCAAGGTCCTGACCTTGACCAAGGCCGGTATCTCGGCCGTCCTGGCCTTCCACCAGCCCGCGCTGTTCCCGGCGTTCGGGCTGCCCATCATTCAATCTCGCTGAGACGGAGACAACCATGTCACTCGCAACCACACTCCGGGCCATGCACGTGCCCGGCAATCCCGTTGTCCTGCCCAACGCCTGGGACGCGGCCTCGGCCCGGATGGTCGAACAGGCCGGCTTCCCCGCGGTCGCCACCAGCAGCTTCGCGACGTCGACGATCCTCGGGTACGACGACGGCGAACAGGCGCCTGTTGACGAAGTACTCGCTGCGGCGGCTCAGATCGCGCGCTCGGTGTCCGTACCGGTCACGATCGACTTCGAACGCGGCTACCGGCTCCCGCCGGCCGAACTCGTCGAACGTTTCACCGCGACCGGCGCGGTCGGCCTCAACCTCGAGGACTCGGATCCGGCGACCGGAAACCTCGTCGATCCGTCCGAACAGGCGGACTTCCTGGCCGCAGTCCGCGCCGCGGCCGGCACCGAACTGGTGATCAACGCCCGGATCGACGCCTTCCTGCGCAAGGCCGGCTCCCCCGAGGAACAACTCCGGACCGCGCTCGACCGCGCCGCCCGCTACCTGGCCGCGGGCGCCGACTGCGTCTATCCGATCGGCGTCGGCGATCTCGACCTGATCGGCACGCTGGTCAAGGAGATCTCCGGCCCCGTGAACGTCGCCTACGGGCAAGGTGCCAATTCACTGGCCGACTACACCGCCCAAGGCGTCGCCCGGATCAGTTTCGGCCCGATGTTCCAGCGCCACCTCTACAGCAAGTTCGCCGGCACGCTCCTCCCGGCCCTCGCCGCCGACCGGAATCCGTTTGCCGAGTGAACCCTCGGACAACACGCCCGCGGGCCCTTGTGCGGGATCGTCGCGATCGGGTACGAAGGATTGGTAGTCCAAGGCAACCATCGAGAGAACGGGGAAGCACGATGGGTATGTTCGACAACCTGAGGGACAAGGCCACCGAAGCGGTCGACGAGCACGGCGACAAGATCGGCGAGGGCCTGGACAAGGCCGGCGAGTTCGCCGATGAGAAGACCGACGGCAAGTACGGTGACAAGATCGACCAGGGCACCGACGTGGCCAAGGACCAGCTCGACAACCTCGACGGCCAGGACGACGACATCCAGTAACCGGATTCGCAACGCCGAGCGGCCGCAGGCCTCCCGCCCGCGGCCGCTCGCGGCGAAGCCTGACAGGCGAGCCGGTGGGCCAGTAGCGTCAGCTCATGGCTGACGATCTTGGGTTCTTGCGGCAGGCGGTCGAGCTCGCGCGGGCGAATGGTGCCGACGGGCAGTTGCCGTTCGGTGCGGTCATTGCGAACGGCGATGATGTCGTCGCGGTGGGAGTCAACACGTCTCTGCGGGACAACGACCCGACGGCGCATGGTGAGGTGGTCGCCGTACGGGCCGCCTGCCGGGAGTCGGGGGCTCTGAGCCTGGCGGGTACGACGCTCTACACCAGCTGTGAGCCGTGCCCGATCTGCCATACCGTCATGATCGCGGCAGAGGTGGACCGAGTCGTCTACGCTGCGCCGAAGGAGTGGGTCCCCGACCTGGGTACGCCGTACGCGCCAGTGCTCACCGATATCCAGGCGGCCGCGCGCGAACTCGACCCCGGGCGGATCGAGCAGCTCGAATTGCCCGAGGCGCGAGAGCCGTTCGCCGCCTTCCTCGAGCACCGCAGGTGAAGCTCGGTCTGAACCTGCTCAACTACGGCCCGGACACCACGCCGGAGCTGCTGCTGGCGTGGGCACGATTCGCCGAGGAATCCGGGTTCGCACTCGCGTTGATGTCCGACCACATCGCACTCGCACCCGAGGTGCAGGCGCTCTACCCCGTGCCGTTCTACGAGCCGTTCACCGCGATCACCTGGCTCGCCGCGCACACTACGCGGCTTCAACTCGGCACCTCGGTCGCCGTCCTCCCCTACCGGCACCCGTTGCAGACCGCGCGCGTCGGCGCCAATCTCGCCGACCTCAGCCAGGGCCGTTTCGTGCTCGGCGTCGGATCGGGCTGGTCCCAGCAGGAGTACGACGCACTCGGCGTACCCTTCGACCGCCGCGGAGCTATCACCGACGAGTACCTGGCCGCGATCGTCCATGCCTGGGGCAACGACATCACGTCATCGCCCGGACCCTACGCGCCGTACAACGAGATCCACACCGGACCACGATCGGCCCGGCGACCACCGATCTGGATCGGCGGTGCCGGCCGGGCCGCGATCCGGCGAGCGATCCAGTACGGCGACGCCTGGCATCCCATCAACCCGCATCCGCACTGGCTGCGCGACAAGGGCGTACCGGCACTGCGATCCGCCGCGGCCGAGGCGGGTGTCGCAGTACCCGCGATCTGTCCACGCATCCGGGCTCATCCGACGACGAAACTCGCCGACGACGACCGCGTGCTCGGCGAAGGGACGCCCGACCAGATCCGTGCCGATCTGGCCGGCCTCGCCGACCTGGGCGCGCAGTACGTCGTACTCGACACCTACATCAGCCCAGCCGAACGCCGTACCCCGGAAGAGGACTGGCGCATCCTCGAGCAAGTAGCCGCCCTCAAGCCTTAGCTTCGCGCCACCGCACGAACCGGTCCGACGATGACTGGCCGCCAACGGGTACTGGTGCCTCGCCGAGCACTGTTGGGTCGTAACGCTCCCAGCGCTCGGCAGCCTCCGGTCCGGCCTGCTCCGAGCAGTGGCAGCCCACTCTCCGCCGGCACCCGCTCGTGCAGCGCCACCGCCTCTGGTGGGTCCGCCAGTCAGCTAGTGGGTTCGCCCACCGGATTCGGGCGGGTCAACCCACCATCTCGTGGGCTGACCCACCACACAGACCCGGCGGCACCGCACAGCACAACGGCACGGGTGCGGGCGTCGCTGATCGAGGTGGGGAGGATTTCGCCCCGATTCTGGCGGAAATCCTCCCCGGTACCGGGGTGAGAACGGGACACGATGACGACCCCCACTGACCGGACGAGAACTAGCGCCAGATGACGGCTTCGATTTCTCGGCGACGTTCGGAGAAGCGGCCATTGTCGGCACTGTTGGTGAGCAGGTCGCGCAGGTCGGCCTCGAAGGCAGCCAGGTCCGGACCGAACAGGTGTGGTGTCGAGCTGGACAGGGAGAACACGGACGCGACGAGGTCGTCGACGGTGCGTTCCTCGACCTCGTCGCCGCCGATGACGAGGCGGGTCGGGCCGCTGTAGCCGGCGGCGCGCATGACCTCCTCCTCACCCGGGCGGGTGCCGGTCGGCAGCACGCCCTGACCGGCGCGGCGGACCGGGCCGAGGTAGCGGGCCACGAGCGTGTCGATGTCAGCCCAGGGCGGGCGCGGATGCGGCAGCTGGTCGGCGCCCTCCACGCCGCGATGGGTGGTCGCGCCGACATGCACCCAGGCGCCGTCCGGCGTGAGCATGCCGCGAACCCGGTCGGCGACGAGCGCCTGATCCATCCAGTGGAAGGACTGCGCGAACGTCACCAGCCGGAAGGTCCCGAGATCAGCCGGCAACTCCTCCGCCCGCAACTGCCGCCACCGCACGTTGGTCAGCTCCGAACGACTGGCGGCCACCTCCAGCATCCCGCCGTCCGCGTCCACCCCGACCGCTTCCTCGAACAACGGCGCGAGCAGGAGCGTCAGCGACCCCGGCCCACAGCCCACGTCCAGCAACCGCCCGCGGCCGTCGAGCCCGAGTTCGTCCCGCAGGGCCTCGGCCAACGCAGCCGGGTACGCCATCCGCCCAACCGCATAGTGCTCTGCGCTACCGGCGTACAGGCTCGGATCCCACTGCCAGTCCCACTCGGTTGACTCCATCCCGCGATGCTACCGACGGCTCGTGGTCTCCCGTCGAACGAGTTTCCGACGCACACTCGGACAGCAGGGAAGGAAGTGTGTCATGTGGCAACCGGACGGATGGGATGTTCGCGCCCGGATCGGCGTACTGACGCCGCATGCCGACGTCGGCCCCGAATCAGAACTTCAGGCGATGGCTCCGGAGGGTGTCCGGGTGCATGCGGCCCGCGTCCCGTTCGCGGCGATGACGACCGGCGGGGCGATGGACCCGACGATCCCGCTGGCGCCGGTACAGGCGTTCGTCGAACCGCCGCACATCGACGAAGCCGCGGCCCTGCTGGCGGCCGCCCCACTGGGTGCCATCGGCATCGGCTTCACCAGTTCGGCGTACGTGATCGGAGCCGACAGTGAACGCAAGGTCGTCGTGCGGCTCATGGAACACACCGCCGGCATCCCGGTGGTGTCCACCTGCGCCTCGGCAGCGGTCGGCTTCCGCGCGCTCGAGGTCGACCGGATCGCGCTGTTCAACCCGCCCTGGTTCGACGCGGAGCTGGACCAGCTCGGTGCCGACTACTTCACCTCGCTGGGCCTGGAGGTGGTGCTACACGCGCCCTGCGGGTTACCGAGCAACCAACGGAGCATCAACCCGGCCGACCTGTTCGCCTGGATCATCGCGCACACGCCCAACAATGCCGAAGCCGTGTTCATCGGCGGCAACGGCTTCCGCACCGTCGGCATCATCTCCACGCTGGAAGCGGATCTGCAGCGTCCTGTGATCACAGCCAACTCCGCCCTGCTCTGGTCGCTCCTCCACGCAGCTCAAACCGCCGCCCGCCCCACGCAGTACGGCGCACTCTTCGGACGCTAGCCGGCTACTCCGGAAGGTCGGTCGACAACTGCCGCAGCCGGGTGAGCTTGCCAGGCAGCTCTATCAGCAGATCGGTGAGGGTCTGCTCGGGATCGCGCATCCAGCGCGCGGGTGGGTTGTGCCCGAGTGACACCAGTACGTGTTCGAAGACGAGCTGGACATGATTCCGGACGACGCTGGCGAAGAGGTCCGGGCCATGCCGTCACCAACGGCCACACCGTCGAGTCACTCCTGCACCGCGAGCTCGCCTTTCTCCGGTCCGGTTTCCCTGGCTGAGGATCTGCTGAGTTATCCCGGCGGTCAAGCGTTGCGGGTGGAGCATGCTCGGGGCAACGGAGTCGTCGCTGGTTGTCAGAAACGCCGACAGGGCTTCGATCTCGGCGGTTCCCGACGTAGGCTGCTGCTGCACCGGGGGAGACCATTGGCGCTGCAGGGGGGAACTGCATGATGCTGGATGTTTGCCTGCCCTTGGGCAGGTGTACTCGGTGATTCCACTACGACGAATTCTGGTTTGGATCTCTGGTGCGTCGGCCGGACTCGGCGCTGCACTGGCGGCGACCATCCCATTCGACGCGGAACTCGTAGACATCTCCCGCCGTGGTGGCACGCCGGGGGCGCACCACGTCGCGGTCGATCTCGCCGACCCGGCCTCGTGGCCAGTGGTCGAGAAGGACTTCAAGCAGCGACTGGACGAGTACTCCCCGGACCTGGTGGTCTTCGTCCACAACGCGGGCACGCTGACACCGCTGGGGCCGGCCGGGCGGGTCGACACCGAGCAGTACACGCGCAACGTGCTGCTGAACTCGGCCGCCGCCCAAGTGCTCGGCCACGCGTTCCTGCGTGCGGTCTCGGGACTGGACTGCGAACAGCACCTGATCATGCTGTCGTCCGGCGCCGCCAAACGACCGCACGAAGGCGAGTCCAGCTACTGCGCCGGCAAGGCCGCGATCGATCAATGGGTCCGCACGGCCGGCCTGGAGCAGAGCCGGCGAGATCCCGGCTGCCGGGTGATCTCCATCGCACCGGGCGTAGTCGACACCGACATGCAGGCCGAGTTGCGCGCGTGCACTGACGACCAGGTACCAGAGTCCAACCGCTTCCGCGAGATGGACCAGCAAGGCCTGCTGGCCAAGGCGGAGGACGTCGCCCGGACCATCTGGTCACTGCTCGACCGCGACCTCGACAACGGCAGCGTCTTACACATCCGCGACCTCAGCTGACCGCGCCAACCGGTGGATCTGCGCGCGCGTCGCCGGATACAGCTCCGCATAGATCTCGAAGAGCTCGGCGTACGTCGATGCCGTCGACGGGTCGGGCCTGACCACGTGGTCGGGCCTGGCCCAGTCGGTGTCCGGCGGGACCAGCCCGACCCCGATCGCCGCCAGCAGCGCGTCGCCGTACGACGCTCCGATCGTCTGCGCGGGCACCTGCTGTTCCAGACCGCACACGTCACTGACGATCTGCGTCCACAACCCACCTTGCGTGCCGCCGCCGACCGCAACGATGCGCTCCGGCGTGCCGGCCGCTTCCTTCAACAAGTCGACAATCTGGCGCACCCCACAAGCGATTCCTTCGTACGCCGCTCGCAGCAAGTGACCACGCGTATGCCGCAGAGTGAGCCCGGCAATCACACCACGCGCCAGCGGATCGTAGATCGGCGTACGTTCGCCACTGAAGTAGGGCAGCATCACCAGCCCCTCACTGCCGGGCGGAACCGCGGACGCCTCGGAGAGCAGCGTCTCGAACGGCGCTCCACCGGTCAGATCCTGCAACCACGTGGTGATCGTGCCGGACGTCGCCATCCCGGCGGCCAGGGTGTGTGACGACGGCTCGACCCCTGCTGTCGTCCAGAGCCCACGCACACTGGTCGGCGCGGGCAACACCTGGACGAAGAACATCGTGGAGGCGTACATCAGCATCAGGTCGCCAGGACGCCGTACCCCGACACTGAAGGCCTCCGCCCACGCATCGACCGTGCCGGCAACAACCGGAGTCCCTTCGGTCAGGCCCGTCTCCGCAGCCGCCGCGCCCTGAACCACACCGACCTGCTCAGCGGACCACACCAACCGTGGCAGGGCCAAACCTGGTAGCACGGCGTCGGTCCAGTCCCTAGCCCAGTCCTGGGCATGGATGTCGTAGAAGGGATCGCACTGGCTGGCGGTGTGGTGATCGAGCACCCACTCACCGGTCAGCCGTGCCACTACGTACGTATGCGCACTGAACCATCGATCCTGCGGTCGCCAGGCGTCCCCCGCCTCCCGTCGCAACCACGCCAGCTTCGGTCCGATCGCCTGGCTGGACAGGTCCTTGCCACAGCGTTCGAGGATCGCATCCGCACCGAGTTGCTCGGTGATCTCGGCGATCTCCCGGGTCGCGCGGGTGTCGACGCCGTACAGGATGGCCGGCCGCCGCGGTCGCAGGTCCTCATCGGTCTGTACGACGCATGGCCCGAGACCCGAGACACAGACGGCGGCGATCTGCGTGTCGGGATGCGCGGACGTCAGCTCGGCGAGCACCTCCGCGACATCGCCCCACCAGTCGCGCTCGGCGTCCATCTCGGCCCAGCCCGGCCGCGGCAGGCTCGGCGCGTGATCGCGCCGGGCCACCGCGTGAACCGTGCCGTCCGGCGTGGTCAGAACAGCCTTGGTACTGCCCGTGCCGATGTCGACCCCGATGACGAAGCTCATCCGTCAACCCTAGAGTCTCGGCCGGCCGATTCTCAGGCTGCTTTCTCGAACTGGGTCGCGTAGAGGTCGGCGTACAGGCCGCCCTTGGCGAGGAGTTCGGCGTGGGTGCCGCGTTCGCGGATCCGGCCGTCGTCCAGGACCAGGATGACGTCTGCGTTGCGGACGGTCGACAGCCGGTGAGCGATCACGAGCGACGTACGGCCGACCAGGGCGTTCGCCAGGGCGGCCTGAACAGCAGCCTCCGACTCCGAGTCCAGGTGTGCGGTGGCCTCGTCGAGGATGACGATCGACGGCGACTTGAGCAACAGCCGGGCGATCGCGAGCCGCTGGCGCTCGCCACCGGACAACCGGTAGCCGCGATCGCCGACGACGGTGTCGAGACCATCGGGAAGGCTGCCGACCAGGGTCGCGATCTGCGCGGCTTCGAGAGCCGCGTGCAGCTCGGCGTCGGTCGCTTCCGGGTTGGCGAGCAGTAGGTTTTCACGAATCGTGTCGTGGTACATGTGCGAGTCCTGCGTGACCACACCGATCACCGATCGCAGCGAGCTCTGGGTCACCTCGCGGACGTCGCGTCCGCCGACGAGTACGGCGCCACCGGTCACGTCGTACATCCGGGAGACCAGCGACGAGAGCGTTGTCTTGCCGGCGCCGGAGGGGCCGACGACAGCGACCAGTTGCCCGGGCTCGACGGTGAAGCTGACGTCCTTGAGAACGTCCTCACCGGTCTCGGCCGACAGGGTCGCGACCGACTCCAGCGAGGCGAGCGACACCTCCCCGGCGGACGGGTAGTGGAAGGACACGTGGTCGAACTCGATCGACGGCTCGGCGTCGGCCGGCAGCGTCTTCGCGTCCTTGCGGTCGGCAACCATCGGCGGGAGGTCGAGCACCTCGAGCACACGCTCGAAGCTGACCAGCGTCGTCATCACGTCGACCTGGATGTTGGAGAGCGCGGTCAACGGCCCATAGAGGCGGTTGAGGTAGGCGGTCAGGGCGACGACGGTGCCGATCCCGAGTGTTCCTGCGACGGCGAACACACCGCCGACGCCGTACACGAGGGCAACGGCCAGCGCGGCGACCAGGGTGAGCGAGACGCGGAAGATACTCGCGTACATCGCGGTGGTGACGCCGATGTCGCGGACCCGGGCCGCCTTGCCGGCGAAGTCCCGGGAGGAGTCCTGCGTGCGGCCGAAGATCTTGGCCAGGACGGCGCCGGCGACGTTGAACCGCTCGGTCATCGTCTGCGCCATCGTCGCGTTCAGCTTGTAGGTCTCGGCGGTCGCATCGCGCAACTTGCCGGCCATCAGCCGGGCGGGCACGACGAACAGCGGCAGGACCACGAGCGCGAGCAGGGTGATCTGCCAGGACATCACGAACATCGCGCCGAGCACGAGGGCGACGCTGAGCAGGTTGCTGACCACGTTCGACAGGGTCGAGGTGAAGGCCTGCTGGGCGCCGAGCACATCGCCGTTCAGGCGCTGGATGAGCGCGCCGGTCTGGGTCCGGCTGAAGAACGCGACGGGCATCTGCTGCACGTGGTCGAACACGGCGGTGCGCAGGTCGTAGACCAGGCCTTCGCCGATCCGCGCGGAGAACCAGCGCTCGCCCAGCGTGACCGCGCTGTTGACGATCGCGAGCAGCCCCACGACGAGGGCCAGCCAGACGACCAGCTGGGCGTTGCCCGGGACGATGCCGTCGTCGATGATCGCGCGGAACAGCAAGGGCGTGACGGCGCCGGTGCCGGCGTCGAGGGCTACGAGGACGAGGAAGAGGGCCAGGTAGCGGCGGTAGGGACGGGCGAAGCCGAGGATGCGGCGCAGAGTGCCCGCGGTGAGCTTGTGGTGCCGGACGGAAGAGTCTTTCAGCAGCGAGCGCATCGCGCGACCGCCGCCGCCTCCCCCACCCGGAAGTCCGGAGATCTGTGACATGCAGATCCTTTCGGTCGGGGACCAGGTATACTGAGGTTAACTCACTATGAGCTAAACTCACAAGTCCTCCAACCTCTACGGAGTGTCTGGTATTCCCTCGCCGAAGCGAGCAGGCGCTGGTGCGGTGCAGTAGGCGCGGGATTGGCCAGACACGCCCTAGGCTCTGTCCATGCACGCACCGGATGACTCCGCGGAACAGATCGCGGCCCTGCTCGACGGCATCGTCCGCCGGCAGCGCCGCGCGTCCAGGGAGCGGCTCGGCGAGAGCGTCACCCACGGCCAGTTCCGCGTGCTGCGCACCCTCGACAACGCCGACCGGTCCCTGCGCCTCAGCGAACTGGCCGCCCAACTGGGCATCGTCCCCCGCTCGGCCACCTCGGTCGTCGACGACCTCGAGTCCGCCGGCCTGGTCGCCCGTCACCCCGACCCCGACGACCGCCGGGCCACCCTCGTCTCCCTCACCCCCGCCGGCGCCCAGATCCTCACCACCCTGCGCCAGAACCGCCGCGAAGCCATGGCCACCGTCATCACCCGCCTCACCCCCACCGAACAATCCACCCTCATCCACCTCCTCCAACGCCTCGCCGAAGACTGACCGACATCCCCTCGAAGGGAGCCTTCTCCGCTGGTACACGAGGGCAGACGGCCGACCCGACGGGATATCCCTGCGACTGCTACCACCCGTCGTCGCGATCGATGACTTTGTGCACGAGATCCGTACGGCGACGACCTCGGCGTACGGATCTGGTGCACAAAGTCGGCCCGGCCGCGGCCCGAAGTGGGCGCCACGGAAGCGACACAAGAGCCACGTGCTGGATGGAGACTGGACTGGGTCGGGGTGCAGCTCGACAGGAAGTATCGGCCCGGCATGGCCGGGCTCACGCCTGAACATCCCGCCCGAGCACCGACACTTCCTGTCGAGCTGCACGTCCGCGCACCCCCGAGGCTGGCGCACCATCGCGCGGGCCAGGTGGATTGAGGACATTCTTCAATCCACCCGAGGTACGAGGCGGGATCTGGTTCAGTGAGTGCATGCTTACACCGACGACTACTCCGGCCGAGGCGGCAGAGCTGCTCCGGGTCGACCAGGAGCTCCTGCTGACCCGCATCGACGGACGGACCGAAGCCGAACTGCGAGCGCCATATCCGGTGACCGCCGGGCCGCTCGGCCACTTCTGCGACTCGCTGCACGACCTGATCGCGCACATCCTGATGTGGGACGAGGTCACCCTCGCCGTACTCCGCGACGCCAAGGCAGGACGTCTGCACTGGAGCCTCGACCCACGCTGGGAGACCGCGGAGATCGGCAGCTCCCTCAACGTCGGCGGCGTCGAGGCCGGTCGCCACATCCCGTCCGAGCTGCTCCGGCATCGCTTCGACAGCGTCGGCTGCGGCGCTCATCGCGGAGATCGCGCAGTACGACGAGAAGTCCTGGGCGGACCGGTCGACGGGCGGCGGGTTCGACGGCGGCATCGGAGCGCTGGCCGAGTACGCCTCTACTCCGCCGAACGGCATCGTCTTCGGCCACGCGGCCCGCCACCTCCAGCCTGCCCCGGTGTCCGCATGAGCACCGTCGCCGAGGGCATCGAGATCGTCGACAGCCCGGCCTTCACCGCCGAAACCGACGCGTTGCTTGCCCGCTTTGCCGCGGAGCCGCCCGGCCCTGAACTGGATCCGTATCAGGCCCTGCTTCTGGATAGACAAGAGCTTCCCGACCCCGAGCTGGCCGGCGAACGCGATCCACGCACCACTGCCGACGACCTCACGATCGAGCTCCCCGGCCGGACCCTGCCCGCGCGGGTCTACCGGATGACGCACGAGCCGAGGCCGGTGGTGTTGTGGTTGCACGGTGGCGGCTTCATCGGCGGGGACCTCCGCGACATCGAGTACGCGACGTCCGGGATCGCTGCCGCAGGCAACGTCATCGTCGTCTCGCTCAACTATCGACTCGCACCCGAGAACCCTTATCCAGCAGGGCTTCACGATGTCCGCGACACTCTCGACTGGCTCCGCGAGCACACCGATGAGCTCAACGGCGACGGCCGGATCGTCGTCGGCGGCCAGAGTGCGGGCGCCGCGCTCGCCGCCGGTGCCTGCCTGCTCGCGCGGGACGAGGGCACCGTGCTCCCCGACCGCCAGATCCTCTGCTACCCGTCCCTCGACGTGGACCAGGACACCGAGTCCTACCGCTTGTTCGACGGCACATTCCTCAGCATCGCTCCCGATAGCTGGTCCGCGGCGCAGTACTTCCCGGAGGGCGAGCTCCCGCCAGCCTCCGTACCCCTGCGGGCCGACACGCTCAAGGACCTCCCGCCCGCGCTCGTCCTCGCCGCCGGACGTGATCCGCTGCGCGACGACGCTCGTACCTATGCGAGCCGGCTCGCGGAGGACGGCGTACCGGCGCGGCTGGTCGAGTACGCGGGCACGATGCACGCGTTCCTCAACTTCCCCGCCGTCCTGTCGGCAGGTCGGCACGCGGTCGAGCTGATCGGTGCGGACCTTCGCGCAGCGTTCAGCCCGCGCCGCTCATAAGCCGGCGAATCGGGCGGATCCCACCACGCGCGCGCTGCAGCGCCTCGATCAAGGCCGTGGCGCGGACTCACACCTCCGCGGCCTACGCCGTTCCATGGGCATGGACAGCTACGCGCAGCGAGTGGCCAACGCCGACTGGGACGCCGTGACCGCCGAGGTGAACGATCTCGGGTGTGCGCTCCTACCTCGCCTGCTCACGCCTGCCGAGGCGGCCGGCACCGCGCGGCTCTATGACGACGTGAGCCGCTTCCGCGCCACCATCGACATGGCCCGGCATCGCTTCGGCGAGGGGCAGTACCGGTACTTCGACCGGCCGTTCCCCGATGCCGTCGAGGCGTTACGGCAGGCGCTCTACCCACGGTTGTTGCCGATAGCACGCGATTGGTACGCCAAGCTCGGCCGGGACGCGGAGTGGCCGGACACGCTGGACGAATGGCTGGAGCTGTGTCACCGCGCCGGGCAGACCCGCCCGACGCCGATTCTCTTGCGGTACGGCGCCGGCGACTGGAATGCACTGCATCGGGACCTGTACGGCGACAAGGTGTTCCCACTCCAAGTCGTGATCAACCTCAACGATCCTGGTGCCGACCACACCGGCGGTGAGTTCCTGCTGGTAGAGCAGCGCCCCCGAGCCCAGTCGCGCGGTACGTCGACCCTCATCCCCCAGGGCCACGGCCTCGTTTTCACCACCCGCGACCGCCCGGTCCGCTCCGCTCGCGGCTGGTCCGCCTCCCCGGTCCGCCACGGCGTCTCCGCGATCCGCTCAGGCCAACGCCACACTCTCGGTCTGGTCTTCCACGACGCGAAGTAGAGCACAGCGGCCTACTCGGCGGATGCCAACTCTGAGCAGATGTCCCAGGCGGACTGACGGAGAAGGGCCGCGGTGTCCGCATCGAGCCCCTTCACCGGTACGTCGATCCCGACCGGATCCTCGTTCAGCAACGCGATGAGGAACACGCCTGCCGCGAGATAGCTGCCCGCGAGTGCCGGGTGGCTGTTGTCGTCGTCGTGCAGCACAGGTTCGTCGTACTGGCTGAGGAAGCGCTCCCAGACCATCCCGACCGGTACGAGCGTCGCGCCGAGTTCCACCGCGCTCCCGGCGTACGCGTCGGTGAGCGCCTGCTGGGTCCCGGGCGCGTTCCGGCGGGCCCAGGTCTGGTAGAGCGCAGTACGCGCCCCGGCCTGCGAGATCGCGGTGTGGAAGTCGCGCGCGCTCTCCCGGAACCGCGCCGGGTTCTTGATCGGCAGCGTGCTCTGCTCCTGCAGTACGACGGTGTCGAAGCCGCCGGTCGCGATCGCTTCGAGGGCCTTCCCGGCGTTCAGGTGCTGGCGCAGGGACGCACCGCCGGCCGAGATCAGCTTGTGCTCGAGATCGATCCCGCGGGCGCCGGCCAGGCCCTTGAGCAGGCCGGGCAGATTGTTCCGGGCCGTGAAGCTGTTACCGACAAAGAGAATCCGCACACCCCGGACGCTACTACGCTGAGGCGGTGACTGAGCTTCGGATCGTGCCGGTAGCGGACGACACAACAGTGCTGGACTGGCAGCGGGTGCACAACGAGATCATCCCGACCGCGCCGTTGTCGGTGGACGAGGTCCGGGAGCGAGTCACCCGGAACGTACTCGAGGTCGCGTACGACGGCGACGTCCTGGTGGGATGCTCGACCGTACGGCCTCCGTCGGAGGAGACGGAGGCTGTCACAGTGATCGCCCGCGTGCTGCCCGAGCACCGACGGCACGGGTACGGGGAAACGCTCTATCAGCGCTGTCTCGCCCGCGGCCGTGAACTCGGCGGGAAAGGCGTCGAGACCCACATCCTCGCCAGCAACGAGGAAGGCGTCCGGTTCGCCAAGGCACACGGCTTCATCGAGGTCGAGACCTATCTGCTCCCCGGCGACACGATCCCGTTCATCGAGCTCCGCCTCGCCTGAGCGACGCACACCGAATTGCCCGGGCGGGCGTCGATGGGTGAGGATGCGAGGGTGCGCTTCTCGATCAACATTCCGAACTTCGGGGACTTCGCCGACGCTCATACGGTCGCGCGAGTCGCGACTGCGGCTGAGGAGGCGGGGTGGGACGGATTGTTCGTCTGGGATCACGTCGTCCACAGCAAGGAGCGACGGCGAGGGCAGGCGTTCGGGGATCCGTGGATGCTGCTGACCGCGGCCGCGCTGGCGACGTCGCGGATCACGGTGGGGCCGCTGGTGACGCCGGTGGCGCGGCGGCGGCCGGAGCAGCTGGCGCGGCAGGTCGCGACGCTGGATGCACTCAGCGGTGGACGGGTGATCTTCAGCGCGGGGCTCGGTGGACCGATCGCGGACGAGTTCGGCAGCTTCGGCGACGAGACGGATCCGAAGGTGCTGGCCGAGAAACTCGACGAAGGGCTCGACCTGCTGGCGGCGTACTGGTCGGGCGCAGACGGTCAACCACGCCGGCAAGCACTATCGGGTCGACGACGTGACGTTGCTGCCGGCAACGGTTCAGCAGCCGCGCCCGCCGGTGTGGATCGCCGGCTACTGGCCGCGGAAGGCCCCGATGCGACGGGCCGCGCGCTGGGACGGCGCCGTACCGCTCTTCCAGAACGCCAACCACGGTGAGGCTCCGCCCGTCGACGAACTGCGTGACCTCGTGGGTTATCTCCGTGATCAGGGTGGCGACCGGAGTACGCCGTACGACGTGATCGTCGGTGGGATCAGCCCGGCCGATCCCGCGCAGTCCCGCGCCCTGATCGAGCCGCTCGCGGACGCCGGCGCGACCTGGTGGGACGAGCGACAGTTGATCACCGGCACCGACTTCTACCGCCTGGAGCCAGTTCTCCGCCGGATCGAGCAGGGCCCGCCGAGCCTCGGATGACCGACTTACCGGCGGGCCGGATGACCAGTGGGCTGAAGCGCCGCGGGGTCGTTCGAGTACCTCGCAGGCGAGCTCCGCTGGCTGCACTCGGCCATCCCGGGGCTGCGACGAGCGCCGTGAACCTATCCTTGCCACTATGACCGACGAGCATCCGTCCTGCTGTGCACCGGCGAGATCGGGGGGCGGGGTCGAGTCGGCACCAGCATCAGTAGCAGCGGTGGGGCCTGGTGTCGGTGAGCACGGGATCGAGCAGGTCGCGCTGCGCGGTGGCGAGTTCGCGATGGGTGACGGGACCGGGGACGGGAATGCCGGCGATGGCGAGACGCCGGTTCACCTGGTCCGGGTGGCGCCCTTCAGCATCGACGCGACGAGCGTGACGAATGCGGACTTCGACCGGTTCATCGAGGCGACCGGGTATCGGACGGAGGCGGAGACGTTCGGCTTCTCTGCTGTCTTCCACCTGGCGTTGGCGGCGGAGCCGGACGAGGTGATGGGACCGGCAACGGGGACTCCGTGGTGGGCCGGCGTGCGAGGCGCGGACTGGCGGCACCCGGGAGGGTCGCGGTCCGATCTCGACGGGCTCGACGACCATCCCGTCGTACACGTGAGTTGGAACGACGCCGTCGCGTACTGCCGGTGGGCCGGACGTCGCCTGCCGACTGAGGCCGAGTGGGAGTTCGCGTCCCGCGGCGGGCTCGAGGGCGCGCGGTATCCGTGGGGTGACGACCTTCTCGACGAGGACGGCGGCTGGCGCTGCAACATCTGGCAAGGTGTGTTCCCGGGGACGAACTCGGAAGACGACGGCTTCCTCACCACCGCGCCGGTCCGCACCTTCGAGCCGAACGCCTACGGCCTGTGGCAGACGGTCGGCAATGTGTGGGAATGGACCGGGGACTGGTTCGGCCCGCGGTACTACAAGTTCTCCCCCGAGACGGACCCGAAGGGCCCCTCGCTCGGCGCGGCCCGGGTGATGCGCGGCGGCTCCTACCTCTGCCACGACTCGTACTGCAACCGCTACCGCAACTCCGCCCGCTCCTCCAACACCCCCGAGTCGTCGATGGGCAACACCGGCTTCCGCACCGTGCTTTCCGTACCGACGAACGGGTAGTAGTCAGGCCCCGCTCTGTCTCGCGCCTGAACACGCCGACAGAGTCCTCACCCGGACGGACTACCACCCGTTGGTCGGTACACCGAACCGATCATCCGACATCCGACGGCTCGCGGACCGTGGCAGTGCGAAGGCCGGGCGTGGTGATCGCGACGGTGGCGACCGCGGCGATGCAAAGGAAGGCGCCCGAGGCGAGGGCGGTCATCGGTGAGGTGAGCTGGGCGACCAGGCCGCCGCGGAGATTGCCTAGGTCCGGCCCTGCTTGACCGACGATCTGCTCGGCGGCGCTGACCCGGCCGAGGAGTTCGCTCGGCGTGTGGAGCTGGATGATCGTGCTCCGCGAGACGACCGCCACCGTGTCCGCGGCGCCGGCCACGGCGAGGAACACCAACGCCAGCCACGGCACCGGCGAGAACGCGAACAGCACCAAGGCGATCCCCCACCCGGCCGATCCGGCGAGCATCACCACACCGTGCCGCGGCAGTCGAGTGAACACACCGGACAGCACCGACGCCGCGACGCCGCCGACCGCGATCGCGGTCAGGAACAACCCGAGCGTCCGCGGATCGTTGCCGAACCGCTCCGCGTTGATCGCCGGGAAGAGGCTGATCGGCATCGACAGCACGGTCGCCGCGAGATCGGTGATCAACGCACCACGGATCACCGGCGTCGATACGACGAACTCGAGCCCGTCCCGCACTCCTTGCAGACCAGGCCTCGCGACCGCCTCGACCCGCAGGCGCGGGAGACCGAGTACGCCGTACAGCGCGGCAAGGAAACTGAGACAGTCGATCAGATAGCAGGCGCCCGTGCCCCAGGCGTTCACCACCACACCGCCGATGGCCGGACCAAGCAGCATCGCGCCCTGGAAAGCGATCCGATTGAGCGCGATCCCGGCGGCGAGGAGCTCTCGGGGCAGCAACTGCGGCAGCACGGTCCGCGCTACCGGTCCGGCCGCGGCCGCGAACGATGCCTGCGCCGCGACGAGCCCGAGCAGTACGCCGACCGGCACCGCACCGATCACCAACTGGCTCGCCATCATGGCCGCGATGATGAGCTGCCCGCAGGTCGTGATCAGGTAGAACCGCCGCCGCTCGAATCGATCCACAGCAGCACCTGCGAAGAGCCCCAACAGGATCAACGGCAACGCTTGCGACAACCCGACTGCGCCGGTCCACGCCGTATTCGAGGTCTGCTCCCAGACCTGGAACATCACCGCGACGAAGGCCAACTGCCCGCCGAAGGTCGACAAGAGCTGACCGAACCACAACCGCCGGAACGCCGGAGAAGCCCGCAACGGCTCCAGGTCGATCAGCGCATGCTTGACGCTCACGTCTCCGATTCCAGGTGGTCGAGCTTCTCCGCGATCCGGTCATGGAAGCTCTTCCGGGCCAGAGCCTCCTCGACATCCCGGACGACCTGCGTCATCGGGTACGGGAGCTCCGCCTCCAGCTCGGTGATCGCGGCCTCCGTCGCCCGCCACTCGGCCGCCAGCAACTCGACGATCTTCCTCGCCTTCGCGGTCAGCGCGACCTTCTTGCTCCGGGCGTCCGTCCCCGGCACGGTCCGCACCAGCCCCGCGGTCCGCATCGCCGACACCTTCTGGCTGAGCGCCGAATGCGTCCGCCCGACCGACTCGGCCAGCTCGGTGATCGTCATCGGACCCTTGGCGTGCAGCCGCAGCAGCTCCATCACATAGCTCGGCTTCAGTCCCTTGATCTGCCGATCGGTGTAGATGCGCGCGATGTCGGCATCCATCCGGGCCTGCAGTTGGTGCAGCCCTCGCCACTGACTCTGCTCGGTCGGATCGTCCACGGCGGCATCATAACAGTACTTATATAAGTCCTGTCGGTTCGAGGCGCGGACGGTCACGCCGCCGCTCGGGCAGCACGGTCGACCGGCGGATCCACACGACGGCCAGTACGGCGGCCAGGATGCTGATGGTGACGAGCGTCGCGAACCCGTACCGGGTGTCGGTACGCCCGGTGACCACCGAGGTCACCAGCATGACGACGACGGTGGCCGCGAGACCGTAGCCATTGGCGATCCCGAACGCGCGCCCGACCTGCGACTCGTCGACCGACGTCATCAGCAAGGACCGCGCCGCGATCCGCGCCTGCCCGAACACGAACGCGCCGACCAGCACCAGCCCCATCAGCGCGCCGACCCCGAAGAGCGGCTGCAGGACGAGCAACGCATTGCAGGCCAGGAAGCCCACCACCGCGACCCGAAGATCACCGAACCGTACGGCGGACCGCCGATAGGCGACCGCAGCCAGCAGGAACCCGGCGCCCCCGAGCGCGTCCACTACACCGAGTACGGCCGGGCCACGATGCCACTCACCGACGAGCAGCACCGGCAGCAACGCGTTGAACACGGTCACCACCACGAGCCCCTGCCCGAAGAGGAGAGCCAGCGGCGCCAGCGGCAGCGCCGGCCCGCCGCCCCACGCCGGCCCGGCCACGCCGACTGCCCCGGCACTCTGGCCTGCTCCAGCGCCGGCCGCCTCGACGATCCGCCGACGGGGCCTGACAGCAACAACGAAGGCGGCGGAGGCAACGAACGTGAGCCCGTTGAACACGAACAGCGGCGTCGATCCGAAGTACTGCAAGGCGAACCCTCCGACCGATGCCGACAGCAACATCCCACTCTGCAGCGCGATCTCGTAGTGCCCGTTGAATCGCCGCAACTCCGCCACCGGCACCCGCTCCCGCACGAGCGCCGCACTCGCCGGCACGAACAGCGCGGCGACCACCGCGAGCGCGAAGTTGCTCCCGTACACGAGCACCTGCTGCGGCCCGCCGAGCGCCAGCCCGACCGGCAGCCACAGCGCCGCGACCGCGCTCACCACGTCACACCCGATCCACAGCCGGCGCCGGTCGAACCGGTCCGCGAGCCGGCCGAAGTACGGCGACAGCACCGCCTGCGGTACGGCGACCGCGATGAACAGCCAGCCGACGTCCAGCATCGACCCCTGCGCGCGGACGAGCAGCAGCGCGGCGCCGATCAGCTGGATGTTGTTTCCGAGGGACGTGATGAAGGCTGCCGGCAACAGCAGCTTGTGTCTTCGCATGCCACCACCGTCGCAGCAAACCCTGACAGATCATGTCAGCGATGCTCTTCCGCTACCGCAGTTGCGTAAATGATCGCGGGCGAGCTATCGTTCTTTTCGACACCGCAGTAGCGAAAAGAGGATGACGATGGTGGGACGAGGGCGGCCACGGGATGCCGGCGTGGAGGGCCGGGTACTCCAGGCCGCCATGACCGAGATGCGCGCCCGCGGGTACGACGGCATGTCGGTCGACCGGGTCGCGGAGCGGGCCGGGGTGGCGAAGACCACGATCTACCGGCGCTGGCCGACCAAGGCCGAGCTGGTGATCGCGATGATCGCCGGACTGCGCGACACCGTGCCGTTCGAGCCGACCGCTGACCCACGGCGCGACCTGACCGACCTGGTCACCGGGGTCGTCGCGACCCTCTCGACACTTCCGGTCACGCTCATCGCCGACCTTGCCGCCGCCTCGGCCCGGGAGCCGCGGGTCGGCGAGAGCGTCCGGGCCCTTTGGGCGGAGCGGCACCGCGCCGTCGCCGCGGTCGTTGCTCGGGCCCAGGCGGACGGTCACGTCCGCAGTCACGCGTCGCCCGATGTCCTGGTCGACCAGCTCATCGGGCCGTTGTACTACCGGCTCCTCATCACCGGGGAGCCGATCACGTCCGTCTACGCGAGGGAGCTGGTCGACAGCGTCCTCGGTCCCGATCTGGAGCAGTCATGAGGAAGAAGAAGCTTTTCGTTGCCCTCGGCGCCTTTGTGGTGCTACTCGCCGGCTACACCGTCACCACGATCACCCGGCCGTTCGTCCTGCACACCGACCTGGTCATCGATGCGACCCCCGAGCAGGTCTGGACGGTGCTCGCCGACCGGCAGGCCTACCCGGAGTGGAACCCGTTCATCGTCTCCTCGACCGGAGAGTTGACCAACGGCGGCACCATCACCAACGTGCTCCGTGACACCAAAGGCGCGGAGACCAAGTTCAGCCCGGAGCTGCTCGCGGTCGAGCCGAACAAGGAGCTCCGCTGGATCGGCAAGGTCCCACCCGGCGGGATCTTCGACGGTGAGCACTCGTTCCGCCTCGAGGCGCTCCCGGACGGCCGCACCCGCCTGATCCAGGAGGAAAAGTTCCGCGGCGTCGCGATCCCGTTCACCCGGTCCATGCTCACCAAGACCATCGAGCCCCAGTTCGTCGCGATGAACCACGCCCTGGCCGCCCGCGCCACCGGTTACTGATGCTCATACGCCGTACGCATCAAACGCGCGTAAAAGATGCATTGGACGGATGAGCGAGCCGCTGGTTTGGTTGAGGGCATGGAGATGCGCACATTGGGACGAGTAGGGATCGAGGTCAGCCCGGTGGGTTTCGGGTGCTGGGCGATCGGCGGTCCGTTCAGCAATCCGGCCGGCGAGCCGTTGGGCTGGGGCGAGGTCGACGACGACGAGTCGGTGCGGGCCATCCAGCGGGCCGTCGAGCTCGGGGTGTCGTTCTTCGACACGGCGGACGTGTACGGCGCCGGCCACAGCGAACGCGTGCTCGGCAAGGCGCTGGCCGGGAGGCGCGACCAGGTGGTGATCGCGACCAAGTGGGGCAACACGTTCGACGAGTCGACCCGCGTCATGTACGAGCAGGACGGCTCGGTCGAACACATCCACAAGGCCGTCCGGGCGTCCCTCGACCGGCTCGGCACCGACTACCTGGACCTCTACCAGTTGCATTTCGACACGACCGACGAGATCGCGTTGCCGTTGCGCGAGGCCTGCGAGGACCTGGTCCGCGAAGGCCTGATCCGCAGCTATGGCTGGAGCACCGACACGCTGCACAGCGCGGAGCTCTTCGCCGAAGGCGAGCACTGCTCGGCGGTCCAGCACGAGGCGAGTGTTCTGCACGACGCCGCGGACCTCTTCGCGCTGTGCGAGCGGGCCGACCTCGCGAGCATCAACCGGACCCCCTTGGGGATGGGCATCCTCGGCCGGCGGACAGCGGATCGGCCGGCGACCGGTGCGGACATCCGCACACTGCCGCCGTCCTGGCTCCGGTTCTTCGACGAGGGCGGCGTACCGGCGCCGGAGTGGTGGGACAAGGTGTCGGCGATCCGCGACGTGCTGGAGAGCGACGGTCGGACGCTGGCGCAGGGCGCTCTGGCGTGGCTGTGGGCACGGAGCCCGAGGACGGTCCCGATCCCCGGGTTCCGCACGGTCGCGCAGGCGGAGGAGAACGCCGGCGCGATGGCGCTCGGCCCGCTCAGCGACGACCAGATGACCGAGATCGCCAAGCTGCTGGCGGACTAGGACCAAGCCACCTCGGCGTCACGCCGTCCAGGGAACGGTGTGGCGCCGAGGCCTTGTCGTGCGGGTGGTTTATCGATATTCCCTGTCCGCATGCGCAGCGCGCAGAGGGAATCAGTCGTTGGGTTTGGTGGTGCCGCGTGGGACCAGACGGGCCGGCACGATCAGTTCCTTCGGGTCGCCGGTCGGGCCACCGCCGAGCTGAGCGATCAGCAGCGCGACGATCGCGTCAGCCATCTCCTCGTGGCCGGGATTGACGCTGGACAGCGATGGCACCAGGTACGGCGCTTCGTCGATGTCATCGAAGCCGACCACCTGAACGTCCTCCGGCACCCGCAGCCCGGCATCGGCCAGCGCCCGCAGCGCGCCCATCGCGGTCATGTCGGTCAGTGCGAACACGCCGTCGAAGGCGATCCCGCGATCAAGCAACGACCGGGCCGCGGCGTACCCCGCCTCGAGCGTGAACTGGCACCGGATCGTCAGCTCCGGATCCATCGGTACGCCGGCATCGGTATGCGCGAGCGCATAGCCCTCGGCGCGCAGGGCCGGCATGTTCGCGGTCCCGTCGGGGTTTCCGCCGAGCATGACGACACGCCGGGCGCCGGTGGCGAGCAGGTGTGCGGTCGCCTGCCGGGCGCCGTCGACGTTGTCCATCATCACGTGGTCGAAACGCGACGGCAGGGCCCGCTCCCCGATCACCACCACCGGTGCGTCGGTGCGGATCTGGGTCAGCTCGGCCGGGTCGATGTCGACCACGCTGAGGATCAGGCCGTCGTACATCCGCAGCCGGGAGAACGCGACCGCGTCCAGCTCGCCCTCGCGACTGGCGCCGGTGCGCTCCATCACGATCCGCAGCCCGTGTCTCTCGAACCGGTCCGCGAGCCGGCCGGCCAGCTGGGCGAAGTACGGGCGCTCAAGCTCCGGGACCGCGAGACCGACCACGCCGGTGCGGCCCGCGCGCAGGTGCCGGGCGGCGAGATTGACCTGGTAGCCGAGCTCGCTGATCGTCGCCAGCACCCGTTCCCGGGTCGCGGGGCCGACCCGCGGCCGACCGTTGATCACGTTCGACACGGTCATCGTGGAGACCCCCGCGGACCGCGCCACGTCGGCCATCGTCACCGCGCCGGATGCACCGCCCCGCCGCCCAGGTCGCGTCATGTCCCCACTTTACGTAAGGATCCACGCGGTCCGGCCCGCCCTGTAGCCGTCGTGCCCGATCCGCTGACGTCAACACCGGCGGTGGCGCTCGTATGGCGGGGAAAGAATTCGTCGCCGGATGCAAACTTCTGTCCCCACCGACCGACGTGAGCCAGACGGCGGTCCTCAGGTCGCGCTCGGCAGGGGCCGTACTGCCTGAAAACCCTTCGAAACAAGGAGAATGTGGTGTCCATGGCATCTGCGGCCCGCGTCGTGATCGATCTCGACGTCCCCGGTCCGACCATCAGCCGGCATCTCTACGGGCACTTCGCCGAGCATCTCGGGCGCTGTATCTACGGCGGTTTCTACGTCGGGGAGGACTCCGACCAGCCCCAACGAAGGCGGCATCCGGCTCGACGTGGTCGAGGCGTTGCGGGCGCTGAACATCCCCAACCTGCGCTGGCCGGGTGGCTGCTTCGCGGACGAGTACCACTGGAAGGACGGGATCGGGCCGAAGGCGGATCGGCCGTCGATGATCAACACCCATTGGGGAAACGTCGAGGAGAACAACCATTTCGGCACCCACGAGTTCATGGCGCTGTGCGAGTTGCTCGGCGCGGATCCCTACGTGAACGGGAATGTCGGCAGCGGGACCGTGCAGGAGATGAGCGGGCTGCGGCGGGAACCTGCGCGCCGAGGCGTACGCCGACCTGGCCCGGCGGTACTCGACATTCTGCCGGGACCACGGTGACAACAAGCTGTATCGGATCCCGTTGCACCGCTGGACGTCGTACTGGATCTGCGTGGTGCTGACGTCCGCAAGCCGATGGGAAGGTTGCTGACGGCATCGAAGCCGCAGTCGCACAACACGACGAGCGACCCGGCCGCGGTGGCTCCGGCTCCGCTCGGAGTGGAACCGGAGCCCCGCGGCTTGCGGGTCATGCTGCCGCCGCACTCCTTCGCGACGGTCAGTTTGGCTTTGTGACCGGGATCTGGAACTCGTGCACCCAGTTGGCCGGGTTGTCCGGATCGAACTGGAGCGTGACCTCCCGGGCGTACCCCTGACTGCGGTAGCCGTTGTCCTCGATCCAGCGGGCCAGGGTCTGCATGCTGCGGTCGGCTTCCATCATGTCGCCCTGGTGCACGATGGTCGCGGCCTGCGCGAGCTCGGGGAGTTCCGTGACGTCGACGTCGGCGACCGTGCCGGCGTCGACGGGTACGGCGGCGTGGACGCGGATCGCGTCGTCCTCGGCATCCTCGTAGTACGCGACCGGTGAACCGCACGGCATGATGCCGGCCGCGCCGAGGCGCTCGAACAGTTGGCCGAACAACGGCTGGATCACCGGTCCGATGTCCTCGCCGTCGTAGCTGGCCGAGATCGCGGACAGCTCCGCGACCCGGGTGGGGGCGATACGTTTCAGAACGACGTCGTCAGTGGGCATGTGGCCTTCCTTCTCGATCAGGCGGAGCCTCGCCTCGACACTGACCAACCGTGACGTATTGCGCGTCAACTCCGCCTCGAGCTGGGCCTGCCGCAACCGCAGCATTCCGCGCAACTCCTCGGCGGACAGCTTGGCGTCGACGATCTCCGCCACCTGTTGCAGGCTGAAGCCCAGATCCTTCAGTGCGATGATCCGGTTCAGCTTGCGCAGCTGGTCCGCCGAGTAGAAGCGGTACCCGCTCGCGGGATCGACGACCGCCGGCCGGAGCAGCCCGATCGCGTCGTAGTGCCGCAACATCCGGGCCGAAACCTGCCCGAACGCCGCGAAGTCTCCGATGGTGAACATGTCCCCACCTTCTGGCTTGACACTGTGTGAAGGTCAAGCTTGCCGCGAACGGTCAGGAGGTGACGCGGGTACGGCGATCCCGGATGGCGGCGATGGCGAACCCGGTGAGGAGCACCGTGACGCCGCCGGCGCCGAGGCCGGTGACGAGACCGCTGCGGCTGCTCAGCCGAGTGTCGCACTGCATCGGCGTGACGCCCTTCGCGGGCTGGAAGACCGAGCCGCAGGCCTCGCCGTTGACCCGGGCCGGGCGGACGGCGAACACCACCCCGGCGATCAGCAGGACCACTCCCACCGCGCCGAGTACCTTGCTCAGCACTGCCCGTCTCGCAGCGCGACGCCAGCCGCCAGGACCGACCACACCTGCCTGGTCAGATCCCGCATTGGCGCTCACGCTCCCTAGTGGCTCAGTAAGATTTGATCAAATCTAACGCAGCTAGCAGCCACCGCTGAAGCCGGCATCCGGCCCCCGATCGAATCTTCACTCAGTTCTAACGATCATCGGGCCGGAACCGTTCAGCCCGGGAGCACGGCGACCAGCGAGCCGCTGGCCCGGCCGTGGGCCATGTCTTGCAGCGCCCGGTCGACCGCATCGAACGGGACTTCGGTGATGTGGGGTCTGACCGGGAGCCGTGCGACCAGGCGGAAGAGTTCCTCGCCGTCGCGGCGGGTGTTCGAGGTGACGCTGCGCAGGTCACGCTCGTGGAAGAGGTAGCGCTCGTAGTTCAACGCCGGGACGTCGGTCAGGTAGATCCCGGCGACCGCCACAGTTCCACCGGGCTTGAGGGCTTCGAGGGCATACGGCACGACGTCGCCGGCCGGGGCGAAGACGATCGCCGAGTCCAGTGGCACGGGCGGACGGTCGGCCGTCTCCCCGACGTACGCGGCACCCAACGAGCGCGCCAACTCCCGGTTCCCCTCACCGCGCGTCATCACGAACAGCTCGGCGCCCTGGGCGGTCGCGATCTGAGCCGTGAGGTGGGCGCTGGAGCCGAAGCCATAGATTCCGAGGCGACCGCCCGGCGGCACGTTCGCCCGCAGCAGGGACCGGTAGCCGATGATCCCGGCGCACAGGAACGGCGCGAGCTCCACCGCGGGCCGGTCGGCCGGCAGCGCATACGCGTAGTCCTGCGGCACCACGGCGTACTCGGCGAATCCGCCGTCGGCGTCCCAGCCCGTGTACGTCGAGCGCGGGCAGAGGTTCTCGGCCCCGGCGCGGCAGAACTCGCAGACCCCGTCGGTGCCGCGAAGCCACGCGATGCCGACCCGATCTCCGTTCGCGAACCTGTCGGCCTGCGGCCCGCGGTCCACCACGGCGCCGACCGCCTGATGACCAGGAACGACGCCCGGCCGCCGCGGCTCGAGGTCGCCTTCACACAGATGCAGGTCGGTGCGGCAGATCCCGCAGACCTCCACCTTCACCAGCACTTCACCAGGTCCGGCCTCCGGGACGGTACGACGTACCCGCCGCAACGGCCCGTCGTCGATCGGTGCCGGCCGCTCCACTGCCCAGACATCCATGAGATCGCCCATACCTCGACGATCTCAGGTCGGCATCGTGAATGGGGTGTGTTGGGTTGGATTCGCCCTACCCCGACGCGCGGCACGAGTCCTGAGATAGCGCTGTTCCGGAGCGTTCGTGGTGAGCTTCGCGGCCGCCAGATACAGCTCAGCGGCCGTGTCGACGTCACCCTGGAGCTCGAGAAGATGCGCCCGTACGGCGGGATGCCGGTGCGACCGGGTCACGCGATCGTCGTCCCGCAACGTGTCGAGCAACGCGAGGCCCGCAGCCGGACCATGCACCTTCGCGACCGCGACCGCGCGGTTGAGCGTGACCACCGGACTGTCGAGGTGCGCCTCGAGCAAGGTGTAGAGCCCGAGGATCTGCCGCCAGTCGGTGTCGGCCGCGGCCTTGGCCTCACTGTGCACGGCGGCGATCGCGGCCTGGAGCTGATACGGCCCGAGCCGAGTCGTCGACATCGCCCACGTGATCAAGTCGACGCCCTCGGAGATCGCCTCCTGATCCCAGAGCGTGCGGTCCTGTTCGTCGAGTGGCACCAGCAACCCGTCCGGCGTCGTCCGAGCGGCTCGCCGTGCATCGGTCAGCAGCATCAGCGCGAGCAGACCGGCGACCTCGCCGTCGTCCGGCAGGATCGCGTGCAGCATCCGGGTCAGCCGGATCGCCTCCTGCGACAACTCGACCCGGCTCAACCGCTCCCCCGCCGTACCCGTGTAGCCCTCGTTGAAGATCAGATAGAGCACCTGCAGTACGGCGGCCAGCCGCTCGGCGTACTCGGCCGGCAACCGGAACGGCGTACCTCGCACCTTCTGTTTCGCGCGGCTGATGCGTTGGCCCATCGTCGCGTCGGGGGTGAGGAGCGCAGCGGCGATCTCGGTCGTGGTCAGACCGCCGACCGCTCGCAGCGTCAGCGCGATCTGCGAGGCGGTCGACAGCTCCGGGTGACAGCACAGGAACAACAGGGTCAGCGAGTCGTCCGCCGACGGCACCGGCTCCGGAGCGACATCCGGAACGCGTACGGCGTCCTCCCGGTGCCGGCGCGCTTCCTCGTTGCGGAGGATGTCGACCAGCCGCCGGGAGGCGACCCGGATGAGCCAGGTCTTCGGCTCATCCGGGACACCTTGCTCCGGCCACTGCGCGGCTGCCGCCAGCAACGCCTCCTGGACCGCGTCCTCACAGGACTCGAAGTGCCCGTACCGCCGGACCAGCGCGCCCAGAACCTGCGGGGTCAGATCTCGCCAGATCTGCTCGGTCATGGTTGTTCGGGCGGACCTGCCATGATCGGCCGGATCTCGACGACGTCGCCGACGGCGTCGGTGATCCGGGTGGCGATGGACATCACCCGGTCGTGGCCGTCGCAGTCGATGATCGCGAAGCTGGCCAGCACTTCCTTGGATTCGGCGAACGGGCCCTCGCTGGCGATCGGTCCGTCCGCACCCGTACGGATGGTGTGCGACAGCGCCGGATGCGCCAGCCCCTCGGTCGTCACCAGCTCACCGGATGCGGTGAGCTCGGCCGTCAGTTCATCGTAGAACTTGCACGCGGCCAGGAACTCCGGACTCGTCACGTCGACCGTGTCCCAGTCCGCCTGGTTCGTGTAGGCAAGCAGCAGGTACTTCACGATGCCCTCCCGTTCCGGACCATGGTCGCCTGGTATCCGCCGCCAGGGTAGACCCACTCGCCGGCCAGCCGGTCGCCGTCCGTGCTGAACGTGCCCCGGAAGTAGCCCGGCGATCCCTTGAAGCCGCCCCAGATGGTGAGCGCGTCGCCGTCCAGCTCGTAGACGTAGTCGAGCGTGTTGCCGTCCGCGTCGTACACGCGGGACTTGATCTCGGTCCCCGGCTCCTCGCCGAAGTTGTGCTCCCGGCCGATGATCTCGGTCATCCGCACCTCGTGCCCGGCGTGGTCGAGCACGCCACGCTGGATCAGGAAGTGTCCACCGTCCATCCACTCGAAGGACGTCGTACCGGTCGCACCACCGGAGACTTCCCAGGTCCCCACCAGTCGGCCCAGTCGCTGCAGTTCGTCACTCATCGCTTCGCTCTCTTTCGGCTGCCGGTCACTTGCTTGCACCGACACCTCGAAGCCTGCGAAGCGATTTCGACAGTGTTCGCAGAACTTTTTCTACGAGATCAGGCCGCGCAGCAGGCGGCGGGTGATCAGGCCGTCGGCCAGGCCCAGTTCGACCAGGTCGTCGAAGATGAGCTGGTCGTCGGCGGCTGCGCGGATGCCCGCGTCGAGGACGCGGCCGGACCGGGCGAGTTGAGCTGTCAGGGCGGTGTGCCGCAGGTGCCGGCCGAGGAGGCGAGTCGTTCGGCGGCGGTACGACGTACCCGCATCAGCACTGTCCGTCCGTAGCGCATCGGCGACCGCACGACCGGCGAGCAGACCGGTCGCCACGGCGTAATAGATGCCCTCGCCCGTCATCGGGTTGATCAGTCCGGCGGCGTCACCCGCCAGCATCACCCGACCCCCCTGCGGACGCCAGGTCCACCCGGACAGATGGCAGATGATGTCCCCACCACGATTCCCCGCCATCCGACGCGCCTGGCAGCAGCGCTTCCAGCTGTGCGAGCAGATCGGCCCGGGTCGGGCGAGGCCGATCGGCGGTCAGCTGTTCGCCGTACCCGACGTTCGACCAGCCGTCGCCGCGGTCGAAGGACCAGGCGTACGACGGTTGCCGCCCCGGACCGTACGCGATCACCTGACTCGCGGCCCGCGCGGGCGGCGTCGGCGCATACCCCCGGATCGCCAGCGCCACCGGACCCGGCTTCATCCCGAGCTCCCGCCGTACGACGGAATGCGCGCCATCGGCGCCGACAACGAACCGAGCCTCGAGCTCGCCGTCCACCTGCACCGACCGCCGCTGGATCCCGAGTCCACGGATCCGTCGCCGAACGAGCTGCGCACCAGCGGCCTGGGCCGCCTCTGCCAGTCGGTGATCGAAAACCTTCCGCGGTACCACCCAGTTCGGCCGGGCCATCTCCCGATCCACTCCGACGTCGCCCCGGGTCAGCGCGAACCGGCGTACCGGCGTCCAGTCGTCGAGGATGCCGGTGACGCCGACCCCGTCGAGCAGATCGAGCACGTGCGGCGCGATCCCGTCACCACACGCCTTGTCCCGCGGGAAGTCGTGCCGGTCGAGCATCAGCACCGAGAGACCTGGGGCGGCCGCCAGCGCGCCGAGCGCAGCCGAAGCTCCCGCCGGACCGGCCCCGACGATCACCAGATCCCACACAGGCACCTCCCCGAAATCCCTCCCAGTGTGTCAGCAGGCTCCGGCGACGGCTCGCAGACATGGGAGCATGTCGTGCCACCTCGTGGTCGGTGCCGCACAGATGGCGGCATCGTGACAGCTGCAATGATCAAAATGCCGGGTTGCCAGGGGTTGCCAGTGTCTGTGGATGATGTGCGGGATGCGTATGGCCGATGGGCAGAGGTGTACGCCGACATGTTCGCCTCGACGGAGGCTATGCACGAACTGGACCGCAAGCTGGTGTCCCAATGGGCCGGCGGGATCACGGGCCGCATCATCGACGCCGGGTGCGGGCCCGGGCAGTGGACTGACTTTCTGAGCGGCCAAGGCTGTGACGTCGAGGGTGTCGATCTTGTGCCGCGATTCGTCGACATCGCCCGCTCGCGGTTTCCCGGTGTCCGCTACCGCGTTGGGGAGCTGAACAACCTCGGCGTACCCGATCGCTCGGTGGCGGGGATCTTGTCGTGGTACTCGATCATCCACACAGATCCGGACGACGTGCCCCGCATCCTCGGCGAGTTCGCCCGTTGCCTGTGCGACGGCGGCAGTTTGCTGCTCGGCATGTTCGAAGGCGCCCGGGTCGAGCCGTTCTCGCACAAGGTGACCACTGCCTATTTCTGGTCGATCGAGGAGATGTCACAGCGGCTGGCGGACGCGGGCTTTGAAGTCGAAGCGACGGAAAGCCGCGCCGACGGGAAACGACCCCATGCCGCCATCGTCGCGCGGCGGGAGCTCTGAGCCCCAGTCATCCCAACGGGAGTCGATAGGAGTGCTCCCGGCCAGACGAGACGAACCCAAGGCGCCGCAGGATCGGAGAGCTGGTGGCAATGTCGCCTTGGGTGAGCGCCATCGTGGCACCGTGCTCGGCGGCGTACGTCACGCGAGCGGCAACCAGGGCACGGTAGACGCCGCGTCCGCGATACGCCTCCAGCACTCCGCCGCCCGACAGCCGGGCCACGCTGTCGACAAGCTCGAGGCCCGCGACCGCGACCGGGGTGCCGCCGAGGTAGGCGACAACGATCCCTCCGGTCCCTGCGGCCACCGCATCGCGGTACGCCGCCGCCCGACGGGCGAGTTCGTCGTCGGACGCCACGCTCCCGCCGAAGACCGAGACCCCGACAGCGTTGCCGTCACGGGCGACCTCCGGCGTGGTGATCCAGCGCGCCTCAAGCCCAGGCACATCGGGCGCCTTGACGTCGGCCGGCAATGCCGTCGCGAGTACGTCGCTGGTGCTGACCAACTCGGCCCCATACCCCAGCAGCGCCTCGACCAGGCCGTCGGGCGCGGTGAGCCGCACATAGACGTGGGCCTCGGGCAGCCCGAACTCGGCGGCCCGAGCAACCACCTCCGCCAGCACGGCCTGGGCGGAGCGCGCCGACCGCACCCACTGCACCTGCAGCCGGTTGGGGAAACGCTCCGGGAAGAGCGCCAGCCGGTACTCCGAGGTCTCCACCACCTCCGAGCCCTCCGGCTCCAACACCCACGCGTCGTTGGCCGCGGCCACCATCGCCAGCTCGAGCTCACCCATGCGGCGGACGCTACCAAGTCGTCGGCCCATGGCGACCACCACGCAGGATCGCGGCAGCACCGACCAGACCTGTTAGCTCCCGGGTCGCCTGCCGGGCTTGTTGGTACGACGCGAGCCCACCCGGCGCGGGCGTGGGGCGAGCCGGTCGGCATGACCACTGGACTGACCCAACGAGCCGACCGGGCGGGCCTCGTCGAGATCGACCATCCGCGGTGGCGGTGGGACGAAGAGCGGGATGGTCTCCTCATCGTCCGGCGGAGGTGGCGCCGGCTCGACCACCTGGACCGGCTTGGCCCGGGCCGCCGACTCCTTGCTCGCGCGCGGTGCGGCTGCCGCCACCCGCACCGCGGCGACCGGGACCCGGACCGGGCGGCGGGGCAGCTTCGTCCGCAGCTCGATGCCGAGTGCAACGATCAGCTTGCGGCAGGCAACGATCGACACGGCGACCGCGAACACCGTGCAACCGGCGAACAGCACCGACTGACCGCCGGCCCCCCAGTTGGACGGATCGGTCCGGTTCATCGCGGCGACCATCGCCACCACGATCGCGTTGGTGATGCCGAGGGCAACGGCCAAGCCCGCCGTACGGAGCAGGACCCGCTGCTCGAGGCCGACGTCGTCGGCCGCCGCGACCAAGCCGGCGATCAGGCCCGCCAGCACCGGCACCGTGTAGACCAGCGCCAGTGTCAGGCCGGGGCTCGCCACCAGGTAGAAGACGTCGAAGACCAGCGCGGTACCGGTCAGCGCGGCCCCGAAGCACACCACCATCGGCGGGTACGCGCGGACCACGGCGACCGCATCCGCGGGCACCGTCCTGATCATCCGCAACGCCACAAGCAACGACTCATCCCCTCGTCCCTGTCCATTGTGCCGGTATCCCCGCACCCTCGGTAACAACTGAGCGCAGGCGAGTCGCCGTAGGGTGGGTGAAGTGGACGACGTGAGGAAGGCTGTCGAGGCGGAGCTGAGTCTCTTGCGGCCAGAGGTGCGGTCGTCGGCGGAAGCGGTCGAGGCGTTACTGGATCCGGAGTTCGTCGAGGTTGGTGCGTCCGGTCGCCGCTGGGAGCGGCCGGCGATGGTTGCCGCGCTCGGCAGCGGTGTCATCACCGACCTCGAGCCGATCGAGGCGACCGAGGTCGCCGGCGTCCAGCTCGCTGACGACCTCGTTCACGTCACCTATGTATCCCGCCGAACGGGCGGTACCGCGGTCCGCCGCAGCTCACTGTGGCGGCGGACCGACGGCACCTGGCGCCTCTACTACCACCAAGGCACTCCAACTCCAGAAGACGTCGCCTCCGGCAACGATTAGGCGGCGGCCGGGAGCGGGGCGAGCTTGTCGCGCAGGTCGTCGAGGATCTTGCGGAGGACCCGGGACACCTGCATCTGGCTGACGCCGATGTCCTCACCGATCTCGGACTGGGTCCAGCCCTCGACAAAACGCAACTGCAGGATCCGTCGCTCACGTTCGCCGAGATCCGCCAGCACCGGCTGCAGCATCTCGACCGTCTCCAGCTGATCGATGCTGCAGTCGTCCACGTCGGCGACCACGTCGGCCAATGTCAGTTCGGCGTCGGCCTCGGCCGGCCGATCCAGCGACAGGACGTTGAAACAGCCCTTGGCGGCGAGCGCCTGCTCGACCTCGGTGACCTCGACCTCGAGATGCTCGGCGATCTCCCCCGGCGTCGGCTCCCGGTTCAGCTCCTGCTCGAGCTCCGGCAGCTTGCTCGCGATCGTGCCCTGCATCTCCTGCAGCCGGCGCGGGATCCGGACCGTCCAGGCACAGTCGCGGAAGTACCGCTTCACCTCGCCGCGGATGGTCGGGATGGCGAATCCGATGAACGGGGTGTCCGCATCGAGCCGGTAGTGATGTGCGGCCTTCACCAGGCCGAGGTACGCGACCTGCTCGAGATCGTCGGCCTCGGCACCGCGGCCGCGGAACCGGCGCGCGATTCCCCGGGCCATTTCGAGGTTGAGTTCGACGACTTCCTCGAGCAGGCGTTGCCGCTCGGCTTCGTCGGTGCTGGCAGCCCTGCGTTCCATCAAGTCCCGGGTGGCTGCTTCCCGGGCGGCCCGATCGGCCGGTGTCGTGCAACTGGTGGGGATCCGTCCTGACCGGGACGGGGCGGTGGAGCGCAACGCGGTATTCGTTTCCATGGGTATGACCTCGCGACTGTCGTCACGGCGTGGCACTTCGCTGAACCACGGTCATGCCTGCTGGTAGTTGGTACCCCATCCCCCGCAATCCCATGCATTCACGCTCCACAACCGCCTGGGTACCGGGTCGGTATGACTCAGAACGAGTGGTTGATCCGGGCACCCGTCGCCGATGTGTTCGCGGTCCTGACCGACGGTTGGACGTACGCCGCCTGGATCGTCGGGGCGTCACGCCTGCGGGACGTGGACGACGGGTGGCCGCGGCCTGGGTGTGACATCCATCACTCGGTCGGGATCTGGCCACTGCTGATCGACGACACCACGACCGTCGAGGAGTACGAACCGCTGCGCCGGCTGCGGCTCCGCGTCCGCGCCTGGCCGACCGGTGAAGGTGTTGTCGAGTTCGTCGCCACCGACCGGGACGGCGACTGCCACCTGGTGATGGAAGAGCAGGTCACCAAGGGACCGCTGGCCGCGCTGCCGCACTTTCTGATCGATCCGGCGCTCCGGGCGCGCAACCACGAGACCTTGCGTCGGCTCGCGCTCCTCGCCGAAAAGCGGCACTGAGCCCACCGTTTCCGGTCCCCGGTCACGGTCGACCGGTCCCGGCCCCTCCGTCACGGTCGACCGGTTCCGGTTCCGGTCCCGGTTCCGGTCCGGTTCCGGTCCGGTCCGGTTCCGGTCCGGTTCCGGTCCGGTTCCGGGCCGGCGCGGACCTGTCCCGAGCGACCCCATTTCATGGGCTGACCTACGAGATGGTGGGTTGACACCCCGGAATCCGATACGCCAACCCACCATCTGATGGGTCAGCCCATCAAATGGCGAGAGCACGCGGGCCGCCTACCGCCTGGACGAGTTGCCGAACCGGCGGGCAACCACCCTGACGGCCTGCCCGGCGATCCTGTCTGGCGGTTGTCCCATCGACGACCTACTAGCAACCGGCCCAGCCACCACCCCAACGGCCAGCGGACAGCAGGCGGCGGCAACGGGCAGCGGGCAGCCGTCGGCGCGGGCAGCGGCCGGCGGGCAGCAGCGCACCCCGGCACACCGCCGTCCCGAGCACCGAGCTCGCCTTCCTCAACGGCTCAGAGACTCGGCCAGGCCACCGCGCGCTCCAGTTCAAGACCCGTCGCATCGCCCCACACATCAAGCAAAAGAGCCGCATTTCCGTCACCGATCGCTACCCCGGGATGGTTTGGAACGGGTGTTTGGACCCGGACGGTCACTAACCGTATAGGGGCGGACACCGAGCCCCGAAGCGTGTACGATGCAAATGCAAGGCCAAATGCACGTGCATATGCCAAAGACGTACGGAAGGTGCAGCTGATGACTGCTGTCTACAACGGCATGCCCGGCGACTCGATCAGCGAG
Organism: uncultured Actinomycetota bacterium; assembly: GCA_963820655.1. Classification (GTDB taxonomy): domain Bacteria; phylum Actinomycetota; class Actinomycetes; order Propionibacteriales; family Kribbellaceae; genus Kribbella. Next base: position 1,816,151 of record CAWGAM010000005.1, read on the forward strand.
CTGATCTGGCGCAAGAGCCAGCGGAGTGGTCCGAGCGGTAACTGTGTCGAGGTAGCGAAGCTGCCGGACGGTGGCGTGGCGATGCGGAACTCGCGTCACACCGACGGCCCGGCACTGGTGTTCACCAAGGCCGAGATCGAGGCGTTCCTCGGTGGCGTCCAGGACGGCGAGTTCGACTACCTCGCCTGACCGACACCGGAAGCTAGAGGCCCCTTCGCCAGGCGAGTGACGAAGGGGCCTCTTCCTGTGCCTCGAGGTCCGACGGAAGACGGAGTACGGCGCTCGGCAGCAACCCTGACGCGCGACCGGCCGGCCCGGCCGATCGGCCGCACACCGGTTGAGCGCCGTACCACAGACGACGAAGGCCGACCCTCTCTCGAGGGTCGGCCTTGGTGTTTCGGGGAGTGGCGCGAACGGCTACTGGACGGTGAGCGGCCAGAGCTGTTCGCTGGGCAGTTCGGAGGCCTTGCCGGTGGCCGAATTGTCAACGGTGATACGCAATCCGGTGAACTTCGGCGTCATCACCCGCTGGTACCGCGAGGCGCGGTCCGGCTCGGCGGCATACTCGGCGATCAGGTGGTCTCCCAGCCAGATCCGCACCATCTTTCGGCCTCCTACTGCTCTGTCGGTGGTCATGGGGCCAAGCTCACGATCGGGTCGCCGTCGAGTTGGCGAACTCCGCGCAACCAGCCCTCGAAAGCCCAGCGCTGTTGCTCAGGGCAACGCGCGACCAGCTCCTGGATCTCCCGCTCAGTCAGTTCGTCGGGCGCGCGGCCGCCGGCCATCTGGGCGGTGCGCTCGGCAGCTTCACTGTCGTCGTCGTTCATCGACTCGGGTTCCCCAACCAGTCAAGCCAACGGGGGCCGTTGGCGGCCTGTAGGACCGGCCTGCCGGATCACGCAAGGTCACCTATCGCGAGATCCAGCTCACCTTCCGTGCATGAATCAATCATGGCGTCGGCACGCTTCGAATGCAAGCGTCAGATGCACGTGCATCCGCACGTTTTCCATATCGAGACCAGCAGACCCCGGTTTCCGCCTGCCGCGGACTGGATGGAATACTCCCGAACGGCGTTCGTCGCGACTCGAATCGGCTATTATGTCCTGACAAATCGGCCCGAGCTACCGCGCCAACTGCTACGCTGTGTAATCATCAGTGCGGGATCCCGCGCTGATTTGTAAGAACTTCGGCAGATTCGCTCGCGCACATGCGATGATGTGCACCTGCGGGCGAAGTTTCCGCTGATCAGACCGCTGGGGGCTGTGGGAGGTGGGTGTGACCGAGTCGGGCGCGCAGAGCGGACCGACCGCGCTTCGCATCATCCTCGGAGCGCACCTTCGCCGGATGCGGGACGCGGCTGGCATCAGCCGATCCGACGCAGGGTGGGAGATCCGATCTTCGGAATCCAAGGTCAGCCGGATGGAGCTGGGCCGCGTCGGGTTCAAGGAACGCGATGTCGGCGACCTCCTCTCGTTGTACGGCCTGGACGACGGCGAAGAGCGCGAGCGGCTGCTGGCCCTCGCCCGTGAGGCGAACAACCCGGGCTGGTGGCACCGGTTCGGCGACGTGCTGCCGAGCTGGTTCCACTCCTATCTCGGGCTCGAGGCAGCGGCCGCGCTGATCCGTACCTATGAGCTCCAGTTCGTCCCCGGTCTGCTGCAGACCTCGGACTACGTGCGCGCGGTCGTCCAGCTCGGTCGCGGGCTGATCCCGGCCGAGGAGGTCGAGCGGCGGGTTGCCCTCCGGGTGAACCGGCAGGAGGTCCTGACCCGGCCGAATCCGGTCCGCCTCTGGGCCGTCGTGGACGAGTCGGTGCTGCGCCGGCCGATCGGTGGCGTGAAGGCGATGAGCATGCAGCTGGACTCGCTGATCGAGGCGACCCACCTGCCGAACATCACGCTGCAGGTGATGAAGTTCGACTCAGGCGGCCACGCGGCGACCGGCGGTGCGTACAGCATCCTGCGTTTCCCGGAGCAGGACCTGCCGGACATCGTCTACATCGAGCACCTGACCAGCGCGCTGTACCTGGACAAGCTCGAGGACCTCGACCAGTACACGGCCACCATGGAGGCCCTCTGCGTCGCGGCCCCGGCGCCGAACAAGACCCGCGACATCCTGGCCGGCATCCGCCGCGACTTCGACCGCTGACCGACGGTCAGGTGCAGGCAGTCAGCTGTTGTCGGCCAGCCAGGTGATGAGCGGCTTCGTGGCCTTCCAGTCCGCGCGGATCTGGTCCGACCAGCTCCGGCTTGTGGATGACCGGCTCGAAGCCGTAGGACTTGCCGACGGTCAGGGATTTGTGCCGGAGCAGCTCGATCCGCGGGTGGTCCGCGTCGTACCCGCGCGGGCTCGTCTTCAGCCGGTCACCGCCGACCGTCCAGCCGGCCGCGGTCAGCTTGGCCAGCAGCTTCTCCAGCTGCTTGCCGCGCCGGTCGTCGTCGATCGCGTTCCGGACCCGGGCCAGCCGCTCCGAGCTCGCCTCGTAGAACCCCGCCGCCACCCGCACCCCGGGCGCCGACACCTGGACGTACCAACCGGTGGCCGGCGCGACGTCGATGAACGCGCCCTGGTGCGTCTTGTACGGCGTCTTGTCGCGCGCGAACCGGACGTCCCGGTACGGCCGGAACATCTTCGCCGGACCGAACTCCTCCTCGAGCTCGCCCAGCAGCGCCGCCATCGGGGCCCGGACCGACTCCTCGTAGACCTGCTTGTGCGCCGTCCAGTACGTCTTGCTGTTGTCCATCTCGAGATCGTCGTAGAAGTCCAGCGCCGCCGCCGGGAATCCGGTGAAACCCATGCCGCCACGATAGTTCGGCGCGCATGCGGGACGAGCCGGTGGGTACCGGACAGCCAGGAGCGTCCAGGGCAGGTGCGTCGGCCAAGACCAGGCGCCGGCCGGCGCACCGTCGCTCGGCTACAGCGTCGCGAAGAACGCGCGGATGTCGGCGACCAGGACCTCCGGTTGTTCGAGGGCAGCGAAGTGGCCGCCGTGGGGATAGCTGGTCCAGCGGACGAGGTTGTCGGTCTGCTCGACCTTGTGCCGGAGCGGGATGAAGTTGTCGTGGGCCAGGTCGAGCAGGGCGGTCGGCGTCGACGACGGCTTGGCCGGCTGTCCCCAGTACGACGCGTGCGCGCGCTCGTAGTAGATCGCACCGGAGGATCCCCCTGTGCGCGTCAGCCAGAAGAGCATCACGTTGGTGAGCAGGTGGTCGCGGTCGATCACGGACGCGGGATCGGACCAGGTCTCGAACTTCTCCGCGATCCACGCCAGCTGTCCGACCGGTGAGTCCGTGAGGGCGTACGCCAGGGTCTGCGGCCGAGTCGACTGCAGATCGGCGTACCCCTGGCTGTCCTTCGACCACTGCTCGAACCGCCGCCAGGACGCCCAGGTGCGGTCGCGCTCGGCCTGGTCGAGCGGCTCGAGCTCCTCCGGCGTCGGCTCGGACGTGGCGCCGGAGTTGGGGATGAGATTGAGGTGTACGCCGATCACGTGCTCAGGGTCGATCCGCCCGAGCTCACGCGAGATCCCTCCACCCCAGTCGCCGCCCTGGACGCCGTACCGGTCGTATCCGAGCCGCGACATCAGGACCGCCCACGCGTTGGCCACCCGCATGAACTCCCAGCCGGGCTCTCGGGTCGGTCCGGACAGCCCGAATCCTGGGATGCTCGGGAGGACCAGGTGGAACGCGGTGGCCGGGTCGGCGCCGTACGCGCGGGGGTCCGTCAACGGGCCGGCGATCTCGCTGAACTCGACGAACGAGCCGGGCCAGCCGTGGGTGATGATCAGCGGTGTCGCTTCCGGCTCGGGTGAGCGGATGTGGGCGAAGTGCACGTTCGCGCCGTCGATCGTGGTGGTGAACTGCGGCCACTCGTTCAGCCGCGCCTCGGCCGCCCGCCAGTCGTAACCGGTCCGCCAGTACTCGACCAGCTCCTGGAGATACGCCAGCGGCACGCCACGGGACCAGCCGACGTCGGGCAGTTCGTTCGGCCACCGGACCCGGCCGAGCCGGTCGCGCAGGTCCTCGAGGTCCGCCTCCGGCACGTCCAGCCGGAACTGTTCGATGGTCACTGCGGCAGCCTCTCGCAGGGGCCGCCGTTGCGCACCCGAATTCAGGCGCTGACCTTGGCCCGGACGACCCTGTCGCGGACCAGCTTGACGGCGACGGCGGCGATCAGGCAGACCGCGCCCGCGCTCATCACGATGGTGACCAGCGTGGCGGCACCGTTCAGCGCGTTGTCGCACGCCATCGGCGTGATCCCGGCGGCCGGCTGGAACGTGGATCCGCAGTCGGTGCCGCCGGACGAGACCGACCGGAAGCCGAGCAGCACCCCGCCGAGCAACAGTGCCGCTCCGGCGATGGCGAGAATCTTGTTCAGCGTCGTCACGGTGAGACCGGCTCCGCTGATCGCGGGCATGCCGATGGCATACCCCGTGAGCCCCGTAGCACTTCGATCACTCCTGCCTTCGTCGGACCACCCGGACTCGAATTTACGGTCCGGTGCCGGATCATCCACACCCGTCAGGCGGTCAGGACCGATTCTTCACACAGTCCTTACTCAGGACATGACCGGCTGTGACCGCGGTCTCAAAACGCGCTGAGAGTGGGGTTCAGCTGAGTCGTTCTTCCAAATGGACGGTGATGTCGTCGCCGGGTTGTTTGCCGATCAGGTCGCGGAGGTCGCCCTTGACGGGCAGTTTGTGGGTGCCGTCGCCGAGGGCCATGAATGAGCTCTCGAACGGGTGGCCGTCCATCGTGCCGCGGACCTTGACCAGGCCGCGGGTGCCGAAGTACTCGGCCGAGTCCGGCATCTGCAGGTAGGTCCAGCCGCCTTTGGCGTCACTCTTCAGCAGTGGCGCCGTGAAGGTCTTGTCCAGCTTTCCGGTCTTGCTGCTCACGGTGAGCTCCTCTCTACACCCCTGGGTAGAGGCCGACGCTCGGCTTTCGACATCACCGGCCAAACTATTCTGGGACCGTGCAGATCACGATCCGCCGCGCGGGGCGGGACGACGTACCGGCGGTCCTTGCTCTTCTCGATGGCGCGACCGAGTGGCTGGTCGCGCGGGGGCGTAGCGACCAGTGGGGTACCGAGCCGCACTCGACCAGCCCGCGCCGGGTCGCGCAGATCACCGACTTCGCCGAGTCCGGCGGGCTGTGGGTGGCCGAGCAGGACGGGCGAGTGGTCGGCGCGCTGTCCGTGGGGCCCGGGCCCGCGCTGTCGTATGTACCGCCGGCCGACGGGCCCGAGCTGTACGTGCGTCTGCTCGTGACGGATCGCAAGCTCGCCGGGCACGGGATTGGGTCGACGCTGCTCGACCACGCGCGTGAATTGGCCAAGGAGGCCGGCGTCAACCTCATCCGAGTCGACTGCTTCGCGGGCGGTGACGGCGCCCTGGTCCGGTACTACGAGAGCCAGGGGTTCACGCGCACCGAGGCGTTCGCCGTACCGGTCAATGGCTCGGAGTGGCTGGGTCAGGTGCTCGCCCAGCGGCTGTGATCGAACGATGCACAGTGCCGTGCGCGTCGCTGCAATGGGCGGCGCGTTCGTCGGCGGTGGCGTGGTCGACCTGGAGGGTCGAGTGGGTCAGCTGATGCCGGTCCGCGAGTAGGGCCTCGATCTTGTGGCGGATCTGGTGACAGTCGAGCCCCTCGGCGACCAGGATGTGCGCGGACGCGGCCGACTCGCCGGAGGTGATCTCCCAGACGTGCAGGTCGTGCACCTCGACGACGCCCTCGACCGCGCACAGCTCGGCGCCGAGGGACTGCGGGTCGATCCCGGTCGGCGCCGCCTCGAGGAAGATCCGGCCGGAGTCGCGGACCAGACGAGATGCCGGCCTTCAGCATCAGCGCGGCGACCACGAGCGCGGCGATCGCGTCCGCCCGGGCGAAGCCGGTGAGGAGCACGACGAGACCCGCGATCGCGGTCGCGATGAACGCGAACAGGTCGTTCAGGATGTGCTGGAACGCGCCCTCGACGTTGAGACTCGAGCGATTGGCCTTGCTGATCAGCCAGGTGGCGAGCAGGTTCACTACGATGCCGACCAGACCGGTGATCAGCACCAGCCCGCCCTTCACCTCGGGCGGGTGGATCATCCGGCTGATCGCCTCGTAGACGAAGAACGCCGCGAGCAGCAGGAGCGTGATCCCGTTGGCCTGCGCGGACAGGATCTCGACCCGCTTGAAGCCGTACGTGTAGCCGCCGGCCGGTGGGCGGGCGGCGAGCCGGATCGCGATCAGGGCGAGCACGATCGCGATCGCGTCGGTGAGCATGTGCGCGGCGTCGGTGATCAGGGCCAGCGAGCCGGCCGCCAAACCGACAATGATCTCCGCCGCCATGAAGCCGACGATCAGCGCAAGCGCACCACTCAGGGCCTTCCGATCGGCGTCCGTACTCACGCCATGCCCGTGCCCGTGCCCATGCTCAGCGCTCACGATTCGGACCTCTCCGGGTGGATGGCGTCCGTGTGTTCTGTGTGGGCGACGGCGAGGTCGACGAGCATGCGGACGTGGGCGTCGTCCAGGCGGTAGTACGCCATCCGGCCGTCCCGTCGTACGGCGACCACGCGGTGCGCCCGCAGCAGCCGGAGCGCATGAGAGGTCGCCGACTCGCTCAGCCCGGTGACCGCGGCGAGATCGCAGACGCACAGCTCCCCGTCGAGCAGCGCGACCAGCAGCTTCAGGCGCCGCGGGTCACCGAGCAGGCTGAACACGTCGGCCGTGTCGACGATGTCGTCCTCGCCAGGCATCCTGGCGTTGACGCTCGCCACCCGCTCCGGATCGACCAGCCGTACGGTGCACGAGTCGATCGCCGCCGGGCTCTGCACATCTGCAGAACTCTTCATACGTCAACGGTATGCGGCGGCTGCCCACCCGGCAACATCCGAGCGATTACAGCGTGTCCGCCAGCCAGCGCAACTGACGCATCCGCTGCACCTGCGCCCCGCCGTCATGACCGTTGAACGGCCATACGTCGATCTCCGCCGTACCGCTGTAGTGGTTGTACGCCGCGAACACCGTCGACGGCGGGCACACCGCATCCATCAGCGCGACGGAGTACCGAGCCGGAGCGGTCGCCCGTGCCGCGAGGTTCACCCCGTCGAAGTAGTCGAGCACCCCGAACACGCCCTCGGGCGGAATCCGGCGACGGGCGAGATAGTCGGCGATCTCGCCGTACCCGGTCTCCCCGGCCATCTCGGCCGCCCGCCGGAAGTGGGTCAGGAACGGTACGTCGATCAACGCCGCGGCAAGGTCGGAACGCAACCCGGCGACCGCCTGCGCGATCCCTCCCCCTTGGCTGCCACCAGCGACCACGAGCCGCGAGGGGTCGGCGATCGGATGCTGCCGCGCCGCGTCCACCGCCCGGACCGCGTCGGTGAAAACACGCCGGTAATAGTAGGAGTCCCGGTCGGTCAGTCCACGGGTGAGGAACCCGGGCACCTGCGGATTCGCCCCCGGATCGGGATCGGCCGTCTCGGTCCCCTGACCGCGCGTGTCCATCACGAGTACGGCGTACCCGGCGGCGGGGTACACGAGCCAGTCGATCGGCCAGTTCCGCCCGCCCTGGTACCCCAGGAACTGCACGATGGTCGGGATCGGCCCGGACACCCCGCGCGGCGCCAGGAACCACCCGGCGATCCGATGCCCACCGAACCCGGTGAACCGCACGTCCCAGACGTCGACCATCGACAGCCCGGCGTCGTACGGGACGAACGACGGGTCGAGCGGATCCGTCTCGGCCTTGCCCAGCGTCTCCCGCCAGAACCGATCGAAGTCCGCGGGCTCATGCCGCTCCGGTCGGTAGTCGCGAAGCTCCGGCAGCGGCTTGTCGAACAAAGGCATACGTTCTCCTTGAGGTTTGTGTTCAGCCCTTGATGCCGCCGGCCAGTCCGGCCCCGCGGATGAAGTAGCGCTGGAAGAGCAGGAAGATGACGATCGGCAGCACCACCGAGATCAGCAGTCCCGCCATGAACAGGGGCAGCTGCACGTTGTCGCGGATCGTCGGCAGCATCACCGACAGCGGCTGTTTGGTCCGGTCCGGCAGGACCAGCTTCGGCCAGAGGTACTCGCGCCAGGCCGCGATGATCGAGAGCAGCGAGACGACGCCGATGATCGGCCCGGACAGCGGCAGCACCAGCGACGTGAACATCCGGAAGTTGCCGACGCCATCGATCTTCGCCGCCTCGAAGAGCTCGGCCGGCAACTGCGCGAAGAACCGGCCGGTGATGATCACGTTGAAGGCACTCGCCCCGGCGGGCAGCCAGATCGCCCAGTAGGTGTTGATCAGCGACCCACCGATGATCGGTACGTCGAGCACCGTCAGGTACAGCGGTACCAGCGAGATCACGCCGGGGATGAACAGCGTCGCCAGCAACGCACCGTTGATGATCTTTGCGTACTTCGGTCGCAGAATCGCCAGCGCATAGCCACCAGTCGTTGCCACCAGCACCGATACCGCCCAGTTGCCGACGGCGACCCAAACGGTGTTGATCAACGCCGGGCCGACCCGCAGCTGCGACCAAGCAGTCTCGATGTTGTGCCACTGCGGCTGCCCGGACCACAGGCCGAGAGGATTCGACGCGATGTCGCCCGGCTGTGAGATGGCGGCCTTGGCCAGCCAGAGAATCGGGCCCAGCCCGGCCAGTGCCAGCAGGACCAGGATCAGCACCTGACCACTGCCAAGACTCCAGCGCACGAGTGGACGCTGCCGGTCCGCCGCGGAGATCAGGCCGCGGTCCTCGACGCCGGCGCTCATGTCGTGCCCCAGCGGCGGGTCAGCCGGAAGTACAGCAACGAGAGCAGCCCGAGGAAGATCGCCAGCAGCACCGACAACGCGGTCGCCTCGCCGTAGTCGCCGTTGATGAACGCGTAGTTGTACAGCAGCATCAGGATCGTCGTGGTCGCGTTCGCGGGTCCGCCCCCGGTGAACAGGAACGGCTCGGTGAACACCTGGAACGTGCCGATGATCTGCAACAGCAACGTGATCAGCAGGATCGTCCGCAGCTGCGGCAACGTCACGTGCACCACCCGCCGCCAGATCGAGGCCCCGTCGATCTCGGCCGCCTCGTAGAGATCCGTGCGTACGCCGGACAATGCCGCCAGATAGATGATCATCGTCGCACCCGCGTTGGCCCAGGTCGCCTCCAGCACGATGCTCGGCATCGCCCACTGTGCGTTCTGCAGCCACTGGAACGGGCCGAGACCGATGCCCCGGGCAAGCGTATTGAACAGTCCGAAGTCACTTGCGTCGTAGAACACCCGCCAGAGCAGGATCGCCACCACCGGCGGCAGCACTACCGGCAGATAGGCCAGCACTGAGAACAACGCCCGTCCGCGACGCAGCTCGCGGACGAAGACGGCCAGGGCGAGCGGCGCCGGGTAGCCGAACACCAACGCCAGCAAGGCAAACCAGGCGGTGTTGCGGACGGCGGTCAGCAAGAGCGGGTCGGCGAGCACTTTGCGGAAGTTCTCCAACCCGACCCACTGCGCCGGCTCGATCAGGTTCGTCTGCTGGAACGCCAGGACCAGTCCCCGGGCGATCGGCCACCAGGAGAACACCCCGAACACCAGCAAGGTTGGGATCAGGAACACCAAGGTGCTGATCCCGCCGTGCCGGACCCAGCGGACCAGGCGCTGTCCCCAACGCCCGGTCCGGTGTTCCTCGGCTGCGATCCGGATGGTCATCGCCTTCGAAACCGTCACGGGTTTGTCAGCAGACCGTCGACCGTCTTCGACGCGTCGCCGAGCAGCTTGCCGATGTCGGTGTCCTTCTTGGTAAGCACGGTCTGCACGACGGAGTCGAGGCTCGCGTACACCTTCTGCCCGGCGACCGGCGGCTCGATCATCAGCTTCAGCGACGCCGCCTTCGTCGTGTACGGCGTGAAGTTCGCCTGGACCGTGTTCACATACGGCTTGATCCACTCGTTGTACTTCTGCTGCGACGCGTCGTCGAACAACCACAGCATCGGCAGGCCGACGGAGTACTGCTTGTCCGCGTTCGCGGCCTTGGCGTCGCTGACCGCGTGATCGGAGTCGGTGAACTTCTCCAGCCAGAAGAACTCGGCCCACTTCACCGCCGCCTCGACCTGCTCCTTCGACGCCTTCGGGTTGAACATCTGTACGGCGCCACCCGTCAGCGTGCCGCCGTCCGGGGAGTCGAGCGGCAGCGGCGCGACGCCGATGTCCTCACCCTTGCCGCCCATCGTGGTGACCTCGTCGCGGTAGTCGCCCGGTGTACCGATGTACATCCCGACCTTGCCGCCGGCGAACTCCTGCTGCAGCTGCTTCTGGTTGAAGAGGAAGTTGCTGCCCATCGCGTTGTCGGTCCAGCGCATCTGCTGTAGCACGGTCAGCGCGTCCGTCATCGGTGCGTCGTTGAACGCGGCCGACGTCTTGTCGCCGTCCACCTTCTCGATCGTCCCGCCATAGGTGTACGTCATCGCGGTCAGGGCCCAGCCGCCGGTGTTGTTGGTGGTCATCATCGCGTAGCCGGCCTTGCCGGTCTTGTCCGCGATCGCCTTCGCGTCGGTGCGCACCTCGGCCCAGGTGGTCGGCGGCTTGTTCGGGTCGAGTCCGGCCTGTTTGAAGAGCGCCCGGTTGTAGTTGAGGCTCATCGTGTACGCCTGCACCGGCAGACCGAAGATCTTCCCGCTGGAGTCCTGGACGGTCTTCAGCACCTCGGGATTGATCTTGCTGCCGACCGGTGACGTCTTCACGACGTCGGTGATGTCGGCGAGCTGCTTGCGCTCGATCAGGCCCTGTACGTCGGTGTACGGGATGGCGACCACGGTCGGCAGCGTCCCCGCGGCCAGGTCGGCCTGGAACGTCTGCACGTCGTACCCGTACTCCGAGCCCTCGATCTTGATGTTCGGGTTCGCCTTCTCGAACTCGGCGACCCGGTCGGTCCAGGTCTTGAGCGCGGCCGCCTGGTCGGGCGTCGGCTTCTGCCCGACCTTGATCGTGATCGTGCCGTCGGCCTTGGTGGCTCCTGGGCCGGATCCTGATGAGCAGGCGGCGGCCGCAAGGATCACCAGCGCGGCGACCGCACCTGCCCTCCATCGTGTGGTCAGCACTCTTACTCCTTCATCTAGCTCGTGAACGTCCCTGGGAGGTACAAAGTGGTGGTCTTCCCCGTGACGATGCCGCTCGCCCACTGCAGCGCACCGGCACGCCCGGCGCCGTCGTTCTCGTTCAACGCCAGGGAAATCGCGACCGGCCCACTCGGCGCGGTCTGGAATCCGAGTGCCGCCCACGGCACCTTCACCTGGTACGACGTGATGCCGTCGGCGCGGGTGATCGAGGCGGTGGCGCCGGGCGTCGTCCCGGTGGGAGTGCCGTCCGAGGTGCCGAAGGTGTAAACGGCCGGGCCGGTCGGCAGGAGGGCGGCACCGATCTCGGTGGCGGTCGCGTTCTCGCCGGGTAGACCGTTGCTGATCGCGAACTGCAGGCTGTCGCCTCGCCACAAGTTCGGCGCGGTCTCGGTCTGCGCGAACACGTCGTCGGTGACGGCCGAGTTGATGGTCAGTCCGGTTGCGTCGTACTGGAAGTTGGCGGTGCCAGACAGGTCAGCGGCACCACCCCAGGGACGGGTGAACGCGAGCCAACCGGCATCGGTGGCCAGGTTGATCGCGCTGTCCGGGGTCGTTGCCGACGGCACGATCGGGTTGAAGGCGGTCGTGCCTTTGGCGGAGATCTTGTTGCCGTCGGAGGTGGTCAGGTCGACGGTGTAGGCGTACGCCTTCCAGGGGGCGAGGCCGGTGACCGGGATGCTGATCGTTGCCTTCTGCCCCGGTGCGATCGACTGACCGCTGCCCGCCGTTCCCTGCCGGCCGGCGATGGTCCAGGTCAGGTCCTGGATCGTGGCCGCCGAGCTCGCCCTCGTATTGGTGAGCTCGACGCCGAGCCCTGCTTGGAGAGGTGAGACCTGGCTGATCTGTGGGAGGACGCGGATCTTGGTGGCCGGTTCGACGCTGGTCCACGCGACCAGGCGGGCGGTGGGTTTGCCGAACCGGGCGATGGTCGCGACGATGTGCCGCAGACCGAGCGTGTCGCTCGCCGGGACCGGGATGGTGACCTGGGCGTCTCGGCCCGGCACCACCACGACCCGCTTGGTCTGGCCCGCCACGGTGACCGTGGTCGGGCCGAGGTTGTGCAGCGTGCCCTTGATCGTCACCGTGACCGCGGTCGGCTCCTGGGAGTTCGACGGGTCGGCGGCGGCGACTTTCACCTGCGGCGCGGCGGTGACGGCGAGCCCGGTGGCCGGACCCTTCACGAAGACCGGGTCCTGGTCCACGGTCATCGACACAACACCCTGTGTCGGGATCAGCGTGGTCGTGTGACCGTACATGTCGGTGACTACGAGCGGGCTGGTGGTGTTGAGGTTGACCGACGACGTACCTGCGCCGGTCGACCACAGCACGCGGGTGGTCGACGTACCGGAACCGAAGCGGTACGAGTTCAGCGGGGACGGCAGGGTGTCGCGGCCGCTGTAGGCGAGGCCGGTCAGGGCGCGGATCGTGGTCGCCTTCGCGACCAGGCCCGGCTTCGGCGCCATGCCGGCGATCGGTCCGGCCGGTGCTTGCAGGAGGCCGAAGGTGCTCTCCTTGTCGTCCAGGTTCGTGCCGTCGTTGAGGGCGTCGTACCAATAGAACTGGCTGACGCCGTTCGCGATCATGATCGTGTCGTTGCGGATGGACTTGCGGGCCTGGTCGAGCATCGAACCGCCGAAGCTCGGCGCGGTCGGGTAGCCCTCCTCGCTGATCCAGAGCGGCTTGCCGGCGCCGCCGTTCGCATTGGCCGCGGTGCGCAGGTTCTGGATCTGGGTGTCGAGGTCGCCCTCGGGGCCGGCGAACGTGTAGATGTGCGCGTTGATCGAGTCCAGGTAGGCGAGGCCGCCCTGCGACAGCAGTTGGTCGCGGAACGAGGTGTCGCCCTTGTTCGGGCCGACGTCGACGATGACGTTCGCGTTCGGGTTGTCCGCGTGGGTCTGCTGGTACGCCGCCTTGATCAGCTGCAGGAAGCACGCACCGGTGACGCCACACGCGCTGTCGTTGAAGCCGGGTTGGTAGTACTCGTTGTAGGTCTCGATGTCGTTGGTGGTGCCGGCGAAGTGCCTGAGCCAGAAGCTCTGGTACCGACCGAACGCGGCGAGGCCGGCTGGAGTGCTCGGGGTGTGGCCGCCGTCGTACAGCGAGTTGCGGTAGCCGGTCACCAGCAGCGGGATAATGCCGTTCGCCTTCGCGTCGGCGACCATCGCGTCGTACTGCGGTTCGACCGTGTAGTTGCCGGGTGCCCCGGATTCCACGTGTCCCCACTCGAGGCTGTCGCGGATGTGCGAGAAGCCGGCCAGGGCCAGGGTGCGGATCAGGGCGCCACTGAGGTCGTAGTAGTGGTTCATGTGGGTGTTCACGCCCCACTTGCCCTGCGGGGACTGGATGCCCGGTGGCAGCGGCGGGATGACGGCTAGCGTCGTACCGACGACGGTCTGACCGGCGGTGAGGCGGAGGTTGTAGAAGCCTGGGCCGAGCGACCCGACCGCGATCGAGCCGGCGCCGCCGGTGATCGTGGCGTTGCCTGAGGCAACGGGGAGGAACTGGTCGTCGGTGATGCTCCAGGCGACGGAGGACGCGGTCGAGGTGAGGGTGACGCTGCCCGCGCCCTGGGCGAAGACGAGACTCTGGTTGGTGACCGTGACGCCGGTCGTGTCCGCGAACGAGATGCTGACCGACGAGATGCAGACCGAGCTGATGACACCACCAGGCGCGTTCACCATCAGCCGGATGTCGGCGCCGTTCGCGCGGTTCTGGAAGTTGATTCCTGCCATCCGGAACTGGGTGGTCGCCCAGGCGCCGGTGCCAGGGAACGAGAACCACGGCAGCGGGGTGAAGGCCGCGCTGACGCTGTCGTACTGCGCGGTGAGCTGCTGGCCCGGGGTGTCGAAGTAGTTGACCGTGAGCACCGCGTCGGTTGCGCCGGCCGGGATTCGGGCCGCGTCGATGTTCAGGTAGACGTACTGGTCCTTCAGCTCCTGGCTGGTCTGCCAGCAGGGCACCCCGAGCCGGCTGGACGCCGCGTGCTCCGGGGTCTTGTCCGGGTCGCCGGGCCAGGCGGTGATCCCGTCCGCGGCGACCGGATTGGTGAAGACGATCCCGGGGTCACTCGCCGCCTCCGCGGGTGACCCCAGCTGAACGGCGGCCAGCACTCCGGCGGCAATCACCGCGAGCACCTTCCGAACCGAACCGTGCATGGGCGGTCCCTTTCCGTCGAGTTCACATACATGAACGATGTCTGTGATACTGAACGACGAAAAAGCTAGGCTGCACCACGGCAGGTGTCAACGGTTCAGTCGGGAGCAGAGCAGAAAGGTGCCGAGAGCACCGACAGCACCGGGGACCAGCAGCCGGCCGCTCAGGCGCTCGGGAGCCGCCGCAGGGTGCCGCCGATTTCCTCGGCATGTTCCAGCAATGCCTGCACGACGTCGCGCTGATGTGCGTCGGTGAATCGCGTCAGCGGGATCGAGCAACTGAGTGCGTACGACGCCGGGTGGCCATAGGGGATCGCCACCCCGATGCTGCCGAGGCCGAGCGTGTCCTGCTCCCGCTCCGCTGCCCAGCGCCGTACCCGGATGTCCTGCAACTCCAGCGCAAGCCCCACGCGGTCGGCGATCGTGTGCTGGGTAGCAGCTTCGAGCTCGGCCGGGACCAGGTCCTCGACTTGCTCGGACGAGAGTTCCGCCAGCAATACTTGGCCGATCGCGGTCGAATGCGCCGGCATCCGGCGGCCGACGCGGGATCCGCTGCGCAGGATGTGCATCGACTCGCGGCTGGCCAGATACACCACGTCGGCACCGTCGAGCCGGGCCAGGTGAACGGTCTCGTTGAGATGTGCGCGCAGCGCCGCGAGGTGCGGCGTCGCGACCTGGTTGACCACGTCCCGGTCGAGGAACGCCGTCCCGACGAGGAGCGCGCGGACGCCGATACCGTACGCCGTGCCGCGGTCGTCCGACTCGACCCAGCCGGCGCCGACGAGGGTCCGCAGCAACATGTGGACGCTCGACTTCGGATAGCCCAGCTGGCTCGCCAGCTCGGTCAGCGTCAACCGCCGGGGCGCCTGGGCGAGTGCCTCCAGCAACTCCACCGTCCGCGCGGCCGACTTCACCGGCCCGGTCTCGTTCATCTCCCCCGCCTCCTCCTCGACAGCCGAACGCGGGTGCTAGCGTCCCTGTTCGGTATAGCAGACAAGGTTCGCATATATGAAATCCCCAGAATTCGAGGCGAGCCCCCCGGGCCCAGCGATCAACGGGCGGTCCACTTCTCCTCGATGCGGGCGTACTTCCAGACAGAGTGCCCTGTGAGCCAGGTGATCAGGAAGAGCGCAGAAGACCTTGATCACCGCAACCAGGAGGACGAGGTTGAGCCCAGTCGTATGAACAGCGAGAAACTGCACAGGTGAACGATTACCCCGACGTCGCGGCCGGTGAGCGCCCGGCCCTCGAACAATTCCTGGACTTCCACCGAGCTGGTGTGGTGCAGACTCTCGACGGCCTGGCCGACGCCGAGGCGGCCGCCCGCGTGCTGCCCGCTACGGAGCTGACCATCGGCGGGATCGTGAAGCACCTGGCGGCCATGGAGGACCTGTGGTTCAGCCACAAGCTCCTCGACGTCCCGTCCGCCGAGCCGTGGCGATCGGCACCGTTCGACCAGGACCCCGACTGGGAGTTCCACTCGGCGGCCGACGACTCAGTCGCTGAGTTGCGGGCGCTGTACCTGAACGCGTGCGAAGCCAGCAGGCGGATCACGGTGCGCTTCGACTCACTCGACGTACTGGCTGCCCGGGGGTCGTTCGGCGGGAAGTTGGTCAGCCTGCGGTGGATCTACCTGCACATGATCGAGGAGACAGCGCAGCACCGGGGGCACATCGACCTGCTGGTGGATGCGGTTGGTCAGGCGAGGCCGAGGCGGTAGGCGTAGGCGACGGCTTGGGCTCGGTCGCGGAGGTTGGCCTTGGCGAAGAGGTGGTTGATGTGGGTCTTGACCGTGGCTTCGCTGACGACCAGGCGGCGCGCGATCTCGGTGTTGGAGAGTCCGTCGGCGATGAGCCGCAGTACCTCGATCTCGCGTGGAGTGAGGCCGGTGTCCGCGGGGTCGGCGGGCCTGGAGGTGGCAGCGCCCTCGATCAGCCGGCGCTGGACGTCGGCGTCGAGGATCGACTGACCGGCAGCGGCGGCCTGGAGGGCTCGACCGATCGACTCGGCGTCGGCGTCCTTGGTCAGGAACCCGCGCGCACCCGCCCGGAGCGCGGACAGGACCGAGTCGTCGTCGCTGTAGGTCGTGAGTACGACGACCTCCGTGCCGGGGTGGTCCGCGCGGACCCGCCGGGTCGCCTCGACGCCATCGCACGTGGGCATCCGCAGGTCCACCAGCAGGACATCCGGGTTGTGCTCGGCAACCAATCGGACCGCCTCTTCACCGTCGGACGCGGCCGCGACCACGTCGATCCCCGGCAGCAACTTCAGCAACGTGACCAGGCCGTCCCGGACGACCGTCTGGTCGTCCGCGACCACCACCCGCACCGCAGTCATGCCCGCACCTTCAGCTCGACTCTCCAGCCGTCGGATGTCGGACCGGCCTCCAGGGAACCGCCGACGAGATCGGCCCGTTCTCGCATTCCTAGCAGACCATAACCCCCGGGAGCGGCTCGCCCCGGAGACCTCCCCTGCCGGTCCTCGATCGTCAGCCGGACCTCGTCGGCGTAGCACAGCTTCACCTCGACGGGAGCGCCCGGCGCGTGCTTGCGGGTGTTCGCCAGCGCCTCCTGCGCGGTGCGATACAGCGTGCTCATCACCTCCGACGGCAGTGCTCGCACCTCACCGTCCACCTCGAAGTCCGCCGTCGCCCCACTCTCCAGCCGGTACGCCGTGACCAGATCGCCCAGCGCCCGTACGTCGGGTACGGCATCCTCACGCAACGCGGCAAC
Organism: uncultured Actinomycetota bacterium; assembly: GCA_963820655.1. GTDB lineage: Bacteria > Actinomycetota > Actinomycetes > Propionibacteriales > Kribbellaceae > Kribbella. Next base: position 1,833,121 of record CAWGAM010000005.1, read on the forward strand.
CGCCCGCCGGGCCTCGGCCAGCCCTTCGGCCGCGAGCCCTTGCGCCCGAGTCACCTGCTCGATCGCCTCCGGCGACGCACCGTCGCGGGCCAGCATCAGCCGCGCCCCTTGCAGACTCAACGACAGTCCGGCCAGGGAGTGCGCGAGTACGTCGTGCACGTCGCGAGCGATCCGCGCACGCTCGGCCAGCGCGGCGGCGCGACTGTGTTCCTCGATCGCGGCCTGCTTCCGGGCGAGCGAGACCTCCATCCCTTCGATCTGCTCCTCACGTCGCTGCCGGTTGACCGACGCCAGGACCAGTGCGGTGACGCCCAAGGCCGTTCCGACGGCCCCCGAGACGGAGCGCGAGCTGACGTAGACCGGCACGCTCGCTCCGAGCGCGGCCAGTGCCACCACGACCATCTCGGTCCGGCCGGCCTGGTGATAACGGACCGCGACCCTCGCGGCCCAGAACGGCAGCACGAGCAGGACGCTCTCCGGGAGCGCGTACCAGAGGAGGGATCCGGCGATGACGAAGACCAGCAACGCGATCGACGTCCGCCGCGGCAGTCGTTCGCCGTATCGGGGCGAGAGCAGGAACACGTTGCTCAGGACAACCACTACGCCGAGGACCACGACGACCGGCACCGGGAGGCGATGCTGGTGGCTGGAGACGGTCAGCACCGAGACGATCACCAGCAGGCCCGGGAGGGCACGCAACAGCAGACCTGGGACCGGCGATCCCTTCACCAGGTCCCAGGTCGTCCTACTCATACCGTCATCATGCCCGGTCGACCGCGAGCGGGATGCGCAGGTTGAGCGCCCGGCGGTAGATCATCGCGTTCTGGGCGGCGATGGTGAGCCCGATGGTCAGCGCCAGGGCCGCCTGGCCGAGCTTGCTGTCCGGCCAGAGCGCGGCCGATCCGAACGCGGCACCGACGCGGAGCCCGATGGTCAGCAACCAGAGTCCGAGCGTGGCGGCGGTCCCCTTCTGGAACAGCCCCTCCTCCCGGCGCTCCAGCCGGATGCTGGCACCGCGGGCGAGCCCCAGTCCGATCAGTACGACGCAGTCCAGCCCGAGGAAGGCGAGCTCCCCGGCGGAGGCACCGTCGAGCGCCGACGAGAGCGAGAGCACGCCGAGCACCAGCAGGATCGCCGGCATGAGCATCAACTGCCGCTGGGTCACCAGCGACCCGGTGATCTGCCGGCCGATGACCCGCAGCAGCACCCACAGTCCCACCAAGATCCCGATGATCAGTCCGGACGACATTTCTGGGTTCCTTCCCGAGGAGTTGCGTTGTCGGTGACAACACTCCTCGGATCCGCCGGCCGGAACGTCAGCCCGCAGTTCGCACCCAGGTGGAACCCGGGCCTCAACCCACGGGTTGAGGCCCACCCACCGCCGTCTGATGGGTCCGCCCACCAGACGGTGGGTTCACCCACCAGAATCCGGTGGGCCAACCCACCTGCGGATGGGTCAGCCCACCAGATGGGGATGGTCAGGCGAGGGAGACCAGGTCCAGGTAGTCGTCGGTCCAGAGGTCCTCGGTGGCGTCCGGGAGGATCAGCACCCGGTCGGGGCGGAGGGCCTCGATGGCGCCTTCGTCGTGGGTGACCATGACGATCGCGCCCGGGTAGCTGCCGACCGCGCCGAGGACCTCGTCGCGGGAGGCGGGGTCGAGGTTGTTGGTCGGCTCGTCCAGCAGCAGCACGTTCGCGCCGGAGTGGACCAGTCCGGCCAGGGCCAGGCGGGTCTTCTCGCCGCCGGACAGCACCCGGGCCGGCTTGTCCGCGTCGTCGCCGCTGAACAGGAACGAGCCGAGCACGTTCCGGACCTCGCCGTCGGTCAGGCCGGGCGCGACGGACGCCAGGTTCTGCCGGACCGTGCCGGCCAGATCCAGCGTGTCGTGCTCCTGGGCGAAGTACCCGAGCCGCAGCCCGTGACCGTGCACGACCCGGCCGGCGTCCGGCTGTTCGCGACCGGCCAGGATGCCGCAGCAGGGTGGTCTTGCCCGCGCCGTTGAGCCCGAGGATGACCAGCCGGCTACCCCGGTCGACGGCGAGGTCGACGCCGTTGAGCACCTGGAGTCCGCCGTACGACTTGGTCAGTCCGATGGCGCTCAGCGGGGTCCTCCCGGACGGCGCCGGCTCGGGCAGCCGGATCCGGGCCACCCGCGCGGCCCGGCGTACCGGCTCGAGGTCGGAGAGCAGCTTGTCCGCCCGGCGCGCCATGTTCGCGGCGGCGACGGCCGTGTGGCGCCCGCGCGCATCTTGTCCGCCTGGGCGTGCAGGACCGCTGCCTTCCGCTCGGCCGTACTGCGTTCCCGGTCGCGGCGGCGCTCGTCGGTCTCGAGCTGGTCGAGGTACTTCGTCCAGCCGGTGTTGTGGATGTCGATCGTGGTGCGCTGCGGGTCCAGGTGGAACACCCGGTTGACCGTGGCGGCGAGCAACTCGCGGTCGTGGCTGATCACGACCAGGCCGCCCTGGTAGCCGAGCAGGAACGACCGCAGCCACAGCACCGAGTCGGCGTCCAGGTGGTTGGTCGGCTCGTCGAGCAGCAGGGTGTCGTGCTCGGCGAACAGGATCCGGGCCAGCTCGACCCGGCGGCGCTGACCGCCGGACAGTTCCCCGACGGGCTGCTCGAGCGCGCGGTTCGGCAGGCCGACGCCGGCCGCGAGCCGGGCCGCCTCGGCCTCGGCCGCGTAGCCGCCACCGGCCTGGAACTGCGCTTCAGCGCGCGCGTACGCCGCCATCGCGCGCTCCTGGGCTTCGCCGACGGCACTGCTCATCGCCGCCTCGGCCTTACGGAGGCGCTGTACGGCGACGTCGAGTCCGCGGGCGGACAGGATCCGGGCGGTGACGGTGACGGCTGGGTCGGCGGCGCGCGGGTCCTGCGGCAGGTAGCCGATGGAGCCGGTGACGCTGATCGAGCCGGCGGCCGGGCGGTCCTCGCCGGCCAGGGTCTTCAGCAGGGTGGTCTTGCCCGCGCCGTTCCGGCCGACGAGACCGATGCGGTCGCCCGGGCTGATGTGGAAGGACAGGTCGGACAGCAGCAGGTGGGCGCCGACGCGGATGTCGACACCGCGGACGGTGATCATGTGGTTACTCTCCGTGATAGCTAGTGGACGCACTTCTGGTGGGGAAGCGGGTCGCGCAGCTAGACACAGAGGCAAGTAGCCATGCCCCCAGGGTAGGTCGCCCCGGAGCGACGTCAGCTGATTTTCGCCGGCGGAGACGTCAGAGCGGTTTGGCGGGGAGTTCGACGATGAAGCGGGCGCCGCCGCTCGGGGCGGTCCTCGACCCGGATCGTGCCGTGGTGCCACTGGACGTGCCGGGCGACGATCGCCAGCCCGAGGCCGATCCGCCCGGCTCTGGCCGTCGCCGGTCCGCCCCGGCCGAAGCGTTCGAAGATGCGCTCGCGGTCGTCGATCGGGAATGCCCGGGCCGGCGTCGTCGACGTACACGATGACACCCAGGCCGCCGGCCTCGACGCTGACGCCCTTGCAGCCGCCCGCGTGGTCCTCGGCGTTCTCGACCAGGTTGGCGATCACGCGTTCGAGCCGGCGTTTGTCGGCCTGCAGCGTCAGGCCGGTCGGCGTCCGGCTCGACCGTCGGTGACTCGACCGGCCGGCGGTCGCGTCCGCGGCGGCCCGGACCAGGTCGGCGATCCGGACGATCTCCCGGCTGCCCTGGTCGCCGCCGTCGTCGCGGGAGATCTCCAGCAGGTCGATCACCAGCCGGCGGAACCGGTCCAGGTCGTCGCCGAGCAGCTCGACCGGCTCGCGCACCGCCGCGGGCAGCTCGGCCCGGTGGTTCTGGATCAGCTGCATCGAGTTCAGCATCGTCATCAACGGCGTCCGCAGCTCGTGACTGATGTCCCCGGCGAACCGGGCGTCGGCCGCCACCCGCTGCTCCAGGGTCGGCCGCGGTCTGGTTGAACGAACGCGCCAGACCAGCCAGATCCGGGTCGTTCTCGGCCTGCAGCCGGCGTCGAGCTGCCCGCGCGCGACCGCGGCCGCGACCTGGGTCAGCTCGGCGAGCGGCCGCAGCGCCAGCGGTGCTCGCGAGCCGGCCGACCGCCAGGCCGATCATCGCGGTCACGAGCGCCGCCGACGACGAGCGTGATCTTCAGGGTCCGCAGCGTGCTCGTCCAGGCTGGTCAGTGGATGCCACTGGAAGAAGGCCTCCCCCGGCCGCGTCATCGGTACGCCGACGGCCAGCACCTGCTGGCCGGCCACGGTGATCCGGCGGTGCACCTCGGTGCCGGACGCGGACCGTCGTCCACCAGGTCCGGCGGCAGCTCGGTCCGGACTTCCCGGTCAGCGGAGTACCACTGGTCGTTGAAGAACAGCATCGAGGCGGCGGAGTCGGTGGACGGCAGGGTGTCGAGCAGGTCCATCACACTGACGTTCGGCTTCGGCGTCGGGTTGCCGCATCGCACGCTCCGGGCCGGATGACAGGGTCGGCGCGGCCCGAACAGTCCGTACTGCAAGGCGGCCGCGTTGTCGGTCGTCTCCACGATCGCGGACGAGATGCGCTGCTCGGTCAGGTAGTCCGACACCACGTTCCAGGTGACGAGCGCGAGCACCGCCGGACAGCCCGAGCGCGAGCAGGCCGTACGCCAGCATCACCCGGTCCCGCAGGCTGAACCGTCGCCGCAACGTCAGCTCACCAGTCGGTAGCCCAGGCCGCGGGCCGTGACGAGGTGCTTCGGGCTGGCCGGGTCGTGCTCGATCTTCAGCCGCAGCCGGCGGATGTGGACGTCGACGATCCGGCTGTCACCGAAGTACCCGTAGCCCCACACCTTCGACAGCAGCTGCTCGCGGCTGCAGCACCTTGCCCTCGGCACCGGCCAGCTCGACCAGCAGCTTGAACTCGGTCCGGGTCAGCGGCAGCACCGGCTCCGTCGCGGCGTCACCTCGGCGCCCGCGACGTCGATCTCGCAGATCGCCGACCACGAACAGGTCGGACTGCCGCGCGTTGGCCGGCTCGACCCGCCGCAGCAGCGCCCGGATCCGGGCCGACAGCTCCTTGGCCACCAGCGGCTTCGTCACGTAGTCGTCCGCACCCGCCTCGAGTCCGGCGACCACGTCGTGGCTGTCGGTCCGCGCGGTCACCATGATGACCGGTACGTCGCTGGTCCGGCGGATCTCCCGGCAGACCGTGAATCCGTCCCGGTCCGGCAGCATCAGGTCCAGCAGCACCACGTCCGGCGGCTCCCGGCGCAGCGCGGCCAGAGCGTCGTAGCCCGTTGGCCGCCTCGGAGACCTGGTAGCCCTCGTCCTCCAGGGCAAGCCGCAGTACCCGCCGGATCCGCGGTTCGTCGTCGACCAACAACAGGCTGTGTGCCACTGCTCCAGTGTCGCCTCACCGCCGAAGCGGGTCCCGAGTGATGACTTCTGTCATGAATTCGTCATCTGGCCGCGCGGCCCGGATGACGAAGCTCCTTGACGGTTCCGTGACACGGGCCTCGCCCAGCGGTCCGACCGCGGTCCTAGCTTCGGCCCTATCGAGTCTCGGAGGAGGACCAATGGCCAGAGAGACGGCTGGCGGCAGCATCCCTTGCCGCCGTCGCGAGCCTCACGCTGGCCGCCTGCAACAACGGCAGCGGATCACGCGCCGGATCCGGAGCAGCACCGCGGCCGCGCCGGTCACCGGCGGCACCCTGAACATGCTCGGGGCCGGCGACGTCGACTACATGGATCCGAACATCAGCTACTACTCGATCGGCTACCTGAACCTGCGGATGTGGAGCCGTCAGCTGTTCACCTATCCGGCCGATCCCGGCAGCGACAACACCACGCCGGTGCGCGGACCTCGCCACCGACATCCCGACCGCCGCCAACGGCGGGATCAGCGCCGACGGCAAGACCTACACGATCAAGATCCGGCCCGGGCGCGAAGTGGAACACCACCCCGGCCCGCCAGGTCACCGCCGCCGACCTGGTCCGCGGCGTGAAGCGGACCGCGAACCCGGTCCAGCCGTTCGGCGGCATCCCCGACTTCGCCAACCTGATCGTCGGCTACCAGACGTTCGCGGACGGCTTCGCCAAGGTGGCGAAGACCCCGGCCGCGATCGCAGGACTACATCAACAAGACGCCGCTGCCCGGCGTGGTCGCCAAGGACGACACCACGGTGGTCTTCAAGCTCACCCAGCCGGCCACCTACTTCGTCGACATGCTGACGCTGCCGGCCTTCTCGCCGGCTCCGGTCGAGGCGCTGAAGTACCTGCCGGCCAGCACCGAGCTCGGCAACAACTTCCCCTCCGACGGCCCGTACAAGGTCGACTCCTGGGTGCCGACCAAGTCGATCACCTACTCCCGCAACCCGGCCTGGGACGCCTCGCACCGACCCGGTCCGCAAGGCGTACGTCGACAAGATCATCGGTCAACGAGACGGTCAGCCAGGACTCGATCCAGCAGCAGCTGCAGACCGGTACGCCGAGCGCCGACATGGAGTTCGACGTCGGCCCGCCACCGTCGCAACTGCCCGGCGCTGATCGCCAAGAAGGACCCGAACCTGAACCTCGGCGAGACCGCGTCCAGCAACCCGTACGTCGTCTACAACACGGCCTCGCCGAACAACAACAAGGCGCTGGCGAACCTCGAAGGTCCGGCAGGCGATCAGCTACGCGATCAACCGCGACCACATCCTCCAGGTGCTCGGCGGCCCGACGATCAACCCGCCGCTGACCCACGTGCTGCCGGACAGCATCGTCGGCTCGAAGCAGATCGACCCGTACCCGTACAACCCGGACAAGGCCAAGCAGCTGCTCGCCGAGGCGGGCTTCCCGCACCTGACGCTGAAGTTCCTGTACCGGAACGCGTCCGAGGGCAGCAGCAAGGCCTTCCAGACGATCCAGCAGGACCTGTCCAAGGCCGGCATCACGGTGATCGGCGTACCGTCGCCGAACGCGGACTTCTACGTGAAGTACCTGCAGGTGCCGACGGTCGCGCAGCGCGGCGTCTGGGACCTGTCGCTGGCCGGCTGGGGTGCTGACTGGTACGGCAACGCGGCGCTGTCGTTCTTCAACCCGCTGTTCTCCGGGTCAGCCGTCGTTCCCGCCGATCGGCAGCAACTTCGGCCTGTACAACGACCCGGCGACGAACACGCTGATCCAGCAGGCGGCCGCGGCGACCGCACCGAGGACGCAGGCCGCGCGCTCTGTGGGCCAAGGCCGACGCCAAGGTGATGGCCGACGCGCCGTTCTTCCCGCTCACCAACCCGAAGAACCCGAACTACCACGCCTCCCAGGTGAACAACGCGGTCTACGTGCCCGCGATCCAGAACTTCGACCCGACGAACGTCTGGCTGACCAAGGACAAGCAGGGGGCTGACCTCATGGCTCTGCTGGAAGTCCGGGACCTCCGGGTCTCGTTCGACACCCCGGACGGCATCGTCCGTGCCGTCCGGGGGCTGTCGTTCGACGTGGAGGCCGGGCCAGACCCTGGCGGTGGTCGGCGAGTCCGGCTCGGGCAAGAGCGTCGCCACCCAGACCATCACCGGTCTGACCCGCGGCGCCACGGTCTCCGGTACGGCGTACTTCGACGGCACCGACCTGATCACCGCCGACCCGGCGACGCTGCGCCGGCTGCGCGGCGCCGCAGATCGGGATGATCTTCCAGGACCCGCTGTCCAGCCTGCACCCGCACTACCGGATCGGCTGGCAGATCGTCGAGATGATCCGGGCGCACGACCGGCAGATCTCCAAGCAGGCGGCCCGGCGCCGGGCGGCCGAGCTGCTCACCCTGGTCGGCATCCCGCGGGCGGCCGAGCGGATCGACGACTACCCGCACCAGTTCTCCGGCGGCATGCGGCAGCGCGTGATGATCGCGATGGCGATGGCCCTCGACCCGGCGCTGCTGATCGCGGACGAGCCGACCACCGCGCTCGACGTGACCGTGCAGGCCCAGGTGCTGAGCGTGATGCGCACGGCTGCAGGAGGAGTTCGGCACGGCGATCATCCTGATCACCCACGACCTCGGCGTGGTGGCCGAGATGGCCGACGAGGTGGTGGTGATGTACGCCGGCGCGGTGATGGAACGGGCACCCCGCCGCGAGATCTTCTACCGCAACCATCACCCTTACACACAAGGGCTGCTGGCCTCGCTGCCGGCGCAGCAGCGGCGAGCGGCTGACCCCGATCCCCGGGACCCCGCCGAGCCTGATCAGCCTGCCGCCGGGCTGCCCGTTCGCGCCGCGCTGCCCGTACGTGTTCGACCGCTGCCGGCCGGAGACGCCGCCGCTGGCCGACGTCGCTCGGCGATCCGCGCCATCAGTCGGCCTGCTGGCTGCTCCGCCACGAGCGAAGCCGTCACGCGCGGACCGGGTGGCGTCATGACGACCGAGCCGTACTGCTGCGGGTGGAGGACGTCCGCAAGGAGTTCCCGTGCAGGCGGCATGGTCTGCTGCGCCGGAACCGCGAGGTCGTCCACGCGGTCGACGGCGTCTCCCTGGAGGTCAAGCGAGGCGAGACGCTCGGCCTGGTCGGCGAGACCGGCTGCGGCAAGTCGACCCTGGCCCGCTGCATCGCCCAGCTGTACGACCTGACGTCGGGCTCGGTGTGGTTCGACGGGACCGACATCAGCCGGTTGTCCCGCCGGGCGATGCGTCCGCTGCGCCGCGAGATCCAGATGATCTTCCAGGATCCGTACGGCTCGCTGAACCCGCGCCGCCGGGTCGGCTCGATCATCGGCGACCCGTTCGCGATCCACGGCATCGCGTCGGGCGCGGAGCGGAAGAAGAAGGTGCAGGAGCTGATGGAGCTGGTCGGGCTGAACCCCGAGCACTACAACCGGTTCCCGGCCGAGTTCTCCGGTGGCCAGCGGCAACGGATCGGCGTCGCCCGGGCGCTGGCGCTGCGGCCGAAGCTGGTGATCTGCGACGAGCCGGTGTCGGCGCTCGACGTGTCGATCCAGGCGCAGATCATCAACCTGCTGGCCGATCTGCAGCAGCGAGTTCGACCTGACCTACGTGTTCATCTCGCACGACCTGTCGGTGGTCCGGCACGTCAGCGACCGGATCGCGGTGATGTACCTGGGCAAGATCGTCGAGATCGTCGCCGACCGAACGAGCTGTTCGAGCAGACCCGGCATCCCTACACCCGGGCGCTGCTGTCGGCGCTGCCGGTCGCCGATCCGGACACCGCCGACAGCCGCGAGCAGATCATCCTCGGCGGCGACATCCCGTCGCGCGACGAACCCGCCGCAGGGCTGCCGGTTCCACACCCGCTGCCCGAAGGCCCGGGCCGACTGCGCCGGCAGCGAGCCGCCGCTCGCGCCGGTGCTCGACGACGCCGGCGACCACCGCACCGCCTGCTTCTACCCGTTGACGATCGGCGAGGACCTGTCGACCGCCGTACCGGAGATCGGCAATGTTGCCAGTCGTGAGCCGGCGGACGGCCGAGGCTCGGAGATGCCGGACGCTCCGGCGATCGAGGGCCGGAGTCCGTTCCTGCTCGCGCTGCGGCGGCTGCGCCGCGACCGGGTGGCGATGATCTCGCTGCGTGGTGATCGTCCTGATCGTGCTGATGGCGATCTTCGCGCCGGTGTTCGCCGCGATCACCGGGCACCCGCCGAACGAGCAGTACCGCGACATCGGCCTGACCCCGGACGGGCTGCCGCGTGGTCCGAACGGCACGTTCTGGCTCGGCACCGACGACCTCGGCCGGGACGTGCTGGTCCGGATCGCCTACGGCGCTCGGGTCTCGCTGCTCGTCGGCGTCGCCGCGACCGCGATCACCGTCGCGGTCGGCGTCGTCCTCGGGCTGGCGGCCGGGCTTCCTCGGCGGCATCGTCGACACGATCCTCGCCCGGCTGATCGACGTCGTGCTGTCGGTGCCGTTCCTGCTGGTGGCGATCGCGCTGGTGTCGGTCACCGGCCCGAGCCTGACCGATCACCGTGCTGGTGATCGGGTTCTTCAGCTGGGCCTCGGTGGCCCGCATCGTGCGCGGCCAGGTGCTGTCGCTGCGGGAGCGCGAGTTCGTCGAGGCGGCGCGGTCGCTCGGCGCCGGGGACACGCCGGATCATGTTCGTCGACATCCTGCCGAACGTGCTGGCGCCGGTGATCGTCTACACCACGCTGCTGATCCCGGTGGTGATCGTGACCCAGGCGACGCTGTCGTTCCTCGGGCTCGGGCTGCCGCCGCCCACCGCCGACTGGGGCGGGATGATCAGCGAGTCGCAGAACTACTACACGACCGCCTGGTGGTTCATCCTCTTCCCGGGTCTCGCGCTGCTGATCACGACGCTCGCCTTCAACCTCTTCGGCGACGGCGTCCGGGACGCGTTCGACCCACGCGGCGACCGGCTCCGGAACTGAGAGGATGCGCCGTGCTGCATTTCCTGATCCGCCGGCTCGGGCACGGCATCCTGGTGCTCTGGCTGATCACCGTGGCCGTCGTTCGCGCTGTTCTTCGTTGCCCCGAGCAACGTCGCGCAGATCGCTGGCCGGCCGGCAGGCGACGCCCGAGACCATCGCCCTGATCAAGCACCGGCTCGGGCTCGACCTGCCGATCTGGAAGCAGTACCTGAACTTCGTCGAGAACGCGCTGCACGGCAACCTCGGCTACGACTACTACCACCAGGTGCCGGTGACCCACGATCATCGGCCAGGCGCTGCCGATCACGGTGTCGCTGGCGCTCGGCGCCGCCGTGCTGTGGCTGCTGCTCGGGGTGTTCAACGGCGTGATCTCGGCCATGCACCCGCGCTCGCTGGCCGATCGCGGTCTGACCGTTGTTCTCGTTGTTCTTCTACTCGTTCCCGTCGTTCCTGCTCGGGCTGCTGCTGCTGTACTTCCTGTACTTCCGGCTCACGCTGGCCGGCTTCGACTGGTTCCCGGCCGGGCGGCTACATCGCCGCTCACCGCAGGGGCTCGGCGCCGTGGGTCGCAGCATCTGGTGCTGCCCTGGATCGCACTCGCTCTGTTGCTGGCGGCGACGTACACGCGGCTGACCCGCGGTTCGATGCTCGACGTGCTCGGCGAGGACTACATCCGCACCGCGCGGTCGAAGGGCATCCGCGAGAGCCGAGTGATCGTCCGGCACGGCCTGCGCAGCGCGCTGACGCCGGTGGTGACCCAGTTCGGCATCGACCTCGGGCCAGCTGATCGGCGGCGTCGTCGTCATCGAGACCGTGTTCAGCCTGCCCGGCCTCGGCCAGACCGCGTGCGTCGCCATCAACCAGCAGGACCTCCCGGTCATCATCGGCATCGTGCTGTTCGCGTCGGCCGCGGTCGTGGTCGCGAACATCCTGGTCGACATCGCTGTACGCCGTCCTCGATCCGCGGGTCCGGCTGCACTGATGTACCGAAGGACGGGTAGTGGTTGCCCCGGCTTGGTCCGCCAGGGGTGACCAAGCCGGAGCAGCGGCGGTTTCGCTGACTACTACCCGTCCTTCGGTACGGTGTGAGCGTGGCGATCGTGGTGTACGGCGCGGGTGGCATCGGATGCTACGTCGGGGGACGGCTCGCGGCGACCGGGGCCGCGGTGACGTTCGTCGGGCGGCAGCGGATGGCCGAGACAGTCGCCGAGCACGGGTTGCGGCTGACCGATTACCTCGGGGCCGACCTGCGGGTCGAAGCCGTCCGGTACGAGACGACACCGGCGGCGGCCGCGGAGGCGGATCTCGTGCTCGTGACGGTGAAGTCCGCCGCGACCGAGGGCGTGGCAGGCGAGTTGGCGGGCGTACTCAAGCCGGGTGCGATCGTGGTCAGCTTCCAGAACGGCGTCCGCAATGGTGAGCTGCTGCGAGAGCGACTGACGGATCAGGTCGTACTGACGGGGATGGTCCCGTTCAACGTGGTGAATCGTGGCGGCGGCGTGTTCCACCAGGGCACGGAGGGCGCTCTCGACATCCAGCGTCATCCGGGGCTGACGCCGTACCTGGACGCTTTCGTGCGGGCCGGGCTGCCGCTTGCACAGCACGACGACATCCTGCCGGTGCAGTGGTCGAAGCTCCTGCTGAACCTGAACAATCCGATCAACGCGCTGTCGAATCTGCCACTGCGGGACGAGCTGTCGCAGCGCGCCTACCGCCGCTGTCTGGCCGCGGCCCAGGCCGAGACCCTTGGGTTGCTGGACGCCCAAGGCATCCAGCCGGCCAAGCTTCTGCGGGTCCCGATGCACCGCTTGCCTGGCGGTCCTCCGCCTGCCCGACGTCCTCTTCCGCCGCCTCGCCGGGAAGATGCTCGCGATCGACCCGCTCGCCCGTACCTCCATGTGGGAGGACCTCGAGGCCGGCCGGCCCACCGAGATCGACTACCTCAACGGTGAGGTCGTCCGCCTCGCCGACTCGCTCGGCCGCCGGGCGCCCGTCAATCGCAGACTCGTCGAACTGATCCGCGCCGCCGAGACCGATCGCCGCGCGTGGTCAGGCGCCGACCTCCTCCGCGAGCTTCAGAGGTAGCGGCGCTTGCAGGTTGATGCTGACGGCACCGTAGGTGAAGCCGAGGTGCTCGTTGAGCCGGCGCATGTTCTCGTTGCCCTGCTGGGTCCAGGTGTAGACCTCGGTGATGCCGTGCTCGGCCGCCCAGGCCATGCTGGTGCGCTTGAGGGTGGACGCGACCGCCTTCCCGCGCCATTCCCGGCGTACGGCGGTGTAGGCGACCTCGGCCCGCTCCGGCCGGTCGGTGTCGAGCATCAGACCGGCCACCCCGATCACGTCGTCGCCGGCCAGGGCGAGGAACATCGCCGCCGGGTCGTTGATCCACTCGGTCGCCCACTCCTCCGCCGAAACGTCCAGCGGCGTCGGCACATCCATGTCCGGGAACGTCGGCAGCGCCACCTGCTCGTACGCCTGCGCCCACAGCTCGGGCCGGTCAGCGACGGTCACGATGTCGTACGACGTGGGCGGCTCGGGCCGCGCCTCAACGCCGATCGGCCGGACCTGCTCGACCTGCCGACCGGTCTCCACGAATCCGAACCGCTGCGCGAACGCCAGCGATCCTTCGTCCTCCACCCCGGCACCGGCGACGGCGTAGCCCGTGGCCACGGCATGCTCGGCCAACGCGCTCAGCATCCGCGTGCCGACACCCTGCCGCCTCTCCTCGGGGCGCACCCGCGGCGCGACGAACCCACGACCCGCCTCGTTGGACCGATCCGACAGTCCGTTCGCGACGACCTTGCCGTCCAGCTCCGCCAGGAGCAGCAGCCGGTGAGGTGTCTCCAGGTCACGCAACTCCGCCACACTCGGGCACCGCTCATGCGGCAGCACGGCGATCCGCACCTGGCGCCATGCTTCGTAGTCCGCGTCGGTCTCGACCGGCCGGATCTCAATCCCACCCATCCCCTCAGAGTGCCTCAGCCCGGGCCTGTCCGCACCAGATTTTTCGTCTCATTATGTGAGCCAGTTCTTCTCGTATAATGATCACGTGAATGCCTACGACGTAGCCGTCATCGGTGGGAGTGTGGCCGGCCTCCAGGCCGCCTTGACGCTTGCCCGGGCGCGACGACGGGTGGTGCTGTTCGACGACGGCGAGCCGCGCAACCGCACGGCGGAGCACGTGCACAACTACCTGGGCGTCGAGGATCCGTCGCCGGGTGAGCTGCTGGCGATCGGTCGTCGGCAGCTCGAGGAGTACGGCGTCGACGTCCGGGAGACCCAGGTCGACGAGGTCAGTGACGGCTTTGTCATCGGCACCTCGGGTTCGGACGGGCCGGATCGGGCTCGGTCGGGCGTCCCCGGGACCGGCGGGTCGGATCGGGTGCGGGCGGTCGTGCTCGCGACCGGGCTTCGGGACGAACTGCCAGACGTGCCTGGTGTCGCGGACGCGTGGGGACGACTGGTGGTGGCGTGTCCGCACTGTCACGGGTGGGAGGTGCGTGATCAGCCACTCGTTCAGCTCGGGATGCGCGGTCTGCCGGATCGGTCGGTAGCCCGCGCGCTCCTGCTCAGCCGATGGAGCAGTGAGGTGGTGCTCTGCACCGACGGCGATCAGCTCACCGACGACCAGGAGACCAAGCTCGCGAAGGCCGGCGTGCGGGTCCGAACCGAGAGGGTCGAATCTGTTCGGCCCGGCGACGACCAGGTCCGCGTACTGCTGACGACCGGTGAGACGCTCGTCCCGCGAGCTCTCTTCGTGGTTGTCAGGCAGCATCAGCAGAGTGATCTCGCCGCCCGGCTCGGCTGCGCGATCGTGGACGGCGCGGTTTCGGTCGACGACGGTGGCCGCACCACGGTCCCTGGTGTGTACGCGGTCGGTACGACAGCTGTACCGACCCTCTTCGCGATCGGAGCCGCCGGGCACGCGAGCACAGCAGCCGTTGCCCTGCACGCAGATCTCCTCGAGCAGGAGCTCTAGCCGGCGGTCTCGTCGAACAGGAGCTACAGCCTGGCAGCCGGCGGGAGGAGCCCCGGATCCGCGAGCGGCCAATCAGCCGGAGTCGGGCCGAGGCGATCCAGCTCGTCGAGTTGCAGGAGGCACCACGGGGACAGGCCGGGAATGTCATGCAGGGATGGCCAATCGACCCAGCGGTACGACTCCACCTCCGCGGGATCGAGCGTCGGTTCGCCGGTCCACCAGACCCGGTAGACCGGGCACAGCTCGTTCTCGACCACGCCGGTCGGCATCTCGGCCCGGTACCGGAACTCAGGCAGCACCAGCTCGACCGAGCCCGCGACGATCCCGAGCTCGTCCGCGAGCCGGCGCCGCACCGCGTCCCGCATCGGCTCGTCCGGAAGTGGGTGCCCGCAGCAACTGTTGGTCCATACCCCCGGCCAGGTCGGCTTGTCCATCGCCCGCTGCGTCAGCAGCACCCGCCCGGCTGCGTCGACCACGTAACTGGAGAACGCCAGATGCAACGGCGTCGCCGCGTGGTGAACCGTCGCCTTCGCCTCGGTCCCGATCGCCCGGCCACCGTCGTCCAGCAGCACCACCCGCTCCGTCACACCCAGGAGCCTAGTCCGAACAACCAATTCCTACCGAAGCGTGCAGGACGACAGGAGGTATTGGTCCGAACGCGGCGATGGGGCGGGCCGTCAGGCGTGCAACCGGTCGGCCAGCCCATGACCGAGCCAATACCTCCTGTCGAACTGCACCACGGCGACGCGCGCCCAAGAACCCGCTCCTGCGGGGACTCGTCCCGATCGACTGGTCCCCAACGGAGTGGTTGCCACGGGCGTCGATCTCAGCCAGTTGCTGCCGGCCGGCCTGTTCAGGCCTCGGTTGGAATCAACTCGATTCCTGCTCCGGCTCGGGACTGCTAGCCTGACCCGGTGATCAAGCGACGCGTGGCGTATCGACCGGCTCTGGGAGGGGCCGGCATTCGGTAATCCCCGCACCTCGCTCCATCCAGAGCCTCCGAGGCAGGAACCCGTCGGGTTCCTGTCTCTTTCCGTTGCCGGAGGCGCTGTCGATTCCGAGGGTGCCTCGATCCCGAGAGGAACCCCGATGAACACTGCGATCGACCGGTTACGTCGTACCACCGACAGCATCGTCGGCGAGGCCGATCTGCGCGACCGGCTGGCGTCCGGGCGGCCGCTGCGGATCAAGTACGGCGTCGATTGCACCGCGCCCGATCTCCATCTCGGCCACGCGGTCAATCTGTGGATGATGCGGCAGCTGCAGGATCTCGGCCATCAGGTCGTGTTCCTGCTCGGCGACCTGACGACCCGGGTCGGCGACCCGACCGGGCGCTCGGAGACGCGGCCGGTGCTGACGCCGGCGGAGATCGAGGCGAACGCGCTGTCGTTCCTCGAGCAGGTGTCCCTGGTGCTGCGCACGGACGCCGCGGTGTTCGAGGTACGGCGGAACTCCGAGTGGTACGACGGGATGCGGGTGGCAGAGCTGCTGAGTCTGTTCGCCCAGGTCACACAGGCACAGTTGATGAGCCGGGACATGTTCCGGGACCGGGTCGCGGCCGGCCGGGAGATCGCCGTCCACGAGCTGGTCTACCCGGTGCTGCAGGGGTACGACAGCTTCGCGATGCGGAGCGATCTCACCATCGTGGGCTCGGACCAACTGTTCAACGAGCAGCTCGGGCGGCACTTCCAGCAGCGGCTCGGCTCGCCGCCGCAGGTGGTGATCACGACGACGATCACGCCAGGCATCGACGGCCGCGCCAAACAGTCGAAGTCGCTGAACAACTACATCGGCCTGACGGACACGCCCACGAGACAAGTTCGGCAAGCTGATGAGCATCCCGGATTCGCTGGTCGAGCCGTACGCCCGCGTCTACACCGAGCTGCCACTGGAGACTGTTGCCGCGCTGGGCGAGTCTGCGGCCGTGGGCGGTCCGCAGGCTCGCGACTCCAAGCTCCGGCTGGCCGCGGCGGTGGTGACGCGCTACCACGGCGCCGGTACGGCGAAGGCGGAGCTGGATGCGTTCAAGCGAACATTCTCCGATCGCACGCAACCCCAGGACATCCCGGAGGTCGTCGTCACCGACTCGGTGACGACTGCCCTCGACCTGCTGCGCGCCGCGAGGCCCAACGACAGCAACTCCGAGCTCCGCCGCCTGATCCGCCAGGGCGCCGTCACCATCAACGGCCTCCGCGCGGACGATCCGTCGGGAACCGTCGACCTGACTGCTGACGTAGTGCTCAAGTCCGGTGCCCGCACCTGGCACCGGATCAGGCGACACTGAGCACTCCAGGCCGCCGTGGCGGCTAGGCGGGCTTGCGGCTGGTGACCAGCCAGGCGGCCGATGGGAAGCTGACGCCTCCTGGCGAGTAGTGCTTGACGAGGGTCCTCCGCAGGTTGGTCAGGGCCCGGTCGCGGGTGCCGGTGTCGGCATCGGAGAGCTGCCGGCCCATCACGCCGAGGACGAAGCGTTCAGCGGTGTGGACGTCCGGCCCCCAGTACATGGACTCTTTCAAGGGTTCGCATTCCGGGGTGGCGAAGCCTGCGGTAGTGAGGATGTCGGCGACCCGCATCGGGTCGGCGAAGGCGAAGGGGCTCGGCGCATCAGGGGGCGGCGTCGGCGCGAGGCGGCCGGCTGCGAGGGCCGTGGTGAGCTCGGTGTACCACGGGTTCTGACTCGGCGCCTGCCAGACCAGGAGGGCGACCTGCGCGCCGGGTCGCATCGCCCGGGCCAGGTTGGTGAAGGCCGCGACCGGGTCCGCGAAGAACGTGCAACCGGTGCGGCTGAGCAGCACGTCGTACGCCGCCGGCCCGAACGGGTGCACCTGGGCGTCCGCCTGCAGGTACGTCGCGTTCCCGACACCGGTGTCCCGGGCCCGGCGGGCGGCCGCCATGAGCATCGGAGACGAGAGGTCGACGCCGTCCGCCGTACCCGATCCGGCCAGCCAGGCCGCGGCGCGCGTCGTACTGCCGGTGCCGCAGCCGACGTCGAGCACGTGATCGCCATCGCGGATCTCGGCCGCGCGGAGCAGCCAGTCGTCGTACCGCTGCAGGCTGTGCTCGAAGTGCTCGGCCTGATCCGCCCAGAAGACACCTTCAGCGGTGTCCCACGCAGTCAGTTGGCCCGCGTTCGCGGGGGCGACCCACGCAGTGTCGGTGCTGGTCATCCTGATTCCCCTTCCGTTGCCGTGGTGTACGGATCGGTGAGCGATCCGGTTCAGAGCGACGGAAGGGTCAGGGCGTACCGGCAGATGCCGGGTCGGAGGATCGTTGTGATTGGGTAGCGTCGCAGTGAGGAGGATTCGCGGTGAACCGGTTGCTGGAGCGGGTACGGCACGTGTGGATGTCGCTGCATCCCCGGACCCGGGCGCTGGCCGTGCTCACGCCGTTCATCGCTGCAGTACCACGCCATGACCGGTCAGGATCTGACCAGCCGAGTCCTCGGCGACAGCGTCATGCTGGGCCTCGCCGCGATGTACGGCGCCCTGCCGCGAGCCGCCGAACAGAGCGCCGAACGCTGGCTGGCCGAATGCTCGGCCGCGGTCGATCGCGCCCGAACACCGACTGGCAGCTCAACCAGCACGCCAACGACCTCCTCCCGGAGGTGTCCGAGGCGATCTGGCGACGGCTGCACTATCTCGATTCAGGAGGCGGACGCGCTTAGCGCGGCGATGTACTCCGTCCCGCTGCACAGAATGCCGAAGCGCGGGAAGACGTAGGACAGCGCGAAGTCGTGGGCGTCCCGATCCAGTCCGGTCATCGCGTCGGTGATGTACACGGTCTCGTAGCCGAGGTCGTCCGCGCCCCGGCCGGTGGACTCCACGCCGAAGTTGGTCGCGATCCCGGCCAGCGCCACGGTCTCGATGCCGCGTCGCTGGAGCTGCTCGTCCAGCCCGGTCCGCCCGAAGGCGCCGATCGTCTGCTTGACGATCTCCACATCGCCTGGCTGCGGGGCGACTTCAGGCGCGAACCCGCCTGCCCTCCGGCTGGTGCTCCACCCCCGGCCGCTCGACCCGGACGTTCACCACCAGCCCACCGACCGACCGCGTCGCCTTCGCCAGCGCGACGCAGCGCTCCAGCACCTCAGGGCCGCTGAGTGGCGCCGTGTCCAGCGCCACGACCCGCGGCATCAGATCGATCAGGACGAGTGCGGTACGACGAGGATCCGAAAGTCTTCACGCTTCGAGCCTAGGTGAGGGGCCCGCTGATCGGGCCTCAGGTCCGGAGGGCCAGACTGGGTGAGGCACACAACCTCGAGACTGCGGGAGATTCGATGAGCAGTACGCCTGCTGCCCCCACCCCACCGCCCCGGTCAGGGGCCCAAGCCCAGATCGCCGTCACCGGACTCGCGGTGATGGGCCGCAACCTGGCCCGGAACCTGGCGCGCAACGGGTTCCGCGTCGCCGTCCACAACCGGTCGCAGGGCCGGACGGACGCCCTGATCGAGGAGTTCGGCCACGAGGGTGAGTTCACGCCCGCCGCCGACCTGCCGGCGCTGGTCGCGTCGCTGGAGCAGCCGCGCAAGATCATCATCATGGTCCAGGCCGGCGAGCCGACCGACGCGGTCATCGACGATCTGGTGCCGCTGCTGGACGAGGGCGACATCGTGGTCGACGCCGGCAACGCGCACTTCGCCGACACCCGCCGCCGGGAGAACGCGCTGCGCGAGCACGGCCTGCACTTCGTCGGCAGCCGGCGTCTCCGGCGGCGAGGAGGGCGCGCTGAACGGGCCGAGCATCATGCCGGGCGGCTCGCCCGAGTCGTACGCCGCGCTCGAGCCGATGCTGACCAAGATCTCCGCGCACGTGAACGGCGAGCCGTGCTGCGTCCACGTCGGCCCGGACGGCGCCGGGCACTTCGTGAAGATGCTGCACAACGGCATCGAGTACGCCGACATGCAGCTGATCGCCGAGGCCTACGACCTGCTCCGGCACGTGCTCGGGCTGAGCCCGGCCGAGCTGGCCGACGTGTTCCGCGAGTGGAACACCGGCGACCTCGAGTCGTTCCTGATCGAGATCACCGCCGAGGTGCTCAGCCAGGTCGACGCGTCGACCGGCGGGCCGTTCGTGGACGTCGTACTGGACCAGGCCGAGCAGAAGGGCACCGGCCGCTGGACCGTGCAGGTCGCGCTCGACCTCGGCATCCCGGTCAGCGGTATGGCCGAGGCCGTCTTCGCCCGCTCGCTGTCCGGTGACGTCGTACGGCGCGTCCGCGGCCGCCGGCGTACTGCCCGGGCCGGCTCGGACCGAAGGTCGATGTGGACCGGGACGCGTTCATCGAGGACGTGCGGCACGCGCTGTACTCGTCGAAGCTGGTCGCCTACGCACAGGGATTCGACGCGATCCGCGCGGCCAGCGAGCGAGTACGGCTGGAACATCGACCTGGGTGCGATGGCGACGATCTGGCGGGGCGGCTGCATCATCCGGGCCCGGCTTCCTGGACCGCATCAAGGAGGCGTACGACCGGACGCCGACGCTGCCCTCGCTGCTGGTGGACGACTACTTCAAGGAACGCCGTCGCCAACGGGCAGGACGCCTGGCGCCGGGTGGTCGCGACGGCGGCCGACGGTCGGCGTACCGGCACCGGGCTTCTCGGCGGCGCTGTCGTACTACGACGGGCTGCGGGCCGAGCGGCTGCCGGCGGCGCTGATCCAGGGTCTGCGCGACCTCTTCGGCGCGCACACCTACCGGCGGGTCGACCGCGAGGGCACCTTCCACCTCGACTGGTCCGGCGACCGCTCCGAAGTCACCCAGTAGACGGCGAGCGCTGCCAAGCACAGGAATGCGGCCGCACCGAGGCTGGCCACGTTGAGTCCGCGTACTGCGCTCGAGTGGACAGCCACGCTCCCGGCTACTGTGCTGAGCAGCGCCGTGCCGAGTGATGCACCGACCTGCTGAGACGTCATCACCATGGCGCCGGCCACCGCACTGTCGGGGCCGGCGCCGAGGGTGGCTGTGCTGTTCGCCGTGACCAGCACCCACCCCGTGCCCAGCCCGACCAGCAGGAACACCGGCATGACGTGGAACCAGTAACTGCTGTCTGCCTTGAGAAGTCCCAGCAGCGCTAGCCCAGCTGCGATGGTCAGCAGTCCGGGGCAGATCAGTGAGCGCACTGATGCTTTCGCCAGTAGCGGGCTCACCGCGCGCACTCCAGCCATGAGGCCGACGGTCAACGGCAAGAAGGCCAGGCCGGCCCGCACGGGCGAGTAGTGCTGGATGTTCTGCAGGTAGAAGGTCAGGAAGAACAGCGCGGCGAACATGCCGATCGCCAGGCTGAAGACCGCCAGATACGACCCACCACGTCGACGATCCAAGACAACCCGCAGCGGAAGTAGCGGGTTTGCGACTCGCAGCTGGGTGCCGACAAACGCCCCGAGCAGCACAACTCCGGCAATGAGTGATCCGAACGTTGTCGGCGCACTCCACCCATCCGGCTCAGCTCTGGCGAATCCGAAGACCAGTGCCATCAGCCCTGCGGTTGCAAGGACCGCACCGGTGATGTCCACTCGGACTCCTTCCACCTTCGGCACTGGCCGCACGGCGTACAGGACACCGACGGCCGCCAGTGCGGCGACAGGCAGGTTGACGTACATGCACCAGCGCCAGTCGAGGTACTGGGTGAGCACTCCGCCCAGCAGCACGCCAAGGCCCGATGCACTGCCCATCGCGGTGCCGTAGATGCCGAACGCCTTCCCACGCTCGGACGGCAGCGGAAAGGCAGCGGCCAAAGTGGCCAGCACGGCAGGGGTCAGTAGTGCACCGAAGACGCCTTGCAGCGCACGGCCGGTGAGCAGCATGGCCGGACCAGTCGCAGCACCGCCGAGAGCCGAGGCCAAGGCAAACCCGGTGAGTCCGATGAGCAGAGCGCGCCGGCGCCCGATCAGGTCCGTCATACGACCGCCGAGCAGCAGCAGACCGCCGTACCCGAGAGCGAAGAGCGTGATCACCCACTGGCGCGTGGGGTCGGACATCTGGAGCGACCGCTGCACTGACGGCAGCGCGATGTTCATGATCGTCAGATCGATGCCGATCATGAGCTGAGCAGTGGCGACAGCGGCCAGCGCCCACCACCGCCGGGGATCTGGCTGAGCTGTTGCAGAAGCGGCTTGCGCACTTGCGGTGGCCATAACTAGAACATCCCGTTCGGGTTGGCGGCCTGTCGGTTGCGTTCGAGGGTGGTGTTCATGCATCCGTCCCTTAAGTGAACAGGTGTAGTGCTACGACTGTAGGGCAACGAGTGTTGCAATACAATGGACGTCATGGACGCGACCACGCCTGCGGGCACCCCCTCGACTTCGCCGGCCCGGAGTCGCAATCGCCGCGGCCAAGGGGACCTGCTGCGACGCGAGATCATCGATGCGGCCGTGCGGATGCTGAACGAACTCGGCGACGACGAGGCGCTCTCACTCCGTGCCGTCGCCCGCGAGGTGGGGATCGCGGCGACCTCGGTCTACATCCACTTCGCCGACCGGGACGAACTCGTCTTCGCCGCGCTCGAACAGTGCACCGCGGATCTGATCCACGACCTCGACCGGGCCGAGGCAAGCGGAGGCGACGATCCCGTCGAGCAGCTGCGGGCGCGGCTGGTGTTCCTCAGCGCCTGGACGAGCGAGTACGCCGGCCTCTACAAGGTGCTGCACGAGAGCACGCTGAATCGACGGATGCAGCTGGACTTCAAGGCGGAGCTCTCGACCCGCGCGACCGCGGCCGTGCAACGTTGCATGGACGCCGGCCTCGCCCCGGCCGGCGACGCCGCCGCAGTCGCTTTCGACCTCCGCGCGGCGGTGCACGGCGCGGTCTCGATCCGCATCAACGAGCCCGAGGCCGACCTTCCGCCGTTGCGGGATCAGATCGACCGCTTCCTGGTGAAGCTGGTCGGCGTGAAGGGCTGATGCGTGAAGGGCTGTGCGTGAAGGGCTGAGTTTGGCTTGGGAGTCGAACGTGTGTTCTAATAAACTCTCAGCGCCAGCCCGCTCACCGCGGGCGATGTTCAGAAGGAGATCGCCGCAACGATGACTGTAGACACTCTCGCAGCAGAAGCGCCGTCGGACGTCGCCGACACTCCCGACACCGTCACCCCGACCAGCCTTGCCAGACGGAGGCTGCCCCGACGTCGGCCGATGCCACTCCCGCTTCTGAGGTGACGAAGCCGAAGAAGGCTCCGGCCAAGAAGGCCGCCGGCAAGAAGACCAAGACTCTCGAGCTGACGCTGACCGTCACCGGCACCGCCGACGGCGAGTGGCACGCGGAGCTCAAGCAGGGCACCACCTACCTGGCCCGCAACCTCGCCGTCGCAGCCGCCGCCGTCTCGCGCGCCGCGAAGGAACTTCACGAGGACCTCGCCACCCCGATCGACGAGGTCATCGAAGAGGCCCGCTCCCAGCAAGCAGCGAAGGTCGCGGCCCTCGAAGCCGAACTGGAAGCAGCCCGCAAGGCCCTGGCCGAACTCGACTGAGAGCCCCATCCACCCGCGCCCTGAACCGGTCGCGCGGGTAAGCCGTGGGGCTTCGACCTACCCGCTCGTCCGGACCAACCCGCTCGCCCGGGTTTGATCCGCTCTCGCGCGGGACTCCACGGCTCGGCCGGTGGTCGTCCACCTTCCCTGGACGGCCACCGGCCGAGCCAACCGTTGCCCAAGGCAACTCAACGACAACCAGCACACACCGGCCGCCCGGCCAGTGTGCTCAGCGGTCGGCGAGTTGGCTCTTGTTGGCGTCGTTGGGTGAAGCGTCAGGACCTGCGGACAGCCGACTGGTGACTGTGGCGGCGAGGATCGTCGTGGTGGCCAGGGCGGCGACCAAGGTCCAGCGGGCTGCGGTGTTGCTCATCGTCAGATCGTCCCGCGCGCACCGGCCGGCCGGAATACCTCGCCGTCCGTTTCAGGGACAGCTCCGGGACACCTCCGGTGAACTCCTGACCGCACCCCCCGCATGATCTGGGCCCAACCTGCAGGCCTCGGGCCTGAACCGCGCCGGCACACCGCGGCCACTTGAGCGCGACGTAGGTGGAACGGGACATGAACCGGGTGTGACGGAAACGGCACGCCGAAGGTGTGGGCGGGGGTGCTGGATTGGCCTTACGGTGGGTGCCTGGGCCGGTCCGCGGGCCCTGGCCGCTCCGCATCGAGAAGGGGTCAGATGAGCGCTTTCGAGGACTTGGGTTCGCTGCTGATGGTGCGCGGCGCCGACGAGCTCGACCACGCGGGCGGAAGCCTCTATGTGCATCTGCACCGCGTCGCCAAGCGCCTCACCACTCTGGGCGCATCCGACACCCTGGTCCTGGCCGGCCTCGGCCATGCGGCGTACGGAACGGACGGCTTCCCCACCCACCTGTTCGACTGGCAGACCGAGCGCCCGGTGCTCGAGTCCGTGATCGGACCGGACGCGGAGCTGATCGTCTACCGCTACGGTTCCTGCGAACGTGAGACCACCTGGCGCGACCTGGCCGAACACCGCACCGTCACCGACCGCTTCACCGGTACGTCGGAGGAACTCGGCAGCGCGGACCTTCGCGACTTCGTCGACCTCACCATCGTCAACGAACTCGACGTCCTCGACCACGCCCCCGACCTCGCATCCAAACTCCGCCCCTTCCTCCAGGAGCAGATCCCCCGCTGGCAGTCCCTGGCCTCCCCGGCCGTCCTCACCGAGTCGCAGCGCATCCTCCAGCTGTAACCGTCCGCGCGGCGCCGGCTCAACATCCTCCGGGCCTTGGCGATCCCACACTCCGCAGATCGAGTCTCTGGAAAACGCGACGGCGGCGGCGGATGATCGGGGTATGGCCCGCTATGAAGTGGTTGCTCGCGCGAAGACCGAACGACGTCTGTCCGACTCCGACTACCTCGAACTCGCCATCAGGTCGTGCACCCTGGACAAGGGCATGCGGTTCCAGCGGGTCGAGGATCTCCCCGACGGCACCATCGCCGTCGTACTGCAGCAGAACTTCTCCCCGCGGAAACACGACAGCGCCTGTGAGCGGGCGAACCGCAGCCTTGCCCAACTCGGCATCCCCGCCAGCCAGGTCCAGCAGATCGACCTCCACCGCATGACCCGCAAAGGTGGCCGCACCCTGATCCGGTCCTGGATCGGGCCCGACAACCCACCCGGCCCCGACCCCTCCGGCGACCGCGAACCCCGTACCCCGAAGCCCGACTCCGCCGCACCTCACCATCAGCCTCGACCTCCCGTCCAACTGACCCAGTCGCGAGGTCGGCGGCACGTTCGTCCGACGCCGGGCGGCAAGGTTACGGGGTGAAGACCTCGAAGGGGGCGGCGTATTGGTGCCGAGGCGGGTGCCGGTCGGGCGGGAGATGCCTTCGAGGAACTCGGCGGGGTCGAAGTCGGGCCAGTTGAGGCCGTCGATGTAGGCCTTGTGGGCCTCGAGGGACTGGACGCCGAGGTCGAAGGTGTCGGTGGTGTCGACGGCGTGGCGGGACTCGAGGTGAGCCCGCGGCCCAGACCTGGCGTACGCCGTTCCAGCGGTCGCCGGCGTCGGGGAAGATCCAGCGGTTGGCGGCGTCGCGGACCGCGTCGAGGGTGGCGCGGCCGGTGTTGATGTGGTCGGCCTGGTTGAGCAGGCTACGTCGCCGTCCCAGGTGTCGCGGAAGTTGTTGGTGATCACGATCTCGGGCTGGTGCCGGCGGATCGACCGTCGGTGATCAGCGCGGCGCGAGCGCCACGCCGTACTCGATGGTGCCGTCCGGCTGACCGAGGAACTCGACGACGTCGACACGCCGACGATCCGGGCGGACTCGATCTGCTCGGCCTCGCGCAGCGGTCCGCACTCGGCCGGCGCGATGCCGTCGATGCCCGCCTCGCCGGAGGTGAGCAGGCAGTAGACGATCTCCTTGCCCTGCGCCGGTCCAGCGCGCGATCGCCGCCGCCGACGCCGAACTCCAGGTCGTCCGGATGCGCGACGACGGCCAGCGCCTTCTGCCAGTCCTCGGCCACCGGTTCGAGCCCGTCCACAGCTCATGTCCGCAGGCTAGCCCGCTCACACCGGCCCGGCTGAGACAGTGCCAGGTTAACCGAAGACCTGACGGGTGTACGGGTTGGCGAAGGTGCGGTGGGGGTCCAGCCGGTCGCGGACGGCCAGGAAGTCGTCGAAGCGGGGGTAGCGCGTCGCGGAGGTCGTCGGCAGCCGAGGGTGTGCAGTTTGCCCCAGTGCGGGCGGCCGTCGTAGGCGGAGACGATGCGCTCGAAGGCGCGAAGTACGCGTCGTGCGGGCAGCCGGTGGTACTGGTGGATGGCGATGTACGCCGTGTCGCGGCCGTACGCCGTGGACAGCCAGATGTCGTCCGGCAGCGGCGACCCGGACCTCGATCGGGAACGGGATGCGCGCGCCCGAGCGCGTCGATCCAGTCGCGCAGGCGGCCGGATCACCTCGACCACGTGCTCCCGCGGTACGGCGTACTCGGACTCGCGGAAGACCACGTTCCGCTCGGCGCAGAACACCTTGTACGACGCGTCGACGTACTCGCGGGCCGACAGCGCCGCGGGACGCGATGCTGGTTGATCCGCGGCACCAGACCGGGCCGTCGGACCGCCAGCCGGTTGGTCAGCTCGAAGACCTTGTTGGACAGCAGCTCGTCGTCGACCCAGCCGCGGATCCGGCCGACCGGGGACGCGGCCGACGCCGGCCGCGACCCGGTTGTTGCGCTTGGTCAGCGCGATGTCGGTGTGCGGGAACCAGTAGAACTCGAAGTGGTCGTTGCCGTCGGCAAGCTCATCGAACCCGTCCAGCACCTCGGCCAGCGGCAGCGGCATCTCCTGCGCCCGGAGCAGGAAGGCCGGCACGCACTGCAGGGTGACCGAGGTGATCACGCCGAGCGCGCCGACCGAGACCCGGGCCGCGGCGAAGACGTCCGGGTTCTCCTCCGCCGAGCAGTGCAGCACCGAGCCGTCCGCGGTGACCAGGTCGAGCGCCGACGACCTGGGTGGCGAGACCGCCGAGGCGCGCGCCGGTGCCGTGGGTGCCGGTGGAGATCGCGCCGGAGATGGTCTGCTTGTCGATGTCGCCGAGGTTCGCCATCGCCAGGTCGAAGGCGGCGAGGCCGGCGTTGAGCTTGCCCAGACCGGTGCCCGGCGCCGACGGTGACCCGGCCGGAATCCTGGTCGGCATGGATGATCGAGGACAGTCCGTCGAGCCGGATCATCACCTGCTCAGGCACCGAGCAGCCGGTGAACGAGTGCCCGGACACCGACCGCCTTGAGCTTCTTGCCCTGCTCGGCGGCGGATCTTGACCGCCGCCGCGAGCTCGTCGGCCGAGGACGGGCGGAGGATCTCCACGCCGGTGCGCCGACTCGGTGCCGGCCCAGTTCCGCCAGGTGCTCATCCGAAGTTCTTCCCCTCACCCCGGTACGTCACGAGCTCGGTCAGCTCGTCACCGTCGATCGCGTGCACGACATCGAATCGCTCCAGCATCTCGCCCGCCTTCGCATAGCGCATCCAGACCCGGTCTCCAATCTGCAGCCCGTCGGCGGAACTCCCAAGGACCGGAGTCTGCACTTCTCCGGCACCTTCGGTGCCCAGCAGCTTCAGTCCGGACGGCCAGGCCGGCAACGGCAGCCGCGACTTCTTGGCCGGGCCGGACGCGACGTAGCCGCCGCCGAAGAGGGTGGCGATCCGCGGGGCAGGACGCCGTACGACGTCCAGCGCGTAGGCGACCGCGTGCTCCGGCTGGAAGACGTCGTACTTGTCGAAGAGGGTCGGGCCGTAGAGACCGGAGCCGGCGGTGACCTCGGTGACGACCGGGTCGGCGCTGCTGATCTCGAGGCTGCCGGTGCCGCCGCTGTTGACCAGCCGGAGCGGCGCGAACTGCTTGACCGCGTCGACGACCGCGCCGCGGCGGTCGGCGAGCTCGGCGGCCGACCGGCGCTTCACCCAGCGGACGGCCGGTGAGGTGTCGGGGAGACCGGCGATCTGCGCCTCGTAGAACATCACGCCGACCAGCTCGAAGGCGTCGTCCGCGGCCACGATGCGGGCCAGATCCGGCGACGTCGGTCCGGGGTCCGGAGCGGTGAGCGCCGTACGCCGAGGTGCTGGCCGAAGACGCGCAGCGACGCGTCCACGTCGAGGCAGACCTGGATCCGCACGCCGCCCGCCGGTGACCGACTTGATGAACGCCAGGTGCTCTGGTGAGTCGATCATCAGCGTGATCCGAGCGGCCGCCTCGGGGTCTTCGGCGAGCGCGCGCAGCGCCGTGCGGTGCGTGGTCGGGTAGCCGATCAGGATG
The DNA here is from genome assembly GCA_963820655.1 of uncultured Actinomycetota bacterium. GTDB lineage: Bacteria > Actinomycetota > Actinomycetes > Propionibacteriales > Kribbellaceae > Kribbella. The sequence continues at coordinate 1,860,634 of CAWGAM010000005.1, forward strand.
TCGTCGACGCCGTTGCGGGCCAGCCAGAGCGCCTCGGGCAGGGCGTAGCTCATCACGCCGTGGAACCCGGGCCGCTCGAGCGCGGCCGCGATCAGCGCGCGGCAGCGGACCGACTTGGACGCGATCCGGATCGGCGTACCCGCGGCTCGGCGGACCAGGTCGTCCGCGTTCCGCCGGAACGCGGCCAGGTCGACCACCGCGAACGGCGCGTCGAGGTCCGCGGTCAGGCGGGCATACCGGTTGAAGTCACCCATACCCGGAGTGTAAGACAACGAAATACTGAAAGGTAATACAACTTCTCTGTCGAGTTGCTGAGGCGAGGCTACGGGGAGTCGATGATGGCCTGGAGGGTGGGTACGACGGTGTGCGCCCAGTCGGACTGGCTGTCGGGGTGGCCTGACGTCGCGGCGAGGAGGGCAACGGTGGACCCTTCGGCTACGGAGACGTCGACGATAGGCCTCGGCGCCCGCATAGCGCGCGGACGGCGGCTGCGGCGGTGGGCTCGGACCAGAGCTGCTTGACGCTGAGGTCGCCGCCGGTGCCGCAGGCGGCCATGCGGGCCTGGTAGCCGTCGTAGTACGCCGGGCGCCTTGGCGGCGTCTGGTGAAGCGCAGCAGCAGCGCCGTGCGCGGGCTTGGCGTCAGCAGTCCGGTAGGTGCCCTGCAGCGCGTACTGCGGGACCGGCAGGGAGCCGGTCGCCAAGAGCCGGAGCAGCCGAAGGGCAAGGCCTCGAAGGCGGCCTGGTGAGCGTCGCGCCGGCGGGTCCAGGTCTTGTTGCCCACGAAACCCGCCTCGGCACCGCCCGGGTCGGCGTACGTCTTCCAACCGGGGCCGAGCTTCGTCGGGAGCCGGGAGGTTCCGGGCGCTCAGCGGTCCAGCGGTGGCGGGCGGTGGCGCAGTCGCTTCCTCCGGCAGCTCGGGCGGAACTGCGGCATCGGTGGGCTTCGCAGTGCTCAAAGTGTTGGTGGGCACTGGCACTGTGCCGCCCACCGTGCTGGGGATCGGGGTCGGCGTCACCAGCAGACGACTGCGGTGTTGCCTCAGGGCTGCAGCCCGCCAGCAGCAACGCCGACAGGCCAGCAGCTACGACAGCTTTCACTTGCGGCTCGAAGTGCTGGTAGTCGGGCTTGCGTCCAGCCGGCACCCCAGAAGTAGCCCTGGGCCATCAATGCCTTGGTGGCGGTGCTGCTCGAGAAGAGCATGCCCGGACGCGACCAGCGAGCGGTTGCGGTAGGCCAGGCCGTTCGACGGGTACCAGACGCCGTTCGCCGCCAGGTACGGGTTCTCGACGGTGTTGATGTCGATCGCCCAGCCGTACGAGTGCGGCGAGAGCGCAGTACGGGTTACCGGTGACCCGGCGGCAGTTGAACGACGGAGGTGTTGTCGGCCGCCATCGACTTGATGTCACTCCCGCCGAACACGTCGACCCGCCGCATCTGCCGGATCGGGAACTTGGCCGTGAACGTCGAGGTCCAGACCGTGATCATCTTCGCACCGCGGCGTCGCGCACGATCAGCTCACCCCGGTGCACCTTGCCGTCGAAGCCCCAGTAGTTCAGCTGGAGCAGCCGCAGCGACGACGGCTTGACCGGGCACCCGGCCCGGTAGGTGTTGGCCACCATCGCGGCCGAGACGGCGTACACCTTGGGGTTCAGGGCGGCCTTGATCGACGATCTTGGCGAGGCCGGAGTACTCCATCGGCGGGCTGGCTGACGTCGCGGGTCAGGACGCGCACGGTCCGGGTGGACGGGACGTCGTCCGGGATCCGGAGCCGGAAGTTGCCGGCCGCATCCATCTTCGCGATGCTCAGCAGTCGCCACTTGCCGCTGCCGAGGTAGTCCTGCAGTGCAAGCTCCTTGCCCGGTTCGGCCGGCGTCATCCGGCCGGTGACCGACACACCGGTCAGCGTCGCGTACCAGGCCGCCGGGGTGTTGATGACGATCTTGCGGTCCTGGATCGGAACGGTCCGGTACGCCGAGATCGCGAGCGCGGTCGTGTCCTTGACGCCGATCATCGTGCGGAAGGCCCAGGTGCCGGTGTACGCCGAGGTGTAGGTGAACTTGTAGACCCCACCGGCGGTGGTCCGGGTCGATGCCCGCAGCACCCAAGCACCGGGGACGCGCTGCCACAGCGTGATGTACGAGCCGGTGATCGGCTGGCTGATCTTGCCGGTGAACACCGTCGGCCGGTCCTCCCAGGAGGCCGCCGGCTGATTCAGCGTGATCGACCACGCCGGCGGAGGCGTGGGAGTAGGAGTCGGTGTCTCGACCGCAGGAGCGGCGGCGTCTCGGCGTCGGAGGCGGCGTCTCGGCCGGCTGGGTCGGCTCGGCCACAGCCGGCGGCGTCGACGTCGTCGGGACCTCTGGTGTCACCGTCGGATCGTCATCCGCCTGTGCGGCACCGACCGGCACCACCCCCAACAGCAGTGACGACAACCACCCCGATGCAACGCCATGTCATGCGCATGCCTCCCCCTCCCTGGGTTCACGCTACCCATATAAGAGGCAGTCACACAAGAAGACGTCACACCGGACGGGAAAGTTCTGTTACTCCTGCAGTCTTTTCACCGCGGCGTCGATGCGCTCGTCGTTGCCGGTCAGCGCCACCCGCACGTGCCGCTCACCCGCCGTTCCGTAGAAGCTGCCCGGCGCGACCAGGATGCCCCGGTCGGCCAGAGCCGCCACCGAGCCATAGGCGTCGTACGACGGGTGCGCGGCCCACAGGTACAGCCCGCCGTGGGACAGCGTGATCTCCCACCCCGCACCGGTCAGCGCGTCCCGCAGCACCGACCGCCGACGCAGGTAGCGACCCCGCTGCTCCTCGACGTGCGCGTCGTCGCAGAAGGCAGCCGCCATCGCGGCCTGGATCGGCGACGGCACCATCAGACCGGCATGCTTGCGGACGGCAAGCAGTTCGGCGACGACCGCTGCGTCACCGGCCACGAAGCCCGCCGCGGTACCCAGCCAGGTTGGACCGCTTCGAGAGCGAGTGCACCGCGAGCAGGTTGTCGAAGCTGCCACCGCAGACGTCCGGGTGCAGCACGGACACCGGCCGCGCGTCCCAGCCGAACTCGGCGTAGCACTCGTCGCTGACCAGCAGTACGTCGTTCGCCCGGGCCCACTCGACCGCCCGACGCAGGTCGTCGGCCGGAGGTGATCTCGCCGGACGGGTTGCGCGGCGAGTTCAGGTAGGCGACCCGCACCGGTCCATCGTCGTACGTCGTGGGGTCGGCGATCGGCACGCTGGTCGCACGGGCCAGCGCGGCGCCGGCCTCGTACGTCGGGTACGCGAGGTCCGGGATCAGCATGGTGTCACCGGCGCCGATGCCGAGCAGCGTCGGCAGCAGCATGATCAGCTCCTTGGTGCCGATCACGGGCAGTACGCCGGTCTGCGGGTCCACGCCGGTGACGTCGAGACGCCGGGCCATCCAGTCCACGGCTGCCTGCCGGCTGGACGCCGTACCGATCGTGGTCGGGTACGACGGGGCGTCGGCCGCGTCGGCCAGGGCCTTCTTCACCAGGTCCGGCACCGGGTCCACCGGACTGCCGATGGACAGGTCGACGATGCCGTCGGGATGCGCCGGCCGCCTTCTGCTTGTAAGGGGCGAGCTTGTCCCACGGAAAATCGGGCAACCGGCTGGAGGTCTCGAAAATCACTCCGCCATTGTCCCTCGTCCGCCGTCCGCGAGAATCAGCAGGGCTTGCCGGGATCGACCTTGGCGAGGATCTGGTCGGCGATGAGCTTGAGCTGGGCCAGTTGCTCCGGGGTGAGGGCGTCGATGACGTACTCGCGGACGGTCGAGCCGCTTGACCACGTGCGAGAGCCGCGCCAGCGAGCCGTTGGCGAAGCCGGCCAGGTCACTCATCCGGCGCGACCGGCCGGGTGACTCCGGCAGTCCGGCGAGCACCAGATACTCGAAATGGGTCAGCCCGGAGTCACGCTGCAGTGATAGTCAAGGACGCCGGGCAGCTTGAAGATCACTCGCCGTGATCATGATCGGCGCCATCATCACCCACGCCCGCCGCAAGGAGCCGCAGCCGATCATCCTGAATTCGATCGTGCTGATCCTGGCCCTGGTAGTGGCGATCTTCCGCTTCGGCCCGGACAGCTTCTGACGCAAGCCCAGGACGCCACGTCGTGCGAAGGTAAGGACAGGTCAGAACCGGATCGAAGGGCGATCGGGTGCGCACGATGAGGTGAGGAATGACGTACGACGTTGCCGTGGTCGGTGCCGGTGCGATGGGGTCGGCGGCGGCTCGGGCGCTGGCGGCGGCCGGGCGTGAGGTCGTCGTACTGGAGCAGTACACGCTCGGGCACGACCGCGGTGGATCGCACGGCGGCACGCGACTGTTCCGGCCGGCCGCGGACAACGCGGAGGTAGCACGGCTGACCGAGCAGGCGCGTCCGCTGTGGCGCGAACTGGAGGCGGACTCGGGCGAGACGCTCTTCGAGGTCACCGGTGGGATCGACCACGGAGTCGACGACGCGACGGTCGAGACGTTCAGGTCGTTGCATGCGGCAACCGGCGAGGTGCTCACCCCGGAAGCGGCGGCGGAGCGCTGGCCAGGCTTCCGGTTCGAGACTCCGGTGCTGTATCAGCCCGGTTCGGGACGGTTGTACGCCGATCGCACGGTCAAGGCGCTGCAGACCGTGGCGACGCGACTGGGGGCGGAGTTCCGGGCGCAGTCGCCGGTGCAGGCGTTGCGGGACCACGACGGGCTGGTGGAGCTCGACGTACCGGGTGGTGCGGTGCGGGCGCGGCACGTGGTGGTGACGGCTGGGTCGTGGGCTCCGAAGTTACTGACCGGATTGGTACCTCTGCCGGCGTTCACTGTGACGCAGGAGCAGCCGCGGTTCTTCGCACCGGTGTCGGACGATCTGGACTGGCCGAGCTTCGTGCACTCGGGTCCTTTCAGCTACGGGTTGTACGAGCCCGGGTCGGGTGTGAAGGTCGGACTGCATAGCAGTGGTCCGGTGGTCGATCCCGACACGCGCGACTTCGCGGTCGAGCCGGAGCGGGATGCCAAGCTGCTGCGATACGTCGAAGATTGGTTCCCCGGCCTGGACGCGGGGAGGTCGACGGCGATCAGTTGCCTGTACGACAACACGCCGTCGGACAACTTCGTCATCGACCGGGCAGGGCCCATCACGGTCGCCGTCGGATTCTGCGGGCAAGGCTTCAAGTTCGTACCGCTGATCGGCGCCTTCGTCCGCGATCTGGTGCTGGGCGAGGCCACGGTCCCGTCGCGGTTCCGGCTGGCCAGCCATGCCGCTGTCTGACCACGTGGCGGGCCTGCCGTTGGTGGACCACCACGTGCACGGCGTCGCCAAGGGTCCGCTCGACCGTGCCGGCTTCGAGCAGCTCATCACCGAGTCCGACCGGCCGGTCCCGGCCTGGACGTCGACGTTCGATTCCCAACTGGGCTTCGCCATTCGTCAACACTGCGCTCCCCTGCTCGGACTGGAGCCACACGCGTCGGCCGACGACTACCTGGCTGCACGGGCGCAGCACGACGAGGTCTCACTGAGCCGGCTCTTCCTGGGCGCTGCGGGAGTCAGCGACTACCTGGTCGACACCGGCTACCTCGGCGACGCCGTGACCGGTGTGGACGAGTTGGCCAGGCTGAGCGGGGCCCGCACGCATGAGGTGGTCCGGCTGGAGTCAGAGCTCGAGTACGTCGCCTCACACGAGTCCACCGTGTCCGCCGTACCCGATGCGCTGGCACGGCGGCTGGATGCGCGGACTGCTGATGCGGTTGGGCTCAAGAGCATCGTGGCCTATCGACATGGCTTCGACTTCGATCCAACCGAGCCCACTGACGCGGAGGTCCTTGCCGCGCTCGACCGCTGGTACGCCGATGGCCCAGTCAGAGTCAGCGACCCAGTGCTCCTCCGCTGGCTGCTCTGGATCGGTGCGCGCCGCGGTCTGCCGCTGCAGCTCCACGTCGGCTTCGGTGACACGGATCTGAACCTGCACAAGACAACGCCGCTGCTCCTGACCGAGTGGCTGCGACTGGTCGAACCACTGGGCACGCAGGTCGTGTTGCTGCACTGCTATCCGTTCCATCGCGAGGCGGGCTACCTCGCGCACGCCTTTCCGCACGTGAGCTTCGACCTCGGCCTCACCACCATGTACCTCGGTGCACGCGCGGCCGCCGTACTCGCGGAAGGACTCGAGTTGGCGCCCTTCGCCAAGCTCCTGTACTCCTCCGACGCGTGGGGTCCGGCCGAGCTGCACTTTCTCGGAGCCACGCTGTGGCGGCGCGCGGTGACGTCGGTGCTCGGCGGCTTCGTCGAGCGAGGCGATTGGTCCGCGGAGGACGCCGTACGGGTGGCCTCGCTGTGGGGTCGTGACAACGCCCGACGGCTCTACCAGCTGGACTAGAGGTAGAGGCCGGTCTGGCCGTCCTCGAGGCGGCCGGCCGCGACCGCGTGCAGGTCGCGCTCGCGGAGCAGGATGTAGTCGTCGCCGCGGACCTCGACCTCGGCCCGGTCCTCCGGGTCGAACAGGACCCGGTCGTCCACCTCGACGGTGCGGACGTTGGCGCCGATCGCGACCACCTTCGCCCAGGCGAGCCGGCGGCCCATCTGCGCGGTGGCCGGGATCAGGATGCCGGCCGACGACTTGCGCTCACCTTCGGCCTCGAGCGAGACCAGCACCCGGTCGTGCAGCATCCGGATCGGCAGCTTGTCGTCGGAGAGCCGCTTGCGAGGAGTCACCGGCGGCCCACCAGCCGGCGGATCAGCAGCAGGACGGCGAGCACGCCGACCGCGGCGCCGCCGACCGCGACGATCTTCTGGGTGCGCAGTTGGCCGCGCTCGTCGAACACCTGGGCCTTGGCCTGCTCGACCTGCCGCAGGGCCATGTTCTTCGGGTTCGCGCGGTCGACCAGTTCGTCCACGGTCGAGGCCAAGCGCGCCCGGGTGGCGGCGATGTCCGCCTCGATCTGCTCGGCGGTCCGAGCCTTCGCGGTCCCAGCCTTCGCGGTCCCAGCCTGCGTGTCCGACACCTGTCGACGCTCCCCTCTACGAATCCAACACCGTACTCGTCGGGCCTGCCCCGGGATGGCCGGGACTGCTCTGCGTAGTCCCATCCTCGCAGGTCATCCCCGCAAGTCCACGACCACCTTGATGTCATCCGGTTCCCGGACCAGCGCGGACGGCCAGTCCGACAGCGGGACGGTCCGCGTGATCAGCCGCCCCAGCCAGGACGGGTCTGCCGCGAGCAGCACGTCCACGGCGTCCGTGTAGTGGCGTTTGGCCGCGTTCACCGACCCCACCAGCGCCGCATTGCGGACCACCAGTTGCCGGATCAGCGCATCCAGCTGGACATCGATCGACGCCGGACCAGGTGAGATTCCGGTGAGGCACAGGACCCCGGCCGGCGCGAGTAGCTTCGCGCAGTCGAACACCACTTGTCCGGCTCCGGTCGCCTCGATCACCACATCGGGTTCGACGTTCAGGTCGATCAGGTCGGTGAGGTACGTCCCACCGAGTGCCCGCACCAGCTCCGGCTTCGGCCCGTCCACGGTCCGGTCCAGGACATGTACGTCGTACCCGCGCTGCGTTGCGATCAGTGCGGCGAGCAACCCGATCGGACCGGCGCCGGTGACGAGCACGTGCTTCGGCCCGAACCACGATCGGGCGCCGACCTGGTCCACCTGGTCCCACGCCTTGGTCAGGATGCTGGTCGGCTCCACGAGTACGCCGAGGTGCCCGAGCTCGCTGGGGACCGGTACGGCGAAGTACGGGTCGACGCGCCACCGCTCGGCGCCGTACCCGTCCATGTCCTTGATGCCGCGCTCGGTGTACAGCCCGTTGCGGCAGAAGTCCCACTCACCGCGCGCACAGGCCGGACAGGGCTCCGGGTCGGGCCTGCGGACCACACCGGCGACCAGGTCGCCCGTGCTGAAACCGGAGCCTTCTGGCGCCTCCAGCACCCGCCCCAGCGACTCGTGGCCGATGACGAGGTGGTCGGCGCCCGGCCTGCCGCTGCCGAACGCGCCGGAGACCAGCTCGAGGTCGGTCCCGCAGATGCCGGTGAGCAGTCCCTCCACCAGGACCGATCCGTCACCGCTGGGCGGCTCTCCTACTTTTCCTACCCTTGCCGAGTCGGCTCTCCCCGGCGTGACTGTCATGGCCCGCATGCGCTCAGGCTAGCTTCAGCTGGCCCGCACGTAACATTGCCGACAGTTCACTCGATCCCCGTGGAGGGCCTGATGTCCGAACGTCTGTCCGTCGGCGACACCGCACCCGACTTCACCCTGCCCGATGCCGACGGCAACGAGGTGGCGCTGAAGGACCTGCGCGGGAAGAACGTGATCGTCTACTTCTACCCGGCGGCGATGACGCCGGGCTGCACCAAGCAGGCCTGCGACTTCCGCGATTCGCTCGACTCGCTCCAGGCCGCGGGGTACGCCGTCCTCGGGATCTCACCGGACAAGCCGGCCAAGCTGGCCAAGTTCCGCGAGCGGGACGGCGTCACGTTCCCGCTGCTGAGCGACCCGGAAAGGCGGTCCTGACCGCGTACGGCGCCTTCGGCGAGAAGACCATGTACGGCAAGAAGGTCACCGGGGTGATCCGGTCCACCTTCGTCGTCGACCCCGACGGCAAGATCGCGCGTGGCCCAGTACAACGTGAAGGCCACCGGCCACGTCGCCAAGCTCCGCCGGGATCTCGGCCTCTGAGCCGGGTGGCGAAAGACAACCTTGTCAGGACCTGGCGCGGAGGGAAACCTTCGACCGTTTCATGAGGGTGGTCCATGGAACGGTCGCTTGAGCCAAAGTCTTGATGTGATTTGAGTCACACCCTGATCTCACCGGATCGCACTGGAGGAACTACTGTCGGTGAGTTTTCCAGCGTTCTTGTGAAAGAGCGGTACTCCCTGGACCACCGGCGTCCATCGACGGGCTGTGTCAGGAATCATCGCGACCTTCGCCCTGACCTGCCGAAACCGGGTAATCTGCGCGCGCAGTCAGCCTCTGGGAGGGAGGGACCTGCCGCGATGGGAAAACATTCCTCTGCGGTGACGCGAAGTAACAACAACAACCGCCGGTCGGTGTACATCACCGCGGTCGGGCTACTGGTGCTGTCGCTGGGCGCCGTATTTGTGGTCCGCTCCTTCGGATCCGAGTCGGGCGCCGACGGTTTCCTCGGCGGCGGCAAGTCGTGTGACGACCCGGCCCAGATCCAGTTGAGCACCACGCCCGAGCTGCAGTCCTCGCTGGAGGCGGCGGCCAAGTCGCTGGCGAGCAAGGGCGGCAAGGACGGTACTCCGTGTCTGCAGTTCACCATCAGCGCCGCTCCCTCGGCGAAGGTCGCCCAGGACGTCGCCAGCGGCAGCGACAACCGGCCCGACCTCTGGGTCCCGGACTCCTCGCTGTGGGTCGCCAAGGCCGATGACGGGCAGAGCGTCCCGAACATCGTCGTACCGTCGATCGCGACCTCGCCGCTGGTGCTGGTCGGGCGGAGCGCGAACTTCGCCGACACCTCGTCCTGGCTGGGCAGCCTGTCCGGAACCGCGCTCGAGCCGGCCCTGCTGGACCCGCTGAACACGTCCCCCGGCGCGCTCGCGCTGCTGGCGATCCAGTCGGAGCGGCAGAAGACCTCGGCGTCCGACTCCCAGGTCGAACGACCTGATCGTGCCGCTGGCCCAGCGCCTCGGCTCGATGCCGAAGCCCTACACCGACGTCAGCACGGTGTTCGGCCGGGCCGCCCAGAACGGCAGCACGGTCGTCGTGCCGGCGTCGGAGCAGAGCTTCGTGAAGTACCAGGAAGAGCACCCGGAGGCGCAGCTCAAGGCGATCGTTCCGGCCACCGGCACGCTGTACCTGGACTACCCGATCGCGGTCACGGCGAAGTCCGACACCGACCAGGCCACCACGGCGGCCAACGCCTTGGCCGGCGAGATGCTCTCGGACGCCTACGCGCAGGCCCGCGACAACGCCGGCTTCCGGGACAGGCAGATGAGCGCTCTCGGCGGCGGCCGTGGCGTCGGTGACGCCAGTCAGCTGGCCAAGCCGACCCCGGACGCGATCACCAAGACGCTGCTGAACTGGACCCGCTTGTCGCTGTCGACCCACTCGCTGGCGGTGATCGACATCTCCGGCTCGATGGGCGACAAGGTCGGCGCCAAGACCCGGATGCAGCTGACCATCGAGGCGGCCACCGGCGGCCTGACGCTGTTCCCGACCAGCGCGTCGCTCGGCCTGTGGACGTTCTCGACCAAGATCGGCCTGGACGGCAGCGACTACAAGGAACTGGTCCCGATCGCACCGCTGTCGGACCGGCAGCGGGCGAAGATCCTGGCACAGCTGAAGATCCAGCACCCGGTCCCGAACGGCGGCACCGGCCTGTACGACACGGCGATCGCGGCGGTCCGCGCGGTCCGGAGCCAGCTACGACTCCACCGCGGTGAACTCGATCCTGCTGTTCACCGACGGCAAGAACGACGATCCCGGCAGCCCGACCCTGCAGGAGACCGTGAAGACGCTCGAAGGCCTGACCGACCCGGCCAAACCGGTCCGGATCATCGCCCTCGGCATGGGTCCTGACGCCAACCCGGACGAGCTCCGCACCCTGGCCGCGGCCACCGGCGGCCTGTGCTACGTCGCCCGCAACCCCGGCGACCTCCGCCAGGTCTTCATCGACGCCCTGCAGAGCCGCTGACCCGAGCTGCTGCCTCCCCTAGGATGTCTGTCCGAGGGGAGGCAGCAGCTCCCAGCCAGAGTGGTGGAACGGCAGACACGCCGGCTTTAGGTGCCGGTGCCCCCGGGCGTGCGGGTTCGAGTCCCGCCTCTGGCACGCTATGTCGTACGACGGGGCGGCTACCTCAGCGCACCTGGCCGTTGTCGAAGTAGTTGATCAGGGCCGGGTCGAGCGGCGGGATGTCGATCGGGGTGCCGTTCGAGCGCAGGGACATGGTCGCGGCGTAGCCGGCGGCGACTGCGGCGCGGGCGGCGACCGGAGAGGTCAGGGTCGACGCCACCGTCGCGGACGAAGCCGACGAACTCGGCCACCAGATGCGGGTCGGCGCCGGCGTGGTCGCCGTCTGCCGCCGGCGATCTCGACCACCTGGTCGGCGTCCTCGCGGTATCCCGACCGGCGGCTGTTCCACACCTTCACCACACCGCCGGGGGTGTCGCCGAAGTTCTCCAGCCGGCCGTGCGTACCGATCACCGTGTAGTTGCGCCAGTAGTCCGGCGTGTAGTGGCACTGCTGGTAGGTCATGTAGTACGCCGTTGTCCAGCAGGAGATTCGCCATCGAGAGGTCCTCGACGTCCATCACCGGCGCCATGCCCTTCTGCGCCAGCGGCGGCCAGTTGTCCTCGGAGACGAAGTCCTCGAACCGTTGCCCGGACCGGTCGAGCCGGTCCTCGATCCCGCCGTACAGAGTGAGCGCGCCCATCGCGTTCACGCGGGTCGTGTACCCGCCGGCCAGCCAGTGCATCACATCGATGTCATGGGCACCCTTCTGCAGTAGCAGGCCGGTGGTACGACGGCGATCGGCGTGCCAGTCCTTGAAGTAGAAGTCGCCGCCGTGGCCGACGAAGTGCCGGCACCAGATCGCCTTCACGTCGCCGATCGCGCCGTCCTGGATCAGCTCGCGCATCGTCAGGACGACGGGCATGTGCCGCATGTTGTGCCCGACGTACAGCCGGGCGCCGGTGTCGTACGCCGCCTGCAGCACCCGGTCGCACCCGTCGGTGGTGATCGCCAGCGGCTTCTCCACGAACACCGACGACGCCGGCCCGGAGGAAGTCGATCGCCGGCTCCTCGTGCAGGTCGTCCGGCGTGGTCAGGAAGACCCCGTCGAGCTTCTGCTCGAGCAGCTCGGTGTGGTCGCCGTACGCCGTCGCACCCGGGTACCGCTCGCAGCGGCCAGATCCCGCTGCTCCGCGGCCGGGTCGGCAGACCGCGACGATCGCGGAGCCCGCGCCGGGCTTGTGGGCGTACTGCGCGATGCGGCTCCGGGCACCCAGGCCCACCACACCGAACCGAAGATCACTCATCAGCTAGCAACTCCTGCACATAGTTGTTTGCAATACCCTAACTCCGAGCACTTCCGACCTTCAATTGATCTGCCCGCTGAGCCGGATCCCATGCTGGTTGCCGCCGAGTGCGTCACCTCGGTCTCACCGGCGATCTCGTCCGTGCCTTCACCATGACGGAATGTGAGCCTCCACTATGTGGCACTGGGGGACTCGACCACCGTGGGTGTCGGGGACCCGATGAACGGCAGCAGTACGACCGACCTCTCCGGTGCCGGCGCGCGCCCGGGCGAGGGGTGGCGGGGCTGGGCCTCGCTGCTCGCCGACGCCCTGGCCAGCTCCCACCGTGTGACGTTCTCCAACTTCGCGACCAGCGGCGCCACCGCGCCCGTGGTGGCGACCGACCAACTGCCCGACGACCGTGTCTACCGGTCCGATCGACATCGCCTCCCTCATCGTCGGGGTCAACGACACCCTGCGATCCACCTTCGACGCAGGCCGGATCCGCGACTGCCTGCAGCTGTGCGCCGAGCAACTGACCGCCCGCGGCGCGCTGCTGCTCACCGTCCGGTTCCACGACCACGGCCAGGTGTTCGGCCTGCCGATCGTGGTTGCGCCGGCCGCTGTGGCAGCGGATCGAGCAGGTCAACACTCGCGTACGACGACCTGCACGCGAAGTTCGGCGGGATCCGGCTGGACATGGCCGATTACCCGGAGGTGTACCGCCGGGACTTCTGGAGCATCGACCGGCTGCACCCGGGTGAGCGCGGTCACCGCCGGCTGGCCCGGGCCTTCGCCGACGAACTCGCCCGGCGCGGGCTGCGGATCGACGTACCGCCTGATCTGGACTGTGCGGACACGCCGCCGAGCAAGTGGGCGGACGCTGTCTGGATGGTCCGCGAGGGCGTCCCGTGGCTCGGCCGCCGGGCCAGTGACCTGACCCCGTGGGCGGCCCGGATGGCCGTCACCCAGTTCCGCCCGCCGCCCGGCCCACTGTCACTGCCGTCCGTCCAGCGTCGCATCCAATGCGGAGGTCCAGCGCGCTGGAGGCATAGGGTCTGGGCCATGGCTCGTATCGATGGACGTACGCCGGATCAGCTCCGGCCGGTGACCCTGACCCGGAAGTGGCTCGACCATGCCGAGGGCTCGGTGCTGGTCGAGTTCGGCCGGACCCGGGTGCTGTGCGCGGCGAGCGTGACCGAGGGCGTGCCGCGCTGGCGGAAGGGCTCCGGCCTCGGCTGGGTCAGCGCGGAGTACGCGATGCTGCCGCGGTCCACCAACACCCGCTCGGACCGCGAGTCGGTGAAGGGCCGGATCGGCGGCCGGACGCACGAGATCTCCCGGCTGATCGGGCGATCGCTGCGGGCCGTGATCGACTACAAGGCGCTCGGCGAGAACACCATCCTGCTGGACTGCGACGTCCTCCAGGCCGACGGCGGCACCCGGACCGCCGCGATCACCGGCGCGTACGTCGCGCTCGCCGACGCGGTGTCGTTCCTGCGCGACCGCAAGGCGCTCAAGGGCGAGCCGCTGACCGGCTCGGTGTCCGCGGTGTCGGTCGGCATCATCGACGGCGCCCCGATGCTCGACCTCTGCTACGAGGAGGACGTCCGGGCCGAGACGGACATGAACCTGGTGATCACCGGCGACGGCAAGTTCATCGAGGTGCAGGGCACGGCCGAGGGCGCGCCGTTCGACCGCGCCGAGCTGGACAGCCTGCTCGAGCTCGGTACGGCGGGCTGCGCGGAGCTGACGAAGTTGCAGCAGGAGGCGCTCGCGTGACCAAGGTTCTGCTCGCCTCGAACAACCAGAAGAAGCTCGAGGAACTGCGCCGCATCCTCGACCCCGATCGTGCCCGGGATCGAGGTGCTCGGCCTGGCCGACGTCCGCCGTACGAGGAACCGGCCGAGACCGAGCCGACCTTCGAGGGCAACGCACTGCTGAAGGCGCACGCGGCGCTGGCGGCGACCGGGCTGCCGTCGATCGCGGACGACAGCGGCATCTGCGTCGACGCGCTGAACGGGATGCCCGGCGTGCTGTCGGCGCGCTGGTCCGGTCCGGCGAAGGACAACCACGCGAACAACCTGCTGCTGCTCGGTCAGCTCGAGGACGTGCCGGACGAGCGCCGCGGCGCCGTCTTCGTCGCGGCGGTCGCCTTCGTCCGGCCCGACGGCCGAGGACGAGAGTCGTCCGCGGCGAGATGCGCGGCTCGGTGATCCGCGAACTGCGCGGCACCGGCGGCTTCGGGTACGACGTGCTGTTCCAGGCCGACGGGTACGACCGGACCACCGCGGAACTGTCGATCGAGGAGAAGGACGCGATCAGCCACCGGGGCAAGGCCCTGCGCGCGCTCGCCCCGATCGTCGCGAAGGCGCTGGGAGCCTGACATGTTGTTCGCCGGATCGGATCGCGACGGGGTCGCGAACGGGCGGATCACCATCGCGTACCGCCGCTGGGCCGAGGCGCGGGTGGTCGAGGGGCGGATCTACCGGACCAACGCCGGCCGGATCGAGATCGACAGCGTCCGCCAGGTCAACCCGGACCTGATCGCCGACAACGACGCCGACGTCGATCGCGGCCGACCGTCGCAACGCCAAGGACGTCCGCCGCCGCCTGCGCGGCAACGAGGACTGGCCGACGTTCCTGATCAAGTTCCACCTGGTCGAGGGCCCGGACCCCCGCGAGGAGCTGGCCGCCCACGCCGAGCTGTCGCGCCGACGACCTCGAGGACCTGACGTGACCGACTGGCGAAGCTCGACGAACTGAGCCGCCACGGCGCCTGGACCACCGAGACGCTCCGCCTGATCCAGTCCAAGCCCGCCACCCGGGCCGGCGACCTCGCCGCCGACATCGGCCGCGACACGGCCCGGCTTCAAACTCGACGTCCGCAAACTCAAGAACCTCGGCCTCACCTACAGCCTCGAGGTCGGCTACGAACTGAGCCCCCGCGGCACGGCGTACCTCAACACACTGAACGCCAACTAGTCCCCGAGGGGGCGGCCCAGGCCCTATGCGCCTTCTTCACCTGAAACCACGCCCCGCAGCACAGCCCGCAACTGCTCGGGCTGCTCGCGCCACGGCGAGTGGCCGGCGCCCGGGATCAGGTGGAAGGTGTGGTGCGGAATGTGCGCGGCCAGCTCCCGTACGGCGGACAGCGGCCGCGGATCGCCGTCGCCGTGGATGAACGCGACCGGCATCGGCGAGGCGTACGCGGCGAGACCGGCCAGGTGGTCGTCGGTCCAGGACGTTGGTCTCGGCGTTCGAGCGCCCGGTTGGCGGCGAAGTTGATCGGCAGGTCGACCGACGCCTCCTCCCGCGCCCAGGTCCATCGCCATCGACTGGTCGGCATGGTCGGTGAACCAGGACAGCACCCGGAACTCGATCTCCTCGTCCGCGAGTTCGGGTGCTCCCGCTGCAGCGCGCTCCAGCCGATCGCGCTGCGCCGGCGTCATCCGGCGCGCGAGTTCCTCGTAGTACGGCGTACGCCAGTCGCCGATCCCGACGCCGCCCAGGTAGACGACGCCGCGACATGGTCCGGGTACGACGCCGCGTAGATCAGCGCGAGTGTCGCACCGAACGGAATGGCCGATCACCACGATCCGCTCATGCCCCCAGTACTCGCGCAGTTCGTCGATGTCCTGCGCCAAGTCGCTGCCATCGTCTGCTCGTCCGACGGATCCGAGCGACCGCACCCGCGCTGGTCGAAGCGGTGGACGACGGTCAGGTCGTCCAGCATCTCCGCGAGTACGGCGTAGTCGTCCCACAGGCCCGGACCGCCGTGCAGGATGACGACCGGTGGCGCGGAGGTCGTCGTACCAGTGGTCGCGGTCCACAGCCGAACGCCGTCAGATGTCGAAAACGGCATGTGGAGGTGGCGAGCTCGACGGGACGCCGGAGTAGGTGCGGCGGGCGTTCTCTGCTTGGGTTTCGCGGTCGTACCACGGTGGGACGTGGGTGATGACGAGGCGTTTCACGCCGGCCTTCTTGGCGTGTTCGCCGGCGTCGGCGGGGGTGAGGTGGAGGTCGGTCGGGTTGTGCGGATCGTTGTCCGGCAAGGCCGCCTCGCGACAGCAGCAGGTCGGCGCCGCGGGCGAGCTCGACCAGCGCGTCGTTCGGGCCGGTGTCGCCGGTGTAGACGAGCGACTTTGTTGCCGTGCTCAACCCGGATCGCGTACGCCGGGACCGGGTGCACCATCGGCGCGGTCCGGACGGTGAAGGGGCCGATCTGCTGAACGTCCTGCCAGGCATGGAATTCCAGCTCCTCCTCCATCCCGGGATCGAGCGGCAGGTCGTAGGCCCGCGCCATCCGCCTCGCCGTACCGGGCGGACCGTAGACGGGGATCCGCGGGATCGGCGAGCCCGGCGCGTACTTGGCCGCGACGTACAGCCCGCACAGGTCCATGCAGTGGTCAGGATGCAGGTGGGACAGGCCGATCGCGCCGATCTCCGGTACGGCGAGATGCCGCTGGAGCGAGCCGAGCGCGCCACTGCCGAGGTCGAGGACCAGGTTGAACCCCTCGGCGGTGACCAGATAGCTCGAGGCGGCCGAGTCCGGCCCGGGGACGGACCCGGAGCAACCGAGCACGGTGAGCTTCATAGCTGGAACATTACCGGCGGGTTGCCGCGTTCGCAGGGAAGCCGGTGGCGTCGGCGGACATGCTGATCCGGTTGCCAGGCAGCGATTTCGGGCCGGCACGGCTGAATCCGGTGCCGTGGACAACATCCGGTGCGACCCCCGTCACACCTCGGCGGCGAGCCACCGGCACGCGACGCTCAGCGGATCCAGGCGAACTGGTCGACGCGCGGACACGACCGGGCCGAGGAAGCGGGAGCCGATGGCGGCGAACTCGTCCGGGCTGCCGGTGGTGACGAAGCGGTGCCGCGGCTCGGGCAGGTCGTCCGGGCGGAGCAGTCCGGTCTTGGTCAGCACGCCGTACACGTCCTTGGCGCACTCCTCGGCGCTGCTGACCAGGGTGACGTTGTCGCCCATCACGTACGAGATCACGCCGGTGAGCAGCGGGTAGTGCGTGCAGCCGAGGATCAGCGTGTCGACGCCGGCCTCGACCAGCGGATCCAGGTACTCGTGGGCGGCCGTCGAGCAGCTCGGGCCCGGACGTCACGCCGGACTCGACGAAGTCGACGAACTTCGGGCAGGCCTGGGTGAACGAGCTCCACCTGCGGCGCGGCGGCGAAGGCGTCGTCGTAGGCGAGCGAGGCTGCGCGGTCGCCCTGGTGCAGATGACGCCGACGCGCTGGTTCCGGGTCGCGGCGACGGCACGGCGGGCGGCCGGGCAGGATCACCTCGACCACCGGTACGTCGTACCGCTCGCGGGCGTCCCGGAGCATCGCGGCGCTGGCGGAGTTGCAGGCGATCACGAGCGTCTTCACGCCCGCCTCGACCAGGTGGTCGAGGCACTCCAGCGCGTACTCGCGGACCTCGGCGATGGGCTTGGGTCCGTACGGCTGGCGGGCGGTGTCGCCGAGGTAGAGGATCGGTTCGTGCGGCAGCTGGTCGAGCACCGCGCGGGCGACGGTGAGGCCGCCGAAGCCGGAGTCGAAGATGCCGATCGGTGCGTCTGCCACGAGTGCGAATCCTATCCGGCGGCCCGACAGAGCCGGACGCCGGCAGCGGCTCGGAAGCCAACCCTTACCTAAGCTCGGCTGAACGACACGCCGGACTTATCCACATCTTTACTCTGCGGAATTGCCTTTTGACGTGACGCAGGCCACTCTGGAGCGATGTGTTGTTCGACCGCCCCTCGTGATGCCATGAACCTGGCAGCTCCACATCGCGGTGGCGCTGAGCACCACCGCCGCACCGAATCCGCAACCCGACCAACGCCACGGCAGCGGCTCCGGCCGCTGGCGGCACGCACCACGCACAGCCGGCGACATCGCCGCGACCCTCGGGCCGACCGGCATGTTCCTGGTGCTGGCCGTTGCGGCGTTCGCCGTGTACGTCGTCTCGCTGTCCCTGCACCCGAACGCCAAGTGCGGGCGCTGCAAAGGCGCCGGCCGGCACACGGCGCGCTCTTCAGCTACGCCCAGCGCCCCTGCAGCAGCTGCAAGGGCCGTGGCGTGCATCCCCGACTAGGTCGCAGGGTGCTCTTCAAGCACCAGCAGTAGGACGGCGCATATAGCAGACGATTCAGGCCCAGAGCTGGCCTTCGAGGCGGTCCTCGGCCTCGTCGATGGTGCCTTCGTAGGCGCCGGTGGACAGGTACTTCCAGCCGCCGTCGGCGACCACGAAGGCGATGTCCGCGGACTCGCCGTCGCGGACGCACTTGGCCGCCTGGCCGAGCGCCGCGTGCAGGATCGCGCCGGTGGAGATGCCGGCGAAGATGCCCTCGTTGTCGAGCAGTTCGCGGACCCGGCGTACGGCGTCGCGCGGGCCGACCGAGAACCGCGCGTCGATCAGCGTCTCGTCGTACAACTCGGGCACGAAGCCCTCGTCGAGGTTGCGCAGGCCGTAGACGAGTTCGCCGTACCGGGGCTCGGCGGCGACGATCCGCACCTCGGGCTTGTGCTCGCGGAAGAACCGGCCGACGCCCATCAGCGTGCCGGTGGTGCCGAGGCCGGCGACGAAGTGGGTGACCGACGGGAGGTCGGCGAGGATCTCGCGGGCGGTGCCGTCGTAGTGGGCGGCCGCGTTCGACGGGTTGCCGTACTGGTAGAGCATCACCCAGTCGGGGTGCTCCTCGGCGACCTGCTTGGCCACCCGGACCGCCTCGTTCGAACCGCCCGCGGCCGGGGAGGAGATGATCTCGACGCCCCACATCCGCAGGATCTGGCGGCGCTCCTCGGAGGTGTTCTCCGGCATCACGCAGACCATCCGGTAGCCGCGCAGCTTGGCCGCCATCGCCAGCGAGATACCGGTGTTGCCGGAGGTCGGCTCGAGGATCGTGTTGCCCGGCCGGAGCCGGCCGTCCTTCTCGGCGTCCAGCAGCATCCGCAGCGCGGCCCGGTCCTTGATCGAGCCGGTCGGGTTGTGGTCCTCCAGCTTGGCCCAGAGCCGGACGTCGGCCGAGGGCGAGAGCTTGGGCAGCCCGACCAGCGGCGTACCGCCGACCGAGTCGAGCAGGCTGTCGAAGCGCATCGATCAGCCGCCGGCGACGGCGGGCAGTACGACGACCACGTCGCCGTCCTTGACGCCGGTCTTCAGGCCACCGGTGAAGCGGACGTCCTCGTCGTTCACGTAGACGTTCACGAACCGGCGCAGCTCTTCCGGCTCGCCGTCGACGATCCGCTCCTTCAGGCCCGGGTGGCTGCCGTTCACGTTGTCGATGAACTCGGCCAGCGTGCTGCCGTCGCCGCTGACCGCCTTCTCGCCGCCGGTGTAGGTGCGCAGGATCGTCGGGACGCGCAGCTCGATCGCCATATCTCAGTTCTCTCCTTCGGTCTCTTCATACAGAACCAACCTACGCGCGACCTTCTTCTTCCGTGACCTCGCCGTCGATGATCCGGTACGACCGGAACTCGACCGGCCCGTCGTACGCCGGGGAGTCCGCGCCGTCCCGGGTCGACACCAGCACGTAGTGCGCGCCGGGCTCCTCGGCCAGGTTGATGTCGGTGCGTGACGGGTACGCCTCGGTGGCGGTGTGCGAGTGGTAGATCACCACCGGCTCCTCGTCGCGCTCGTCCATCTCCTTGTACAGCCGGAGCAGATCGCCGGAGTCGAACTCGTAGAACGTCGGCGACATCGCCGCGTTCAGCATCGGGACGAACCGCGACCGCCCGGTCCGATCCGTCCGGCCCCGCCACCACCCCACACGCCTCGTCCGGGTGGTCCCGGCGGGCGTGCTCGACGATCGCGTCGTACGTCGCGCAGTCGATGATCAGCACGACAACCACGGTAGTCGGCCGCACACGTCGCACCCTGACGACTGCAGTCTGTGTCCAGATGCTGGATGGTTCCAGAGAGTAGTCGCGAGGCCAGTTCCACGTGGCGGCGGTGAACTACCAGCGGTCGTGGACCTGCGGGCGGATCAGGTCGTCGTAGATCTGCTGGACGGCGGCCAGTTGCTCTGGCGAGAGTGGCGCGAGGCTGGCGGCCGCCGATGTTGCCGGCCACCTGGGCGGGGTTGCGGGCGCCGGGGATGACGACGGTCACGCCTGGCTGGTCGAGGATCCAGCGGAGGGCGAACTGGGCCATCGTTGCGCCGGCGGGGACCAGCGGGAAGCAGGCGGCGGACGGCTTCGAGGCCGGTGGTGAAGTCGACGCCGGAGAAGGTCTCGCCGACGTCGAAGGCCTCGCCCTGGCGGTTGTAGTTGCGGTGGTCGTCCGCGCCGAAGGTGGTGTTCTCGTCGTACTTGCCGGACAGCAGACCGCTCGCCAGCGGGACCCGGGCGATGATGCCGACGCCGGCCTTCTGCGCCGCCGGGAGCACCTCGTCGAGCGGCTTCAGGCGGAAGGCGTTCAGGATGATCTGCACGGACGCGACGTTCGGCCGGGCGATCGCGGTGAGCGCCTCCGCGCAGGTCTCCACGCTCACGCCGTACGACGCGATCCGCGCTCCTCGACCACGAGCGTGTCGAGCGCGTCGAACACGGCATCGGTCGAGTAGACCGGCGTCGGCGGGCAGTGCAGCTGGACCAGGTCGATCGTGTCGACGCCGAGGTTCTGCCGGGACCGGTCGTTCCAGGCGCGGAAGGTGTCCAGCGTTGTAGTTCGCCGGCACCTGCTCGACCCGGCGTCCCATCTTGGTCGCCACGGTCAGGCCGCCAGACCCGTTGGACACAGCCTCCTTCAGCACCTGCCCGACCAGCCGCTCGCTCCGGCCGTCGCCGTACACGTCGGCGGTGTCGATGAAGGTGACCCCGCCGTCGACCGCGGACCGCAACACCGCCAGCGCGTCGCTCTCGTCGACCTCACCCCAGTCGGCCCCGAGCTGCCAGGCACCCAGCCCGACCACGCCAACGTCCCGACCAGTCCTGCCCAGCGTCCGCTTCTCCATGCTCGACACCCTAAGCCCGCCGCCCCGACGCCGAGACAGGTGTCGGGGCCACCCCCGAACGGACCAACGGTCGGGATCTAGAACGGTGGCGGATCGCCGGTCGTCGGAGCCAAGGTATCGGCGTCACGGCTTGACTGATCGCGGCTTGAGTGATCACTGCTCGGGTGATCGACGCTTGGGTGCTTGAGGCTCGGGTGATCGACGCTTGGGCGCTTGAGGCTCGGGTGATCCGGGCTCGGGTGATCGGGGTTGGGCGAGCGAGGTTGGGTGATGGGACCGCGGGCGGGTGGGACGGTGGTGTAGCGGTGGCCGGTGGGGGTGGTCAACGTGATGGAGCCGTCGGGGTGGCTGGTGGTGGTCCAGCCCCAGGCGGGGGTGTCTTTGATGACGTGGTGGTACTCGCAATACGGCGCTAGCCCGGCGAGGCTGGTGGTGCCGTTGCGGGCGAACGGGGTGAGGTGGTCGCGGTCGCAGTCGCGGGAGGTCCGGTTGCAGCCGGGCCAGGCACAGACCGGGTATCGGGCGAGCAAGGTCTCACTGACCAAGGTGCCGGGGTCGTGGCGGGTGGTGGACGCTTCGAGGACGGCGCCGTTCACCGGGTCGGTCAACAGCCGCCGCCAGGTGCCGTCGCGGGCGATACGCCGGGCCATGTCGGCGGGGATGGATCCGTAACCGGTGAGTTCGGCGGGGTCGTCCGCACCGAGCAGGGTTGAGGCCGGGACGACGACTTCGATGTGCGGGCGGCGGCGGTGCTGGTCGGGGAGGCGGCGGCCTAGCCAGTCCAGGCCGTTGCGGAGGATGTGCTCGAACAGGTCCGCGGCGACGTCGGCGCGGCGCTGTTCGGCAGTCCGGTCGTCCTTGCCCCGCGCCACGGACTGGTCAGCCGCAGTCTCGGCATCCCCGCCCAGAGCCGCGGGTTGATCGTCCCCGATCGCGGCATTTGAATCAACGCCAGCGGCTCCAGCGTGCGGGGCGGGTGCCTCTTGTCTGGTGTCCGCAGTGTCGTTGACCGATCTACTAGTGGCAGCGGAAGCCGTGGAGTCCGCACTGGCCGTGGAGTCCGCGCTGGCCGTGGCGCCGTTGCGTGGCGCCGGACGGGGCACCGGTGGGTGGCTTGCACGGCGTCAGGCCTTCTCGTTTGGCGAGGTTGGCGATGGCCTGGATGGCGACCCACATTTGCTGGATCTTGTCGGCGGTGTGGACGATCCACAACCCGGCCATGCCGTCGGCCAGGGGGACGATCTTGCAGGTGCGTTCGGCGACCGCGGCGCGGTGTTTGTCGGCAGCCTCGCGGGTGGTGTGTTTGGCGACTTGCCGGCGCAGGGACTCGAGCATGTTCTTGTGGGTCTGCGAGCTGGCGCGCTTCAGCACATGTGCTTCGACCGCTCGGGCCGCGTCGTCGGACAGTTCGCTCGTGGCCTCGGAGATAGCCAGCGCCTTGCCCCAGGTCAGTGCACCGCACCTCAGCGCGCTGTGGGTCGCCGACAGGGTGGACGTGAGTCGCAGGGCGGTGTCGACCCGGCGACCGACGGTCTCTTTCGACAGACCGAGAGCCAGTGCGATCTCGGCATGCCAGGAGCGTTCCGGGTCGATCGGGCGACCCTTCGAATCCAGCTGAACGGGGCGTGGCGACTCGCGATGCTCGGCCTGGCGCTGCCGGTAGAACGAGGCCGCCGCGGCGACCTTGATCGCCTCGGCCCATCCGGACAGCTTGGTGGCGGCCTTCATCAACTCGATCAGCGCGATCGGCGACATCGCCTCCGGCCGGGTTTCCTCCAACTCGGTCGCCAACTCACCGCCGGGCGGCAGGAACACCCACGGCGGGGCGGCCCGGCGCAACAACTCACGCTCCGCCTCGTCCTGATCGACGCCGTCCCACAACTCCCACTCCACCGCATCCACACGCGAGAACCGGTCCCGGCCCAGCAGCGCATCCAACTCGGCGTCCCACTGGTCCTGCTCGCTGATGAGCCGCGGGCCTTCTGGATCGTCGGGGTCCTCAGGGAGGTAGCCGTCGGCTGGCATCGGAAGGTCCTCGGGCGGCGCGGAGAGCCAGGCAGGGACATCGTCGGATGTCGAGAAAGGGCCGGGCGCGCCAGTGCCGGCGCACGCGCCGGTGGCGGTGGCGGTGGCGGTGGCCTCGCGGACGCCGCCCGGCTGGATGACGAACACCTCTCTCATGCGCTCATACTAGAACATACGTTCGATCAAGCCAAATCGCGTGCGCCAGTCGGCCCGCGCCAATCAATCAGTGGCGCAACCGTTTCGTCGAACGCCAGCATGGCGGCGATGGAAGGTTCGCCGCCCTGGCAGGCGTTCCGGAACTCACTGATCGCCGCAGCCTGGCCATACGACAAGGAGATTCGCCATGAGCGACTGGAACACCGCTGACGGAGGTCAGCCCGCCCGAAGCGGCCACGACACGATCAACGGGCCGTGGCCGACACCGGCAGTTGACGCGGCCGAGACGCTCGCCGGCGAAGTACGCGTCGGACTGGCCGGCGTGGGGATCATCGCAAGATTGCCGCGACGATGCGGATCCATGGCCACGCTGTGTCGACCTCGACGGTGGAGCGGGCGCTCGTCCGCCGCAGGCTATTGCTGCCGCGGCGGTTTCGCTCCTGCGCCATGTCCGCAGCCGCGCGCGGAGTCGCAGATCAACCGGGTCATCGAACGCTTCTTCGCCACGTTGAAGTGCGAGCACCTCTACCGCACACCGATCGACCACGGCGGACTCGCCGTGGAGACCGCTCGCTTTCGCGATATCTACAATCGCGTCCGACCGCACCAAGCCCTCGACGATCGCATACCGCGCCGGGCCACCTCGACATGTGACGATGCGTCCCACGGCGGGACTGTCAGCGGAACGGTGTAACTGGCCCCGGGTTGGTTCGCACTGGGGCGCGCTTGCGGCAGTGGAGCGCCGTCGCCGCGAAACTCGTCCTGTCGGATCGCTGACGCCCGGCGTGCCGGAAGTTCCTCAAAGAAATCCGGGAGGCGGTGTCGGATCGGGGCGGTGGTGTGCGTAGCAGTGATGAGGCCGCCCGACTAGGGGCCGGCCCCAAGTAGAGGAAGCGCGAACATGAAGCTGACAACCATGACTCAGGTCACCATCGACGGCGTGATGCAGGGAAACGGCCACGCGTCGGATGAGGACCGCAGGAACGGATTCGAGCGCGGCGGATGGGCCCGGGGGAAGGGTGACGACGAGACCCGCGCGTTCATCAACCAGACCTACCAGCGCGCCGACGCGTTCCTGTTCGGCCGGCGGACCTACGAGCTGTTCGCCGACTCGTGGGGGTCGTTGACGGAACAGGATGTCCCTGGTTGGGAGCCCGTCATGCGGGCATTGAACACACAGCCCAAGTACGTGGCATCGACCACACTCGCTGATCCCGAGTGGTCGGGCACCACCGTCCTGTCCGACGACCTCGCGACCGCCATCGCAGACCTGAAGGCCAAGCCGGGGGGTGAGCTGCAGGTGCACGGCAGTGGCGCCCTGACCCGGTGGTTGCTGGAGAACGATCTGGTCGACGAGATGACTCTGCTCGTCGTTCCCGTGGTTCTCGGCCAGGGCACGCGGCTGTTCCCGGACGCCGGCCCGGACCTCGCGCTCGAGCTGGTCGAGTCGCGAGTCGACTCGAAGGGCGTGACGATCCAGGTCTATCGCCCGGCTGGGCGCCCGCAGTATGCAACGGTTTGAAGTCCCTGACCGGTACACCACCCACAGGAGATGGTTTCAGATGCAGTATCTGATTTCCGTGATCGACGACAAGAGCAATCCGGGCAGCACGGACAGGCAGCCTGCCATCAGCGCGTTCAACGAACGACTGATAGCCGAGGGCTACTGGGTTTTCGCCGGCGGACTCGCAGACACCAACGCGGCCACCGTCATCGACAACCGGGGCGAACAGGCGGTGTTCACCGACGGGCCCTTCGTGGAGTCGAAGGAGTACCTCGCCGGCGTCTGGGTGTGGGAGGCTCCCGATCTCGATGTGGCGCTCAAGCTCGCCACCGAGGCGTCGAAGATCTGCGATCGGAAGGTCGAGGTGCGGCCATTCCAGTGAGCGACGTCGAGGAGGCGATCACCCGGGTGCACCACGATGGGTGGTCGCCGCCCTGACCAGGCGATTCGGCAGTGGCCGCAAATCAGATCTTCTCGACGCTCACCACCAGATCGGCTCCCGCGGCGACAGCGGCCGAGATCTCGATGGCCAGCGTCTCAGCCGCGATCAGCTCGCGATGCTCCTCGACCGCCCGCACTGTCTCGGCGTCAGCGGTCAGCGCGAGCCGCACACGATCAGTGACCTCCAGACCAGCGTCCCGGCGAGCCTGCTGCACCGACCTGATCACATCGCGGGCAGTCCCTTCCGCCTCCAGCTCCGGGGTCATCGTGGTGTCCAGTACGACGAACCCGCCGTCGGACAGCAACCCACTCGCGGAACCACCCTCGGCCAGTGTGGTCTCCAGGGCGTACTCCCCGTCGAGCAACTCGATGCCGCCAGCAACCACCACACCCTCGGCCGAGACCGACCAGTCCCCGCTCTTCGACGCCTTGATCACTGCCTGGACGTCACGCCCCAGCCGCGGACCCGCCGCCCGGGCGTTGACGGTCAGCCGTTGCGATATCGGCGCGTCTACCGCGTCCGCCGACGTCAGCACAACCTCTCGGACGTTCACCTCAGCAGCGATGATCGGCACCAGGGTCTCGAGCTCTGCCGCCGAGGCAGCGGCCACGGTCAACAACCGCAGT
The DNA here is from genome assembly GCA_963820655.1 of uncultured Actinomycetota bacterium. GTDB lineage: Bacteria > Actinomycetota > Actinomycetes > Propionibacteriales > Kribbellaceae > Kribbella. The sequence goes on from CAWGAM010000005.1 coordinate 1,886,330, forward strand.
GGCTGCCGAGCGCGGATGCCGGCAGCCTTCCGGATCGAGGAAGCGACCGAGCACACCTCCCGCGCTCGCTCCATCCGCGCGACCAACTCCGGGTCGTCCGGCAGATTGTCGACAACTGGCCAATCGGACAGGTGTACCGACCGCTCACCCGTCAACCCCCGCCATACTTCCTCGCTGACGAGTGGCAGCAGCGGTGCGACCGTCCGGCACACCACTTCGAGCGCTGTGTAGAGCGTGTTCACCGCATCCTGGAACGTCGGCCCGGACTCGTCCCAGAAGCGGTCCCGGGACCGCCTGATGTACCAGTTCGTCAGCACCTCGAGGTAGCTGATCACGGACTCGCAGGCCGACGCGATGTCGTACCGGTCCAGCTTCTCCTGGACGTCGCCGACGAACTCTCGCAGCCGGGCCAGCAGATAGCGGTCGAGCAGCACCTCGGAGCCCGTCGACCACGATCCCGAAGCGCCCGCGGCGTTCGCATACAAAGTGAAGAAGTACCAGGCGTTCCACAGCGGGATCATGACCTGGCGGACACCCTCGCGGATGCCCTCCTCGGTGACGACCAGGTTGCCGCCGCGCAGGATCGGGCTCGACATCAGGAACCAGCGCATCGCGTCCGCGCCGTCCCGGTCGAACACCTCGGACACGTTCGGGTAGTTCCGCAGCGACTTGCTCATCTTCTGTCCGTCGCTGCCGAGCACGATCCCGTGGGTCAGGCAGGACGAGAACGCCGGCCGGTCGAACAACGCCGTCGACAACACATGAAGGGTGTAGAACCAGCCCCGCGTCTGCCCGATGTACTCGACGATGAAGTCACCCGGGAAGTGATGCTCGAACCAGTCGGTGTTCTCGAACGGATAGTGCACCTGCGCGAAACTCATCGACCCCGAGTCGAACCACACGTCGAGCACGTCCGGCACCCGGCGCATCGTCGACGTGCCGGTCGGGTCGTCCGGATTCGGCCGGGTCAGTTGATCGACGTACGGGCGATGCAGGTCCGGGACCGCGACGCCGAAGTCACGCTCGAGCTCCTCGACCGACCCGTAGACATCGATCCGCGGGTACGCCGGATCGTCCGACCGCCAGACCGGGATCGGGCTGCCCCAGAAGCGGTTCCGGCTGATCGACCAGTCCCGCGCGTTCGACAGCCATTTGCCGAACTGCCCGTGCTTGACGTGCTCGGGCACCCAGGTGATCTGCTCGTTCAGCTCGACCATCCGGTCCCGGATCCGGGTCACCTCGACGAACCAGCTCGAGACCGCCTTGTAGATCAACGGATTCCGGCACCGCCAGCAGTGCGGGTAGCTGTGCACAAGGCTGTCTTCCCGCACCAGAGAACCAGCCGCCTGGAGATCCCGGATGATCGGCCGGTTCGCCGCGAAGACATGCAGACCCTGGTACGGCGGAACCACCGCAGTGAACCGCGCTCCGTCGTCGACGGTCAGCAGTGTGGGGATCCCGACGGCGTCACAGGCGATCTGGTCCTCCTCGCCGTACGCCGGAGCCATGTGGACGACCCCGGTGCCCTCGTCGGTGGTGACATGGTCGGCCGCGATCACCTGGAACGCCTCGCCGGTCCCCCACAACTCGGCGTCGGCGAAGAACGGGAACAACGGTGTGTAGCGACGCCCGATCAGCTCCGACCCCTTGAGCCGCCGTACGACGTCAGTCGTCGGCGGTACCCGTAGGCGTGCAGCCGTGCCTCGGCCAATATGGTCGGCCCCGCCGGATTGTCGACAATCGCATAGTCGACATCCGGGCCGACCGCCATCGCGAGGTTGCTCGGCAGCGTCCACGGCGTGGTGGTCCAAGCGAGCAGTCGTTCGCCCGTCTCCAACTGGACCGCGATCGTCACCGAGGGATCCTGTCGCGGCTGGTAGACGTCGTCGTCCATCCGCAACTCGTGGTTGGACAGCGGCGTCTCGTCGTTCCAGCAGTACGGCAGCACCCGCAGGCCCTCGTACACCAGGCCCTTGTCGTAGAGCGTCTTGAACGCCCAGATCACTGACTCCATGTAGCCGGGATCGAGCGTCTTGTAATCGTTGTCGAAGTCGACCCACCGCGCCTGCCGGGTGACGTAACTGCGCCACTCGTCGGTGTACTTGAGCACCGAGGCCCGGCAGACGTCGTTGAACTTCTCGATCCCGAGCGCCAGGATCTCGGCCTTCGTCTTGATCCCGAGCACCCGCTGAGCCTCCAGCTCGGCCGGCAACCCGTGCGTGTCCCACCCGAACCGCCGCTCGACCCGGCGCCCGCGCATGGTCTGGTACCGCGGTACGACGTCCTTCACGTACCCGGTCAGCAGGTGTCCGTAATGCGGCAACCCGTTCGCGAACGGCGGCCCGTCGTAGAAGACGAACTCGTTCGCCCCGTCCTCCCCCGCGGCCCGTGCTTCCACCGAAGCCCGGAACGTCCCATCGACGTCCCAGTACCCCAATACCCGCCGCTCAAGAGCGGGAAAGTCCGGCGAAGCGCTCAGCCGGCCACCGATCTTCGGATAGGTCACTCAGCGCATGTTATGCAGCAAGGCCGATTGGAGGTAGCCGAGCCAGTCGTAAAGGTCGTAGGTGAGCCGGCGGGGGTCGTCGTCGGGGAGCTTCTCCCAGGTGGCGTAGTCGTCCTCCTCCTTGATGTCCAGGCGGGTACCGATGGCCAGGCGGAGGTCGTTCAGGGCGCGGAGCCAGGACAGCTGTTCGTCGGGTTCGAGCGCGATCGTCGTCGGCGCCGGACTCCTCGAGGGCGGACAGCACCCGCTTGGCGTCGGTGACCTTGCCGTCGCGCAGGCCGCGCTCGGTGAAGCGGCGGAACTCGGCCGACGCCATGTCGTCGGCCTTGTAGGCGTCCGGCAGCAGCCGCTGCAGTACGACGTCCTCCGGCGGGGAGGTGGGTCCGTCGGTGTCGACAGCAGGTCGGCGAGCGGGTCGCAGGATCGAGCGGCGCGCGGCGGCATGCCGTCGTACAGGAGCTCGACCAGGTTGCGGAGCAGGTTCGCCAGGATGTCGGCCTCGTGCTCGGCGAAGCTGACGACGACGGTCTTGCGGCGCTTGCGGAACCGGGTCACGACTTCTCGCAGGTGGCCCACAGGCCGTAGGTGTGCATGGCCTCGACGTCGCGTTCCATCGCCTCGCGGTTGCCGTTCGAGACCGCCGACTTGCCCTCCTGGTGGACCTGCATCATCAGCTTCTCCGCCTTCTTCTTGGAGTAGCCGAAGTACGTCTGGAAGACGAACGTGACGTAGTCCATCAGGTTGACCGGGTCGTTCCAGACGATCGTCACCCACGGAGGGCTCAACTCGATCGCCTCGTCGACCTCGGGGCTCTCGAGTTCGCTTGGTGCGGTGGTCACCGGTCCATTCTCTCCATCATCGGTTCGTCGGTTCGCAATAGGCTGCCCATGTGACCAACACAGCGACGCACTCGACCGCTCTGCTCACAGACCACTACGAGCTGACCATGCTGCAGGCCAGTCTGGCCGACGGCACGGCGCATCGCCGCTCGGTCTTCGAGCTGTTCGCCCGCCGGCTGCCCGGACGGCCGCCGGTACGGCGTGGTCGCCGGCGTGAACCGGCTGCTCGACGCGCTCGAGCAGTTCCGTTTCGACGATCGAGGCAATCGCCTTCCTGGCCGATCACGGCGTCGTCGACCAGGCTACCCGCGACTGGCTGGCGGACTACCGGTTCACCGGCGACATCTCCGGATACGCCGACGGGGAGATCTTCTTCCCCGGCTCCCCGGTGCTGGTGGTCGAGTCCAGTTTCGCCGAGGCGGTGCTGCTGGAAACCGTGTTCCTGTCCATCCTGAACCACGACTCCGCGGTCGCCTCGGCGGCGTCCCGGATGACCTGGTGGGCCGGTGGCCGGCCCTGTATCGAGATGGGCTCGCGCCGGACCCACGAGGAGGCCGCGGTCGCCGCGGCGCTGGCGGCGTACATCGCGGGCTTCGCGACCACCTCCAACCTGGAGGCGGCCCGCCGGTACGGCATCCCGAGCGCTGGTACGGCGGCGCACTCGTTCACGCTGCTGCACGACACCGAGCGGGACGCGTTCACCTCCCAGGTCGATGCCCTCGGCAAGGGGACCACGCTGCTGGTGGACACCTACGACGTGACCGAGGCGGTCCGGACCGCGATCGAGATCACCGGCCCGGAGCTCGGCGCGGTCCGGCTCGACTCCGGCGACCTGCCGTCGCTGGCCGGGCAGGTCCGCGAGCAGCTGGACGCGCTCGGCGCGACCAAGACCCGGATCATCGTGACCAGCGACCTGGACGAGTACCAGATCGCCGCGCTCGCCCCCGCGGCGGTCGACGGGTACGGCGTGGGCACGTCGCTGGTGACCGGGAGCGGCTACCCGACCTGCGGGTTCGTCTACAAGCTGGTCGCCCGCGAGGACGCGAGCGGCAAGCTGGTCCCGGTGGCGAAGAAGAGCCCGGACAAGATCTCGATCGGCGGCCGCAAGTGGGCGCTGCGCCGCCGCTCGGCCGCCGGGGTCGCCGAGGTCGAGCTGATCGGCGTCGGCGAGCCGCCGGTCGACGACGGTGACGACCGCGTCCTGCTCAAGCAGCTGGTCGAGGCCGGCAAGATCGTCGGCCGGACAACGCCGGCCGAGTCGCAGGCGCACCACCTCAAGGTCCGCGACGAACTCCCCCGCTACGCCAGCCAGCTCAGCCGCGGCGAGCCGGCCATCCCGACCGAGTACATCGGCGACTACGACGGCCGCAATCCGTTCGCTCCACCGGAGCCACACGTGAGCACAGGGCCGGCCGTGAGTGCCGAGCAGACCGAGTGGCCGCCTGACGCGCCGGCGAGCGAGGCCGATGTGCTGATCGCACTCCGGTTCGCCGACCGGGCCGCCCGGAAGGCGGTCGACCGAGGAGCTGGCCGGCACCGGCGCTGCACACCGGGCAGGAGCTCGTGCTCGCCAAGCTCCTGCACCACGGCTCGCTGCCGGTCGCGCAGCTCGCGAAGGTGCTGGACGTCGAGGTCCCGACCGCGACCAAGACCACGCAGCGGATGGAGGCCGCCGGCCTGGTCCGCCGGGTCAAGAACAGCACGGACGCCCGGCAGGTCAGCATCGAGCTCACCGACCGCGGCACCGAGCTCGCCCACACCGTTCAGCGAGGTCTACGACCGTGCAGGCCGGCGAGCTATTGCCGGGCTCGAGCCCCGAGGACCGCCGCGTCCTCCGCAACCTGCTCTGGACCATCACCACCACCCTCGAAGGCCAGCCCCACCCCTAGCGCGCGTCGAACACCTTCGCCAGCAGACTCATCGCCTCCCGGAGCAGCTCCGGCGGCATCACCAGCGGCGGCAGGAAGCGCAGTACGTTCCCGTCGGTGCCCGCGGTCAGCACCACCATCCCCTCGGCATGACAAGCCTTCGCGATCTCTCCGGTCGCGACCGGGTCGGGCTCACCCGATGCGTTGACCAGCTCGATCGCGATCATCGCGCCCCGGCCGCGGACGTCGCCGATGCCGGGGTGCCGCGCGGCGAGCTCGTGCAGCGCGGGCAGCATGATGTCGCCGATCTCGCGCGCCCGGGCCGGCAGATCCTCGGCCTCGATGGTCGCGATCGCCCCCAACGCGGCCGCACACGCCACCGGATTCCCGCCGTACGTCCCACCGAGACCACTCACGTGCGGCGCATCCATGATCTCGGCCCGCCCGGTGACGGCGGCCAGCGGCAACCCGCCCGCGATCCCCTTGGCCAGCGTGATCAGATCCGGCACAACACCTTCAAAGGAACAAGCGAACAGATCCCCCGTCCGCCCGAACCCGGTCTGGATCTCGTCCGCAACGAAGACGACGTCATGAGAACGACACCAGTCAGCAACAGCACGCAGGAACCCAGGAGCGGGTACGACGAACCCGCCCTCGCCGTGGATCGGTTCGATCACCACACAGGCCAGGTTCGACGCACCGACGTACTTCTCGATCGCCGCCACCGACCGCGCCGCCGCCTCAGGCCCGCTCAGCCCGTCCCGATAGGGGTACGACGCCGGCATCCGGTAGACCTCCGGTGCGAACGGCCCGAACCCGTCCTTGTACGGCATGTTCTTCGCCGTCATCGCCATGGTCAGGTTGGTCCGGCCGTGGTACCCGTGGTCGAACACCACCACCGCATCCCGGCGGGTGTGCGCGCGGGCGATCTTCACCGCGTTCTCCACCGCCTCGGCGCCGGAGTTCAGCAGCACGGACCGCTTCTCGTGATCGCCGGGCGTGATCCGGTTCAGTTCCTCGCACACCTCGAGATAGCCCTCGTACGGCGTGACCATGAAGCAGGTGTGGGTGAACCGGGCCACCTGCTCCTGGACCGCGCTCACCACCCGCGGCGCCGCGTTGCCGACGTTCACCACCGCGATCCCGGACCCGAGATCGATCAACTGGTTGCCATCGGCATCCACCACGATCCCGCCGCCGGCGTCGGTGACGAACACCGGCAGCGCGATCCCGATCCCGCGCGCGACCGAGCGCCGTACCCTCCCCAGCAGCTCGACCGACCGCGGCCCGGGAATCTCCGTGACCAGCTTGCGTTCCTGCGTGACACTCATCGTCCAGCTCCTAAGGATTCAGCGTCGCCCGAGAGGCGTTGGGCCAGCCACACCGGGATCACCGAGAACACGATCAGCGCCGCCGCGACCACGTTGACGATCGGTGCCTGGTTCGGCCGGAACAGGTTGTTGAAGATCCAGATCGGCAGCGTCTGCTGGTTCGCCCCGGCGGTGAACGTGGTCACGATGATCTCGTCGAACGACAGCGCGAACGCGAGCAGCGCCCCCGCCAGCAACGCCGACCGGATCATCGGGAACGTCACCAGCCGGAAGGTGGTGAACCCGGACGCGCCCAGATCCGCCGACGCCTGCTCCAGTGAGACGCCGGTCCGCCGCAACCGGGCGATCACGTTGTTGAACACGGTCACGATGCAGAACGTCGCGTGCGCGATCACGATCGTGACGAACCCGAGCTCGACGCCGAAGATCGTCCGGAACGCGTTGTTCAGCGCGATCCCGGTGACGATGCCCGGCAGCGCGATCGGCAGGATCACCAGGAGCGACACCGACTCCCGCCCGTAGAACTCGAACCGCTGTAGCGCGAACGCGATCATCGTGCCGAAGACCAGCGCGATCACGGTCGCGGCCAGTCCCACCCGCACGCTCACCCAGAGCGCGTCCAGGGCGCCCTGACTCTCGGCCGCTCGGCGCCACCACTCCAGGGTGAAGTCCTTCGGCGGCCAGGCGAACGTCTTGTTCACATTGAACGAGTTCACCAGAACCAGCAGGAGCGGTACATAGATGAAGCCGAGAATCAGCACGGTCAGGACCCGCAGCACGATCCGGGTCGGTCGGGAGATCGTCATCACAGGCTCTCCATCGCTCCGGTACGCCGTACCGCCGCCAGGTACCCGAGCATCACGACGACCGGGATCGTGGCGACCGCGGCGGCGAACGGCAGGTTGTTGGCGGCACCCACGTTGTCGTACACCACGTTGCCCAGCAACTGGTTGGTACCGCCGACGATCCGGACGGCGATGTAGTCGCCGAGCGACAGGCTGAACGTGAAGATCGAGCCGGCCACCAGGGCCGGGACGATCATCGGCAGGATCACCCGCCGCATCGTCTGCGCGGTCCGTCCGCCCAGATCGGCGGATGCCTCCAACAGCGAGTTCGGTAGCCGTTCGAGGCCGGCGTAGAGCGGCAGGATCATGAACGGCAACCACAGGTACGCCAGCGTCACGACGGTCGCCGCGAGGCCGTAGCCGGGCGACTTCAGCCCGACCGCCTCGAACGCCGACGACACCAGCCCGCCCTCGGAGAACATCCCGCGCCACGCGTACGCCTTGACCAGATAGCTGGCCCACAACGGCATCAGCACCGCCACCAGCAGGAACCGGCGCAAGCCCGGCCCGGCCACCTTCGACATGTAGAGCGCGATCGGGAACGCCACCACCGCGTCGATCACGGTCACCGACAAGGCGACCCCGATCGTGCGCAGGGCGATGGTCCGATACACGTCGACGGTGAACAGGGTCCGGAAGCTGTCCAGCGTCCAGACCCGCTCGATCTCACCGGTGAAGCCGTTCTGCGTCCAGAGGGCGGTGACGAACAACGCCGCCAACGCCCCCAGGTACGCAACCCCGAGCCACAGCATCGGCGGCCCGAGCAGCAACCCCAGCCGAGCCCTCGGGTGTCGATGCAGCGTGCTCATCCCTTGATCTGTGTCCAGGCCTGGGTCCACCGGGTGTAGTCGGTGCACTTCACGTCGGTCCGCCCGTCCAGGCATTGCTCGATCGGCGTGGTCCAGTACCAGATCTTTTCGGAGTACGCCTGGTCGCCTGCGTGGAATGTCGTGCAGTGGTTCTTGTCGGTGGTCTCGTCGCACGCCTTCGCGTTGGCCGGCGACTCACCGAAGTACTCGGCCACCGCTGCGTTCGCCTCCGGGCTGATGATGTGGTTCATCCACATGTACGCGCAGTTCTTGTTCTTCGAGGTGGCGCTGACCATCCAGGTGTCCGACCATCCGGTCACACCCTCGGTCGGCACGGTCACCTGCACCGGCACCTTCTCACCGGTGGCGACGTTCGCGATCACCTGCCAGGTGGTACCGACCACCGAGTTGCCGCTGGTGAACGCCTGCACCTCCTTCAGGTAGTCCGACCAGTACTCCGACACCAGCGTCTTCTGCGTCTTGAGCAGGTCCACCGCGGCGGTGAACTGCTTCTCGTCCAGGGCGTACGGGTTCTTGATGCCCAGATCCGGCTTCGTCGCCATCAGGTACATCGCGGCGTCGGCGATGTAGATCGGCGAGTCGTACGCCGTCACCGTCCCCTTGTACGGCGAGTTGGCGTCGAACACCACGCTCCACGACGTCGGGGCCGGCTTCACCTTGTCGGTCCGCCACATCAGCAGGTTCGCGCCGTACCCGTGCGGTACGCCGTACATCTGGTCCTTCACCGAGTTCCACGAGCGGTTCTTCAGGAACGGGTAGATGTCGGCATAGTTCGGGATCAGGTCGGTGTTCACGGGCTCCACCTGTCCGCCCGCGATCAGCCGCAACGACGCGTCGCCGGAGGCCGACACCACGTCGTACTGCCCGGTCTTCATCAGGCTGACGGCCTCGTCCGACGTACCGAAGGTCTTCACCGTCACCTGGCAGCCGGTCTGCTTCTCGAACGGCGTGACCCAGTCGACCTTCGGGTCGTTCGAGCCGTCCTCGGCGTACCCGGGCCAGGCCAGCACACTGAGCTTGCCCTCCCCGGTCCCGAGCGCGTCCAGCTTGGGCAGGTCCGGTGCGCTGAACCCGCCGCTGCTTTCCGCGGCGTTGTCGTCGGAACTGCCGCCGGACGTGCCGCACGCCGCCGCAAGCAGCGCGAGCACTGCCAGGCTCGCCGCCACGCTGAGTTTCTTCATCGAAAGCTCCTTGGGTTCGGGGCGGAGATTGTTGCTAGGCCGGACCGCCGATCGCGACGGTGTGTTCGCGGTGCCAGGTGAGCCGGACCTGGGCACCCCGAAGTTCGAGCTTGTCCTGCACGGATCCCTGCTGGTTCTGCTGCAGGACGATGAGTGAGCCACCGGCGTCCAGGTCGACCACAGACTGGGTGGCCGAGCCCAGGTACACCACCTCGCGGACGACTCCGGTCGCCGTACAGGTCCCCGGTTCGGCGGCGGCGTCGCGGGGCTGCAGCTGGATCTTCTCGGGGCGGACGGTGAACAGCCCGGACGTCCCCAGGATGGTCGCCGCGATCTCGCCCTCGAGCAGGTTCGAGGTCCCGACGAAGCCGGCGACGAACGCGCTCGCCGGATGCTCGTACAGCTCGGCCGGCGCGGCCAGCTGCTCGATCCGGCCGCCGTTGAATACGGCGATCCGGTCGCTCATCGTCAGCGCCTCTTCCTGGTCGTGGGTGACGAAGACGAAGGTGATGCCGACATCGCGCTGCAGCGCCTTCAGCTCGAGCTGCATCTCCCGCCGGAGCTTCAGGTCGAGCGCGCCGAGCGGTTCGTCCAGCAGCAGCACCTTCGGCCGGTTCACCAGCGCCCGGGCCAACGCCACTCGTTGCCGCTGGCCACCGGACAGCTGGCTCGGCCGGCGCTCGCCGTACCCCTCCAATCGGACCGTCTCCAACGCTTCGACGGCCCTGGCACGGCGAGATCGCCGGTCGACTCCCTTCACCCGCAGCCCGTACTCGACGTTCTGCTGCACACTCATGTGCGGGAACAGCGCGTAGTCCTGGAAGACCGTGTTCACATCCCGCGCGTACGGCGCCTGATCGGTGACGTCGACGCCGCCGAGCAGGATCCGGCCGGCCGTGGGCACCTCGAAGCCCGCGATCATCCGCAGCACCGTGGTCTTGCCGGAGCCGGACGGACCGAGCATCGAGAAGAACTCGCCCTCGGCCAGGTCGAGATCGATGCCGTCCACCGCGGTGACGTCGCCGAACGTCTTCCGCAGCCCGCGCAGGCTGACCGCCGCGACGTCCGTCGTCACGGTCTCAACCTGCTCGTCCAAGGTCTTCATCCGACCGCCGACATCACGTGCTTGACCCGCGTGTAGTCCTCGACGCCGTACAGCGACAGGTCCTTGCCGTGGCCGGAGTGCTTGAAGCCGCCGTGCGGCATCTCGGCCACCAGCGGGATATGCGTGTTGATCCAGACGCAGCCGAAGTCGAGCGCCTTGGACATCCGCAGCGCCCGGGAGTGGTCGGCGGTGAAGACGCTCGACGCGAGGCCGTACTGTACGCCGTTGGCCAGCCGCAGCGCCTCGTCCTCGTCGGTGAACGACTGCACGGTGATGACCGGCCCGAACACCTCGTCCTGGATCATCTCGTCGTCCTGCCGCAGGCCGGTGACGACGGTCGCTTCGAGGAAGTAGCCGTCGGCAAGCGCTCCGCCCAGTCGTTCGCCGCCGAGCGCGAGCGACCCGTGCTCGGGCATGCGGGCGAGGAAGCCGCGGACTCGATCCAGTTGCAGGCTGCTGTTCAACGGACCGAAGAGCGCATCGGTGTCGTCGGCGAGTCCCGGTTTCGCATTGGCGCGAGCCCAGTCGACCAGGGTCTGCACGAACTCGTCGTGGACTCCTGCGTCGACGAGCACCCGGCAGGCCGCCGTACAGTCCTGGCCGGCGTTGAAGTAGCCGCCGACTCCGATCGCTTCCGCCGCCGCGGCGAGGTCGGCGTCGGCGAAGACGACGGCCGGCGCCTTGCCGCCCAGTTCGAGGTGCGTGCGCTTCAGGTCGAGAGCCGCCGTACTCGCGACCTCGGAGCCGGCGCGGGTCGAACCGGTGATGCTGACCAGACCAGGCACCGGGTGCGCGACCACGGCCTGCCCGGTCGCACGGTCGCCACAGACGACGTTGAAGACGCCGGGCGGCAGCACCTCGGCCGCGATCTCCGCGAGCATCGCCGTGGTCACCGGCGTCGTCTCGGCCGGCTTCAGTACGAGCGTGTTGCCGGCGGCAAGGGCCGGACCGAACTTCCAGACGGCCATCATCATCGGGTAGTTCCACGGCGTGATCTGGCCGACGACCCCGATCGGTTCGCGACGGATCCAGGACGTGTGGCCGGCCATGTACTCGCCGGCCGACTTGCCCTCCAGCAACCGGGCGGCGCCGGCGAAGAAGCGCATCTGGTCGACCATGACCACGAGTTCCTCGGTGCGGGTCAGCTCCAGCGGTTTGCCGGTGTTCTGCGACTCGGCGGCGACGAGATCGTCGGCCCGGGCCTCGACCAGGTCGGCGAACCGGAGCAATGCGCGCTGCCGTTCGGACGGAGTCGCACCACCCCAACCGGGCGCGGCGGCGGCCGCTGCCTGGTACGCCGCGTCGACATCGTCCGCGCCGGACAGCGGCGCCGTACCGAAGACCTTGCCGGTGGCCGGATCGATCAGCTCGCTGGTGGCGCCGCTGAGCGCGTCCCGCGGTGTTCCGTCGATGAGATTTCGCACTGTTCGCATCAGGGACTCCCGGGGTCGGAGCTGCACGCTGTGTGGCCGTAAACATATGAAAACAGATGTTAAAGTTCAAGGGATCGGCAAGAATGTTGCCGGAGTTGTGTCCGGCGGCTTGGGAGGGTGGGCGGGATGGCGCTGCGGTTCTACGGCAGTGGCGCAGCGGCGGTGTTCGCACCGCTGGAGACGCTGAGCCGGTCGGAACTGGTGGCGCGCCGGCTCACCGACGCGATCGCGCTCGGCCTGATCCCGGACTCCGAGCAACTGCCCGGCGAGGCCGACCTGGCCGGCATCTTCGGCGTGAGCACCACCACGATCCGGGAGGCGCTGTCGTCGTTGCGGCTGCGCGGCCTGATCCACACCCGGCGCGGTCGCGGCGGTGGCAGCTTCGTCAGCGCGCAGGAAGAGATGTCCACAGCGATCGTCCGGGACCGGCTGGAGGAGCTGAGCCTCGCGCAACTGCGCGACCTCGGCGATCACTACTCCGCCATCGCGGGTACGGCGGCCAGGCTCGCGGCCGAGCGGGCAACGCCGGACGACGTCCAACGGCTCGTCGCGGTCTGCGACAGTCTGGAGAGCGCCCAGGGCCTGGGCGGACGCCGCCGGGCAGATGCCCAGTTCCACATCGAGGTGGCCGCGACCGCGCAGTCCACCCGGCTCTACCGGGCCGAGGTGAGCCTGCAGGCCGAGGTGGGCACGTTGCTCTGGCTCGCCTTCGGCGACGACGAGAGCCACCGACTGACGGTGCAGAGCTGCCGCGATGTGGTCGCGGCGATCGGCCGCACCGACGGCGACGCGGCCCGAGCCGCCGCCGAGGAACGGGTCGCCGACTCGACGGCCCGTCTGATCGATCTCAGACTGGCCTTGGAGGACTGATGAGCTCATCTGAAGGCACGGCCGCGCTGACGCTTGATGCAGGTCTTGAAGCCGTTCTCGAGCTGGTCGACTCGGTGGTCGGGGAGGCGTTCGGGCTGGCGGACCGGGTCGCGAGCGAGGTCGGCGCGGTGTTCGCCGACCGGGCCGAGGTGCGCCGCGGCGACCTGACCGGTGTCGCCACCCTCGTCCATCCCGCGCTGACCGATCCAGACGGCCGGATCCAGGGCGCCGGGTTCGTGGCCGCCGTAGATGTACTGGCGGACTCCCGCTGGTGGCTCGAGTGGTTCATGCTCAGCAACGGGTCGGCCGAGCGCCTCCTGGTCGACACCGATCCCCGCGGCGAGAACTTCTACGACTACGGTTCGCTGCCCTGGTACGACGTACCCCGGACGACCGGGCGTCGCCACATCACCGGGCCGTACGTCGACTACCTCTGCACCGACGACTACACGCTGACCTTCACCGTCCCGGTGCTGGCCGGGGAACGGTTCGTCGGCGTGGCCGGGGCGGATGTCCGGGTGTTCACCTTCGAGAAGGCCGTACTGCCGTGTCTCCGGGCCACCCGCCGTACCGTTGCCATCGTCAACGATCAGGGCCGGGTCGTGCTCAGCAACAGCGCCCGCCACGTCAGCGGCACGTTGCTCCGCGCGCCGTTCGCGTCGTACCCGATCGACGATCTGCCACTGTCGCTGGTGGACCTCAGCTAGGCAGGTACGTGTCCAGGTAGGGGTTGCGGAACTTGCCGGCCGGGTCGTACTTCGCGGCCAGCGCGATGAACTCGGGCACCTTCGGGTAGCGCTGCCGCAGGGTCGCGGCGTCGGCGGCGAAGACCTTGCCCCAGTGCGGCCGGACGTCGAGCGGGGCGAGCGCCTCCTCGATGGTTGCGACGACCGGACGTACGGCGGCCTCGTCCTGGATCCAGGTGAAGTGCAGGGCGACGGTGTCGCGGCCCTGACTCGGGCTCAGCCACAGGTTGTCGGCGGCGATCGTCCGTACCTCGGAGACCAGGATGAGCGGTGCGAACTGGTTGCCTAGGGCCCGCAGTACGTCGAAGGCCTCCGCGGCCCGCTCGCGGGGGACGAAGTACTCGGACTGCAGTTCGTCGCCGTTGCTCGGGGTGAACTCCAGGCGGAAGTGCGGGAGGCGTTCGTTCCACGGGCCTGGGATGCCGCCCTGCTGGGTGGCGTAGTCGGCCGGCATCGCCTTGATCGGGTGACGGGGGCCGTCGGCAACCTTCGCGCCGAGCCAGGTGGTCTCGATCGGCTGATGGCCGCGCTGCTTGCGCCAGACCATCACGTCCGGGTCGACCCAGTCGGTGAACGCGCTGACGCTGTAGGCGCTCCCCATCACCTTGTCGAAGTCCGTCCCCAGCCGCTCCACCGGCAGCCCGTCGTACACCACCTGGCTGATCTGGTACGACGGTTGGACGTCGAGGGTCAGGCTGACAGTCACACCGAGCGCCCCGAGCGAGATCACCGCGCCGGCGAAGTCCTCGTCGTCGCGGGTCAGCGTGACCAGCTCACCGGTCGCGTCCACGAAGGTGATCGCGTTGACCGCATCCGCGAGGGGCCCGTTGGTGTCGCCGGACCCGTGCGTCCCGGTCGAGCACGCACCGGCCACCGAGATGTGCGGCAGCGAACCGAGGTTGTGCAGTGCGAGCCCCTGGGCTTCCAGTGCCGCCGTAAGCTCGCCGTACCGCAGACCGGCCGAGACCGTCACCCCGCGCTCGCCGACTTCGATCACCTCCGGCAGCCCCTGCACACTGAGCAGCACACCGGTGCTGTCCGCAATCCGGTTGAACGAGTGCCCGGTCCCCAGCACCCGAGCCTTCTCCGCCGACCCCACGAGCTCCTGCAGCTCCGCGACCGACTTCGGTCGCTGGAGCTCGCTCGCAAAGCTGACGTTCCCCGCCCAGTTCGTCAACTGACCGCTCACGGCATCCGCCTCCACTCGCCACCCGACCCATCGCTACCCGAGCCTCGCACACCCCGTGGGTGTTTGTTGGCCTGGCCTCCCTCACCGCGGCCGTTGGCCATGCTTTGATGTCGCCCGATGCTCATCTCGTTCGCCATCGCCGGCTTCTGGTTCCTCATCTTTGCGATCAGCTTTCTGCGGGACCGGCGGTTGTTCAAGAACGGGGTCTTCCTGGTCCTCACGCTGATGTTCGCCGGGCTCGGGGTGATCTTCGCGCTCGAGTCGGTCAACGCGACCGCGGCCCGGCTGCTGGTGGTGGCGATCCTGGTCGCGATCCCGGTGGCGATCGCCGTACTCGCGGTGTTCCTGGTGATCAACGGGGTCACGATGCTGCGCCGGGAGGGGCGGCGCCCGGCCAACCTGCTCTCGCTGCTCGCGGGGCTCGGGATCATCGGGTTCGTCATCTTCAGCGTGGCGGTGCAGAAGATCGGCTGGGAGCCGCTCGACGCGGTGCGGTCGATCCTGGTCGGCGTACTGGCCTACATCTCGTTCCTGTTCGTCTGCTTCCTCGCCTACGCCTTCGTCTACAGCCGGGTCCGCTCGTCCCGGAAGGTCGACTTCGTCATCGTCCTCGGCGCCGGCCTGCGCGGCTCGCGGGTCCCACCGCTGCTGGCCAGCAGGCTGGATCGCGCGAAGCAGGTGTACGACCGAGCCGTCCGCAAAGGGCGCTCGCCGCTGCTGATCACGTCCGGCGGCCAGGGCCCCGACGAGGACATCCCCGAGTCGCACGCGATGGCGTCGTACCTCGTCGAACGCGGCGTGCCCGAGGACCGGATCGTGCGCGAGGACAGGTCGACGAGCACGTTGGAGAACCTGACCTTGAGCCGCGAGCTGATGGTCGGCCTGCGCCCGAACTACCGCTGCCTGATCGTGACGAACAACTTCCACGCGTTCCGGGCGGCACTGACCGCGCGGAAGGCGAAGGTCAACGGCCAGGTGGTCGGCTCCCCGACCGCGGCGTACTACTGGCCGACGGCAACCATCCGCGAGTTCGTCGCGATCCTGTTCAGCCACAAGTACCTGAACGGCGGCATCTGCCTGCTGATCGCGGTCGGCGTGATCCTGCAGCACCTTTAGCGGAGCATCAGGACGGCGGCGACCACGCCGGCGACCACGATCAGGGCGCGGAGCAGTCCGCTCGGTAGACGGCGGCCGATGTGCGATCCGGCGTACCCGCCGACGACGGACCCGATGGCCAGCAAGGCGATCGCGGTCACGTCGAGGTCCGCGATGAACACGAAGATCACGCTGGCGACCAGGTTCGCGGCCAGCAGCGCGAGGGTCTTGAGCGCGTTCACGATCCGGAGCTCCAGGTCGAGCCCGAGGCCGAGTACCGCCATCATCATCACGCCTGCGCCGGCGCCGAAGTAGCCGCCGTACACCCCGGTCAGCGCGGAGAAGAAGGTCGTCGCCGGCGTCATCGTCGTCCGCGTTCCCTGCGGGTGCTCATGCCGGGACCGCAGCCAACGGGAGATCCACGGCTGCACGCCGACGATCAGACAGGTGAACAGAATCAGCCACGGCGCCGCCGCCGCGAACACCTCCGCCGGCAGCGCCAGCAGCAACGCGGCACCACCGATCGCGCCGATCGCACACGTCAAGACGACCGCGATCGTGGTCGGCCGAGCGACCTCGCGCAGCTCCCGGCGATACCCGAACGAGCCGCTCAGCGCCCCCGGGAGCAGTCCGATCGTGTTCGAGGCGTTGGCAACCACCGGCGGAATCCCGAGCGCAATCAGAGCCGGAAAACTGATCAACGACGCGACACCGACCGTCGACGTCAGCATCCCCGCGCCCAGCCCGGCGGCGACGATGGCCAGGTGCTCCGGCCCCGTCACGCGGATCTCACCTGTGGTTTCATCTGCTACCCATTATCAGCCCACCCGATGAGCCATCGATTGCTGGGTCGTGGCGAGGCAGACTGCGCCGGGTGAAGCGGCCGCCACGGATCGAGTTGTTGGGGCCGCTGCGCATTAGGTGGCATGGCACACGATCGCGGCCGGACCACAGCGCCTGCAGGCGCTGCTCGCTGTGCTGGCGCCGCGGGCCAAGCAGGTCTGCACGGCCGAGGATCTCGTCTGCACGACAACCGCCAGGCGGGGCTCGACCTAGTGCCGCCGTACATCTGGCGGCTGAGGCGCACTCTCCCCACCGACATCCTCGATCACACACCGCACTGCTAGCTGCTCCGACAGGGCTCTGGACACCACCTCATTCGAGAGCGTGGTCCGTCGGGCGACGCAACGGCGCGATCGTGACGACGTCTAGGCCGTAGCCATACCAGCAGGTGGTGCGGGCAGCACTACCTGTTGCTGAAAGCAACCGACTCCGTTGGGTTTGGTCGGGTTTGCAGCACTCGAACAATTGTTCTAATATAGGCAGATGACCGCAACTGTTGTGACCGAGCTGGCTTCCGGTGAGCAAGAGCCCACCGGAGACGTCGGCACGCGTTCCGCGTCCCTGCGGTCAATGAACGACACCGCGACGCGAGCGGGCACCCGAAGCGCCACATCACTATCGGTGAACGCCGCAGAGATCCCCGCCGAACTGACCGCGCGCTTCAACGCCGAGTTGGCCGCGGAGTGGATGGACTTGGAAGCTGCCGGCCTGCTGGCCCCGCCTGGTGACCTCTGCGATCCCGACGACCCGGCTGCCCCGGCGCTGCTCAGCGAGGAGGACCTGTACGACGACCTGCCGCCGATGTCTCAGGTCGACGCGCTGGAGTGGGAGCTCTGGGCAGGTATCGACCAGGACGAGAACGAGCGAGCAATGCTGCGCCGCCAGGCACCCGACTGGGTGTTCCTACCGCCGGGGGCCGCATTGGCCGCCGGACTTGAGCCGGTCCGCCCGCAATGCGAGTCGCCGATCGCGCTGATCGAGTTGATGAAGGCCGCCTCCCGCATGTCGGCGTGGGCGGAGTCGATCAAGGCCGCCGCGATGGCGTCGTTCTACCGCCAGCGCAAGGCCCAAGCCGCCGAGCTCCCACGCCCCAGCGAGGTCGACGTCCGGGGCCGCCCGGTCGATCCCGAACGCTCATGGGCCGCCGAGGTCGGCGCTGCCCTGCACCTGTCCACGAACACTTCCGTACGGCATATCCAGACCGCGCTGCACCTGACTGGTCCGCTGGCCGCGACCCACACCGCCCTGCGCTGCGGCGCCCTGTCCTGGTCGAAGGCGTTGGCAATCTCCGAAGCCACTCGCTGCCTTCCCGACGCAGCCGCAAAGGCAGTCGAGGCGCACGTATTGCGGCGCGCCCCCTCGCAGACCCACGCGAACCTGGCTCGGTCACTGCGTACTCAGGTCGCCAAACATGCCGCCAAAGCCGAAGCCGACCAGCATCGCGACGCAGCCCGGGAACGCACCTGCAAGATCGTCCCGCTCTCCGACGGGATGGCCGGCCTCTGGGTCGTCCACACCGCAGACAAGATCCAGCAGATGTGGGTCGTCGTCCAAGCAATGGCTGACCTCGCCAAACGCGGGACCCCCACCACCGAGCGCCCCACCTCCGCCGGCGACCACACTGCCTCTGACGGCGAGCACCCTGGTCCCACCGGCGATCCCGCTACTCCCGGATCGACAACCTCACGCGCAGCTGGTCCGACGCCCAAGTCCGCCTCGGCACCCACCACCACACCAACTTCCGATGCACCTGCCGGGAAGGCCTCGGACGATCGTGCGCGAGATGAGCGAACCGCGGAACAGCGGCGCGCGGACGTCGTGGCCGACGTGTTCGAACAGATGCTGCGCAACGGGCTCGATTGGCTCGGCCGCAGACTCCCCGATCAACACCGGCGTCGCCCGCACATCGAAGTACTGATCCCGGCCAACACCCTGCTCGGATTGGATGACGATCCCTGCGAACTGGCCGGATACGGTCCGATACCGGCCGAGATGGCGCGACGGATCGCTGCCGACGGCACCTGGCGAAGACTCCTCACCGACCCCGCCAACGGAGCGGTGCTGGAAGCGTCCACCATCCGTCATGACCCCGGCGCGCTGGTCAGCGAGACCCTGCTCGCTCGACACCCGGTCTGCGGCTGGCCCGGATGCAACCGCGCCGCGCGTGAATGCGACCGTGACCACGTCACCCCGTTCGTCGACTCAGGCCAGACCAACCTGGCCGGACTCGTCCCGTACTGCGAGTACCACCACGTCATCAAGGACACCCCGGCCTGGGGCTGGTCTGCCACCGACCACCCGGACGGCTCGGTCACCTTGACCGCACCAACAGGCCATCGCTACACCACGGTCCCGCCCGCTCGCGGCCCGATCACACAACGAACCCCAATCCCGGCCTCGACCCCTCCGCCAAAGATCACACCACTGGAAGCCAGACAAGTGGATGACCCACCGCCGTACTAGGGCTCTGTGACTGCACTGCCTGGTGCTCCCTGTGGTGGCGGCCCCTGGGTTCGTCGGCGCCGTGCCGCTCGGCCACCTCAGCGTCGAAATACGACTGCTGCTGATGAGCAGCACGCCTAGGCTCCGGTCATGCAGGTACGTGACGACAAAGCCTTCCTCGCCCATGTCACAGAGCGACTCGCAACGCTGCCGCACGTCCATGCCGTTGCTCTGGGAGGTTCGCGCGCGACTGGAACACACGGACCCAACAGCGACTGGGACTTCGCGGTCTACTACCGCGGAGCGTTCTCTCCACACGACGTGCGAGCGCTTGGATGGCCGGGAGAAGTCTCCGACATCGGCGGCTGGGGCGGCGGAGTCTTCAACGGCGGCGCCTGGCTGCAAGCCGACGACCGGCACATCGACGTGCACTATCGCGACCTGGACGATGTTGAACACCAGCTCGCAGAAGCTCGCGAGGGCCGCTTCTCGATCGAGAGGCTGCTGTTCCACCTGGCAGGCATACCGAGCTACATCGTCGTTGCGGAACTGGCCATCAACCAGGTCCTCCACGGCACCATCCCGCAGCCCGAGTACCCCGAAGCCCTGCAGCGGCGGGCATCGGAACGCTGGTGGGGCGACGCCCGACACACTCTCGCCTACGCCCGAACCGCCCATGCCGAACACGGGCACCTCACCGAGTCCGCCGGGGCGATAGCCACCGCCGGCTGTCAGGCAGCCCACGCGATCATGGCCGCCCGACGCAGCTGGGTTACGAACGAGAAGACGTTGCTGGATCAAGCCGGACTTCGAGAGCTCGACCACATCATCAGCGGCTTGACACCCTCCCCAGAATCTCTGACAGCTGCCATCGACGAAACCATGAGGGTGCTTGACCAAGCGTTCCCGATACGTCCGCCCCACGAGCATTAGTGCGGAGAAGGATCACACTGCGCCCTGACGCTCCTCGGCCTAACCAAGCTCCGATTCGTCGTGTCAGGGTGCGACCCAGGCGAACCAGTCGAGAGAAGCTCAGGCAGAGTGGGGAGAGGAACAGGCCGGCGGTGGCGATTGTCCCGGTGGCGGTCGAGTCAGCGGACCGTGACTGCGGCCGCCGCGCCCCTGCGGAGGTTGCGGCCGTCGGTCACCTCGACGTGGTAGCTCAGGGCCTGACCACTGCTCAGGCCGCTGTCGGTGAAGGTCGTGATGGTCGGCGCCGCCCAGGGGTATGAGTAGCGTGACCAGGTCCCGATCCTGGTCTTGCCCCGGAACAACATGTAGGTCAACGCGGTGTTGTCCAGGTCGACCACCGTGGAGAAGCTGACGGTCACCTTGTTGGTGCGGCTGCTGGAGACCTTCGGCGCACCCGGTGCGGCCGGCAAGGCACCGCCCGGAGCATTCGTGAACCGGGTGAGGCCCTGCTGGAGTACGCCGTTGACCTCGGTGAAGTCACCGCCCGCCCAGAGGTCGTTGCCGCCGGACGCGAAGGCCAGCGGTCCAACCAGGGTCTCTCCACCCGCGTCGGTGTTCGGGAACCAGGGACCCAGCTTGCCGTTGGCCGTGCTCAACACCAGCAGATGATGCATGCCGGTCTTGTCGTCGAAGCCGCCGTCCTCGCTGCAGTCGTGGGCGTGCGAACCCTTGTAGAGCCAGTTGCCGAGCGCCTTGATCGCCTCGGTCGCGCCGAGGCAGTGGTTCTGCCAGAGCAACTTGCCGGTGGTCGCGTCGGCGGCGAGTATGCCGTCGTAGCAACCGATGCCACTGCCGGCGTTGGCCACGTAGACCTTGTTGCCCTGGGTCTCGATGTCCTTGACCCGGCTGTCGCAGTCCTCCGTCTCCGCCGGGATGGCCGCGGCGGCCGGCATCGAGAACGCGGCACCGGTTGTGGCGTTCAGCATCGCGAGCGCGTGGTGATCCTCGCCCTGCAGCGTCGTGAAGCCGCCGCCGACGAAGACGCGCGTACCGTCGACGGACAGGTCGATCGCGTGCACGTCGTCGTCGGCATCCGGATTCCACGGCAGGAGTACGCCGGTGCTCAGGGTCACCGCGGCGACGCGGTTGCGGGTGACCTTGTCCACCCGGCCGAACGAACCGCCCAGGTAGACGGTGTTGCCGAAGATCGCCAGGGCCGCGACCCGGTAGTTGACCGCCGGGTCCCAGCCGGTCACAAGGTTGCCGGTGGCAACGCTGAACAGCGCGATGTGCTGGCGGGGCTGACCGTTCACGGCCGTGAAGTCACCGCCGATCACGACCCACTTGCCATCAGGCGAGGTGGCGATGCTCCAGACCGGGCCGTTGACGTTCGGCGCGAACCGAGTCGGCGCACCCGTGGTCCGGTTGAACGCGGCCAGGTACTTCCGGGCCGCGTCCCCCTCGCCCACCGGCTTGCCCGGCGGCCGGATCCGGGTGAACAGTCCGCCGGCGAACACCGTGTCGCCGGCGACCGCGAGCGCGTTCACGCTGGCGTTGGTCTGCCACGTCAACTGCTTGACCGCGGACAGGGCCGACGCAAAGCCCGACGGAGTCCGACTGCCGGTCGCCGCCACCACCGGCCGGCCGGACGGGACCAGCGCCGCGGCGACCACGGCCACAGCGGTGACAACTGCCAGAACTGCCTTCTTCATGAGCGCCCCGTCTTCGTGACTCTGTGCCAGCACACGATAACTGTCGGCTCATGGCGACCGATCGCCGCACCCGTTGCACGACAGGGTTGACCGGTTTTAGTTAGGCGGCTAAGTTTTCTGCTTAGCCGACTAACTATTACCTGAGGAGCGGTTCATGGACCTGGGACTGAAGGACGCGGCGGTGCTGGTGACCGGCGGATCGTCGGGGATCGGGCGGGCCACCGCGGTCGCGTACGCGCGTGAAGGAGCGCGGGTCGCGATCACCTACAACTCCCGTAAGGACGCGGCCGAGGCGGTCGCGGAGGAGATCGAGGCGGCCGGCGGTACGGCGTACGTCGTACCGATGGATCTGAACGAGCCGGAGACGATCGCAGGCCGCGGTCGCGTCGACGGTCGAGCGGTGGGGTGGGCTCGACGCGGTGGTGGGGAACGCCGTCAACTGGGGCAACCTGGGGTTCGACGACCGGCCGGAGAACGATCGAGGACGCCAAGCCGGAGTGGTGGATCCCGATCCTGCGGGCCAATCTCGAGGGCAACTTCCACCTCGTGCAGCAGGTGGCGCCGGCGCTGCGGCGGTCGCAGCACGGCCGCCTGGTGCTGCTGTCGACGGATCTGGCCGAGCGTCCGCTGCCCGGCTCCTGGCCGTACGGCGCGGCGAAGGCCGGACTGCACGGATTCGTCGCGCGCGCTCCAGCACGATCTCGGCAAGGACGGCGTACTGGTCAACATCGTGATGCCCGGCATCACCTTGGAGAACGGCGAGCACCGGGTCATCCCCGGCCGGCGCTCGACGCAGATCGCGGCCGGGTTCAGCGCGCGCAAGCTGCCGGACACCACCGACCTGGCCGACGCGATCGTTTTCCTCACCTCACCGCGGACGACCGCGATCCAGGGCGAGATCCTGCGAGTGACCGGAGGCCAGCTGACTCGCCGGATGACCCGACCGGGCGTCCGCAATCGCGGTCTGGCGGCGGAAACGCTTGTACCGTTGGCCTCAGGACACCCTGGAGAAGGAGCGTCGCGATGGCCCGGGCACTGATCGTGGTTGATGTGCAGAACGACTTCTGCGAGGGCGGAAGCCTGGCCGTCAGCGGTGGCGCGGATGTCGCGTTCCGGATCGGCGAGCTGCTGCACAAGTGGCACGAGGCGGACCCGGCGGACCGGCAGTACGCGTACGTCGTGGCCACCCGGGACCACCACATCGACCCGGGTGACCACTTCTCCGACGACCCCGACTACGTGGACTCCTGGCCGCGGCACTGCGTGGCCGGCACCGACGGCGTCAGCTTCCACCCGAACCTCGACCCCCAGCCGTTCGACGCGATCTTCGACAAGGGCGAGTACGCGGCCGCCTACTCGGGCTTCGAGGGCAAGTCCCACGACGACGGCCGCGGTCTCGCCGACTGGCTGCGGGAGAAGGGCGTCACCGACGTCGACGTGTGCGGTATCGCCACCGACTACTGCGTCCGCGCGACCGCTCTCGACGCCCTCCAGGAAGGCTTCGGTACGACGGTCCTCACCGCGCTGACCGCTGGTGTCGCGCCGGGCAGCACGGAGCAGGCCCTCACCGACCTCCGCGCCGCCGGCGTGAGTCTTGACCATCGGTCAGCGGTTGGCTGACACCTGGAGGTCTTACAGGTTCAGCCGGTGACTGTGATCGGGATGCCGTTCGAGACCAGGGACCAGTCGCTGGTGTGGAAGGCGGCCGGGTCGACCGTCGCCGGTGGCGGTGACGTAGTCGATCATCAGCTGGCGGATCTCGACCTGGCGGTTGTAGACGACCGGCGCCGTCTTGACGTGCGGGAAGTTGCCGCCGCCGGACTGGCGATAGTTGTTCACGGCGACCACGAACTGCTGGTCCGCGGCCACCGCGGCACCGTCGTACGTCGAGATCGGTGATCCGCGAATCCGACCGCCTTCGGCGATGTCGATCTTGTAGGCAAGCGGCTTCGTCAGGCCGCCGATGATGTCGTAGTTGTAGTCCGGCGTACCGGTCGGCGCGGTCGGGGTCGGCGCGTTGGTGACCTGGTCCGGACGGGAACGGCCCGGTGCCGGTGACCTGCTGGAAGTACTGCGCGGAGAACTCCAGGTAGTCCTTGACCTGCGCACCTGTCATCGTCACCGCGAGCAGCGTGTTGTCGAAGATGTAGAGCCCGGCCACATCGCGCACGCGAGACATCACCGGCCGGGATCGCCGCCGCGCCGGTTGAACGGCGCCGCGATCGCGAGCACCGGCAGCGAGGCCTGCGGCGTACCGGCGAGGGCCTTCGACGACCGCGTCGGCCTGGACGAAGTTGACGAAGTCCAGCGCGGCGGTGTCCTCCCACGGCGCGGTCGCGGCGGACATCGCCTCCGTGCAGGTGCCGATCTTGCGAGTTGACGTACTCGACGACCTTGTCGTGGTCCTTCTGCAGCAGCCGGTGACCACGTCCGGGTCGGCCTCGACGGTGTTGGCGTTCAGCACCTGGCTGTGCCGGCCGACGACCTTCCAGCGGCCGCGGACCTTCTGCAGGTCCAGGTCGATCAGCGACAGCCGCATGCCCCACTTCAGCGGCTCGACTCAGCACGACCTGGTCGCCGGTCGTCTTGTTCGTGACGAGCCGCTCGGGGATCTCCAGGTGCGCGTGCCCGACGAGGACGGCGTCGATGCCCGGCACCGTCTCGGCCATCAGGACCGAGGCGTTCTCCGGGACCGGCAGGGCGTCGCCGTACGACGAGGACAGGTCCATGCCGGAGTGCGCGGACACGATCACCACGTCGGCCCCGGCCGTGCGGACCCGCGGGACCCAGATCTTGGCCAGCTCGACGATGCCGCCGAACTTGATCTTGTTCTCGACGATCGCCTTGTCCCAGATCGCGATGCCCGGGTTGGTCAGGCCGAGGATGCCGACCGTGATCGGCTCCTCGCCCGGCACCTGCACCCGCTTCAGCACGTACGGCGGGAAGACCGGCAGTCCCGTGGTCCAGTCCTGCGCGTTGGCCCCGAGCAGCGGGAACCGCAGCTGCCGCTGGAACTTGCGCAGGATGTCGAGCCCGTAGTTGAACTCGTGGTTGCCGAGCGCGGCGGCGTCGTACCCGATCTCGTTCATCGCGGCGGCCATCGGGTGGCAGGTGGCCGCCGGTGATCGGCTCGATCCTGGCGAAGTAGTACGCCAGCGGAGTGCCCTGGATGGTGTCGCCGGCGTCGAGCAGCAGCGGCCGCGGCGCGTGCCGGTCGGCGGCGATCCGGTCGCCGGACCGCGGTGACCAGGGTGGAGATCTTGGCCAGGCCGATGTCGTTGTGCGCGGCGTCGTCGTACTCGGCGTTCTTGAAGTAGTCCCAGTTGAAGACGTTGCCGTGCAGGTCGGTGGTGCCCATCACGGTCAGCCGGACCGTCTTGTCGCCGATCTCTGTCCGTCGACCGGCGTACGCCCGGCCCACCTGGAAGCCGCGCGGCCAGCGCCGCGCGCGCACCTCCGATGCACCGTTCGCCTGGCCCTGGTCGGCCGTCGACGAGGATGTCCGCTCATGACCAAGCCGCCCGGCGAAGCTCCTGCACGTTAGTGCGACCGCCCTGCTCTGCGGTGACCGCCCTCGCGCAGATGCCGCCATGACCGCCGTCCGACCACTCGATCACCAGCGCCGCGCCCGTCATCCGGGCCGACTCTGCGCACAGACCGCTGAGTCCGCCGATCACCCGCAAGCAAGGCACGCCGTCCGCACCGAAGCAGCTCGCCGCACCCGTCCGAGCACCCGTCGCAGGCGCCCGCCACGCCCGCCACGACCGCACACGACCGCGACGACCCGCCACGCCCGGACGACTGGAACCTGACGGCGCACGGCAAGGTCCTCTACCTGACCTTCGACGACGGCCCGCAGCCCGAGTGGACGCCGAAGGTGCTGCAGGTCCTGCGCAAGCACAAGGCGCAAGGCGACGTTCTTCGTCCTCGGCAGCGAGGTGGCGCAGCGCACCCGAGCTGGTCGACGCTGGACACGGGCCCCGGTCACCACGTCGGCAACCACACGTGGGACCACCCGACGCTGACCCACCTGCCGGACGCGAAGATACGACAGGAGATCGCCTCCGGCGTGAAGTCGAGGTGCTTCCGCCCGCCGTACCGGCGACACGAACGCCCAGGTCGCGGCGATCGCGGCGTCGTACCACCAGCGCGCAGGTCCTGTGGGACGTCGACACCGCGGACTGGGACCAAGCCGGGTACGGCGAAGATCGAGCGCGCGATCCTGCGCGGCGCCCGGCCGGGCGCGATCATCCTGATGCACGACGGCGGCGGCAACCGCTCCCAGACCGTCGCAGCGCTGGACAGCGCCCTCACCAAACTGACCGCGCAGGGCTACACCTACCGAGCTCCGGCTGCTGACCGTGCTTAGCGGCTGACGCCGGCGCGTGCCGCCGGAGAAGTGTTTGAGGGCCTGGTCGATGACGTGGACCGGCTGGTCGAGGGCCTTGACCAGGTACAGGCCGGTCGGCTGCAGGAGCGGGTTCGGCTTGACGACGGTCCGGACCGCCGGCTGGTCGAGGCCGCGTACGCCGGCCGTGGTGGCGCCGACGCCTGGAGCCAGGTCCAGTTCGAGGGCGTACTGCCCGAAGAGCTTCTCCTGCCGGAAGCCCCGCACCGTCGACCACGGCAGGACGACCGGGTACGCCGCTCCTTCGCACGCCAACTCGAGTGCCTTGGGTGACATCCGCATCGCGACCGGTGGCAGCTCGTTGGCGGCGTACCAGCGTTGCCGCTCCGCCTGGAGCCGCAGCGCCAGCACCGTACTGAGCACCAGCGGCACCATTGCCACGATCAACAACAACGCGAACGGCCACATCCCCGCGCCCCGGAAGGCGATCAGCGCGTAGAACGCCGCAACGATGCCCACGGCACCGATCACCAGCGTCACCCAGGCGCCCCGCCGCTGCACCTTCGCGACGATCTCCCGCCGCCGCAGCACCGCCTCCCGATCGATGCCGACGACAAAGGTCCGCGCAGCCTCCCCGTCGTCAGTCACCGGTCAAGAATCCCACACGACCCGGGCCTAGGAGGTACGGCGGCCGGCCCAGGTCCAGGCGTAGACGCCGTCGTCGACCGCCCGGCCGCCCTCGCCGAGCTCCAGCGGGCGGAACGTGTCGACCATCACCGCGAGCTCCTCGAACCGCTCGGCGCCCAGCGAGGCCTCGATCGCGCGACGGCTGCGGACCGTGCGCGTAGCCGCCGGGGTGCAGCGAGATCGAGCCGAGGCCGATCCCCGACCCCTTGCGCGCCTCGTAGTCGCCGCCGCAGTAGAACATCACCTCGTCGGAGTCGACGTTCGAGTGGTAGTACGGCACCGGCACCGACAGCGGGTGGTAGTCCACCTTGCGCGGCACGAAGTTGCAGACGACGAAGTTGTTGCCCTCGAACACCTGGTGCACCGGTGGCGGCTGGTGGATCCGACCGGTGATCGGCTCGAAGTCGCTCACGTTGAACGTGTACGGGTACAGGCAGCCGTCCCAGCCGACCACGTCGAACGGATGCGTCGCGTACGTCATCCGGCTGCCGACGATCCCGCTCGGGACCGCTCCCGCGGTGTTTCACCAGCACCTCGACATCGTTGCCATCGACAACGAACGGCTCGGCCGGCCGCGTGCAGGTCGCGTTCGCAGTACGGCGAGTGCTCGAGGAACTGTCCGTAGCGGGACAGGTACCGCTTCGGCGGCGCGATGTGGCTGTTCGCCTCGATGCAGTAGGCGTGCACACCGCTCGCGCCCGGGCAGCCAGCGATGCGTGGTCGCCCGCGGGATGATCACGTAGTCGCCCTCGGCCGCGTTCAGCACCCCGAACACGGTCTCGACGGTCGCCGAACCCTTCTCGACGTACACGCACTCGTCGCCGATCGCGTTGCGGTAGTACGGCGACGGTTGCGTCGGCGACGACGTACGAGATCCGGACGTCGCCGTTGCCCGAGCACGAGCCGGCGGTCCTCCACGGCGTTGCTCTTGGACGCGTCGGTGAAGAGGTCGTGCAGCTTCAGGTGCCGCGGCGTCAGCGGGTGGTTCGCGACCGTGGCGAGGTCGGGCAGTTCCCACACCTGCGAGTCGACGATCGCCGACGGTACGCCGGCGTGGTACAGCAGCGACGAGTCGGACGAGAACCCCTCCTCGCCCATCAGCTCCTCGTAGTAGAGCCCGCCGTCCGGTTTCCGGAACTGCGTGTGCCGCTTCGGCGGAACCTGCCCGACCTGCCGGTAGAACGTCATGTCTCCCTCTTCCAGCCTGCTCACCGGCGTGCCCGATTATCGGACGCTTGCGTCCGCTTACCGAAAGCATCCGTTAGGCTCCAGGCCATGTCAACCGTCCCTGCCCTGTTCCGGCACCTGGTCGACGACGCCGCGATGTTCCCGCCCGGGGACCTGCCGCTGGCCGAGGCCGTCGCCGCCCACCGCGCGCACCGCCAGTCGGCCGTACGCCGATCTCGTCGGACCGTTCGTCTGCACCGACGAGGACCTGATGAAGGTCGCCGACGGAGGCGGCCCGCACCGGCGCCAGGCCCGCTCGAGGTCACCGTCGTCGATCACCGGCGGCGCCGGCGGGATCGAGCCCGCGGTCCGGTACGGCGACCGGTCCGACCGACATCGAGGTCGTCAAGGCGATCGAGGTCCGGCTACGGAACGAGGACGACCTGTCCCGCAACGCGCTGCGGGTGGTCCGCGCCTGTGACGACTGCCTGGACGAGGAGAGCGCGTTCGTCGAGGTCGGCCTGGACGGCGCGTGGGAGCGTGCGCTCGACGTCGTCGCCGACGCCGGGTACGCCGCCAAGCTGCGGACCGGCGGGCTCGATGCCGTCGCTGTTCCCGTCGGCGGCCCAGGTCGCGGCGTTCATCACCGCCTGCCTGGACCGCGAGGTCGCCTTCAAGTGCACCGCCGGGCTGCACAACGCGGTCCGGCATACCGCGACCGACACCGGGTTCGAGCATCACGGGTTCCTGAACGTGCTGCTCGCCACCCGGGCGTCCCTCGACGGCGCCTCGCAGGACGAGGTGGCCGCCGTACTGGACGACTCGCGGGACGGCGACGCCCTCGCCGCTCGGGCGCCGCGAGCTGTCCGAGGACCAGGCCGCGGCACCCGCCGGTGGTTCACCTCGTTCGGCTCGTGCAGCATCGACGAACCCCGCCACGACCTGACCGCGCTCGGCCTGCTGGAGGCACTCGTGACCTGGATCGACATCCCCGCGAACTCGCCCGTTCGGGCCGGACAACCTGCCGCTCGGCGTGTTCCGGCTCGGCGACGAGGAGCCGCGGGTGGGTGCCGCGATCGGCGACCAGGTGATCGATCTCGCCCCGGTCGCGTCGGCGCAGATGCTGGACGGTTCGCAACTGTTCGCCGAGCCGACGCTGAACGCCTTCCTCGCCCTCGGCCGGCCGGCCTGGCGCGCGACCCGCGAGCTGGCTGCTCGAGCTGGTCCGCAACGAGAACGACCGGGACACCGTCGAGCCGCACCTGATCCCGCAGTCCGCGGTGACGATGCAACTGCCCGTTCGAGGTCGCGGACTACGTCGACTTCTACGCCTCCGAGCAGCACGCGACCAACCTCGGCCGGCTGTTCCGCCCGGACTCCGAACCGCTGCTGCCGAACTGGAAACACCTCCCGGTCGGCTACCACGGCCGCGCCGGCACGATCGTTGCCAGCGGCACCGACATCGTCCGCCCGTCGGGTCAGCGCAAGGCCCCCGACGCGACGACGCGCCGACGTACGGGCCGTCGCAGCGGCTCGACATCGAGGTCGAGCTCGGCTACGTCGTCGGTACGCCGTCCGCGCTCGGGAAGCCTGTGTCCGTTGGGGATTTCCGGGAACACGTGTACGGCGTGGTGCTCGTGAACGACTGGTCCGCCCGGGATCTGCAGGCCTGGGAGTACGTACCGCTCGGACCGTTCCTCGGCAAGTCGTTCGCCACGTCGATCTCGCCGTGGGTGGTGTCGCTGGACGCACTGGAGGCCGCGGCCGTCCCGCTGCCGCCGCAGGAACCCGCCGGTGCTGCCGTACCTCGCCGGCGACGGACCTGATGAACTACGACATCACCTTCGAGGTCTACTGGAACGGCCAGCTGGTGAGCTAGCCGCCGTACAAGGACATCTACTGGTCGCCCGCCCAGATGCTGGCCCATCTGACGGTGAACGGCGCCTCGGTCCGCACCGGCGATCTCTTCGCGTCCGGCACGATCAGCGGCCCGGAGAAGGACCAGCGCGGCTCGTTCATCGAGCTGACCTCGGGCGGCCGCGAGCCGCTCGTCCTGGACGGCAAGGAACACACGTTCCTCCAGGACGGCGACGAGGTCACCATCACCGCCTGGGCCGCCACCGCCATCGGCACCCGCCTCGGCCTCGGCGAGGTCACCGGAAAGATCGTCCGCGCGTGAACCTGTTACGGCTCCGTCTCAGGTTGTGCCGGCAGGACCAAGCGGGCCAGGCGCCACCGCCGGGTGCTTCGCCGAAGGTCAGCTCGGCGCCGAGCACCTTCGCGTGGCCGGCCGCGATGGTCAGGCCGAGCCCGTGGCCGACACCCCGCTCGGCCATCCCGGACCGGAACCGACGCGGGCCCTCGGCAATCAATTCCTCCGGATAACCGTTGCCGTGGTCAACCACCTCGATGGTCCGGCCGGTGCACCGTGACCTCGATCGGCGGCCGTGCCGTGCCGTAGCCCGTTGACGATCAGGTTGGCCAGGATCCGCTCGATCCGGCGCGAGTCGGTGGACACCGCTGACCTCCGGGCCGACCCGGTGCACGACGACGCTGTCCGGCGCGAGCGACTGCTGCATCCGCAGCCGGCCGACCGCGGACCCGACGAACGCGCCCAGGCCGACGAGCTCCAGGTCGGCCTGCTCCACGCCGGAGTCGAACCGGGCGATCTCGAGCAGGTCCTCGACCAGCCGGCGCAGTACCTTGGCCCGGTCCCGGACCAGTTCGCTCGGCCGTCCGGGTGGCAGCAGCTCGGCCGCGGTCAGCAGCCCGGTCACCGGCGTCCGCAGGTCGTGCGCGACGTCGGCGGTGAACCGCCGCTCGGCCTCCAGTTGACCCCGCAGCGAGCTGGCCATCGTGTCCAGCGCGGTGGCCAGCGACTGCACCTCGTCCTTGCCCTTGCCGGCCGCCACGGCCGCCGACGCGTCCAGGTCACCGGCCGCGATCCGGCGCGCCGTACCGGCGACCGCGACGATCCGCTGGGACAGGCTGCCGGCCAGCGATCACGCTGACCAGGGCGACCAGCGCGACCGTGCCGATGCCGCCGAGGATGAGCGCCTGCTGCAGCGCGTTCATCGAGTCGTCGCTGGTCTCGTAGTCCTGCACGATCGAGAGGATCCTGCCGTCCTTGACCCCGACCGCCGCCCACATCTTCGCGTTCGGCGACGCCGGTCTTGAAGGTGGCCCGCTTGCCTTCCAGCACGGCGTCGCGCAGCTGCGGCGGCAGCTCGGGATCGTCCAGCTTCGCGCCGAGCACCGGTACCTCGTTGGGTCGTAGTTCTCGCGCCGCGAGCTGGATCCGCTCGTCGGCGAAACTGCGCGTCCGGTCCAGCCGCGCCGACTGCGCCTGGGTGTAGACCGCGACGCAGAGCACCAGGATCGCGAGTGAGGAGACCAGCAGGAAGATCAGACCGAGCTTGCTGCGGAGGCCCATTCTCCTAGGCCCGCAGCTTGTATCCGAATCCGCGGACCGTCTCGATCCGGTCCGCACCGATCTTGGTCCGCAGCCGCTGCAGGTGGACGTCGACCAGCCGGCCGTCGCCACCCCACTCGTAGTCCCAGACCCGCTGCAGCAGGGTGGACCGGCTCAGCACGACGCCCGGGTTGTTCGCGAACTCGATCAGCAGCTTGAGCTCGGTCGGCGTGAGCTGGACGGTCGTGCCACCGCGCCGTACCTCCAGCGCCTCCCGGTCCAGCTCGAGGTCGCCGAACGACTCCACGCTCGGATCCGGTCGCCGGTGCCGGGCCGCTCGCGGATCGGACACCGCCCGCCGCATCACCGCCCGCAGCCGGGCCACCAGGACCTGGGTGTCGAACGGTTTGGTCACGTAGTCGTCGGCGCCCGCCTCCAGCCCCAGGACGACGTCGAGCGCGTCACCGCGGGCGGACACCATCACGATCGGGACCGTGCTGGTCTCCCGGATCCGGCGGCACACCGAGATGCCGTCCAGTCCGGGCAGCATGATGTCGAGCATCACCACGTCCGGATGGATCTTCTCGAATCTCTCGATCGCTTCCAGGCCGTCTTCGGCCGTGGTCACGTCGTACCCGTGGCGTTCGAGGGTCAATTGGGTCGCCTCACGGATCACCGCGTCGTCCTCGACCATGAGGATGCGCGCTGCCGGTTCTTCCGGTACCACCGAACTTCAGTCTCCCTTATTGGTCCTTCGAGCTCACCTTGATCATCTGCCGCGCCGTTCCAGCGGTAGACCTCGACCCGCCTGCCCGACGGGCAACAGATCTTGTCGTCGATCGTGAAGATCTTCGACTCGACCACCAGGTCACCCTGCGGGCTGGCATTGATCGTCGACTGATCGGCCTTCAGATTCCAGATCGGCCGCGGGCCCGAGGGCTCGAGGGCGATCAGGAAGAAACCGAAGACGAAACCCTCCAGGGTGTGGATGAGGACGATCTGCTGAGGTGTACCGCTGTGCATAACATCAACGGTCTTACCCCGGCTGAGGCAACGCGCAATCACCGTACATTTCTGCAGCACGCTCCGCGCGTACTCCGGCAGGTGTCTGTCGGCGAGCAGTTCGACCCGGACCTGGTTCAGGTTGACGGCCACGACCGGCGTCCGCTCGGGCTCCGGTTGCGGCCCGTTCGTGCCCAGCACGGTGGACGGCGTCGGGCTCGCGCGGGCGGCGCCGTCGGCACCCTCGACCCGCAGGCCGCCACCGTTCGCACAGGCGAACAGAACGGTCAGGGCGAGGACAGGCTGCGACGGCCAGCGCAGCAGGGCGGCGCCGCATGCGCATAGGGCGCCTCCTACCCTGCCTCATCGATTCCCCCGGGAGATTCAGTCAACTACCTTCCATAGTGCTGGCCGGAGGTCACAGTCGACGGCCATGGACGTCGAATGGCCTCGGCAGTTCCGTTGCGGTTGAGTCACAGCGCCTGAAGAACCCCGGCCACGACCTTGCCGGGATTCAGGATGTTCTTCGGGTCCAGGGCGGCCTTGATCGCCCGGTGAACGTCGATCGCGACCGGGCCGATCTCCTCGACCAGCCAGGCCCGCTTCAGGACGCCGACACCGTGCTCACCGGTGATCGTGCCACCGAGCTCGAGCCCGATCTCCATCACCCGGTCGAACGCCTGCTGCGCCCGCTCGGCCTGGTCCGGGTCGGTCTGCGTCGAAGACCACCGTCGGGTGCATGTTGCCGTCGCCGGCGTGCCCGAGCACCCCGATCGGTGATGTCCAGCTCGGCCGACAACTGCTCGATCCGGCCGATGAAGTCGGCCAGCCGGGACCGAGGTACGCAGACGTCGTCGATCATCGTCGTCCCGAGCTGCTCGAGCGCGGTCAGCGCCGCCCGCCGGCGCCTCGAGCAGCAGCTCGCCCTCGGCGGGTCGTCCGCTTCGATGCACTCGAGCGCACCGTGGTCGCGGCACAGCTTCGCCACCGCCGCCACGTCGGCCGCACCGGCCTCGCCGCCCGCGTCGGACTGCGCGATCAGCATCGCGGCAGCCTCGTCGGCAGGTCCATCCGCTTGTACTTGTTCACCGCGCGGATCGTGGTCCGGTCCATGATCTCCAGCAGGCTGCAGCGAGACACCGCTGCGGATGATCTCGATGAATCGCCTGGCCGGCCGCGACACCGGAGTCGAACAGCGCCGCCATCGTTTGCGGCCGGGCCGCCTGCGGCCGCAGCGCGAGCGTCGCCTCGGTGATGATGCCGAGGGTGCCCTCGCTGCCGACGATCAGCTTGGTCAGGTCGTAGCCCGGCGACGCCCTTGACCGTCGTCCGGCCGGTCCGCAGGATCCGGCCGTCCGCGAGAACGACCTCGAGCCCGAGCACGTAGTCCGTGGTCACGCCGTACTTCACGCAGCACAGGCCACCGGAGTTGGTGGACAGGTTGCCGCCGATCGAGCAGAACTCCCAGCTGGACGGGTCCGGCGGGTAGAACAGCCCGTGCTCGGCGACAGCACGGGACAGGACCGCGTTGAAGACGCCGGGCTGGGTGACGACGTACCGGTCGACCGGCTCGATCGCCAGGATCTTGTCCATCTTCTCCAGCGAGATCACGATGCAGCCGTCCAGCGCGTTCGCCGCCCCGGACAGCCCGGACCGCGCGCCCTGCGGCACCACCGGTACGCCGGCCTCGGCCGCGATCCGCACCGCCGCCTGCACGTGCGCGGTCTCCCGCGCCAGGACGACGGCGAGCGGCATCCCGGCCGGGCAGAACATCGCCCGGTCGTACCGGTAACTCTCCATCCGATCCGGATCCGTCACCAGCGCCTCCGGCGGCAACGCCTGCCGGAGTTGCTCGACCACGTCACTCATACTGCGAGCCTAGTGTTTAGCGCGAGGTGACGGGCGAGTAGCCGGTGTCCGGTTCAGACCGTGGACGGTGTCAGCGGGTGCGGGTGGTGGCGTTCTCCGAGATCTCCTCGTAGCCGCCACCGTAGTTGTGGAACTCGCGGCCGATCGCGGCGAAGGTGACACCGAACCGTCGGTCGACTTGACCTTCGGCGTCCGGCACGTCCGCTGGCCCTTCGATCACCGCGCCGTTGCCGCCGCTGCTGTCACAGCTGAGCACGCCGACCGCTGTTGGCACCGCCGTACTGGACCAGGTAGGCGTTCGCCTTCGCGTTGGCCGGCACCGCGCGATGCCATGCGTGATCTCGGCCCAGTACTGCGAACAGCTGTCCCGGACCAGCCGGACCGTTGCCCCAGCTGGGAGGTTTGTGGTCGCGCAGCATCGGCGCCGACGAGATGGATCTCGCACCCGAGCAGGTCGGCGGCTTCGGCCGCCTGGGCTGGTGTCGCGGCGAGGGCGATCGCGCCCACCCCGGCCAGGCCCGCGGTGCTGAGCAGAATGCCCAGAGTCTTCATGACGAAACCCTTCCTGAGCGTACGCCCCGACGCACACCTGCAAGTACGGACTCGACGCGAACCGTATCGGCTCCCGACAGTGCCCGGGTATACCGGACGCTCCGAGGTGCCGGCATCGGCTCAGAGGTTGCCGCGGCGCTCTTGTTCGCGCTCGATCGCCTCGAACAGGGCCTTGAAGTTGCCCTTGCCGAAGCCGAGCGAGCCGTGCCGCTCGATCAGCTCGTAGAACACCGTCGGCCGGTCGCCGATCGGCTTGGTGAAGATCTGCAGCAGGTAGCCGTCCTCGTCCCGGTCGACCAGGATGCCGCGCGTCTGCAGCTCCTCGATCGA
This sequence comes from uncultured Actinomycetota bacterium, assembly GCA_963820655.1. Lineage (GTDB taxonomy): Bacteria > Actinomycetota > Actinomycetes > Propionibacteriales > Kribbellaceae > Kribbella. The sequence continues at coordinate 1,921,444 of CAWGAM010000005.1, forward strand.
CACCCGCACCTGGCCGATCCGGGCCCGCAGCTCCGGGTCCTCGTAGTACGAGTCCGGCGTGTTCGAGGAACTCGACGCCGTTGGCCCGCATGATGTCGACGGTGCGCAGGATGTCGTTGGTGGCCAGCGCGATGTGCTGCGCGCCGGCGCCGTCGTAGAACTCCAGGAACTCGTCGATCTGCGACTTCTTCTTCGCGATGGCCGGCTCGTTCAGCGGGAACTTGACCCGGTGGTTGCCGTTGGCGACCACCTTGCTCATCAGCGCCGAGTAGTCGGTGGCGATGTCGTCGCCGATGAACTCCGCCATGTTCACGAAGCCCATCACCTTGTTGTAGAAGCCGACCCACTCGTCCATCTGGCCGAGCTCGACGTTGCCGACCACGTGGTCGACCGCCTGGAACAGCCGCTTCGGGTGCCCCTCGGGCCGGGTCACCTGCGGTGGTCGCGGCGACGAACCCGGGCAGGTACGGGCCGTCGTACTTGCTCCGGTCGATCAGCGTGTGCCGGGTGTCGCCGTACGCCGCGATCGCGGCCCGGCGGATCGTGCCGTGCTCGTCGGTGACGTCGTTCGGCTCCTCCAGTACGACGGCGCCCTGCGCGCGGGCGTGCTCGACGCACTTGTCCACGTCCGGCACCTCGAGCGCGATGTCGGACGACGCCGTCGCCGTGCCTGCGGTGGTGGTCGAGCAGCGGGCTCTTCGGGCTGACGCCGCCGGTGATGACGAAGCGGGCCGAGCCGGCCTTCAGCACGAACGCCTTGCTGTCCTTGCTGCCCGTCTCGGGGCCGGAGTACGCGACCAGGTCCATCCCGAACGCGAGCTGGTAGTACTTCGCGGTCTGGGTGGCGTTGCCGACCACGAAGACCACCGCGTCCATCGCGGTGACCGGGAACGGGTCGGTGCTCTCGTCGTACGGCACCAGGCCGACGAGCTGCTTCAGCTGGTCGAGGTCGAGATCGGCGTCGAGCTCTGCGGGGGTGAGGTCGGTGCTGGTCATCGTGGATCCTCCCGGTGTCGGATGTCGTGCGCCTGAGCCTGCGCGGTGAGGACGACAGGTTGCGCAACAGTTCCTTGATTTCACTGCGCAACTTGTCCACTATTCTGCAGTGCAGTGCTGGACTATTTGGTCAGTCTGACCACTAGGAGGAGGCTTGCATGACCGAGTGGACGCGCTGGACGCCCGGATCCTCGAGCTGTTCGCGGCCGAGCCGCGGGTCGGCGTGCTGGAGGCGTCCCGTCGGCTGGGGGTCGCGCGCGGGACGGTGCAGGCGCGGCTGGACCGGTTGCAACGCGACGGCGTGGTGCGCGGCTGGGGTCCGGACATCGACACGACCGCGATCGGCTACCCGGTGACCGCGTTCGCGACGCTGCAGATCGAGCAGGGCTCAGGTCACACGGCGGTGGCCGAGGCGCTGGCCCGCGATCCCGGAGGTGCTGGAGGTCCACACGATCACCGGCGCCGAGGACCTCTGGTGCCGCATCGTGGCCCGCTCGAACGCGGACCTCCAGCGGGTCATCGACCAGGTGGTCATCGTCCGCGGCATCCAGCGAGCCTCCACGGTGATCGCCCTGGCCGAGCAGATCCCGCACCGGGTGCTGCCCCTGGTCGAGGCAGCCACCCGAAGAACGGTAGGCGAGGCGTTTGGCAACTTCTACCGCGGCGCGGGCTACGCGGGGGCCGACGAAGTCGCGGTCGAGTTTGCCGAGGACGACGACGCCGATGGACGCTTCGACGCCCGGGACGCCGAGGACCGGGGAGGAGACGCCCTGGGCGCCGGCCTGGAGTTCGCCGGACGGTGACGACGAACGGGCGCCCGGCCGGGTCGGGCTTGCGGCGGCCGGCCAGGATCGCCTTGCCGGCCGCGCCCTGGTCGAGGGCGTGCCGGGAGCCCATCCGGTACGACACGTGGAAGTCGGTCCAGCTCGGCTCGATCACCGCGATCGCCAGCGCCTCGTCGCCGTCGGCCACGGTCAGGTGTGCCGTCGCACCGGTGTCCTCGGCGAGTGATCGCAGTACCGGCAGCGCAGCGTCACGCAGAGTGGGCTGGACGCGGCGGCTGTAGTGCAGCACGGCCAGACCGAGCCGGGCTCGGCCCTCACTGTCGCGACGGACCAGCCGATGCAGCTCGAGCGTGTTCACCAGGCGGTAGACGACGGTGCGGCTGACTCCCAGGGCGGCGGCCAGTTCGGTGATCGACAGGCCGTCCGGGGCGTCCGCGAGCAACTCGAGGACGGTGAGTCCCCGGTCGAGCGTCTGGGACGTCTCTGCGGGCACCTCCGAAGCGTATCCGTTTTTCGGGCGCGGCCCGATGGCCCCGTATCTTGCTGCCGTGCGAAATTACTGGGCGCTCCTCCCCGCCATCGCCGTCATCGTCGTGCTGATCCTGGTTTATGCCGTCCCGACCCTGATCAATCCGCAGTGGACCAGCTCGATCCTGGCGCTGTTCCGGCAGGCCCCGGCGGACCCGCAGGCGAGCGAGCGAAGAGGCCCAGCGAGCGGCCGGCGTGCTCGGCCGGCAGCAGATCAAGTCGCGGCGGATGCTCGCCGGCGCGCTGGTGGTCGGCGCGGTCGCCCTGATCGGTTTCAACGTGTCGCTCAACCGGGAGGCGAACGGCTGCTACCATGGCGGCCAAGGCGTGGGGCGCGGTCGACGGCGACGGCAAGGACGCCAAGGACCCGTGCATCAACATGATCTACGGCAGCTTCATCGGCGACGGCAGCGGCCGGCCGATGAGGCGACGCCAGCAGCCGGTCATGTCGTACCAGTTGGTCCGGGACAAGAAGCCGACGTACCTGCAGTGGATCCAGCACGCCCCCGAGTACGACGAAGGCCGACCTGCTGGTCGGGACCGGCCTGGAGCTGCAACCTGGACCTGCGGGTCGTGGAGGGCGACGACAAGATCACCGTCCTGGTCGACTCCGACGCGCCGTGCCCGCCCGACGACCTCGATCTCGCTGACCTCGGTCAAGCTGAAGAAGCCGCTCGGCGACCGCAAGGTCGTCACCGTCGACGACAAGCCGATGGAGCAGATCGATCCCGACGTCGACTCCTGGCCGACCGTGCTGAAGAAGCTGGTCACCGGGCGGCTGATCACTCAGCGCGCGGGTCTGCGAGTCGTACTCGCGGAAGGGCCGGTTCCGGGCCAGCAGGACGAACAGGCCGGCGATGCAGATGGCCGCGCCGCCGAGCAGCGCGATCGTCGGGGTGGTGAGGGACGCCGCCGTACCCGCGACGAAGTCTCCGAGGCGCGGCCCGCCGGCCACGACCACGATGAAGACGCCCTGCAGCCGCCCGCGCATCGCGTCCGGAGCGGCCGACTGCAGGACGGTGTTCCGGTACGCCGAACTCACCATGTCGGCCGCCCCCGACATCGCGAGCAGCGCGACCCCCAGCCAGATCGTCCGGGACAGCCCGAACAGACCGACCGCCGCGGCGTACACCGTGATCGCGACGACGATCGCCACGCCCTGGCGACGTACCCGGCTCACCCAGCCGGAGAACAGCACGCCGACCAGCGCGCCGATCGCCGGCGCCGCCTGGAGCAGACCGACCGTCCGGATGCCGCCGCCGAAGAACGCGCCCGCCACCGCCGGGAACAGCGCACGCGGCTGGGCGAACACCATCGCCAGGATGTCCGCGAGGAACGTCGCCAGCAGCGCCGGCGCCGCCCGCAGGAAGGTGAACCCCTCGAGCACCGACCGCAGACCGGCCCGTCGGACCAGACCTGTCGGCGGCACCGGCGGCAGCCGGAACAGCGCGTACAGCGCGGCGGTGAACGTGATCACGTCGACCAGGTACGCCGCTGCGAACCCGTGCCAGGCGATCACCGCCGCACCCAGCAGCGGCCCGGCGGTGAAGCCCAGGTTGAACGCGGCCTGGCTGAGCGTGTTCGCGGCCGGCAGCAGCGCGGGCCGGATCAGCCGCGGGATGATCGCCGACCGGGCCGGGTTGTTGACCGCGAAACACGCCGACTGGCAGCGCGACCACGGCGTACAGGACCCACACCTGGTTCCAGTGCAGCTGGGACTGCACCACCAGCACCATCGAGAGCAGCCAGAGCCCGGCCGACGAGACGAGCGCGAGGGTACGGCGATCGATCGCGTCGGCCATCGCTCCGCCGTACAGCCCGAAGACGATCAGCGGCACCAGCGAGCACAGCCCGACCAGCCCGACCGCGAAGGTCGAGTGAGTCAGCGCGTACACCTGGATCGACACGGTCACCGCGGTCATCTGCTGCCCCAGCTGCGACACCGTCGACCCGAGCCACAACCGCCGGAAGTCCGGCTGACTCCCGCAGCGGGCGGATGTCAGTCAGCAGCGGCACTCTGACAACTTATGTCATGACGTGAAGGATCAGACTCTCGGGAAGTGTTCGTCATCGAACGGTTCGCCGACGGTCAGGTCGAGGCCGTCGGTGACCACATGGCCGGCGCCGCTGTAGGTCGTGTCGGCGTCGATGTAGATCGCGACGTGGGCGATCCGCGGATCGTCGGTGAGGTTCGGCGTCGCCGAGTGCGCGAGGTAGGCGTTGTGGAAGGTGCAGTCACCGGCCCGCAGCGGAATCGTCACCCGTTCCTCCCAGCGGAGGTCGGGGGCGGCGCGGAACATGTCGTCCCGGTCGGCCAGATTCTGGCTGCGCAGATCCTGGTGGCGCTGCGAGCCGGGGATGAACGTCATGCACCCGCGCTCCACCGGGACGTCGACCAGCGCGACCCAGGCCGACAGCGAGTGCCGGGAGCCGTCGTGCGGCCAGTACGGCGCATCCTGGTGGAACTCGGTGGCCGCGCCGTTGTGCGGCGGTTTGATCAACAGCTGGTCGTGCCAGATCCGCACCGGTACGCCGGCCAGCGCCGCCGCGGCCGCGGCCAGCCGCGGATCCAGGGTCAGCTCCCGCAGTACGGCGTCCTGCCGCCAAACGTTGACGTACTGCTGGAAGATCGGCGAGCCGTTCGCGTAGTCCTCCGTCGACGCGGTCGCGGCGACGGCCGCATCCCGGAACCGGGCCGCCTCGTCGCGGCCGATGATGTTCCGGATCCGGACCACGCCATCGCGTCGGTAGGCGGAAATGGTCTCGTCATCGAGTACGACGGGTGCCGTAGGGTCGAGCGTGGTCATCGGTCTGCTCCTCGGGATCCGTTGGCGGCAAGGTTCTTCCAGCCTCGCCGGTATCCGGACCCAGGGACAGGCAGTCGTTGACCAAGACTTGACTGATCTTGACCTGTGCGAGGTGAGATGCACAACATCCTGAGCAGCGAGGTGTTCCCCGACCAGCGTCTCCCGGTCGCCGGGGAGCGGATCGAGCTGGTCGCCGATGTCGCGCCGCACAGCCACGCCTTCTTCGAGATCGGGGTCGTCGTCGCGGGCCGGGGCACCCACGTCTCGGCCGCCGGTGAGGTGCCGCTCCAGCCGGACTCGGTCGTCGTCCTCCGGCCGGGTGAGTGGCATGGGTACACCGACTGCGACGGGCTGGTCGTGCGCAACGCGTACCTCGGTGCGGACGTGTTCGCGCTGCTGTCCGGCGCTCTGGTTCCCGGCGGCGGAGCGCCGTACCTGACTCATCCTGCCGTCCAGCATGCGATGCGATTGCTGGAAGCAAGTATCGACGAGCCGTGGACGCTGGGCCGGCTGGCCGCGCTCGTCAACCTCGCGCCCGGGTACCTGGTCCGGCTGTTCGGCCGGACCGCGGGGATCTCCCCGATGGCCTACCTGGACCGCCTCCGCGCCGAGCGGGCCGCGGGCCTCCTGATCGAGACCGAACTGCCGATCGCGACCGTCGGCGCGATGGTCGGCTGGCACGACCCGAGCCACGCCAGCCGCCGCTTCCGCGCCACCTTCGGCCTCAGCCCATCCCGGTACCGCGCCACGTTCCGTTACGCGAAGATGTCTCCATGACGTCCCTGCGCACGCCTGACCCGAACCCCGGCTGGCTCTCCGAGTTCGCGCTCGCCGAGACCCGCTCGCGGGTGCCGATCCTGTACGTCGAGGCCGTCCCGGCCCGCGTCGACACCTTCGGCCAGATCGAGCAGATCGGGGTGCTCCTGCGCACCTCGGCCGCGACCGGCGAGATCACCCGGACCCTGGTGTCGGGCCGCGTCCTGCACGGCGAGTCGGTCCGCGACGCGCTGCAGCGCAACATCGAGAAGGACCTCGGCCCGACCGCGTTCCCGCGACTGCCGGTCAGCCTGGTGCCGGCCACGGTCGCCGAGTATCTCCCGTTCCCGGGCGTGTCACCGCTGCACGATCCGCGCCAGCACGCGGTCGCGCTGGTGTACGTCGTACCGGTCACCGGCGAGTGCGACCCGCGGCAGGACGCGCTCGAGCTCACCTGGCTGACGCCGGCCGAGGCGCTCCGGCCGAGCATGCTGGCCGACCTCGAAGGTGGCCGCGGGCAACTGCTCAAGCAGGCCCTGGCCTGGTCCGGCGCCATCGTCTGACCAAGCTGAGGCCCAGCACCTCGGGACGAGGTACTGGGCCTCGGCGATCACCGGGCTCGGGCTGCTGGGCTATTGCCCGGTGAAGGTGAAGCTCGAGCCGGGCTCCTTCACGATGTCGCCGTCGCGGGAGTTGGTGACGGTGACGTTCGAGAGAGTGGCGCTGCCACGGGCGCCGCCCATCGCGAGGATGCCGGAGCCGTTGTTCGACTTGTCGATCCGGATGTTGGTCAGGGCAACGTTCGGCATCTCACCGCCGCCGGTCTTGAACTGGATCCCGTCGTACGTCGAGTCGTAGATCTCGGTGTCGCGGATGGTGACCCCGGGGATCGGCAGGTTCGACGGGAACAGCGTGATCGCGCCGAACTCCTGGTCCTCGTTCCAGAAGACCCCGCCGCAGCGGTAGAGCGCGTTGTTGGCGATCAGCGTCTGACCCGAGAACGGCAGTGGGTCGTGGTCGGTCGCCAGCATGATGCCGGGGTAGTTCATCGTGTCGTAGATCAGGTTGTTCTCGATCTTGTTGCCGTAGCCGCCGTAGATCGCGATGCCGTTGGCCCGCCACGGCAGCTGGACCGTGTTGTTGGTGAACGCGTTGTCGTGACCGACGTCGACCGACTGATCCTTGACGTACTTGCTCGCCCAGACCGCGAGCGCGTCGTCGCCGGTGGTCCGGAAGGACGAGTTGAACACCTTCGAGTTGCGGGTGCCGTTGGCGAAGTTGATCCCGTCGGCGTAGGTGTCCCGGATCCGCATCCCGCTGAACTCCAGCCCGTCGCCCGGGCCCCACAACTCGGGAATGTTGTCGTAGTCGCGGCCGACCCAGACCCCGACGTTCGAGTGCTCGATCCAGACGTTGCTGATCTTCGTCCCGGTCCCGAACCGGCCGTTCAGCGCGACGCCGCCCTCGGCGTTCCCGTCACCGCCGCGGATCCGGCCGGAGCCGAAGATCGCGATGTCGGACAACTGCACGAACTTGTCGATGTCGAAGCCGAAGTTGCCCTCGTGCGGATGATTGATGCCGCCCGCGTTCTGCGGCTCGATGGTCGAGTACAGCTGCGAGTACCACATCCCCGCGCCGCGGATGGTGGTGTTGCTGATCCCGACCTGGTTGTACTGACCCCGGTTCAACGGGTCGTCGGTGAGGATCTTCTTCTCCTGCCGCCACTGGCCGGCCGGGATCCAGACACAGCTGATCACGCCGTTCTGGTCGTCGGTGACGGCCCGCTGGATCGCGTCCGCGTCGTCGATCCCGTCGTTCGGCACGGCGCCGTACTGGGTGATCGACGTACAGCCGGCCGGTTGGGTCAGCTGCGGCGCGACCTGCTCGAGGTCGATCATGTCGATGATGTAGAACGACGCGGTGTCGCCGGAGTCGCGCTGCAACTTGAACTTGGTGCCGGCCGGGTACGACGTCGTGAGCAGCGCGTGTGATTCGTCGAAGAGCCGGCGCGCGTCTCCGCCCGGGGTGTTGGTCAGCGACTCGGGTCCGTCACTGTTGCCGTAGAGCCAGCTGTTGTGCGAGGACAACGTCAGCTTCTGCTTGAAGGTGCCGTCGACGTACAGGCTGATGGTGGCCTCGAGTCCCTGCCCGTTGGCCGAGTCCGGGATCGAGTTGCGGACCACGATCGAGTTGGTCGGCACGGTCGAGGTGAACTCGACGAACTGGCCGGTCGAGTTCAGCCGGACCGACTCGCCGGCCGGACGACTCGGTCGCGAAGTTGGTGTGGCCGAAGGTGCGCAACGCGTCGCTGGTGAGGAGGGTGCCGTTGTAGTCGGCGGCCTCCGCCTCGTACGACGTGTACGGTACGGCGGCGCCGCGGCCGACCACGATCGCCTTGGTGAGCGTGTTGTTGGTTTCGTTGGTCTCGGCAACCGCGTTGGCCGCGTCGGCGGTGGCGGTGAGGGTTGCACCGCCGTTGGTCGCCGTCCAGGTACCGGTCATCACGACGTTCGCGGTCGCACCGGCCGCGATCGAGGCGGTATTGGTGTTCAGCGTGGTCCCGCCGACGGCGAGCCGCGTGACGGTGGTTGCCGCGGAGGCCGACGTACCGCGGTTGTTCACGGCGACGGTGAACGAGACCTGGGCGCCGGGGGCCGGGTTGGCCGGGTTGGAGGTGATGCCGGTGACCTGGAGGTCGGGGCCGGCCGCCTGGGCGACTTGCAGCTCGGTGCTGGCCTGCAGCGTGTTGTTGGTGTCGTTCTGCTCGACGACGGCATTGGTGGGATCCGCGACCGCGGCGACAGTGTAGTTGCCTTGGGCACGGGTTCCGGCGTTGGCGGTGACGGTGGCCGAAGCGCCGGCAGCCAGCGCACCGACGGCGGCGGTGCCGGCGACCGAACCGCCGAGCAGGAAGTTCAGGCTGCTGGCCGGGGCCGCGGCGGTGCCGTTGTTCTTGACCGTGGCGGACAGCGTGATCGGAGTGGTCTCGGTCGGGTTCGCCGGGGTCCAGTCGACGGAGGTGACGACGAGGTCCGGGTTGGGCGCCGCCGTGCCGAAGACCTGGAACTCCGCGACCTGGCCACCGGGAGCGCCGGTGTTGCTGAAGACCTGGAGTCGGACGTCGGCGTACTGGCCGGTGACCGGGATCGTGATCGAGTTCTGGTTGGACGACGGGCTGAACTGGTAGTCCGTCCGGACGACCAGCGAGGTGAAGGTGGTCGCGGACTGTTCGCGGCCGAGCACCTCGATGCTCTGCGTCCGCGGGCCCCAGGCCGAGTCGGGGTTGAGTTTCACCACGACCGAGCTGAGGTCGGCATTCGCGCCGAGCTTGGCGGTCAGCGTCGACGGGAAGCCGTTCGACTCCCAGTACGTGCCGATGGTGCCGTCGTTCGCATTCGTGGCGACGAAGTTGAACACCGAACTCGACGCCTCGATCGGTTTGCCGGCGGCGAGGTCGGTACCGGTCGGAGGTTCGATCGGCCCGCCACCAGGTCCGGCCAGGTCGAACTCCGAGAGTTGGGCAGCCGACCATCCGGTGTTCGCGGTGACGGTCAGCCGGACATAACGGGCTGCCGTGGTGGCGAAGTTGATGGTCACCACGTTGGTCCCGCTGAACGAGTACGCCGTACTGCCGACGATGGTGCTGAACGACGAACCGTTCGTGCTGCCCTGGACCGTGAGGGTCTGACTGCGTGAACCCCAGGAGGCCGGGAGCTTGAGCGTCACCTGGTTGACGTCGGTGGTGGCGCCGAGATCGGCCTGGAGCCACTGCGGGAAGGCGTTGTTGTTGCTCTCCCAGTAGGTGTTCTGATTGCCGTCGGCGGCGTTGCCGCTCGGGTACTCGCCGAGCGAACTGCTGGCCGACAGGGTTTTGGCGAGGTTGGCGGTCACGGCCGCGGTCGCGGATCCGGGCAGCAGGCCGGCGGCGATCAGAGCGGCCGCGAGCACACCGACCAGAAGCCGCAAGGCGGCCTGATTCTTCCGATGCATGGAGTGGTCCTCCGTCGTTCGGGGCGGGGGCGGACACCGAACCGACAAGAGGTTACTGAAATTGCGTGATTTTGCTAACTTCTTGCGGGGCGGTAGTCAAAGGTTGCAGGGTGCTCTGGCCTTCGTCAACAGTTCGGCATCCAGAACACCCCCACCCCCGCGTGGTCAGGCGCGGCGCTGGGTGGCCCAGTCGCGGATCAGCTCGATGCGTTCGTGGAGTTGGGTGGAGGAGGCGTGGGCGGCGGCCGGGCCGCCGAGTTTGCGGCGGAGGTCGTTGTGGATGACGCCGTGCGGCTGGCCGGTGCGGTGGTGCCAGGCGGCGACCAGGCCGTTCAGCTCGCGCCGGAGCAGGGCGATCTGCTCGTGGGTGGCGAGCTCGGTCGGCGTCGGGATCCTCGCGGTCGTCGGACGCTCCGCGCTGGGACCGCTTCTGCGCCGCCAGCGACTTCGCCTGCCGCTTGCGCAGCAGTTCGCGGACCTGGTCCGGCTCGAGCAGCCCGGGCAGACCGAGGAAGTCGAGCTCCTCGTCGGAGCCGATGATCGCCGCCGGTGCCGTAGTCGCCACCGTCGAACACCACCCGGTCGAAGCTCGCGTCCGACCCGAGCGCCTCGAACTTCGCGTCCAGCTCGTCGCTGGCGGCCTCGGTCTGGTTCGCCTGGGCGAGCAGGTCGTCCTCGAGCGCGAAGATGTCGCCGTCGTCGGTGGAGTTCTTCCGGCCGAGCACGTGGTCGCGCTCGACCTCCATCTCGGCGGCGAAGCCCAGCAGCCGGGTCACCGACGGCACGAACACCGACGCCGTCTCACCCCGCTTCCGGGCCCGGACGAACCGTCCGACCGCCTGCGCGAAGAACAGCGGGGTCGAGGTCGGCGTCGCATACACCCCGACCGCGAGCCGCGGCACGTCGACGCCCTCGCTGACCATCCGGACCGCGACCATCCAGCGCTGCTCGCCCTCGGAGAACGCGGCGATCTTCTTGCTCGCCGCCTTCTCGTCGGACAGCACGACGGTCGGCGCCTCGCCGGTGAGCTCGCGCAGCATCTTCGCGTACGCGCGGGCGGTGTTCTGGTCGCCGGAGATGACCAGACCGCCCGCGTCCGGCATGTGCCGCCGTACCTCGGTCAGCCGCTTGTCGGCGGCCGCCAGCACGGCCGGCATCCACTCGCCGGCCGGGTCCAGCGCCGTCCGCAGGGCCTGCGCGGTCAGGTCCTTGGTCAGCGGCTCGCCCAGCCGGGCCGCGACCTCGTCACCGGCCTTGGTCCGCCAGCGCATCTCACCGGAGTACGACATGAAGATGACCGGCCGTACGACGTGGTCGCGCAGCGCGTGCCCGTAGCCGTAGGTGTAGTCCGCCTTGCTCCGCGCGACGCCGTCGTGACCCGTGCTCGTAGGTGACGAACGGGATCGGGTTGTCGTCGCTGCGGAACGGCGTACCGGTCAGCGCACAAGCGGCGGGCCGCGGGCTCGAACGCCTCCCGGACACCGTCGCCCCAGCTGAGCGCGTCGCCGCCGTGGTGCACCTCGTCCAGGATCACCAGCGTGCGGAACTTCTCGGTCCGGACCCGGAAGGCCAGCGGGTTCACCGCGACCCCGGCGTACGTCACCGCGACGCCCTGGAAGTCCTTGTTGGTCCGGCCCGCGCCGGCCGGCGAACGCGGGGTCGATCGCGATCCCGGCCCGGTCGGCCGCCTCGGCCCACTGGACCTTGAGGTGCTCGGTCGGCGTCACCACCGTGATCCGCTCGATCAGCCGCCGCTGCAGCAGCTCGGCGGCGACGGTCAGCGCGAAGGTGGTCTTACCGGCGCCCGGTGTCGCGACCGCGAGGAAGTCCTTCGGCTGCTTGTCCAGATAGAGCTTGAGCGCCTCCGCCTGCCAGGCCCGCAGCTTGCTCGCGGTACCCCAGGCAGCGCGGTCCGGATAGGCCGGAGGAAGCACGGCTGGTGCAGCTGGCACGTGCGAATCCACGGACGGCATACTCCCCCGATAGTCGACTGTCGGCCGTGCAGGAACGTTACCTGACATCCGTACAAGATCAGATCGGCCGGCACCACCGTCACGTCGAACGGGCTCGTCAGTCGAGCCAGCTCGGTGCCGGTGACCTTCGCGACCTGCGCATATGCCCCGTCCTGCAACTCCCACGCGATCAGACTCGGCGTGTCGGGATCCACCACCCAGTACGCCGCACATCCCGCGGCCTCGAACCGGGAGAACTTCAGCATCAGATCGATCCGCCGGGTGCTCGGCGAGAACACCTCCACGGCGAGCAGCGGTGCCATCGGCAAGTCCCGCTCGGTGAAGTCCTCCCGTCGCGCTGCGAGCAAGTCGGGCTGCATCACCGTGTCCACCGCGAGGACCACGTCGAGTGGCGCAAACAGAACCTCCAGGTCCGGCGGACAGGCGAGCCTGAGCTGGTAGTAGAGGTCGGCCAGCACACGCTGGTGCCGTGGCCTGGGCGCCGGGCTCACGAACAGCACCCCGTCGATGAGCTCGTACCGGCGCCCGTCATCGGGCATCCGATCGAGATCGTCTCTGGTCATCGGCGCGGCTGGGTCCCAGTGCGGTGGCGGTGGGGTCGGGACGGGTTCCACGAGACTCATACTGCCTCCTTCGGTTGGTCACACCTAGAACATGCCGTGATCTGCCCCGGGGTGCCCCGACGAGTTCGGGGCTGTGGAAAAGTGCTGGTCTGACTGGTGGGGCGACCTACACTCTGGGGCATGAGTACTCAGCTGAGCCCCGGCGCCGAGACGGTCGTCGACGAGCGGACCCAGCCGTCGCTGGAAGAGCCCGGCGATCACGAGCGGTTCTCGCACTACGTGCCGAAGGACAAGCTGACCGAGGCGATGGTGATGGGCACGCCGGTGGTCGCGCTGTGCGGCAAGGTGTGGGTGCCGAGCCGCGACCCGCAGCGTTTCCCGGTCTGCCCGGAGTGCAAGGAGATCTGGGAGTCGCTCAACCCCGGCGACGACGACGGCGGCGACGGAGTAGGCCCGGCACGCCCGTCAGTTCTGGGTCGGGTCGTCCGGGTAGGTCGCCAGATACGCCATCTGGTCGTTCTGGCGGCGCAGCACCCGGCGCCACAGGCCGTCCGGGTGCAGGCTGAACACGTCGTCGGGTTCGGACGGGACGACGTACCAGGCGCCCTCGGTGATCTCGCCCTCGAGTTGGCCGCTGCACCAGCCGGCGTACCCGGCGAAGATGCGCATCCGCTGGATCGCGCCCTCCAGCAGCGCCGGCGGCACGTCCAGGTCGATCAGCCCGATCCGGCCGAAGCACTCCCGCCAGCCGGGCGGGTCGGCGGACTCGATCACCTCGGCGACGGCGAGCGCGCTGTCGGTGCCGACCGGGCCGCCCATGAAGAGCACGCCGGGCTCGTTCACCGTGGTGGACCAGTCGGGCAGCACCCGGTCCACCGCCAGGTCGGCCGCGCGGTTCACCACCACCCCGAGCGCGCCGTCCTCGTCGTGATCCAGCAGCAGGATCACCGACGCGGCGGAAGGGCGGCTCGTCGAGCAACGGGGTCGCCACCAGCAGCGAACCGGTCAGGGTCGAGGCCGTCATGCACCCATCATGTCGTGCCCGGCAACCGTGTACCACGGAGCGCGCGGAATCCCAGCCACGCACCCAGCGCGAGCACCGGCCAGATCCGCGAGTGCGTCGAACGGATCGCCGCTGCGCTGCGGCAGCAGGAAGTGCTGCACCAGCTCGCTGACGACCGCGTTCGCGACCAGTACCGCCAGCAACCAGCGCGCCGGTACCCCGACCCGCAGCCCGAGGAACGCGACCGACGCGAACAGGAACAGGTGCGCCACCTTGTCGGCGAACGGGATGCCCGCGTCGGGCCCGGCCTGCGCGCGGCGAGTAGAGCGCCGTACAGGTGGACAGGCACGGCCGCGACGAACCCGATCCGCCACAACCACACCGTCACCCGCGACGCCGGTCGCCCCCGCCACCGTCGAACTCATACAGCGACGCGGCGAGTCGTCCGGGAAGCTGCTCCGCGGCCGGCGCCTTGCCGCCGGCGGCGTCGCGGACGGCGTGCGCGACCATCGTGTGCACCTCCGGGTGGAACACGCTCGGCACGATGTAGTCCGCGTTCAGCTCGTCGTCGGTGACCACACCGGCCAGCGCCTTCGCGGCGGCCAGCTCCATCTCGATCGACACCTTCGACGACTGCGCGTCGAGCAGACCGCGGAAGACGCCCGGGAAGACCAGCACGTTGTTGATCTGGTTCGGGAAGTCGCTGCGGCCGGTCGCGACCACGGCCGCGTGCTCGTGCGCCGCGGCCGGGTCGACCTCCGGGTCCGGGTTGGCCAGCGCGAAGACGATCGCGTCCGTCGTTCATGGTGGCGATGTCGGCGCCGTTCAGGATGTTCGGCGCGGAGACGCCGATGAACACGTCGGCCCCGGCCAGCGCACCCTTCAGGTCACCGCTGTACTTCGCGGCGTTGGTGTTCTCCGCGATCCAGCGCAGCTCCGGCGAGAGCCCGTCGCGCTCGAGGTGGATGACCCCGGCGATGTCGGCGACGATCGTGTCCTTCACGCCGGCCGCGATCAGCAGCTTGAGGATCGCCGTACCGGCCGCACCCGCGCCGGACAGCACCACCCGGACGTCGCTGATGTCCTTGCTCGACCACCCGCAGCGCGTTGAAGAGCGCGGCCAGCACGACGACCGCCGTACCGTGCTGGTCGTCGTGGAAGACCGGGATGTCCAGCTCCTCGCGCAGCCGGGCCTCGATCTCGAAGCAGCGCGGCGCGGAGATGTCCTCCAGGTTGATGCCGGCGAACCCGGGCGCGATCGCCTTGACCACCTGGACGATCTCCTCGGTGTCCTGGGTGTCCAGGCAGAGCGGCCAGGCGTCGATGCCGGCGAACCGCTTGAACAGCGCGGCCTTGCCCTCCATCACCGGCAGCGCGGCCTTCGGGCCGATGTTGCCGAGGCCGAGCACGGCGGAGCCGTCGGTGACGACCGCGACGCTGTTGCGCTTGATCGTCAGCCGGCGGGCGTCGTCGGGGTTGGCCGCGATCGCCAGGCAGACCCGCGCGACACCCGGGCGTGTAGATCATCGACAGGTCGTCGCGGTTGCGGATCGGGTGCTTGGCCTCCATCGAGATCTTGCCGCCGAGGTGCATCAGGAAGGTCCGGTCGGAGACCCGGCGCGATCTCGACCCCCGGTACGGCGCGCATCGCCTCGACCAGCCGGCCGGCGTGCTCGGTGTCGGCGGCCGCGCAGGTCACGTCGATCCGCAGCCGCTCGTGGCCGGAGGCGGTCACGTCGAGGGCGGTGACGAGACCGCCGGCCTGCTCGACCGCGGTCGTCAGCTTGCTCACCGTCGAGCCGCCGGCGGGCACCTCGAGGCGGACGGTGATGGAGTAGGAAACGCTCGGCAAGGCAGTCACGCGGGCGATCTTCTCACGTCACTGGTAAGGCCCGCGGGTCACTACGTCGGCTACTCCTCGAGCCAGGCCCGGACCGACTCGTTGTGCTCGCCGAGTCGCGGCGGCGGGAGGTTGGTTTCGCGGGCGCCGGCGTACGGCTGGTCGTCGAAGCGGAGCGGCGGGCCGGGCAGCTGGATCCGGCCGAGGGTCGGATGGTCGACGTCGATCAGCAGGCCCTGGGACAGCGTCTGCTCCCATTCGTAGACCTGCTGGAAGTCGCGCACCTTGCCCGGCCGGAATCCCCTTGTCCGCAAGCCGTTCCAGCCACACATCAGCCGGCTCGTCGCGCGAACGCGGCCTCGATCGCGGCGGTCAGCTCGTCGCGATGCGCCACCCGCGACGGCGTTCGACCGCGAACCGCTCGTCCGCCGGATCCAGCCCGACGATCGGCGCGAACGTCCGCCACTGGCCCTCGCTGCCGACCGCGACCTGGACGATGTCGTCCTGCCGTGCGATACATCCCGTACGGCGCGATCTGCGCATGGTGGTTGCCCACTCGCTCGGGCAATTCGCCCGCCACGGTCCACTTCGTCCCGTGGAACGCATGCACGCCGACCACCGACGCCAGCAGGCTGGTCCGCACCACGCGCCCCTTGCCGGTGATCGATCGCTCGTGCAGTGCGGCCAGCGCACCGTAGGCGCCGTACATGCCGGCCAGCAGATCCGCGATCGGTACGCCGACCTTCGTCGGTTCGACCGCGCCGGTGATGCTCATCAGACCGCCCTCACCCTGGGCGATCTGGTCGTACCCGGCCCGCCCACCGTCAGGCCCGTCGTGCCCGAACCCGGTGATCGACAGGATCACCAGGCCCAGGGTTGAGCTCGTGCAGCCGCTCGGTCGGAGAACCCGAGCCGGTCCAGCACACCGGGCCGGAAGTTCTCGATCAGCACGTCGGCCTTGCGGACCAGCTTGGTCAGGAAGTCCTTGCCCTCGTCCGACTTCAGGTCCGCGGTCACGGACTCCTTGTTCCGGTTCGCCGACAGGTAGTACGTCGACTCCCGCCCTCGACGAACGGCGGTCCCCAGCCCCGGCTGTCGTCCCCACCCGCCGGGTGTCTCCACCTTGATCACCCGCGCGCCGAGATCCCCCAGCATCATCGCCGCATGCGGCCCGGCCAAGCGCCCGGGTGAGATCCACGACAACGACATCCGACAGGAGATTCTGCACGCCGCCACCCTAGGTGAGTCGTGCTCGCTCGGCCGTGACGCGACTCTCAGCAGCGACCTTGCGGGCCAGGGAGGCGAGGCGGTGGGTCACGTCTCGGGGGCGTTCCTGCATGAGCATGTGGCCGGCGCCCGGGTACATCCAGAGGCGGGCTGTGGGGAGCTGGGCGAGCCATCCGGTTGGCGTGGCGTGGTGGGAGGAGCCGGTCGCGGGTGCCGTGCATGATCTCGACCGGGAGCTGGTCGAGGACCTTCAGCGCGTGGCCGCGGTCGTGCTGGAGGATCGCCTCGAAGAATCCGCCGTACGACGGACCCGGGCACGGCGGCGAGGTCGGCCAGGAAGAGGTCCACCTCGGCGGGGTCGACCTTCTTGCCGAACACCATCTGCCGTAGCGGCGGGCCGCTGCAGCCGGCAGCCGAGCGCGACTGTCGTTCGACGGCGAGCTCGCCCGACGCTCGACCCTCGCGCTCACCAGGTTCACCGCGCGCGGCGCGACGACCGCAGTCGCCGGGTCGAGGCGTTTGGGGATGCCGAAGGCGCCCCGAGCTGATCTGGCCGGACGACGTACTGACCAAGGCGGCAGCAGCGATCCGAGAGCCGAACAGCTCAGGCCGCCGTCCGCGAGCGCCATCAACGTCATCCCGCCCATCGAGTGACCGGCGTACACGACCGGTCCGTCGCCGACCACCGCATCCAGCACCGTGACCAGGTCGTCCGCCAGCTGCTCGATCCGCGTGCGACCCCGTCGGCGCGGCATCGGACCGGCCGTGACCGCGATGGTCGTAGGCTGACGACGCGCACGGCGTACGGCCCGAGGATCCGCGGCAGCGTCCTCGACCTGGTTGTGCCAGCGACCGCGTCGAGCAGGTCCACCCGTGCACGAGCAGCACCGTCACCGGCGCGTCCGCGGCCCGGTGGTCTCCACATTCAGCCGTACGCCGTCCGCCGTCGTCACCTCGGACCGTTCCGCCTGGATCGTCACGCAATCTCCCGTTCGCGTTCACCGGCGGCCAGGTGGGCGGCGCGCAACGGGCGTAGCCGCCGTTCCACATCCATCGTGGCACGTCGGTCCGCTCCGCCGCCGGGTTCGCCATGGACGATGTTACATCCATTATGTAACGTTGAGTCTGGAAGACTGTCAAGGGTGGAGACAGAGGCGCCGACGAGGAGCTCACCGTCGACCAGCTCGCCGCCAAGGTGGGAATGACGGTCCGGAACGTACGCGCGTACGCCGGCCGCGGCCTGATTCCGCCGCCCCGCCTGGTCGGCCGGACCGGGTACTACGACCAGGACCACGTGGCCAGGCTCACGCTGGTCCAGGAACTGCTCGGCAAGGGCTACACGCTGGCCGCGGTCGAGCGGATGATGGGCGAACTGCCCGACGGCGCGCTGGCGCTGGGCGTTTTCGAGACCCTGGTGAACCCGTGGACGCCGTCCGAGCCCGAGGTGCTCGACGAGTTCCAGCTGGCGGAGCGGGCCGGCGTACCGCACGATCCCGCGGTGATCGATCAGCTCGTCGAGCTCGGGATCGCCGAGCGCCAGGAGGACGGCCGGCTGCGCATCCCGAACCCGGACCTGCTCCGCACCGGCCTCGAGGTGATCAAACTCGGCGTCCCGATGCAGGCGATCTTCGAGATGCTGCCGAAGCTCTTCGCGCAGGCCGACGCGGTCGCCAAGACGTACGTCGAACTGTTCCGCAGCACCGTCTGGCGCGACTTCGCCGACGCCGGCCTCCCCGCCGACGGCTGGCCCGAGATCCAGCGCACCCTCGAAGACATCATCCCGCTGGCCGGCCAAGCCCTGGTCGCCGCCTTCCGCGAAGCCATGGCCCGCGAAATCGAACAGGTCGCCTACGAAGAACTGGGCCTGGACCCCAAAACCCTGCCGGACCGGGCGATTAGCGGGTAGGCGTCCTCCGACGGTTGCGGAGCAGTAGGAAGCTGATACCGGCGACGAGGATGGCGGCGACCGCTGATGCGGCCACGATCCGGGTCACCCCCGTGCGGTCCTCGGGGTCGGCGTCCTGCTCCCGGCTGTCCGCCGCGCCGAGCCTCGGTGACGGGTCGGCGATGGGTTCGGTCTCGACCGTGGTCGGCGTACCGGATGCCAGCGTTGCAGGCATCACAGCGACCAGGAAGGCGATGAGCACACCGCCGAGGACCATAAACGTCGTCACGGTGACCTTGTGCCCACCCTGCGTAGTCCAAAACCACTAACCCCGGCGGCCTCCCCTAGTGACCCCTTACCGGCGGCCAGGGCTGCGTGGGGAGCGAGATAGGTAATCATCCGCATGTGCGCGGGGCTCTTACTTGCGACTGTGTATCTACCAGGAACTCGAGGGCGGACAGTCCCGCCGCCCGCAGCAGGCAGGAGTACGACGATGCGCCAGATCCAGATTCGCCGGCGGCCGCGCACCACGACCACCCGTCGCCAGACGAAGGACCTCGACCTCCGTACGCCGTCCGGCCGCCCGCTGCCGTTCTGAACCCGTCCACCTGTCCCCCGGAAGCCCACGACCATGAAGCTCAGACTGCACGTCCACCACGCCTTCGCCGGCGGCTGGTGCGCCGACATCGACGACGACCTCGACCGCCAGCCCGACGACCCGTACTGGTGCGTCGACCAATGGCCCACCCTGCAGGAAGCCATTGCCGCCGGCTGCGCCCAGCTCGCCAGGCTCGCCGCCGCCCAGCACCCGGCCCGCGTCAGCAACCAGTACGCCATGGCCGCCTGAACGCTCCCGCCTGATTTCACAGAGCGAGAGTCTGATACTCCGCGGGATTGAAGCGCCGGGTCAGCCGCCGGAACCGGAACGTGAACGACGGCCAGAGTGTGGTGTTGCGGCCCTCGTGAGTCCAGGTACCAACTGGTGCAGCCACCGCGGGTCCAGACCGTGTTGCGCATCGACGACCGGACACCGTCGACGAACGCGCGCTGCACCTCGGGCCGCACCTCGACCTGCGCGCAGCCCCTGGACGTCCATCGTCTTCAGCGCGTCCAGGATGTAGGCGATCTGGGACTCGATCATGAACACCATCGAGCTGTGGCCGAGGCCGGTGTTGGGGCCGATCAGCAGGAAGAAGTTCGGGAAGCCGGCGACCGCCGTACCGAGATGAGCCTCCATGCCGTTGCGACCAGGCCTCGCGCAGGGAGACGCCGTCGCGGCCGTGGACCATGTCCATCACCGGCAGGTCGGTGACCCGGAAGCCGGTGCCGTAGATGATCGTGTCGACCTCGTGCTGTCACGCCGTCCTCGGTGACGATCCCGTTCGGGGTGACCTCGGCGATCCCATCGGTGACGACCTCGACGTTGGGCTGCACGATCGCGGGGTAGTAGTCGTCGGAGATCAGCACGCGCTTGCAGCCGAGGGTGAAGTCGGGGGTCAGCTTGGCCCGCAGCAGCGGGTCGCGGACCTGGTGGGCGAGATGCTTCTCGGCGACCTTCTGCGCCTGCTTCATGATCGCCGGCAGCTTCGCGAAGCCGAGCACCATCGACTCGCGGCCCCAGTAGATCCCGGCCCGGACCGCCTTCTGTACCAGCGGAAAACGGCGGAACACGGCCTTCTCCACCTCGGTGATCCTGCGGTCCGGCCGCGGCATCACCCACGGCGGCGTCCGCTGGAACAGATGCAGTTCCTCGACCTCGGGCTGGATCGCGGGCACGAACTGGATCGCCGACGCACCGGTCCCGATCACCGCGACCTTGCGGCCACTCAGGTCCAGGTCGTGGTCCCACTGCGCCGAGTGGAAGACCTCACCCTCGAACGACTCGACGCCAGGCAGCTTCGGGTACGACGGTTCCGCGAGCGGACCCATCCCGGACAGCAGCACCTCGGCGGTGAACTCACCTTGACTGGTCCGGATCCGCCACCGATCGTCCTCCCAGCGCGCGGTCTCGACCGCGTGCCCGAAGCGGATGTGCGGGCGGATGCCGAACCGGTCGGTGACCTTGCGCAGGTAGTCCTCGATCTCGGGTTGGGAAGAGAACGTCGACGACCACTCCGGGTTCGGCGCGAAGGAGAACGAGTACAGGTGCGACGGCACGTCACAGCGGCAGCCCGGGTAGGTGTTGTCCCGCCAGGTGCCGCCGACGTCGTCCGCACGCTCCAGTACGACGAAGTCGTCGTACCCGGCCTGCTTGAGCCGGACCGCCATGCCGATCCCGGCGAACCCGGTCCCGACCACCACGATCCGGTGTTGCCTGGTCTCCATCAGCCCTCCGGTCCAGCCCGCCGAGAACAACTTACTCCCGGTAAGTTACTCGGAGTCAGTTAGACTGCGCAAGTGACCTCGACCACGGATCCGGCCGCCTCCGCCGACGTACCGGTGAAGCGACGGCGCAACCGGGCGGCGCGGGAACGGGAGATCCTCGAGGCGGCGGAGCGCATCTTCGGCGAGCGCGGTTACCAGGGCACGTCGATGGACGATGTCGCCGCCGAGGTCGGGGTGTCGAAGCCGCTGATCTACCAGTACTACGGCTCCAAGGACGGGCTCTTCCTCGCCTGCCTCGCCCGCCTGCGCGCCCACCTCCTGGAGACCGTCGCCGACGCGGTGATGGCGGCGCGCGACCCAGAGGACGCCCTGTACGCCGGTTTCGTCGCGTGGTTCCAGTTCCTCGACGACCACCCACAGGCCTGGTCGGTCCTGGTCGACGAAGGAATGCTCTCCACCAACCCGGACGCCGGCCCCGCCACTGCCGCGACCGACGAGGTCCGTGCCGCCTTCATCGAACTGATCTCCACCATGGTCCGGATGAATCTCCCGCCCGGCCACACCGCCGACGCCGACGAGATCGAGATCGTCGCCCAAAGCATCTCCGGCGCCACCGAGCGCCTGGCCATCTGGCGCAGCCGCATTCCAGCACCCCCCTCTCCGGAGAAGGTCGCCCGCACCCTCCAAGACCTCCTCTGGCAAGGCCTCCACACCCTCCGCGACGCCTGACGCCCAGAGAAGAGTCCCGGATGTTCAATCACGCACCAGCCGGCTATCAGGATGCGTGGCATCACCACGTTCACGTCTTCCCGCGGTACCCGGGCGACAACCTCTACAACACCAGCCATCTTCCCGATCCAGCGAGCGCAGAAGAGCGCCAACCCTACGTACGTCGTCTACGCGCGTACCTCACGTCAGCACACCGAGCGCCGGCGCGGAGCTAAGACGATCGCGAGAGGTTGGACCAAAGGTTGCTACTGGCAAGCGAATCGGGTGTGCCAAGAGGACTCTCGGCTGATGATGCGGCTTCGGGAGCGGTTTGTCCGGCGACAGCGCGGGACAAAGGGAAAGGCAAGGAGGTTACGCACTCCTTGCCACACCCAAGTTATAACGCACGGGTGGGCTTGCGGCAAGCCCCGGGTCGTGCTGGAGAATCGCCGATCGATGCCAGAAACCGCGGAAATTCAGGGATGCGCGACGTACGCGCGCCTGTGTCGACGAGCGGGTCTCGCGGGGAGGTCGAACCCTCCCGCGACTGCGCGGAGCAGCTGGCTGAAAATGTAACCATTGTTGAAACTTGGGGGTTTTGATGATTGACGTGATCATTGCCGGCGGTGGACCGACCGGGATGATGCTGGCGGCGGAGTTGCGGCTGCACGGCGTACAGGTGGTCGTGCTGGAGAAGGATGTGGAGCCGACCAAGGTCGAGCGCTCGACCGGTCTGCACGTGCGCAGCATCGAGGTGATGGACCAGCGCGGATTGCTGGAGCGGTTCCTCGCCCTCGGGAAGCAGTATCCGGTCGGTGCGTTCGTCGGCATCCGCAAGCCGCCGCCGGACCGGCTGGACACCGCGCACGCCTACATCCTCGGCATCCCGCAGACCACCACCGACCGCCTGCTGGCCGAGCACGCCGCCGAGGTCGGCGCCGAGATCCGGCGCGGTTGCGCACTGGTCGGGCTGAGCCAGGACGACGACGGCGTCACCGTCGAGCTGGCCGACGGCACACAGCTGCGCTCGCGGTACCTCGTCGGCGGCGACGGCGGCCGCAGTACGGTGCGGAAGCTGCTCGGCGTCGGCTTCCCCGGCGAGCCGAGCACGGTCGAGACGTTACTGGGTGAGATGGAGTTGACCGCGTCGCCCGAGACACTGGCCGAAGCGAACGAGGAGATCCGCAAGACCCAACTGCGGTTCGGCACCGCACCCGTCGGGGACGGGTTCTATCGGGTCGTCGTACCCGCTGAGGGAGTGGCCGAGGATCCCCGGGTACCGCCGACCCTCGAGGAGGTCAAGCAGCAGTTGCGAGTGACCGCCGGCACGGACTTCGGCGCGCACTCACCGCGCTGGCTCTCCCGCTTCGGCGACGCCACGCGGCTGGCCGAGCGCTACCGGACCGGCCGCGTACTGCTGGCCGGCGACGCCGCCCACATCCACCCGCCGGCCGGCGGGCAAGGCCTCAACCTCGGCATCCAGGACGCATTCAATCTCGGCTGGAAGCTGGCGGCGGAGATCAACGGCTGGGCACCCGAGGGCCTGCTGGACACCTACCACACCGAACGCCACCCGGTCGCCGCCGACGTCCTGGACCTCACCCGCGCACAGATGGAACTGATGGCCCTCGAGCCAGGTCCCCAGGCCGTACGCCGGCTGTTGACGCAACTCATGGACTTCGAAGACGTCCACCGCTACCTGGTCGAAAGGATCGCCGCGATCGGGATCCGCTACGACTTCGGCGAAGGGCCTGAACTGGTCGGCCGGCGACTGCGGGACGTGGAGCTGAAGCGCGGCCATCTCTACGGCCAGATGCACGCCGGCCACGGCCTCCTCCTCGACCAGACCGGCCACCTCTCGATCACAGGCTGGGCAGACCGGGTCGACCACGTGGTCGACGTCAGTGAGGAACTGGACATCCCCGCGGCGCTCCTGCGCCCTGACGGCCATGTCGCCTGGGTCGGCGAGAACCAGCAAGACCTCCTCACCCACCTATCCAGGTGGTTCGGCCCCGCCGCCAACTGACCCACAGAACTCGTCACAGTACGTCGTACGGCTCGAGTGTCGGGCCGACGGTCGAGCGTCCTTGGATGAACCGTGGCTGCACGTACACGATGCCCGGGTTGCCGGCGCCCCCGATCACCGAGAGCAGCCGCTCCGCCGCCCGCTCGCCGACCGTGGTGAGTTCCGGGTCGAAGGTGCTGAGTGGGTGGTCGGGGCGCACGACGCCGGCGAGCCGGTTGTCGTACCCGACGATCGCGATGTCGTCGGGGACCCGGATGCCGTGCCGGTGGAACGTGGCGAACAGCCCGATCGCGATTTCGTCGTTGGCCGCGAAGATCGCGTCGACCGGTTCGCCGCTCGCGATGATCCGCTCCGCCGCGTCGACGCCCCAGCGCTGCTGGTAGCTGCCGTACAGCGGCGCACCGCCCATGGCGATCGGCAGACCGGCTGTCTCCATGGCCTCACTGAAACCCGTCACCCGCGCACCGACCGCCGCATCGTGGACGGCGGCCGTGACGTGGGCGATGCGCCGGCGGCCGAGCCCGATCAGGTGCTCGGCCGCCGCGCGACCTGCGCCGCGGTTGTCGGGCGCGACCACATAGTCCGTCTCGGGAGTCGCGGACGACGAGGCGAAGACGACCGGCACCGCGAAGTCCTCGGAGAGCACGAGGCTCGCCCGATTGGGATCGTCACCGACGACGAGAATGCCGTCGATCCGCCGGGAGCGGAGGCGCTTCAGATAGTCGGTGAGTACGCGCGGAGTGCCGTGCGCATCGAGGGTGACGGCCGCAATGTTCTCCCGGCCGAGGTAGTTCGTCGCCCCGACGATGAGCGGCATGCTGAACCGGCCGAGCGCATGCTCGGCGAGTACGCCGACGATGAAGCTCCGTCCGGTGACGAACGATCGCGCGATCATGTCCGGCTGGAACTGCAGCCGCTCCGCGGTCTCGATCACCTTCGCCCGGGTCTCGGCGGATACCCGTCCACCACCGCTCAAGGCACGCGACGCTGTGGTCAGCGAGACACCCGCCGCACGGGCGACGTCGCTCATGCTGGCCCGTTTCGCCATCATTCCTCCTCGCGCGGTGGCAGATCGTCCGAATGCTCGAGTGTAAGGGTGTGAAATCGGTTGCGCTCAACTAGCCTGATGCGGTTTGGATCAGATGCGAAAATACTTGCGCTGCACAACCACCACGGGAGCCTCGATGACCGACCTGCCTCCCCTTCCACCCGCCGGCGCCGATGTCGTCGACGCATTCGCTCGCGCGATCTACGGTCGTACGCCGGACGGTGGTCACGTGGCCGACCTGGTCCTGCGCTCGCGGGAGGACGGCGTGCTCGGCGGAGTTGCCGATCGCCTGCGCCATCGGGCCCTGATCGCCTGTCCGCTCGGCACCCTCGAGGTCGACACCCTCGCCCACCTTCCGGCTGGTGCGGGCCCGGAGCATTCCGTTCCGGTGATCGTGGCGCTGAACTTCACCGGCAACGAGCAGACGATCGACGGCGACCAGGCAGCGCGCTGGCCCTACGCGAAGATCGTGGATGCCGGGTACGCCGTACTCACGGTCGACTACCAGCGGTTCGAGCCGGACGACCCGGCACCGGCCGGGCCTGGCGTTCGGGCGCTGTTCCCGGCTGAAACGGATGCCGGCGGAGCTGAGCCCTGGGGTGCGGTCGGCGCCTGGGCGTGGGGACTGTCGCGCTGCCTCGACATCGCGGCCGGCATCCCGGGCGTGGACCCGGCCGGCGCGATCGCGCTCGGCCACTCCCGGCTCGGCAAGGCCGCACTCTGGGCGGGGCTGCAGGATGAACGCTTCGCCGTGACAGTGTCCAACGACTCCGGCTGCGCAGGCGCATCGCTCTTCCGTCATCCGGGCGGCGAAGACATCGCCGCGATCACTACGACCTTTCCACACTGGTTCGTCCCGTCGTTCTCGGCGTACGCCGGTGCTGAGAGCCGGCTGCCCGTCGACCAGCACCAACTGCTCGCCGGCATCGCACCGCGCCGCGTGTTCGTACTGAGCGCGGAGGACGACCACTGGGCTGATCCGGTGGGCGAGTACCTGGCCGTTGCCGCGGCCGCTCCGGCGTTCGAGGACGGCGGCATCGGCTACCACGTGCGGGCCGGCGGGCACGACCTGCTCGAGGAGGACTGGATGCAGGCGCTGGCCTTCGTCCGCGATTGAGTTGCCTGACACCGGGCCGCCACGGAGAGGCGGCCCGGCGTGGGCATTCAGCTCTGCTGGAGCGAGAGGTAGAAGACGTCCTCGTTCTCGGTCTGGTTGAGCTCCTTCACGGTCGGGTCGGGGTCGATGATCGGCACCTCGACCTCGATCGTGTTGTGGCCGGAGCTCTTCCACTGCAGCGGCGTACGGTTGCCGTACAGATCGACGCGGTCGAGCGACTTCACGCTGCTGACGTCCCGGAACGTGACCGTCATCGTCGGCTCGCCGAAGTTCAGGTGGATGGTGTCACCGGTGTTCGGGTCCTCGAAGATGTCGGCCTGGTTCTGGCGCTTGAGGTCGATCGCGAGCACGACGCGCTTGTCGTCGAGCCGGAAGCCGTTGGCCGTGGACAGCGCCTCGTTCAGCTCCGGCTTGAGCTCGGGCGAGGTGGCGAAGTTGTCGTAGGTCTCGGCCTTGGCGCCGCGCAGCAGGTTCGCCAGGGTCACCAGCGTCTTGCCCTTGGGGCTGAGGTTGTCGCCGGTGCGCAAGGTCCGGTTGTAGCCGAAGGCTTTCGGATCGTCCGGTGCCCACTCCGCGAAGTAGAACAGCTTGAACTGGTCGAGGTCGCCGTTCCCCTTGCTCAGAGCCCAGTGGAAGACCCGCGGAAAGGTGTCGGCGACGAACTTGTCCTCGGTGGTGAAGCCGAGCTCGGTCTGCCAGACGGCAGGATTCTTGATGCCGCGCTTCTGCGCAGCGGCGTAGATGGTCTGCATGGTGCCGATCGGCATGTAGTGCAGGTCGTAGACGTCGATGCTCTTCCAGGCCTTGTGCTTGTCGAGGAGCGCGATGTACTCGCTCAACGGCGCGCCGCAGATCCAGCCGCCGTACACGAGCTTCACGCCCGCGTCGTGGATGACCTTTGCCGCCGGCAACTGGATGTCGGTGATGTACTGATCCATGCCGCCCTCCCAGAAACCAGAACCGGGATAGGCCTCGTTCCATACCTGGAAGTACGTGATCCCGAGCGGCTTCAGGGTGTCCACCGCCAGCTTCACGTAGTGCTTCCAGTCGTCGGGGTTCTGCGGCGGCGTGCGGCCGATGCTCGTCTGCACGTCCTTCGTCGACAGCACCTTGCCCTTCGCGTCCTTCGTCACCAGTTGGCGGGTGAACTGCCCGTTGTTCTCGGACTTCACCGGCCCGTACTCGTAGGTCGTGCCATGGAACTCGTAGGAGTAGCCGGTGCGGTTCGCCGCCCAGCCGGCGGTGTACGCGAGGACCGGCAGGATGGTGATGCCGTGTGACTTTGCGAGGGTGAACTGACGCACGTACTCGGCGACGGCGGCCTGGTCGATCTGGCCCTTCGCGGGCTCGATCGATCCCCAGTCGAAGTCCATGCGGTCCCATTGGATGCCGGCAACGAGCCCGGTCTGGGTGCCCTGGTTCTCACCGACGAAGGCGCGGAACGGCTCGTTGAGCACGAACGGCAGGTCGGCCACGATGCTCGGCGCGGAGCCGTTCGCGGCCGCCACAGCCCTGACGCCGGTGTCGGCCGTGATGGCAAAGGGCTTGCGATAGGGCTGAGCACTGGCCGAGGTGGTCGGGTCGCTGCCGTCGGTCGTGTAGCGGATGCAGGCGTCCTTCGTCGCGCTCGCGAGCTGCACCGTACTTCCGGACCTGACCGCGCCGGGGCCGGGCGTGGCAGTGACAACCGCAGTCTGCGGTGCGAGCTCTGTGGTGATCGAGGCCTTGAGCTTGCCGGGCACCCACCAGGTGGTGACCTGATCGCTGACGAAGAGGAGGTCGTCCCCCTTCGCCGCCGTGAGGCTGAGATCGAACGACGCAGCCGTGCCGGTATACGTGTAGAGCTCCGTGAACGGCCCGGCGGTCTTGGTGGAATCGGCATCGTGGGCGAGCAGCACGCGGAAGCGGCCGCCGGGGGAACCGAACGTGCCGCGGACGTGCACGGTCTTGCCGTCGGCCTGGTCGGCGACCGTGTAGGTCTCGGCGATGGCGCGGTCGTCGGTCCCGATCGAGCCGTCGGCCTTGACGAACCAGGCGTGTTCCGGCTTCTTCACGTCGGAGGCCCACTCGTCGGCGGCGAAGACGCCGGAGCCGCCCTTCCCGAGCAGGCTCGTCGCGTCGCCGCTGACCGATTGGTACGACCACCGGCCAGGCCCGGCCACGTTGGTGTCGAGCCGGTAGTCGGCCACGTTGTCGGTGCTGGGGTTCGCCGCCGCCGGCGTGCAGTCGACCGGTGCGGTAGAGGCGGTCGCCGCGACCTGTGCGCCATCAGCGGACCGGACCTGACGGATGTCATGGGTGGGTCGTGACGCTCGATCCAGGGCGTGCGGGGCGTGGTCCGGGAAGCTTCTGGGCATGACGACAACGACTG
This sequence comes from uncultured Actinomycetota bacterium, assembly GCA_963820655.1. Taxonomy (GTDB): domain Bacteria; phylum Actinomycetota; class Actinomycetes; order Propionibacteriales; family Kribbellaceae; genus Kribbella. The sequence continues at coordinate 1,949,392 of CAWGAM010000005.1, forward strand.
CGGTCACCCTCGGGGAGTGACCAAGAGGTACGGCGACGGTGCAGGCCGTGGCCGGGGTGGACCTCACGATCCGGTCGGGCGAAGTGGTGGCGTTGCTGGGCCCGAACGGCGCCGGCAAGTCGACCACGATCGAGATGCTGCTCGGGCTGGTCAGGCCGGACCAGGGCAGCGTGCAGGTGTACGACGCGTCGCCGGTCGACGCGATCGCCAGCCGGCCAGGTCGGCGTGATGCTGCAGAGCGGCGGGATCATCGAGGACGCCAAGGTCGGCGAGCTGATGAACCTGGTCGCCGGCCTGCACAAGAACCCGATGCCGGTCGAGCGAGGCACTCGAGCGGGCCGGCATCGCCGACCTGGCCGACCGGACGATCAAGGGCCTGTCCGGCGGCCAGAAGCAGCGGGTGCGGTTCGCGATGGCGATCATCCCGCAGCCCGACCTGATCGTGCTGGACGAGCCGACCACCGGCATGGACGTCGAGTCCCGGCGGGACTTCTGGGCGTCGATGCACGCCGAGACCGCCCGCGGCCGCACCGTGCTGTTCGCCACTCACTACCTGGAAGAGGCCGACGCGTACGCCGACCGCGTGGTGCTGATGCGGAACGGCAAGGTCGTTGCCGACGGCACCGCCGCGCAGATCAAGGCGAGCGTGTCCGGCCGGACGATCCGGGCGACCGTCCCCGGCGCCGACCTGGCGGCCCTCGCGTCGCTGCCCGGCGTACGGAATGTGGAGACCCGCGGCGACGTCGTCCTGCTGCAGTGCGCGGACTCCGACGACACCCTGCGCTACCTGCTGGACAACACCGCGGCGCACGACATCGAGGTGACGTCCGCCGACCTCGAGGACGCCGTACTGGCGATCAGGCGCCGAACAGGAGACCCTGGCATGAACCTCGACTACCTGATCTTCGACATCAGCCGCACCCTGCGGAACCGGCGGGTGCTGATCTTCTCGATCCTGATGCCGCTGGTGCTGTTCGTGATCTTCGGCGATGAGCCTCAAGCAGGCCGACACCGAGGCCGGCATCTCCGCGATCGCCTACGTGATGGTCAGTATGGCGATGTTCGGCTCGATGTCCGCCGCGATGAGCAGCGGCGGCGTGATCGCGGCCGAACGCGACGGCGGCTGGAACCGCACGCTGCGGCTCACTCCGCTGAAGCCGCAGGCCTACGTCGATCACCAAGGTGATCCTGTCGCTGCTGCTGGCGATCCCGCCGCTGCTGGTCGTCTTCGTCGCCGGGCATGATCTTCGGCCACGTGCACCTGAGCGCTGAGCCAGTGGGGCATCGGTCGCGCTGGTGTCCTGGCTGGGCGCCCTGCCGTTCGCCGGCCTCGGCCTGGTCATCGGGTACGTCGCCAAGCCGGACAGCGTGCAGCCGATCACCGGGCTGACCACGCATGCTGATCGCGGCCTTCGGCGGACTGTGGCTGCCGGTCGACCAGATGCCGTCGGCGATGAAGCACATCGCCCAGCTGACCCCGGCGTACTGGACCGGGCAGACCTCCCGGAGCGCGCTGACGCAGAGCGGGCTGGACACGCACGCGCTGCTGGTGGTGCTCGGTTGGACCGTCGTGCTCGGCTTCATCGGTCTGCGCCGGTTCCGCGCCGACACCGCCCGGGCTTGAGCGCGGGAGCCTGCCGAGCGGGCATTACCGTGAGCATCATGACGATGACGCCAACCCCGCTGGACGGTCCGGCCCTCGTGGCAGGCCCGGGCCGGGCCGGTGGGGTTGGCTGGCGGCCGGGATCTGGTTGTTCTACCTGAGCCAGCCGTTCGAGGAGATCCTCCGAGCACGCGACGGCGCGACCCGGGTGATGGGGCTCGATCGTCGCTGCTCCTCTTCGCGCTCTCGGCTACCTCGGGCTTCTTCGGCTGGATCCGCTGGGTCGGCACTCGGCGCGGCGCGCAGCCGACCTGGCGAGCGGCTGGCGTACCTGGCCGGCATGCTCGCACTGTGCCGCCTGACTGCTGCCGTCGGCCGGGCAGAGAGCGCTCTGACCCGCCTGGTCTACGTCGCCGCGATCGCGCATGATGTCGCTCGACGCTCCGGATCGCCGTCGTCATCGCGGCTCGCTCCTGCTCGGCGGCGCCGAGTTGTCGATGCGGGTGGTGCCGGGCTGGAGCGACGACGGCAGCTACGGATTCGCGATCTTCCTCGGCGCGGCTGGCCGTGTTCGGGCTCCGCCGGGCGATCCAGCGCAGTATCGAGCTGACCGCGACCCGGCAGGACATGGCCGAAGCTGGCCGTGCAGGAGGAGCGGAACCGGTTCGCCCGGGACCTGCACGACATCCTCGGCCATTCGCTGACCGTGATCACGGTGAAGGCCGAACTGGCCGGCCGGCTGATCGTCGGCCAACCCGGATCGGGCCGCGACCGAGGTGGCCGATGTGGAGCAGTCTCGCCCGGGCGGCGCTGGCCGACGTACGGGCTGCGGTCGCGGGGTACCGCGAGCTGAGTCTGGCCGGTGAGCTGGTGTCCGCACGGGCCGCGCTGCAGGCGGCCGAGATCAAGCCGGACCTGCCGACCACGATGGACGAGGTGCCGGAGGAGAACCGCGAACTCTTCGCCTGGGTGGTTCGCGAGGGTGTGACGAACGTCGTCCGGCACTCGGGCGCGAAGCGCTGCACGATCCGCTCAGCTGCCGCGCAGATCGAGGTGCTCGACGACGGAAAAGGCCCGACACCCGGCGGCGGGTGCGTCCGGGCACGGACTGATCGGGTTGCGCGAGCGGGCGGACGAGGTCGGCGCGAGCTTGCAGGTCGGCACAGGCGCCGGGCGGCGGGTTCCGGCTGGCTGTCAAGGTGGGCCCGTGAGCATCCGACTGCTGATCGCCGACGACCAGGCCCTGGTCCGTGGAGCCCTGGCCGCGTTGCTGGATCTCGAGCCCGACCTGGAGGTGGTGTCCGAGGTCGGCCGCGGCGACGAGGTGGTCGAGGCCGCCCGAGCGTACGAAGCCGGACGTCGCTCTGCTCGACGTCGAGATGCCCGGGCTGGACGGGATCGAGGCCGCCTCGGCGCTGCGGATCGCCGTACCAGGGGTTCGGGTGCTGATGGTGACCACCTTCGGCCGGCCCGGGTACCTGCGCCGCGCGATGGAGGCCGGTGCGGCCGGTTTCGTGGTCAAGGACACCCCCGCGGCTCAGCTGGCAGACGCGGTACGACGGGTGCATCAGGGGCTCCGCGTGGTCGACCCGTCACTCGCCGCCGAGACTCTGGTCGCCGGTACGAGCCCGCTGACCGCCCGCGAGTCCGACGTACTCCGGGCTGCCCGCGAGGGCGGAACGGTCGCCGACATCGCCAAGGAGCTCCACCTCTCCGAAGGCACCGTCCGCAACCATCTCTCCGCCGCCATCGGCAAGACCGGCGCCCGCACCCGCGCCGAGGCCGCCCGGATCGCCCTCGACAACGGCTGGTCTGTAGCACGGTCCGTACCTACTAGGCTGTGATGTCCAGGGGAGGAATGAGCGATGTCGATCGAGCAATTCAGTGTGCAGGGACGGTTGGCGGACACCGGTGAGGGGATCACCGGGGACGAGCTGCAACTGGCGGCGCGGAACCACGGGATGCCGCTGGAGAGCCTGCGGTACGACGCTGACGCCGCCGGGACTGCACTACGTCCTGGTGCATTACGACATCCCGGCGACGAACGCGGCGATCTGGCGACTCGACCGATCGACGGTTGCGTCGAGCAACCGCTGTCGTTCGGGCTGACCGAGCTGCGCGCGATGGGACGCCAGACCGTCCGGGTCACATTGGAGTGCGCAGGCAACGGCCGGGCCGGCGTTGCAGCCGCGGCCGATCAGCCAGCCGTGGTTGATCGAAGCCGTCGGTACGGCGGAGTGGACCGGCGTGCCGCTGTCCGATCTGCTGCGCGCGGCCGGGATCCGCGAGGATGCCGTGGACGTGGTGTTCACCGGCGCGGACCACGGCATCGAGCGCGGCGTCGAGCAGGACTACCAGCGCGGGATGTCGCTGACCGAGGCGCATCGACTCCGGCGCGATCGTCGCCTGGGAGATGAACGGGCAGCCGTTGCCGCCGCAACACGGTTATCCGCTGCGCCTCGTCGTACCCGGCTGGTACGGGATGGCCAGCGTGAAGTGGCTGCGGTCGATCGAGCTGATCGACCACGAGTTCGACGGGTTCCAGAACGCGGTCGCCTACCGGATCCGGAAGGACGCGGACGACCCCGGTGACGGCGATCACCCGGATCGAGCCGCGGGCGCTGCTGATCCCGCCGGGCTATCCCGGACTTCATGAGCCGTCACCGATTCGTTGCCGCCGGCACCGTTCACGCTGCACGGCCGGGCCTGGTCCGGCTGGGCGCCGATCGAACGGGTCGAGGTCAGCATCGACGCCGGCGTCAGCTGGCACGAGGCCAAACTCGATGCCGTCGGCAACGACGAGCTCGCCTGGCGGGCCTTCGCCTACGACTGGGAGGCCACGCCCGGCGAGCACGTGCTCACGGTCCGCGCGTACGACGCCAGCGGTCGCGAGCAACCGATCGAGGCCGACTGGAACCGCGGCGGCTTCGCCAACAACACGCGCCCAGCGGATCACCGTCCTGGTCACCTGATACCCGCGTGTCGTTCGCGGGATCCGGCGTGCCCGCAGTCACATCCTGGAGACGGGCAGCACGGTCTCACTCCAGGAGTGGTGCGGTGAACGAACTGGGAACGAGCGTCCATCTGCACGCACGGATCTTCCGGACTGGCCGGCGAGTGGTACGCCGACGTCGACGACGAACTCGACCCACAGCCGGACAACCCGCTCTGGTACGGCTCCTACAACTCCCAGCGAGCCGCGATCGACGCCGCCTGCGCCCGAATCGCCGCCCTGCACCTGGCCCACCAGACAGCCGACTCATTCAGGCTCGTTGTGTGAGTCGCCGCCGACGCGGTACGGCGTGGTGACGCCTTCGTACATGAGGTGCGTCATCAGGCCCTGGGAGGCGTGCGGGAGGTTGTGGCAGTGGTCCATCCAGAGGCCGGGGTTGTCGGCCAGGAAGGCGATCTCGTAGGTCTCGTTGTTGCCGACCTCGAGGGTGTCGATCCACCAGGGTGAGCCGGTGGCGGCGACGCCGTTGCGGGACAGGACGACGGCGTGGTGGCCGTGCAGGTGCATCGGATGCGCCTGGCCGCTGGTGTTGCGAGATCTTCATCCGGACAATGTCGCCCTCGGCAACCATGTACATCGGTACGTCGGGGAACTTGTGACCGTTGATCGTCCACCACAACCCCGGCACCCCGTCGAGGAACCCGGGCCGCCGCCCGATCCGGTACTCGAAGTTCCGGTCCGCCTTCGCCGGGTCGAACCCGAGCGGCGCCGGCGTGCCGTAGCCGAGCAGGTCGACCGTCTCCCCCGGCAACTCGCCGCTCGGCGGGTCGACAGGTCCGATCCCCAGCGACGTCGCAGCGGCGCCCGCCACCAACCGCATCCCGCCGGCGGGAACGACCGCCTCCAGATCCACCCGGGCTCCAGCAGCCAACGGGTACGCCGCGGTCACCGGCGTCGGGCCGTGAACATCGCGCCCGTCGACGGCGACCACCTTGTACGGCGTCCCGAGCAGACCGACCCGCAGGATCGCGTTGTCGGTGTTGATCACCCGGACCCGCGCCGTCGTACCGGCCGGCAGGTCGACCCGCTGCGAGTCCCCGTCCGTCCGTTGATCGTGCGCTTCCCGTCGTACGTGTGGATCGCGGCGACCACCTCACCAGGCTCCGGCGATGCGATCACGATCGTGCCCGAACAGGCCGCCCCTCACCTCGCTCACTCGACACCTGATGCGAGTGGTACCAGTACGTCCCGGCCTGCTCGGCCTTGAAGCGGTACACGTGCTTCCCACCCACCGGTACGGCGTCCTGCGTCACGCCGGCGACCCCGTCCTCGGCGTTCGGTACGTCGATGCCGTGCCAGTGCAGGGTCGCGCCATCGGGGACCGACTCGTTCACGAGCGTGACCTGGACGAGGTCTCCGACCTTGGCCCGGATCATCGGACCGGGCGACGTCCCGTTGAGGGTGTAGCCGTCGACGGTCTCGCCGCTGGCCAAGTTGGAACTTCTGCTTCCGCGCGGTCAGTGTCACCGCGACATCCGGCGTGCCGGTGGTCGGCCCGGTCAGGTCCGCGACACTCGTCCCGTGGTGGTGCTCGTGCCCGGTGGAAGGTCCGCCACCGTAGTCGGCGTACCCCATCTCGGCGGCGAGTTGTACGAGCCTGGGACGAGGCTGGTCGCCCAGAGATACCCCAGCGGTACGAGTACCGCCAGGGTGATCCCCAGAGCGACCAGCCGACCCCACCGGCGGCGCCGCAGCCTCGGCTCAGGCACTGGCCACAGTCTGCTTCGGTACGACGGCCCGTCGCGCCGCAGCACCCGCGATCCCGGCGATGACCAGACCGTTGATGCCGTGCAGGACTCCGAGCGCCGGCAACCCGAAGGAGACCACCGCGAGAAGGAACTGCAGGACCACCAGTCCGACCACGATCCCGGCCATCATCCGGCCGCGGGGGACGTCGGTCAGGAAGGACACGATCAGGAAGACCAGCGCGAGCAGGGCGATCACCGTCCCGGCGATGCTGTGGTACGCTCTGCCCGAAGTTGCTGTAGTCCGCCCCGATCGATGGCCCCGTCGTCGGCGTCCTTGGCGATGGTGAACCCGGCCAGCGCGATCGACGCGACCTGCAGCACGACCGCCACCGCGATCAGCTGACGCCGACCACCCGGTAGACGGCCCTCATGCCCGCCGCTCCATGCCGGCGCTTGCGGATGATGATCACCGCGGCCACGATCAGCGCGATCGGCAGCACCGGCGGATGTCCGGCGCCCACCACGCACGCGATCGACGCCAGCACTCCGACCACCGCCGAGCGCGATCAGCAACGGGACCGGAAGCTTGCCGAACGGCCCGCGAGCCGCCCACTCCGGCCGCTGACCGCCGAACGGCCCAGGACCAGTACGACGATCCTTCGGTCCGTCGGCCTTCGGACCCGAAGCCTGCTGTGCGCCCGGAAGGTCACTGAACAGGGCGGCCAGGTCGGCGTCGGTCTTGGCCTGTAGTGCCGCGCCGATGCGCTCGGTGTGCTCCTCCGCGCTGAGTCGGCCGGCTTCGTAGTGTTCGCCCAGACGCTTGACCGCGTCCTCGCGTTCGCTGTCGCCGATGCGGATCGGTCCGCCCGGCCTCTCGTCGTTCATGACACTCCTCGGTGCTCGTGGATCGTGCGATTGCACCAAGGTTGTCGTCCAAACCACTGTCACCGCGTCGCCCCGGCGGCGACACCTCACCTACCCCCGGAGGAGCACACTGCGCCGCTGGACGCAGTACGACGTACTCCCCCGGGCGTAGGCGGGCCCCGGGGAAACCCTCAGGCGTTGGCCGAGAGGATCTGGTTGACGTCGTCGTTGGCCTTCGCCAGCGACGATGGTTCGGCTTCGAACGACATCACCGCGTCCATGGCCGGCGTCATCACCGCGGTCACGTCGGCCGCGTTCGGGTTGGCCGGGTACGGGAAGACGTCACCTGCCTCGACCGGTTCCAGGAACGGCGTGACGTCCCAGCCCGCTCTTCGCGAACGCCGCCTTGGCCGCGGGCATGCTCGCCGCCACCGCCGGGAACACCACCCCCGCCTTGGCGACGATGTCCTGCGCGGTCTGCGAGCCGAGGAACTTCACCCAGGCCCAGGACGCGTCCGGGCGGGTGGTGCCCGCCCAGATCGTGTCCGCGAGCCCGTTCATCATCGACATGCGCTTCGCTGATCGGACCGATCGGCAGCCGGGCCAGCTTGGTCTTCACCTGCTTCAGACCGGCGTACGTCGCCAGCATCCAGGAGCCGTTCGGGGTCATCCCGTACTTGCCCGCACCGAAGCTCGTGGTCACGTCGACCCCGGACTTCGCCTGCGCGTACGTCGGCATGTACCCCTTGGTGATGAGACTGCGCCACCACCCGATCGTCTCGGTGAACTTCTGGTCGCCGTAGAAGAACTTCGTCCCCCACGGTTCACCCTCGGAGTACTTCCAGCCGTTGATCGCGGCGTACCAGCTCCAGCTGGTCTGACCGTCGCCACCGCCGGCGTCGGCGTACCCGAGTCCGTAGACCTTGACGTTGTCCTTGTCGAACCCGGGCTGGTCGCCGCGGCGCCCCTTGGAGTCGACCGTCAGGCGGCGGACGATCTGCTCGAAGGTGCCGCCGTCCTGCGGGTTCCAGGTCATCGAGTTCAGCTGTTCGGTGCTGATCCCGGCTGCCTCGGTGAGCGCGCTGTTGTAGAAGTAGACCTCGGTGTCGAAGTCCTTCGGCAGTCCGTACCGCTTGCCGTCGGCACCGATCCAGCGGTCCGCCAGACCCTTCTGGTAGATGCCCAGGTCAACGTTGTCCCTGGCAACGTAAGTCGTCGATCGGCAGCACCTGGCCCTTGTCCGCGAACAGCGGATACTTCGACGAGTGGCCGGTGAACACGTCCGGCGCGGTGTCGGAGATGAACCCGGTCACCAGCTTGGACCAGTAGTCGTCCCAGCCGTACTGCTCGATCTTCACGCTGTACTGCGGGTTCTGCTCGTGGAACACCTTCGCGCACTCGGTGTACATCGGCAGCTGGGCGGAGTCCCACAGCCAGTAGATGACCTCGCCCTCACCCCGGGCCGACGGCGCCGTTGTTGCACCCGGCCACCGCCGACGCGGCGAGCCCGGCCAGTCCGGCCTTGAGCAACGTGCTTCGTCGAGAGTTGTCATCGGATACCTCACTTGATCCCGGAGAAACCGATGGAGTTGGTGATCCGCTTGGCGAACGACCAGGAACAGCAGCGATCATCGGCAGCGCCGCGATCAGCGTCGCCGCCATCAGACCGGCCCAGTCCGGCCCGCCCTGCGGGGTCTGCGACTGGAAGACGCCGAGCGCGACCGTGAGCACGCGGACGTTCTCCTGCTGGCCGACCAGCAGCGGCCAGAAGTAGTCGTTCCAGGAGTTGATGTAGGTCAGGATCGCCAGCGTGGCGATCGGCGCCGCGCTCATCGGGATGATCAGCCCGAAGAAGATCCGCCGGTGCCCGGCGCCGTCGATCATCGCCGCCTCCTCCAGCTCCCGGTTGATGCCGAGGAAGAACTGGCGCAGGAAGAAGATCGCGAACGGCGTCATGAACGCGCTCGGCAGGATGATGCCGGCGAAGCTGTTCAGCAGGCCGAGGTTCTTGATCAGCACGAAGTTCGGCAGCGTGGTGAAGATCGGCGGCACCATCAGCGCGGCCAGGAACACCGCGAACACCTTGTCCCGGCCGGGCCAGCGCAGCCGGGCGAACGCGTACGCCGCCATCGCGCTGAAGAACACCTGGCAGACCGTGGTGACGGTTGCCACGACCAACGAGTTGCGCAGGTAGCAGCCAGAAGTTGACGGCCGCACCGGAGCCGCCCTGCGCCTGCGCCTCCTCGATCGTCGACAGTCCCAGCACCCGCTTGAACGCGCCGAGGGTGGTCTCCACCGGCAGCAGCGAGCTGCGGGTGGCCGGCGAGCTGGCGTGTTGTCGGACAGCGCCGTACGCAGCATCCAGTAGAACGGGAACAGCGTGACCAGCATCAGCACGATCATGCAGGCCCAGGCGACCGCGCGGCCGGCGTTCAGTGTCCTTCCTCATGCCAGGTCACTCTCCTTCGCCCGGAGCAGCCGCATCTGCAGCAGCGACGACGACCGCGAGGATCGCGAACAGCACCATCGCCATCGCGGAGGCGTAGCCGAAGTCGAACCGGGTGAACGCCCGCTCGTAGATGTAGTAGTAGATCACCCGGGTCGCGTTGATCGGACCGCCCTGCGTGGTCACCGCGACGGTGTCGAAGATCTGGAACGACCCGATCATGGTGACCACCAGGACCATCACCAGGACCGGCCGCAGCAGCGGCAGCGTGATCCGCCAGAACGTCTTCCACTCGGTCGACGCCGTCCACCTCGGCCGCCTCGTAGACGTACGCCGGGATCGTCTGCAGCCCGGCGAACACCAGCAGCGCCGTGTAGCCCATGTGCCGCCAGACGTTGATCACCGGCGATCGTCGGGATCGCCCAGTGCGGAGTCGCCGAAGAACGCGATCGGGTCGATCCCGATCCAGGTCGAGGAACTGGTTCACGATGCCGACCTGGAAGTCGAGCATCCAGTACCAGACCAGCGCGACGACCACGTTCGCGACCAGGTACGGCAGCAGGATCACCGCGCGGACCGTGATCGATTTGGTCAGCCGGTACATCAGCATCGCGATGCCGATCGCCAGGACCGTCTGCAGGCCGATGTTGATCACGACGTACTCGACCGTGACGACGAGCGCGTTCCAGAAGAAGCTGTCCTGCGATCATCCGCTCGTAGTTGTCCAGACCGTTGAACTGCGGCGCCGACAGCAGGCTGTACTCGGTGAAGCTCAGGTAGGCGCCGCGCAGGGTCGGCCAGATGTAGAACACGACGAAGCCCAGGGTCGCCGGGGCCAGGAAGATCATCGCGACCTTCAGATCTCCGTAGGCTTCGCCGCCTGGGCAGCACCTCCGGATCCCCGCGACGGCTCTGTCGGTCAGGTGGTGCATTGGTCGTCACAGTCACGGGGATCTCCTTCTAGGTCGGCGATCGACCGGGCTCAGTCGATCGCGGTCACATCCAGCAAGATCGCGTTCTCGGGCCACTGCGCCGGGACCTGGACGCCGACCGCGGCCAGGGCGGCGCCGTTCAGCTCCACACTGTCCACCGTCGACCCACCAGGGCGCCGTCCGCGACTCCGGTCCGGGTGTCGCGGTCTTGCTGACGCCGGTACGTACGCCGTCGGGTCGAGCCCGGGCAGCCGGACCCGGCCGACGGTCGGAGGTGATCGACTGCGCCATCTGTACGGCGGCGTAGACGGCGCGGGAGCCGTCCTGCGCGACCACGCCGTGCAGCAGGAAGTCGTCCGGACCGCGGTCGGCGCGGACCACCCGGCCGGTGTGCAGCAGCGGCCGCAGTTCCTTGTGCAGCGCAACCCACCCGGCCAGTTCCTCGCGCTCCTGCGGCGACGCCGACGCTGATGTCCCACTCGATGCCGAAGTGGCCGAACAGCGCGGTGATCGCGCGGAACGCCAGGCTCTGGGTGCGGCCGGTGGTGTGCGCCTGCGGCGGGCCGACGTGGCAGCCGATCAGCTCCGGCGGCAGCAGCAGCTGGGTCTAGCGCTGGATCTTCTGCCGCTCCAGCGCGTCGTTGCTGTCGCTGCCCCAGACCCGGTCGGTGCGCTCGAGGATGCCGAGGTCGACCCGGGCGCCGCCGGACGAGCAGGACTCGATCTCCAGGCCGGGGTGCCGGCGGCGCAGCTCGTCCAGCAGCCGGTAGACGGCCAGCGTCTGCTCGTGGATGCCCGCGCGTCCCGGTCAGCTGGTTGCCGGCATCAACGAAGTCGCGGTTGTGGTCCCACTTCAGGTACGCGATGTCGTACTCGGTCAGCAGCGCGTCGAGCCGCTCGAGCAGGTAGTCGTAGGCCGCCGGGATCGCCGAGGTTGAGGCCCTGCTGGTGCCGCGCGGTCGGCGGCATCCGGTTGCCGGTGGCAAGGATCCAGTCCGGGTGCTCGCGGGCCAGGTCGGAGTCCGGGTTGACCATCTCCGGCTCGACCCAGAGGCCGAACTGCAGGCCGAGCCCGGTGACGTGGTCCACCAGCGGGTGCAGGCCCTTCGGCCAGATGCCCTCGTCGACGTACCAGTCGCCGAGGCCGGCGTGGTCGTCGCGCCGGCCGCGGAACCAGCCGTCGTCGAGCACGAACCGCTCGGCGCCCGACCTCGGCGGCCGCGTCGGCGAGCGCCTTCAGCTTGTCCAGGTCGAGGTCGAAGTAGACCGCTTCCCAGGTGTTCAGTACGACGGGACGCGCGGTGTGCGGGTGGTTCGGCCGGGCCCGCAGGTACTCGTGGAACCGCGCCGGACAGCTGGTCCAGTCCGACGCCGTACGAGCCGTAGATCCACGGGGTGCTGTAGGCGCCCTCCGGCTGCGAGCCGGCCCTCGCCGGGAAGGAGCAGTTCGCCGCCGCCGATCACGGCGTACCCGCTCATGCCGCGCTCGGCGTACGAGCGGTGGTTGCCGCTCCACGCGGTGTGCACCGCCCAGACCTCGCCGGTGCCGAAGTCGAAGCCGCGGCGTGCCGGCGATGAGCAGCAGGGTCGCGTCGGCGCCGGTGCGGCCGCGGCGGTTGTCGCGGATGTGCGCGCCCTGCGTGAACGCGTGCCGCTGCGGGACGCCGCTCGCCGATGTGGCGACCGGTCAGGTCGAGCAGCTCGGTCGCCTCGGTCGGGACCGGCAGCGCGAGCACCAGCCCGTCGACCGTGTACGGCGTCGTCGCCGGTGTTGGTGAGGTCGGCCTTGGCCCGGACCAGACCCGGAATCGGTCAGCTCGATGGTGAGGTCGATCTTCAGGGCCGCGTCTGCGTCCTCGGCGCCTGACCTGCGACGCTGTTGCCGGTCTGCTCGACGCTGGTCAGCTGGAAGCGACGCGGAGAAGTCGTGGCCGTCGCGGTGACCACTGAGCCCCGGCAGCCCGAACCAGCCCGCCGAGTACTCGGGCATGATCGCGACCGGCGGTTGTCGTCGAGGCCGTTGCCGTCCTGCACCGCGCCGGCGCCTCGCCGTCAGTTCGAGCAGAGCGTTCTCGTCAGTTCACCCAGATCGGCACCCCAGTGCAGGACGGACGGAAGGGCCGGACCCGAGCAGTCCAGCACCAGACTGACGCCGGCGGACCGGAGCTGCAGCACCTTGATGTTCGACACTGTTGATTCACTCTGCTTTCTGATTGATTTCAGGACGGAACTATTTATCTCGCCAGCTCAGATGTCAACGCCTCGTCCCAATGCTTCACGAAGTTAAGTAATGACCTTACGGCCGTCGAGCCCATCCGCCCAGACCCGGGGCAGGCATGGTCCATCCTCTTGACAGATTTTTCTGTCAAGCAGAGATTGGAGACATGCTGCGGTATGTCGAGGAGCCCGAGAAGGTGCGGCTGGCGTTGTCGCCGATCCGGCGGCAGCTGCTCGAGTTGCTCCGGGAGCCCTCGTCGGCGACGCAGCTCGCCGCCGTGCTCGAGCTGCCGCGCCAGCGGGTGAACTACCACCTGCGCGAGCTGGAGAAGGCCGGCCTGGTCGAGCTGGTCGAGGAGCGGCAGCGGCGTGGGTTCACCGAGCGGATCCTGCGTGCATCGGCCGCCACGCTGGTGGTGGATCCGGCGGTCATGGGTCGCGCGTTCACCCAGGTCCAGGACCAGTACGCCGCCGAGCACCTGGTGGAAGTTGCCGCCGGCACCGTTCGGGACGTGGCCCGGATGCAGAGCACGGCCGATGCCGAGGGCAAGCGACTGCTGACGTTCACGCTCGAGACCGAGGTGCGGTTCGCCGAGCCGGGCGACGTCCATCGCTTCACCGACGCGCTGACCGAGGCGGTGCGGCGGACGATCGAGCAGTTCGACACCGAGGGCGGACGGCCCTACCGACTGATGGCGGGCGGTCATCCGGCACCCCGCCGTACCGAAGGAGAATCATGAGCGAGGACAGGCCAGTGATCGTGGTGACCGTGGCCGCGCCCGTCGAGGCGGTCTGGGACGCGCTTGCGGGACAAGGAGAAGATCCGGCACTGGCACGGCTGGGAGTACGAGGGTCCGCAAGGCGGCCTGGACGAAGAGATCGACCTGATCTACTTCACCCGGGCCGTCGAGGAGGGTACGACGCTGACCCTCGGCGACGGCGACGAGTTCGTCGTCGAGCCGGTCGAGGGCGGTGCGCGGGTCACCCTGACCCGGGCGCCACACGGCGCCAACCCGGAGTGGGAGGCGTACTACGACGACGTCACCGAGGGCTGGATCACCTTCCTGCACCAGCTGCGGTTCGCCGTCGAACGCCACTCCGGCGACCCGCGCCACACGCTGTTCTACTCGGGCACCGGCGCTCTGTCCCCGATCACCGAGCTCGGCGTCTCCGGCGGTCCCGATGGCAGCTCGTACGAGCTCGACCTGCTCGGCGAGCCGGTGACGGGGCGAGATCTGGTACACCTCCGAACACCAGATCGGCCTGACGGTCGACGCCTGGGGCAATGGTCTGCTGGTGCTCAGCCACATCGCCGCCCGGCGACCAGAAGCCGGACGGCGCCACGATGGCGATCCTCTCCCTGTACGGCGACGTGGACCGTGACGAGGTCGACGCCCGCTGGAAGGCTTGGTGGGAGCAGCGGTATCCGGAGAAGCTCGACCTCGGCGTCTGAGTCGCACTGTCGACGGCGTGGGCCGGTGCCGGGTGCTGCCACGGCGGTGACAGGGCGCAAAGGTGTCAGCACTCTCGGTCTACCGAGGAGAGTTACCCGGAAGTACATTCTTGCCGACGGTGATCGGGTGGAGAGGAGGTCGGCCTGAGCTCCGGGACCCAGTCGACCGCGGTCGACAAGACCGAGTGGATCAACCAGATCCGCACCGTCACCACGATCGGCTCGAACTACTACATCCAGGAATCCCTCCATCCCAACTACTGGGCGCAGCTGGCCCTGCGCTCCTGTGTCCGCCAGGCCTACACCCAGAACCGCGGCGGCACCTGCACCATCTCCGGTACCGGCCTCCTCAACGGCGAACCCCGGATGGCCCTCAACTGAAACGAGCCGGCCGCCGTACTCCTGGATGGGGTACGGCGGCCGGACCTTCAGATTGCTGGGATCAACTCAGGTTCAGGCCGGTGTCGTCGATGACGAACGAGGTCTGCAGCGAGCTGTCCTCGGTGCCGGTGAAGCTGATCGACACCGTCTGGCCCGCGAACGACGAGACGTTGAACGACTTGAGCGAGTAGCCACTCGCCTTGTTGAGGTTCGAGTACGTCGCCAGCGTGGTCGAGCCCGCCTTCACGGTGAGCTTGTCGAACTGCGTGGTCGTGGTGGTCTCGGCTGAGTCGATGTGCAGGAAGAACGACAGCGTCGCACTGCACCCGGCCGGGATCGTCACCGACTGGCTCAGAGAGTCGGTGTGGGTGGTGCCGTAACCGTCCAGCCACGCCTTCCAGGACCCGCCGTGCGCGGGCTGGGAGCCGGTGTTGTCGATGACTCCGGTCGACGCCGACCACGGCGTCGCCGTACCGGTCTCGAAGCCCGGGTTGCCGAACTTCTGGCCGGAGCAGCCGCCGGTACCACCGATGGTGATCGTGAACGACGTGCTGCCCGAACCACCGGCACTCGCGGTCGCCGTCGCAGTGACGTTGAAGGTGCCGCTGGCGGTCGGGGTGCCGGACACGGTCCCGGTGGACGAACCGATCGTGATCCCGCCCGGCAGGCCGGTCGCGGACCAGGTGTACGGCGCGGTCCCGCCGGTGGCCGTCAGGGTGAACGGCGTGATCGCCGTACCGACGGTGCCGGTCTTGTTGCCCGGGTTCGTGACCGTGACGCCGCCGGTGGCGGTGCAGGTCGGGTCGGCCGACTGTGCCGGAACGCTGACCGCGTTCCACGCCGCCTTCACGGTGTTGAACTCGGTGCAGCTGCCCGGGAACAGGTTCTTCGCCGCGGTCAGGGTCCAGGTCCGGTACTTCAGGTACGAGCTGGTGCTGGTCTTCATCAGCATCGCGTTGTACATGATCCGGATCGCCTTCTGGATCCCGAGACCGGTGACCGTGGAACTGTTGCAGGTCGGGCTGGCCGGCGAGCCGTTGCTGCCCTGCGACAGCAGGTAGAACCAGTGGTTGCCGGGGCCGGCCGCGGCGTGCACCTCGCCGCCCGGGATCGAGCTCGAGTAGCAGTTCGGGTCGCCGAGCGCCGACGGGTTGAACATGTTCCGGATCGGGCCACTGCCGACCAGGTTGACCTCCTCGCCCACCAGGAAGTCCGGCGGGTCGAACTGCGACGACTGGTTGCTGTACCACTCGGTGGCCGCGCCGAACGTGTCGGCGACGAACTCCTGCGTGCCGCTGCCGGAGATGCCACCCGGCGTGTGGTCGTCGATGCCGTGACCCATCTCGTGCGCCAGCACGTCGATCGAGCCGATCCATCCGCCGGCCGTGTTGTGGCCGACCTGCACCTGGGTGCCGTCGTAGAACGCGTTCTCGTCGTTCAGGCCGACACGGATCGGCCAGGCGCCGCCGGCGCCGTCCATGCCGTTGCGGCCGAGCCAGTCGGTCAGCATGTGCCGCTCGGTCTGCGCCGCGAACAGGGCGTCGACGCACCCGGTCTCACGGTTGGTCGCGGTTCCGTTGCCCCAGTTGTCGTCCGGACCGGTGAACGTGGTGTTGTTCGCCGCGTCCTGGCAGGACAGGTTGGTGGTGTTCGGGTCCTTCATCGAGAACGTGCTGCCGGACAGGGTGGTGTCCAGGTGGACCGGGTTCGGACCGCTGTACGCCGCCGTACCGTTGCCGGCCATCACGTGTTCCTGCGTGCCGAGCACCTTGCCGCTCTGCGCGTCGACGTACACCGACAGGCTGGACGGCTCCTTGCCGTTGGTGCCGGTGACACGGGACTGCCAGGCCAGCTTCGGCGTGCCCTTGAGGGCGTACACGGCCAGCGTCGGCGTGGTGGAGGAGTCGACCCGCTTCAATTGCTTGGTCGCGGTCGCCTTCGCGGCCGCCGCGGTGATGTTCGCGGTCGTCGACAGGTCGGGTACGGCGGTGGTCTGGGCCACCGATGTGGACTGCACCGCACCCTTCTCATCGGTGACGACGACGAAGTCACCACCGATGATCGGGAGTCCCTTGAACGAACGCTCGTACGGGACGTACTGCAGGCCGGACGGCTCGGAGATCACCGGCTTGGCGATGAACTTGTCGTCCTTGCCGGCGTGCAGACCGGCCGGCCGGTTCGCGACCAGCGAGGAGGCAGCATCGGCGGCGTACGCCTTCGACTGTGCCTGCGTGGGCCGGGGAGGTGGTGCCGCACTCGGCGCGGCTCCGGCCGCTGAGGTTCCGAGTCCGGCGAGCGCGGCTACCGCGAGGCTGGTGACCGCGAGAACGGCAGCGGGCGTGCGGGAACGCTGAAACAAGACCATGGGTGTGGTCCCTTCGCGAAGATGGTGCTGGGCGGGTTGCGCCTCGCCGGACTGCAGGCAGGTGCACCACCTCCGCCTGGGACCTCCGGCCTATCCACCGGTTTGTTGCCCTCCTCTTCCATCGGACGTCGATGAATCGCGCGGACGGGACACTATGCCCGCGTCGATAGCCGGGCAAGGCGCTGCGCTGCCGCTGGCACGACTCAGACAATGATCGCGTTGTCATCGCGTGATTCCGGCCTGTGATCCCGTGATTCCGGCGAAAATCGCTCTTTGAGCTGACAAAGTCGGGAACATCACCCCGATGGATCCGGGGGTGGCCTGGACCAATCGCGGATGCTCCGGGCAGAATCGCGCAGACGGGTTGGCTGCCGGCTGGGGTGTGAGTGAAAACCGAATTCGCGCTGTCGCTCGGTCCGGAGCGCTGGACGCTGCCGGCCGGGAGCGACACGATCACGATCGGGCGTGCGTCGAACGCCGACGTCCGGTTGCCGGCCGACGACCAGATCTCCCGGATCCACGCCCGCCTGGGCCGCACCGGTACGACGTGGACCCTGTACGACGAGTCCCGCAACGGGACCGGCCTCAACGGCCGCCGCCTGGCCGCGCCCACGGTCCTCACCGACAACGACCGGATCCACATCGGCCGCTCGGTCCTGACCTTCCATGAGACAGCCGTCCCCGATCCCACCGCTGCGGAGCCCACGCCGGCTCCCGTCCCCGCACCCCCGCCCGACCCGGCACCGTTCACGCCCGATGAGCCTGAGCCGAGCCCGTTCGCCTCCGCCGGCTCCGAGTCGCTCGACACCCCCGCGCCGCCTGCTCCGCCGGACATCCCGGGCCGGACAGATGCCCCCGGCAACTTCCCGCTCTTCCCGGATGAACCGTCGTACCCGAACACCGGCGAGGATGCCCCCTGGGCCGTCTACCCGTCCGCGGACAACCCCGAGCCCGCCGGCTCTCCGTGGGAGGTGAACAACCCGCCCCCCGCGCAGATCGACCCTCAGCCGCACTGGAACGAATCGGCGAGCTGGCCCGACACCAGCCGAGCCCCTCAGCCGGACCGGCGCCTGCCGGCCGACGACGGCTCCGACGAGGTCGGCACGGTCCGCCTGCTCCGCGTCCTGCTGATCGCCGGCGCGGTGCTCGTCCTCGGCCTGGTGATCAACCTCATCATCACGTTCCTCGCGGACGGCCCCGGCGGCGCACTGCGCTGGTTCGTCCCGCCGGCGATCGCGCTGGTCGTCGCCATGATCATCGCCCTTCTCGACGCCGCCGCGCCGATCGGCCGCGCCCCCAGCCGCCTCGACGTCTCGGTCGTCATCGCGATCATCGTCGTACTCCTCGGCGTCGGTGTCGGCGGCTTCGCTCTCACCGCCGGCGTGGAGTACGTCGGCGGCTACCTCACCGGCAACGAGTCGGGCGAGGACCGCCTGATCAAACCGGTCGCGGCGACCGGCGCGGGCGTCACCGTCACCGTCCAGAACGTCACGTACACCAGCCATTTCACCCGCGTCGACGTCACGGTCAAGAACGCCGGCAAGCAGGCGGTCAAACTCCCCCTGGGCGGCAGCGCCACCTTCACCGGCGCCGAAGGGAATGCTCTCCACGCCGACGCCGGCCGCAGCCAGTGGCCCGCCAGCATCCCGGCCGGCGGCTCGAAACGCGGCACCATCACCTTCAAAGGCCGCCTCCCCGACGCCACCACGACCGCCGTCCTCACCCTCAAGTCCGGCATCGCCGTCTCCCGCATCACCCTCAGCAACTGACTCACCACCGCGGTCCGGCGCTGGATCCGGCGCGCGCCGACATACATCGAAGATTGATATAGTTCGGCGCATGGTGGACGCGCTCGATGTGGGTCGGCTGACCACGGTGATCGAGGACTTCAACACGATCTTCATCCGGTTGCCGTCGGTGCGGAGGTTCAACTTCTCGACGTTGTCGGTGCTCCACACGCTGGCGCGGAGCGGGCCGTTGCGGCTGACCGATCTGCTGGCGACCGAGCAACTCAAGCAGCCCGCCCTGACCAGCCTGGTCGCGAAACTCGAGCAGGACGGATTGCTGCAGCGCCGCCCGGACCCGAGCGACGGCCGGGCGATGCTGCTGTCGCTCACCCGCGCGGGCCGGCAGATCGTCCGCTCCCGCCACGCGAACCGGGTCGCGAAGCTGTCCCGCCTGGTCGACCAGCTCACCCCCGAGGAGCACGCCGTACTCGCGGGCTCCGTCCACGTACTGACCCGGCTGACCGAGATCGCCGCTGAGGAGCAATCATGACCGCCTTTCCCCTCGAGCCCACCCCGATCCACGTTCCGGACGACGTCCTCGACGACCTGCGCCGCCGGCTCACCGCGACCAAGTGGCCGCTCGACGCCGGGAACGACGACGGCTTCTACGGCGTACGTCGTACCCAGCTGCAGGCAGCTCGTCGAGTACTGGGCCGACGGGTTCGACTGGCGAGCGGCGGAGCGGGCGATCAACGCGTACGAGCATTACCGCGTCGACGTCGGCGGCGTACCGGTGCACTTCCTGCGCAAGGCCGGCGTCGGACCGCGGCCGATCCCGCTGATCCTGAGTCACGGCTGGCCGTGGACGTTCTGGCACTGGTCGAAGGTGATCGATCCGCTCGCGGACCCGGCGTCGTACGGCGGTGATCCGGCCGACGCGTTCGACGTGATCGTGCCGTCGCTGCCCGGATTCGGGTTCTCCACGCCGCTGACCGAGCAGCCGGACATGAACTTCTGGAAGATCGCAGACGTCTGGCACGAGCTGATGACCGGAGGTGCTCGGCTTCGAACGGTACGCCGCCGGCGGGTGCGACGTCGGCGCGCTGGTGACCGGCCAGCTCGGACACAAGTACGCCGACGAGCTGTACGGGATCCACATCGGTTCGGGCCTGAAGCTCACGTTCTTCAACGGCGATCGTGGCTGGGATCTGAGCGGCGGCAACCCGATCCCGCCCGACCTGCCGCCGATTGTCCACAATCGGATCGTCGAACTGGAACGCCGCTTCGCCGCCCACCTCGCGACGCACGTGCTCGATCCGAGCACGCTCGGCTTCGGTCTCGCCGACTCACCGGCCGGCATGCTCGCGTGGATCCTCGAGCGGTGGTCGAGCTGGTCCGACGGCGACAAGGTGTTCAGCAAGGACGACCTGCTCACCCACGCGACGATCTACTGGGCCGGCAACGCGATCGACACCTCGATCCGCACCTACGCCAACAACAATCGCTACCCCTGGACGCCCTCGCACGACCGCACGCCGACGATCGAGGCACCCACCGGAATCACCTTCGTCGGCTACGAGAACCCACCCGGCGTCACCACTCCCGACGAACGCATCCAGAACTTCCTCACCAGCGACCGCGCCGCCTGGTACAACCACATCAACCTCACCGCTCACCCGGCCGGCGGCCACTTCATCCCGTGGGAACTGCCGACCGAGTGGACCGACGACCTCCGTCGTACCTTCCGCCCCTACCGTTGAGGCGCGGGGAGGCGCAGGATCAGGACTCCGATGACCACGAGCCAGATGGCCCACAGGTAACTGCCCAGCAGGCCGCCCAGGTCCCAGACCGGGAAGCTGGGGATCGCGGTGGCCAGGATGTCGCCCTGATTGACCAGGTACAGCACGCTCGCGACCAGGCCCAGCCAGCCTGCCCAGGCCGGCAGGATCCCGGTGCGCAGGATGATGATGCTGACGGTGACCGACCACCCGATGGCCAGGAGCTGGCCCAGGTGTTCACCGAGCAACGCTCCGCCGTACTGGTGCTGCGCGGTCCAGGCCGCGGCCACCGCCGTACGCGTGGCGCCGTCGCCGTTGACGTAGTTGTCGGCCAGTGGCGGCACGACGAACACCCAGCGGAGGAAGCCGACGAGCGCGAACATGACGGAGGCCGCGCCCGCCCAGGTCGCCAGCCGCAGAGCTACATCGTTCCGGCGTCCCAGGGCGATCGGCAGCAACAGGATCGGTACGGCGAGGATCGCGTAGGTCCATGCGACCGCGAACCACGTCCAGACCAGGCTCGCCCCGCCGGCCGCGAACTCGGGCAGCACCACGTCCGCCGGTTCACGCAGGATGTCCGGCCAGTCGAACGTCACCGACAGCACCGTCGCGGCCACCATGAAGGCCACCGTCGCCACGATGAACAGACCCCCGGTGACCTGCTGGGTTGTGATCGGTGCTCTGCTCGTTGGAACCTGCGCGAGTCGATCCGACTCTTCGCCGCCGCGATGACGGCCTTCCATTCTGCTCATGCGAATCCGCCCCCGGCGCGGTCACGGCCCGGGCCGCCCGGATTGGGTGCCCCCCGGCAAGACCAACCACACCGCTTCCAGCATGCGCGCCAGTACCAGTGCTGTCCATGTCCTCGCCGCTCGTGGACGGAAGAACAGGAGGTGGTCAGCCTGGGCGGCGCCCCGACCGTCCGCTCAGGCGGGGCGAGCGCCGAGATTCCGGACTACGTCCTGTCCTTCGGTACGCCTGCGGAGCGGATGGAGACTGGCCTGGCGCTCGCCGCGGACCAGATGGAGGCGGATCTGCTGGGCGACCGTGTCCGGGGCGCTCTCGTCAGGTGCGTTCTGGTCCAGGCCCGGCACGATCGCGTACTCGGCGCTGGGCATGATCGCGGCGAGGCGCCGGAGCACGCCGGTCAGATAGGCAGGCGATTCCTCACCGCCCAGGAGAAGAGTCCGCGAAGCGATCCCGGCGTACCGGCTGCCGTCGGAGTCGAGCCGTGCGATCTCGCTGATCTCGGCCGGCGTCGTCGGCATCAGGTCGCGCGTCTCGTGCCCGCCGGAGCCATGCAGTCGCCGGAATGCCATTGCCCAGCGCAACGATGTCGCCTTGAACGACGTCACCTCGGTGCCCTTGAGGAATGTCGCCATCGCCGCGGTCTGGTGCCCCGCATCGAGCTGGTCCGTGAATGTTCCCAACCAACTCGCATCGAACGATCCATCGATGCTGACCGCCGGCTCGTAGGCGACCAGCGCATCCACCGGCCGCCGCAGTCCCACATGCAACGCGACCAACCCGCCGTAGCTGTGCCCGAACACCATCCGTGCACCGGTGTGCTCCATCACTGCCAGGACGTCGTCGACTTCGGTCTCCACGCCGTACGACGAACCTTGCGCCCCACTCACCCCACGGCCACGCCGCTCAACCACGTGCACCGCATGGGCGCCGGCCAGTCCTCGGGCCAGGCCTTCGTAGTGATGAGCCCGGCGATTGTTCCCCGGAATCACCACCACTCCCGGACCCGCCCCCAGGCTCAGAATCCCGATCGTCGCGCCGTCACCACCCACTGCGAGGTCCCGTCGCCACTCAGCTTTCCGCACCCCAACGACCTCCCTCGTCCGTGACCCCACCATCCCGGGCCCCGCTGGCATCGGCCTGACACCCCACTGGCATAACCCCCGAGGCGCCCGGCATCTGCCCGTTTCTGAGATATTCATGAGAAAAACCGGCAAGACGTCGCCGAGCACTACCGAGCCGTCACCTACGACCGCGTCCAGTGACGATCCGCGGCCCGGATCCGCACTGAAGCGACTGACGCATGGAACAATGGTCCCTGGAGATGAGGAGGAGATGATGACAGCTGTCCCGCTGCCGCCCGCCCATCTGCTCACGGTTGGTGAGTACGCCGCGCTCGGCGAGGACGACTCCGGCCGGTCCGAGCTCATGGAGGGCAACCTTGTGTTGTCGCCGAGCCCGAGCCCGGATCACAACATGGCCGCGCTGCGGATCGCCCTGCAGTTGTTGCCGCAACTGCCGCAGGATCTCGAGGTCATCACAGATGTGGACATCGATCTCGAGCTCGCTCCGGCCGACCAGCCCGGCTCCTCCCGGCGACCTGACGTCATCGTCGTACGGCGCTCCGCCCGCCGGCGCGTTCGGACCGAGGGCGGACTGATCCGGGCGTCAGAAGTGCTCGTCGTGGTCGAGATCGTCTCCCCGGGGTCACGCCGTACCGACAACGTGGTCAAGCGGGCCGAGTACGCCGACGCCGGGATTCCCCACTACTGGATCGTCGACATCCAGGAACCGGTCTCACTGCTGGCATGCCACCTGACCGACAAGTTCGGCTACCTCGACGCCGAGGTCGTCGGCGGCACGTTCGCCGGTACCGAACCGTTCTCCGTCAACCTCGATCTCGGCGATCTCCGGTAGCAGCCCACAGCCGGACGTGGGGTCAGAGATTCCACGTCGATCACGCAGCAAGTGGCGCTCATGGCCCGAACAGGCCGCGGATGTCGTCGGCGTCCACGGCGGCTCCGAAGGCGTTGCCGTCGTCCATCACGCCCGCGAACAGCTCGGCCTTCTTCTCCTTGAGGGCCATCACCTTCTCCTCGATGGTGTCCCTGGCGATGAGGCGATACACCATGACGTTGCGGGTCTGGCCGATGCGATGGATGCGGTCGACCGCCTGTGCCTCGGTCGCGGGGTTCCACCACGGATCGAGCAGGAAACAGTAGTCCGCCTCGGTCAGGTTGAGCCCGAATCCTCCCGCCTTCAGGCTGATCAGGAACACCGGGGCCTTGCCGTCCTTGAACCGCGTGAGGACGGCGGGCCTGTTCCTGGTCTTGCCGTCGAGGTAGCAGTACTCCACACCCTCAGTGTTCAGTCGTCGGCGCACTAGCTCGAGGAAACCGGTGAACTGGCTGAAAACGAGCGCCCGGTGCCCGCTGTCGACAACGTCCTGCAGCTGCTCGAGCAAAGCCTCGACCTTGGCACTCGGCATCCCGTCGTACTTGTCGTCGATCAGCCCCGCGTGCAGGCTCAGCTGACGCAACAAGGTCAGCGAGCGGAAGATCGTGAACCGGTTCTTGTCGAGATCGCCCACCAGGCCCAGGACCTTCTGCCGCTCACGCTGCAGATGGGTCTGGTAGACCTTGCGATGCCGCGGGTGCAGATCCACATCCACAACCTGCTCCTGCTTGGCGGGAAGATCGGCGACCACCTGTTCCTTGGTCCGCCGCTTCACCAGCGGCTTGATCCGGCGACGCAACTGGGCAAGCCTTTCGGTGTCCCCACGCTTCTCGATCGGGCGGGCGTAGTACTCGTCGAAGCGGGTCGGACTCGGGAACAACCCCGGCGCGGTGATCGACAACAACGACCACAGCTCCATCAGATTGTTCTCCATCGGAGTGCCCGTGATGGCCAGCTTGTACGGCGCCTCCAGCCGGCGAGCACACTGGTGAACCTTCGACTGGTGATTCTTGACGAACTGAGCCTCGTCGAGGATCAGCCCCGACCACGACAGCTCCGCGTACGCGTCGATGTCCAACCGGAACAAGGTGTACGACGTCACGACGACGTCAGCCTGCCCGATGACCTCAGGTAGCGTCCGGCCACGACGCCGCAGCGTGTCCGTGATCGGCACCACGTCCAGCCCGGGCGCGAAGCGCGCGGCCTCGGTCGCCCAGTTCGACACGACGCTCGTCGGCGCGACGATCAGGAACGGCTGTCCGGTCGGCTCGGTCTGTCTCGCCTGGCAGATGAGGGTCAGCGTCTGCAATGTCTTCCCGAGCCCCATGTCGTCGGCGAGGATGCCGCCGAGCTGGAACCTCCAGAGGAAGTCGAGCCACCGGAAGCCGTCGAGCTGGTACGGCCGCAGGTGTGCCTCCAATGTCACGGGCACATCGGCCGAGCCGACCGCGGCGACGGCATCGACCGACCGCAACTCCGCCACCTGCCGCTGCCACGACTCGGCCTGGCGCGAAACCACACCGAGGGCGGCCAACTCGTCCCACAGCCCGACCTGGAACCTGCTGATCCGCAGCGATCCTCCAGACTTGTCCTGCAGCGCCCGCGCCTCCTCGATCAGCGTCCGCAGCGCCCGGAGCTCGGGCTTGTCCAGCGAGAAGTACGCGCCGTCCGGCAGCAGCATGGAAGACTGTCCGGTGGCCAACGCCGTGAACAGAGCCGCGAACGGCACCTCGCAACCCTCGACGGCGACCGTGATCCCCAGATCGAACCAATCGGTCTCACCGTCGACAGCATCCGTGGACACAGCGATCGTCAGCGAGTCACCGGCCTCGCGATACTCCGCCGGGTCGCCGCCGACCTCCACCACGATCTGAGGGTGGTCGGCCAGCAGCGGCAGGACTTCGGTGCTGAACCGCATCGTCGCGAGTCCGTCAAGCACGAGCTGTGCCGCCACCGTCCTCTGACCGCCTGGCGGCCACAAGAACTCGTACGACGCAAGCACAGCGTTTACCTCGGCGAGCACTGCACGCTCCCGCTCGAGATCCCGGTGGCCCCCATCATCCGACGCGGCCGGGTCCAGCGGCGCGAGCAGTCGCGTGTCACCGACCTCGTAGGCCCATTGCCAGCTGACGTCCAGCTGATGGCCATCTCCGTACGACGCCAGCAGCAGCAACCGGGGATCCGAGATCACCGGCGGGACGAATGACTCGTCGGACGAGATCACGGGAGCCAGATGGCGTAGGCGAGGATAGTACTTGTCACGGAAGCGACCGACCTCGGCTGCTGGGATGCGCAGCTCCTGACCGTCCAGCGCCATCTGCTGGAGCCCGGCCTCGACGCCGCGCGTCAACCTCGCCAGCCACAGGCGCCGGCCGCTCGGATCAGCGACCCTTGCGGTCTCCGCACGATCGGTATAGACGAGCCCATGACCCTCGGCTCCCATGAATCCGACCACGACCGGATCGACATCGCAGCCCTCCACACTGACAACCGGGCGGACCACCAGTTCGTCGCTGCCGGAGCCGCTGACATCCACACAGACCTCAGCAGCGCCGGGCCGCTCCACATCGCCAAGATGCTTCTTGCCATGCACCAGCCGGACACCGGCTTCGTACAGCTCGTCGAGCATCGTCCAAAGCTGCCTGCTCCCGAACGCCGCCAGGTCGATCGTCTTCTCATCGGACGAGTAGTAGCTCCAGCGATCGCCGCGCGACCGGTAGAGGCCGTAGAACTCCTGCAACAGCCCCACCTGGGCCGGCGCATACCCTCCTCCGCCGTAGGACAGATGGCCCAACCTGCTCCAACTCAGGTCGCCTCGAACCCACCCGTTCCTTCCGGGCTTCACAAGCCGCGCGTGCAGTCTCGGCCCGGGCAACGTGCCCCGCAGGTGGCCTGGCGGCTTGGGCACGGAGAGCGTGAGCTCGATTGCCAGGGGGACCTCATCCGACCTCCCCGGAAGCCTGCCCTGGCCGGAAGCGAACAGCGAACCCAGCGATGCCTCCCACGCACCTGGTACCGCGACCTCCCTGGGCTCTGGCTCCGCCGACTCGGACACCTCTCCAAGCCGCCTCGCCCGTTCCGGGTCGGCAGCAGTCAGGACCAGGGCTGCCACATGCTTGCAGTCGATACCGACCGGACAGTCACACTCGCCCAACTCGAATTCCAGCCCCTCGTCGCCGACCGACGAGAAGTACGCCTTGGTGTCATAGAAGTCGGCGAGTCTGCCGCGCACCCTTCCAGTGAGTGCCTGAGCAGAGGCATCCCAACCCATCCCGACGACCGCCTGATCCCGCGCGTACTCGAGACCACGTGTGTAGGCCTGCCGCCCGACTGCCTGCTTGAGATACGCAAGGTCGACACCTGTCATCGCTACTGTCCGCACGCCGCGACGCTATCTGGAGGCACCGACAGGAGTTGGCGCCACCACCCCTCGGCTCGATGTCAGCCGTCGGCCGGAAGGATGCGGAACGCACAGCAGAACGCGCAGACCAGAGGTGCTCTGATCTGCGCGTTCTCAAGGGGTGGAGGTGGCGGGAATCGAACCCGCGTCCTTCAGCGTTGCTCCAAGACTTCTCCGGGCGCAGTCTGTTAGGCGATTTTCTCGGCCCCAGCGCTCTCACAGACACGTCGCTGACAGGCTCAGTCACTGTAAATGTCCCGTGCTAACCCCGTGACCGGGCTAACACAGCAAGCTTCCTAGCTGAGGCCAGGAACCGGGTCGGAAGCATCCCCGGGCTGACCGCTTCTTAAGTGCTCAGGCCGTCAGGCGGCGAGAGCGAAGCTAGTGCGCGATTTATTGGCACTTATTGGTTTCCAGAGATCGTTAACGAGATAACCCTGGATCCTCGGCCCGCTTCCCTTGGAACTAACGTCCAAAGTCGAAACCGTTCACCCCCTGTTGAGTTGTCAAACTCCCACCAGCCCCGAAGGGTGGTGGAAGATCCACACTACCAAGTCCAACAGACCGCCCGCACCTCACATTCCCGTAGCAGCGCTCAGGCCCCCGGATCCGGAGCCGCGCCGGGCGCGAACACGAAGATGAGCGCCGCGGCGGCGACCGTCACGCCGGCGAGCGCGATCACGCCGGAGGTGGTCGCCTGGAGCAGCAGAGCGCCGATCGCAGCGCCTGCGAACATGGCGGCGATGGTGCCGAGGCGGCGGTTGGGTCTGGCGGAGCGGCCGGTGCCGAGCACGCTGTCGGCCGCCAGCCCGGTCAGTGTCGACGTCAGTACGTTCGTCGTGATGTCCCGCGGCGCCGCGAACCGGACCGTCGCGTTCTGCAGCCCGAAGCAGGTCGCCAGCGCCGCGATCAGCACGTACGACGTCCCGCCCGTCTCTCGCAAGACACCGGCCCCCACCAGCAGCGCGCACACCCACAGCACGGCCGCCTGCACCCCGAAAACTGTTCCGAGCCATCGCCGCGGCCGCCCATCCAGGAGACGAGCCGCGCGCCCGCCCGCCACTGTCCCGAGCACGAAAGTGACCAGCGCCACCGGCGGCCCGAACCGGAACCCCGACCCCGGCACCACCGCGAACCCGAGGAAGACGATGTTCCCCGTCATGTTCGCGACGAAGGTATGTCCCAGCTGCAGATAGCTCACAGCGTCGATCAACCCGGTCGCCATCGTCAGCCCCAGGAACCCGGCGACCTCCCAGCGCGCGGTGACATGAACGACCATGCCGCCAAGCGTAAGAGAGTTACTTGATCAGGCGCAGCGTGAACGGGTAGCGGAAGTTCGCGCCGAGCAGCGGTGGCAAGGCCGCCGATGCCGGTGAGGATGAACCAGCAGGACGCCGAGCAGCGGGAAGAGGAACCCGGTGAACCCCTGGGTCGACGCCGGTCAGGATGCCCAGCAGCGCGAACGCGCCGAACGCGCTCAGCTGGAAGTTCAGCGCCTCGACCGCGTGCTTGCGGACCGCCGGGTTCTTCTGGCCGGCTGTCGCGACCACGATCGCCGGCCCGACGAAGAACGTCGGGTAGCCGAGCCAGTGCGCCACGGTCCCCAGCCCGCGCCCGCTCGCCGTCGTACCGCTGGAGCGGCGCCGGCCGGGTGAAGGCGGCCGGTGCGTACGTCGGGACCGGCCGGGAGACGCAGGCCGTCGAACGTGCCGTTCAGCTCGGCCCGGGTCCGGGCCTTCAGCGCCAGTTCGAGCCGGGTGTCGAACTCGAGGTGCGTCCAGCCGGCCGTCGGCGTACATTTCTTGCAGGATCTCGACCGCGCGGTCCCGTTGGGCCGGCGTCACCAGCAGGTCTGAAGTGGACATGCCTCCACTCTGCGCGCCGGATGCCGCTCGACCCCATCGGGTGCAGCCCCCAGCCAGCCCCTGACCGGACCCCAGGCGCTACCTCAGCGGCCGCGGCGGCGGTCGGACAGCGCCCGCTGGGCCTCACGGTCGGCCTGGCGCTCGGCCAGGGCGTGCCGCTTGTCGTAGTCCTTCTTACCGCGGCCGGTGGCCAGCTCGACCTTCGCGTACCCGTCCTTGAAGTACAGCGACAGCGGGATCAGCGAGACGCCCTGCTGCTCGACGGCCCTGATCAGCTTCTGCATCTCGTCCTTGTGCAGCAGCAGCTTGCGGGTCCGGCGCGGCTCGTGGTTGGTCCAGGTGCCGTGCTTGTACTCCGGGATGTGCATGCTCTGCAGCCACAGCTCGTTGCCCCGCACCGCGGCGAAGGCGTCGACGAGGGAGGCCCGACCCTGCCGCAGGGACTTGACCTCGGTCCCGGTCAGCACGAGTCCGGCCTCCACCACGTCGTCGATGTGGTAGTCGTGTCGCGCCTTACGATTCTGCGCGATCGGCTTGCTGGCCGGTCTGTTTCACCATCCGACCAGTATCTCAGACCGCTCAGAACCACTTCATCGGGTTAACCACCCGGCCGTCCTGGTAGACCATGAAGTGCAGGTGGCAGCCGGTCGAGTAGCCGGTGGTGCCGACGTACCCGATGATCTCGCCCTTCGCGCACGCGCTGGCCGACGCGCGCCTTGTACCTGGACAGGTGGTTGTAGACGGTGGTGATCGAGCGAGCCGTCGATCACTCCGTGCGAGATGAACAGCCGGTTCCCGTAGCCGCCGTTGTAGTACCGGTCCGTGACGACGCCACTGGCGGCCGCGCGGATCGGCGTACCGCAGCCGCCGCCGAAGTCGGTGCCGTCGTGCAGCTTCCAGTAGTGCAGGATCGGGTGGAACCGCATCCCGTACGGCGACGTGATGTAGGTGTTGATCGGCTAGCTCAGCCGCCGCGGAGTCGCCGGGTCGTCCGGCACGGTCCGCGGCGGCCGGTTCTCCTTCTTGGCCTTCGCCCGCTCGGCCTTCTCCGCGGCGGCCTTGCGGCGCGCCGCGGCGGCCTTCTCGGCCTTGGCCCGGGCGATCAGGATCTGCTGCGACCCGGTTCCGCTCGGCGACGAGCGCTGTTGTACTGCGCCAGCTCGGTGTTCTTGTCCTTCTCGGCGGCCTTGTACGCGACCAGCTTGGCCTGCGCGACCTCGGCGGCCTCGGCCTTGTCCGCCGCGACCTGCTGGGTCAGCTCGGTGACCTGCTGGACCGTCCGGGCGGCCTC
This sequence comes from uncultured Actinomycetota bacterium, assembly GCA_963820655.1. Taxonomy (GTDB): domain Bacteria; phylum Actinomycetota; class Actinomycetes; order Propionibacteriales; family Kribbellaceae; genus Kribbella. Next base: position 1,979,118 of record CAWGAM010000005.1, read on the forward strand.
GGCCCGCTGCGGCGGCGACCGCCTGCTCGGCCTCGGCGACCTTGGCCCGCTTGTTCGCGAGCTGCGCCTGCGCGTTGTTCAGGTTGGTGATCGCGTTGCCCTGGATGCCGAACACGTTGCGCTGGACCTGCATCCCGGTGGCGATATCGGCCGGCGACGCGCCGCGCAGCACGATCGACAGCCCGACCAGGCTGTTCTGCTGCTGGTACGCCGATCGCACCGCCCGGCCGGCCACGGCCTGCTTCTCGGCGATCAGCTGCTCGCCGGCGACCACGTCGGCGATCGGCCGTCGCAGCGCCTGTTCGGCCTGCCTTCAGCTTGCTCGCGGCAACCACATCAGCCGCCTTCGCGGCAGCCAGCTTGCCCTGCGCGGCGGCGTACCGGACCTGGACGGCCTGGTACTTGCGCCTCGGCCTGGTTGTACGCGGCAACGGACTTGCACGAGCTGGTCGGACGCCTCGTCCAGATCGGCCTTCGGACTGGTTGATCTGCGAGTCGAGTTGTTTCTTCTTGGCTGGCGGATCCGGCGGGTCCGCCTGGGCAGACGGAACCACCGCCAGGACTCCGGCGGACATGGACAGGACAACGCAGCAAGCGGCGACCACCGTCTGCCGACCGGGCGCGTCCCAGGCGCGCCTGAGGGACCGTCCGTGCGGTGTGGCGGTGGTGCCGATGCTGTCGTCTCGCTTGATGCTCCCCCGCCGAAGCGGGTTCGCACCGGGGAAGTGCGGGACCACAGTCGACCCCTTGCTCTGGGTGAAGTTGTCGTGCTACTGCACGATAAGTCACCCGGGTCAGACTTTGAGGTATTTCCGCGTTGTCAGGAATGTCGGGACCACCGCGAGCACCAGTCCGACGACCACCATGATCAGCGGTGGCCCGGAAGGTCTCGGTCGGCGCCGACCCACTGCCAGACCCGGAACGTCTCCTCGGCCTCGCTGCATCGACCACGAAGTACACGCCGAGCCAAAGGGTGCCGCAGGCAAGGACCGCGCCGATCAGGGCCGCCAGGACCGCCTCCAGCAGGAACGGCAGCTGGATATAGAAGTTCGAGGCGCCCACCAGGCGCATGATGCCTATCTCCCGTCTCCGGGCGTACGCCGCCAGCCGGATCGTGTTCGAGATCTGCATCAGCGCGGCGACCAGCAGCAGCCCGGCCGCGACCAGCGCGCCCGATCTGCAGCCGTTGAGCGCGTTGAACAACGGATCGAGGTACTGTCGGAGGTCCTGGACCGTGTCGACGCCGGGCAGGCCGGCGACCGCGCTGACCAGGTTCTGGTAGCGCTGTGGATCCTTCAGCTTGACCCGGAAGGACTCCTGCATCTGGTCCTCGGTGACCGTGCTGACGATCGGCGAGTCCTTGTAGAGCTTCTTGAACTGGTCGAACGCTTCCTTCTTCGACTCACCGAAGACCCCGTCCGGCGCGGTGTCCGGGTTCGCCTCGATCACCTGCTGGATCCGGTTCTTCTGCTCCGTGGTCACCTCGGCGCCCGAGCAGCCGCGGCCGCCGGAGTCCTTGGTGCAGAGGAAGACCGAGATCTGGATCTTGTCGTACCAGTTCCCCTTCATCAGGTCGACCTGCTCGCGGGCGAGCAGCGCGCTGCCGAACAGCGACAGCGAGACCCAGATGGTGACGACGACCGCGATCGTCATCGAGAGGTTCCGCTTCAGGCCGATGCCGAGGTCGGAGAGGATGTAGTTCAGGCGCATGGTCAGTCAGTCCCGTATCGTCGTGGGTCTCAGTGCTGGTAGCCGTAGACGCCGCGCGACTCGTCGCGGACGACATGACCGTTCTCCAGCTCGATCACGCGCTTGCGCATCTGGTCGACGATCGACACGTCGTGGGTGGCCATCACCACGGTCGTGCCGGTCCGGTTGATCCGGTCCAGCAGCTTCATGATGCCGACCGACGTACCGGGGTCGAGGTTTCCGGTCGGCTCGTCGGCGATCAGGATCATCGGCCGGTTCACGAACGCGCGGGCGATCGCGACCCGCTGCTGCTCACCGCCGGACAGCTCGTCCGGGAGCCGGTCCTCCTTGCCGTCCAGGCCGACCAGCTCGAGCACCTCGGGCACCGTCTTGCGGATGTGCGAGCGCGGCTTGCCGATCACCTGCAGCGCGAACGCCACGTTCTCGGCGACCGTCTTGTTCGGCAGCAGCCGGAAGTCCTGGAAGACGGTGCCGATCTGCCGGCGCATCTGCGGGATCCGCCAGCTGGCCAGCCGGTTCAGGTCCTTGCCGGCCACCATGATGTGGCCCTTGGAGGTCCGGTGCTCACGCAGCACCAGACGAAGGAACGTCGACTTGCCGGACCCGGAGGTGCCGACCAGGAAGACGAACTCGCCCTTCTCGATCTCGACGGTGACGTTCAGCAGGGCAGCCTTGGACTGGCCCTCGAAGGTCTTGGACACATTCTCGAAGCGGATCACGGGATCATCCGGCCGTGGTCGGGAACAGGGAGCGACGCAACGGTAACCACCAGGGCACCGTACGCCACCGGAGCGGCCGTCGATCAGTGTAGGGGCTCCCGCGCGAACCGCCGACCAGGCATGCCGGTCCGTACGTCTGCGTCCGATAGCCCGGTGCGACGCACGACGTACACGTCAGGCGGCGGGCTGGGGCGCCGTTGCCGTTGTCCGGGCGGGCGTCGGCGATCCGGGCGACGCCTGGTTCGGGCTTGCGGCCGGCGCGGCGGGCCGCCTCGACGTGCAGCCTGGCCAGCTCGACGGCCTGGCGGGAGACCTTCACGGTCTTCTTCTCAGCCATGCTCACTGTCTCCCTCGACGACCTCGGTGTCCTCGTCCGCAATATCAGCGTACGCGGCCGGGCCGACCCGGTCGATCGCAACGGCGGCGGTCAGCGCGGCGACCAGCTCGTAGTCCTCGGGCTGCAACAGTTCCGACCTCATCAGCGAGCGGAGCGTGACCACACCGGCGTCGGTGCCCGCGTCCTCGCCCTCGAGGATCTGCTCGACCGCCCAGCGGACCATCCGCATCGTCTCCTCGCGGTGCCGCCAGGTGTCCAGCTCGCGATCGGACTTGCGGGTCAGGTAGGCGCCCAGCGCGACGCCGCCGAGGGCGAGGAACGGACTGAGCACGGTCACGATGACACCCGACCACCGCGATCCAGGTCGGAATCACGGACACACCCCGGCACTCATTCGACGTCCTCCCAATTCCATGGTGATGACCGGTCGATGATGCTACGAAGGACAGCACACCACCCGCCACCGACAGAGTCACCAGCCTGACAAGGAGCAGTGTCACCGTGATGGACGAGTCCGACGGCTACGACGTGTTCGTACAGGGGACCGTGTTCCTCGACATCGTGCTGACCGGCCTGGAGTCCGCCCCGACCACCGGCACCGAGATCTTCGCCGAGGGGATGGGATCCTGCCCCGGCGGCGTCGCGAACTTCGCCATCGCCGCCAGCCGGCTCGGCCTGAAGCAGCGGCCTGGCCGCGGTCTTCGGCGACGACGTGTACGCCGACTTCTGCTGGCGGACCCTGGCCGACCAGGAGGGGGTCGATCTGTCCCACTCCCGCCGGATCGGTCACTGGCACTCCCCGGTGACCGTCTCGATGTCGATCGACCGGGACCGGGCGATGGTCACCCACGCCCACGAGGCGCCGGGTGACCCGAGCAAACTGGTCGGCCCGGGCCTGAAGACCCGGTCCGCGATCGTCCCGGTCGCCGACGAGCTGCCCGAGCTGGACCGCCGAGGCGATGCAGTCCGGCGCCCTGCTGTTCGGCGACGTCGGCTGGGACCCGACCGACGCAGTGGTCGCCCGCGGTGCTCGACGTACTGGACGGGTTTCCACGCCTTCACGCCGAACGCGGGCGAGGCGATGGCCTACACCCGCACCGACACCCCGAAGGCCGCGCTGCACAAGCTGGCCGAGCGGGTCCCGCTGGCGGTCGTCACCAACGGCGCCGACGGCGTACTCGCGATCGACTCCACCACCGGGCGAGGAGGAGCAGGTCCCGGCGCTGCCGGTCCGCTCGTACGACCCGACCGGGGCCGGCGACGTCTTCCTCGCCTCGCTGGTCCTCGGGACCCTCCGCGGCTGGCCGCTCGCCCACCGCCTCGCCTTCGGCAACCTGTGCGCCGGCCTGTCCGTCCAGCACTTCGGCGGCTCGCTCGCCGCGCCCGGCTGGGGCGACATCATCGACTGGGTCCGCGACCACAGCCGCCACCGCCCCGGCGACGTCGACCCCGAGGTTCTCCGCCACTACACCTTCATCGGCGACGTCCTCCCCGAAGGCCCGGTCCCGATCGTCCGTCGAGCCTCCGCCACCATCGCCCGCCTCTCGGACGCCTGATACCCAGACGATCGCAGCGACGACAGCCAGCAGTACGCCGCCCGTCAGGAGCCCGTGTGACGGCGTAGTCCGCTCGATCAGCAGCCCCGCGAGCGCGGAGCCGGCGGAGGCGCCGAGGTTGTTGGCGGTGTTGATCCAGGTGCTCGCCTCGGTGCGCTGGTACGGCGGAGTCACGTTGTCGGCGGCCAGGTAGGACACCACGAAGAGCGGGGCCACCGCGACACCGGCGGCTGCCATCACAACCCCGAGCACGACCAGGTCGGTCGCGAACGACGCCGCAAGAAGACCGGCAGCCAGTACGGCGATCAGCCCGCCGAGGTGAGTCGACCACGACCGGGTGTGGTTGCGGCGCGCCCAGAGGAGCCCGCCGATAACACTGCCGAGACCGATCGCGGCTTCGACGTACCCGGCTGCACCGGGGTGACCGGCACGCTGTGCGACTCCGGCGACGCAGAGGTAGGCGAGGCTGATCCCGGACGCCGTGACCATGATGACGACAAGGATCCGTCGGAGGCCGGGGATGACCAGCGGTCCGAGGGGATGGCGAGACGCCGGCGCCACGGTGGTGTGCCGAGCGACCGGACTGGTCACCATCGCGAGCGTGCCGACGATCATCAGGCCCGCGGAGCAGACGAGAGCCGCCGGAGCCGACGCGAGGCTGATCAGAGCGCCGGCGAGCAGCGGACCGCCGAGGAAGAGGCATTCCTCGCAGACAGCATCCAACGCATAGGCCCGTTCCTTCAGGGTCGATCCGTCGGTGAGTAGCCGCCAGTTGGACCGCATCGACGGGCCCAGTGGAGGCGCGAGCAGTCCTGCCGCGCCCACCAGTACGAGGTTGGTCGTCGCACACGCGATGACAACCAGAGCGACAGAAGCGCCGACTGCGAGGAGCGGGAGCACTCGGCGCTGGCTGTAGCGATCGACGAGCCGCGCTTTGTAAGGCATCGACAGCGACGCGAGGCCGAACATCGCGACCGCGCGCACCCGCGGTGGCGAACGAGTCAGTGGATTGCTGGACGGTGAAAAGCAACGACAGCGGGAGCAGACCGTACGACAGCCGTCCGAGCAGCGCAGGCGTGAACGTGCGCAGCGCGAACGGCAGCAGCAGGACTTCACGGTAGCTCCCGGCACGAACTGTGCCGGACAAGAGAAAGCTCCTGGAGATCCACGACGCCACAACGGACGCCGTACGAGGAATTCGGGCTCGACCGCGCAAACCTCGCGCAGGAGCGCGTCTCTAGTCACAGGAGCAGAACATGACGGACAGCATACGACAACGACGCGGAGCGGGACCGACGAGCTGGACCAGCATCCCGTCTGAGCGAGAACCGCCGCGGCCCCGCACCCATTCGGTGCGGGGCCGCGGTGTTACGGGCTCGGAATCAGACGACCTTGACGTACTCCGCCTGCTGACCCTTCGGGCCTTGGGCGATGTCGAACTCGACGCGCTGATTCTCTTCGAGGCTACGGAAGCCGTCGGACTGGATGGCGGAGAAGTGCACGAACACGTCCGCGCCGCCGCCGTCCACGGTGATGAAGCCGAAGCCCTTGTCGGCGTTGAACCATTTCACAGTTCCCTGTGCCATGTTGTTGCTCCTTTGTCGGAGATGAGGCACACCGCGACCGCGGCAAGCCTGGCCGTTTGTCGCATCGGCGGCACACCATCTCTCGCAAGGAGAAATCGGCACCCGGTCGCGGACACATCCGCCGGCCGGGGTAAACCACAGCTACTGAAACTTGGACCTATCTGCCACAACCACGGTCCCGGCCAGTTCATTCCGCTCCCAGGCTTCCCCGCCGGGACCTCGGACAGGATCTGGGTGCCATTTGATGGGTGGACCTACCAGATGGTGGGTTGGCGTACCGGATTCGGGGGTGCTAACCCACCATCTGGTAGGTCCGCCCATGAGACGGGTCGCTCGGGACAGGTCCGCGCCGACACAGCGCCGGGGCTGGGACCGGAAGCGGTGGGCTGGGACCGGAAGCGGTGGGCTGTGGGATAAGGAATTGCCTGTCTCAGCCCACCACGACCTGTGCCAGGTCACCAGACGTGCACCGGCCGGCCCAGAACAAGCCCGCCCGAACCGCCCGGCCCAAGCTCGGCGCACCTCCACCCTGCCTACCCCGACGGCGCCCCTTGTCCCGACCAGCACACCCGGGCCAACGATCAGCCACAGCATGCAGGAGAGCCGCCTCGGACAAGGAACAAGGTGTCCGGGGTCGCCAGTGCCTGCACCAGGTCCCGTCAGCCGGTAGGGGTATTGCGCGTGACAGGGTAAGGGGATGATCACTGTGCATCCCCTCACCGACGACGACCGCGAGCTGATCGAGTTGGCTCGCCGGACCGTGGACGCGAACACCGACGGCCCGGACGGCGTCTACACGATGGGGGCCGCGGTCCGCGGCGTCGACGGCAGGATGTACGCCGGGATCAACCTGTACCACTTCACCGGCGGCCCGTGTGCCGAACTGGTCGCCCTCGGCCGGGCCCGCGCCGAAGGCGCCCGCGAACTCGCCACAATCGTAGCCGTCGGCAACGAAGGTCGCGGCGTCTGCGGACCCTGCGGCCGCGACCGCCAGATCCTGCTCGACTACCACCCGACCATCCGCGTCATCCTCCCGACCTCCGAAGGCCTCGGCTCGGTCCTCGCCACCGACCTCCTACCAGAGGCCTACCGCTGGACCCCTAACCCCTAGCCCAAGCGGATTTCGCCGGCACGGAACCACCACGTGATCGGTTCGGCCTTCGCCTTCCTCACCGAGGACGGCCTGATCCAGCGCAATCCGGGACACGGTCACCCCCTGCGACCGGAGTACCTGCTGACCGACGACGGCGCGCGCCTCGACGAGCCCGCCGCCGCGCTGACCGACCTGCTGCACGAGCTCGACGTGATCGATGTGGGCCTGACGAAGTGGTCGCTGCCGGACCTCACGCTGATCGCGGACGGCGAGCGTCGCTTCTCCGAACTCCGCAATGCCCTCCCCGAGACGTCGAATCGAGCCCTGACGCTCGCCTTGAAAGACCTCGAGTCGGCCGAGCTGGTCCTTCGTACCGTGACCACTGGCTATCCGCCGACGACGTCGTACGGCGCGACGCCGGCCGGACTGCGGTTGGCGCGCGCAGCCGAGCGACTCCAGCTCAGAACGCCGGAATGATGTCCTTGCCGTAGGCCGCGAGGGTCTCTTCCTTCGCGTCGTGCTGCAGGTAGACGGCGAACTGGTCGACGCCGAGCGACCTTCAGCTCCTCCAGCCGGGCCAGGTGGTTCTCGACCGGGCCGAGGATGCAGAAGCGGTCGACCACCTCGTCCGGCACGAAGTCCGTGTGGGTGTTACCGGCCCGACCGTGCTCGGCGTAGTCGTAGCCCTTGCGGCCCTCGATGTAGTCGGTCAGCGCCTGCGGGACGGCGCCCGACGTCCCGTAGCGCTCGACGATGTCCGCCACGTGGTTGCCGACCATCCCGCCGAACCAGCGGGTCTGGTCGCGCTGGTGCTCCAGGTCGTCCCCGACGTACGCCGGTGCCGCGACGCAGAACTTGATCGCCGCCGGATCACGGCCCGCCTGCTCGGCGGAACGGCGTACGGCTGCGATCATCCACGCGGCGATGTCGGGGTCGGCCAGCTGCAGGATGTAGCCGTCGCCGACCTCGCCGGTCGCCGCGAGCGCCTTCGGGCCGTACGCCGCGACCCAGACGTCGAGCGCACCGTTCTCGACCCAGGCGAACTTGAGCTGCTGACCGCGGTACTCGACCGTTTCGCCGCGGGCCAGCGAGCGGACGATCTCGACGCACTGCTTCAGCTCGTCGATCGTGCCGGGCTTGGCGCCGAGCGTGCGCAGCGCGGAGTCGCCGCGGCCGATGCCGCAGATCGTCCGGTTGCCGAACATCTCGTTCAGGGTGGCGAACTGGGACGCGATCACGGTCCAGTCGCGGGTGCCCGGGTTCGTCACCATCGGGCCGACGATCACCCGTTCGCGTGGTGGCCAGGATCTGGCTGTAGATGACGAACGGCTCCTGCCAGAGCAGGTGCGAGTCGAACGTCCAGACGTAGTCGAAACCGGCGTCCTCCGCCTTGCGCGCCAGGTCCACGACCGCGGACGCGGGCGGATCACACTGGAACACCACTCCGAAGTCCACGGTTCCTCCCCCTTCACATCAGGTACGACGACAGGCCGCGCTTCAGGAACTTCCCCCGGCCCTTGCGGCCATGGTAGTTGCCGTCAGCCACGATCACCTCGCCGCGCGAGATCACCGTGCCCACCCGGCCCTGCGATCTCGATCCCTTCGTACGCCGAGTAGTCCATGTTCATGTGGTGCGTCTCGACGCCGATCCGGGTGGTCGCCGTTCGGGTCGTAGACGACCAGGTCGGCGTCGGAGCCGGGCGCGACGATCCCCTTCTGCGGGTAGAGCCCGAACATCCGGGCCGGCGTGGTCGAGATCGTCTCGACCCAGCGCTCCAGCGACAGCTGGCCGTCCACCACACCTTGGTAGATCAGGTCGACGCGGTGCTCGACGCCGCCGATCCCGTTCGGGATCTTGGAGAAGTCGCCGACGCCGAGTTCCTTCTGGTCCTTCATGCAGAACGGGCAGTGATCGGTCGACACGATCGCGAGATCGTTGCTCCGCAGCCCCTTCCACAGATCCTTCGCGTGCGACTCGTACTTGCTCCGCAGCGGCGTCGAGCAGACCCACTTCGCGCCCTCGAACCCGGGCGCGCCGAGCTGGTCCTCCAGCGTCAGATAGAGGTACTGCGGGCAGGTCTCGGCGAACACGTTCCGGCCCTCGTCACGGGCCTCGGCGACGCGCTTCGAGCGCCTGGCTCGCGGACAGGTGAACGATGTACAGCGGGCAGTCCTGCGCGACCTCGGCGAGCGCGATCGCGCGGTTGGTCGCCTCCGCCTCCAGCGCGGCCGGGCCGGGTGATGCCGTGGTAGATCGGGTCGGTCTCGCCGCGGGCCATCGCCTGCTGCACCAGGACGTCGATCGCGATGCCGTTCTCCGCGTGCATCATGATCATCGCGCCGTTCTCCCGCGCGGTCTGCATCGCCCGCAGGATCTGGCCGTCGTCGGAGTAGAAGACCCCGGGATAGGCCATGAACAGCTTGAAACTGGTGACGCCCTCGTCGGCGACCAGCTGATCCATCGCCTTCAGCGCGTCGGCGTCGACGCCGCCGAGGATCATGTGGAACGCGTAGTCGATGTGGCAGTTGCCGTCGGCCTTCGCGTGCCAGGCGGCGAGCCCGTCCTGCACCACCTCGCCGGTCCGCTGGACCGCGAAGTCGATGATCGTCGTGGTACCGCCCCAGGCCGCGGCCCGCGTCCCGGTGTCGAAGGTGTCACTCGCCGACGTACCGCCGAACGGCAGCTCCATGTGCGTGTGCGCGTCGATCCCGCCGGGGATCACGTACTTGCCGGCGGCATCGATCACCTCGTCCGCCGTGACCGTCTGGGCTGAACGACGGGTCGAGCAGGGCGACGATCTTCTCGCCCTCGACCAGCACGTCGGCGACCTGCGTCCCGGTCGGCCCGACGACGGTTCCACCCTTGACCAGCAACGACATCCTGACGCTCCGTCTGAGCGGTCCGGTCTCTACGGCTTGGTCAGGTCTCCGTACGCGTCGGGCCGGCGGTCGCGGTAGAACTGCCAGCGGTCGCGGACCGTGTCCAGCAGGCTGAGGTCCAGGTCGCGGACGATCAGTTCCGGATCGTGGTCGTGCCCGACGTCCCCGACGAACTTGCCCTCCGGGTCGACGAAGTACGACGTACCGTAGAAGTCGTTGTCACCGAAGTCGGACTCGATCCCGACCCGGTTGATCGCGCCGATGAAGTACTCGTTCGCCACCGCGCGCGGCGGGCTGCTCCAGCTTCCACAGGTACGCCGACAGCCCGCGGCTGGTCGCGGACGGGTTGAACACGATCTTCGCGCCGGCCAGGCCGAGCGCGCGCCAGCCCTCCGGGAAGTGCCGGTCGTAGCAGATGTAGACGCCGATCCGGCCGACCGCGGTGTCGAAGACCGGGTAGCCGAGGTTGCCCGGGACGGAAGTAGAACTTCTCCCAGAACCCCTTCACCTGCGGGATGTGGTTCTTCCGGTACTTGCCCAGGTACTTGCCGTCAGCATCGATCACGGCGGCGGTGTTGTACAGCACGCCCGGCTGCTCCTGCTCGTACACCGGGAGCACCATCACCATCCCGAGCTCCTTGGCCAGCGCGGCGAACCGCTCGATCGTCGGCCCCGGCACGGACTCGGCGTACTCGTAGAACTTCGGGTCCTGCAGCTGGCAGAAGTACGGCCCGTAGAACAGTTCCTGGAAGCAGATCACCCGCGCCCCGGCCGCCGCCGCCTGCCGCGCGTACTCCTCGTGCGCCTTGATCATGGACTCCTGGTCACCGGTCCACGACGTCTGCACCAACGCCGCCCGGACAACCTCCGCCACCGGAACCTCCCCAACTAGCCGAGCACCCATCCTTCATCCGCCGCCCCGCACCCGTCAACGGATGCCGGAATCCGGGCGGTCAGATCGTGATGGTCCGCGGCACGGCGGAGTGGACGTGGCCGCCGAGTGGGTTGCCGAACCGGCCGTCAGGGGTCGGCGAAGACGCTGACGACCGGGACCTGAACCTTCGTCAGGCTCAGAAGACGAGCGATCGCGGCGATGACGGCGATCAGGACGACCGCGGCGCCGACGACGGCCAGGACGCGGCCGTTCAGCTTCGGCTCGGCGGTGGCCTCGGTCTGGCCCTCGTTGACGAAGGCGCGGAACATCTGGGTGTTCGCGCCCGGGTCCTGCTCGTTCTCGCACGTTCTGCGGGACGTTCTGGTCAGCCATGGCCCCAGACCCTACCTGGCACCGCGCCAGGACTGCGCACCGACGTGCCTCGTGGAACCCTGACGAAGACCTGATGTACCATTTGGTACATGCGCTTCGATCACTCCAGTCACGATCCAGGCCCCGCCCGAGCGGGTGTGGGAGGTGTTCAGCGACGTCGAGCGGTGGCCCGAGTGGACCCCGACGGTCGACTCGGTCGAGCGGCTCGACGAGGGCCGCATCCACATCGGCGCCAAGACCCGGATCCGCCAGCCGAAGCTCCCGGTCGCGATCTGGGAGGTGACCGAGCTCGACGAGGGCGAGTACTTCGAGTGGGTCTCCAACGCCCCCGGCATCAAGACGACCGGCGGCCACCGGGTCGTCAGCGACGCCGGAAGGCACGGTCGCGACCTCGACGATCATCCAGGAGGGCCCGCTCGGCTGGCTGTTCGGCAAGCTGTACGCCGGCCTCACCCAGCGCTACATCGCCACCGAGGGCGAGAAGCCTGAAGAAGGTCAGCGAAACGTGAACGAGCGGAGCGAGTTCACCATGAAACACAGCGTGAATCATGACTCATCCGCGCTCGGAGCGAAGCGAGCGCGGATGAGTCGTGAGTCGCTGCTCTCCGATGCCGTCGAGCACTTCGCGAAGAACGGGATCGGCGACGCGAGCCTGCGCAGCATCGCCACCTCGATCGGCACCAGCCACCGGATGCTGATCTACCACTTCGGCTCCCGTGAGGGACTGCTCGCCGAGGTGGTTCGTACGGTCGAGCAGCAGCAGCGCGACCTGCTGGCCGACGCTGACGGCAGACCGACCTGCCGCTGGCCGAGCAGACTGAGCAGTTCTGGCGACGCGTCACCGAGGCGACGCTGATCTACGGGCCGCTGTTCTTCGAGCTGTCCGCGCACGCGATGCAGGATCTGCCGCACACGGAGGCGCTCAAGGCAGATCTGGTCAACGTCTGGCTGCCACCGCTGATCGAGCTGTGCATCCGCGCCGGCATCGCGCCCGAGGAGGCACCGGCGTACGCGCGGCTCGGTCTGGCAGCGTCACGCGGGCTGCTGTTCGACCTGCTCCTGACCGGCGACCGCGGCGGGCGTCGACGAAGCGTCCGCGCTGCTCAACCGGCTCTTCAGTCTCCCGACCAGCGGGCGTCCTAGGCTCCGGCTCGGTAGGTGTCGCGACCCAGCCGGCGACGATCGGCAGGCGCGAGTCCCGCAGTGACGGCGACGAACGCGAACGGGCGGTCCAGCGTCGACGTCGAGCCGGCGGGCCTGCTGTGTCGGCATCGACGTCCGCATCAGCGCCATCGCCGTGACAGCCGCCGCCTCGAACCCGGTCGCGAAGAACCGCGCGAGCACCGTCTGCTTGGCCTGCCCGACGGCGAGCGGCGTCCGGGCTGATCGCACTGAAGTGACCGCGCTCGCCCGGATCCGTGGTGACGGTGCTCAGCCCGAACAGTTCACGCTGCGCCAGCAGATCGTGCTCGGCCTCGACGTTGAACGACGGCAGCGACAGCTTCAGATCCGGCCGCAGCGCCGTGGTCTGCCCGATCTTCACTCCCGGCGCGACCTGCTGCCCCGGCTGTCCGCCTGCTCGATCAGCGCGCTCCCCGGCTGACGCCGTCGGCCGGCTGCGCCGCGGCGCCGAGCAGACCAGCCAGTACGTCGGCCTGCGCCGTCCGAGGCTCCGATTCCGAGCAGTACGTCGACATCCGCGTCGCCGCGGCACCGTGATCACGGTCAGCGCCGCCGTCGTACCGCCGTACGGCGTCGAGGTCGTGGTCGACCCGCTCCAGCCAGTGCCAGGAACCGCCGGCCCACGGACCGTCGTGCACGCCGTTTGACCTGTTCGGTGAACGGGCGGACCCAGGTGGTGCGCAGTGACAGCGCCGAGGCGAGGACGAGCATGACGGTCGGGCGTGATCTCGAGCGGCATCTCGCGGATCAGGTTGTTGGTGTGCTGCGCGGCCCACGCGTCGAGCTTCGGCTTGTCGACGGCGGACGTCGCCGGTGAGCATGCCGACCAGCGGAGCCGGCATCACGCTGTCGAACGACTCCGCGAGCTTGAGGTGCTCGTTCACCCAGACGCCCAGCGCCGCATGCAGGTCGGCTGACCCGTCGATCGCCTGGATCAGCGCCAGCGCCTGCCGCGGATCCCTCCGTCAGCGGGCAGCCCGGCGGCTTCCGCGAGCTCGGCGCGACCTGGTTCGTCGGCGGCCGTCGCCAGGATCGCGAGCAGCGGCCAGAGGCCCGAGCCCCGAGACACGACGGTGTTTCCCGGCGGGAGCTCGCGAGCCCAGCGGGTGGTGAGGTCGTTGACTGCGCGCACCACGTCGGCATCCATAACTTCACCCTGCCACGCCGCTGGTCGGGATGCGGACGCCCAGGCCATCACAACTGCCCCGATCTGGGCCAGCCACGCGTGCGGCCGCCGGGCACAGCACATTGCGATGGCCTGGCGGTCCGGTGTTAGGACCCGGCGACCCACCCGGCTACGACCGGGATGCCCGTCGAGCGGTGAACGGCGATGAAGCCGAACGGTCCCTCCAACGACACCAGCAACGCCTTCGCGCCCGGCATCGGCGCGGATCCGGGAGCCATCGGCATCGCGGTGACAGCGGCCGCCTCGAACCCGGTGGCCGAGAACCGCGCCATCACCGCCTGCTTGGCCTGGCCGATCGCAAGCGGCTGCGGACTCAGCCCAGGGAAATGGCCCCGGCTGCTGTCCATCGCCGCCCGCAATCCGAACACCTCGGGATGTTCGAGCAGATCGTGCTCCGCATCGACCTCGAAGTACGGCATCGACAAGATCACGCTCGGCATCGGTGACATCGACTCGATCACCTGCAGCGCTGGCGCCGACCGGTCGCTCGCCAGCAACTCCGACCCACTCACCCCGTCGCCGTCCAGCTCGAGCGCAGCCGCGAGTACGGCGCCCCGGCGAGCCTCACCCGCCACGAGGCGTACGTCGAACTCCCCCGCGCCGACGACTGTCACGACGCTGAGCGGACCGACCGCACTCTCGAACACCCGGACCGTGTCGAGGTCAAAGTCAGTCCTGCCCAACCAGCGACGCTCGCCGCGGGGGTACTCGGTGAATGGCAGCGCCCACTTGGTCTTCAACGCCAACGCGGAAGCCAGCACCAGCAGCACCTCCGAGCTGAGCTGGATCGGCATCCGCCGCAGCAGCCCGTCCGTCCGCTCGACCACCCACGCGTCCAGCGCGGCCTGATCGGTCAACGTGCCACGGACCTCCGGCGGCAGGAATCGATCCACACCTGGCTGCAACTCGAGCTCCGGTCGGGTCCACAGGCCCAGGGCCATCCGGAGTTCGGGCGTCTGCAGGAGACCGCCGTACCGTCCACCGGCGGCTTCGGCGAGCTCGGTGCGGGCGGGGTCGTCGGCGAGCTCCGCGAGGATCGCCAGGAGCGGTTGGACTCCGAGGCCGGACACGACGGTACTGCCCTCGCCGGGGAGGTCCTCGATCCAGCGAGCGGTCAGACGGCTGACTTGCTGAGCATCCACTCACACATCCTGGCCCACCGACGTTCCATCAGTATGAAGCGAGTCGTTGAACCCAAGGTCCTGTACTTCGGCACGCCCGTCGTGCTGATCAGCTCCCGCAACCCGGACGGCACGACGAACCTCAGCCCGATGTCGTCGGCCTGGTGGCTCGGCTACACCGCGATGCTCGGGATGGGTACGAGCGCCCAGGCGGTCAAGAACCTCACCGAGCGACCGGAGGCGGTCCTCAACCTCGTCGACCCGGACATGGTCGCCGCACTCGACCGGATCGCGTTGCTCACCGGCTCGGAGGAGATGTCCGACGCCAAGCGTGCCCGCGGCTACCGCTACGAGCCGGACAAGTTCGCGGCGGGCGGACTGACCCGCGAGCCGAGCGATCTGGTCGAGGTCGACGCGGTCAAGGAGAGCCCGATCAACCTCGAGGGCCGGATCGTGAACATCCACGAGATCGGTGGTCCGGATTCGCATCTGTGTGCGCTGGAGATGAAGGTTGAGCGCGTGCATGTCCGCGACGACCTGTTGATGAGCAACGACCGCTACATCGACCCGCTCCGCTGGGACCCACTGATCATGAAGTTCACCGAGTACTTCGCCGGCGGTGAACCGGCATACGAGTCCTCGCTGGCCCGCGGCTGGAAGATGCCGCAGCTGCGCCTGCCCGTCGGTTCAGACGGCTGACTCGACCACGATCCGTTCGTCGGACTCCGCCGCCCGAGGGGTCCGGCGACGGATGACCGTGCAGGCCATCCCACCGATCACCAGGGCCGCCGCGATCGCCTGCTGCAGGCCGACCGTCTCGCCGCGCAGCAACCAGGCCGCGGCCATCCCGACAATCGGCACCAGGAGGGAGAACGGCGCGACCGTGCTTGCGTCGTACTGGCGTAGGAGGTAGCCCCAGACACCGAAGCCGAACAGGGTGGCGGCGAAGGCGAGATAGGCGATCGCGCCGACGCCGGTGAGCCGGATCCCGTGCAGTGCGTCCAGGTCGGCCTGCGGTCCTTCGGTGAGGAGGGACAGGAGCAGCAGCGGTACGACGGCCACCGCGCTGACCCAGACCATGAAGCGCAGCGTGTCCTGTGGCTTCGCGTAGCGGGTGATGGTGTTGGAGACTCCCCAGCACGCACCGGCAGCGATCACCAGGGCGAGGGCGCCCAGCGGCGCGGACAGTCCGTGGTCGAGCATGATCAGGACCATTCCGACGCAGGCGATCACGATGCCGATCACCTGCGCCAGGCGCGGCCGTTCGCGCAGTACGACGATCGCGAACAGGACCGTGAAGATCACCTGGCACTGCAGCACGAGCGACGCGAGGCCGGCCGGGACACCGTTGCTCATCGCAATGAACAGCATGCCGAACTTCGCCACCCCGAGCGCGAGTCCGACGCCGATCACGTACCGCCAGGCGACCCGCGGCCTGCCGAGCAGGAAGATCGCGGGGACCGCGGCGAG
The DNA here is from genome assembly GCA_963820655.1 of uncultured Actinomycetota bacterium. Taxonomy (GTDB): domain Bacteria; phylum Actinomycetota; class Actinomycetes; order Propionibacteriales; family Kribbellaceae; genus Kribbella. The sequence goes on from CAWGAM010000005.1 coordinate 1,995,225, forward strand.
GAAGAACCGCAGCGCGGAGAACAGCAGCGGCGGGAAGTCTTCCAGCCCGACCTCGATGACGACGAAGTTCACGCCCCAGACGAGGACGACGGCGAGCGCGAGGAGCAGGTCACGAGGCTTCATGCGAACCAGTCTGGGCGGGACTACACTTAAGGACCAGCACTGATTGCTACCGCCTTCGATGTAGGGGTGCTACATGATCGATCTCGGCCGGCTGCGCGCTCTGCACGCTGTGGCTCAGCACGGCTCGGTCAACCGTGCCGCCGAAGTCCTCGGGTACACACCGTCGGCGGTGTCGCAGCAGCTGGCCAAACTGGAACGCGAGACGCGCACGACGCTGGTCGAGCGCCAGGGGCGCGGGATCGTCCTGACCGACGCTGCCCGGCAGTTGGCATCGACCGCATCACGCATCCTCGAGCTGGTCGAGGATGCCGAACTGACGCTGGAGGAGCATCGCGGGCAGGCGATCGGCACGCTGAGCATCGCCGCGTTTCCGACCGCCGCGCGGGGGTTGCTGCCACATGCCCTGGCGCGGTTGATCGACGACAATCCTGGCGCTCGATGTCCGCGTCGTCGAGACCGATCCGTTCGAGGCCGTTGCCGCGGTCAACCGTGGCGAGATCCATGTGGCGGTCGTGCACGACTGGCACAACGCGCCGCTCAGTCTGCCGGACGGCTTGTCCCGCGCGAAGCTCGGCTCGGATCCGGCCGACGTGCTGCTCCCGGCGACGCATCGCCTGGCCGGCAAGGAGTTCGTCCGCGCGGAGGACCTGGTCGGCGAGCGATGGATCTGTCAGCCGGCCGGATCGATCTGCCACGAGTGGCTGGTCCGGACGATGCGCCGCGCCGGCGTCGAGCCCAACGTCGCCTACTCGGTCGCGGAGTACCAGACCCAGCTGGCCATGCTTGCCCGCGGCATCGGGATCGGCCTGCTTCCCCGGCTCGGCCGGGGCACGCTCCCCGACGGCGTCGTCGTCGTACCGCTCCAGCCCGCCCCGAGCCGCCGCCTGTACGCCGTCTGGCGCACAACGACCTCGCGTCGTCCGGCGATCGCCGTCACGCTGCAGACGCTGAAGGCGGCCTGGCCGGACCGCGACACCGCCTGACCCACCAACTCCGCGCGCGCCTAACCCCCTTGCGTCCGAAGATCCGTGGCCTATAGCCCTCAGATCTTCGGACGTAGCGGGTTGGCGGTCACCAGTGCGACGGGCGGGTGACGGATGGCGGCAGCTTGGTGGCGCGATCGCCTCGGGCGGCGTTGACCTGGGACTGGGTGAGGAACAGCGCGCCGGTGAGGTCGGCGCCGCGCAGATCGGCGTCGCGGAGGTCGGCTCCGATCAGGTCGGCCTGGCGGAGGTTCGGCGTCGCGGAGGTCGGCACCGATCAGGTAGGCGCCGCGCAGGTTGGCGCTCGCGAGGTCGGCGCCGCGGAGGCGGGCTCCCGATCAGGTCGGCGCCGCGGCGTTCCTTCTTCTTGCTCTGCTTGCCGCGGACGAGCTCACTGGTCTTCAGCAGCAGTTCGTTGACCGCGGCCCGCTCCGCGTTCACGTCCACCGTGGTCGAGGTCCGCCGTACGGCTCACGCTCTCGACTGCGCTCGATCGGCCGCGCGTACCTCGGCGTCGAAAGCCTTGTATTCAAGGGCTTCCGTGAGATACCAGAGCAGCTCGTGGAGCTGCCGCAGGATCGGCAGCGCCTCGAACATCTGCTGCCCTGGCTGCTCCCGCCAGCTCGCGCCGGCCCGGCGGGAGATCTCCTGGCCGGCGCCGAAGCAGTCGTAGACCGTGCAGCCCTGGAAGCCCTTCGGTCCGCAGCTTGCTGTGGATGCCGCAGCGGAAGTCCTCGTCCAGGTTCGGGCAGGGCTCGCCGGCGGCCTTGTCGATCGCGAAGTCCGCCGACTTGCTGAACGTCAGCGCGACACAGCAGAGGCCGAAGCAGCTGCTGCAGTCCGCGCGGAGGTCTCTTCAGCACTGCCGGGAGTTGTTAGTTCTGCTCGGCAACCGTCTGGCCGGTGCGGCGCCAGCGGATGCCGGCCTCGATGAAGTCGTCGATCTCGCCGTCGAAGACGCCGCTGGTGTTGCCCGACTCGTACTGCGTGCGCAGGTCCTTGACCATCTGGTACGGGTGCAGCACGTACGACCGCATCTGGTCGCCCCACGAGCCCTGCACGTCACCGCGCAGCGAGTCGAGGTGGGCCCGCTCCTCGGCCTTCTTCAGCGCGAGCAGCTTGGCCTTCAGGATGACCATCGCGCTGGCCTTGTTCTGCAGCTGGGACTTCTCGTTCTGGCAGCGACACCACGGTGCCGGTCGGGAGGTGGGTGATCCGGACCGCGGAGTCGGTCGTGTTGACGCTCTGACCACCCGGGCCGGACGAGCGGTACACGTCGATCCGCAGCTCTTCCTCGGGTACGTCGATCTCGTCGGTCTGCTCCAGCACCGGGACCACCTCGACCGCGGCGAACGAGGTCTGCCGGCGGCCCTGGTTGTCGAACGGCGAGATCCGGACCAGCCGGTGCGTGCCCGACTCGACACTCAACGTGCCGTACGCGTACGGCGCCTTGACCGCGAAGGTGGTCGACTTGAGCCCGGCCTCCTCGGCGTACGACGTGTCGTAGACCTCGGTCGGGTAGCCGTGCCGCTCGGCCCAGCGCAGGTACATCCGCTGCAGCATCTCGGCGAAGTCCGCGGCGTCGACGCCACCGGCGCCGGAGCGGATCGTGACGAGCGCCTCGCGCTCGTCGTACTCGCCGGACAGCAGGGTGCGGACCTCGAGCGACTGGATCGCCTTGGCCAGCGAGCCGATCTCCTTCTCCGCCTCGGCCAGGCTGTCGGCGTCGTTCTCCTCGCGGCCGAGCTCGATCAGGACGCCGAGGTCGTCGATCCGGCTGCGCAGCGCTGGTCACCCGCTCGACGTCGGCCTGCAGCGCTGGACAGCCGCGACGTCACCTTCTGCGCGTTCGCCTGGTCGTCCCACAGGTCGGGCGCGGCGACCTGTCTCACCGAGGTCGGCGATCTCCGCGCGCAGCGCATCGAGATCGAGCACCTTCTCGATCGAGGTCAGGGTCGCGTCGAGCTGCTTCAGGTCAGCGTCGAAATCCAGGTCCAGCCACAACCAAGCAGCGTACCCGCTCGGTGTCGCAGGCCGGTAGTGCAGCGCGTTCAGCCGTTCGCCGGCACGGCGGAGGAGCCGCGCGGCGGAGCACGTGCGAACGACCGTCGTCGGATCGCCTGCTCGCAGCGTGCCGACGTGCGCCGTGGCTTCGGCGCTGGACCTCGGAACCGAGGCCTTGTCCGGCAGTACGCCGAAGCGAGCTCCGCCTCTCGAGCGACCTTCTGGGCGGCCGCGTACTGCGGCCGGCGATCAGCTGCGCCAGCTCAGTGCGGCGTGAGCTGCGGCATCACCGTTCCTCAGGGCCGGGACGCCGGTCAGCATTCTCCATCTCCGTCGGCGTTCAGCCGGCGACGGGCCAGCAGCGCCGGGCTCTCCTCGATCGTGCGGGTGAACTGCTTCCAGGTCGCCAGATGCCCGACCTCCATCCGCTCGCGGATCTCGGCCAGGTAGTGCCGCCTCCAGCACGCTCCACGGGATCCGTCACTCGATCGGCGCCGCCCGGATCGCCTCGCGCCGGGCCGCGCCACCAGCCCTGTCTCGTCGAAGAACAGGTCCTCCTTGGTCGGGAAGTGGTTGAACACCGTCTGTACGGCGACATCCGCCGCGCGCGCCACCTCGGCCACGGTCACCGCGTCGAACCCGCGTTCGAGGAACAGCGTCGTCGCGACATCCGAGATCGCCTGCCGCGTCTGCCGCTTCTTCCGCTCCCGCCGCCCGCCTCTCCATTGCACACACGCGTAGAGCAGCATGCTTTACTTCATCCAATCTTGTAGTCACTACATTTTTGGAGTAAATCCAATGACGATTCTTGTCCGCTTACGGCAGGATCGAGTCGATGTAGCCGCCGTCGACCCGGACGGCGCCGCCGGTGGTGGCGGAGGCCAGGTCGGAGCTCAGGTAGACGACCAGGTTGCCGATCTCGCGCGGCTCGATCAGGCGCTGGATCAGTGAGTACGGCCGATGCTCGGTCATGAACCGGTGTTGCGCCTCGTCCCACGGCAGGTCGTCACCGACCAACTCGCGCGCGAAGTCCTCGACTCCCGGGGTGTGGGTCGGACCAGCCATCACCGAGTTCACCGTCACCCCGGTCCCCGCCGCGGTCTTCGCGAAGCCGCGCGTCACGGCGAGCAGCGCCGTCTTCGTCACTCCGTAGTGCACCATCTCGACCGGCGTCACCACCGCCGAGTCGCTGGCGATGTTCATCACCCGGCCGAACCCGCGCTCGATCATCCCGGGCAGGTACATCCGGATCAGCCGGACCGCGGACAGTACGTTGACCTCGAAGTACCGGCGCCACTCGTCGTCGTCGATCTCCAGCACCGGCTTCGCTCCGAAGATGCCCAGGTTGTTGACCAGGATGTCCAGCTCACCGACCTCGGCGTGCAGTGCCTCGGCGCCCTCCGCCGGACGCGAGATCCGCCGCCACCGCGGATCATCTCGGCGTCCGGCACCTCCTTGCGCACCTGATCCGCGGCCGCACGGGTCTTCTCCGCACCGCGGCCGTTCACCACCACGGCCGCGCCCGCCCGTGCCAGCTCGGTGGCGATCGCCAGCCCGATCCCCTGGCTCGACCCCGACACCAATGCCCGCCGACCGCTCAGCTCGATCTTCATCTCCCCATGGTGCCCGTTCCGTCCGATCGTCACCGGATCGGCACGACGGCGGCCGATTCCGAGGCGATGTCCGGTGGAGCCGTGCCAGCCCGGGGGTTCGAACGGGAGGTCCACCGTCGACGTGAGCCGCACGGTCACCGTCGTACCGGCGACGTCCGCGGACCAGTCCAGGCCGTCGAACCTGTTGCTCGCGGCAACCTGATCCAGGTACTCGGCCGTCAGTCTGCCGGCCTCCTCGGGATCGATCTCCGCATTCCCGTCCGCCGCGGGCTGCGCGTAGATCGCGGCCAGCCCGTTGGCCGCCGCGAGTACGGCGCCATCCGCGGTCGCATCCAGGTCCCGGCGTACCAGGAACACCTTCGAGATGTCCGTCACCACCACGATCATCAGCAGGATGATCGCGGTGAACCCGATGATCAGCACGGTCATCTGACCGTCCTCGCCGCGCTTGGCCCGCCTCATCCGTTGCCCTTGGCTTCGCGGTAGTCGCCGTACGGCTCGGTGTGGGAGGCGCTGAGGTGGATCGCCGGGGGTTCGCCGCCGAGTGCGTCCGGGATCAGCGGGAGACGGACCTGCGGTGTCGAGCGTGACGGTGACTGTCGATCCCGGCTCGAGGCAGGCGGGGTTGCAGGTGATCGTGAGCTGATCCGAGCTCAACTCCATCCCCTGGTCCTTCATCGCCAGGCGCGCTGCCTCGAACGCCCGCGCCCGTGCGTCATCCTCCGACAGCCCGGCCGGCACGATGATGAACGCGCGCCCCGCCGCCCGAGTCGCCGCGGTCGCGCCGTACGAGGCCCGCTGTACGTCGAAGACCGCGAGCATCACGTAGATCAGCGGAACCATCAGCAGGATCGCCAACCAGGAGAACTCGACCACCGCACTCCCCCGCTCGTCCCGGCGGCGGAAGATCCACCAGCGGTCGCGTGGGCTCATTCGCCCGTCTCCTTGACGGCGTGGCCTTCGACGGTGAAGTCGATTCCCGGCCCCCACAGGCCGAGCGGCGGCATGTGCGCCTTGATGACGACGCGTACGCCGGGTTGTCCGTCGACGTCGGTCTCCTCGGCCGCGACCGAGTCGATCAGCTGGTCCCGCACCACGCCGCTCGACCAGTTCACGCGTCCGTGCTTCGCCGTCGGCGGGTCCGCGATTCAGCACCGCCGCGTAGTGCGCGCCCTCCGATGCCGCAGCCGTCACCGTGTTCCGCACGTACAGGAACAGCCCCACCTGCAGGATCCCCAGGAACAAGGGCACGACGAGCATCGACACCAGGACGAAGTCGACCACCGCCGAGCCACGCTCGTCGCGTGACCGTGGCGCCGGCCGGCCCACAGGCGCATCGAGGCAGGCAGACGGCATCACTTGTTGGCGACGGAGTCCAGTGCGTTTTGGAGCATCTGCGCGAGCTGCTGTCCGGCGATCTGCCAGATCGCGACGACCAGGCCGGCAGTCATCACGGTGATCAGAACCCAGCCGGGGACGTCACCGCGTTCTCTGCGGGCCGGGCGTGGCTTCAGCACCAATGCCAGGAACAGTCTGGTCAGCAGTAGGGACATGGCTTCTCCTCAGTTCATCCGGCGATCAGCCGGATTCCGACAGCGCCTGGATAGAAGGCGAAGGCGATGGTCACCGGCAGGACCAGAAAGATCACCGGGATCATCATGGCTACCTCGCGGCGGGCGCCGGATTCGATCAGCTCCCGCCTCCCCGCCTCACGAATGTCGCCGGCCTGCGCCCGCAGTACGTCGGCCAGCGGGGTGCCGCGTTCCAGCGCCACCGCCAGCCCGTCCGCGAACCGCGACAACGCCAGCAAACCCGTGCGATCCGCCAACGCGTCGAGCGCGCGGACCAGCGTCTCCCCCGCCCGGGTCTCGCCCAGGACACGTTTCAGTTCATCGGCCAGCTCACCCCGGCACGACCGAGCCACCCGATCGAGGGCTGCCGCCGGACCTTCACCGGCTGCCACCGACAACGCGAGCAACTCGGCCACGGTGGGCAGTTCGACGAGCAGCCGGCGCTCGCGACGCCGTACCTGCGAGGTCAGATAGGTGTCGCGGGCAAGCACTCCGAGTACGCCGAGCAGAGTCGCAGAACACCAGCATCCCGATCGGGTTGCCGGCGCCGAACGACAGCGCGACGACCGAGACGACCAGGGCGCCGCCGAAAGCAACGGTCCCCCACAGCAGCTGCTCGATCCGGAACTCCTCGACCGTCCGTTCGAGCCCCGCCCGCGCCAACCGCCGCCGGATCGAGTTCGCGCCGCCCAGCAGCCGCTCCAACCGCCGCGCACCCGACCGCAGCGACGGCCCGAACAACCGCAAGATCGCGTAGAACGGCGAACTCGAGTCGACCACGCCGAGGAACACCTCCGACCCACCGATGATCGCGCAGGTACGGCGCGATCCGGTCGTCGACCGACGGCTTCCGCAGGAACGGCAAGCGCCGGACGACGACCAGCAGGCCGGCGCCGAACAACGCACCGAGCAGACCACCCGTCAGCAACGGACTCATCGCAACACCCGCTCAGGCTCGGGCAAGCGGCCGATGCGCAGCATCAATCGGTACGCGATCACGCAGACGACGGCACCCGCGCCGATGATCAGCGCACCCATCGGCGAGTTGTAACGCTGGATCACGTCGCCCTGGAACGACAGCAACGCGAGCACCAGCCACGGTGCGGCTACCGCGACGCGGGCACCGTTGACCGACCACGACTGTCGCGACTCGAGCTCGGACCTGGTCCGGGCATCGTCGCGCAGGAACGTCGACAGCGAGCGCAGCAACCGCCCGAGATCCCCACCGCCGACCTCGCGCGCGATCCGCAACGCCTCGACCACCCGGTCGCCGACCGGATCGGCGAGCCGTGCCTTCAACCGATCCAGCGACTCCGCGAACCGTCCCGTCGACGCGTAGTCCGCCCCGAACCGCCGGAACGGTTCACGCAGCGGCAACGGCCCGCGCTCGCCCACCTGAGCCAGCGCCTCGGACAGCGACAGCCCGGCCCGGACCGCCGAGGCGATGTTGTCCACCACGTCCGGCCACAGCTCGCGGAACTCGCCGAGCCGCTTCCGCGCCCGGCTCCGCACCAAAGCGATCGGCATTCCACCGGCCATCAGGCCGAAGACCATGCCGACCGGCCACGCACCCGAGACGACGAACATCAGCAGGAATCCGACCAGTCCGGTGATCACGCAGGCACCGACGAACGCACCCGGCGTCACGCCCTCGACGCCGGCACTCGCGAGCAGCTCCCGGCTCCGGGCGATCAACCGCCCGTCCGCCGCCGGCCGGGAATCGCCCGGCGCCACGAACGTCGCGATGATCAGCAGCAAGCCGATCCCGAAGAACAGACCCGAGCAGGAGCCCCATCAGCGGACACCTCGCGGCAGCTCGGTGAGCAGACCGGCCAGGTTGTACCCGGCCTGCTGGAACCGCTCGGGATGCGGCAGATGCCCCTCGGCCCGGCGCAGGTGCCCGTCGACCGTGCCGAACAGCGTCTCGGTCTCGATCGTCTGCTCCTCGATCCGCCCGCTGACCGCCACGATCTCCCGCACCCGCCGCTGCCCGTCCGCACCGATCCCGAGGTGTACGACGAGGTCCACGCAGCCGGCCACCGTCGGCAGCACGAACCGGGAGCCGATGTTCTCCCCGGCGAGCAACGGCAGCGTGCACATCTTGGTCAGCGCCTCACGCGCCGAGTTCGCGTGGATCGTGCACATGCCAGGGAGTCCGCTGTTCAGCGCCAGGAGCAGATCCAGGCACTCCTCCCCGCGTACCTCGCCGACGATCAACCGCGACGGCCGCATCCGCAGTGACTCCTTGACCAGGTCGCGCAGCCGCACCTCGCCGGTGCCCTCGAGACCGGCCTGCCGGGTCTGCATCGACACCCAGTCGGGGATCGGCAGCTTGATCTCGAAGACCTCTTCGCAGCTGATCACCCGCTCGCTGCCCGGGATCGAGCCGGCCAGGGCGTTCAGCATCGTGGTCTTGCCGGCCTGCGTGCCGCCGGAGACCAGGATGTTGAGCCCGACCGCGACCGCTGCGTCCAGCACCGCGGCCGCGTGCGGCGTCAGCGAACCGAGCGCAACCAGGTCGGTCAGCCGGGTCGCGCGGACGGTGAATTTCCGGATGTTTATCGCGGCGTAGCGCTGGGTGATGCCGCCGAGCACGATGTGCACCCGGCTCCCGTCCGGCAGCCGCGCGTCGGTGAACGGCTGCGACACGTCGATCCGCCGGCCGGTCGTCTTCAGCATCCGCTCGACCAGATCGCTGACCTCCTCCTCGGTCAGCACGGTCGTGGTCAGCTCGTGCCGGCCGTCGCGGGCGATGAACACCCGGCTCGGCTCGTTGATCCAGATCTCCTCGACGGTCGGGTCGTCCAGGTACCGCTGCAGCGGACCGAATCCCGGCGACCCGGTCGTGCACCTCCCGGCTGACCGCCTCGAGGTCGCCGATCGGCGGCACGACGCCGGTCAGGCTGCGCTCGTCGTACTCGCGGACGACGGTGGCGACGATCGTGTTCACCGCGGCCGGGTCGCGGAGTGGATCGATGCCCTCGCGGCGCACCACATCGCGCACCTGGGCGTCGATCAACTCGACCGCACCGTCCCAGCCCGGCCGGCGCGCGGCGAGTCTGTCGGCTGTCATCGGTCTCCCCGTGTGTGTCCCGTCTGGCGACCACGCGGTCACCATGCGCGACCATCCTTTCAACCGTGAGGCACCCGGCGCCACCCGCATCCGGCGCCCTGTGGACAACCGTGACACCCGAGAGGCTCACTGACGGTATCCACCGCATCACGACGAGGTCCAGAAAATTGCAGCTTGTTGCAATCTCAGCTCGGACGCGGTGAGGCAGCGCGTGAAGCTGTCAGCGGTGCACGAGCGTGTGCTCGAAGGAGTAGCGGCTGGCGCGGTAGAGGTGCGAGCCGTACTCGACCGGCTGCCCGTGGTCGTCGTACGTGATCCGGGTGGTCGCCAGTAGTGGCGCGCCCGGCTCCTCGGACAGGAGCCGAGCCTGCTCGGGCGAGGCGGGCAAGGCGGAGATCGTCTGGTGCGCCACCTTCAGACGCACTCCCTCCGCTCGCAGCAGCTGGTACAGCCCCCGCTCAGCAAGAGTGGCGGGGTCCGTCTCCAGGAGCTTCGGCGGGCAGCCAGTTCCGCAGCAGCGCCAGCGGCTCGCCATCCGCCCGCCGCAGTCGCTCCAGCCGCAGCACTCGTTCCCCCTGCTCGCACTGCAGTGCGGTAGCGACCTCTGCGATCGCCGGAGTGATGCCGAAACGCAGTACGTCGGTCTGCGGCTTCCGGTGCGCCGCGGCCAGGTCGTCGTACAGGCTGGTGAGCTCGAGGGAGCGCCGTACCTGACCGGAGTTCCCCACGACCTGCGTGCCGACGCCGCGCTTGCGTACCAGCAGGCCCTGGTCGACCAGCCGGGCGATCGCCTGCCGCACGGTCGGCCGGCTCAGCCCGTACGCCTCCGCCAGGTCGACCTCGTTGCTCAACCGGGACCCGACGGCCAACTCACCGCCCTGAATCGCCGCCTCGAGCTGCTGTGCCAACTGCACGTGCAACGGCGTACGGCTGTTCCGATCGACGCGGACCTGGACGGTACTCATGCGGACATCCTGAAGCCTCGGCCCGCTTCCGTCGAGCCACCACCCAGATTTGATCAGATCACTGCATTAGTTCACCGCGTCCCGACCTCTCAGGTTGCACGGCGTGACCGGGTGCTCGTCGCTGGGCGTCCTACGGATTCAGGGGATTCCAAACCCGTCCGGAAGCCACCAGGCTGGAACAACCGACCGAGAGGAGCCACCTCCATGTGGTTGAACCCCGCCGACGCCAAGCTGGACGACCTACTGACCGTGCTCAAGGCACGGACGGATCCCGCGGATTACCCGTACGCCGAGCGGATCGAGCAGCAAGTCCCGGTGTACGACGCCGGGCGCATCCGGGCGCGAGGACCGGCGGGCGGTGCAGACCGAGTTCGTCACCGCGTTCACCGACGGGCCCGGGATCATCGTCCTGAAAGGGGCCTTCAGCAACGATGTGGTCGATGCGACGACGGCCGAGTTCAACCGGCTGATCGACGGGCAGCACCGGTCCGGGACCGCCGCCGGCGACCACTTCGCCAAGCCGGGTGCGAACGACCGGGTCTGGAACGCGCTCGAGAAGCTGGCGATCACGGCTCCTGAGGTGTTCGCGGCGTACTACGGCAACGACCTGCTGGCGCTGGTCGCGTCGGCCTGGCTGGGGCCGGCGTACCAGGTGACGTCGCAGGTGAACGTGGTGAACCCGGGCGGCGAGGGGCAGACGGTGCATCGCGACTACCATCTCGGATTCCAGTCCGACGAGGTGGCGGCCCGGTACCCGGCTCACGTGCATCGGTTGTCGTCCGTCCTGACGCTGCAGGGGGCGGTGGCGCATTGCGACATGCCGGTGGAATCGGGGCCGACGTTGTATCTGCCGCATTCGCAGAAGTACGAACTCGGGTATCTGGCCTATCGGCGGCCACAGTTCGCCGCGCACTTCGTGGACCATCACGTGCAGTTGCCGCTGGAGAAAGGTGACGCCGTGTTCTTCAATCCGGCGTTGTTCCACGCGGCCGGGAGCAACCATTCGGCGGAGATCAGGCGGATGGCCAATCTGCTGCAGCTCTCGTCGGCGTTCGGGCGTTCGATGGAGAGCGTCGACCGGGTCCGGATGATCGACGCCGTCTATCCCATCCTGCTCCGGCTCGCGGATCCCGAGGCTGTGGACAACGTCATCGCGGCCACGGCGGAAGGATACGCGTTCCCGACCAACCTCGATCGCGACCAGCCGATCGGCGGCCTCGCACCCCAGTCCCAGGCAGACCTCCTCCGTACGGCGGTCACCGAAGCCTGGCCCGCCGGCCGCCTGATGGCCGCCCTGGCCGACCACAGCGCCCGCCGTCAGACGTCCTGACCCCGCGCGGGCCGGCCTGGGTGCCGCCGGCAAGTGCATGAACGTTCGGTGAACCGGGGTCCGGATCACGGGCAGGTGCTGTCGGGACGGGGTGATCGTCAGGCAGGATGGCGCGTTCGCGGTCGGCGACTAGGGCTACCCTTACCTGCACCTCGGACGACCCGCCGTACGCCGCCCGTACGGCCGACCATCGAAGGAGAAGGCATGGAACCGCTGCGGATCGGCATTCTCGGTGCTGCCCGGATCGCCGACCGGGCGATCGTCGCGCCGGCCCATTCGACCGGCGCCCGGCTGGTCGCGGTGGCGGCCCGGGACTCCGGCCGGGCCGAGGCCTTCGCGGCGGAACACCAGGTCGAACGAGTCCACGCGTCGTACCAGGACGTCCTGGACGATCCCGAGGTGGAGGTCGTCTACAACCCGCTGGCGAACAGCCTGCACGGACCGTGGAACCTGCGGGCGATTGCCGCCGGCAAGCACGTGCTGACGGAGAAGCCGTCGGCCAGCAACGCGGCGGAAGCAGTTCAGGTACGAGACGCCGCCCGCGAGCGCGGCGTGGTCTTCATGGAGGCCTTCCACTACGCCTACCACCCGGTGATGCGGCGCATGCAGGAGCTGCTGGCCAAGGGCGAGCTCGGCGACCTGCGGCACGCCGAGGCGACCATGGTGATGCCTCCGCCGCCCGACCAGGACCCGCGCTGGTCGCTACCGCTCGCCGGCGGTGCGGTGATGGATGTCGGCTGCTATGCCATCCACGCGCAGCGGATGCTGGCGCTGTACGGCGGTGGTGCACCGAGGCTGATCACCGCCCGCGCCGGTGAGCGCAAGCGGCTGCCCGGCGTGGACGAGTGGCTCAACGCGGACTTCGAGTTCCCGAACGGTGCGACCGGCGCCGTCCGGACCAGCATGGCCGCCGAGAGTGTGGAGTTCAGCCTGAAGGTCGTCGGCACGCGGGGCGAGGCGTTCGCGCCGTTCTTCGTCCTCCCGCACAACGACGACCGGGTGATCGTGACGACCAAGGAGGACACCTGGGTCGAGCACCTCGGCACCAGGACGTCGTACACCTACCAGCTGGAGGCATTCGCCGGAGCGGTCCGGAACGGCGCGCCCGTGCTCACCGACGCCGACGACGCCGTGGCGACGATGGAGCTGATCGACGCCTGCTACCGAGCTGCCGGCCTGGAGCCTCGTCCGGCCAGCAAGCTCTGAGTAGCTGGCGGCAGTACTGACTGTCAGGCCTCGAGCAGTTGCTCGAGGCCCGCACGTGTCAGCGGGTAGTCGAGGACACCGATGGCCTCCCGCTCCGCGAACACCGCACGCTCGGGGTCATCCGGGTCGATGGCTTCGCAGATCGCGTTGTAGGTCCAGTTGAGCCAGGCGGTCACGGCGACGCCGAAAGAACCCAGGGTGAGCTTCGGCCACTCCGCAACGTCGAGATAGCCCTCGCGCAGCGCCGCAACCGCCTTCGGGTTGATCGACGGCCGCATGGTCCAGTGCGTCAGCGCGATGCCGATTTCCAGTTCGGGTGTGAGCGACCCGGCGAAGTCCCATTCCATCACGATGAGTTCGCCGTCACGGCCTTGCCGGACGTGCGACGGGATCAAGTTCTGGTTGCAGAGCATGAGCCTGTCCGCGGCGATGTCTGTCTCGATTCCGTGGAGATCAAGCAAGGCCGGCAGCGACGCGTCGAGCTTCTCGGCCCATGGTTTGCCGGCCGCACGGGCTCTGTCGCGCAGCTGGTACCACTCGGCTTCAGGGCGGCGGGAGATCACGTACGGACTGATCGGCGCATCGCTGGGAATGGCCAAGGCGTGCAGGGTCCCGAGCGTCGTACCGGCCCGTCGTGCCAACGCCGTCGAAATCGGCAGCACCGGCGACGGACCGACCTCGATCCACTCGTGAACACGCCAACTCTCGCCCCGGACACTCTCGATCAGCTGTCCTTGCGGGCTCCGCACGGCAACCGGCGCCGTCACACCGGCCGCGACCGCGGCATCCCGCAGCTGAGCGCCGAGCTCGGCCTGCGCCGCAGTGATCCAGTCGTAGACCGTGACCGCCAGCCAGCGATCCCGGTCGGTCGTGATCGCCCAGCACCGGCCCATCGCCGTGAACGAAACGGGCCTCGCCGCCTCGGTCACCCTCCCCAGCCCGAAGATCCCGGCCAGCTCCTCCGCCAGCCCTTCCGGCACAGCAGGCGTCTCCCCAACCCGCCGCTGCACCTCAGCCTTCAGCGCGGGCCAGTCCCGCTCGCCGTACTCGGCAGCCAAGGCCCGCTGCGCATCGGCGAGCGACGCTCCGGCGTTGGATTCGCGCAGTACGCCCAGGAGATCCTTGGCCTCTTTGCGCAGGTACTCGATGCTCGGTCGATCAGGCAGCAGTCTCATCACGCGTCCTCTCGCGCCCGGACTCGCACAGGCCACAAGAGAGCGTCACCTACCGCACTCGACCAATGAAGCGTGAGGTGGCTTCCAGCCTTCCGGCGAGTCTCGGCGCGCCCTCACCACGCCCGGGAAACGCTACCCAACCTCACCCCGCCGGTCAACGTCCCCAGCGCTCGGCCGACGCCCAACGGCTCCCCGGCGGAGCCAGGGAGCTGAGGCTGCTCGGCCAGGGCCGAGGACCGCGCGGCGGGCGGCGGTTACTTCCGCGCCTGCTTGGTGGGCGGGATGATCGCGTTGTCGGCCGGGTTGGCCTTCGGCTGTTTGGGTTGCTTGGGTTTGCGGACTTCACGTCCGCCTTTGTTCTTCGACATGACGCACTCCCGGGGCTGGAATCGCTCACTTCGGACGGGCCGACGGCCTGTGATGCGCCGAAGTACTCCTCATGCCCCGGGGGTTGTCTTCGACGCTACACCCAAGCAGCCCGAATCAGTCGTGGGTCGGGAAGCCGAGGTTGATGCCACCGTGGCTGGGATCCAGCCAGCGGGACGTCACGACCTTGCCCCGGGTGAAGAAGTGGACGCCCTCCATCCCGTGGGCGTGGGTGTCGCCGAAGAGGGAGTTCTTCCAGCCGCCGAACGAGTAGTAGGCCATCGGGACGGGGATCGGCACGTTGATGCCGACCATGCCGACCTCGACCTCGTTCTGGAAGCGACGGGCCGCTCCGCCGTCGTTGGTGAAGATCGCGGTGCCGTTGCCGTACGGGTTGGAGTTCACCAGCTCGAGGGCAGCGTCGTACGACGGCTGCCGGACGACCGACAGCACCGGACCGAAGATCTCGTCGGTGTAGATCGACATCTCCGGCGTCACCTTGTCGAACAAGGTCGGCCCGAGCCAGAACCCGTCGTCCGCACCGTCGAACTCACCGTCCCGGCCGTCGACGACCAGGTCCGCACCTTCGTCCACGCCGGCCGCGACGTACCCGGCGACCTTGTCGCGGTGTGCGCCGGTGACCAGCGGGCCCATGTCGCAGCCGCGCGTGCCGTCGCCGGTCCTGAGCTTCGCCATCCGCTCCTTGATCTTGCCGATCAGCTCGTCGGCGATCGGCTCGACCGCGACCAGCGCGGAGATCGCCATGCACCGCTCACCGGCCGACCCGAAGCCGGCGTTCACCGCGGCGTCGGCGGCCAGGTCCAGGTCCGCGTCGGGCAGCACGATCATGTGGTTCTTCGCGCCGCCGAGCGCCTGGACCCGCTTGCCGTGCTTCGTGCCGTTCTCATAGACGTACTTCGCGATCGGGGTCGAGCCGACGAACGACACCGACTTGATGTCCGGGTGCTCGAGCAGCCGGTCGACCGCCTCCTTGTCGCCGTGCACGACGTTGACCACACCGTCGGGCAGACCGGCTTCCTTCCAGAGCTCGGCCATCGCGTTCGCCGCCGACGGGTCCTTCTCGG
Source organism: uncultured Actinomycetota bacterium (assembly GCA_963820655.1). GTDB lineage: Bacteria > Actinomycetota > Actinomycetes > Propionibacteriales > Kribbellaceae > Kribbella. The sequence goes on from CAWGAM010000005.1 coordinate 2,010,719, forward strand.
ACGGCTTGATCACCACGCTGTTGCCGCAGGCAACCGCGATCGGGACGAACCACATCGGCACCATGGCCGGGAAGTTGAACGGCGAGATGATCGCGCTGACGCCGAGCGGCTGACGGATCGAGTACACGTCCACCTTCGTCGACACGCCCTCGCTGAACCCGCCCTTGAGCAGGTGCGGGATGCCGCAGGCGAACTCGATCACCTCCAGGCCACGGGTCACCTCGCCGACGGCGTCGGACAGCACCTTGCCGTGCTCGGCGGTGATCAGCGCGGCGATCGTCTCCTTGCGCTGGTTCACCAGCTCGCGGAACGCGAAGAGCACCTGGGCCCGCCTGGTCAGCGACGTCTGCGCCCAGGCGCGGGACGCCTCGTGGGCAACCTTGACGACCTCGTCGACGGTGGCGGCAGACGCCAGGTCGAGCTCGCCGGTGACCTCGCCGGTGGCGGGGTTGTAGACCTTGCTGGTCCGTTCGGCGACACCGGTCCAGTAGCCGCCGCCGACGAGGTGGGTGATGCGCTTGATCTCAGTACTCACAATGCTTCCTTACTGCAGGGGTGGCTCTTCGGGACCCGGCTCATCCGGGGACTTTCTGGCGATCGGCTCATCCGAGGACCTTGCGGCGGTCGGCCAGGTCCACGTCGACGGGGCGGCCGGTGGTGAGGGACTCGATGCCGGCTTCGCAGACGGCCGCCGCCGCGTAGCCGTCCCAGGCGCTCGGGCCGTCGATCTCCCCGCGGCCGGCAGCACCGACCCAGCGCTGCACCTCGATGTCGTACGCACGCGCGAAGCGCACGCGGAAATCGGCCGGCAGCGCGCCGCCCCAGTGACCGCCGGCGCGGGTGAGCACGCCCGAGCCGAGCCCGATGGTCGCGCTGCCACGCTCGGCAACGGCCTCACAGCGCACCTCGTACCCGGCCTGGAAGTTCACGAACACCTCCACGTCGGCCATCGCCCCGTTGGCAAGCTCGAACACCGCCAGCTGCGGATCGAGTACGCCGTTGCCGACCAGGCTGGTGGGCTTCGGTGTGTGCACGGTGATCCGGCTGATCTCGTCGCCGAACAGCCAGCGGGCGACATCCACCTCGTGGACCAGCGAGTCGCGCACGATCAGCTCGCTGCGGAACGTCGGGCCGGCCGACTTGTTCCGGTGCACGTTGTGGAGCAGCAGCGTCCGGCCCAGCTCCCCGGAGTCGAGCAGCTCCTTCAGCGCGGCGTACTCGGGATCGAACCGCCGCATGAACCCGACCTGGATGAGCGAACGCCCGGCCTTGTGCTCGGCCTCGACCACTTGGAGCGAGGACGCGGCATCCATCGTCAAGGGCTTCTCACACAAGACCGGCTTGCGGTGCTCCAGGCAGGCGAACAGCTGCTCCGCATGAGCAAACCCCGGCGACGCCAGGATCACCGCATCCACGTCGTCGGCCGCGATCAGGTCCACCGGATCATCGATCACCCGTACGCGTGACGTCGTACCGGAGGACAGACCGCCCGCGAGCGCCTCGGCGCGCGCGGCGTCAGGGTCCGAGACCGCGACGAGGCGAGCGCCCGCCGTGTGGCGGGCGACCCGTTCTGCATGGTCGGCGCCCATGACTCCGACGCCGACGATGCCGATCCGGAGATCGGTCATGCACCCTCCTTCTTCTCCGGCCCATTGTCCTCAGCTGAGCCGGTCTGACCATCCTGTACGCCGGAATCCGGCGCCTGACCGGGGTCGACCACGATCTCCGGATCGACCGCACGCAACTCGTGACTCAGCGCCTCGAGCTCGGAGCCGCCGGCCATCTCGGTGGTCAACTGCTCCAGCGTGATGTCCGCCCGGTGCACGTCCAGCGCGACCCGGCCGAGCTTCAGCACGACGAAGTGGTTGCCGACCAGGTAGGCGTGGTGCGGGTTGTGGGTGATGAAGACGACCCCGATCCCCTCGTCCCGCGCCTTCACGATGTACTTCAGGACCACGCCGGACTGATTCACGCCCAGCGCCGCGGTGGGCTCGTCCAGGATCAGCACCTTCGCGCCGAAGTGGATCGCCCGGGCGATCGCGACGCACTGCCGCTGACCGCCCGACAGCTTGCCCACCGGCTGCTCGAGATTGGGGATCGAGATCCCCATCTTGGTCAGCTCGTCGTCCGCGATCCGCTTCATCGTGACCGTGTCCAGCCGGCCGAACGGGCCTCTGGTGAGCTCGTTGCCGAGGAAGAAGTTCCGCCAGACCGACATCAGCGGCGCCAGCGCGAGGTCCTGGTAGACGGTGGCGATGCCGCTGTCCAGCGACTCGCGAGGCGAGGAGAAGTGCCGCTCCTCGCCGTTCACCGACATCTGGCCGGAGGTGTAGTCGTGCAGGCCGGCGATGATCTTGATCAGCGTCGACTTGCCCGCGCCGTTGTCGCCGAGCACACAGGTGATCTCGCCCTGCCGGACCGACAGCGACACACCCCGGAGCGCCTGGATGTTGCCGTAGCTCTTACCGATGTCCTCCAGCTGGACGATCGGTGTGGTCGGGCTGGTGGCAGCCTCGGTCGCGAAGCCCTTCGGTGGTGGTCATCGTGCTTCCGCCTGGTTCTTGACGACGAGATTGACGATGGTTGCCAGCAGCAACATCGCGCCCAGGAAGGCCTTGAACCAGTCCGGGTTCCAGCCGGCATACACGACACCGAGCTGGACCATGCCGAAGATCAGCGCCCCGATCGCCGCACCGACGACCGAGCCGTAGCCGCCGGTGAGCAGGCAGCCACCGACCACGGCCGCGATGATGTACAAGAACTCCTTGCCGACGCCCTCACCGGACTGCACGACGCCGTTGGAGTTGAACAACAGCTGCATGCCGGTGAACCAGGCGAAGAAGCCCACGGCCATGAACAACCCGATCTTGACCTTCTTCACCGGCACGCCGACGGCCCGGGCAGCGGCGGCGTCGCCGCCGACGGCGAAGATCCAGTTCCCGATCTTCGTCTTCTGCAAGCACCCAGGCACCGATGACCACGAACACGATCCACCAGACGACGATGATCTTGATCGTGATGCCGCCCAGCTTGAACTCCGACGCGAACACCGCGTGCGCCGTGCTGAACCCGTCCATGTCGCTGATCGAGTTCGACGCCACGGCGCCGGAGGCGATCCTGGTGACCGCGATGTTCAGGCCTTGCAGGATGAAGAAGGTGCCGAGGGTCACCAGGAAGCTCGGCAGACCTGTCCGGATCAGCAACCAGCCGTTGAACACACCGATCAGCAGCGAAAGTACGAGGGCGGCCAGGACGCCGACCCAGACGTTCAGGCTGAACTGGTAGGCGAGCAGACCTGCGGTCAGACCTGAGGTCGTCACCGCGACACCGGCCGACAGGTCGAACTCACCGCCGATCATCAGCAGCGACACCGGCACGGCCATCACACCGATCAGCGCGGCCTGGTACAGGATCGTGCCCGTGTTGTTGATGTCCCGGAACGGCGGCGCCGTGATCACGAAGAACACCAGGATGACCGCCGCGCCGACGAGCGACCCGATCTCGGGACGGCTCAGCAGGCGGGCACCGATCGACCGCGTGCGAGATGCGGTCGTCGGCCGTCGCGGGTGACGTGATGGTCGAGGCCATGGAATGCCTCAGCGCGTCCCGGCCGCGGCGTACTTCTCGACGGCGTCGATGTTGCGACTTGTCGATGAAGGCCGGTCCGGTCAGCGTCGCCTCGCCACCGCCGATGGTGTTGCCGTTGGTCTTGTAGAGCCAGATCGCGTCGATCGCGAGGTAGCCCTGCAGGTATGGCTGCTGGTCGACCGCGAACTGGACAGTGCCGTCCTTGACCGCCTTGGCCATCTCCTTGCTCGTGTCGAAGGTGCCGATCTTGGCCGGCGACCCGGCGTCCTTGGCCGCCTGAACCGCGGTCAGGGCGATGCCGGCGTTCAGCGTGACCACGTAGTCGCAGCTCTTGTCCTGCTGGAGCTTCGACGTCATCATCGACTGGGCTGCCCGGCTGTCGGTACCGGTGATGTTCAGATGTTCTCGACGGCGCCGAACTTGTCCTTGATGCCCTGGCAGCGCGCCTCGAGGCTGACGTGGCCCTGCTCGTGGATGACGCAGATGACCTTCTTGGCACCGAGTTGCTTGAGCTTCTCACCGGTCGCCTGACCCGCGATCCGCTCGTCCTGGCCGAAGTACCCGACCGCGCCGGTCGGACTTCCAGGACTCCATACCGCCGTTCAGGACGCTCACCGGGATGCCGGCCGCGATCGCCTTCTTCACGTTCGGGATCACCGCGTCCGGCTTGCCAGGGTCACCGCGATGCCGTCGACCTTGGAGTCGATCGCGGTCTGCACCAGGTTCGCCTGCGCGGCGCCGTCCGGGTCGGCGGAGTACTGCAGCTCGACGTTGTCCTTCTTCGCGGCCGCTTCGGCGCCGCTGCCGGACGAGGTCCCAGAAGGTGTCACCGGGCGCCGGAGTGGGTGATGAACGCGACCTTCATCCGCGGCGTGTCGGCGACGTTGCCGCCGCTGCCGCCCGAGCTCTGCTCCTCCTGCTTGCCCCCGGAGGAACTGCATGCGGCCAGCGCCGCGGCGAGCACGAACGCCGCGCCGGCCGCTGCCGCCTTCTTCTGCCACCGAATCATGAGTCCAACCAGCCTTTCAGATGCGCCGCGGCCACGCCGCGGAGTTGCGTGGGACCAGAGAGTGTCACACTCTGCTGGTCGTCAGCTCGATTCGCCACCCCCGTGGGATCTCAGATAGGCCAACGTCCGCTCCGCGATCGGCAGCGGCACGTCGGGTGGGCAGGGGATACATGTCCTGCTCGACGATCGCGAACAGGTCGACGTCGAGCGCCGCCAGCGCGTCCAGCACCGGCGGCAGCTCGGGTATGCCGTTCGGCGGCTCGCACATCACGCCGCGCCGGACCGCCTCGTCGAGGCCAACGCCCTCGGCCTCGACCTCGGCCAGGATCTTCGGATCGACCTGCTTGAGGTGGACGTAGCCGATCCGGTCCGGGTAGTCGCGGATCAGCTTCGAGGTTGTCGCCACCGCAGTAGCTGATGTGCCCGGTGTCGAGGCACAGGTTCACGTAGTCGCCGTCGGTCTCTTCGAGGAAGCGCTCGACGGTGTCCTGGGTGTCCACATGCCCGTCCGCGTGCGGGTGGTACTGCGTCTGCAGCCCGTACTCCCCGGCGATCCGACGACCGAGCTCGGTCACCTGCCGGCCGTGCCGTGCCTGGCCTTCGCGGTCGAGCCGGTGCTTCGACGACCTCGCCGTTCGCGCCACGCCACATCGACGGGATGACGACGAGGTGCTTGGCGCCCATCGCCGCCGTCAGCTCGGCGGCCCTGGACGACGTCCCGCCAGGTCGAGTCCCACGAGTCCGGCCGGTGCAGGTGCTCGAAGATGGTGCCGGCGGTCATCGTCAGGCCGCGCTTGTCCAGTTCGTCCTTCAGCCGGGACGGGATCGGTCGGCAGGTAGCCGTACGGCCCCAGCTCGATCCGGGTGTACCCGGCCGCCGCGACCTCGTCGAGGAACCGCTCCCACGGCGTCTGCCGCGGATCGTCGGCGAACCACACGCCCCACGAGTCCGGCGCGCTACCGACGTTGACCTTGCCCATGTCAGTCGTCTCCCTCGACCGGAGCCAGGTACGGACCGTTGGGCCTTCTTGGACTCCTCGTACGACGCCGACGCGGCCTGGGTCGACTCGAGTTCGGACACCTCGCTGACCGGGACGTCCCACCAGGACTCGCTGTCCGGCGCGCCGATCAGCGGGTCCGTGCGTCACGTGGATCGCGATCGGTCCGGTCGCGGCCTTCGCCGTGCCGATCGCCTTCTCCAGCTCGGCGCGGTCGTGCACCTCGATCACGTCGACGCCGAGGCTGCGCGACGTTCGCGGCCAGATCGACCGGCAGGTAGTCGCCGTCGAGCCGCCCGTCGCCGCTGCGCCGCCGGTACGCCGTACCGAAGCGCTGGGAGCCGAGGGACTCCGACAGTGCGCCGATCGAGGCGAAGCCGTGGTTCTGGACCAGGACGACGATGATCTTGACGTTCTCCTGGACCGCGGTGACGAGCTCGGTCGACATCATCAGGTACGACCCGTCGCCGACCATGACGAACACGTCGCGGTCCGGGCGCGCCGAGGCGGACGCCGATGCCGCCGGCGATCTCGTAGCCCATGCAGGAGTAGCCATATTCGACGTGGTATCCCTTCGGGTCGCGCGTCCGCCACAGTTTGTGCAGGTCACCCGGCATCGAACCGGCCGCGCAGACAACCACATCAGACGCGCGCCGACAATTCGTTGACGGCACCGAGCACCTCGCCCTGGGTCAGCAGGCCTTCGGCCAGCTTGGCGGTCACCTCCGTCGGGCGGGTTGTAGGCGTCCTCGACAATCCGTCCCAGTTCCTTGCGAGTTCCGTCGCCGTCGGCTCGTGTACTGGCCACTCACAGACCAGTCACCGAGCGCGGATCGCAGCGAAACAAGGGCTTCCCGGGCATCCGCGACGAGAGGAAGGCCGGCATGCTTGCCACCGTCGAAGCGCGCCACGTTGATGTTGACGAACCGCACGTCCGGGTTCTGGAAGGCGGTCCGGGAGGCCGTCGTGAAGTCGCCGTAGCGGGTGCCGATGCCGATCACCAGGTCGGCCTCGCGCGCCAGGGCGTTGGCCGCCGTGGTCCCGGTCGAGCCGACCGCGCCGACCGACTGCGGGTGGTCGTAGCGCAGGGATCCCTTGCCTGCCTGGGTTTCCGCGACCGGGTACGCCGGTCGCCTCGGCGAACTCACGGAGTGCGTCCTCGGCGCCGGAGTAGTGCACGCCACCGCCGGCGACGATCAGCGGCCGCTGCGCGGACCGTAGGAGATCTACCGCCTTGTCGACAATCGATGCCTCGGGCAACGGCCGGGCGACGTACCAGGTGCGCTCGGCGAAGAGCTCCTCGGGCCAGTCGTAGGCCTCGGCCTGCACGTCCTGCGGCAGCGCCAGAGTCACCGCGCCGGTCTCGACCGGGTCGGTCAGCACGCGCATGGCGTTGAGCAGGGCCGACGGCAACTGTTCGGGACGCCAGACGCGGTCGAAGTACTTCGACACCGGGCGGAACGCGTCGTTGACGGAGATGTCGCCGGCGCTCGAAGCTCTCCAGCTCCTGCAGCACGGGCGTCGCCACCCGGGTCGCGAACACATCCGAAGGAAGGAGCAGGACCGGCAGCCGGTTGACCGTGGCGAGGGCCGCGCCGGTGACCATGTTGGTCGAGCCCGGGCCGATGCTTGCCGTGCAGGCGTAGGTCTGGAGCCGGTCGCGGGTGCGGGCGAAGGCGGACGCGGTGTGCACCATGGCCTGCTCGTTGCGGGCCAGGATGTACGGCAGCGCCTCCGGGTCCTCGAGCTCGGCCTGCAGCAAGCGCCTGGCCGACGCCGGCCACGTTGCCGTGCCCGAAGATGCCGAGACAGCCGGCGAACAGCCGTCTGCCGTGCGCCGTCACGCTCCGAGTACTGAACGCTCAGGAACCGCACCAGCGCCTGCGCGACCGTGAGACGCACCGTCATGACTCGTCTCCTCCGAAAGGTAGCCGGGGGTCGATGCTGCTGGGCGTCTGCCACAGCTCGCGCACCCAGCCGTGCTGCGGGTCGTCGGTGATCAGCCACTGACGTTCGGTGCCGGGACCGGCCATCACGTTCAGGTAGTACATGTCGTAGCCAGGAGGCGCCATCGCCGGACCATGCCAACCGTGAGGCACCAGCACCACATCCCCGCTGCGGACCTCCGCGAGGACGTCGATGGGGCGGTCCTCGGTGCCGTAGACCCGCTGGTAACCGATCGGGTCGTTGCCCTTGACACCTTCCGGGGCATCGTCGGAGAGCTGCAGCTCGAAGTAGTAGATCTCCTCGAGCACGCTCTCCTTGCCAGGCTTGTGCTCGTCGTGCTTGTGCGGCGGGTACGACGACCAGTTCCCGGCCGGGGTGAGAACCTCGCAGGCGATGATCGAGTCGGCCTCGAGCACCGCCGGCGTACCGAAGTTGCGCACCTGGCGGGAGGCGACTCCGGCGCCGCGCAGCTCGGTCTCGACCTGCTCGACGCCGATCCGCCGGATACGGGTAGTCGCGTGGCTGCCTTCGCGTGCGGGAAGGCGATCCGGGCACCGCCTGCGCTGATGACGGCGACGGTGGTGCCGCGCGGCACGTAGGCGAAGTCGGTCGGTCCGGCGAAGACATCGGCGCGGCCGCCCAGCGGCAGGGATCTCGCCGTCGACGATCACCTCGGCGGAGCCGCTCAGCGGCAGGACGAGGTACTCGCAGTCCCCGGTGTCGATCTCGACGGACTGCCCGGGCCGCAAGCGTTGCGACGTACAGGCCGGTGTGGTCCCAGTCCTGTCTCGCCCGGGCTGCACCGCCACGTCGAAGCCGTCCGCGTGCAGTGGACCCCGCGGGCCTGAACCACTCTGTCATGCGGCACCTCCGTGAACTCGAGCGGCAGCCTGACGTGCGGCGGCTGGGACTGCGGGGCGGTCATGCGGCACCTCCGTGGACTAGGGCGGCGGCTTGGTCTACGGCGCGAGCGACGTTGCCGTCGGGCGGGAAGAGGAGGGCTCGGCCGACGACGAGGCCGCGGACCGACGGGAGGCTCAGGGCCTTGCCCCAGGAGGCGATAGGTTTCCTCGGGCGCGACGGTCGGGTCACCGCCCAGCAGCAGGGTCGGCAGGGTGGTGGCCTCCATCACCCGGGCGAGGTCGTCGACGACCGGGAGCTTGAGCCAGGTGTAGGCGCTGGTCGCGCCGAGACCCGGCGGCGATGTGGACCGACTTGATCACCGAGTCGGGGTCGAGCAGGTTGGTGACGCGGCCGTCGCGGCGGGTGGACCAGAACGGTTCGACCATCGCCATCAGCTTGTGCTCGGCCAGTTCGGTGACGGCCCGCGCGCTGGCTCTCCAGGGTGGCGACGGTGCCGGGGTCGTCGAGGTCGATCCGGGTCAGCATCTTGCCGCCGTCGAGCCGGCGGGCGGCGATGTCGTCGGCCGTACCGTAGGCGGTGAAGCGGTCGTCCAGTTCGAACGACGCGCCTTGCAGGCCGCCGCGGTTCATCGAGCCGATGACGACCTTGCCTTCGAGCGCGCCGAGCAGCAGCAGGTCCTCCAGTACGTCGGGAGTCGCGAGTACGCCGTCGACGCCGGGCCGCTCGAGCGCGGTGACCAGGCGGCTCGATCAGGCCGGGGCGGCTGGCCATCGCCATCCGGTCGTCGCGGACGCCGAGCGCACCACGGGCCGGGTGGTCGGCGGCCACGATCAGCAGCCGCCCGTCCTCGCCGACCAGCTCGCGGCGTCCGCCGCTGCTGCCAGGCCTCGGCGATCCGCTCCGGATGCCGCACCCGGATCTCCGTGAGGTCGAGCTCGCTGCCACGCCGATCCGGCGCTGCGGGCGTCACGGTGGCGTCGATCATGCCTTGTCACCCAGCAGGGTCAGGACCTCGGCTCGGTGGGCATGGCGGTGGAGCATTCGAGGCGGGAGGCGACGATCGCGCCGGCGGTGTTCGCGAAGCGGATGACCTTCTCCAGCGGCCAGCCGGCCAGCAGGCCGTGGCAGAGCGCACCGCCGAAGCCGTCGCCCGCGCCGAGGCCGTTGACCACCTCGACCGGGAACGGCGGCACCTCGACCCGCTCGTCCCGGGTGCGCGCCAGCGTGCCCTTCGGGCCCTGCTTGACCACGGCGAGGTCGAGGCCACGGTCCAGCAGCGCCTGGGCCGCCTTGTCCGGGTCCGTCTCGCCGACCGCGACCTCGCACTCCTCACGGTTGCCGACGGCAACGGTGCAGTGCTCGAGCGCGCGGCTGACCTGCTCGTGCGCCTCGCTCGGATCGGCCCAGAACATCGGCCGGTAGTCCAGGTCGAGCACGGTGATCGGCTTGCGGTCGCGAGCTTCCCAGGCGGCGAAGTGCGCCGACCGGCTCGGCTCGGCGGACAGCCCGGTGACCGTCGACCAGTAGATCCGCGCGTCCCGGATCGCGTCGAGGTCCAGCTCGTACGGGTTGATGACGAGGTCCGGCGCCTTCGGGAACCGGTAGAAGTACAGCGGGAAGTTGTCCGGCGGGAAGATCTCGCAGAAGGTGATCGGCGTCGGCAGCCCGTCGACCGGCGTGACGAATCGGTCGTCCACGCCGAGCTCGAGCAGGGTCCGGTGGATGAAGGTGCCGAACGGGTCGTTGCCGGTCCGGCTGATCACCGCCGACTTGCGCCCGTGCCGTGGCCGCGGCCACCGCCACGTTCGTCGCGCTGCCGCCGAGGAACTTGCCGAAGCTCTCCACGTCCTCCAGGTGCGTGCCGGTCTGCAGCGGATAGAGGTCGACGCCGATCCGCCCGATGGTCAGTACGTCGTCGGCCATCAGACGCCCCCCGGCGATCGCGGCGCAGGTGCTCGATGCTCGCCCGTACGTCGACCACCGGGCCCTCGTCGGTCGGGCGCGCCTGCGAGCATCGTGTCCTGCTCGAGGACGTACCAGCCGTCGTACCCGGCCTTCTCCAGCGCGCCGACGATCGCGGCGAGGTCGATGTCGCCGCGCACCGAGCGGGCGGTACATCCCCTGCCGGACGGCGTCGGTGTAGCTGACCTCGCCGGACTGCACCTTCGCCGCCCAGGCGGCGTCCACGTCCTTCAGGTGCGTGTGCCGATCCGGTCGGTGTGCTCGAGCGCCAGCGCGACCGGGTCGACGCCGCCGATCAGCAGGTGACCGGTGTCGAGGGTCAGGCCGATCGACGAGCCGCTGCAGGACCCGGTCGACGTCGTCGGCGTTCTCGACCATGGTGCCGACGTGCGGGTGGATCGTGGCCCGCACTCCGCGGTCGGCCGCGGCGATGCCGGCCAGCCGGTCCAGGTTGGCGAGCAGCGTCGTCCCAGCCGGTCGTCGTCCAGCACCGGGCGGTCGTCGTACCCGTCCTGGCCGGTCGCGGCGGCCAGCACCAGGGTGGTCGCACCGGCGGCGACGAAACCCTTCGAGCGCCGTGGCGACCTCGGCCGCACGGATCGTGCGACGGATCGTGCAGTACGACCGGGAACGAAGCCGCCGACGGCCCGCAGTCCGAGATCGGCGAGCGTCTTCGCCTTCTCCGCCGGGTCGTCCGGCAGGAACCCGTCCGGGCCGAACTCGGTCGCCGCGAGCCCGACGCTCGCGCATCTCGGCCAGCACGGTCTCGGCGTCGTACTGCCAGCCCCAGCCGGGGACCTCGCAGACACCCCAGGAGATCGGGGCACCGGCGATCCGGGCAGCAAGGTCAGTCATCGGCCGATCTCCTCGATAGCAGGTCAGTTCCGAGCCAGAGCGACGACGCGGTTCTCGTGCCGGGACAGCTCGCACGCGTCGGCGATCCGGAAGGCCTGCCAGCGCGTCCCGGACCGTGCACGGCACCTCGCGGCTGCCGGCGACCACCTCGGTGAAGGCGGTCAGCTCGGCGACGTACGCCGGGCGGAAGCGGTCCATGAAGGTCATGTGCGGCTTCGCCGTCGGGGAAGGTCACTCCCGGCTCGGCGGACCGCAGCGCGGTGTGCTCGTCCAGCCCGACCGCGATCGAGCCGAGGCTGCCGAGCACCTCCATCCGGACGTCGTGGCCGGCCGCGTTGTAGCGGGTGCCGCTGACCGACGACGAAGGTGTTGTCGTCGAGCGTGAGCAGGGCGGCCGCCGCGTCGACGTCGCCGTACTCGCCGAAGAAGGCCTCGCCACGGTTCGCGCCGGTGGCGAAGACGCTGACCACCTCGCGGCCGGTGACGAAGCGGATGATGTCGAAGTCGTGCACGGTGCAGTCGCGGAAGAAGCCGCCGCTGGTCGGGATGTACTCCTGCGGCGGCGGGAACGCGTCGTTCGTGTTCGCGCGGATGTGGTGGATGAAGCCGAGCTCACCGCGCCGCGACCTTCTGCTCGCGCGGCCGGTAGCCGGCGTCGAAGCGCCGCTGGAAGCCGATGTGCACCGGCACGTCCGAGGCCTCGACCAGCGCGACGACGCGCTGGGTGTCGGCCAGGTCGAGGGCGACCGGCTTCTCACAGAAGGTCGGGATCCCGGCCGCGACGCCCTTGGCGATCAGCTCCGCGTGCGCCGAGGTCGCCGCGGCGATGACGAAGCCGTCCAGATCCGCTCGCGCAGCAGCTGGTCCACGTCCGGCGGCGAACTCGACCCCGAGATCCTTGGCGACCAGCTCGGCCCGGCTCGGGTCCGCGTCCGCGACGACCACCTGGTCCACCGCCGGCAAATCCTTCAGCGTCGCGGCGTGGAACGCCCCGATCCGCCCGACCCCGACCAACCCGATCCGCATCCGCTGAGCCCTCTCGCTCGAGTACGCGCGCCGCGTCGGATCGCCGGCGGCGCGCTGGTTGCTCGTCAGCTTTGCCGGCCGGACCGGAGGTGTCAATAGTTTGTTAACACATTTTCACGTCGAGACATACATACCTCCTTCATGTAACATCCGCCCATGGCCGCCCTGCCGATCCAGATCGATCGGTCGAGCCCGGTGCCGCTCTACCACCAGCTCGCCGAGCAGCTGACCGCTGCCATCAGCGACGGCACACTGCGCCCCGGCGACCCGTTCGAGAACGAGGTCGGCCATGTCCGGACCGGCTCAGCCTGTCCCGGCCGACGGTGCGGCGGGCGATCTCCGAGCTGGTCAACCAGGGCCTGCTGGTCCGCCGCCGCGGCATCGGCACCACGGTCGCGAACCAGATGGTGCACCGCCGGGCCGAGCTGACCAGCCTGTACGACGACCTGCAGCGCGAGGGCCGGACGCCGCGGACCGACGTGCTGTCGCTCGTCCGCGACGCCCAGGACGATCGCGCTGCCGCAGGCGCTCGGGCTCCCGCCGGGCACCCCGCTGGTGTCGATCGTCCGGCTCCGGTACGCCGACGACCTGCCGCTCGCGATCCTGCGCAACTGGTTGCCTCCGGCAATGAACGACCTGACCGCTCGAGGAACTCGACGACCGACGGCCTGTACGCCGTACTCCGGGCCCGCGGGATCCGCCCGACGGTCGCCCGCCAGCGGATCGGCGCCCGCAACGCCACCGCCGACGAGCGCCGTACCCTGCACATGTCCAAGGCCGAGCCCCTGGTCACCATGACCCGCAGCGCCTACGACGCCGACGGCTCCCCGGTCGAATACGGCGACCACTGCTACCGAGCCGACCAGTACTCGGTAGACGTCAGTCGTCTCCGAACGCTAGCCGGGGACCTGGTCGGCGGCGCCGGGGATTATGCGGCGATGAGCGTTCGGCATCGGGCTCACGGCATCGCCCCAGACATGGACGCCCGCAGTAGCCGACGCTTTGCCGACTGACTCCTTGGGTACGCCCCAGGGATCGAAACCTTACCGGCTGGCAGCGGCGGTGGTCCCGGGGTTGGCGCCGACTCGGCCTGCTGCTCGTGCTGCGGTTGCTCACGGACTCGGGGTGAGCGCTCGTCCAAGGTGTTGCCCCAGGCCAAGGCGTTGGAACCGGAACTGGTGGGCTGCGGGAGGTGATCTCTTGTCTCAGCACGTCAGAAGCTGGCCATCGCCCGGGAGTCGGTTGTCCGTGCGCCACGGCCCAAACCCTAGTGGCGGAGATCCGGGTCACCTGGCGCACATTTTGACACGCTCACCGAGGAGCCGTACGGCACCGTGTGCTGATCTCCACTGCGGGGGTTGGCGGTGTCAGCTCGCGAGACCGGTGTCTGGGGTCAACCGTGGGCGGGCCGCATGGCGTTGCGCCCGGGCATCGGCGAGGTCGTTGACACCTTCGCTCCCGAGGTCGTTGGCACCTTCGCTGGCTCGGGTCGTGGCTTCGCCCCACGGGTCGATGCCGGCATCAGCGGGCTGCTGGGCAACTCCGGCAGCAGCGTCACCGGAAGCGGTCGCCCCAGGGATCGAAGTCACCGCCGGGTGGGACCTTCTGCGCGGCGGCTGGGTCGCTCGTCGGAGGCGTCGCCCCAGGGGTCGAGGTCGGCGGCGGGTGGACGCGGCTGGGTACGGGTGGGCTGTTCGTCGGAGGTGTCGCCCCAGGGGTTGAAGTCACCGCCGGGTGGGACCTTCTGGCGGCGGCTGGGCCGCTCGTCAGGCGCGTCGCCCCAGGGGTCGAGGTCGGCGGCGGGTGGACGCGGCTGGGTACGGCTGGGCTGTTCGTCGGAGGTGTCGCCCCAGGGGTCGAAGTCAGCCGCCGGGTGGGACGCTTCTGGCGTGCGGCTGGGCCGTTCGTCAGGTGCGTCGCCCCAGGGGTTGAGCCGAGCGGCGTCCTCGGGGGTGATCCAGGGTGGATCGGTGTCACGCGGCCAGGCGCGCGCGGACCCGCCGCCGTCGTTCGCGCGCCGCGTACGGTCGCCCATGGTCCGGCTGTTCCGCGCGTGGTTGGGCTGGGGTCAGCGGTGGTGGTTGGTGGTCGGTATCTGCCGCGGGGGACCGGGTCGGGGGTGGCCCAGGTGGGGCGGGTGACGTGGACGACGCCGTCGGTGATGCGGATGGTCCAGTGGCCGGCGTGCAGGTCGCGGTGGCAGCGTTTGCAGAGCAGGGCGAGGTTGGTGAGTTTGGTGGCGCCGCCGTCGATCCAGTGGACGACGTGGTGGGCGTCGCAATAGATCGGTGGGGCGCCGCAGCAGACGCAGCCTTTGTCGCGGGTGATGAGGGCGTTGCGGATCGGGCCGGTGGCGAGTCGGATGGTGGTGCCGACGTCGAGGGGTTGGGAGTCCGAGCCGAGCACGATCGGGCAGGATCTGCGCATCGCAGGCGAGGCGTCGGATGGTGGCCGCGGACAGGGCGTCGCCGTAGATGAGGTGGCCGAGTTTGTCGGCGGTGGCGGCTTTGAGGTCGTTGAAGTCGATGGTGACGGTGATGTGCGCCTTCGGGCCATGCCCGGGAATGAACCCGCTGGCCCGTCCGGCACCGGCCGTGCCGCCGCCGGTCCCGGTCGACGCACCGACGGTGCCGCCGGCGGACTCGGTCGACGCCCCGGCGGCCGCGGCAGCCGCCGAGCTCGTGGCGCGGCGGCTGCCGGGTCGGTGTCGGCGCACATCCCTGGAAGGGTGCCAGCGAGGTCGTCGGCAGCGGCGCCGGGGTCGGGGCTGCCGGCACCCACCGGACCGGCGCTGCCCGCGGGACCGGCCGCGGGACTGGCGGTGGCCGTCGCGGTCGCGGTGGGGTTGTTGGCGGTGGTGAGCAGGGTGGTGAGGGCGTCGGCCTGGCGCTTGTCACGGCTGCGGGGGTCGAGGGCGCCGTCGATCGTTTTGCGGGGTTTGGCGTGGGCGTGGATCAGGGCCCGGAACAGTTCGGCGTTCTCGTTGGCCAGATAGCCAGTGAACGCGACACCGTTCTCGGCCCCTTTCAACTTCAGCGACTCACGGTCGTACGCCTTCTGTTCCTTGGGTTCGGGGCCATCGGTGTCGAGCCGGTTGCGGACCTGCACCCCGGCCTTGCGCAGGTCCAGCGGACCGTGAGTGCGGCCCAACTCCACCATCTCCCGCTCGGCCACCAGCAGATCGTCGACCGGGACCGTCGCCGGCACCTTCTCCAGTGCGGCCACGATCGCCTCGGCCTGCGCCGGATGCAGCAGCACCCCGACTGCCCGCACCGTCCGTCGTCCAGTACTCGTCCTCGCCGGTGCCGTCCTCGTCGGCGGTGTCTGCGGCGGCGTGAGGGTCGGGGTTGGGGAGGGCGGCGGCGACGGCGGGGTACTTGGGCAGGGTGGTGGCGAGGTGGACGTCGCGGCGGGCTTTGGTGGGGTCGATGCGGTAGCGGAAGGTCAGCAGCCGGGCGGTGGTGCCGGCGCCGAGTTCTTGGGCGTAGCCGGTGGTTTCGAGGCCGGCCATCAGGTGCAGGGCGAAGGTTTCCAGCCGGGCGATCTCGGCGAACGCCGCATCCAGACGACGACAGCATCTCGCTGCCGCTCATCGACCACACCGGCCGTTCCCCGAGGATCTCCATGCCCTAACTCTAGACATGGCCGCCGACAGTTTCCAATCCCGGAACCCCCTTGTTTTCAAGGGATTCCGCGACCACGAGTTATCCACAGTGGCGCGGGTTGTGGACAACTACTGGAGAGAGACAGGAACTACAGCGACGGTTCGAAGGCACGACTACCTGACTGTTGTCGTCAGCAACAATTGTTCGGTCTTGACCGACGACGCCGATCGGCGCAGCATCGCGTTCGCGAAACGTGGCGCCTCGATCGACGCCACGAAGAGGCGCGACGCGCAGTCCGGGTCGAGCCGGGCCTAGACGAGATCCGCGACCGACGGCCAGGCAGCATCGGTAGCGACAACCCTGGGACGCCGGAGGTAACAATTCCGGCGTAGGTGCTGATGGTTGCCTGCGGCAATTCGGAGATGTACAGCGAGGATGCCACCAGGTCCTCTGCGGCGAGCGGGGCCGCCGACGACGATCCAGCCGTCGGCACAGACCACGGCGGTGTAGTGCCGCAGGCTCGCCAGCGGACCCGCCCGAGATGTCCTGTACGACGATCTCGTCGTCGGAGACCACCAGCCTCCCCTGCTGCAGCGCCGGACTACGCCCCGTCAGCCAGTAGGCGGCGAACCCGACGACCTCCGGTCCCGGCCCAGGGCGCACCACGCGCCCTGGGTACTCGACCGCGCCAACGACGCCCTCGAGTGCTCGAACACCCGCAGCCTTGTAGGTCGCTCAGGCCTGGTTGGCGATCAGGGTGCGAACCAGCCGGAGGCCGACGGACAGGTGGGCGAGCTCCGGGCCCTCCGTGTCGACGATCTCCTCGAGCATCGACGCGGCCCTCGGACAGCGCCGTCTCGTTCTGGTCCTGCCAGGTGATGACCCGGTCCTCGGGATCGGCCGAGGCGTCGGTCGTGGCCAGCACCTGACGCGGTCAGCCGGGCGTGGACCGAGTGCAGGTCGTCGCGCAGCGCCGCGCGCGCCATCGTCTGCCAGCGGTCGGTGCGCGGCAGGCCGATGATGCGCTCCAGGAAGCGACCCGAGCTGCAGCCGCTCGCCGAGGGCGAAGTGGACCTTGGCGACCTCGAGGATGTCGAGGTCGTCGCGCGACGCGGTCTCGACGATGCCCAGCCCCGCGTACGCCGGTGGCAGTACGGCGATCCGGGTCGCGAAGTCGGCCGCAACTCCCTTCTGCACCAGGGCTTCCCGACGCTGCTCGAACAACGCCAGCTCGCGGCCGCGCAGCACCTCGGGCAGTGCCGCGGTGAGCTTGGCGATGCCGGGACGCGAAGAACTCGATCAGCTCGTCGATGTCGAGCGGTGGGCGCCGGTTGCTGACCAGCCACCGGGTCGCGCGCTCGACCAGGGTGCGGGTCTCCAGCCGCATGTGCGTCTGGGTCGCCGCGTCGACGATGTTGTCCAGCTCGGCGTTGCGGGCCAGCAACTCGGGCTGCGCGAAGATCCGGCGAAGCGGCCAGGTTCGCCGCGGACGACGTCCTCGACCGACCCGCCGGTCTCCAGCGAGAGCCGGTGGTACGCCGTGATGCCCGAGGTGTTCACGAACTCGTTCACCACCTGGGTGGTGATGATCTCGCGACGCAGCTGGTGGCCCTGGATCTGGTCGGCGAACCGCTCCTGGATCGCCTTCGGGAAGTAGCTGGCCAGCTTGTGCGCCAGGAACTCGTCGTCCGGCAGCGACGTCTTCAGCAGCTCGGCCTCGAGCACGATCTTCGTGTAGGCGATCAGCACCGACAGCTCCGGCGAGGTCAGCCCGCGGCCGTCCGCCTTGCGCCGCTTGAACTCCGCCACGCTCGGCAGGAACTCGAGCTCCCGGTCCAGCAGTCCTTGCTTCTCCAGCCGCCGTACCCAGTCCTGGTGGACGTGCAGCAGGGCCGGCGCCTGCGCGGTCGCGTTGGCCAGCGCGATGTTCTGCCGGTAGTTGCTCTTCAGCACCAGCACGGCCGACCTCGTCGGTCATCGACGCGATGATGTCGTTGCGCTGCTTCTCGGTCAGGTCGCCGTCGGCGACCACCTTGTCCAGCAGGATCTTGATGTTCACCTCGTGGTCGGAGGTGTCCACGCCGGCCACGTTGTCGATGAAGTCGGTGTTGATCCGGCCGCCCCGGCGGCGTACTCGATCCGGCCGAGCTGGGTGAAGCCCAGGTTGCCGCCCTCGCCGACCGCCGGGCGCGCAGCTCCGAGCCGTTGATCCGGATCGCGTCGTTGGCCTTGTCGCCGACGTCGCGCGTTCGTCTCGGCGGACGACTTCACGTAGGTGCCGATGCCGCCGTTCCAGAACAGGTCGACCGGCGCCTTCAGGATCGCGCTGCATCAGCTCGGCCGGCGTCAGCGTCGCCGGGTTGCCCTCGAGGCCGAGCGCCTCGCGGACCTCGGCCGAGATCGGGATCGCCTTGTCGGTCCGCGGGAAGACCCCGCCGCCGGCGGAGATCAGCGACGCGTCGTAGTCCGCCCACGACGACCGCGGCAGCTCGAACAGCCGCCGCCGCTCGGCGAACGAGATTGCCGCATCCGGGTGTCGGGTCGAGGAAGATGTGCCGGTGGTCGAACGCCGCGACCAGCCGGATGTGCTCCGACAGCAGCATCCCGTTGCCGAACACGTCACCGGACATGTCGCCGACACCGACGACGGTGAAGTCCTCGTTCTGGCAGTCGTGGCCCATCTCGCGGAAGTGCCGCTTGACCGACTCCCACGCGCCGCGCGCGGTGATGCCCATCGCCTTGTGGTCGTAGCCGACCGAACCACCCGAGGCGAACGCGTCACCCAGCCAGAAGCCGTACTCCTTCGCGACCCCGTTCGCGATGTCGGAGAACGTCGCGGTGCCCTTGTCCGCGGCAACCACCAGGTAGGCGTCGTCGCCGTCGTACCGGACCACGTCGCGCGGCGCAACGATCTCGCCGGCAACGATGTTGTCGGTGATGTCGAGCAGCCCGGAGATGAACGTCTTGTACGACGCGATGCCCTCGGCCAGCCAGGCGTCCCGGTCGACCGCCGGGTCGGGCAACTGCTTGGCGTAGAACCCGCCCTTCGCACCGACCGGCACGATCACCGAGTTCTTCACCATCTGCGCCTTCACCAGGCCGAGCACCTCGGTCCGGAAGTCCTCGCGCCGGTCCGACCAGCGCAGACCGCCGCGGGCGACCGCGCCGAAGCGCAGGTGCACACCCTCGACCTGCGGTGAGTACACGAAGATCTCGTACGCCGGCCGCGGCTGCGGCAGGTCCGGGATCGCCTTCGGCTCGAGCTTCAGCGAGATGTACGGCCGGGGTGACCCGTCGGCGACCGCGGCTGGTAGTAGTTCGTCCGCAGGGTCGCCTTGATCACGGTCAGGTAGGACCGCAGGATCCTGTCCTCGTCCAGGCTCTTCACGGTGTCCAGCGCGGCGAGGATCTCCTTCTCCAGCTGGGCCACCCGGCTCGTCCGGTCCGGGTCGTCCGCGGCACCGCGCGCCGGGTCGAAGCTGGCCTCGAACAGCTGGACCAGCAGGCTCGCGACGTCCACGTGGGTCAGGAACGCGTTCTCGATGTAGCTCTGGCTGAACGGCGTACCGCCCTGCCGGATGTACTTCCGGTAGGCGCGCAGGATCGACACCTGGCGCCAGCTGAGGCTGCCGCGCAGTACCAGCGCGTTCAGCGCGTCGGACTCGGCCCGGCCCTCCCAGACCGCCTGGAACGTGTCGGAGAACAGCTTGCGCAGCTCGTCGCGCTCCTCGGTGTCGCTCCGGCGCCTTCAGCCCGAAGTCGTAGATGTACGCCGTCGTGCCGTCCTCGCGACGGATCTCGTACGGGCGCTCGTCGATCACCTCGACGCCCATGTGGGTCAGATGCGGCAGCACCTGCGACAGCGACAGCGCGCTACCGGTCCGGTAGACCTTGAAGCGGCGCTCGCCCGCCCACTCCTCGTCGATCGGGCTGTAGAGGGACATGGCCAGGCCGTTCTCGGCCGGGAGGCCGTCCAGCACGGTCACGTCGTTGACCGCGACGCGGGCGTCGAAGTCCTCCTTGTACGCCTCCGGGAAGGCACCGGCGTACTGGCGGGCCAGCTGCGTGACAGCACCGTCGCCACCCTGGGCGTGCAGGGCGACGGTGAAGTCGTCCTGCCCAGGCGCGGGTCGCCTCGATCACCCTCTGCTCGAGCAGCTCGGCGTCGTACTCGCCGACCGTCTCGCCCTGCTTCATCCGGACGACGAAGTGCACGCGGGCCAGCACGGACTCGGTCACGTAGGCGGCGTACGTGACCGACTCCGCACCGATCGCGTCCTTGAGGATCTGCTGCATCTTCAGCCGGACCGCAGTGGTGTAGCGGTCGCGCGGCAGGTAGACCAGGCAGGACAGGTACCGGTTGTAGACGTCACGCCGGACGAACAGCTTGACCGCACGCCGCTCCTGCAGGTGCAGCACCGACTGCACGATCGGCAGCAGGTCCTCCACCGGCGCCTGCAGCAGCTCGTCGCGCGGGTAGGTCTCCAGTACGTCGAGCAGTCCCTTGCCGCTGTGGCTGTTCGGGTCGAAGCCGGTCAGCCGGAACAGCTCCAGCGCCTTGCGCCGCAGCACCGGCACCTGCATGACGCTCTCGGTGTACGCCGTCGACGAGAGCAGACCGATGAAGCGGCACTCCTGGACCGGCTCGCCGTTCTCGTCGAACCGCTTGATGCCGACATAGTCCAGGTACGACGACCGGTGCACGGTGGAGCGCGAGTTGGCCTTGGTCAGGATGAGCAGCTTCCGCTCCTGCGCCTTGGCGCTCACCTCGGGCGGCAGCTTGCCCGAGCTCGGCCTCGGGTCCGGCCGGAGGATGCCGAGGCCGGTGCCCGGGCCGGCCGCGGAGGACGCCCTGCTCACCCTCCATGGTGAAGTCGTACTCGCGGTAGCCGAGGAAGGTGAAGTGCTCGTCGGCGAGCCACTCGAGCAGCTCGCGGGCCTCCTCCACCTCGCTCTCGCTGACCGGCAGCTTGGCCGCGTCCAGCCCGTCGGCGATGGTGACGGCCTTCTCGTGCATCTTCGGCCAGTCCTCGACCGCCTCGCGGACGTCGTTGCAGCACCCGCTGCAGCGCCTGTCTCCAGCGCGCGGTGCTCGCCGACGTCGGCGATCCGCTCGATCTCCAGGTGCATCCAGCTCTCCCGGACCAGGTCGTGCTCGTCCGAGGCGGCGGTGTCGTCGAGCACCTCCTGCAGGGTGCCGGCGACGTCGCGCCGGACCACGAACTGGGGGTGCACCAGCAGCTGCAGCTCGAGGTTGCGCTCGGTGATCACCATCGAGGCGCTGTCGACCAGGAACGGCATGTCGTCGACGACGATCTCGACCACGGTCCGGCCGTTCGCGGACCAGCCGTGCTCCTCCGGCGTCGGGGTGAAGACGTGCACCTTCGCCGTGCCCTGCGGGCGGGACATCGCGGACTTGTAGTGGTGCTTCGCGCCGCGCCCAGACAGTCGGTCGGCTGCCGCTCGGCCACGTCCTCGGCGGCGACGTAGCGGTAGTACCGCTCGAGGAAGGTTTTCAGCTTCCCCGGATCGACCGACTTGTCGTGCCCGTGTGTTCCCGCGGCCACCGCCTTGGCGAGTACATCCGCCTTCTGGACGTCCAGCTTGCTCTGCATTCCCCACCGTCTCCACACGTGACATCGGCGCCGCTCACGCCGGACCGCACGACATTGTGCGGTCACTCAGAGACTAGTCCACCTCTGTCACTGGTGTGCTGTCGGGACGGTCCTGTCCGATGCCTGATCAATCACGTTTGACCGGCGCCGTCGAGACGCAGTGCCAGAGCCGGGACAGGCCAGTACTGCGCGGCGCGCATGCGGCAGCTCACCGGCGCGTGATCTCGCGGCCCCGGAGGACCGGGAAACCCCACTCGTCGAGGGCCACGTCGTCCGGCAGCAGGGTGGCGCAGAGGCCGTGCCCGTCGCAGCGGGTCCAGTCGATCTCCAGCTTGTTCACTCACGCACCTCCGGGCACGGGCAGGACGCCCGTCGACCGGCCGGCCGCAACCGCCGCCGGCGAGGTGCAGCCGGACGTCCTCGCCGAACACCTCCAGCGCCGACGCGAGGAACCGGGCCGAGCCGTCCGGGTGTGCACACGCTCCCCGCCCGGGGACCAGCCCGAGGTGGCGCTGGGCGTCGTGCCAGCCGGACGGGTCGCCCTTCATCAGCCGGTCGAAGTCGTCGACCAGTGACGGCGAGGCCGAACACACACGGCCCGCACTGCCCGGCCGACTGACTCGCCAGCCACTGGGCGACCCGGTGCACCTCACCGAGCGGGCAGGTGTCGGTGCCGAGCGCCAGGATGATGCCCGGCGGACACCTCGGGTCGGCTGCAGCGATCACGCCGTCGGTCTGCGGCAGCCACCGGCCGTGGTACCCACCGAGCAGCACCGGCCCGGGCTCAGCGCCGGCGAACTGCAGCACGGTCTCGAGCGGTACGCCGGTCGGCGTCTCGATCACACCGGGCCGCTGCACCGCGCCGTCGACCGTCAGCAACTGCGTCCCCGGCTCGCTGATCAGTCCGGTGTTGCTGAACCGCCTCGGCCCGAGCCGAGCCAGTACGGCGAGCTGCGCGAACGTCTCCACGTTCGACAGGAAGGTCGGGCGCCGGTGGTACCCCTTCCTCGTCGGCAGCACCCTCCGCCCGGGCGGAACGGCGGGACCACCTTCGAGCACGCTCAGCACCGCCCGGGCCTCGCCTGCGACGAACCGGCCGGGAGTGTCGACGCACCTCGATCGCCAGACCGTCGTCGCGCTCCATGAGCGCCTCACGGATGGACATCGCGGCTGTCGGCGTCGTGTACGGCGATCAGCACGTGACCGATGTAACTTTCTGTTCGTCTACTGGTTCCGGTTGGTCTTGCTGCTCCTCGCTCATCTGGAGCAGGGCGACGCGCACGCGATCGTGTGTGTCGGGCGGGCGGAGGCCAAGACGGCGGCCGCCGATAAGCCGGACGTCTACGAGGAGGTGTGGCGCAACGGACGGATCTTCGTCGGCCTCCGCGTCGACCTGGCCAAGGTCACCAAGAAGCGCATGCAGGAGCTGATCGAGCACGCCTGGCGCAACCGGGCACCGAAGCGTCTGGTCGCCGAGTACGACACGCCGCTGAGGCCACGCCGCCCGCCCCCACCCACCACCGTGGCGAGCTTGCCGCGGACTGCGTGAGGCATATGGGATGATTTCATGGACCATGTCGGGCGTGCGTACCGCTGCTGGCGCCCCCGCCGCCCCGCCCGGACCGCCTGCCGCCACCACCCGGCCACCCAGATCAACGCAACTTCTCCGAACTTGTTGCGTGGAAGCGCTTCCAGACCAGCAACTTCCCAGCACATGCGTGGATCAAGGGCCCTGGCTACCCCGGCGACCGACCCGGCGCCCGCCCGACCAGGCACACCGAGCAAGTCCCACACGGTCACCGCCGAGCCGGGAGGGACCAGGCGCCCGCCGCCCCGCCCGGACCGCCCTAGATCAACGCAACTTCTCCGAACTTGTTGTGTGGAAGCGCTTCCAAACCAGCAACTTCCCAGCACATGCGTGGATCAAGAGCAATTTGGTTTTTTTTTTCGCCGCGTTCGCGTTTTTTTTTTTGCCTGTACTTCGTTGAGCGTATTGCTGGTT
>CAWGAM010000006.1:0-1393748 GCA_963820655.1 uncultured Actinomycetota bacterium
AATCACTTCGGTGCTGGGAGCGCACGCCGAACCACCCTAGTCAAGTCGAGACCCGAGCCAGGGTGTAAGTAAAGGCAGCGCAAAGCAATAGGTTACATGATCCAGGCAAGCCTGTCCAATGGGGTCCAACACTATGCCGTCGGACCACCCTTTCCGTCAAGGACCGACCCGGGGTCTCCAGCGGGTAGATCACCCGCGAGCCGCCCGGCGTCCTGCTGGTGCGGAGTCACAAAGAGACTACAGTCCGGCGATCTCCTGGACCAGCCATTGGCCGTCCTTTCGGACCATCGTGAACCGGGTCCGGTTCAGATCCACCCGGGGTTTACCCTGCGTGATCGTGCTGGTGGTGGTCTGGTTCACGAAGATGATCAGCGTGACCCGCTCGGCGTCGCCGTCGCGGACCCCGACCTCGCGGACGTCGGCCTTGACCGTCGCCTTGGTCTTGGTGGCCAGCTCGCCGGCCACCTTGGCGGTCTCGTCGAACTTGCCGGCGAACTCCGGTGTCATCGTCGCCCGGGCCGCGGCGAAGCTCTTGTCCAGGTCGCGATAGTCGTAGCTGAGCGCGGTCTCGGCCGCTTTCCGCCCGGCCGCGGCGGCCTGGTCGCGGGCGTCCTCGGCCTGCCTGCCCTGCCACGCCTTGACCCCGAGCACCGCCGCGACGGTCAGCACCAGGACCGCGGCCACCGCGAGCGCCACGGTCAGCATCCGGCCTAGACCACGCTTCGCGTCACCCTCCGTAACCAGAGGAGTCTCGGGGACATCCTCGGTGGGAGCCTCGAGAGTCGCCGGTGTGGCTGGGGTCACATCCTCGGTGGGCTCCTCCGAGGTCCGCGTGAGGGCTTCCTGGGTCGTTTCGCTGTCGTTCGTTGTCACGTCGTCGAGCGTCGTCCCCGGGGCGTCGAGCGTCGTACCCGACGTACGGCGCTGGCCGGCGATGCGGGGGCGGTTGCGGGAGCGGTCCGGCATCAGCCCACCACCTGGAGGTCGGCGGTCAGCCAGCGGTCCTTCTCCCGGACCATGTCGAGCTTGATCCGGTAGCGGCGCTCGACCCCGTCGGCCGAGGCCGTGTTCGTCACCACCGCGTTCACGATCACCAGCACCTGGGCGGAGTCCTTGTCGTTCGAGACCACCGCGGCCTCCTTCACGTCGCCTTTGGAGGTCGCCTTGTTCGTCACCACGTCGGCCTTCACCGCGTCGATGCCGGCCTGGAACTCCTGTTTGAACTGCCCGGTCGAGTCGTCCAGCACCCGCTTCGAGTCGGCGTCCCAGGTGTTGTAGTCGTACGTCGTGAAGTCGAGCGCCAACTGCCGCCCCGCCTTCATCGCACCGTTCCGCTCGGAGTCGTCCGCTCCCTGCTTGCGCAGGGCGATCACCGCGATGGTCGCGCCGGCGAGGGCGACGACGAGCAGGACGCTGAGCGCCCACGCCAGAATCATTGGGGCACGTTTGGAAGTCACTTGCTGGTCACCGGTCCGAGGATGAGGGCTTTCCAGGAGTCGCTGCCGAGCAGGTCCTGCTGGCCGCCGGTCGAGCCGAGGACGATCTCCGGCATGCCGCCGGAGCCGCCGGCGTCGCCGGTGGCCGGGTCGTAGCCGATGCCGTACCCGGTCCGGTTCAGGTCGCGGGACGACGGGCTCGGCTTGTTCTGCGCGCCGCGGACGTTGGTGCCCGTCGACGGGCTCGCGGTGCAGCCGGCCTTGGTGTTGGCCGGGGTGTTCGAGGTGGCCTGCGGGACCCGCTTGTCCGTCCCGCCGTACCCGGGCCGGCAGGCGGGCGGAGTAAGCCCGAGGACCAGGCCGAAGTGCGCGTCGTAGTGCCCGGTCCCGGGATCCTTGGCAGGTACGACGTACCCGCCCATCGCCACCGCCGGGTACACCACCAGCAGCTGCTCGACGGCATCCAGCCGGACTGCGGTCAGCTCGCTCACCGTCAGCAGGTTGCCGAGCAGCACCGCGATGTCCGCACGGTTGTCCCGGATCAGGCCGGTCACCTGCTCGGAGGCGGCCGAGCCCTGGTCGATCACCTGGCGCAGGTTCGCGTCCGAGTTGACCAGGGTGTCGGACAGCAGTGCGAGGTTCTTCGCCCAGGTCTTGATCGCGTCGCCACTGGCCACTTGGGTGGCGAGCACAGTGTCGCCGTCGTTGATCAGCTTGATCGTCTGCAGGACGTTCGCGTCCGCGTCGTCGATCAGCTTGCCGGAGCTGTCGATGATCCGCTGCAGGTCGGTGCCGCGGCCCTTCAGGGCGGCGCCCAGCTCGCGGACCGTGGTCTGCAGGCTCGTCTTGTCGACGGAGTTGACGAGCTGATCGAGGTTCAGCAGCAGCTCGGTGGTGTCGATCGGGATCGCGGTGTCCTGGCGGTCGATCTTCGAGTTGTTCTGCAGGTACGGACCGTCGTCGCGCCGTGGCTGCAGATCGACGTACTGCTCGCCGATCGCGGAGCGGTTCGCGACCACCGCGAGCAGGTCGTTCGGGATCTTCGTGTTCTTGTCGATGTCGAGGTTCACCTCGACGCCGTCGGACAGCAGCGTGAGTTGGCCGACCCGGCCGACCGGCTGGCCGCGGTACGTCACCTCGGCGCCGGTGAAGATGCCGCCGGACTCGGCGAAGCTGGCGCTGACCGTGTAGTCCTCGTCGAAGAACAGCTTGTCCACCTGGGCGTACTTCGCGCCCACGAAGGCGACGCCGACGACGGTGATCAGCAGGAACACCATCAGCTGGATCCGGACCGTTCTGCTGATCACTTGGCCACCCCCGGCATCAGTGCCTTGGCCAGGTCCGGGTCGAACCCGGACCGGTTGAGCTTCGGCGTACAGACCGGCAACCCGAGCAGGGTGATGCACGTCGTCGTCGCGCCGGTCGGCACCGGCAACGCCGGGAGGCCGCCGGTGGTCGGGTTGTGCAGCGGGAGGCTGACCCGGTTGGTCGGCACTGCCGTCGGCCCGGCCGTGGGCAGGTTCAGCCCGAGCAGGCCCTTCAGCGCTTTCTGGGTGTTCACGTCGAGGGTGATGCCCAGGTTCGTGTAGTCGCCCGCGACGGCCTTGGCGGCCCCGTCCGGGAACGGGTACGTGAACAGCAGCTCGAGCGACTTCGGCAGGTCCTCGCCCGCCTCGGCCAGCTTGGTGAGGATCGGGTACAGCGACTTCAGGTTCGCGACCAGGTCCTTCTGCGCGGACGTGATCACCCGGGTCGCGGTGTTGCCCAGGGTCGCCAGCGCCTGCAGCGTCTTGACCAGGGCGGCCCGCTGCTTGTCCAGGGTGGCGATCGACTTCGGCAGCGAATCGATCGCGGTCGCCAGGGTCGCCTTCTGGGCGTTCAGCTTCTTGGCCAACGCGTCGACCGCGGTGATCGCGGTGATGATCTGCTGCTTGTTCTGGTCCAGGGTGCCGACGAAGGTGTTCAGCTGGGTCAGCACGCTGCGGATGGCCGGCTCGTTGCCGGTCAGCGCCTTGTTCAGCTCCTGGGTGATGATCTGCAACTGGGCCACGCCGCCGCCGTTCAGCAACAGCGAGAGCGCGGACAGGACTTCCTCGACCTCGACGTTGCTGGTGGTCCGGGACAGCGGGATGACCTCGCCGTTGTCCAGCTTGCCGCGCGCCTGCTCCGACCCGGTCGGCCGGGACAGCGACACGAACTTCTCGCCGAGCAGGCTGGTCTGGCGGATCGTCGCGTGCGCGTTGTCCGGCAGCTCGAGGCTCTTCGGCAGCTTGATCCGGACCTTCGCGACGTACCCGTCGAGCCAGACCTTCTCGACCGTGCCGACGGTGACGTCGTCCACCTTCACCGACGACTTCGGCACCAGGTCCAGGACGTCGGCGAACTCGACCGTCACCGTGTACGACGGTCCCTTGATCTTCGCGCCACCGGGCAACGGCAACGAATACACGCTGAAGTCACATCCGGTCAGCAGGGTCGCGAAAGCCACGGCCGCGGCCACGATCGTCGTACGGCGCCTCATCGGACCAACCCCCCGAGCGTCGGGTCGACCGGATCGGGGCTGTTCAGCGGCGCCTTCGGGATCGGAGCCCACGGCGTACCGGCTGGGCCGCCGCTGGCCGGAGCGCTGCCGGTCAGCTGGCTCAGCAGCGGCAGCTTCGGCAGGGCGTCGAGAACCGGCTTCAGCGCCGAACAGGTCGAGATCGGCTGGTTCACCTGCAGCAGGAGCGAGCAGATGAACGCCGCCGGGTCGTCCAGCTGGGCCGCGTTGATCCGCTGGTCCAGCGTCCCGTACTGCGGGTTGTAGATGCGGGCCAGGTTCCCCAGGCCGAGCGGCGCCGTGTCGAGGACCTCGGCCAGCGCGGCCTTCTCCTTGACCAGGATCTGCGACAGGGCGGTGGCGCTGGAGACCGTGGTCTTCACCAGCGTCCGGTTGTCCTTCACGAACGTCGCGACCTCGCCGAGGGCGGTCGCCAGCAGCGACAGCGCGGACGCCAGGTCCTTGCGCTCACCGGCCAGTGTGGTCGAGGTGGCGGCGAAGTTGTTGTTGAACTGCCGGACAAGCGCATCGTTCGCGGCCAGCGCGGACACGAACGTCTGCAGCTGCCGGATCGTGCTGAACAGGCTCTGCGAGTTCCCCGCCAGCGTCCCGGTCAGCTTCGAGACGTCCGTGATCGTCTGGTTCAGCTTCGCGCCCTGGCCGTTCAGGTTCTTCGCCGAGACGTCCAGCAGCCGCGACAGCGCGCCCTGGTCGTTCGCGCCCTTCGGGCCGAGGGCCACGGACAGGTCGTTCAGGCTCTGATAGATCTGGTCCAGCTCGAGCGGTACGGCGGTCCGCGCCAGCGGGATCTCGGCGCCATCGGCCATCACGTCGCCCTTGGAGTACGCCGGGGTGAGCTGGAGGTACCGGTCGGCCACGATCGACGGGGACGCGATCACCGCCTTGGCTCCTGCCGGCACCTTGTGCTTGGCCTCCCACCAGAACTTCACCCGGACGCTCCGGCCGGCCGGGGTGACGCTCTCGATCTCGCCGACCTTGATGCCGAGGATCCGTACGTCGGACCCGGGGTACACCGACACCGCGCGCGGGAAGTACGCCGTCGCCGTCACCCGCGCGGGCTTCGGCCACAACGTCACCACACTGACCGCGAGGATCACCAGGACCACCGCGATCGCGATCAGCCGGGACACGGAAGCGATCCGCATCAGCCGCCACCTCCCAGGATCGGCGGCAGCCCGGGAATCTGGGCCTTCGGCAACGGGATCTCCGGGACGGGTGCGAGGTTCTGCAGGTAGACGTCGAACCACGGGCCGGTGCCGAGCGTGTTGGTGAACAGCCGGACGAACGGCGCCAGGCCCCGGATGCTGGCGTCCAGGTCGTTCTGGTTCTTCAGCAGGACCGCGAGTACGGCGTTCACCTTCTGCAGGGTCGGGCCGAGATCCTTGCGGTTCTCCCGGACCAGCGCGGTGATCTGCGCGGACAGCTTCTGCGTCGACACCAGCAACTGGTGGATCAGGGCCCGCCGGGCCTGCACGGCCTGGAAGACGGTGTTGCCGTCCTTCATCAGCTTGATCAGCTGCTGGTTGCGGTCGGCAAGGACCTTGGTGACCACGTTCGAGTGCTGCAGCAGCAGCTTGAGCTGCTCGTCACGCTTGGCCACGTTCCGGGACAGGCGGGACAGGCCGGTCAGCGACGCCTGCACCTCTTCAGGAGTGTTCTGGAACGTCGCCGACAGCGTGTCCAGGGCCTTGGCCAGCTGCGCGGTGTCGATCCGCTCGGTCGTGTTGGCCAGATCGCTGAAGGCATCCACGACGTCGTACGCCGGCACCGTCCGGGCCAGCGGGATCTCGGAGCCGGCCCTGAGCTGACCGGAACCGGCCGGGTTCAGCTTCAGGTACTTCTGGCCGAGCAGGGTCTTGATCTTCATCTCGGCGCCGGTCTGGTCGCCGAGCTTCACACCCTTGTCCACGACGAAGTCGACCCGGACGTGGGTGCCCTCGAGCTCGACCTTGCGCACCTGCCCGACCCGCACGCCGGCCACCCGGATCTCGTCGTTCGGCTTGAGCCCGCCGGCCTCGGAGAACTGGGCGGAGTACTTCGTCCCGCCACCGATCAGCGGCAGGTCCTGCGCCTTGAACGCGGCCAGCATGATCAGCCCGATCACCGTCAGGCCGATCACGCCGACGGTCACCTGGTTCTGCTCGCGGAACGGCTTCACTTTTGGCACCTCGCCGAGTTCAGGTCGTAGGCGACCGGGATCCGGGTGCCGGTGGGCAGCGTGACGTTACCGTCGAAGTTGCACAGGTAGAAGTTGAACCAGGACCCGTACGACGCGGTCCGGCTCATCGTGTTCAGCTTCTCCGGCATGTTCTGCAGCGTCTTCACCCAGATCGCCTGTGTGTCGTCGAGCGTGGTCGCGGTCGTCCGGAGCCGGTCCAGGTCCGCCTTGATCGGAACCCGGGTCTGCTGCAGCAGGCCGGCCGTCTTGGTGTTCAGCGAGTTGATCGAGCCGAGCGAGTTCAGGATCGGGTTGATGTCCTGGCTCAGGCCGGTGATGAACTGCTGCAGGTTCACCAGCAGCTGGGAGAAGTTCTGCTGCCGCTGGGAGACGATCTGCAACGTCGCGGTCAGGTTGGTGATCAGGTCGCCGATCACCTGGTCCGCGTCGGCGAGCGTCGTGGTCAGCGAGGCCGTCTTGGCCAGCAGCGACTCGATCGTGCCGCCCTCGCCCTGCAGCACCTTGATCACCTCGAAGGCGAACTGGTTCACGTCCGCCGGGGTGAGCGCGGTGAACAGCGGCTTGAACCCGTTGAACAGCACCGACAGGTCCAGCGCCGGCGCGGTGCGCTCCTTCGGGATGACGCCGTTCTTCTTCAGTCGCTCGCCGCCGCCCACTCCGTCGGTCAGCGCGACGTAGCGGTTGCCGACCAGGTTCCGGTAGCGCAGCGTGGCGTGCGTGGATGCGTCGAGGATCTGATCGGAGTCGACGCTGAACGTCACCATCGCCAACGTGTCGTGGTAGAGCGCGATCTTGTCGACCTGGCCGACCTTCACGCCGGCGATCCGGATGTCGTCGCCCTTGTTCAGCCCGACCGCGTCGGTGAACACCGCCCTGTACTTCGTCGTCGCGTTGAAGGTGATGTTGCCGATCGTCACCGCCAGCAGCGCGGTCGCGACCGTGGTGACGACCACGAAGATCGCCAGCCGCACGGTGTCGAACGAGGTCTTCTTGTCCAGGAGCTTCACTTCAGGTTCACCTGCCCTCCGCGGAGCAGGGGCCCGACCATCAGGGTGGTCAGATCCGGTACGTCGGACGCCGGAATACCCATCTCCGGTCCGACGACCGCGTCAACGACCTTCTGCTCGGCCGGCGTACCGACGCCCTGGGTGTCGAGGTCGAAGCCCGGCATCGCGCGGTTCAGCTGCAGGTTCAGCGGGAAGCGCTGGTTCTTGTTGTGGTCGCCGATCACGCCGTCGTCACCGGTGATGTACGGCGCCGGGTTCTCCTGCGTGTACGGGCCGGGCTTCGACCCGGGCTGGCTGTAGTTCTTCCCGACACAGGTCGGCCCGCGGTGGTCCTTGTAGGCCGGCAGTTCGTTCGGCGCGTACGGCGTCGGCTGGTTGGTGATCAGCTCGAGGTTGATGTTCAGCCGGCCATTGCGGAACGTGTCGTTGAGGATCGGCGCGGTCTCCGTCATCACTTTGAGGAAGCACGGCACCTCGGGCGAGTACCGCTCCAGCAGATCCAGCACCGGTCGGGTCACCTCGCCGAGCCGGATCACTCGGTCCTCGTTCTCCTTCAGGAACGTGTTCCCGGTCGATGACAGACCCTGTACGTCGACGAAGAACTTCTGCAGCTGCACCTGCTTCTCCACCACCGTGTTGCCGGTGATGGTCAAGTTCCGCAACGCCCGGACCAGATCCGGCGTCGCATCGCCGTACAACTGGGCGACCTTGGTCAGCTTGGTCAGTGCGTCCATCAGCTTCGGGACGCTCGGATTGAGCTTCTTCAGATAGGCGTCGAGCTGGGTCAGCGTGCCGGCGATCTCGGCTCCGCGACCCTCCAGTGCGGTCGCCAGCGTGTTCAGGGTGGCGTTCAGATCGGCCGGGTCGACCGCCTGCAGCAGCGGGAGCGCGTCGTTCAGCACCTTCTCGATCTCGATGCCGACCGCGGTCTTGTCCCGCGCGATCACATCGCCGGCGCGGATGTGCCGTCCTTCCGAGCCGCTCGGCGGCACCAGGGCGACGTACTTCTCGCCGAACAGGGTCTTGGGCAGGATCCGGGCGCTGACCGCGCTGGAGATCTCGCCCACCTGGTCGGGCTTGAGCGCCAGGTTGACGGTCGCCTCGTCGCCGTCGGTGGCGACGCCGGTGACCTCGCCGACGATGATGCCGCGCAGCTTCACGTCCGCGTGGTCGTTCAGCTGCAGGCCGATGTGGCTGGTCTTCAGCTCCACGTTCACGGTCTTGGTGAAGACCTTCGCGTAGAAGGCATAGGTCAGCCAGAGCAGGAAGCACAGCACGCCGATGAACGCGACGCCCAGAATCTTGTGCGAGATCAGCTTCCTCATCGCGTCACCCCGCCAGCCTGACGGTGGTCGTCGTACCCCAGATCGCCATCGACAGCAGCAGGTCGACGACGTTGATGACGACGATGGACGTCCGTACCGCGCGACCGACCGCGACGCCCACACCGGCCGGACCGCCGGTCGCGTGGTAGCCGTGGTAGCAGTGCACCAGGATCACCAGGACGGCGAAGACGAGCACCTTCCCGAACGACCAGAGCACGTCGCCGGGTGGCAGGAACAGATGGAAGTAGTGGTCGTACGTGCCCGTGCTCTGCCCGTAGAAGGTGGTCACGGTGAGTCTTGTGGCGAAGTACGACGCCAGCAGGCCGACGACGTACAGCGGGATGACCGCGACCAGGCCGGCGATGATCCGGGTGGTGACCAGGAACGGCAGCGACGGGATCGCCATCACCTCGAGGGCGTCGATCTCCTCGCTGATCCGCATCGCGCCGAGCTGCGCGGTGAAGCCGCAGCCGACTGTCGCGGCCAGCGCGATACCGGCGATCAGCGGGCCGATCTCGCGGGTGTTGATGTACGCGCTGACGAATCCGGCGAAGGCCGACGTACCGATCTGGTTCAGCGCCGAGTAGCCCTGCAGGCCGACCTCGGTGCCGGTGAAGAAGGCCAGGAACGTGATCACGCCGACGGTGCCGCCGATCACCGCGAGCGCACCAGTGCCTAGCGTCACCTCGGCCAGCAGCCGGAGGATCTCCTTGCGGTACCGGGTGATGGACTTGCCGGACCAGGCCAGCGCCTTGATGTAGAAGGCGAGCTGCTCCCCCAGCCGATCGAGGGAGTTCAGCGGCTTCTTGACCAGGGTGTCCACGAGGGCCGACACGTCACGCCCCCTTCGGCGGGACGAGCTGGAAGTAGATCGCCGTCATCGAGAAGTTCGCGACGAACAGCAGCATGAAGGTGATGACGACGGACTGGTTCACCGCGTCGCCGACCCCCTTCGGACCGCCACCCGCGTTCACGCCCTTGTACGACGCGACCACGGCGGCGATGAATCCGAACACCAGCGCCTTCGCCTGCCCCTGCCACAGGTCGGGCAGGTGGGCGAGCGCGGTGAACGAGGCGATGTAGCTGCCCGGCGTACCGTCCTGGAGGACGACGTTGAAGACATAGCCGCCCATCACGCCGACCACGCTGACGAACCCGTTCAGGAAGAAGGCGACCAGCATCGTGGCCAGTACCCGCGGCACCACCAGCCGCTGGATCGGATCGATGCCCAGCACCATCATCGCGTCGAGTTCCTCGCGGATCTTGCGCGAACCCAGGTCGGCGCAGATCGCGGATCCGCCGGCGCCGGCGATCAGCAGCGCGGTCGCGATCGGCGACGCCTCCCGGACCACGGCCAGTACGGCGGCCGAGCCGGTGAACGCCTGCGCGCCGAACTGCTTGATCAGGCCGCCGACCTGCAGCGCGATCACCGCGCCGAACGGGATGGCGACCAGCGCGGTCGGGATGATCGTCACGCTGGCGACGAACCAGGCCTGCTGCAGGAACTCCCGCACCTGGAACGGGCGGCGGACGGAAGCCCGGGCGGTGTCGAGAGCGAAGGAGAACAGGTTGCCGGCGTGCTTCAGCGGGGCGGTCGCGCTAGCAGTCACGTGGCCCCCACCGTCGCGTCGGCGAAGGAGCCTGGCGGCGGGGTGACGCCGTTGTCCCGGCACCACTCGCCCGGCGGGCGCTGGGTCGGCCGGAGCATGCCGCTGCTCGGCAGCTGCTGGATCGGGATGGGCGGCAGCGGGGGCAGTTCCTGGCCGGCCTCGGCGGCCAGCTCGTCGGCGTCCTTCTCCTCGGACATGCCGATCGGGCCGATCATCTGGGCGTTGAGGAACTGCCGGACCACGGGCTCCTCGCTGGACAGCAGCATCTCGCGCGGGCCGAACATCGCCAGGTGCTTGTGGTACAGCATGCCGATGTTGTCCGGCACCGTCCGCGCGGTGTTCACGTCGTGGGTGACGATCAGGAAGGTCGGGCCGAACGCCTCGTTGAGGTCGATCATCACCTGGTTCAGGAACGACGTACGTACGGGGTCCAGACCGGAGTCGGGCTCGTCCACCAGCAGGATCTCGGGGTCGAGCACCAGCGCACGGGCCAGCCCGGCCCGCTTGCGCATGCCGCCGGAGATCTCGCCCGGCAGCTTCTTCTCCGCGCCGACCAGACCGACCATCTCCATCTTCTCCATCACGATGGAGCGGATGTCGGACTCGGACTTCTTGGTGTGCTCACGGAGCGGGAAGGCGACGTTGTCGTAGAGGTTCATCGAGCCGAACATCGCGCCGTCCTGGAACAGCACGCCGAACAGGCGGCGTACCTCGTACAGCTCGCGCTCGGAGCAGGTGGCGATATCGGTGCCCTCGATGTACACGTGGCCCTTGTCGGGCTTGAGCAGACCGATCAGCGTCTTGAGGAAGACGGACTTGCCGGTGCCGGACGGGCCGAGCATCACGCAGATCTCACCGGCCGGCAGAGTCAGGGACACGTCGCCCCAGATCAGCTGGCTTCCGAAG
Source organism: uncultured Actinomycetota bacterium (assembly GCA_963820655.1). Taxonomy (GTDB): domain Bacteria; phylum Actinomycetota; class Actinomycetes; order Propionibacteriales; family Kribbellaceae; genus Kribbella. Next base: position 11,024 of record CAWGAM010000006.1, read on the forward strand.
GACTTGGTGAGACCCTCGACGCGGACTTCGACGCCCACCTGGCCCTCCTGAATCGGTCTGCCTCACGGGATGTGTACGGCCCCCGACCGACGACGTTCTGCCGTCCCAACGACCGGGCAGTGGCCTAGGTTACGCACGAGTACTGTTTTGCGTAACCCCCGCGTGTCCAGTAATAGTGACCGGATGGTCACGCTCCGGTCACGGCAGTCACGCTGTGCTGATGGCACGCGGCTGCAGGTGATCCTAGCGAGCCGGAATGTCAGAAGGGCGGCCCCCCTCAGGGGACCGCCCTTCTGCACAGATTCGTTACGTCCTTCTTGCATTGGCTCCAGCGAGCCCGGCACGGGACGTAACCGTGGTCACTTCAGGGTGACGGTGGCGCCGGCGCCTTCGAGGGCCTCCTTGGCCTTCTCCGCGGCAGCCTTGTCGACCTTCTCGAGGATCGGCTTCGGGGCCGCCTCGACCAGGTCCTTGGCCTCCTTCAGACCAAGGCTGGTGAGACCGCGCACCTCCTTGATGACCTGGATCTTCTTGTCGCCGGCCGCCTCGAGGACGACGTCGAACTCGTCCTGCTCGACGGCCTCTTCGGCGGCAGCCGCCGGAGCGCCCGGGGCAGCGGCAACGGCGACCGGGGCGGCGGCGGTGACGCCGAACTCCTCCTCGAACGCCTTAACGAACTCCGAGAGCTCGAGCAGGGTCAGTTCCTTGAACTGGCCGAGCAGCTCTTCGGTGCTGAGCTTCGCCATGGTGGCGGTCCTTCCGTAAATGTGTTGCTGGGTGATCACTGATGGGGGTGTTGCGTGAGTGACAGCGTCAGCTCTCGGCCGGCGCGGTCTCCTCGGTGCTCGCCTCGGCAGGTGCCTCGACCGTGTCCTGCACGGCCGGCGCCTCGTCCGCCACTGCGTCCTGCACAGGGGCGGCCTCGGCCGGCAGCTTCTCCTGCAGCGCCGCGAACAGGCGCGCGGCCTGCGACAGCGGAGCAGCGAACAGCGACACCGCTTGCTGCGGAGCCGCCTTCATCGCACCTGCGAGCTTCGCGAGGAGGACCTCACGCGACTCCAGGTCAGCGAGCTTGTTGATCTCGTCAGAGCCGAGTGCCTTGCCTTCCAGCACTCCACCCTTGATGACGAGCAGGGGATTCGCCTTGGCGAAGTCACGCAGACCCTTGGCGGCGACCACCGGGTCACCCTTGATGAACGCGATGGCCGACGGACCCTGCAGCAGCGAGTCGAACGACTCGACGCCGGCGTCCTTGGCCGCGATCTTGGTCAGCGTGTTCTTCACCACGGCGTAGTTCACGTCGTCACCGAGCGCAGTGCGCAGTTCCCGCAGTTGCGACACGGTGAGTCCGCGGTACTCGGTCAGCACGGCGCCGTTCGAGCTCCGGAAGTTCTCCGTGAGCTCCGCGACGTCGGCGGCCTTGTCCGGCCTCGCCATGGGGTCTCCTTCCGCCCTGCGTACACAGGGTTTGGCTTGATCACCGGAGACTCCCAGCCGGCCCGACAATTGAGAAACGCCCCTGCGCAGGCGCAAGGGCGTGAACATGAAGCTGTCACACTATCCAAGTCACCTGCGCGGGCCGCCCACTCAATCGGTGGGACCTTCAGCCACCCTCACATTCACACACGAGGGCGACGACCAGCGGTCTTCGGCAACAACCATTCTTACATCAGAGCTGAGGATGGCCAAATCGGCCGACCCTCGATGCGGTAGGAGCGGGCGTCCGAGTGTCGCCGATTCGACCGGTCAGGCCAGTACCCGCGTCGTACGCTGAGCCGGGTGAGGGAGACACCCGACCACGACGAGCGGTCGACAACCCCGGTTGCTCAGGAGCTCAGCGAACTCCGAGCACTTGTCGCCCGGCTGCGGAGCGAGAACACGCGCCTCCTGCGGCTCTTGAAGCTGAGTCCTGGCGAATCGGCGCCGCCCGGCCCCGCCCAGACCGGCATCTTCGAGGGCCGACCAGGACCGGTCGATTCGAGGTCGTCCGCCGAAGCCAAGGTCGCGTTCTTCCGCACCCTGTTCGCGGCACGTGCAGACATCTACGCGGAGCGGTGGCAGAGTCAGCGCACTGGCAGATCGGGTTGGCTGCCCGCGGTTCGCGGCGGATGGAACAAGGGCGTCCAGCACAGAGACCGAGACTATCTGCCGCTGTCGACCGCGGTGATTACAGCGCATCTGTCCGGGCAAAAGCACATCGGCTTCTACCCGTTGCTCGACGGCGACTCGTGCTGCTGGCTGGCGGCCGATTTCGATGGCCCGGCCGCGATGCTGGATGCACTGGCTTATGTGAAGGCGGCACGCTCGTCAGGAGTTCCGGCCGCCCTTGAGGTCTCCAGGTCCGGCGTCGGCGCCCATGTATGGATCTTCTTCGCTGCGCCGGTACCTGCCGAGATTGCCCGCCGGTTGGGGTTCGGTCTCCTTCGAGAGGCCATGGCCCTCCGTGGACGGATGGATCTGTCGAGCTACGACCGACTGTTTCCCTCGCAGGACGTCGTCCCTGCCGGTGGCGTCGGCAACCTGATCGCCGCGCCCCTCAGCGGGCAATGCCGCCGCGACGGGACAACCGTCTTTCTCGATCTGGCGACTCTCGAGCCGTACGACGACCAGTGGGCGTATCTCTCGTCGGTGCCACGGATGAGTCCGCGTGAAGTCACGTCGGCGGCACGCCGGCTGGGGACGGTCAAGGTTGGATCCAGCGTCGACCAGATCGCTATGCCGACATCGACTCGCACCCGCCCTGCGGCGCCGCCTCGTGTGCAGGTCCATCTCGGTGCCGGGATCCGGATAGCGAGCGGGCAGCTGCCGCCGGCTCTTCTCGCCACGCTCAAGCATGCGGCGTCGATGCCGAACCCGCTGTTCTACGAGCGGCAGAGACTGCGCCTGTCAACCTGGGACGTGCCCCGATTCCTTCGCAGCTTCGACGAAACCATCGAGGGTGACCTGGTGCTGCCCCGTGGCTTGGCCGCGAAGGCGATCGGACTACTGGAACAGGCTGGGAGCCAGGTCGACAGGATCGACGAGCGGTCCTCGGGTAGTCCTCAACAGTTCGAGTTCGCGGGAGCGCTGAGCCGGGTTCAGCAGGCAGCCGTCGACACGATGGCAGAGCACGAACAGGGTGTGCTAGTTGCGCCACCAGGAGCCGGAAAGACCGTGATTGCCTGTGCGCTGATCGCCAAACACCAGGTATCCACTCTGGTACTGGTCGATCGAAAGGCACTTGCCGACCAGTGGCGCACCCGCATCGGCGAGCTGCTGGGGATCAAGGCCGGTCAACTGGGAGGTGGCCGGTCGAAGACCCGCGGCACCGTGGACGTGGCGATGCTCCAGACCCTTGCTCGCCGCAACGATGTCGCCACGTTCACGAACGCCTACGGTCTCGTGGTGGTAGACGAATGCCATCACCTCCCAGCAGCCGCCTTCGAGCACGCGGTCAAGCAGATCGCGGCACGCCAGTGGATCGGTCTTACCGCCACGCCCTATCGACGTGACCAGCTCGACGACCTCATCGGCCAGCAAACAGGTCCGATCCGCCACACGATCGCCGGCGCCGCCACTGGAACTGCGGAGGATTCAGGCCACAGCGACGCACTGGATCTCGAACACACGAGAGACAGCCTGCCGAGCCCTCGACCGGTCCTGCATCTGCACAAGACCGAGTTCTGCTACACAGGCGAGGCCAATCCGTCCGAGCCCGGTGGGATCGCGGCTGTCTATCGCGAACTTGTCGCGGACCAGAAGCGCACGGCACAGGTGGTGGAGGACGTTCTCGGAGCGCTGGCCCGGCGCCGTCATTGCCTGGTCCTGACCCAATGGACCGAGCACGTGGAGGTCTTTGCGACAGCCCTCCGTGAAGCGGGCCACGATCCGGTCGTCCTGCGGGGCGGCATGGGCGCGAAAGCTCGAACAGCAGCACTCGAACGGCTGAAGCCGCGGGACGAGAACCCACTCCTCGTCGTAGCTACCGGGCCATACGTCGGAGAAGGCTTCGACTGCCCGGTTCTGGACACGTTGTTTCTCGCCGCACCGATCGCCTTCAAGGGGAGGTTGGTGCAGTACGCGGGCCGGATCCTCCGGTCCTCACCAGGCAAGACGACCGCTGAGATCCACGACTATGTCGACACTCCCACCCGGGTACTGGCCTCGGCTCTCGCCAAACGGGCTCCCGGCTACACCAGCCTCGGATTTCCCGACCCGCGCCGTTCGATCACCTGACCCCGTCACCCTCGTCCTTGGAGCAGACCTCGAGACGAGGGACGCGGTCGAAGCTGACAACGTCGCTGATCGATCTCCGGCTGGATGCAGTGGTCCATGAACGACAACCCTTCATCCAGCCGGACACTGGCCGAGCCCGGAACCTTGCGCTGCAGCCCTGTGCCGCAGCTAGAACGGCGGTCGGCCGTCGGATGCTAGTTGGCTGCCGCCGGGTGATTCGGCCGAGGACCCATTGATGGCTTGCTCGACTGCGGGACCTGCGCCGCCCGGTCCTTCGAAGGCATTTCGGGTAGCGGGACGGGCCTGGACTGGGTCGGGGTGATGTGGACTGGGTCGGTGATGTGGACTCGGCCGGTGATGGGGCCGCGGGCGGGTGGGACGGTGGTGTAGCGGTGGCCGGTGGGGGTGGTCAGGGTGATGGAGCCGTCGGGGTGGCTGGTGGTGGTCCAGCCCCAGGCGGGGGTGTCTTTGATGAGGTGGTGGTACTCGCAGTAGGGCGCGAGTCCGGTGAGGTTGGTGGTGCCGGTTTGTGCGAACGGGGTGGTGTGGTCGCGGTCGCAGTCGCGGGAGGTGCGGTTGCAGCCGGGCCAGGCGCAGACGGGGTGCCGGGCGAGGAGGGTTTCGGTGACCAGGGTGCCGGGGTCGTGGCGGGTGGTGGAGGCTTCGAGGACGGCGCCGTTGACGGGGTCGGTGAGGAGTCGCCGCCAGGTGCCGTCGGCGGCGATGCGGCGGGCCAGGTCGGCGGGGATGGGTCCGTAGCCGGTGAGTTCGGCGGGGTCGTCGTCGAGCCCGAGCAGGGTGGTGGCGGGGACGACGACTTCGATGTGGGGGCGGCGGCGGTGCTGGTCGGGCAGGCGGCGGCCCAGCCAGTCCAGGCCGTTGCGCAGGATGTGCTCGAACAGGTCCGCGGCCACGTCGGCACGGCGCTGCTCGGCGGTCCGGGCCTCCTTGGCCACTCCACCAGCCGAACCGGCAGTGGTGGTGACAGTGCCACGGCTGCCGTCCGGCGAGGAGCCGGCGTCTGCGGGGGTGCCGGCGCCTGGCGAGGAGCCGGCGTCTGCGGTGGTGTCGGCGTCTGGGGTCGTCCCAGCGTCTGCGGTGGTGTCGTCGTCCGGCGAGGTGCCGTCGTCTGGGGTCATCCCAGCGGTGCTGGGGCTCGGGGTGCCGGCGTCTGAGGTGCCGGCGTCTGGGGTGGTGCCGGCGTCTGGGGTGCCGGCGTCTGGGGTGGTGGTGCTGGATCTGGGTGCAGGTCCGGTGGTGGGGGTGTCGCGTTTGGCGAGGGCGGCCATGGCTTGGATGGCGACCCAGATCTGCTGGATCTTGTCGGAGGTGTGGACGATCCACAGCCCGGCCATGCCGTCGGCCAGCGGAACGATCTTGCAGGTACGCTCCGCGACCGCGCCCCGGTGGTTGTCGGCCGCCTCACGAGTGGCGTGCTTGGCGACCTGGCGGCGCAGCGACTCCAACAGATTCCGGTGCGTCTGCGCGCCGGCCCGCTTCAACACATGCGCCTCGACCGCCCGCGCCGCGTCGTCGGACAGGTCGCCGGTCGCCTCGCAGATCGCCAGCGCCTTACCCCACGTCAACGCCCCACACCTCAGCGCCGTGTGTGTCGCCGACAGGGTCGAGGTCAGCCGCAGCGCGGTCTCGACCCGCCGCCCGACCGTGTTCGGCGACAGGCCGAGCGCCAACGCGATCTCCCCGTACCAGGAACGCTCCGGATCGACCGGCCGACCCTTCGCATCCAGCCGGGTCGGACGCGGCGACTCACCATGCTCGGCGCGGCGCTGCCGATGAAACGACGCCATCGCGGCCGCCTTGATCGAATCCGCCCAACTCGACAGACGGTCCGCGGCCTTCAGCAACTCGACCAACGCCACCGGCGACATCGCCCCCGGCCGCGTCCGCTCCAACTCCGTCGCCAACTCACCGCCGGGCGGCAACACCACCCAAGCCGGCGCAGTCCGGCGCAACATCTCCCGCTCCGCCTCGTCCTGCTCGACCCCGTCCCACAACTCCCACTCCAACACATCCACCCGCGAACACCGGCCACGGCCCAGCAGCAGGTCCAGCTCGGCGTCCAACTCATCCTGCTCACTGACAAAACGCGGACCACCCGGCAGCCCTCGGGACCCTCAGGGATATCGAGATCATCCGACCAGTCCACATCGTCCGGCCAGCCCACATCCCCGGACGCGAAGCCCGACTCTCCGCATCGTGGCGCCATCCGCAACGAACCACAGGCAGGCTCGGCGCCATCCCGGGACTGTGCGCCGGAGGGAATGCCCGGAACCGGGAGAGGACCGGACGGCGAGTGGGTGCCGAGCACGGCCCTGTCGGCGTTGACCGAACGGTCGGCCCCTTGGCGGCTGATCGCAATCCCTGTCATGCGACTATATTAGAACATACGTTCGATCAAGCCAAATCGAGTGCGCCAGTCGGCCCGTCATGTCGCAGGACATCGGTGACAGTTCTGCATCAAGACATCGGTGACAGTTCGGGCGATGTTGGTGGTGACACTTCCGTAGCCCGCCTGGCCTGCCTGCTGTTGACCGCCTCGATCCGAAACCGGGTTGACAGCGGACAGGCCGACCGCTCCGATGGGGCTCGTGAGTCCCCGCAAGGTCCACGCCGACCAGGCCGACATCGACACGCCGCTCGTCCGCGAACTGGTGGCCGCTCAGTTCCCGCAGTGGGCCGCGTTGCCGCTGGAGCCGGTCGACTCCGGTGGATTGGTGAACGCGATCTACCGCCTCGGTTCCGACCTGTCCGTACGGCTGCCGCTCCGGCCCTCGATCAACGACATAGTGCAACGGGAGCAGGCGAAACTCGCGGCACTCGCGCCGTTCCTGCCTGTGGCCATCCCTTCTGTCGAGGCGATCGGCTCACCCACCGACGCGTTCCCGGGCGAGTGGTCCGTCCACCGCTGGCTCAGCGGTACGCACCCCTCCCCCGACGCGCTCGCCGACCCACGCCGGCTGGCGACGGACCTCGCGGCGTTCGTCGACGCGTTCCGGCGGATCGACCTGCCGGACCGGCCGCCGGCGTATCCGGGCGAGCGCCGCACGCGCGCTCCGATGGTCTCGATGGACTCCTCGACGCGGAAGGCGATCGGCGAGCTGGATGGCCTGATCGACACTCGCGCAGCGCTGGCGTCGTGGGAGGAGTCGCTCGCGGCGCCGTACGACGGGCGCGAGGTGTGGGTGCACTCGGACCTGACGCCGAGCAACCTGCTCGTGTCGGCGGAAGGCCGGCTGACCGCGGTGCTCGACTTCGAGACATGCGGTGTCGGCGATCCGGCGTGCGACCTGTTCCCCGTGTGGTACCTGCTGCCCGCGAGCGTCCGCGACGAGTTCCGTGCGGCGCTGGACGTGGACGACGCGACGTGGCTCCGCGGACGCGGGCGCGTGCTGTCACAGGCCCTGATCGTGTGGTCGTACCAAAAGGACACCAACCCGGCGCTGGCGAACTACACGCGGCACGTCATCGGCGAGGTGCTCGCAGCTCCTCAATGAGGTCTCTGAGCTGTCGATCGACGCGCCAACTCCCGCATCTCACAGCCCGATAGACGTTCCACCAGCGGGGTCAGCCGCGTGAGCCGGACCAAGCTCATCGAGCACCAAAACGGCGCCCGGCGTGACATACCGCGGCAACGGCCGACCTCCCGGACAGCGCCCCCAGACCGGGCGAAGCGTCACCGATGTCCTGACACACCAACCGTCACCGATCTCTTGATACAGAACTGTCACCCATGTCCTGAGACATCACATAAGTCTCGGCATAGTGTCTCGGCATCGGGAGCGGGAGTTGTTGCAGGCCGGAGGCCCGATGGATTGCTTGCCCATCGCAATGATCGCGCCTGCCTGCACGATGCAGTCTTCCCCGCAGTCGCAGGTGGCCTCCGATCGCCGGCAGCCCCGGCCAGTCGGGACAGCCCTCACCTCGATGAACCGTCCCCGGCTCCCACCTCCGCGCCACACCGGTGTGACCAGTCACTCACCCGTTCGACCCCCGAGAAGTCGCTGCACTACACATGGAAGCAGTGTCGCGCTCAGCTTGTGACCTCGACCGTAGGATGCGGCGGGATCCAGCGATGCATGGCTGTCGCGGCAGCCCAGCCGGTGCCGGCCATGATGACGATTGCTGGACCGAGCCCGAGCAGCGCGGTGGCACCGGCCAGCAGGAGTGGACCGACGCCGTTGCCGGTGTCGGCGAAAAGGCGAAACGCCCCCAGGAATTGCGCTCTGCCGACGGGTGGAGACGCGTCGGCCCCAAGCGTCATGATCACGCCGGCCCCCAACCCGTTGCCGACGCCCATCAACAGCGCGACCGCGGTCAAGGTCGCGGTGGAGTGCGTCAGCGGCAATAACAGGTGCGCGAACCCCAGTACGAACATCGACGGTACGGCGACCCACTTGCGGCCGAGGCGGTCCATCACCGAACCGGCCGGATAGAACAGGAGCATGTCGACCGCACCGGACAGCCCGAAGATGATGCTGGTGGTCTGCGCATCCAGACCGATGTGCAGCGCCCACAGTGGGATCACCACCTGCCGCGACGCCCGGACCGCGCCGACCAGCAGTGCACCGACGCCCAGGGTCCGCAACACCGGGAGGTGATCCCGGATCACGACCCACGTCGACTGTGCGGCGACTGGTCGGCTGCCGCGCGTACGGCGTACCGACTCGACGTCGGGCAGGCTCACCAGGACTGCGCAGGCCAGTACGGCGGCCACGAAGTGCACCCAGTATGCGCCGTCTGTGCCGAGGAACTTCATCGCGAAGGCGCCGAGGAACGGTCCGATGAAGGAACCGATGCGCTGGACACCACCAAGGGTGGACAGCGCACGGGCCCGTAGCTCGATCGGGACGGCTTCACTCAGGTAGGCCTGGCGGGCCAGGCCCCAGACCGCACCGGCCAGCCCGGTGCAGCCGATCGCGATCGCCAGGCCCCAGACCGTCGGCACCAGCACACAGGCCAGCAGGGCCAGGGCGACGAGGACTGTCGCGCCCAGCATCGCCCGTCGCTCACCGATCCGGTTGGTCAGCGCACCGGCTGGGATGTCGCCGATCACCTGCCCGAGACCGGCGGCCGCGACGACCAGCCCGGCCACGGCGACCGAGGCGCCGAGGTGGGTGGCCGACAACGCGACGACCGGCGCGATGGCGCCCTGCCCGATGCCGTAGAGCAAGGCGGGCAGATAGACCGCGGGGGCGATCTTCAGCAGATCCCTGGCAGAGGACATCACCGACTGCCGGCCAGCGCCGTACTGCGATCCCGGGAGACCGGGGTGGCGCCGAGCAGCTCGGACACCGACCAGGCGGCCGCGACGATCCTCATTCCGAACTCCTCCATTCGCTCCACCGGCATCCGTAGCTCGGGACCAGAGACACTCAGACAACCGGCCACCTGCCCCGAGTGGCCGAAGACCGGTGCTGCCACGCTGCGGATCCCTGGCGTGCGTTCCGCCATCGACAGTGCGAACCCACGCTCGCGGATCTGGGCGAACTGGTCGGCCAGCACGACCGGATCGGTGATAGTCCGCGGCAGCACCTGCTCGAGGTGACCGCCGAGAACCTCTTGCTGCCGTTCCCAGGGCAGGAAGGCGAGCAGCGCCTTCCCGGGCGCACCGAGCGGCAACGCGACCGGCATGCCGAACTCCGTATAGGTACGGCGTAACTGGTGATGGCTCTCGACCTGGTCGAGGACGACACGCTGCCCGGACGGGAGCAACTCGTGCACAGCTGCGGTCTCCCCGGTGTCATCGCGGAGCATCCGCAGTACCGGCATCGCGGCGTCACGCAGAGACGCGGGGATCCCACCGCTGTGCGCCAACTGGACCACCAGCGGGCCGATCGCATACCTGCGGTGAGCGGTCTGGCGGACCAGTCCGTTCTCCTGCATCGCCAGCAGCAGCCGGTGCACTGTGCTGGTGGACAGACCGGTGGCTCGGGCCAGGTCACTGATCCCCAGGTCCGGCGTACGCGCGTCGAAGCACCGCAGGATCGCCACCGCCCGATCAATCGACTGGACCGACCCCCGTCGATCAGCCTGTTCCTGCATTGCGGCATCGTATCCCGCCATGCGGGAAACCTGGAAGGCGCATTCCATGACTCGGACCAGGGATCAAAACCTGACCCGGGCACCCGTCCACCTAGTAGCACCTGGTGCTACTAGGTGGCACCTGTCGGATTCAGCTCAGGACGGCGAGGGCGTCGATCTCTACCAGCATGTCCGGGAGGGGGAGCCCGGTGAAGACGGTGGTGCGGGAGGGGAGGGCGCCGCTCGGGGTGCGGGTGGCCATGAACTCGGCGTACGCCTCGTTCATGGCGGCGAAGTCGTCGCGGGTGGTCGAGGTAGACGCGCAGCATCACCACGTCGTCGATGCTGCGCACCGCCGGCCTTGAGGATCGCCTCGATGTTCTGCAGGACGCGGGTGGTCTGGCCCTTCACGTCGCCGGTGAAGACGAACTCACCGCTCGGATCGACCGAGCCCTGGCCGGATACCTGCAGGATGTTGCCCTTGCGCACCCCCTGCGAGAACACCGGCATCGGAGCGGGTGCGTCGGTGGTGGAGATGGCGGTCTTGTCGGACATCAGGTCTGACACCTCTCGGTTGTAGTCGGCACTGAGCAGTTGTAGTCGGCACTGATCAGTTGTAGTCGGCACTGATCGCTGTGGCGGTGGCGAGCAGGTCGGGCAGCAGCTCGAGCACCTGGTCATAGTTCAGCAGTACGTCGGGCACCGACAGGGACACGGCCCCGACGATCCGCCCGTCGTGGTCCGTGACCGGTGCGCCGATGCAGTTGATGAAGGACTCGTGCTCGGCCCGGTCCTGTGCCCATCCACGCGCCCGTACGTCGTCCAGCTCGTCCCGGAGCGCGTCTGGATCGGTGATCGTCTGCGGCGTGTACGCGTGGTAGTCCATCGACGCGAGCAGCGCCTCCCGCTGCCGCTTCGGCAGTGCGGCCAGCAGTACCTTCCCGACCGCGGTGCAGTGCAATGCCGCCGGTACGCCGACCTGGGAGTACATCCGGACCGACCTCACGCTGTCGAGCTTGTCGATGTAGACGACCTCACCGTTCTCCCACGCGGCCAGATGCACGGTCTGCCCGGTCTTCTGGTTCAGCTGCGCGCAGATGCGGTGCCGCGACGTCCCGTACGACGTGTTGCTCGCCGAGCAACGTCCGCCAAGGCGAACAGTCGCGACCCCAACCGATACCGGTGCGCCTCGTCACGCCGTACGAACCTGCTCCGCCTCCATGGTCCGCAGCAGCCGCAGCACAGTCGTCTTGTGTACGTCGAGCTCCGTCGCCAACTGGTCGAGCGACCGCTCTCCCTCGCCCAGACTGGCGAGGATCTGCAGGGCTCTCCCGAGGCTCTGGCTCATGGCAGCTTCACGCCCGCTGGCCCGACCCTCGTGGCGGTCCACTCTTCGTCGGAGCAGTTCAACAACGTCTCGCGGACCGCGAGCCCAGCGGCGCAGCGTGGTCCTCCGGCACGGCCAGCACCGCCGCGGCGCTCAGATGCCCGAGCCGCAGCCGCTGCTTCATCGGCAGGCCCTGCAACGTTCCGGCCAGGAAGCCGGCCGCGAAGCGCGTCGCCCGCGCCCACCGGCTCGACCACATCGACCGTGAGCGCAGGAACCTCGGTGCGACGACCATCCGGCTCCAGCACCACTGCAGTATGCGCATCGTTCTTCACCACCAGCGTGCACCGCCCTCCGAGGCGTTCGTGCAGCTCAGCGGGGTCATTGGTACCCGCGAACACCAGAGCCTCGTCAGCACCGATCAGTACGACGTCGGCCGCGCGCAGCAACCGCCAGAGCGGCTCCGGGTCCTTGCCTCGCCAGAGCGCCGGCCGCCAGTTGAGGTCGACACTCAAGGTGAAGCCGTCGTGATCCTCGGCCAGACGCTCGAGCATCTCGGCTGCGGTCGGCTGAGATGGCCGCGGTGATGCCCGTGGTGTGCACAAGCTCGGCGTGGGCCAGGCGATCGCGCACCACCTGCCGCTCCAGAAACGCCGCATCCATGGCCGAGGCGGCCGAGCCGGTCCGGTAGTAGTGCATCCGGGCGCGCCCGTCCTGGGACTCCTTCACGTAGAGCGCAGTCGGCCGGTCTGGGTCCATCTCCGACTCCGCCTACCTCGACACCTCGCGCCTGCAGATCACGCAGTACGTGCTGGCCGAAGCCGTCGTCACCGAGTCGCGAGATCCAGCCGGTCGCGATGCCCAGCGCGGCGAGTCCACCGGCCACGTTGCACTCGGCTCCGCCAACCGACCGCCGGAACGTTTCCACGTCCGGCAGCGGCACCCCGGTCTCCCCGGCCAGCATGATCATCGCCTCGCCGATGCAGATCGCGGTGGGAGCCGTCTCACGGAGCGATGCGGCCATCGGCACTCCTTGCGGGCGAAGTGATGGAATAGGTGTGAAACACCCGTCATTGACGCAACTTTGGGCGCGATGCTACAACCGACAGGTCAGGTTGCGCAATGAAGGTTGCGTAGTCTGCAATCTCATCCGTCAGGGGACCGAATGCCTGCTTACGATGCCGATGCCGTCGCCGCTCTCGCCGACCAGCAGGTGAGCTGGCAGGACAAGGCACTGCCGCCTGCCTTCTGGGGTCAGACCGTCGCCGAGGTGCTCGCCGGCAAGCCCCGGCTCTCCCAGCTGCCCACGCCGCTGATGACGCTGTCCGCGCCCGGCCTGCGGCACAACGTGGACACGCTCGCTCGGTGGAGTGCCGAGCACGGCGTCGACCTCGCCCCACACGGCAAGACGACAATGGCGCCCGCGCTCTGGGCGATGCAGCTCGACGCCGGCGCCTGGGCGATCACCCTCGCGAACGCCTTCCAGCTCGGCGTCGCCCGCGCGTACGGCGTCCGCCGGGTGCTGATCGCGAACGCGGTGGTCTCCCCGCTCCAACTGCGCTGGATCGCCGACGAACTCGATGCCGATCCGGAGTTCGAGGTGCTGGTCTGGGCCGACTCGGTCCGCACCGTCGAACTCATGGAGGCGGCTCGTTCGGCGCACATCGGTCCCGATGCGCGAAAGCTCGACGTACTGGTCGAGGTCGGTGGCATCGGCGGCCGAACGGGCGCGCGGGACGCCGAGACCGCACTGGCCGTCGGCGAGGCGATCGCGGACGCACCGTCGCTGCGGCTGGCCGGCGTCGGCGGATACGAGGGCGCGATCGGGCACGGCGTCGACGAGGCGGATCTCGAGGAAGTCCGCGCGTACCTCCGCGACCTGGCCGCCATCCACAACCGGCTGCACCGTTTGTACGACGACGACGTCGTACCCGTGGTGACCGCCGGCGGCAGTCAGTACTTCGATGACGTCGCGAAGGTGCTGGCTCCGCTGGCCAAGGACGGTGCGCGGGTCGTACTCCGGTCGGGCGCGTACATCACGCACGACGACGGCATGTATCGCCGGGTGTCACCGCTTGGCGAGACGCCCCGGACGGACGGCGATCGGCTGGTCGCCGCGATGCACGGGTGGATCCGGATCACGTCCCAACCCGAGCCGGGGCTGGCGATCTTCGACGCCGGCCGGCGTGATCTGCCGTTCGACCAGGACCTGCCCGAGCCGCAGCTGATCCGGCCGCGCTCGGACGGCGAACCGATCCTCGCGGCCGACGGCATGACCGTCACCAAGCTCAACGACCAGCACGGGTACCTGACCTTCGACGGCGTACCGGTGGTGATCGGCGACGAGCTGCGGGTCGGGTTGTCCCATCCGTGTACGGCGTTCGACAAGTGGGGGCTGATCCCGGTCGTCGACGACCCGGACGCGATCGATCCGGTCGTCGTGGACCTGGTCCGGACGTTCTTCTGAGATGGCCGATCTACTGATCACCGGCGCGTTGGTGCTGGACGGTTCCGGAGCTCCCGGCGTACGCGCGGACGTGGCGGTCGAGGCCGGCCGGATCGTAGCCATCGGCAACGACCTGCCGGCGGCCCGGCGGACGATCGACGCGGACGGGCTGGTGCTGTCGCCCGGGTTCATCGACATGCACGCGCACTCCGACCTGCAGATCCTGGTGAATCCGGACCACACCGCGAAGGTCAGCCAGGGCGTCACGCTGGAGGTGCTCGGCCAGGACGGCCTGTCGTTCGCGCCGATCGACGACCCGACCCGGATCGCGGTACGCCGCCAGATCGCCGGCTGGAACGGTGAGCCGGACGACTTCGACTTCAGCTGGTCCACCGTCGCCGGGTACCTCGACCGTCTCGACCAGGGCATCGCCTGCAACGCGGCGTACCTGATCCCGCAGGGCACGCTGCGGATGATGGTCGTCGGCACCTCGAACCGGCCCGCCACGCGCGCCGAACTGGACTCGATGAAGGCTCTGCTGGCCGAAGGACTACAGCAGGGTGCGGTCGGGATGAGCAGCGGCCTCACCTATACACCCGGCATGTTCGCGACCACCGACGAACTGGTCGAGCTCTGCGAGATCGTCGCGCAGTACGGCGGCTACTACGGCCCGCATCAGCGGTCGTACGGCGTGGGCGCACTCGACGCGTACGGCGAGATGGTCGAGGTGGCCCGGCGTTCCGGGTGCGCGCTGCACCTGACACACGCGGTGATGAACTTCGCGCCGAACGCCGGGCGCGGGGCCGAGCTGATCGCGATGATCGACAAGGCACTCGCGGCCGGCATCGATGTCACCACTGACACCTATCCGTATTTGCCTGGAGCAACCACCTTGGCGGCGATCCTGCCGAGCTGGACGGCGGAGGATGGTCCGGACGCGTTGCTGGCGCGGCTGGCGGATCCAGCGGCTCGCGATCGGATCACCTACGAGCTGGAGCAGGTCGGGTCGGACGGGTGCCACGGCTGCGTGGCGGAGTGGGACACGATCGAGATCGGCGGGGTGCGCAACGCAGCCCTGACCGATGCCGTCGGTCACACCATCGCCGACCTCGCGACGGAGAGTGGCCGGCCGCCGGCGGACGTGTTCTTCGACCTGCTGATCCGGGACAACCTGGCGACCTCGATCCTGCAGCACGTCGGCCATGAGGAGAACGTTCGGACGATCATGCGGCATTCGAGCCACACGGGTGGGTCGGACGCGATCCTGGTCGGCGCGAAACCGCATCCGCGCTCGTGGGGGACGTTCCCGCGCTACCTCGGGCGGTACGTGCGCGATCTCGGCGTACTGGAACTGGCCGACTGCATCCACCACCTCACCGGCCGGCCCGCCCGGCGGTTGCGGCTGCCGGATCGCGGGCTGGTCCGGGAGGGGTACGTCGCCGACCTCGTGCTGTTCGATCCGGCGACCGTCCGGGACACAGCCACCTTCGAGGAACCCCGGCAGCAGGCCGCGGGCATCCCGTACGTGTTCGTGAACGGCGTACCGGTCATCGACGACGGCCATCGCACCGACGCGCTTCCGGGTCGCGCAGTCCGTCGCACCACCGTCTGAGAGGAATCCTCATGACCACCATGGATCTGCTTCGAGCGGATCGCGTGCTGACCGTCGTCCGGGCGCCGGAGATCTCCGATGCTCGAGACCTCTGCGCGGCGTTGGTTGCCGGTGGGATCCATGTCGTGGAGCTCACCTACACCACGCCCGACCTCCCCCGGCACCTCGAGCGCGCCGCGTCCACGGCGGCCGAGACCGGCGCAGTGGTCGGCGCCGGCACCGTTCAGACCGGCCGCGCAGGCCAAGCAGGCGATCGACGCCGGCGCGCAGTTCCTCGTCACGCCCGGCCAGGGCCCGGATGCCGCCGCCATCGCCGAGACGGCGCGGGGCGCCGGCATCCCGGCCATCCTCGGCGCCTTCACACCGTCCGAGGTGATGACGGCGCTGGCGCTGGGCTCCGACGCGGTCAAGATCTTCCCCGCGCACCAGCTGGGTCCGAAGTACTTCAAGGATCTGAACGGCCCCTTCCCCGGCGTACCCCTCGTCCCGTCCGGTGGCATCAACGCCGGGAACGCCCGCGACTACCTGACCGCCGGCGCCCTGGCCGTCTCCGCCGGCACCGATGTCGTCTCCCCCGCCGACGTCGCCGCCGCCAACTGGGACACCATCACCGCCAAAGCCCAAACCTTCTGCGCCGCCCTACTCGACGGTGATGCTGCCGTAGCTGGTCCGTAGATAGAGGTGGTGGTTGGAGGCCGGGTCGTTGGGGATGTCGAGTCGGTTGGAGCCCTGGGCGGCGACAGCATCGATCGCGTACGTCGTTGTCCGGGGGAGCTGGACAGTGAGCGCACCGTCGCCGGCGGTGGCAGTGACCTGATCGGGCGGGCTGTCGAAAAGCAGGCTGATCGAGCCTTGGCGAGCATCCACCGAGACCCGGGGACTCCGCAGCCGCGTCATGTCCACCGACCCGTCGCTCACATCCACCGTGAGCGGTGAAGCCACCCCGACCACGTCGAGCGAGCCCCGCTCGACCTTCGCCTGCACCACGGACGACGCCGGCACCTCCACCGTGAGGTCGACCTGGCAATGTGCATCAGGACAGCCGGTGTTCACGGTCAGCAGTCCACCGGTCGTCGTCACGTCGATCGCGGGCTGGGCCACCGCATACGACCCGTCCACGGTCACGTGCACCTGACCATCCACGCTGGCCAGCAGCTGCGCCGGTACGTCGGACACCACCTGCACCCCCTGCGCACCTGGCGCGAACGAAGCCGAGTAGCTGTAGGGCAACTTCCCCCGGATCGACGACACCGTCACCGCCGCCCCGGTGACGACAAGCACCAGCAACGGCACCAGCCCGACGATCAGCATCCTCCGCTGCGCGGCCGTCAGCATGGCTCCAGGAACTTGAGCACGGCCAGCACCCGGCGGTGCTCACCGTCGGTCGGCGCGAGTCCGAGCTTCACGAAGATGTTGCTGATGTGCTTCTCCACCGCCCCTTCCCCGACCACGAGAGCCTCCGCGATCCCGGCGTTCGACTTGCCCTCGGCCATCACCCGGAGAACGTCCTGTTCCCGTCGACTCAGCATGGCGAGCGGATCCACCCGGCGCGACCGCACGAGCAGTTGGGAGATCACCTCCGGGTCGAGCGCGGCCCCACCACCGCCGACCCGGCGCAGCCCGTCGATGAACTGATCCACATCCGCGACCCGATCCTTGAGCAGATACCCGACCCCGCCGGGATTGCCCCCGATCAGCTCGCTCGCATACCGCTCCTCGACGTACTGCGAGAGCACCAGTACGCCGATCTCCGGGAACTGCTCGCGGATCACGAGTGCGGCGCGCAACCCCTCGTCGGTAAAGGTCGGCGGCATCCGTACGTCGACCACGCACACATCCGGCCGGTGTTCGTCGACCGCCTTCAGCAACGCGTCGCCGTCGGCGACCGCCGCGACCACTACGCAGTCCTGCTCCTCGAGGAGCCGAACGATCCCCTCCCGCAGCAGCACCGAGTCCTCGGCGATCACTACCCGCATTCCTTCTGCCTCCTCAGTCACAGGGCACCTCGGCGATCAGCAGGGTCCCGCGACCCCATGGGCTGATGAGGGTCAGCAGTCCATCCACACCCGAGACCCGGTCGCCGAGTCCACGTAACCCGCTGCCGCCGGCCACATGCGCACCACCCTGGCCGTCGTCGCGCACCTCGATCCTGAGATGGTCGCCGATCCGCTGGATCGAGACCCACGCCTGGGCCGCGGCGGCATGCTTGGCGACGTTCGTGAGCGCTTCGGTGACGACGAAGTACGCGATCGACTCGACCGTCAGCGACGGCCTCGGCTCCACGTCGACCTTCACCCGCACCGGGACCGGCGACCGGGCGGCGACCGCCGAGATCGCGGCGTCCAGACCGCGATCCGTCAGCACCGGTGGGTGCAGTCCCCGAGTCAGATCGCGGATCTCGGCGATCGCCTGCAGCGCCTCGGAGTGCGCCTCCTGGATCAGCAGGCGGACGGCGGGATCCTTCTCCCTCTTCTTCGCCCGGCCGAGGATCATCGCCAGGGACACCAGCCGCTGCTGGGCTCCGTCGTGCAAGTCGCGTTCCATCCGCCGCCGCTCGGCCTCGACCGAGTCGACCACCTGCTGCCGGCTCGCCACCAGTTGCGTCACGCGCTCCGCCAGCGCTCCGGTCTCGGACCGGCCGAGCAATGTCCGCGCCAACTGTCCGTCCAGAGCCGACGCCGCCCGCATCAGCAAAGGCGACACCACCAGCAGAAAGGCCGCGCCGATCACCGCCGCCACCAGGGCCTTCGTCATCGTGTCGACCACGAACGGCCCGAGCTGCGCCTGCGACGCCGCGAAGCGCGAGTAGTACAGCGGCAACCCGATCAGCACCGGCGGCACCGACCAGGCGATGAGGATCGCCCCGATCCACACCATTGCCATCGGCAACAGCAGAACGTAGTACAGGAACTGCCGCCACAACCCCTGGTCCGTCAGCGCCGCCCGGGCATCGGCAGTCGGTGACCCGGTCGGCTGTGGTGGCACCAGCGGTGGAACCTCTTGCCCCCGTGTGATCCGCGCCCGCGCCCGCTCCCACCCAGCCGCGGCGTACACGAGTCGATTCGCGCCGACGGTCAGCGGGATGCCGGCGTACGCGAGCGGCCACGCCAGGACGGCGACCACCACCGCACCCAGCACCAGCAGACCGGACGTGAGTACGACGAACGCGTCGCCGAGCAGGTGGATCGTTGCCAACCACAAGTACGGCGACCGCCACAGCCGCCATGGCGTTCTGGGAACCGGACTCGCGATAACCGTCACGCGAATCACCTCCCCGTTTGTCAGCGCCGGTTTACAGCAGACAACTTACGTCGCCCGACGCGCCGGCCGACATCCGGAAGTCCCCAGTCCTCGCCGGGGGTTAACCCCACCCCCGATTCGTGGGCTTACCGGATGGCGGCGTGCTTGAGCTGCCCCTCGCTCTGTGCGCGTTCCTCCCGCGAGCTAGGGAAGCACTATCCGATCAGCTCCAGGACCGGACCCTGGTGCAATGCCCGGTAGACCTTGTCCCGCAGGGCATTGGCCTCAGAGTCGGTGAGGGTGCGATCCACCGGCCTGAGGATCAGTCTGACCAGGAGGTTCCGCTGACCTGGGGTCAGTTGGAGACGCTCGCGGGCAGGTGTCGGCAGGTCGTCGTACGACGTCTCACCCAGCACCTCCAGCGACTCCGCGGCATCGGCGTCCGCTCCGAGCGCGTCGCGGACCTTGTCCCCGAGTACTTCCGCCGACACGTCGGTTGACGCGCCGACCACGACGGAGAGGTCGCGGCGGACCGGCGGCATCGACGAGACCGACTTGTACGGCGTCAGGTCCAGCATCTGACCCGCCACTCGCGGATCCGTTGATCTGAGCAACCGGATGTCACGGATCCCCTTGCGGAGCATCAAGAGCCGGTCGAGACCCGGTCCCATGGCCAGTCCGGTCCAGCTGTCGTCCAGACCGGCCCGGCGAAGGACATCCGGTGCGGCGACACCGCATTCACCGATCTCGATCCACTGATCGTCCAGCAGTACGTCGATCTGCCGGCCGTGGATCGTGTACGGGTGCACCGCGGGAACCGTCCGATACGTCTGACCAGGCAGGACTGTGTCGACCAGACGGGCGATCATCTCCTCCAACTCGGGCTCTCCGAGCGTGACGTTGCGGCTGATCCGCCACAGGTCGAGCTGATGCGGCGTACCGGTGTGCTGCCAGTCCACCGAGTCACGGCGATAACAGATGCCCGCACAGATCATCAGCACGTCGGACGAGTCGGACTGTGCGAGCTCACGCAGGGCGGGCGGGATCATCGCCGACGTGTGACTTCGCAGTACTTCGGTCTCCGACGCGTAGCGGGTGTAGCGAGCTTCCCGGGTCACCGCGTCACCGGCGTACCCGAGGTTGTCGTAGTTGTCGGCCAGCGGGACCACGGGATGGTCGCGGCGGGTCCAGATCTCCGTATACGGCCAGGCCGCGCTGAGCGCCGTACGCAGCGAGTCGACGACTAGCTGGATGGCGTGGGGTCCCTGAGCCGGGTCGGCGAGGTCGCGCAGGGCCAGGGCAGCGTGCAGTTCTTCAGAAGTGAGGACGGACATGAGTTTCTCTCCAGAGTGACGGTCTCGACGGGGGACACACCCCGGTCGGCCGCGGTCACCTCAGGAGAGAGCGCAGCAGCAGCTCACCCCGTCGGCACCGTCGTGCCGGCCGGGGCGAAGAAATCGCCGCCCATGCTGCGTCATGCCCTCCACTTTACCTGTCCCCTCAACCTCACGCCGCCGGTTTACTAGAGCGGCCCTCGTCCGGAACCAGGTCAGCGTTTTACTCGCACTCTTCCGGAATTCACCCCCAGGGCAGGCAAATCCGATGCGACGATGGGCGCATGCGATGGATCGACACTCTGGAAGCCGCGGCCGCGGAGAAGCTGCCCGAGGCCGTGCATCGGTACTACCGGCAGGGCGCGGCCGGCGGGATCAGCGTCGGCGAGGCAACCGCGGCCTGGTCGGCGTACCGCTTCCGCCCGCGCGTGCTGAACGATGTCTCCACCATCGACCTCAGCACGACCGTCCTCGGCACGCCGGTCGACGCACCGATCCTGGTCGCGCCGTCGACGATGCAGCGGATGGTCGATCCCGACGGCGAGATCGCGATGGCAAGAGGCGTGGGCGCGGCCAATTCGGTGCTCGGAGTCTCCAGCAACGCCGGGACGATGTTCACCGATTTCGGCGCGACCGGAGTCCCGTGGTGGCTGCAGATCTACGTGGTGCGGAATCGCGAGATCACCGAGCGCATGCTCGACGCGGCGGTCGAGGGCGGCGCGCGGGCGATCGTGCTCACCGTCGACACCCCGGTGGTCGGCCGGAAGGAAGACGAGGGTGAGACGGTCTGGGATCTCGTCCAGCCGGGGCAACTGCTGGCCAACCTGCCCGACGGCGAGTGGACCGACGACGACCTGGCGAAGGCTGACGACCTGAGCCCCGATGTCATCGGCTGGCTCGCCGAGCGCACCGGCCTGCCGGTAGTGGTGAAGGGCGTCCTGCGCGGCGACGATGCCAAGCGGTGCGCGGATGCAGGCGCGGCGGGCATCATCGTCTCGAACCACGGCGGCCGCCAACTCGACGGCTCCATCCCCACCGCCCAAGCCCTGCCCGAGGTCGCCGAAGCCCTGGCCGGCACCGGCACCGAGGTCTACGTCGACGGCGGCATCCGCCGAGGCGAACACATCCTCGCCGCCCTGGCCCTGGGCGCCCGCGCCGTCTTCGTCGGCCGGCCCGCCCTCTGGGCCCTCACCGTAGGCTCCGCCCCCGGCGTCACCCGCCTCCTCACCGACCTGGCCACCGAGCTCGACCACGCCCTCCGCCTCTCCGGCCACCCCACCCCCACCTCTCTAACCCCAGATCTCATAACCACCCGCTTCAACCTGGAACCGTGGAGGGTGTGATGGGCGTATCCGGCGGTGTGGAAGGTCTGAGGATCGTCAGTCTGAATGCGTTTCTGCCCGGGCATCGGCTGGTGAGCGAGTTCGCGGCGCGGAATGGGCATGAGCTTGTGCTGGTGGTGACGTTGCCGGAGACCGGGCGGTACGGCGCGGCCGTGCAGCCGATGGTGTCCGGGCTGCCGGAAGAGACGAACGTGTTGATCACTCGCAAGCTGCGGGCGGTTGCCGCGCCGGTGATCGACGCGCTGCGGCCGGATGTGGTCATCTCGGCTGCGTTTCCCCGGCTGATCCCGGCCGAGATCCTGGAGATTCCGAAGTACGGCGCGATCAACTGCCACCCGTCACCATTGCCGGCCGGGCGGGGACCCACGCCGCAGCGGTTGATCTATGAGGGCGACCAGCGCGTCGGAGCTACGGTGCACCGGACGGCGGCGGAGTTCGACACCGGCGCGATCCTCGCTCAACGGATCGCGCCGCTGCCCGACGACCTCAACGGCAGCGGCATCATGCAGGTGTGGGGGGACCTGCTCGGTCAGTGCCTGGACGAGGCCGTGCCTCGTCTCGTCGCCGGCGATCCCGGCACGCGGCAAGATCCCGCCGCAGCCACCGAGGCTCCTCTTTTCACCGAAGCGGAGATGCTCCTCGACCTGACCGAGCCGTCGGCGGTCGTACGCCGCAAAGCCGCAGCCCTCAACGTGACCTCGCCGCAGGCCAAGGTCCACCTCGGCGGTACGACGTACGTCGTCACCCGGACCGACGTCGTACCGGCCGGCTCGGTCGGCACGTCTGCGCCGGGCTCCGTGCTCGAAGAACACCAGGACGGCTGGACCGTACAGACCGCCGACCTGCCGCTCCGCCTCACCCGGGCCTGACAGACAGCCTGCCGCTCCGCTTCACCCAGGCCTGACAAACAGAAGGACCCCGGGAGATCCCGGGGTCCTTCTGGTGCTGAGAGTCGAGGTCAGACCTCGGCCGACTCCTCGCTGAGGTTGCGGGTCAGGTTGGGGTCAACCTGGACGCCCGGTCCCATCGTGGTCGAGAAGACGGTCTTCTTGATGTACCGGCCCTTGGAGCTGGCCGGCTTCAGCCGGAGGATCTCGTCGAGCGCGGCGCTGTAGTTCTCCACCAGCTGGGACTCGTCGAACGAGACCTTGCCGATGATGAAGTGCAGGTTCGCGTGCCGGTCGACCCGGAACTCGATCTTGCCGCCCTTGATGTCGTTCACGGCCTTCACCACGTCCGGGGTGACCGTGCCGGTCTTCGGGTTCGGCATCAGACCGCGCGGGCCGAGGACTCGGCCGAGGCGGCCGACCTTGCCCATCATGTCGGGGGTGGCGACGACGGCGTCGAAGTCGAGCCAGCCGTCGGTCACCTTCTTGATCATGTCGTCGTCGCCGACGAAGTCGGCGCCGGCGGCCTTCGCGGCCTCGGCCTTGTCGCCGGTGGCGAAGACGAGGACCCGTGCCGTCTTGCCAGTACCGTGCGGAAGGTTGACGGTGCCGCGCACCATCTGGTCGGCCTTGCGGGGGTCGACCCCGAGGCGCATCGCGACGTCGATGGTGGAGTTGAACTTCTTGCCCGTCGCGCCCTGCTTGGCCAGCTTGATGGCCTCGAGCGGGGTGTACAGGTGGTCGAAGTCGATCTGATCCGCGATCGCGCGGTAGCTCTTACTGCGCTGTGCCATGTCTGTTCCTCTCTGGGATGTGGTCGATAGGGCGGCGCTTCGCCCTGCCACAACTGCTTCGGTTACTACTCATACCAACGCATCACGCGTACGACGGATTCCGCCGTACGCACGGTGGAGGTACTACTTGTCGACGACGACGCCCATCGAGCGGGCGGTGCCCTCGATGATCTTCATCGCGGCGTCGATGTCGCGGGCGTTCAGGTCCGGCATCTTGGTGGTGGCGATCTCGCGGACCTGGTCCTTGGTGATCTTGCCGACCTTGTCGCGCTGCGGAACGGCGGAGCCCTTCTGCAGACCGGCGGCCTTCTTGATCATCTCCGGCGCCGGCGGCGTCTTGGTGACGAAGGTGAAGGAACGGTCTTCGTAGATGGTGATCTCGACCGGCACCACGTTGCCGCGCATGGATTCGGTCTGCGCGTTGTACGCCTTGCAGAACTCCATGATGTTGACGCCGTGCGGACCGAGCGCGGTACCGACCGGCGGGGCCGGAGTCGCGGCACCGGCCTGGAGCTGCACCTTGACCAGGGCAGCGATCTTCTTCTTGGGAGGCATTCTGTCGGGTCCTTAGACTTTCTGGATCTGGTTGAAGCTGAGTTCCACCGGGGTCTCCCGGCCGAAGATCTCCACCAGGGCCTTGATCCGCTGGGCCTCGGCATTGATCTCCGTGACTGTGGCGTGCAGGGTCGCGAACGGCCCGTCGACCACCATGACCGAGTCGCCCACACCGAAGTCGGCGACCTCGACCTTCTTCTTGGCCGCGGTCTTGGCGGGTGCGGCGCCGGCTTCGGCAGCCGCCTGCTCCGCCGCCGCCACGACGGCCGGAGCGAGCATCTTCTCCACCTCTTCGAGGCTGAGCGGGACGGGCTTCTGGCTGTTCCCGACGAAGCCGGTCACCGACGGCGTGTGCCGAACGGTCGACCAGGACTCGTCGGTCAGGTCCATCCGGACCAGCACGTAGCCGGGGAGCACGGTGCGCTTCACCATCCGGCGCTGCCCGTTCTTGATCTCGGCGACCTCTTCGGTCGGCACGATGATCTCGAAGATGTAGTCCTCCATGTTCAGGGAGTTGATCCGGTTCTCCAGGTTGCCCTTGACCCGGTTCTCCATCCCTGAGTACGTGTGCACCACGTACCAGTCGCCGATCTGCGAACGCAGCCGGCCGCGCAGCTCCTCGACCGGGTCGCCCGGCTCCTCGGGCTCCGCCGGAGCTTCTTCGGCCACAATCTCGTCGTCGACCGCAGTCTCGTCGTCGTCCGCAGTCCGTCGTCGTCTGCGGCCTGGGCCTCGGCAGCGGCGGCCGCAGCAGCGAAGGCGTCCACATCCGCGTCGTCGTCAGCCGTCGTACCGGCGTCGCCGCTGGAGAAGACCACCTCGTCGTCGTCGGCCGGCACCTCCTCGGTGCTCTCCGGGGCGGTCTCGGCGGTCTCTTCGGCCAGTTCCTCGGCCGCGTCCTCGACGTCGCTCTCGGTGACCACCTCGGGCTCCTCGGCGTCGTCGGTGGAGGCGACCACCACGACCGGCTCGTCGTCGGAGTCGTCCGCGTCCGCCGGAGGCTCCTCGGCCTCGTCGTCGGCGGAGTACTCCTCGGCGTCGCCGTCCTCGTCGTCCACCACGACCTCGTCCTCGTCGTCATCGTCGTCGAGGTCCGCGAACAGGTCCTCGTCGTCCTCGACCTCGGTGTCGTCCAGATCGAGGTCCAGGTCGGGCTCGTCGTCGGAGTCAGCGGATACGTCGAACTCGTCCTCGATCTCGAGGACCTCGTCGTCACGCTCGGACACGTTGTACTCCGTCATCTCTGCATCGGGTCTTGTCTGGCTTCGGGTCGGGCCGGGGCCCGGGACCTGCGGCAAGGCTGTTCAGCGGGCGCTTTCGAGCCTCAGCCGAAGATCTTGAACATCGCCCAGCCGAAGGCGAGGTCGAGGACCGAGACGATCGCGATGACGAACACCACGAAGGTCAGGACGACCACGAAGTAGGTCGACAGCTGCTTGCGAGTCGGCCAGACGACCTTGCGGAGCTCGGCGACCACCTGGCGGTAGAAACGCAGCAGGCCCCTGCCCTGCTTGCCTTCCGCCGGCTTGCCGGCGCCGGACGGTGCCGGGGTGCGCGTCTCCGTCACGACCTACCTCTTTCGCTAGCGGCGGCCTGACCGGCCCTGCGCCGGTCAGGATTTGCAGGGCACGAGGGACTTGAACCCCCAACCTTCGGTTTTGGAGACCGATGCTCTGCCAGTTGAGCTAGTGCCCTCTGCAATCCCTCCGGACGCCGCGCGGGACCTGATCTCGGGCATGCCGGATCAGGGCCGCCAACGCCCGGACTAGAAGAGTGTACGGGGTCTGAGCCACCTGGTCGAACTGAGGCTCCACCCGAACGACCCCCACCCGGGCGCCGTACCGCGACCAGAACCATACAGCCTCCACCCGGTCCCAACGGACCACGCCCCCTGCGTGTTCCCGCACCCCCAGGCCATCACAATCGCCCGCCCCCGCGCGCTCACGCCTGGGGTCCGGCGAGATCTTCGCGAGTTGTGATGGCCTGGGGGTCCGTCTCGCGGTCCTGCGATGCCGGGCGCGGCGGCCGGGTGCCAGGATGGGACCCATGGGTTCCAGGATCTCGGCGCGGATCAGCGCCATCAGCGAATCGGCGACATTGGCGGTCGACGCCAAGGCGAAGGCACTCAAGGCGGCAGGCCGGCCGGTGATCGGGTTCGGGGCCGGCGAGCCGGACTTCCCGACGCCGGACTACATCGTCGAAGCGGCCGTCGCGGCCGCCCGGGATCCGAAGAACCACCACTACACGCCCGGCCGGTGGCCTGCCGGAGCTCAAGCAAGCGATCGTCGACAAGACCAAGCGCGACTCCGGCTACGAGATCGAGGCCGCCCAGGTCCTGGTCACGAACGGCGGCAAGCACGCGGTCTACAACACCTTCGCGACCCTCCTCGACCCCGGTGACGAGGTGCTGCTGCCGGCGCCGTACTGGACGACGTACCCGGAGACCATCCAGCTGGCCGGCGGCGTACCGGTCGAGGTACTCGCGGACGAGTCGCAGAACTACCTGGTCACGGTCGAGCAGCTCGAGGCGGCCCGGACCGAGAGGACGAAGGCTCTGCTGTTCTGCTCGCCGTCCAACCCGACCGGTGCGGTGGACAGCCCGGAGTCGATCGAGGCGATCGGCCGCTGGGCGCTCGAGCACGGCATCTGGGTGATCACCGACGAGATCTACGAGCACCTGACGTACGGCGGCGCGAAGTCGACCTCGATCCCGGTCGTGGTGCCGGAGCTGGCCGACACGACCGTCGTACTCAACGGTGTCGCCAAGACGTACGCGATGACCGGCTGGCGGGTCGGCTGGATGATCGCTCCGTTGGACGTGATCAAGGCCGCGACGAACCTGCAGTCGCACCAGACCTCGAACGTCTGCAACGTCGCCCAGCGAGCCGCGATCGCCGCGGTCTCCGGTGACCTGTCGGCCGTCGAAGAGATGAAGAAGGCGTTCGACCGGCGGCGCCAGACCATGGTCAAGATGCTGAACGAGATCCCCGGTGTCGAGTGCCCCGAGCCGACCGGCGCGTTCTACGCGTACCCGTCGGTCAAGGGCGTGCTCGGCAAGGAGATCAACGGGCGTACGCCGTCGACGTCGGCGGAACTGGCCGAGATCATCCTGGACGAGGCCGAGGTCGCGGTGGTCCCCGGCGAGGCCTTCGGCGCGCCCGGCTATCTCCGCCTGTCCTACGCCCTCGGCGACGCCGACCTGGTCGAAGGTGTCGGCCGGATCGCGAAGCTGCTGAGCTGACCCGGATTCTCCGACGGCGCGTACGGGACGTCGGTAACCTTCGGTAATGACGCAGCGGGATCTGCGGGTGCTGCCGAAGACACACCTGCATCTGCACTTCTCCGGGTCGATGCGGCATCTGACCCTGGTCGAGCTGGCGGACACCCACGGTGTCCGGCTGCCTGACGCGCTGCGTACCGACTGGCCGCCGGAGTTGTCGGCGGCCGACGAGCGCGGCTGGTTCCGGTTCCAGCGGCTCTACGACATCGCGCGCTCGGTGCTGCGCACGGAGGACGACGTACGGCGTCTGGTCCGCGAGGCGGCCGAGGACGACCGGGCCGACGGCTCCCGCTGGCTGGAGATCCAGGTGGACCCGTCCGGGTACGCGGGCCGGTTCCACGGGATCACCCCGTTCACCGACCTCGTTCTGGACGCCGCCCGGGAGGCGTCTGCCTCGACCGGCATCGCAGTACAGGTGATCATCGCCGCCAACCGCACTCGGCATCCCCTCGACGCCCGGACGCTGGCGCGGCTCGCGGCCCAGTACGTCGGCCGCGGTGTGGTCGGGTTCGGTCTGTCGAACGACGAGCGCCGCGGGACGACATCCGAGTTCGCACCGGCCTTCCGGATCGCACGGAACGCCGGACTGCTCGCCGCACCGCACGGTGGGGAGCTATGTGGTCCGGCTACGGTGCGGACCTGCCTGGACGAGCTGGGAGCCGGCCGGATCGGCCATGGCGTCCGCTCCATCGAGGACCCTGACCTGCTGAAGCGACTCGTCGACGCACAGGTCGCCCTGGAGGTCTGCCCGGCCTCCAACGTCTCCCTCGGCGTCTACCGCAGCGCAGAGGACGTCCCGCTCCGCCAGCTCTACGAAGCCGGCGCCCGCATCGCCCTGGGCGCGGATGACCCCTTGCTCTTCGGCTCGCGCCTGGCCGAGCAGTACGAAACCGCCCGCACCGTCCAGGGCTTCACGGACGAGGAGCTCGCCGACCTCGCGCGCGGCTCAGTCCTGGCCTCCACGGCCCCACCTGAGGTCCAGAAGGCTCTACTGGCAGAGATCAACGACTGGCTCGGCGTCACCACGCCAGCGACCGTTCCGGCGTATTAGTGCCGCGTCAAGCAACGTTGAGGAGGTAATCGGGGTCGGGGGGATCTCGAGCCGGATGGTTCGTGTCGATGGGGTTGTGTGGTGGCCGGCTCAGGCTGCGGTCCCGGGGTTTGGGGGGTTGGCCTGTCAGATGGTGGGTTGGCGACCCCCGGGGTGGGTCTTGGCCTGCGACGTTTGAGGGGTCGACCCCGCGGGTGGTGGGTTGCGGAGGCAGATTATGGTTCCGCAACCCACATGCCGAGGGGTTGACCCCTCAAAGGGGGAGGCGGCGGGTCGGAAGTAGTTTCAGGGGGCGTGGTCGTCACGGCCGACTGGCACCGCCGAGCCGGTCAGCGCGGCACTATTACGCCCCCAACATTCCTTGACGCGACCTTAGGTGCGCAGCCGTCCGACGTGGTCTACGTCGTGCGCGGCGAGGTGGTCGAGGTGCTGGCGAGTGCGGAATAAGTGCTGACTGAGTTCCCTGGCGGGTCATTGCCGGGGTTCCTGGCGAGTCGTAGGTTTTCAGGCATGACGCCGACGAAGATCCTGCTGCCAGAGGACGAGATGCCGACCCGTTGGTACAACGTGCTGCACGATCTGCCGACGCCTCCGCCGCCGGTGTTGCATCCGGGGACCGGGCAACCGATCGGGCCGGACGATCTGACGCCGTTGTTCCCGATGGATCTGATCCTGCAGGAGGTTTCGCAGGACCAGTACGTCGACATCCCGGGCGACGTACTCGACGTGTACCGGCTGTGGCGGCCCAGCCCGCTCTACCGGGCTCACCGGTTGGAGAAGGCGCTCGATACGCCCGCGCGGATCTACTACAAGTACGAAGGCGTCTCGCCCGCGGGCTCACACAAGCCGAACACCGCTGTACCGCAGGCTTACTACAACGCCAAGTCCGGTGTCCGGAAGCTCACCACCGAGACCGGCGCCGGGCAGTGGGGCACCGCGCTGGCCTTCGCCTGCGCGCAGTACGGGCTGGAGTGCGAGGTCTGGCAGGTACGAGCGTCGTACGACCAGAAGCCGTACCGGCGGACGATGATGGAGGTCTTCGGCGCGACCGTGCACCCGAGCCCGTCGGACCTGACCGAGGCCGGGCGGAAGATCCTGGCCGAGAGTCCCGACTCCACCGGTTCCCTGGGGATCGCGATCAGCGAGGCGGTCGAGGCCGCCGTCCAGGATCCCGAGGTGCACTACGCGCTCGGCTCGGTGCTCAACCACGTGCTGCTGCACCAGACGATCATCGGCGAGGAAGCACTGATCCAGCTCGCCATGGTCGGCGAGACGCCGGACCTGCTGGTCGGTTGCACCGGCGGCGGATCGAACTTCGGCGGTCTCGCGTTCCCGTTCCTGCGGGAGCGGTGGGCCGGGCGGATGTCCCCGGTCGTCCGCGCGGTCGAGCCGGCCGCGTGCCCGTCACTGACCCAGGGCACGTACGCGTACGACTTCGGCGACACGCTCGGGATGACGCCGCTGATGAAGATGCACACCCTCGGCCACGACTTCGTCCCGGACCCGATCCACGCCGGCGGCCTGCGGTACCACGGCATGAGCCCGCTGATCAGCCACCTGTACGAGACCGGCGAGATCGAGGCGATCGCCAAACCGCAGTCCGAGTGCTTCGCCGCCGGCCTCCAGTTCGCCCGCGCCGAGGGCATCGTGCCAGCTCCTGAGCCGACGCACGCCCTCGCTGCCACGATCGAGGAAGCCCAACGCTGCAAGGAATCCGGCGAGGAGAAGGTCATCCTCACCGCCCTCTGCGGCCACGGCCACCTGGACCTCGCCGCCTACGACGCCTACCTCACCGGCGCCATGACCGACCGTTCGTGGGACGAGGCCGACATCCAATCCGCCGTGACCCAAGCCCTGTCCCGCCTCCCAGTCCTCAGCTAGAACGGAGAGATCTCCTAGCTCCCGCCCCGCTTCCACCACGGCTTGGGCCGTTTGGCCACAGCCGCCAGCCAGTCGTCCGGAACGGCCCACCCGCGACCGGACAGTGCGTCGAAGTACTCGGCCTTCAGACTGTCCGGCAGCCAGTACGTCGCTCTGTACTGCCCAACGACCTCGAAGTACGTCGTACGGTGCCGCGCACTCCATACCGTCGCCTGATGGGAGCTGTACGCCAACCGCACGTAGTCCCACCGCGCCTGCGCATCTCCCATGTCGAACCCCCGTTCGACCACCCGACCGTTCCCCCGCGGCTCACCCTCGATCCGCTCGATGAGTTCCTGCACGAGCGCCCGGTCATCCGTCATCTCGTCCGGCAACCGCAAGCCCACCGGGTCCAGGACGACGGCCCCCAACCGAGGCGGTGCGACCTCGAGAAACACCTCCAGCAACGCGAATCCCTCTTCAGCCCGCTCAAAGCGGTCCAACTCCGCGCGCAGCGTGGTCACGGCTTCCTCGGGCACCCGGCCACTCTAATCTGACCGGGCCTGCCCCCATCTGCCCCGGTCTGCCCCGACCCGTCACGCTCAGCTAGAGCTCCACCACCAGCCGGTCGCCCGCGACAGCGCACCCACGCCCGCCGACCGCCCCCTTCGGAAGCCCATACACCGTTGGAAATCCGGGGCAGCTCGGGGCATTCCAGGGCATCGTGGGGCAGCTCGTCCACAGCGGCGATTTTCGTCGTCGCAGAGGGTGTACGGACACCTACAGTTACCGCCATGTCAGAGGCCAACGAGATGTTGCGCGCCGCGCGAGAGCGCACGCCGTCGCGCCGCGCGCCGGGTGCACACATGTCCCGGGCCGAGCTCGCCGAGACGGTCTGTGCGTGGTTGTGGGACACCACCGAAGTCAGGTACGAGCTGGACGGCCACTACATCGCCAAGCTGGAACGCGGCGCGGTTCGCTGGCCGGGCGCCGCCTACCGATCCGGTCTGCGCTATGTCCTGAACGTTGCCTCGGACAACGAGCTCGGCTTCAGCCCGCCGCCCGGCGTGGTGGTGATCGAGCCGGACCAGACGCTTCCGTCGACCGTCGGTCTCGAGGACGACGTGAGCGAGGCGGGCGAAGAGTCGATCTCGCTGCTCACGTTCGCCGAGCAGTCCAACGTCGGCGACCTCACGGTCGAGCAACTGCACGCCGACATCCTCGGCATCACCCAGAACTACCTCCGCACCCCGACCAGGCCGCTGTTCGTCCGCAGTCGCTCCGTCCGCGACCGTGCGTTCCGGCTCCTGGCCGGCCGGCAGTCGCCCACGCAGTCCCGCGACCTCTACTCGGCTGCCGGTTGGGCGATCACTCTGCTGGCCTGGATGTCCGTCGACCTCGGCCGGCCGGACGTCGCCGAGCGCCACACCCGGACGGCCTGGGCCTGCGCCGAGGCGGCCGATCACGACGTACTACGCGCCTGGATCCGCGCCACCCAGCACACGGCGGCCTTCTGGCAGGACGACTTCGCCGGCGCGGCGGCCTACGCGCAGGACGGCCTGCGGTACGCCGCGGGTACGTCGGCCCTGTTCCTCGCCAGCGCGGCCGCAGTCGATCTCGCTCGGTCCGGACGACTGAACGAGGCCCGCGAGGCACTCGGCCAGGCGAAGCGATTGGCCGTCACCCCAGCCGAGTCCGAGCCAGCCGGCCTCTTCATCTGTACGCCGGAACGCGCCGAAGGCATCTGGTCGGACGCCTACCTGGCACTGGGAGAGGCACGGCGCACTCTCGGCCACGCGGATCGCGCCGTCGCGATGTTCGAGGCAGCGCCACACCTGCTCAGGAACTTCGGCTCCGAGCGGATGGTCCGGCTGCAGCAGGCCAAGGCACGGCTGGCGCTCGGCGAGCTCGAGGGTGCCATCGAGACGCTCGAGCCGGTGCTCAGCACACCTCTTGAGTACAGGGTTCGTCCGTTGATCCATCGCATCGGTGAGGTCGCGGCCCTGACAGCGCCGTACGCACGGAGTCCACAGGGCCGCCAGCTTCGCGAACGGATCCGGGAATTCGCCCAGCACCCCGACCTACCCGCACGCCCGGCATCCACCCGCCGCCGCAAGCCGGGGTCGCAACGACCCGACCGAGCGACGCCCGGGGTCGAGGATCCGAAGCCGCTCGATCCACCCCGACCCAACGCGCAAGAGTCCACGGTCGCACCGCTCGACGCCCAACGGGCCGATGCGTCGCCACGCTACTGAGAGGAGCAGTCGCATGGTCGACCAAGTCCGCAATCACTGGTACTGGCGGCCCGGCTGGCGAGCCGGGCGCTCCTTCTACACCTGGCACATCACCTTCCAGAACGATCCCATCCTCAATGACCTGCACGCGGCGTACCAGCCAGTGGTCAGGTCGCTGCCGGCCCTCACCCCCGTCCCGGCGCAGTGGCTGCATCTGACCCTGCAGGGCGTCGGTTTCGCCGACAAGTTCAGGCAGGAGGACCTCGACCCGATCGTCGACGCCGCCCGGCGCCGGCTCGAGCACATCCACCCGTTCGAGGTCCGCATCGGCCCGGCGACTGTCGACGTCGAGAGCCTCCAACTCCCGGCCCAGCCCGTCGACCGGCTGCGCCGTCTCCGCGCTCAGCTCCGCGCGGCGATCACCGACGTCTGGGGTCGCGACTCGGTCCCGGCGCTGCCCGAACTCGAACCACACATCTCCCTCGGCTACTGGAACCAGACCACCGACTCCGAGCCACTCGAGAAGCGGGTGGCCGCGTTGGGAGACGGCGTCGCCAAGACGCAGGTCACTCAGGCCAGCCTGATCAACCTCAACCGGGACCACCACTGCTACGAGTGGACGACGTACGCCACCGTGCGCCTGGGCGTCCCCAGTCAAATCTGACCAGGAGAGACGTCCGTGACAGAGAAGCCTTCACCGGGTCTGACCGGCAGCTCGGCCGCCCGCGTGATCCGGGCGCTGCTCGACTTCCGCAGCGTCTGGACCACGCACGACCTCGTCGCCCTCAGCCGCGTCCCCGCACCGACGATCCATCGCATCATCGCCTGCCTCGAGCGCGAGGAACTCGTCACGCGGACCGCCGGCGCGATCATCGCCGTACCCGACTGGCTCGCCCTCCTCCACCGTTGGAGTCAGACCTTCCGCTTCGACCACGAGAACACCATCACCCACTGGCACGCGGTCGGCGGAGTCGATGCCCTCATCAACCGGATCCCGGCGACGACCGTGTCGTACGCGGTCACCGGCACCTTCGCAGCCCGCCACTGGGCACCGACCACCCAGGCCAACACGATGACGATCTACACCCCCGATTCGCACGCGGCAGCCGAAGCGTGGAACCTCATTCCCACCAGCACCGGCGAAGTCGTCCTGGCCACCCCGTCAACCGACGGCGTCTACACCCGCCCGCGCAAGACCCCAACCGGCCTCCGCCTGGCGGCCCCAGCCCAAGTCCTCACCGACCTCCTCACCGGCGCAGCCCAATCCCCCACGACGGCAACCGCCCTCCTGACCTGGATGCAAGACCACGAACTCGAATGGCGCTATTGAGATCCGTACGCGCGGAGGGAGACGAGGTGTGCTCTGGGGGCGCCGTTGGTGGCGTGGGCGCTTAGGCGGAGGTGGGTGAGGGCGGTCGGGGTGGGGAGGACGTGGTGGTTGCTTCGGTGGTGGTTGGCGGTCACGGTGACTACGGGGCGCCAGTCTGAGGTGCCTTCGCGAGCCTCGATGGTGTAGTCGGCGAGGAGGGTGGGGAGGGACTCGAACGGGGTGCGGTGGTGGTGGAGGTTGATCAGGTCCTCTTGACGTCGGCGTCGAGGATGACCGTGATTTCGGAGACCTCCACCGGGGTAGGCCAGGCACAGTTCGATCCAGGGGGTCGGGTCCCAGGCGAGGTCTTCGGAGGACCAGAGGTTGCGGGCCGCCGTAGGGCCGGGCGTGGCCGCCGACGATCTTCGCCGGCGGCGTACGCCGACGGTCTCGCCGAGGCGAAGGCAGAGGCCGGCCCGCGGCAGGATGTGTTTCCAGGGACGGAACTGTTCGGTCCACTGCTCGTCCGGGGCAGGATCGCGGTGGGCGAAGAAGATCATCCCGGGCAACTGCGGTCGTCCGCGGTGTGGACGGAGATCGCCGGGGTTCTCTCGCAGTACGACGATCCCGTTGCCGGGCTGGTCCAGGTCGCCAGGCGAGGGGTACGTCGATCCACCGCTTCTCGCCCGGCGGCGACGTCGACCGTGCAGGAGTCGATGTAGGGCCAGCGGCAGGTAGTTCTGCGGCTTCACCGGATCGTGCAGCTCGACCGTCAGGACACGTCGCCAGTCGCAGTCGACCAGCAGCTCGCAGACCATCCAACTCAGGATCGACCGGGACGACCATCGCGATATCGGTGTCCAGCGGCATCGTGCCCGGACGACACCTCAACGGCCAGGCCGCGACAGCGTGGACGACGCCGTGACGGTCGCAGTGCAGGGCGAGGTTCGCCGGGTCATCGTCGACCACACCCAGGACGGACGCGTCGGCCCGCGTGCAACGCACTGCTGCATCAGGTCGAAGCGGTCCCGTGCCAGCTCCCGCGGCGTCAACCCGTTGCGAGGCGCAACGGCGGCACGCGATGCCGACGGCCTCACCCAGTACCGCGCACGTCGCCATCACCCGCGTCGTACCGAACGCTACGTGACTCGCGCTGATGTTGCGCCCGGCCATCCACAGGTTCTCGACGTTCCGCGAGTACAGAGATCGCAGCGGGATGTGGTAGTTCCCGTCCGGATGCCAGTGCTTCGACCCGCGCTCGGACGCATACACGCCACCGGGCGGGTGCAGGTCGATCGACCATCCGCCGAAGGCTACCCGGTCCTCGAACAACGTCTGTCCGAGGACGTCGTGCTGCGTCAGCACGTGATCCCCGAGGAACCGCCGGTACTCGCGCTTGCCCGGGCACCGACCCGATCCACTCGAGGGTCAACGTCTCCGCGTCGAAGCTACCGGAGTTCTTGATGTAGTCCCAGATGCCGTAGACGACCGCCTGCAGCTCGTCCCGGATCCGTTCGTTGTCGTCGACGACGTCCAGCTCGCCGCCCCACTCGATCCACCAGTAGGCGCACCCGTTCGACTCGGTCCGGATGATCCGCCGATCCGGAATGGCCGTCTCGGTGATGTCCCGCGCAAAGGACGGTGGCACGAACCGCACCGGCTCCCCGGCATCCTTGCTGAATAGAAGAGGATCGTGCTCCCGAGCGTGTTCCCGTCCGGTACGTCCGGCGCCCACGACTCGCCGTACTCCGATCGGGGCTCCCGCCCGGTCCGGAAATCGGCGCCGGCGAGATCCCGACCAGCCCGTCACCCGAGCAGTCGCGCGAAGACCGGGCTGATGAACCGGATCTCCTTCTCCGACCCCATCTGCCACCCGGTGACCGACCGGATCACGTCCGTCAGCCGCGTCGACGGTCCGGACGTCGGTGTTCAGGTACAAGCGAGATCCGCGGCTCGGCCCGGACGGCCTCCAGCAGTACGAGGTCCCAGTAGTACGGGTTCCCTCGCGGGTTGCGGTACTGGTTCTCGACGAAGAGCTCGCCCATGATCCCGGTCTCCCGGGCGAAGTGCTGGACGCCGTGCGCGGTCGCCCCGCACACCCACACCCGTACCTCACTGGAGGAGTTGCCGCCGAGCACCGGCCGGTTCTGGACCAGCGCCACGGTGCTCCCCTGCCGGGCGGCGCCGATCGCCGCGCAGATCGCCGGCCAGGCCACCGCCGACGACGGTCAGATCGGACTGGACGTCGAGCTGCTGCATGCACAAACCTTTCAGGTATCTCGATGGATGACGGTGTCCGGATGGACGACGGGCTGTCCCGGCCCGTTCGGGTGGTTCGCGGTGAGGTGGTCGGGCACCCGCTGCGCGACCAGGACGAACAACAGTCCGGCGGTCAGTACGTCGCTCGCCCGGCCCGGCGAAGAACTCGGTCCAGGTGGTGCCCGTTCGGCGTACCGGTGTCGAAGCACGACCTCGGCGACCCGCCCGATCGGCGAGTCCACGACCCCGGTGATCGCGACCGTGAGCGCGCCCTCGCTCGCCGATCGCTGGACGAACTCCAGCGTCGTCGGGTCCGTACCGGATCGCGTCACGATGAGCGCGACGTCACCCGGACCCCAGCAGCCCGGCGCTGATCTGCGACGACTGCGGTCCGTCGAAGAACCACACCGGGATCCCGATCCGCAGCAGCCGGATGTAGAGCTCCCGCGCCGGGATCGCGTCCCCCCACTCCCCGTAGATATGGGTACGACGTGCGCCCGCGATCGCATCGGCGACGCGGGTGGCCGCGGCCAGGTCGATCGCGGCCAGCGCGTTGCGGAGCGCGTTCGCCTGAGTGCTGGCCAGTACGTTCAGCACCTGCTCGGGCGGATCCGCCGGGCCGATCGCCAGCCCGATGTCACTCGCCCAGCCCGCCTCCAGGCCGCGGCCGATCTCCATCGCCACGCGGCCGCGCGCAGCGCGGGATACCCGGCGAACCCGAGGTGGGTGGACAGCCGGGTCACCGTCGCAGCCGAGGTCTGCGCGGCCTCGGCCAGCTTGGTGATGGATCCGCGCGCGACGTCGTCCGGGTTCGCCAGGATGTGCTCGGCGACC
This sequence comes from uncultured Actinomycetota bacterium, assembly GCA_963820655.1. Taxonomy (GTDB): domain Bacteria; phylum Actinomycetota; class Actinomycetes; order Propionibacteriales; family Kribbellaceae; genus Kribbella. The sequence continues at coordinate 47,646 of CAWGAM010000006.1, forward strand.
CGCTGCATCGCGCCGTTCAGTTCCGGCAGGGCGCGCTTGACCAGCTGCAACGGGCTCGGGCTACCAGCTCTGTCCATGTCGTCTCATCCAGCGATCATCACGTATAGAGGAACTGGGCACTCGCCACACCGTCGGTGTCGCTGACCACCCGCACCCAGTGCGCGCTGAACCCGGGCGGGAACACGTGGGTCCGGATCTGCCCCGGCTCGACCGTCAGCGACTCGACCGCACCGAAACGCCCGTGCCCGTGGAAGTCGATCTCCACCGTCACCATCAGCGGCTGCTCGGAGCCGAAGTTCTCCAGGTGCAGGCACTTCCCGTCGAAACCGGTCATCAGATACGGATCCGACGGCACGCCGGCGGAGCACCGGTGTCTCCCACCACGGACCACCCCACCCGGCCGGCTTACCGAAGTTCCACAGGTCGTCGGTCTTCCCGAACCACAACCCGGACTGCGGCTCGGCCGTGGTCGGGTTCAGCCCGTGACTCGGCGACGCGTTGTCCGCGCCGGCGACGAGCATCCCGCGCCAGGAGCAGAAGTCACCGAGCACCCAAAGGTGCGTCGAGATCGGCCGCACGCCCCAGATCCGGCCGCCGTACGCCCACGGCGACAGCTCGTAGAACATGCCGTGGTGGTCGAGCAGCAGCCGCTCGTGCTCGACCTCCCGGATCCGCGGCCACTCGGTCTGCCACTTGTGGTCGAAGCAGTGCGACGCCTTCGGCAGCCGGTACCGCGTCCACTTCTGGTCGGACTCGGTGAACACCTCGAGGATCGCCGACGCCCGGTCCCACCCGGTCGCGAAGATGGTCCCGCCGAACTCGTGCCGCCCGCCGATCGCGGTGAACGGATCGTTGCGCAGTACCTTCCAGGTCTGGCCGTCGTACTCCGCGAGGCGTCCCCGCGACCGTTCGCCGGCCCATTCGGGTTCGGCGTACTCGTTCGAACACACGACGAGCCGGCCGAAGCTGGTGTAGCAGTCCTTGTAGTGGACCTGCATCTCGCCGTCGGTGCCGAGCTCTTCGTTGAGGTCGAAGAGCTGCGTGCACTCGTACGTCGTCAGGTCGAGCTCGAACAGCTCGCCTTCCATCGCCAGCACGTAGACATGCGTATCCGGCTTGGTCAGGTGTCGCGACGTACCGCAGACGCGCAGCGGCTGGAGCTCGGGGATCGTGACGATCTTGTGGTCCGCGTCGATCACGTGCGGACCGAGCACCAGCTTCGAGGTCGGGAAGTGGACGAACCGGTTGGTGTAGGTGCCGTCCACACCCAGCGTCTCCGCGACGATCTCCATCGACAGGTCGGCGTCGATCCTGCGCAGGCTGACGCCGGCACCGGACGCGGCCTTGTGCGAGTTGTAGTTCTGGACGTACAGCATCCCGTTCCACGGCATCAGCGAACCGATGCCGAGCTCGCTGCGCGGCGGACCGAAGTCGCCGACCTGCGCGAGGTGCGGGAAAGACACCGGAGACATTCATCATTTGATCCCCGTATGAGTCATGGCCGCGATGAAGCGACGTTGCAGGACGACGAAGACGATCAGCACCGGCACGATCGAGATCACCGAGGCGGCCATGGTCAGACCGGGTGCGATCTGCCCTTGCTCGTCGACGAAGTTGGTCAGGCTGAGCGGCAGCGTGTAGCGGTCCGGGTTGCTGATCAGCACCAGCGGCGTCTCGTAGTCGTTCCAGGACCAGACGAACGCGAGGATGCCGAGCGCACTCATCACCGGTGTTGCCAGCGGCAAGTAGATCCGGGTGAACACCTGCCACTCGTTCGCGCCGTCCATCCGGGCCGCCTCGGCGAACTCGGCCGGCTGGCTGACGAAGAACTGGCGCATCAGGAAGGTGCCGAGCACGGTGAACATGCCGGGCAGGATCAGCGCCCACAGCGTGTCGTACAGCCCGAGCTTCTGGAAGTAGATGAATCGCGGTACCAGCAGCAACTGCGCCGGGATGATCGCGGTCGCCAGGTACAGCAGGAACAGCTTGTCCCGGCCCCTGAACGACATCCGTGCGAACGCGTAGCCGGCCATCGTCGCGGTGATCAGTTCCCCGGCCACCCGCAGGACGGCGACGAGGACGGACCGGCCGAACGCCGGCAGCACCGAGGTCGCACCGGTCAGCACGGTGCTGAAGTTGTCCCACTGGAACGGATCCGGGATCCACTGCATCGGGATCTGGTAGGCGTCCACGTCCGGCTTCAGCGCGGTCGACAGCATCCACGCGAACGGCGCGAGGAAGGCGATCGCCAGGATCCACAACGGGATCCCCCAGTCAGCCATTGGCTTCGACTCTAGTCATGCAAGAGCCCTCCCTCGCTGGGCCCGCCAGGTCACCAGGGTCAGCGCGAGTACGCCGATGAACGTCACCAGGCCGATCGCCGACGCGTAGCCGAACCGGTAGAACTGGAAGCCCGTCTGGTACATGTAGTACGAGATCGTCGTGGTCGAGTCGCCCGGACCGCCGGCGGTGATCAAGCGCGATCAGCCCGAAGCCCTGCGACGCGCCGATGATCAGCGTCACCAGTCAGGAAGATCGTTGTCGGGAGCAACGACGGCCAGGTGATCACGCGGAACTTCGCCCACACCCCGGCACCGTCGATGTCGGCCGCCTCGTACAGCTGCCGCGGCGCGTCCTGCAACGCGGACAGGTAGATCAGCGAGCAGTAGCCGACACCGCCCCAGACCGCCATCACGATCAGCGCCGGCAGCGCCCAGTGCGACGAGGCGAACCAGCCCGGCTGCAGACCCGAAGACGTCGAGCACCTGGTTGACCAGGCCGGCCTTCGGGTTCATCAGCATCAGCCAGGTCATGCCGATCGCGACCACGTTGACGATGTACGGCAGGAAGAAGATCGCCCGCAGTACGGCGCGGCCCGGGAGCGGCCGGTTCAGCGCGATCCCGAGCGCCAGCCCGAGGACGACGGTCAGCGGTACGCTCACCCCGACGTACACCAGGGTCAGGCCGACCGCCCGCCAGAAGCCGGGGTCCCGGGCGATCGCGACGAAGTTGTCCAGGCCGTTGAACGTGATCCCGCCGAGGCCGGACACCAGGTTCCAGTCGGTGAAGGCGAGCACGATCACGCTGATCAGCGGGATCAGGGTGAAGGCGATGACGCCGAGCAGGTTGGGCGCGATGAACAGGAACCCGATCCAGCCGCGCGGCTTGATCCCAGGCCCGCCTGCTCGGCCGCGGACCGCGGGGCGCCCGTCAGCGGTCGCGATGGTGGCGGTAGCCATCAGGGCCTCCCCTCGTTACGGGCGATCGCGGCGTCGGCGAGCCGGCGTACCTCACGGATCGCCGCCCGGGGTCCTTCTCACCGAGCCAGCACAGGTCGCGCTGCTGCGTCACGGCGAGGTTGATCTCGGGGAAGCCGGTCAGCCGGGTGTCGGTGGCGAGCTTGGGCTCGGCGTCCAGGACGACCCGGTGGAACGACTCGACGTCGAAGTACTTGTCCGGCTCCTTGCCGAGCATGCCGGTGATCACCTGGTCGTCGGTGACGTTGCCGAGCGTCGGCAGCTTGCCGCCCGCGAGCATCGGCGCGGATCCCTCGGTGAGCCAGAACTTCACGAACTCCCAGGCCGCCTCGGCCTTCGGCGACTTCGGGTTGATCATGACGAAGTTGTTGTAGCTGCCGCTGTTCCAGTCCTGACCGTCGACGGTCGGCGGTCGGCGCGAACGAGACCTTGAAGTCGTGCGGGTACTTCTTCGAGTCGTACAGGTACCGCAGGTTGAAGGGCGCGGTCGACCAGAGGTGGAACTCCTCGCCCAGGAACGAGTTCTGCTGGTAGGCGTCCAGGTGCCGGGCGAGCACCTCGGTCCACGGAAACGCGGACCCGTCGGCGATCATCTCCCGGCCGAGGCGGAAGCCTTGCTCGAAGATGCGGATCGCCGAAGTTCGAGCGATCGCCGTCGTACCAGTAGTTGGGGCCGAGCGCGATCCGGGCGACGTCGGGGACGATGTACGCACCGACGGTGTGCCGGTGGTCAGCTTCCGTGCGGTGCGCGCGGTACTCGTCGATCGTCCACTGCCGCGGGCAGTTCGACGCCGGCCTGTTGCGCGGAGCTTCTCGTTGAACAGGACGAAGTTCGGCTCGCGGGCGGTGGCCAAGGCCTTGACCCGGCCGTCTTCGAGGTAGGCCCGCGGCTGCTCGGTGTCGAGGAACAGCTGCAACTGCGGATCCTTGGTCACCCGGTCGGTCAGGTCCGCCGCCAGTCCGGACCCGGCCCGCAGCGCCATCGAGGCCTGCGTAGTAGGTGAAGTACACGTCGATGTCGAGCGCCGCCCTGTAGCGCGGTGTCCAGCTTGAGGTTGCCACGGTCATCGTTCACGAACCGGGTGTAGTTCACCTTGTACTGCGGGAACCGCTGCTCGAACGCCTTGACCACGTTCGCCGGCCCGGATGCCGCCGGCACCCCGCCCCACACCTGCAGCACACCGGACCGCGCTCCCCCACCCGAGCACCCCGGCACCACCGCCGCCGCAGCCGCCGCGCCAAGCCCGGCGAGCACCTCCCGCCGCGAAAATCTTTTACGCCTCACAACCCACCTCCCATCAGATTGTGCAAAAGATTAGCGATCCGGGCTGCACCTGACTACCCCTGTTGCAAAACTTTTTCAGTGTACGGACGAACGGGAGGTGGTCGTCCGCGCACCGGCATCCCCGGCCAGCCCCCACCGGGCCGGGTCGTCAATCGGGCACCACTACCCGTTCTTCGGTACGCCGATCCGCTGCGCGATCGCATTCTCGACCGTCGCCACCACCCACTGGGGATCGCCGATCACCTGCTGGTAGGTGAACCGAAGAACGAGCCACCCAGCCGCGACCAGTTCGTCGTACCGGCGACAGTCGGCGGCGAACTTCGCGGCCGAGCCGTGAAACTCGTACCCTTCGGCCTCCAGAGCGAGCCGGGCCCGCCGATGACCGAGATCCACCCGCGCACGGGCACCGCCGGTCTCCACCAGCACCTGCGGTTCGAATCCCTCGATGCCGGCCATCACCAGCAGGGCCCGCAACATCGACTCGAGGAAGCTCTCGGAGCGTCCGGTGGCCGCGGCCGCGACCCGGATCGCGTTCGGTCGACCCGGCCCGCGCATCGCCGCGGTGGTTGCTACCAGTTCGTCCTCAGTCACCCGGCCGGTCGCGAGCGCAGCGTCCGCTACTGCCAGCGCCTCCCCGAACGGGAGAACGCGGGCACAGTCCAGGACCGTCCGCACCAGAGAGGTCCGACGCTCTCGCAGATCAGTCGTCGGAAGTGCAGCCCAGTGCAAGACCGCGGGCGGACCAGGCTTCACGTTTCTGTTCGTCGGCAGGGTGATGTGCGGCTTCTCCGGAAGAACCAGGAGCGGCAACCGCCACGGGACTGCCGCACTCGTGTGCGATAGGACTCCGTCGTAGGCGATAGCCGTCGCCACATCCGTCGCGAGTCCCGGGAGACCGTAGATCCCGCGGGCGAGCCGTTCGACGTCGCCTCGCCGGACAGCCGCCGCCAGCGAGCGCCGGGACGTCACGTTCACCAAGTCGGCGAACGTGGCCCAGCCTCCGAGCCGGGCCAGCACCTCCACGACGGACGCCATCCGAGCATCCTGCCTGCCCGCGCCGATTCCCCGTCAGGGTTATCCACAGGTACCGACGGACGGGAGGTGGTGCCGCTGAACTCCCCCGAGCACGCGCGCCGACGGTCGCGGTTCCGCCTGAACCGCTACCACTACCCGTTGTTCGGTACGCCGCCAGTCAGAGGGTGCAGTTCACCAGGACTGGTTCGTTGACCAGGGTGATGTTGAAGGCCTGGTGGACCTGGGTGCGCACGTGGGCGGCCAGGGAGAGGAGTTCCTTGGCGGTGGCGGTGCCGCGGTTGGTCAGAGCGAGGGTGTGCTTGGTGGAGACGGCGGCGGCGCCGATGGTGAAGCCCTTGGAGACGCCCGCGTGCTCGATCAGCCAGGCGGCGCTGGTTTTGACGCGACCGTCGGGCTGGGGCCATTGGGGCGCGCCGGCCGGGACCTCGGCGGGGGTGTCGAGGATCGGGTTGGTGAAGAAGGATCCGGCGCTCCACGTGTCGTGGTCGGCCGGGTCCAGGACCATTCCCTTGCTGCGCCGCAGGCCGAGGACGGCCTCGCGCACGTCGGCCATCGGGGCGCGCGACCCTGGTTCGACATCCAGTACCCGCGCGAGTTCGGCGTACCCGATCGGTGCGGACAGGTCGCCGAGCTTCAACTGGAAGGTGACCTCGAGTACGACGTACCGCGACGGGTCGGCCTTGAAGCGCGAGCTCCGGTAGGTGAATCCGCAGTCGGCGGCGAAGATCGTGTGGACCTCGTTGTCGACCCGGTCCCACACCCGGACCGACGCGATCGTCTCGGCGACCTCGTGACCGTAGGCGCCGACGTTCTGCACCGGGGTGGATCCGGTCAGGCCCGGGATGCCGGACATCGACTCGAGGCCGCTCCACTCCTCGGCGATCGCGCGCTGGACCACCGCGTCCCAGTCCTCGCCCGCGGAGATGTGGACCATTGCCCCGGAGCACATGTCCGCGTCCACGCGGATGCCGCGCGTCTCGATCTTGATCACGGTGCCGCGGAAACCGTCGTCGCCGATCACCACGTTGCTCCCGCCGGACAGCAGCAGCACCGGTTCCCCGGCGGCGTCGGCGTCGCGGACCGCGGTGATCAGGTCGTCCTCGGTGCTGACCTCGACGAGCTTGTCGGCCAACCCGCCGATCCGCAGGGTGGTGAAGTCAGCCAGGGGCACGTGGGTTCTCACTGGACGCGCACGACCGCCCTGGCCCGGCCGAGCACCTTCTCCTCGCCGGCGATGGCGGTGATGTCGATCTCGGCCAGCCCGTCGGTGACCTTGTCGACCTTGGCCGAGAACGTGACGCTCGCGCCCTTGTCGTCATCCGGTACGACGACCGGCTTGGTGAACCGTACGCCGTACTCCACCAGGTCGGCCGGGTCGTCGAGCCAGTCGGTGACCACGCGGACCGCGGAGGCCATCGTGAGCATGCCGTGCGCGATCACACCGGGCAGCCCGAGCGCGGCGGCCATCCGGTCGCTCCAGTGGATCGGGTTGAAGTCCCCGCTGGCACCGGCGTACCGGACCAGGTCGTCACGCCGGAGGGTGACGGTCAGCGGCGGGAGCTCGGTGCCGACCTCGGCCTTCTTCATGCTGCCGCCCGGTTGTGCGAGATCGTGGAGGTCGAGGTGGCGATCGGTTCGCCGTCGACGGTGGTCAGGGCGGTCTCGTACATGATCACCTCGACGTCACCGGCCTTGCGCACGGTGGTGATGGTGGCGGTCGCGGCGATGTCGTCGCCGGCCTTGATCGGGCGCGTGTAGCTGAACTTCTGCGCGCCGTGCACGATCCGATCCAGCCGCAGACCGAGCTCCTCGTCGGTCAGCAACTGCTCCAGCGCGCGGCTGCCGAGCACGAACGCGAAGGTGGGCGGTGCGATCGCGTCATCACCGCGGTACGCCGGGTTCGGGTCGCCGATCGCGTCGGCGAACTCACGGATCTTCTCCCGGCCGACCTGGTAGGACTCGGCGGCCGTATAGCTCCGGCCGACCATCGTGGCGTCGATCGTCATATCCGCTAACCCTACTGGCACACTGAGACCCGGAGTGCCGCCACCCACTCTCCGGGAGACCCGACTGGGGAAGGTTGATCGTGACGGCAGTGACGGCGCTGGCCAGGTATGCGCCTGCTCCTGGTGACCTGGCAAGGCTGGGCGATGTGGAGACCGCCGGCGGCAAGCTCGTCTACCTCCGCAACACCTGCTGCCTCTACTACACGAGCGAGGTCGGCACCGGCACGGTCTGCGGGTCCTGCTGCCTGACGCCGCGTGACGAGCGTCGGACCGCCTACGAAGGCGGCCGCCCGATCCTCACGGTCTGATCCGGGCACAGCGAAAGGGCCGCTTCGGTGTCCGAAGCGGCCCTCGCGAAGCAGCTGAGGTCAGCGGGTCTCGCGGTGGTCGGTGTGGTCATTGCAGCGAGCGCAGTACTTCTTCAGCTCAAGACGATCCGGGTTGTTACGCCGGTTCTTCTTGGTGATGTAGTTGCGCTCCTTGCACACCGTGCACGCCAACGTGATCTTCGGGCGGATGTCGGTTGACTTGGCCACTGCTGCCTCTTCTTGTCAGGACTGCGCAGGTTCGCGCACTCTCGTAGTACTGGGTCGGTGGGTAGCGGGGGCGGGAGTCGAACCCGCGACACCACGATTATGAGCCGTGTGCTCTAACCACCTGAGCTACCCCGCCGGGAGAGTCCGTCACCCCACCCGGCGGACCGGGTGAGACGTCGTGCTCAGAGCCCCTTTACGGAATCGAACCGTAGACCTTCTCCTTACCATGGAGACGCTCTGCCGACTGAGCTAAAGGGGCGGGCCGAGGAGAGAGATTACACGGTCCGCCGTCCCGATGTGAAATCGAGCCGGCCGCACCTTGCAGACCCCTCAGTCCGTCCCGGAAAGCATACCGGTTCCCGAGAGTGCTTCTGACCAATTTTCAGGCCAGAATCGCGATCCGCATGCCCAGTCCTACCCACCGTACCGGCGCCGGCCCAGAGTCGTCTGCGTCAGGCAGAAAGTCGGTCACATTCGATGTAGAGAACGCGGGTCCAGGTTCGTCATATTCTCAAACGACCCAGGAGAGGACCTGACATGGCTGACGAGAAAGCACTGCCCCCGGTGGTATCCGCCGAGGAATGGGAGCGGGCCCGGGCCGAGCTGTTGGTGGGCGAGAAGGAGGCCACGCGCGCACAGGACCGACTGGCGGCGCAGCGCCGGCGGCTGCCGATGGTGCGCTTCCCGGAGTACACGTTCGCGTCGACGAACGGTCCGGTGACGCTGCTCGAACTGTTCGGTGACAAGCAGCAGTTGGCGCTCTACCAATTCATGCACACTGGCCCGGACCACTTCTGTCCCGGCTGCACGCACTTCACCAAGCAGATCACCGACCTCGATGGCCTGGCCCGGAGCGGGGTCGCCTGGGCGACGGTGTCGGACATGCCGATCGACCAGATGGCCGGCTACTGGAAGCGGATGGACTGGGCTGTGCCCTTCGCGTCCTCCGCCGGTACGACGTTCTCCGCCGACTGTGGTGCGGGCGGCGGCTTCCTGCTCAACCTCTTCCTCCGCGACGGCGACGACGTCTACCGCACCTACTCGACCGGCCGGCGCGGTGCTGACCGACTGTTGTTCGTCAACAACATCCTCGACCACGCGCCGTACGGCCGGCAGGAGTCCTGGGAGGACTCACCGGCGGGCTGGCCCCAGCACCCGACCTACGGCTAGGTCACCGGACCGGCTCTGAATCTTGTGGACGGCTCATACCGGCCCGGAGGGGCTGCTCGACGCCACCGGCCCAGTGATCCGCGTCACGCCCGCATTCAACTACCCGCCAGTCCGGTTCCCGCCTGAGCGCGTACGCGGCGGCAGGAGGTCCTCACCGTCCGTGTGCGATTTTGTTCATCTGCTCGCAATCTGCGTTTGAGGGCACTCAGACCGCTCGTTATGGTCGGTGAGCCGTCGTACCCCCTCCAACGACGGCGCCCCTCCCTGGAAGGTTTGTCGTGCCCCCTCACCATGACGTGCCGGAAGCAGAACGGCCGGCACCGCGTCGTCCGGCTGCTTCGCGTCAGGCGGCCAAGCATCGTTCCTCCCGCCGAAGTGGCAACCGCCGCAAGCAGCTGGTCGGCCTGACCGCCGCAATCGCGGCCGCGGCCGGCACCACCGCCGTCGGACTCTCGTCCTCCGCGTCCGGGCCTTCGGCCCCCACGAGCACCGGCCTGAACCCCTCGCAGGCCGACGCTCTGACCGCGGCCCGGATCGACCGGCGCGACCTCGGCTCGCGGGACGCGCCGCGGCCCGACCTGGCGGCGACCCGCAAGGCCCAGGCCGACGCGGTCGCGAAGCAGCGCGCCGCGAAGCTGGCCGCCACCGCGACACTGACGCAGCGCCGGGCCCTGGCTCTGGCCGCGGCCAAGGCGGCCAACGCCCGGAAGGCCGCCGCGTCGGCGCGTGCGCTCGCCGCGGCGAAGGCAGCCGCCAAGGAAGCCGCGGCAGCCGCGAAGGCCGCCGCCATCGCCAAGGCCAAGGCCGCACCGAAGATCGTCCTGCCGACCACCGGCTACCACCTGACCGCCCGCTTCAACCAGGCCGGCGGCCGCTGGGCCCACAACCACACCGGCCTCGACTTCGCCGCCCCGATGGGTACGCCGGTGCGATCGGTGATGGCCGGCAAGGTCATCCAGGCCGACTTCGAAGGCGCCTACGGCCGCCAGGTGAAGGTCCGGCACGCCGACGGCACGGTCACTTCATACAGCCACATGTCCGAGTTCGACGTCTCGGTCGGCGACAGCGTCGAGGCCGGCACCCAGGTCGGCGCCATCGGCATGACCGGCAACACCACCGGCCCGCACGTCCACTTCGAGGTCCTCCCGGGCGGCGGCGCCCCGATCGACCCGGAGCCCTGGCTCCGCGACCACGGCCTCAACCCGTAGCAGCGAGGAACCTGCTCACCGCTGTCACGAAGGCGTCGCGCTCATCCAGCCATGGATGATGCGCGGCGCCTGGCAGCACGACCTGCTCTGCGTTCGGGAAGAGCCCGGCGAACTCCGCGCCGGCCTCCGGATCGGAACCCCAGTCGAGAGCACCCGAGATCACCAGTACCGGTACGTCGATCTTCGCCAAGGCGGCCCGAGTCGCGGGCGGGTCGAAGGCGTCGGCCGAGTTGAAGATCTGCAGCGCCTCCAGGTTGGCCAGTTCGTCCTCGAGCGCCTGCTGCGCCTTCGCCTCGTCGTCCCAGCGACCGTAGAACCCCGGCTTGAGCGCATCCCAATCCTGCCCCGCGCCGGTCTGGATCGCCTCGAAAGCGGCGGACACCTGCGGGTACCACGGCTCATCCTTGCGGGACTCGAGAATCCGCCGCCGTCGCGCGATGGTCATGTCGATCCCCACCGACCACGGGCTGGGCGTCACCAGCACCAGTCGTGCGATCCGCTCCGGGTGCTCCACGGCGTACTGCGTCACCAGACTGGCACCGGCCGAGTGCCCGAGCAGCGTCATCTTCTCCAGCCCGAGCTCTTCCCGCAGCGCCTCCAGGTCCGGGACCTGCCGATCACACCGCCAGTTCTCCGGATCCCCCGGTCCGCCGGACTCCCCGGTCCCGCGCAGATCCAGCATCACCAACCGCCGGTACGCCGCCAGCCCGCCGAGATCCCCCAGATACGCACCGGCCAGCATGCCGCCAGGCACACAGACCACGGGCTCCCCCTCCCCCAGAACCCGGTACGCCAGCTCGATGCCGTCGGACGCCACAAACGTATTCACTCCCGGATGGTGTCACCCGGTAGGTACCAACCGTCAGCCGCTAAAGGGTTTTCGCCATGTCGACACTGGCTATGAAGGTGCCTTCGATCAGGAACTCGTTGGGGTGCGTGCCTTCGATGGTGTAGCCGTGGCGTTCGTACAGACGGCGGGCTGCGGTGTTGGTGCTGTGGACGTGCAGGCTGATCTTGCGGGCGTCGCGCAGTCTGCCTTCCGCGGCGGCCGCGGCCAGCAACGCGCTCGCCACCCCTTGACCGCGGGCGGACAGGGCGACGGCGAGGCCGTTGATGGTGAGGACGCCGGCGCCTTCGGGGAACGGGTACTTGTCCTGGAGCCGGAGATAGCCGACGACCTCGCCGTCGTACTCGGCGACGAGGTGCGCCTCCGGGCCGCTCCGGGCGAAGAAGCTGTCCTTGATGATCTCCTGGTACGACGGGAATCCGGTCGACGCGTCCCAGGCGGTCTGGTCGATCTCGAGCAGGGCCGCGTCGTCGGTTTCGACCGCACGGCGAACGGTCAGGCGGTTGTCACTCACCCCACCATCCTCACCCGCCGGCAAGGTCAGCCTCCGGCAGGGTCACGCTCACCGTCAGCCCACCGATGACCTAGTGGGTCTCCTCGGGCGGATCCGGCAGTACGGCGAGGGGACGCTGGCGCCAGTGCGACGTCGTGCCAGGCGTCGAGCTTCCAGCCGATGCTGCCGATAGGTCCCGATCGGTTCGAAGCCCAGGCCGCGTGCAGGCCGACGCTGGCGTCGTTCGGCAGCGTCATCCCGGCGACCGCCGTCCGGAAGCCACGCTCGGTCAGCCGCTCGAAGAGCGCCTCGTAGAGCGCTCGCCCGCCACCGGTCCGGCGCCGGCCGACCTCGAGGTAGACGCTCACCTCGCAGGACCAGCGGTACGCCGCTCGCGGCTTCATCGGACCGCCATACGCGTACCCGACCACGCGGCCGTCGTCCTCCAGCACCATCCAGGCGTGGGTCGCCTGCGCGGTCGCGATCCGCGAAGCCATCTCCGCGGCCGTCGGCGGCTCGATCTCGAAGGTGATCGCCGTACCGGTGACATAGGGCGCGTAGATCGCCGCGCAAGCCTCGGCGTCGAGCGTCCGAGGCGTCTCTGATCTTTGGCATGTCACGATAGTAGCCATAACTGCCGCTATAGTGGCAAGCATGTTGGATCAGCTCTCCGCCTCACTCGCCGCGACCGTGCAGGCCGCCCGGGTCGCGCAGGATCTGTCGGTGAACGCGCTGGCCGAGCGTTCCGGGGTGTCCCGCGCGATGATCGGCAAGATCGAGCGCGGCGAGGCCCAGCCGACCGCCGTACTGCTCGGCCGGCTTTCCGGCGCGCTCGGCATGACCCTGTCGGAACTGGTCGCCCGCGCCGAGAACACCGGCGAACTCCTCCGGCGGGCCGCCGACCAGCCGGTCTGGACGGACCCGGCCACCGGCTACCGGCGGCGCGCCGTCTCACCGGTCACCGACGGCCCGCTCGAACTGGTCGAGGTCGAACTCCCGCCCGGCGCCTCGGTCTCGTACCCGGCCGACGCCTACATCTTCAAGTACCAGCAACTCTGGATCCTCGACGGACACCTCCGCTTCCACGAGGGCCCGTCGTCCACGACCTGCACACCGGCGACTGCCTCCAGCTCGGCCCACCGTCGGCCGACCACCTTCCACAACCCGACGACGACTCCTTGCCGCTACCTCGTGGCCCTGGTCAAGGGCCGTTCCTGAGCGTACGCCGAACCATCGGGCCAATGCCTCCTGCAGGCCGTCGTGCTCCGCGACACCATCGTGTTCCGCGGCCCAGGCGACGTACCCGTCCGGCCTGATCAGCAAGGCGATCGGCTACCGTCACCGGGCGGCGGCGACGACCTCGATCCGGTCCGACGACTCGACCTTGCCCGGCGAACGGCGCATCCGTCGATCAGGTCGAGCAGCAGCGGACGACCCGGCCGCGGTCAGCTCGGCGAGCCGCGTCGGGCCGACCAGTGAAGACTCAGGCGCCCACCGGCCGACCAGCGGATGCGGGCCATCGTGGTAGCGGACGTCGGCGCCGGACGATCAGGTCCGCGATGTGCTGCACGTTCCGGGGCTCGGTCGAGCAGCTCACGCGAACAGCTCCCGCAGAGCCGGTGACGTCGTTGCCCGGGGCGATCAGCGCGGACTGGGCCTGGGTCTGCATGACGACCCGCTGCCCGACCGGCCGGCGTTCGGACTCGTAGCTGTCGAGCAGACCGTCCGGCGCCCAGCCCTGGACTCTCGGCGGCGAGCTTCCAGCCCAGGTTGACCGTGTCCTGCAGACCGAGATTCAGACCCGGTCCACCGATCGCCGAGTGCACGTGCGCGGCATCGCCGACCAGCAGCACCCGGCCGGATCCCGGAACCGGTCGGCCAACCGGCTGTTGCCGCCGGCGACCCGGCGCAGCAGGTGCGGCCCGTCACCTTCCGGCGGGGTCAGCGGCAGCTCGACGCCGAGCACCCGGTCGAACGCTCTCCTGCAGATCGTCCGCGAACGTCATCGGCACCGTCGGGCGGAACGTCCCACTCGCCGGTGCTGACCACCGGCGGGCGACCCGGGAACCGGCGCGAACACGAACAGGCCGCGCTCGGTCCGGTGATGCATCACGGCCAGGGATGACCCGTACCCGGGGACCGACAGCGCGCCGGTGGCCGGATCGACCGTACTCGGCCGGCACCGGCACGTTCGCAGTACGGGAGACCATCTTGTCGTTGGTGACGCCGGGGAAGTCGATACCGGCGAGCTTGCGGGTCAGGCTGCGGCCGCCGTCCGCGCCGACGAGATAGCGGGCTCGCAGCTCGTACGGGCCGTCCGGGCCGGAGATCTCGATGGTCACGGCGTCGGCGTCCTGCGACAGTCCGGTCAGCTCGTGGCCGCGGCGGATCTCGACGCCGAGTTCGAGAGCGCGCTCCTGCAGCACCTCCTCGATCCGGCGCTGCGGCACCGGCAGCAGATACAGCGGGGTTCTGTTCGAGCGGGGCGAGGTTCGAGCGGCAGAACGCCGAAAACATGAAGCCAGGTACAGGTTCCGGCCGGCCCGGGGTGACCGCTGAGGCGCTCGTACAGACCACGGCGGTCGAGCATGCGGACGACCTGACCGACCAGACCGTTGGCGCGTGGCTCTTCGCTGGCGCTGCGGCAACCGCTCCAGCACGATCGGGCGGACGCCGGCCAGCCGTCAGCTCGCAGGCGAGCATCAACCCGTTCGGTCCGGCACCCGGCGATGACGACATCGGCAGCCATGACACGTGGTCCCTTCAGTGGAATTGGGCGTGACTGACAGCACCCCGGCGGCGCCAGGGTCTGTCTGCGGGTGTGTGGGTTCTAGGCCGGGTACGGGGAGGCCGGCGGCGAACTGGTCGAGCGCCTCCGATCAGCAGGTCGGCCATGGCATCAGGTGGATCCGCGCGCAGCCATTCACCGCTCGCGACCGCCGTGGCGGCGCCGAGCACCGCGGCGACCAGCTGCGGATACATCCCGTCGGTTCCCGTCCGGTCGGCGATCGCGGCGGCCAACTCCTGCTCGGCGACGGCGTCGCCCGGGCGATCTCGCCTTGCAACGCGGGCTCGGTCACCATCAGCCGGATCCCGGCCAGCCATTGCTCGTCCGGCGGCTCGGTCCCGCCTGATCCCTCTTGGCCGAGCGCGAACTGCGTCTCGATCGCGGTCCGGATCGCGTCCCGAGCGGCTCGTCGGCCGGCCGCGCGCGCAACTCCTCGGCGATCCGCAGCGATGCGGTCGACATGCCTGGGCGCGATCGCCTCGGCCTTGTTGGAGAAGTAGTTCCGGAAGGTCCGCAGCGAGACCCCGGCCTCGGCGGCGATGTCCTCGACCCGCACGTTGTCCAGACCCCGCTCGACCGCGAGCCGGACCGCCGCCCAGCTCAGCGCGATCCGGGTCTCCTGCTTCTTCCGCTCCCGCAGCCCTGCCGTCTCCATGCGCGCGACCGTAGCAAACATTGCCCAAAGTGCAAATATTGCCTATTCGGGCAACTGCACCGGCAGCAGCTCGCGGCTGCTGGCACGGGATCGTTCGGCGACAGGGGGCGGACCGGGCACATGGTTGGCTAGCGGCGGGAGCTTGGGAGACCTCGCGCAGCCGCTGGTCGCCTGATCGGAGACCGAGACGATGACCGTGTCCCCGCTGGTCTGGACCCTGACCGTGCGCGGCGATCCTCGCGCCTGCTCGCTCTTCGACTACTTCTTCCACGTCCGGTCGGCGCACGTCCCGACGCTGCGGGAGGCCGCCATCTGGTCCAGCGTGTACGTCGGGATCGCGCTGCTGTTCGGCCTCGGCACGCTTGATCTTCGGCGGCACGGCGATGGGCTCGGAGTACTTCGCCGGGTACATCACCGAGAAGGCGTTGTCGGTCGACAACCTGTTCGTCTTCCTGATCATCATGACCAGCTTCCGGGTGCCGCGGGAGAACCAGCAGAAGGTGCTGCTGTTCGGCATCGTCTTCTCGCTGATCGCCCGGACCGGGTTCATCTTCCTCGGCTCGGCGCTGCTGAACACGTTCGCCTGGGTGTTCTACCTGTTCGGGCTGGCCCTGCTGCTGACCGCCGGCAACATGCTCAAACCGGAGACCGAGGAGTCGCACTCGGCGCAGAACGTCGTGGTCCGGCTCAGCCGGCGGCTGTTCCGCACCACCGACGACTACGACGGCGACCGGCTGTTCACCATGATCGACGGCCGCCGGGTGATGACGCCGATGCTGCTGGTGATGGTCGCGATCGGCGGCACCGACCTGATGTTCGCGCTGGACTCGATCCCGGCGATCTTCGGCCTGACCCAGAACGTCTTCGTCGTGTTCACCGCGACCGCCTTCAGCCTGCTCGGCCTCCGCCAGCTGTACTTCCTGCTCGACGGGCTGCTCGACCGGCTGATCTACCTGTCCTACGGGCTGGCCGCGATCCTGGCGTTCATCGGCGCCAAGCTGATCCTGCACGCGCTGCACGAGAACAACCTGCCGTTCATCAACGGCGGCGAACACGTCGACGTGGTCGAGATCAGCACCGGCCTGTCGCTGGTCGTCATCCTCGTCGTGCTGGTGATCACGGTGCTCGCCTCGCTGTTCAGCACCCGCGGCCGCACCCAGACCGCGATGGCGCAACATCCGCCGCGACGCGACCGCCTACCTGGACGCCGAATACACCGACGACCCGGTCGAGCGCGAGCGGATCTTCCGGCGGCTGATCGAAGCCCGCGACCACATCATCGACCTCGGCCCGAAGGCCAGGCAGCAGGTCAAGAACGAGCCGGAACTGATGGACCTGTGCCGCCGAGGCCGCCGAGGCCCACGCCGCCGCAGACCCCGGCCACGAGGTCCGGCCCAGGCTCTGACCGCCGCAGTCAGCCCGAGTAACTTTCGCCGGGTGAGCATGGTCAGGCCTTGGGCAGCCAGACGCGCATGGCGCCGAGCTCGCGGTTGGCCCAGGCGTAGTACGGCACCGCGACCACGTCCACCTCGTCACCGATACCGTCCGCGGCCTCGGGCGTGAAGGACCACCCAGCCCGGTGCCCGGTGCCGATCCGACCTCGTGTCTTGAGTACCGTCACACCGTCGAGCAGACCGTCATCGTGGCTCGCGGCAACTGATGCCTCAGGCAACAGGTGGAGATCGTCGACGTTCGCCTGCTGATCGGTCTGCTCGACCGCATAGACGAGCGGCCCGCGTTCCAGTGCGACACATCCGCGCACGGCGTCGATCCGCGGGTCGGCGCCCACGACACGCGTTGCCATCGGCAACTGCAGGTCGATCACGTCGCCGACCGACCACGTCTGCTCGATCCGCGCATAGGCGCCGGCCGCGACCGGCTTGCCGTTGAGCGTCGCACCCTCGGCCCAGCCCGGGATGCGCAGCTCCAGTGCCCACGGCTCACCCGTCGTCCGCTGGACGGTGATCCGGACCGCGCCCTCCCACGGATAGTCGGTCTCGACCTTCAGCTCGACGTTCCCGCTCGCGACGACGCCGGCGGCGTACTGATGCAGCTGAATGCCTTCGTCGCCGGTGGTCGCGAGGTAGCCGTCGAGGCTGGCCAGCGTGCGCATGATGTTCGGCGGGCAGCAGGCGCAGTCGAACCAGCCGCGCCGGCCGTGCGCCGGGCTGCGGCCGTTGTCCGCGTGCGCGCCACCGCGCAGTTGCAGCGGGTTGACGTAGAAGTATTCGGTCCCCTTCAGCGAGACACCGGCCAGGAAGCCGTTGTAGAGCATTCGCTCGACGGCATCGCCGTACGACGCGTCGCCGGTCGCGAGGAGCATCCGCCAGGCCCACTGGATCCCGCCGATCGCCGCACAGGTCTCGGCGTACGCACGGTCCGCGGGCAGCTCGTACTCGTCGCCGAAGGCCTCGCCCTCCCAGCGCGCGCCCAGACCGCCGGTGATGTAGGTCTTCGTCGACCACATGTGCTCGAACTGCCGTCTTCAACGCATCGAGCAGGTCGGTGTCGCCGGTCTCGAGCGCGACGTCGGTCGCCCCGGCGGCGAGGTAGACGGCGCGGACCGCGTGACCCTCGACCGTGGTTGCTTCGCGGACCGGGACGCGGTCGGAGAAGTACGTCGGCTCGTGACCGTGGTTCGTGATGATGCCGTGGCCGCGGGCGTCGACGAACCACTTGGCCAGGTCGAGGTAGGCCGTCGTACCGGTTTCTCGATACAGCTCGACCAGGGCCATCTCGATCACCGGGTGACCGTCGACGTCGACGGTCTTGCCCGTCGCCGAAGGTCGCGACCAGGTGGTCGGCCAGCTTGATCGCGACGTCGAGCAGTGCACGGTCGCCGGTGCAGCGGACCTGCGCGACGGCCGCCTGGATCAGGTGACCGGCGCAGTAGTGCTCGTGGCTCCAGACGAGTTGCTGGTAGCGGCCCTCGTCGCCGTACCGGAGCTGGACGACCGAGTCGAGGTAGCCGTCCTCGCGCTGGGCGGCGGCGACCGATCGCGGTCAGCTCGCGCTGCGCTTGAGCAGGTCGTCGTTCGGGTTCCGCCCGTACTCCCAGGCGGCGGCCTCGAGCCACTTGTAGACGTCGGAGTCGGCGAAGACCGGCCCGATCGCCTCGCCCTCGCCGATGCCGGCTGCGAGCCGCAGGTTCTGCAGGTTGCCGGCCGCCTCCAGCTGGTCCTGACCGCTCGGGATCGCGCTGCTCGCCGTTGCGGGTCTGACGCGGCGCCCAGAAGCCGCCGGTGATCTTCGCCTGGCCGAGTCCGAGCGGTTGCCAGCTGCCCGGCGGTCGTGGCGGCCGGGCTGCGGGAGGTGGTGACTGCTTCCGGGTTTGCGCTCATAGGGCGTGACTCCTGGGGAAGACGGAAAATCCAGAACACGTTTTCCTAGACGAAGTTAGAGAGGTTGGTGGATCTGGTCAACCCCTCGGAGCTGGCAAGATCCGGACCAGACGGTCGCGGTGAGGTAGTGTCTGCGGAAAGTTCCGGAAAGGTTGTGAGGGAGGGGCCGGATGGCGTCGACGGGGCCCGCGCTGCCGCGCATCACCGACGTGGCCGCGCTGGCGGGCGTCTCCACGAGTACGGCGTCGAAGGCGCTGAACGACACCGGCCAGCTCCGCGAGGAGACCAGAGAGCGGGTACGGCGCGCCGCGGAGCAGCTCGGGTTCACCCCGGACAGCCGGGGCCGGGCGCTGTCGTCCGGGCGCAGCTTCACGGTCGGGCTGATCACCACCGACAGCTCCGGGCGGTTCAGCATCCCGATCATGCTCGGCGCCGAGGACGCGCTGAGCGCGGGCGAGATGGCGCTCGTGCTGTGCGACACCCGGGACGATCCGCTGCGCGAGCAGCACTACCTGCGGTCGCTGGTGTCGCGGCGGGTCGACGGGATCATCGTCACCGGTCGACGGACCGAGCCGCGCGCGCCGATCGACGTACCGATTCCGGTGGTCTACGCCTTCAGCCCGTCGACCGATCCGGCCGACACCTCGGTGATCGTGGACGATCACGGCGGCGCGGCCTCGACGGTGCGGCATCTGCTCAGCCTCGGTCGCCGGCGAATCGCCCATGTCACCGGACCCGCGACCCATCAGCAGCGCATCTGCCCGCGCTGCGGCGACCGTCGAGACGGCCGGCGACGCGCTTGGCCGGTGAGCCGATGCACGGCGAGTGGAGTGAGCGCTGGGGTCGGCACGCGGTCGACGTACTGCTGCGCACGACGCCCGATCTCGACGCGATCTCCTGCGGCAGCGACCAGATCGCGCGCGGCGTCTGCGATCGGCTGCGCGAGCTCGGCCGGTCCGTGCCCGACGACATCGCGGTCACCGGCTACGACAACTGGCCGGTGATGGCCCTGGCGAGCCGGCCACCGCTCACCACCGTCGACCTCGAGCTCGAGGAACTCGGCCGCCGTACCGCCAATCTCCTGCTGGACGCGATCGCCGGCTCACCGCACCCCGGACTGATGGAGCTGCCCGACCCGCTTGGTCACCCGGGAGTCGACACTCGGTACGTGACACCGGATGGTCGCCCGTAGGTCTGCCTTTTGTTGCCCGTACTGACTAGGTTGACTCAAGTGCTGCGCAAGCTCCTGATCGGCGTAGCGGTGATCGCCACGATCGTGGCGGGGGTGGGCACCGCACGCCTGGTCCTTCCCCGGGCCGATCCCACCGGCGGCGTGGTCAAACAGTTGGCGTTCCTGCGCGCCGAGATCGAGGGCGGCGCGGACCACGCCGCCCAGAAGCAGTACCCGGAGGGGTACTTCTTCCTCAACGCGCTCTACGGACTGACCTGGGTCCAGGTCGGGCTCGCCGATCCCGACCGGTCCGTCGACGCGGCCGCCGAGGTGCGGTGGGCGCTCGACCGGCTGCAGTCCGCCGATGCGACGGCGCCCTTCGACGCCTCGCTCCGGCCGCAGTACGGCGTCTTCTACGCGGGCTGGACGAACTGGCTGCGGGGCGGACTGGTCGCCCTCAAGCAGTCCGACGCGGCCGAGATCGACGCGTTCACCAGCGAGTCGGTCGAGATCGCCACCGCGTTCCGGACCGCGAAGACTCCCGTATCTAGCGTCGTATCGAGGCCAGGCCTGGCCGGTCGACTCGGTCGTCGCGATCGCGTCGCTGCGCCTGTACGACGAAGTGGTGGCACCGCGGTTCGGCCGGATCGCGACGAACTGGGTGGCGGCGGTGAAGACCAAGCTGGATCCGGCGACCGGATTGCTGCCGCACCAGGTCGCGCCGGCGACGATCGGCGCGCGGGGGTCGTCGCAAGCCCTCGCCCAGCACTTCCTGGTGGACATCGATCCGGCGTTCGCGCGGGCGCAGTACGAGATCTTCCGGGACAGTTCGTCACCGGGGTCGGCGTACGGGAGTATCCGAAAGGTGTGGGCGGCAAGGGCGATGCCGACTCCGGGCCGCTGATCCTCGGGATGAGCCTGTCCGCGAGCGTGGTCACGATCGGGCGCGGCCCGGGTCCAGCACGATCCGCTGGCGGACCAGCTCGCTCGGGAAGGCGACCTGCTCGGGCTCCCGTTCACCGGCCTGAAGACGAAGCGGTACCTGTTCGGCGCCGTGCCGATCGGGGATGCGTTCCTGGCCTGGTCCGCGTCGGCGCGACCGCTGGTGGCTGACGAGCAGCCGGAGCTGGACGGCGGCTCCTACTGGTGGCGTCTGCCGTGGTTGGTGGTGCTCTGGCTGCCGGCGCTGATCCTCTGGGGGTTCGTCGGGTTCAGGCGGCGCCGAAGACGGCGGCGGCCGCACTAGGGTGGGGACGTGCAGCGGATCTCGACCCGGAACGCCCGGTTCCAGGTATGGCAGGCCAGCCTGACCAACCGGACCAAGCGGCAGCGGGCCGGCGAGTTCCTGGTCCAGGGGGTCCGGCCGATTTCGCTTGCCGTGGACAACGGATGGCCGGTGCGGACGGTCATCACCGATGCGTCCCGGCCGCTGTCGCGGTGGGCTCAGGACCTGCTGCAGCGGTTGCCGGCCGTGGAGCGGATCGCGATGGCACCCGAGTTGCTGGCCGAGCTCGGCGAGAAGGACGAGACGGCGCCCGAGCTCATCGCCGTGCTGGAGTTGCCGCCGGACGACCTGCGCCGCATCTCCGTCGGACCGGAGTTTCTCGGGGTGGTGTTCGACCGGCCGACCGGGCCGGGGAACATCGGGTCGATCATCCGGTCCGCGGATGCATTCGGTGCTGATGGCGTGATCGTCACCGGGCATGCGGCCGACGTCTACGATCCGAAGGCGGTGCGGGCGACGACCGGGTCGCTGTTCGCGCTTCCCGCCGTACGCGTGCCGTCTCATCGTGAGGTGCTCGACTGGGTACGGCGGGCAGCCGTTCCGATCGTTGTCGTGGGTACTGATGAGCACGGGTCGGTCGACGTGTTCGACTTCGACTTCACCCAGCCGGCCTTGGTGCTGATCGGGAACGAGACGAGCGGGCTGAGTGCGGCCTGGAAAGAGGCCGCCGATCAGTTGGTGCGGATCCCGATCACCGGGTCGGCCAGCTCACTGAACGCGGCCAACGCGGCAACGGCGGTCCTGTACGAGATCTCGCGGCAGCGTTCCTGATCCTTGGCATCTCCAGGCCATCACAACCGAGCGCCGGGCCGGAGTGGCATCGCGGCAATTGTGATTGCCTGGCGGTCACGCCATGCAGATCAGTTCGGCGTGCAGGATGGAGATCCAGCCGTCGGGGCGGGCCGCCCAGGACTGCCAAGCCTTCGAGATTGCGCTGAGCGTCACCTCGGGGACGCCGTCCGCGCGGGCCTGGTCGGCGAGCGCCGACTTCAGGATGCGGTCCGCCCACATGCCGCCCCAGAAGGCGCGATCGTCCGGGTTGGCGAAGGTCCAGGTCGACGCGGTCGCGTCGACCTGCTCGAAGCCGGCCGCCAGCGCCCAGGACAGCAGTCGCCGGCCGGCGTCCGGTTCGCCGCCGTTCGCGCGGGCCATCCGCTGGTAGAGCGCCATCCACTCGTCCAGCTCGGGAAGCTCCGGATACCAGACGAAGCCGTGGTAGTCGGAGTCCCGGACGGCGACGATCCCACCCGGCTTGCAGACCCGCCGCATCTCCCTCAGCGCCTGCACAGGATCCGCGACATGCTGCAGGACCTGGTGCGCGTGGACGACGTCGTACGTGTCGTCCGGAAGATCGAGAGCGTGTACGTCGCCGACCGCGAACCCGACCTGTACGTCGAGCTTGGCGAAGGTCGCTCTGGTGATGTCGAGCGCCGCTTCGGACGCTTCCAGCGCGGTGGTCCGGCCGGGCTCGACCAGCCGGGCCAGGTCGGCGGTGATGGTGCCCGGGACCCGCTCCGACGTCGAGCAGCGACATGCCGGGCCGGAGGTGGGGAAGCAGATAGCCGGCCGAGTTCTCCGCGGTGCGCCAGCTGTGTGAGCGCAGTACCGACTCGTGGTGGCCGTGCGTGTACACGTTGTTCATCCCAGGCTCCTTTGCCCTCGCCAACAACCCCAACGCTAGCTCAGGTCTTGTTTTCTGAGACAGATTGTCCTGCATTGTGAGACAGATGGAGATGGCCGAATATGGCCAGACCCGGGGCGGTGCCGCGGGCGAATCTTGAGGGGCTGAAGACAGACCTCAGGAGGAATCAAGTGCTGGCAAAGGTGTTTCCGCTCAAGTTGAAGGACGGCAACCAAGCCGCGGCCGAGGCGCTCGACCACGAACTGCTGGTGAGCCTGTGACCACGCAGGCCGACCTGGCCCGGCGGCTGCGCACGCTGCACGCGGAGCCGCCGCTGGTCCTGCCGAACGCATGGGACGCCGGCTCAGCGCGAGCGATCCAGGCGGCCGGCGCCGCAGCGATCGCGACGACGAGCGCGGGCGTCTCCTGGGCCGCCGGGGTCGAAGACGCCGGCGGTCTCAACCGTACGACGGCGATCGCGGCACTCCGCGCGATCTGCTCGGCCGTGTCGGTCCCGGTCACCGCGGACATCGAGTCCGGGTACGACGACGTGGCGGCAACGGTCGCGGCCGTTCTCGAAGCCGGCGCCGTCGGCATCAACCTCGAGGACAGCACGGGCCGCGTACTCGATGATCCCGCCGTCCACGTCGCCAGGATCGCCGCGGCGCGCACAGCAGCGGTTGCCGCGGGCATCGATCTGGTGATCAACGCCCGTACCGACACGTACCTGTTCGGCGACGGCTCCGGCACGATCGAACGAGCCAAGGCATACGTCGAGGCCGGCGCGGACGTACTGTTCGTGCCAGGTGTCGTCGACGCATCGGCCATCGCCCAGCTCGTCAGGGAGTCACCACTCCCCCTCAACGTGATGGTCGGGCCAGGCGCCCCCACGGTCGCCGAACTCACCGCCCTAGGAGTCACGCGAATCAGCGTCGGCCCGGCCATCACCACTGCCGCCTACGGGTTGGCGACGGCGGCGGCGAAGGAACTGCTCTCGAGCGGCACCTACGAAGCGCTGACCATCCGATGAACGGCGGCCAGCGAGCGCCACGGTCGTCGGCTTTCGGCTTCACCGTCGAACGGCCAGGCGTCGCACGGCCGAATACGTCGTCATCGGTCCACTGTCACCTCCGTCCCGCGGGCAGTCCGGCCAGATCCGGACACGACGCTGACCGGCACCACCGACAGTTCCTGAACGCGCGCTTTACGTTCGCTGGAGATCGCGGGCCGGGGCTCGCTAGGGTGCGGCGGTGCAGTCGAAACCGATGCTGGTTGTGGTGAGTGGTCCGCCCGGGACCGGGAAGACGACCCTGGCGCACCGGGTCGCGGCCGCGATCGGGTGCCCGGCGATCTGCCGGGACGAGATCAAGGAAGGCATGGTGCACGCGACCCCCGGGTTCGTGCCCGGGCCGGGCGATCCGCTGACCATGCGGACGCTGTCCACGTTCTTCGACGTGATCGGTCTGCTGGTCGGCCGCGGTACGACGGTCGTCGCCGAGGCGGCGTTCCAGGACCGGCTGTGGAACCCAGGCCTGACCCCTCTGCTCGGTCGTGCCGACGTCCGCATCCTGCACTGCACGGTCCCAGCCGAGATCGCGCTGGCCAGGATCAATGCCCGGACCACGACCGACTCCCGCCGGGCCGCCCACGAGGACGCACAGATCAGCGCCGAGGCCCGGCTGCGAACCCACAACGCCTTCCAATCGGTCGATCTGCCGGTCCCGGCCCTCACCGTCGACACCACCACCGCGCCACCGCTGCCGGAGATCTTGGCCTTCTTGGGGCCTTAACGACAGGAGGTAGCCGGCTCGCGGACGCTGGGGGTGAGGCGTGCACGCTGGAGCCAGGCGGGCGTGGTGGACTACTTCCTGTCGTTAGGCACCTGCCGAGAGAGGATCCGTGATCGGCGGGTGGCCGACCCTTCCCTCACCTTCCGCCAGCACCTGCGCAACGTCCGAGGAGCGATCGAGGAATGAGCACCGAACTCACTGCAGCCGCCGCCGGCACCTGGGCACTGGGCGACGTCACCGTCAACCGGATGGGTTTCGGCGCGATGCGCCTCACCGCGAATCCGGACCGCTCGGTGGCGATCCGGGTACTGCGTCGCGCGGTGGAGCTCGGCGTCAATCACATCGACACGGCGGCGTTCTACGCGTCGCCAGGCGGGACACTGGGCGTCGGCAGAGGGCCGGCGCGGTACGCCAACGAGCTGATCCGCGAGGCGTTGGCGCCGTACCCGGACGGTCTGGTCATCACCACCAAGGTCGGACCGGGCGACGATCCCGAGCGGGGTTTCTACCAGGCGGTGACCGCGGCCGAGCTGCGCACCCAGGTGGAGATGAACCTGCGGCAGCTCAGCCTCGACTACCTCGACGTGGTCAACCTGCGCATCGTCAAGAAGCCTGGCGCGGACTCGATCGCCGACCGCTTCGGCGCGCTCGCGGACCTGCGCGACGCCGGGCTGATCCGTCAGCTCGGAGTGTCGAACGTCCGCGCCGACCACGTCGAGGAGGCGCTCGCGATCGCGCCGGTTGTCTGCGTGCAGAACAGCTACGCGATCGACATGCGCCGCGACGAGGACGCGATCATCAAGTTCTGCGCGGAGCGGGACATCGCCTACGTACCGTTCTTCGCGATCGCCGGCGCCTCCCGCGAAGGCGGTGCCGCGACCGACCACTCCAACGCCGTCCAGGCGATCGCGACCGCGCGCGGGGTCACGCCCCAGCAGGTTCGCCTCGCGTGGACGCTGCACCAGTCCCCGAACGTTCTCGCCATCCCGGGAACCGGCAAACTCGCCCACCTGGAGGAGAACATCGCCGCCGGCGCCCTCGACTTGTCCCCCGAAGAACTCGCCACCTTGAACTGATCCCGCCGTACGCTGAGCGACCAGCCGATCTCGGGGGGAACTCATGCGAAGGCGCATCATCTGCGCCGCGGTCGTCGTCGCCGTCCTGTTTGTCGGTTGGCTCGTCGACAACCGCCAGGGCACGGCGCTCGACGTGGGCGACGGCAGCATCACGATCAGTTCACCGCTGGTGGGCAAGGACGCCGACTTCTACTTCTGGGCCCCAGCACTCGAGAGCCACCGCCCGATCGAACTGGTCGACATGACTCCGGAGATCGCCGACGCCGGCCTGGAGTTCATCGACGCGCGGGTCTACCAGCGGGACGACTTCCTGGGTGGCGTGCCGATCAGCTGGACGGTGGGCAACGGCGATTCTTCCAACCCGACGAAGCTCGTCTCCGCCCCACTGTCCGGATATGAGCTGAACGGGGAACAGCGCAAAGAGGACGTGGTCCTCCTGCATCTTCGGGTGACCACCGATCGGCGTCCGCTGAACGTGACCGCCGTCCGCGTCACCTATCGGAACGGCTTCCGAGAGCACACACAGGTGATCGACGCCAACTACCAGGTCATCGCACCTCGACAGGTTGGCTGATCGCCGTGCGGATGGCGGGGACCACTTCCGCGGACCAGCGGGCCAGTTGTACGTCGTACGGGTCCGAGCCGCGGGGGAAGAGGGTGAAGCCGGCGGCGTCGTGGCTGAGGATGGCGTCGGTGAGTTCGTCGACCCATTGGGCCGGGGATCCGCCGATCCAGCGGCCGTCCGCGTCGCGGGTACGGCGTACTGGCGAGGCGGTGATTGCGCCCGGGAAGTTGTAGATCGTGGCGACGTCGGACGGTTTGCGGCCGACCGAGAGCGCGGCTTCGTCGATGATCGGGCGGGACCAGCGGTAGCGCTCGCTCAGCCAGTCCGCGGCGTGGCCGGGGATCCAGCCGTCCGCCTGGCGACCGGTCGCGGCGAGCGACTTCGGGCCGTTCGAGCCGGTCCAGATCAGCGGCGCGGCGACGGCGGCCGGTCGGAGCTCGCCGATCGGATAGTGCTTGGTCGGGGCCGGGCGGCCACCGTCGGACATTGCACGGACCAGCTGCATGGCCTCTTCGAAGGCCTCGACCGCTTCGGCCGGCCGCAACTCCGGGACGCCCATCGTGGTGATCCGGTCCCACGCTCCCCCGGCTCCGAGGCCGAGGACGAACCGCCCACCGGACAACGCCGACAGGGCGGACGCCGTCCGCGCGAGCACCGGGGCCGGGCGCAACGGCAGGTTGGTCACGTTGACGAACGCGGACAGTCGCTCGGTCCGGCCGAGGATGAAGCCGACCGCGGCGTACCCGTCGAGCAGGTCGGCGACGTACGGGTGATCCGACAGGCTGACGTGGTCCAGCCCGTCCCGGTCGGCCCGCTGCGCCAACCGGAGGATCCCGGCCACGTCGCGGATCTTGTCGGGTGAGCCATATCCGAACTTCACAGTCATCGCGGTCCCTCCAAATGGTTCGTACACCTAAATAGTAGTACCACGAACTGTTAGGTCTGCAAACTATCCGGCAGCCGGACTATCATGGGATCATGGCGACGACGACGGCACGGGATCAGGAGCTGGCCGGAGCCCTGGTCCAGACGATGCACCGGCTGCAGGATCTGCACGCCGAGACCAGCCGGCCGCTCGGCCTCACGCCGCAACAGGCCCACCTGCTCTGCGTCCTCCTCGGCGGGCCGCTCGGCATGACCGAGCTGAGCCGGATCCTGAGCATCGAACGCTCGAGCCTCACCAGCATGGTCGACCGCCTCGAACGCCGCGATCTGGTCATCCGCACCGCCAACCCCGCCGACCGCCGCGCCAGCCACATCGAGCTCACCCCCGCCGGCCGCTCCCTGGCCCACGACGCCCACAACGCTGTCGTCGACCGCATCGACGCACTGACCTCCGACCTTCCGGCAACAGCCCGCCGGACTCTCACGACCACCCTGCAGACGATCCTCAGCCGAGCCTGATGCAGTACCAGTACGTCGCCCTGCACGGTGCTCGGATCGCCTACCGGGTGTGCGGTGCCGGCCCGGCGCTCGTGCTGATGAAGAACAACCGCCGCCCCCCGGACTATCCGGTGGCGGACCTGTTGTCCCGGCGGTTTCGCGTGCTGCAGATTCACCCGGTCGGATTCGGCGCCAGCGACCGGCCGGAGGGCTACGACTTCGGGAGCATCGGCGAGCAGGTGCTGGCGGTGCTCGACCGCGAAGGCATCGACCGATTCGGCATCTGGGGATTCTCCCAGCCGGCCGCGATGTCAGCGGTCGTTGCCAGGTCGACAGACCGGGCCGCAGCCCTCGTCATGGGCGGGTTTCCGCCGATCGGCTCGCCGACCGACGGGGAGATGCGCCGGATGGAGCGGGAGCCGCGATTGCCCCGGCCTCCGTTGGAGTTCTGGCGTCACTATCGCTCGTACGACTGGCACCACGAGCTCAGGTGCTTCTCCGGTACCAAGGTGGCCTACATGGGAACGGCCGACCCGGCGATCCGCCGCCTCCGACGCCTCAAACCTGTGCTGGAGGGGATCGGCTTCACCTACCTGGAGTTCGATGGCCTCACCCATGCCACCTGCGGTCTGGGCGATCCGTCGTCGAACGGCCGACGAGTCGCCGAGACCGTGGTCGATTGCCTGCTCAGTCGCGCCGCGGCCGGTGGACAGTGAAGGTCTCGAAGGCGGCGAGGTCTCCGTCGGGTCCGAGCTGAATCCCAGCCGTCGGTTGAGCGAGATCGCCGCCAACTCAGTCCCGCCTGCCACCGAACTCCCACGGGTGAACGTCGGCGACAGCGGCAGACACGAGTACGGCGGCCGCCTCGGCGTCGGGCGCTTCGACAAGAGCGGCCCGGCCGAGGTGGGCGTCATCGTCCAGGCCGAGGAGGTCGCCGTAGATGATGACGTGCTTGGAGGTGAGAGGTCGGGGTTCATCCTCTGTGAGGACGAGGTAGCGGCGGTGGCCCTCGACCGCGTTGGCGAAGTCCCACATCGTGCTGCCGATGTGTTTGCGGAAGCGGGCCAGCAGGACCGACTCGAAGGCGCCGGCGCGGTAGTACGGCTCGTTGTAGGCGAACGCTCGTACCGCCTCGACGTCCGGCAGGTCCACGATGTGCAGACTGCCGGTCGTCTCCTCGCCGTCTTCGGTCAGCGTCGGACCGCGCGCGATCAGGACGTACCTGTCCATGAACGCCCAGTGCTCTTCGTTGAGGCTCACCTTGACGTCAAAGCCACCGGGCCGGTCCCGTCCGTAGACGAAGTACTCCACCTACTTATGCCTGTGCAGCAAGGTGGAGGCGGAGGATGGTGTCGTAGTCGACGATCTCCACGCCTGCCTGGGCGAACTCGTCGGCGGCGACGGTCTCCTGGGTCGGGATGATCAGGAGCTTGCGCGGGTCGCTGACGTCGACGCCGTACTTGGTCTGGGCGAAGGCACGGTTCTCGGGGTTGTCGAAGTACTCCGCGTACCGCGTGAGCTGAGCGGCTCCCTCGGGCACGGGTGCCTTGAAGGCCCGGCGGCGCTTCTTGCCGTTGGTGGTGTCGGCGACGGGGAGCTTGAGGTCGCCGATGATGTGGCTGCCGTCCGTGCGCTCCAGGATGAAGTCGGGTCGCAGATCGTCGCCCAGGAAGGGCTGACGGATCAGCCGGGTCGCGTCGAAGGCCGACAGCAGGATGCTCTCGTTCGCATCCAGGAACTGGTCGACGGTCGCATCCTGCAGACCGTGCGCGAGGTACGTGCTGGCGAACGCGTCGCTCTTCAGGGCGGCGGCGTCCACCGGCAGGCTCAGGGTGCCGATCGGATCGAGGTGCGGCCTCGCCGCGGAGTAGTTCTGCAGGAAATCCCGGTACTTGTCGGCGGGCTCGGAGCGGTGGATCGCGATCGCGAAGAACGTCCAATGCACCCGGATCGACTCGTTCGCCGTGTACACGAGCAGGGCGCGGTCGAAGGCCGTGTAGTTCCCTGGCGCGAACTGGAGCAGCTGGTCGCCCGCCCCGACGAACTCCTGGCCCAGCATCTTGGCCGCCGCCGGGAACCGGCCATCGAGCTCCCGCCGCCCGGCTTCGGTCGCGATGGTCGCGTCCTTGAACAGGTTCTCCCCCGACAGCTCGACGACGGGCGAGCCTGCACCGATCCCGAAGTACTCCTCGACGCTCTGCGCCTTCTGCCGGCGTACCTCGAGCGAGCGGTACTCGCGGCTCACTCCGACCAGCTCGAGGATGTTCCAGTCCGGGGTCTCGGTCAGCACCATCATCCGCGGGAACAGCAACGGCCCCGGCAGCTCGTTGCGGTGACTCGTGGCCAGATGCTCACTCGCACTGCGCAGGTGATCCGCCCAGAACTGCCCATTCACCTTCACGAACTCAGTGGGTTTCATCGCACTCCTCGCTCACGAACCTGGTCAACCGATACCAACCCCCCGCCATCCCAACGCTATTCCCCACCCACCCCTCAACGGTGAGCACCCCAGACATCAGCCCCTGACCCGCGTTCCCGCAGGTCAGGGGCTGGTTCGGTGCCGGTCCCTGAGTCAGGACGCGACAAGTCGGCTGCTGTGGTTGCGCTCAGCGTCGGCGGCCTCGCTACCGGTCGCCTCTGCCTGCGCCCTCAGATAGGACTCGATGAGCAACTGGTAGTTGGGCATCACCGCGGCGTGCAGCTTGGCCTGACCGAGGTCTTCACCCGACTAGGCCAACGCCTGACGACCTCCACGACCTGACACACGTGCACACAACCAAACCGCCCCGACTCGCGTTTCCGCTGGTCAGAATCCCGGTGACGTCGGTGGTCGTCCCCGCGATACTGGCCGATGTGGAGGAGGTCGAGGTCGTCGTCGCCCATAGCGAGCGCGTGACTCTGCGCGTCGGTGATGTGTTCCTGAAGATCGACGCTGATCAGGCGAACATCGACGTCGAGGTCGAGGCGATGGCTCTGGCGCCGGTCCCGACTCCGGAGATCCTGTGGCGCAAGCCGCCCGTGCTCGCGATCGCTGCCCTCCCGGGGATGGCGCTCGGCCGTCTCGGTGAGCCGTCGACCGCGTCGCCGGCGGCATGGGCCGCGGCAGGTGCGACCATCCGAAGGTTGCACGACGCGCCGCTGCCGCCATGGCCAGGTCGGAGGAGCCGCGACGAGATCGCAGCGCGCCTCGACAGCGAATGCGAGTGGCTCATCACGAGCGGCGTCCTTCCCACCGACCTGGTCACGCGCAACCGCGAGATCGCCGAGACCGCGCTGCGGCCGTGGACACCGGTGTTCACGCACGGGGACCTGCAGATCACCCACGTCTTCGTCGAAGGTGACAAGGTCACCGGCATCATCGACTGGTCCGAGGCGAGCCAGGGCGATGCCCTGTACGACCTGGCCAGCTTGACGCTCGGTCACGAGGAGCACCTTGGCGACCTCGTCGCCGGCTACGGCGCCGACGTCGACCTCGACGTGATCCGCGCGTGGTGGTCGCTGCGAAGCTTGCTGGCGTCCCGCTGGCTGATCGAGCACGGCTTCGACCCGAACTCACCAGGCTGCGAGTTCGACGTGCTGAAGGCGGCCGGCTAGAGGGTCACGCAGGATGGCTGACCCGAGCGGCTGCGCCCAGGCTTAGCGCAGGAGTTGCCTTCACTTGGGCAGGGAGTTAATCTCGCCACTACATTGACCGACCGGTCGGTCGGTCAACCGGTGAAGGGATTTGCGATGCCTTTCGTCCAGACCAGAGCGGGGCAGGTCTTCTACGCCGAGCAGGGCAGCGGCCTGCCGGTCGTGATGCTGCACGCCACCCTGCACGACCACACCGACTTCGACGCCGTGGCCGGACCGCTGGCGGCCGCCGGCTATCGCGTGCTGGCCCTGGACTGGCCGGGCCACGGCCAGTCCACGACGCCGGCCGGGCTGGGGCCAGTGACCGCGCCGCTGCTGGCCGACGTTCTCGCCGATTTCGTCGCCGAGCTCGATCTGGCGCCAGCCGTGTTCATCGGCAATTCGGTCGGCGGGTACGCCGCGGCCAGGATCGCGCTGGAACACCCGGACCGGGTCGCCGGGCTCATCCTCGTCAATGCCGGCGGGTTCGTTAAGGTCCCTCGCCTCGCGGTTCGCGTCCTGGGCATCCCGGCCGTCAACCGGGCTGTGTTCCCCCTGCTCGTTCCCCGGTACATGAAACCGGACAGCGAACGACTCCGCGCCATCACCCGCCGGGTCCAGGACCGGGCGCGCAGCAAGACAGGCGCCGCAGTCTCCGCCGCGCTGTGGCGGAGCTTCGCCGATCCGGCGTACGACTTGCGGGCCGACGGGCCCCGGCTCGGCGTTCCCGTGCTCCTGGCGTGGGGGGCGCGGGACATCATTCTTCCCGAGTCCACTGCACGCCGGACGCAGGCAGCGATACCCGGCGCGGACCTGCGGACGCTGCAGACCGGACACGTGGTCTTCGCCTCCGACCCGGACGGGTTCGTTGGCCTGGTGCTGCCCTTCCTCGAATCGGTGGCGATCGCAGGGAGCACGCAATGAGCACCGGCGTCCGGCAGCAGCGCGCGGCGGCCACCCGCAAGCAGCTCATCGCCGCGGGCCTGTCGCTGGCTGAGCGGACGGGTCTGGCCGACATGAGCGTCAACCTCATCGTCGCCGAGGCGGGCGTGGCGAAGGGCACCTTCTTCCACCACTTCGGCGAGCGGTCCGAATTCCTGCTCGCGCTGCACACCGAGTTCCACGACCGCGTGTTCGAGGAGATCGAGCAGACGATCGCGGGGATGGCGCCGGGCCGCGACAGGCTGCTCGCGGCCGCGAACGCCTACCTCGATGAGTGCCTGCGCCATCGCGGCGTCCGGGCCCTGCTGCTGGAGGCCCGTGTCGACCCCAGGATCATCGGGGCGATCGCGTCCCGGAACAAGCTGGTCATCCAGCTGAGCAGCCCCGACTTCGCCGCCATGGGCTGGGCGCACCCGGAGCCGAGCGCGGCCATGTGGAACAGCGCCGTCGTGGAGGCGGCCCTCCTCGAGCTGGATGCGGGCGGCCACCGGCCGGAGATCCGAGCGGCGCTGGCGCAGTTCCTCCAGGCATAGCGGGTTCGATCTCCAAGTCGGCGGAAGCGTTGGTACAGCTCCGCCTAGACCTTCAACTCGGTGTTGCCCAGGGGCTCTGCGTGTTCGCGACACACCGGAAGTTTCAGGCGCAGTAGCGCGCCGCTCTGACACGGCACGACTTCGGCCGTCCCGCCATGAGCCTCGGCGACCTGTCGGACGATGGCCAGGCCCAGTCCGGATCCGGGATGCGCACGGGCAGCGGGTGAGCGGTAGAAGCGGTCGAAGACGAATTTGAGGTCGCTGTCCGGGATCCCAGGGCCGGTGTCCGCGACCTCGAGAGTGCCCTCCTTGACGCTGATCAGGACCCGGCCGCCGGACGGACTCCATTTCACGGCGTTGTCGACCAGGTTCGCAACGGCGCGTTCCAGGGCATCGGGGTCTCCGTGGACGAGGGTGGGAGCACAGGTCAGGTCGAATCCGATGTGTGCTGCCCGACGTATCGCGCGAGCCGCGACGCGCTCGGCGACGAGGTCGAGGCGGACGTCTTCAGTGTGGAAAGCGGGCTGGCCGTAGCGGGCCAGGTCGACCAGGTCGTTGATCAGGGTTTTGAGTTCGCCGGCCTGGTCGAGCGCTTCGGCGGCGAGGTGTGGGGCCTGCCGGTCGGCCAGGTCTTCCGCCAGCAGTTCGAGGTTCACGGTCAGGCTCGTCAGTGGTGTGCGCAGCTCGTGCGAGGCGTCGGCCACGAGGCGGCGCTGCGCGCCGACGGACTCGTCCAGCGCCGCGGTCATCCCGGCGAACGCGGAGCCGAGCCGGCCAATCTCATCCTGGCCGTCGGCGGGGATCGCGATGGCCAGGTCGCCGGTCGTGCGGATCATTTCGACGGTCTCGGTGAGCTGACGTACGGGGCGTAGGACGCGGCGTGCGGCCAGGCGTGAGGCAAGTGCTGCCAGGAGTCCGGCGGCCACCGTCGATGCAGCGAGCAGCCAGGCGAGTTCGCGCAGGGTGGGTGCAGGATCGGATTGCGGGATCGCTGTGCGCACGATCGCGCCGGGTGATCCTGGGAATTGGGTGGTGTAGACGCGGTAGGCGACGCCGCCGTAGACCGCGTTACGGAAGTAGGCAGCGGCGGTTCCGTTGGCGACGGCGACATCGCGGACGGTGAGGTCGACGAACTGCGCCGACGGCCCGACCCGGACCGGGTCCGGCACGATTTGCAGCTGGGTGCTCCCTATCCCCAGTGGAACGGCTGGGAAGGCCCCCTCGTTGGACGTCCCCCTGAACTTCTCCTTGATGGCTTTCGCCACGTCCGGTGCCTGGCCGGCGGCCGCCACCAGGGAGCTGTCGATCTGGCCGCGGAGGCTGGCTTCCACGGCCGGATACAGGACCACCGATACGAGCACCAATGCGCCGGCGACTATGGACCCTCCGGCGATCGCCAGCCGGGTGCGCAGGTTCATGGCTCCTCGCGCAGGACATACCCCAGGCCGCGCACCGTCTGGATCAGTCTGCTGCCGCCGTCCGCTTCGAGCTTGCTTCGCAGGTAGCTGATGTAGACCCACAGCGCGTTCGACTCCGGGCCGAAGTCGTAGCCCCAGACCGACTCGAAGATCTGGGTCCGGCTCAGCACGCGGCCGGGATTGCGCAGGAACAGCTCCAGCAGGGACAGCTCCGTCTTGGTCAGCGCCAGGCGCCGGCCGGCGCGTTCGGCGCGGCGGCCGCTCAAGTCCAGTTCGACGTCGGTGAAGTGCAGCACCTCGGCCCTCGCGCCGCTGCGCCGCAGCAGGGCTCGAAGTCGTGCCCGCAGCTCCTCCAGAGCGAAGGGCTTGGCCAGGTAGTCGTCGGCCCCCGCGTCGAGCCCGGCGACCCGGTCGGTGACCAGGTCCCGGGCTGTGAGCATCAGGATCGGCGTGTCATACCCGCCCGAACGCAGCGTCCGGCATACCTCAAGCCCGTTCGGTTCGGGCATGAGGACGTCGAGCACCACCGCGTCCGGGCGGAACACGCCATGCTCCGCGAGGGCGGACGCCCCATCAGCGGCGGATGCCACGTCGTAGCCGTCGCGGCCCAACGCATGCTCCAAGGACCGCCGAACAGCAGGGTCATCGTCCACGACAAGTATCCGCATGGTCGTCCATCCTCGCCGTCGATCATGAAGTTGTGATGATGTGAGACCAGGCCGCTGTCAGCCGTTGGCCAGCGACTGCTTCAGATCCCCCAACGCGGTCTTGAGCCGATCGGCGCTGACCCCGAGCGAGTGGGCGAGATCACGGAAGGCCTTGGACGTCGGGACGATTCCGCCGGGAGCCGATACCACAGCGACCAGGGCGGCCTTGGCCTTGGCTTGACTGACGCCGAGAGCCGCGGCCAAACGTGCCGCCGCGGCGTTGCTCGCGAACGGCGAGTTCCGCGGGTCGTCCGCCCCCTTCTTGTCCTTGCCGTCCTTCGTGGCCTTGTGGTCCTCCTTGCTGTCGCCGGCACGAGGGCGCCCAGGCTTGAGGAACAACGGTTCCACGGCGGCCTTGACCCGCGAGGCCGGTAGCCCCAGGTTGGCCGCGACCGCCGCGACGAATGCCTCCGGCGTCACTTTGGTCGAGGTGGCGAACGACCTCTTTGCCGCGACCAGCGCGGCGGTGAGCCGGCCGGTCGTCACCCCGAGCTTCGCCGCGATCTTGGCGAGGTCGGCATCCTTGGACGGCTTGGACTTTCCCTCCACCTTCACCGCGGCACCGGATTTCGCGGCGCCGGGTTTCGGATCCGAACCGGACGTCGCCGCCGACGCAGTACCGGTTGTGGCCAGCGCGACGAGCGTTACCGCGGCCGCGACCAGCCGTGTGCGTTTCATCATCGTGATTCCTTTCGTCCACTGAGCGCGCCGGACGTGAACCGGCGCCGTGGCGACAACACAAACAGCGCGGCCTCAGGTGTGGTTTCAGCCAGCTTTAGAGCTTCCTTAGAAGGCGCCGGCAAGCTGTTTGCGGTCGCGACAAGGCGTCGACTTTGCGGACGTTCGGAGAGCAGAGTGGTCGCAGGGGACGGGAGGGAGGACGGCTACTCAAGTTCCTCCGTGCGCGTTCCTCAGACACTCGCCGAGATCGTCGTTGAGTAGGGGAGGTCGAGGATGAGCGCGCTGGCGTCCTTTATCGAAGGAATGCCCAAGGCCGAGTTGCATCTGCATCTGGAAGGCACCTTGGAGCCCGAGCTCAAATTCGAGCTGGCCGCCCGCAACGGTCTCGACCTCCCGTACGGCTCCGTCGAGGAGATGCGGGCGGCCTACCGCTTCGACGATCTTCACTCGTTTCTCGCCGTCTACTACGAGGGGATGAGCGTCCTCCTCACCGAGCGCGACTTCTATGACCTCGCGATGGCGTACTTCCGGAAGGCTCATGCCCAGAAGGTTGTCTACGCCGAGGTGTTCTTCGATCCCCAGGCCCACACGACCCGCGAGATACCGTTCGAGACCGTGATCGAGGGCTTCCACCGCGCCCAGCAAGATGCCGAGGCGTCGTTCGGCTTGCGTAGCCAGCTCATCATGTGCTTCCTGCGGGACCTGAGCCTGGCGTCGGCGATGGACACCCTCGAGGAGTCGCTGCCGTACCGGGACTGGATCGTCGGGGTCGGCCTGGACTCGGACGAGAAGCACAACCCGCCGGTGAAGTTCAAGGACGTGTTCGCTCGGGCGCGCCGGGAGAGCTACCGGCTCACGATGCACTGCGACGTTGATCAAGAGAACTCGGTCGAGCACATCTGGCAGTGCCTCGACGAAATCAGGGTGGAGCGAGTCGACCACGGCGTCAACGCGCTCGAGGACGCGGCGCTGATCGAAGAGATCAACAGCCGGCGTCTCGGTCTGACAGTCTGCCCGATCTCGAACAGCTACGTCACCGATGGGCTGAAAGCGATCGAGATCAAGAGCATGCTCAACCACGGCGTACGAGTCACGATCAACTCCGACGACCCCGCGTACTTCCCCGGCTACATGAACGAGAACCTGATCGCCGTGCAGGCAGCGGTGCAATTGACCAGGCACGAGGTCACACAACTGGCCCGAAACGCGTTCACGATCAGCTGGCTAGCAGCAGACGACAGGAACCAGCTATCTGGACGCGCTCGACGAGTACGCCGCAAACACCGCCTGATCACCAGCTCGAGCATGACCTCGCCGCACGTCGTGTCACGCGATGATCAGCGGTCGGCCGGGCATCAACGCGCGAGGAGGAGGCCCCACCGCCCCGGAGAACTAAGGTGTCCCCGATCCCACGCCGTCGCGAGCAGGTGCTCGGTGCGGTGCATCGGCGTGCGGGAGCGATTCTCAGGCGGGCAGGGGCCACCATTGTCGAGGTCAATCGTCAGCGCGGTGCAAGCCCAGCTAGTCCCTGTGCGCGTCAATGTTCGGCCCATACGACGGACCAGAATGGGTTCGGCGGGTGCATGCATCGCGTAGCCGGTAGAGCATGTGACGGTGCCCCGGTGGAAGGAGGCCTGCTGGGGGAGAATGCCGGTGCTCGCTCTGCGCCGGGGGAGGGATCGTGGTCTGCCGGGCGACGGCCGCCGGGGACAGCGTCCAGTTGCGGGCGCGGTGTAGCGTCCGCCAGCATCCTCCAGGAGCGCCGAAGACCTTGCCAAGAAGGCCGAACGCGCCCATGCCAACCCGCAAGAGGCACTGGCCGACGCGACCGAGGCCGCCGATGCCAAGTGCCTCGACGGCCAGGACGAGGCAGCCAGGCGTCGGGTCGGAGGCCGCGCTCAAGGACGACCTGACCGCCGCGCCGCCTGCCGCGCCGCCTAGCACTCCCGTCCCTAGTTCGTGATCAGAGGCGAGCTGGATTGTTCGACCGCGGTGGTGGCAGTCGCGCGCAAGGGCTTGGGGCGTGGCATCTCGGTGTGGCGTGGCCATCATCCGCAGGAGGAGAAGCCCCCGGCCATTCCTGCCGGGGACCTCTGGGGTGGTTGTGGGCAGTTCTGGCTACACGTACAGCGGTACCTGAGTTCCCTCAGGTGCGTGCTGGTACGAGTCTGTGATCTTGTTCAGCTCGGATTGGTAGTAGAGGATGCCGAGCCCGAACACGAAGGACAGCAGCAGTCCGACCAACGGGTTACATGACGCGGGCATTCCGGCGGCGCGCTGGGCCGTGGCGATCCGCTTACCGGTGTTGTAGAGGGAGATCCAAGCCGGGATGACCAGCCAGCCGAGAAACAACATCGGGCGTGGTGACCAGCATGGGCCCGGCGACCGGTACGACGCGGCGGCGGTCGAACATCGCCATTTCTTTGTGGATCTTGTAGTACCAGACATAGAAGTAGATCCCGAGCGTGATGAGCGGCAGCCCGATCCATACTGCGACCGGGTTGCGCTCCTTCATCTGTAGACCCTGCGCCACCGGAGCGCCTGCGCGTCCCGGCATCATCATCATCGCTGGCGTCTGAGTTACCTGCGCGGGCAGGCTCGGTCGCGGGTGCTTCCGCTGGCAAGTCTTCTGTCGGTACTGGCGCGGGCAAGTTCTCTGCCGACGCCTGCTCCGGGTACTGCTGACTCATTACGTCCCCCTCTGTAATCGAAATCGCGATCGCGACCCGTTCGTGCGCAAGTTACGCGGCGCGCCCCGCTTACCCCATCCCCGCGCGCGAGCATACACCCACTGTGACGACGAGAACCCCTGGACGGCGACCGGGTTTCTCCGTGGGACTGGGCGATGCGGCGAGGCTGAGGACCGTCCCGGACGAAGTGGAGCCACCGGCTGATTGCGAACTACGGCTGGAGTCCTGGCGCTAAAAACTTCCTCACGCATTCCGCACAGCCGGCCGTAGATCGCCGTAGACAGCCGGACACAGCCGGACACAACGAGAACAGCCCCTGATCTGCGTTTCCGCAGGTCAGGGGCTGTTTTGGCGCCTGTGGCGGGTGCAGGGTTCGAACCTGCGTAGGCATACGCCGACAGATTTACAGTCTGCTCCCTTTGGCCGCTCGGGCAACCCGCCAGGGTGGTGCCGGTTCGTGAACCGGCGTGGGAGACGATACAACAGAGGGTGCCCCTGACAGCAAATCGGAAAGGAACTGCCCATGGCTTCGGAGTCCTCCTTCGACATCGTGAACAAGGTCGATCACCAGGAGGTGGACAACGCCGTGAACCAGGCGGCGAAGGAGATCAGCCAGCGGTTCGACTTCAAGAACGTGGACGCCGGGATCAAGCTGGTCCGGCGAGGCGATCGACATGCAGGCGAACACCGAGGAGCGGGTGAACGCTGTCCTCGATGTGCTCAAGGACAAGCTGGTCAAGCGGCAGATCTCGCTCAAGGGCCTGGAGGCTGACGACCCGAAGCTGTCCGGCAAGGTCTACAAGATCAACGCCACGATCAACGCCGGCATCACCCAGGAGAACGCGAAGAAGCTGTCCAAGCTGATCCGCGACGAGGGTCCGAAGGGTGTGAAGGCCCAGATCCAGGGCGAGGAGCTGCGCGTCTCCAGCAAGAGCCGCGACGACCTGCAGTCCGTCCAGTCCCTGATCAAGGGCCAGGACCTCGACTTCGCCGTCCAGTTCGTCAACTACCGCTGACCGCCGGGCCTGGTAATCGGGTCGCTTCGCGGCCGGTTGCCGGGCATGCTGGCGGCGTGGGAGACACGTTGCTGCGGCGGTGGTTGCTCGACGACTTCGGTCTGGATGTGGTGGAACTCTCACCGGTTGCGCATGGGGCCGATCTGGCCGCGCAGGTGTGGAAGGCGACCACGGCCACCAATACGTACGCCGTGAAGTGGAGCGGCGCGGGGACCAGCACCGGGCACCAGGTCGCGGCGTTCCTCGCGGACAGCGGTGTGCCGGGGATCCCGGAGCCGATCCGGACCACGGAGGGCGGGCTCTGGACCTTCCACGCGAAGAAGAAGCGGCTCACGATCACTCCCTGGATCGACGGCGTACGGGCGGCTGAGACCGGGCTGACCAACGAGCAGTGGAGCGAGTACGGCGTACTCCTTCGGCGGGTGCATGATGCGGAGCTGCCGCCCAGGCTGCGCGATGCGCTGCCGAAGCACAGTCACATCGACGCGCGGGTGCCGGCAGTGGCGGCGAAGCTGCAGACGCGGCTCAGCACGCGGGCACCCGAGGACGAGCATGAGGAGGAGCTGGCCGAGGTCTGGGAGCAGTACGAGGCCACCATCACCAACCTGCTCACCGCGCGTCCGCCGGAACCGTCCGGTCGCCGAGTGGTCTGCCACGGCGACCCGCATCTCGGCAACGTCCTCGTCGACGAGCACCTGCATCTGATCGACTGGGACGACGTGATCCTCGCGCCCCGCGAACAGGATCTGATGTTCATGCTCGGTGGCATGGGCTACGTCGGGCCCACCACCCCCGAACACGTCGACGCCTTCCTCGCCGGCTACGGCCCCCACACCCTCGACCACGACGCGGTCCACTACTACCGCCACGTCCGAGCCCTCGAAGACGTCGTCATGTGGTCCGACCAGGTCATCACCGGCCCCGACAACGCCTACGCCCTCCAAGTAACCAAAGGCATCCTCACCCAAGGCCTCGCTGCCCTGGCGGTCTCAGAGCTGCGCAACACGCAGATCTGACCACTAGGCGTGGCGCAGCCAGATGTTGGGTTCGATGTAGGTGCCTTGGTCGGTGGAGCGGTCGATGTGGAGGGTGGTCAGGCCGTCGGGGATGACGTAGGTGCCTGAGGAAGGGAACGGCATACCGGTCCACTCCTCCCACTCGGCGACCGTGCCCGTCATGGTTTGGGACGCCGGCGCGGGGGCGAGGAGCGTCGCGCCCAGGCGGACGTGGGTCCGGAGCCAGGGGTCCAGCGGCAGGCCGTCCTCCCGGGTCCACGTCATGAACTCGGCGATGTCGGTGAGTGGATAGCGGGACTTCAGGGTGGGGCGCACGGGAGCGATCACGTGCTCGAGGCCGGCCGCCTGGGCGCGGGATCGGACGGCTGTGATGACTCGGCCGGCGTGCCCCTGGCCTTGTTCGTCGTTGCGTACGGCGGCCGCCATCAGCACGAACGTGTTCGGCACGACGTCTTGCTCGTGCGACGTCACCGCCCGCCCGAGCGCATCGGTGAACCCGCCGGGGAGGTCTTCGACTGTCCCGTCCCACGCGATCGGCACACCCCAGCACCCCGCGATCAGCCGCCGTTCCGCCGTGACGAGGTAGAACTCCCAGTCCAGGAAGAACTGCCGCCGGCGATCCCTGAATACCTTCACGCCGGCGTCGTGGAAGATGAACTCCGGCCACTCCTCGACGAACCGCTGTCCGGCTTCCTCATCCAGCTCAGGCGCCTCAGCGATCGGTATCAGTTCGTACATGACCGGCACGCTAACCCGCCGGCTTCGTACCGGCCACCGCATTACGGATGACTCGTGGAGACCCGCCGAGTTCGCGGCGACAGAGTTTGTTGAAGGCCTGCAGGTCGGAGATTCCGACGGACGCCGCGACGGCCGGGATCGAGAGGGTCGAGGAGACCAGGAGGTGGCGGGCTCGGGTCATTCGGCGGCGGCGGATGTAGGCGATGACGGTGAGGCCGGTCTCGGCGTGGAAGAGGCGGGTCAGGTGGTTGTGCGAGATGCCGGCGATGCGGGCCAGCGCGGGGACCGTGAGCGGTTGGGTGAGGTTTGCCTCGACGTACGCGATGGCCGTGGAGACCGCCGGATGCCGGGAGTCGCCCTCGGTGGTGACCGCGTGGAGGTCGACGATCCGCCAGAGCGCCGTCCACACCTCGGCCGTCATCCGCGCGGAGCCCGACGGTGAAGCCTCGACCGCCGACCGCAGCAGACCCGACAGGACCGGCGCGGCATCCCCGGCGTCCTGGACGACGGGGACGTACGACGGCTCGCCCGTGAACCGCGGGCGGAAGTGGGCGTACAAGTGTTCGGAGCGGCCGCGGTAGTCGAACTGGACCTGCGTCCCGGCCGGCGTGAGCGACACGTAGCCGGGCGCGACCGAGTACGTCGTACCGGCGACCTTCAGCTCGGCCGAGTACGTGTAGAGGTGCAACTGCCACAGGTCCGGGAGCCGGAACACATCCCGCAGGCTGCGCACGCCGTGGATCCCGGCGCCGACGTTCACCACCTCCGGCGGCGCGGCCAGGTGCAGTTCAAGCATGGTGAGAAATTACCACCAGTGGTGATCACAGCCCACGCGAGCAAACGATCTCCGAACTTAGCCTGGTGGAGTAGTTACCACTACCCCGAGAGGGAGTCTCATGCCCCATCCGCATCACAAGAACCTGCTCACCTCGGTTCAGATGGCGCATTTCGTGGCCACCGGGTCGCTCCGGATGGACGCCGTCGTACCGGACGAGATGAACCAGCAGGCGATCGAGGTCCTGAAGGCCGGCATCCCCGGCGTCCCGTACGGGACCCCGCTGTCCGAGGCGTTCGTGGACAGCGAGTTCGTCCAGCGGCTGGTGCAGCTGCCCGAGGTGGCCGGCGCCATCCACAGCCTGGTCGGGCCCGAGCCGACCGTCGACCACCACGCCGTGCACATCCGCAAGGCCAACCAGGGCGAGGCGCAGAACCTGCACGGCGACGCGATCATCGACGTCCGGCCGGACGCGTTCGACGTCCAGCTGATGTACTACCCGCAGGACGTGACGCTCGAGATGGGCGGCACCCTCAGCGTGCCCGGCAGCCACCTGCGCAAGACCAACGAGTCCGACACCGGCCGGTACCAGAACCTGCTCGGCCAGACCCGGCTGACCTGCCCGGCCGGCACCGTGCAGTTCCTGCACCACGGCATCTGGCACGGCGGCCGGAAGAACGACAGCGCCATCGACCGCTACATGTTCAAGATCCGGTTCAACCCGACCGTCCGCCAGGTCCGGCTGTGGAACCTCGAGGACCTGTACGACGACCAGGTCGCGCGCGAGCTCGACCAGTCGTTCCCCTGGTACGAGAACGCCACCGGCCGGCTGGAGAAGTACAACCGGATCAAGCTGTGGCAGGCCATCACCGGTGACGACACCTTCGACCCGGAGTACTGGGTCACCCGGGTGTCGAACCGCCCGCAGCGCGTCGTCGCCCAGCGCAGCCTCAACCCGCACGCCAAGAAGGAGATCGTATGACCGCGACCGCCCCTGCCGAGGCCGCCCGGCAGACCGTCCGTCAGCAGGTCCTGGTCCTCTACCTGGCCTCGTCCGCGCTCGACGCCCGCGTCGTCGGCTGGTCGACGTACGACGGAACCGGCGAGACCCACCCGACGACCGGTGACAGCGACGAGCCGCCGTACGCGACCGGACTGGACGCGCTGAAGGACGGCTGGCGGTTGTTCCAGGCCGCGCAGCTGCTCCCGCCGCAGCCGGGACACGAGTACGACGTGTCGTTCCTCAAGCACGAGTTCTTCTTCGAGAAGCTCGTCACGGTGTGAACAAGCCGTGCTGCATCGCGAACAGCGCGGCAGCGGCTCTGGTGGAGACACCGAGCTTGCCGTAGATGTGCTGAACGTGGTGCTCCGCGGTACGACGTGACACCACCAGTTCGCGGGCTATGTCGGCATTCGACGAGCCTCGAGCGAGTAGACGCAGTACGTCGATCTCCCGCTCGGTGAGACCGGCGGGACGGCTCACGCGGCGGCCGGGCACCTGGTGCCCGGCCGCCGCGAGCACAGCCTTCACACACGCGGCGTCCAGCCGGCCGGCCGCCACTTGCGCCAGGATGACCTCGGCAGCACCGTCGCGTGAGTGCGCGGAGCGGTGTGGACGGTCCTGAGTCAGTGCCTGGTAGCAGTCGGCCGCAGCGAGAATCCGTGCCGCCGTCGAGAGCTCACCGCCCTTTGCCTGCCGGGGATATCCACTGCCGTCCAGCCGCTCGTGGTGCAGAGCAGCCAGTACGGCGATCGGCTCGAGTACTGCGGATCGCGACAGGATCCGCTCGGACTGGTACGGGTGGAGTCGTACCTGCTCCCAGTCCACTCGGCGTAGTGCGCCAGGCCGTTCCCACACACTTGTGGGCACTCCAACCCTGCCAAGGTCGTGCAGGAGCGCCGCACGTCGCAGCGTCGTCCGCTCGGCGTCGTCGAGGTGCAGCAAGCGTGCGGCCCCGTCGGCGAGTGTTGCCACCCCAGTGGAATGGCCGAACAGGTACGGCGATTTCAGGTCGACGAAGTAGGCGAAGGTGCGGGCCACCTCGTCCAACTGGTCCTCCGGAGTGAGGCACCAGGGGCGCGGCTCGGCGTCCACCGTCTCTTGCCACACGTCGATCTCGTCCAGGTCGGCCGCGAGGCTGTCGTCGTACGCGGCGACGACATTCGGGTCCAGCCAACCTCCGCTCCGCTTCACCAGTACCTTCCGGGCCTGGCCGCGCAAGATGACCGCCTGCGTAGCGACCTCGGCGATGCGGGTGGCGATGTGGATCTCGGTGCCGGCGAGTCCTCTCGGCGTCCCCGTGCCGTCCCAGCGCTCCAGGTTCTGGTAGAGCGCTTCGGCGATGGCCGGTCCCAGTCCCAGGCGCCCGGCGAGCATGCTGCCCACTTCGCAGACAGCACGGCGAACGTCGTCGTCACCTTTCGTCAGGCTGCGAGCGACGTACTGGAGTCGTCCGACGCCTGTGCCTTTGCCGATCTGCATCATCATCGCCA
Source organism: uncultured Actinomycetota bacterium (assembly GCA_963820655.1). GTDB lineage: Bacteria > Actinomycetota > Actinomycetes > Propionibacteriales > Kribbellaceae > Kribbella. Next base: position 91,779 of record CAWGAM010000006.1, read on the forward strand.
GCGACTCGCGACGGCTGCCGAAGTCGGTGCTCTCCGCGAGCGGGCGCAGCTCGGCGGCACGCGGGCCCATGAGGTAGGCCTCCTCGTGTGTGGTGGCGGTGCAGCCGAGGTGCCGCAGGAGCGTTGCGTAGTACACCGTGCGCTTGTCTGCGACTCCGAGCCGGTCAGCCAGCCGGGTCGCCACCAGGCAACTGCGAACGGACTTCTCCGGCGGCTGTGCCATCGCGAGGTCGAGTGTGACGGACAGCGCGCAGAGAAGCTCGGACAGTCGCAGCTCGTGCTCTGCCATCGCCTGCCTCCCAAAGGATGGGCAGATCTACCGATGCCCTGGCATCCCGGCTACGGCCATTGTGAGCCTTGTCGGAGGAGATGCCATGAGTACACCAGCAGAGACCAAGCCTCGCCTTGTCAGTGCGCAGTTCGTCATGCTCGGTTGCGCGGCACTGGCCTACTTCTTCGCGGACGGCGTGCTGGTGCCGTCCGTGCCCTTGTACGTCACCGGGCCGCTGACCGCAGGTGATGTCGCGGTCGGGCTGTCGGTTGGTGCTTTCAGCGTGTCGGCGCTGCTCCTGCGTCCGTGGGCCGGGCGGCTGGTGGATCGACACGGCAGGTCGATCGCGATGGTCGGCGGCGCGAGCCTGTTCGCCGCCTCGGTCGCCGGCTACAGCCTCGCCGAGTCCGTCGGCGTGCTGGTCGCGTTGCGTCTCCTCACCGGCGTCGGCGAGGCCTTCTTCTTCGTCGGTGCCGTCACAGCCATGGCCGACCTGGCGCCTGCCGAGCGCCGCGGCGAGGCCATCAGCCTGTTCTCGCTGTCCTTGTACGCCGGACTCGCGCTCGGACCGCCGGCCGGGGAAGCCGTGGTGGCCTGGGTGGGCTTCGGAACGGTCTGGCTGATCTCCACCGGCGCTGCGCTGCTCGCCGTACTGCTCGCCCTGCGCGTCGGCGACACCCGCGAGCCTGGGGCAGCCGGCCCCGACACGGGTGGGCGGCTGATCCATCCGGCCGCTGTCATGCCGGGGTTGCTGCTGCTCGCACTGATCTGGGGGATGGCAGGGTTCTTGGCCTTCGTCCCGCTGTACGCGCTCGACCTGGGGATGCCGGGCGCAGGGTTCGTGCTCTTCGAGTTCGCGGCGATCGTGGTCCTGATCCGGAGCGTCGGTGCCCGGATCCCGGACCGGCTGGGCGCCGTACGGAGTGTCCGGATCTCGTTGCTCTGCAGCGCCGTCGGCCTGGCGATCATCGGCGGCAGGCAGACCGTGCCCGGCCTGGTGACCGGCACGTTCGTGCTCGGCGTGGGTGTCGCTCTCGGCACTCCCGCGATCTTCATGCTGGCCCTGCAACGAGTGCCGGCCGCCGAGCGTGGTGCTGTGATAGGCACGGTCAGCATGAGTATCGACGTCGCCCTCGGCCTGGGACCGGCGTCCTTCGGACTGGTCGCTGCGAGCATGGCCCGAAGCGCCGGCTTCCTCGTCGCGGCTCTCGTCGCCGCTGCCGGTCTCGCCCTGGCCACTCGTGGATGGGCCAGGGCTCAAGCGGCGACCACCTAGACCGGCAGGATGCAGACCGGCTTCGGCCAGCTCACCGGGTCGCCGTCCTGGGTCAGGCGACCGTCGTGGATGGTGAAGGTGGCGATCTGGTCGGAGCGTTCGTTGGCGACGTACAGGCGGGTGCCGTCGTTGCTGAAGGCAAGGTGTCGCGGCCAGTCGCCGCCCGAGCCGATGGTCTGCACCAGCTCGACCGACAGGCCGTCGGCGGCGGTCGCGAACACCGCGACCGTGTTGTCGCCGCGGTTCGAGCCGTACAGGTGCCGGCCGTCGGCGGAGATCAGGAGCTCCGCCGGGAAGTTCTCACCCGGCGAGTCGGCCGGCCGGGTCGACGCGGTCTGTACGACTTGCAGCTTCCCGTCCGCGTAGCTGCAGACGGTCAGCGTCGAGTCGAGCTCGTTGATCACGTACGCCGCTCCCGCGCGCGGGTGGAACACCATGTGCCGCGGACCGGCGCCCGGGTGGATATGCAGCTGGTCGACCTCCTCCAGCTGCCCGTCGTCGGTCAGCGTGGACGTGTGGACGGTGTCCGAGCCGAGGTTGATGTCGAACACGTACTCGCCCGCCGGGTCGAAAGCGATCTGGTGGGAGTGCGGCCCCTCCTGGCGGTCGGCATTCGGTCCGGTCCCGGAGCGCTGGAGGAACTGGGTCGCCTCGCCGAGCGAGCCGTCGTCCTGGATCGGGTGGATCGCGACGGAACCCGAGGTGTAGTTGGCGGACAGCACGTACCGCCCGGACGGGTCGATGTCCAGGTGACACGGGTCCGCGCCGCCGCTCGGCTGCTCGTTGACGTACTCCAGCCCGCCGTTCGGCTGGATCGCGAACGCGCTGACCCGGCCACCGTGCACCTCGCCGGTGGCGTACAGGAACCGGCCGTCCGCGGACCTGACCAGGAACGACGGATCGGCAGTCGTCACCACCAGCTCGATCCCGTCCAGGGGCCCGAACCCGATCCCGTCCCCGGCACCCGGCTGACTGGTGTAGCTCCCGACATAGATCCGCTCAGAAGTCATGGCCCTACCCTGCCAGGTCACCGGCCGATGGGCACTCAGGTGTCCATTCCGTAGAGGGCGGATCCCCAGCCCAGGTCCGGCACCAGCACCTTCCAGCCGAGCCGCCGGTACAGTCTCGGCGCCGGACGGTCGTCGACGTACGTGGTGAGCAGGGCCTTCCGGTTGGGCAGGTCGGTCATCAGGGCCTCCATCAACGCCCTCCCGACGCCCTGGCGTTGCGCCTCGACGGCCACGGCGAGATCCACGACCTCGAAATGACCGCCGATCCACTCCGCCGCGAGCTCAGGCGTGACTGCCGCGGCGACCCGGTCCGACCACCACTGCCCACGCTGCCCGGTGAACCCGTACACGAACCCGGTGATCTTCTCCCCACTGCGGGAAACGACCAGCTTGAAGTCATCGCGTTGAGAGTGGAGCGGGATCTGCTCGTCGGCGAACTGCTTGGCCCGCTCAGGCGTCTCGTCGTACCCGGGGGCGCCGAAGGCCGACAAGTAGACGGCCGCCAGTTCCGGGGCGGCCTGGATGGCTTCGTCTGGGGAGAGGACGTCGATCACCTGGCATAGCCTAGGCCGCGTGGTGGACACCGAGGCATTCCTGAAGCGCATCGGAGTGAGCGGGTACGACGGCCCGCCGCGGCTGGACGCTTTGTCGCGGCTGCACGAGGCGTTCGTGGACCAGGTGCCGTACGAGTCAGTGCAGTACCAGCTGACGCCGGGCGGACCGCTCGAACCGGAGGACGCGGCGAAGCGGATCATTGCGCGCGAGACCGGCGGGTACTGCTTCCAGCTGAACGGGAGCTTCGCGCTGTTGCTCACCGCGCTCGGGTACCGCGTGCAGATGCACCGCGGCGGCGTGCAGACCCCTAACCGCCCGGGCGTCGTCGACGCCAGCCACATGGTGCTCACGGTCAGCGGACTAGTCGAGGACCCGGACCGCGAGTGGCTGGTCGACGTCGGGCTCGGCGACGGACTGATCCGGCCGATGCCGCTCGAAGTCGGTGCGGCCCATCAGGACCCGTTCGACCTGCGACTCCGTCCTTCCGAGCAGGTGGACGGCTGGCGGATGGACCACGATCCGCGCGCCGGCCTTGTGGGCATGGACTTCGAGTCCGCCACGGTTGGCCTGGACGCCTTCGCCGCGCAGCACGCCCACCTGTCCACCGCCCCCGACTCCCCGTTCCGCCGCGTGGCCTCCGCGTTCCGCCGGAAGCCGACGTCAGTCGTCGTACTCCGGTCTGTCGGCCTGATGGAGACGTACGCGGACCGCATCGACACCTCGATCATCGAGAACCCGACGGACTACTTCGCCGTACTCGCCGACACCTTCCACCTACCGCTCCCCCACCTGGATGCCGGCCGGCGCGACGCGCTCTGGCGGCGGGTGTGGTCGCAGTACGAGGACTTCCTGGCCCGCCAGACGGCCTAAATGGCCAGGCCGAAGAGGGTGCTGGGGAGGATGGAGAGGACGGCGGCGATCGCGGCGCAGATGGCGATCATGGTCACAGCTGGGGTTTCGATGTCGACGGAGAACGGATCGTCGGCCGGGAGGCGGAAGAGTTCGGCGACCCAGCGGAGGTAGACGGCCAGGCCGATCATCACGTTGATCGCCATCACGATCGCCAGCCAGCCGAGGTGCGCGTCGATGACGGCCTGGAACGCGGCGAACTTCGTGAACAGGCCGGCCAGGCCCGGCGGTAGACCGGCGAGGACGACCAGGAAGAAGATCAACGCGGCAGCCAGCCCGGGCTCGGAGCGGACCATGCCGCGGTAGTCCGACAGCAGACCCGCCGGCCGGTACCGCTGGACGACCGCGACCGATCCGAAGGCGCCGAGCGTGACCACGACGTACGCCGCCAGATACCCGACCACCGCCTGGGCATCGCCGACGGCCAACGGCGCCAACAAGAATCCGACCTGACCGATCGACGACCAGGCCAGCAGCCGCACGGCCTCGACCTGACGCAGCGCGGCCAGGTTCCCGATCGTCATCGTCACGGCCGCGAGGATGGCGACCACCGTGCGCAGCTCCGACCCGTCCGGCGCGACCCCGGCCGTCACGAGCACCAGCAGACCGCCGACCCCGGCCGACTTCGACACCACTGCGAGGAAGGCCGTCACCTCGACCGGAGCACCGACGTACGTGTCCGGCAGCCAGGCGTGGAACGGCACCGCCGCGATCTTGAACGCGAACCCGACGATCACGAACAACCCCGCCGCGAACGCGACCCGATCCAGATCCGGATCGAGCCCGGTCAGCCGGTTGGCGATCGTGGTGAGGTACAGCGAACCGGTCACGCCGTACAGATAGGAGACCCCGAACAGCATCACCGCGGTCGACAGCACCGACACCAGGAACGCCTTCAGCGCACCCTCGGATCCACGGCGATCCCGACGGAGGGCGACCATCGCGAAACTCGGCAGCGACACGACCTCGAGCGCGATCACCATCGTGGCCAGATCGCGCGACCCGGCCAGCACGGTCGCGCCGACCAGCACGCTCAGCAGCAGGAAGTGGTACTCGCCGATCGGGATGTCCGATGCCAGCAGCCGGTACGCCGACAAGCCGACGACCCCGAGCCCGCCGATCAGCAACACCGCCCACAACCCAGCGGTCAACGGCTCGAACACCAGACTGCACTCGGCCGGTCCCTGCACCGCGGGCCGGCAGAAGGCCGGCTTGAAGTCGTCCCGCTGCGCCCAGACGAACACCAAGCCGAAGAGGATCACGGCTCCGGTGAACAACGTGACGACCGTGTGCCGGAGCTGCTGCGGAGCGCTCCTCCAGAAGCTGTCGATCAGCAGCACTGCCACCGCGCCGATCGCCAGCACCAGCGGTACGGCGATCGCCTGCCAATCGGTCCAGGTCAGGCTCACAGGGTCACCCACTGGTGCAGAAGAAGGCCGGGCCAGACGCCGAGGAGAACGGTCAGCGTGATCAGCGGCGCCCAGGTGATCAGCTCGATCCGGCTGAGGTCGACCGCGAACGCGGCCGGCGGGTTCTCGGCCGGGTCACCCTGGCAGAGCTTCCGGACCAGACGGAGAAAGTACGCCGCGGTCAGCACGGTGCCGAGCCCGGCGATCACCATGAACACCAGATACGTTGTCCGAGGCAACACATCGGCCGGGTTGTAGGCACCGAGCAGGATCAGCATCTCGCCCCAGAACCCGGCCAGCCCGGGCAGCCCGAGCGACGCCAGGCAGGCGAACGTGAGCAGCGCGCCGATCCGCGGCAGCCGCGCGTACAGCGCCCGGCCGATCGCCCGCAGGTCGCTGGTGTCGTGCCGGTCCTTGATCGCGCCGGCCAGGAAGAACAGCAAACCGGTGATGATCCCGTGCGCGATGTTCGCGAACAGCGCGCCGCGCAGCCCGGCCGGCGACAGCGTCGCGATGCCGAGCACGATGAACCCCATGTGCCCGACGCTCGAGTACGCGATCAGCCGCTTCACGTCGGTCTGCGCCAGGCACGCCAGCGACCCCGCGATGATCGCCACGACGGCGAAGCCGGCCAGGTACGGCGCGATCGTCACGGTGGCGTCCGGCAGGATCGGGACCAGGATCCGGATCAGGCCGTACGTCCCGAGCTTCAGCAGTACGCCGGCCAGCAGCACCGATCCGACCGTCGGCGCTTTGGCGTGGGCGTCCGGCAGCCAGATGTGCAGCGGCCACAGCGGCACCTTCACCGCCAGGCCGATAGCGATCAGCAGCGCCGCGGCCAAAGGTACGCCGTGACCGCCGAGGACCGGCTGGTTGCTCAGCTGGACGATGTCGAACGTCCCGGCCTGCCGGAAGACCAGCAGGAACCCGAGCAGCATCAGCGCCGAACCGAGCACGGTCATCAACACGAAGGTCAGCGCGGCCCGCCGCCGCCCGGCCGGGTCGTGCTCGTCACCCCAGATGTCGATCACCAGCCACATCGGGATCAGCACGATCTCGAAGCAGACGAAGAACAGGATCAGATCCATCGCGGAGAACGTGCCGATCACGCCGGCCTCGATCACCAGCAGCAGCGCGATCAGCGACCGGGTCCGGCCGATCCGTGGCGTGATCTTCAGCGAGTACAGGCAGCAGAGGAAGATGAGCAGCGCGGTCAGCACGATCAGCGGCATCGAGATCGAGTCCACCGCGACGTGGAACCGCACCCCGAGCGCGGGAATCCACGGCACGTCGGTCACGGCCCGCAGCACCTGCCCGTCCTGAGGCGAGTAGCCGAACCATCCTTCGGTCCGCGGCCAGAGCACCACCGACCCGACCAGCACCAGTCCCGAGATCACCGACCCGTACGCCGCCGCCAGCCGATCGCCGATGGCCGGCGGGATCGCCCACAGGGCGAGCGCGGCGAGGATGGGCAGGAGCAGAATCCCCAGCAGGATCGCGTTCACGAGCCGATCACCCCGGCCAGCACCGCCAACGCGACCACTCCGATCACGGCCGCGGTCAGGTAGGTCTGCACATTCCCGGTCTGCAACCGCCGGAGTCCCTGCGACACCAGCGTTCCGGTCCGGCCAACCGCCCGCACATAGCCCCCGATCACGTCCCGATCCCCCGCCACGGTCAGCTTCGCCAGCCATCGCACCGGTACGACGAACAGACCGTAGTACGCCTTGTCGACGCCGAACTCACGCTCCAGCACCACCGGCCGCGGATCCGCACCCCGCGACCACAACGAGTACGCCGGCAGCCCGCCGAGCACCACGAGCGCGGTCGACACCAACCCGACCCCCCAGTTGAGCTGTACGGCCGTCGACGTACCCGAGCACGATCGAGGCGATCGCCAGCAGAACCAGCGGCGTCAGCATCACCCACGGCGCGTCCCGCAGCTTCGAAGTGTCGGGCTCGTCGAGGTCGGCCGTCGCGTCGTCGTCCTCGAACGCACCGAGCGCCCCGGCGAGCGCGGGCGTGCGGAAGAACACCCACAACCACAACCGCACGCAGTAGAACGCGGTCAGCGCCACCGTCAGGCACACCGACACGAGCACGATCCACCCAACGGCCGAACCATCCCGCGCGTGCTCCCAGGCCGCCTCGATGATCGCGTCCTTGGAGAAGAACCCGGCGAACCCCGGTACGCCGGCCAGCGCGGCGAGCCCGATCGTCATCGTGATGAACGTGACCCGCAGCGCCTTCCGCAACCGCCCTCGGCGGGTGTAGCGCCGGAGTACGACGAAGGCCACGCTGCCGACCTGATGCAGCAGCACACCGGCGCAGAGAAACAGCAGATCCCTTGAACGCCGCGTGCGTGACGAGCTGGAAGAGCGCTGCGTGCCGTCCGTCCGCCGTACCCAAGGAGAGCGCGGCGAACATGATCGCCAACTGGCTCACGGTGGACCACGCGAGCACGCGCTTCACCTCGACCGCGGCCATCGCACACAGCGCGGCGAACAACATGGTCACGCACGCCACGACGGCCAGCACGGTCAACGTGGTCTCGGAGGAGGCGAAGAGGTTGTAGAGCCGGGCGATCAGGAAGACGCCGGCGGCAACCATCGTCGCCGCGTGGATCAGCGCGCTGACCGGGCTCGGGCCGGGCATCGCGTCCGGAAGCCAGGTCTGCAACGGCACCTGGGCCGACTTGCCGACCACGCCGACCAGGAGCAGCAGGGTCCCGGTGGTGAGGACGGCGGGCGAGAACTCGGCCGGGTCGAGCTCGGAGATCCGGAAGGTCCCGGCGCCGACGCCGAGCACGAAGATGCCGAACAGGAACCCGACGTCCCCGAGCCGGGTCATCAGGAACGCCTTCATCGCGCCGGAGCGGGCGTCGCGACGCTCCCAGTAGTGACCGATCAGCAGGTACGAGCAGGCGCCCATCACCTCCCAGCCGATCAGCAGGAAGAACAGGCTGTCGGAGATCACCACGGTCACCATCGCGGCGGTGAACAGGGTGACGAGCGCGTGGTACGACGCCGCGCGCTGGTGCAGGTATCCGAGCGAGTAGACCTGGACACAGGTCGCGATCACGCCGACGACCGCGAGCATCACGACGGTCAGGTCGTCGGTGCGGACGGCGAAGCCGATGGTGAGGTCGCCGACCGACGAGTTGAGGAACGCGGCCTGGTCCGGGGTCGCGCCGGACAGCAGAGCGGCAGCCAGGATGACGAGTAGCGAGAAGCTGACCCCGGCCACCCGCCAGGCGGTCGCGATCACGAGGCCCTCTCCTGCTCGACCGGGGCATCCTGTTCGGCCAGGTCACGCGCCGCGTCGGCGTCGACGGTGCCGTGGGTGCGGAACAACAGCAGCACAATGGCCAGCCCCAGCCCGATCTCGGCCGCGGCCAGGGTGATCACGAAGACCGCCAGCGTCTGGCCGGTGGCCAGACCGTCGAGCCGCCAGGCGTCGAACGCGACCAGGTTGAGGTTGACCGCGTTCAGCATCAGCTCGAACGACATCAGCATGGTGATCGCGTTGCGCCGGGCAAGGACGCCGTACACCCCGATGCAGAACAACGCGACGGCCAGCAGCAGCGGGAGGATCAACGGCACGTCAGTCCTCCTTCTTCCGCTGGGACAGGGCGATCGCTCCGATCAACGCCGCCAGCAGGAGCACCGAGAGCACTTCGAACGGCAGCACCCAGGTCTTGAAGATCGACGTCCCGACGGCCTGCGCGGATCCGTCCGGCACCGGAATGATCTTCTCGTTGCCAAAGGCAAGTACGACGCCGATACCCAGCAGGATCGCGAGGACGCCCGCGACCACGGCGGCGAACGGGCTGCGGCCGGTGGTCAAGCCGGGCAGCGGATTCGTCGGCGCCTTGGTGAGCATCAGGGCGAAGAGGACGAGTACGACGATCGCGCCGACGTACACGAGGATCTGGACCAGCGCGACGAACTCGGCGTGCAAGGCGCCGAAGCAGCCGGCCACGGCGCCGAGGGCAACGACCAGCCACAGCGCCGCGTGCACGATCCGGCGGGAGGTGACGACGAAGACGGAAGCGATGAGTGCGACTGCTCCGGCGACGCTGAAGAGTGCAGTCGTCACGCGTCTTCCTCCGGCGCCGGGGTGACTGTTGGGCCGGGGTCGATCGGCTGGGGTGCGGGAACGGTCCACATCCAGTCGCGGAGGCGATCCTTCTCGTGGGTGAGGTTGCGGATGTCGGTCTCGGCGTACTCGAACTCCGGCGACCAGAACAGCGCGTCGAACGGGCAGGCCTCGATGCAGATCCCGCAGTACATGCAGAGGCTGAAGTCGATCGCGAACCGGTCCAGCACGTTCCGGCTGCGTTCGCGGGCCTGCTCACCGACCGACGGCGCGGTCTCGGTGTGCGAGTCGATGTAGATGCACCAGCTCGGGCACTCCCGGGCGCACAGCATGCAGGAGGTGCAGTTCTCCTCCAGCAGCGCGATCACGCCCCGGCTGCGCGGCGGCAGCTCCGGCTGGACATCGGGGTACTGCTCGGTGACGGACCGGCGAGCCAGCGTCTTCGCGGTGACCTTCAGCCCCTCGACCAATCCCTTGCCAGGCACACCCACGCTTCCACCTCCCGTCAGAAGAACCGCTGCTAGCAGGACACTAGTCGGTTCCGGCCCGATCCGGTGCGACCCGAGCTCAGAGATCCCGCTCGAGGCGGGCGGCGACCTGGCGGTAGCGGCTGACCGGTATCAGGTGAACGCCGTCGAAGGCGCCGGAATCACGGATCTTCAGGATCTGCTCACAGGCGTGGTCGACGCCGGCGTCGCGGTCCCGCTCGACGGCCTCGATCAGGGTCGCCGGAATGGAGAGCTGAGGCAACGAGGCCAGGTTGTGGGCCATCGTCGCGCTGGCCAGCACCATCACCCCGGCGTACACGGGGATGTCCAGGACGACGCTGTCCCGCCAGCGCAGCAGCTCGTCCAGGTCGTAACTGACCTGCACGTACAGGAAGTCCGCCTCCGCCTTCCACCGCGGCACCGGCCGCAGCCGTGTCGCCGCGCCGACCTGGAACGGATTGCAGCCCGGATACGACGTGTCCCGAGCCTGTTCGATCATCGTGCGGACCGTGAGCTGGCTGGTCCGCGCGCCCTCGGCCGGCTCGTCGCCATGGACGAAGAGGAATTGCTCGACGCCGTACGCCGCCGCCGTCAGGAGATCCCGGCGAAACCCGAGCAGGTTGCGGTCCCGTGAGTTCAGGCAGGCGATGCCGCGCGAGCCCATCGCCTGGACCTCGTTCGCCACCGCGACACTCGACACGGTCGCCCGGCCGATGTGGTTGTCCGGGATCAGGAACGCGTCGGCGATCGGACCCATCACGCCGATCTGGTGCCGCACCTTCTTCAGATCCGGCCGCGTCGGCGGCTCCACCTCACACACCAGCTCGAATCCCCGCATGCCTGGACCCTACTGAATCCGGCGGCACGCCCAGTCGCCGTTCCAGATCGCGGCGGCGCCTTTACCGTGGGGAGATGGGGAGTCGCGAGGTAGTGACGGGCGCGGTGTTCGGCGCGTTCGCGATGGTTGCCGTCGCGATCGTGTTCGCCTGGTTCACCAGCGGCCCCGACCATCAGGACTGGACTCATTCCGCCGCCGCGTTAGGCCCGTTCGCCGCCATCTTCGGCGCCGCCGCCGGCGCGGTCGGCGGGCTCCTCCTCCGCGTCACCCGGCCACCGTCGCGGCGCTCGCAGTACACCAGCCGCCGCGACCGCTCCCGCGGCACGGGCCGCTCCGGCCGCTCGGGCCGCTCCGGCCGCGAGAAGCGCAAGTATCTCTAGGTTTAGCCGGCCGGGAGATTGGTGCCAGTCGGGTGATGGGCGGGGTTCGCTCGGACCGGGCGCGGGGTCGTAGTCGTCGGGCCGACATGCGGTGGTGGGTCGGCGGGTGGTCGCGCGGGCGGAACCATCGGTCGCCGGCCCGTGCCCGGGTTTCGGAGACTGCTGATCGGTTTGGGGAAACAAATGTGCTGCAGGTGACGGTTTGTTACCCCAAAGCGCCGGTCCGGAAGACATGAAGGATGAGTTGGCCGGACGTGCCGGGATGGGGCTGGGCGCTGGTGCTCGGATGGCCGGCCCTCGATGGAGGAACGATGGCCGCTTCTCCGGGGGAGGGAACGATGGCCGGCTCTCGGGGGAGAGACCACGGTCTGGGGAGCTGAGACAAGAAATAACGTGGACCAGCGCACCAGTTCCTGTCCCAGGCCCCGACGCCTGGTCCTCCGCCCGTGCTCGATCCCATGCGCGATCGGTTCCCGCTGCTGGCCGCGCGTTACACCTTTCGACCGGTCCGCAACCACATCCGGCCGAGTACATCTAGAGGGTGTCGAGGCGGGACTGGAGGAAGTGCTGTTCGGCCTCGTTGGTGGTGAGGGCCAGGGCGGACGTGTACGCCGAGCGAGCCTCGTCGCGGCGATCCACGAGCCTCAAGAGATCCGCGCGGATGGCGTGGAAGAGGTAGTAGGAGCCGAGGTCCAACTCGTCGATCACGCCGAGGGCCTCGGCTGGACCGTGCACCTCGGCGACAGCGACGGCTCGGTTGAGGGCGACGACCGGGGTGGGCTCGAGGGCGAGGAGGTGATCGTAGAGCTGGAGGATCTGACGCCAGTCGGTGTCGGCGGCGGTGGCAGCGTCGGAGTGGACGGCGTTGATGGCGGCCTGGAGCTGGTACGGACCAGGCTGGTTGCGGCGGAGGCAACGGCGTACCAGGTCTTGGCCTTCGGCGATCAGCGCGCGGTCCCACAGCTCGCGGTCCTGGTCGGGTAGGCGGATCAGAGAGCCGTCGGACGACACCCGGGCCGGGCGGCGGGAGTTCTGCAGCAGCATGAGGGCGAGTAGGCCGACGGCCTCTGGCTCGTCGGGCATCAGCTGGACCAGGAGGCGCCCCAGCCGGATCGCCTCCGCGCTCAGTTCGTCCCGGACGAGGCTCTCGCCGGACGAAGCGGCGTACCCCTCGTTGAAGATCAGGTAGACCACGGCCAGTACGCCGCGGACCCGCTCGGGCAGATCGGCTTCAGAGGGCACGCGGTACGGGATGCCGGCCGTGCGGATCTTCGCCTTGGCGCGGACCAGGCGCTGCGCCATGGTCGGCTCCGGCACGAGGAACGCGCGGGCGATCTCGGCCGTGGTCAGGCCGCCGAGCATCCGCAGGGTGAGCGCGACGCGGACGTTCAGCGCCAGGGCCGGGTGGCAGCAGGTGAAGATCAGCCGGAGGCGGTCGTCGTGCACGGCGCCCTCCTCCACTGGTTCGTCCTCCGCGTGCAGCAGCGCGGCCTGGGCGTGCTTGTCCGCGCGCGCCGACTCGCGCCTCAAGCGGTCGATCGCACGGTTTCGCGCGGTGGTGATGATCCAGCCGGCCGGGCTCGGCGGTACGCCGGTCTGCGGCCACTTCTCGATCGCCGCGGCGAACGCGTCCTGCACCGAGTCCTCGGCGATCTCGAGATCCCCGAACACCCGGGTGAGCACCGCCACCGCACGGCCATGCTCGACCCGGAAGACCCCAGCGATGTCAGGGGTCACGACTGAGAGGGCCTGACCTCGACCGACAACGGGCTCAACACCTTCGCCAGCCGCCGAGCCCATCCCAGCGCCGCGTCAAGATCCTCCGCCTGAATGACGGTGAACCCGCCAAGGTGCTCCTTGCCCTCGGTGAACGGCCCGTCCGTCACCAGCACCTCGTCCTGGGTGGCCTTCAGTACCGTCGCGGTCTCCGGCGGATGCAACCCGGCCGCGAACACCCAGACCCCGGCAGCCTGCATCTCCTCGTTCAGAGCCTGCAGGTCTCGCATGATCGGCTCCAGAATCTCCGGCCCCGGCGGCGGGCCGTCCGGCTGATAGATGCTGAGCAGGTACTGGTTCATCACGACCTCCTGGTGACTGTCCTCGCCTCTATACGAACGGTCTCAGTCTGGATCGACACCGAGCGCCTGACCCGAAACCCAGGCAGCGGACTCCAGGCCCATCACAATCGCCGACTCCGGTGCGTGTCGCCGCGTGGATGCTCCCGAGCTGCTCGGTTGTGATGGCCTGGCGGTCCGCGCCTCCACGCCGGCCGGGTCAGAAGACAGTGACGCCGATGCCGGTGAGCGCTAGCTGGAGGAGCGCCACCGGCACCAGGCCTTGCCAGGCGAGCTTCTGCAGCTGGTCGGCGCGCATGCGCGGGAACGAGACCCGCACCCAGATCACCACCACGGACACGAACGCCACCTTGATGATCGTCCAGATCCATCCGATCGACTCCGGTCCCGGACCACTCCAGCCGCCGAGGAACAGCACCGTGGTCAGGCCGGCGAGGACGACGATCCCGGCGTACTCGGCGAGCAGGAACATCGCGAACCGGAGCCCGGTGTACTCGGTGTACGGGCCGAAGATGACCTCGGAGTCCGCGACCGGCATGTCGAACGGCGGCCGCTGCAGCTCGGCGAGGCCGGCGATGAAGAACACGATCAGGCCGGGCAGTTGCCAGAGCAGCCACAACGGGTTCCAGGCGTGGACGATGCCGGTCAGGCTGAGTGTTCCGGCCGCGACCGCGACGCTCGCCGCGGACAGTACGAACGGGAGCTCGTAGCTCATCAGCTGCGCCGCGACCCGAAGCCCGCCGAGCAGGCTGTACTTGTTGCCGCTGCCCCAGCCCGCCATCAGTGAGCCGAGTACGCCGATGCTCATCACGGCGAGCACGAAGAACAGCCCTGAGTCGAGGTCCGCGCCGACGATGCCTGGCGCCAGCGGGATGGCGGCGAGCGCGGCCAGGTACGGCAGGATCGCGACGACCGGGGCCCACTCGAACACCCGCCGGTCCGCGGCGGCCGGGACCACACTCTCCTTCTGGACGAACTTCACGCCGTCCGCGACCAACTGCGCCCAGCCGTGGAATGCACCGGCGTACATCGGGCCGAGCCGCGACTGCATGTGCGCCATCACCTTGTGCTCGGCCTGACCGACCAGCAGGGGCGCCACCAGGAAGGCGACCAGGACGCCGACCACCCGCACCACGAACTCCAGCATGACCGCACCCTATCGAGTCCGACTTGACCTCAACCAACGTTGAGGTCAAAGGGTGGGTCGGGTCAACCAGGTGAAGGAGACTCAGATGACCACTGTTCTTGTCACGGGAGCCACCGGGCGCGTCGGCCGGCACGTCGTGGACGGGCTGCGCGCGGCGGGCGTGACCGTCCGGGCCCTGGTCCGTACGCCGGACCTGGCCGGACTGCCGCCGGACGTCGAGCTGATCCAGGGCGACATCTACGATCCGCACGCCGTACGACGTGCTGCGGCCGAGGTGGACGCGGCGTTCCTGCTGTGGCCGTCGTTCAGCGCATCCGGGGCGGCTCCGGTCGTCGAGGAGTTGCCGCGGCGGGTCGTCTATCTGTCTTCGTTGAGCGCGTCGTCGGGCGGAGTGTGGGGCGATGTCGAGGAGCTGATCCGTGCCGCGGGCAAGGACTGGACGTTCGTACGGCCGGGCGGGTTCGCGGTGAACGCGCAGGCTTGGGCGCGAGACTTCCGCGAGGGCGACGTCGTCCGGCTGCCGTACCCGGAGGCCGGACGCTCCCTGATCCACGAGCGGGACATCGCGGCGGTCGCCGTACTCACGCTCTTGGACGATCGGCACATCGGCCGGGCCTACGAGCTGACCGGCCCGGAGGTCCTGACACAGGCCGAGCAAGTGCAGACGATCGCGCGGACGATCGGCAAGCAGATGCGAGTCGAGGGACTCTCCGGGACGGAGGCCCGCCTGGCCATGCTCGACCAGGGCACCGACCCGGTGCTCGCCGACAGCGCCGTCACCTACTGGTCCTCCCTCGTCGACTCCCCCGAACCCGTCACCACCACACTCACCGAACTCACCGGCCGTCCCGCCTTCACCTTCGCCGACTGGGCCGAAGAACACGCCGACGAGTTTCGCGTGCTGTCCACCGCCGAGGTCGGCAACCGTTACGTCGATGCCCTCTCCACCGGTCGCGTCGACCAGGCGCTAGCGCTCTGCGCTCCCGAGGTCGTTCGCGTCGCCCCACTGGAATCCGGCGGTGAAGAGATCGAGGTCAAAGGCGCGGACGCCATCCTCGAGAACGCCCGCCGCCTGAACGCCGACATCGAATACCTCTCCGTCCACGTCCTCGGCCCGCTCCTCCTCGACAACCGCTTCGCCGTCCGCATCAGCTTCGATCAACTGGACGTCCGGACCGGTCACCGCTCCCGAACCACCAAGCTCTCCCTCTGCACGGTGCAAGCCGGCCAAATCACCCGCGAAGAAGTCTTCTACTACACCCCACCTCACTCCTGAGGTGGCTGGTCGGCCGCCGGTGCGGGAGGTGGCTCGGCTTGTTTGCGGGTACGGCGTTCTGCTCCGGCGCGGCGTGGACGGGCGGGGGTCGCGGCGGCTAGTGCAGGCGCTAGCGGGTCGGGGTCCGGCGAGCCGGGTTCGCGGGGACCCCAGGTTTCGGGGTCGGGGACGCCGGGCGGGAGGGTGCGGCGGCGGCTGGGGGCGCCGGCGTGGTCGGATTCGCCGGGCTCCTTTGCTCCGGGCCAGGGTTTGGCTACGCGCGAGGCGAGGATGAACTCTTTGCGGAGCGGGTTGCCCTCGAAGCCGTCGGGGAGCAACAGCGGGATCAGGTTCGGGTGATCGGCGAAGGTGATACCGAACATCTCGAACGTCTCCCGCTCGTGCCAGTTCGCACCGGCGTACACCTCCGAGAGCGTCGCCAGCACCGGCTGGTCGCGCGGGAATCAGCGTGCGGACCAGCAGGTGATCGACATGCGAGCCGCCCCAGAAGTCCGCGAGATGCGACACCACCCGGAACCCGTCGGTCAGCTCATCCTCGGCAGTCAGGAAGTCGAAGAACGTCAGCCCGACCGCGTCCCGCAGCACCTCGTGCGCCGCCACCCACGACTCCGCCGGTACGTCGATCGTCGACGGGCCGAAGCTGTCCGCGAGGGTCGCGGCGATCCCGGCGCTCGTCAGCGCGTCCAGGGCGTCGTGGCTCAACGGCTTCACCAGGCCGCGGGTCAACGCAGCGGCCGACGGCTCGTCGTACCGGCTCGTGATGTTCTCGCCGGCGATCTTCTCCTGCAGCTTGAGGATGCCCTGCAGCAACGCCTCCGGCCGCGGCGGGCAGCCGGGCACGTACACGTCGACCGGGATGATCTGGTCGACGCCCTTGGTCACGCAGTACGAGTCCCAGTACGGGCCGCCCGAGTTCGAGCAGGAGCCGAACGAGATCACGTACTTCGGCTCCGGCATCTGGTCGTAGAGCCGCTTGATCGCCGGCGCCATCTTGTCCGTGACGGTGCCCGAGACCACCATCAGGTCGGCCTGCCGCGGCCCGGGCGCGAACGGGATCACGCCCGAGCCGGATGAAGTCGTGCCGGCCCATCGACGCCGCGATGAACTCGATCGCGCAGCAGGCCAGGCCGAAGTTGAACACCCAGAGCGAGTACTTGCGGCCCCAGTTCAGCAGGTACCGCACCGGCTCGGGCGCGAGCTTCGCCAGCACGCCCACGGCCGGCCGCACGATCGGCATCGGCAGCTCGGTCTGTCCGCCATGGCCGTCAGCCTAGTCCGACAATCTCCTCCGCGAGGACCTCCGGGTACTCCAGCGGCGCGTAGTGTCCGACCCCGTCGACGAGCCGGAGCCGGACGTCGCTGAAGAAGTCGTCGAGCCGATCCGACCACGCCCGCGGGAACAGCGGGTCGAACTCCGGCCACAGCACCACCGTCGGTACGGCGATCCGGTCGTACGCCGGCCGGAGCGCATCTCCGCGGCCGACATGGCGACCGACCCCGCGCCGGCCCGGTACCAGTTGATCGACGCCGTGAACGCGCCCGGCTCCGAGTAGACCTCGACCAGGTGGTCCAGCTCGGGCTCGAACCCGGGACCGGACCAGTGGGTCCAGAAGTGCCGCAGATAGGACCGGACCGCGTCGGGATTCCCGTCGATCAGCTCCTCGATCACCGGCAGCCGGTGAAAGGCCTGGTACCAGAACTCCGCCTGCGCGCTGCTCGGAGAACACCCGCTTCCCGATCCCCGGCAACGGCGGCGCGACCACCAGGCCGCTCGATCAGGTCGGGCCGGCTCCGGGCGATCCCCTGCGCGATCCGGCTGCCGATGTCGTACCCGGCGAGCACCGGACGCTCCAGCCCGAGCTCCTCGATCAGCCCGACCACGCTCCGCGCCTGCGCCGGCCACGCCGTACTGCGAGGCGGATCGACCGACGTGCTTGTCCGACTCCCCGAACCCGCGCAGATCCGGGCACCACCACCTCGAACCCACGCTCGACCAGCATCGGCGCCAGCACGCCGATAGTCCGTCCGATCGCCCGGCCAGCCGTGCAACAACACGACGGCCGGGCCCGTCCCCCTCCCGGTCGTACGCCAGCCTGAACCCGTCCACCGCGACTAACCGGCATCCTCAGCTCCTTCGTCGGTGGATGGCGCACCATCATCCACCGCCTTGACCACGCCGACGCCGCGGGCCTACGGTGATTGAACAGGACTGGACAGGTCCATTCCGGGTTGGAGACGGCATGGCCGACAGCTGGACGGGCACCGCGAGTCCGCGGGCGCTCGCGGTGGAGAGCAACGGGCTGAACGTGATCGCGGACGCGGAGCGGAAGGGCCCGCCGAGTCAGCTGTTCTGGCCGTGGTTCGGGGCGAACGTCTCGGTGCTCGGGCTGAGCTACGGCGCGTTCGCGCTCGGGTTCGGGATCTCGTTCTGGCAGGCGGTGATCGCCGGCGTGATCGGGATCGTCTTCTCGTTCCTGCTCTGCGGGCTGATCGCACTGGCCGGCAAGCGCGGTTCGGCGCCGACGATGGTGCTGAGCCGGGCCGCGTTCGGTGTCCGCGGCAACAAACTGCCGTCGCTGGTGTCCTGGTTGCTGACGGTCGGCTGGGAGACCGTGCTGACCATCCTCGCGACGCTGGCCACGGCGACCGTGTTCGAGCGACTCGGCTGGGGCGGCGGCGACCTGACCAAGGTGATCGCGCTGGTCGTGGTCGGCGTACTGATCGTGGCCTGCGGAGTGCTCGGGTTCGACCTGATCATGCGGGCGCAGACCGTCATCACGGTCGTCACCGGCGTCCTCACGGTGGTCTACATCGATCCTGGTCGCGGACCAGATCACTGGAGCACGGTGTCGGCGCTGCCGAGCGGTTCGAGCCAGCAGGTGATCGGGGCGCTGGTGTTCCTGATGACCGGGTTCGGCCTCGGCTGGGTGAACGCGGCCGCGGACTACTCCCGCTACCTCCCGCGCTCGGTCGTCCAGCGCCGGCGTGGTCGGCTGGACCACCTTCGGGGCGTCCGTCGCGCCGGTCGTGCTGCTCGGTCTTCGGCCTGCTGCTGGCCGGCTCGTCGACCGACCTGAGCAAGCGCGATCGCGGCCGACCCGATCGGCGCACTGGCGGAGGCGTTGCCGACCTGGTTCCTGGTGCCGTTCGTGATCGTCGCGGTGCTCGGTCTGGTCGGCGGCGCGGTGCTCGACATCTACTCGTCCGGCCTGGCCCTGCTGTCGCTCGGCCTGCCCGTACCGCGCTACGTCGCCGCCTTCATCGACGGCACTCGTGATGATCGCCGGGACCGATCTACGTGGTGTTCTTCGGCGACGAGTTCCTCGGTCAGTTCCAGGGCTTCCTGATCACGCTCGGCGTCCCGGTCGCGGCCTGGTGCGGCATCATGCTCGCCGACATCGCCGACCCGCCGGCGCGACTACGCCGACGCCGACCTCTACGACCCCCGCGGCCGGTACGGCGACATCCGGTGGCTGCCGGTGGCTCACCATGATCGTTGCCACCGGCATCGGCTGGGGCCTGGTCACGAACACGCCGGCGTCCTGGCTGACCTGGCAGGGCTACCTGCTCGAGCCGCTCGGCCTCGGCGGCAAGGAAGGCGACTGGGCCTTCGCGAACCTGGGCGTCCTGTTCGCCCTGGTGGCCGGCTTCCTGGTCCAGCTGGTCCGGCGGCGCAGGTGCGCCGTACGTCAAGTCAGGAGACGGTGGCCTGATGGCACGGTACTCGCACTGATCGACCTGCAGCGGATCTTCGCCGAGCCCGGACTCGCAGCTGGGCCACGCCGGACTTCCAGCGGGTGGTCGAAGCCGACCCAGGAACTGGTCGAGCTCTTCTCGCCGCAGGTGTCTTCACCCGGTTCGTGGCGCCGGAGCAGCCGACCGGTTCCTGGGTGCCGTACTACGAGGAGTTCCCGTTCGCCCTGCAGTCACCGGACTCCGACGACTACCAACTGGTGGACGAGTTCAAGGGCGCTCCGACACTCGACAAGCCGACGTTCGGCAAGTGGGGCCCCGAGCTCGCCGAGGCGGTCGGGCCGCGGCGGGCAGCTGGTCCTGGGTGGTGTGACCACGGACTGCTGCGTGATCACCACGGCCCTGGCCGCGGTCGACGCCGGTGTCCACGTCCAGGTGGTCGAGGACGCGTGCGCCGGGTCGACGCGGACGAGACCATCGGAAGGCGATCGACATCATGCGGCTGTACTCGCCGATGCTGGAGATCGTCAGCGTCGACCAGTTCCGCGAGCTGACCGTGCAGCGCCGATGCTCCGAGATCGCCTGAAGCACGAACGGATCGCGGCCATCCTGGCCCGGGAGATCCGCTCCGGCGTCGGTACGGCGCGGTGCCCAGCTGCCCGGGGAGGTCGAGCTGGCGCAAGCGGTTCTCGGTCAGCCGGAACACGGTCCGGGCTCGGCGCTCGCCGTACTGACCGAGGACGGGTTGATCACCACCCGGACCGGCAAGGGGTCGTTCGTGTTGTTCGACGGGCGGCCGCTGGACGGCCGGCTCGGCTGGACCCACGCGCTGGCCGAACAGGGCGTCGAGACCCGGATGCGGACGCGTGACGGATCGCGCTCGAGCAGGACCCCGAACTGGCCGATCGGCTCGGGCTCGACGTCCCCGGACGTGATCGTGATCGAGCGGGTCCGGCTGCTCGTCGGACGGTGCGGCGATCTCGATCGAACGCAGCCGGGTCCCGGCGCGTGCGAGGTCCTGCGCGATCTGCCCGAACGCGGCCTCGACAACGACTCGATCACCGCCACGCTGAACCGCGCCGGGTTGCACCTCGACCACTGCGAGCAACGACTCCGCGGACGCCCGCTGACGCCGACGAGGCCGAGCTGCTCGGCCGCCCCGAGGGGACCTGGTTCCTGCACACCGCGCGGACCAGCTGGACCGCCGACGACCGCTTCGCCGAGCACGCCGACAGCCTGCTCGACCCCGAACACTTCGAGCTGAGCCTCTCCTACGCGACCTAGGGAACGTCGATTGCCGCGGGCATAGGGAGTATGTGCCGATGTGGCGCGGCTCCTCAGGCGAGCACTGTCTACTCATCGACAAGCTCCCGGAGGAGATCACCATGTTCTTCCACTCGACCGACTCTCTCCAGGCAGAGATGCGCTACCGGCAGGACCGGATCCGGCGCGACTTCCAGCGGCCGGCCTGGTTCCAGCGCAAGCCCAAGCCGCAGGCTCCCGAGCCCTGCGCGCCCGAGCTCCGTGCCCGTCCCGCGATGTGAGCGCGCGAGCACCCCCAGTCCCCACCCCCCGGCGCGGCCGGCTCTCCCCGAGCCGGCCGCGCCGCCGTCATTTCCAGGCTCCCTAGAGGCGACTTACGCCGTACCTAGGGCGCCTAAGGCCATCGGGGGCGCAGGGATAGGGAGGAGTTCCGATGTGCGGAGCTACCTCAGACGAGCAGATTGAGGGCATCGGCAGGAAGCCGACAGCACACCAGGAGGAACACATGTTCACCAACGAGTCACTCAAGGCAGAGGTCGACTACCGCAGGCAGCGCCTCGCCCGTGACTACCGGCAGCACCGGACCACCCGGACCCGCCGGAACCTCGTCCACCTGTTCGGCCGGAAAGCCTGAAGGGAGGCACACCATGTTCATCACACCTCAGTCGGTCAAGGCGGAGACCACCTACAAGCAGGCGCGGACCAAGCGTGAGTTCCGGGGCACGACCCGCCGGGATCACGCGGAACGGGCCCGGCACGCTCGTCGGGCCCTCCGACACACCACGGCGGCATGACCGCCCGAACCGCCGTCCCTGATCCAGCAGTCGCGATCAGGGACGGCGTTTTCACGTCCCCGGAGACCAGCACCGGGACGCACCGGACGGGATGCCGTCGATTTGTGTCGGCGCCAGGGGCGAAGATGGACGACGTGCCCTGGACTTCGACACCTCTCGTCGGCCGCTCGACCGAGCTCGCCACACTGCTGAGCGCCGTGGACGACGCCAGAACGCGTCGCGCCGGCGCCGTTCTGCTGTCCGGT
Organism: uncultured Actinomycetota bacterium; assembly: GCA_963820655.1. Lineage (GTDB taxonomy): Bacteria > Actinomycetota > Actinomycetes > Propionibacteriales > Kribbellaceae > Kribbella. The sequence continues at coordinate 113,506 of CAWGAM010000006.1, forward strand.
GACGCCGGTGTCGGCAAGACCCGGCTGCTGGACGAGGTGGCGACCGGCGCGCACGAGCGGGGCTTCGGCGTCCTGGTCGGGCACTGCACCGACTTCGGCGACGCCGGCCTGCCGTACCTGGCGTTCTCCGAGATCTTCGGCCGTCTGGCCGGCGACCGGCCCGACCTGGTCGAGAGCGTGCTGACCAACTTCCCGGCGATCGGGCGGCTGCTGCCCACCCACCGCCTGATCGGCGCCCAGCCGGTGCCGCAGGAGGGCCAGCTCGACCGCGCCGCGTTGTTCGACGCCGTCCTCGGCGCGTTCACCGCGCTGTCCACCAGCGAGCCGTTGCTGGTGATCATCGAGGACGCTCACTGGGCCGACGACTCGACCCGGGACCTGATCGGTTTCCTGATCACCCGGCTCACGGCGCAGCGGCTGACCTTGGTGGTCTCGTACCGCAGCGACGACCTGCACCGCCGGCACCCGTTGCGCCGCCCGATCGCCGAGTGGTCCCGCAATCCTCGGGTGCGCCGGGTCAACCTGCTGCCCCTGGACGCCGACGAGTCCCGCGTCCTGCTCAACTCCCTGCTCAACGAGCCGCTCCCGGAGACCGAGGTACGGCGGATCCTCGACCGCGCCGGTGGGAACGCGTTCTTCACCGAGGAGCTGGTCGCCGCGGCCTCGATGGGCGACGGCGACGCCGTACCACCTGACCTGGCCGATCTGCTGCTGGTCCGGCTCGATCCGCTGTCCGACGACGCCCGGCAGCTCGCCCGGGTGATCGCGGTCGCGGGCCGGCGCGTCCCGCACGATCTGCTCACCACCGTCGCCGGACTGCCCGACCGCGAGCTCGACGCTGGCCCTGCGTGAACTCATCGACGCCCACATCATCGACGTACCGACCAGCGATCGGTACTACTTCCGCCATGCCCTGCTGGCCGAGGCCGTGTACGACGATCTCCTGCCGGGTGAGCGGGTCCGCCAGCACGCGGCGTACGTGCAGGCGCTGAAGGATCAGACCGTCGCGGGGACGGCGGCCGAGCTCGCCGGCCACGCCACTCGGTCGCACGACCTGGCGACCGCGTTCGAGGCGCGCGTGCGAGCCGGCCAGGAGGCCCTCTCGGTCGCGGCCCCGCAGGAGGGACTGAAGCACTACGAGCTGGCCCTCGAGCTGTTCCCGAACGCGTCACCGGACAACACGATCGACAAGACCTGGCTGATCGTCGACACCGCGTTGGCGGCCACGCTGTCCTCGCAACACCTGCGGGCGCTCAAGCTGCTCCGGAAGGCACTCGTGGATCTGCCGGCCGACGCGCCCAAGCTGCAGCGCGCCCAACTGTTGCTGCCGCTGGCGGACATCGCGCTGATCATCGACCAGGACCAGGAGGCGAATGAGGCGGTCTCGCAGGCACTCAAGCTGGTGACCGACGAGCCGTCGACCGTCTTCAAGGCGCAGGTCGCCTCGCTGTACGCGCGGGTCTCCGATGCACTGGGCCGCCCGATGGAGGCGGAGCGCTGGGCGCACAAGGCCTTGGAGATCGCCCGCGAGGCCGGGCAGGAGTCGGCCGCCGGTGACGCCGGGATCACGCTGGCTCAGCTCCGCCGCCGGGCCGGCGACCCGGCCACCGCGGCCAAGCAACTCGAGGAGGCGGCCGTCCGGGCGCAGTTGACCGGGGACGCGGCGGCCGAGGTGCGGAGCCGGTTCCTGCTCGGTTCGACGCACTACGAGGAGGGCGACCTGCGGAGCGCGGAGACCGCGCTCGCGTACGCCGCCAAACGCGCCGGTGAGCTGGGCCGGCAGTGGGCCGTGTACGGCTTCGACGCGCGACGGATGCTCGCGCTGACCCAGTTCATGCTCGGCGAGTGGGACGAGGCCACGGCGACCGCCCGGACGGACTCGATGACGCCCGCGGCGTCCACCGCCGCCCTGCGCGCGGTGGAGTTCTCCGTCCGGGGTGGACGCGGAGACACGTCGGTCGGGGAAGAGCTCGAGCGGCTGCGGAAGTGGTGGGACCTCGACGTGATGCTGCCGATCGTCGGCCTGCAGCCGGCCGTGGACGCGTACCGGCAGTTGGACCAGATCGCGGCGGCGGAGAAGCTGATCGCGGCGGTCTCGACGTTGTGCGCGAGCGTGTTCCAGACCGAGTGGTTCATGGCGCGGATCCGGTTCTCGGCGCTCGGGCTGCAGTTGTTGTGTCATCGGGCGGTGGGCGAGCCGTCGGCAGCCGAGGAACTGGTCGCCCGGGGCGCCGAGCTGGTCGCGAGCGGGCAGGCGACAGCGGAGAAGGGGCTACCGCCCGGGCGGTTGATGGGCGTCGAGGGGCTCGCGTGGCTGTCCCGGCTCGAGGCCGAGTGGGACCGGCTCCGATGGTTGACCGGCATCGACCCACCGTCGCCGGAGGATCATGTGGCGGTCTGGCAGCGGACCACGGAGGCGTTCGGGTACGGGTACGTCTTCGAGCAGGCGTGGTCGCGGGTGCGGCTGTCGGCGGCCCTGCGCGCCGCCGGTCGGGTCGCGGAGGCGAACGAGCAGACCGCCCTGGCCGCGGAGACCGCCCGGGAGCTCGGCTCGAAGCCACTGCTGGACGAGATCGGTGGCGTCGAAGGGCCGGGCCTGGGCGCCGGCGCGCTGACGGCCCGTGAGACCGAGGTGCTGAAGTTGCTCGCCGAGGGGCGGACCAACCGGCAGTTGGCCCGGGAGCTGTACATCAGCGAGAAGACGGTCAGCGTGCACGTCTCGAACATCCTCGCCAAGCTGGGCGTCCGCTCCCGCACCGAAGCCGCCGCGGTGGCGCGTCGCGACGGCTTGCTCGATCAGTCCTGACCCACGGGCCGCTCACGCCCGGCGCTGTGCGGGCCACCGAACGTGAGCGACTCGGGGCGGAACCCGGGTGGGGACCGGGCGATCGTGATGTTTCTGGCTAGCCGTGCTTTCGGCGTGGTCCTTGGGCCGGCTCGTCGGCGCGTACGCCGGGGTCGAGCCGCCGCGCGCGGGCCCGCGCCAACTCGTCACCGGTCAGCCCGAGCCGACCGGTGGAACCGGGCCGACCGATGGAACCGGGCCGACGGGTGGAACCGGGCCGACGGGCGAGACTGGCCAGACCGGCGAGGCCGGGTGGTCTGCCCGCAGCCGGCTGACTGCTCTGCGCTGGACGGTCGAGACTGGTGATGTCATCGAAGACGTGGCGAGCGTGCCGCATTCGCGCGACGGCCAGTAATCCCACACCGGTCGCCGCGAGTGCGATCAGCACCCACAGTTGCCACGACATAGCCTCACCACCCCGTGCTCACCCCGTTTCCCCGCGTAATCACCATAAACCCGAACCGATCGCTTGGCGACCAGCTGTGTGCATTCTGTTATCCCAAGCGCTTCAAACTCGCGTTTGTTGCCATCACCATCACAAAGGGTGAGTTTGGGAGACCAGAAGCGACTACACTCAGTCAGCACGCGGCGTGAGGCGTCCACCACGGAACAGATACGTCGCGCGACGATCTAATGGTTCCCGGAACGCCAGCACTTCATGCACACCGCGCTCCGGCTCGGCCGCGATCAGTCGCGACTCGTCGAGCGGAACCAGCCGGGTCCGCCTCGGCTCCGGCAGTATCAACCGGGCCTCGTCACTCACGGCCTCGTCGAGCACCCAGAACTCTCCGTCCTCGACGGTGACCGTGGCCCGGAGCAAGACTCCGTCGTACCGCCCGGTGACGAGGTCCGCGGCGATCTCGGCCGGCTCCGCGGGCGGTACCGGCCGGGCCGGCAGATCGACCCCGGCAGTCTCTCGGAGCACGTGGCCGACCAGTTCGTCGTACAGGGCCGAGGTGTCGCCGCCGTTGGTGAGCAGCGCGACGGCCACGCCCTTGTCCGGGACGAGCCGGAAGTACGCCGACTGCCCGACGGTGCCGCCGTCGTGGCCGTACAGCGGCCCGCCCTCGACGTCGAAGATCATCCAGCCGAGGCCCCACGCCTGCGCGAACCCGCCGGTCGGGGGCACCTCGACCTGCGGCTCCCAGAGCCGATCGATGGTGGCCCGGTCCAACAGCGTCGCGTCCAGGTACGCCCGGCCGAACGTGATCAGATCGCGCGCGCTCATCGCCAGCAACGACCCGGCCGGCGCCATCGCGTGCACCAGACTCCACACCGGCGCCGCCTGCAACGGCGCATCCGGCGTCGGAGAAAGATGCCCGAGCGCGGCCCGATAGAGCAGGGCCTCATCCGGGATGGTGGCCACGCGCGTCAGTTCCAGCGGTACGGCGATCTGTTCGCGAACGAGCTGGTGATACGGCTTCCCGCGCAGTAACTCGGCGATCCGCCCGAGCACGACGAAGCCGGCGTTGTTGTACGAGAACCCCTGCCCGAGCGGGACCTCCTGAACCAGACCAGGCACGACGTCGCGCACGTACAGCTCGACCGCGTCGTCACCGCGGGAGGTCGGCGTGAACGCGTCACCGGAGAAACCGCCGGTGTGCGTGAGCAGGTGCCGAGGCGTGACCGACGCGGCCGTGGCCTCGTCCGCGAGCTTGAACTCGGGCAGGTAGTCACGGACCGGCCGGTCGAGATCAATCTTGCCCTCGGCAACCAGCTGCATGATCAGCGTGGTCGTCCACAACTTGGTGATGGACCCGACCTGGAAGACCGCGTCGACGGTCGCCTCGACGCCGGTGTTCAGGTTGAGGATTCCCGCGGCCGCCGCACTCACCTGGCCGTCGGCCAGGACGGCGATCGAGGCGGCCGGCACGCCGTGCTTGTCGATCAGACGGGTGAGATTCTCGTCGAGCCAGCTCTGCACGATGTCACTCCTAGGATGGTCGTCCATCGATCCCCGTCGGCGCGCTCCAGAGTACGCTCGGCGCATGTCAGCCTGGGGCCGTTCGTGAGAGTTCTGTCCGCCGAGGATGTGCGCCGGAGCGTCTCGATGAGTACGGCGATCGACGCCGTACGGGACGCGTTCCGGGAACTGGCGGCGGGGAACTTCGTGTTGCCGGCGCGGCAGATCTTCGGGGACGGGACGGTGCTGGTGATGTCGGCGTACCACACGCCGACCGGGACCGCGGTGGTGAAGAAGATCGGCATCGCGCTCGACCAGGTGCCGGCCATCCGGGCGACCGTGATCTGGACCGGTGCCGGCGAGCAGCTCGTCGCCGACGGCAGCTCGATCACCACCTTGCGGACCGGCGCCGTCGTCGGCGTCGCCACCGACCTCCTCGCTCCGGCCGACGCGAGCCGTCTCACAGTGATCGGGACGGGCGCTCAGGCACCCGACCAGGTCCGCGCGGTTCTCGCCGTACGACGGATCACCGCCGTCACCGTCACCGGACGCTCTGCCGACCGCGCCGCCGCCCTCAGCAAGGAGCTGGCCGACGAGTTCCAGGACGTGAAGTTCACCCCGAGCACGAACATCGACGACGCGATCGCGGACACCGACATCATCTGCTGCGCGACGTCGTCCGCGACCCCGCTCTTCACCGCCGATGCCCTCCCCGCACGCGTCCACGTCAACGCCATCGGCGCCTTCCGCCCCACCATGCGCGAGCTTCCCCGCGACCTCCTCGCCACTGCGTCCACAGTCCTCGTCGACCAGCGCGAGGCAGCCCTCGAGGAATCCGGCGAGATCATCGACGCCGTCACCTCAGGCGCTTTGCAGCCCACAGACCTGGTGGAGCTGGGCGCCGCACTGGCAAACCCACCAACGCCAACCGGCCGCACGGTGTTCAAGTCCGTCGGCGTAGGCCCCCAGGACTGGGCCATCGCCGCAGCCCTTGCCCGCACTTAGCCCAGTCCGCGGGATCGAGGTGCAGCTCGACAGGACATATACGTCCACAGCCGGTGACACCACGCCTCAGCACGGCCGGAGACCGCCTCGACCACCGGACACATCCTGTCGAACTGCACCCCGCTACTGGACAGGAACCCCGCCAAGCGCACCGCCCCACCACCACCGAACCCCAACCGGGCCACCCAAGACGTCACGAACCGACCCCGGACACCAAGCCGGCACTGCGGATCCAAAGCCGAGACCGCGGACACCGGGCCGAGACCGCGGACACCGGGCCGGACCGCGGAACCGGGCCGAGACCGCGGACACCGGGCCGAGACCGCGGACACCGGGCCGAGACCGCGGACACCGGGCCGGGACCGCGGACAGCTGATCCGGTGTCCACGGTCCCCACAACCTGTCCAAGGTTCCAAACCTCACCCCGAAACCGTCCACACCACTCAAACTCTCACCCATCTCACTCACACCGAGGGCAGAGCAGTCCCATTTTCAGGGGTCAACCCCTGAGCTTGTGGGTTGCCCCCCGCGATTTTGGGGGCCGAACCCACCGACTCGGGGGTTGACCCCTGAAAATGCGACGCCGACCCACCAAACGGTGGGTTCTCCACCCGGAACCAAGCGGCCGAACCCACCGACTCAGGGGTCAACCCTTCAAGTGTCAGTCGGCACGCCCCACGGGAATCACCCTGGCAGGCGCCGAATCATCGTTCCGGGCGAGCTGGTCGTCGTCGATCGGCTCGTTCATGGATTCGGGCTCAGGTCCAGCGGAGGACGCCCTTGCGGTAGGCGTAGAGGAGGCCGACCGCAACGAAGGCGATGAAGATGAACATCTCGATCAGGGTCGCGAAGCCGAGGCTGGCGAAGACGGTCGCCCACGGGAACAGGTAGACGGCGTCGACGGCGAAGATCACGTAGAGGTAGGCGAAGAGGTAGTAGCGGATGTGGACCTGCGCCCAGCCCTCGCCGACCGGGTCGACGCCCGACTCGTAGGTCTTGAGCTTGCCCTCGGTCGGGTAGGTGACGGTGAGGGCCTTGTTCAGCGCGAAGGCGCCGAGCAGCCCGACCAGGCCGAGCGCGACCACCGCGAGGACGACGCCATAGCTCTCCGACACAGGCAGCAGCCTAGTTGGTGCAGAGCAGGATCGAGTCGACCGCGACGTACGGGCCGTAGCCGGAGTGGACGTCGGCGACCTCGACGACGACACGCTGCCGGTTCTCACTGCGGATCGCAAGCGAGCGACTGCGCAGTGTCACACTGAAGGATTCTGTCCTTACCCGACGAAGTTCAGGGCCGCAACACTGCGTCCCAGGCTGTGGACCACCGGGGCTTCTGCATGGTTCTGTTCTAAGGGCGAACTAATATTGGGGTTATCGCCCTGAACGGGGGGATCGACCTGTCGTCCACGAAGCGGTAAGCCGACCCAAGCTCTCGACTTGGAGATGAACAGAACAGTGACCATCGAGGTCAAGCAGCTCGACCGCGTGGTGATCCGCTTCGCCGGCGACTCCGGCGACGGGATGCAGCTCACGGGGGACAGGTTCACAGCGGAAACGGCATCGTTCGGCAATGATCTGTCGACCTTGCCCAACTTCCCCGCCGAGATCCGGGCACCAGCCGGAACGCTGCCGGGAGTCTCGTCGTTCCAGCTCCACTTCGCCGACCACGACATCCTCACGCCGGGTGATGCGCCCGATGTGCTGATCGCGATGAACCCGGCCGCTCTCAAGGCGAACCTGCGCGACGTCCCGCGCGGCGCCACCCTGATCGTCGACACCGCCGACTTCACCGCCCGCAACCTGAAGCGGATCGGGTACGACGAGAACCCGCTGGAGACCGGTGAGCTCGACGGCTACCACGTCGTACCGCTGAACCTGACCGGCATGACGGTGGAGTCGGTCAAGGAGTTCGGGCTGTCCCGCAAGGACGCGTCCCGGGCGAAGAACATGTACGCCCTCGGCCTGGTGTCCTGGCTGTTCCAGCGACCGGTCGAGTCGACGATCACGTTCCTGGAGACCAAGTTCGCCTCGAAGCCGGCCATCCGCGACGCGAACATCGCGGCGTTCCGCGCCGGCTACAACTTCGGCGAGACCGCCGAGGAGTTCTCGGTCCGGTACGAGGTGAAGCCGGCCAGCATGGCCACCGGCACCTACCGGAACATCTCCGGCAACCTCGCGCTGGCGTACGGCCTGGTGGCGGGCGCCCAGCGGGCCGGTCTGCCGCTGGTGCTCGGCGCGTACCCGATCACCCCGGCGTCCGACGTACTGCACGAGTTGTCCAAGCTCAAGCGGTTCAACGTCACCACGATCCAGGCCGAGGACGAGATCGCCGGTGTCGGCGCCGCCCTCGGCGCGTCGTTCGGCGGCGCGCTCGGCGTCACCACGTCGTCCGGTCCGGGTATCAGCCTGAAGTCCGAGACGATCGGCCTCGGCGTGATGCTCGAGCTGCCGCTGGTCGTCTGCGACATCCAGCGCGCCGGCCCCTCGACCGGGATGCCGACCAAGACCGAGCAGGCCGACCTGCTGCAGGTGATGTTCGGCCGCAACGGCGAGGCGCCGCTGCCGGTGCTCGCGGCCCAGTCCCCCGCGGACTGCTTCGCGATCGCGATCGAGGCGGCCCGAATCGCGGTCACCTACCGCACGCCGGTGATCGTGCTGTCCGACGGCTACCTGGCCAACGGCTCCGAGCCGTGGCAGATCCCGGTGATCGAGGACCTGCCGACGATCGACCCGAACTTCACCCTCGAGCCGAACTCGACCAACGACAAGGGCGAGCCGACGTACCTCCCCTACCTGCGCGACCCGGAGACCCTGGCCCGCGCCTGGGCGATCCCGGGTACGGCGGGCCTGGACCACCGGATCGGCGGTCTGGAGAAGGAGGACAAGACCGGCAACATCTCCTACGACCCGGCCAACCACGACCTGATGATCCGCACCCGGCAGGCGAAGGTGGACGGCATCGCCGCTCATCCCGCCGCTGGAGGTGGACGACCCGGACGGTACGGCGAAGGTGCTCGTGCTCGGCTGGGGCATCGACGTACGGCCCGATCGGCGCCGGCGTGCCGCCGGGTCCGCAAGGTCGGCGGCAAGGTCGCGCAGGCCCACCTGCGGCACCTGAACCCGTTCCCGTCGAACCTCGGCGACGTGCTGAAGTCGTACGACAAGGTCCTCGTGCCCGAGATGAACCTCGGCCAGCTGGCGATGCTGCTGCGGGCGAAGTTCCTGGTCGACGTGGTCTCCTACGCGCAGGTCCGGGGCATGCCGCTCGGCGCCGCCGAGCTGGCCGAGGTGATCGGCAACCTGGTCGAGGAGACCGAGGGCATCGACGACGACGCCCGCCAGATGGGCGAGGCCGCGGCCAGCCTGACCCATGGCGAAGCGCTGCACACCGAGCCGAACGGCCGGTCCAACGGCCATCTGCACCACCCGGAGGGAGCACGATGAGCACGGTCGACCTCGGCCTGCCGGGTCTGCCCGGCGGTCTGCGCGGCGTCCCGGCCGCGACCGAGCCGCAGAACCGCAAGGAGTACGTCTCGGACCAGGAGGTCCGCTGGTGCCCCGGCTGCGGGGACTACGCCGTACTGGCCGCCTTCCAGGGGTTCCTGCCCGAGCTCGGGATCAAGCGGGAGAACGTGGCGATGGTCTCCGGCATCGGCTGCTCGTCCCGGTTCCCGTACTACCTGTCGACGTACGGCATGCACTCGATCCACGGCCGCGCGCCGGCGATCGCGACCGGTCTCGCGGTGGCCCGGCCGGACCTGAGCGTCTGGGTGGTGACCGGTGACGGCGACGCGCTGTCGATCGGCGGCAACCACCTGATCCACACGCTCCGGCGGAACGTGAACATGAAGATCCTGCTGTTCAACAACCGGATCTACGGCCTGACCAAGGGCCAGTACTCGCCGACCTCGGAGCCGGGCAAGGTGACCAAGTCGACGCCGATGGGCTCGGTGGACAACCCGTTCAACCCGGTCTCGCTGGCGCTCGGCGCGGAGGCGACGTTCGTGGCCCGGACGGTCGACTCCGACCGCAAGCACCTGACGTCGGTACTGCGGGAGGCGGCGGAGCACCGCGGTACGGCGTTCGTGGAGATCTACCAGAACTGCCCGATCTTCAACGACAACGCGTTCGAGGCGTTCAAGGACCCGGAGACCCGGGACGACGCGATCATCCCGCTCGTGCACGGCGAGCCGATCCGGTTCGGCACGGACGGACGGCTGGGCGTGGTCCGCGACGGCTTCGCATCGCTGGCGGTTCGCGAGGTCGCGGACGCTGCCCGGTGGCGAGGCGGATCTCGTCGTCCACGACGCCCACACCGAGGACCCGGCGTACGCATTCGCCCTGTCCCGGCTGACCGACGCCGGCGTCCTGCACCGCGCGCCGATCGGCGTCTTCCGGTCGGTCGAGCGCCCGGCGTACGACGACCTGGTCCGCCAGCAGATCACTACCGCCCAGGAGGCCCAGGGCACCGGCGACCTCCAGGCCCTGGTCACCGGCGCCGACACCTGGACCGTCAACTGAGAAAGGCCCGGACGACTTTCTGAAAGCCGTCCGGGTCTTCCACCCACGGGTAGTGCGCGACACCGTCGAGCACTACTCGTTCTGCGTTCGGCAGTGCGTCGAGCAGGCTGTCGGTGACGTACGGCGGTCTGAGGTCCTCGGCACCGTGGATCAGCAACGTCGGTACGGCGATCCGCCGGCAAGCGACTGTCTTGTCGGGCACGCTGCGAAACTCGGTGAGCAAGGCGTCGGCGCATTCCTGGTTGGGCTCGAAGCGTGGTGTGTTGAGTCGGCGAGCCTGCTCGAGAGCGGTGGAGCGGTCGGCGAAACCCGTTGAGATGCGTGCGATCCAAGGGTCGCCGGATGGTTCGCTTGCCAGGATCTCCTCGACTCGCTGCCGGTAGGTCGGTAGTGGGCCGTCGAGGCCGACGGACGACACCAGGACGAGCCGGCTGACGTGGTTCAGGTGCGCCTGCGCGTACTGGAGCGCCAGCGTCGCTCCCCACGAGTGGCCGATGAGTGCGACCTGCTCGTGGCCGGTGGCACGGCGGATCGTCTCAAGGTCGGCGACGAAGCGAGTGAGGGTGTAGGGGCCGCGGCGGTCCGAGCGGCCGCAACCTCGCTGGTCCCAGCGGTGGATGGTGAACCCGGGCAGGGTGACGTAATGGAACACGTCCCACCAGCCGGGGCCGCCGTGGACGAGGACGATGGGTGGGCCGTCGCCGGTGACCTCGCTCCAGAGGTGGCAGCCGTCGTCAGTCGTCGAGTGCGGCATAGACGGCGGCGCGTAGCTCGCGGCGGATGGGGTAGCTGGCGGACGGACGGAGCTGGGTCAGGAAGATGACGATCAGCTCGTCGGCCGGTGACACGAAGAAGGCGGTCGAGGCCGCGCCGCCCCAGAAGTACTCGCCGGGCGTGCCGATCGTCTGCGCCACCACCGGATCGAGTAACACCCCGAACCCGAGCCCGAAGCCCTGCCCCGCCCGCTTCGTCTCGCCGCCGAAGTCGGCGACCGCCGCGAGGTCCTGATCGCCCGGCAGATGGTTGGTGGTCATGAAGCGCACCGTCCGCGATCCGATGATCCGGACGCCGTCGAGCGAACCGCCGCCCGCCAGCATCCGCGCGAACCGCAGGTAGTCCCCCGCCGTCGACACCAGCCCGGAGACCCCGGACAGGTACGACGGTTGCCGCGTATACGCACTGGTCAAGGGATCATCGATGAGCGCGAACCCACCGTCGGCGTACCCATACCCCGCGGCGAATCGCGAAATGCTTGCCTCAGGCACCGAAAACCCGGTGTCCACCATGCCGAGCGGGTCGAAGATCCGCTCCCGCAGATAGCGATCCAGCGGCAGCCCACTGAGCGTCTCGCAGAGTAGTCCGACCAGATCGGTGGAGATCCCGTAGATCCAGCGCGAACCGGGATCCGCCTGCAACGGCAGGTCCGCCAGCAAGGCCGGCAACTCCGACAACTGCTTCAGCGACCCGAGGCCGGCCTCCCGATAGAGCCCGCTCACCGCATGCTTGCCGTTCAACGCCGCGAGCCCGGAGGTGTGCATGAGCACATCCCGCACGGTCATCTCACGGCTGGACTGCGCCCCCGTCGGACAACCTCGGCCGGCCGAGCGAGGGCAGGAACTTCACCACCGGGTCGTCGAGCTGGAACAGCCCTTCCTCGTACAGCTGCATCAGGCCGAGACTCACGATCGGCTTGGTCATCGAGTAGATCCGGAAGATCGTGTCCGCCCGCATCGGCCGGTCCCGCTCGACGTCGGAGAGCCCGTACGCGTCGAAGAGCTCGACCCGATCCTGCCGCGCCACCACCGTCACGGTCCCCGGGTACCGGCCGGCGTCGACGTACCGACGGACCAAGGCTGCGACTCGCTCCATCCCACCTCCTGTAACGATCACTTCAGATCTAATCACAACTGTTGCAGACATTACAGCCGGAGCCTTCGGGTTGATCAGAGGGCGTTCTTGGCGAGCAGACTCTCGCCGCAGTCAGCCACCGTTTCCACGCCTGGACGAGCGCGCCACCCGAGCAGACGTTCGGCCTTGGCCGGGCTGTGGCGGTGACGGCGGCCGAGGGCCGGCGTGATGTCGCGCAGCGAGGCGTCGAAGACAGACATCGCCTTCAGCGCGAAGTCGGGCAGCCGGCGGGTCGGGACCTTGCGCGCGGAAGCTCCGAGCCGCGAGCGCAACGTGGTCGCCATATCCTCCATCCAGAGGAAGTCGCCGACGGCGATGAACCGCTGTCCGGCGGCCGCCTCCGAGGTCATCGCGCGGATGGATGTCGGCGAGATGCGCTGAAGTCGGTCGTGGTGTCGACCGATCACGAGGCAGTGGCGCTGAGCCACGCGAAGGTCTACACGGCCCTGGAGGAGTTCCTCGATGCGGGCGTTGACGCCGGCCTGTTCCGCACCGACGTCACCGTCGACGACCTCGCCGGCGCCTTGAGCGGCTTCAGCCTGTCCGTCGGCTCCCCCGGCTCCCAAGAGCGCGCGAACCGCCTGATCCGCTTCTTCATCGACGGCGTCAAAGCAACTGCGTCAGGGTGATCCCGGCAGCGCGGTCGAGATGTCTGGCGGTCAGGCCCGCCGCCTGTGCCCCCAGGACGTCCAGCTCGAGGTTGTCGCCGATCATCAGCGTGTCGGCGGGGTCGGTGCCGAGTGCCTCGCAGGTGCGGAGGTAGGCCTCGGCGGCGGGCTTGCTGACGCCCAGGTCCTCCGAACAGCAGACGACGTCGACGAACTCGGCCAGGCCGATCGCGGTCAGCTTCGCGTTCTGCTGCCGGGTGCTGCCGTTGGTGAGTACGCCGATCCGCCAACCGTTGCTGCGGGCAACTTCCAGCGCGGGTCGTGCGTCCGGGAAGGCGATCCAGTTGTTCTGGTACTGCTGGAGGTAGCCGCCGAACACCTCGTCCAGCTCGGCATCCGTCGACGGCACGGGACGACCGAGCACCGGGAGGAAGGCGCGGAGCCGCCCGCGCCGCTGACCCTGGTGAGTGAGCTCACCTGCCAGAAAGCGGTTGAACTGGTCGCTCCTCGATCACGAACCACTGCGCGATCAACTCGTCCGTCGGCACGATCCCGAGGTCTGACACCCAGCTGCGAACGGCCCGCTCGGCACACCCCGTGTGGTCGAAGAGCGTGTTGTCGAGGTCGAAGATGATCGCCTTCATGCGCGGACGACCGAGTCGCGGTTGAGTTCGCGATGGTTCGCGTACCCGGCCAGCGCCAGCGTGAGATCGAGCTCGGCCAGGAAGCACCGCAGTACGTGCTCGACACCCGCCTGCCCGGCCAGCGCCAAGCCGTAGAGCAGCGGACGACCGAGCAGCACCGCCTTGGCACCGAGCGCGAGGGCCTTGGCCGCATCCGCGCCAGTACGTACGCCGGAGTCGAAGAGGACCGTCAACTGCTCGCCCACCGCATCCGCGATCGCCGGCAACGCGTCAAGCGAGGCGATGGCGCCATCGACTTGGCGGCCGCCGTGGTTCGACACCACGATGCCGTCCACGCCGTGCTCGGCCGCGAGCTTGGCGTCCTCGACCGCGGTGATCCCCTTCAGCACGATCGGGCCGTCCCAGTTGTCACGCAGGAACGACAGGTCGTCCCAGGCCAGGCCGACGTTCGGGAACATCTGTGCCCAGTGCATCACCGCCGCGCCCGGATCCTCGGCGACCGGCTTCACCAGCTTCGCCTGGAAGGCCGGGTCGCTGAAGTAGTTCGCCAGCCCTTCACCCTTCAGGAACGGCAGGAACCCGCGGTCCAGGTCATCCGGTCGCCAGCCGATCGTTCCGGTGTCGAGGGTGACGACGAGTACGCCGTACCCGCCGGCCTTCGCGCGGTGCAGGAAGCTGAGGCACACGTCCCGATCGGTCGGGTAGTAGAGCTGGAACCACTTGCTGCTCGCCTCGATCTGCTCGAACGCGTGGCTCGCCTGGGTCGAGTGCGTGTAGGTCAGGCCGAGGGTGTCGGCGGCCCGTGCCGTCGCCAGTTCGCCGTCCGGATGGGCCAGCGTCTGCACGCCCATCGGCGCGATCAGCACCGGCGCGGGCATCGCCGTACCGAGGATGGTGCAGGACAGGTCGCGTTCGTTGCTTCCGCGCAGCATCCGGGGCACCAGCCGCCACCGATCGAACGCCACCTGGTTGGCTCGCGCCGTCGCGCCACTGCCCGCGCTCGGAACGATGTACCCCATCGCCTCGACCGGCAACGTCCCGGCCGCCTGCGACTCCAGCCGGGCCAGATCGGTGGTGATCTCCGGCCGTATCCCCTGCAGCATCCCTTGCAGGTAGATCTGCAACTGGTAGTCCCCATAGTTGGCCATGCCGGATCTTCGCACGATGCCGAACCGCCAGGCCATCACAACCGTGTCCGTCGCGAGCGTCGACGCTCACGGCCGGCCGCGAAGCCGCATTGTGATGGCCTGGCGGTCCGCGCCGGCCGCCGTACGTGCCGATGCGACAATCTGGCGTGAAAAGTTCGGTAGCTCCTGACCGTCGCACCGCCGGGCGCCCGGTGAGCCTCGCGTTGTTCGCGTTGGCGACCGGTGGTTTCGCGATCGGAACGACCGAGTTCGTCACGATGGGGCTGCTGCCGCAGATCGCGGACGGCGTGCACATCTCGATCCCGACCGCCGGTCACCTCATCTCGGCGTACGCGCTGGGTGTCGTGGTCGGGGCGCCGGTGATCGCGGCGCTGGGCGCGCGGACCGGGCGGAAGCGGTTGCTGCTGGGACTGATGGCGGTGTTCGTACTCGGCAACCTGCTCTCGGCCGTTGCCTCCAGCTACGAGTTCCTGATGGCCGCGCGGTTCCTGACCGGCCTGCCGCACGGGGCGTTCTTCGGGATCGGCGCGGTGGTCGGTACGTCGATGGTGCCGGCCAACCGTCGGGCCTGGGCGGTCTCGATGACCATGGTCGGACTCCCGGTCGCGAACATCATCGGCGTACCGGTCACCACGCTGATGGGCCAGCGGCTCGGCTGGCAGGCGCCGTTCCTCGCGGTCGGCGGGCTGGGACTGCTCACGCTGGTGGCGGTGTGGTTCTGGGTCGCGCCGCAGCCGGTCGGCAGTGACGTGAACATCCGCAGCGAGCTGAGCGCGCTGTCCCGGCCGCAGGTGTGGATGGCCCTGCTGGTCGGGATGGTCGGGTTCGGTGGCATGTTCGCGACGTACTCCTACATCACCCCGACGATGACGGAACTGGCCGGATTCTCCGAGGCCGCGGTCACCATCGTGCTGGCCGTGTACGGCATAGGCATGACCTGCGGCACCGTGGTCGGCGGCCGCCTCGCCGACCGGGCCCTGATGCCCAGCGTGTACGGCGGCCTGATCGCGGTGGCCGTGGTCCTCGGAACGTTCGGGTGGCTGGCGCAGACCCGGCCGGGCGCGCTCATCGGGGTGTTCGCGATGGGCTTCTCCGCCAGCATCCTGGTCCCGGCGCTGCAGACGCGCTTGATGGACGTCGCCCACGGGGGGCAGTCGCTGGCCGCGTCGCTCAACCACTCGACCCTCAACATCGCCAACGCCCTCGGCGCGTGGCTCGGCGGTCTCGTCCTGGCGGCCGGCTACGGCTACGAGTGGCCGAGCCGCCTGGGCGCCGTACTGGCCGTCGCCGGGCTGGCGCTCGCGCTCGTTTCCGGGCTGATGGATCGACGGACTGTGCGTAATTCGGGGGTCGACCAGGCCGTCGCCTGAGGACCTGATCACCGGGGACTTGGTTAGATCGGAGTATGGCGACATTGGCATTGAGTCCCGCCGACCAGGTCCGGCGGCGCGGGTTGCGGCGGATGCGATCGGTCGCGTTGGGGTTGTTGCTGCTCGCGGTCGTGATTTACGTGGCCACCCTCCACCTCGAGGGCGGGTGGGGCTACGTGAACACCGCGGCCGAGGCGGCGATGGTGGGTGCGCTGGCGGACTGGTTCGCGGTCACCGCGCTGTTCCGGCATCCGCTCGGCCTGCCGATCCCGCACACCGCGATCGTGCCGACCCGCAAGGACAGCCTGGCCGAGAGCCTGGAGCAGTTCGTCACCGAGAACTTCCTCTCGGAGGAGGTGGTGGCCGAGAAGATGCGCACCGCCGAGGTGAGCCGCCGGGCCGGTGAGTGGCTCGCCACCGGCACCCACGCCGAGCGGATCGTGGCCGAGGGTGCCCGGACGATCGGCGCGGCGCTGCCGAGAGTGGGCGACGACGACGTCACTGCCTTCGTCCGGGGGTCGTTGCTACCTCGATTCGTGCGGGAGCCGTTGAGCCCGATCGCCGGGCACTTCCTGCAGTCGGTCGTCGAGGACGGCGCCCACCACGCGCTGTTCGATCTGGTCGTGGTCGAGGCGCACGACTGGCTGCGGGACAACCGGGAGGTGGTCGCCGACGTGGTCGGTTCGCGGGCGCCGAGCTGGTCACCACAATGGGTCGACCGGATCGTCACCGACCGGATCCACCGGGAGGCCTTGGCCTGGCTGGCCGACGTACGCGACAACCCGACGCATTCGGCCCGCATGGCGATCGACCGGCTGCTCGGCCAACTCGCCGACGACCTCCAGCACGACCCCGACAGGATGGCCCGCTTCGAGGCCTTCAAGACCCGGATGCTCACTCACCCTGACATGGGCTCGAGTCTCACCGCGGTCTGGGACGCCGTCCGCACGGCTCTGATCGACGCGATCAAGGATCCCGCCAGCACGTTGCAGGTGCGCGCGACGACGGCCCTGCAGGACCTGGGCAAACGGCTGCAGGACGACGACGGCCTCCGCGGCAAGGTCGACGCCCGCGCCGCTGAGGCGGTCGGGTACGTCGTTCGCACCTACGGCAACGAGATCGTCTCGATCATCTCCGACACGATCGAACGCTGGGACGGCCGGGAGGCGGCCGCCCGGATCGAGCTCCACGTCGGCCGTGACCTGCAGTTCATCCGGATCAACGGCACCGTCGTCGGCGCCCTGGTCGGCCTCCTCATCCACACCGTCAGCCAGTTGCTCTAGACCCCGCAGTTGGGCGCACTCCACGCATTCGAGGTGCGGATGTCTACGTGGGTGTGGTCGTTGTGGTCGGGGTAGCCCGGGCCGAAGATGCCGCCGAAGCCGTGGTTGCGGGCCTGCTTGGCGAGCGTGCAGAGGGAGTGGACGCCGACCAGATCGGCGGACCGGCCGTACAGGTGCTGGCTGTTGCTCGCGCCGCCGACCGAGTTGTTGCACGGGATGCTGCGGAACCCGCTGGTGATGTTCAGCGGCTGGTCTCCGAGCGCGTGCCGCATCGCCTCCAGCTGCCACATCGTCTGCAACGCGTTCGCCCTCGTCGCCGCCTCGGACAGCGGCCCACCGTCGTACCCGGACCCGCCGCAGCCGTCGTCGAGCTCCGCGTAGGTGAAGTGGATCGGCGTACAGTCGTCGTCCTGCAGCGCGTAGATCTTGCTGAACGTGGCCGGCCCGGCGACCCCGTCCGCCCCCAGCCCGTACGCCGACTGGAACCGCTGCACCGCCGCCTTCGTGGCCGGCCCGAAATCACCGTCGGTGGCCAGATGCGCGCCGTACCCGGGATACCCGGCGACCCGGATCTGCAACTGCCGCACGTCCTCGCCGGTCATCCCCTGACTGAGCGTGCGCCCCCAGGTGTAGCAACCATCGGCTCGTGCCTCGGTCATGGTCACGATCTGGCTGGTGGTGAGGGTCGCGGCGAAGAGCAGGAGTACGGCGAGAAGTCTGGGCAAGGGCCTGGTGATGGACATCGGACACCTCCGGGGCGGTGAAGGAATCTGTCGCTGACCAGCATTCCGTCACCATCCACCGATTGACCAGCCCTCAGCGGAACTTTCTGACCACCAGGCAACCATCCGTGCGACCCAGCCGGTCGAGCAGGATGTGAGCATCGACAACGGCGTGTTGACGTCGCGGGGGACGGGGGTGGCGGTGCGGACCGTGGAGAGCTTCGACGCGTTCGTCGCGGCGCGCTCCCCCGCCCTCCTGCGGACGGCGTACCTACTGACCCGCGACCACGCGCTCGCCGAGGACCTGGTCCAGACCGCCCTGGCCAAGGCGTGGTTCCACTGGTCCCGGATCCGCGAGGACAACCCGGAGCCCTACGTACGGCGGATCCTCGTCACCACGTACTCGTCCTGGTGGCGACGCCGCTGGACCGGCGAGATCCCGACCGAGGAGCTGCCGGATTCACCCGCCCCGGCCGGCGAGGACCGGCTCGATCTGTGGGTCGCCCTCGGCCGGCTGCCCCGCCGCCAGCGCGCCGCCGTCGTACTCCGGTTCTACGAGGACCTGAGCGAGGCGGAGACCGCCCGGCTGATGGGCAGCAGCGTCGGCACCGTCAAGAGCCAGACCTCGAAGGCCCTCGCCAAGCTCCGCCTCGACCCGGCCCTCGCCTCCGCCTCCGTCGACCAGGAGACCTCGCGATGAACCTCCAGAATCTCCGCGACGAACTAACCGCCCGCGCCGGCACCGTCGACGACCACCCCACCGACCTTCTTCCCGGCATCCGCACGAAGATCCGGCGCACCCGGCGCCGGCGCGTGATCGCCGCCGCGAGCGCCGCAGCGGCTGCGGTCGCCATCTCTGTCGCGGTACTCCCGGGAGTTCTGTCGACGTCCACGCCAGAGCCGGCGGACCGAACACAGCACCTCCGGAACGACCTGCCCGTGCCCAGTACCTTCCCCGGCAACACGCTGCTGCGCGGTTCGTCCGGCGAGGCCGGTCAGACCCACCTCGAGTTCGATTGGGCGCCGACCACGAAGGGAGTAGCCTTCGCCCCGATCTGCCGGATCGCGACGACGTACAAGGTCTGGGTCCGGATCAACGGATACACGGTTCTGGTCGGGACGTGCCCGCCCCCCGGCACCACGTACCCCCTGGGCATCGCGGGCGGGAGCGGAGTCTGGGCCGACGCTCCCCTGGGACAGCCGGCCAAGGTCACCATGGACCTCGTCGTCGCCCCCTCAGGCCGACCGGCGCCGGACGACCCGGCCCAGCAGATCGCCCTGGGCATCTACGCCGAGCGCGGCGGCCCGATCCCCGCCGTCGTCCCGGCGCAGCCCGGCGATCACGTGAAGAACAATCTGATCATCCGGCGCAAGGTCGGACCTCAGACGCTCCTCGCGGCGACCATCGGCGATCGGGGTCAGGCACAGGTCACCACGACCTTCGTCTCCACCGGCGGTCCGGTCGCGCTGCGCCTGCTCTCCACCACGAACGGCTACACCTACTCGGCGCCGTACCGCATCCAGCTCCGGCTGAGCGACGGGACCGTGATCAGCCGGCGGCCGCCGGGGGGCTACCAGGCCGGCCCCGACATCAGCGCGACGATCACGCCGACCGTCCCCAAGGGACAGCCGGTGACCGTGGCGGCAACGCTCGTGGACGGCACCAACCGTCCGACGACCGAGCCCAGGGGGACGATCGGTGTCGGCGTCTACACGACCGGCTGATCAGACCCAGGAATGCAGGTCGGCGGCGTCCTTGGCGAACTGGTCCTGGGAGTCGTCGGCGACGAATTCCAGCAGGGCGTTGATCTCGCGGGGTTCGGCGGCGAGGCGGTCGAGGACCGGGCGCCACAACGACGCCCGGGCCGCGAGCGGCAGCCGGGTGTTGGACGGCCACCAGGAGAACACGTGGACCGTGCTCAGCCACGGCATAAGCGCCTCGAGTTGCGCCAGGCACTCGGCGTCGTCCAGGTCGACCGGCGGCTGCCAGTAGGTCTTGAGGTTGGGCGCGCCGACGTCGAGCAGCAGCGTGATGGTCGAGTCGACCTCGTCGGTGAGCGTGTTGCGGTGGAACTCCAGCGCAACCTCGATCCCCGCCGTCGCGGCCACATCGGCCAGCTCGGCCAGCCCGCGAGTGACCGCCATCCGGTCCCCCACCCCGGCGTCCGACGTACCGACGTTGCCGGCCCACACCCGCATCCGCGGCGCGCCGAGGGCTTCGGCGGTGGCGACCGCCGAGCGCATCTCCTCGCGGTCGACACTGCCCGCCCGCAGGTACGAGCCGTACGCCGCGATCTCGAGGCCGTGCACCTCGGACAGCGCCTTCACCCGCTTGGCGGCGACCAGATTGCCGAGCGGGACGTGCACGTCACCACCCCACTCGATCGCCGCGAGCCCGGCCTTCGCCGCTACCTCCGCCACCTCGTCGGCCGGCAACTGACGGAACGTCACCGAGACCAGACCGGTCCTCACACCCACGAATGCCTCCTCGTCTCCACCTCTCTATCCAACCGCATCGCACCAGCCCGTCTCACGTCATGAGCAAAGTACTTTGATGCGACTGTCTCGCGGGCTTAGTCTGACCGCGTGCCGGAACAGCGAAGAGGATTCACCTACGGGTTCACCGCCTACCTGATCTGGGGCCTCTTCCCGCTGTACTGGAAACTGCTGGACCAATCCGGCGCGATCGAACTTCTCGCTCACCGAGTCCTCTGGTCGCTGGTCACCATCGCGATCCTGGTCGTCGTACTGCGGAAGTTCGGCCAGGTGAAGGCACTCGTGCGCGAGCCGCGACGGCGGTGGCCGCTGGTCGCCGCGGCATTCCTGATCTCGGCGAACTGGGGCACCTATATCTGGGCCGTGAACCACGGCCGGGTGGTCGAGACGTCGCTGGGGTACTTCATCACGCCGCTGTTCACCGTGCTGCTCGGCGTCGTCATACTCAAGGAACGGCTGCGTACGTTGCAGTGGGTCGCACTGGCCATCGCGTTCGTGGCCGTCGTGGGGCTCGCCATCGAGAACGGGCGGCCGCCGTGGGTGGCGATCATCCTGACGTTCACGTTCGGGCTCTACGGGCTGGCGAAGAAGCAGGCCGGCGCCGGGGCGATCGAGGGAATGGCGGTCGAGTCCGGCACCGTCGTCCCACTCGCGCTCGCGGCGATCGTCGTACTCGGACTGCAGGGTGATTCGACGGTCACGCACCACGGGACCGGCTATCTGGTACTGGTGCTGCTGACCGGGCCGATCACCGCCGTACCGCTGCTGCTGTTCGGGGCCGCGGCGACGCGGGTCTCGATGACGACGCTCGGCCTGCTGAACTACATCGCACCGATCATGCAGTTCATCGTTGGTGTGCTGGTCTTCCACGAGGCGATGTCGACGATGCGCTGGGCCGGCTTCGGCCTGGTGTGGCTCGCGCTGGTCATCTTCACCTGGGACAGCATGAACCGTCGCCGCCAGAACATCGCCCTCGAGCGGGCCGCGGTGACCGCCTCGGCTGTGTGAGTGGTCAGTCGCCACCTGGCTATCAGTTTCCGACCGCGTCTCGGTCCCTACTTCACTTCTGTGGACAACCTGGGGACGACGCCTGTGGACAGAAATCCCTTGAAAATAAGGGGAATCCTGACTTGGGAACTGTCGGTGGATGTGCCTAGAGTGATCGGCATGGAGATCCTCGGCGAACGACCTGCGTGGTCGATGAACGACAGCGAGAAGCTGTCGCGCCTCGACGCTGCCGTCGCCGAGATCAACAGGTTGAAGACGTACTGCCTGCATCTCACCGCCGACCTGGACGCCTCGGGGTACGCCAAAGACATCGGCGCCGGCGACACCGCACGCTTCCTGTCCATGCGCTACCGGATCGACACCGCCGAGGCCCGCCGCGACGTCCGGCTGGCCGTTGCCTTGAGCAAGTACGACGCGGTCGCAGCCGCCCTCCCCGATCACACCGTCCCCTTCCCTGAGGACAGCGACGCACCGACCGGCCGCGGGCGACCGATGCATCCCGCCCAAGCCGCTGCCATCGTGTCCATCCTCGAAAAGGTGCCCACGACCGTCCCTGCCGAGGACCTCCAGACCGCCGAGCGCCAACTCGTCAACCTCGCCCGCACCTTCACCCCCGGCCAACTGCGCGACGCCGGGCAGCGCATGCGCAACATCCTCGACACCGACGGCCCCGAGCCGGACGAGAAGGCCGCAGGCAAACGCGAATCGTTGACCCTGCAGGCGGCCGACAACGGCGTGAGGTTCCGCGGCTTCCTGGCCAACGACAACGCCGAACTGTTCCGCACTCTGATCCACGCCGGCGCCAAACCCCATAAGACCCTCGACGGCGAGCCCGACCCACGCGCCCGCGACAAGCGCCAGGCCGACGCGCTGAGTGCTCTCCTCACCACTGCAGCGGGCGTCATGGACACAGTCGACGCCAGTACGACGAACATAGCTGGCGACCGCCCCACGGTAAGTGGCCCGACGGACAACGGCGGGTACATCCCCGGCCATGGGCCGAAAGCTCACCTCACTATCACCATCGACTTCGACGCCCTCAAGGCTGCGACTGCCGATGCGATGGGCGACACCGTCTTCGGCGACGGCCTTTCGGCAGCCGCCGTGCGCCGTCTGGCCTGCGACGCCCAGGTCATCCCGGTGGTGCTCGGCTCCAAGTCCCAGCCCCTGGATGTCGGCACCACCAAACGCTTCGTCACTGACCCCATCCGACTGGCACTGAACGCCCGCGACCGAGGCTGCGTCGTCTGCGGCGCCCCACCGATCCAATGCGAAGCGCATCACCTGGTGCACTGGATCGACGGCGGGGAGACCTGCGTCTCGAACATGATCTTGCTCTGCAAACGCCACCACATCGACCTTCACGCCGGCCACTGGCACATCGAGATCATCGACGACGTCGTCCACGTCACCCGCCCCACCTGGGCCACTCCCGACCCGATACCACCCGACAGATACAGACCATCCACCCACAACCGAAGCGGCACGCGACTCCTCGCGCTCCACAACTCGAGCCTGGCCACACGCCGCCGACGCCGCTGCTCGCGACGCCTCACGCGACCTCGTCCGCCTGGCCATCTGGGGCGACGCCCCACCCGCCAAGCCCAATCCCCCAACTCGTCGCGTGCCCGGGTAGTTGCACCACCATGGCGCTGTGAGTTCGCCCGGAGGTGCTAGGTACCGAACTCGCGGCGCGACGCGTTCTTCTGAGCCTCGCGGCGAGTGGCGGTGAGCAGAGCGTCGCCGAGGATGGTGCCGATCACAGCTCGCTCGGCCAGGGTGTCACGATCGTCGCCCGCACGGGCGAGCCACTCCACCTCGGAGTCGGCGAGCCGGGCGGCTGTCTCCCGATAGAGCTCCAGAAGGTCCCCGAGATCCGGGTGGCCGAGGCTTTCCGCGACAGCGAGAACCTCGTCGACCGAGGTTGCCGAGACCGCCCGTTGCGTTTCGCCAAGGATGCTGTGCGGACTGCGGCCGCGGTCGTCTACAGCGGCGATCACCGCCCTGGTCGTCGCGACGGGGAGTCCGCCGAGTCCCGTCAAAGCGCGGAGCAACCGGAGTCGGTGCAGGTGCGATGTGCCGTACGAGACCTGGTTGTAGCCGGTCCGCTCGCCGCCGGGCAGCAGCCCTTCACGGACGTAGTACTTGATGGTCGCGGCCGGCACCCCGGACTGTTCGGCCAGCTCGTTGATTCGCACCAGGCTCCTTTCGGTCTTGATCGATAGTAGCACTATCGACTAATGTCGCCGCATGCACACAACGCTTCGGACTGGCGCATGGGTGATCGCCGCGGTGACCGCGTTCCTCCTGGTGGTCGGCGACCATCCGGTGGAGTTCGTGATCGCGGATGTCTTGGTCGTAGCACTGCTCGTCGTCGCCGCGCTGCTACCCGCCGGAGGCCTCGCGCTGACGGCGCTGGCGATCGGCTTCGGTGTCGGCCTGGGTGTCTTCACAGTCGCCTTCGCCGCCTCCGTGGACGACGGCGCGACCAGCTGGCCACTGGCCTCGGCGGTGCTCGGTTGTCTTGCGGGCGTCGCGCTCAGCCTGCGCGAGACGTCGCACACCTGACCCTGCAGGACAAGGATCAGACGGAGCGGGTGGCTACCAGGTCGCAGAGGGCGTCGAGGGCGTCTCGGGCAGGGCCTTCGGGGAGGTCGGCCAGGAGTTTGCGGGCGTCGGCGGCGCGGCGGCGTACGTCGTCCTCGGCCTGGCGGAAGGACGGGTGGGCCCGGAGGAGGTCGAGGGTCTCAGCCAGGCGGGTGTCGTCGGTGAGGTCCGAGTCGAGCAGTTCGAGCAGGCGTGCGTCCGTCGGGTTCGACGTGTCGGCCTGGGCGCGGAAGATCAGGACCGGGAGGGTGGGGACGCCTTCGCGGAGGTCGGTACCGGGCGTCTTGCCGGACTGGCCGGACTCCGAGGCGATGTCGAGGATGTCGTCGGCCAGCTGGAAGGCGGCGCCGATCTCCTCGCCGAAGGCCCGCAGCGATTCCTGGACCTCGCTCCGGAGCACCGGCGTACCGGGCGCCGAAGAGAGCCGAGGTCGCGATCAGCGAGCCCGTCTTGTCGGCGACCACCGACAGGTAGTGCTTCAGCGGGTCCTGGCCATCGCCGACGCCGAGGGTTTCGCGGATCTGGCCCTCGACCAGCCGGCCGAAGGTGCGGGCCTGGATCCGGACCGCTTCCGGACCGAGGTCGGCGACGAGGTCGGAAGCCCGGGCGAACAGCCAGTCGCCGGACAGGATGGCGACCGAGTTGTCCCAGCGCGCGTTCGCGGTGGACGAACCACGCCGCAGCGCCGCCTCGTCCATCACGTCGTCGTGGTGCAGCGTCGCCACATGCGTGAGCTCGACCACCACGGCAGCCTTCACGACATCAGCCGCGGTCGGCGACGGCCCGAACTCGGCCGCCAGCAGCGTCAGCAGCGGCCGGAACCGCTTGCCACCGGCAACCATGACGTGCCGCGCGGCCGCCGTGACGAACGGCGCCTCGGACTGGGTCGCGGCGAGCAGCGCCTGCTCGACGGTCTCCAGCCCAGCACGAGCCCGGGCCTCGAGCGCCTCGTCGGCGAACGCGAAGCCCAGGCTCTCGGCCGGCAGCGGGGTCGGACTCAACGGATGAACTCACCCGCGTGGGCCGCGAGGTCGAGCACCGGTCCGGGGACCAGGCCCAGTACCACCGTGGCGGCGAGACCGAGGGCGACCGCGCTGGTGGTCTGCCAGCCGGGCAGCGCCACGTCCGGCGCGTCGACCGGGAGGTCGGAGAAGAACATCAGCACGATGACCCGGATGTAGAAGAACGCGGCCACCACGCTGGCCAGTACGGCGACCACCACCAGCGGCCAGGCGCCACCGCTCCAGGCCGCGCTGAAGACCGCCCACTTGCCGGTGAAGCCCGCGGTCAGCGGGATGCCGGCGAAGGAGAGCAGGAAGAAGGCGAAGATGCCGGCCAGCAGCGGCGACTTCTTGCCCAGCCCGGCCCACCGGGACAGGTGGGTCGCCTCGCCACCGGAGTCGCGCACCAGCGTGACGACGGCGAACGCACCGATGGTCGGGAAGCCGTAGGTGACCAGGTAGAACAGCACCGCCTGGGTCGAGGTGATCCCGTTGTGGACACCGTTCCCGGCCTGTGCGAGCCCGACGAACGCGGTCAGCAGGAAGCCCGCGTGCGCGATCGACGAGTACGCCAGCATCCGCTTCACGTCGGTCTGGGTGATCGCGACGATCGAGCCGACCACCATGGTCAGGATCGCGACGACCCACATGATCGGCGCCCAGTCCCAGCGGGTGCCGCCGAGTGCGACGTAGAAGACCCGCATCAGCCCGATGAACGCGGCGATCTTGGTGCAGGCCGCCATGAACCCGGTGACCGGCGTCGGCGCGCCCTGGTAGACGTCCGGGGTCCAGGAGTGGAACGGTACGGCGCCCACCTTGAACAGCAGGCCGACAGCCAGCAGACCCGTTCCGGCCAGCAGGATCGCGTCACCGCCGGTCTGGGTGGCCAGCGCGTCCGAGATGCCGCCGAGCGACATCGTGCCGGAGTACCCGTAGAGCAGCGCGATGCCGAACAGCAGGAACGCCGACGCGAACGCACCGAGCAGGAAGTACTTCATCGCGGCTTCCTGCGAGATCAGCCGGCGCCGGCGCGCCAGCCCGCAGAGCAGGTACAGCGGCAGCGAGAACACCTCGAGCGCGACGAACAGCGTCAGCAGGTCGTTGGCCGAGGCGAACAGCATCATGCCGCCGACCGCGAACAGCGTCAGCGGGAAGACCTCGGTGTGCTCGACCTTGGCCAGGGTGCCCTCGCGCTCGGCCTCGGACCCCGGTACGGCGGCCGCCTGGCCGGCGAACGCGGACAGTCCACCGTCGATCGAGCGCTCGGCGAACAGCAGCACGCTGATCAGCGTCAGCGCCAGCAGGATGCAGCCAGGTGAACAGCGCCGGGCCGTCGACCGAGATCGCGCCCTGGGCCGCGATCAGTTCCTTGTTGTCGTTCATCAGGAAGCCGGTCAGCACACCCGCGACGACCAGGGCGACGATCGTGATCGCCAGCTGCACCATGTGCCGCAACTGCCGGGGCAGGAACGCCTCCACCAGTACGCCGACACACGCCGCACCGAGAGACGACGAGCAGCGGAGCCAGCTCGTTGTACTCGATCTTGGGCGCGGTGAAATCCGCCAGCGGCAGGATCTGCGCGATCACTTCTGTCCCTCCGTCACGGGGATCTGCGGAGCCTTGTCAGTCACGCCCACCCGCTGCATGGTCGACTCGACCGCGGGCTTGATGATGTCGACCACCGGCTTCGGGAAGAGACCGAGGCCGACGATCAGGATCATCAGCGGCGCGATCGCGACGAGCTCACGCCCGTTCAGGTCCTTGAGCTTCTCGATCCCGTCCCGGACCGGTCCGGTCATGGTGCGTTGGTACATGAGCAGGATGTACAGCGCGGCCAGCACGATACCGGTCACCGCGATCACCGCGATCGTCTTGTGCCGGCTGAAGGTCCCGGCCAGCACCATGAACTCGGAGATGAACGGCGACAGGCCGGGCAGGGCCAGGCTGGACAGACCGGCGAACAGGAAGGTGCCGGCCAGCACCGGGGCCACCTTCTCCACCCCGCCGTAGTCGGCGATCCGGGCAGAGCCGCGTCTGGAGATCAGGTACCCGGCGACCAGGAACAACGCCGCGGTGGAGAGACCGTGGTTGAACATGTACAGCGTCGATCCGGTCAGGCCCTGCGACGTCAGCGCGAAGATGCCCATCACGATGAAGCCGAAGTGCGAGATCGAGGTGTACGCGATCAGCCGCTTGATGTCGGTCTGCCCGATCGCCAGCAGAGCGCCGTACAGGACCGAGATCAGCGCCAGCACCAGGACGACCGGCGTGGCCCACTCGGACGCGTTCGGGAACAGGCCCAGGCAGAACCGGATCATCCCGAAGGTGCCGATCTTGTCCAGGATGCCGACCAGCAGCACCGACGTGCCCGGCGTCGCCTCGCCGGCGGCGTCGGGCAGCCAGGTGTGGAACGGAACCATCGGCGCCTTCACCGCGAAGGCGAAGAAGAAGCCGAGGAACAGCCACCGCTCGGTGTTCTGGCTGATGTCGAGCTTCATCAGGTCGCTCAGCAGGTACGACGGAGCGCCGACGCGGGCCGAGACCACGTACAGGCCGACCACCGACGGCGAGCATGAGCAGACCGCCGAGCAGCGAGTAGAGCAGGAACTTCACCGCGGCGTACGAGCGCTGCGGACCGCCGAAGCCACCGATCAGGAAGTACATCGGGATCAGCGTGGCCTCGAACAGCACGTAGAACAGGAACACGTCGGTGGCGGCGAAGACGCCGAGCGACAGCGCCTCGAGGCCCAGGATCCAGGCGAAGAAGGACTTCTCCGACCACCGGCCGTTCTGCGCGTCGTGCCAGGACGCGATCAGCACGACCGGGGTGAGCAGCGCGGTCAGCACCAGCAGCACGATGCCCGAGCCCGTCGACGCCGAGCGCGAAGTGCGCACCGAACGGCGCGATCCAGGTGTGCATCTCGTCGTAGTCCGCGGCACCGTTGCGCTGGTAGCCGATCGCGATCACCGCGGTCAGCACCAGCGTGGCGAGCGAGAAGCCGAGCGCGACCTGCTTGGCCAGCAGCGCCGTTCGCCTTGGGCACCAGCATCGTCACAATGGCCCCGACGAACGGCAGGAGCAGTAACAGGGTCAACCAACCGATGTTCACGACAACCTCACCGCGAGGAGGGCGACGACCACGAGTGCGGCGCCGAAGACCATGCTGAGTGCGTAGGAACGGACGAAGCCCGTCTGGAACCGGCGGAGCCGGCCGGACAGTCCACCGAACAGTGCGGCCAGCCCGTTCACCAGGCCGTCCACGCCCCGGTTGTCGAGCCAGACCAGCGTCCGGGTGAGGTACTGGCCCGGGCGCATCAGGACCGCCTCGTTCAGTGCGTCGCCGTACAGGTCACGGCGGGCGAAGGTGGTGACCGGCGAGACCTTGACCGGTGCCTGGCGCGGGACGTCCCGGCGGAACAGCATGACCCCGATGGCAGCGCCGACGATCACGACCGCGAGGATGATCAGGCTCATCGCGGTCGCGCCGATCGGCGGCTCGGCTTCCTCGAACCCGGTCACCGGCGTCAGCCAGTCGACGATCCAGTGACCGACGAAGTAGAGCGCACCACCGACCAGCGACAGGATCGCCAGGACGATCAGCGGGCCGGTCATCACCTTCGGCGACTCGTGCGGGTGCACGTCCTTCTCCCAGCGCTTCTCGCCGAAGAAGGTCATCATCATCAGCCGGGTCATGTAGAACGCGGTGATCCCGGCGCCGAGCAGCGCGCACAGGCCGACCAGGGTGTTCTCCGCGAAGGCGACCTCGATGATGTGGTCCTTGCTGAAGAAGCCGGAGAACGGCGGGATGCCGAGGATCGCCAGGTAGCCGAAGGCGAACGTCACGAAGGTGACCTTCATGTACTTCGCGCAGGGCGCCGTAGAAGCGCATGTTCACGTCGTCGTTCATGCCGTGCATCACCGAGCCGGCACCGAGGAACATGTTGGCCTTGAAGAAGCCGTGCGTGAGCAGGTGGAAGATCGCGAAGACGTAACCCACCGGACCGAGGCCGGCGGCGAGCATCATGTAGCCGATCTGGCTCATCGTCGAACCGGCCAGCGACCTTCTTGATGTCGTCCTTGGCGCAACCGATGATCGCACCGATCAGCGCGGTCACCGTGCCGACGATCACCACCGCGGTGGACGCGGCGTCGGTGACGCTCGTAGATCGCGTTCGAGCGGACCACCAGGTAGACGCCCGCGGTGACCATGGTCGCCGCGTGGATCAGCGCCGACACCGGGGTCGGGCCCTCCATCGCGTCCAGCAGCCAGGACTGCAGCGGCACCTGCGCGGACTTGCCGCAGGCCGCCAGCAGCAGCATCAGGCCGAGCAGCGTGGCCCAGGTGCTGGACAGCTTGCTCGGCGCCGGCGTTCACGGTGGTGAAGGCGGACGAGCCGAACAGCGCCCACATGCTCATCACCGCGAGCGACAGGCCCATGTCACCGACCCGGTTCACCACGAACGCCTTCTTCGCGGCGACCGCGGCCGGGGTCTTGTGCTGCCAGAACCCGATCAGCAGGTACGACGCCAGGCCGACGCCCTCCCAGCCGACGAACACCACCAGGTAGTCGGCCGCCAGCACCAGCAGCAGCATCGCGGCGATGAACAGGTTCAGGTACCCGAAGAAGCGGCGCCGCCGCGCGTCGTGCTCCATGTAGCCGATCGAGTAGATGTGGATCAGCGAACCCACACCGGTGATCAGCAGCACGAACAGGATCGACAGCGGGTCGATCAGCAAGGAGAAGTCCACCTTGATGCTGCCGACCGAGAACCACTCGAACAGCTTGATCGTCTCGGACCGCTCGTCGCTGGGCTTGCCCTGCATCTGGACGAACAGCACGACGCCGAAGGCGAACGGAGATCAGCGGCGCCAGCGTGCCCAGCAGGTGACCCCACGCGTTGGTGGCCTTGCCACCAAGCAGCAGGATCGCCGCGGACACGGCCGGGACCGCGACCAGCAGCCACGTCAGCTCATGACTCATCGGTGCTTACCTCAGTACTTGAGCAGGTTGGCGTCGTCGACCGAGGCCGAGCGACGGGTGCGGAAGATGGCCATGATGATCGCCAGCCCGATCACGACCTCGGCCGCGGCCACCACCATCACGAAGAAGGCGGCGATCTGACCGTCGAGGTTGCCGTGCTGGCGGGCGAAGCTGACGAACGCGAGGTTGCGTCGCGTTCAGCATCAGCTCGACACACATGAAGACGACGATGGCGTTGCGGCGCACCAGCACGCCCAGCGCGCCGATGCTGAACAGGATCGCCGGCGAGCACGATGTACGGCTCGGTGCGTCATGCGCGTCCTCGCTTCGCTCCGGGCGCGCAGGCCATAGCGTGCTGTGTTGGATGGTTCGCTCGCTCCGCTCGCTCACGCCTTGTCTCCTTCACCGAATCCGGACAGGTCCGTGCCCTCGCGCCCGGACGGGACCACGTCGCCGTCGCCTTCGTCGATCTCGCGGACCTCGTCGATCTCGTCGCGTCCTCGCTCTCGGGGAACACCGTGCCACGTGCCTGCAGCACACGCGAAACCGAGGTCGGTGCGATCGACCCGTCCGGCAGCAGCGCCGGCGTGTCGACGGCGTTGTGCCGGGCCAGTACGCCGGGAGTCGGCAGCGGACCCGGGTGGACGCCGTGCTCGGCGTACTTGCGGATCCGCTCCTCGGCGTGGTCGCGCTGGGTCCGCTTCTTGGTCAGCCGCTCGCGGTGCGCCAGCATCATCGCGCCCATCGCCGCGGTGATCAGCAGCGCCGAGGTCACCTCGAAGGCGAACACGTACTTGCCGAACAGCAGCTGCGCGATGCCCTTCGGGTTGCCGTCCGGCTGCGCGTCGGCCAGCCCGACCGGGTCGCCGTACACCGCGTTGCCGACGGCGGCGACCAGCAGGATCGCCGAAGCCGAGGAACGCCAGCCCGGCCAGCAGCCGCTGACCGCGGATCGTCTCCACCAGCGAGTCGGACGCGTCCACACCGACCAGCATCAGCACGAACAGGAACAGCATCAGGATCGCGCCGGTGTAGACGATGATCTGTACGGCGAACAGGAACGGCGCGTCCTGAGCGGCGTACTGCACGGCCAGGCAGATCATCACCGTCGCCAGCAGCAGCGCCGAGTGCACCGCCTTGCGGACCAGGATCATCGCGATCGCGGCCAGCACCATGACCGGCGCCAGCATCCAGAACGCGACCTGGCCGCCGGTGACGATGCCGATCACTTGCCGTCACCACCCTCGGCGCGGTCGACGACCGGACACCGGTCAGACCGAGGTAGTAGTCCTTCTCGGTGCTGCCGAGCTGCATCTCGTGCGGCGGCTCCTGCATGCCCGGCAGCAGCGGCGCCAGCAGGTCCTTCTTCTCGTAGATGAGGGACTCGCGGCTGCGGTCGGCCAGCTCGTACTCGTTGGTCATCGTGAGCGCCCGGGTCGGGCAGGCCTCGATGCACAGACCGCAGAGGATGCAGCGCAGGTAGTTGATCTGGTAGACGCGGCCGTACCGCTCACCGGGCGAGAACCGGCCGGAGGCGCCCTCGGCGTTGTCCGCGCCCTCGACGTAGATCGCGTCCGCCGGGCAGGCCCACGCGCACAGCTCGCAGCCGATGCACTTCTCCAGGCCGTCCGGCCAGCGGTTCAGCTGGTGCCGGCCGTGGAAGCGTGGCGCGGTCGGCTTCTTCTCGAACGGGTACTGCTCGGTGAACGACCTTCCGGAACATCGTCCGGAAGGTGACCCCGAACCCGGCGACCGGGTCCCAGAGGGACTCTTTGACACTAGCCACGGCTGCCTTCCTTGCTACGGGTGTCAGTCTCGCTTCGGCTCGACGTGTGGACGAGCGGTGGTGGCACCGGGAAGCCGCCGGCGAAGGCGTCGAACTCCTTCGCCGTCGGTCGTCCTCGGTGAGCTTGTCCGGCTTGGGCTTCTGCGGCAGGAACATGGTGATCACCGCGATCAGCAGCGACGATGGCCGCGGCCACCAGCAGCGTCGTGCGGCTGAAGGTGGTCTCCCGGCCGACGGCGCGGACGGTGGCGACCAGCAGGATCCAGCCCAGCGAGACCGGGATCAGGATCTTCCAGCCCAGCTTCATGAACTGGTCGTAGCGCAGTCGCGGCAGCGTTCCGCGCAGCCAGATGTAGAAGAAGATGAAGCACATCATCTTGCCGACGAACCACAGCACCGGCCAGTAGCCGGAGTTCGCGCCGTCCCAGATCGAGATCGGCCAGGGTGCTCGCCAGCCGCCCAGGAACAGCGTGGTGGCCAGCGCCGACACGGTCGCCATGTTGATGTACTCGGCCAGGAAGAACATCGCGTACTTCATCGACGAGTACTCGGTCAGGAAGCCGGCCACCAGCTCGCCCTCGGCCTCCGGCAGGTCGAACGGCGCCCGGTTCGTCTCGCCGACCATCGAGATCACGTAGATCACGAACGACGGGAACAACAGGAACGCGTACCAGCCCGGGATCGGGATGTCCGCGCCGAACAGGTTGATCGACTGGTGCGAGCCCTGCGCCGCGACGATCTCCGAGGTGGACATCGAGCCGGCGAACAGGAACACCGTCACCAGCGCCAGGCCCATGCGCGACCTCGTACGAGATCATCTGCGCGCTGGATCGCAGGCCACCGAGCAGCGAGTACGTCGAGTTGGACGACCAGCCGCCGAGCACGATGCCGTAGATGCCGATCGAGGCGATCGCCATCACGTACAGCACCGAGACCGGCAGGTCGGTGAGCTGCAGCCGGGTGTAGGTGTCGGTGAACGGGATCTTCACCGTCGGCCCGAACGGGATCACCGCGAAGGTCAGGAAGGCCGGGATCGACACGATCACCGGTGCCGCGACGTAGACGAACCTGTCCACGCCCTTCGGCATCAGGTCTTCCTTGAACATCAGCTTCATACCGTCGGCCAGCGACTGCAGCAGACCCTGCGGGCCGTGCACGTTCGGGCCGATCCGGTGCTGCATCCGGGCCACGACCCGGCGCTCCCACCAGATGTTGAACAGCGTCAGCACGATCAGGAAGACGAAGACCAGCAGCACCTTGAGGCCGACGACCCACCAGGGGTCGTGGCCGAACCCGGCGTCCGGCACCAGCGGCAGTCGCAGAGATGGTCATGCGTTCCCTCCGGCGATCGTCACGATCGAGCCATGGTCTGCGTGCAGCGACCGTCGCACGTGGGAGTCGGCCGAGTTGGTCGGCAGCCAGACCACGTTGTCGGTCATCGGCGTGACCACCACCGGCAGCCGGATCGACCCGGCGTCGGTGCTGACCACCAGCTCGTCACCGTCGGCTACGCCGATCCGGCGCGCCGTGGTCAGCGACATCCGGGCCATCGGCGTGCCGGGCGGTCGCGGTCAGATGCGGCTCACCGTCGTTCGCCGCGGCTGTCGTCGATCAGCATCCGCCAGGTCGCCAGCCGGGTGGAGTCGAACGCGCCGAGCGACGGACCGGCCTGGTACGTCGGCTCCTGCGCGCGGTCGCCGTCCCAGCGGCCGAGCTCGTCGAACTCCTGCTTCGCACCGGCCGGAGTGTGCTGAACCCGAGCGACACGGTCCATCTCCTGCGCCAGCGCGGCCAGCGCCCGGACGTCGGGCATCGGGGCCGGGACCTTCAGCACCACCGGGAACGGCCGCTCGCGACCCTCCCAGTTGACGAAGGTGCCGTCCTTCTCCGCCGGCGGAACCACCGGGAAGACGACGTCGGCGTGCTCGGTGACCTGGGAGTTGCGGACCTCGAAGCTGACCACGAACGGCGCGGCCTCCAGCGCGGCCAGGGCCGCCGCCGGGTCGGGCAGGTCGTCGATCTCGACACCCGCGACCACCAGCGCCTGCAGCGATCCGGCCGACGCGAGGATCTCGGTCGCGTCCTTGCCGACGCTCGCCGGCAGGCTCTCCACACCCCACGCGGCCTGCAGGTCGACCCGCGCCTGCGGGTCGGACACCAGCCGGCCGCCGGGCAGCAGGCCCGGCAGGCAACCGGCCTCGAGCGCACCGCGGTCACCCGCACGACGCGGGATCCAGGCCAGCTGCGCACCGCGTGTCGAGCGCCAGCCGCAGCGCCGTCGAGTACCCGCCCGGTACGCTCGCCAGCCGCTCGCCCACGATGATGATCGAGTCGGCACCGAGCGCGGCCCGCGCAGCGGCTCCGGCCTCACCGGCGTTGCCGAGATCAGCCAGTACGGCGGCCTCGGTACCGGGCGATGCCGGTACGACGACACCGTCGAGCTTCTCGATCCCGCGGGACCCGTAGGCCGCGACCGTGAAGACCTTGGTGCCGTGCGCGCGGACGCCCTTGCGCAGCCGCAGGAACACCGACGGCGCTTCCTCTTCCGGCTCGAACCCGACCAGCAGCACGGATCCGGCCCGCTCCAGGTCGGCGAACGTCGTACCGAGACCGGTGCCGGCCACCGCGGCGGCGAGGAAGTCCGCCTCCTCCGCGGAGTGCGGCCGGGCCCGGAAGTCGATGTCGTTGGTGCCGAGGGCGACCCGGGCGAACTTCGAGTACGCGTAGGCGTCCTCGAGGGTCAGCCGGCCACCGGTCAGCACGGCCGCGTTGCCGCGGGCCGCGGTCAGCCGCTCGGCCGCGAAGGTCAGCGCCTCCGGCCAGGACGCCGGCCGCAGCTCGCCGTCCTCGCGGATCAGCGGGTGGGTCAGCCGGTCACCGGTGGTCGCGTAGTTGAACGCGAACCGGTCCTTGTCGGAGATCCACTCCTCGTTGACCTGCGGGTCGTCACCGGCCAGCCGGCGCATCACCTTGCCGCGCCGGTGGTCGACCCGGATCGCCGCACCGGACGAGTCGTGCTCGGCCACCGACGGCACCGACACCAGGTCGAACGGCCGGGACCGGAACCGGTACGCCGCGCTGGTCAGCGCACCGACCGGGCAGATCTGGATCGTGTTGCCGGAGAAGTAGCTCTCGAACGGCTCCTTCTCGTAGATGCCGACCTGCTGCAGCGCACCGCGCTCGATCAGCGCGATGAACGGGTCACCGGCGATCTGCTCGGAGAACCGGGTGCAGCGCGCGCAGAGGATGCAGCGCTCGCGGTCCAGCAGCACCTCGGCGGAGATGTTGATCGGCTTCGGGTAGGTCCGCTTGATCTCGTGGAACCGGCTCTCGCCGCGCCCGTTGCGTCATCGCCTGGTTCTGCAGCGGGCACTCGCCGCCCTTGTCGCAGACCGGGCAGTCCAGCGGGTGGTTGATCAGCAGGAACTCCATGTTCCCGTGCTGCGCCTTGTCCGCCACCGGCGAGGTCACCTGGGTGCGGACCACCATGCCGTCGGCGACGGTGATCGTGCAGGAGGCCTGCGGCTTCGGCATACCCCGGCCGTTGCCGGCGTCGGGGATCTCGACCAGGCACTGCCGGCAGGCGCCGACCGGGTCGAGCAGCGGGTGGTCGCAGAACCGCGGGATCTGGATGCCGATCTGCTCGGCGGCCCGGATCACCAGGGTGTTCTTCGGAACCTTCACCTCGATGTCGTCGATGGTGACGGTCACCAGGTCGGTGCGCTCGACCTCCGACCCGGCCGGCGGGTTCGCTTGGATCGTCATGCGCTTGCTCCAGCGGTAGCGAAGACAGTGCTTGCCATCGGGTCGAACGGGCAGCCGCCGTTCTCGAAGTGCGCGATGTACTCGTCCTTGAAGTGCTGGATCGAGCTGGTGATCGGCGCGGTCGCACCGTCGGCGAGTGCACAGAAGGCCCGGCCGGTGATGTTCTCGCAGAGGTCGAGCAGGGTGACGAGGTCCTCCTCGGTGCCCTTGCCGTGCTCGAGCCGCTCGAGGATCTGGACCAGCCACCAGGTGCCCTCACGGCACGGGGTGCACTTGCCGCAGGACTCGTGCTTGTAGAACTCGGTCCACCGCAGCACCGACGCGGACCACGCAGGTGGTGTCGTCGAAGATCTGCAGCGCCTTGGTGCCGAGCATCGAGCCGACCGAGCCGACGCCCTCGTAGTCCAGCGGGACGTCGAGGTGCTCGGCGGTCAGCAGCGGCGTCGAGGACCCACCCGGGCGTCCAGAACTTCAGCTCGTGCCCCTCGCGGATACCGCCGGCCAGGTCGATCAACTCGCCGCAGCGTGATGCCCATCGGCGCCTCGTACTGGCCCGGCCGGGTGACGTGCCCGGACAGCGAGTACAGCGTCATGCCCTTGGACTTCTCGGTGCCCATCGAGGCGAACCAGTCCGCGCCGTTCTTGATGATGGCGGGAACGGATGCGATCGACTCGACGTTGTTGATGACAGTGGGGCAGCCGTACAGACCGGCCACGGCCGGGAACGGAGGACGCAGCCGAGGTTGACCGCGACGACCTTCCAGCGAGTCGAGCAGCGCCGTCTCCTCGCCGCAGATGTACGCGCCGGCGCCGGCGTGCACGATGACGTCGAGGTCGTAGCCGCTGCCGAGGATGTTCGTGCCGATGAAGCCGGCCTCCCTCGCCTCGGCGACCGCCTGCTGCAGCCGGCGGACCACGTGCAGCACCTCACCGCGGACGTAGATGAACGCGGTCGCTCGCGCGGATCGCGTACGACGCGATGATGACGCCCTCGACCAGCGTGTGCGGCGAGGCGAGCATCAGCGGGATGTCCTTGCAGGTGCCCGGCTCGGACTCGTCCGCGTTCACCACCAGGTACTTCGGCTTCGGGTTGTCCTGCGGGATGAACGACCACTTCATCCCGGTCGGGAAGCCCGCGCCGCCACGGCCGCGCAGACCGGAGTCCTTGACCGCGGTGACCACGTCGGCCGGCTGCATCCGCAGCGCGGTCCGCAGCGCGTCGTACCCGCCGGAACGCTGGTACGACGCCAGCTGCCAGGAACGGATCTGGTCCCAGTTGTCGGACAGTACCGGGGTCAGCATGGTCAGTCCTCCTTCTGGGTCTGGTCGGTCCGGGACTGCTGCCCGGGAGCGGTCCAGTTGCGCTCGCGGGCCAGCCGCAGACCGGCCAGCGTTGCCTTGCCGCCGGTCGGGCCCTCGTCGGCGCGGCCGTCGGGGAAGCCGGCCAGCACCCGCTCGGCTTCCTTCCAGGTGCAGATCGTCGCACCGCGCGGCGACTTCACCTCGTTGCCGTCGCGCAGGTCGTCCACCAGTTGGGTGGCCGACTCCGGCGTCATGTCGTCGAAGAACTCCCAGTTCACCATCATCACCGGCGCGTAGTCGCAGGCGGCGTTGCACTCGAGGTGCTCGAGGGTGATCTTGCCGTCCTCGGTGGTCTCGTCGTTGCCGACGTCGAGGTGCTGCTTGAGCCGCTCGAAGATCAGGTCGCCGCCCATCACGGCGCAGAGCGTGTTGGTGCAGACCCCGACGTGGTAGTCGCCGACCGGGCGGCGCTTGTACATCGTGTAGAAGGTCGCCACCGCGGACACCTCGGCACCGGTCAGCCCGAGCACGTCGGCGCAGGTCTCGATGCCCTCCGGGGTGACCCGGCCCTCGACCGACTGCACCAGGTGCAGCATCGGCAGCAGCGCCGACCGGCCTCCGGGTAGCGGGCGGCCAGATCTCGCGCATCTCCGCGATCGTGGTGTCGGTGATCTTCGAGTCACCGGTGCTGTACGGCACCGGTGTGTCGGTCGCAGTCGTGTGGTTCTCGGCCATCTATCGGTCCACTCCACCCATCACCGGGTCAAGGCTGGCGACGGCGACGATCACGTCGGCGACCTGTGCGCCCTCGCACATGATCGGCATCGCCTGCAGGTTTGCGAACGACGGGTCACGGAAGTGCGCCCGGTACGGCTTGGTGCCGCCGTCGGAGACGAGGTGGCAGCCAGCTCGCCGCGCGGCGACTCGACCGCCACGTAGGCCTGGCCGGCCGGCACCCGGAAGCCCTCGGTGACCAGCTTGAAGTGATGGATCAGCGCTTCCATCGACTCGCCCATGATGTGCTTGATGTGGTCGAGCGAGTTGCCCATCCCGTCGGAGCCGACGGCCAGCTGGCTCGGCCAGCCGATCTTCTTGTCGGCCACCATCACCGGCTCGCCCTCCATCTTGGCCAGCCGGTCGGCGCACTGCTCGACGATCTTCAGCGACTCCCACATCTCCTGCAGCCGGACCCGGAACCGCCCGTACGAGTCCGCGGTGTCCCAGGTCGGTACGTCGAAGTCGTAGGTCTCGTACCCGCAGTACGGCTGGGTCTTGCGCAGGTCCATCGCGTACCCGGTCGAGCGCAGCGGCGGGCCGGTGATGCCGAGCGCCATGCAGCCGGTCAGGTCCAGGTAGCCGACGTTCTGCAGCCGGGACTTGAAGATCGGGTTCGCGTTGCACAGCTCGGCGTACTCGGGCAGGTGCTTGTTCATCCAGGTGATGTACTCGCGGATCTTGTCCAGCGCACCCGGCGGCAGGTCCTGCGCGACACCGCCCGGCCGGATGAACGCGTGGTTCATCCGCAGGCCGGTGATCAGCTCGAACAGGTCGAGCGTCATCTCCCGCTCACGGAAGCCGATCGTCATCACGGTCAGCGCGCCGATCTCCATCCCGCCGGTCGCGATCGCGACCAGGTGGCTGGAGATCCGGTTCAGCTCCATCAGGAGCACCCGCATCACGTTCGCCTTCTCCGGGATCTGGTCCTCGATCCCGAGCAGCCGCTCGACCGCCAGGCAGTACGCCGCCTCGTTGTAGAACGGCGCCAGGTAGTCCATCCGGGTGCAGAACGTGACGCCCTGCGTCCAGGAGCGGAACTCCATGTTCTTCTCGATGCCGGTGTGCAGGTAGCCGATGCCGCAGCGGGCCTCGGTCACCGTCTCGCCCTCGATCTCGAGGATCAGCCGGAGCACGCCGTGGGTGGACGGGTGCTGCGGGCCCATGTTGACGACGATGCGCTCTTCGGGCTCGTCGCCGAGGCCGGCCACGACCGAGTCCCAGTCCTGACCGGTGACGGTGAAGACCTTGCCCTCGGTGGTGTCGCGAGTGGTCGCGTACGGGTCTGTGGTGCGTCATCAGTTGTACGACCTCCGCGTGTCGGGCGGCGGGATGACGGCGCCCTTGTACTCGACGTCGATACCGCCGAGCGGGTAGTCCTTGCGTTGCGG
This sequence comes from uncultured Actinomycetota bacterium, assembly GCA_963820655.1. Taxonomy (GTDB): domain Bacteria; phylum Actinomycetota; class Actinomycetes; order Propionibacteriales; family Kribbellaceae; genus Kribbella. Next base: position 152,577 of record CAWGAM010000006.1, read on the forward strand.
GTGACCCGGCCAGTCGTCGGGCATCTGGATCCGGGTCAGCGCCGGGTGACCGTCGAAGACGATGCCGAAGAAGTCCCAGGTCTCGCGCTCGTGCCAGTCGTTGGCCGGGTAGACCGAGACGACGGACGGGATGTGCGGGTCGGCGTCGGGCACGGACACCTCGAGCCGGATCCGCCGGTTGTGGGTGATCGACAGCAGGTGGTAGACGGCGTGCAGTTCGCGGTCGGTCTCGTTCGGGTAGTGCACGCCGCTGACGCCGGAGCAGAACTCGAACCGCAGCGCCTCGTCGTCGCGCAGGTGCTGGCAGACCTCGACCAGCTGCTCGCGCTCGATGTGGAGGGTCAGCTCGCCGCGGTCGACCACGACCTTCTCGATCGCGCCGTCGCCGACCAGCAGGCCTTCCAGCCGTTCGGTCGCGCCGTCGAACCAGGAGCCGTACGGCTTCGGCGTACCGCCGGGCAGCGCGACCTGGCGGCGCAGGCCGCCGTAGCCGGAGGTGTCACCGGTACCGCGGACACCGAACATGCCCTCGCGCTGGTCCACCACCTCGGCCGCCGGGGTCTGAGCATCACCGGCCGCCGTGTCGCCGGAGGTTCTCGGGCCGCGCACGGTTCTCGCGCCGTTGGCGTGCTGCATGCTCACTCTCACCGCAGCAGCCCCTTCATCTCGAGCGTCGGCGCGGCGGTCAGCGCGGCGGCCTCCTGCTCGGCCTGCAGCGTCTTCTTGTTCGCGCCGAGCTTGCCGTGCTGGATGTTCGTCGTGCAGCTTGAGGAACGCGTCCAGCAGCATCTCCGGCCGCGGCGGGCAGCCGGGCAGGTACATGTCGACCGGTACGACGTGGTCCACGCCCTGCACGATCGCGTAGTTGTTGAACATGCCGCCGGACGAGGCGCAGACGCCCATCGCCAGCACCCACTTCGGGTTCGGCATCTGGTCGTAGATCTGGCGCAGGACCGGGGCCATCTTCTGGCTCACCCGGCCGGCCACGATCATCAGGTCGGCCTGCCGCGGCGACGCCCGGAAGACCTCCATGCCGAACCGGGCGGCGTCGTACCGCGGCGCGCCCGTCGTCATCATCTCGATCGCGCAGCAGGCCAGGCCGAAGGTTGCCGGCCACAACGAGGCCTTCCGCATGTAGCCGGACAGACCCTCGATCGTGGTCAGCAGCACGCCGGCCGGAAGCTGTTCCTCAACACCCATTGCTCAGTCCCATTCCAGACCGCCGCGCCGCCACACGTAGGCGTACGCGATGAAGACGGTGACGATGAAGATGACCATCTCGACCAACCCGAACAGCCCCATCTGGTCGAAGGCGACCGCCCACGGGTAGAGGAAGATGATCTCGATGTCGAACACGATGAAGAGCATCGCGGTGATGTAGTACTTCACCGGGAAGCGCCCGCCGCCGACCGGCTGCGGGGTCGGCTCGATCCCGCACTCGTAGGAGTCGAGCTTGGCCCGGTTGTAGCGCTTCGGCCCGACGAGCGCGCTCGTCACCAAGGTGCCCGCCACGAAGATCGCCGCGAGCACACCGAGAACGAGGATCGGTACGTAAGGGTGCATCGCTCTCGTGCTCCCTCCTTCAGCCGGTGGTCGTGTCTTGAACTGTGTGTGGTTCTGATCAGCACTGTGTTATCAGTACCGCTGTGGCTCAACTCACTCGCCCCGTCGGTCAGGCGGCCGGGGCGACCTTGGTGAGACCGTTGATGATCTTGTCCATCACGTCGCCGTCGCGCGGGTCGGTGAGGTTGGCCAGCAACTTCAAGGTGAACTTCATCAAAGTGGTGCGCGGCAGACCGTACTTCGTGCAGAGCCGCATCACCTCCGGATTTCCGATCAGCTTCACGAAGATCCGGCCGAGCGTGTAGTAACCGCCGTACTCCTGCTTCAGCGCCTTCGGGTACGCCGACAGCGCGCGCTCGCGCTGGTTCGGCTGCCGGTGCAGCGCCTGGGCGGCGACCTCGGCGGCGAACGCCCCGGACTCCATCGCGTACGGGATGCCCTCGCCGTTGAACGGGTTGACCATGCCGCCGGCATCACCCAGCAGCATGAGTCCGCGGGTGTAGTGCGGCTGCCGGTTGAAGCCCATCGGCAGCGCGGCCCCACGAATCGGGATGGTCTGGAACTCGTCGCGGAACTGCCACTCCGCCGGGGTGTTCTTCAGCCACTGCTTCAGCAGGTCGGCGTAGTCGACCTTGCCGAACGCGTCGGAGGTGTTCAGGATGCCGAGGCCGACGTTGACGGTGCCGTCGCCCATCCCGAAGATCCAGCCGTAGCCCGGGCAGCAGGACGCGCTGGCCCGGGCTGCTGCGGGTCGTCGGCCCACAGCTCCAGCCACGACTCGAGGTAGTCGTCGTCGTGCCGCGGGCTGGTGAAGTAGGTGCGGACGGCGACACCCATCGGGCGGTCGTCGCGCTTGTGCAGGCCCATCGCGATGCTCAGCCGGGACGAGTTGCCGTCGGCCGCCATCACCAGCGGCGCCCGGAACTCCAGGTCGGCGCCGGCCCGGCGGCCGTTGTCGTCGACCGGCTTCGCGGTGACGCCGACGATGAAGCCCTTGTCGTCCAGGATCGGGGCGACCGACGTTGGTCCGCTCGCGCAGCCGCGCGCCGGCCTTCACGGCCTGCCGGGCGAGCATGTCGTCGAAGTCCATCCGGTTCCGGGTCAGGCCGTAGTTCGGGTGGCTGGCCAGGTCCGGCCAGTCGAGCTGCAGGACGTGCCCGGCGCCCTGGATGCGCAGACCGTAGTTGCGGATCCAGCCGGCCTCTGTCGGAGATGTCGATGCCCATGTTGATGAGCTGCTTGGTGCCGCGCGGGGTGAGCCCGTCGCCGCAGACCTTCTCCCGCGGGAACGCCGTCTTCTCCAGCAGCAGGACGTCGAGTCCGGCGTTGGCCAGATGATAGGCGGCGGCTGAACCGGCCGGCCCCGCACCGACGACGATCACATCCGCGGTCTCGGCCTGGCTGCCGTGCCGACGCGCTCTGGCTCATCTCATCCTGGCCTGGAGGTTGGTGTCTGGTCACCCGGTGGTCCCTCGTGCCGCGTTGCATTAGTGAACGGCTTCACGAGGCCCGGTCATCCGACAGTCTAGGACGGCCTGACTCAGACACCGAAACCGGCCCGGACACCCTTGCCCGCAAGCGATTTATGCGCAGACTTCATTGCGTAATTACGCCGGCTTCACGGCCCGGTGGATGGCGACCAGACCGCCGGTGAGGTTGCGCCACTGGACCCGGGTCCAGCCGGACGCCTCGACGGTGCGGGCCAGCGGTTCCTGGGCCGGCCAGGCGCGGACCGACTCGGCCAGGTACTCGTAGGCGTCGGGGTTCGTCGACACCGCCTTCGCCACCACCGGCACCGCGCGCATCATGTACTCCAGGTAGGCGACCCGGAACGGCTTCCAGGTCGGGTGCGAGTTCTCCAGTACGACGAGGCGCCCGCCGGGCCGGGTCACCCGGAGCATCTCCCGCAGCGCGACGGTGACGTCGTTCACGTTCCGCAGGGCCCACGAGATCGTCACCACGTCGAACGTGCTCGTCGGCGAACGGGAGCCGGAGCGCGTCCCCGGCGATCAGGTCGAGCTCGGGGTAGCGGCGCTTGCCGACCCGGAGCATGCCGACCGAGAAGTCGCACGACACCACCTCGGCGCCGGCCTCCCGCAGCCTGATGCTGGACGCGCCGGTCCCGGCGGCCAGGTCGAGGATCTTCATCCCCTTCCGGGGCGCGATCTCGGCCAGCGTGGCCGGCCGCCAGTGCAGCTTCTCCAGACCCATCGTCGCCACCGCGTTGGTCCGGTCGTACCCCTCGGCCACGTTGTCGAACATGGCCGCCACGGCATGCGGTTCCTTGGTCAGATCTGCGCGGGTCACATGTCTAGTTGATCACGGCTCTGACAGGCTCCGAAATTGATTGGACATCGGGCAGGCATACGCTTGCATCTCGTGAGTGCATCTCCAGGGAGCCGGCCGGCCATCGTGACCCGGGGCCGGAGCGCGAGCGAGGAGGGGTTCTGTGAGCTTGTCTGAGCCGGTCCAATCTGGTCCTGAGCCCGCTCCCCATCTGGTGATCCGCAGCCAGCCCGTCGACGGAGTGTCGGCACAGCTGATGGACCATCTGCCGCCGGACGGCGGGCTGGCGTGGGTACGCCGTGGTGAGGGTCAGGTCGGCTGGGGCGTCGCCGCCCGGCTCGATATTGCCGGTGGCAACCGCTTCGAGGCGGCGGTGAACTGGTGGCAGGAGCTGACCACGGCCGCGGTGATCCGCGACGAGGTCGGCGTACCAGGATCGGGACTGGTCTGCTTCGGGTCCTTCGGTTTCACCGATCAGGATCCGAGTGAGCTCGTCGTTCCCGAGGTGATCGTCGGCCGCCGCGGCGGCACCACCTGGATGACCACGATCTCCCCGGCCAGCTCGCTGGCCACGCCTCCCGATCTGGTCACACACGAGGCATCCCCGGTGTACGACGTGACGTTCGCGGACGGCGCCCGGTCCGGCACGGACTGGTCGAGCATCGTCGCGGACGCGGTGCAGCGGATCACCGCCGGCGAGCTCGACAAGGTGGTGCTCGCCCGCGACCTGATCGCGATCGCCGAGCAGCCGATCGACCTGCGCTGGCCGTTACGCCGGCTGTCGACGGCGTACCCGAACTGCTGGACGTTCTCCGTCGACGGTCTGATCGGCGCCACCCCGGAGCTGCTGGTCCGGCGGGAGAAGGGCCTGATCACGTCCCGCGTGCTGGCCGGGACCATCCGCCGTACCGGCGACGACGCGCACGACCTCGCGCTGGCCGCGTCGCTGGCCCGGTCGAGCAAGGACCTCGAGGAGCACGAGTACGCGGTCCGCTCGGTCGCCGAGGCCCTGAAACCGCACTGCAAGTCGATGAACGTGCCGGAGACCCCGTTCGTCCTGCACCTGCCGAACGTGATGCATCTCGCCTCCGACGTCGCCGGGGTCGCGGCCAACGGCGCCTCCGCGCTCGGGCTGGCCGCCGCCCTGCACCCGTCCGCGGCGATCTGCGGTACGCCGACCCCCGTGGCCCGCGACCTGATCGGCGAGATCGAGGGCATGCACCGCGGCCGGTTCTCCGGACCGGTCGGCTGGATGGACGCGGCCGGGGACGGCGAGTGGTGCATCGCCCTGCGCTGCGGCCAGGCCGACCCGGACGACCCACGCCGGATGCGGCTCTTCGCCGGCGCGGGCATCGTGGCGGGCTCCGATCCCGTCTCCGAGTTGGCCGAGACGAACGCCAAACTGGTTCCGATGAGAGATGCGTTGGGAGAAGGAAAGTGAAGCTGACGAAGTTCGCGCATGCGTGTGTCCGGCTGGAGAAGGACGGCAAGGTCCTGCTGATCGATCCGGGGTCGTTCAGCGAGGATGCGGCCTTCGAGACCGCCGACGCGATCCTGGTGACGCACGAGCACCAGGACCACCTGGACATCGAGCGGGTGACGGCGCTCGACGTACCCGTCTACACCAACGCCGGTGTCGCCCCGCAGCTGACCGAACTGGGCGACCGGGTGCACGTGGTCGCGGGTGGTCAGTCGTTCGACGCGGCCGGCTTCTCGATCAGTGCCTACGGCAAGGACCACGCGGTGATCCTGCCCGAGTGGGGCGTTCCCTGCGAGAACATCGGCTTCCTGATCGACGACGCCGTCTATCACCCGGGTGACTCCTTCACCCAGCCCGACCGCGCCGTCCACACCAACCTGGTCCCGATCTCCGGCCCGTGGTTCGCCTTGCCGCCGGCGGTCGACTACGCCCGGTCGGTGAAGGCCCAGCAGACTCGTCGGCATCCACGACGCCCTGCTGAGCCAGATCGGCCTCGGCATGATGCCGCGCTTCCTCAACTCCGACGAGCGCCCGTACAAGGCCCTCGCACCCGGCGACACGCTAGACATCAACTGACCCTGAACCGCCGCTCGACGTCCGTGGTGCCTGGTCGGTCGGGTGAGGGAAGGGCCAGCGGCGTCCGATGGCGACGTGCAGGATGATCGCGGTGGCGAGGGCGTTGAGGGCGGCGTGGCCGACCCAGTCGTCCGCGGTGCTGTGCGTCAGGTGCAGGGCGTTGGCGGTTGCCTGCAACACGACCGCCAACAGGGCCGCCAGGGCGAGTGTGGCCAGCAGGAGAGTGGCGCGTTCTACGGTGGGACTGAGATTGCCGAGCCACCCCTCGAGCAGCATGCCGAACAACAGGCCGGCGGCGATGAAGCAGCCACCGAGCGCGGCGATTCGCCCAGGAGTCAGCCCCAGCAGTTCACGCAGGACGAGGTAGCTGACGATCCCGCCGCAGATCACCGTTACGTGGGCGATAGTGAGGCGAGCCGCGCGACTCGCAATAGTCGCGAACGGCCAACCGCGCCAGACGACGAAACAGAGCACCTGCCAGGCGCCGATCAGTACCAGCGTCGCGCCGAGTACGGCGCCTGGCAGCGGCCCGTCCCGCGCGATCACGTCCGAACCAGCCGGCGACTCGACCTGTACGACGGTCAGGTAGCCGACGATCGCGATGGTCCAGGCGATCGCGACCGCGATCGGACCCGCGACCAGCGGGGGGAGGCGCCGCAGCGGCCACCCCTCACCGACGAGCGTGATCTGGAGCATGATGACGAAAGCCAGGCCGGCGAGCGGCATGGTCGCGGGAAACGTCGGTACGTGGCCTGGACCGGGTGAGGGATCGAACAGCGCCCCGGGATCGAGGCGACCGGCCAGGGCCTGACCGGCCCCGGTCAGGACGATCGCGCCCGCAACGATCAGCACGGTGTCGGCCCAGCCGGCCCAGCTGCTTCGCAGCCGGGTGCCCGGCCAGTCCTCCCACCAGAAGGCGATCATCACGACGAGCGGCAGGGAGAACGTGACGAGCGGTGCGAGGACACGTATCGACCCGTCGCCGCCGGCACCGATCGCCAGTGCCACCGCGACCGGGATGACGAACAGCAGGCCGAGCAGCCCGAGTGCGGGCTGCTGGGAGGTTCGCGAGCCGGTACTGCGTGGTTGCGAGAGCGGCGGCCGTTCCGGGAGCCGGGACCGGCGGGCGGGCACCGCGGAGCCCGCCGGCCCGAGGTCGCTCATCGCCCGCCGGCGGCCGGATCCATCACGAGCTCCGGCGCCATCGGCAGGCTGCGGATCCGTCGGCCGGTCGCATGGAAGACCGCGTTCGCGATGGCGGCCGCGACACCGACCTGACCGATCTCGCCCACGCCCTTGGCGCCGAGCGGGCCGACCAGCTCGTCGTCCACGTCGACGAAGTCGACGCGGACCTCGGGGGCGTCGGCGTTGACCGGCACGAGATACTCCGCCAGGTTCGTCTCCGCCCAGCGACCGTAGCGAGGATCCATGTGATTGCCCTCGAGGAGCGCCTGGCTCATCCCCCACAGCATGCCGCCCATCAGCTGGCTGCGGGCCAGCAGCGGGTTGAGTACTCGCCCGGGCGCGAACGCGCCGTTCAGCCTGCGCACGCGGACCAGACCGAGCTCGGGATCGACGGCGACCTCGGCGAACTGCGCGCCGAACGTGAGCAGCCCGTGCGGCGTATCCAGGGGTGGCGGCCGCCACACACCGAGCGCCTCGGCGTCGGACAGGTGATTGCGCGCCAGCAGCTCGCGGTACGTGTCGACCGCGCCCGGACTTTCGGTTGATGTCAGGTGTCCATCCGCCACTTTCACCGAGCCTGGTCCGGCTCCGTGCAGGGGCGACTGTTCATCGCTGACGGCCAGCGCGATCAGCTGCTCGCGTAGCGCCGTACCGGCCGCGTGGACCGCGGAGCTGACCATGCCGGCACCGGCCGAGCCGACGGCGGCCGTACTGTTCGGCAGATCGCTGTCGCCGGCCTGGAACTCCATCTCGCGGAGCGCGACGCCGAGGGCGTCGGCGCCGACCTGGGTGGCCATGGTGAGTACGCCGGTGCCGAACTCCTGCGTCGAGGTCTGCACGATCGCGCTGCCGTCGGCGAAGATCCGGGCCCGCGCACGTTGCGGTGGCATGAAGAACGCGATCGGGTACGCCGCGGCCGCCATGCCGGTGCCGACCAGCCACTCGCCGTCGCGGGTCGTCCGTGGTTCGGGGTTCCGTTCGGACCACCCGAACCGTTCGGCGGCGAGGCGAAGACACTCCACCAGCCCGTCGCTCGACCAGGGATTGCCGAACGGGTCGACCGGCGTGTGATTGCGCAGCCTCAGCTCGACCGGGTCGATCGCCAACTCGTAGGCGAGCTCGTCCATCGCCGTCTCGAGGGTGAACACGCCGAGCGACTCGCCCGGGCCGCGGGTGAACGTGGGCGTCATCGTGTTGCCCTTGATCAACCGGTGGACGCCGAGGTAGTTCTCGCAGCCGTAGAGCTGCGACGAGACACCGGTCGCCGGCTCGGCCCAGTCGTCGAACGGCGAGGTGATCGACAACTTCTCGTGCCGGATCGCGGTCAGCCGCCCGTCCCGCGTGGCACCGATCGCGATCCGCTGCTCCTGTTCCTCACGGTGCCCGTTGGACGTGAACATCTGCGGCCGGGTGAGCATCAGCTTCACCGGCCGGCCGACGTACCGCGCGGCCATCGCGGTGAGCGTCACGTTCGGCCACACCATCGCCTTGGCGCCGAACCCGCCGCCGACGAACCGGGTGATCACCCGGACGCGGGCGATCGGCAGGCCGAGCAGTTGGGCCACGGTCTGCTGGGTGGCGCGGATGCCCTGGGTCGACTCGTACAGCGTCAGGTTGCCGCCGTCCCAGGTAGCCACCGTCGACGGGGCCTCGATCGGATTGTGATGGTTGGCCGCCATCTTGTAGGCGACGTCGACCCGCACGTCCGCTCCGGCCAGGCCGGCCTCGACATCGCCACGCTCGTTGCGCGCCGGCATCAGACCGCCGAAGAGCCGCTGCGCCTCGTAAGCCTGGTCACGGCCCTCCTCGATCGTGGTGACCGACTTGGCCGGTTGATACGAGATCCGCACCAACGACGCCGCGTGGTGCGCCTGTTCGTACGCCTCCGCGATCACGAGCGCGACGGGCTGTCCGGCGTACTGGACGACGTCATCCTGCATCGGGAAGAAGCTTTCGCCCGGAGCCGGACCGCCGACCAGGGACGGCAACAGGTGGGGCTCGGCGGCGATCTTCGGCAGATCCTCCGGGGTGAGCACGGCCAGCACGCCCTCGGCGGCGCGCGCTGCGTCGGCCTCGATCGCCGTCACCCGGCCGCTGGCGACAGTCGCCCCGATCACGGCCAGATAGGTCATACCGGGCAGGCTGATCTCGGCGGAATAGCGCGCCGCGCCGGTGACTTTGGCCGGGCCGTCTACCCGGGTGACCGGCGTACCGACGGCACTCATGACTGCCGTCCGTTCACGCTGTGGACGAGGCCGCGCACCATGGCTCGCTGGGCGAGCTCGACCTTGAAGGCGTTGTGCTCCCGTACTACGGCCTCCGCCAGCTCGACCGCGGCGGCCTGCCGGAATGACGTCTCGTTCGCCGGGCTTCCGACGAGCGCGGTCTCGGCCCGGCGCGCCCGCCAGGGCTTGGTACCGACACCGCCGAGGGCGATGCGCACGCCGGCGACCATACCGTCGTCCACCTCGATCGCGACCGCGACCGATACCAGGGCGAACTCGTACGACTGCCGGTCGCGAAACTTGAGATAGACCGAGCGGCGGGCGATCGGCGCTCCGGGAACGTCGATCCCGACGATCAGCTCGCCCGGGGCGATCGGATGCTCGAGCTGCGGCGTGTCGCCCGGGAGGAGGAAGAAGTCGTCGAACGGGATCGCGCGCTCGCCGTCCGGCCCGACCGTCCGGATAACGGCGTCGAACGCCACCAGCGCGACGGCGACATCGGACGGATGCGTGGCGATGCAGTGCTCACTGGTGCCGAGGATCGCGTGGCCGCGGTTGAGCCCGTCGAGCGCCGCGCAGCCGGACCCCGGCTCGCGCTTGTTGCACGGCGAGACGCCGTCGCGCAGGTAGGCACAGCGGGTGCGCTGGCGGAGATTGCCTCCCATCGACGCCATGTTGCGCAGTTGCTCCGATGCGCCCAGCAGCAAGGCCCGGGAGATCGCCGGGTAACGCTCGACGACACTCGGCGTTCGCGCGACGTCACTCATGCGCGCGAGGGCACCGATGTGCACGCCGCCGTCGGGCAGGTCCTCGACACCGCGCAGCGGCAGCTCGTTGATGTCCACGAGGTGCTCGGAGCGGGAGATGCCGGCCCGGATCAGGTCCACCTCGGTGGTTCCGCCCGCAAGGAACGCACTCGCCGGGTTCGCCGTCGCCAGCGCGATCGCGTCCTGCACATCCGCGGCCCGGCTGTAGGTCAGGGGCCTCATGACGTTCCTCCCGCTTCGTCGCGGACGTGCCGGATGGCCGCCCGGATGTTCGGATAGGCCGCACAGCGGCAGATGTTGCCGCTCATGAACTCGCCGATCTCCTCGTCGGTGCCGGCATTGCCCTCTTCGATGACCTTGATCGCGGACATGATCTGGCCGGACGTGCAGTAGCCGCACTGGAAGGCGTCGTACTCGATGAACGCCCGCTGCATCGGATGCAGCTGGTCGCCGTCGGCGAGCCCCTCGATCGTGACGATGTCATGCCCCGAGGCGGCGACCGCCAGCGTCAGGCAGGCGAGCACCCGCCGGCCGTCGATCCACACCGTGCACGACCCGCACGTCCCTTGGTCGCAACCCTTCTTGCTACCGGTCAGATCCAGGTGCTCACGCAACGCGTCCAGCAGGCTGACCCGCGGCTCGAGTACGACGACGTGCTGTCGGCCGTTGATCTGGAGCGGCACCTGGACCCTCGTCACTGCTTCTTCGACACTCGTCATGGTGCGACGTACCTCCCTGCCGGTGGTGGTGAGCCCAAGCCTCCCGCGTCGTACCGCTGTTCGTATCCGTGAGTCCCGGGCCCGGACTACCGGGCCCGGGCAATCGGGAGCCTGTTCCCGGGGATCGAACCAGGCTAGTCCAGCCGGATCGAAGCCACCATCGCCGACGCCACCCAGGTGGTACCGACGATCATGCGGTGAACTCCACGTCGACGAAGTCGGCCAGCGGGCGGTAGCCGGCCTGGTGGTAGATCTTGTTCGAGGTCGGGTTGCCGAGGTCGGTGTACAGGCAGGCTTGGTTGCCCTGCGCAATGATTTCGGCGGACACGTGGCTGGTCAGCGCACCGGCGTACCCGTGCCGCCGCCGCTCGGGTGGGGTGTAGACCGGTCCGACCCGGCAGACCCCGAAGATCGGCAGGTGATAGCCGACCATGCTGGCCGGCTGACCGTCCACCTCCCAGATCCACATGGTCTGCTGCCGCAACTGCAGCTCCGCCCACTCCCGGTAGCCGGTGCCGAGCTCCTCGGTGAACCCGTCGTTCCCCCAGCTACTGATCAGGTCGACCTCGTCCGCGCGCATCAGCCGCGGACTGCCCCGTCCGCCGGCAGCGGCGTGAGCGAGCCGAGCTTGTGCAGCCGAGTCCCGTTCGTCTCGGTCGCCAGACCGCCGCGCCGCTCGCACCACCGCACCGCGAACCGCTGGGCGGCCGGCCGATCACCCGCGACACCGCTCAACTCCGGCAGTACGTCGGCGTACGCGTCGGCAATCACCTCCGCGAGATCCTCGCTCAGCGCGCCGAGGTAGACCGCCCGGCCCGGGACCCGCATCGCCACCCCGACCACGCCGTCGTCGTGGACGGAGACGAAGTACGACGGCCCGTCCTCGGCGCGGGCGGTCCCGTTCGCGCGCTCGTGGACGTTGCTCAGGATGACCGTGTGCAGCACCGGATCCTGTTGCAGGAAAGGGAACACCGTCCGCTCGAAGGCCTTCGGGTCGCTTGTGACACGCACGTCCATGCACCCGGAGACTACGCGCGATCACCGTCGGAGTCGTCCGGATTTACACTGCGAAGATGTCCACCACGCGGTTGCTGCTACTCGGGGTCGTGCGGATCTTCCAGCCGGCCTACGGCTATCAGCTGCGCCGCGAGCTGCTCACCTGGAACGTGCAGGAATGGGCGAACATCAACCCGGGCTCGGTCTACACCGGCCTCCGCACGCTGGCCAAGCACGGGTATCTACAGGAGCTCGAGCAGGACGGCGCCCAGCGGCCGGGGCGTACGTCGTACAAGCTGACGACCGATGGTGAGACGGAGTACTTCTCGCTGCTGCGGCAGATGTTGTGGACCGTCGACGGTTTCCACCCGGACCGGATGCAGGCGGCGCTGAGCTTCCTGTGGTCGCTGCGGCGGGACGAGGTGCTGGCCGCGCTCGAGGCGCGGATCGTGCAACTGGAGCAACTGCAGAAGGCCGAGCCGTTCGCGGAGCGGCAGATCCTGGAGGATCCGGGGACGCCGAACCACGTGATCGAGATGATCCGGATCAGCAGCGCCCGAGACAACGGCGAGCTCGAATGGACCCGCGGCTTCCGCCGGCGCGTCCTCGACGGCGCCTACTCCTTCGCCGGCGAGCCGTCGGACTGGAAACCGTACCCCGGCATGGTCACCCACTGGGGCGAGGTCCCCGACCCACCCCCCTGACCCACCGCCGTCGACCGGATCGCCAGGCCATCACAACGAGGCGAGGACGAAGGCCTCCCGCGGGCGGTCGCGGCGTCTCGGTGATTGTGATGGCCTGCAAGTCCGTCACACCCCGCCCCGTCGGCGGTGGCGGGTTTGGCGATGCCGCGCCGCTGACCGGACCTGCACCACTCACCAAGCAGCGCGATGCCACAGATGCCACGCTCGGCCGCGAGCACTCGGGGGCTGACCGACCGGGTTGGTGAGTGCGCCACGTCCACCCAGGTCGAGACCCACCGGCCGGGCCGCCCGGGCCGGGCTGGGGAGGAGCTTCCACCCGATCCGGGACCAGATCCTTCCAATCCTCGGAGGCAACCGACAGAACGCGGCCGACTGCCCAGCCTTCACACTCAGCTTCGCCCCGGCGATGGACGAGGAATCTGTCACAACCCACTCGATGAGAAGTGCACTGCGATGACCGCGCGGCCCAGCATCGAGCCAGCCACCGCATTCCTAAGCGGGGAGGCGGTGCTCGTGCGGTGGAGGATGGTGCTGGTGCGGATCGACAGGAGATGTCGGCTCCGGGCCGGCCCGACCCGGCCGGGTTCACGCCTGAGCACACCGCCCGACCACCACCCGCGGACCGACACCTCCTGTCGGACTGCACGCCAACGGCACCCCAGCAGAACCGGGACTCGGCCTCGGGAGCGGGTTAATCAATGTTGACTATTCAAGGTTGAGTAAACCAGACTGGCCGCATGATGATCGAAGCTCGCGGACTTGTCCGCACCTTCAAGACCAAGCGCGGGCCGGTGCAGGCCGTGCAGGGGGTAGACCTGGATGTCGCCGACGGGGAGATCGTCGGCTTTCTCGGCCCGAACGGGGCCGGCAAGACCACCACACTGCGGATGCTGGCGACCCTGATCACGCCGACCAGCGGGACCGCCACGGTGGCGGGTTGCGACCTCGCGAGGGACCCGGTCGGCGTCCGCCGCCGCATCGGCTACGTGCCGCAGAGCGGGTCGACCCTGCCCGAGGCAGTCGCCGGCGACGAGGTCGTCGACCACGCCCGGCTGTACGGCGTACCGAAGGCCACAGCGATTGCGGACGGTCAGCGGCTGTTCGAGGAGCTCGACCTGTCCGGCCTGTGGCGGCGGCAGTGCAAGACCCTGTCCGGCGGTCAGCGACGCCGGCTCGACATCGTGATGGGGCTGGTCCACGATCCGAAACTGATCTTCCTGGACGAGCCGACCACCGGCCTCGACCCGCAGGCCCGGGCGAACCTGTGGGAGCACATCCGCAGCCTGCGCGACCGCGGCGCGACGATCTTCCTCACCACGCACTACCTGGACGAGGCGGACGCACTCTGCGACCGGATCCTGGTCATCGACCACGGCAAGATCGTTGCCTCCGGCACCCCGGAGGTGCTGAAGCAGCAGGTCTCCGGCGACGCGGTCCGGATCAGCCTGGCCGACGCCACGCAGGCACCCGAGGTCAGCACGATCGTCCGCGAGCTGGACGGCGCGGTCGAGGTGGAGACCGACGGCGACGTGGTCGGCTTCCGGATCCCGCGCGGCGGTTCGGTGCTGCCCGGGCTGCTCCGCTCGATCGATGCCCAGGGCATCGAGCTGCACGGGGTCGAGGTGCACCGGCCGACCCTGGACGACGTGTTCCTGACCATGACCGGCCGGTCCCTGCGGGACGAGGACGCCGCCAAGCCGGCAGCCGCTCCCCAGGACGCTGAGATGGAGACCGTGGCATGACGGCGCAAACTCTGACCCCACCCGGCCGCTCCGGTCAGGTGCTTCGCGAGACCTGGATCGTGTTCCACCGGGCCATGCGGCTGTCGCTGCGCAACCCGATGTGGTCGATCCTGATGCTCAGCCAGCCGCTGCTGTACCTGTTCCTGTTCGGCCCGCTGCTGAAGCCGATCACCGCGCAGATCAGCCAGGGCACGACGACGAACGCCTACCAGGTGTTCATCCCCGGCCTGATCGTCCAGCTCGGCATGTTCGGCGCGATGTTCGTCGGCTTCAGCCTGATCGCGGAGTACCGGGCCGGCGTGATCGAGGCCGACCGCGTCACGCCGGCGTCCCGGATGGCGTTGATGGCCGGGCGCGTCCTGCGCGATGTCGTCGTCCTGGTCGTGCAGACGATTCTGCTGCTGGTCGTCGCTCTTCCGCTCGGCCTGCGCGCCCCGTGGACCGGCGTACTGCTCTCGCTGGTGATCGTCGCCCTGCTCGGCGCGACGTTCGCCTCGCTGTCGTACTCGGTCGCGCTCATCACCAAGAGCGAGGACGCGCTGGCCCCGCTGCTGAACGGCATCGCCATGCCGCTGCTGCTGCTGTCCGGCATCCTGCTGCCGATGCAGATCGGCCCGACCTGGCTGCAGCGGCTGTCCGACATCAGCCCGCTCAAGCACATCGTGACCGGTGTGCGGGCGCTGTTCCGCGGCGACATCGGCAGCAGCTCGTCGCTGTGGGGCCTGTTCTGGGTGGTCCTGCTGACGGTCATCGGCCTGGCGGTCGGCGCCCGGACCTTCCGGAAGGAATCCGCATAGGCGTAGGTAAGCCGTTGTTCATCGGGGAGTTGCATGACCGGGTTACGGTCCGGCCATGCGCTCGCCGATGGTCCGTGGGGTTGTCGGCTCCGTCGTAGTCGCCTTGGCGAGCCTGGTGACCTCGGTGGTGCCGCCCTCCTCGTGGGTTGCGACACTGCCCATCACTGGGGACCTGCGGCATTCCCTGCCTGGCCGGATGGTCGGGCTCACGTTCATGGTCGCCGGGCTCGGGCTGATGGCCTGGGCCTGGCTGACCGTGGGCCGCCAGGTGATGGCAGGTCTCCGGCCGCCGCTGCTGCGGATGGCGGCGTACTGGAGCGCACCGCTGCTGCTCATCCCGCCGCTGTTCAGCCGAGACGCCTGGAGCTACGCGGCACAAGGCGCACTGGTCGCCAAGGGCTACAACCCGTACGACGTCGGCCCCGGCGTACTGTCTGGCCACATCGTCGAAGCGGTCGATCCGATGTGGATGCAGACACCCGCGCCGTACGGTCCATTGCCCCTCGCGTACGGCGGCGTGGTCGCGCACCTGACCATGGACCCGTACATCCTGATGCTCGCTCACCGGCTCCTCGCCGTACTGGGCATCGTGCTGATCGCCTGGGCCGTGCCGCGGCTCGCGACCGCTTGCCGCGTGGATCCGACCTTCGCGATCTGGCTGGTGGTGCTGAACCCGATGCTGATCACGCACGGCATCGGTGCCGCGCACAACGACGTACTGATGCTCGGACTGGCCTGCAGCGCTTTCGCCCTGGCCCTCACCGGCCGCTGGGGTACGGCGGCGGTCGTGGCGGGTGCTGCGGCCGCGGTGAAGCTGCCTGGCGGACTGGTGGTGATCGCCATCGCCGCAGTGATGAGTCCACTGGCCGGTCGGGCGCTGCGGTTCGCCAGTCTGGTGATCGCGGGAGCGGTCTCGGTACTCACACTTGTCACCATCGGCGAACTGACCGGCGTGGGCTCGGGGTGGATGAGTGCGCTCGACGTACCCGGACTGGTGCGCTCGCCGTTCTCGATCGCGAACCTGGTCGGCATGGCGGCGTCCGGCGTACTGCAGTGGCTGGGCGACGACTCAGCCGCTCAACAGGCGCTGCAGATCGTCCGCCTGGTCGGGATGATCGTCGCGGTCAGTCTGATCGCCGTACTGAGTCTGCGCTCGTCCATCCACCACGCCGCCCGGGCTGTTGGCATCGCACTGCTGGCCGTTGTCCTGCTGGGTCCGAGCGCCCACGACTGGTACTTCCTCTGGTGCCTACCGTTCCTGGCCGTCGCCCGACCGGGTCGCCGGCTGATCACGACCATCACCGCGGTCAGCCTCATCTTCACGATCGCTGCGCCACTCAACTCATCGCTGCGCGGCGCGACGATCCCGATCCTCACTACGACAGCGCTGGTCATCGTCTCGGTCCTGCCGCTGCTCAACCACCTGCGCACGCTGCAACCGGCACGGAAAACCCGGGTTCCGGTTACAACTGGCTGAGAGCGGCCACGAGCGCCTCGTTCAGCGGCCGATGACTGCTGCGAGGAACGCGGGCCTCGATAACCTCCAGACCGGCGACCGTCGGAGTCAGCGCGGCTCGGAGTGCGTCGGGCGTCTCCACCAACTGGTACGGCGTACTCGTGGCGGCGCAGAGTGCGGCGAGGTCCACGTTGTGCGGCGTACCGAAGACGCGCTCGAAGTGGGTGGCATGGGTCGGGTCGCCCTGCTCCAGGGTCGAGAAGATCCCGCCACCGTTGTCGTTGACGACCACGATGCGCAGGTCGGGCCGGGCCTCGTCCGGTCCGACGATCAGCCCGTTGCTGTCGTGCAGGAACGCCAGGTCGCCGATCAGCGCATAGGTCGGGCCGGCGTTTGCCAGCGCGGCGCCGACCGCGGTCGAGATGGTGCCGTCGATCCCGGCGAGGCCGCGGTTGGCGATGGTCCGGATCGGGACGACCGGGGCGAGGTCGAGGTCGCGGACCGGGTTCGAGGACGCGACTACGAGCATGCCGTCGGCACCGACCGCCTCCCCCACGATCGCCGCGACGCGCGGTCCGCTCAGGGTGTCGGCGAGCACCTTGTCGATGGCCGGGCGGGCCAGTTGATCCGCGTGCTGCCATCGGTCCAACCAGTTGGTCGCATCGGCCTCGGTGACCTCCAGCCCGGTGACCACGGCCTTGGCCCGGCGAGCCGGGTCGGGCCACGGACCGGTCGGCGAGACCACGATCACCTCGACGTCCGGCCGGGCCAGCAGCTTGGCGATCGGCCGCGACAGCGTCGGGTGCCCGAACACCAGCACCCGCTCGATCTCGCCCGCCAAAGAATTTGCCTGCAGCAACAAGCGGTACGCCGAGATCACCGACGGACCGATCCGGGCCCGGCTGGACGGCTCCGCGAACAACGGCCACCGACCCGCCTCGGCCGCCAACCGCGCGGCCTGCGAGGCGCCATCACCCGCGACCACCACGGTCTTCGGCCCGGGCGACACAGCCGACGGCGGCCCGGCTGCGGCATGCACAGCGGTCCACGGTCCGGTACTGCGTCCGTCCAGCGACTCTGGCCAGTCAGGTCCATCTGTCGGCACTAGCGGCTCCGACAACGGGCAGTTGAGCTGCACCGGTCCAGGATCGGAGGACCGTGCACCCACGGCGTTGGCCACGGCCCGTGCGACCTGTGAGCGCCAGTACGCGACCTGACCGACCTCACGCACCGGCGTACCCATCTCGTGGAACAGCCGGACCGCAGAGCCGAACACCTTCAGCTGATCGGTTGTCTGGTTGGCACCGCTCCCCCGCAACGCCGGCGGCCGATCCGCGCTCAGCACGATCAACGGCAGCCCGCTGTGCGACGCCTCCAACACAGCGGGGTGCAGGTTGGCCACCGCCGTACCGGACGTGGTCACCACAGGCACCGGCAGATCCGCTCCCCCGGATCAACCCGAGCGCCAGAAATCCCGCCGTACGCTCGTCGATCCGGACATGCAGCCGCAGCCGGCCGTCCCGGTCAGCAGCCGCGAACGCCAGCGCCAGTGGCGCGCTGCGCGAGCCCGGCGCCACCACGGCCTCGCGGACGCCGTTCCGGATCAGCTCGTCGACCACCACAGTCGCAAACGCCGTGGACGGGTTCATCCGCGCCTCCGCTCGAGAAGACTACCATGGCTCCTCGATCATCCTTTGAGCTCGCAAGCTCCTCACAGTCTGGCCTCGACCCTGGCCAAGCGTTGTTGCCAGACCGCAGTCGAGGCCGGGGTGGCTTCGGCAGCGGAGAGCAAGGCTGCGTCCGGCTGTACGCGTCTCACCGGCAGGAAGCCGTCCACCGGCAGCAGCGGGTCAGCGACGACCTCAGTGGTGAACATCGACACCGTCGCGAGCCCACACGCATACGGCAGCTCCGGCAACGCGGCAGCGAGGGCGACGCCGGCGGCGATGCCTATGGAGGTCTCGAGGGCGGACGACACGACGACCGGCAGGCCGATCTGCTCCGCGATCTCCAGGCAGGCGCGTACGCCGCCGATCGGCTGCACCTTCAGGACGGCGATGTCGGCAGCCTCGAGCTTCTTGACCAGCAAGGGGTCCTCGGCCCGCCGGATCGACTCGTCCGCCGCCACCAGAACGTCGGTGCGCCGCCTGACCTCGGCCAACTCCTCCACGGCCGCGCACGGCTGCTCCACATACTCCAGGTCGAAGCGGGCCAACGCCTTCAACGCCTCGATGGCCTCGTCGACGGACCAGGCACCATTGGCGTCGATCCGCACCCGGCCCGATCCGATGGCGTCCCGGACAGCCTCGAGGCGCTCCACATCGTCCGCGAGCGTCTGGCCCGGCTCGGCCACCTTCACCTTCGCAGTGCCACAGCCGGACGCTCTCACGATCTCCGCCGCCTTCACAGGACCGACCGCCGGCACAGTGCAGTTCACCGGTACGACGTCCCGCACCGGAGCCGGCCAGCCGTCGACAGCCGCCTCGCGCGCCGCGCGCAGCCAGGACACGCAGGTCGCGTCGTCGTAGTCCAGGAACGGGCTCCACTCGGCCCAGCCCGCAGGGCCTTCGAACAGCATGCCCTCGCGCACGGTGATGCCGCGGAACTTGTTCTTCAGCTCGATCGAGTACGTGATCATCGCACACCGTCCAGGAGTGCCTGGCGATCAACCTTGCCCGAGGCAAGCATCGGCAACGCGTCGAGCCTGATCACGTCCCGCGGCGCCCAGGTCCGCGGCAGCAGCTCCGCCACGAAGTCCCGCACCTCGTCCCGGCCCGGCTCCCCGACGACGAACGCGACCACGCGCGTCCCCCACTCCGCATCGGGCACGCCCAGCACGACAGCGTCCTTGACCTCGGGATGCTCGAGCAGGCGAGCCTGCACGGTCGGCAGCGTGACATTGACGCCGCCGGAGATCACCACGTCGTCGACCCGGCCGATGACCTGCAGCCGCCCATCCACGATCTCGCCGCGGTCCTGGGTCCGGAACCACCCGTCCCGCAGCACCTCCGCGGTCAGCTCCGGCCGCAGCCGGTACCCGGAGAACAGCGTGCTGCCCTTGATCAGGATCCGCCCGTTGTCCAGCCCGATCGACGTCCCGTCCAGCGGCACACCGGCGTACACACACCCGCTGCCCGTCTCGGTCATCCCGTACGCCGGGATCGCGGTGACACCGGCCTCGACCGCCCGGGCCTTCAGCGGCGCCGGTGTGGAGGCACCGCCGATGATGATCGCGTCGAAGGACCGCAGTGCGTCCAGGTCGGTGTCCAGATAGCGCGCCAGTTGGGTCGGCACCATCGCGGTGTACCGACGCGGGCCGGTCATCGACGCAGCGGCCTCGGTGAAGCTCTCGCCGAGCATGACAGGCGCCAGACCGGCCAGCTACCGAGCGGGTCAGGATCTGCAGGCCACCGACGAAGTAGGGCTTCATCGGAAGCAGCCATTGGCCCGGTCCGCCGAGTCGATCGTGGGTGGCAACCGCGGAAGCGAGCAGGGCCTCGCGGGAGAGCAGCACGCCCTTGGGCTCACCGGACGACCCGGAGGTGGTCAGCACGACCGCGCAGTCGTCCTCCAGCGGCTCATCCGGTGCCGCAGCCTGCCGAACACGGGCAGCCGCCGCCGGATCGGACGGTACCGGGGCGAACGGCGTACCGCTGCCGTCCAGTACGCCGGTGAGCGCGGACAACACGGCATCCGGCGTACCGGGGACCAGGCGCAAGGTAGACATCAGTCCGAGCGTACGGCCCTCGTTACTCACGCTCGCCGAGTGGCTGACAGAATCGACGGTCATGGCCACCCCTGCCCAGTGGATCGAAGGCGCGCGCCCGCGCACGCTGCCCGCCGCGATCGCCCCTGTCCTCGTCGGAACCGGTGCGGCCGCGTACCTGGACGGGTTCGTCTGGTGGAAGGCACTGCTCGCTCTCGGTGTCGCTCTGGCCTTGCAGATCGGGGTCAACTACGCCAACGACTACAGCGACGGCATCCGCGGTACGGACGAGAACCGGGTCGGTCCACTACGTCTGGTGGGCTCCAAGGTCGCCACTCCGGGACAGGTGAAGACCGCAGCCTTCACCTGCTTCGGTGTGGGCGCCGTACTCGGCATCATCTTGTGCGCGACCTCGAACTGGTGGCTCCTGGTCGCCGGTGTCGCTTCGCTGCTCGGTGCGTGGTTCTACACCGGCGGCAAGAAGCCGTACGGGTACCGCGCGCTGGGTGAGGTCAGCGTCTTCGTCTTCTTCGGGCTGGTCGCCGTACTGGGCACCACCTACGTCCAGGCCGAGACCCTGAGCTGGACCGCCGTGGCCGGCGCGGTCTCCATCGGCTCCATCGCCTGCGCCCTCCTGGTCGCGAACAATCTCCGCGACATTCCCACCGACACCGTCACCGGAAAACGCACCTTGGCCGTGGTCCTGGGCGACGCCCGCTCCCGCTGGCTCTACACCGCTTTGGTGGCCCTGGCCTTCGTCCTCGCCGCGGTCTCCGTCATCGCCACGCCGTGGACCCTCCTGGCCTTCATCGCCGTTCCACTGGCCATCAAGTCCACCCGAGTAATCCTCAGCGACGCAGTGGGGCCGGCCCTCATCCCAGTCCTCAAGAACACCGGCCTCACCGAGCTCCTCTACGCGATCGGATTGGCCATCGGCCTCGCCCTCGGCGGCTAACTCTCTCCCCGGTGCACTACGCCTGTCCCGCGCATTGTTTCGAGACCGTCCGGTTCCATTCCTACAGTCGGTAACGATTGCACACGCTTTGTCGATATCCACGACACGCACGCGTTGACGTGTTCGGGCCGGGCGCGCATCCTGGCATCACGTCATGGGGGAGAGCATGGGATCGGTTTGGGAAACCAGATTCACCAATCATCCGCTGTGGGCACTGATCAATCAGATCACTGGCGAACTCAAGGGCCTCGCTCTGCCGGATGATGCGGACTCGGCCGATTCACTGTCCCGCCTGCAGTGGCTGGTCGAGACAATTAATGCTCATCGCCAGGATGACCCGCGACGATACTCGACGCGCATGCTGGACAATGTCCACATTCAGCTCGCGGCAAACGTGCAGCCCGACCTCTCGCAGTATGCACGGGACCCAGATGGTTGCGCACAGCACCTGCGGACTGCCGCTGATGGCGTCGACGCCGTGCTCGAGCAGCTGGGAACCTGGCCGCCGCTGAGTCCGAAAGGTGCCGGACAAGCCGCGCGGAAGGCGTACTCACAGTACGAGAACTCCATGAAGGTCTCGCTCGAAGCTCTCCAGGCGGATCGAGCTCAGCTACTTCGCCAGGTAGACGCAATTCGGCAGGCCGTCGCGGCCGAGTCGGTCACGACCACGGAGTACAAGCGAGAACTGGAGAAGGGGATCAAGGATTCGCTGGAGCTGCAGGTCTCGGCTGCTACGGAGAATTATCGAGCGAACCTCGACGAGCTTGAGGAAACACTCATGACGGCCGTACTCGGGGCAACTCGGGACCTCGCGAGCTTGGAGGAGATGCGGCACCAGGGTACGAATGTCCTGACCGCGCTTACCCAACAGGCCGTTGCCGACAGCTACGGAAAGAATGCGCGCAACAAGGCGTTCGCCGGTTGGACCTGGGATTTGCTGGGACTCGCGGTCGGCGGGGTTCCACTGGTCATACTCCTGGCCCACTACTTCAGCTCGGATTCAAGCATCCTGGCATCGACGACCATCACCTTGACAAGGCTCGGGATCGCCCTCACCGCAATCGGGCTCGCCTGTCTCTGCTTCATCCGCGGGTCGGTCAATCATCGTGAATCACGAAGCGCCAAGCGAGCCGATCTCCGGTTGCGGACCGTCCATGGATTCATCGCCAATCAGCCCGAAGAGGTCCGGGAGGCCGTTCTCGAGGGGATGGCGAATCGAATCTATCTTCAAGGCATTTTAGAGGGCGACGGCAACCATGACGGCGGGCGAGTGGAGTTGGCGACCTACCTGGCCCGGGCGCGAGCGCGACACCAGGCGGACTACTTCGTGGGCGACGAGGGCTGACCTCCACCGGCACGTCGAACTACGGTGCCGCAGGCAACTAATCCCGGGATCGGGTGCAGGGGCGAACGTTCCTGCGCGGGCGAGAAGAGCTCCACATCACCTATCAGGTTCGATCCAGCGGCCTGTGGTTGCGAAGGTTTCGAGAGTCACCGTGTACGGCGTGATGTCGATCCCGCTCGTGCGGAGCCAGGCGTCGTCGTAGTACGTGTTTCCGTACCGTTCGCCGCTGTCGCAGAGCAGCGTGACGATACTGCCGCGGACACCGGTCCGGCGCATCTCCGCGGCCAGCCGCAGGGACCCCCAGAGGTTGGTCCCGGTCGAGCCACCGACCAGGCGGCCCGTGACCCGGGAGCAGAACCGCATCGCGGCGATCGAGGCGGCGTCCGGGACCGCGATCATCCGGTCCACCACGCCGAGCACGAACGACGGCTCGACCCGCGGCCGGCCGATGCCCTCGATCCGGGACGGGTGGCCGGTGGAGAAGTCGTGGTCACCGGCCTCGAAGGCGGGGAAGAAGGCCGAGTTCTCCGGGTCCACCACCGCGACCGAGGTGTCGTAGCGCTGGTAGCGGACGTAGCGGCCGATGGTGGCCGACGTACCGCCGGTGCCGGCGCCGACCACGACCCAGGCCGGGATCGGGTGCTGCTCCAGCTTCAGCTGACCGAAGATCGACTCGGCGATGTTGTTGTTGCCCCGCCAGTCGGTCGCGCGCTCGGCGTACGTGAACTGGTCCATGTAGTGGCCGCCGGTCTCCTCGGCCAGCCGCTTGGCCTCGCCGTAGATCTGGCCGGAGCGCTCGACGAAGTGGCAGCTGCCGCCGTAGAACTCGATCAGCTCGACCTTCTCCGGGCTGGTCGAGCGCGGCATCACCGCGACGAACGGGAGGCCGAGCAGGCGGGCGAAATACGCCTCGCTGACCGCGGTCGAGCCGCTGGACGCCTCGATCACCGTGGTGCCCTCGTGGATCCAGCCGTTGCACAGCGCGTACAGGAACAGTGAGCGGGCCAGCCGGTGCTTGAGCGAGCCGGTCGGGTGCACGGACTCGTCCTTCAGGTACAGGTCCACCCCGGTGCCCTCCGGCATCGGGAACACGTGCAGGTGGGTGTCCGCGCTCCGGTTCGCGTCGGCGTCCACGATCCGGATCGCTTCGGAGACCCAGGCCCGCGCCTTCTCGTCCCGCCGATCGACCTCGCGACACACCCCGATGACCTCACTCATGCGGGCCAGGCTAGGACCTACCGGCCGATTTGAGTATTCCTACGCTCAGCAACCACCGCTGCCCACGGGGAGGATGGGACCCATGGTGCCCCTGGGATTCGAGCCGCACTTCTCCACCGGTGAGGTCGTGCTGATCGCGGTGGTCGTCGTCGGCTTCGGCGTACTGACCGCTCTGCCCGCGACCGCCACGCTCGCTGCGGTCGGGCACCGGCGCGGCGGGCGGCACCGTGGGTGGAACGCCTTCTGGTACTGGCTGTGGGGTACGGCGCTCACGCTCGGCAGCGTGGTGGCGTTCCTCTACCTGCACCTGTCCTGGTGGTCGATCCCGCTCAGCTGGCCGCTCCCGCTGCTGCTCGCCTGGGCCCTGGCACCCCGCGCCCGGCGACCCGGGAGCGAGCTAGGTTGGGGGAACACGACGACGCAGGGGGACCGATGAGCGAGAACGAGGATCGGCCGACGCGGCAGCGCAGGACGCTGACCGACATCAGTTCGCGGGCGTGGGAGCACCCGGCGGACCGGGGTGCGCTGGTGGCGCTGCGGCAGCTGAAGGGCTTCGACTACGTCCTGCGCAAGATGTCCGGCCTGATCAACGAGCGTGCCTTCCGGCTGCAGTTCCTCGGCTCGGCGGTCCGGGTCGACGAGCGGCAGTTCCCGACCGTGCACCGGCTGTACACCGAGGCCGGTATGACGCTCGACGTCCGCCAGCTGCCCGAGTTGTTCGTGACCAACAGCCCGATCTGGAACGCCGTCACCGTCGGCATGGACAAGCCCTTCATCGTGGTCAACAGCGCCTTGCTGCAGGGCATGGACGAGGAGGAGACCCGCTTCGTCCTCGGTCACGAGCTCGGCCACGCGCAGAGCGGGCACGCGCTCTACCAGTCGCTGCTGTTCTGGCTGATGCGGCTCACCGGCGCGGTCAACTGGCTGCCGATCGGCGCACTGGGCGTCCGCGCGATCATCGCCGCCCTGCAGGAGTGGTCCCGCAAGGCCGAGCTGTCCGGCGACCGGGCCGGCCTGCTCGCGGTCCAGGACCCGGCGGTCGCGCTGCGCGTCCAGATGAAGCTGGCCAGCGGCGGCCAGCTCGGCGAGCTCGACGCCACGGCCTTCCTGGCGCAGGGGACGGAGTACGAAAGCTCCGGCGACCTGCGCGACAGCCTGCTGAAGCTGCTGCTGCTCGAGGCGCAGTCGCACCCGCTGGCCGTCATCCGCGCGCACGAGCTGCGGCGCTGGGTGGACGAGGGCGAGTACACGACGATCGTCTCCGGCGACTACCCGAAGCGCGAGGGCGACGCCGACGCGTCCATCTCCCAGGAGGCGAAGAACGCGGCCAAGTCGTACTCCGACGCCTTCAACCGCTCCCAGGATCCGCTGGCGAAGTTCCTGCGCGACCTCGGCGACGGCATGGGCGGCGTCCGCGACTGGGTCTCCACCAAGTTCCCGCCGCCCCGCGGCTGATGATCTGGCTGCAGGAGATCGGGCCGGACGACTGGAAGCTCTGGCGCGAACTCAGGCTGGCCGCGCTCACCGACGCGCCGTACGCGTTCGGCTCCCAACTCGCCGACTGGGCCGACGCACCCGAGGAACGCTGGCGTGAGCGACTCGGCGTGCCCGGCGCCTACCAGGTGATCGCTTCGCTCGACGGTACGCCGGTCGGCATGGCCGGCGGCTTCCGTGCCGAGGAACCCGAGGTCACCGAGCTCGTGTCGATGTGGATCACCCCGGCCGGCCGCGGCCAGGGTGTCGGTGACGCGCTGATGACCGCGATCGAGGACTGGTCCCGCGGCATCGGCGCCCGGATCCTGAAGCTCTCGGTTGTCGCTGGCAACGATCCGGCGCACAACCTCTATCTCCGCAGTGGTTTCGCCGACACCGACGAACCAGGCGATCTGATGCCGGACGGCGTGCATCGCGAACTCGTGATGCGCAAACAGCTCTGATCAGCACGAACGAAGGGCCCGCTTCCCCCCTCCCGGGAAGCGGGCCCTTCGGGTCTTTCGTCGCAGCCTCAGCCCGTGTGGACGGGGCCGTTGGCGTTGTCGGTGGCCAGGTCCTCGTGCTTGATGGACAGGCCGACGAACGTGACCACCGCCGCGCCGAGCATCAGGAACGTCGACCACAGGAACGCCCGGGTGAAGCCGTGCGTGGTGGCGACCGCGGTGAACTGGCCCTGCAGCTGCTTGATCTGGTCCGGCGACTGCCCGGACTCGGCCGCCTTCTGCAGGCCCGGGGCCAGCTCGGCGAACTTGTCCTTGATCGCGCCGGTGGAGATCGTGCCGAGCAGCGCCAGGCCGACCGCGCCACCGATCTGCTGGACCGTGTTCAGCACCGCGGAGCCGACACCGGAATCCTCGTGCTTGACGCCGCTGACCGCGGTCAGCGTGATCGGCACGAAGATCAGGCCCATTCCGAACGAGAGCAGCAGGATGAACGGCAACAGATGGGTCAGGTACGTCGAGTCGCACGTCGAGCCGGCTGAACCCGAACATGCCGCTCGCGACCAGCACGCTACCGACACCGGCGATCCAGCGCGGGTCGATCCGCGCCACCAGCGTCGACGCGACCTGCGCCGCGGCCACGATGCCGACGCTGAACGGCAGGAACGCGAAACCGGTCTTGATCGCGCTGTAGCCCATCACGTTCTGCACGAAGATGCCCAGGAAGTAGAACATCGAGAACATCGCCGCACCGACCACCAGCATCACGAAGAAGCTGACTCCACGGGTCCGGTTCGCGAGGATCCGGAACGGCATCAGCGCGTGCCGCGACCGGGCCTCGATGCCGAGGAAGATCCCGATCAGTGCCAGGCCACCGAGGATGAAGGCCAACGTGACCGGGTCGCTCCAGCCCTCCGTCGCCGCGTGCGTCAGGCCGTAGACCAGCGCGGTCAGACCCGCCGTACCGGTGATCGCACCCGGAAGGTCGAACTTGCCGGTCTGGCGGGCCGACTCGCCCAGGAACCGGAACGCCAGCACCGCGACGATCAGGCCGATCGGCGTGTTGATGAAGAAGGTCCAGCGCCAGGACGCCTCGGTCAGCGCACCACCGAGGATCAGGCCGACGGCCGCACCGGCCCCGGACATCGCGGCGTACACGCCCATCGCGCGGTTGCGCTCCTTGCCGGCCGGGAAGGTGGTGGTGATCAGCGCGAGCGCGTTCGGCGAGGCCGCCGCGGCCGCGACACCCTGCAGGATCCGGCTGGCCAGCAGCACGCCCTCGGTCTGGGCGATACCACCGACGAACGACGCCAGGCCGAACAGCACGACGCCGAAGATGAACACCTTGCGGCGGCCGAGGATGTCCCCGATCCGGCCGCCGAGCAGCAGCAGACCACCGAACGCGAGCGCGTAGGCGTTGACCACCCACGGCAGCGTGGCGTTGCTGAAGCCCAGATCGTTCTGGATGTGCGGCAGTGCGATGTTGACGATGGTGCCGTCCAGCACCACCATCAGCTGCGCCATGCAGATCAGCGCGAGCGCGATGCCGAGATTGCGGTGACCGTGACCCGTTCCTGGGTCCGTCACCGTGTCGACCGGCCGGCGGTCCGGCGGATCGGCTTTGACGACGTCTTCGGACATGACAATATTCCCCTCGTTGCTGTGCTGGATTTCGATCGCGGACCGGCCCCTCACCGGTCAGCTCGCGTGCGACCCCCGCGCCGCAGGCAGGATCACGTTGTCGATCACTCGGAGGATCAGCTCGTCCGTCGGCTCGACGCCGAGCAGGTAGGCGTGGTGCACGATGACCGCGGGCAGCGTCACCGAGAGCAGCTCGACGTCGACGTCCGGCCGCGATCTCGCCGCGCTCGACGGCCCGCTCGTAGACCACGGCGACGAGCGTGCTGCCGGGGCGCGAGGAAGCGTTCCTGGAACGCCTGTCTGCAGCTCGGGGTCGCGGTGCAGGGCGGTGAGCAGGCCGGCGATCACCGACATCGGAAGCTCGTCGGTGAAGCCGCCGTCGCCGCAGGACATCGAGATCAGGTCGCCACGCAGGCTGCCGGTGTCGACGTCGTCCGGGATCGGGCAGCCCTTCGCCCGGCTGATCGCGTCGACGACCAGCTCGGCCTTGGTGGTCCAGCGCCGGTACAGCGTCGCCTTGCTGGCCTTCGCCGCCGTCGCCACCGCGTCCATGGTCAGCCGGTCGTAGCCGAGCTCGGCCACCACCGCGACGGTCGCGTCGAGGATCTCCTCCTCGCGGCCACCCTCGACCCGCGGCCGCTGCCGCGCTCCCGCTGTACTCGACCATGATCACCCTGCGTAAGGAACTAGTAGCTGATAGAACGAAACGGTTTCGTTTCATCAATCACACTACGACTGATGTGAAGGAATGCACAAAGGATTTTCCCGGGAAATCCGGAGTGGCCTAGGTCACTCTCCGTACCAGTCGATCGAGTGGTACGCCGTTCTCAGGCGCAGCTGCCCCATCGGGTTGCCCGGCCGTCCGGCTCGGGTGCACGAAGAACGCCCCCACACCTCGTCCCGAGACGTGAGGGCGGAGGGCGGAGGGGTGGCGGTCAGTCGTCGTCTTCGGCGGTGCGGGCCTGCTCGATCCGGTGCGACATCTTCTCGGCCCGGTGCTCGATCTTGCCGGCCAGCCGGTCGCGGGCGGCGCGGAGGACGAAGATCGACAGGATCGACGAGATGATCAGCGCGAGCAGCAGCAACGGGAAGACAGTCAGGAAGCTGTTCAGCGCGAACCACAGCACCGCGAAGCAGACGGCGAACAGCGCCTGCCCGCAGGCCGGTGTAGATGGCGAATTCCTTCATCTCACACCCCAGCGTAGGAGTGCAGACCGGAGACCAACAGGTTCACTCCGACGAAATTGAAGATGAAGACGAACCAGCCGACGATCGCGATCGTCGCGGCCCGGCGGCCCCGCCAGCCCGCGGTCGCCCGCGCGTGCAGGTAGGCGGCGTACACCACCCAGGTCACCAGCGACCAGACCTCCTTGGGGTCCCAGCCCCAGTACCGGCCCCAGGCGTACTCGGCCCAGATCGGCCCGGCCACGAGCACCCCGAAGGTCCACAGCGGGAAGGCGAACGCCAGCACCTTGTACGCCGTACCGTCCATCGACTCTGCACTCGGCAGCCGGCGCAGCGACGCCGACATGGTGCCGCCGGCCAGGACCTTCCGCTCGGCCCGCGCCTTGATCAGGTAGAGCACCGACACGAGGCCGCCGACGGTGAACGCACCACCGGAGATCGCGGCCGACGATACGTGGATGACGAGCCAGTACGAGTGCAGCGCCGGCACGAGCGGACCGGCCGGCGTGTAGAGCGCGAGCGTCGCAAGCCCGAGTACGGCGGCAACCACGAGCGTCACGCCAAGCCCGAGCCACTGCAGCTTGTAGCGGTGCACGAAGATCAGGTAGACGGCCGCGACCGCCAGCGATGCGGTGATCGAGAACTCGTACATGTTGCCCCACGGCACCCGACCGGCCGCGAGACCGCGTGTGAGCACCCCACCGAAGTGGAAGACGAACGCCAACCAGGTCAGCAGCAGGCCGATCCGGCTGGCCGCTTCCATCCGCTCCGTGCTTCCGGCTGCGGCGTCGTCGGCGGTGGTCGTGGAGCTAGTTGCGACCTGTTCGCCGTCGGAGGCGACCAGAACCTCTTCCTTCACCGTGGCGGTCTTCGCCACCGCCGAGCGGCCGAGGGCCCACTCCATCGCGTGCGACATCATCGCGAGGGCGTAGATCACGGTGGCGGTCGGGATCAGCAGGTTGGAGACGTGCGCGTAGGTCTCCGGGCTCATGATTTCTCCTGCGTGCTCGATCGATCTGGTCTGAGTGCCTTACCGATGGCCCTGATCTCGTCGCCGAGCCCCCGCTCGGGTCCGCGGTCCAGGCCCGCGACCTCGACCACGGTACGCCCGTCCTCGGTCCGGACCCGCACCCAGGTACGGCGCGGATGCACGAACAGCGACCCCATCAGTCCGAGGATGGCCAGCAGGATGCCGGCCAGCGCGAGATTCGTGCCCGGAGTGTGGCTGACCTGCAGCTTCACCCAGCGGCTGTAGCCGTCGAAAGTGATCGAGCCGGCCTTGTCCGGCAGCGCCTGGGTCTGCCCCGGCGCGAGCTGGAAGCGCAGCTTGTCGCCGTTCGCCTGGAACTGGGTGAGCTTCGACTTGTCCAGCTGGTACACCGACTCCGGCTTCCCGGTCTCCGGCTGCGGGCGACCGTAGTACCCGGTCATCACCAGCATCGGGTTCAGGTCGTCGGGGAACACCGAGACCGGGCCCCGGTCGTCGATCACCGCGGTCGGCAGGAAGAAGCCCTCGAAGCCCAGCGTCGTCGGCCGCGCGTCCGGTGCCTTGATCACCCCGAACGACGAGAAGTTGCTGTCCTGCGGCAGGAACGGCGCCGGCCCGGAGAACGCGACCTGACCGTTCCCGTCCCGCACCGTCACCCGCGGCGCATAGCCGTGGCCGAGCAGGTAGAGACTGCTGCCGTCGAGCTTGAGCGGGTGGTTGACCTGCAGGTACGTACGACTTCTCCGGTGCGTCCGGCGTCTCCTGGTACTGCAACTGGGCCTTGAATTCGCGCGCCGCACCGCGCTGCGGTCCGTCCTCCTGGAACTTCACCTGGAAGTCCTTCACCGTCAGCGAGAACGGCGGCAGATCTTCGTCGCCGCCGAACGCGCGCCCCGGCGTGAAGTCGTCGTACTGCGCGACCGAGTTGGAGAAACCGTTGCCCACGACAACCAGGACGGTGCCGCGGTAGCCGAACAGCGAGCCCCACGCGACCCCGACCAGCGCCAGGATCAGGGAGAAGTGGAACAGCAGGTTGCCGAACTCCCGCAGGTAACCACGTTCCGCTCCGACGGCCCCGTCGTACGTCTGGACGCGGAAGCGGCGCCGCTTCAGCTCCCGGGCCGCGACCTCGAGAACGTCGCCCTCGGAGTCGACGGTGAAGCGCTCGTACCCGGGCAGCCGGTTGAGGTTGCGCGGCGGCTTCGGCGGCCGGGCCCGGACGGCCCGCAGGTACACGCCGAGCCGCGGCACCACGCACCCGATCAGCGAGATGAACAGCAGCAGGTAGATGGCCGAGAACCAGGGCGACTTGTAGACGTCGAAGAGCCCGAGCTTGTCGTAGAACGGCCCGAGCTTCGGATGCGCGGTGAGGAAGTCCGACACCTTGATCGGGTCGATCGGCGTCTGCGGGATGAGCGATCCCGGCACCGCGCCGAGCGCGAGCAGGAACAGCAGCACCAGCGCGGTCCGCATCGAGGTGAGCTGCCGCCAGGTCCAGCGCAACCAGCCGACCAGGCCGAGTGCGGGCGGTTCGTTGCCGGTGCCCCCGGTCGGTGCGGTGATGTGGTCCCTGACCTCGGTCACCTCACACCGCCGACCCGAAGTTGGCGACCCACTGCCGCAGGTCCGCGGTCATCGCATCCCACACTCCCGTCAGCAGCAGCAGTCCCACCGCGATCATCAGTACGCCGCCGATCCGGATCACCAGCAGTTGGTGCTTGCGAACCCACGCCACCGCGCCCAGCATCCGACGGAACGCCAGCGCGGCCACGATGAACGGAATGCCCAGCCCGAGGCTGAACACCAGGGCCAGCGTCGCGCCCCGCCCGATGCTGCCCTCGGTCGTGGCCAGCGTCATGACGGTCCCGAGCGTCGGCCCGATACACGGCGTCCAGCCAAATCCGAACAGTACGCCGAGCAACGGAGCCGCCGCGATCCCGACCGCGGGAACCCGATGCACCCGCAGTCCTTCTGCAGGAACCCGAACCCGCCGAGGAACACCAGTCCCAGGACGACGGTGAGCGCGCCGAGTACTCGCGTGATCGCGGTCTGGTGATCGATCAGCAGGTCGCCGGCCTTGCCGAACACCACCCCGGTCAGGATGAAGACCGCGGAGAAACCGGCCACGAACAAGGCCGTCCCGGCCAGCATCCGGCCGCGCCGGTCCGATCCGAGCTCGGCCGCGGACAGTCCGGTGACGTACGAGAGGTAGCCGGGCAGCAATGGTACGACGCAGGGCGAGAAGAACGAGATCGCGCCGGCCAGCACCGCGATCGGCAGCGCCACCAGCATCGAACCCGTCATCGACTCGGCGAACCACTCACCCACGGTGCCGATTCCTTGGTCAACCGGCGGCAGCATCATGAACCATGCCGAGCAGGGTGTCCTTGGAGACCTCGCCGACCACCCGCGCCGCGACCTTGCCGGTCTTGTCGATCACCAGCGTGCTCGGGATGGCCTTCGGCGAGATCTGGCCGCGGAAGCCGCAGCAGCGCCTTGCCGTTCGGGTCGTAGATGCTCGGGTACGTGCACACCGAATTCCTGCACGAACTTGCGGGCCGGCGCCGGGTCGAGGTCACGGGTGTTCAGCCCGATGAACTGCACCGCCGGACCGAGTTCCTTGGCCGCCGCGACCAGGTCCGGCGCCTCCTTGCGGCAGGGCGAGCACCACGAGCCCCAGACGTTCAGCACGACCACCTTGCCGGTCTGGTCGGCCAGGCTCCACGGCTTGCCGTCGAGCGTCGTACCGGTCAGCGTCGGAGCGGCCTTGCGGTCCGCCGGGGCGAACACGGACACGTTGCCCGGTGCCGCTCACGAACCCGGTCTGCCCCTGCCGGTTCTGCGAGGCCTGCTGGCCGGAGTGCAGCCGTGCGATCAGCAGCAGCCCGGCGACCAGGAGCGTCGTACGGCCGAACTTCACGCGCCGCCCACGAACTTCTTCGGGTTCTTCACCGGGAGGAGGTCCTTGGCGGGCTCGGAGTAGCCGACCGAGACGATCGACTCGCCGTGGAAGGTGAACGAGGTCAGGCTGGCCAGGCTGCACTGCCGCTTGCGCGGGTCGTGCGGCAGCCGGCGACCCTCGATCGCGGACCGGACGATCCAGATCGGCAACTGGTGCGACACGATCAGCGCCTCGTGCCCGGCGGCCTTCTGCCGGGCGGTCTCGATCGCGTCCCGCATCCGCCGGACGATCTGCTGGTACGGCTCACCCCAGGACGGCTTCATCGGGTTGCGCAGCAGCCACCAGGCGCTCGGGTTCTTCAGCGCGCCGTCGCCGACGCCGAACTTCTTGCCCTCGAACAGGTTCGCCGCCTCGATCACCCGCTCGTCGATGTCCGGGGTCAGCCCGAATGTCTTGGCGAACGGCTCCATCGTCTCCTGCGCCCGCTCCAGCGGCGAGCTGACCAGGTGGACGATGTCGCGGCCGTTCACGTGGTCGGCGACCCGGTCCGCCATCTTCCGGCCGAGCTCGGACAGGTGGAAGTCGGGGATCCGGCCGTAGAGCACTCCGGTCGGGTTGTCCACCTCGCCGTGACGCATCAGGTGCACGACCGTCGTTTCGGTCACCGCTGCCGTTCCCTTCACTTCATCCGGCTGCCGCCGAAGCGGTCAGTGTCTGTACTGCGGCCGCCGCGCGGGCGGCCGGGGCGAGGGCGGACTCGAGCTCGGCCAGCGCGTCGTCGTCGATGGCGCGCTGACGAACCAGGCCTCGAACGCGCTCGGCGGCAGGTAGACGCCAGCGTCCAGCATGGCATGGAAGAACGCCGCGAACCGGGGCAGCACCTGGGCGTTCGCACCCGGTGAAGTCCCGGATCTCGGCAGGTCCCTCCGAGGACTCCACGAAGAAGACACTGAAGAGGTTCCCGGCGGCCTGGATGAGGTGCGGAACACCTTCCTTGTCCAGCGCGGTCGTGACGAGGCGGCGAATGGTGGCCGAGGTCTCGTCGAGCTTGGCGTACACCTCGTCGGTTGCCAGCCGCAACGTGGTCAGGCCGGCCGTGGTGGCGATCGGGTTTCCGGACAGCGTGCCGGCCTGATAGACCGAGCCCTCCGGCGCGAGGTGAGCCATGATGTCGGCCCGCCCGCCGAACGCCGCGGCCGGGAAACCACCGCCCATCACCTTGCCGAACGTCATCAGATCTGGTTGTACGCCGTCGACGCCGTACCAGCCGGAGCGGGTGATCCGGAACCCGGTCATCACCTCGTCGGAGATGAACAGGGCACCGTTCTCACCGCAGATGCCGGCCAGGAAGGCGTTGAAGTTGTCCCGCGGTGGGACGACGCCCATGTTGCCCGGCGATGCCTCGGTGATGACGGCCGCGATCTGGTCGCCGTACTCGGCGAAGGCGGCGGTGACGGCGGCCTGGTCGTTGTACGGCAGCACGATCGTGTCGGCCGTGGTCGCCTCGGTGACGCCCGGCGTACCGGGGATGCCGAGGGTGATGACGCCCGAACCGGCCTGGGCCAGCAGTGCGTCCACATGTCCGTGGTAGCAGCCGGCGAACTTGACGATCTTGGCGCGACCGGTGAAGCCGCGGGCCAGCCGGAGCGCGGACATCGTCGCCTCGGTGCCGGACGACACCAGCCGGACCTTGTCCACCGGCGTCCGGGCGACGATCTCCTCGCCGAGCAGTACTTCGGTCTCGGTCGGCGTCCCGTACGACGTACCGCGGGAGACGGCGGCCTGGACGGCGGCGGTCACCTCTGGATGGGCGTGGCCGAGCAGCATCGGTCCCCAGGAGCAGACCAGGTCGAGGTAGCGGTTGCCGTCGACGTCGGTGATGTGACATCGATCACCCGATGCCATGAAGCGCGGTACGCCGCCGACGGCGCGGAACGCGCGGACGGGAGAGTTGACCCCGCCCGGGGTGACTGCGGAAGCCCTGTCGAAGAGCGCGGCGGACTGTTCTGTGTGGTCGGGCACGGCCGCCATTCTCCCCGACGGACCTGCCGATCAGGCGGCGGGCAGGGAAATGACCGGCGAGGCGGCGGGGGTTCACAGCAGTGTTGTTACGCGCCAGTATGGGTACCCGGTCACCGCACGTAGACGGTCT
The DNA here is from genome assembly GCA_963820655.1 of uncultured Actinomycetota bacterium. GTDB lineage: Bacteria > Actinomycetota > Actinomycetes > Propionibacteriales > Kribbellaceae > Kribbella. Next base: position 187,099 of record CAWGAM010000006.1, read on the forward strand.
GAGTCCGCTGCGTAACCCACGCACGGGGCGGACGTTAGACCAGTGACGACGGCAACCGAGCACGACGAAATGACGTGTCCGCGGCGTGGGGCCGGGCAGGTCGATGAGTCACGGAGGGGATCATCGATGGCGAAGGGCAAGCGCCGCGCCACGGGTGGAGGGTGGCGTCAGGTGGCGCCGCTGATCCCGTTGGCGTTGTTCGCGAGCGCGTTCACCGTCAGCGCCACGGATGATCCGGCGGTCGCCACGGCGTCGCTGGAGCAGGGTCTGTCCGGCACGGTCGGGTCGTCGTACCGAAGCAGCCGATCGCCGCGCCGGCCAACGTGCCGGTGCCGGGTGTGGTCGGCCACGGTGTCGATCCCGGCGAGCAGCCGACCCAGGTCGTGTCCGGCCTGTCCCGCAACGGCATCCCGAACGCGGCGCTCAAGGCGTACTCACGGGCGCAGCAGGTGCTGGCTCAGGTGGACCCGGGCTGTCACCTGCCCTGGACCCTGGTCGCCGCGATCGGCCGCGTCGAGTCGAACCATGGCCGCTTCGGCGGCAACGCGCTGAACACCTCCGGCGTCGCCGTACCGGGCATCTTACGGCCCGCGGCTCGACGGCCTGAAGACGGCCAAGATCGCCGACACCGACGCCGGTGCGTTCGACGGCGACGGCGCGTTCGACCGCGCGGTCGGCCCGATGCAGTTCATCCCGGGTACGTGGCGATCCGTGGGAGTGGACGGCGACGGCGACGGCGTGCGGAACCCGCAGGACATCGACGACGCGGCCATGTCGACCGCCGTGTACCTGTGCTCCGGCAAGACCGACCTGTCCAAGTCCGGCGATGTGAACTCGGCCGTCCTGCGCTACAACCACTCCCAGCAGTACGTCGACCTCGTGGTGAGCATCGCCAAGGCGTACGCCGGTGGCAGCTGGATCGCGGTCGGCAACGGGACCGAGGACGACGACCAGGGTGTCGACCGGGCCGGCGACCAGATCGGCGACCCGACCATCGACGCCCCGGCCGACGACAACCTGCCGCAGGCGACCAACCAGGAGACGTACCCGACGGTCAAGCGACGCCGACGCCGGCGGACCAGACCGGCAAGCCGACGACCGACCCGACCAAGCGGCCGCCGACCACCGGCAAGCCCTCGGACGACCAGACCACCAAACCGCCCACAGACCACTAAGCCGACCGACCACGACCCCGAGCCAAACCGCCCACGACTTCCAAGCCGCCGGCGCCGGGTCTCGCGACCCTGCAGACCGCGGCCGGCCTGATCGTCGGCACGGTCGGCAGCACGGTGGGCGAGCTGACCAAGGCGACGCAGTACTGCCAGTCCGAGATGGCGAAGGTGACGATCACCAAGCCGACCCAGGACCAGCTGCAGAAGTGCGTCACCGCCTACCAGACCGGCGGCACCAAGGCCGTCGACCAGGTCATCCGCAACCTGCTGTCCCTGCTCGGACTGCTGGGCGTTCTCGGTGGAGGCCTGCTCGGGAACTGACCCATCCAAGACCGGCGCGCCTGCCCCCACCCCTCCCTTGGCGCGCCCCCGGCGACGCCACGGAGCACTCCCCCCGGCTTCGTGGCGTCGCCCTTTTAACGTTCAGTTCGTTTGGTGGCCCAGGCCTCCTCGATCGGTCTGGCTGACCTTGTTCCCGATCAGATCCGTCGCGATCACCCGGATACTCGCGTACGACGCATCACCCGGAGCCGTCGGTAGCTCCGCCCGCACCTGCCACCGAGTCCGCGCAACGACAGTCGTTGCCACGTCGTCCCGTCGTACGAGATCTCCGCCGCGGTCCGGAAGATCCCGAGCCCGCGCAAGCCAGGCTGGTACGCCGGCCGAGTCCTTGTTTCGACCCGTTGCTGCTCAGCGTCAGGCTTCACGTCACCCCGGTCACCCCGGTCACCCCACCGTCCCCGCGCACCCGCGGCTACCCCGGTCATCCGGTCACCCCGGCTACCCCGATCACTCCGGTCGCCCAACCGTCCCCGCGCACCCCCGGCTACCCCGGTCACCCCACCGTCCCCGCGCATCCCCGGCCACCCACCAGTGCGCCCGCTGACCTTTCAGGGGTCAACCCCTCACCTGGTTGGTTGCGGACCCAAAATATCGCCCCGCAACCCACCACATGCGGGGTTGACCCCTGAAAGGGGGCTGCTCTGCTCGATGTGTGGGTGTTGGGGGCGCCGGTCGCAGGAGCGGACCGGGTCCGGTCGCGGACCGGGTCCGGTCGCGGGCGGCCCTGGGTGCCCGGCATCTTGCCGGCTATGTCCGCCACCTGCCGGCCTGGACCTGATCGGTGGAGTCGCCGGAACTGTGGACCGTGGACAGGTCCTGGGGACCTGGGGCATGACGTGGCCTGTCCGAGGTCCCCAGCCGGTGTCCCAGGGTCCCGGCCGCACCGGTCCGGCCACCAGATGGACACAGATCCCGTCACAGATGGACACAGATCCCGTCACCGGCCCGTCCGGCCCACGCAGCCCAGACGGTGTGGCACAGACTAGGTGTGGCGCGGATCGAGGCTGGTCTGGCGCAAGTGGAGGCTGCTGGGGGTGCAGATCGACAGGAGGTCTCGACCCGACCCGCCCGCGGCCGGTCGGTCTCACGCCTGAACACCCCGGCCGACCACCACCCGGGACCGACACCTCCTGTCGTCCTGCACATCCCGGGCCGGACAAAGCCAGCGGTGAACGCCGTCACCCTCGACGGGCCGGGCCCGGGCCCAATACCCTCGGCCCGGACGACGCCCGGCACCCCGGCGCCCACACGGGCCCGCCCGCATCGCCCAGACATCCAGCAGAAGCGCCCCTTTTCAGGGGTCAGCCCCTGAACCGATGGGTTTGGCCGCCAAATTTCCAGGGGTCAACCCACCACTCGAGGGGTTGACCCCTGAAACGGGGAGGAACGGTCCGGCGTGCTTCAGGCGAAGCGCCTGGCTTCCTGCTCCACTCGGTCGACCGAGTCCAGGTCGTTGATCAGGCGAAGCGCTCGGCTACCTGCTCCACTCGGTCGACCAAGTCCAGGTCGTTGATCAGGCGAAGCGCTTGGCTACCTGCTCGACGCGGTCGACCAGGTCCAGGTCGTAGGCCACGCCGGGGACGTAGAAGATGATGTAGTCGGCGCCGGCCTCGAGGGAGGCTTCGACCTTGCTCGCGATCTCGTCCTCGGTGCCGATCAGGTTGTCCTTGTCGAACTTCTCCCGGTCCATCGGGCCGAGCGCCTTCTCGGTCGCCCGCTGCGGGTCGTCACCCTTGTCGATCGGGAACACGTTGAACGACGTCGACTTGATGATCTCGTCGTAGTCGCGGCCGACCGTCTCGCAGTGACCGCGCAGGATCGCGGCCTTCTCCTTGATCACCTCGGGGTTGCCACCGCCGATGTTCGCGGCGTCGCCGTACTGCGCGACCAGCTTCAGCGTGACCTTCGGGCCGCCGCCGCCGATCCAGAAGCTCGGGTGCGGCTTGCGCACGCCCTTCGGCTCGTTGATCGGGCCGTCGATCGAGTAGTGCTTGCCGTTGTAGACCGGCTTGTCCTCGGTCCACATCTTGTAGATGATCTCGGTGGCCTCGCGGAAGGCGGCCATCCGCGGCGGAATGTCGGTCCACTCGTAGCCGTACGCCTTCCACTCGTGCTCGTACCAGCCCGCGCCGATGCCGGCGTACAGGCGGCCGTGGCTGGCGACGTCGACGGTGGACGCGATCTTCGCGTAGAGCGCCGGGTTGCGGTAGCCGTTGCAGCCGACCATCTGGCCGATGTTCACCCGCTGGGTGTCGCGGGCCAGCGCGGCGGTCGCGCTCCAGCACTCGAAGGTGGTGTTGTCACTCGGCTCCGGCACGGTGTGGAAGTGGTCGAACAGCCAGATCGAGTCCCAGGACTGGTCGTCGGCGCGCTTGGCGACCGACGTCATCGCCTCCCACTGCTCGATCGGATCCGCGATCTGCGCCAGATCCATCTTCCAGCCCTGCGGAACGAATATCCCGAAACGTGTAGTCATGCTGACATCCTTTCCGCACGCGACCGGCAGGGTCCATCACTCTGACTACTGAATTCGTTCTCAATCGAACCACTGCGGCTTCTGAATCCCGGGTGCACGGGCCTAGGCCAGATCTCATCCAACCCGCGCCACCCCCACGACGTCGTACCCGAGCGACGCCCTGGGAGGGACCTTGCAGAAGTTCGACCAACTGTTCGACCGCGCCGCTCCACTCATCACCAGCGGCCGCCACCAGCGCGATGCATGCCCACGCGAGGGCGGCCGCTGGCCGGTCTCCGTCGTACTGCGCCCACCCGCGGACGACTCGCTGAGCCACCACCTCGACGACCTGACCGCGGAAGCAGCGGAACTCGCCGGCCCGGGCCACTGGCACACCGGCCAACGGGGATCTGCCCACCTCTCCGTTCGCGCTCTCGAGGGTCACCGCGCAGTCATCGCCCCCGACGACGCCGCGATCCAGCGCTACCAGTCCGCTCTCCACCGCGCCGAGCCCGGCCCAAGCCGCTTCCGCGTCACCGGGCTCACTCTCACCCCGGGCACCGTGATGGCCTGCGCGTTCCCGCTCGACGCGAACGCCGACGCCCTTATGGATCGCTTCGCCGCCGAACTCGGGCCTGACGCCTGGTTCGAGCGTCCGCACGGTCGCCGCGACATCTGGTACCTGAATCTCCTGCACTTCACCACCGGCATCACCCATCCCGAGAAGCTGATCAACTGGGTCGCCGCCCGCCGCACAACCGAGCTCGGGGAGGTCGCCATCCTGGCGCCTGAGCTCGTCCGCTTCCGGCACTGCGCCGGCCCGCGGCCGTGCATGCGACCTGAGATCGTGAGAGCGCTCTAGTTTCGGAACCGGTGAGGTCTTGACCAAGGGGTGGGGAGGCCTGAGAGTCGGGCGCGACGCGGGTGTGCGGCCTGCGCGGAGTTGAGGAGTCGCCCATGCCCAGGTGGCCAGGTTTCCGCCGACCAAGACGCCGTACGGCGCTCATCACCGCAGGCGCACTGCTGGTGGGACTGTTGCCGTTGCAGGCGGCGGCCGATGATCCGGCGCCGATCGTGCTGGCGGCGTTCGAAGGGGCCGAGCCGTTCGCGTCGCCGCCGAACGCGGGGATCTTCGGGTGGGGCAGTGACGCCGACGACCCGCCGACGATGGAGCTGCAGACCCGGGCGGACGCCCCCGCGGGCGAGAAGGTGCTGCACGGCACCTACAACATCAGTGGGTACGGCGGTTTCAGCCACGACGTGACGTTCGACCAGAACCCTGGCGACTGGTCGGCGCACAAAGGCATCCGGTTCTGGTGGTACGGCCAGAACACCGCGCCGCTGCCGCCCGGCTCCGGCAAGCGGATCTTCTTCGAGATCAAGGACGGCGGCGCCAACGCCGAGGCGTCCGAGCTGTGGAACACCAGCTTCACCGACGACTGGCAGGGCTGGCACCTGGTCGAGATCCCGTTCAGCGAGCTGGTCTACCGCAGCGACTTCCAGCCGGTCGGTGGCATCGACCAGGTGCTCAACCTGACCCAGATGTGGGGCTACGCGATCACCATGCCGGTCGGGTCGCCGGGTGAGTTCGCGATCGACCAGGTCGAGGTCTACGGCAAGGCCGACCCGGCCCTGAAGGCGAGCGTCGTGACCGACGCCGGCGTCTACCCGGTCAAGGAGGGCGGCACCGCCCAGGTCAAGATCTCCGTCGCGACCACCGGCAGCACCCCACTCGAGGAACCGGTCACCGTCGAGTACCGCACCGGTACCGGAACCGCCGGCGCGGACGACTACAACCCGGTCTCCGGCGCGATCACCTTCCCAGCCGGTACGGCGTCCGGCAGCGCGCCAGACCGTGGCCGTCACGACCCGTAAGGACCGCACCGCCGAGGCCGCTGAGACGATCCCGCTCGAGCTCACCGTCACCGGCGCGAAGGCCCCGACGACCCAGCCGGTCGTGGTGATCAACGCGCACGACCTTCCGTACCTCAACTCCAAGCTCCCGCTGAAGAAGCGGGTCGACGACCTGCTCGCCCGGATGACGCTGGCGGAGAAGGTCGGCCAGATGACCCAGGCCGAGCGCAACGCACTCCGGTCCCGCAGCGACATCGCGTCGTACGCACTCGGCTCCCTGCTGTCCGGCGGCGGCTCGGTGCCGACCCCGAACACGCCTGCCGCCTGGGCCGCGATGATCGACGGGTTCCAGCTGAACGCGCAGGCGACCCGGCTGCAGATCCCGCTGATCTACGGTGTCGACGCGGTGCACGGCCACAACAACGTGGTCGGCGCGACGATCCTGCCGCACAACATCGGCGTCGGCGCGACCCGCGATCCGGACCTGGCCAAGCGCACCGGTGAGGTGACCGCGACCGAGGTCCGCGCGACCGGCATCCCGTGGGACTTCGCGCCGTGCGTGTGCGTGGTCCGCGACGACCGCTGGGGCCGGGCCTATGAGGGGTACGGCGAGGATCCGGCCCTCGTGCAGTCGATGGCGACCGTGATCACCGGCCTGCAGGGCAAGGCGGACGGCAGCCAGCTCGCGCAGAACAACCACGTGCTGTCGACCGCGAAGCACTTCGTCGGCGACGGCGGTACGACGTACGGATCGTCGACGACCGGCAGCTACAAGATCGACCAGGGGATCACCGAGGTCACCCGTCAGCAGCTGGAGACGCTGCACCTGGCGCCGTTCAAGACCGCTGTGGATCTGGGCGTCGGGACGGTCATGCCGTCGTACTCGAGCGTCGCCATCGACGGCCAGGCACCTGTGAAGATGCACGGCGATGCGGAGCTCATCAACGGGGTGCTGAAGCAGCGGATGGGCTTCGACGGCTTCGTGATCAGCGACTGGCAGGCGATCGACCAGCTGCCGGGCGACTACGCGAGCGACATCCGTACGTCGATCAACGCCGGCCTCGACATGATCATGGTGCCGACGAACTACCAGGGCTTCACCCAGGGCCTGACCGACGAGGTCACCGCCGGCCGGGTCCCGATGACCCGGGTCGACGACGCGGTCCGCCGGATCCTGACCGAGAAGTTCAAGCTCGGCCTGTTCGAGCACCCGTACGCCGACACCTCTCGACGAGCTCCGAGATCGGGTCTGCCGCCCACCGGGCGGTCGGCCGGGAGGCGGCGGCGAAGTCCCAGGTGCTGTTGAAGAACGAGGGCAACCTGTTGCCTCTGGCGCCTACTCAGAAGGTCTACGTCGCCGGCAGCAACGCCAACGACCTGGGCAACCAGATGGGCGGCTGGAGCATCACCTGGCAGGGCGGGTCGGGTGCGACGACCACCGGTACGACGATCCTGGACGGGATCAAGCAGGTGGTGCCGACGGCAACGTTCAGCGCCGACGCATCGGCACCGCTGGAGGGTCACGACGTCGGGGTCGTCGTGGTCGGCGAACGCCCGTACGCCGAAGGGATCGGTGACGTGGGCAACGGTCACGACCTGCTGCTGTCCGACGCCGACAAGGCCGCCGTGGACAAGGTGTGCGGCGCGATGAAGTGCGTCGTGCTGATCGTGTCCGGCCGGCCGCAGGTGATCGCCGACCAGCTCGGCAAGATCAACGCGCTGGTGGCGTCGTGGCTGCCGGGCACCGAGGGCGCGGGTGTTGCCGACGTACTGTTCGGCAAGCGCTCGTTCAGTGGCAGGCTCCCGGTCAGCTGGCCGCGGACCGAAGCGCAGGAGCCGCTGAATGTCGGTGACGCTTCCTACGATCCGCAGTACCCGTACGGCTGGGGTCTGACCACCCAGGCGGCCGCTCGGCAGAAGCTGACCGACGCACGGAACTCCCTGATCCGCAAGCACGATCCGAACGCACTGGCCGCCGGGATCGCCGCCGGGGTGGCACTCCAGGTGAAGGACTGGTCAGGGCCGCAGGCAACCATCGCACTCGCGGCCGTCGCCCAGTCGGCCAAGTTCCTCGAGCGCACCAAGGCGGACACCTTCGCCGAGGACGACGCGGTCGTCGGCACGGCCCGCTGGATCGCGCAGAACCACATCGGCCAGAACGTCACCGAACCCACCTCGAAGCTCACCTCGGACGCCGAGCACCTGCTCCTGACCGGAAACCTGAATGCCGCGATCAGCAAGCTGATCGCGGCCTCCAAGGTCAGGCGAGACTCAGACGCTGACGAGCTCCCGTTCGAGCCGTTCGACGTGCCATTCCCGCCGGCGCTTGCCGGTGCAGGGCGGAGTTGGGCCACCAGGCTTTGCGGCCCAGCAGGACCATGATGGACGGGAGCATCACGATGCGGACGAGCGTGGCGTCGATCAGGACCGCCACGGCCAGGCCGACGCCCATCTGCTTCATCTCGAGCATCCCGAGGGTGGCGAAGACGGCGAAGACCGACACCATCACCGCCGCCGCGCTGGTCACCACGCCGGCCGACTCGGTGATGCCCTTGCGGACAGCCTCCCGCGGGGTCAGGCCCTGGGCGACGCCTTCGCGGATGCGACCGAGCACGAAGACGTGGTAGTCCATCGACAGCCCGACCAGGATCACGAAGAGGAACAAGGGAATCCAGGACACCACGAAGCCGGCTGAGGTGAAGCCGAGGATCCCTTCCGCCCACGAGTGCTGGAACACGAGCGCCAGTACTCCGAAGCACGCAGCCACCGAGGCGAGGTTGAGCAAGGTCGTCACCACCGCGATCGCCAAACTCCGGAAGGTGAACGCCATCATCACCAACGTCAGCGCCAGCACGAACGCGATCACATACGGCAGCTTGTCCCGCTGGTTGTTGCCATAGTCAACCGACTCGGCCGACTCCCCACCGACGGCCCAGGTCGCGGACCCCAACGCGGCCGGCGCCAGCTCCCCACGCAACTGATTCACCGCGGCTTCGGCGTTCGCGCTGCTCTCCGGCAACACCGATACCAACGTGAGCACCGCGGTTCCGTCCGCCTGCCGGATCGCGTCCCCCGCCGGTACGACGAACTTCCCGGTCCGTACGGCGGACTCCTGCAGCTCGGTCAATCCCGCGACCGCACCTGCACCCTGCGCGACGACGTCGTACGAAAGACCGCCCTGGGACGGGAAGTTCTCCTGCAGTGCCTTGAGCGTGCGCACCTCGGGGATGCTCTGCGGCAGCGTGTTCAGATCGGCAGACTCGGTCTTCATCCCGACGGCCGGTACGGCGAGTGCCACCACAGCGAGGACCGAGATCGTGAGCGCGGCCTTCGGGTAGCGCAGGACCGGAGCCAGGATGCGGCGGCTGATCCCCGCCGGGCCGATGCGCCGGTTGAGCCGCCACAACAGCGGGACGCGCGGCCGGTCGACCCGGTGGCCCAGCTTGGCCAGCAGCGCGGGCAGCACGGTCAGCGAGCCGAGGACCGCCACCGCGACGACGACGATCGTTGCCGTTGCCATCGAGGTGAAGGTCGCGTCCTGGGCGACGTACAGGCCGGCCATCGACACGATCACCGCGAGACCGGAGACGACCACCGAGTGTCCCGGAGGTGGCCGCGGCGATCTCGACCGCGTGCAGCGTGCTGCGTCCCTTGCTGCGTTCCTCGCGTTCGCGCTTGAGATAGAACAAGCGAGTAGTCGACGCCGACCGCCATCCCGATCAGCAGGACGACGTTGGCGACCGAGCCACCGTCCGGGAACAGGTACGACAGCGGCGCGTAGAAGCCGAGGGCGGCGCCGACGGCCGAGAACGCCAGCAGGACCGGGATTCCGGCCGCGATCAGCGCGCCGAAGGCGAGCAGCATCAACGCGAACGTGATCGGCAGGCTGAGCTTCTCGGCCTTCGCGAGATCGGTCCCGACCTGCTTCCAGATCGCCGGCGTCCACCGATGCGTTCCCGGCCTGCGCGATGCGTCAGGTCCGGGTTCGCCTGCTGCACCTGGGCCGTGGCCGCGACCACCTCTTCGATGTAGTCGGAGGCGTCGTCCGCCGTACCCTTCAGCTCCATCGGAACGAGCGCGGCCTTGCCGTTCTCGGACCAGACCGGCGTACCGACGGACTGGACCGGGTCCAGCGCGGTGAGCTTCTGCCGGAGCTGGGCGATAGCCGCGGTCGCGGAGGCCTTGTCCAGTGGGCCGTCGGGGTCGGTGATCAGGACGGTCTCGGCCGGGTGATCGCCGAGCCCCGCCTGCTGGATCAGTTCAGCGGCCTGGCCGGACTGGCCGACCCAGTCGTCCTTGCTCTCGGTCTGCTGCTTCGGGATGACCACCGACATCCCGACCGCGACGACGACGAGGAACAGCCAAAGGCCGATCGCCCGCCATGGATGGACAGCACTCCAGCGCGCGACGCGCACGGTTACCGATCCCCTGGTCATCTGCCCCACCTCTCCAGCAGCCGGGCGCTCTACCCGGTCAGGACGAGCCTGTCTGGGTTGACGGGGGATCTCAGGAGTCCTGGATCCCCCGCCGAGGTGGACCTAGCCCTACCCGGCGACGGGCTCGGGCGTGCGGGCGCGGAGGCGGCGGAGCATCCGGGCGTCCTCGAAGCCGACCGCCCGGGCCGCCGCCTCGATGGTGCTGCCGTGGCCGATCAGATGTTCGGCGCGTTCGAGGCGGAGGAGTTGCTGGTAGCGCAGCGGGGTGAGGCCGGTCGCGGTGGTGAAGATCCGGGTCAACGTGCGTTCACTGACGCCGATCTGCTGAGCGAGATCGGTCAGCAGCAGGCGGTCGGCGTACCGGACGTCGATCACGTCCTGCACGCGATGGGCGAGATCGCTGAGGTGACCACGGTGCCGCAGCATCGCGCTGTCCTGCAGTTCGTCTCCGTTGCGCCGCGCGTACACGACCATCTCCCGCGCGACCCGGGCCGCCGCCTCGGCCCCATGCTCGACCGCGACCAGATGCAGTGCCAGGTCGATCCCGCTCGCGATCCCGGCGGACGTGATCACGCGGTCGTCCACGACGTACAGGACGTCCCGCACGATCGTCGCCTTCGGGTACCGCGCGGCGAGCTCGTCGGTCAGGTCGTGGTGGGTCGTGTACCGGCGGCCGTCGAGCAACCCGGCCGCACCGAGCGCATCGGCGCCGGAACACACACTCGCCACCGCTCCCCCGGCGGCATGGTGACTGCGCAACCGCTGCCTGGTCTCCGGCCCGATCGGCGGCACCGGCGACAATCGCGGCGACCGCCATCCCGGTACGACGATCAGGTCGGCCGGGCCGAGATCCGGCCACTCCAGCCGCGCCTTCACCGGCACACCCTGCGCGGTGACGATCTCCTCGACCTCGGCGACATAGCTCAGCGCGTACCCGTAGCCGAGGTCGTTCGCGGTGGAGAAGACCTGCGCCGGCCCGGCCAGATCCAGCAGGTGCAGTTTCGGCACCAGCAGGAAGACGACCTGGGTAGTCACCATCTGGTCAGGATGGCACGGGTACGCCGGTGAGCTCATCCAGGGTCCGGATGGTGGCGAACCGGCCGGCCAGCGCGTACTCGGTCCGCTCGGTGACCAGCTCCGGGCTCAGCGTCCGCGGATCGGCCAGGATCTCGTCCAGGGTCGCGTCCGCCGGCATCGTCCAGTGCGGCAACGGGGTCGTCGCGGTCGCCTCGGTGACGAACACGACGTCGTACCCGAAGTCCGACGCGACCCGGGTCGTGGTCTCGCAGCACTGCTCGGTGCGGATGCCGCTGATCACCAGCTCGGTGACGCCGTGCTGGGTCAGGAGCTGCTGCAGATTCGTTGTGGTGAAGGCGTTGTGGGAGGTCTTGGTGATCAGCGGTTCGCCGGGCCGAGGTTCGAGTCCGCTCGATCAGCCGGACGTGGCCCTCGGCCGGGTCGAACGCACCGCCGGTGCCCGGCTCGGAGTGCAGGACCCAGACGACCAGGTCGCCCTTGTCCCGGGCGGCGCTGACCAGGCGGTTGACCCGGTCGGCGATGTCGGGGTGGTTCACCGCCGTCCAGTTCGGGCGGATCCGGAACGATTCCTGGACGTCGATCACGATCAGTGCGGTTCGGCTCATACAGTTCATCTTCGCGGCGTACGCCGTACCCGCAGTAGACCCGATCGGGGCCGCCACCGGACCGATCTGGTCACCATGGGTCTGAGTGCGCCGGTACGCCGGATAGGTTGGCCGCCATGGGCGAACACGACGGCAAGCTCGAGATCCGCAAGGACCCGTTCGGTACCACCCCGGAGAACGAGCAGGTGGACGTCTACACGTTCACCAACGGCCGGGTGACCATCTCGATGCTGACCTGGGGCGCCACCATCCAGCGGGTCGAGACGCCGGACCGGCGCGGCCGGACCACGAACATCAGCCTCGGTTTCGACAACCTGCCCGACTACGCGACCCTCAGCCCGTTCTTCGGTGCCACCATCGGCCGCTACGGCAACCGGATCGCGAAGGGCCGGTTCACGCTGGACGGGACGACGTACCAGATCCCGATCAACGACGGCGAGAACGCGCTGCACGGCGGCACGATCGGCTTCGACAAGATGGTGTGGAAGGCGGCAGGTCGTTCACAACGACAAGGCCGTCGGGGTCGCCTTCACCTACGTCAGCCCGGACGGTGAGATGGGCTTCCCTGGTGAGCTCACCAGCACGGTGACGTACACGCTCGACCGCCACGACAACCTGCGGATCGACTACCACGCGACCGTCGAGGGCAAGCCGACCATCGTCAACCTGACCAACCACGTGTACTTCAACCTGGCCGGTGAGGGCAGCGGCTCGATCGACGGCCACGTGCTGCAGCTGAACGCGCCGCAGTACACCCCGGTCGACGCCGGCCTGATCCCGACCGGCGAGCTCGCACCGACCGCCGGTACGCCGTTCGACTTCAGCAAGCCGACCGCGATCGGGTCCCGGCTCCGGCACGACCACCCGCAGCTGATCGTCGGCCGTGGGTACGACCACAACTTCGTCCTCGGCGGCGAGCCGGACGACGACGGTCTCCGCTTCGCCGCGCGCTTCCTCGAACCCGAGCACGGCCGCACCGTCACCGTCCACACCGACCAGCCGGGCGCCCAGTTCTACAGCGGCAACTTCCTCGACGGCACGTTCCTCGGCATCGGCAACTTGGCCTACCGCCAGGGCGACGCCTTCGCGTTCGAGACCCAGCACTTCCCCGACTCGCCCAACCACCCCAACTTCCCGTCGACCGTGCTGCGACCGGGCGAGACCTACAAGTCCACCACCGTCTACACCTTCGGCACCAAGTAGCGCCGAAGGACAGGAGGTAGTTCAGCCGGCCACTCGGCCGCAGGCTCACGCAGCGAGGTGGTCCCGTCACCGACGGGACCACCTCCTGTCGTTCGGGACCCCACACATTGCCTGCACCTGGCAACGGGCGCACGCTGGCCGGTAGAGGGTGGGTGACGGGTTGTGGCGAGGGCGGTGCCGGCGATCGAACCGGCTCCGCGGACCGGGGCCGTGGGCGCTGTGGACGACTGTCGTGGCGGGCTTCGGCACCCTGGTCGTCTCGGTCGCGCTCGCGCTGGCTGGGGACGAACTGGTCCGCCCAGGCCTGCAGGCACTGCTCTTCAACTGGATCACCGTCCCGTACCTGATCAGCGGGACAATCGCCTGGTGGCGTCGACCGGCGAGCCGGCTCGGTCCGCTGATGATCGCGACCGCTTTCGTGATGGCCCTGACCGCCCTGCAGTGGTCGACGGTGCCCATCCTGCTCTCGATCGGTCACCTGCTCGACCTGGCTGCCGGCGGCGATGTTCCTGCACGTGTTCCTCGCCTATCCCACCGGGCGGTGTGACAGGACGCCTCCGCCGGCTGGTCGTCCTCGCCGGCTACGTGACGCGCGGTGATCCTGCAGCTCGCTGAAGATCCTGCTCGGGATCAATCCGGACAGCCTCTTCACCGTCGCGCCCAGGCCTGTCCTGGCCGGCCGGATCGAGCAGGTCCAGCTGATCACCATGAGCGCCCTGCTCCTCGTCGGCGCCGCCCTTCTGCTGGTACGGCGGCCGTCCGCGAGCCCGGCGCGCCGACGACCGGTGGCGCTGCTGGTGGACAGCTTCGGACTGGCGCTGATCATGCTCGCGATCCTGTTCATCGCGGGTCTGCGTGGCTGGCCGCAGATCGAAACGGTTCGGCACGTCACCTTCGCCGCGCTCGGGCTCGCGCCCGTCGTGTTCCTGTTCGGCCTGCTGGACGCCCGGCTGGCTCGCACCGATGTCGGCGCGCTGCTGATGGACCTGCGCGCGCACCCGGCCGGCGATCTGCGCGAGCCACTGGCGCGAGCTCTGCACGACCCGTCGCTGACGCCTTGCCTTCTGGCTGCCGAAGTACGGCACCTGGGCCGACTCGGACGGACATGCCGTCACCCTGCCCGGCGTGACCGACGGGCGGGCGACCCGGGTGATCTATCGCGACCACGAACCCGTCGTCGCCCTCGAGTTCGACCGGTCGCTCGAAGACGAGCACGAGTTACTGGACGCCGTCGCGGCGGCGGCCGGCATCGCTCTGGAGAACAGCCGGCTGCAGGCGGAGCTGCGGGCCCGGCTGCACGAGCTGCAAGGTTCCCGCGCGCGGGTCATCGACGCCGAGCAGACAGGAGCGGAAGCGGCTCGAACGCAACCTGCACGACGGTGCGCAGCAACGCCTGGTCGCACTGGCGCTCGAGATCGGACTGATCGCCGGCAGGTCCGCGAGCGACGCCGACACCAAGGCACGCCTGATGCAGGCGAAGCAGGAGGTCACCGCATCGCTGGACGAGCTCCGGGACGTTGCCCGCGGCATCCATCCGGCAGTCCTGACCGGACACGGTCTGGCGGTCGCACTGGAATCGCTGGCCGCCCACGCCGCCGTCCCGGTGACGCTGGAGGTCGTGGCCGGTGAAAGGCTGCCCGAGCATGTCGAGGTCGCGGCGTACTACGTGGTGAGCGAGAGCCTGACGAACATCGGCAAGCACGCACACGCGAGTACGGCGTCCGTCCGCGTCACGCGATCCGCGGGCCGGCTCGTCGTCGAGGTCCTCGACGACGGCGTCGGCGGTGCGGACACCGAGCGCGGGTCCGGCCTGCGCGGTCTGGCCGACCGGGTCGAGGCGATCGGCGGCCGGCTGCGGGTCTGGAGTCCCGTCGACGGCGGCACCCGGCTCGAGGCGGAGATCCCATGCGGGTAGCCATCGCCGAGGACAGCGTGCTGCTCCGCGAGGGACTGACCCGGATCCTCGTCGACGCCGGGCTGGACGTGGTCGCGGCGTACGACAACGCCGACGACCTGCTGCGGTACGTCCGCGGCTTCCCGCCGGAGGTCGCGATTCTCGACATCCGGTTGCCTCCGACCCACAACGACGAAGGGATGCGCGCCGCCCTGCAGATCCGCGAGAACCAACCGGGAGTCGGAGTGCTGGTGCTGTCGCAGTACCTCGAGCTCGGACTGGCGATGCAGCTCCTGTCCGAGTCGGCCGAGGGCGTCGGCTACCTGCTGAAGGACCGGATCAGCGACGTCGAGGACTTCACCGGCGCGGTACGGCGGGTCGCCGGTGGCGGATCGGCCATCGATCCGAAGATCGTCACCACCTTGCTGCAACGGCGGCGCAGCGACGACCCGCTGGCCGCGCTGACCCCGCGCGAACGTCAGGTGCTGGAACTGATGGCGACCGGCGCCTCCAACCAGGGCATCGCCGACGACCTGGTGGTCACGTTGCGCGCCGCGGAGAAGTACGTCTCCGGCATCTTCACCAAGCTCGGCATCCCGTCCACCCGCAGCGAGTCGCGCCGGGTGCTCGCCGTACTGCTCTACCTCCGCGCCTGACGGGACACCAGAAACCCGAACCCCTCCTTCACCGGTTGCCCGGTCTGCCGAACGCGCCCAGCGGCGCGAGTCTCGAGGTAGACCCCCGGAGGAACCGTGATGAAGACCCGCATCATCCAGGACGAGCCCGACGACGACGGCACACCGACCTCGATCAGGCAGCCCACACCCACCCAGAAGCCACCTGGCAGTCACTCATCCGCAAGGAGATCCGTCATGTCGTTCGTCCGCAATCACCCCGTGATCAGCTTCTTCGTCCTGGCCTACGCGCTGGCCTGGGCAGCCGTCCCGTTCGGGAGCTTCTTCGCCCCGGGTGCCCTGGTCGCCGCCCTCATCGTCGTCTTCCTGACCGAAGGTCTCGCCGGCCTGCGGGCCCTCGGAGCCCGGTTGATCCGCTGGCGGGTCCGGTGGGTCTGGTACGTCGCCGCGATCGCCGTACCGCTCGCTCGTGCACTTCGTGACGATCTCGATCAACCAGGCGATGGGCGCACCGCGCACCGAACACCGGGCAGTTCACGCCGTGGTACGGCCTGGCCGTCGTCATCGGCATGAACATGGTCGACCCGATCGGTGGTCCGTTCAGCGAGGAACCGAGCTTCCGCGGCTACGCGCAGCCGAAGCTCCAGCGAGCCGCACGCCGCTTGCCGCGACCGCGATCATGGCCGTGGCGATCACCGGCTGGCACGCGCCGCTGTTCTTCATCTCCTCGTTCGGGCTCCAGCCCTTCGAAGCACTGACCACGGTCGCGCGTCACCTTCTGGTACGCGTGGCTGTTCAACCACGCCGCCGGCAGCGTGCTCATCACCCTCATCGCGCACGCCACCGAAGGCAGCATCAACACCAGCGACCTCTGGCCCGCCGGCGCCGACCTGACCCGGGAGACCTGGCTGTACGTCGGCGTGTGGTGCGCGGTCGCCGTCGGCCTGCTGATCGTCAGCCGCCGCTTCTGGACCAGTCCTGCCCCAACCATCGCCACCGATCCCGACCGGCCCCGGCCACCACCCGGAGGCCGTCTCATGACCACCACACCGATCGCACCCGCACCACCGGTACGTCGCTCCTGGAGTGGCCGGCGCACCGCGCTGGTCGTCGTGGGTGCCCTGTTCGCTCTGGTCAGTGTTGTCCTGTTCGCCATCGGCGGCGTCGGGCTGTGGGCACAGCAGCAACGCGACCGCGATGGATATTTCACCGCGGGACCGGAGCATGTCACCACCAGCACGTACGCGCTGTCGGCACCGTCACTCGACATCGGCGGAACCGGCCCGGACGCCTTCTACACCGACAATTTCCTCGGCGAGGTCCGGATCGACTTCGCGTCGAAGACTCCCGGCACACCGGTGTTCATCGGCATCGGCCGGGCTGCCGACGTCGCGACCTACCTGAACGGCGTCGGCCACGACGAGATCGCGGACCTCGACGTCGATCCCTTCAAGCTCTCCACCACGGCACTGGCCGGAGGCAAGCCGGCCGCCGGCCCCGCCGCCCAGACCTTCTGGGTCGCCTCCGCCACAGGTGCCGACCCCAACTCACTCACCTGGACCGCCACCGGCGGCGACTGGTCCGTGGTGGTCATGAACGCCGACGGATCGCCGAATGTCGACGTCGACCTGAGCATCGGCGGCACCTTGCCCGCCGTCGAGGGCATCACGATCGGCGCGCTCATCGGTGCGGTCTTGCTGCTGATCATCGCGACTGTCCTCATCGTCTCGACACTCGCCACCCGGCAGGTAGTCAGCGAGGCAGGGCGAGCGTGAAGCAGGTATCGCCCGGGCGGGACCTGACCGTGACCACGCCGCCATGGGCTTCGGTGATGGACTGAGCGAGGGAGAGGCCGAGACCCGAGCCGCCGGAGTCGCGGGTGCGAGAGGTATCCGCGCGGGTGAACCGTTTGAAGACGTTCGGCTGCAGGTCGGCCGGGATGCCGGGACCGTCGTCGTGGATGGTGAGGACGGCCGAGTGACGGTCGTCGGCGGCCAACCCAACGGTCACGGTGGTCCCGGCCGGCGTGTGCCGGCGGGCGTTGCTGAGCAGGTTCGTGACGACCTGGTGCAGTCGTTGCTCGTCGCCCGTGACCACCACGGGGTCCGGTGGCAGGTTCAGTGCCCACTGGTGGTCGGGGCTGACGATCCGCGCGTCGGTCACCGAGTCCCTCGCCAGCTGGGTGAGATCAACGGGCCTGAGGTCGAGTGGCCGACCGGCGTCGAGCCGGGCGAGCAGGAGCAGGTCCTCGACCAAGGCGGCCATCCGGGTGGCTTCGACCATCACCTTGCCCATGGCATGCGTGTACAACTCATGATCCCGCTGCCGCAGGCTCAACTGGGCGTACCCGTGGATCGTGGTGAGCGGCGTACGCAACTCATGAGAGGCGTCGGCGACGAACTGGCGGACCTGCTGCTCACTGCGATGCCGGGCGTCCAGCGCGTTCTCCATGTGTCCCAGCAACGTGTTGAGCGCGACCGCGACCTGGCCGACCTCGGTCCGCTCGTCGGTGAGCTGTTCCGGCACCCGTGCGGTCATCCCGATCTCGCCCTTGTCCAGCCGCAGACCGGCCACCTCGCGCGCGGTCTGCGCGACGCGGCGCAGTGGCCGCAACTGTCGTCGTACGACGAACACGGCCACACCTCCTGCGGTCAGCACACCCACCCCGCCGAAGAGCACCTGCCAGCCGATCAGACTGTTGACGGTGTCGTCGATGTCCTTCGTCGGCAGCCCGGTGATCACCGTGATCGGGCCGATCTGCGTCGCGCGCACTCGGTACTGCCCCAGCCCCGGCAGGTCGACGGTGCCGTTCGCCTCGCCGGCAGGTACGTCGCTGAGCACGGCGACGGCCTGGTCCGAGAGCGTCGCGAGTACGCCGTCGGCGGTGATGACGTTGCCGGCGGCACCTGACGACGTGAGGTAGACGGTCGCCGTGCCCGCGTCCTGCCCGTGCGGGACGTCCATCGGCGGATGGCTATCGTCGCCCTTGGCCAGCGCCATGATCGCGCGCCCCTGCGACGCCGCCACCTTGCTGTCCAACTGCTTGGTCAGGTACGAACTGATCGCAGCCGTCGTCAGCACGCTGATCACGACACTCACCACCGCGACCAGCACCACCATCGCCGCTGCGACCCGCACGCTCAGCGAGCGCGCCGCGAACCCCCACCTGGACCTCATGGCCCCAGGATGTGCACTCAGCCCTGGGACTCCCTCCGGATTGCCTGTGACCAAGCTGTGAGAGTCAGAGCAGTTCGTCGGCGGCCTGGCGAAGGGCAGCGAGTTCACCGGCGGCCAACCCTCGGCGCGGGACTCGCCGCGCGCGGACCGACGGCAGCAAGGTAGTTGTCGGCGGCATCGTGGAACGCGGCCGGTTCCGCGCCGAAAGCGACGTACAACTCGGCACCGAAAGGCGGCTCCGGCTTGGTGCCCTCGACGAATCCGGAGAGGGTGAACGGGCGGGGTCCTTCAGGTGTCTCGAGCAGTCCGACCGGGTTTTCGCCGGGCAGCAACAGGACCCGCGGTACCAGCAATCCAACCTGCATTGAGATGGGCCGAAAGCCCTGTCTCCCAACGGATTTCGCCTGGATCGCAACCGTCGTAGCGGTACAGCTTGAGGATGTACCGGGCGTCGCCGGTGGTGAGTTCGTAGACGTCGTTCACCAGCGACCGGAGTAGCGTGCAGCCGGTGAAGCCGGGGCCGTAGCGGTCGGCGAGGTAGGCGCCCAGTGCGCGCGGGTCGGGCCGCGATCACACCGCCGGGATCATGACCCGGACCCTATGACTCGCCGGAATTGGCAGGTGTGAACCGGGAAAGGAGTGGGGAGGTTCGAGACGTTTCCGGATTCGCCTCCCCGAAAGGGGCCGGAAACCGGTAGCCTCGTGCAGCGCCCTTCAGGGGGAGGGGGCCGCTGTACCACCATTCCCGACGAAACTGCCGGAGAGCCCAACCCGGTCAGGAGACCACGTCTTGCAGGAGAACACCAGCAATCCCAGTACTGGCGAACTGGCGAACGTACCGCTTACCGGTGCGGACAAGGTCGCCTACGCGTTCTACGCCACTGCGGCCGCGGCCGCACTTGTCGGCCAGGTCTGGGCCGGCGTGACCCACATCCCCTGGCCGGACACCGGCTTCTCGACGTTCCTCAAGATCATCCTCGTCACACCGGCGGTGGCCGTGCTCGAGCTCGGTGGTGTCGCCACCGCCGCGCTCGCCGACCTGCGCCGGCGCAAGGGTGAGCAGGCCTACGCCTACCGCGCGATGTCGTTCTTCGCGGCCCTGGTCGCGGTCGTCTTCAACGTGGTCGGCCACTGGCGGCCGGAGGAGCGGTTCCTCGCCTTCGGCTTCGGCGGCCTGTCCGCGTTCGCGTATGTGCTGTGGCTGATCCACAGCTCGGCCCGCCGCCGCGACGCGCTGCGCCGGGCCGGGCAGATGCGCGAAACCGGCCCGGTGTACGGCGTGGTCCAGTGGGTCCGCGAGCCGCGGGTCACCTGGCTGGCCCGGTCGCTGGCCATCGAACACGGCTACAGCCTGTACGAGAGCCTGCGCGCGGCCCACCACCAGATCCGGAACCGGAGCCGCCGCGAGGCCATCGCCGGGACCGTTGCCGAGTACATCCGTTCCGAGCACCAGGACGAGCGGCTGGCCAAGATCGCCGAGACGACGTACGACCCGGACCGGCTGGCCGGGATGCTCGAGGAGCGGATCAACTACGAGGTCATCACCAACAAGCTCACCAAGGCGATCTCGCCGCCCCCGGAGCCCGCGGAGATCGAGGAGCGCGGCGACCTGCGCGCGGCGGTCTGGGTGCTCGAGGGCGGGCAGCCGCGACGGGCGGACGGCGCCGGGATGTCTCTCCGCGACGAGGACGCCTGGACCGGCGAGCTGATGGCCATCGTCGACCAGCAGCCCGACAGCGACGAACCGGTCGCCGAGGCCGTCGTGGTCGAAGACGCGAGCGAGCCGCAGCACGTCGTCCAGAGCAATGGAGCCCAGGGCAACGGAGCGGCGACCAACGGGAAGGCCTCGCCGGGCAAGCTGAGGCCGCTGGCGCCGCAGCCGAAGGCCGAGCCGGTCGTGCAGAAGCCGCAGGGTCCGTCGCCGTTCGCCGAACCGGCCGACCCGCAGCCGCCGGCGCTCATCACGACCCCGAAGGCTGAACCGGCCGCGCGGAAGTCGGTCGTGGACGAGTCGGTGGTGGAGAAGCCGGTGATGGAGTCGGTGAAGATCGACGAGCCGGTCGTCGAGCCGACCGCGCTGGAGAAGAAGCGGATGCGCGCGTGGGCACTGCTGTCCGACTGGCCGGAGGGTCACGAGCGTACGGCGAAGAAGCTGGCCGACGCGATCGCGTCCAGCGAGCCGATGGCCGCGCGCTTCATCGAGCAGTACGAGACCGAGCACGGCCTCGTCTTCAGCTCGCAGAACTGACGCTTACGTCCGAAGAAGTGAGGGTGATAGCCCACACTTCTTCGGACGTAACGGCTTACCCCGCAGCCAGAGCTTTCTGGGCTTGAGAGGCCAGGCCGGCGGCGCGCGCGTCGTCGGAGAGGCCGTCTGCTACCAGTACGGCGTACCTCAGGCGAAGCGTCTCGCCGGCGGTGAAGGGGAGTTCCTCGGAGAAGAACGGGGCCGGACAGACGGCGGCGAAGTCTTCGGAGCGGACGAACCACTCGGGTGGGTGGCGGACGTTGTCGGTCGCGTCGGCGACGATGAGCGTGGAGGCGGTGTTCGTGTTGTCGTGTTTGCCGGTGAAGCCCATCCACGGGGCGCGCTGGCCACGGAGCTCGTCGCCGCCCTTGCCCTGCGGCGCCAGGATTGTGCCGTTGGTGAACGAGCGCGGTCCGCGCCAGAACAGACCGCCGTACCCGGCGTTGGGCCGGCCCGCCGTGGTCGGGCTGCCGATCTGGATGGTCTCGCCGGAGACGTTCGTCATCGCGGTCTCGAACACCAGCACCCAGCCGTCGTCCGCGAACCGCGTGGTCAGCGACCGCGTCTCGTCCACGACGTGTGCGCCGGCCTGCGTCCGCCAGGACAGGTGGTGGACGAACCGGACCAGGTCGTCCGACACATCGAGCGCGTCGATCCGGTCGTGGTCCATCGAGCCGTTGTTGTCGAGCTGCTGGTAGCCGTTGTCCTTGGAGAACGTCGGCCCGCCCCAGAAGTTCTCGTGCCCGAAGTGCGGCAACGACCAGGTGATGCCCTTGTGCCAGATGTGGTCGTGCGGCCGGAACACACTGACCAGGTCGCCGGTCAGCGTCCGGATCGGATGGAAGTAGGGCCGCGGCGACTCCAGTTGCGCATCGGTCGCCTTGTAGACATAGGTGAACAGCTCGCCGTCGCCCGCCGTCACCTGGATCGATCGGCCGACAGCGTGGTTGCAGCCGAGGTTCTGCGTCATGAATTCTCCCGGGTCGATTGAATACTCCAGGGCGCCCCGAGTCTCGCTGAACAGCGCCAGCTCGTCCGAGGCCCGGTCGATCCACTTCTCGACGTCGAGCACGACCGGCTGTCGCTCGAGTCCTTCGCCTTCCCACCGCACCAGCCCGGCCGGGATCTCGGCCGGCGCCTCCGCCGATCCGCACCGCCTCGACGACCCGGGTGAATCCACCCGTCGCCGCCAGTGGGACATAGCAGCGGCACGCGCCGGATCGACGCGATGCGCGAGCAGGTTCTCGAGCAGGTCGGCCCGCTCGTACTTCGTCTACGGTCATGCAGCTGCCCTCGTGGATCTCCAGCGTGTCCGACGCGATACCGCAGTACTGCGCGTCCCGTCGGAGCCGTGCACGATCACGGCCGGCTCGAGATGTTCCGTCGCGCACAACGTCACCGCGATCAGGATCGTCGTACCGCGAGCGGTGACGATCCGGACCGTGGACGTGTCGTCGGACTCGATCGGGTTGGCCCGGAACAGCTCGGTCTCCACCGACCGTACGTCGTCCGACGCCCGGCGAACCGTCGAGCAGCAAAGCCGCCGCGGTCGAGTGCGCGAGCGGGTTCGTCACCGCGCCATCGACCACCGCGACGCCATCGAGCGTCCGGCGCCCCGCCCATCGCGCCCGCTGGAAGTACTCGCGCCGTCCGCAACCACTTGCCTGCCGCACTGATCCCGCGGATCTCACCGAGCCGCCCGTCGGCCATCATCGCCGCCAGCCGCAACGTGGCCGTGCGAGGCCTGTGCCTGGAAGCCGACCTGACAGGCTCCGCCCGGTCTCCGCGACCACCGCGGACAACTGTTCGAACTCGGCCAGCGATGCAGTCGGCGGCTTCTCCAGCAGGACATCGGCGCCGGCCCGCATCGCCAGCTCGGCCAGCGGTACGTGCGTCTGGATCGGCGTACTGATGATCGCGACGTCGACCTCGGTCGCCGCGAGCAGCTCGTCGAGGACTGCCGAACACCCGGACGCGCGGCAGGTCCGCGGCCGGCCGCGGATCGGCGACGGCGACGAGCCGGACGCGGCCCGCCGCTGCCAGCCGTGCGACGTTCCGGACATGCGAGGCCCCGTGGCCGTGGACACCCGCCACGGCCACCCGGGGGCGGTCATGCCGACCAGTTGCCATCAGCACCATTACTTGAGCTCCCCGTTGATCTCGTCGAGGAATGGCCTGTCGCCGCCTTGTCGGGCGTCTGCCGGCCGAACAGCACCTCGGTGGTGTAGCGCTGGATGATCTTCTCCACCTGACCACCACCGACCGGCGGCGCCGGCGACGGCTCACCGAGGTCCTTGCCGATGTCCTGGATGAACTTCGCCGACGCGGCGTCGGCCGGCTGCAGCTTCGGCGTCACCGCGGCCCGGATCTCGGTGTTCGGCGGTACGCCGCGCTCGGCCAGCAGGATGTTCCCGGCGGCCGGGCTGTTGGCCAGGTAGTCGACGAACTCGGCCGCCTCCTTCGGGTGCTTCGACCGCGACGAGATCGACCAGAACATCGAGCCCTTGTAGTAGGAGCCGTTCGTCGGTCGCCTTACCGTCGACGCTCGGGCAGCCGGAGCAGCTTCAGCTGCTCGCCGGACGCCTTGCTGAGCGCGTTCAGCTGGTTGCTCCAGACGAAGCTCATGCGCCAGCTTGCCGGTCGCCATCCCGGACTGGTCGAGCGGCGCGTTCAGGTCCTGCGAGGTGAACTCCGCCGACGGCATCGCCTTCGCGTCCCGCAGCTTCAGCACGTTGGTCAAGAACGCGGTCGCCTCCTCCTCCGAGACGCCGAGCTTGCCGTCCTTGGTGAACAGCGACTCGCCGTGCTGGCGGGCCCACAGGTTCAGCTCGGCCTCGTTCTGGCCCAGTGTGCCGCGTGCCCCAGCCCTTGCCGTTCAGCTTCGCGGTGATCTCGGCGGCGATCCGGGTGTAGTCGTCCCAGGTCCACGTGGTGTCGTCCGGCAGCGGCCACGCCGGCGGCCTTGAAGACGGCCGGGTTCGCGATGATGGTGAAGGCGTTGATCCCGGCGTTCAGGCCGTACAGGCCGCCGTCGAACTCACCGGCGCCCAACGTGTCCGGCTCGAACTTGCCGGTGTCCAGCCCGTCGGCCTTCTTCAGGTCGAGCAGCGCGCCGCGGTCGGCGTACTCGCGCAGGTACTTCTCGTCCATCTGGATGATGTCCGGTGCGTCGTTCGCGGCGACCGTGGTGGCGAGCTTGTCCCAGTAGCCGGACCACTCGCCGAACTCACCCTTGATCTTGACGTTCGGGTGGTCCTTCTGGTACGCGTCGATCACCTGCTGGGTGAGCTTGTGCCGGGTGTCGCGATCCCCACCAGGTGAACCGGAGCGTGACCTGCGCCGTCGGCGGACGCTGCCACCGGAGTCACCGCCGCAGGCGCTGGCGGCCAGCAGGGCTGGCTGCGATCGCGACGGCGGCCAGGGCCCGCAGGCGCCGGCCTGGCGGTGCGGTGGGATGGTGCGGCCTCATGATGTGCACCTTTCAGGGGTTACTTGATGCCGGTGGTCGCGATGCCCTTGATCAGGAACCGCTGGCCGAGCAGGAAGGCGAGGAAGATCGGGACGAGCGAGACGACCGACATCGCGAACATCGATCCCCAGGACGTACTCGCGGTGGCGTCGACGAACGACCGCAGGGCGACCGGGACGGTGTACATCTTCGGGTCGGTCAGGTAGATCAGCTGGCTGAAGAAGTCGTTCCAGGTCCAGATGAACGTGAAGATCGCGGTGGTCGCCAGCGCCGGCACCATCAGCGGCAGGATCACCCGCAGGAAGATCCCGGCCCGGCCGCAGCCGTCGATCCGGGCCGCCTCGTCCAGCTCGCGCGGGATGCCGCGGATGAACTGCACCATCAGGAAGACGAAGAACGCGTCGGTGGCCAGCAGCTTCGGCACGATCAGCGGCAGGAACGTGTTGATCCAGCCCGCCTGCGAGAACAGGATGTACTGCGGCACGATCACCACGTGGATCGGCAGCATGATGCGTGACGCAGCATGATCGCGAACCAGAACTTCTTCCCGGTGAACTCCAGCCGGGCGAACGCGTACGCCGCCATCGAGCAGGACACCAGGTTGCCGAGGATCGCGCCGAGCACCACGACCGCCGAGTTCAGCAGGTAGCGGGTGAACGGCTCGGTCAGCGCGTTCCAGCCGACCCGGTAGTTGCTCGATCTCCAGGTCGCTGGACCAGCAGGCCGGGCTCGCGGAAGATCTCGTTGCCCGGCCGCAGCGAGCTGACCACCATCCAGATCACCGGGTAGAGCATCACCAGGGCGGCCGCCGCCAGGGCGAGGTGCGATCAGCACCGGGCGGACCCGGGCCCAGCCGATCGCCAGCCGGTCCGCCGCGCGGTCACCGTGCTGCGGAGCGTCTCAGTCGTCATAGAACACCCAGTACTTCGAGGCGAAGAAGTTCGCCGCGGTGAAGACCCCGATGATCACGAGCAGGAACCACGCCATCGCGGACGCGTAGCCCATGTCGAAATTGCCGAAGCCCCGGTCGTAGAGGTAGAGCGTGTAGAACATCGTCGAGTCCGACGGACCGCCGGTGCCGCCCGGAGACGACGAACGCCTGGGTGAACGACTGGAACGCGTGGATGATCTGCAGCACCAGGTTGAAGAAGATGATCGGGGTCAGCAGCGGCAGCGTGATGCTGCAGAACCGGCGCCAGGACGCCGGCGCCGTCCACCGACGCGGCCTCGTAGTACATCGCCGGGATCTGCCGCAGGCCGGCCAGGAAGATCACCATCGGCGACGCCGAACGTCCACACGTTCAGCACCACCAGCGTGCCGAGCGCCGTACTCGGGTCGGAGATCCAGCCCTTGCCGTCGATCCCGACCAGCGCGAGCACCTGGTTGAGCAGGCCCTCGGTGCCGAACACCTGCCGCCACAGGATCGCGATCGCGACGCTCGAGCCGAGCAGCGACGGCAGGTAGAAGACCGAGCGGTAGAAGGCCATCCCGCGGACACCGCGGTCCAGCACGACCGCCAGCAGCAGGGCGACCGCCAGTTGCAGCGGCACCGAGACGAACACGTAGGTGAACGTCACCCGCAGCGAGTTGTGCAGCCGCTCGTCGGACAGCATCCGGGTGAAGTTCTCCAGGCCGATCCACTTCGGCGCCTGGATCAGGTTGTAGTCCGTGAAGGACAGGTACAGCGAGGCCAGCATCGGCCCGATCGTGATCAGGAACAGTCCCAGCAACCACGGCGCGAGGAACAGGTACGCGGCCAGGTTGTCCTTCTTGTGGACCTTGCCCGCCCCACGGCCCCGGTCCTGCTTCTGGCCGACAGTCTTCTTTCCCCGGAGGCTGCCGAGCTCACCCAGCGCACTCATGGTTTCTACCTCCGGAGGTTGGAAAGCGCTTGCCTTGGCCGGTCAAGTTAGTACGAGAAACCGGTTTATGCAAGGGCTCGCGCGGCTGCGGACTGACCGGATGCGGACGCTTGCGAGGTCTTGACAGGACAAAGTCCCGCAACGACAGTTCTGGGCATTTGGCGCCGTGGCGGGTGGCGATGGATCCGGGCGAACGGTGCACGTAGCTACCGGCAATCTGAGCCGAACGGACTCCACCGGCCGCAGTCCGAACCCGTCAGCTACTGAAGGTGCGAACGCCTAAGTAATTCGCATTATCACTGCTGATCTCCTTGACCCGCCAATGACGGGACAGCTACCGTCGCACGATGCCAGAGAAGGCGACCCGACTGACCCAGCGCGATGTCGCGCGATTGGCGAACGTCAGCCAGACGACCGTCTCGCTGGTGCTGAACAACCGCAGTGACGCGACCGCCCGGATCCCGGCCGAGACCCGGGACCGGGTGCTCAAGGTGATCCGCGAGACCGGTTACCAGGCCGATCCGCTGGCCCGCCGGATGCTCAAGCAGCGCAACCAGATTCTCGGCGTGTTCACCTACGAGTCGGTGTTCCCGAGTGCGAGCGGGGACTTCTACCACCCGTTCCTGGCCGGGATCGAGGACTGCGCCGAGCAGCTGGGCCTGGACCTGCTGCTGTTCACCAGCGC
Organism: uncultured Actinomycetota bacterium; assembly: GCA_963820655.1. Lineage (GTDB taxonomy): Bacteria > Actinomycetota > Actinomycetes > Propionibacteriales > Kribbellaceae > Kribbella. Next base: position 214,175 of record CAWGAM010000006.1, read on the forward strand.
GCCGGTCACGTCCGGCCGGCGGCGGATCTTCCACGAGAACAACCGGCTCCGGATCGCCGACGGCTGTCTCCTGCTCGGTCGAGACGTCCCGCCGGACGAGCTGGCCCGGCTGATCGCCGAGGAGTACCCGTTCGTCTCGGTCGGCCGCCGAGACAACGCCGGCGGCCCGGTCCCGTACGTCGGCGCCGACTACACCATCGCCACCCGAGTGCTGGTCGAACGCGCACTCAGCCTCGGCCACCGCCACGTCGCCTACGCCGGCCCCGCCGTCGACGCGGGCCGCGGTGGGCCGGGAGTTCGGCCTGGCCCGGGAGGCGATCAGGTCGCCGAGTCCTCGGCGGACCGCATGCGCGGATTCCAGGACGCCGCCGGTCCGCGAGCGTTGCGTGTCCCGACCGCGGCCCCGGACCCCCAGGCCATCACAATCGCGGCCGGCGACCGGGGTGCGCGCTCAGCCTCGCCAGGTCAGCACGATCGTGATGGCCTGCAGGTCCACCACGTCCTCGATGTTCTCCTCGACCAGCGCATCACAGCGGTGTTCGTCGAGGAGCGGGCCGATGCGATCGCCCTGGCAGCCGCGGCGGCCGAGCGGGGGATCGACGTGCCTGCTGATCTGTCCATAACAGCCTTGGGTGATTCGACGCGGCCCGTTGCCAGTGACATCGACTTCACCGGGTTCCACGTGCCGCGGCGCGCGATGGGTCTGCGAGCTGTCGAGTTGCTGGAGGCCATCTTGAACGGCAGCGCCACCGAGCGCCAGCTGCTCCTCCCCTGCGAAATCACTGAAGGAACCACACTCTCTACGCCCAAAGGTGTCTAAATGCAGACAGATGTTCTCGTGGTCGGCGGCGGGCTCGGCGGAGTCGCCGCGGCCTTGGCGGCGCTCCGCGCCGGTCGCTCGGTTGTCCTGACCGAGGAGTTCGACTGGCTCGGCGGGCAGCTGACCAGCCAGGCCGTCCCGCCGGACGAGCACAGCTGGGTCGAGCAGTTCGGCGTCACCGCGTCGTACCGGGCGTTGCGGGACGGGATCCGCGACTACTACCGCCGCTACTACCCATTGACCGCGGCGTCGCGGGCGACCGGACAGCTGAATCCAGGCGCCGGGTACGTGTCCAAGCTCTGTCACGAGCCCCGGGTCGCCCTGGCCGTGCTGGAGGGGATGCTCGCGCCTTATCGGGCGAGCGGCCGGCTGCAGGTCCTCCAGCCGTACCGCCCGGTGGCTGCGGACACCGCTGGCGATCGGGTTACCGCAGTGACCGTGCGGCATCGCGAAACCGACGAGCAGTTCACCGTGACCGCGCCGTACGTCCTCGACGCGACCGAGACCGGCGAGCTGCTGCCGCTGACCGGGACGGAGTACGTCACCGGCTTCGAGGCGCAGAGCGAGACGGGTGAGCCGAGCGCGCCGGCCGAGGCGCAGCCGCTCAACATGCAGGCGGTGTCGTACTGCTTCGCGATCGATCACGTCGACGGCGATCACGTCGGGGACAAGCCGGCCAACTACGCCTTCTGGCGGAACTACCAGCCCTCGTTCTGGGGTGATCGGCTGCTGTCCTGGACCGCGCCGAACCCGCGCACGCTGGAGAGCTCGCAGCGGACGTTCACGCCGAACCCCGACGACGATCCGCTCGCCGTGGTCGCGGACCAGCGCCGGACCGGCGGCGACACGAACCTGTGGACGTTCCGCCGGATCGCGGCCCGCCGGCACTTCCTACCGGGTGCGTACGCCAGCGACATCTGCCTGGTGAACTGGCCGATGATCGACTACTTCGAAGGCCCGGTCATCGACGTACCGGACGCCGCGAAGCACCTCGAGGCGGCCAAGGAGCTGTCCCAGTCCGTCTTCTACTGGCTGCAGACCGAGGCACCGCGGCCGGACGGCGGCGCCGGCTTCCCCGGACTGCGACTTCGCGGCGATCTGCTCGGATCCACGGACGGTCTGGCCCAGGCGCCGTACATCCGGGAGTCCCGGCGGATCAAGGCGGAGTACACGATCGCCGAGCAGGACCTCTCGGTCGCGGTGCGCGGCGATCGAGGCGCGGTCGAGTACGACGACAGCGTCGGGGTCGGCATGTATCGACTCGACCTGCACCCGTCGACCGGCGGCGACAACTACATCGACGTTGCCAGCAGCCCGTTCCGGATCCCGCTCGGTGCGCTGATCCCGCAACGCGTCGAGAACCTGCTGCCGGCGAACAAGAATCTCGGCACCACCCACATCACCAACGGCTGTTACCGCCTGCACCCGATCGAATGGAACATCGGCGAATCCGCCGGGCTCCTCGCCGCCTTCTGCCTGGACCGCGGCGTCAGCCCGCGCACGGTCCGCAACACCCCGCCCTTGCTCACCGAGTTCCAGGACCGGCTGGTCAGCCAGGGGGTCGAGCTCGGCTGGCCGGAGGTCACCGGCTACTGACCCGGTGGCGCGTGTTGTGGTCTACTGCGCGAGAGGAGGTGCGGGCAGATGGCCACAGCACGTGAGTTGGGCGAGATCGAGATCGCGAACACATCGGGGCGTCCACCGGTGATGTTCGTGCACGGGCTGTGGTTGCTGGCGGGGAGCTGGCTGCCCTGGCGGGAGAAGTTCCACGCCGCCGGGTTCGCGACCCTCGCGCCGGGCTGGCCGGACGACCCGGAGTCCGTGGGCGAGGGGCGGACGAACCCCTCGGTCTTCGCGGGGAAATCGGTCGGGGCGATCACGTCCTACCACGCGGACCTGATCGGGCGGTTGGACCGGAAGCCGGCCATCGTCGGGCACTCGTTCGGCGGGCTGATCACGCAGAAGCTGGCCGGGATGGGGCTCGGGACGGTCTCGGTCCCGATCGACCCGGCGCCCGGGCGCGGCGTACTGCCGTTGCCGTTGTCGGCGTTGCGGGCGTCCTTCCCGGCGCTGAAGAACCCGGCGAACCGGAAGAAGGCGGTGATGCTGACCTACGACCAGTTCCGGTTCGCTTTCGTGAACGCCGTACCGGAGGACGAGGCGCGACGGCTGTACGACGAGTTCCCGGTGCCGGGCGCCGGGTTGCCGCTGTTCCAGGCGGCGGCTGCGAACTTCAACCCGAGCAGCGAGACGCTGGTGGATCGGGCGAACCCGGACCGTGGTCCGATGAAGTTCCTGTCCGGGGAGAAGGACCACACCGTGCCGTGGGCGATCACGAATGCGGCGTACAAGAAACAGCTCGTCAACGCGGCTGTCACCGAGATCGAGGAGCTGCCCGGTCGCGGCCACTCACTGGTGATCGACTCCGGCTGGGAAGACGTCGCCGACATCGCCCTGGCCTTCGTGCAGAAGTATCACGCCTGAACCGCCAGGACACCGTGCGCGTCGAAAACCGTGCGCATGGAAAACTGGGCGGGTGAGTTTCCACGCGGCCGTATTCATTGCCACCAGCCTGGACGGCTACATCGCGCGCCCGGACGGATCGATCGACTGGCTCACCGAGCGCGGTGAGCAGGCGGGCGACACCGGGTACGACGAGTTCATGGCGTCGATCGACACCGTCGTACTGGGTCGCAAGACCTACGAACTGGTGCTGACCTTCGACTTCTGGCCGTACGACGGGAAGCAGGTCGAGGTACTCAGTACGACACTCGCCCCGGACACCGACGAGCGCGTCATCGTCCACCGGACGCTCGACGGATTGGTCGAGACGCTGAACGACCGCGGCGCCCGGCGCGTCTACGCCGACGGCGGCGCGGTCATCCAGACCTTCCTCCGCGCCGGCCTCCTGAACGAACTCACCATCACCACCGCCCCGGTCCTGCTGGGTCAGGGCATCCGGTTGTTCGGTGACCTGGACGCCGACGTCGCCCTCACCCACAACGCCACCCGCACCCTGAAAGCCGGCTTCACCCAATCCGACTACACCATCCACCGCTGAGCCTGAGGGGCTCCGTCCGCCCGCGGTGAAGCGCTGTCTCAGCGGCGGTTGAGGAGGTGGACTGCTTCGGCGGCCCAGTAGGTGAGGATGGTGTCGGCGCCGGCCCGGCGGATCGACGTCAGGGTCTCCAGGATGGCGCGCTCGCGCTCGATCCAGCCGTTGGCGGCGGCGGCCTCGACCATCGCGTACTCGCCGGAGATGTTGTACGCCGCGACCGGGACGTCCACGTGGTCGCGAACCTGGCGGATGATGTCGAGGTACGCCAGCGCCGGCTTCACCATCACGATGTCGGCGCCCTCGGCAATGTCGAGGTCGACCTCGCGGATTGCCTCGCGGGCGTTCGCGTTGTCCTGCTGGTAGGTCTTGCGATCGCCTTGCAGCGACAGAGTCCACGGCCTCGCGGAACGGGCCGTAGAAGGCCGACGCGTACTTCACGGCGTACGCCAGGATCACCGTGTCGACGAACCCGGCCGCGTCGAGCGCCGTACGGACGGCGCCGACCTGACCGTCCATCATCCCGGACGGGCCGACGACATGCGCACCCGCGGAAGCCTGCGCGACGCCCATCTCGGCGTAGATCTTCAGCGTCGCGTCGTTGTCCACGCGGCCCGGCAGAGTCCAGTACGCCGCAGTGCCCGTGCGAGGTGAACTCGTCCAGGCACAGATCCGACATCACCAGCAGCTCGTCACCGGCCTCGCGAGACCGCGTCCCGGATCGCGACGTTCAGGATCCCGTCCGGATCCAGCGCGCCGGATCCGAGCGTCGTCCTTCACCGCAGGTACGCCGAACAGCATCACGCCACCGAGACCCAGCTGAGCCGCCTCGGCGATCGCCTTCCGCGCGGTGTCGCGGGTGTGCTGCACGACGCCCGGCATCGACTGATCGCGATCGGCTCGCGAGCGCCTTCCCGGACGAACATCGGCAGGATCAGCTGCCGCGGCTCCAGCGTGGTCTCCGCGACCAGCCTGCGCATCGCCGCCGACGACCGAAGCCGCCGCGGCCTGACCTCCGGGAAACCAGCCACGACCTAGCTCTTCCTGCGTGAGCCCGAGCGGCGCTCGGACGGGCGGGTGACCGGTTCACCGGCCTCGATCATCGTGTCACGCCGGTCCGCACCGAACCGGGCGAGGGCGTCGGCCAGCTCCTCGGCGGACGGCGTCTCGGCCATCGCGTCGACCCGCAGCCCGTGCTCCTCGGCCGTCTTCAGCGTCGCCGGGCCGATCACCGCGATCACCGTCGACGCGTGCGGCTTGCCGGCGATGCCGACCAGGTTGCGCACCGTCGAGGACGAGGTGAACACGACCGCGTCGAACTTGCCGGACTTGATCGCCTCGCGGGTCGGCGCGGGCGGCGGGGCGGCCCGGACGGTCCGGTACGCCGTCACGTCGTCGACCTCCCAGCCGAGATCGGTCAGCCCGGCGACCAGCGTCTCGGTGGCGATGTCGGCCCGCGGCAGGAACACCCGGTTGATCGGGTCCAGCACCTCGTCGAACGGCGGCCAGTCCTCGACCAGCCCGGCGGCGGACTGCTCACCGGACGGGACCAGGTCCGGACGGATGCCCCAGGCACGCGATCGCCTCGGCGGTCTTGTCGCCGACCGCGGCGATCTTCAGCCCGGAGAACGCCCGCGCGTCCAGCCCGTACTCGTCGAACTTCTCCCGGACCGCCTTGACCGCGTTGACCGAGGTGAACGCGACCCACTCGTACCGGCCCTCGACCAGGCCACGGATCGCCTTGTCCATCTGCTGCGGGTTGCGCGGCGGCTCGACCGAGATGGTCGGGACCTCTTCCGGCATCGCGCCGTACCGACGCAGCCGGTCCATCAGCGGGCCGGCCTGGTCCTTGGTCCGCGGCACCAGGATCCGCCAGCCGAACAGCGGCTTGGTCTCGAACCAGGACAGCGCCTCGCGCTGCTCGACCACCGCGCCGACCACGATCACGGCCTCGCCGGTCACCTTGGCCGCCCGCAGGTCGGCGACGATCGTCTCCAGCGTGCCGACCACGCTCGTCTGCGCGGTCGTCGTACCGCCGACGGTCGCGGCGACCGGAGTGGACGCGTCGAAGCCGGCCTCGATCAGCGCGGCGACGGTGTCCTTGAGCACGTCGGTCGCGTTCAGCAGTACCAGCGTCTGCTTCGGGTGCAGCCGGGTCAGGTCGAGCTTGGCCTCGGCCAGGTCGAGCGACGGTGACCTCGCGGTCGCCCTTCATCGTCAGCGGGATCCCGGCGTACGTCGGAACCGCGCTGACCTCACTGACGCCCGGGAACGACGTTGAAGCCGATCCCCGCCTTCCGGCACGCGGCCGCCTCCTCGGCACCGCTGGAGAAGGTGAACGGGTCGCCGGTCAGCAGGCGTACGACGTTCGCCGCGGACTTGGCCGTCTTCACCACGAGCCGGGCCCGGGCGGCGACCTTCAGCGCCCGGCTGCCCTCGGCGCCGGAGCCGTCGATCACCTCGACGCCGGGCTTGCAGTACGCCAGGAAGGCGTCGTGCTCGGGACCTTCGACCACGACGGCGTCGGCGTTCGCGAGCACGTCGCGGCCGGCCAGCGTCAGCAGCGCCGGATCGCCCGGGCCCGACGCCGACGAACGTGACGTGGCCGAGTGGTCTGGTCTGCTTGACGGTACTGGTGGCGGCGGCTCTTCGCCGGCACCTTCTGAGGTGTCGTGGATGCTGCGGTGGCTGTCTTCGCGCTGCTCACGTCTGCCTTCGCCCTCGTCCTCGTCCTGCTGGTCGTCTTGCGGGCCGTCTGGTGGGCGGCCGTCGTCGTTCCCCGTGCCGGTGTCATGTCCGCTCCAGCAACTCGTTCGCCAGCGCGCGGCCGAGGGCCACCGGGTCGTCCACCGGCCCGTTCGCGGAGAGCCGCCGTACGCCGTCGTCCTGGCCGAGCGCGCCCCGCAGCCACAGCTCGGGGCCGTCCTCACCCTCGACCACCTCGGCGAGCGCGCCGACCGGAGCCGTGCACCCTGCCTCGAGCGTGGCCAGCAATCTGCCGTTCCGCCGCCACCGCCGCGCGCGTTGCCGGGTCGTCCAGCGGCGCCAGGGCGGCCAGTACCTCGGCGTCGTCCGCGCGGCACTCGATGCCCAGGGCACCTTGTCCCGGCGCGGGCAGGACCTGGATCGGATCCAGCGTCTCGGTCACCTCGGCGAGCCGTCCCAACCGGGACAACCCTGCCCTTGCGAGCACCACCGCGTCCAATTTGCCACTCGGCCACCATCGCGATCCTGGTGTCCACGTTGCCGCGGATCCCGGTGCAGTTCGAGACCCAGGCCGAGGGCCTCGAGCTGCGCGACCCGGCGCGGCGAGCCGGTGCCGACCACGGCGCCGATCTGCAGCTCACCGAGGGTCAGGCCGTCGCGGGCGACCAGCACGTCGCGCGGATCCTCGCGGACGCGGGATCGCGCCGATGGCCAGGCCGTCGACCGGTCCGGTCGGCAGGTCCTTGAGCGAGTGCACGGCGATGTCGATCTCGTTCGCCAGCAGGGCGTCGCGCAGCGCGCTGACGAAGATGCCGGTGCCGCCGATCTGCTGCCAGCGGGGCCCTGTCGACGTCGCCGGTGGTGACGATCGTGGACCAGCTCGACCTCGTGACCGAGGTTGCGCAGCGCGTCGGCCATCAGGGACGCCTGCGCGGTCGCCAGCGCGGACCGCCGGGTGCCCAAGCCGGATCATGCGGGCTCACCTCCGGACTCGGCGCTTGGGGTCGTCACCGCGTCCACCGTCGGCCTGGGTCGAGCGCGAACAGCTCGCGCAGCGCGTCGGCGTACGTCGGGCCACCTGGATCGGCGGCCAGTTCCTTCACCCGGACCGTCGGGGTGTGCAGCACCTTGTCGACCACCCGGCGGATGGTCCGCGCGACCTCGTGGCGCTGGTTCTCGTCCAGTCCGGGCAGCCGGCGCTCCAGCCGGGCCAGCTCGGACTCGACCAGCTCGCTCGCCATCGCCCGCAGCGCGACCACGGTCGGCGCGACCGACGCGGCCCGCCGGGTCGCCTCGAACGAACCCGTCTCCTCGCGGACGATCCGGCGTACCTCGTCGATGTCGTGCTCGCTGCCGCCCGCCGTCCCGGCGAGATCGGCCAGCGTGACCAGCGTGACGCCCGGCGATCCGGGCCGCCTCGGGCGCCACGTCCCGCGGCAGGGCGACGTCCAGGACGCCGAACGGCCGCCCGTCCGCCGCGTTCCGGATCATCTCCTCGGTCAGTACGACGCCGCGCGCGCCGGTGCAGGACACGACCAGGTCGGCGTCGGCCAACGCATCCGGGACGTTCGCGAGCTGGATCGCCGTACCGCCGACCCGCTCGGCCAGCGCGACCGCGCGGTCGTAGTTGCGGTTGGCAATCGTCACGCTCGTCGCGCCGCCGTTGATCAGCGTCTGCGCGGCCAGCGAGGCCATCGAGCCGGCGCCGACGATCAGCGCCCGGCGGCCGTCGAAGCCGCCGACTGCCTCGAGTCCGGCCGAGACGACCGAACGGCCGGCGGAGTCGATGCCGGTCTCGGTGCGGGCCCGCTTGCCGACCCGCAACGCGTGCTGGAACAGGGCGTTGAGGCCGGTGCCGATCGTCTCCAGGTCCTGGCCGACGCGCAGCGTCTCCTTCACCTGGCCGAGGATCTGGCTCTCGCCGACGATCATCGAGTCCAGCCCGACCGCGACCTGGAACAGGTGCGCGACGGCGCCTTCCTCGAAGTGCACGTAGAGGTGCTCGGCCAGATCCAGCAGCGGTACGCCGGTGACGTCGGAGAGGATCGCGGTGACCTCGTCCATGCCGGCGTGGAAACGGTCGACGTTCGCGTAGACCTCGGTGCGGTTGCAGGTCGCGAGGACCGCGGACTCGGTCGACGGCCGGGGTGTCCTGCACGGCCAGGGCCAGCTTGGTCGCCGCGTCCGGATCGAGCGCCACCCGCTCCAGGACGGATGTCCGCTGAACGGTGGGAGATGCCGACGACCAGGTAACTCATCGCGCCCGACACCTCCGCCCACACTCGGCAGATCGGTCAGGCCGTTCATCGCTGGTAGTTCGGGCACCTCGGGGAGCGCCGCCTCTCCGGACTTTCGTTGTTCGTGGTACGCCAGGATCTGCAACTCGATCGAGAGGTCCACCTTGCGGATGTCGACGCCGTCGGGCACGGACAGCACCACCGGCGCGAAGTTCAGGATGCTGGTCACCCCGGCGGCGACCAGCCGGTCGCACACCTCCTGGGCCGGACCGGCGGGAGTGGTGATGACGCCGATCGAGACCCGGTCGGCCTCGACGATGTCCTCGAGCTCGGCGAAGTCGCGGACCACCATGTCGCCGATCCGCTCGCCGACCAGGGTCGGGTCGGCGTCCAGCAGCGCCACGATCCGGAAGCCGCGGGTGCCGAAGCCGGAGTAGTTCGCCAGCGCGTGGCCCAGGTTTCCGATCCCGACGATGACGACGGCCCAGTCCTGGGTGACGCCGATCTCGCGGGCGATCTGGTAGCGCAGGTACTCGACGTCGTACCCGACGCCGCGGGTCCCGTAGGAGCCCAGGTAGGACAGGTCCTTGCGGAGCTTGGCCGAGTTGACGCCGGCGGCGGTCGCCAGATCCTCGCTCGACGCGGTGGCGATGCCGCTGTCCGACAGCGCGGTCAGGGCCCGCAGGTACACCGGCAAGCGCGCGACAGTCGCCTCGGGAATGCCGCGCTCGGTTCTCGTCGGCGCGCCGGGGCGACGGCTGCTGGCACGCGTCACAATTCTCCTGGGAACGGTTAGTTCAGGCCGCCGTCTGACGGCCGGCGGCCGTCCTCACTCTAGGAGCTTGTGAACGTGAGAACAAAATCGGCGGACCGACGGGGTGACCGAGAGCACTAGCCGGCGAGGGCCTTCCGGAGCCTGACCGGGTCCACTCGCCAGAAGTCGTGCTGCTTCCCGTCGACGAAGGTGACCGGGATCTGCTCGCCGTACTCCGTGAACAGCCGGTCATCCTGCGGTGATGTCGATCTCGGTCCAGTCCGACCCCGAGCTCGGCGCAGACCGACTGGACGATCGCCCGGGCGTCGTCGCAGAGGTGACAGCCGGGCTTGCCGTACAGCGTGACCCTGCTCATCGGTCCGCCCCGCAGCCGGCCCTTGGCGACCTTGCCGGTGACCGAGTGCGGCAGGTGGTCGACCACCTCGATCTCCACCGGGCACTTGAACCGCGCCAGCCGGGTCCCGGCGTACTCGCGGACTCGCCTCGGGATCCACGGTCGCACCGATCTCCGGTACGACGAACGCCTTCACCGCCTCACCGGTCTCCTCGGACGGTACGCCGATGACCGCGGCCTCCCGGACGCCGGAAGCACCGACGAGCACTTCCTCGACCTCGCTCGGGAAGACGTTGAAGCCGGACACGATGATCAGCTCGCGCAACCGGTCGACCAGGAACAGGTCGCCGTCGCTGTCGAGGTAGCCGACGTCGCCGGTGCGGTACCAGCCGTCCTCGTCCGGGCCGTCCACGCCGTCCGGCCAGTAGCCGGAGAACAGGTTGCCGCCGCGGATCAGGATCTCGCCGGGGTCGTCGCCCTCGACGTCCTCGCCTTGCTCGTCGGCGATCCGGAGCTCGACGTTCGGCAGCGCACGCCCGACCGAGCCGGGCTTCGGCTCGGCCTCGCCCAGGGTCGTGGTGACTCCCGGGGAGGCCTCGGTCAGGCCGTACCCCTGGTGCACGAACAGGCCGCGTCGCCTGCTCGAACCGGTCCGCGAGGGCACGATCCAGGGTCGACGCGCCGGTCAGGACCACCTTGACGCGTCTTGAGGGCGTCCCGGAGATCAGGCCGAGCCAGGAGCGCGTGCAGCGCCGGCGGGGCGAGCGGCAGCCGGGTCACGCCGTACTTGCCGATCAGGTCGAAGGTGTGCGGTCGGAGTCGAATCGCTGGTCGATGATCAGCGCCGCGCCGGTCGCGACAGCCCAGCCGAGTACGGCGTTCAGGCCGAACGCGTGGAACATCGGAAGGACGCCGAGGACGACGTCCTCCGGGCCCATCCGGTCCTCGCCGAGCTCGGAAAGGTTGCTTCACGTTCGCCGCCAGCGCCCGGTGGGTGAGCATCGCGGCCCGCGGATCGCCGCTGGTTCCGGACGTGTAGAGCAGGACCGCAAGCATCTCCGGGTCGAGCTGCGGAGTAAGCGGAGCGTCACCGTTGAGCTCGCCGGGCGAGACCATCCGGAGCTCCTCGATCTTGTCCGCGAGGTCGCCGTCGGCGACCGCGAGCCGGGCCCCGGAGTGCCGCACGACGGTCGCCGATCTCGGGCTTGGTCAGCCCGGTGTTCAGCGGTACGGCGACCAGCCCGGCGCGGAGAATGCCCAGGTAGGACGTGACGAACTCGATGCTGTTGGCAATCAGCAGCACCACCCGGTACCCCGGGACCAGACCGGCCGCGGCGAACCCCTGCGCGGCCCGGTCCACGGCCGCGTCGAGCTCGCTCCAGGTCAGCCGCCGGTCGCCGTCGACCAGCGCGAGACCTTCACCATGACGTTGCGCTGTGTCACGAAGAATGTCCGCGAAATTGAAGTTCACCAGGCGAGTCTGTCATGCGGCCGGGCCCGTCCGGTTTCGACCGGCTGCGCTCGGAACGGTTGCAGCAGAGCGTGACGACCTATATACAGGTGAACTCGTGGGCGCGCTTCTGCTGAACCTCACACTGCAGAAACCGTCCGCGCCGGGGAGACCATGCGCGCTGATCCCCAGCAGCAGGCTGCGCCGTGTGCGGACGCAGTCCGCTGGCGCATTCGTGACTATCGGACCGGACGGAAGGCGGCACGCCCCAGACTGTTGACAGCGGGTGCGTATCAGGCGTAACGCTCGGTGCTGTCTCAGCCGCTGTGGCCATGCGCGGATGTGTCAGAAGACGTGTCAGTTGAACGGGGAGAGAACGTGACGACGCCGGAGCCAAGCCCGGACGGGATGAGACGTGCAGAGCTCGTCGATCGCGCCCAGGCCGGGGACGTCGGTGCCTTCGGTGAGCTGTACGACGAGTACTCGCTCACCGTCTATCGCTACATCTACGCGCGGGTGTCGTCGTCGGCACTCGCGGAGGACCTGACCAGCGAGACCTTCGTCCGGGCGCTGCGTGCGCTGGACTCGTTCCGCTGGCAGGGCCGGGACTTCGGCGCCTGGCTGGTGACCATCGCCAGGAACCTGATCACCGACCACTACAAGTCCGGCCGGGTCCGGCTCGAAGTGGTCACGGACGAGATCGAGACGCACGACCGGCAGACCGAGGGGCCGGAGGTCGACGTACTGGCCGCCGCCACCGCCGAGGTGCTGCGGGACGCCGTCGCGAGCCTGCCCGAGGAGCAACGCGACTGCCTGACGATGCGGTTCTTCGCCGGTTTGTCGATCGCCGAAACGGCGAAGGCGCTGGAGAAGTCCGAAGGCGCCGTCAAGCAACTGCAACTGAGGGCCGTACGGCACTTGGCGAAGGTTATCCCCAAGGACTTGAGGTGAGGAGGATGACAACGAATGTCTTTCGTAACCCGTCAGGGAGTTTCCTCGTTTGCCTGGTGAGGACCTGTCGGTGACCCCGACTGGCCATTGAGGAGAACGAGAACTCATGAGTGACCTACACAGGGCTCGAGCGCGCGCGGAGACATTCGCGCACGCCGTCGATCACGGGCCCCGTCACTCTTCGCGACTGAGCGATGACCCCGAGCTTGTGGAGGCTGTGGAACTCGTCGGACGGCTGAGGACCGCCGGCGCAGTGGCACCGCGACCGGAGTTCAGTGCCGAGCTGACGGCACCGCCTGCTGGAGCAGGCGGCGGCCCGCGCGGCGACGACGACTCCGACGATGGTGCGCAGCGCTTCCGGACAGCACCGGACGACCCGCCGCCTCGCGAGGACGTCGACGCGTCCGTGACAGATATCCGCCATCGTCACGGCCGGCGGATCCGGCTCGTGGCCAGTACCGCCGCGCTCGTCCTGCTCGGAGGTGGCATCGGTTCCGCCGCCGCCGCTCAGCAGGCGATGCCCGGCGACACCTTGTACGGGATGAAGCGCAGCATCGAGAACGTCTCCACCAACGTCGGCGTCGGGGACGACTCCCGCGGCCGGCGCGATCTCGAGCACGCGATGACCCGGCTGTCCGAGGTCGACAAGCTGGCCGAGTCCGGCGGCGACGTCGCCACGATCAACGGCACGCTGGACGACTTCTCGGCGCAGGCGCGCAAGGGCGTGTCCCGGCTGGTCGCGTCGTACCAGCAGGACGGCGACGACGAGTTCGATCACGGCGATCACGACGTTCATCACGAACGCCCGCCAGGCTCTTGGTGAACTCGCGCCGAAACTGCCGCCGGAGTCGCTGAAGTCCGCCGTCGAGGCGCTGGCCACGATCGAGCAACTGGCCCAGCACACCACGGTCGCCTGCCCGAAGTGCGACGCAGCCGAAGCCGGCCAAGGGCGACGGCACCCAGCCGAACCGTCCGGACGTCGGCACCCAGCCGAACGACCCGGCCAACGGCGGCCCGACGACGAAGCCGTCGACGGCGCCGACCCCCGGCGCATCGGCCACTGGAAGGCCGACGACGGCACCCTCCAAGGTGCCGAACACGACGATCCTGGAGGAGTCCAACACTCCCCCGCCGAGCCTGAAGACGCCGCCGAAACCGTCGTCGACACAGCCGACAGGGACTCCGACGGTGGCTCCCACCGTCCCCACCCCCGGCACCACCACCTGGCCCTGGCCGTTCCCGAGCTTGGGCCTCCCGTCGACCCCGATCATCAACATCCCCGGTGTCCTCCAGACCCTGTTTCCACCCTGGAAGTAGACCCAGACACCAGGAAGGCCCGGCGCACACCCTGCGCCGGGCCTTCCTGTTGCAGTTGACACAGTGTGAACCCGGACAGTGTGGGGGTCATGGTGAACATCGGAGAATTCGCTCGCCTCGGCGGCGTGTCGACGCGCATGTTGCGGCACTACGACGCCATCGGCGTACTCAAGCCCGCCGACGTCGACCCGTTCAGCGGACGACGCTCGTACGACGTGGCGCAGTTGCCCGTGCTCAACCGGCTGGTCGCCCTCAAGGGGCTCGGTTTCAGCCTGGACGAGGTCGGCGTGCTGCTCAGCGAAGGCGTGGATCCGGCCCAACTGCACGGCATGCTGCGCCTGCGGCAGGCCGAGTTCGAACGCCGGGTGCGGCACGACCGGCACGCCCTCGACCGGGTGACGGCGCGTCTCCGATTGATCGAACAGGAGACCCAGGTGACTACACAGATCGAAACCAAGCAGGTCGACGCTCTGACCCTCGCAGCCCTCTCGGCGACCGCCGACGACGCCAGTCGCGAGAGCACCGGCGCCGTCGTCCAGTCGTTGTTCGGCCAGGTGATCGACCGGATGGAAGCCGTGACGGCGGATCGGACGGCACCTGTGGCCCATTACGTGTCGATCTCCGACAAGGCCGGGGTCCACGTCACGGCCGGCTATGCCGTTCCCAGTGATTCAGTACCCGGCCTGGAGACTTACTCCCTTCCCGCGGCCGAGGTGGCCTCGACGATTCACCAGGGCCCGATGGCGGGCATCGCCGCGGCCTACCAAACCCTCGCGCGGTGGGCCGAAGCCAATGGCCACCACGAAGTCCTCGAGTCGCCGCGCTGGCGCGAGCACTACCTCGAGGCGGATGGCGACGACGAGACGCACTGGATCGTCGAACTCCAACTGGAACTCAGCCCCACCTGAATCTCCCGCCGCCGTTCGAGGGGGTATCCGCTTGGCTGGTGGGTTCTCTGCGCTAGTACCAAGGGAGAACCCACCACACGCGGGGATAACCGGTTCTTCTGCTGGATGTGTTGGGTGGGCGTCGGCTCGGGGCGAGCTGGTCGCGGGAGCCGGGCGTCTGGTCGCGGCCGGACGACCGGGCGTCGGGGCGGTCTCTGTCCGGATGCCGCGATGGCGGGTGTTGATGGATGGGATTCCCGGGTCCGCGGACAGGGACTGGGGACCTTGGACATGACATCAGGTGTCCGAGGTCCCCAGGTGGTGTCCGCGGTTGCGGGCCGTGCACCGCATAACCACCGGACGGTCGAATCAGTCCGGTCACCGGCGGGGTGCGGTGGAGACGGGTATTGGTGCAGCTGGACAGGAGGTGTCGGCTCCGGTCCGGGTTCTGCCGGCCGTTTGCACGCCTGAGCACGCCACCGGACCGTCGCCCGTGGACAGACACCTCCTGTCCAGCTGCACACCACCGCCCCCTCGGCGTAACCCAGTCACGCACCCGAACCACCCCCGCCGGCCCAGGCAGACAGGCCATCCACACATTAGTCAGACGAGCCGGTTAACCCCTGGTGTGCCGAGGGAGAACCCACAAACCGAGGGGACAACCCCTCGCATGCGGGCGGCCGGCTGAACATGATCGGTGGGCGACGAGAACCTCGGACACCAAATCGGGGCCTCGGACACCGCACCATGTGTCCGCACTCCCCAGAACGTGTCCGGGGCCGGCGACGAGACAGTGTGGTCAGAAGAAGACGCTGCGGCGTTGCATGAGCAGGGTGTAGAGGGTCTGCTGGATGGTTTCGCGGACCTGGTCGGTGACGTTGAAGACGAGCATCGGGTCGTCGGCGGCGCCGTCGGCGAAGTCGTCGGTGCGGATCGGCTCGCCGAACTCGATCAGCCACTTGGACGGCAGCGGGATCAGGCCGAGCGGTCCGAGCAGCGGGAAGAACGGGGTGACCGGGATGTACGGCACGCCCACCAGCCGGGCCAGCGACGCGATGTTGCCGACCAGCGGATAGATCTCCTCGGCGCCGACGATCGAGCACGGCACGATCGGTACGCCGGTCCGCATCGCCGCGCTGACGAAACCACCCCGGCCGAACCGCTGCAGCTTGTACCGCTCGCTGAACGGCTTGCCGATGCCCCTTGAAGCCCTCCGGCCAGACGCCGACCAGGTTGCCCTGGCCGAGCAGCCGCTCGGCGTCGTCGTTGCTCGCCAGGGTCGCGCCGCCCTTGCGCGCCAACTCGCCGACGAACGGCGTCTGGAACACCAGGTCCGCCGCCAGCGTGCGCAGCGGCCGGTGGGCGTGGTCCGCGACGACCAGCTGGGTGATCAGCCCGTCCAGCGGCATCGTGCCGGAGTGGTTCGCGACGATCAGCGCGCTGCCGGTGTCGGGGATGTTCTCGACGCCGCGCACCTCGACCCGGAACCACTTCTCCGCCAGCGGGCGCAGCACCGGCAGCAGCACCTGGTCGGTCAGGTCCGGGTCGTAGCCGAACTCGTCGACCTCGTACTCCCCGGTCAGCCGGCGGCGCAGGAACGCCAGCAACTCGGCGACCTTGCCGCTCGCCGTCCGGCGCCGAACAGCTGCCGCGACCAGCGCTCGAGCCCGGCGAAGTCGAGCCCGACCGGCCGGCGGTACCCGGTGTCCGACGGCAGGTCCACGACCGGATCCGCGACCTCGGCGTTCGAACCCGGACCCGCGGACTGGTCTCCGGCAGCCTTCTCGGCGGCGCGTGCGGCCTTCTTCGACCGAGCCGCGGCGGCGCCCGGCCCGGCGAGTGCGCGGGCCGCGGCGGACGGCGTCGTACGGCGTCCGCTGCCGCGGCCCGGGCGCCCGCCGGAACCGATCGGGATGACGTCGGCGTCAGCCACGCAACGCTCCCAGCCCGCCGACAGCAGCCGCGACGCCGGCGGTGACGGCGCCCGGGCGCCGAGCGAGCTGCGGAAGTCGTCGAACGCGCGACGCGGTCGTGTACCCGGCTCGAAGCCGAACTCGGTCCGCATCCGGGTGGTGTCGACCGCCCGCCCGTAGGTCAGGAAGGTGATCTGGTCCGGCGAGAAGTCGGCGAGCCGCGCCCGGCGGACGACGGCCGCCGTGCTGGCCGCGGTGAACGAGGGCAGCCGCAGGGCCGGACGTCCGAGCCGGCGGATCGCCTGGGACAGCGACAGCACGCCGTCGCCGGCCAGGTTGAAGGTGCCGGGGAGGTCGTTGCACGGTCGCGTGGTGGATCGCCTCGACGCCGTCGTCCTCGTGCAGGAACTGCAGCCGGGCGTCGTACCCGAACACGGTCGGGATGACCGGCATCGCGAAGTACCGGGTGATCGGGGAGTCGGTCTTGCGGGCCGATCCAGTTCGCCATCCGCAGGGTGGTGACGCAGACGTCGGGCCGGCGCCGGGCGAACCCGCGCACGTACCCCTCGACCTCGACCGCGTCCTTGCTCAGGCCGGTCTGGTGGATCGCCCGCGGCGCCATCTCCTCGGTGAACATCGCCGGGTCGCGCGGACCCGCGCCGTACACGGTGGTCGACGACTTCACCACCAGCTTGGCCACGCCGGGCGCCTTCTGGCACGCGGCGAGCAACTGCATGGTGCCGATGACGTTGATCTCCTTCATCGACGACCGGCCGCCGGCGCTGCCAGGGGTGGCCACGACGCCGGTGTGGACGACCGTGTCGACGTCCTCGCCGGCGATGACCTTCGCGATGACGGGGTTGCGGATGTCGGCCCGGACGAACCGGACCCGGCCCAGCTCGGCCCGTGGCGGCACCACGTCGATGCCGATCACGGTGCCGATCGACGGGATCGGCGGCCAGCCGGCGGGCACAGCGAGCACCGGCGTCCCGCGAGACGCCGGTCACCATCACTACCTGTGCCACGAGTACCCCCAGCCAGACAGCAACTCCACCTGACGCCGCGCCGGTCGCCGACGCGGCGGGACCTGCTACTTGCCGAGCTTGCGGCGCTGCACCCGCGTCTTCTTCAGCAGCTTGCGGTGCTTCTTCTTCGCCATACGCTTACGGCGCTTCTTGATAACCGAACCCACAGTGGACCTTCCAAACTTAAAGAGAACGTCGGCAAAGCCTACCCGTAGGTCAGCCGTCCCGACCTAAGCGAGGCGCTTGGCTAGGCTGGTGATCGACCTGGGGATGGCGTCGACTGGCGACAGGTCGATGACCGCCCGCTACAACGGTCTGGCCGACTGGTACGACGCACGTTTCGTGATCGGCGCGCGAGCCGCATCAGCCCGGACTGCTGGACCTCCTCGGCCCCGGATCCGGCCCGTGCCTGGACATCGGCTGCGGTACCGGCCGCAACTTCCACACCATCCGCGAGAGCGGCCGCAGCGTCGTCGGCGTGGACTACTCCGCCGACCAGCTCCGGCTGGCCCGGACCCGGACCGACGGACCGCTTGATGGTCGCGGACGCCGGCGTCCTGCCTTTCGCCGACGCGTCGTTCGACACCGTGATGGTGATGTGGATCTCCACCGACGTCGACGACTTCGGCCAGGTCCTGCGGGAGGCGGCCCGCGTGCTCCGTCCGGCGGCGTGCTGGTCGGCTACGGCGTACATCCGTGCTTCAACGGCCCGCACGTCGTCTAGGACGAGGACGGCAGCCGGCTGATCCACCCGACGCTACCGCGAGCCGGCTGGCACCAGCCGAGTCGCCGTGGTGGGGCGACGACGGCATCCGCCGCCGCGTCGGCATGCGCCACGTCCCCTTGGCCGAGTACCTGAACGCCGTGCTCAGCACCGGCCTCGTGCTCGAGCACTTCGAGGAACCGGGCGAAGCCGGCGTCCCCCACACACTCGCCGTCCGCGCTACGCGAGCCGCGTGAGGAAGCGTAAGACGCCTACGCGGCAGTCAGAGTGCCGCGACCTCGGGCACCGCGGCAGTAAGAATCTCGACTGATTCCGGGGTCCACGGGCCGGTGCGGATCACGATAGCGTGGTCGATGCCCCAGGCTGCTTGCTCTCGGCAACGGTCGACGAAACTGCTGACGGTGTCGGCCGGAGTGAGCCGGGTGGACAGCGTCTTCTCGATCTCGTCGTACGCACGACCGTTGTCCTCGCAGTGCTGACGCAGTACGTCGAGCTTGTGGCGGACCGTCGTACCACCATCAGGCAGGTCGAACACGTTGCACGCGTCCGCGCGCTGCGCCACCATCCGCAACGTCTTCTGCTCCCCCGTGCCACCGATCAGCACCGGTGGACGCTCGGCCGGCCGCGGGCTGCAGATCGGCCCCTCGAGCTGGAAGTGTTTGCCCTCGTACGGCGAACTGTCGCCGGCGAACATGCGGTCCGCGATGTCCAGCAACTCCTCCAACTGCTCGAACCGGGCCTTGGTCGGCCCGAGCGGGATCCCCATCGCCCGCGCCTCTGCGCCTTCCCACCCGATCCCGACCCCGAACCAGGCCCGCCCGCGGGTGAACGCATCCAGCGTCGCGATCGCCTTCACCTGTACGGCGGGCGGCCGGAACGGCACCGGCGACACCAGCATCCCGATCCGCGCCCGACTCGTGATCGCCGCCAGGAACCCGAGCATGCTGACGGCCTCGAACAACTCGGCCTGCGGGTGACTCGTCGGATCCGCCTGGAACAGATGATCCGGCACCCAGATCGTGTCGATGCCGCCCTCGTCCGCGATGCCCGCGATCCGCCGCAGGCCGTCCACGCCATCGGTCCAGGCATGGTCCGTCACCGTCATGCTGACCTTCATCCGGCCACTCCAGTCATCCGGCGTTCCAGAATTTTAGGGTCACCCTATATTTAGAGCCACTCTAAGCGCACTACCCTGACCGTGTGAAGGCAGTGGCCGACGAGGGTCTCCGGGCGCGGAAGAAGCGGGAGACGCGCGAGCGGATCGCGGCGGCCGCGCGGGAGCTGTTCGTCGCACACGGGTTCGACGAGGTCACCGTGGTCGCGGTCGCGCGGGCCGCGCAGGTGTCCGAGGCCACGGTGTTCAACTACTTCCCGACCAAGGAGGATCTGTTCTTCGGCGGCGGACTCGAACAGTTCCAGACCACGACGCTGGCTGCGGTCCGGGAGCGCCTGGCCGGCGAGTCGGCCATCGCTGCCTTCCGCCGCTTCACCATCGCGAACGTCGCCCACACCGCCGACCCGGGCGCGGTCGATCTCATCACCACCGCGGCCCGGGTGGTCGACGGCAGTCCGTCGCTCCGAGCCCGCGAGCGCGAGATCGTCGCCGCGACCACCGACGCTCTGGCCGGCCTGCTGCAGTCGGAAGGCTCCGATCGACTGGAGGCCTGGGCGATCGCGAACGCCCTCATCGGCGTCCAGCGCGCGATCGTCACCGAGATCCGCGCCGGGGTCTTGGCCGGCGGCCACGGTCCTGAGCTCATCACCCGCGTCCAGCAGGGCGCCGACCGCATCCTGGCCCAGCTGGAATTCGCCTTCAGCCGGTGAGCTGCCGCGGATATGACGAAGCGGCCGGTCCCGAGGGATCCGGCCGCTTCGCTTCTCGTGGTTATCCGGCCTGGAAGAAGGCGCCCTTGAGGTAGTCGTGCACGGCGTCCTCAGACACCCGGAACGAACGACCCACCCGCACCGCGGGCAGCTCACCGGAGTGCACCAGGCGGTACACCGTCATCTTGGACACGCGCATGGCCGTGGCGACCTCCGCCACGGTCAGGAACTTCACCTCGGCGAGCGGCTGCTCACCACCGGACTTCTTTGATGCCATTGCGCACCGCACTTCCAGCACGGATCGTGCGCCGGCTTCCCCTCCGGCACCTCCGTCCGTGCATGCAACGAGCGTAGTGGCTGTTGGTACGAATGGGAAAGAGGGGGACTCGTGTGACTCAACGGTACTCAGTACGAGGGATCCAGACCCAGCAGCGGGAAGCTGGCGTCGCGGGTCGCCTTGATCGAGCGGTCCAGCCAGGTGTCCGGGTTGTAGCCGGTCGACCAGTCCACGTACGACGCGTCCCGGCCGTCCGTCATCCGCAGCGGCGCGACCCGCGCGAACCGGATCCGGACCTCCTCGCGCCACGACTCCGGCACCGGCGTCAACGGGTCGATCGGGTTGCCCGCGACGATCGCGAGCAGGTGAGTCCAGGCCCGCGGTACGACGTCGATGATCGCGTACCCACCGCCGCCGGTCGCGACCCACTTGCCGCCGGCGACCTCGTGCGCCAGGTCATGCAGGGCCAGGTACGCCGCTCGCTGTCCGTCGACCGTTTTCGTCAAGTGGGCCAGCGGGATCCTCGACGTGCGAGTCACACCCGTGCTGCGTCACCAGCACCGACGGCCGGAACGCCTTCACCACGTCCGGCACGATCGCGTGGAACGCCCGCAACCAGCCGGCATCGCCCGTCCCCGGCGGCAGCGGCGACGTTGACCGCCGTACCTTCGGCGCCCGGTCCGCCGGTCTCCCCCGCGCTGCCGGTGCCGGGGAACGAGCGTGGTCGGCGACTCGTGCAGGCTCACGGTCAGCACCCGCGGATCGTCGTAGAACACAGCCTGTACGCCGTCGCCGTGGTGCACGTCGACGTCGACGTACGCGACTCGCTCGGCGCCGTGGTCGAGCAGCCACTGGATCGCGATGGCCGGATCGTTGTAGACGCAGAAACCGCTGGCCCGGCGAGGCATCGCGTGGTGCAGGCCGCCGGCGATGTTGGCGGCGTGCAGAACGTCGCCCTCCCAGACCGCCCGGGCCGCCTCGACGGAGGCGCCGACCACGTGCGCGGACGCCTCATGCATCTGCGGGAAGCAGTAGGTGTCGTCGGTGCCGAGGCCGTGCACCAGGTCTGGCACGTCGGGATTCTCGCCGGCGCGTCTTGACCGCGGCGATGTATTCGGCGGTGTGCACGGTCCCGAGCAGCGCGTCGTCGGCGATCGGCGCCGGCACGACCTTCAGCTGGTCGAGTACGCCGAGCGCGCTCGGGCCAGCCGGACCGTCAGATCCACCCGGATCGGACTCATCGGATGCCCATGACCGAAGTCGTACGCCGTCAGTCCGTCGTCGAAGACCAGCATCGCCTCACCGCTCATCCGCGTCCTCGCTTCGCTCCGGGCGCGGACGAGCATTGCTGCTGCGCTTGATGATGAACTCGCTCCGCTCGTTCATGCTCCGACCTTAACCGTCAGACCTCGGGAACTGGTTTGCCGAACCGGGCACTCATTCGGTAAGCGCCTCGCTGGGCATGGAAGACGGCCATCACCACGACACCGAGCGCGGCGGCGATGAGAGCCGCTCGGGGATGGTCGCCGACGTGAGCCCAGGCAGTCAGCGCGCCGGCGATCGCGAAGGCCGCCAGACCGCCGACCGCGTTGTCGGTCGGCGAGTTGCCGGTCAGGTTCGGGTACTCGCGGGCGGTGATGCCCTGGACGAAGTGCGGGATGCCGTTCGTCCCCATCAGGCCGGCCAGGAAGGTCAGCACGATCGCCTGGATCATCTCTCCTCATTTCGGTCTACGTGTGTTGACTGAAACCGTAGACCGGTCAAGGCGCTTGAGTCAACATGCGTAGACTGAAGCCCATGGCGACGAGGGTGGAGCAGCGGCGGCGGACGGAGGCGCGGATCCTGACGGCGGCGCGGCGGTTGTTCGGCGAGCACGGGTACGACCGGACCACGATCCGCGCGGTCGCGACCGCGGCCGGCAGCGACCCCGGCCTGGTGATGCGGTACTTCGGATCCAAGGAGCGGCTGTTCGCCCAGGCCGCGGCCATTCCCGCGGACGGGCCGATCGAAGGATCGCCCGAGGAGATCGCCGAACAACTGATCGACGCACTGTCGGAGAAGTTGACCGACGAACCGACGGCGGCGCTGGCCGCGTTGCGGGCGATGTTCAGTCATCCCGAGGCGGCCGAGGAGGTGCGGGCCGCGATCACAGCGCAGCAGCGTCAGGTGGCGGAGCAGTTGCCCGGGGAGGACGCCGTACTGCGGGCCGGCGTGATCGGGGCCTTGACACTCGGGCTCGTGATCGGGCGGCACCTGGTCAGGTTGGACGGGCTGGACGCGGCGCCTGAAGAGGTGATGGCGGTGGCAGGCCCGCTGATCACCGCACTGACGGACACGGGCGGCGCGGCACCCCTCCAGAGCCGCGCCGACCCGGTGTGACAACTGGTCCGACAGGTGCTTCATCGCTCAAGGACTGCGAGGCGTTACAGGATTCGCGGGGACCTGCAAAATGAAGCAGTGATCTGGTCGCAGAGGGTGACCCAGGCGGTCTAGTCCTGTATTGTACCGACTTGCGCGGATCGGTACTCAGCCCGCACAGTTCTTTCCCGTGAGGAAGCGCTTGAGCTCAATGAAACCCAATCGACGGCAGATCTTTACGGCCGGTGCGGTCGTGGCCGCGTCGACCGTGGCCGCCTCGTCCGCGCCTGCGACGGCCACCACCAGCTCCAGCGGCGGCCTGTACGGCTCCGGCACGCTCGGCTCCTGGACGAACGGGACCCGGGCCATCTCGACCACGACGCAGATCAAGCGCGCCGTCGGCACCAACGGTGTCTACATGTTCGGCGACAGCATCTCCATCCAGGACGGAAAAGCCCTGGCGACCCGGCTGCTGGGCCGCGACGGCAGCCAGATGGCCGTGCACAACTGGGCCAGCCGCCCCACCTCCGGCGCGGTCGACGCGCTGCAGCAGTGGGCGACGACGTACGGCCTGCCGCGGCGGATCCTGATGGCGAGCGGGTCGAACGACATCTTCGATCCGCCGAAGTTCGCGGCGCAGATCGACCGGGCGATGAGCATCGTCGGCCAGAGCCGGACGCTGTTCTGGGTCGACCTCCAGGTCGTCCGCACGGCCCAGACCGCGGCTGTGCAGCTCGCCGACCAGCGCAACGCATCCTGGCTCAACATGCAGCTGTACGACGCGCAGGAGAAGTACCCGAACCTGCGGATCATCCGCTGGGCCGAGTGGCTCTGGGTCAAGCCGTACCGCCTGGCCAACTACCTCCGCGACGGCGTACACCCCTCGGTACCGCTCGGTCAGGACGCCCGCAACGAGCTGATCGTCCAGACCCTGGTAGCGCCTCGATGAGCTACAGTACAGTGCGTGAACACGAACTTGCAGCTGTGGTGGGCCGTCTAGGGCGGTCCCCGGCGTTCACGCGCATCCAAGAGGCCGCCTCGCCGAGGCGGCCTTTTCCATGTCCTCGGTGGGGCATTCACACACCGAAAGGGCATTCATCATGACCTCGCTCTCCGGCATCACCCCGTCCGGCCGTCTGACGCTGGGCAACCATCTCGGCGCGTTGCGCCGGTTCACCGACCCCGAGCGGGTTCTACTTCGTCGCGAACCTGCACGCGATGACGACCAAACACGATCCGCGCCGGCTCGCGGCATTCACCCGGGAGATGCGCGACGCTGATGCTCGCGGCCGGAATTCCACCGGGCACCGTGTTCGTCCAGTCCGACGTACCGGCGCACGCCCAGCTCGCCTATTTGCTGGAATGTACGTCGTACGTCGGGGAACTGTCCCGGATGATCCAGTACAAGGAGAAGGGCCGCGGCCGACCGATGACCCGGGCCTCGCTGTTCACCTATCCGTGCCTGATGGCCGCCGACATCCTGCTGTACGGCGCGGACCGGGTCCCGGTCGGTGGTGACCAGGACCAGCACGTCGAGCTGGCCCGCGACGTCGCGATCCGGTTCAACCGCGAGTACGGCGAGACGTTCGTCGTACCCGCAACTGGCCAAGGCGGCGCTGGCGACCCGGATCAAGGATCTGTCCAATCCGGACCGCCAAGATGAGCAAGTCCGACGCCGACGACGCGATCGGGACGATCCGGCTGCTCGACCCGCCGGACGTGATCCGCCGGCAGGTCATGCGGGCCGTGACCGACTCGGACGAACGAGGTCCGGCACGACGAGGCGGCCAAGCCCGGGGTCACCAACCTGCTCGAGATCCTGGCCGCCTGCACCGACGGCGATCCGGTCCGGCTGGCGGACGCGTACTCGTCGTACGGCGCAGTTGAAGCAGGACGTCGCCGACGCGGTGCTGGCGGTGATCGAGCCGCTGCAGAAGGAGTACGCGCGGCTGGCGACCGATCCGGGGGCGATCGACGGCCTGCTGGCGCAGGGCCGGGATCGGGCGATCGAGGCGAGCGCGCCGCGACTCCGAGGCGGCGGTGCGGGCGATGGGTTTGGCAGGATCGGCCGCCATGAAGATTCGCGCCGTGCCACGTTCAACATCCGCAACTCCTCCGCACCCGACGGCGACAACGCCTGGCCGGTCCGGCGGAACGCGACGGTGGCGGCGATCGAGCACCTGGACGCGGACGTGGTCGGGCTGCAGGAAGTGCTGCCCGACCAGCTCGACTATCTGCGCTGGCGTTTCCCGCGGCACGAGATCGTCGGTGTCGGCCGGGACGACGGAATGAACGCCGGTGAGCATTCGGTCGTCATGGTCCGGCCGGGCGAGTGGCGAGGTCGACCGGCACGAGACCCGCTGGCTGTCCGACGACCCCGGTACGCCGGGTTCGGTCGGCTGGGACGCGGACCTGACCCGGATCGCGACCCTGGTCTGGCTACGGCACCGCAACGGTACGACGATCGGAGTCGCGAACACGCACTACGACCACGCGGGGGAGGTGGCCCAACTGCAGTCGTCGCGGCTGATCGCGCGCTGGACCGCCGGCGACCTGCCGTGGATCGTGATGGGCGATCTGAACGCGACGCCGGACTCCCCGCCGCTGAAGACGTTGATCGAGGCCGGGCTGCGGCTCGTCGTACCGATCGAAGCCGGTGGCAGCTGGAACGACTTCACCGGTGCGGTGGACGACGACCGCATCGACCACATCCTGGTCACCAAGACGTGGACCGTGATCGACGCGGCCGTCTCGCATCACCGCCCGGGCGGACGGCTGCCCAGCGACCACTGGCCCGTGGTCGCCACGCTGTCCCTTTAGATCTTGGCGAAAACCTCTTCGCGGAGGCGTTCCAGCGCGTCGAAGCGCCGATTGCCGGAGCCGAGGAAGGTGTCCGGCACGAGCAGTTCGTCGATCCCGGCCGCCGGGTACTGCGCGACCACGTCGAGCACCTCCTGCGGCCGACCCCATGATCACGTGTCCGCCACGGCTCTCGAGCCGTTCCTTCCGCTCGGCCGCCTCGGTGTCACCCGGTACGACGACCTCCAGCATCGTCTGCGCGGACCGGCGGACCGTCTTCGGGTCGCGGCCGAGCTTCTCGCAGTGCTCGGCGAAGACCGCGCCCTTGTGGGCGGCGAGATCCGGGCGGCCCCAGTGGTTCCACTCGTCGGCGTACTTCGCAACGATGCCGAGGGCAACCTTTTCGCCGGCGGCGCCGATCAGGATCGGCAGGTGGGCCGGCTTCGGTTCCAGCGGAGCATCAGTCAACTGGTAGTACGTGCCGTCGAAGGTCGTCCGATCCTGGGTGAGCAGGCCCTTGATCACCTGGCAGGCCTCCTCGAACCGGGCCAGCCGCTCGCGGCACCGGCGGCAGCTCGATGCCGTAGACCTCGTGCTCGTTCACCTGCCAGCCGGCCCCGATCCCGAGGACGAACCGGCCGCTGCTCATCTGGTCGATCGTCGCCGCCGCGTTCGCGACGACAGCGGGATGCCGATAGGTGTTGCCCAGCACCATCGTGCCGACCCGGACCCGCTCGGTCCGGGCGACGAGGCCGGCGATCAGGGCGAGCGCCTCGTTGACCGGAACGGACAGGTCGTCGCCGTTCTGCATGAAGTGATCTGCTATCCAGACCCCATGCCATCCGGTGCGTTCGGCGTACTCGGCTCCTTCGAGCACTTCCGACCAGGTCCGGGAGGCAGCGGGCCACAAAGAAAAGTCCATGACGTCATCCTCCCTCCTGGGCCGCGAGCACCGCCTCGCCGTTCTCCTCCGCCCACATGGTGAGCATCCGGATCGGCCCCATCAGGGTCCGGCCGAGGTCGGTCAGCTCGTACTCGACGCGGGGCGGGACGCCGCCGAAGTCCTGCCGGTCGACCAGGCCGTTCGCCTGCAGCCTCCGCAGGGTCTGGGTGAGCATCTTCTTCGAGATACCGCCGATCAGCGTGATCAGCTCCGAGTGCCGCCGCGGTCCTTCGTTCAGGCCCCACAGGACGACCACAGCCCACTTGTCCGCGATCACCTCGACCGCGAGCCGGGCCGGGCAATCGGCGAGGAAGATGTTGCCGGGATCCAAACCATCCACGGCCGTCAGGGTACCCAGAGGTTCCCACGGCGGTGCCTACTGTCTGCTGCATGAACGCTCTCCCCGAAAGCGCCCACCGGCTCTTCACCGAGCCCAAGGACTTCACGATCATCACCCTCGACCCCGACGGCTCACCGCAGGCCTCCCTGGTCTGGGTCGAGCGCGACGGGGACGAGATCCTGATCGGCATCCAGCAACCGCATCGCAAGACCCGCAACCTTGTTCGCGATCCGCGCGTCACGCTGCTGGTCCAGGACGACCGTGTCAGCGCTCGTGGCATCACGCAGTACCTGGCGATCCGCGGCACGGCGAAGCTCGAAGGACCGGGGATTCCCGCGGACTACAAGGCGCTGATGGACCGCGAGTCGCAACGCTACCTCGGCGTACCCGAATTCCCTTTCGGTGAAGGCATCTGGGACACCGGCATGATCGCCCGGATCACCGTGGACCGGGTCATGGGTGAAGGACCGTGGACCGCATAGTCAGACGACGATGTGCCAGCGGAGCAGGAACGCGCCGACCGAGAGGATCAAGTAGGCGAGGACGAGCAGGGCTCCGATGCCGGGGCGCGGCCGGTGGCGACGTACCGGATTGTCGGCGGCCTGGCGACGGATGGCTTCCATCACCGCGCCGACCTCGGCAGTGCGGTCCTTCGGGATGCCGTTGATCTCGCTCTCGTCCTGGCCGCGGGTCAGTACGACGTTGTCGTCGCCGATCTCGATCTTGTCGACGTCCTGCCAGGCGAGGCTGCGGATCAGCATGCTGGTGCGGGCTTTGAGGGCGGTGGGGGTCAGCACCACTCGGTAGAGCACCACACCGCCGGCAACGCGGACGACGGAGGCGCCGATGATCGTCAGCAGGCCGACCGCGAGCATGTCGCGGGCACCCATCCAGAGCCACGAGTTCAGCGCCGGTACGACGATGAACGGGGCGACGAACAACGCCCAGGCCCACCAGGGCGCGCGGTCCAGCGGCACCTGCCACGGCAGCTGTGGCACGTCCCGCTGCTGCTGCGCAGGCGCGGCGGCCGGATCGACCGAACGATTACCCATGGGCGGGACCATAGTCGACTCATCCCTCGAACACGGCAGGAAACTGCGGCGATAACAATAACGCCAGTCGAGGGACAGGTGTTATTCGGCGGCGAGTGCGCGGGAGCGGTTGCGGGCCGCCTCGATCGCGGACAGGAACGCGGCGCGGACCTTGTGGTCCTCCAGCTCCCGGATGGCGGCGGCCGTCGTACCGCCCGGTGACGTCACCCGCTCGCGCAGCACGGTCGGGTGCTCACCGGTTTCCCGCAGCAGCTTCGCCGAGCCGACCACGGTCTGGACGACGAGATCCGTCGCGGTACTGCGCGGCAGGCCCATGTGGACGCCGGCCTCGATCATCGACTCGACCACGAAGAAGATGTACGCCGGACCGGACCCCGAGATCGCCGTCACCGCGTCCTGCTGCTTCTCCGGCACCCGGATGACCCGGCCGGTCGCGGCCAGCAGGCCCTCCGCCAGTTCGAGGTGGCTCTCGTCGCAGTGCGCACCGCGGGAGATCGCGGCCATCCCCTCGTCGACCAGGGCCGGCGTGTTCGGCATGACCCGTACGACGGCCACACCCTCAGGCAGCCGGGACTCGATGAACCCGGTGGTGATGCCCGCGGCCAGCGAGACCACGGTCTGTGAGGATCGGACCGCCGGGGCGATCTCGGCGAGCAGATCCGGCATGTCCTGCGGCTTCACGACCAGAACCAGGGTGTCCGCCTTCGCCGCCGCGTCCACATTGGACACGACGTCGACGCCGTACCGCTCGCGCAACTCGGCGGCACGCTCCTCCCGGCGTTCGGTGATCAGGAGTTCCTCCGGTCGCCGCCCGGCCCGAATCAGCCCGGACAGCAACGTCTCCCCCATCACACCGGCCCCGAGAATGGCCACCCGACTAGTCATGCCCGACACACTACTTCTTGCTGATCAGCGACCTGGCGAAGAACTGGAGGTTGGCCGGGCGCTCGGCCAGGCGGCGGACCAGGTAGCCGTACCAGTCCTCGCCGTACGGGATGTAGATGCGCATCGTGTGCCCCAGCGCCGGCCAGCCGGAGCTGCTCCTCGGGACGGATGCCGTAGAGCATCTGGTACTCGTAGCTGCCCGGCTGGCGGTTGGCGCGGTCCGCGAGGGCGCCGGCGATCGCGATCAGCCGCGGGTCGTGCGTGGCGATCATCGGGTAGCCGGTGCCGTTCATCAGCACCTTCATCGCCCGGACGTACGCCTTGTCCACCTGACGCTTGTCCTGGAACGCGACCGACTCCGGCTCCTTGTACGCCCCCTTGCAGAGGCGGACCCGGGACCCGGCGTGGGCCAGGTCGCGGCAGTCGCCCTCGGTCCGGCGCAGGTAGGCCTGGAGCACCGCGCCGGTCTCCGGGAAGTCCTGGCGCAGCTCGCGCAGGATGCCCAGCGTGGAGTCGGTGGTGGTGTGGTCCTCCATGTCGAGGGTCACCGTCGTACCGGCGTTGCGGGCCGCGAGGCAGATGCGTCCGGGCGTTCTCCAGCGCGATCTTCTCGCCGTCGCCGGGCAGCGCCTGGCCGACCGCGGACAGCTTGACCGAGACCTCGGCGTTCTTGGTCAGGCCGGCGTCGGAGAGCTGGCGGAGCACGCTCGAGGTACGCGTCAGCGGTCGCGGTCGCGGCGGCCAGGTCGGTGACGTCCTCACCGAGGTGATCGAGGGAGACGTTCAGGCCGTTGCTGACCAGCTTCTCGGTGGCCAGCACGGCCTCCGGAGCGGTCTCGCCGGCGACGAACCGTGCGACGATGCCACTGGACACCGGGAGCGACGACACGGCCTTCTTGATCTGGGGGCTGCGGGACATGCCCAGCAGGATTCGCCGAAGCACTACGTGTTCCTCCTCATCACCACCCGGCCCCATATGCCAGTGGTGTCTGCAGGCTACGCGGCTGAACCAGACGCTCGCGAATCGTGTGTCCGGGACCACACCAGCAGGCTGACTGGTCCGATGCTCGCACCCTGATGGTCAGGAGAGGATGCGGGCATGCCCATCTTCAAGCGTCGCAAGCGGACCCTCGTGGAGGCCGATCCGATCGGCGCATTCTGGTCGTGGTGGACCGGGACCGGCGCGACGCTGGTGGCCGACGCGATCGCCCGGACGCAGCCGACCGAGACGAGTCCGGTGCTGACCGACCTGATCGCGCGGATCCACCCCGACCTCGAGTGGGAGCTCGGCCCGGGCCTGCACGCCGAGCACGTGCTCATCGTGACCGCCGCCGGTGAACCCGGAGCGCCGGGCCGTCGCCCGCCGCTGGCTGCGCGCCGCGCCGCCATCCGACCAGACCTGGGAGTACGCCGACCTGCGCCGGCCCGGGCCTGCGTTCACGATCCGGTTCGACGGGTTGCCCCCGATCCCGGTCGACGAGGCGGTCGTGTCGGTCGAGCCCGATGCCGCGTCGATCCATGTCGGCGTACACCATCCTGTCTTTGACGACCTGCCGATCGACGTACAGCGGAGGGTGACGTTCCTGATCCTCGACCTGGTGCTCGGCGAGGAGATGGTGGAGACCTGGGTCGGCGCGATCGAGACGCTCACCGCTCCGCCGGAGGACGCGTTGGCGATCGAGTCACTGCTGCCTGCGGTGGCCGGGTTCGCGGCCGAGCACACGCTCGAGGACGGCAGCCCGGCGTGGAAGATGCTCGAGGGTACGCGCGACGGCCAGCGGCTGATCGCGACCGCGGAGTACCCGCTGCGCTCGATCCGCCGCCCACACCTCGACACCCACGTCGCCGTCTCGATCGGCTACCCCGTGGTGCGCGACGACGGCCTGCCCGAATCCGAGATGCTCGACGAACTCCGCCGCTTCGAGGACCACCTCACCGACCGCCTCGGCGGCTCCGGCAACCTCCTCGCCCACGAAACCTCGGCCGGCACCCGCGTCCTGCACTACTACACCGACGGCACCACCCCCGCCGCCGCCCAACTCCAAGCCGCCACCACCGGCTGGCCCCACGGCAAGATCACCCTCACCGCCGAACCCGACCCCGCCTGGCACAACGTCTCCCACCTCGCCGGATAGCCTCACGCCTGTCCAGGCTGTGCAGGAGTTCTTCGTCGAACTTCCTGGGCCGGCTCGCGATACGCCCCGAACGCTGAGCACAGATAGCCGTACGTGAGTCCAGTCAGATGCTTGACGATGCCGATCAGGTTGGTCCCCGTCTTCGTCAGCCCGAGCATCAGGTCCGATGTATGGGCATGGCGCACTCGTCGAACGCACAACCTCGCAGCGTGAGCGCGACGGCTTCGAGTTGGATTCACTGCGCATCGAAGATCGCCTGATCGGGTTCAGCCTCGGTCTGCGGATCCGACCCGGTAAGTGGTGGTCGGCCATCGAACTGCCGCCACCGCCATCCTCGATGTGGCGAAGTTCGCGGTGATCGAGCTTGACGTGGATGGCGAGTTGCGACGTCGTGGTTTCGGTCGAGGCTCATTAACCAACTCCTATCCAGCGGCCCCGAGCCTTTCGCCACGCTGGCAGCAACCTCCTGTCCGGGAGCGACGGGGAACGAGCTATGCACCGTCGTTGCCATCGCGCAGGGAATGGATCATGCTCTGCAGGATCCGGAACGCGCCCGACTGCTCGGTCTCGGTCATGCCGGCCAGCATTCTGACCTCGACGGACCGGACCGCTACGGTCGCCTTCTCGAGGCTCCGTCGGCCGCGAGGCGTGAGCCGCGTGGGAAGAACCTTCCCGACGGGTGCCTCCGCAGGCCTGGTCACGTAGCCGTCTCGTTCCAGGGCCTGGAGCAGCACGTTCATCGACTGCCGTGTCACGAACGCGCCCCGCGCGAGCTCGGAGTTCGACAAGCCCGGTCGTTGAGCCAGCAGCTCGAGGCAGGAGTAGTGCGTCACGCTCATCCCGAGCGGCCGCAGCACCTCCTCCATGGCTGCGCGGAGCGCGCTCGACGCCTCTTTCAGCAGGTAGCCCAGTGACGTCTCCAGGTCGACGCCGACACCGTCTTGACTCATGTCAGCATTCTGACATAGATTGACCTGTGTCAGAAAACTGACACGAACGGAAGGAGCACCATCATGCCCGCCACCGGCCCCGACTTCATCTCGCTCCAAGCGCGCGACCTCGACGCTTCGCAGGCGTTCTACGAGCAGTACCTCGGCCTCGTCCGCTCGCAGGCCGGACCTCCGCACGCCGTCGTCTTCGAGACGAAGCCGATCGCGTTCGCACTCCGCGACGTCGTTCCCGGCACCGATCTCGCATCCGTTGCTCAGCCCGGCATCGGTGCCGCGATCTGGCTCCACGCCACAGACGTCCAGGCCATTCACGATGCTCTCGTCGCCGACGGTCACACCATCGTCTCCGCACCGATCGACGGCCCCTTCGGTCGGACATTCACCTTCGCCGACCCCGACGGCTACCAGGTCACTCTCCACGACCGCGCCTGACAGGCCGAACGCCACCGACGATCACCAGCCCCCGAAGACCCCGGTTGCGCCCGAGGCTCGAGAATCCGGGCGACGTTTGTCTACCCGGGTGATCACCTGTCCGGCTCTTCACACTTGGGGTGACGTCGAGCCGGGAGGTCGTGGTTGATCGCGTTGAGAGCCGGATAGCGGTCGAGGTCTCCCGAGGATGGAGGTTCCTACGCCGCCCATCCGGAAGACCTCTGCGTGCCCGACGCTACGGTCGGCGCAGGCGACGCCTCCGCTGAGCTGACCCCGTTCTGCCGACTCGACGAACTCGGACTCGATGTCACCGCCCAACGACACGACCCCGACCGTGCCGTCCTCGCCTGCCGTGTCGTTGAACCTGACCAGTGGTGCCGGCGCTGCGGGCCGGAGGGATCGCGTGCGGGACACCATGACCAGGCGCCTTGCTCCTGAGCCGTTCGGGTGCCGTCCACAACGCTGCTGGTCACGATCCGCCGTTACCGGTGCGGCGGCTGCGGGGACGTGTGGCGCCGCAAGGACGACCCGCTCTACCGGGCACGGCGGACCCTGCAAACCGGCGCCGACCTACTCACCGACAAGCAGAAGGACCACCTCGCCGACCTGTTCGACGCCGAGAGCCACGGCGACACGCACGTCGAAGTCGAGGCGACCCCGGGGGATATACCAGCCGATGATCGCCGCCTACCGCGAACCTGACCGCACGCTTGGCAAGGAATTGATGGACAAGCTGATCGACTCCCTCAGCGCCGGCGTCGGACTGCCCTCACCGAGCTCGTCACGCTCGGCCGGACACTGAAGAAGCGCGCCGACGACGTGCTCGCCTGATCCGACCGCCCAGGCACCAGCAACGGACCCACCGAAGCGATTAACCGACGACTCGAACACCTACGCGGCTCCGCTCTCGGATTCCGCAGCCTCACCAACTACATCGCCATGTCCCTGCTCGAAACCGACGGCTTCAGGCCGCGACTACACCCTCGTCTGTGAAGAGCCGGAAATGCGCGTTCGATGCACCTGCGATGGGGTTGGTACATCGTCGGACAGTTCACCGACGAACCGATCATGGATGCGCTCGTGAATGACGTGTCTTGAGTTCACGAGCGATCTCATCATTGATCGCGAGCACCGGGGTCTGTGGGTTTGAGTAATCGGTGGGTGCCGGTGGGGTCGACGTGGAAGGTGAAGCCGTGGGGTGTGGTCCATTCCAGCGTCTTGGGGTCGAAGCGGCGGACGTTCCAGCCGCGGGCGTGGGTCTTCACCCGGTGGCCGAACCGACCCAGGGGCGCGAGGTTCTCGAGTGCTGGTCTGGCCGGGTGGACCGAGCGGGTCGTAGGGCTCGACGTGGTCCAGATCCATGCTGCGGCGGGTCTCTTGGCTGCCGAACGGGAACACCTCGACCGGATGGATGAGCTTGACCCGTTCGCGGATCCGGTCGGGGATCTCGTAGGCGTCGACACTGACCGCGTCGTGCAAGTCGATGACCGGCTTCACCGTGTACGGCCCATGGCCGACCAGTTCGGCCAACTGGTCGGCCAGCAGTGGACCGAGGCCTTCGACCCGGAGCACGCCGGTGCCGGTGGCCAGGGTGTGGTCGGTGAGATGGACGTAGATCTCGGTCTGCCCCGGACGTAGCCGCCCGCCGCCGGTGTGGGTGCCGCCTGCAATGTCGTTGGTGCCGGGTGGACTGGTGGGGTTGGTGTAGGCGTCGTGTCTGATCCGGGCCAGGCGCGCGTGCAGGGCGCGCTGGGCGGCGGCGTCCAGCGGTTCGCCGTCGTCGGGGTCGCTGCGCAGGGCGGGATCGAACGGGTCGAAGGATTCGATCGGCACGGTGTCTGGGGTGTCGAGCGGGTCGGGAAGGTCGCTGGTGCTGGGGTGGGGTGCGTCGCGGTCGGCCTCGTCGTCCGGGCCGGGCTCGTCCCACTCATTGGCTGGGCCGTCGCACTCACTGGCCCAGTCACTGGCCGGGCCGCTGGCTGGGGCGTCGAGCAGGTCCTCGTCGCCCCGCCAGGAACCGGATCCCGTGCCAGGGTTGGCGGCGGCGCGTCGCGCAGCGGAGGCGCCGGGCTGGGTGGTGGCGGTGGGGTGGTCGGCTCGGGTCGGGTGGTCGATCGGACCGTGGGTCGGGCTGGTGTTGCGGCTGGTTGCGTGACGGCCATGGTCGCCGGCCTCGGGCTTGCCCGGTGTCCGGAGCCGTGGTCCCCGGAGCGGTGGTGCCCGGCGCAGTGGCTGTCCGGGGCAGTGGCGTCCGGGGCGCCGGTGGCATCCGAGGCGGCGGCAGCTGTGGCTGGGCTGGTGTGGGCGGTGGTGGCGGGCTTGGGTGAGGAGTTCTTCGGTGTAGCGGGCGTCGGCGATGATGCCGACCGCGTCCGCGCGCCGGTGCTGCACCGGGCGGGTGTCGCCGAAGGTCTTCAGGGCGTCGGCGATGGCGGCGATGGTGGCGTCGTGGCGGATCACCTCGCCGGCGGGGGCCTTGATGTAGATCGTCTTGTTGCCGTGGCCGTCGGAGCGCCCGATGAACACGCCGCGTTCGCGGGCCTTCTGTTCGGCCTCGGCCCGGGCACCGTCGGGGTCGGCGTGGATCTTGGCGGCGCGCGATGATCTTGTCCAGCCGGTACGGGGTGATCGAGTCCAGGAGTTGCGCGACCCGCTGGTCGACGTCGCGGGCGGCGTCCTCGGGCAGCTTCAGGCAGGCGGCGGCGAGTTGCCGCGCCTTCCACGGTGTCGCCTCGCCGGCCTGGACCCGGGCCCAGGTGAACGGGAACCGGTGCCGCAACGCCAACGCCTGGCCGAGATAGTCCGCGGCGACCCGCGGGGAGATCCCGAGCATCACCGCGAACTCGGCGATCGCGAATTCGGCGATCTCGGGGCAGCCTTCGCCGCCGAGCACGACGGCGCGTTCGCGGCCGTCGCAGGTGCGGCGGCCGGGGCGGGTCGGGCAGACCGACGGGGTGGAACCGGTCGGCGTAGACCTGGGCGTGTTCGAGCCGCCGGGCGTCGATCCGCTTGGCCTCGGCGTCGTGGTCGGCGGCCGACTCCAGCAGGTCGGCGGTCGACAGCGTCGTCAGATCTCCCTCGAACATGTGTTCGATTCTATCCACCGACACTGGCCGGGAGCAAATCCGGCAGGACCTCGAAAGCCCTTATCCACAACGGGAAACATCACACTCGAAGGCACAGCCGATGCTGGTAGCAGCCGTCACGTCACGCCCCAGCCATCCCAACCGCAGGCATGCATCCCACCTCCAGCGGGGGCGGAGCTCGCTGCTGCCAGGCAGACGGCGGCCAACGAACACGCTGGCGCGGCGCATGCCCCGGATCGTCGGCCCGGACTGTGAGGGTGTCGGTGAGGGTGGTGATTGCCTGAATGGTCGATCAGAGTGATGGCGGGCTGAGGTCTGCAGTGATTGGGCGCAGGAGAGCAAGCAGGCGACCTACGCACCGTCTCGAAGCCATTGCCGTCGCCATCGGCGTTGGCCCACGCGGACTCGAGGGGACCGCTTGCTGAACCGGGCCACCGCAATCACAGGACAATGGCTGCTTGCAGCAATCGACATGCACACGACAGGGCAGAGGGCTTGCCGACGGCGCTCCCGGATCACGTCGGCATGCACACGACAGAGCAGGAGCTTGCCGACGCGCTCCCGGATCACGTCGACATCCACACGACAGAGCAGAGGGCTTGCCGACGGCGCTCCCGGATCACGTCGACATCCACACGACAGAGCAGAGGGCTTGCCGACGGCGCTCCCGGATCACGGTCGGAGGGATCGCGGTCCGGTCGATCGGTCGGCCGCTGCCACATGCGAAGGAATGGGTGGCTGCCGGCCCGCGCGACGCAGAAGCGGGCGTTGCCCACACGCAGTGAGTTACAGCCGCCCCACGCGACGTCGAAGCGGCGGCTGCTCGGTCTGACGCGCGAGTCCCTCAGAACCACCCGACGTGCAAATGCGCGCTGGGGCTGGTTGGTCTGGCGCGCGCGAGTCCCCTCAGAACCACCCGACGTGGAAGTGCGCGCAGGCGCTGCTTGGTCTGGCGCACGCGAGCCACGCGCGCCAGCCGACTACGCCGTACGGCGCCTGAGGGTGGCTGCGCCGCAGGCCCAGCGCAGCCAGGATGAAGGCCAGTCACGATCAGGGCGTCGCCGCCCGCGCCCGACGCCGAATCCGTTGCCCTGCGGCAACCCCGCGTGACGGCGTCGACGGCGTAGGAGAGCGGCAGCACGTCGCTGACCGCGTGCAGTACGTCGGGGAGCTGGTCGCGCGGGACGAGCAGGCCGCAGAGCAGGATCTGCGGGATCATCACGGCCGGCATCATCTGGACCGCCTGGAACTCGGTGGCGGCGAAGGCGCTGGCGAACAGGCCCAGCGCCGTACCGAGGACGCCGTCGAGGACCGCGACCACGCCGAGTTGCCAGGCGGCGCCCTGGATGTCCAGGTCCAGCGCGTAGAGCGCGATCGAGACGACCACGACGGCCTGGACGACGGCGATCAGCGCGAACGCCAACGCGTAGCCGAGCAGGAAGTCGAGCTTGCCCATCGGCATCGTGAACAGCCGGGACAGGGTGCCGCGTGGAGCGTTCGCGCAGCGTCGCCACCGAGGTGACGACGAACATGATGATCGACGGGAACACCGCCAGCAGCGGCCCGCCGATCCGGTCGAAGGTGGTCGGCGAGTCGGTGAACATCCACCACATCAGGCTGACCAGCAGCGCCGGCAGCACGATCAGCATCGCCACCGTGCGGTGGTCGCGGCGCAACTGGGCGAGCACCCGGGCCGCGACGGCGAAGGTCACTCGGGGCGTCATCGCGCACCTGCCTTCCGGTCGATCAGGGTGAGGAACGCCTGCTCGATGTCGTCGGTACCGACCGAGTCGAGCAGGGCTTGCGGGGTCTCGTCGGCGAGCAGGTCGCCGTCGCGCATCAGCAGCAGGCGGTCGCAGCGGCTCGCCTCGTCCATCACGTGGCTGGAGACGAGCAGGGTCGCGCCGGCGTCGGCCAGCTGGTGGAAGAGGTTCCACAGGTCGCGCCGGAGCACCGGGTCCAGACCGACGGTCGGTTCGTCGAGGACGAGCAGTTCCGGATTGCCGAGCAGGGCCGCGGCGAGCGAGGCCCGCGATCGCTGGCCGCCGGACAGCCGGTCCACCCGGGCGTCCGCGTGCGTACGCAGGTCGACCGCGTCGATCACCCGGTCCACGTCGTCCGAGCCGACGCCCGAGCACGGCGGCGAAGAAGCGCAGGTTCTCGGTGACGGTCAGATCGCCGTACACGCTGGGCTCCTGGGTGACGTACCCGATCCGGCCGCGCAGCTTGGGCGCACCGGCGGGCAGACCGAGCACGTGCGACGTCGCCGGTGACCTTGGCCTGGAGGCCGACGATCGCCCGGATCAGCGTCGTCTTGCCGCACCCGGACGGCCCGAGCAGCCCCGTCACGGTCCCGGCCCGGAGGTCGAACCCGACCCCGTGCAGGACCTCCCGGTCGCCGCGCACCACCACGACATCCCGGCAACTCACCGCGTTTTTCATCATGTGATGAATTTAGCCAGCGACGCAGCCCTTGGCAAGCGGCTTCAGATGATGCGGTAGCCGGCTCGGATTCGCTCAGCGGACTCCAGGTCCGGGTCGCCGTACCGCTGCACGCATCACAGCCGAACGTCGTCACCTTGTCCGCAGCCCCAACGGCCGACCGACGTCGGCATAGGTGTCACCGGTCACGAAACACCGGCGGAGTGCGCTTGCTGTGGAACTTGTCGGCGTACATGACCAGCTCCTCCTCGGCGGCGAGCCGGGAGGTAGTCGTCGACAGGGATGGGCAGCGACTGGCGCAGTACGTCGTCCCGCGTGATGCCGACGCCGGTGTGCCGGGACACAGAACCGGCAGATCTCGTCCGGGAAGCCGAGGTCGTCCAGCAGTTCATGGCCGAGTACGCCGTGCCGGACGTAGTCGACTACGTCGAGTTCGCCGGTCGGCCCGTAGAGGCGATAGACACCGACATCGTGCAGGAGGGCGCCGGCCCGGACCAGGTCGCTGTCGACATCGAGACCGGCGGAACAGTTGCTCGGCGACCTGGCAGACCAGGGCGCAGTGGACCCACACCGACTCGAAGGCTTCGCGCGTGGGCGCGGCATCGCGGTGCAGCAGGAGGATCTCGCGGTCGGTGGGGAGCTGCATCAGGCGGTGAGGTGGTGCTGGAGGACGGGGGCGATGCGGTCGATCAGAGTCGCGACGTCGGCGGAGGCGACGGGCTCGAGCTCGACCAGGTAGCGGGCCAGCGCCAGCGCCGATCAGCTGGGTCGCGACCAGGGAGACGCGGAGGTGGGCGTCGGGGACGTCCGAGGGCCTGCGAGACCGGGTCGATGATCATCTGGGTGATGCCCTCGCGCATCAGCCGGGCGACCTCGTCGCTGGTGACCACGCTGCGCAAGCATGGCCTTCATCCGCTGCTGTCCCTCGGGCGACTCCCAGACGCCGAGGAAGACGGTGACGATGCGCCGGCCGAGCTCGTCGCGCGGGCCGTCGAGGATGCGTCGCGGCCACCTGGCGCGGGTCGACCGGGAGCGCCATCGCCTCGATGAACAGCTCGTCCTTGCTGTCGAAGTAGTGGTGCACCAGCGCCGCGTCGACGCCGGCCTCGCGGGCGACCGCCGCGGATCGAGGTGGCGCGAATCCCTTGCTCGGCAAAGGATTCCCGGGCCGCCCGCGAGGATCTCACCGCGGGTGTCCGGGACCACCCGGGCGACGCCCGGGACGGGCCGCGCGGCGTCGGTCACGGGTCAGCTCCGACACCTCGCCGTCGGGGGTGACGGCGAAGGCCGACCGGCGGGACGGACGGCGTCGGAGGTGCGGACGAAGTGCTTGCGGGTGAACTCGAGCGACTCGACCAGGTCGACCTCGCGCTCGGACCGGCTGGTCGCGCGGCGGGTGTTGATCTCGATGATGATGTGACCGCGGAAGTCCTGGTTCGCCAGGCCGGCCAGCAGATCGGCGGCGCGCTGGGTGCCGCGGCCCGGGACCAGGTGCTCGTCCTTGGCCGAGCCGGTGCCGTCGGTCAGGTGGACGTGCGTCAGGCGTGGCGCCCATCGTCGCGGCGAGCTCGACACAGTCCTGCTCGGCGGTCGACGAGTGCGACAGGTCGAGCGTGGTGTGCGCGTAGTCTCTGCTCGGTCGGGTCCCAGCTCGGCGCGTACGCCTGCAGGCCCCTGCCCGGCGCGCGCCACGGGTACATGTTCTCGACCGCGAAGATGACCCCGGTCTCCACCTCGAGCCGGGCGATCCCCTCGACGAAGCCGCGGGCGTAGTCCCGCTGCCAGCGGAACGGCGGGTGCACGACGACCACGTCGGCGCCGAGATCCTTCGCGGCCTCGGCACTGCGCTCGAGCTTGCCCCACGGGTCGGTCCCCCAGACCCGCTGGGTGATCAGCAGGCAGGGCGCGTGGATCGCCAGCACCGGCAGCTGGTGGTAGTCGACCAGCCGCTGGATCGCGTCGATCTGGGTGCTCAGCGGGTCGATGCCGACCATCACCTCGACCCCGTCGTACCCGAGCCGGGCAGGCCAGCTCGAACCCGCTGGCGGTCGACTCGGGGTAGACGGAGGCGGTGGACAGGCCGATCCGCGCGGTCTTGCTGGTGGTCATCGTGGAGCCTTCGCGGGGTGTTCATCGGGGTTGCAACTGGTCGAGCCGGGACAGGATGACGCCTTCGCGCAGTGCCCACGGACAGACCTCCAGCGCGGGCAGGTCGAACAGGTCCATCACCGCGTCCGCGACCAGCGCGCCGGCGACCAGCTGCGGCGACCGGCCGGCCGACACCCCGGGCAGGTCGGCCCGCTCGGCCGGCGGACATCTTGGTCAGCCTCGGCATCCAGTCGGCTCAGGTCGTCCCGGTTCAGCGCGCGCGGCACGTACGGACCGTCGTCGGACGGCGCCGCGCCGCAGATCCGGGCCAGCGACCGGAACGTCTTGCTGGTGGCGACCGCACGCTGCGGCTTGCCGGCCCGCAGTACGTCGCCGGCCACCGCGGCCATCTCGATCCGGATCCGCTTGCGCAGCGCCCGGACCTCGTCCTTGTCCGGCGGGTCGGCGGTCAGCGACTCGCGGGTCAGCCGGCCGGCGCCCGAGCGGGACGGAGACCGCGACCGTCGGCTCCTCGTCGGACCCGGCCGCGATCTCCAGCGAGCCACCGCCGATGTCGAACACCGCCAGCCGGCCCGACGACCAGCCGAACCAGCGCCGTACGGCCAGGAAGGTCAGGCGGGCCTCGTCCTCGCCGGTCGAGCACCTGCAGGTCGACGTCGGTCTCGGTGCGGACCCGGTCCAGCACCTTCTCGCCGTTCGGCGCCTCCCGCAGCGCGGAGGTGGCGAACGCCAGCACCGACTCGCAGCCCTTGTCCTCGGCCAGCTCGGCCGCCTCCTTGACGAACGCGACCAGCCCGTCGGCCCCGGACTCGGCGATCTTGCCGTCCTGCTCGAGGTGCTCGGCCAGCCGCAGCTCGGTCTTGTGCGAGTACGCCGGCAGCGGTGCGGCACCACGATGTGCGTCCACCACGAGCAGGTGGACGGTGTTGGATCCCACGTCGAGTACGCCGAGCCGCATACCCTCACGCTACTGGACTACCCGGAGCTGCCGGCGTGCTCCGGAGCCGTCGTTCACAGTTGCGGGCTTGATGCGCGTACGCTTTCCAGGTGCCTGAGGTTTCTCTCGATTTCCCCCGCGCCTGTGTCGAGTTCATCGATCCCGACGACCCCGACCAGGTCTTCCGCTGCGACCTGACCTGGCTGACGTCCAACTGGACCTGCATCTTCGGCGGTGGCTGCCAGGGCATCTACAAGGGCCGACCGAACGACGGCTGCTGCACGCTCGGCGCGCACTTCTCCGACGCCGACGACGAGAAGCGGGTCAAGGCGTACGTCAAGCAGCTGACCAAGGACGACTGGCAGTTCCGCAAGGAGGGCCAGAAGAACGGCTGGGTCGAGACCGACGACGACGGCGACCGCAAGACCCGCGTCTGGGAGGGCGCCTGCATCTTCCTGAACCGGCCGGACTTCCCCGGTGGCGGCGGCTGCGCGCTGCACGGGCTGGCGCTGAAGCAGCGGCGTGCACTTCGTCGAGACCAAGCCGGACGTCTGCTGGCAGCTGCCGATCCGCCGCACCTTCCGCGAGGTCGAGCGCCCGGACGGTACGTCGTACACGGAGGTCGGGATCGGCGAGTACGACCGGCGCGGCTGGGGTCCGGGCGGTCACGACCTGGACTGGTACTGCACCGGCAACACCGAGGCGCACATCGGCGTCGAGGCCGTCTTCGAGTCCAGCAAGGTCGAGCTCCAGACGCTGATGGGCGTCAAGGCCTACGACGTACTCGCGGACCTCTGCCGCCAGCACCTGGAGGCGGCCCGGCCGTTGCTGCCGCACCCAGCGTCTAAGCAGTGATCTTCCCGTTGTCGACGAGCCAGCCGATCGCTTCCAGGGTGGCTTCGAGCGCGGTGTAGCGCGGCCGGAAGCCGAGCAGACGATCGGCCTTCTCCATCGAGCAGTTCGGGCTGTGCGCGATGTGGTCCCACGTGGCCGCCGTGTCCTGCTCGGGGACGGGCAGGCGCCACTCGTCCCAGGCGCATGAAGTTCAGCTGCGGCTCCTGACCGAACCAGTCCGCGACGCCTTCGGCGTACCCACGGAGCGTCACAGCAGAGTCGGCGACCGCGTGGAAGCTCTCGCCGATCGCGGTCGAGCGGCTCGCGATCGCCGCCAGGAAGACGCCCGCGACGTCGGCGGCGTGGACCGGGTTGAGCGTCTCCAGACCGAGGTTCGGCAACAGCAAGTCATGGCCGTGGGCAAGCTTCTCGAAGACGCCGAGGTCGAAGTTGCCGGCCGGGTTGACCGGCGTCCAGCCGGGACCGCAGATGTGACCGGGGTGAATGATCGTGGCCGGAAGCCCATCGCGGCGAGCCTTGCCGAGCAGGTAGGCCTCGATCGCCGCCTTCTGCACGCCGTAGTCCCCGAACGGCTTGCGCGGTGCGTCCTCCCGGGTCGGGACCGTCACGCTCGGACCGTGCACCCAGATCGTGCCGCAGTGCAGCAGATGCTGGATCTTTCCCTCCACCGCCTCGACGAGCTGACGCGCACTGTCCTCGGTGAAGCAGATCAGGTCGATCACGACATCCGGGTTCAGGTCGGCGACCCGCTTCCCGAAGGTCCCGGCGGCCTCCTCCGCCTGCCCGGTCGACCTGGACCAGCTGCGACCTTCCGCCAAGCACTGTCGGACTGGTACGGCGAGCGTTCGCCGCGACTGAGCACGGTGACCTCATGCCCGAGACGCACCAGCGCCGGGACGAGGTAAGTGCCGATATGACCTGTGCCTCCGATGACGACCGTGCGCATGCGCCGAGCTTAGGCGGCGTACGACACCCCCGATCCGGCGACTGTCGGTAGGTGAGGACAGAATGACTGGCATGCGTCTGGATCATCTGTCGTACGCGTGCGGTCCCGATGGTTGCCACGCGACGATCGAGCGGTTGTCCGCGCTGCTCGGCGCGGAGTTCGTCGACGGCGGTGTGCACCCGCGCTTCGGCACGGTGAACCACATCCTGCCGCTGGAGAACGACCGCTACATCGAGGTCGTCGACGTGCTCGACCACCCGGCCTCCGACAAGGCACCGTTCGGTCAGGCGGTCCGCGCCCGCAAGGAGCTCGGCGGCGGCTGGCTCGGCTGGGTGGTCGCGGTCCGCGACATGGAGCGGATGGAGAAGCGCCTCGGCCGGGAGGCCGTGCCCGGCAACCGGCACCGGCCGGACGGGGTGAACCTGACCTGGCGGCAGATCGGCGTGAGAGGGCCTGATGGCCGATCCCGCAACTGCCGTTCTTCGTGCACTGGGACGACCTCAGCCAGCACCCGTCGGTCGGCGGCAAGGGCATCAAGCTGACCGCCCTCGAGATCGCCGGCGACCCGCACCGCGTCACCGACTGGATCGGCCACCCCGCCGACCACCTGCTCGACGACCTCGACGTCGCCTGGGTCGGCCCCAACGGCCAACCCGGCCTCGTCGCGGCCGTCTTCCAGCACCCCGAACGGCATCGTCCGGCTGTAACTGCGCCGCACCTTGACCGATGGTGCTATCGGCCTAACGTACAACCAAATGGTTGTAGATGAAGAAGTGGTCGACCGACTGCTTCATGCGCTGGCCGACACGACACGGCGGGACATCGTGCGGCGATGCCTGGTGGACGAGGCGTCGGTGTCGCAGTTGGCCGAGGCGTACCCGATGAGCTTCGCGGCCGTGCAGAAGCACGTCGCCGTACTGGAACGGGCCGGGCTGGTGACCAAGGAACGCAGTGGCCGGGAGCAACTCGTGCGGACCGACGTCGACGCCGTACGGCGGGCTCGCGAAGCACTCGACCGCCTGGAAGCGACCTGGCGCGCGCGGGTGGACCGGATGTCGACACTCTTGACCGAGAGGAACGAGAACGATGAGCGTGACCAGCATTGACAAGGACCTCGACGCACTGACCCTGATCCTGACCGCCGACTTCGACGCGACCACCGAGCGGGTCTGGGACCTGTGGGCGGATCCGCGGAAGCTCGAACGCTGGTGGGGGCCGCCGACGCACCCGGCGACCATGATCGAGCACGACCTGACGACCGGGCGGCGAGGTCACGTACTACATGACCAGCCCGGAGGGCGAGAAGTACCACGGGTGGTGGCGGATCACGGCCGTCGACGCACCGGCGTCGCTGGAGTTCGTCGACGGGTTCGCCGACTCCGACGGGAAGCCGGTCGACGACATGCCGATCACCACCGTCCGGATGCGACTCAGCTCGTACGGCGAGGGCACGCGGATGGAACTGCGGTCGGTGTTCGACTCGCGGGAGCAGATGGATCAGCTGATCGGCATGGGCATGGCCGAAGGGCTCGAGCTGGGCGTCACGCAGATGGACGCGCTGCTCGCCGAGAAGGTGTCTTAGTGCAGGTTCTCGAGCTCGGCGAGTGACGTCTCGAGGTGGGTGAGGAGCCGCTGCAGGTGCGGGACGGTCCGGCGGCAGCCGATCAGGCCGAAGTGCAGCTGGTGGTCGTAGCTGGTG
The DNA here is from genome assembly GCA_963820655.1 of uncultured Actinomycetota bacterium. Lineage (GTDB taxonomy): Bacteria > Actinomycetota > Actinomycetes > Propionibacteriales > Kribbellaceae > Kribbella. Next base: position 258,438 of record CAWGAM010000006.1, read on the forward strand.
ACGCTGATGTTGAGCGCCTGGCCGTTGAGCACGATCGACGCCGGGTACATCCCGAGCAGGCGCGACCGGTTCCAGTACAGCGGGCTCTCGACCGGACCGGGCACGTTGGAGATCACCAGGTTGTACGGCGGCGTCGTCCGGCCGGCCACCCCCGGAAGGACCGCGGCGGGTCCGGCGACGCCGAGGCCGAGGGCGCCGATCATCAGCGTTCTGCAACGGATTGAGCTGCGGACAGTATGCCCTTGCCGTAGCGTGGTGGACGCCGTGATGCGGCGGATCCGCCGGTCCGGGTCCGGCTCGTCGGTGGCGAGGTCGGCGATCAGCGTGCTCAACGAGTTCCCGCCGCCGGGTGCGTCGGCCGCACCGCGCAACGACACCGGCACCATCGCCGTCAACGCCTTGTCCGGCAGGGCATTCAGCTCGAGCAGATAGTTGCGCAAGGCACCTGAACACATCGCCAGCATGACGTCGTTGAGGGTGGCGCCGGTGATCGCCCGAACCTTCTCCAGCCGCTCGATCGGCCAGGACTGCGCCGCGAACCGCCGCGCCCCGGTGATCGGCTGGTTGAGGATCGTCCGCGGCGCCTGGAACGCGACTGACGAGTGCTCGGCCGCCAGGGTCCGGATCATGGTCTCGAGCCCGACCGGCGTGAGTCCGGCCAGATCGGCGAGCAAACGGCCGGCCGCAACCGGCAGCGTCGGGCGATCGCGGCCAGCGACACCGGCAGCGTGCTCGGGTTCGGCGGCGGCCGGTCCGGCAGGGCGTAGGGCGCCGGCATGCCGGTGCGGGCCGGGTCGGTGGCAGAGCGTCGTCCTGCATCCGCCGAAGGCGCGGTGACGCCGTCGATCAGCGAGTGGTGGATCTTGCTGTAGAGCGCGAAGCGGCGGCCCTCGCACGCCCTCGATCAGGTGCATCTCCCACAGCGGCCGGTGCCGGTCCAGCAGAGTGCCGTGCAGGCGGCTGGTGAGTTCGAACAGCTCCCGGTAGCCGGCCCGGGCGGGCCAGCGCCGACAGCCGGACGTGGTACTCGAGGTCGATCTCGTCGTCTCGCTCCCACGACCAGTAGCCGAGGTCCAGAGCGGCGGTTGCGGACGCGTCGAGCGAACAACGGATTGACCGACCGCGCCTGCGACCATCTCGTGGTAGAGCCGCGACACGTAGTCCCGGGAACCGTCCGGGAAACACGTGGTCCCGCCCGGCACCCTCCGGCAGTTCGAACAGCATCAGCCCGCCGACGTGCATCGGCTGCTCGCGCGTCTCGCCGAGCAAGAACATCGCGTCCAGCGGCCCCACCGCGTCTCGTCATCGCCCCGCTCCTGCCTTCAGTCAAGAGTCCTACGTCGAGCGGGCGGTCAGTTCACCGCCGATCGTTCAGTCCGAGTGCCGCGGCCAGGTGCGGGCGCAGGCGGGTGAGGAACTCGTCGTACGACGTCCTGGGCGAGCCCCAGGCGCGTTCGGCGAAGGCGGACAGCCGCGGCAGCAGCATGTAGCCGACCTGCTCCGGGCCTTCCATGTACTCGGTCCAGATCTGGCACTGGGTGCCGACGATGCGGCGCCGCCTCCTCCTCGGTGAGCGACCGGGCGGGATCACCTCGAAGTCGTAGACCTTCTGCAGCGGGATGAAGTTACCGATCGCGAGCGGCTCGGTGGCCGGGTCGCCCTGGTAGTAGTCGAAGTACACCGACTCGCACGGCGCCATCACGACCTCGTGACCGGCCTTCACGGCGATCTCGCCGCGCTGGGCGCTGCGCCAGGCCATGATGACCGCGTCCTTCGGGCAGTCGGTCTCGACCATCTCGTCCCAGCCGACCAGCCGGCGACCCTCCTCGGCCAGCACCGACGCGACCTGCGCGGTGAACCAGCCCTGCAGCTGCCCGGCGTCGGTCAGCCCGAGGTCGGCCTGCCGCTTCTGCGCCGCCTCCGAGTCGCGCCACTGCACCGACGGGCACTCGTCGCCGCCGAGGTGGATGTACGGGCTGGGGAAGATCTCCAGCACCTCGCGCAGCACGGTCTTGACGAAGTCGACGGTCGCGTCGTTGACGTTCAGGACGTCTTCGCTGATCCCCCAGTACTGCCGGACCGCCGAGCTGCGGTGTCCGGGTTGTTGCCGAGCTCCGGGTACGCCGCGATCGCGGCCTGCATGTGACCCGGCAGGTCGATCTCCGGGACGACGGTGATGCCGCGCGCGGCGGCGTACTCGACGATCTCGCGCAGGTCGTCCTTGGTGTAGAACCCGCCGTGCCGCGTGCCGTCGTAGCTCGAACTCGGTCTGGCCGTGCGACATCTTGCCGACCATGCTCTCGGCCCGCCAGGCGCCGACCTCGGTGAGCTTCGGGTAGGCGTCGATCTGGACCCGCCAGCCCTGGTCGTCGGTGAGGTGCAGGTGCAGCACGTTCAGCCGGTGCAGGGCGATCACGTCGATCACCTTGAGGACGAAGTCCTTCGGCATGAAGTGCCGGGCGACGTCGAGCATCATCCCGCGCCAGCCGAACCGCGGCGCGTCCGCGATCCGGACGGCCGGCACGGCGACCTTGCCGTCCTCAGCCGGTACGGCGGCATCCAGCAGCTGGGCGTACGTCGACTCCGCGTGCCGGAGCGCGTCCTCGGAGCCGGCCGACAGCCGGGCGCCGTCCGGCGGTCACGTCGATGCGGTACTCGGTGTCGCCGAGGTTCTCGACCACCGTCCGGACCGCCTCGACCGCCGGGGTCGGCGGTGATCCACTGACCTTCCTCGACGGTGAGTTCACGCGGGGCAGGGACGATCGCGATGTCAGACATCCGGACTCCAAGGAAGGGTCGAATTACGTCAGGACGATCCTATAAGCGCGGATCGGCGCACGTCCACGTTCGGAAATGCGTGCAACGCCGCTACCGAGAGCATCGCCGAACATCTCGGAATCGAGCTGCCGTTCCCCCTCAGGTTGATGAGAAGGTGAGCGCCGCGACCCGCCGCCGACCGAGAGCCCCGCCGAGCTGCAGCGAACGACCTTGCGGGTGCTGGTGGTCAGCAACGTGCTCGGTGGAGTGGCCGTGGCCAGCGGGTTCGCGGTCGCCGGGTTGCTGGCCGAGAACATCTCCGGCTCGACCTCGATGGCCGGACTGGTCGCCACGTCGACCACACTGGGCGCCGCGATCCTCGCCGTACCGCTGGCTCGGCTCGCGCGGTCGCATGGCCGCCGGGTGTCGTTGACGGCCGGCTATCTGATCGCCACTGACCGGTGCACTGCTCAGCATCGTCGCGGCGCAGATCGATTCGCTCGCACTGCTCCTGCTCGCCGGCTGCCTGTTCGGCAGCGGCTCGGCGTCCAACCTGCAGTCCCGGTACGCCGCTACCGACTCGGCTGACCCGGCACACGTCGCCCGCTCGCTGTCGCTGGTCGTCTGGGCCACCACCATCGGTGTGGTCGTCGGACCGAACCTGACCGGCGTCGGCGGCGCAGTCGGTACGTCGCTCGGCGTCATCGCGCTCGCCGGTCCGTACATCTTCTCGGTGGTCGCCTTCGGCATCAGTCTGGCGACGGTGTGGTTCGGGCTGCGCCGGCTGCAGCAGTCCACGCCCAGAGTCACGGTGGAGCGACAACCGCTGGCGCCGACCTTCCGCCGGGTGGTGGCGATCCCGCAACGCCCGGCTCGGGACTGCTCGCCATCGCAGTCGCTCACGCGGTGATGGTCGGCGTCATGTCGATGACGTCCGTCCATCTGCGCCACCACGGCGCCTCGCTGACCATCGTCGGCTTCGTCATCAGCGGTCACGTGGCCGGCATGTACGCCCTGTCGCCGGTGATGGGCTGGCTGGCCGACCGCCTCGGCCGCATCCCGACCATCGGCATCGGACTGGCCATCCTGGCCATGGCCATGACGCGTCGCCGCACTGGCCCCGGACGACGCGCACGGCCTGACCGCTACTCGCTCTGGTCCTGCTCGGCCTCGGCTGGTCCGCCTGCCTGGTCGCCGGCTCCACGCTGCTCTCCCGCTCGGTCCCGGCGGAGATCCGCACCTCGGCCCAGGGCCTGTCCGACCTCACGATGGGCGTGCTCGCCTCGATCGCCGGCATCGCCGCCGGCCCGATCCTCGCCCACCTCGGCTTCCACTGGCTCGCCATCCTCTGCGGCCTGCTGCTCATCCCCGTCGCCCTCCTCGCCGCCGCCACCACGACCAGGCCGCTGCCGACGGCAACTAAGGTTTAGGGCTGTGAGTATTGCGGAAGGCGGGATTCCGAGTCCGAACATCTGGCATCACCCGAAGGTGTACGAGATCGAGAACCGGGCGGTGGATCCGGACGGGGTGATCGAGCCGGCCATGCGGGCGATCCGGGACTGGGCCGGGGTGACCGTGCTCGACATCGGATGCGGGACCGGGTTCCACCTGCCGTGATTCGCCGCGACCGCGGCCCGGGTGGTCGGCGTCGAGCCGCACGGCGAGCTGGCCGAGGCGGCGCGGCGTCGTACTCGCGGATCTGCCGAACGTCGAGGTACGGCAGGGTACGGCGCAGCGGTTGCCGGTGCCGGACTCGTCGGTCGACGTGATGCACGCGCGCTGGGCGTACTTCTTCGGACCGGGATGCGAGCCGGGCTGGCCGAGCTGGACCGGGTGATGCGGCGTGGCGGGACCGCGTTCGTGATCGACAACGACGGGAGCCGGTCGACGTTCGGTCGCTGGTTCAGTACGGCGTACCCGATGATCAAGCCGGCCGTGGTGGAGACGGTTCTTGACCGAGCGCGGGTGGCACGCGGACACCGCTGGACATGGGCTGGCGGTTCGAGCGGCGGGAGGACCTCGAGGCGGTGGTCCGGATCGAGTTCACCCCGGCCGACGCCGAACGCATCATCGCGTCGCACTCCGGCGTCGAGGTCGACTACGCGATCAACCTGTGGAGCAAGACCTTCTGATCCGACACGCCGGCCGGCTGCGGACGGACCTCCAGTGACCCCATAGGGTTGACGAACCACTCGACGGGTCTACTGGGGAGGCGCCAGCGACGGATGGACGGACTGCTGCTCGAACGCGTGCCGGGGTTGCCGGAGCCACTCCGGATCGAGGTAGGTGAGCAGTCAGCCCGTGGTGATGCCCTCGGCCGTCGACCGCCGTCGGCTCGCCGATCTGGTGACCGGTGTCGAGGATCCGCCGGATGGCTCGTGGTGAAGATCGGCGGAGCGGTCCGCTGGTGCCGGCCGAAGGCGGACTGCTCCCACACCTGACTGTGCTCGACAATGTGATCCACGGGCACACGGTGGCGCATCGGGTGACCAGGCGGGCCGCAAAGGAACGAGAGCCAGGTCACGGCCGGCCTGTGCGGTCTCGCGGACGTACTGGACCGCTACCCGCACGAGATCACACCAGGCCGTCGCCGGCTGGCCGGTGTGGCCCGCGCACTCCGGCGCATACCCGCGGGTGATCGTGCTGGAGGACGCCGAACGGCCTACCGACGTGGGGATCCCTCCTGCGGATCAGACACAACCCGGATCTCTCGTCCGCTGCAATGCTTGCTCATCACAACCGAGCTCTGCGCGTACGACTGGGTTCCTCGATGCGGAGTAGTCGCCGGGCGTTCCTGGGAGCCGCCGGCTACGCTGCTGGTCGCGGGATGTTCGAGCGATGTACTCGGACTGCGCCGTAGCGTGCGAGTAGCCGTGAGCTGGAGCGGTCAGGAACTGCGCGCCTTCCACAAGGTGCTCGACGGCCTCGGCAGAGCTGGACTACCCGGTGGAGGTCGTCCCGCTCGGCGACGACATCTCCACCGCGTTCGGCGCCCGTTCCACCCGCCGACCGGACATCGTGATGCTGCCGCAGCCCGGTCTGGTCCCCCGTCATCTCCGTGACCTCGAACCGATCCCGGACGACCTGGCTGATCGTGGCCGGGCCCGTCTGTGGGACGAGCTCCTGGTGCACGACGGGACGACGTACGGGGTGCCGTTCAAGACGGCACACAAGTCGGCGGTCTGGTACCGGCCCTCGGTGTTCCGGGAGATCGGCGTACAACCTCCTGCGCTCTGGTCGGACTGGCTCGGCGCTCAACCGGTCGCTGTCGCTGGCCGGGATCCGGCCGTTGTCGCTGGCCGCTGGGGATGGCTGGGTGCTGACCGACTTCCTGGAGAACGTGCTGCTCGGCATCAGCGCCGGCCGTCTATGCCGGACTCGCGACAGCGACGATCCGCGTCCATCGCGAGCAACCGCAGTTCGCGGCCGCACTGCGGTTGCTGGGGACGATGTGGTCGGCTCCCGGTGCGCTGGCGGGTGGAGTGGAGCGCTCGCTCGTGCAGCAGTTCCCAGACGCGATGGTGGAGGTGTTCGGGCACCGTAGGGCCGCCATGGTGCTCGCCTCCGACTTCGCCGAGCCGGTAGTGCGGTCGTTCGCCGCAGACCCGGCCGACGTCGGCGTGTTCACCTTCCCGCCACTTGCACCCGGTATGGCAGCGCCTGTCGTGGTCGGTGGTGACGTGATGGTGCTGCCGAAGCCAACCACCGACGACGCCCGCGATCTGGTCCGGCGGCTGGCCGCACCGACCGCCGTGGACCCGTGGATCAAGGAGGGCGGATTCCTGGTCGACGGACGGGCTGTCGGGCTACTCCCCCGAGCTCACCCGGCTCGCGGAACAACTGACTCGTGCCCGGCGAGCATCGTTGCAGTTCGACCTGTCCGACCGGCTTGGACGGCTCGGCGACATCAACGGGTTGTGGCGAGTGCTCACCGACTTCCTGATCCGGATCGGCGATCGCGGCAGCGACGTCGTACCGGAGGCTGTGGACGCGGCGATGACCGAGCTGCGGAAGGTGGAGGGCTGATGGGCCTGCAGAGCAACGGCCTGTCGCTCGAGGTCGTCGGCCGGGAGGTGAGTGGCCGCCCGGTACCGGGCAAGCCGCGCCGACCGGCCGGGCCGTATCTGCTGGGGCTGCCGGCGTTGCTGCTGAGCTGTCTGCTGCTGATACCCATCGGAGTGACGGTGGTCGCGGCGTTCCGGACGCCTGACGGTCTTCGGGCTCGGCAACTTCGCGGTGATGGGCGACCCCGGCGCATTGCGTGCCGTGGGCAACAGTCTGGCTCTGGGTCGCGGTCGCGCTTCGGACTGGTGGTGGTCGGGTTCTTCCTGGCCCTGTTGAGTTATCGGCTGCCCGGGCTGACGTCGTTCCTGCAGCCCGCACTGGTGATCCCGTTCGCGGTGTCGGTGCTGGTGTCCGGCGCGACGTTCCGGCTGATCTTCGACCCGACACCTGAGCGCGGCACCGTGACTGCGGTCTGGACGTCGACTGTTCGGGTCGAGTCCGGTGTGGCTCGGTCCTGGCCTGTTCTGGCTCGTACTGGTGTCCGCCTTCGGCTGGACCTGGCTCGGGTACGTCGTCTCGTTGTTCCGCGCCGGCCTGGATGCCATCCCCGACGACGTGAGCCGGACGATCGCTGCCGAAGGTGTCACCGGATGGCGACGGCTGATGGCGTTGGAGCTCCCACTGCTACGGCCGATCACCGGTGTGGTGACGCTGACCCTCGTGATCGCGGCAGTCCGGGTCTTCGACCTGGTGCTGATCGTCGTACCCGGGCCGATGCAGCGCGTCTGCGGATGTGCTCGGGCTGAACTGGTGGCGTGCGACGACGACTGGCGACGACCCGGGCGTACTGCGGCACTCGGTGTGGTGCTGTTCGCGATCGTGGCCGCCGTCGCAGTGATCGGAGTCCGTGGACTGCGTCGGCGTCGGTGGGCGATGCCGGTGACCGTGGTGCCGCCCGACCCGTCGCTGGGTCGCCCGAAGCCGAGTAGGCGGGTACGGCGGATCGGGTGGACTGTCGGCTTCGCGGTCGAGCCTGGTGTGGATCCTTCCGGCGGTGGTGCTCGTCGCCACTGCGCTGCACTCGCCGCGCGAGGCCGGTCTGCGGGGTTGGTGGTCGCTTGTCGGGGCTTGGGTTCTCGTCGTTCGCCGCTGCTGCGAATGTCGGGCTGTTCCGGGCTTTGCTGTCGACCGTGCTCGATCTGCTGGTGCTGCAACGGCCGTGCTGCTGGTGATCGCCGTACCGACGGCCTATCTGGTCGCGTGGGGTGGGCTGCCGCAGTGGCTGGGACGTGTGGTGACGTCTGCCTTCGTTGTGCTGGCGGTGACGCCGGTGCAGATGTACGCCGCTCCGCTGCGGGATGCGATCGGCGCGGCGGGGTTGGCCGGCTCGCGGATCGCATTGGCCTGGTGCATGCGGCTGCTGGTCTGCCGTTCGCCGTGCTGCTGCTGCGGTCTGCGTTCGCATCGGCTCCACCCGTGTTGGTGTCCGAGGCTCTGCAGGGTCCTGCGCGACAGAGCGCCGTACTGGCGACTGTGCAGCGGACGTATCGGCCCGCACTGGTTGCTGTGGCGGTGCTGGAGTTCGCACTGGTGTGGAACGACTTCATCGTCGGCTTCCTGATCAGCGGTCCGGGTACGACGCCGTTGTCGCTGGTGTTGTGGGGTGAAGCTCGGCAGTTCTCGGCGTCGAGCGGAACTGTGGCCGCTGCCGCTGTGGTCGCATCCGTCGTACCGGCGGTGCTGATGCTGTCGTTCTGGCAAACCGTCGTGCGTGGGCTGACCGCTGGGAGCAGGCCATGAGTGTTATCGAGGAGGAGCGCAAGCAGGAGGAGAAGCCGCGGCCCTATCGGAGGCGCGGTCTACTTCTTCGGGATCAGTGCACTTGCGTCCGGTCTGCTGTCCGGTCTTGCGTCCGAGCAGGTTGTCGCAGAGCCTCGACAGTGGCGGCTGGGTCCGAGTGGTCGGGCATCAGCCTGACGATCGTCTTCGCGCTGATCGGGCGATCTACAACACTGCCGACGGCGCTGCGAGCGTACCGCCGCCGGCGGCAGGGCGGTGTGGCTCCGGCCGCCGCCCCTGAGCTCCACGCGGCCGCCGAAGAGGCGGAGCAGTGGATGGTCTCGCTCGGCTCGGACGCGGGCGGCATGGCCGCGGCCGAGTGGTTCTCACTGAACGAATCCCGGCTGCGCGAACTTCTGCTGACGGAGAAGCCGCGAGACGACACGGCCGACGACTTCGCCCGGATCTGCGACGCACTGGAGGTCTGGTACGTACGGCGGTGCGAGCCCGGCGTACTGCTGGAGTTGAGTGAGTTCCTGACCGCTGTCGCGGACGGATGCGGGCGTCGTGACCTTGCGGAGCTCGCTGCGGCCCGCGCGGCAACGGCGTACCGGATGATGGGTGACCTGGAGGGCGCCGAGCACCCGGCTGGGCATCTCGGACAACATCGCGACCCACAGCCGTACGGCGGCCGCGCTGACGACTCGCCGTCAGGTGGAGCGGGCCCTGCTGCATCTGGCCCGGGCGGAGCAGGCGCCGGCCGGGAACGATCGCGATGAGGCAGTGCTGAACGCACGCGATCGCCTGGACGACGCCCGGCTGAGCCGACCGGGTCCGGACCTTGCGGCCGAGGTGGCGATCTACATCAACCTCGCGATCGTGCACCTGTATCAGCAGGACGCCGAGGGCGCGCTCGACCAGCTCCGGCCGGCAGTTGCCCGCGCGACGGCTGCTGGAGACGTCAGTGGTCAAGCGCATGCCTTGGAGCTGACCGGCGTGGCCGCGTGGATGCAGCGCAGCCCGCACGAGGCCAAGCGCTGGTGGGAGCACGCCGAACACCTCTACGCCGAGATCGACGAACGCGAAGGCCGCGCCCGCTGCCTCCAACATCTCGGCTCCGCGGAGGTCGTCGCCGGGCGCCTGAAGCGAGGCCGTCGAGCTCCTCGAGCAGAGCGCGCTGCTGCGCAGGTCGGAGAGCGAGATCCTGACCAAGTACCTCGATGCGGCCCGCCAGACCTCCGAGCCCCCGGTCGTCCCTGACGACGTCCCACGCCGCGCAGCGGTCAGCTGGCTGAGCCGCCGACTCAAACGCCTCCAGAGCTCCTTCAGCCGTTGACCACGCCGCGCGGATGGCCGACCCGGCGCGGACCTGTCCCGAGCGACCCATCTCATGGGTGGACCTACCGGATGGTGAGGTCAGGCAGCCCGGGATCCGGTACGCCAACCCACCATCTCGTACGCCCACCCATCAAATGGCCCCCGAGGGATGGCGGCTGGCTGCTGACGGCTGGCGGTGGATGTTGACGAGTCGGCTGTGGATGTTGACGGTTGGCTGTGGATGGTGGCGAGACTGTCGGCGGTTTCGCCTAGGTTGTTGGGCATGGCGAAGTCAGCGGGGCAGACCAAGAGGAAGTCGACGTCGTTCGCGTGCTCGGAGTGCGGCTGGACGACGGCGCGCTGGATCGGCCGGTGTGGTGAGTGCCAGGCGTGGGGCACGGTCGCCGAGGTCGGTGCGCCCAAGGCCGCCCGGATCACGGCCGGCCCGGTGTCGTCACCCGCGATGCCGATCGCCAAGGTGTCCGCGATCGAGGCCGAGTCCCGGCCGACCGGGATCGGCGAGCTCGACCGGGTCCTCGGCGGCGGCGTCGTACCGGGGGCGGTGATCCTGCTCGCGGGTGAGCCCGGCGTCGGGCAAGTCGACGCTGCTGCTCGAGGTCGCGGCGCAGTCGGCCCGACGCGGTCAGCGCACGCTGTACGTCTCGGGTGAGGAGTCGGCCGCCCAGGTGCGGCTGCGGGCCGGCCGGACCGACGCGCTGGTCGACGAGCTGTACCTCGCGGCCGAGACCGATCTGTCCGCGGTGGTCGGGCAGGTCGATGCGGTCGATCCGTCGTTCCTGGTGATCGACTCGGTGCAGACGATGGCGCATCCGGAGGTCGACGGCGCGCCGGGCGGGGTGACGCAGGTCCGCGAGGTCACCGGTGCGCTGGTCCGGCTGGCCAAGGAGCGGCACATCGCGGTCGTGCTGGTCGGTCACGTGACCAAGGACGGCGCGATCGCCGGGCCGCGGATGCTCGAGCACCTGGTCGACGTCGTGCTCGCGTTCGACGGCGACCGGCACTCCGGGTTCCGGATGGTGCGGGCGACGAAGAACCGGTTCGGGCCGTCGGACGAGGTCGGCTGCTTCGACATGGTCGACACCGGGATCGTCGAGGTGATCGGACCCGACCGGGCTGTTCGTCTCGGAGCACGCCGAGCCGGTCGCCGGGACCTGCGTGACGGTGATGATGGAGGGCCGCCGGCCGTTGCTGGCCGAGGTCCAGGCGCTGGTCGGGCCGTCGGCCGCCCCGCAGCCGCGCCGGACCACGTCCGGGTCTGGAGTCGTCCCGGGTCGCGATGGTCCTCGCCGTACTCGGCAACCGGGTCCGGCCTGAAGCTGTCCGACAAGGAGGTGTACGTCGCCACCGTCGGCGGCGTGAAGATCACCGAGCCGGTCGCGGACCTGTCCGTCGCGATCGCGGTCGCGTCCTCGGTGATGGACCGGCCGATCCACCCCGGCCTGATCGCGATCGGCGAGGTCGGCCTGGCCGGCGAGGTCCGCCGGGTCGGCGGCCTGGAGAAACGGCTGGCCGAGGCCGCCCGACTGGGCTTCACCAAGGCGATCGTTCCCGCCGACGTCCCGAACCGCAGCAAGGACCTCAAGCCGATGGACATGCAGGCGAAGTACGGCCTCCGCATCTTCGCCGCCCCCGACATCCCCTCCGCGCTCCTCGCCGCCGGCCTCACCTGATCCCGCCACCGCCGCCCTCCCGGCCACCGCACACCGCCCACCGCCCCATTTCATGGGTTGACCCCTGAACCTGTGGGTTGCCCCCTCGAATTTCCAGGGGGCAACCCACCGTTTGCGGGGTCAACCCATGAAATGGGCGGCGGGCGCCTGACGAGCGCAACCTTCCACCCGTTAAAGCCCGAGGCGCGGGGTACACCGGAAGCCGGACACATCGGCTACGTGGCCCGGGTCGATGGTCGTGATGGCTGCGGCTCGCTCGGTCTTGTCGCCCCACGCATCGTCGCGATCGCCGAGCCCGCGTTCACCGCCGGGCGCTGGGCGCTGTGGCCGGTGCCGGGCCGAGCGCCCGCTCGAGCCGGTCGAGGTCGTCGGCCAGCGCGTGCAGCCAGCTCCACCCGTCGACGATCCGCAGTGCTGCCTCCTGCGTCCCGGACAGTGTCGGGGCGCCGGATTCGTCGAGCCGTCGGCTCAGGGCGGCGCCTGCGCCGGCGGGAGGAGGGTCGCCTGCGGCGATGGCGGCGGCCGCGGTCGCGTAGTCGGCGCTGACCTCATCCGCCGCGGCCTCCAGGGCTCCTGCAGCGTCCGTCGGCTGATCCGGCTCGCCGGCGTGGCGGGCCTGCAGCAGGGACACGTAGTCGGCGAGCCGGTGCACGACCGACAGCACGATCAGCCAGTCCGGGCCGGCGTCGCCGGACGGCTCGGTGCGGAACTGCACGTACGCCTGGTCGAACAGCGCCGCCAGTCGGTTGAGGTCGGACGGGGCCTCCGACGAGACACCACGGGTCAGCCGCATGACGGTGTCCCGGATGACGCGCGCACCCTCGTCCAGGCCGGCCGCCGCCGCCCGCCGGACCTCCCCACCGCCTCCACGAGGCCACACCGCCGCGCCGATCAGCGCGCCGACGAGGCCGCCGACGACGACGTCGGCGAGCCTGACTTCGGCCAACCGCCAGTTCGCCGGCGCGACCTGCGCGAACAGCAAGGCGACGACGACGGTGAAGCAGGCCTGGCCGGCCGCGACGCCGAACAGGGGGCCTGCCACGAACCCCAGCATCATGACCAGCGGCAACGTCCAGGCCAACACGTCGATATCGGGACCGGCGAGGGCGAGCAGGCCGCCCGCGACGAGCGCACCGCCGACCGTTCCGAGGAAGCCGCGCACAAAGACGGCTCGGTCCGCCACCGCCGACGTACGCATCAGGCTCAGGGTCGCCAGCAGGACCCAGAAGCCGTGCGAGAGATCCAGCACGCCGGCGACGACCCGGGCGACGGCAAGGCCGACGGCGAGGCGCACCGCGTTCTGCAGGTACACCGAGCGCGGCGTGAGATTGGCGCGGATGCGTTGCCACAACAGCTCCGCGGGCCGGGCGTGCAGGAACCACAGCTGCCGCGGCGTCCTGGCGGGATCGGGTGCCGGCGCCCTCAGGAAGCCGCCTCCGGCGAGCACGGCGATGCGGGCGCTCTCGGCGACGGCCAGTCCCGCGAGCCCAGCTCGGAGGTCCGCCGGATCCCCCACCTGGTTGGCAAGGTGCCGGCGCCGCCCGGCGACGTAGCTCTCCAGCGCGCCGTCGAGGCCGGTGGTGGCGATCGGGGTCGGGCTGCCGGCTCGCAGTGCCGCGGCGAGGGCGGCGAAGGCGTCGCCGGACGCGGCGACGAGATCGGCGGTACCGGGATGCGTGGTGCGCTGCGAGTCGGTCAGCAGGTCGGCGAGGTCGGCCAGGCGGCCCGCGCTCACTCGGGTCGCGGCGCTGGCGGCGAGCAGCGCACGGTCGCGGATGCCCGGGCCGAGGGGCCGTTGCGCCGGCGGGATGTCCGACAGCCGCAACCGGGCCACGGCGTCGAGCGCAGCGCGGCGGGCGGCGAGCTCCGGGCCGATGGCCGCGGCCGGGCTCTGCAGCACCGGTCGCAGCGCCGCCGCGTACGCGGCGACGGCGTCCGCCGCTTCGAGCAGCCGCTCACCGTGTGGTCGCGGAGCGGCTGCGGGCCAGACCAGCCGGTCGGCGAGTGTGAGCAACAGGCCGCCCACCAGCACGCCGGCAAGCCGCTGGTCGAGGGCGTCCGGAGCGAACGGCGGGAAGCACGGCAGCACGTAGAACAGCTGCAACCCGTTGGCCACCCCGGCGACCCGAGGGCCACCCACTCCCGCGTAGGCCACGACGAACCCGACGACGAGCATCCCCGCAGCGGCGACCACGGTACTCACCGCCGCCAGGGTTCCCGCCGTGATGAGCACGGCCCCGATGGCGACCGCGGCGAGGTAGGTCCGTGTCCGCGTCGACGGCGCGCCCTGCACGTCCGACAGCGCCCCGAGTGCGATCGCCGCGAAGAGGGCGTACACCGCCGTCGTCGGGTCCCCGACGACGTACTGCAAGGTGTAGAACGCCAGACAGGCCGCGACGGTGACCTGAACGGCCCGGCGTACGGCGGTCCGCCCGCCGTCGTCGAGCCGCCTGATCCGCCCGACGGTGGCGGCGGTCGCCCCCCGGACGTCCACCGTCATGTCATTCGGCTCCGTCTCTACCGTGCCCAAGGTGCGGCTCTCGGTGGCCGACGGAACGGGCGCAGACCTGCCCGTCCCCCCGAACTACCTTACGCCGCAACGCCTGCGGCGAGATCGATCGCTCGCCCGAGGCGCTGCCGGTCGTTCGCGGGTGAGACGGGGATCTACACGGGGTGGGTCGGGAACGTACTCTTGGGGGCGCCCCGCCGGGTTCAGTGGCGAACCTGGGACCCCGCCGGCACCCCCCGCCGGATGACCGCAGGAGCACCAGATGACCGGATCCAGAGTTGTCGCGCTCGGCCACTATCAGCCCGAGCGAGTGCTCACCAACGACGAGCTGGCCACCATGGTCGAGACCAACGACGAGTGGATCCAGAGCCGGGTCGGGATCCGGGAGCGCCGGATCGCGGCACCGGACGAGCAGGTCGACGAGATGGCCTGGCGGGCCGCCGACAAGGCCGTCGCGAACGCCGGGATCGACAGCTCCGAGATCGACTACGTCGTGGTCGCGACCTGTACGGCGATCGACCGGTCGCCGAACATCGCCGCCCGGGTCGCGCAGCGGCTCGGCCTGGGCCACCCGGCCGCAATCGATCTGAACACCGCGTGCTCGGGATTCAGCCTACGCGCTGGCGACCGCCGACCAGGCCATCCGGGCCGGTGCCGCTTCGAAGGCTCTTGTCATCGGCGTGGAGAAGCTGAGCGACTGGACGGACTGGACCGACCGCACCACCTGCGTGCTGATCGGCGACGGCGCCGGCGCGGCCGTGGTGGTCGCGAGTGACGAGCCCGAGGTCGGTCCGGTGGTGTGGGGCTCGGTGCCGGAGATGTCGGACGCGGTCCGGATCGAGGGACGCGACGGCCCGTTCGCAGCAGGAAGGGCTCAGCGTCTTCCGCTGGGCCACCACGCAACTGCCGGAGATCGCCCAGCAGGTGTGCGAGAAGGCCGGGCTGAAGCCCGAGGAGCTCGGCGGCGTGGTCCTGCACCAGGCGAACCTGCGCATCATCGAGCCGCTGGCGAAGCGGCTCGGCGCGGTCAACGCGGTGGTCGCCAGGGACGTGGTCGAGTCCGGCAACACGTCGGCCGCGAGCATCCCGATCGCCTTGTCGAAACTGGTCGAGAGGCGCGAGATCCCGTCCGGCGCGCCGGTGTTGCTGTTCGGATTCGGCGGCGGTCTCTCGTACGCCGGTCAGGTCATCCGCTGCCCCTGACGCGACGGACGCCGTACCCGCGTCTGCCGGATTCGCGCGGGAATGCAGAACTGCACGGTCCGGATGCACGGGCGGCTGCACGCGCACGGGCAAGCGCGGACGGAACCATACTCTGCGACCGGCCGCGCTTCGGGGACTTCCGCCCCATCGCACCCGCGTAACCGCATAGACTCAGGTCCCGTGGCTCCGAACTCCGACAAGAACAGCACCGGCGCCCGGATGCGCGCGACCCTCGCGGCGGTGGCACCCGGGACCGAACTGCGCGAAGGCCTGGAACGGATCCTGCGCGGGCGTACCGGCGCCCTGCTGGTCCTGGGTCACGACAAGGTCGTCGACTCGATCTCGACCGGCGGCTTCGAGATCGACGTCGAGTTCTCCGCGACCGGGCTGCGTGAGCTGAGCAAGATGGACGGCGCGATCATCCTCGACCGCGACGTCATCCGGCTGATCCGGGCCGCCGTGCACCTGATGCCGGACCCGGCGATCTACACCGAGGAGACCGGCACCCGGCACCGCACGGCCGACCGGGTCGCGCGGCAGACCGGGTTCCCGGTCATCTCGGTGTCGCAGTCGATGCACATCATCGCGCTGTACGTCGACGACCAGCGCTACGTCCTGGAGGACTCCGGCGCGATCCTGTCCCGCGCCAACCAGGCTCTCGCGACGCTCGAGCGGTACAAGCTGCGCCTCGACGAGGTGTCCGCCACGCTGTCCGCGCTGGAGATCGAGGACCTGGTCACGGTTCGCGACGTGGCCGCGGTGGCCCAGCGGCTGGAGATGGTCCGGCGGATCGCCACCGAGATCGACGGGTACGTCGTCGAACTCGGCACCGACGGCCGGCTGCTCACCCTGCAGCTCAACGAACTCGTCGCCGGGGTCGCCGGCGAACGGGAACTGGTCGTGCGCGACTACCTGCCGCCGGCCACGGGTCGCAAGCCCAAGACGGCGGACGACGTACTGCTCGAGCTGGACGCGGTCAGCCCGACCGACCTGCTCGACATCGGCCAGGTCGCCCGCGCCCTGCAGCTCGGCGGCGCCGAGCAGCTCGACGCCGCGGTCACTCCCCGCGGCTACCGGCTGCTGGCCAAGGTGCCGCGTCTCCCGGGTGCGGTGATCGACCGGCTGATCGACCACTTCGGCCACCTGCAGAAGTTGCTCGCGGCAAGCATCGACGACCTGCAGACGGTCGAGGGCGTCGGCGAGAACCGCGCCCGCACCGTCCGCGAGGGCCTGTCCCGGCTGGCCGAGTCCAGCATCCTCGAACGCTACGTCTGACCCCGGCTCCAGCTCTGCTCGAGACCCCCGGTGTACCCGCCGGGGGTCTTGCGCGTTCGGGCTCGGGTGAGTAATACTCCACGTGGAACATTTCGTGCGGAACAATCCGGGTGGAGGATCATGGCCGACCTGACCCCGCTGGCGATCTCGGTGCTGGCGTTGCTCAACGAGCGGCCGATGCACGCCTACGAGATGTACCAGCTGCTCATCAGCCGGCAGAACGACCGGATCGTCAAGGTCCGGCCGGGCTCGCTCTACCACACGGTCGAGCGGCTGGCCGGACAGCAGCACGTCCACGCGACCGGCACCGAACGGGCCGGCAACCGCCCCGAACGCACGACGTACGAGATCACCCCGGCCGGTGCCGAAGCGCTGCGGCGACCGGGTGCGAGAGTGGGATCGAGAAGTTCGTCTACGAGTATCCGCTGTTCCCGGTGGTCCTCAGTGAGGCGCACAACCTCGAGGCCGAGGATGCGCTGCTGCGGTTCCGCCGCCGGGTCGAGGACCTGGACAAGTGGCTGGCCGATCTCGACCAGTCGCTCGGCCTGGCCCGCGAGAACGGCGTGCACGAGCCCTACTGGATCGGCGGCGCCTACATCCGCCACCAGATCGCCGCCGAACGCGACTGGCTCGCCACCACCATCGAACGTATCGAGAGCAAGGACTTGCCATGGCAACCCCGCAAGAACGCGTGAGGCCTCCGGAGGTGCGGCCGTGGCCCGCGCTGTGGGCACTCGTCGTCGGCTTCTTCATGATCCTGGTCGACTCGACCATCGTCTCGGTCGCGACGCCCGCGATCCTGGAGGACCTGCACACCGATGTCGGCAGCGTCATCTGGGTGACCAGTGCCTATCTGCTCGCGTACGCCGTGCCCCTGCTGGTGACCGGGCGGCTGGGTGACCGGATCGGCCCGAAGAAGGTCTATCTGGCCGGTCTGGCCCTGTTCACCCTGGCATCGCTCTGGTGCGGGTTCACCAACTCGATCGAGCATGCTGATCGTCGCCCGCGTCTTCCAGGGTCTCGGCGCCGCGATGATGACACCGCAGACGATGGCCGTGATCACCCGGATCTTCCCGCCGGACCAGCGCGGCCGGGCGATGAGCCTGTGGGGCGCGACCGCCGGCGTGGCGACACTGGTCGGCCCGATCCTCGGCGGCGTGCTGGTCGACGGGCTGGGCTGGCAGTGGATCTTCTTCATCAACGCGCCGGTCGGCGTGGTCGGCTTCGTCCTGGCGATGCGGCTGGTGCCCAACCTGCCGACGAGCAAGCACAAGTTCGACATCCCCGGCGTGGCACTGAGCTCGGTCGGCCTGTTCTGCCTGGTGTTCGGCATCCAGGAAGGACAGAAGTACGACTGGGGCACGATCAAGGGCCCGATCTCGGTCTGGTCGCTGATCATCACCGGTCTGGTCGTGCTGGCGATCTTCGTGGTCTGGCAGTCCCGCAACCGCGGCGAACCGCTGCTGCCGCTGGGCCTGTTCAAGGACCGCAACTTCTCGCTGGCCAATATCTCGATCACCACGGTCGGCTTCGCGATCACCGCGATGACGTTCCCACTGTTCCTGTACGCGCAGACCGTGCGCGGACTGAGCCCGACCAAGTCGGCGTTGCTGCTCGTCCCGATGGCCGTCATCACCGGTGTGCTGTCGCCGTTCGTCGGCAAGCTCACCGACCGGGCGCATCCGCGCTACCTGGCCGGCTTCGGACTCGCGTGCTGCTCGATCGCCCTGTTCTGGCTCAGCCAGGTGATCGAGCCCGACGTGCCGATCTGGGAGCTGCTGCTGCCGATCGCGTTGCTGGGTGTGGCGAACGGCTTCATGTGGGCTCCGATCGGCAGTACGGCGACTCGCAACCTGCCGATGACCAGGCGGGTGCCGGGGCGGGCGTCTACAACACGACGCGACAGGTCGGCGCGGTGCTCGGCAGCGCCGGCATCGCCGTACTGATGGAGTCGCGGCTGGCGCGCAACCTGCCGGCCGCACCGGGTGGCGCGGCGGCGGGCGAAGGCGCCGTCAGCGGCACGTTGCCGGAGGCACTGCACCAGGGCTTCAGCGACTCGATGGCGCAGTCGCTGATGCTGCCGGCCGCGGTGCTGCTGATCGGTCTGGTCGCCGCCCTGCTGTTCGCCAATCCGATTCGCACGCAGCGCGGCGACAGCCGGAGTCAGACGATCTGGAAAGCCTGCGCGGCTGACGAGCGACCGTCGTAGACTCGGCCTTGACCACATAGGTGCCGGGTCTTGGCCGCCGGCTGGCCCGGGCAGGCAGCCGGGGCCGGACCGGCGGCCGTTCCACGGCACCGTGCTGGTCGCCTGCTTGCCCTTGGCAACGACCAGGGTGGCGCGCGGAATCGCCTGCCCACAATGGGTCGTGGTCCAGATCAGGTCCGTGCCCGACGTCATCGTCACGGACAGCGCGGTCGGGATCGATCGTCGCCTTGCACTCGTCCGACACCGCGCTCAGCTGGACCGCGAAGTTCAGCACGGAACCGGACACGATCTTCCGGTTCGCCGGCAGTACCTCGATCCGCACGTCGACCCGGAGCATGTCGTGTCCCGCGGCGGCTCGGTCGGCGTGGTCTTGGTCGGGCGTCTCGTGGACTGCGCGTCGGCGTGGTGGTCGGCACAGTCGGTGGGCGCGGTGCTCGGGCTCTGCTGCGGGTCCGACGGCCGCCGTGTTCTGCGGCTCGTCACCGCCGCCACCGAACAGGCGGAGCGACCAGGAAGAACAGCAGCGCCAGTACGACGAGCACCAGTCCCCGGCGGAACCAGTAGACGCTGGCGGGCAGATGCCCGACCGGACGGAGCAGGCTGCTCATGCTCGCACCCTAATGTCGGATTGTGCTCGACCAGTCAGGCTCGCCGCTCACCAGTACAGCTACCGCCTTGCACGAGCCGGTGCTGCAGTGGTACGACGCCAACGCGCGAGTACTGCCGTGGCGGGAGCCGGACGCGGGTGCCTGGGCCGTCATGGTCAGCGAGTTCATGCTGCAGCAGACACCAGTCAATCGGGTGCTACCGGCGTACCAGGCGTGGCTGGAGCGGTGGCCGAAGCCGGCAGACCTGGCTGTAGAGGCGCCAGGTGAGGCTGTGCGGGCCTGGGACCGGCTTGGGTACCCCAGGCGCGCCCTACGGCTTCACGCGGCGGCTCAGGCGATCGTGGAGCGCCATGGTGGCGAGGTGCCGGACGATCACGCCGCACTGCTCGCACTGCCCGGTGTCGGGACGTACACGGCGGCTGCGATCGCGTCCTTCGCGTTCGGCCAGCGGCACGCGGTCGTGGACACCAATGTGCGCCGTGTACTCGCCAGAGCCCTCACGGGAGTCGCACAGCCGAGCATCTCCCCCACAGCGGCCGACCAGCGGCTCGCGGCGGCCGCACTGCCGGCTGACGAGCCGACAGCGGCCCGCTGGGCGGTTGCCTCGATGGAACTGGGTGCACTGGTCTGCACCGCGCGTACGCCGCGCTGCGGCGACTGCCCGATCCGTGGCCGGTGCGCTTGGGTCCTGGCCGGCAGTCCGCCGTACGACGGTCCGCCGCGGAAGGGGCAGACCTACGAAGGCACCGATCGCCAGGTGCGCGGTCGCCTGCTCGCCGTCCTACGGTCCGCGGAGGGCGCCGTACCGAAGGAGACCTGGACGCCTGCTGGCACGACGAAACCCAGCGAGAGCGTGCGCTGGACGGCTTGGTGGCCGACGGCCTGGTCGGAGCCGCTTGCCCACGGCCACTACCGGCTACCACGGTGACCGGAAGCTGCTGAGGCCGGCCCAGGGATCCCGGGCCGGCCTCAGCGGGTAGTGCTCAGTTCTTCTTGCTGCCGGTGGTGGCTTCGTTCGTCGTCGTCGGCCAGCAGGTCGAGCGGCATCGCCGGGCTGCCGGACAGCGTCGCCAGCATCTGGCGGACGTTGGTCAGCTGCGCGTTGATGCTGTCGCGGCGCTGCGTCGCGGCCGCGAGCTCACGCTCGGACTCGGCGCGGATCCGCTCGGACTTGTCCTTCGCGGCGGCGACGATCTCCTGAGCCTGCCGGTTCGCGTCGGCCAGCTGCTGCTGGGCCAGGCGCTCGGCCTCGGAACGGGACCGGTCGGCCTCGCGCTGCACCTGGGCGGCGCGGTCGGTGACCGCGGCCAGCTGCTGCTCGGCCAGTGCGGTCCGGGCGGCGAACTCCTGCTCGACCTTGCCCCGGCGCTCGGCCAGGGTGGTCTCGAAGGCGGCCGCGGCCTGAGCGGACTTGGCCCGCTCCTGCTCGTACAGCGCCTGGGCCTCACTGCGCCGCGCGGTCGCGTCGCGCTCGGCCTCGTCACGCATGTCGTCGGCCTGGGTGCGCGCCTCCTCGAGGATGCGGGCAGCCTCGGCGTCGACCTCGCTCTTCCAGTCCAGGGAGTACTGCTCGGCCTCCTTGCGGACCTTCTTCGCGTGCGCCTCGGCGTCGGCGACGATCGCCTCGGCGTCGGTGCGGGCCCGGGTGACCAGGTCACGGGCCTCGTCGTCGGCCAGCGACAGGATCTTCGCCACCCGCTCACCGAACTCGGTGAAGGTCGGGGTGCGGTCCTTGTTCTCCTCCTGGGCGGAGATGACGGCCGACTCGGCGGCGTCCGTGCGGGTCTGCAGCTCCTGAACGTGCCGCTGCAACTGCTCGGACTGCTGCTGCAGCGCGGTCAGCGAGGTGGTCAGCTCACGGATGTGCTGGTCCACCTGGGCAGGCTCGTAGCCACGCAGAACGGTGCGGAACGGGGTTGGGCTTTCACTGCTCATGTCTTCTGATGCTCACTTCGGTGGGTGGGTGGATCACACATTGTCACTGACAAGGATCTGACTGTCACGTCCTCATCCTGATTCCCCCGTGGAACCCTCGCTGGAGGACATTCCACCACCTGAGCGGAAGCCGGGTACAGCGAGTGCCTCGATCACACCCGAAAGCTGGGTGAGCTCCTTGGTGATCTCGTCACGGCGCTGGTTCAGCGCCGCGACCCTCGCCTCGGCGTCGGCGAGAAGTTTTCGGGCCTGGACACGCAGGTCGTCGGCGTGCTCGCGGGCCTGCGCCTCGATCTGCTGAGCCTCGGCGCGGGATCTGCGGATCAGCTCGTGCGACTGGCGCTGGGCGTCGGCGAGGTCGTTGGCCGCGCGCTCCCGCAGGACCTGGGTGCTGGCCTCGGCCTCGGCCTCGCGGCGGTTCGCCCGCGTCGATGATCTCGGCGGCCTCCGACCCGGCGGTCGCCTTCAGCCGGTCCACCCGGGCGTGCGCCTGGGCGGTGATCTTCTCGGCTTCCTGCTGGGCCGCGGCCAGCGTCGACTCCGCCTGTTCGGTTGCCGACGACAACGTCGTCTCCGCGAGCGCGGTCAGCTCGGCGTTCTCCCTGGCGATCGCGTCCTGGGTCTGCTTGAGCCGGCTGGTCGAGCGGCCGACCACGCGGCGCAGGTGGGCGCGCTTCTGCCGGAGGTCAGCTCGGTCGCCTCGGCCGCGGCCTGGTCGCGGATCGACTGCGCCTCGGACTCGGCCGCGCCGATCAGGTCGTCGACCGTCTTCCTGCTCCACAGCGTCTGCTTCTCGGCCTCGGCCAGCGCTGCCTCGGCCGCCCGGTTGGCGTCCTCGACGATCCGCTGCGCCTCGCCGGACGCGGTCCGACGATCCGCCTCGATGCGAATCGACGACCAGCTTGGCCTGGGCCCGCGCGTCGGCCATCAGCCGCTCGTTGCCGGCCTCGGCCTCGGCCTTGCGCTCGGCGATCTCGGCGACCGCCTCGGCCCGCAGCTTGTCGATCTCGAGCGAGATCGCGGCGAGCTTGGCCCGCTCGGTCTCCTCCAGCTCGGCGGTCCGGCGCTCCAGCTCGGACCGGTTCTCGCCGCGGAGCCGCTCGATCTCGGCATGCGCCTCGGCGATCTGGACCCGGGACTTCTCCCGCGCCGCCTCGACCTCGCGCTCGACCGCCGCACGCAGATCGCTCGCCTCGGTCTCGGCCCGCGCGATCAGCTCGGCCTCGTTGCGGACGGCGGCCTGGGAGACCAGCGCCGCCTGCTCGCCGGCGTCCGCGACCAGCTGCTGCGCCTCGCGGCCGGCCCGGTCGACCATCGCCTGCGCCGACTCGCGGGTCAGCTGGGCCTCTTCGAGCAGCTCGTCGGCTTCGTACTTGAGATTGGCCGCTTCGGTCTCGGCCGCGGCGATCCGCCGGTCCGCGGCGACCTGCGACTCGGCCCGCAGCCGGTCGGCGGCCGCCTGGCTCTCGTTTCGCAGCCGCTCGGCGGCGACCTCGGAATCGGCCCGGCGCTTCGCCACCTCATCGGCGACCGCGGCGCGGAGCTGCTCGGCCGCGGCTTCGGAATCGGCCTTCAGCCGCTCCGCGATCGCCGTCGCCTCGGCCCGGACACGCTCGGCCTCCGCGGTCGACTCCAACTGCAGCCTGTGCGCCGTGCTGGCGGCATCCCGCCGTACCCGCTCGGCTTCGGAGGTGGACTCGGCTCGGAGCCGCTCAGCAGCCTCCTCGGCTTCGGAGCGGACCCGCTCGGCCTGGGTCGTGGACTCGGTCCGGAGCTGGTCAGCGGCCCGCTCCGCGTCGTTCAGCAGTCGCTGCGCGGCGGACGTCGCGTCGGACCGCAGCTTCTGCGCGGCCGCTTCGGCCTCGCTCTGCAGGCGCTCGGCCTCGGACCGGACGCCGGTCGGCTTCCTCCCGGGCGAGATCGTTCTCGTACTCCGCCTGCTCCCGCAGGGTGTCGGCGATCCGCTGGGCCCGCTCGAGCACGCCACCGGCTTGCCGCACGCCAAAGGAACCGGTGTCGGCGACCGGTTCCTGGGTCAGCGGCAGACGCGGAGCGTCCATGCGACGAGATGATTCCATCCCCGGCCCCCTTTCCGACAGTCCGGGTCCATCAGCGCGGTCACAGGGTTACAACGCCGTACAGGGGCGGGAGGCAACTTCCCATTTCTCGGAGGACGATACGACCATCCGGGTCGCTCGGTGTAACTCAAGCGTGTCTCCCTGTACGCACGCTACCCGCGCAGTACTCGCGCCAGTGGCCTGGACCAGTAATCGTCCCCCGACCCCCGAAGCCTACGCACAAACAGAAGGCCCCGCGCGAGTGCGCGGAGCCTTCTGCTGGGTGATGCGGGTTACGTGTCCTGCAGGCCCGAACCCTTACTGCCGCCGGCGGCGAGGTCGGTCAGCTCCAGGTCGGCAGCCGACGACTTCGGGGTGCCGGTGAAGGTGAAGTACTCGGCCAGGCCGTCCTCGTTGACCGTACCTTCGGGGGCGACGTCGACCAGGACGATCTGGCCGGGACGCAGTTCCCCGAACAGGATCTTCTCGGCCAGGATGTCCTCCACGTCGCGCTGCAGTGCGCGGCGCAGCGGGCGAGCACCCAGGACCGGGTCGAAGCCACGCTCGGCGACCAAAGCCTTCGCCGCCGGGGTGAGCTCGATGCCCATGTCCTTGTCCTTCAGCCGCTCCTCCACCTGCGCGACCATCAGGTCGACGATCTTGACGATCGCCTCCTTGTCGTGCTGGTGGAACACCACGATCTCGTCGACGCGGTTCAGGAACTCCGGACGGAAGTGCTGCTTGAGCTCCTCCGTGACCTTCGCCTTCATCTTCTCGTACGACCCGGTGGTGTCGCTGGCCTGCGAGAAGCCGAGGTGGCCCCGCGCGATGTCCTTCGTCCCCAGGTTCGTGGTCATGATGATCACGGTGTTCTTGAAGTCGACCACGCGGCCCTGGGCGTCGGTCAGACGACCCTCGTCCAGGATCTGCAGCAGCGAGTTGAAGATGTCCGGGTGGGCCTTCTCCACCTCGTCGAACAGCACCACGCTGAACGGCTTGCGGCGAACCTTCTCGGTCAGCTGGCCACCCTCTTCGTAGCCGACGTAACCGGGCGGCGAACCGAAGAGCCGGGAGGCGGTGTGCTTCTCGGAGTACTCCGACATGTCGAGGCTGATCAGCGCGTTCTCGTCGCCGAACAGGAACTCGGTCAGTGCCTTGGACAGCTCGGTCTTACCGACACCGGACGGGCCGGCGAAGATGAACGAGCCGCTCGGGCGACGCGGGTCCTTCAGGCCGGCGCGGGTACGCCGGATCGAGCGGGACAGCGCCTTGACCGCGTCGGTCTGGCCGACGTACCGCTTGGCCAGTTCCTTCTCCATGTCGAGCAGCCGGGAGGACTCCTCCTCGGTCAGCTTGAAGACGGGGATGCCGGTCGCGGTGCTGAGCACCTCGGCGATCAACTCCTCGTCCACCTCGGCGACGACGTCCATGTCGCCGGCCTTCCACTGCTTCTCCCGCTCCGACTTGGCGTTGATCAGCTTCTTCTCGTCGTCGCGGAGACCGGCGGCGCGCTCGAAGTCCTGCGCGTCGATGGCCGACTCCTTCTCCCGGCGGACGGTCGCGATCTTCTCGTCGAACTCGCGCAGGTCCGGCGGAGCCGTCATCCGGCGGATCCGCAGCCGGGCCCCGGCCTCGTCGATCAGGTCGATCGCCTTGTCCGGCAGGAACCGGTCGGAGATGTACCGGTCGGCCATCTGCGCGGCGTTCACCAGCGCGGCGTCGGTGATGGTCACCCGGTGGTGCGCCTCGTACCGGTCCCGGAGGCCCTTGAGGATCTCGATCGTGTGAGCGATCGAGGGCTCGGCCACCTGGATCGGCTGGAACCGGCGCTCCAGCGCGGCGTCCTTCTCGACGTACTTGCGGTACTCGTCGAGGGTGGTGGCACCGATGGTCTGGAGCTCACCACGGGCCAGCATCGGCTTCAGGATGCTCGCCGCGTCGATCGCGCCCTCGGCCGCGCCGGCCCCGACGAGGGTGTGGATCTCGTCGATGAACAGCACGATGTCGCCGCGGGTGCGGATCTCCTTGAGCACCTTCTTCAGGCGTTCCTCGAAGTCGCCGCGGTAGCGCGAACCGGCCACCAGGGCGCCCAGGTCGAGGGAGTAGATCTGCTTGTCCTTCAGTGTCTCCGGGACGTCACCGCGGACGATCTGCTGGGCCAGACCCTCCACGATCGCGGTCTTGCCGACACCCGGCTCACCGATCAGGACAGGGTTGTTCTTCGTCCGTCTGGACAGCACCTGCATGACCCGCTCGATCTCGGACTCGCGCCCGATCACCGGGTCGAGCTTGGCCTCGCGGGCGGACTGGGTGTAGTTCCGGCCGAACTGGTCGAGCACCAGGGAACTGCTGGGCGCACCCTCGGTGGGCGCGCCGGAGCTCGACGGCTCCTTGCCCTGGTATCCGCTCAGCAGCTGGATGACCTGCTGCCGGACCTTGTTCAGGTCCGCACCGAGCTTGACCAGGACCTGCGCTGCGACACCCTCACCCTCGCGGATGAGGCCGAGCAGGATGTGCTCGGTGCCGATGTAGTTGTGGCCGAGCTGCAGGGCCTCGCGCAGGGAGAGCTCCAGCACCTTCTTGGCGCGGGGGGTGAACGGGATGTGCCCGCTCGGTGCCTGCTGCCCCTGGCCGATGATCTCTTCGACCTGGGAGCGGACAGCCTCGAGCGAGATACCCAGGCTCTCGAGAGCCTTGGCGGCGACACCCTCACCCTCGTGGATCAGGCCGAGCAGGATGTGCTCGGTCCCGATGTAGTTGTGGCTGAGCATCCTGGCCTCTTCCTGAGCCAGGACGACTACCCGACGGGCGCGGTCCGTAAATCGTTCAAACATCGCCAAAGCGCTCCTTGCCTCAGAGGAGTCGGACGTGCCGTGTAGGCCGACCCCCGTACATGCATGCTAGTCCCCGGTGCCGACAGGCTCGCTCTGAGCGAACACGTGATCATCACGTCACCGACCGTCCGGGTGGCATCACAAGGGAACAACCCCGCTGATCTCCAGGGTGTTCCCGGGTGAGCGCGTTCGGACAGCGTGTTCGCCACCAGCGAATTCACCGAACTACTTGTCCGGTCAGCCATCCGCCCGCCACCAGTGTGTCCACAGTGTGAAACAACCGGAATGCGGACGGTCCCGGCACCCTCACGGGGCCGGGACCGGCAGTCCTGCGGAATTACTTGGCTTCGTTGTACGCCGCGCGCACCTCGGCGGAGATCCGGCCCCGCTCGCTCACCTCGTAGCCGTTCTCCTTGGCCCAGGCGCGGATGTCGGCGGAGTCCGACGCCGACCGGCCCCGGCCCCGCGCCCGGCCCGCCGCCACCGCGGCGACCGGACACCCGGCGCCCGGCGCCGACGTACCCGGCCAGCGCGTCGCGCAGTTTGGCCGCATTCTTCTTGGACAGGTCGATCTCGTACGTCGATCCGTCCAGCCCGAAGGTCACGGTCTCGTCGGCCTTACCGCCGTCGAGATCGTCCTCGAGAACCACCTGCACCCTTTGCGCCATCGATGACAGTCCTTTCCGCGCCCGCCATCGGGCACAATCCCCCTGCCGAATTGTTTGCACCTGATTTGTACCGCACAAACCGGGTTCGTGTCATTCACCTCCGCGGAATGTGCCGGAAAGATGTGACTAAACCCTACGGATCAGGTGGTCGCGATCGACGCTCTGCACCCAGGGTGACCTTGAGTATTCACACGGTCCGGCCGGTGCAGAAACCCCGGCTGGACCGGAATGAAACGGACCCCGGGAATTGCTGTGACCGTTCGTTGTGCTATGCAACGATCCCGACAAGGCCCGGGGCCGGGTTTGAAGGAATCACTCCGGCCGGAGCAACGGGAACAGAATCGTCTCCCGGATACCGGCCCCGGTGAACAGCATCACCAGCCGGTCCAGGCCCATCCCCATACCACCGGCCGGCGGCATCCCGAACTCCATCGCCCGCAGGAAGTCCTCGTCCAGCTCCATCGCCTCCGGGATCGCCGGCCGCGGCCAGCAACGACTGCGCCACCAGGCGTTCACGCTGGATCACCGGGTCGTTCAGCTCGGAGTAGCCGGTGCCCAGCTCGACCCCGTTGATGATCAGGTCCCAGGCTTCGACCAGCCCCGGAATTTCGCGGTGCGGCTTGGCCAGCGGCCGTACCGACTCCGGATAGTCACGCACATAGGTCGGCTGGATCAGCGTGTGCTCGACCAGCTTCTCGTAGATCTCCAGCGCGATCTCTCCGGCATTCCAGCCCGGCTGCAGCTCGACCTCGTGCTGCTCGGCGATCTTCGTCAGCCGGGCCGCCTCGGTACTCGCGTCGACGCTCTCGCCGACCGCTTCGGAGACCAGCTCGAATAGCGTCGCCTGCCGCCACGGCTGCTCCAGGTCGATCTGCGAACCGTCGCGCGCGGTGACCACCGTGCGGCCGACCTTGCGGGCCGCGTTCCGGATGAGCTCCTCGGTCAGTGCGGCGATGGAATCGTAATCGCCGTACGCCTGATAGGACTCGATCATCGAGAATTCCGCCGCATGCGTCGAGTCCAGGCCCTCGTTGCGGAAGGTCCGGCCGATCTCGTACACCCGGTCGACACCGCCGATCATCGCCCGCTTCAGGTCCAGCTCGAGCGCGATCCGCAGCTTCATCTCCTGGTCGAACGCGTTCAGGTGGGTCGAGAACGGCCGGGCAGCCGCGCCGCCGTTGGTCAGCTGCAGGACCGGCGTCTCCACCTCGATGAACTCGTGCGCGTCGAAGGTCGCGCGCAGCGACTTCAGCACGGCCGCCTTGGTGCGGACCATCTCGCGCGCCTCGGCGCGGACGATCAGGTCGACGTACCGCATCCGGACCCGGGCCTCTTCGCTCAGCGGGTTGTGCTCGTTCGGGAGCGGACGCAGCGTCTTGGCAGCCATCTGCCAGCCGGTCGCCTGCACGGACAGCTCGCCGCGGCGGCTGGTCACCACCTCGCCCTGGACGGACAGCAGGTCGCCGATGTCGACGAGTGCTTGAACCGGGCCAGCTCCTCCTCGCCGAGATCCGCCAGCGAGAACATCACCTGCAGCTCGGTCCCGTCGCCTTCGCGGAGCCGGACGAAGCACAGCTTGCCGGTGTTGCGCAGGAAGATCACCCGGCCGGTCACCGAGACCTGCTCGCCGGTCCTGGTGTCGGGCTCCAGCTCCTGCGCGTCGTACTTGGCCCGCAGGTCCTTCAGCAGGTGCGTCCGCGGCACGGAGATCGGGTACGGCTGCGCTCCCTCCGCCAGCAGGCGGTCACGCTTCTCCCGGCGAACCCGCATCTGCTCGGGCAGGTCGTCCTGCCCGCTGTCGGGGTTCACCGGGTCAACGTGTGCGTCAGTCATGCCTAAAGGCTAGTGACTGACCGCCTCCACAACCGAATCCTTTGTTCGGACCGACGAGGAAGGAGGCAGCCGCGGCGGCGACGGCACACGCGACCCCGCAGACCACGAACGTCGATCGGGCCCCGAGCAGAGCGCCGAGGAGACCGCCGAGCAGGAGAGCAACCAGGGTGCAGCCTCGCGCCGTACCCATGAGGGCCGCGTTCACCCGGCCGCGGACGGCCTCCGCGGAGCGGGTGACGACCAGCGTGCTGGTGCCGGCATTCAGCATGCCGCTGCCGAATCCACACACGACGGCACCGGCAACGAGCGTGACCACATCGGCGGAGAGTCCCATCAGGACTGCGGAAGCTCCGATCGCAGCCATCCCGGCCAGCACGGCGCGGGACCGGGATGTCCCGGTCGTCAGCCGGCCGGTGACCCAGGCACCGACGATCGCACCACCGCCCTGGGCCGCCAGCACCCACCCGTAGCCGGCCGCGTCGAGACCGATCTCGCCGGTGATCAGGAACACCTCGACGACGTTCAGTGCCTCGCCGACGAGCACCAGCACCCACAGGCATGGCACCAGGATCCGAAGCAAAGGATCGCCGAAGAGACTCCGCAGCCCGACCATCATCGAGCCCTTCTCCCGTACGGCGCCAGGCTCGGGGCGACGCCGGGTCACGACCAGCCGGGCGACCAGAGCCAGGACAACGAAGGTGGACGCGTCGATCAGCAAGGCGCCGCGGTCGCCGGACCAGCTGACCAGAAGTCCGCCGGCGGCCGAACCCGCGAGGGTCGCGACCCCGATCAGGGCCTGGCTGGTGCCGGTGGTCCGGCCGACGAGATCCTCGCCGACGATGCGCGGTATGAGCGCACCCCACGCCGGTCCGGAGACGGCCTGACCCAACTGCAGAACGCAGACCAGGGCCAGGGTTTCGACCAGCCCATGAGAGAAGGCCAGCCCGATCGCCGCGGCCGCCTGCAGCAAACCCGACCAGACCAGGACCGTCCGGGAGTCGCGGCCGTCCACGATCCGGCCGGCGAACGGGATCATCACGACGGTCGGTACGGCGAACGCCAGCAGCAGCGCGGTGATCGCGCCCGGCCCGCCGTCGGTGGAGACGCGCAGCATCAGCGCGATGAGGGCGATCGAATCGCCCGCGTAGGACAGCGCCCGGGCCGGCAGCACCAACCGGATGTCGCGGTAGGACCAGATCGAAGTCTGAAGTGTTTGCTTCACAACTGTGAAGTTAATGCTTCACATTTACCGGCGTCAAGGGCTTCGCTACGCTGACCTCGTGGCCGCGAAGAAGACCCGGAACAAGCGCTTGGTGATCACCGACCCGCGAGCGATCCGCGCCCTGGCCCATCCGGCCCGGCAGCGGATCATCGACGAGCTCTACAGCGGCCGGGTGCTGACCGCGACGGAATGCGCCGAACTGGCCGGCCTGACTCCCTCCGCGACCAGCTACCACCTCCGCGCGCTGGAGCGCTGGGGCATCGTCGAACGCGCCGAGGCCTCGGCGGACGGCCGGGAGCGGCCGTGGCGCGCGCGCGGCGCCGGGCTGCAGGTCGCGTCCCAATCGGCCGAGGCCGGCCGGGCGGCCACCCACGCGATGATGCGCAGCAACGTGGACCGGGTGCTGGAGCAGTTCGAGGAGTTGCCGGCGGACGACCCCTGGGAAGGGCTCAGCACACTCAGCCGGAGCAGGCTGTGGCTGAGCCGCGAGGAGACCGAGCAGTTCGCGAAGGAGCTCAACGACGTGATCGACGCGTTCCGCAAGGGCCGGACGGCGACGTCGCATCCGGCCGGTGCGCGGTCGATCAGCACGCTGCTGGCCGTCGTACCGACCGGGAAGCCGCCGGAAGATAGCTGAACCGTTAGCTACGGAACCGCGTATCCGGGAGTACCTTCGAAACAGAGGTACTTTCCGCCGCTAGGTGGTCGCCATGCAGCCCTGGATCCTGTGGTTGATCGTCGCCGGCATCCTCGGCACCGCCGAGTTGATGACCGCGACTCTCGATCTGCTCCTGCTCGCCGTCGCCGCGCTGGCCGCGGCCGGGATCGCCGGGCTGGGCCTGGGGATCGGGCTGCAGCTGCTCGCGTTCGCCGTCACCGCCGCCGCGATGATCACCCTGGTCCGGCCGATCGCCCGCAAGCGGCTGATGGCGTTTCCGCAACTGCGCAGCGGGGTCTCCGCCCTGATCGGCCGCGAGGCAGTGGTGCTGACGCCGTGCGGCCGTGAGCCCGGCCGGGTCAAGATCGGCGGCGAGGAGTGGAGCGCACGGTGCGTACGACCCGGACCTGCTCATCCCCGCGGGCACCAGGGTCGATGTCTTCGCCATCGAGGGGGCTACCGCCCTCGTTCATCCCCAGGAGGATCCATGGCCGAGCTGATCATCGGACTGGTCGTCGCCGTACTCGCGATCGCGCTGGTCTTCCGGACCGTCCGGATCGTGCCGCAGGCGCGGGCCAGCAACGTCGAACGTCTGGGCCGGTACCTGCGCACCCTCGAACCCGGACTGAACATCCTCATCCCGTTCGTCGACCGGCCCCGGCAACTGATCGACCTGCGCGAGCAGGTGATCTCGTTCGAGCCGCGCTCGGTGATCACCGAGGACAATCTGGTCGTCGACATCGACACGGTGCTCTATGTCCAGGTCACCGATCCCCGCGCGGCGGCGTACGAGATCGCCAACTTCGAGCAGGCGATCGAGCAGCTCACCGTCACCACGCTGCGCAACGTGATCGGCAGCCTGGACCTGGAGAAGGTGCTGACGTCCCGCGAGCACATCAATTCCCAGCTCCGCGGCGTACTGGACGAGGCGTCGGGCAAATGGGGCATCCGGGTGAACCGGGTCGAGCTGAAGGCGATCGACCCGCCGCCGTCGATCAAGGAGTCGATGGAGAAGCAGATGCGGGCGGACCGGGAGAAGCGGGCCGCGATCCTCACCGCCGAAGGCGTGCGGCAGTCCCGGATCCTGACCGCCGAGGGCGAGCGGCAGGCGGCGATCCTGCGCGCCGAGGGCCAGGCGAAGGCGATCGACACGGTGTTCGAGGCGATCCACCGCAACGACCCGGACCCGAAGCTGCTCGCCTACCAGTACCTGCAGATGCTCCCCGAGCTGGCCAAGGGCCCGGGCAACACCTTCTGGGTGATCCCGTCCGAGGTCACGTCCGCGTTGCAGAGCGTCACCAAGGCCTTCAACGGCCAGCTCCCCGATCTCCCGATCGCCAAGGTCCCCGAGATTCCGAACGGCCACGTCCCTGAGATTCCTCCGAAGTAGGGGGATATCCCTGCTGGGTTCTCCCCTGGTGTCCCGAGGGAGAACCCACAACCCGAGGGGATGCCCGGCCGCGTTATCCGGCCACGCTGTCCGGCCGCCCGGCTGCCACCCACCGGCGCGATCGGTCAGTTTGTGCACCAGCTCCGTACGGCGACGACCTCGGCGTACGCAGCTGGTGCACAAAGTCAGCCCCGCTGTGGCCCGAATTGGGCACCCACGGACGACAATAGAGCCGGATCACCCTTCCCGTTCTGCCTTCTCCGCTCGTACAGCAGGGGGGAAGGCACAACCCGAGTGGACATCCGGCTGTTCTGACGTATCCGTGGGTGGTTGGCTCGTCTCCTTCGCGTCCCGGCGGTCGGCCGTGTTGTGTCGGTTGTCGCCGGGGGTGGGGAGGATCTCGTTCCGGATCGGGTGGGCAAGATCCTCCCCAGCCTGGCCCGGCCGGCCCGCGGGTCTCGGCCTAGGGCGGACGTGGCGCACTCACTAACCCGGTCCGTCAGCCGCCGAGTGCTCGGGGCCGAGCGGGGCCTGTCTGGCGATCGCGTTGCTTGGTGAGTGGTGCAGGTCCGGTCAGGCGCGGCATCGCCAAACCCGCCACACCCGCCGGGCCGGGGTATGGCGGACTTCCAGGCCATCACAATCACCCAGACGCCGCGATCGTCGGCGGGAGGCCGTCGCGCTCGCCTCGTTGTGATGGCCTGGCGGTCCGGCCCGACGGCACGGGAAACACCCACGGAACGGACGAGAGGCTATCCCCTCCCGTAGTGCCTTTCCGCTCGTACACCAGGGGAGAGGCACAACCCGAGTGGGGCCCCTCACATGAGGCCCCTCTGCCCCCGTGGGTGAGAGCTTGATTGGTGTGGAGGGTTTCGGGACGAGGGCGTTGGAACCTCAGACAGGTTGTGGGGACCGTGGACACCGGATCAGATGTCCGCGGTCCCGGCTTGGTGTCCGGGGTCCCGGCTTGGTGTCCGGGGTCCCGGTTTGGTGTCCGGGGTCCCGGCTCGGTGTGTTCGGGAAGTCGGATGGTGACGGCTTGGTTGGCCGGGTTGCATCACCCACACATCAAGCTGCCCAATCGGGTGGTCTCTCAGCTAATTGGTTGCTTCCGAATGTCACTATGGGTGCATGGGGGAACCGTGGCTTGCGCTCGCGATCGTGATCCCGACCGGCGGGGTGGCGATCCTGGCGTATCTGGTGGTCGGGCTCGTCATCGGCGTCGAGAGCATGGGGGTGCCGTTACCGGGTGAGACCACGCTGATCGCGGCGGCGCTGCTCGCCTCGCAGGGCCATCTGCACATCGAGTTCGTGATCGCCGCGGCCGCGATCGGGGCGATCGTCGGGGACACGCTCGGGTACGTCGTCGGCCGCAAGGCCGGCCGCGGCCTGTTCGAGCGGCTCGGCCGCCGCTTCCACCATTTCTCCGAGGACCGGATCGTTCGCGCCGAGAAGTACTTCCACAAGTACGGCGTCTGGACGGTGTTCTTCGGGCGGTTCGTGGCCCTGCTGCGGATCTTCGCGGGTCCGATGGCCGGCATGCTGCGGATGCACTACCCCCGGTTCCTGGTCGCGAACGCGGCCGGCGGGATCGCCTGGGCGACCACGATCGGCGTCGTCGCGTACAAGATCGGCGACAACGCGGACCAGATCTTCGGCCGGGTGTCGGTGTGGGCCCTGGCCGTGATCGCGGTGCTCGCGGTCGCGGCGTACGTCGTCCACAGGGTCCGGCGCCGGCGCCACGCCGTACCGACCGTGCCGGAGCCCGAGTCAGCGGATGTGTAGCGCCAACTGCGGCGTGGTGGTCCCGCTCATCGACCGGCCGAACATCACCGCGCCGGGGATCACGAACCGGTAGACGAAGTCGCCCGCCTGCCCGGCCACGAAGGCCAGCGAGGTCTGGCCCCGGCGCATCGGCGTCGCTTTGACGTTGACCCATTTGCGGGTCTGCCGGTTCCACGACTGGAGCATCGCGGTCGTGTTCATCGCCGGCTTGACCGTCGCGAAGACGGTGACGCTCGAGCCGCGCCGCTTGGCCGTCTGGCCGCCGATGAACCCGGCCGACGCGATCCGGACCACGCTCCGGGTGTACGCCGGCTTGCTGCTCGACGAGCCCGTGATCAGTCCGGCCTTGCTGTATGCCGGGACGGTGATCTTGTACGGCCGGCTTCCTCCAGTCGCTACGGCGATGTCGTAGTGGCCACCGGCGGTCGTCTTTCCGCGGGCAGCCGGGGTCCAGCGGGAGCCCGGAGTGATCTGGGTCAGCACTTCCACCAGCACGCCGGCCGGCGTCGCCCGCTGTTGCACGCACGGCGTCTCCGGCGCGCAGCCGACCTCCTGCAGGACGACCCGCCCACGGATCCGGATCGGCAAGCTGAACTGGGCCAGGCCGGGCACGGCCGCGTTGACCGAGCTGGTCAGGCCGAGCACCTGCCCGCCCATCCGGGTGCTCCACTCGTTCTGGGTCCGGAGCTGGAACACGTACGGCGGCTTGATGCTCTTGATCACCTGCCGCGTCGACGTCGTCGCCGGGCCGATTTCCCGGAGCAGCTGCCCGGGCCGCCCGATCATCGGCACGTACCGCTGGGTGCGCGTGCCCTTCACGTCCAACGGGTCGTTCGGGGTGAAGTCCTGCGGGGCCGTCGGCACCGACCACTTGATCAGCACGCCACGGCCCAGCGGGGTCGCACCGGCGGCGCTGGGCCGGACCGGGCCGTCGGTGTCGAACACGGCCGAGCGGGCGAGCTTGCTGGTCACGCCGCCCTGCGACGTACCGGTGGCGACGGCCACCTTGTAGTTGCCGTCCGACGGGAACGCCGACGTCGGGATCTCCCACCGGTTCGGGTCGCCGGCGGCGACGTACTTCACGTACGACGGACTCTCGCTGAGCACACCCTCGATGGTGATCCGGTTCGGCGCGTTGCCGTCCTTCCAGGTCACCAGGACGGCGGGCCGGCCCTGCGGCGCCCACGCGACCGCGACGTCCGTCGGCATCGGGTCCGACGCGCAGGCGGTGAGCGCGGTCGCACCGACCAGCGCCGCCAGCGCCACGGCGAACATCCGCCGCACTTGGACCACCTCGTCTCAGCTGCCTCACAACCGACCGGGTGAACCATACCCAGTACCAGCGCGTGTCCCGAGGCACCGTTGCCGGATCGGTACGACGGTCCTACGGTGAGGATGGCACCAAGGGGGGAACACGATGGCATTCATCGACACACCGAAGGACCCGGAGTTCTTCGATCAGAACCGGGCACCGGCCGGAC
Source organism: uncultured Actinomycetota bacterium (assembly GCA_963820655.1). GTDB lineage: Bacteria > Actinomycetota > Actinomycetes > Propionibacteriales > Kribbellaceae > Kribbella. The sequence goes on from CAWGAM010000006.1 coordinate 293,654, forward strand.
ACGTGCCCAACTTCGTCACGACGTTCGCGGCCCGTCCAGCCGTGTACGAAGCGTGGAAGCAACTCAACGGCGCCATCAAGGAGTCGATGGACCTGCGCCGCTACGAGCTCGCCACGCTGGCCGCGGCGACCGCGCTGAAATCGAGCTACTGCTGCCTCGCCCACGGCCAGGTCCTGGCCGACAAGTTCTACACGTCCGAAGAGGTCGCGGCCCTGGTCAGCGAGCCGCCGAACGACCCGGTCGACCGGGCGGTGATGGCCTTCGCCCGCAAGGTCGCGCTCTCGGCCGACGCCGTCACCCAGGCAGACGTGGACGAACTGAAGGCCCTCGGCCTGACCGACGCCGACGTCCTCGACGTCGTGCTGGCCGCGGCCGCGCGATCCTTCTTCTCCAAGACACTCGACGCCACCGGCACTCAACCGGACGCGGCGTTCAACGGGTTGCCGGAAACCCTCCGCGAGGCACTCACGGTCGGGCGCCCGATTCACTCGGGCTGATTGTCCGGGCCGCCGCCCAGGTGGAACTTGGTGGTGACGCCGTGTACATCAGGTGGGTGACCAGGCCCTGAGCCGCGTGCGGCAGGTTGTGGCAGTGGTCCATCCAGATGCCCGGGTTGTTCGGCGACGAAGGCGATCTCATAGGTCTCGTTGTCCTCGACGTTGAGCGAATCGGTCCACCACGGACTGCCGGTCGCGGCCACGCCGTTGCGGCTCAGTACGACGACGTGGTGCCCGTGCAGGTGCATCGGATGGACCTGGCCAGAGGTGTTCTTGATCGTCATCCGGACGACGTCGCCCTCGGTCACCACGAACATCGGCACATCCGGGTACTGATGCCCGTTGATCGTCCACCACAGCCCGGGCTTGCCGTCGAAGAACCCGACCGTCCGCCCGATGTTGTACTGGAACACCCGCGTCGCCTTCGCCGGATCGAACGCCGAGCGGCTTCGGCGAACCATAGGTCAGCAGGTCGACCTGATCCGTCGGTTGGTCACCAGTCGGCGCATCGCCGTCGCCGATCACGAGCGTGGTCGGTCCACCGCCCAGACCGATTCGCATCGCCGACCCCTTCAGCATCGTCACCTGCAGATCGATCCGGCCACCCGCGGTGACGAGCACGGACTTGCCACTCACCTCCGGCGGCGCGTTCACCTCGTTCCCGTCCACCGCGACCACCTTGTACGGCGCTCCGTCGACCCACGCCGCCATCGGTCCGTTGTCGGTGTTGATCAGGCGCACCCGGACCGTCGGCCCCGGTGCCGGCCACCCGGCGTTCGCCGTACCCGCCGTTGACCGTTCGGACCTTGTCGTAGGTGTGCACGACGGCGATCACGTCGGCGGATGTGGGCTTCACGATCAGTACGCCGTACAGGCCCTTCTTCACCTGGTCGTGCGAGACCTGGTGGGAGTGGTACCAGTACGTGCCCACGTCCTTCGCGACGAAGCGGTAGACGAACGTCTTCCCGACTCCGACCGCGTCCTGGGTGACTCCGGCGACGCCGTCCTCAGCGGCCGGTACGTCGACGCCGTGCCAGTGCAGCGTGATTCCCTCGGCCACGGACTCGTTGACAGCGTCACCTGGATCAGATCGCCTTGTTCTGCGACGATCTGCGGCCCGGGTGACGTGTGGTTCAGCGTGTAGCCGTCCATCGGCCCGCGGCCGGGGATGTCGAAGCTTCTCCTTGCGCGCGACCAGATCCACCGACCACGTCGGCCGCTCGATTCGTCGGGCCGGTGAGCGTACTGACGTCCACACCGTGATGCGCGTGCTCCGCCGGCCCGCCGCCGTAGTCGGCGTACCCCATGTTCATGGCCGACAGGTCGTTCGGCACCAGACTCCGCTGCCAGAAGAACGCGATCGGCGCCAGGACGACGATCGTCGCCACCAGCGCGATCAGGACGCGGCGGGACGGCAGCCGCACCGTCACGGCCGCCATCCATCAGTTGCCAAGGGCATCTATGCGGTCGCCTCGGTGGTGGTCTCCGCGGTGGCCGGCGCCGGTACGGCGGCGGCTCGCCGGGCCGCCATGCCCGCGACACCGAGCAATGCGAAAGCGTTCAGGCCGTGCAACAGCCCCAGCCACGGTACGCCGAACGACACGAACGCGAGCGCGATCTGCAGGACGACCAGGCCGAACACGATACAGCGCCCACTTGATCCCACCCGGCACGTGCGCGAAGAACGACACGATCAGCAGCAACAGCGCGAGGATCGGGATCACCAGGATCCCGAACTGGCCGTGCAGCACGTGTCCGACGTTGCCGTCGTAGTTCTTGTCGATCACCAGGCCGTCGTCCACGTCCTTGAGCGCTATGAACCAGCCGAGCGCGATGAACATCGCCTGCAGGACCACGCCGATCGCAACCAGACCGGCCAGTACCCGATAGACAGACCTCATGGTTCTCCCCCAACCCAGATCTTGCTGTCAGCTCATAGTGACTCCAGTCACACCCAGGCACAAGAGTTTTTCGCTCTCCTGAAGGATCTGTGGGTGTGATCCGGCGGCGACAGGGGTCAGCTATCCGTTGTTGCGGGCAAAGGCTTGATGCAGGCCGTGCAGGGTCAGCAACGGTTCGTGACGGATGGACGACCGACAGTTCATCGGCGAGCAACGGAGCGAGTGCGCCGGTCAGCGACCACGGTGCGTCGGACGGTCCAGCGCCTGCTCCGCGCGGATGCGGTCGACCAGACCGTCGACCAGGGCGGCGAAACCGAGAATGGCTCCGGACTGCAGGGCTTCGACCGTGTTCTTGGCAACCACCGATCGCGGCCGGACCAGCTCGACCCGGCGGAGCTGGGCGGCCGCGTGGCCGAGCGCGTCGGTCGCGGTTTCGATGCCTGGGGCAATCACTCCGCCGATGAACGCGCCGGCCGGGCTGACCACGTCGATGGTGATCGCCGTCCCGACAGTCGACGACAGGCAGGGAGCGCCGTACAGCTGGACCGCCGCGAGCGCGTTGGCGATCCGGTCGGTGCCGACCTCGCGCGGGTTGTCGACCGGCACCGGCAGCCCGGTCTTCACGCCCGGTTCGACCACGACGCTCGGGCACGTCCTGGTAGTACCGCGCGACCACGTCGCGCAACTCGTGCAGCACGTGCGGTACGGCGGAACAGACGGCGATCCCGGACACCGGGGACTCGCCGGCCAGCAGACCCTCGAGGAGCACCGCCCACTCGTCCGCCGTACGGCGGGGATCGGTGCCGACCCACCAATGCCGCTTGACCGTGCCCCTCGAAGACCAGGCCGACCAGCTCCGGGTGTTCTCGACGGCGACGGCGAGCAGCATCAGACGTCCTTGAGATTCAACTCAGTTCGCAGGTCCAGGGCGATGTCGAGCACCGGCGCGGAGTGCGTGAGCGCTCCCACCGCGAGGAAGTCGACGCCGGTCTCGGCGACCGCGCGGGCCTGGTCGAGCGTCAGCCCGCCGGAAGCCTCCAGCCGCGCCCGGCCGGCCACCTTCTCGACCGCCTCGCGCAGCAGCGGAACGTCCATGTTGTCCAGCAGGATCAGGTCGGCACCGGACTCCAGCGCGATCAGCGCGTCGTCGACCGTGTCCACCTCGACCTCGACCGCGATGTCCGGATACGCCTTGCGGACCAGCCGGAACGCCTCGGCCACGCCACCGGCGGCGATCACGTGGTTGTCCTTGATCAGGGCCGCGTCGGACAGGCCCATCCGGTGGTTCTTGCCGCCACCGCAGCGGACGGCGTACTTCTCCAGCGACCGCAGCAGCGGCATCGTCTTGCGGGTGTCGCGGATGACCGCGCCGGTGCCCTCGACCGCGTCCACCCAGCGCCGGGTCAGCGTCGCCACCCCGGAGAGGTGGCAGAGCAGGTTGAGCGTGGTACGCTCGGCGGTCAGCAACTGCCGGGTCTTGCCACGGATCGTCATCAGGATGTCGCCCCTGTGCACCGAGGCACCGTCGGAGACGGAGTACTCGATCTCGACCTCTTCGGGCGCGGCGACCAGCCGGATCACCAGTTCGGCGATCTCCAGGCCGGCGACCACGCCGTCGGCCCGGGCGACCAGTTCGGCGACCGAGACCTGGTCCGCGTCGACCGTGGCCGTCGTGGTGACGTCGACGCCACCGGCCAGGTCCTCCTCGATCGTGGCCCGGACGAGGTCGTCGACCCACTGCCTGTCGACGGTCTCATCCATGCTGTACTTCTCCTCCGGTGATACGTGCGGCACGAACGTCGCTGGCCGGCCGCGCCGACTGATCTCCTCGGACGGGAGGGTGAGGTCCAGATTGCCCGACCACTGCGCGTCATCGCGATCCGGGTAGTCCTCGCGCCAGTGCGAGCCGCGGCTCTCCTCGCGCACGGTGGCGGCCGCGATCAGCGCGGACGCCACCGTGACCAGGTTCGTCGCCTCCCATCCCGGCGTACCCGGCTCGCCGGCCGGCTGCTCGATCAGCTTGCCGAGCGCCGCACCCGCCTCCGACAGTCCGCTCGCACTGCGGATCACACCGGCACCGACCGTCATGACCCGCTGCAGCTCCGGTACGACGTCCGCGTCGACCAGACCCGGGGACGCGGGTGTCGACGGCCGGTTCGCGCAGTTCAGGAAGACCGTTGGCCAGCTGAGCGGCGATCCGCCGGGCGAAGACGAGGCCTTCGAGCAGGGAGTTCGAGGCGAGCCGGTTGGCACCGTGCACGCCGGTGCAGGCGACCTCACCGCAGGCGTACAGCCCGGGCACGGAGGTCTGGCCGTGCAGGTCGGTCCAGACACCGCCGGACGAGTAGTGGCAGGCGGGTGCGACCGGGATCAGCTCGCGGACCGGGTCGATACCGTGCGAACGGCAGGAGGCCAGGATGGTCGGGAACCGTACCCGCCACTTCTCGTCACCGAAGTGCCGGGCGTCCAGGTAGACGTGATCCTTGCCGGTGGCAAGCATCTGCCGCATGATCGCCTTCGCCACGATGTCGCGCGGGGCGAGGTCGGCCAGCTCGTGCTGACCCTGCATGAACCGGTTGCCCTCGTGGTCGACCAGGAACGCGCCCTCGCCCCGGACCGCCTCGGACACCAACGGCTGCTGGCCTTTCGCGCTCTTGCCGAGCCAGAGCACGGTCGGGTGGAACTGGACGAACTCCAGGTCGCGCACCTTCGCGCCGGCCCGCAACGCCAGCGCCATGCCGTCGCCCGTCGACACACTCGGGTTCGTGGTCGCGGCGTACAGCTGACCGATGCCGCCCGAGGCGAGGATCACCGCCCGGCTGCGGATCGCGCCGACGCCGTCCAGCTGCCCCTCACCCATCACGTGCAGCGTGACGCCGGCGACGGCGCCGTCCTCGGCGGTCAGCAGGTCGATGCACCAGCGCGTGCTCGATCAGCCGGATGTCGGGAGCCCGCTTCACCGCGGCGACCAGGGCCCGCTCGATCTCGGCGCCGGTGGCGTCGCCGCCGGCGTGCGCGATCCGGTTGCGGTGATGCCCGCCTTCGCGGGCCAGCGACAGGTCTCCGTCGACGGTGTCGAACCGCGCGCCCAGGTCGATCAGATCCCGGACCGCGTCCGGTCCTTCGGTCACCAGCACCCGTACGGCCTCCGGATCGCACAGCCCGGCGCCCGCGACCAGGGTGTCCTGCAGGTGGTCCTCGGGCGAGTCCTCCGGGCTGAGCGCGGCGGCGATCCCGCCCTGGGCCCACTGGGTCGAGCCGGAGGCGACGACGTCCTTCGTCACCACGAGCACCGAGCCGAGCTCACGAGCCTTCAGTGCGGCGGTCAGCCCGGCGATCCCAGAGCCGATCACCACCACGTCGACGGTGTCGGTCCAGCCAGGTTCGGGCGCGGCCAACCGTTGCGGGACAGCAGGAGCAGTCATCCCGCGACCGTATCAATCGATTTCATCTGAGCGTGATGGAAATGTTGTCAATGAGACGGGTCGTCCCTACTCGGGCGGCGATCAGCATGCGGGCTTCGCCGGGGCCGATGACCGGGCCGAGATCCGGTGCGCGGAGGGCGAGATAGTCGATCTTCACCGACGGGACCGCCTCCAGCTCGGCGTGGGCGGCGGCCATCACGGCGTCCGGGCCGTTCATCCCGGCCTTCGCGCCGGCGGTCAGCGCCCGGTACAGCACCAGCGCCTCGTCACGCTCGGTCTCGTCGAGGTAGCGGTTGCGTGAGGACAACGCGAGACCGTCCGCCTCACGCACGGTCGGCACCGGCACGATGTCGACGTCCCAGTCCAGGTCGCACACCATCTCGCGGATCAGCGTCAGCTGCTGGTAGTCCTTCTCGCCGAACAAGCGCCAGATCGGGCGCGGTCAGGTGCAGCATCTTCGACACCACCGTCAGCACGCCGGCGAAGTGGCCCGGCCGGACCATGCCCTCGAGCTCGTCGGCCAGCGGGCCGGGATGCACGGTGATGGACGGCTCGTTCGGGTAGAGCTCGTCGCGGGACGGGTTGAAGACCAGGTCGACGCCCTCGTTCTTGGCGATCGCCAGGTCACTGGCCAGCGTGCGCGGATAGCGGTCGAAGTCCTCGGACGGCCCGAACTGCAACGGGTTCACGAAGATCGTCAGCACCACACTGCCGTCCGGCCCGACCCGTTCGCGGGCCTCGGCCAGCAGCGCCGCATGACCTTCGTGCAGCGCGCCCATCGTCATCACGACCGCCCGCGGCCGGATCGCCGCGGCCGCTCGCAGTTCGGCCTTCGTCTGGGTCAGTCTCATCGCGGTGCCTCCCCTGTTCGATCCCGCTCGAGCACCTCGGTCAACACCGTGCCGAGCCGTCCGTCCGGGTCCAGCCGTCCGTCCGCCGCCGCCAACTCCACCGTCGCCCGGGCCAGCTCGGCGTACGTGCTCGCCGTCCGGTCCCGCAGTACTGCCAGGTGTGCTGCCACCGTGTCGACATCGCCCCGGGCGATCGGCCCGGTGAGCGCATGATGACCGGATCGCAGCGTGTTGTCGAGGGTTGCGGTCAGCGAGCGGACGGAGTGTCGCGGCCGGATCCGCCACGCCGGCCTCCCGCAGTACGGCGATCGCCTGCGTGAGCAACGTTGTCAGGTGGTTCGCGCCATGCACGAGACCCGCGTGGTAGAGCGCGCGCTGCTCCTCGGCCACCCACTGCACGCTGAGCCCCGAGTGCCTTCACCAGCCGCTCGACCATCGGCCGCGCCTCGTCCGGCGCGGTCGCCGTGAACATGACGCCGTCGAGGGTCACCGCACCGCCAGGGAACGTCATCGACGGATGCAATGCCACCGGCGTCGCAGCGATGCCCGGCGAGAGCGGACAGCCCGTGCGCGCCGGACAGGTGTACGACGTACTGCGCACTGCGTCAACGGCAGCGTGCTGGGCGACGTCGTGGATCAGATCGTCCGGTACGGCGACCAGTACCACGTCGGCGCGGGTGGTGACCTCGTCGGCGGTCAGCACGGGCACGTGCGGAAGAAGCCGGGCGGCGCGTTCGCGTGACGCGCCCGACCGTGCGGTGACACCGACCAGGGGATGTCCGGCGGCCGCCAAGGCTGCTCCCACGGCGGTCCCGGCCCGGCCGGCTCCGATCAAGCCGATCCGTTCCATACTCCACTCTCTTCGTTCCAGTCCCAGCGGCGGGGTACCAGACGATCTCCCTGCCAGCGTAGTGCTCGTCGATGAGCAGAGTGATGAGAGCATGCCCTGGTGAGCGAAGCATGGGCCGTGCGGCGAGGTCTGACCGCGATACTGATCACCGTGCCGGAACTGGCGGCGTACACCGATCGCTGGCGGTCGGTGTCCCGGTCGACGCGCGCGACCCGGGTCCCGCTGACCGAACTGATCCCGCCGCACGTCACCGTGCTGGTGCCCGTGGGTCGCGGAGCCCACGCCGAGTCCGATGTCCAGCGGCTGACGGACGCGGTGTCGCCGTTCGAGCCGTTCGAGCTCAGCTTCCCGACCGCGGGCCAGTTCCCGAACGGCACGGTCTGGCTGAAGCCCGAACCGTTCGACCCCGTCGTCTCGCTGTTGTACTCGGTGTTCGCAGGCCTTCCCGGAGTGCCCGCCGTACGGCGGTGAGTTCCCGGACCCGCATCCGCACCTGACCATCTCGTCCTCCGACGCAGGGCGGCCCGGCGGTCGTCGCCGAGGCCCAGGACGGCTCTGGCCGCGGCTCCGCGCTCCCACGCGTCCAGGCTCGACCGAGCTGGACCTGTGGCGGGAGGGCGACGACGAGGTGTGGCGACAGTTCGGCGCCGTACCGCTGGGTGCAGCGGTGACCACCTTCCGGGAGGCCTGGCAGACGGCGCTCTACGGACCCGACGGGTTCTACCGGCGGGAGCGTCCGGCTGCGCATTTCCGGACTTCGGTGCACGCGTCGGCCGTTGTTCGGCCAGGCGATCGCCCGGCTGGCCCGTGCGTTGGAGCCGCATCGAGGTCGTCGACATCGGCGCCGGATCTGGCGAGCTCGGCGAGGTGTTGCGCGCCGAGGGTTTGTCGGTGCGTGGAGATCGAACTGGACGACGAGTTGCCGTCCACGCTGACCGGTCTGGTGATCGCCAACGAGTGGCTCGACAACGTGCCCGTGCGAGCTGGTCGAGCTGGACGAGGACGGCGTACCGCGCTATCTGTTGGCCGACCTGACTCCCGGTGATGTTGTCGAAGGCAACGACCTGGACTGGCTGGAGAAGTGGTGGCCGCTGCGGGAGCCCGGCGACCGTGCCGAGATCGGCAGGACCCGCGACGAGGCCTGGGCGTCGTGGTCGATCGGCTGGCGGACGGTGGGGTCGCGGTGGCGATCGACTACGGGCATCTGCGCGCCGGGCGGCCGCCGTACGGGACTGTGACGGGCTTCCGCGGACGGGCGGGAGTGTGAACCGGTGCTGGACGGCTCGTGCGACGTCACGGCCCACGTGGCGCTGGACTCGCTGGGCGGGTCTCTGGTGCTGCAGCGGGACGCTCTGCGGGCTCTGGGCGTCAGTGCGGCCCGTCCGAGCCTGGAGCTGGCTCGAGACGGAGCCGCTGCGCTACCTGGCCGAGCTGTCGTCGGCCGGCGAGGCCGCCGAGCTGCTGGACCCCTCTGGGCTCGGCGGGTTCGGCTGGGTGTGGACAGCGGCCGGCGCGGACGCCGTACGACGTGCTTCGCGAGCCCTGTCGGCCTGAGCCTGCACCAAGGCTCGCTGCCTCGAACTGGTCGCGGTGCAAGGCGATCGCGTCGGTCGGGCCGAGTGGCGTGTCCACGTGGACGTTGGCCAGGCCCAGGCGGCGCTGGAGCGGACCCTGCTCCAGTCGCACGGACTGGGTCTTGTGGTGCAGCACGATCGACGTACGGCGGCTCACCCAGCCGCGGACGTGGTGACCAGTACCTGGTCGTCGGCGCCGTACGAGAGGTAGCGCCAGCCGACCGGGCGCAGCCACTTGGCGCGCTCCGGCGCCCGGTGCATCTCGATGCGCGAGAGGTCGAACCCCGGCAGGATGCGGGCGAGCACACCGGCCACCTCGCCGCGGTCACCGACCGGCAGGAGCTGGGCGCCCTCGCGCTCGTCCTCGCCGTCCGCCCTGTTGCCGGCCACGCCGGCGATGTCCAGCTCGACCCGGGACCAGCCGAGCAGCCGCCAGATCAGCGGCTCGGTGATCAGCAGCCCCTGCACGCGACCGGGCGGGACGGTCTGCCGCTGCACGTCGAACAGGCCGCGCTTGGTCCGTAGACCGTCGTCGCGTCTCCGACAGGGTGAAACCGTGGTTGCCGACGACCTGCTTCCAGATCGGCTGCACGACACCGAGCAGCAGCGGCAGAGCCGGCGAACAGACCGATGTGGAACTCCAGCACCTGGTGGCGACGATCAGCCAGATCACGGCGGCCGCACTACCGAGGACTGTGGACGACAGCAGGGTCGCACCGAGCAGACGAGCTCGTCGGGACCACCAGAAGCGGCGCCGAGCTCCACCTGCTGTTCGTGCTGCTCGGCGACGTGCTCGCCCTTGGCCCGGACCAGCAGGATCGTCCGGAGCTTGACGGCCTCGTCGTACCGTGAAATAGCTCAGCTTGCCGTCGCTCTTGCCGCCGCCGGCCACGTCCATCCGCAGCTCGGCCATCCCGAACAGGCGGGCGACGAACGGCTGGGCCACGTCGATCGCCTGGATCCGGTCGAACCGGATGATCCGGGTCCGGCGGAACAGGAACCCGCTGTCCACCCGGATCGCGTCGTCGGTCAGCTGCCACTTGGTGAACCACCAGGACAGCGCGCCGAGCAGGATGCCGCCGACCAGCACGACGAGCCAGCCCGATGCCGGCGAGCTTCAGGTTGCTGCGCAGGCCCTCGTTGTTGACCATCGCGAACGCCGCGACGACGAAGTACCCCCAGCCCTTCACGAACGGGGTCAGCGGGTGCAGCCGCGCCCCGGTCGGCTCCACGACCGCGGTCTGCCCGGGCGGGCTTGCGCGTCGGCTCGGTCACAGGCCCCACGCCTGAGCCTGGCCGAGGGCGGACAGGCGGTCGCGCAGCCGGCCGCCTCGTCCGGGTGCAGGCCGGGGATCTTGGCGTCGGTCGCCGGGGTCGCGGTGTGCAGCTCCACCGTCGCGATCCCGAACGACGCGCTCCAGCGGCCCGGCGGCCACGTCGACGAACTGCATCCGGCCGTACGGTACGACCACCAGCTCGCGGAACATGATCCCGTGGCTGACCAGCAGCTCGTCCTCGCGTTCGGCGTACTTCCAGGACCGCTGGTTCCGGCCGATCAGCACCCACGACCAGACGAAGCCGACCGCGACCACGACCAGCGCCAGTACGCCGTACAGCCCAGCCCACGGTCAGGCCGAGCGACGAGCAGCGCCGGCAGCCCGACCAGCACCGACCATGATCGCCGCGTTCAGCCGGCGGACCGAGGCCAGCTTCGGCGAGACCGGCGTCCAGCTGACATCCGAGGGTGCGAAGAGGTCGTCCACACCCCAAGCCTGTCACGATAGGGGGCATGAGTACCGAACGAGTGGTCGGGATCGGCGCGGGCGCGGCCGGATTCGACCCCGCTCTACGAGCGTGGCGGGACCGGGACCGGCTCGGAGCTGGCGACCACCGACATGGTGCTCAACATCGGACCGCAGCACCCCGCGACGCACGGCGTACTGCGGCTGCGGCTGACCCTGGACGGCGAGCGGATCGTCGGTTGCGAGCCGATCATCGGCTACATGCACCGCGGCGCGGAGAAGCTGTTCGAGGTCCGCGACTACCGCCAGATCATCGTGCTGGCGAACCGGCACGACTGGCTGTCCGCGTTCTCCAACGAGCTCGGCGTGGTGCTCGCGGTCGAGCGGATGATGGGCCTGGAGGTCCCGGTCCGCGCGGTCTGGCTGCGCACCCTGCTGGCCGAGCTGAACCGGATCCTGAACCACCTGATGTTCCTCGGCTCGTACCCGCTCGAGCTCGGCGCGATCACGCCGGTCTTCTACGCCTTCCGCGAGCGGGAGACGATCCAGGCGGTGATGGAAGAGCTGTCCGGCGGCCGGATGCACTACATGTTCAACCGGGTCGGCGGCCTCAAGGAGGACCTGCCGTACGGCTGGCTCGGCCGCGCGGCCGCCGCCTCGGCCGCGGTCCGCAAGCGGCTGCCCGACATCGAGGACATTGTCCTCGGCAACGAGATCTTCCGCGCCCGGACCGTCGGCGTCGGCAAGCTCTCCCCCGAACTGATCGCCGCAGTACGGCGTCTCCGGCCCGATCGCCCGCGCCTCCGGCGTCGACGCCGACCTCCGCCGCGACGAGCCCTATCTCGCGCTACGACGAGTTGCTCCGCGACGGCGTACTCCGCGTCGTCACCCGGACCGACGGCGACTGCTTCGCCCGCTTCTCGGTGCTGCTGGAGCAGGTGAAGGTGTCCCTCGACCTGGTCGACGCCTGCCTGGACAAGCTGTCGGCGATGCCCGGCCGGGCCGGTCAACGTCCGGCTCCCGAAGATCCTCAAGGTCCCCGAGGGCCAGACCTACGCCTGGACCGAGAACCCGCTCGGCATCAACGGCTACTACCTGGTCTCCCGCGGCGACAAGACCCCCTGGCGGCTCAAGCTCCGCTCGGCCAGCTTCAACAACATCTCCGTCCTGCCCGCACTGCTCCCCGGCACGATCGATCGCCGACATGATCGCCATCCTCGGCAGCATGTTCTTCGTAGTCGGCGACATCGACAAGTAGGTCAGAACGTTCGGTCGGCCACCGGTGGACGGTGGGCGTTGTCCAGCAGAGCCTTCAGCTCGGCGGCCCCGAGCGGCGACCCCGGATCGTTGTGCCCGGCGGCACGCTGCTCGGACGTGCTCGTCTCGGACAGGTACGGCGTGACGTAGGCGGGCGTCTCGGCCTCGAAACGCCAGCTCTCGGACAGCGCGCCGGCATCGACGACGTCGTACCCCAGCGCGTCGATCAGGGTCGTGGCTGCGGCCTTCGCGCCGGCGTCGTCACCGGCGATCGGCAACGCGCTCCGGTCCCCGGCGCCCGCGGGCCGGGCCAGGATGGGGAGGGTCTGGGCATTGATGTTGTTGAACGCCTTCACGGTGTGAGAGTGCGGCAGGTGCCGCTGCAGAAGCTCTGCGGCGGTGATCGTCTCGGTGTCGAGAACCTCCAGCCGGCCGTCGCGGAACGGGTAGTAGTTCATCGTGTCGATCACGACCTTGCCCACCAGCGGTTCGACCGGGATCTCGGCGTACCGGTAGAGCGGGATCGTGACCACGACCCAGTCCCCTGCCTCGGCCGCCTCCACCACTGTCCCCGCCCGCACCCCGAGCTCCGCGGCCTTCTCCCGCAAGCTCTCGGGCCCGCGCGAGTTGGCCATCACCACCTCGATCCCCGCGCCGACGGCGAGCCTGGCCAGTGCCGTCCCGATGTTGCCGCTGCCGATGATGCCGAGTGTCGCCATGGATCCTCCTACCGGTTAATATGTACTTCTATAAGATACATATTAGACCAGGAGGCGGCGATGGCGGATCTACGGTTCAGCACCGCGCTGCAGGCGATGCTGCTGCTCGCCAACGCGGTCCGCAACGGTGAGCCGCTGGTCAGCTCGGCCCAGCTGGGCGAGTGCCTGCGGACCAACCCGAGCTTCGTTCGAGCGCTGCTGGCGCCGCTCTTCCAGGCCGGACTGATCGAAACCACCCGCGGCCGGAACGGCGGTGTCCGGCTGGCGAAGGACGCCGACCGGATCACGCTCTGGGACGTGCACCAGGCGTCCGGCTGCGGCAAGGCGATCTGGGAGTTCCGGGCGGACGTCGGCGACCACCCCGCCGCGATCCGGGCGAACGACCTCTTGAACCGGCTGAACGACGAAGCCGGTGCCGCGGTTGCCGCCGTACTCGCGGGACAGACGCTGGCCGAGGCCCTCGATGAGGTGGTGAGCTAGCGCCGCATCCAGGGTTGTCATCGAGCCCCTGATTGGTGCAGTTCGACAGGAGGTGTCCGGCGATCGCGTCGGATACCCGGGGGCTCAGGCGGGGAGTGGCCCGGCAGTGGGTGTATACATCCTGTCGAACTGCACCCAGGTCAGTGGAGCGGGTCACGCCCCGACGTTCCCTGACGCGGCATTAGACGCGCGTCTGAGCGATCAGTTCGAGCAGTTGGTCGGCGAGGCCGGGTGAGACTGCGAAGGTGCCGCGAGACTCGGGCGCATGCTCCGAGCCGTCGAGGTCCAGGACGCGCAGGCCCGCCTCTCGGCAGATGCTGACACCGGCCATCGTGTCCCAGGGTTTGTTCGAGAACATGATCGTGGCGTCGAAGAAGCCGTTCGCGGTCCAGGTCAGCGCGGTGGCCGCCGTACCGATCATGCGGAGGCGCTGAGCGCGCGGATAGAGCCGCTGGGTCAGGGCGAATCGCTCGGCGTTCTGGGCTTCCGCGTCCGGGCCGACCGCATAGTCGCCCACGGCAACCAATGCGTCGGTGAGGTTCGTGCACTCGCTGCCCCGGATGGGCTTGCCGTTGCAGGTGGCGCCGATGCTCTCGGCGGCGGCGTACCTGGTCCCGAGCGCGGGGTGGTCGATGACGCCCGCCACCGCACGGCCCTCGTGGATCAGCCCGAGCGAGATCGCCCACAACGGAACCCCGTGGATGAAGTTGACGGTTCCGTCGATCGGATCGAGCACCCAGCGGGTGCCGTCGGTCGCCCCGCCTTCCTCTTCGCCGAGTACGCCGATCTCCGGCGTCTCCCGCTCGAGGAAGGCGCGGACCTCCCGCTCGACCGCGAAGTCCACCTCGGACGCCATGTCGCGATCACCCTTTGAGGTCAGCGCGCCCGGTCGCCCGGGAGTCGGTGATCACCCGCCCGCGATCGACGGCGGCTTCGGCAACCTTCAGCAGCTTCGCGAGATCCACACCTAAGAACCTACGCGACCATGCCTCAGGCCGTGCCGAGCGCCCTGCGCTTGCGACGCCAGGCGGCCGGCCGCGGCCAGCGCGCCGACAGCCAGTACGCCGGCCCCAGCGGCCTGGCCGATCTTGATCGGGCACCCCGAGGCGCACTCGGGGATCGGGTACGGCTGGCCGGGATTCAGCTCGTGGGTCTCGTCGGCCGCCACGTACGCCTCGTCCGCCGGGAACGGCCAGCCCTCCGGATTCAGCAAGCGATACCAGTCGGCGTCGTCCCACGCCTTCCGCTTGCACGTCACGTTCACCGACGGCGACTCGAAGGGCGTCGGACCCGAACTGCCCGATCGGCAGGTGGTCCTGGTTGTACACCGTGACGTGCCCGTTCGGGTTGTTCATCGTCACGGCCGGGATAGTTCGCGTCCAGCCCCATAGTCGATCCCCTCCCCACCTCGCAGTATGGGGCGGGACGGCGTACTCAGGAAGCGGCCAGGCCCCGGAGTTTGAGGTCGACGACGGTGGGGGCGTCGGCCTGGGAGTGTTTGTCGCCGGCGGCAACGACCGTGGCGACCTCCTCGTCGATCTTGTCCAGGCGCGCGTCGATCTTGTCCAGCCGGCGCTGCATCAGGTCGACGAACTCGGCGTTCTCGACCACGCGGGCGCTGGTGATCCGGGAGTACTCCTGGGCCACCTGGGCCCGCTCGTCGGAATGGGCCAGGCGTTCGACCAGGAGCTGGTGGCGGATCAGCACCGAGGCGCCGATGGCGACCAGAACGGCGGCCACCGCGGCGGCCCGCAGGATCCAGGCGTTCTGCGAGAACAGGGCGATACTCACGCCCAGGCAGACGACGACCAGCAGACCGTTGGCGACGGTGAGAACTGTGGTCCTGGTTCGACGGCGGCTACCCCTTGACCCCATGGACCGACATGTTAGGGGGTCTCGTCGGGGTCCTCGGGAATACGACACGCGCGTTCGAGCAACAATCCGGCCGTGACGACCAGCACTGAGATCACCGCCGCGGCGCCGGCCATGATCACCCGGTTACGGGGCCCGGAGGAGCCCATCGCCTCCAGGAAGGATAACGCGAACCCTGCGTACACCCCGGTGCACAACGCGCCGACGAACGCGCTCGCCTTCCCGATCAGCAACAGGAAGACCGCGCGCGACGGCTCGATCCGCTCCCGCCGGACCTGGATCCGCTGGTGGGTGTTGCGGGCCGCGGCGAACAGCAGCGCGGCCAGGAAGCTCCAGGCGACCAGGGTCAGCCAGGACACCGCGGGCGCGACCCCGCCGCCGGACTCGATCGCCTTCACCATGGTCACGCCGACCGCCGCCCCGAGGACGGCGATCGCGATCAGCAGGCGGCGCGAGGTCGGCCGGACCGAGCCCGGACGCGGCGGTTCCTTGCCGGGCTCGTTGCTGGGCGCCTGGCCGGGCTCGGGACCGCCGGACACCACTACTGCAGCTCGATGTCGAGCTTGGTCACGCCTTCGGTGCCGACCTTGGCCAGCAGTTCGGCGACCGGGCCGCGGCCCGGCAGCACCGCGTCCGGCTCGATGTCGAGCCAGGGCGCCAGCACGAACGCACGCTCGTGCGCCCGCGGGTGCGGCACGGTCAGCTCCTCGGACTCGATCGTCTTCTGGCCGTAGGTGATCAGGTCGACGTCGAGGGTCCGCGGCGCGCCCGGCACGCTGCGCTCCCGGCCGAACGCCTGCTCGATCGCGTGCGCGCGGTCCAGCAGCAGTGTCGACCGACAGCGTGGTGTCGGCGAGCAGCACGATGTTCAGGTACGGGCCGGACTCGTCCGGGCCGCCGACCGGCTGCGGTCTCGTAGACCGGCGAGACCTCGACCACCACGACGTCCGGGGTGTCCCGCAGCGCATCGACCGCGCCCTGCAGGTTCGCCTCACGGTCGCCGAGATTGCTGCCGAGCGACAGGATCACCTGGCGGATCGGCTTCAGGCCACCGCTCAGGGTGTCCGCGTCGATGACGTGGGGACTAGGGGTCTCAGTCACGAGGATTCTCCGGCTCTGCGCTGCACGGTCAGGACAACGTCGTCGAACGGCACCGTGATCGGTGCCGAGGGCTTGTGGATGGTCACCGCGGTCGCTGTCACCCGCCGGTCGGCGAGGCACAGGTCGGCGATGCGCTGGGCGAGGGTCTCGATCAGGTCCACCGGGTCGTTCTCGATCGCCGCGGTGCACCTGCTCGGCCACCACCCCGTAGTTCACGGTGTCGGCCAGGTCGTCGGAGGCCGCCGCGGGCCGGGTGTCCAGCTCCAGCCGGACGTCCACGACGAACTCCTGTCCGTCGGCCCGCTCGTGCTCGAACACGCCGTGGCGCCCGAAACCCCGGATGCCACGGATCTCGATCACATCAGCACGGAGCACGGGAACGCTCATCCACGTCCTCGCTTCGCTCGCTCACGGCGCCTCCTCCTGTCGGCCCCCAGACGACAGTACCGGGGAGGCATGGTGGATCCACAACCGCCAGCCGGTAGAAGTTCGACGGAAGACGTTCGTGGCCAGCGCCTTGCCGCCCGCGAAGCCCTCTTCGGGCGCACCCTCACCGGAGGACAGGACATTCTCCGTACACGTGACGTAGGCCACGTCTTCATCCACCCGGACCTGCACATCGGTGAGGAAGAACTGGATGTACGGCGTGTTCGCGAAGATCATCGCCCACGCCCGCATCATCTCGGCGTACCCGGAGATCGCCGCGTTGCCCGGGTGGATGCAGACCGGATCCGGTTCCGGCAGCCAGACGGCCGCCATCAGATCCAGGTCGCCGGCCTCGAACGCGTTGTAGAACGCGGTGTTGGCGGTCAGCACGACGTCCTCCACCGCGGCACCGCGCGCGCCTTCGCCGCCCGCGCTCCGGCGCGGACTGCCCGGTCCGTCCGTCATACCGTTCCCCATCTCTTCGCCACCCGGACCGCGTCCGCGTTCGGCGCCACCGCGTGGGCCCGGACACACCAGGCTCCCGCGGCGGCGGCCAGGGCGGATACAGCCGCGCTCGCATCGTCTCGTCGTACGGCCGGTCTGGGTTCACCGGTCTGCTCGTCGGCGAGCAGCCTACCGAGGAACGCCTTCCGGGACGCACCGATCAGCAACGGCCGATCCAGTACGGCGAATTCCCGCAACCTCCGCAAGACCTCCCAGTTGTGGTCGGCGTTCTTCGCGAAACCCGAGCCCCGGGTCGAGAGCGACCCGGTTGAGATCGACGCCGGCCGCACGGATCGCGTCGATCCGCTCGGCGAGTTCCGCGATCACCTCGGCCACCACATCGACGTACTCGGCCTTGTTCTGCATGTCGATCGGAGTGGCCGCGCCAGTGCATGCAGACATACGGCGTACGCCGCTCGGCCACCAGGGCGAGCATGTCCGGGTCGGCCTGGCCGCCGGAGACGTCGTTGATCATCACCGCGCCCGCGTCGAGGGCGAGTGCGGCGACGCCGGCCCGCATGGTGTCGACCGAGATCAGCGCACCCTCGGCGGCGAGCGTCTCGATCACGGGCAGCACCCGGCGGATCTCCTCCTCGGGCGCGGGCCGCTCGGCGCCCGGCCGGGTCGACTCGCCGCCGACGTCGAGCAGGTCGGCCCCCTCGGCCAGCAACTCCCGGCCGTGCTTGATCGCCGCGGCCGGCTCGAACCACTCGCCACCGTCGGAGAACGAGTCCGGTGTCACGTTGACGACGCCCATCACCAGACACCGATCCAGCACCGGCAGCCCGTCGACGTGACCCCACGACCCAGTTCTCACCCGACCACCGTAGTGGCCCCGCACCCCACAGGTGGCACCCACAACCCCAGGTGGGGGATCAGTTAGCGAGGATCAACCGTGACCTCGTGGCCTGCAGGGCTTCGGCGATCGGTTGCGAGTACGACTCGTTGGTCTGGCCGTACTTGTCCAGGCACTGGCCGTCGATCAGTGCGGCCCCGCTGGTGAGGCCCTGGGCGTAGTTGCCGGTCATGTTGGCGCCGCCGGAGTCGCCGGCCTCGACGCACGCGGTGTGCTGGAACAGCCCTCGGACGACCCTGTTGCTGCCGTAGTTCACGGTCACGTTCCGGGCGACGATCCTCCCGCAGGTCCAGCCGGTGCTCTTGCCCGACTTGCACAGCGTGGATCCGACGGTCGCGTTCGCGATCCCCCGCACCGCGACGGTGCCGGCTCCCCAGCCCTCGACGGACCCCTGCTGGTCCCAGCCCTCGATCACGCCGACCGTGCCGAAGTCGTTGCCCGGGAAGCTCGACGTCCGGGTGTTGCCGAGGATGTAGCCGTTCCGGGAGAACGACGGCTTGCCGGCCGTGCAGTGCCCGGCGGTGAGGAAGATCGAGTTGCCCTTGCTGGTCCGGGCGTTGAAGCCCGAGCGAGCAGACGTACCCGGTGTTCTTGTCCACCTCGGACCCCGCCGCGCAGGCTGAAGTCGTCGGCGGTGGTGGTCACCTTGCCGGAGACGGTGCGGACCGTCACCTGGTCGCCGTTCGCCTCGGCGCGGGACAGGAATCGCTCGGTGATCAGGTCGCGCGCCCCCTTCGGCACCGAGACGACCACGGTGCCCGAGAGGGGATCGACGTACCAGGACCGGACCTTGCCCGCGCTGGAGCCGGTGGCGAGGCTGGTTCAGCTCGCGCCTGTACGGCGTTCAGCTGGCCGATGGTGAAGCGGACCAGCCGCGGGATCGCGCCGGCCCGGCGGACGAGCTCGGCCGTGGTCAGATCGGACACCGCGACGACCAGCTCACCGGCCTCGTCGTAGTAGCTGCCGACCACACCCGAGTCCGACCCGAGCTGCGTCTCGAGCGCGTCCGCCGACCAGCGGCGACCGCTCTGTCACCCGCCCGACCGGATCGGACTTCTGACCGGTCGGCTTGGTCCGCGTCTCGGCGGTGGCCCAGTTCGCCGCGACCAGCCCAGCCGCCGTCAGTACGACGACCCCGGCCAGTGCGGCGCCGACCCGGAAACGCCCTGACATCCTGTCCTCCTCACGCCGGCGCCCGGTCCCCGTCGACCGAACGCCACTACGGAAAGTAAACGCTCAGCGACAGAATGTCCACAGGTCTCGGCTCTCAAACGTCCAACGAGACAAGGCCGGCCGGAGGCTACGGCGGGTCAGCCGACGATCAGGCTCATCGCCTCGGCCCGGGTGACCGGGTTGCGGAGCTGGCCGCGGACGGCGGAGGTGATCGTCTTGGCGCCGGGTTTGCGGACGCCGCGCATGGTCATGCAGAGGTGCTCGCACTCGATCACCACGATCACCCCGCGCGGCTTCGAGCAGCTCGACCAGGGACTCGGCGACCTGGGTGGTCAGCCGTTCCTGCACCTGCGGGCGTTTCGCGTACACGTCGACCAGCCGGGCCAGCTTCGACAGCCCGGTGATCCGGCCGTCCACGGTTCGGGATGTAGCCGACGTGCGCGACGCCGGTGAACGGGACCAGATGGTGCTCGCACAGGCTCCAGACCTCGATGTCCTTGACCAGCACCATCTCGTCGTGGCCGATGTCGAACGTGGTGCGTCAGCACGTCCTCGGCCCGCTGGCCCAGCCCGGCCGGTCATCTCGGCGTACGAGCGCGCCACCCGGGCCGGGGTGTCCTGCAGGCCCTTCGCGATCCGGGTCCTCCCCGATCGCGATCAGCAGCTCGCGGACGGCCCGCTCGGCCCGTGCGTGGTCGAACTTCGGCGACGTCATCTGGCAACTCTAGACAGGCTTTAAACAGCGAGCGCCGCCACCCGATCGGGTGGCGGCAGCTGGTGTCAGACGTCGTTCGGCGACGGCGGCGTCGGGCCGCTGCCGTAGTTCGGCGGCTTGACGGTCTCGTCCGGGCCGACCGAACCGCCGGGCAGCACATCCGACAGCGAGCCGTTCTGCTCGGCGCGGGTCGGCACCGGCATCACCGGCGGCTGGTCCGACGGCACCCGGGTGGACGAGCCGGTCCAGGCCGGCCGCCGCTCCCGCTTGCACGATCGGCGCGAAGACCCGGGCGATCTCGTTCTTGTCCAGGGTCTCCTTCTCCAGCAGCTCCTCGACCAGGTGGTCCAGAACCGCGCGGTTCTCGACCAGGATGTCGAAGGCCTCCTGGTGCGCGTTCAGGATCAGCTTGCCGACCTCCTCGTCGACCGCGGCCGCGATCTCCTCGGAGTAGTTCCGCTGGCTGCCGAAGTCGCGGCCCAGGAACGGCTCGCTGCCGTCCTGGCCGAACTTGATCGCGCCGAGCCGCTCGGTCATGCCGTACTGCGTGACCATCGCCCGGGCCAGCGCGGTGGCCTTCTCGATGTCGTTGCTGGCGCCGGTGGTCGGGTCGTGGAAGACCATCTCCTCGGCCGCGCGGCCACCGAGCATGTAGGCCAGCTTGTCCAGCATCTCGGACCGGGTGGTCGAGTACTTGTCCTCGTCCGGCATCACCATCGTGTAGCCGAGCGCCCGGCCGCGCGGCAGGATCGTCACCTTCTGCACCGGGTCGGAGTGCGGCAGCGCCGCGGCGACCAGGGCGTGCCCGCCCTCGTGGTACGCCGTGAGCACCTTCTCCTTGTCCGACATCAGCCGGCTCCGGCGCTGCGGACCGGCGATGACCCGGTCGATCGCCTCGTCCAGCCCGTGGTTGTCGATCACCTGCTGGTTGTTCCGCGCGGTGAGCAGGGCGGCCTCGTTCAGCACGTTGGCCAGGTCGGCACCGGTGAAGCCCGGCGTCCGACGGGCGACCGCCCGCAGGTCCACGTCCGGCGCCATCGGCTTGCCGCGCGCGTGCACCTTGAGGATCTGCTCGCGACCGGGCAGGTCCGGCGCGTCGACGGCGATCTGCCGGTCGAACCGGCCGGGCCGCAGCAGCGCCGGGTCGAGCACGTCGGGCCGGTTGGTGGCCGCGATCAGGATCACACCGCCGCGGATGTCGAAGCCGTCCATCTCGACCAGCAGCTGGTTCAGCGTCTGCTCGCGCTCGTCGTGACCACCGCCGAGGCCCGCGCCACGGTGCCGGCCGACGGCGTCGATCTCGTCGATGAAGACGATCGCCGGGGCGTTCGTCTTGGCCTGCTCGAACAGGTCGCGGACCCGGGAGGCACCGACACCGACGAACATCTCGACGAAGTCCGAACCGGAGATCGAGTAGAACGGCACGCCGGCCTCACCGGCGACCGCGCGGGCCAGCAGCGTCTTACCGGTACCGGGCTGGCCGTACAGCAGCACGCCCTTCGGGATCTTCGCGCCGACCGCCTGGAACTTGCCCGGTTCCTGCAGGAACTCCTTGATCTCGCCGAGCTCCTCGATCGCCTCGTCACAGCCGGCCACGTCCGCGAACGTGGTCTTCGGAGTGTCCTTGGTGATCAGCTTGGCCTTCGACTTGGCGAAGCTCATCACCCGCGAGCCGCCGCCCTGCATCGAGTTCATCAAGAAGATGAACACGACCGCGATCAGCAGGAACGGGATCAGCGTCGAGAACACCTGGCCGATGAAGCTCGGCTTCGGGTTCTCCACGTCGTACCGCTCGATCTTGCCGTCCTGGAACAGGGTCTGCAGCGTCGGGCCCGAGGGTGTTGGCCTGGCCGTCGACCCAGTGCGCCCGGACCTTGGTGCCGTCGGTCTTCTCGACCCGGATCTCCTGGTCGGGGTCGATCAGCGTCACCGACTTGATCGTCTTGTCGCTCGACGACTGGTCGCCTGCTGGATCAGCTGCACGACCTGGCCGGTCGGCTCGGTCTTGTACCCGGTCGAGCCGGTCAGGAGCTGTCCGATCACCAGTACGCCCAGGAAGGCGACGACGATCCAGAACAGGGGTCCGCGGAAGATGCGCTTCACGTCCATGATCGAGGCCTACGCCCCGTCCCTCCTAGCTCGGCAGGCCCGGGTATGCGGGCTTGAGACGGTAACACCAGTCCAAGTGTCTCGTGTCGGGCAAGCCTGCCCACCACGAGGGTCACCGAAGGACGGTACGAGCCTGTGTACAGGCTGTCACCAAGTCTGCCCTGAAGCGCGCGTGTACACGGCCTTCCCGCCCCAGCCACCCGCAGTTGTCAGGAGTAGACGTGCGGCGCGAGGGTGGCCACGCAGCGCAGGTTCCGGTACTTCTCCGCGTAGTCGAGCCCGTACCCGACCACGAACTCGTCCGGCAGCTCCAGCCCGACGTACTTGACCGGGACCGCCATCTTGGCCGCGTCCGGCTTGCCGAACGCGGTGCAGAGCTCCAGCGAGGCGGGCTTGCGTGACTCCAGGTTGCTGACCAGCCAGCTCAGCGTCAGCCCGGTGTCGATGATGTCCTCGACGATCAGCACGTGCCGGTTGGTGATGTCGGTGTCCAGGTCCTTCTGGATCCGGACCACCCCGGACGACTTGGTCCCCGAGCCGTACGACGAGATGGCCATCCAGTCCATCTCGACGTGCCGGCTGAACGACCGGGCCAGGTCGGCCATCACCATCACCGCGCCCCGCAGGACGCCGACGATCAGCAGGTCCTTGCCCTCGTAGTCCTGCTCGATCCGGCTCGGCCAGCTCCCGCAGCTTCGCCAGGATCTGGTCCTCGGTGTAATGGATCTTGCTCAGGTCCTTCTCGATGTCCGCCGCATCCACGCGATCAGCCTGTCACATCCGGGCCCAGGACGATGAACCCGCCCCGGCGGATGGCCCGGACGCCTTGTGGCAGGTCGATCCAGCGCTGTCCGCGCCAGTCCGTCACCAGCGCGTCGACGGCCGCGATGTGCCCGGCGGTGAGGTCGGTGGCGCGGCAGCCCGCCTCCAGCGCGGCCTGCCGCAGCGCCCGGGTCCGGAGCGCCGCCGGCTCGTCCTCGAGCATGCCGACGTCACAGCAGCACCTCGTCGTCAGTACGACGTACGGCGGTCTCCGCGAGGTCCGCCGCGAGTACGTCGAGCGCATCCGCGTCCGCCCGGAGCAGCCCCGCCGTACGGGCGAGTGCCTCGATCACACCAGGCCCCAGTGCCTCTTCGAGCACCGGGAGCACCTCATGCCGCACCCGGACCCGGGTGTACTGCGGGTCGTCGTTGTGCGGGTCGTGCCACGGCCGCAGCCCCGATGCGATGCAGGCCGCGGCCGTCGTGGCCCGCGGGACTTCCAGCAAGGGCCGTCGGAGCAGTCCGGCCACCGGAGCCATTCCGGCCAGCGAGCGAGCTCCTGAGCCTCTGGCCAGACCGAGCAGGACCGTCTCGGCCTGGTCGTCCCGAGTGTGAGCCAGCAGTACGACGTCCGCCCCGAACTCGTCCGCCGCGTCGCGCAGAGCGTCGTACCGGGCCGACCGGGCTGCCGCCTCCGGACCGCCCTCGGTCCCTACCTCTACGGCGCGCACCTGGACCGGGTCGAGTCCGAGCGACCGGCACTGCTCGGCAGCAGTCTCCGCGACGTGGGCGGAGTCCGCCTGGAGACCGTGGTCGACGATGACGGCACCTGCCCGCAGCTGGAGCTTGGGCGCCTCGAAGGCGGTGGCCGCGGCCAGAGCCAGCGAGTCCGTGCCGCCCGAGCAGGCCACCAGGACGGTCGTCCCGTGTGGCAGCTCGGCCAGCATGCTCCGGACCGCCTCCCGCGTGCGCGCCACGGCGGGGTGCAGCTTGCCTCTCCGGTGCTGCACCAGCTCCTCGGCAGCCGACCTGTCCGGCGGCTCAGCCGTGGAGCCGGGCGACCCAGGCATCCGGGTTTGCGATCTCGTTCTTGGTCGGCAGCGTGTTCGGGCCGGTCCAGACCCGGTTGAACCCGTCCATGCCGACCTGATCGACCACTCGACGGACGAACGCGGCGCCGTCCTTGTACTGCCGCAGCTTGGCGTCCAGTCCGAGCAGCCGCTTCAGCAACTGGTCCACCGGGTTGCCACTCTGGCCGGCGCGACGTGAACTTGGACCGGATGGTCTCCACGGTCGGGATCACCGACGGCCCGACCCCGTCCATCACGAAGTCCGCATGGCCCTCCAGCAGCGACATCACCGCGGTCAGCCGGTCCAGGACCGCCCGCTGCTCCGGCGACTGCATCAGGTCGACCAGGCTCAGCTCGGCCTCGCCCCGCACCGACCGGCCCAGCCGCTGCACGGCCTCACGGAACATCGCCGCGTACGCCGATGCGTCCAGCTCGGCCTGGTCCAGGAACAGAGCGATCTCCGACCGCAGGTGGTCCCGCAGCCACGGGACCGCGGTGAACTGCACCCGGTGCGTCTCCTCGTGCAGACACACCCACAACCTGAAGTCCCGCGGTACGACGCCCAGCTCGGACTCCACGTGCATCACGTTGGGCGCGACCAGCAGCAGCCGACCGGTCAGATCGGGCCGGTCCGGGTCGGGCTGCGGACGGGTAGAACGGGTCGAACTGGCCGAGCACCCGAGAAGAGAGGAAAGCCAGCAGTGCACCGGCCTCGATCGCCGTGACCCGCGAGCCGACCGCCGACGACAGTCCGCCGGTCCGCTCGGCCTTCTCGCGCAGCTTGTCCGCCAGCGGCTGCAGAACGGTCCGGAAACCGTCCGCGTTCGCCTGCACCCAGCCGGGCCGGTCCACGATCACCACTGGCGCCGTGGCCGACGTGGCCTGCAGTCCGGTGAACTCCCGCACGTGGTGCTCGGAGTCGGCCGCGAACTGACGCAGCTCGGCCACCACCTGGTCTGCCTCGGCGCGGCTGACCGCCGGTCCGGGGCGCAGCAGCTTGCGCGCCACTCCGGTCGCCAACTGCCAGTCGACCATCTCGGCCGCGGTCCCGCCTTCCGCCGTACTCATATTCCGACCCTAGTCGTATGTCCCAAGACGCGCCGCCGGATCAGGCTGCGCAGCCGCAGTTGGCCAGGGCCGCGGCGGCCCTGTCCAGGGCGGCGCGGGCGTCGAGGGTCTGCGGGACCGCGACACTGTCGGTGGCGATGGCGAACACCAGGAGCGTGCCCGTCCGGTCACGGACCAGTCCGGCCAGACTGTGGACGTTGGTGAGCGTTCCGGTCTTCGCGCGGACCAATCCGGTGCCGGTGCCGGCTCCCGGTCCGGCGAAGCGGTCTTCGAGGCTGCCGGTGAAGCCTGCGACCGGCAGACCGGTCAGCAGGTGTCGCAGCTCCGGGTGGTCCGCCGAGGCCGCCACCCGGACCGCACCGGCCAGGAGTTCGAGCGGCACCTGGTTGGTCCGCGTCAACCCGCTGCCGTCGTCGATCCGCGCCTTGCTGACATCCAGCCCGAGCTTGGTGAGCGTCTCCCGGAGTCCTTTGACTCCGCCGGCGTACGAACCGCCGTTCTTGGTCGCCAGGCCGACCTGCCGCAGCAGTACCTCGGCGCCGTCGTTGTCGCTGTGCAGGTTCACGTACTCGACGATCTCGCCGAGCGTCGGCGACGCGACCTGTGCGATCGGCTTGGCCGTGGCCGGTGCGACCGTCGCGCGAACAGTCGCAGCCACTGTGATCCCGTAACCGGCCAGGAGCTTGGCAAACGCGGCTCCGGCCGCCTGGGCCGGAGAGGCCGACCGCTTGGCCATACCGGGAGCGAGCCGCCCCTCGTTGACCCAGAGCGCCGAGGTGGGCGCCGCGATGCCTTCGGGCAGGTAGTTCGGCTCCCAGTTCACGTTGGCCGCCGGACCGCTGAACAGCGAGGCGTCGTACCCGAGAGTGACTCGGGCGACGCCCTGCACCTTGAGTGACTTCGCAGTACTCGCGGCCAAGGCCTGGAGAGTCGCGCGCGTCGGGAAGCCGGAGCTCGCTGAGGGCTTCGCGGCGAGCAGCGGGTCACCGCCGCCGACCAGGACGATCGAGCCGCTGCCTGCACTCACCACCTTCGTGGTGAACGTGTGATCGGCTCCAAGAGTCTCCAGCGCCGAGACCGTTGTCAGCAGTTTCAGCGTGGACGCCGGGGCGAACGGGGTCGCCGTACCGGCCGAGAACACCGCCTTGCCGCGGGAGGCGTCGTACACGTAGATACCCCGGTGCTTGCCCAGGGACGGGTCCTTGAGGATCGCGGCGAGCGCCTTCTGTACGCCGGCGGCCGTCGGCGCGACGCCCTCGGGCTCGGCCGGCGCCAGCACGACAGGCGCTTGCTGGGCGGTCTGTACTGATCCGGGTACGGCGCTTGCGCCGCTCACCAGGCTCGCGCAGAGAGCCGTGGCGAGCAGGGTGACGAACACCGCACGGGGAGGACGGACCACCGGGCTGCTCCTGTCAGTCGATCGGTCGGAACCGTGACAGTATCTGCCGTATGGAGTTCGACGTCTTCATCGAGATCCCCAAGGGCACTCGCAACAAGTACGAACTGGACCACAAGACGGGCCGGCTGCGGCTCGACCGGACCCTGTTCACGGCCACCCAGTATCCGTCCGACTACGGATTCATCGAGGACACCCTCGGCCAGGACGGCGACCCGCTGGACGCGCTGGTCCTGCTGACCGAGCCGACCTTCCCCGGCTGCCTGATCAAGGCCCGCGCGATCGGCATGTTCCGGATGACCGACGAGAAGGGGCCGGACGACAAGGTCCTCTGCGTCCCGGCCGGCGACCCGCGCCAGGAGCATCTGCGCGACATCCACCACGTGCCGGAGTTCGACCGGCTCGAGATCCAGCACTTCTTCGAGGTCTACAAGGACCTGGAGCCGGGCAAGTCCGTCGAGGGCGCCAGCTGGGTCGGCCGCGCGGACGCCGAGGCCGAGGTCACCGCCTCCTTCGAACGCCTGAAGACCGAAGGCTACTGAGCCGGGAGCTCGGCTCAGTCGCCGGACAGGCGGTGGAGTAAGCCCAGGAGGGTCTTCCGCTCGGCGGCGGTCAGCGGCTCGAGGAGTTCGGCCTCGGCCGCGAAGATCAGCTGGTCCATCACGACCAACTGCTTCTCCCCCGCGGCGTGATCGCCACGATCTTTCGCCGACGGTCGGCCGGGTCCACCCGGCGCTCGACGTACTTCAGCTCTTCCAGCTCGTCGAGCAACGTGACCAGGTCGCTGCGGTCCAGCGCGATCCGGTCGGCCACCGTCGCCTGGGCGGCTTCGCCGTCATCGGCCAGGCTCGCCAGTACGTGATAGTGCAGCGTCCGTACGCCGGCCTCGGTCATGTGCAGCCGGACCAGCCGCTGCGACTGCTGGCTCGCCCGGCCCAGCTGCCAACACCACCCGGTCGGCCAGACGATGCGTCGGCGCCTTCTTCACCCCGCCACTCTATTGGCAGGGCCCACTCGTGGCGTTATCGTGGGAGTCTCCCATTATTGATAACTCCCACGATATGGAGCAGCCCATGCGCGCAGTCCGCTTCCACCGGCACGGCGGCCCCGACGTCCTGCAACTCGACGAGGTCGCCGTCCCCGAACCCGCGGCCGGCCAGGTCCTGATCGAGGTCGAGGCGATCGGCGCCAACGCCATCGACACCGTCCTCCGCGCGCGGCAACACGCCCTGGGACCGTCCACTGCCGGGCACCCTCACCGGCGACGTCGTCGGCCGGATCGCCGAACTCGGCCCGGGCACTCCACCCGGGATCGCGGTCGGCCAACGGGTCGCCGCCCTGTCCGAGGATGCCTTCGCCGACTTCGCCGTCGCCGATGCCGGTTTCCTCGCCCCGATCCCCGCCGACGCCGACGCGGGCGAGGCGTCGATGCTGTCGATGACCGCGCCGCTCGCCCTCCGCCTGCTCGAGGCCGGCCGCATCCCCGCCGGCGGCACCGTCCTGATCCAGTCCGCGGCCGGCACGGTCGGCCACCTCGCCGTCCAACTGGCCCGATTCTTCGACCCCAAGACGATCATCGGTACGGCGTCCTCCGCCGAGCGGCTCGACTTCATCCGGGAACTCGGCGCCGAGGCCATCGACCGGACCGACCCGGAATGGCCGGCCAAGGTCCGCGAGTTCGCACCCGACGGCGTCGACACGGTCCTCGACGCGGTCGGCGGCGTTGTGTTTGACCAAGGCCTCGACCTGGTCAAACCGCTCGGCCGATGATCACGTACGGCGCGATCACGACCGAGCTCCCGACCGTCACGGCAGGTGGCCTGTTCGGGCTCAAGACGGTCAGTGGAGTGGGGCTGCAAGCCTGGCGCAACGCCCGCCCGGACGAGGCCCGCGCCGACATCGCCGAGGTCACCCGCCGCTGGCGGTCCGGCGAACTGCGCCCCGTCGTCCACACCACCCACCCCCTGACCGACGTCGTCCGCATCCACGAGACTCTCGACGCCCGTACCAACCTCGGACGCCTCATTGCCAAACCCTGACCGGCGGGTCTAGAAGGGCAACCGATCAGGGGCGGCCGAAGAAGTTCGGCGGGATCCAGTAGTAGACGCTGTCGATCTGCACCGGCTGGCCGGTCCGGGGCGCGTGGATCATCCGCCCGTTGCCGAGGTACATGGCGACGTGGTGGATGGTGCCCGGATCGCTCGGGTTCACCGCCCAGAAGATCAGGTCACCCGGCCGCAGCTCGTCCTCGTCGATGTGCCGGATCTGCTCGTACTGCGCGACGCTGTAGTGCGGCAACTGGACGCCGGCCCGCTTCCACGCGCCCATCGTCAGACCGGAGCAGTCCCAGCGGGACGGGCCGGTCCCGCCCCACAGGTACATGTCGCCGAGCTGGGACAGGGCGAAGTCGATCGCCGCCGACGCGCCCCGGCCCGAGCTGTGGCCGTTGCTGTTGCTGTTGGTGTTGCTATTGCTCGTCCCGGTTGGGCCGGTCCGGCTTGTGCTGCTTCGGCGGCTTCTTGCCGTGATTCTTCTTCGCCTGCGCGCGTTCCTCGCGTTCCTCCTGCGCCTGCTCGGCCGCCTCCCGGGCTCGTTGGGCCGCTTCCCGGGCCCGCTCGGCGGCCTCCCGGGCGGCGATCCGGCGTTTGCAGTTCGGCGGCCTTCTTCGCGGCGATGGCGGCGGCTCGTTGTCGCGCAAGCTCCTCGAGCCCCCGCTGCCGCTGGGCGGCCACCTTGATCGAAGTGTTCTGCAGTACGGCGAGCTGCGCGATCGACTGCGTCCGCTGCACGCCCATCGCGGTCGACCGCCGAGGCCTGGGCGGCCTCCGCATCCTCGGCCGCCTTCTTCGCTCTGGCGGCCTCGTCGGTCGCCTTCTTCACCTTGACGACGGCCTGGTCGGCCTGCACCTTGAACAGGTTCGTGACCACCTGGGTGGCCGTGTACCGCAGGTAGGACCCCTGCATCGCGGTCGACACCGAGCGCGCCGCGCCGGCCGAGTCGAGCAACTGCTGCGGACCGTCGGCGGTGAACAGCGGCGCGATCTTCGCCACGTCGCCGCCACCCTGGTACGACGCCGCCGCGAACCGGCCGATCTGCTGCCGTTGGGTGGCCAGGGTCTGCTGCGCTTTCGTCGCCCGGGCCGCCGCGGCGGCCGCCTCGACCTTGGCCTGCTGGAGTTTGTAGACCGCGCCGTTGTAGGCCTCGTCGGCGATCCCGGACTGGATGCCGAGCTGCTCGAGCCGCGCGTTCGCAGCGGCCAGCTGCCGCTCGATCGCGGCCACCTGCGCCGCCTTCGAGGCTGCCGCCTGCTTGGCCCGCTCGACCGCGGCCTTGGAGGGGATGACCGGCGGCTTCGGCTTGGTGGCCTGCGGCCGGGACCGGATGGATGGCCATGGAACCGGCCAGGCAGATCGCGAGCACCCCGGAGAGCAGCGCTCTGCCGGTCTTCCCAGTGCCCGCGACCCGCCCGCCGGACGTGGCCCAAGTGGGCGTCCGCATCGGAATCGTTCCTTCCGCCGGTCACGAATCCCTTCCCCAGGATTCGTGAACTATTGGTCCTCATGGACCACATACGTGACACTAATTGCCTTCAGCCCCATTGGGAACAGCTTTCACACAAGTATCTTTGTTGCACCCGTGTGTCGACTTGACAAACTACAAGCTTGTAATTCACGACGGCATGACAACGGCGCCTCTCCGGCCGAAACCAGAGAAGCGCCGTACACCCACCCCCACCGCGGGCGGGTTAGTGCAGCATGAAGGAGGCGATGACCGGGAGGTGGTCGGAGGCCACGGTGGCCGGCACTGTGGCTGACGTCGGCGTGAGTTGCGGGCTGTGCAACTGGAAGTCGATCCGTTCGATCGGGTTGGCCGCCCCGCTCGTGTCGCCCGGCCCGACGCCGACCTTGGTCCAGGTGTCGGCCAGCACGGCGGTCAGGGTCTTGATCTCCGGGGCGTCCGGTGTCGCGTTCAGGTCACCTACGAGCAGCGTGGGGACCTTCGACGTACCGAGCAGCTCGACCACCTTCTGTGTCTGCGCGAGCCGCTCGGCGTTGTTGTGACTGGTCAAGTGTGTGTTCGCGAACCGCAGGTCAGCCCCGCGGACCTTGATGGTCGCCACCGCCAGCCCACGCTGCTCCCCTCGCGGATAGAGCGGCAGGAGCGTGTTCGTGAAGTCCTCGATCGGGTACCTCGACAGGATCGCCGTACCGTACTGACGCCGCGGCTCGCCCGGGTTCGCCGGCGGGCGGTCGAGGTTGACGGCGTACGCGTAGTGCATCTCCAGCCGGTTCGCCAACCAGGCCGGCTGGTCGGCCCAGTTGCTCCGGGCGCGCCAGTGCCGGTCGACCTCCTGCAGCCCGACCACGTCCGCACCGGAGTTCTCGATGAGTACGGCGATCCGCTCGAGGTCGAGGACGCCGTCGATCCCGGCGCCGTGGTGGATGTTGTAGGTCATCACGGTCAGCGGCCGGCCCGGGCGACCACCCTCGGGCTGAGCTACGGCCACGATCGGCACCACCATCAACAAACCCACGAAGACGGCCAGCGAGTTTACGCATGCCCCTATCTCTACGGGAACCGGCGACACTCGCACAACGAGCGAGCGTCGCCGGTCTGAACATCAGTGCACGAGCCGAGCGACCGCGCCGTTGGCTCCCGAGGCCCAGCAACCCGCCTGGAACCCGTGACCTGCGCACTCCACGCTGTCGAAGCTGCCGTCGTAGAACTGCTTCCAGCTGCGCCCGCCGTCGTTGCTCACGTCGCTCCCGGACGGACCGACCGCCAGCACAGTCGACGGTGACCACGGCACGAAGTGCGACCCACTCCGGTAGCCCTTCGGGGCCTTGTCCGCCGGGACCAGCTTCCAGGTCCGGCCGCCGTCGTACGTCACCGACGCGGCGTTCACAGCCTCGGTCGGCTTGAGGAAGTCGCCACCGACCGCGACCCCGAACAGCGGCCCGCGGAACGCGAGGCTGAAGATCCCGGCCGCCTCGCCGCTGGCCATCGGCGAGTCCGCGACGGTCCAGTGCTTGCCGCCGTCAACGGTCCGGAACACCCGCGGCCGGTCGCCACCACCGGATGCGAACCATGCCGTTCGGCCGGGCCCCGCGACCAGGCAGGTCCCGCTCGCCGCGAACGCGAACTCACCGGTCAGCGCGGCCGGCATCCCGGCGTTCGACTGCACCTTCCACGACTTGCCGCCGTCCGAGGTCGCCGCGATCCGGAACTTCCCGTCCACCGGGTCGCTCAAGGCCAGCCCGTGCTTGTGATCGTTGAAGGCAAAGCAGTCGTAGAAGGCGTTCGCGTCGGTGTTCCGGAACGTCTCGGTCCACGACTTGCCGCCGTCCACGGTCCGGTAGATCCGCGAGTCCTCGCCGGTGCCGATCGACAGGACCATCGCCCGCTTCGCGTCGAACGCCTCGACGTCGCGGAACTGCAATGCGCCGGCGCCGGGTGGGCTGACGTTCTGCCAGTGCTTCCCGCCGTCGACGGTCCGCAGCACCTGCCCTTCGGTCCCGCCCACCCAGGCGACGTCCTTGCTGACCGCCGACAACCCGCGGAACTGCGCCGTACTCCCGGTCGGCGTCTGTTCCCATCGGTACGACGGCCCGCCGCTCGCCTGGGCGGGGACGAGCTGAGACATCAACAGCAGACCTCCTGCCGCCGCAGCGGCCACACGCAGGATTCTCATGCGCGTGAACCTAGTCCACGGTCAGGCACTCGTCAGCTGGAAAGACTGTGTCGTGCCGCCGTTGCAGGTGAGTTGGACGAGTTGGGTGCTGTCGGCGGTGGAGCCGTTGGGGACAGTCAGGCACTTGGTGCTGAGGCGGCTGACGAAGTGGAAGTAGCCGCCGCCCTCGGAGACGGCCTGCCATTGCTGGTTGGTGCCGCTGCTGTACGTCCACAGTTGGAGGCCGGCGTTGTCGGCGGCGGACACTCCGGTCACGTCGATCACCTTGGTCGCGTCGTTGCGGTTGTTCACCCGGGTGAAGCCGCCGGACGTGGGCTGGAACTGGAACTGCTGTGCCTGCGTGGTGTTACAGGTGTACTGCTGGATCACGGTGCCGTTCGCGGTGCCGGCCGCGCGGGCGTCGACGCACTTTCCGTTGCCCTTGTTCGCGATCGTGTACCAGGCGGTCGGCGACGGCTGGTCGACCGGCGGCGTCGTACCGGCGCCGCCCAGCCACTTGAGCGCGTCCATCATGAACTGGTTCTGCGCCGGGCTGTCGAAGGTGGACGAGAGCCGGGTGTTGGTCTCGTAGTTCATCGCGTTGTGGCCGAAGTTCGCGTAGATCATCTTGTAGTTCTTGTTGGTCCAGATGATCGGGTAGTAGCCGCTGTACCAGGTCTGGTTCGGGTCGGTGCCGACCGGGAAGCTGGACGGGTCGATCGACGCCAGGATCTGGATGTCGGGGTTGTTCCGCAGGTCGTTCTGCCAGCTGTACCACTCGCTCACCGACGACTGGAACGTCGCACCGGTAGTTCACCAGCGACGGGTGCGAACGGTTCTCGGCCTTCAGCGTGACCGCGGTCGGTCCCCAGGTGTTGCGACGGAACCGGCCGGTGCCGAGGAGCGTGTTGTTGAACCACGGCCAGCTCGCCGCTCGCGTCGTTGTACGCCGACACGTGGAAGCCGAAGAACGCGCCGCCGTTGTTCATGTACCGCTGAAAGCCGGTGCGCTGCGCGTCGCGTGTGCGGCGCGTCGTCGAGGAACATCACCACCTGGTACTGCGAGGCGGTCAGGTTGTTGAGCTGGTCCCAGTTGTTCGTCGCGGTATAGGTGAACCCGTTCTGCGCCGCCGAACTGCGGGAAGCGCTGGTTCGCCTCTTTTTCGAAGTCGATATGGGCGGCATCCCAGGTCCCGCTGTAGAACGCGAGGACATTGAAGTTCGCTTGGACTTCAGCGCGCTGCGCGAAAGCGGTCCCGGAGGTCAGGCAGAGCAGCAGGGCGCAACAGAGCAGGCAGCAACTTCCGAGCGGGCATGGGCGGATCCCCTCAGTCACGGAGCAGTTACGCAATGAGATTTCAGAACTTAAATTAACCTCATGGTGTAAGCGCCGTAAAGACGCCGCCGGTCCCGGAACCTGCCTCGATTCCCGCAAGATCTTGCCGACGCCGCGCGCCACTGTCACCCTGAGCCACCGACCTTCGAAGGGGCGGCAGATGGAACGACTCAGTGCTCACCTCGGTGCTGCTGCCGATCGCGCTCGCGATCATCATGCTCGGCCTCGGCCTGACCCTGACCGTCGCCGACTTCCGCCGGGTGCTGCGGATGCCCCGGGCAGTGCTCGTCGCGCTCGGCATCCAGGTGATACGTGCTGCCGCTGATCTGCTTCGGGCTGGTGAAGCTCTTCGACCTGGCCCCCGCGCTCGCGGTCGGCATGATGCTGCTGGCCGCCTCCCCCGGCGGGACGACGGCGAACCTGTTCAGCCACCTGGCCGGCGGCGACGTCGCACTCAACGTCACTCTGACCGCGGTGAACTCGGTCCTCGCGGTGATCACGCTGCCGATCGTGGTCAACCTGTCCCTCGACCACTTCCTCGGCGACGGCCAGATCGGGCTGCAACCGGCGAAGATGCTGCAGGTGTTCGCGATCGTGCTGATCCCGGTCGCGCTCGGGATGCTGCGTACGGAACCAGCGGCCGGGACTTCGCCGAGCGGATGGTCAGGCCGGTGAAGATCGGCTCGATCCTCGTTCTGGTGCTGGTGATCTTCGCCGCGATCTACACCGAGCGCGACGAACATACTCGACTACATCGCCGCCGTGGGCGTGGTCGCCGTACTGCTGAACGTCATCAGCCTGGCGCTCGGGTACGTCGTACCGAGGCGGTTCCAGACTGGGTGAGCGGCAGTCGATCGCCTGCTCGATGGAGATCGGCATCCACAACGCGACGCTGGCTCTCACCATCGCGCTCAGCCCGGCGCTGCTCGACAGCAGCGAGATGGCCATCCCGGTCGCCGTCTACGGCATTGTCATGTTCTTCCCGACCGCCGCCTTCGCCTACTACCTCAGCCGCGCGGACGACGGTTCAGCCGCGCCGGATCGAGTGATCTGACTGCCGAGCACCGACAGCAGTTGCAGCTTCTCCGCGCTCTCGCTGCCCGGCGTCGCGGTGAACACCACGAGCGATCTGCTGCTGATCGCGGTTGTCGATCAGCTCGCAGTACAGCTCCAGCTCGCCGACCGCCGGATGGCCGGAACCGCTTGGTCTGGCTGTGCACGATCGCCGACCTCGTGCGCGTCCCAGATCTCGGCGAACTCCGGACTCAGCCTGCTGCAGCGCGCGCACGATCGAGGCGGCGTACGACTTCGGCCCGTCGACGGTGGCGACCGAGCGCAGCCATCGAGACCAGCATCCGGCTGTGGGTGGACCGCTCCGGCTCGCGATACAGCGCCGCGCGACCCCGGATCGGCGAACCAGCGGTAGACCTCGCTGCGCTCCATGCCCCTCGAAGTTGGTCAGCTCGCCGGCGAACGCGACGTGCGCCGGCGTCTGCGCGAGCGTCTCGCCGCACCGGTTGATCAGCAGCGCGGGCGTGTCGTGCAGCCGGTCGAGGATCCGCAGCATCCCGGGGTCGACGTGACACACCCGCGCGTCGCGCGGCGGCGTACCGTGCCCGGCGAGGACGAACAGGTGGTCGCGCTCCTCCAGCGTCAGCCGCAGCGCGCGGGCGATCGACGTCGAGCATCTCGACCGACGGCTGGGGTCCGCGGCCGCCTTCGAGCCGGCTGTAGTAGTCGGTCGACATCGACGCCAGTACGGCGACCTCCTCGCGCCGGAGTCCCGGCGTACGACGGCGACGGCCGCGAGGCAGCCCGACGTCCTCGGGCTGCAGGGCCTCGCGGCGTTTGCGCAGGAAATCGGACAGTTCGGCGTACTCCATGACTCCAGTGTCGCGGACGCGGCGGCGTTATCCACGGCTTGCCGAGCAGTGGCTGAGCCGAGCCTGGTTGCCGTCGGCTCCGGCTCGCGAAGCCTGGAGACATGAAAACGACTGGAAACACGATCTTCATCACCGGCGGTACGTCGGGACTCGGCCTCGGCCTGGCGCGGCGGTTCCGCGATCTCGGCAACACCGTGATCATCAGCGGCCGGCGCAAGGACCTGCTGGACCGGATCGCCGCGGAGGACGGCATCGAGGGGATCGCTCTCGACGTCGCCGACCCGGACTCGATCGCCGCGGCCTTCGACCAGGTGACCAGCGACCCACCCGACGTCAACGTCCTGATCACGATGGCCGGCATCATGCAGGTCGAGGATCTGCACGACCCCGGCTCACCTCGCGACCAGCGAGGAGACGATCGGCATCAACCTGCTCGGCACGATCCGCACCATCACCGCGTTCACGCCGTACCTGCTGAAGCAGGCGGACCCCGCGATCCTCACGGTCTCGTCCGGGCTGGCGTTCGTACCGCTCGCGATGACGCCGACGTACAGCGCGACCAAGGCCGCTGTGCACAGCTACACGCAGAGCCTGCGCGCGCAACTCGCGGACACACCGGCTCCAGGTGATCGAGGTCGTCCCGCCCGCCGTCCGGACCGCGTTGCTGAACCAGGAGAACGACGACCGGGCGATGCCGCTGGACGAGTACCTCGACCGAGACGATGGAACTGCTCCAGAAGCACCCGGACGCCGACGAGATCCTGGTCGACCGGGTCCGGATCCTGCGTGACGCGGAACGTGAGAACCGCTACGACCAGATGATCGGCCTGCTCAACTCACTCGGCTAGTGCCTGCTCGATACGTTCGACCTTGGCGGTGAGCTGGCCGGTGTAGCCGGGGCGGATGTCGGCCTTGAGGACGAGGCTCGACCCGCGGCGAGACGGCGGCGACGACGTCGACGGCCTGCTTCACCACCGCCATCACCTCGTCCCACTCGCCCTCGATGTTGGTGAACATCGCGTTCGTCTCGTTCGGCAGGCCGGAGGCGCGGACGACGCGGATCGCCTCGGCGACCGCCTCGCTCACGCCACCGGTCTCGTCACCGCCGGACGGGCTGATGCTGAATGCAACGATCATGCGTCCAGCTTGCCAGCACTACCTTGCTCGTCCTGGCGGCTTCCTCCTCGGCTCGGCGCTCGGCACCTGAGGTGGTCAGTAGGGCCTTCTCCTTGATGAAGACGACGGCGATCAGCGCGAGCACCGCGAACGGCACCGACATCATGAACAGGTCCGCGGTCGCCGCGCCGTACGCGTTCTCGACGACCGTCCGAGCCTGCTCCGGCAGTTCGGCGATGTTCGGCACCGCGCTGCTGCCGCCGGACGACGCACCGCCCGGGTTCAGCGTCTCGGTGACCTTGTTCGCCAGGATCGCGCCGAGCACGCTGACGCCGATGGTGCCGCCCATGCTGCGGAAGAAGCTCACCGCCGAGGTGGCCGCGCCCAGCTCTCGGGCCGGTACGTCGTTCTGCGCGGCGAGCACGAGGTTCTGCATCACCAGGCCGATGCCGACGCCGAGGATGATCATGAAGGCCCACAGCATGTACTTCGAGGTGTGCGCGTCGATCGTGCCGAACAGCGCCAGCCCGATCGGCAGCAGCACGCTGCCGATGACCAGGTAGATCTTCCACTTGCCGTACTTCGTGATCAGCCCACCGGCGATGGTGGAGGCGACCATCATGCCCAGGATCATCGGCAGGCTCATCAGCCCGGCCTTGGTCGGCGTGTAGCCCTGCGCGATCTGGAAGTACTGCGCCAGGAACACCGAGCCACCGAACATCGCCACGCCGACCAGCGCGCTGGCGATGATGGACAGCGTCACCGTGCGGTTGCGGAACAGGTCCATCGGGATGATCGGCTCAGGGTGCCGGCGCTCGACCAGAACGGCGGCCACCAGCGCCACCAGCGCCACCCCGACCAGCAGGAAGCTCCAGCCGGACACCCACTCGAACTTGTTCCCGGCGAACGAGGACCAGACCAGCAGCGTGCTCACCCCGGCGGTGATCAGGAACGCGCCCCACCAGTCGATCTTCACGTCCCGGCGTACGGTCGGCAGCTTCAGCGTGCGCTGCAGCAGCACGATCGCCGCGAGTACGAACGGCACGCCGACCAGGAAGCAGGCCCGCCAGCCGAGCGGCGAGTCGACCAGGAAACCGCCGAGCAACGGTCCACCGACCGTCGCCGAGGCGAAGATCGCGCCGAAGATGCCGGAGTACCGGCCGAGCTCGCGCGGCGGGATGATCGCCGCCATCACGATCTGCACCAGTGCGGTCAGGCCACCGGCGCCGAGGCCCTGCAGGACCCGGCTGCCCAGCAGTACTTCGATGTTCGGGGCGAAGCCGGCGACGAGCGAGCCGATCACGAAGAAGCCCAGCGACAGCTGGACCAGCAGCTTGTTGTTGTAGAGGTCGGCGAGCTTGCCCCACAACGGCACGGTGGCCGTCATCGTGAGCAGCTCGAGGGTGACGACCCAGGTGTAGGACGACTGGCTCGCGCCCAGGTCGTGAATGATCCGCGGCAGCGCGGTCGACACGACGGTGCCGGCCAGGATCGCGACGAACATGCCCATCATCAGGCCGGAGATGGCCTGCACGGTCTGCCGCGGGGTGAGGCTCGTGGTCTGCTGGTTGGTCGGCCTGGCAGTGACCTCACCCGACGCCGAGTCGGGCGTGGGCGAAGAGGTCGTTGTCATGCCTGACCTTTCTGGTCGGTTCTGGTTCGGCCTGTCGAAGGCGGGGTCGAGGCCGTCGGGCAAGTAGGTGGAAGGCCTCGTCGACGAGCGTCGCAGCGAGCGGCCCGGTCCGGGCGTTCTTGTGCTGCTCCATCGCGACCCGGACGGCCGCGCTGGCGGCGCCGACGATCAACGCCGGCCGGACCGAACCGGCCGGTTCGCCCATCCGCTCGGCCAGCGCAGCGGACAGCTGCCCGCTCGTCCTCGGCTGCCGAGCATCATGAACTGGGTACAGCAGGTTCGGCGACTGCATGATCAGCCCGATCCGCTGCGACGAGCGGCGCCTGGTCGCTCTCGAGATCACGCAGTACGCCGTGGACGACGATCCGCATCGTGGTGAGCGGCGACTCCTCGGCCGGCGCCGTCCGCGATCCGTTCGCAGGGCACGCTCGAGGTCGCTCGGGATCGCGGCCGAGGATCGCGTGCTCCTTGTGCGGGAAGTAGTTGAAGAAGGTCCGCACCGAGACGTCCGCCGCCTCGCTGATCTCCTCGACCGTGACGTGGTCCGGCCCCTTCTCCAGCGCCAGCCGGAGCGCCGCCGCGGCCAGCGCCGCCCGCGTCTCCCGCTTCTTCCGCTCCCGCCGCCCACCCTCGACCTGACTCACCACACCAGGCTACGGGGATTCTTGCAGTCACTGCAAACTATTAATAGTGCAACTTTGCAGCGTGCAACGAAGAGGGCGCGACGCTCGGCCTTCGCCGAAGTGTCGCGCCCTGGGTCCGGTCGCGGCTCAGCTCGGTCGCCGGACGAACTGAGGGAGTCGCAGGATGTTGTGCGGGTACGGCAGCGGACCGTCGCCCGCCTCGGTCAGCCTGCGCAGCTGGTCGTCGTCGAGGCTCCAGCCCGTCGCCCCCAGGTTGTCCGCGAGCTGATCCGGGGTCCGCGCCCCGATGATCGGCGCGGTCAGTCCCGGCCGCTGCATCACCCACCGCAGGGCGACCTGGGCTGGCGTCCGGTCGACCTCGGCCGCGACCGCTCGGAGCGCATCAAGCACCCGCCAGGTCCGATCGTTGTCGTGGGCGTCCCAGTCCGCCTGGTTGGAGCGAGAGCCGGCCGGCGGGCCGCCCGCGTCCTTGGTGTACTTGCCGGACAGCCAACCGCCGGCCAGCGGGCTCCAGGCGATGATGCCGGCACCCTCGTTCTGACAGACCGGGATCAGGTCGAGCTCGGCGTCACGGTCGAGCAGGTTGTAGAGCGGCTGCAGACAGACGTACGGCTCCAGGCCGTGGTGGCGGGAGAGGTCGATCGCCTTCTGCAGTTGCCAGCCGGTCAGGTTGCTGGCGCCGATGAATCGGACCTTCCCGCTGGTCACCAGGGTGTCGAGCGTCGTCAGCGTCTCTTCCAGCGGCGTCGCGTCGTCGAAAACGTGGATCTGGTACAGGTCGATGAAGTCGGTCTGCAACCGACGCAGGCTGTCCTCCACGCCGGCGAGGATGTGCTTGCGGCCGGCTCCCCGAACCGGCAGGCCAGGCCCGGCTTCGCCGTACACCTTGGTGGCGATCACCAGGTCGTCGCGGTTCTTCGTCTTCAGCCAGCTGCCGATGATCTCCTCGGAGGCGCCCGCGGAGTACGTGTCCGCGGTGTCGATCATCGTGCCGCCCGCACCGACGAACTCGTCCAGGATGCGGTGGCCGGTCGACTGGTCGGTCTCGCTGCCGAACGTCATCGCACCGAGGCAGAGCTCACTGACTTCCAGCCCGGTCCGGCCAAGAAAGCGCTTGTCCATGGCGTCAACGTACACAACATCAACGGCCCTTCTCACCCGATAAAGCTCGTCTGGGCATCCACGCCGGTACGGATCGGCAGTACTCCTCGTACTGCCGGCCGTACCGCTCGCCGCAGCACGGGCTCCTCGTACCACCGCACGAACGACGCCATCACTGCCCACGCGAGGACGGCGTACGACAACACCCAGAGGTCGAGGAAGAGCAGCGCCTGCCCGAGGATCGCGGTCACCACGCCGACGTACATGGGATTGCGGACGAAGCGGTAGTCGCCGCCGACGACCAACTCCTCGGTCGGGGCCACCGGCGCCGGCGTACCGCGTCCTTCGCGGACGAACCGCACGAACGCGCGCAGCACGCACGAACGCACCGGCGGCCACCAGCACGAGCCCCGGCCAGAAGCGCGGCGCGGCCCACCCACTGATCCACCACGGCACCAACCCACCGACCACACACGGCGCGGCGAAGAAGAACGCGGTGCTGCCCAGCGCCGCCTTAAGCATGGTCGAGCCTGGCGATGACGCGGTCGGACAGGTCGCAGAAGGTCTCGAGCTCGGCCGGAGTCAGGTCGCCGAACCAGTCGGCCACGGCGGCGAAGTCACCCGCGTCACGCTCCCGCCAGTACGCCGTACTGTGATTCGTTGCCGATAGCAACTTGCGGCGCCGGTCCGCGGGATCGGGCTCGACCTGCAGCAGCTCCTTGCGCACCAGGGCCGCGACGATCTGGGCGACGTTCTGGTGGGTGCTGCCGAGCGCGGCCGCAGCCTCCGCCAGCGACGGCTTGCCCATCGCCGTCACGACGGTGATCAGGGCCGCCTGCTGAGTGGTCAGCCCGTCCGCGCGCAGTCGCTCGTCCATCGCGTAGCGCAGCTTCTGGGCGAGCATCAGCGTGGTCCGGAACGCCCGGATCGACGGCGTCAACTCCGAGCCCGCGCCGATCCCGAGCAGCTCCTCGGTCTTGTTCCGTGACGACATAGGCAATATATTACCTATCACTCGTCGAAGGGGGCAACCACCGTGATCTGCCTACTGCCGCACTGCGCCTACTTGTCCGAGACCTCCCGGATGCTCGAGCTCCACCGCGCCCTCACCGAGCTCGGCCTCGAGGTCCGCGTCGCCACCCACGGCGGCCCGCACGAACGCCTGCTGGCCGAGGCCGGCATCGAGTACGACGTCCTCGGCCCGGGCATGTCCGCGGCCAGAGCGGCCGCCTTCGTCGGTTCGGCAGTCGGTCTCGGCGATCCCGGGCAGAGCATGTACGACGATGCCGAGATCCGGATGCTACGTCGCGGCGGAGGCCGAGTACTTCCGCGCCAACGGGATCACCGTCGCCGTCACCGGGTTCACCCTGACCACGTTGCTGTCATCGCGACTGGCCGGCGTACGCCTGATCACCGAGCATGCGGGCAGCTTCGTGCCGCCGGTCTTCGAGCATCGCCTGCTGCCGGCGCCGACCCGGCCGGTCGATCCACGGCTGAAGCACGCGCCGGACTGGCTCAGCCCGATTCCTCGATCAACAGGACCTCCAACCGCACCACGGCGTACTGCGGCGGCTTCAACCGCGTCGCCGCGTCGCTCGGCGTCGAGGGGGTTCCCAGCCTGGCCGCACTCCTGCTCGGCGACCTCTCCCTGGTCCCGGAGATCCCCGAAGTACTGGGGATCTCGTCCGCCGAGCTGGCCGCATGGACCCCCGGCAAGGGCTATCGCGCCGGCTCACAGCTCACGAGCAGTCGGGCCTCTGTTCGCCCACCTGGATCTCCCGATGCCCGGCCGAGGTGCAGAAGTTCCTCGACCACCCCGGCCCGACGATCTACCTGGCGATGACGTCGACCCCGCCCGGCCAGGTCCGTACGGCGATCGCCGAGCTCAGCCGGCTCGACGTACGGATCCTGGTCGCCGGCACCATCCACGACCTCGGCGACCTGGCCACGGACCGGATCCTGATCGAGCGAGTGCTCCCCAGCCATCTGGTCATGCCGCAGGTCGACCTCGCGGTGACCACCGGCGGCCAGGGCAGCGTCCAGACCGCGATGGCCTGCGGTACGCCGCTCCTCGGCATCCCGCTGCACATCGAACAGGACCTCAACGTCGCCCTGGTCGAACGCCTCGGCGCGGCCCGCCACCTCGGCCCACCGGCAACCTGGCCGACCTGGCCAGCCAGATGCTCGACAACCCCAGCCACCACGAAGCCGCCGAACGAATCCAGAAGCTGTACGCCGCCGTCGACGGCCCCACCGAAGCCGCAAGCATCATCGCCCAGCAGGTCTGACCATACCAAACGGTATGGTACGGTTCGAGCATGGTGACGCGCTTGGAGTGGCTGGATGCCGGGCTCGACCTGCTCGCGACCGAAGGGGCGCCGGCGGTGACGATCGAGCGACTCACCGGCGAGCTTGGCGTCACCAAAGGCTCGTACTACCACCACTTCAAGAGCGCCGGCGGTTACAAGACCGCGCTCCTGGAGTACTTCGAGGCACAGTTCACCGCCCGGCTGATCGAGGAGATCGAGCGAGAGCCCGGCGTAAAACCGGCGGCGAAGCTGACGCATCTCCTGCGGCTCGTGCTGACCGATCCGGACAACACCGCGCTGGAGATCGCCGTGCGGGCCTGGGCACTCCAGGATCCCGAAGTACGGGCCGCGCAAGAGCGGGTGGATCGGGCGCGGACGGCGTACCTGAAGGAGTTGTGCCGCGGACTGAACGTGGACGGGGATCCGGATCGGTTCGCGCAACTGCTCTACCTGATCCTGATCGGCGCCGAGCAGGTGCTGCCACCCATCACCAAGGACGACCTGCGGGACATCTACGCGATGACCCTGCGTCTCGCGGCGATCGACTAAAGGAGTCGTCATGCCGATGCGTACGGACCTGCCTGAGCTGGATGACCTACTGCCGACTGTGGACGTGGTCGACGTGAAGACTGCACGCGGTGAGGTGTCGCTGCGCGAGTTCACCGCCGGGGCGCTGGGTCACGGACCGCTGTGGATCAAAGCGCTGTTCGCCGTCCGGATTGTCCTGGCCCAAGTCCTTCGTCTGGAGACCACCGGCATCCCCGAGACGTATCGACTGCGACCGGAGACGGTGAGCTTCACCCCGGGTGATCGCGCCTCGTTCTTCACCGTCGTACGCGGCGAGGAGGACCACTACTTGTTGCTGAAGATCTCCGACAACCACCTGGTCGCCTGGCTGGCAATCATCACCGACAACGCGCAACCCGCCGAGTTCAAGGTCGTCACGCTGGTCAAGTACCTGCGACCGGTCGGGCGGCGCTACTACAACCTGATCCGGCCGTTCCATCACCTCGTGTTGCTCAGCATGTGCCGGGCCGGCGAGACGTCATTCGCGGGCCGCTGACAACATCACCGGGTGCGGCCGGGTCGCCTGATTGGCGGTGAATGCCGCGGCCGCACCCACGATGAGTGCCGCACCGAAGATCAGCCGGAGCAGTACGCCGACGAGCGGCGGCTGGTCGGACTGCTGCTGCGGCGGGGAAAGAAAACGTCACCACCTGCAAACTTCCATCCCCACCAAGCCGGACGGCCGGACCCGGAACAGCGCGGGGAAAGAAAACGTCACCACCTGCACACTTCCATCCCCACCGAGCGGGTTGGTTGGGTTCGACTCAGACACTCCAGCTCAGGTGACTACGTCCGCGCCACGTCATTCGCGAGCCGATAGCAGCAGGTTGACGGTGCTGTGGTTGGCGAGACCACCGAGCGCGCCGAGAGCGCGGAAGGTCAGGGTCACGTCGACCACGGTGGGCGCGTCGAGCCGGACCCGCAGCGCCGCGTCCTGGCGGTGCTCACCGGTCAGTTCGTGAAGCGGCAGGTCGAGCTGGACGCCGCGGACTGGTTCGGCTTCGATGGCCAGCGGCCCGGTGACGAAGCCGTCGTTGACGACCGTTACGTCGAGCGTGTGCCACTCACCCGGCTTCAGGGTGCCGATCGGCGCGCCGCTGCGGGCCACGTTCACCCGCGCCTCGGGGTTGATGGTGACTGCGAGCGGTGCGTCGGTCTCGACCGGCCCGCAACAGCCGATAGCAGGTGCTTGGTGAATCATCAGTCGGCCTCGCATTCGTCTCGCCGCGCCAGGTAGATGGCCTGTGCCTCGTCGTACGCCTCCCGCGCGGCGTCCTGCTCGGTCGCCCGGATGAAACCCGACTTCACCTTCCACAGTGGTCGACGGAGTCGTGCAGCCACTGAGCGCTGCGGCGGGAGGCACGGATCGGCCGAGCCGCCGATCTCGACGAAGATCGGCTGGGTGTGCACGCTGCGGCAGGATCCGCAGCGCAAGCCAGGACGAGCGCTCCAGCGTCACGTCGAACGCGACCGCCTGCTCGGTGCCGTCCGCCACCAGCTCCTGCGACGCCACCACGACACCGTTCACCACGACCTCGAGCAGCAACAGCTCGGGACGTGCCGATCCGCGCCCGCTCGAGATGCCAGCCCACCGGCGCGCTGTACACCGGCCGGCCGCCGCTGGCGGTGGAGGCGGCTGCTCGGGCAGCCAGGCCGCGACAGTCGCGCTGACCCGCACCGGGCCGGGCGCGTCGAGGCCGTGCTCACGGCTGACGTCACCGTCGACGGCCAGGTCGAACACGTGACTGCGACCGTCACCGAAGTACGACGCATCCTCACGCAGACCGGTGATCCAGGCTTCGATCGCCTGTGGCCCCGACGGAGGCTCGGCCAGTCGCACGTACGTGCGCCCGACCCCCGGGCCCTCGTCGTAGATGCACGGGATAGTCGGTCTCACCGAGCATCAGGGTGCGGTACCCGACGCTGAGCAGGTGGTACCAGATGTTCAGCTCGGCCGCGGGAGCAAACTCGGCGCCGCACTGGAAGTCGGCGGCCCCGAGGGGCACGTCGACGACGATCTCGTTCGAGCCGATGCT
Source organism: uncultured Actinomycetota bacterium (assembly GCA_963820655.1). Classification (GTDB taxonomy): domain Bacteria; phylum Actinomycetota; class Actinomycetes; order Propionibacteriales; family Kribbellaceae; genus Kribbella. The sequence continues at coordinate 338,299 of CAWGAM010000006.1, forward strand.
CTGGAACGACGGGATGACGTAGTTGGGCAGCTCGTCGGTGCCGACCGACAGCCCGAGCCCGCAGTGTGCGTATCCGATCAGCGCGTTCTGCGCGTGACCCCAGCGCATGACCGGCAGGTTCCACGACGGCCAGTCCTCGATCAGCTGGTGCCGGGGTAGTCCTGGTCGGTGAGCCCGAGCAGGATGACGTGACCGGAATGGCTGGACGGGAACCCGGACACCTCGACGTCGTACCGCAACGCAGGCTCTCGGCGTCGCGGTCCGTGGCCGCGGGCTCCAGGTCATGCCCTGCGCTGCTTGCATGGCCGGGTACTTCCAGCTCGGCCGGCGGGCTGATCGACTCACCGCTGAAGAACTGCTTCTGGTGGTAGTAGCACGGTGCCCAGGTGAGCACGCTGCCCAGCCACAGGCCTTCGCCGCGGACGTGCCGGATCATCGTCTCCGGCGTGACGCCTTCGCGTCGGGACGCTGTAGTGCGAGCAGCCGCCGGCGTGGATGTGCGGGTCGCCCGAGTAGTAGCCGTGGCTCGCCGGATCGACCCAGCGGTCGAGCGCGATCGGGACCGTGTCGGTCCCCGCGTCGAGGTCGACCTCGAGCAGTACCTGCCGATACTCCGGTCCGCGGCTCGCGGAGACCTGGTACTGCCCGGCTCGGGCAGCCGGATCATTTCGCCGGTCGCCCGGTAGACGTGCTCGTGGAAGAACATGTCCGGCGCCAGCCGCATCGCCTTCGACGGGTACGAGCGTCCCTGCGCGTCGCGAACCGTGATCGCGGCCATGCAGCTGCGGCCGTCGGGCTCACGGACGTCGAACTGGATGTCACGCGCCGGTGCACAGTCGAAGTCGAACGACGCGGCGTACTCGCGCGGTCTCGAAGTTCGTCCGCTGGGCGGCGAGCCCGAGCGGTGACCGGCTCAGGCTGTGGTGGTTGTGCTCGTCCGCCGCGAAGAGCGTCACCCCGCCCGGCGCGGCTGCCGCCCTCGCGGCTGTACAGACTGATGACCTTGTACTCGACCTCGAGGCCGGACAGGTCACCCGGCGCGGCGATGGCTCGCGTCCAGCCAGGCGTCCTTGATCCGCGGAACGACGGTCAGGGTGTCGCCCAACGCGATGCGCGCGGAGTGGCTCTGGTGGTCGATCACGCCGTACACACCGCTGGGCGTCGCGACCAGATCGGCATCGATCCGGTGCGGGTTCGCCACCCGCACGAGGAAGCTGCGCCAGCCGTGCTGAACCAGTCGCGGCGGCGCGGCGCCCGGTGTGGCCACAGCGGTCCCTTGCCCGTCGATCGACACGTCCACCAGGACGAACGGCCGCAACAGGGTCTCGAGCTGGCTGCGTCGCTCCGCCTCGCTCAGCGAGCTGCCTTCCAGCTTGGACAGTTGAGTCACCACATCGGCGGGCAACGGATCGCCGAGGTCCTGCAATTTTCGTACAGCGCGGACAGCGGACGCGAACAGTGGCTGAACTGCGGGGTCAGACACCCGGACCTCCCGATGGCGAGTTCGTTCGCGACCATACCCGGCGACGCCTACCTCAGCACCTCTAATAAGGCGGCGAAGTCCGCTCGGTCCACCTCTCGCGCACCGATCAAGGCCTGCATCAGCAGACCGTCCAACGCGGCCACCAACAGTCTCGCCTTCTGCGGATCGGCCGTGACCGTTCTCGCGATGTCGGTCAGCGGTTCCAGCCACGCGCCGGCGACGTCACGCAGATCCGGACGGCGGGCGGCGTACAGATAGAGCTCGTACAACGCGAGCGTCCGGCCCCGCCGCCGTACGACAGCTGTGCTCGATCAACCGCGCCAACTCGTCCGCCGGCCGAGCCCCCAGCTCACTCCCCCGCCCATGCAACTCGGCGGCGAGATCCTCCGCGGCCCACGCCAGCGCCGCGACGAGCAGCTCGTCCAGCGTCGCGAAGTGATACGTGATCGACGCGACCGACACATCCGCGACCGCAGCCACCGCGCGATGGCTCACACCTGCGACGCCGTCGCGCTCGATCACGGCCAGCGTGGCCTGCAGCAGCTCGCTCCGCCGCTGATCACCGCGCATCCGGCGGCCGTCCACCGCCTTCCCGACCTGCACGAACAGCAAACTATCAGGACGTCTGTACGGATTGTTTTTGGTCCCCGGAATCACGGGAACGGCCGATTTCCGCAACCTAGGCTCGGATGACGTGACAACAAACGACATCAGTACGGCGATGCGCCGCGCCCTGAAGCGTGCGGATGACGGCAAGACCCTCGACCCGGCGGAGGTGGAGGTGCTGCTCGACCGCGACGCGGCGATGCGCTGACCGCCTTGATGGCGACCGCGGCGCGCGTCCGCGACCAGGGTCTGGCGGACGCCGGTCGCCCGGGCATCGTCACGTACTCGAAGAAGGTGTTCATCCCGCTGACCCGGTTGTGCCGGGACCGCTGTCACTACTGCACGTTCGCGACCACGCCGGGCCGGGTGCACTCGCCGTACCTGTCGCCGGACGAGGTGCTGGAGATCGCGCGGCAGGGTGCGGCACTCGGCTGCAAGGAGGCGCTCTTCACCCTCGGCGACGCTCCCGAGGACCGCTGGGACGCGGCGCGGCAGTGGCTGGAGGAGGCCGGGTACGACAGCACGCTCGACTATGTGCGGGCGATGGCGATCCGGGTGCTCGAGGAGACCGGGCTGCTGCCGCACCTCAACCCCGGGGTGATGTCGTGGCAGGACCTGCAGCGGTTGAAGCCGGTCGCGCCGAGCATGGGCATGATGCTGGAGACCACGTCGCGCCGGCTGTTCGAGGAGAAGGGTCAGCCGCACTTCGGCTCGCCCGACAAGGACCCGGCGATCCGGCTGCGGGTGCTGGAGGACGCCGGGCGGTCGAACGTGCCGTTCACCACGGGTCTGCTGATCGGCATCGGCGAGACCCTGGCGGAGCGGGCCGACTCGATCTTCGCGCTGCGCAAGATCGCCCGGCAGTACAACGGGATCCAGGAAGTCATCATCCAGGGGTTCCGGGTGAAGCCGGACACGGCGATGCGCAACGACGCCGACGTACCGCTGGACGAGTGGCTGGCCGCGATCGCCGTCACCCGGATCGTGCTCGGGCCGCGGATGCGCGTGCAGGCGCCGCCGAACCTGGTCGACCTGGCCGAGTGCCGCGCGCTGCTCGACGCGGGCGTCGACGACTTCGGCGGGGTGTCGCCGCTGACGCCGGACCACGTGAACCCGGAACGGCCGTGGCCGCAGATCGACGACCTGGCCAAGGTGACCGCGGACGCCGGTTTCACCTTGCGGGAGCGGCTGACCGCGCATCCGGAGTACCTGCGCGAGCCGTGGCTGGACCCGCGGCTGATCTCGCACGTCGAGGCACTGGTCGATCCCGGACCGGGCTGGCGAACGAGAGCGCGTATGCCCGTCGGGCTGCCGTGGCAGGAGCCGGATGGCGGCTGGGACAGCGTCGGGCGGACCGATCTGCACACCGCGATCGACACCGAGGGACGTCGTACCGAGACCCGCTCCGACTTCGACGCGGCGTACGGCGACTGGGACGTCCTCCGCGAGGACGTCGCCGGCCGCGCCGCACCTGAAGCGGATCGACGGCGACGTCAAGGCCGCGCTGGCGGCCGCGGAGCGGGATCCGGCCGGGCTGTCCGACGCGCAGGCACTGACGTTGATGACCGTGACCGGCCCGGCGCTGGACGAGCTCGCGCGGATCGCCGATGAGTTGCGCAAGGCAACGGTCGGCGACGACGTCACCTATGTGGTGAACCGCAACATCAACTTCACCAACGTCTGCTACACCGGCTGCCGGTTCTGCGCGTTCGCCCAGCGGCGGACCGACGCGGACGCGTACTCGCTGTCGATGGACGAGGTCGGCCAGCGCGCCGAGGAAGCCTGGGTGATCGGCGCGACCGAGGTGTGCATGCAGGGCGGCATCCACCCCGACCTGCCCGGTACGGCGTACGCCGACCTGGTCCGGGCGGTCAAGGACCGGGTGCCGGACATGCACGTGCACGCGTACTCGCCGATGGAGATCGTCAACGGCTCGGTCCGCACCGGGCTGTCGATCGAGGACTTCCTGATCTCGGTGAAGGAGGCCGGCCTGGACAGCATCCCCGGCACCGCCGCGGAGATCCTCGACGACGACGTGCGCTGGATCCTCACCAAGGGAAAGTTGCCCACGGCAAGCTGGATCGAGGTCATCATCGACCGCGCACAAGGTCGGCCTGCCGTCGAGCTCGACGATGATGTACGGGCACGTCGACGCACCGCACCACTGGGTCCAGCACCTGCGGACGATCGCCGCCGTCCAGGACCAGACCGGCGGGTTCACGGAGTTCGTGCTGCTGCCGTTCATCCACCAGAACTCGCCGATCTACCTGGCCGGCGTGGCCCGGCCCGGTCCGACGTACGACGAGAACCGCGCGGTGCACGCGATGGCGCGGATCATGCTGCACGGCCGGATCGACAACATCCAGTGCTCGTGGGTGAAGCTCGGCGTCGACGGCTGCGTCGCGGTCCTGAACGGCGGCGTCAACGACATCGGCGGCACGCTGATGGAGGAGACCATCAGCCGGATGGCCGGCTCGAAGCACGGCTCCCGCAAGTCCATCGCCGAGCTGACCGCGATGGCCACCGCGGCCGGCCGGCCGGCCCGCCAGCGGACCACCACGTACGGCGAGGTGCCCTCTCGGCCATCCCTCGAACTCGCCTGATCATATGAACGATCCACTGGCAGCGTTGTCAGGTCGTGAACGCGAGGTGCTGCCAGTGGTTGCGGAGGGCCGGTCGCTGAGCGCGTCGCGCCCTAGCTGCGCCTGGTGCTCGCCGTACTCACGCAGCTGACCGGGTGACAATGTCCTGGTCGGTGTCTGGTCCCCAGCTGCACTAGACACCGATCGGGCAGCATTTCCCTGCAGAGCAAGGGAAACGCCGGCCGTGCCAGGTGTCGGTCGCCACCTCACTGGCGACCGGCACCGCGATCGGCACGGCCGGCGTCCTGCTGTTGCCCCGAGAGGGCGGTCGGCCCGAAGGAGGGCGGGCCCGGCGTCTCATTCCGTGACCGGCAGGGGAGGTACAGTCCGGTCCCGGACGGGAGTACATCGGTGACCACCTGGAGCCTGTGTCAGCGACCCGTCCGTCGCCGACAACAGAACGTTGTCATGCCGCCACAGCAACGGACCATCGCCCCGGGTCAAACATTTGCATTGATCTTTGAACAAGACAACGCTCCGTATACAGGACCCTCACTGTCCGGTAGAGATGTTGCCTTCCGCAACAACAACGTCCACGAAGGGGATCAGTACGGGTAGGTGTCGTCGCGGCGGGTGGGGTCCATGTCCCAGAGGGAGAACTCGACGACCTTGTGGGACTCCTCGCCGCCGGCCGGGATGAGGCCGAAGGTCGTCGTAGTCCTTGGAGCCGAGGCCGTCGAGGTAGCCGAGCAGCTCGAACGCCGACTGCGCGTCCTCGATGTCGTCGATCACGTCGTCGTTCTGCGCCTCGTCCGCGCGGCTCCGGACGTAGGCGATGAACGCCTCCGGATCGGTCACCACGAAGTCGTACCGCGCCTGGTAGCTGAGCCGGATGCCGTTCTCCGGCACCAGCGGCTCCTCCAGGTCGTCGAGGTCGTCCAGCTCGCCGCCCTCGACCATCTCGCGGTAGTCGTCCGGGTCGTCGAAGTCGTCCGGGCCGAGCGGCAGGTCGTCCAGCTCGTCCGGGTCGTAGGAGTCGATCCCGAGGAAGATGTCACCCCAGCCACGTTCGTGCACCGCGTCGGCGAGCACCCGGGCCTGGACCCGGACGTTCTCGATCGCCGTCGGTGGCCCGCAGATCGTGCAGGTCCAGCGCGTCGGCCTGCTCCAGCAGCACCTTCGCGAGTTCGCGGGCGGCCTCGGCGGCCGACGCGGGCTCAATCGGCTCACTCATGCTGCGACGGTACAACCATCGGCACATCGACCGCCGCGCCCGGTACGCCGAACGCGTCCACGAGGCTCGACCGCGTCCGGCCGGACGGCGGCGCAGAGCTCGTTCACCAGCGCCGTGATCGCCTTCGACCGGCCCGCGACAACCGGCCGTGCTCGATGTACCAGGCCCGCTCCGCCTCGATCGTCGCCAGCGCATGCAGGTCGTAGACGTCCTTCAACCGCTCCGCGGGTCTCCTCCGGCGCAGCCTGTACTGCGGCCTGGAACGCCTCGAGCACGATGCGGTCCACGTGCGCCCGACCGGCCGCGATCACGTGGTCCTGGCACCGGTTGAACACCTCGAACGGCTCGTCCCCGGCGTCGATCCCCGCCTTCAACCGCCGCGCGACCCCGGACAGCATGTGCTCCTCCCGGAACCGCAGCAGTCCCGCGAGTGGTACGCGTCGTCCCGCAGCCCGGCATCCGGATCCGCCGCGTCGTTCCGATTCGGTACGACGTCCCGCAGCCGCTCGATCAACGGTCCGCAGCGCCGTCTTCTCGACCGCGATCTCCACCGCCTGCGCCGCGATGAACCGGGCCGTGCCGAGCGGATCGAGCTTCCCGAACGACTCCCGGTAGTCCGTCAGCAGACCCTTCGCGACCAGCTGCAGCAGGACGGTGTTGTCGCCCTCGAAAGTGGTGAACACATCGGTGTCCGCCTTCAGCGTCGCCAGCCGGTTCTCCGCCAGGTAGCCGGCACCGCCGCACGCCTCGCGGCACATCTGGATCGTCTCGGTCGCATGCCACGTGCCGAGCGCCTTCGTCCCGGCCGCCTGCGCCTCCAGCGCCCGCCGGTCGTGCTCGTGCTGCCGTCGCCCGAAGATCCGGACGAACTCGTCCACCAGTTCGGCCTGTGCGAAGTGCAGCGCGTAGGTCCGCGCGAGCAACGGCAGCAACCGCCGCTGGTGCATCCGGTAGTCCAGCAGCAACGCCTCATCGGCACTCCCGGGCGCACCGAACTGCCGACGCTGAGCGCCGTACCGGATCGCGATGTGCAGCGCGACCTTGCTCGCGTTGATCGCGGCGCCGCCGACCGAGACGCGGCCCTGCACCAGCGTGCCGAGCATGGTGAAGAACCGGCGGTCCGGATTCTCGATCTCGCTGTGGTAGTTGCCATCGGCATCGACCTGGGCATAGCGGTCCAGCAGCGCCTCCCGCGGCACCCGGACCTGGTCGAAGACGATCCGCCCGTTGTCGACGCCGTTCAGCCCGAGCTTCGGCCCGCAGTCGGACATCGTCACACCGGGCATCGGCGTACCGTCCTCGAGCGGATCGGGACCAGCAGGCAGTGCACCCCGTGAGTCTCGCCGCCGACGACGAGTTGCGCGAAGACCGCCGCCATCCGCCCGTGCCGCGCCGCGTTGCCGATGTAGTCCTTGCGCGCCGCCGCGGTCGGCGTGTGGACGACGAACTCCTCGGTCGCGGCGTCGTACGTCGCGGTGGTGCCGAGCGCCTGGACGTTCGAACCGTGCCCGGTCTCGGTCATCGCGAAGCAGCCGAGCAGGCGGCCACTCGATCGCGTCGGCGAGGTACTCGCTCGTGGTGCCGGCTCGGTGCCCAGATGCAGGATCGCGCCGGCGAACAGGCCGAACTGCACACCCGCCTTCACCATCAGCGAGAGGTCCCCGAAGGCGAGCGTCTCGAACCCGGCGATGAACCCGCCGAGGTCGCCCTCACCGCCGTACTCCTTCGGGAAGCCGCGCGCCGGTGTGCCCTCGGCGGTGATCTGCTGCAGCAGCTCGAGCACCTTGTCGCGGTACTCGTCCCGCGGCAGCCGCACGGCCAGGTCGAACAGCCCCGCGTCCGCCGCCAGCCCGTCCCGCACGACGTCCCGCGCCGCCTTGTGCGGCCCGTCCAGGTAGTCCCGCAACCCCGATGTGCTCATGCCTTCAACCTATGCGGATTCGCGGCCACTGTTCCGTCACACGCTCGGTCGGCTGTGGAACGAACTCGCGGCAGCGATCCGTATCTGCGGCAGTATGACTGCGTTCATGCCGAATTTGCGGATCAGTGAGGCGGCCGCGTTACTCGGAGTCAGCGACGACACCGTTCGGCGCTGGGTCGACCAGGGCCGGTTGCCGTCCGTCCAGGACAGCGGGCGGATGGCGATCGACGGGCGCGCGCTCGCCGCGTTCGCCCAGCAGCTGGCCGAGTCGCCGGAGCCGGGCACCACCACCGCCGCCTCGGCGCGCAACCGGATGCGGGGAATCGTCACCCGCGTCCTCAAGGACGGCGTGATGGCTCAGGTCGAGATGCAGGCCGGGCCGTTCCGGGTGGTCTCGCTGATGAGTCGCGAGGCCGCCGACGAGCTCGGTCTGGAGCCTGGTGTGGTCGCCGTCGCCTCGATCAAGTCCACCCATGTCGTCGTCGAGATCCCGGAGGCCTGATGTTCCGCCGTACCGCGCTCGTGGCACTCGTCATTGAAAGCCACCGAGATCCACACCTACCCGGTGTGACGTTCGGCCACGGACCTTGGATGGCTCAGCGCGATCCGGGGTCCGTGAAGAAGCGTGCCGCCACGAAGAAGTCCCAGGCGATCATCACCCCGTAGCCGATCAGCAAGGCACCGACCGCCATCGCGATCGCCCGCCTGACCAGCGGATACCGGCCCTCGACCTTGGGGACGATCACAAAGGCGTCGTTGAGCAACCTCGTCATCCGTCCCGGAATGGTCAGCAGTGCCCCGCCGACGGCGACCAGCGCGCAGATCGCGAGAATCACCACCGCAATCGGCCCGCGCACCGTATCCCCTTCAATCCCGAGTGAATCTCTCCACAGCTAGCACACTGACCGGAGAGCCTGGCCGCACGGCAGGAAACACTAACGGGCTCCTCATGGGCTCCTCTGCTCGATGTGTGGCGCGATTTCAGGGGTCGACCCCCGAGTCGGTGGGTTCGGCCCCAGCCCGCGCCTTTCAGGGGTCGACCCCTGGTGGGTTCGGCCCCCAGCCCGCCCCCGGAGACGATCCGCCCGCCGCGCGGAGTCAGCTTGACGTTGGTGGGTTCGGCCCCAGCCCGCGCCATTTCATGGGCTAACCGACCCCTGAAATGGGGTTCTTCTGCCCTCGGCGTGGGGTGATTTCATGGGTTGACCCCTCACCTGGTGGGTTGCGGACCCAAAATTCGGCGGCCGAACCCACCAGTTCAGGGGTTGACCCCTGAAACGGAGCTCCTCTGCCCTCGGCGTGGGTGAAATTGGTGAGAGTTTGAGTGGTGTGGAGGGTTCAGGGGTGAAAGGTTTGGGACCTCGGACAGGTTGTGGGGACCGTGGACACCGGATCAGGTGTCCGCGGTCGCGGCTTGGTGTCCGCGGTCGCGGCTTGGTGTCCGCGGTCGCGGCTTGGTGTCCGCGGTCGCGGCTTGGTGTCCGCGGTCCCGGCTTGGTGTCCGCGGTCCCGGCTTGGTGTCCCGGGAGTCGGAGCGTGACTCGGCCCACGACAACCTGTCTCAGGTCACCCGATCCGGACCACGTCCCAGATCTATCACCCACACATCGAGCCAGAAGAGCCGGCTAACCCATGAGTTGGGGGTTCGGCCCCCAAATTCTGAGGGGGCAACCCACAGGCTCATGGGTTGACCCCTGAATGGCTTGACCTCACCGACCCCTTCTCCGCCGCCCGGCTTCTCCAGACGCACTTCCACGATCGGCCTAGGCCAGGTGATGCCAGGCGAGCTGCAGGATTGCGGCGCCGGCGGCCTGCATCGGCTTGTGGTGAACGAAGTCGTCGACCGACTCGGCGGTGAAGGGTTGCGGCGTGAGGACGCGGCCTTCGTCATTGCCCGTGGCGAGGTCGGCGAAGAGGTCGTCGAAGATGTCGGAGTCGATCGCCAGGACGGTGAGTAGGTCGGTGGCGAAGGTCAGGGGGTCCACGCCTAGGCCAACGCAGTACGCCCTGGCCGAGCCTTCAGCGAGAGCAGCTGACAGTTGAGTAGCGAAGGACCAACTGTCGTAGTTGATGGGGGCGGAGTCGCTGCCGTGGTCTTCTGAGGTGCCTAGGAGTTCCTCGGAGAGTTCGCGGGTGAGGTTTCGCCAGAGGGAGAAGTCGTGACGTTCGTTCCAGGACGCGTCGGCGCTTGGCTGGAAAACGCCTGACGGGACGACCTGATAGAGACCTCCGGCGTGTCCGACCTTCGCGGGATCACGCCAATGGACCAAGAAGGTCGATGCACCGGCCGTCTTGTCTCGCCGGATCGTGAGGGTGCTGATGGCCAGGTTGGTGGGACGGCGGGTCGGGTCCCAGGGATCGCCGATCGCGTCTCGCAAGCTCGTCGACGTACGGCGGCCGAGGCGACGAGCGGCGTACTCGTGCGCGGAGGCCTCGCCGGTGTTGATGCTGTCGAAGTAGGTGCCGCGGCCTAGGCGGAGTACGGGTTGTGAGGCAGTCAGGTCCGCTGAGAGAAGTCTGTACGTCGGGCGGTCCTCGAAGACGGCTGGGGACGCGAGGTCGGCGATCGCATCGGCGTACGACGGGTAGCGGGTGCCGTCGGGTTGTAGTGGGAGGGAGTCGTTGGGCTCTCGGCCTGTAACTCCGTGGAAGGGCGCCTCTGGGTCGAACTCCAGGCGAATGGAGGACAGCGGGATGGGCTGCTCCGGGATCCAGGTCGGGGCTGCCAGCAACGGTGTCCCGGCCACCCGGCGGTCGGCGGGGTAGTCGGCGGCGGCTTCGACTCCCCAGCGATGGCGGTTGTGTAGTAGTTGGCGTCGTACCTCGAACCATTCGCTCGGTCATGCGTGCGGGAACGCCAGTACGTGGAGGAGACCGACGAGGGAGGCCGCTCCGATGATTTCGCCGGCTTGGATGCGAGTCCGCAATGAATCCAAGGGGAGCCAGGCGATGCAGGCGGCTTCGTTGATGTCGGGGGGATCGCTGATGTGGTCGGCTCCGTGGGAGATGAAGAGGAGATTCTCGGCGTCCGTCGTGCCTACCGACGGTTGCAGGGCGACAAGAGGCTTGACGGATCGGGGGCGCCAGCCGGTTTCTTCCTCGACCTCGCGGGCGGCAGTGGCGGCAGGGTCTTCGTCGGGGTCGACGTAGCCACCTGGGAGTTCCCAGACCCAGCGGTCGATGATGAACCGGTGGCGCCACATCATCAAGACGTGGTCTCCGGTGTCGTTGAGGACGACCATGATGGCGGCCTTCGGCATCCGCAGTACGTACTGCTCGAACTGCACGCCGTCGGGTAGTTCGACGGACGCGATGCTCAGGCGGAGGCGGCGCGTGTCGTCGATCAGGCGTTCGCCGTGGATCTTCCACAATGTCTTCTCGGCCTCAACGGTCACGGTCAGACACTAGCCATGAGATCGTCAGCGATCCATGTGAACGAGCAACATTGACGGACGTGGAGGCAGCAGGGTTGTTGCCGTTGGCTATGAGATGGGGGTGTTGAGGCGGCTCCGCGCCGCCGCGGTGAAAACCGGCTGCCGGACTGCGGTGTCCGTGCTTCCATCAACGAGTGAAATCGCCGGATGACACGCACGAATCCCCTGACCGGGGCGGTGGGATGGGGAACGAATCAGCCTGCCCCGGGTGCGGCGTCGTACTCCCTCGCTCGGACTGGCCGGGCGAGGCGGAGAACACGGCCTCACCGGCGTGCCTGGAGGTCGCCGGGCAGCTGCTCGGTTACGAAGTTGAGCACGCGGCTCGGCTCGGGTACTTGCACCAGCTGCGGATCGACGCGTACGGTGCCCAGCACGTCAGCCTGGACGGCCCTCGGATCGGCCCGGTGTTCGCGCTGAACGGCCTCTACATGTACCTCGAGCGTGCCTCCGGCAACATCGACGTCCGCACCGCCCACGGGATCATGGCCAATTCGTACGACGACTGGCCGGCCCTGACTCCACCCGCGACAGTCGGCCGGCTCACGGCGTACGACGTACTCGCGGCAGGCGAGGTGGGGGACGTGGAGACCGCGCTGATCACGTGGGCGCGTGAGGTCTGGGAGTCCTGGCCGGCCGAGGATCAGGACGTGATCCGGAAACTCACCATCGACCTGGTCCCGCCGCGGTACTTCCGGCGTTGAGCCACGACATTGAGACAGCCCCGTCCCAGCAGGTGGGATATCGACCCGTTTCGGACCGCTGTACGGGCGAGAAACCGGGCGGTCGCGGAGCGTTGTTTACCCCGTCGAGCCGCGCTCAAACCTTGAGCGCGACGGAGCGGAAACCGTTCTGTTGTTGGGCTTTCGCTACGTCAAGCCACCGAAAAAACCGGGGCAGATTCCCGGATTGGCCTTGCGCTTCCGGCCTTGGTCACCCAGGATGGCTCAGGTCGCGTCGTTACCGCGGCGTGATCATTCGGACGCTGCCCTGTGACCTGCCCGGATGCCCCCATTCCCTGACGGGGGGCCTGGTGCGTTCCACCATGCCCAGCTCACGAGGAGCGCTTTTCTGATGTCCAAAGCCCGACATGCGCGCCCCCGGCGAAGTACTCGCCGGGTGGCACGGACGATCACCATCGCCGGTCTCGGGGCCGGTATCACCGCCGCCGGCGCCGGCGCGGCGTTCGCGACCGACTACACGGTCAAGTCTGGCGATACCCTCTCCGAAATCGCCCAGCGGAACGGTACCGACTGGCACCAGCTGGCGAAGATCAACAACCTCAACGACCCCGACCTGATCCTGATCGGGCAGACCCTGTCGCTGGACGGTGCGAAGAAGGCCGCCGCTACCGCGCCGAGGCGGGATACCGCCAGGAAGGTCGAGACGAAGAAGGTCCACAAGACCGAGCGCAGGCCGCCGAAGACCGAGCGCAAGGTCAAGACCGAGCGTAAGACCAGCCGGTCCGAGAACCGCCCCGCGAGGAGCGGCAAGGCGAATCTGAGCGGCGCCTGGGCGAAGGTCGCCAACTGTGAGTCCGGTGGGAACCCGCGAGCCGTCAACGGGGCGGGGTACTACGGCCTGTTCCAGTTCGACACGCGGACGTGGCGCAGTGTCGGCGGCTCCGGCAACCCGGCGAAGGCGTCCGCGGGCGAGCAGTTGTCGCGCGCGAAGAAGCTCTACGCCCAGCGCGGCGCCTCGCCGTGGCCGGTCTGCGGCAAGTACCTCCGCTGAACACTGAACCATCCGGTCGGGTGGCGGTAGACCATCGTCCCGCCACTCGACCGGTCCTCATCTGCCCGCACTGCTGGTAGCTGCCGTTTGGCGCTTCCCACCCCTCGTGGCGGGTTAGTGCGTAACTCATCCGTGATGGCGAACGGGTGGGAAGCACCAAACGTCAGGTGCGAGTGATGACCAGCATCTCGTCGGCGCCGACCTGGAACTCGTAGGGCACCTTGCGGATCTCCCAAGTGACGCCGTCCAGCGCCTGCAGCAGGTCGTGCAGATACGGCACCGGCTCACCTGCGCCCTGCAGGACCAGCGGGAAGATGCGAACCTCGGAGTTCGCCACCCGGATCAGCTCGCGCAGAGCGGTCTCGTGCCAGTCGCGGTCGTACTTGTCGGCCCAGGTGAACAACAGGTGCGAGCACAGCACCAGCTCGAACCGCCGGTCGCCGAAGGGAAGCTCCGGCAAGCCGGCCGCGACGTACCGCTCGGGCGCGGCCGCGACGTCCTGAAGAAAGGCGTCCGCGGCCTCGATGCGGTACTGATCCTTGCGCTCCGGCGTCCCGTACCAGTGCCAGACGAAGCTCCCTTGGTGCTCGTCCACGATCCCGGCCGTTGCCGGCAGGCTCCGCCGGACCGAGTCGACGAGCTCGGAGTGATCGAGCTCGTACGCCGGATCGACGGCGATCGCGTCGACCCCACGGGCGGCGGCTTCGGCGGTGAAGCCGGCACCACCGGCGCAACAGTCGAGCACGGAGTCGGGGAGTTCCTTCAGGTCGAACATCGCTTCGTACTCGGCGTACGAGCGCGAGGTCACCAGCACGGGTCTACCTTTCGACGATTGTCTTCCGGCGCAACCGGCGATCGAGGTAGGTCGCCCCAGCCGCCAGAGCCAGGAACAGTACCGCGACCAGCAGACAGTTCAGCAGCACCCGTGCGTACCCGTGCTCGTCGACGTTCACGAACGGATACGGGTAGAACCCGACGAACTCACCACGGATCAGCGTGAACGCCAGCCACAGCAGCGGGTACACGATCGACCACGCAACGATCCGCCGGTCGGTGAGACCACGCGGACCGAACAACAGCCAGCCCAGCACCCCGGCCAGCGGAGACAGCGTGTGCACCAGGAAGTTCGCCACCTCCGCCCACCCGTGCAGATCGTCCGACCGCGCCAGCACCAGGTGGTAGACGATCCCGGTCACGGCGATGCAGAGCACGCCGTTCAGCCGCAACGTCTTGAACAGGGTGCCCTGCGGCCGATCCGGTAGCAGCGCCAGCATCAGCGCGGTCCCACCGAGCAAAAGGTTCGACTGGATCGTGAAGTACGCGAACACGTTGAAGACCCGCTCCGGGTTGTCCTGGAAGAACCCTTCATGCCCGTTCGCCGTCACGAACAACTGGATCACGATGCCCACAGCCACCACCAGCGCGGTCGCAGCGGCCCAGACACGCCCAGTCATCGTCATGTCCGAAACGTACGACGCCAATGCGCGCCAGCCGGGCACATCAGGCCCATCCCGTCGAGAAGTCGCCCGCTCACGATCCCGTCGAGAAGGTGTCCGCTCACCAGCTGAGGGGTTGACCCCTGAGATGGCCGGTTCTCCGGCTCGTCTGACTGATGTGTGGGGTTCAGCCGCCAGGTTCTGCTGGGGGATGCCGGTGGCGTGCAGTTCGACAGGAGGTGTCGGTCCACGGGTGGTGGTCGGGCGGCGAGCCCAGGCGTGAAACCGGCCGGCGAGGCCGGACCTGAGCTGACACCTCCTGTCAATCTGCACCAATACCGCCCTCCATCACACGCCAGGGGCTGGCTCGACCCAACCAGATCAGCACGCCCGAGCCGACCGCCTCACATCCAGTGCCGGAGCTGGTTATCCGCTTGGCTGACGTCGTGGGGTATCCGGCTGTTCTGACGTGTCCGTGGGTGGTTGGCTCGTCCCCTTCGCGTCCCGGGCGGTCGGCGGTGTTGTGTCGGTTGTCGCCGGGGGTGGGGAGGATCTGCCTCCCGGATCGGGTGGGCAGATCCTCCCCAGCCTGGCCCGGCCGGCCCGCGGGTCTCGGCCTGGGCGGACGTGGCGCACTCACTAACCCGGTCCGCCGGCCGCCGAGGACTCAGGGCCGAGCGGGGCCTGTCTGACGTCGCGTTGCTTGGTGAGTGGTGCAGGTCCGGTCAGGCGCGGCGTCGCCGAACCCGCCACACCCGCCGGGCCGGGTATGGCGGACTTCCAGGCCATCACAATCACCCAGACGCCGCGATCGTCGGCGGGAGGCCGTCGCGCTCGCCTCGTTGTGATGGCCTGGCGGTCCGGCCCGACGGCACGGGAAACACCCACGGAACCGACAAGACAAGCGGATATCCGCTCAAAGGAGTGGGCAGGGTTGACGGGGGCGCGACTGAATGGGGTGCCAGGGTGGGCCGGGGCGTTAGACGGACTGCTTCTGCCGGGGCGTCTCCTCCTCGGCGTCGGCGCCGCCGCCGAAGCCGTAGCTGAACGAGACGATCGCGTCGATGACCAGCACGATCGTCCAGGTGTACGCCGGCGCCGAGCAGCGGCGTCGTACCCCGGCCGGACAGCAGGCCGAGGCCGATCATGATGCCGACGCCGACGACGTACGCGAGCAGGTGGCGGAACCAGCCCGGCGCGCTCGCGGCGAGCCCGCTCCGGGCCGCGCTTCGGCGGCTTGACCGGGCGGGGCGCACCGGCCAGGTAGTGCGCGGCCCACTGTCCGCCCACTTCAGCGTCTGGTGGCCGAAGCCGACGCTGACGCCGATGAAGATCGCGGCCAGTGAGTGGCTGAACGACGGCTCCCCGCCGCGGCGGATGTCGATCACGCTGGCGACCAGCATCACGACGTCGACCAGCGGGACGCGCGGCCAGCAGCGACCATGCCCGCCCTGGGCAGCTGGAGCAGGTAGCGCGTCACCAGACCGGCGGCGAGCAGGACCCAGAAGCCGACTCTCACACGCGGCGATCACAGCGAGCAGCACAGCGGTTCACCCTCCCGAGTTTATTTAGTACGACCGTGTTACGACGACGACTTTAACACAGCTGTGCTAAAAAGGATCACATGCCGAAGATCGTCGACCACGAGACCCGCCGCGAGGAGATCGCCGAGGCGCTCTGGCGGGTGGTCCGCCGGGACGGCATCCGCGCCGCCTCGGTCCGCACCATCGCCGCCGAGGCCGGCTGGTCCGCCGGGCGCCGTCCGCTACTACTTCCCGGACCAGGACGGCCTGCTCAGCTTCGCGATGGACCTGGTCTCCCGCCGGGTGACCGAGCGGATCGCGCGCGCTGGAGGCCAAGGGCAGTCCCGACCGACGATCGTGCTGCGCTACCTCGAGGAGGCCCTCCCGCTCGACGCCGAACGCCGCGCCGAGTTCGACGTCTGGATGGCGTTCATGGCCCAGGCCCAGGCCGAGTCGGGCGCCGGCAGCCTGCACGAGCACGTCGACGCCGGTCCACGACGGACTGCGCGAGCTCTGCGAATCGCTGCTGCAGGCACTCGCCGAGGCCGGCGCGCTGCGAAGAGGGCCTGGATCTACGCCGCGAAGTCGAGCGTCTGCATGCGCTGATCGACGGTCTCGCCCTGCACGCTGCGATCCAGCCCGACCGCACCACCCCGGCCCGGGTCCGGCAGCTCCTCCGCCTCCACATCGAGTCGCTGCTGGCCTGAAAGCCCTGCAATCCAAGGTCTTCTGTCCGGTTACAGACAAGATTCGAGGAGACCTGACTAAAACCTTGTCGCTGCGTGGCACGATCACCGCATGGAGATCCGAGGGGGTGATCGTCGTCAGCGGAATCATGGCGGCGGGGAAGTCGACCGTCTCCCAATTGCTGGCCGAGACGATTCCAGTACGGCGTCCACCTCCGCGGCGACGTGTTCCGCCGGATGATCGTCAGCGGACAGGCCTCGATGAGCGGACGACAGCGCCGAGGCCCAACGGCAGCTCCAGCTCCGCTACCGCCTCGCCTGCCAGGTGGCCGACGGCTACGCCGACGCCGGCTTCACCGTGTCCTGGAGGACGTGGTGATCGGCGAGTTGCTCCGCGAGTTCCTCGACGGCATCCGGACCCGTCCGCGGTATCTCGTCGTACTGACGCCGCGACCCGAGGTGATCTCCAACCGGATCGGCGGCGCACACCACCTCGGTCGACGAGCTCGACTACGAGCTGCACGCGTTCAGCCCGCGCCGCGGGCTCTGGCTCGACAACTCCGACCTCTCCGCCGGCGAAACCGTCGACGCCATCCTCGGCCGACTCGACGAGGCACGCTTCGAGTGATGGCTCGCGTCGGCTACTCAGGGGTAGTTTGACTGGATGGCGACCACAGTACGGCGGACCTCGTGCAACCTGTGTGAAGCGATCTGCGGCGTGCTCGTGACGGTCGAGGACGGCCGGGTCACCGACATCCGCGGCGACGAGTCGGACCCGCTCTCCCGCGGCCACATCTGCCCGAAGGCGGTCGCGCTGCGCGATCTCCAGGAGGACCCGGATCGCCTGACCACGCCGGTACGGCGGACGCCCGACGGATGGCAGGAGATCGGCTGGGACGCGGCGTACGAACTGGTCGCCGGCCGGCTGACCGAGATCCAGACGGCAGCACGGGCGGAACTCGGTCGGCGTCTACCTCGGCAACCCGAACGTGCACAGTCTCGGCGCGCTGACCCACATGCCGACGATGGTGAGGCAGCTCCGGACCCGGAACCGGTTCAGCGCCACCTCGATCGACCAGCTCCCGCACATGCTGGCGTCGTACCTGCTCTACGGGCACCAGCTGATGGTCGCCGGTGCCGGACATCGACCGGACGTCGTACCTGCTGATGCTCGGTGCCAATCCGCTCGCCTCGAACGGCAGCATGATGACCGCGCCGGGGTTCGGCCGACGGCTCAAGGAACTGCGCAAGCGCGGCGGCAAGGTCGTCGTCATCGACCCGCGCCGGACCGAGACCGCCGCGGTCGCCGACGAGCACCAGTTCGTCCGGCCGGGCACGGACGCCGCCTTCCTGCTCGCGCTGATCCATCAGGTGATCGCGGACGGTCACGCCCGGCCGGCGTCGTACGTCGATGGGTTCGCGGCGGTCGAGGCCGCGGTCGAGCCGTGGACGCCCGAGCGCGCGGCGGGCATGACCGGGATCGACGCGGAGGTGATCCGGCGGATCGCTCGCGAGTTCGCGACGGCCGACCGGGCTGCCTGCTACGGGCGGGTCGGGGTGTCGACGCAGCAGTTCGGCGCGATCTGCCAGTGGGCGATCCAGGTGCTCAACATCATCACCGGCAATCTCGACCGGCCCGGCGGGACGATGTTCCCGCGGCCGGCGGTGAACACGCTCCTCGGTCTCGGCCGCGGGCATCTCGGGGTGTGGAAGAGCCGGGTCCGCGGGTTGCCCGAGTTCGGCGGCGAG
The DNA here is from genome assembly GCA_963820655.1 of uncultured Actinomycetota bacterium. GTDB lineage: Bacteria > Actinomycetota > Actinomycetes > Propionibacteriales > Kribbellaceae > Kribbella. The sequence continues at coordinate 356,684 of CAWGAM010000006.1, forward strand.
CTGCCGGTGTCGACGATGGCCGAGGAGATCCTGACGCCGGGTGACGGCCAGATCCGCGCGATGGTGACGGTCGCCGGCAACCCGGTGCTGTCCACGCCGAACGGCCGCAAGCTCGACGAGGCGCTTCGACACGCTGGACTTCATGGTCGCCGTCGACCCGTACATCAACGAGACCACCCGGCACGCGGACGTGATCCTGCCGCCCGACGCCGCCGCTCGAGCGCGACCACTACGACCTGGTGTTCCACCAGCTCGCCGTCCGCAACACCGCCCGCTGGAACGAGGCCGTCCTGGCGAAGCCCCCGCAGGCCCGGCACGACTGGGAGATCTTCCGCGATCTAGGTCTGGCCCTGGTACGCCGTACGCCGATGAGCCGCCGTAAGGTCGAGGTGATGGCGCGACTGCGGTTGTCGCCGCGGCGGATCGTCGACCTCGGACTGCGGATCGGGCCGTACCGGCTGTCGCTGCGGAAGCTGCGCAAGTCGCCGGGCGGGATCGACCTCGGACCGCTGCAGCCCGCGCTGCCCGGCGCGCTGCACCACAAGACCAAGCGGATCGACCTCGCCCAGCGGATGATCCTGGACGACCTGCCCCGACTGGAAGCGCTCTGGCGACCGGCAGCGACGGCGGACTGCTGCTGATCGGGCGGCGACACCTGCGCAGCAACAACTCATGGATGCACAACTCGGCCCGGCTGGTGAAGGGCAAGCCACGGCACCAGTTGCTGATGAACCCGGACGACCTGGCCAAGCGCGACCTGGCCGACGGTCAGCTGGTCGACGGTGACGTCCGCGGCCGGGTCGGTCGCGGTGGAGGTGGCCGCGAGCAACGACATGATGCCGGGCGTGGTCAGCCTGCCGCACGGCTTCGGCCACGGCCGCCCGGGCGTCCGCTTGTCGGTCGCCAGCCAGGTCGCCGGCCCGAGCGCGAACGACATCACCGACGCGGATCTCACCGACACCGTCGCCGGCACCGCCGCAGTCAACGGCGTACCAGTAACAGTCACCGCCTGCTAACCCGCCGTGCCGGACCTCCGCGGCGCCGCCGCACTCGACCGCCGCACCTCCGCACCGCCGCGGGCGGTCCGCTACAGCCCGCCGCACCGCCACGCCGCACCGCCGCACCCCTCCGCACCGCCGCGGCCGGTCCGCTACCGCCCGCCGCACCGCCACCCCCCGCCGCACCGCCACCGTCCGCCGCACCCCCGCCAGACCGCAGCAGCCAGCCCCAAGGCCGCCCGCCGCCTTTCAGGGGTCAACCCCTGAGTTGGTGGGTTCGGCCCCCAAACTCTCGGGGGGCAACCCACAAGCTCGGGGGTCAACCCCTGAGATGGGGCCTGCTCTGCCCTCGCATGCCACCGGAGACGCCTGCTTTTGAACCGGAGACGCCTGCACTTGAGGGGATATCCCCGCGACTGCCTGCTTCTCCCCTGATGTACCGAGGAGGCCCACAAGCCGAGGGGATATCCGGCCGTCCTAGGCCTGTCCGGCCGTCCGGCCGTCACCCATCGTCGCGATTTTGCACTTTGTGCACGAGATCCGTACGGCCACGATCTCGGCGTACGGATCCGGTGCACAAGGTCGCCCCCTGCGGTGACCCAAATTGGACCACAGCAGGGGACGCCACAAGAGCCGGATGTCCGCCGGCTCGGAGGGTTGTCGCCTGAGATTCTGAAGGAGCAACCCGCCAACTCGGCGGTTATCCCATCAAATGTCGCCAGGCGTCCGCGGATCGGCGGCGCGGGCGAGGTGACCGCCCAGTGGTTGGGCGGAGGGTGGTGTGGGCCGGGCCGGGTGGGATACGGTTGCCGTTGTTACTTAACCGGTTCGGCTTATCAGTCGGTGCGGACCCCAGGGCAGCGGGCGAGCGCCGGCGACGAGGAGAAGAAACCATGGTCGCAGTGGACAACCTGTCCCTCCAGTTGTACACGGTCCGGGGCAAGCTCGAGGAGGACTTCGACGCCACCCTGGCCCGGATCGCGGAGATCGGCTACACGAAGGTCGAGCCCTTCGGTGTGACCGCCTTCGCGGACCGTCTGGCCGAGGCGCTGCCCAAGTACGGACTCTCGGCTCCCACCACCCACGCCGGCCTGCTCCGCGAGGACAGCGGCCCGATCTTCGCCGCGGCGAAGCGGCTCGGCATCACCACCGTCATCGACCCGCACGTCGACCCGGCGCGGTGGCAGTCGGCCGACGACATCAAGGCGACCGCCGAGGCGCTGAACAAGGCCGCGGTCGAGGCCGCCGACCACGGCATCACGGTCGGGTACCACAACCACCAGTTCGAGCTCGAGTCGAAGATCGACGGCGTGCACGGCGCTGGAGATCCTGGCCGACAACCTGTCCGACGACGTGATCCTCGAGGTGGACACCTACTGGGCCGCCGTCGGTGGCGCCGACGTACCGGCGCTGCTGGGCAAGTTCGGTGACCGGGTGAAGGCGATCCACGTCAAGGACGGCGACGGGACGCTGAACAACAAGGCCCAGGTCGCGGTCGGCGCCGGCATCATCGCGGTCCGGGACATCCTGGCGGCGGCGCCGGGCGCGCTGCGGGTGGTCGAGCTCGACGACTTCACCGGCGAGATCTTCGACGCGGTCGAGGGCAGCTTCACCTTCCTCACCGGCGAGGACGCTGCATGAGCGCTGTCGGCGTAGGCGTGATCGGCGCCGGGGTGATCTCGGACGCCTACATCAAGAGCATGCAGAGCTTCCCGGACCTCAAGGTGGTCGCGATCGGCGACCTGCGGCCGGAGGCGGCGCAAGGAGAAGGCCGAGCAGTACGGCATCGAGACCCACGGCGGTCCCGACGTCGTGCTGAACCACCCGGACGTGGAGATCGTGGTCAACCTGACCATCCCGATCGCGCACGTCGAGGTGGCCCTGGCTGCGGTTGCCGCGGGCAAGCATGTGTGGAGCGAGAAGCCGTTCTCGCTCGACCAGGAGAGCGGTCTGAAGCTGCTGTCGACCGCCCAGGACGCGGGCGTCCGGCTGGGCTGCGCACCCGACACCATCCTCGGCCCGGGTCTGCAGGAGTCGCGGCGGATCATCGAGCGCGGGTGAGATCGGCGAGCCGCTGACCGCGCTGACCCTGATGCAGTCGCCCGGCCCGGAGTCCTGGCACCCGAACCCGGCCTTCCTGTTCCAGGAGGGCGCGGGCCCGCTGTGGGACATCGGCCCGTACTACCTGACCACGCTGGTGCAGCTGTTCGGACCGGTCGCGGCGGTGGCCGGGCTCGGCTCGAAGTCGCGGGAGAAGCGCACGATCGGATCCGGTCCGCTGGCGGGGACCGACTTCGACGTGACCGTGCCGACCCACGTCAGCGCGATCGCCCGGTTCGAGTCGGGGCAGTCGTCGCAGAGCATCTTCAGCTTCGACTCGCCGCTGTCGCGGGGCGGGTTCGTCGAGATCACCGGCTCCGACGCGACGCTCGCCGTACCGGACCCGAACGGTTTCGACGGCGAGATCAAGATCCGTCGTCGTGGTGCTGACGACTGGGAGACCATCGCCGAGCACCAAGGCGGTCGCGCGAGCGCGGCACCGGCGTACTGGAGATGGCGCGGGCGATCCGGGAGGACCGGCCGCACCGGGCCACCGGAGCGCTGGCGTTCCACATCGTCGACGTGATGGCCTCCATCACCGAGTCGATCGACACCGGCGCGTTCGTGGACGTGCACGAGCACCGTCGAGGTCGCGCCGATCCTGCCGGACGACTGGGACGTCACCGCGGCCACCTTGTGAGACCGACACTGTGATGACGATCCTTCTGGATCCCCGGCGGACCGTCGTGTTCGCCGGGGATTCCGTCACCGACTGCGGCCGCCGTACCGATCCGGACGGGCTCGGCGACGGCTACGTCCGGAACCTGTACGACGACCTCGGCCCGCGCCGGCCGCGGATCGTCAACGCCGGCATCAGCGGCAACCGAGCGCTCGACCTGGCCGGCCGCTGGTCCGACCGATGTGCTCGCGCACGAGCCGTCGCTGGTGTCGGTCCTGATCGGGATCAACGACACCTGGCGCCGGTACGACGAGAACGACCCGACCACGGCCGAGTCGTTCGAGGCGTCGTACCGGGCGATGCTCGATCCGCTCACGTGCCCCGTCGTACTGCTGGAGCCGTTCCTGCTGCCGGTCAAGGACGGGCAGGAGGGGTGGCGCGAGGACCTCGATCCGAAGCTCGACGTGGTCCGGAAGCTGGCCGCCGAGTACGGCGCCATCCTGGTGCCGGCCGATGTCGAGCTGAACCGGCAGGCCGCGGCCGTCGGAGCGGCCACGCTCGCCGACGACGGCGTACACCCGACCGCCGCCGGACACCGCGCGATCGCGGACCTGTGGCGACGGGTCGTCCTGGAAGACTGAAATCACCGCTCTCCGTGTGCGCGGGGAGCGGTTCGGCTCAACTAAACCGGTTCACCCTGGAGAGCGCCTGTGACATCGATCAAGACCGTGCCGCTGACCACCGACGGCGGTGCCGTCTGGACCGTGACCGCGATGGAGGGGCCCGCACCGGAGGGCCTGATCGGCGGCCGATCGCCGCCACCGTACCCGGCGAGGTGCACACCGACCTGCTCGCGGCCGGCGAGATCCCGGATCCGTTCGACGGCGACAACGAGTCGAAGCTGCCTGGATCGGCCGGACCCGGTGGAGTTACCGGACCGAGTTCGACTGGACGCCGGACGGCAACCAACGGCAGGACCTGGTGGCCGAGGGCATCGACACGCTGGCGACGATGATCCTGAACGGCCAGGAGTTCGGCCGGACCTGGAGAACCAGCACCGGCTCGTACCGGTTCGGACGTGACCCGGCTACCTGGTTGCCGGGCGCAACGAGCTGGTCTTCGAGTTCGCCGGCCCGGTGACGGTCGCCGAGGAGGCTGTCGGCGGCGTACGGGGACTGGCCGCACACGAACCACCATCCGTACAACGCGATCCGGAAGATGGCGTCAGCAACTTCGGCTGGGACTGGGGACCGGATGTCGCGACCGTCGGCATCTGGCAGCCGATCTGGATCGAGTCGTGGACCGGCGTCCGGATCGACTCGTCCGGCCGCTGGCCGGCTCGACGGGGACCGCGGCGTGCTGAACACCGCGCGTCGCGCTCGACTGGTCGAACGAGTGTTACAGCGGGACGCGACCGTCACGGTCGAGGTCGGTGGAACCGATGACCGAGCAGCCGGCCGATCTGTCGCCGAGGAGGCGACCCGTCACCTCGACCGTCGACGCGGTCGACCTGCTGGTGGCCGCGCGGCCACGGCGACCAGCCCTTGTACGACGTGACGTGTCACCGTCGAGGCCGAGTCCAGCGAGGACGCGCTGGCACGGCCGGGTCGGATTCCGGACCATCGTCGCTGAACGTCGCCCCGGACGACGACGGCGACACCGTTCGTCCTGTCGGTCAACGACAAGCCGATCTACGTCCGCGGCGCGAACTGGATCCCCGACGACGCCTTCGTCACCCGGCTGAACCGCGGAGACCTACGAGCACCAGCATCCAGCGACGCGGTCGACGCGGGGATGAACCTGCTCCGGGTCTGGGGTGGCGGGCATCTACGAGAGCGACGACTTCTACGACGTCTGCGACGAGCTCGGGGATCCTGGTCTGGCAGGACTTCCTGTTCGCCTGCGCGGCGTACTCGGAGGACGAGCCGCTGCGCAGGCGAGGTCGAGGCCGAGGCGCGGGAGGCGGTCACCCGGCTGAGCCGGCACGCCAGCCTCGCGGTGTGGAACGGCAACAACGAGAACATCTGGGGGTACGTCGAGTGGGGCTGGCGGGTGCCGCTGGCCGGCCGGCCCTGGGGCGAGGGGTACTACTTCGACCTGCTGCCCGAGATCGTCGCCGAGCTCGACCCGCGGACGCCGTACTCGCCGGGCAGCCCGTTCTCGTTCGACCAGTTCATCCACCCGAACGACGAGCGCAACGGCACCATGCACATCTGGGACGTCTGGAACCAGGTGGACTACACGACGTACCGCAAGTACAAGCCGCGGTTCGTCTCGGAGTTCGGCTTCCAGGGCCCGCCGGCCTGGTCGACGCTGACCTCGGTCGTGCACGACGAGCCGCTGGACCCGTACGGCGAGCAGATGCTCGTGCACCAGAAGGCGTTCGAGGGCAACCTCAAGCTGGAGCGCGGACTCGGCGAGCACCTGCCGAAGTGGAAGGACATCGACGACTGGCACTGGACGACCCAGCTGAACCAGGCCCGGGCGGTTGCCTACGGCATCGAGCACTTCCGCAGCCTGTTCCCGCTGAACACCGGCGCGATCGTCTGGCAGCTGAACGACAACTGGCCGGTGGTCTCCTGGGCCGCCGTCGACGGACACGGGATCCGCAAGCCGCTGTGGTTCGCGCTGAGGCGCGTGTACGCCGAGCGCCTGCTGACCGTGCAGCCTCGGGAGGACGAGCTCGGTGGTTGCCGCGCACAACGACACGGACGTCGACCTGGACGACCGAGATCACGGTGACCCGGCGAGTACCGCGCCGGCTGGTCGAGGAGCTCGCCAGCGAGACCTTCGCGCTGGAGGTCGCGGCCGCGATCGGCCGTGCTGAGCTCGCTCCCCGGGTCGGTCACCAAGCCGGCCGACCCGACGACCGAGTACGTCGAGGTCCGCGCCGCCGACGGCAGCACGGCGTACTGGTACTTCGTCGAGGACACGGCGCTGCGGCTGGCCGGCGACGCCTACACCGCCGACGGTCAGGCCGCACCGAGGACGGGTACGACGTCACCGTGACGGCGACCGCGCTGGCCAAGGATCTGGCGCTGTTCCCGGACCGGCTGGACGCCGGCGGCCCGGGTCGACAGCGGCCTGATCACCCTGTCCGCGGGCGAGCGTCACACCTTCCACGTGACCGGTGCGGCCGGCCCCGGCCAGCGCCTCGGCGTACCGGTGCTGCGATCGGCGAACGACCTGGTGAGCTGAATTACGTCGAGACCTTGACTAAGTGGGTGCGCCGCGGACATCGGCAGCTGGATCAAGGACGACATCGTCGACGTCTGGTTCCCGCCCGGCCCCGCCGCCGGCAACTGGGGCATCCAGCGCCTCACCCTCACCGTGGAATAGACCGAAGAGCGGAACCGATCGGCGCCTCGCTGCGTCTGCGGATGGAAGGTCGCGGCAGACATGGCAGGCTGGGGACGATGACGACGAGGTTCGATGATGACGACCGCCGCTGAGTCGCGGTCGCGGGGCCGGAGTCTGCGCCGGAACACGCTGGGGATCGGCTCGTCGACCGCGATCGGGATCTGCCTCGACGGCACCGGCGTACTCGCTGGCGGTGTCGGTCGGTCTGCTCGCCGGGTACGTCGGCGCAGCGGCTCCCCTGGTGCTGGCGGTGAGCGCGATCCCGGTGGTCCTGGTCGCACTGTGCTTCCGTGAGCTGAACCGGGCGGAGCCGGACTGCGGGACGACGTTCCCGTGGACCGAGAAGGCGTTCGGGCTCGGTACCGGCCGGATGGTCGGCTGGACCACGGTGATGGCGTGCGTGCTGGTGATGAGCAACCTCGCCCAGGTCGCCGCCGTCTACACCTACGTCCTGCTCGGCCTGGACAGCGCCGCCGGACTCCCGGCTCGCGCAGGCCGCCCTGGGCACGGCGTTCATCCTCGTGATGGCCCTGCTCGCCTACCGCGGTATCCGGGTCGCCGCGGACCACGCAGTTGGTGCTGCTCACGGTCGAGGTGGTCGCGCTGCTGTGGTTCGCGATCAACGCGTTCCGCGAGGCCGGCACGCTCAGCATCCCGGCGTTCTCCGACGACCGGTGACGGCGCCTGGGCGGCCGGCGTCCTGGTCGCGGTGTTCCTCTACTGGGGCTGGGACTCGTCCTTCAGCGTCAACGAGGAGACCCGCGACCCGCGCCGTACCCCGGCGATCGCCGCGCTGATCGCGAACGGCTTCCTGGTTGTCCTGTACGTCGTGGTCGCGTGGGCCGCGATCGCGTACGCCGGGGTCGACCCGCTCGACGGAGATCGCGGACGACGACTTCTTCGCCGTCCTGTCGCACGGACCTGCTCGGCACGGCCGGCGGCAAGCTCCTGGTCGGCGCGGTCCTGGTGTCCGCGCTGGCCTCGACCCAGACCACGATCCTGCCGACGGCCCGGACGATGCTGTCGATGGCCCGGCGGGACGCCTTCCCCGGGCAGTTCGCCCGGATCTCCGCCCGCTACCAGACACCGAGCGTGTCCACCTGGGTGTTCGCCGGGAGCCAGCGTGCTGATCTACGTGACGCTCGTGCTCACGTCGGACGCAGTACTGGCTGACTCCGTGGCGGCGGTGTCCGTGCTGGTGTCGCTGTACTACGTGGCCACGGCGGTCGCCGTACCGGTGTACTTCAGAGGGGCGATCCGGGGGCGGCGTGCTGCAGCGGCGTGATCGTGCCGCTGCTGGCGGCCGCGTCGTTCGTGGTCGTGCTCGTGCTCGGCGGTCGCGGACGTGGGCACCGGGCCGCTGGTTGTCGTGGGTGTCACGATGGTGGTGGGCGCGGCCATCATGTTCTCGATGAAGCCGCCCGCCGAGGGGGAGGGAAGGCGATGACCGAACGCGACGGATGCGCAGCGCCGGGATCACGCTCGGGCTGACCGCGCTGGTCGCCGCGTCGCTGACCGGGTGTTCCCAGGACGAGGACCAGCCGGACTACGCCGCGATCTGCGTCGACCCGCAGACGCAGAGCAGCGCACCGACGACGACAACTGCAAGGACGACCGCGAGTACCACGGCTCCGGTGCCGGGTTCTTCTGGTTCTACATGGCCACCCGGGGCGGCGCCCTGGTGCCACCGATCGGCGGTCGCTACAACGCCGCGCCGGCACCTACACGATCCCGCGGCCGGCGCAACGCCGGGACCGCGGTCGCCGACGATCAAGCGGGGCGGCCTGGACACGAAGGGCGGCGACATCGGCACCATCACCCGCGGCGGGTTCGGCAAGGCGGGCAAGGGGAGCTCTGGCGGCTGATGTGGCGGCACTCGATCAAGCCCCGGCCGGACTGGAAGGACAAGGTCGTCGAGCAGGGCCTGGTGTTCCCGATGACCGACATGCCGGACGGCACCGAGCGGCCGTACTGGAACGAGAGCGCCTGGTACGAGGTGACGATGGACGAGGTGCTGCACCTCGAGCGCGTCACCGAGGAGCTCTACGAGATGTGCAAGCACGCCGCCTCGGTGATGGCGTCGGGTGACCGGTTCAGCGACGCCCAGCTCGGTCTCGCGTCCGGCACGCTGCCGCTGGTGCAGCGAGTCGCTGAAGCGGGACGACCTGTCCGTCTACGCGCGGTTCGACCTGGCCTGGAACGGGGTCGAGCCGAAGATGCTGGAGATCAACGGCGACACCCCGACCGGCCTGCTGGAGTCCGCGGTGATCCAGTGGAACTGGCTGGAGGACGTGTTCCCGGACGCCGACCAGTGGAACTCGGTGCACGACCGGCTGGTCAAGTGGTGGGCCGAGCAGCTCGCGGCCGGCTCACTTCCCGGGCAACGAGGCGCACTTCTTCAACTCCGGCGCCGAGACCACCGGCGAGGAGGCGATGACGGTCGCCTACCTGCGGGACACGGCGGCGATGGCGGGACTGGCGACGTACGGGCACGAGATCGAGGACCTCGGCTGGGAGTCGGCGCAGCGCGCGTTCGTGGACTGGGGCGGGCGGCCGATCCGGACCGCGTTCAAGCTCTACCCGTGGGAGGACATGCTCGACGACGAGTTCGGCCGGTACGTCCTGGCCGGCGTCGAGCGCGAGCCGGTGCAGTGGATCGAGCCGATCTGGAAGACGATGCTGTCCACCAAGGCGATCCTGCCGGTGCTGTGGGAGCTGTACCCGGACCATCCGAACCTGCTGCCGGCGTACTTCGGCGATCGCCGGGTGACCTGCTCGAGTGGGTGGCGAAACCGCTGCACGGCCGGGAGGGCAGCAACATCCGGATCCACACCATCGCCGACGGCCGAGGACCACGTGCACGACGGCCCGTACGACACCTCGACGATGGTCTACCAGGAGTGGCACCCGCTGCCGTCGTACGAGGGCAACCGCGCGGTGATCGGCAGCTGGGTCGTCGACGGGGTCGCCGCCGGCATGATGGTCCGCGAGTCCGACGGGCCGATCACCGACTACTACGCCCGGTTCGTCCCGCACGCCATCGGCACCAGTCCCGCCCCGACGCGGAAACCATCCAGCGCTGGCTGGCCGAGTGATCAGTCCACGTTGATCGCGACGTACTTGATCTCCAGGTACTCGTCGATGCCGACGGTGCCGCCCTCGCGGCCGAGGCCGGACTGCTTGACGCCGCCGAACGGCGCGGCCGGGTTGGAGACGATGCCCTGGTTGAGGCCGATCATGCCGGTCTCCAGCTGCTCGCTGACCCGCAGCGCCCGGGTCAGGTCGTTGGTGAACAGGTAGGAGACCAGGCCGAACTCGGTGTCGTTCGCCATCCGACCGCCTCGTCCTCGGTCTCGAAGGCGGTCAGCGGCGCGACCGGACCGAAGATCTCCTCCTTCTGCAGCCGGGCGCTCTTCGGCACGTCGGCCAGCACGGTCGGCGGGTAGAAGTACCCGTTGCCCTCAGCAACCGTTCCGCCGGTCAGCACCCGCGCGCCCTGGGCGATCGCGTCGTCGACCAGGTCCTTGACCTTGTCGCGTTGGGCTCGCCGTCGATCAGCGGGCCGACGTCGACTCCGTCCTCGGTCCCCCGGCCGACCGTCAGCGCGGCCATCCGCTCGGTCAGCCGGGCCGCGAACTCGTCCATCATCGGCGACTGCACGTAGATCCGGTTGGCCGCCGTACAGGCCTCGCCGCCGTTGCGCATCTTGGCCAGCATCGCGCCGTCGACCGCCTTGTCCAGGTCGGCGTCGTCGAAGACCAGGAGCGGCGCGTTGCCGCCGAGCTCCATGCTGGTCCGCAGCACCTGCTCGGCGGCCTGCTCGATCAGCTTCCGGCCGACCTGGGTCGAGCCGGTGAAGGACAGCTTGCGGGCGCGGCCGTCGCGGATCAGCGGCTCCATCACGCCGCCGGCGTCGCTGGTGGTGATCACGTTGAGCACGCCGGCCGGCAGTCCGGCCTCGGTCATCAGCTCGGCCAGCTTGAGCATCGACAGCGGTGTCTGGGAGGCCGGCTTGATCACCATCGTGCAGCCCGCGGCGACGGCCGGGCCGATCTTGCGGGCGCCCATCGCGGCCGGGAAGTTCCACGGCGTGATCAGCAGGCACGGCCCGACCGGCTGCCGCATCACCAGGAAGCGGCCCTTGCCGTTCGGCGCGATCTGGTAGCCGCCGTCGATCCGGACCGCCTCCTCGGCGAACCAGCGGAAGAACTCGGCCGCATAGGCGATCTCGCCCTTCGACTCCGCCACCGGCTTGCCCATCTCGAGCGTCATCAGCAGCGCCAGGTCGTCGGCCCGCTCCGTCATCAGCTCATAGGTACGGCGCAGGATCTCGCCACGCTCTCGCGGCGGCGTCGCGGCCCAGTCCGCCTGCGCGGCGACCGCTGCGTCCAGCGCGGCCATGCCGTCGGCCGGACTCGCATCGGCCACGTCGCAGAGCGTCGTACCGGTGGCTGGGTCCTCGACCGCGAGGGTCTTGCCACCCTCGGCCGCCACGCCACTTACCCCCGATGAACAGCTCGGTCGGACACGCCTCGACGACTTCCTGCTCCCGCGACATGAGCCCGCCTTTCACTAGTCGGCAGTACCCACACTAGGCCGTGGCGATGAGCGATGGGGCGTGCCTGGGGACCGTGCGGACCGTGCGGGTCAGACCGGCGGCGATGGTGCGGAGGATCGCCGAGCGGACCAGGCCGTCGAAGGCCAGCGGGACCAGCATGATCTCGTCCGCGGTCGTCTCGGCCACCAGTGCGCCGAGCTCGGCCACCGCTGACGCTCTGGAGCCGACGATGGTGCTGGGGTCGTCCAGCGAGCCGTTCGGCCCGACCGCGCTCTCGTCGGGTCAGTGGCGGCTCGAGGAGCTCCATCAGCTCGGCCGGGGTCGCTCGCGGTCTCGTCGTACCGAGGCGTGTCTTCACTCGCACGTACTCCGCGAACCGGATGATCGCCTCCTCCTCGGAGTCCGCCGCGACGACGCCGACCGTGACGGCGAGGTACGGCTTGACCAGTAGGCCCGGTCGGCTCGAAGTGATCTCGGTACGCCGCCACGGCCGCGGGTGTCATCGCGGCAGCGCGGTGATGCGCCAGGAACACAGGCAGCCCACGTACGGCGGCAGTCACCGCAGCGCTCGGGTGGTCGGCCAGTACGAACACCGGTGGCGGCAATCCGGCCAGCGTGAGCCGTACGTCGCCCACAGGTGCGCGGCCGGGTAGTCCGTCCCGCAGGAACCCGCACAGCTCGTCCAGCCGCTGCGGGAACCTGTCCCGGCCGCCACCGCCGAGTGCTGCCGCCGTACTGGGGATCATGCTCGGCTGCTGGCCGACACCAAGGTCGATCCGGCTCGGGTACGCCGCTGCCAGCGCAGCGAACTGTTCGGCGACGACCAGCGGCTGATGGTTCGTCAGCAGCACACCGCCGGCGCCCAGCCGGACCCGGTCCGTCCGCGCGGCCAGGATCGCCGCGAGCACGGCCGGGCCGCGCTGCCGACGCCTCGGACGCCGTGCTGCTTCCGCCAGCCAGAACCGGCGGTATCCGAGGTCGTCGGCAGCCTGTGCCACCTCTGCGGTTTCCCGGAGCGCGGCCGCAGCCGACTGACCGGGCAGCTGCGGTACGACGTCCAGCACCGAGTGTGCCGAGACGGGCAGACCGGGAGCGACAGGGGAATGCACCTGCTCACCGTCGCAGTGTCCGCGCCTTCACACATGGGTGTTCGGCCCCCATGTTCCAGCCGGTCCGCACCCATCTGTCCGGGGCTGTCGGGCGGGCGGAAACTGGGGGTGCGGAGCTCTTGTCCGCCCCCGGCCCGTCCGGCATCGTTCCGGGCGTTCGGTCCGGATTTGCGCACAGAGGAGGAGCTCCCGCACAAATATGGGGGCTGCTTACCCATGCCCGGACCCATCTGCCGATGGCAGCCTGTGCGCGTGCTCAACTCAGTGACCACCGGGCGGGCCCGGACCGACCAGCGCGAGACCTGGTGGTCCGCGGGGATGCGCCCGCACGAGCTGACCCGGACCGCACCGGCCTGGGCCGAGTACGTCGAGCGCAGTACCTCCCTCCCACCGAGCGCGCCTGCCGCCGGTCTGGACCCTGCAGGGACCGGTGTCATCGGCGGCCACACGTCAGGTGGGGCGGCCGGGACAACGGGTGGGTCCGGCACGGACTGGCGGCAGGCGCTTATGCGGTGCCTCGAACCCCTGCTCACCGCCGCCCGCCGCGATCTCGTCGCGGCCGGGCACACCGGCGACCTCACCGAGCAGTTCCTGCAGCGGCTCGGGCTGCGGCTGGTGAAGCTGGCCTCGCGGACGCTGGTGCTGGAGCTCGCCCGCGCCCGTGACCGCGGCGAGCTGGCCGGTGACACCCCGGCCGAGCGTTTCCTGGACTTCACCCACCGGCTCGTCGGAGGGAGCGAGCTGGCGGAGTTCCTGGCCACCTACCCGGTGCTGGCCCGGGTCCTCGGCGAGTCGTGCCGGCAGGCCGTCGAGGGTCACCTCGAGCTACTGGCACGACTCGCCGAGGACCGTGAGTCGCTCGTCACCGGCATGCTGGGCGGCCGTGATCCCGGTGCGCTGACCGCCATCGAGCCCGGGGGCGACCCACACCGGGGTGGGCGGTGCACGGCGACGCTCACCTTCGCGGACGGGCGTCGGCTGGTCTACAAGCCCAGGCCGCTCGACCTGCACCGTCACTTCAACGAGGTCGTCGACTGGCTGAACGACAAGACCGCTCTGGGCATCCGCACGGTCGACGTACTGTCCCGCCAGGGCTATGGCTGGCTCGAGTACGTCGTACACGAGCCCTGCCAGGATCTGGCCGGTGTACGGCGCTTCTACCACCGGCAAGGCGCTCTGCTGGCGCTGCTGTACGTGCTGGACGGCACCGACATGCACTACGAGAACCTGATCGCCGTCGGCGACCAGCCTGTGCTCGTCGATGTAGAGACGCTGTTCCATCCCAGCAATACACCAGTCGGCTCGCTCAGCCACGACCCGGCGTACCGCGTCCTCCTCAGTTCGGTCTACCGGACCGCGCTCCTGCCGCTGCTGGTCACCGGCGAGCACGGTGTGGCAGACATGTCCGGCTTGGGCGGTGACGCGGACGCGATCGCGCCCATGAGCGTGGTCGACTGGGCCGACGCCGGCCTGGACTCGATGCACCTGGTCCGGCGTCCTGGCCGGACTCATAGCGCCGCCAACCGGCCACTGCTCGATGGCGCTGTCGATCGAACCGCGAGACCACGAGATCGCTGTGCTCACAGGGTTCCGGGCCGCGTATGAGGCGATCGCGTGGCACCGCGACGAGCTGATCGGACCTGATGGCCTGCTGGCTCGCTGCGCTGCGGACCAGATCCGGTTCGTGCCGAGGAGCGACCAGCTCTCTACACCGGCCTCCTGGATGAGTCGACGCACCCGGACGCACTGCGGGACGCAGCCGGTCGCAGCCGGCTGCTCGATCTGTTGTGGGACGCCGACGAATCCCTGCGCGACTTGGTGCCGTACGAACTGGCAGATCTGTGGGCCGGCGACGTACCGCTGTTCACCGCGCGGCCGGACAGCCGTGACGTCTGGACCTCGGACGGCACCCGCGTCCCCAACGTTCTGGTCACCGAGGGCCTGGCCGCGGTCGAGGCGAAGATCGCGAGTCTCGGCGACATCGACGAACACCGGCAGAAGTGGCTGATCTCCGCATCGCTGGCCACCCGGCCGGAGCCGATCATGCACGCCACCACCGCCGGCAGGCCACGACCTCGGCGCCACCGAGGCGGACCCCGAACGCATGCTGGCCGCCGCCACCGACATCGCCGACGAGATCGTCGCGCAGGTGATCAGCGAGCGCAGCGGTGCGGCCAACTGGCTCGGCCTCGAACTGCTCGACGACCACCACTGGGCCGTCAGGCCAATGGGCGCGGGCCTTTCCAACGGCTACACCGGTACGGCGCTCTTCCTCGCTCAGGTCGGCGTCCTCACCGGAGCCGACAAGTACTGCGAACTCGCCCGCGACGCGATCCGCCCGATCCCCCAGCTGCTGGAGGCCCTGGCAGCAGACCCGGAGTCCGCACAACTGGTCGGCCCAGGCTTGCACGGACTCGGCGGAATCAGCTACGGGCTGAACCGCCTCTCCATGCTCCTCGGCGACTCCGACCTCACCGGCTGGCTCGCAGCGTCGCTGGAACTCACCGAGCAGCTCAAGCCCGAGCTCGACCGAGTTCCCGACGTACGCTGAGGGCGCGGCCGGCGGACTGACCGCCATGCAAGCGATTGACGGCCTCCCGGCGGCAAGCAGACTGGCCACGCGGTACGCCGACGAACTGGTAACCACCGTCGAGAGCGGCCTCCGTGGCCGAGTAGCAGCGGATCACGGCTTCGCTCGTGGTTACCAGGGGATCGCGTGGGCTCTCGGTCAGTACGGCGTACCTGGCGACAGGTACCTGGATGCCGCGCGGGCGGCTGCCGATCTGGATCGAGGGGACCGGCCGGCCGGCCATGGATGGTGCTCGGGCGACGCGGGGACCGCCCTGGCCCGGCTGGCGGCCGGAGTTCCCGCGGACCTCGACGCCTACCTCGGAGCCGCCGCAGAACGTCCGGTGCTCGCAGACATGAGCCTGTGTCATGGCGAGCTCGGCGCGGTCGAGCCACTGGTGTGGCTGACCGAACGCGATCACCCAGCCATCGAGGGGGTGCGGCGTCGCCGCGCCGGTCTGGTGCTCGCGGCAATAGAGCAGTACGGCCCACAGTGCGGGACACCGCGGGCGGTTCCATCTCCAGGCTTGCTGACCGGTCTGGCGGGAATCGGCTACGGTCTGCTCCGGCTGGCGTTCCCCGAACGCGTTCCGTCAGTGCTGCTGCTCGAACCAACCACCGGGTCGAGGTGCCCATCACAGTGCCGGAACCCAGACAGCGACAGGGGAAACGCATGACCGCCAAGCACGACGAATCACAGCCCGACGTCCAGTCCACGACCTCCGACGCGACCGATCCGCTCGGCCCGATCACCCTGCCGAAGCGCACCAAGGTCGGCGCCCGCGCCATGGCCCTGGTCGGCACCGTCGGCCTGAGCACGTTCGCGATCGCGGCCGTCGGCAACGAACTGGCCAGCACCTGGCCGACGATCAGCTTGAACTGAAGCCCAGCGAACGTTTGAACGGCGGAGTCGGTCGGCCCGGGGGGATGGCCGAACGGCTCCGCCGGTTCACTGCAGGGTCAGCCATACGTCGTTAGAGTGGGCAACCATGCAGACCCGTTCGCCCAGAGTGGTCGGCAGGGACCGGGAGATCGATCATCTCGACCACCTGCTGGCCGCTACCCGAGACGGTGACGGGGGTGCGGTCTTCCTGGTCGGCGAGCCTGGCATCGGCAAGAGCCGGCTGGCCGGAGTGGCGACCACCAAAGCGCTTGACGAAGGAATGGCAACCCTGCGCGGCAGGGTCGGAGCCATCGGCACCATGGTCGCGTTCCGCCCGTTCACGGAGGCTCTGCTGTCACTCGTCCGCCGCGGCGAGATGCCCGACACGGCCGGGCTCGGCCCCTACCGTCAGGTGCTCGGCCGGCTGATCCCGGACTGGGACGACGGTACGGCGCACGACACCGCGACCTCCACCGTCGTCCTCGGTGAGGCTGTTCTACGGCTGCTCGCCCTGGTCGGCCAAGGACCGGGGGTGCCTGCTGGTGCTGGAGGATCTGCACGGCTCCGATCCCGAGACGCTGGCAGTGATCGAGTACCTGCTCGACAATCTGGAGGACCAGCCGATCGCATTGGTCGCAACGCTGCGCTCGGAGACCTGTGCAGCGCTCGAGCTGGCCAGACTGTCCGCACAACGCGGAACGGCCGCCCTGATCGAGCTGTCAACCGCTGGACCGGGCCGAGGTGGGCGAGCTGGCCGCCGGCTGTCTCGAGGTGCCCGCGAGCGGCGTACCCGACACGCTGGTCGACCAGCTGTGGCATGACAGCGCCGGAATCCCTTTCATCGTCGAGGAACTGCTGCAGGAGGCGAGCCGGTCCGGGCAGCTGCTGTCCAGGCCGGACGGGAGCGTCCAGGTCGTCGACGGGCTGCAGACGAACGTCCCGGCAGCCGTTGTCCGGAGCATCAGCAGCCGGACCGATCAGCTCGGACCAGCAGTCGCGCGACCTGCTGGTGCTGGCTGCGGTGATCGGTCACCGCTTCCCGTTCAGCGTCGTACGCAAGGCCACCGGGACCGACGAGCGGTTGCTGCTGGCCACCCTGCGGGCCGGGCTGGCGGCGCAGCTGGTCGGGCCGGACGAGCCGGTGCCGGACTGGTACGCGTTCCGCCATCCGCTGACCGCGGACGCGCTGCTGGCCGGGCTGACTCCGACCGAGCGGTCCACTCTCGCCGCGACGTTGTGCGGATGCGATCGAGGAGCTGCACCCCGGGCTGCCGGGCGAGTGGTGCCCGATGGTCGCTGAGCTCGCCGAGACCGGTGGCGACAAGGCCCGGGCCGGACGACTGTTCGCAATGGCCGGACGGCGGTCGTTCGACGAAGGGTCGATGGCGTCGGCGGTGAAGCTGCTGGAGCGCGCGACCGCCTTGCTGGCCGGCGATCCCGACACCAGCTACCGCGCCGAGGTGCTCGGTTCGTTGCTGATCGCGTTGAGTGAGACCGGCCAGTTCGAGACCAGCGCGGACCACGCCGCGACGATCGAGGAGATGGCCGACCGCAACCTGGACAGCCGCAAGGTCGCCGCCCTGCACGTCCAGCTGGCCAACCTCGAGCACATGGCCGGTCGATGGTCGGCCGCGCTGACCCAGGTGGCGACCGCGCGCTCGCTGCTCGGCATCGACGCCGGCCGACGCCGACATCGCACCGGTCGACGCGATCGCCGCCAATCTCGAGCTGGCCCGGCTCGAGCCCCGGACGGCTGAAGGCGGCGACCGAGCTGGCTACCCGCGCCGCCGAGGCCGCCGAACGCGCCAACCTGCCGGCGGTGGCCTGCGACTGCCCTGCAACTGCTGGGGATCCTGGCCCGCGAGCACGACCTCGATCAGTCGATCGATTACTTCCACCGGGCCCGGCAGGTGGCCGAAGAGCACGACGATGACGTTCCAGCGGGTCTGTTCGCACATTTTCCAGGCCGGGACGATCTGCCTGGCCAACGGCAGCGTCGTCGAGCTGGAGCGGGCCCGGCAGCAGGCGTTGCGGATCGGCGCGATCCCGTTGGCGTACGAGGTCGACGGGATCCTCGGCCAGCAGGCGATCCTGCGGTCCGAGTACGACAAGGCGGCGGTGATCATCGACGAGTGCCTGGAGGTCACCCGGCGACTCCGGCTCGGCCGCGTCGGCGACGTACTTCCTGGTCCACCAAGGCGATTCTGGAGGCGCACCGGGCCGGCGGGCGGCGATGGAGGAGACGCTGGCCGAGGTCGGCGAGCTGGGGTGGCGAGCGGGCGTCGTACGAGCTGCCGTACTCCTACGGCCTGGCCCGGACGTTCTGCGCGCTGCTGGAGGAGAACCGCGAGCTGGCCGACTCCGAGATGGCCCAGGCCCTCGCGTACGACGCTCAGAACCCGACCACCTTCCACACCTCGGGCAAGAACGGGCTGGGTCTGCTGCTCGGCGTACTGTCCGGCCGGAACAGCTGGGCGCACTTCGAGGCGGTGACGGCGACAGCCGCCAGCGGGATGCGGTGGAACAAGCAGTTCGTCCAGCTGGCGCACGCCGTACTGCTCGGCCGGGACGGGCAGTACGACGCGGCCGACGCCAAGGTGACGGAGGCGCTGGAGACCTCGTCGCTCTACCCGATGGCGCGCTACCTCGGGCTGCGGATGGTGGCCGAGCCGGCGCACGCCGACGGGTGGGGCGAGCCGGTCGCGTGGTTGCGGCAGGCCGAGGACTACTTCCACAACGCGGAGATCCCGGCGGTGGCGAGTGCGTGCCGGAGCCTGCTGCGGCAGCTCGGTGCGACCGTCTCGCAGCGCCGGAGTGGGACCGACCAGGTGCCGGCGCATCTGCGGCAGCTCGGGATCACCACGCCGCGAGTACGAGGTCTGCCAGTTGCTGGTGGACCGGATCGGGAACAAGTCGATCGCCTCCCGGCTGCACATCTCGCCCCGGACGGTGGAGAAGCATGTGGCCAGCCTGATGACCAAGACACAGCAACCGGATCGGGAGGCACTGAGCAGTTTCGCCCGGACGGTGCTGCAGGACTGACAGCGGAGGGCTCCTTGGCACTGGTGCGTGTGCTGGAACCGCGGGCGGCCGGAGGGTGATAGTTGTCGACTCACGCAGTTCGGCGACCGCCCGCCCGGCGCGAGGAACGACACAGCAAGGTAATTTATGAACGCTCGCTTTCTATTAGGATGGGCGAGTGGCAGGCAAGGGGTCGGACATGAGCAAGGGAACGGTCGGCGGCGGCGGTACGACGATGCTGCGGCGGATCAACGTCGCCGCGGTGCTGGATGCGGTACGCCGCTCCGCGCCCGCACCGCTACGGGTCGCCGAACTGGTGGAACGGACCGGTCTGGCCAGACCGACCGTGGCCCAGGCCGTCGACGAGCTGCTGGACGCCGGCTGGCTGCAGCAGCACGGCCCGGACTCGGCGGACCGCTCACTCGGCCGCCCGGCGATCCGCGTCTCGCTGCGCGGCCGTGCGGCGCCGGTGCTCGGTCTGGACGTCGGCCCGCACCGGGTGACCGTGGGCGTCTCCGACCTGGCCGGCCGCAAGCTCTCCCTGGTACGGCGCTCCGGCCCCGGATGGACCGCCCAGGAGCTGCTCGGAGTCATCAGCGAGGTGATCACCGAGGCGCTCGCGGAGGCCGAGGTACCGGCCGAGGACATCGCTGCCGCGGTCGCCGCCAGCCCGGGCATCGTCGACGAGCACACCGGCCGGGTCCAGCTGGTCCCGAGCGTGCCGGGCTGGTCCGCGATCGACCTGACCAAGCACGTCCGCAGTCTGCTCGACTGCCCGGTCATGCTCGACAACGACGCCAACCTGGCCGCACTGGCCATCGCGGCCG
Source organism: uncultured Actinomycetota bacterium (assembly GCA_963820655.1). GTDB lineage: Bacteria > Actinomycetota > Actinomycetes > Propionibacteriales > Kribbellaceae > Kribbella. The sequence goes on from CAWGAM010000006.1 coordinate 376,727, forward strand.
CTCGCGGCGGCACCGGCACACTGCTGGCCGTCCAGTGGGGTGAGCGACTCGGTGCCGGCATCGTGATCGACGGCCGGCTGCACCGGGGCACCGGCGCGGCCGGTGAGATCGGCTTCATCGCCACCGCGGCCGGACGACGTCATCAACCCCGAGGACAGTCGCGGTCCGCTGGAGCGTGCGGTCGGCTCGGAGGCGATCGCAGCGCTCGGCCGCCAGGCAGCTGCTCGACAACCCGGACTCCCGCCTGGCCGAGCTGGGCGGAGACCAGCTGGACACGGCCGATGTCTTCGCCGCCGCGGCAGAGCGTGACCCAGTGGCTCAGGCGGTCGTGCAGCGGGTCGCCCGGGACTTCGCTCGCGCTCTGGCGCCCGCCGTACTGGTGCTGGACCCGACCGCCGTGGTGATCGGTGGCGGTGTCGCTCGCGCGGGCGCCGTACTGCTCGATGCGATCTCCGACCAGCTGCGGCTGCTGACGCTGAACCACCCGAAGCTGGAGCTGTCCGCCCTGGCCGAGGACGCCGTGGTCACCGGTGCGATGCGGATGGCGCTGGACGAGGTCTGGCAGCGCAAGCTCCCGACCCCTGCTCTCACCAGCACCACCTAGCCCCTCACCGCTGGACGGCCGCGGCGATCGCGTCGGGGCGATCCAGGTGCACGAGATGGGCCGAGTCGGGCAGTACGTCGACCGTGCCGTCCGAGCGTGGTCGCAAGCCGCCGCTGACCGGCCAGCCAGCGGTTCGCGGTGAACCGCGAGCTGCCGCCGGTCGCGACCAGCACCACCGGTCGGCGCGACCGCACCGACCGGCCCGGCGACCAGCTTGGCGACCTCGGCGGCCAGCTCCCAGCTGCTCGCCAGTTCGTCCCAGAACAGCACCCATGACGACGCCGCGCCGTACCGGGCCCTGGCGGTTGCCTTTGACAACAGATCCCGGTTCGACGGGCTGCCGATCCGGACGAACAGCCGCCGCAGCGTCGGGACCCGAGCAGCTGCGGTACGCCGATCCGGCCGAGCAACCGCAGGAACGCCCGCACCGCCCGGTCACCGCGGGTCCCCGGGTAGAGCCAGCGCCACGCCGGTCTCCGAGGTGAGGCTGGTGTCGACGAGCACGAGCCTGGTCACCTCGAGCGGCCGGGTCAGGGCCCAGCGCAGCGCCGCCAGTCCGCCGATCGAGTGCCCGACCAGCCCGACCTCCACATCCGCCGGTACGCCGGCCGCCGTGCGCAGCTCGCCGACGTCGGAGGTGATCGGCGTACGCCACGGATCGATCGACGCGAAGGTCGCTCGGCCGGCAACAGCTCGACGACCCGGCCGAACTCCTCGGGAGTCTCGGCCAGGCCGGGCAGCACGATCCAGATCGCGGTCATCGGAGGAAAGCCTGCCTGAGACCGGCGGCATTGTCGCCACCACATAGCCGGACTGCAGAGACTGGATACGCCACCGGGCTAGCGTGCAGCGCAGCGGAAGTGGCATGATCTCCTGGTGCGGCCGGAACAGCAGGAAGTGATCCCCGCGTGGCAGCAGCGCGCCGCGGTCTGGGTGGGCCGCGTCGTCGTCGCCGCCTCGGTCTGGTCGTTCCTGGCGATCCCGCTGCACCTGTTCGCGCCGGCGTACGTGAAACGCGTCGATCATGGCGTTCGACTTCTTCGGCATCCCGGCCGGGCACACGTTCTTCTCCGCCGTCTACCTGGCCGTCGTCGGCAGCGCGCTGCTGCGCGGGAAGCGGGCGGCGCTGCTCTGGGTGCTGTGGGTCTTCGAGGCCCTCTGGCTGCTCGCGCAGATCGCGGCGGTCGCGTTCACCAGCGTCCGGCTGGCCAACCCGAACGACGCCGAACTCCTCGAGCGACTTCGGTGGCCCGCCAGGGTCAAGGACCTCGAGCTCGGCATCGTCCAGGTGATCGTGGTGGCCGCGATCATCGTGCTGCTGTGGAACGATCCGCGGCGCGTTCCCGGCCCGGCTGGCGCCCGGTACGCCGGCGGCTGGCGGTCGGCGCGCTGGTGCCGGCCTGCTGATCTCGATCGCGGTCAGCATCACCCTGACCCAGATCTTCCCGAAGACGCTGAGCGGTCAGCGGGAGAAGATCGGCTGGGCCGTCATCGCCGCCCTCGGCCAGAGCCGCGACCAGGATGGGCGCGGCCACGAGGGCCACGGCTGGGTCGGCCTGACGGTCGGCGCGATCTCGGCCGCCTCGCTGGTGATCGCGTTCGCGATCTTCCTCCGCTCGGTCCGCCGGGTCCGCTACCTGACCCAGCCCGAGGAGCTCGAGGTCCGGCGGCTGCTCCTGCTGTACGGCGAGCGGGACTCGCTCGGGTACTTCGCCACCCGGCGGGACAAGGCGGTCGTCTTCTCCCCCGGCAACGAGGCCGCGATCGCCTACCGGGTGGTCAACGGGGTCAGCCTGGCCAGTGGCGACCCACTCGGCGATCCGGCCGCCTGGCCCGGCGCGATCAAGCGCTGGCTCGCCGAGGCGCGCACGTACGGCTGGTCCCCCGCCGTGCTGTCGGCGAGCGAGGAGGCCGCCCACGCGTACGTCGATGCCGGCCTGCGAGCGCTCGCGATGGGCGACGAGGCGATCATCGACGTCGCCGACTTCACGCTCGAGGGCCGGACGATGCGGCCGGTCCGGCAGGCGGTCACCCGGGTCCAGCGGGCCGGGTACCACGCCGAGGTGGTCCGGCACGGCGACCTGTCTCCCGCAGACCTTGCGGAGTACGTCCAGCTCGCCGAGCAGTGGCGTGGAGCGCAGACCGAGCGCGGGTTCTCGATGGCGCTCGGGCGGCTCGGCGATCCGGCCGACGCGCGGTGCGTGATGGTGATCGCGCGGGACGCCGACGGCGTCGTACGCGGGCTGCTGTCGTTCGTGCCGTGGGGTGTGCGGGGTGTTTCGCTGGACCTGATGCGGCGCGATCCGGAGTCCGTGAACGGGTTGATGGAGTTCATGGTCAACGTCGCTGGTGGATGCCTGCGGCGATCTCGGGCTGCACCGGATCTCGCTGAACTTCGCCATGTTCCGGGAGATCTTCAGCGACGCCGAGCGAGTCGGCGCCGGACCGGTGCTGCGGCTGACCAACGCCCTGCTCACCGCGGCCTCGCGGTTCTGGCAGCTGGAGAGTCTCTACCAGTCGAACGAGAAGTACCTGCCCCGCTGGTCGCCGCGGCTGATCTGCTACTCGCGCGGCGCCTCGCTCGCGCAGGTGCTGCTGGCGGCCGGGACGGCGGAGGGCTTCCTGCCCGCGCCGCGGCCGTGGACCCGTGTCGACAGCGTCGGAGACGGCCGAGCGGCACGCGATCATGGCGGCGGACGGCGGCCAGTTCGCGAGCGCCGTACGGGAGCAGGAAGAGGAGCTGCTGCGGCCGGCGCTGCCGGATCGGAGGCTGACCGAGCAGGAGCAGATCCGCGCGGACCAAGCTCGCCGAACTCGTTGCTGCTGGCATCGATCCGTACCCGGTCACTGTGCCGCGGACGGAGACGCTGGAACGGATCCGCGCGGTGCACCAGAACCTGCCGCGCCGACCACCACACCGGCAACACGGTGTCCGTGACCGGCCGGGTGATGCGGATGCGGAACCACGGCGGACTGGCCTTCGCGCAGCTGCAGGACGGCCTGGCCGAGCTGCAGGTGATGCTGACCGCCGACGCCTGCGGCGCGGCGCCGCTGGACCACTGGCGGCGGCTGGTCGACATCGGCGACCACGTCAGCGTCACCGGCGAGGTGGTCACCAGCCGCCGGGGTGAGCTGTCGATCGCGGCGACCGAGCTGGCTGATGGCGGCCAAGTGCCTGCATCCGTTGCCGGACAAGCGGAAGGGGTTCACCGATCCGGAGGCGCGGGTCCGGCAGCGCGCACCTCGACCTGGTGATGAACCCGGACTCGCTGCAGATGATGCAGCACCGCAGTACCGCGGTACGGGCCCTGCGCAACGGGTTCGAGTCGCGCGGGTTCATCGAGGTGGAGACGCCGATGCTGCAGGCGGTGCACGGCGGGGCGAACGCGCGGCCGTTCGTCACCCACATCAACGCCTACGACACCGAGCTGTTCCTGCGGATCGCGCCCGAGCTGTTCCTGAAGCGGCTCAGCGTCGGCGGGCTCGGCAAGGTCTTCGAGCTGAACCGGAACTTCCGCAACGAGGGCGCCGACGCGACCCACAACCCGGAGTTCACCTCGGTCGAGGCCTACCAGCCGTACGCCGACTACCACGTGATGCGCGAGCTCACCCGGGAACTGCTGATCGAGACCGCGACCGCGGTGTTCGGCAAGCCGATCGTCCAGCGGCCGGACGGCGAGATCGACATCTCCGGCGAGTGGCCGGTCATCACCGTGCACGACGCGGTCAGCCGGGCGACCGGAGTACGATCGACTCCGGGACACGTCGGCCGAGCGACTCCGGGAGCTCTGCGCGGAGCACGGCGTACACACGACCTTCGAGCTGTCCGCCGGGGAGCTGGTCCTCGAGCTGTACGACGAACTGGTCGAGCCGACCACCACGCTGCCGACCTTCTACACCGACTTCCCGCTCGAGACGTCACCGCTGACCCGGACCCACCGCGACCGATCCACGCCTGGCCGAGCGCTGGGACCTGGTCGCCTTCGGCGCCGAGATCGGTACGGCGTACTCCGAACTGGTCGACCCGGTCGAGCAACGCCGCCGCCTCACCGAGCAGTCGCTGAAGGCGGCCGCGGGCGACCCCGAGGCGATGTCCCTGGACGAGGACTTCCTCAGCGCGCTGGAGTACGCGATGCCGCCGACCGGCGGCCTCGGCATCGGCGTCGACCGGGTGATGATGATGCTCACCGGCCAGAACATCCGCGCCACCCTCGCCTTCCCGTTCGTGCGCCCCACGCCGCGGCACTAGACGGTTACCTGGTCCACGAGGTTGGCTGCAGTCGGGCGATGCGCAGCGGGCTGCGGGTGGGGATCTTGTGGTGTGGGTGCCGGTATGTGGTGGGCCGGTTGGTCGAGCGTGGCGGGGCGGTGGCCGAGGGGTGTGCTTCGGGTGCGGGGAACGAATGTGCTGCAGGTGACCAGGATGTTCCCCACCGTGGGGCTGTGGCCGCGCACTGGACCGGAGCCTGCTGGCCGTGTCGCGCGTCAGAGCTCTCGACCCGGCTGCCACCAACCTCGCGACCTAGGCCACTCGCCTCGGGGGCGGGTGCGCGCATATCCTGTGCGGCACAGGGTTTGGGGCGACCTGGGGGGACGTACATGAAGCGCTGTGCTGCGCTCTGCGCAGGGGTGGGGATGCTGGCCTGGGTGGCCGGCTGTGGTGGCACGCCGGAGGAGATTCCGAGTCGCGTCGTCACCATCGTCGACCAGTACGACGTCCGCACCGGCGCCGGTGTCGTCCGTACCACCGGGGCCGCTCGGGTCGTCGCCGTACCAGGCGGAACTGACCAGGATCGAGCAGAGCCTGGCCGGTCCGTTGCGCACGCTGACCCGGGTGCGGACCGCCGAAGGGCTGATCGAGGCGATGGCACGCTCGCCGACTCACTCAACACGGCGTCGTCACAGTTGGCCGACCTCCCGGTGACCGCGCCGGTTGACCGCCGTACACGAGGTGCTTCAGGCACGTCTGGGGTGGCGGCCGACGTCGATGTCCGGATTCGAAGTCCAGAGCCGAACTGAACGCGCGGTGCGGCGGCGTCGCGTACACCTCGCAGAAGGTGCAGCGGAAGCTGCGTCGCGGACCTGAGCAGCGCGATCGTGCCGCTGGCGCCGACTGAAGCTTAAGCTTCGGCGAGCACGCTGCCCGATCCCGGACCGGCACCGAAGGCCGCACGCCCGTCGAACGGCGACGTCGTGATCCGCAGCGGCGACGGCGGCATCGGCCGGCTGAAGGTCACCAACGGTACGGCGAACGACGTCGCGGTCTCGATCGTCACCGACGGGAAACCACCGGGCAAGCCGCACGTGATGATGTACGTCCAGGCCGGCAAGACGGCCACCATCAGCCGGATCGGCGGCGCATACCACATCTACTTCAAGAGCGGCGCGGACTGGAATCCCACCCGGCGCCAGTTCGGCGAGGACTGCACGTTCCAGAAGTTCGACCAGGCCTTCGGCCGGAACGAGGGCTGGCAGGTGAACCTCAAGCCCACCATCGGCGGCAACGCCAAGACCACCGAGGTGGAAGCCTACTGAGCCTCTGTGACATCGGTCATGTCAGCCGCAGAACCTCGTCCGGACTCCTCCTCGGTCCCAGGCTTGCTGACTCTCTCGAAGGTAGGCCAGTCGAGCGGCTCGTCCCAGACTCGGTTCGCCATTGCAGCCAGGTGGATGCCCTCGCGGATGATCTGCGCGTCAGTTGTCCCCCGCCGACGTGCTGCGTCCCTGATCAGGGCCAAGTCTTCAGGATCGGCGGAGACCTTCAGGCGCTTCATCGACACCCAACAACGCTAACGCACCTATGTGCTACAGGCCGAGCTTGTTGAGGAGGCCGCCGAGCAGGCCGCCGAGGAGGCCGGGCTGCGCGGGATCTGGGTCTTCCGGCGTCGTCGGCGGGGTGGTTGGGGTGGTGCTGGTCGGGGGCGGGGTGGGCTCGTTGCTCGTGGGCCCGGTGGTGGGCTTGCTGGTGGGCCTCGTGGTGGCAGGCGGCTGGGTGGTGCGACTGGGTGGGGTCAAGGTGTCGACCGGGGTGGTCGGCTCGAACCGGTCGACGACCTGCGTCGTCGGGATGCCCGGGGTGGGACTGGGGCACGGGGTGGTGCCGGCCGGGACCGGGGCGGTGGTTGTGCCAGCTCCGGGAGTGGTTGCGGTGGGCAACGGAGTGGACGACACGGTGACGCCGGCGGTCGGGGCCGGCGTGGTGCCGCGGGGGATCGCCGGGACGTTCGTGGTGGGCTGACCGGGCTCGAGGCCGGCCACCGGGTTCGCCGGGTCGGGGCCGCCGCCGGGGAGCGGGAGGAACGACGCGCCGATCCGCGGGCCGCCGAGTAGGGCCACGAAGACCAGGACGAGATAGAGCAGCAGCAGTACGCCGGCGCCGACGGCGACCTGACGAAGCCGCCGGGGGTTCTGCCAGAGCGGGCGGCGGGCGGTCTCGGCAGAGATCGGTTTCACAATGCCCGGAGAGTAGCGGTTGAACCACCGCTTCAAACAGCCCTTGGAAGAAATTCCACGCTAGATCGCAACCTTTCGGCGGCTCGGTAACCAGTACGCACCCGTAGCATTTCTGTCCGTTATGAGGACTGATGCGTTCAGCATTTCAGGCGAGGGTTTGCAGGCCGATGACCGACAACAGGCGAAGCTTCTCCGCCGCCTCGCTGTTCGGTGCGGCTGTGTAGACGACCATGCGGAGGTCACTGCCGGGCACCGTGAGGACGTCGCAGTCGATGACGAACGGGCCGAGATCGGGGTGACGGATGGTCTTCTGCTCGGTCTGGTGGAAGCCGACGACGGGCTGATCCCAGAGCTGGGCGAAGTCGTCGTACCCGGCGCGAAGCTCGTCGATCAGCGCCCTGAGTTCCGGATCGTGCGGATAGCGGGCGACGGAGGCGCGCAGGTCCGTCACCATCGCGATCTGGAAGCTCCGCCGCTGCTCGGGGGTCTGCATCACGCGTTCGCCCGGCGCCGCGTAGTGCCGCCAGATGATGTTGCGCCACCGGCCCCGCCACTCGGACGGATCCCCGATCATCGCCGCGAAGAGCGGATTCCACGTGATCACGCCCCAGGCCGCGTCGCACACGCAGAGCGGCGCACCGTCCAACTGGTCGACCACCCGCTGCACACCCGGTGGGATGTACGCCGAGATCCGCCCTGGCGACGGTTCCACCTGGCCCGCGAGTACGAACAAGTGGTTGCGCTCGGCATCGGACAAGCGGAGCGCCCGGGACAACGCGGTGAGTACCTGCACCGAGGGCGAGTCCGATCGGCCCTGCTCGAGCCGGACGACGTAATCCACCGACAATCCGGCGAGCTGCGCCAGTTCCTCCCGTCGCAGCCCCGGCGCGCGCCGCCGACCGCCCACCGGCAGGCCGGCCTCGTCCGGCGTGACTCGGTCCCGCCATGCGTGCAATGTCCGGCCCAACTCGCCCATGCGGCCAGTATTGCCCGCACGGGCCGAACGAGCCTGGTACTGCGACTCCCTAGGACATCCGGGGCACTCCCTGATTCACCAGCGCGGCGCGAGACTGGAGCCATGACCACAACACTCATCACCGGCGCGAACAAAGGCCTCGGCTACGAAACCGCACGACGGCTGATCGCGGCCGGACACAGGGTCTACATCGGCGCCCGCGATCCCCAGCGTGGCAAGCAGGCCGCGACCGACCTCGGGGCACACTACCTGCCACTCGATGTCACCAGCGACGAGTCGGTCGACGCCGCGGCCCGGCAGCTCGAGGCCGAGGCCGGCCGGCTCGACGTACTGATCAACAACGCCGGCATCTCCGGTCCGCGGCACCCCGCCCGGGAGTTGACCGCCGACGACCTACGGGCGACGTACGACGTCAATGTGTTCGGGCCGGTGCGGATGCTTCACCGCTTCGTGCCGCTGCTCGATCGCAGCGACCACCCGGTCGTCGTGAACGTCTCGAGCGGGCTCGGCTCGATCGCCGCCGCCGTCGATCCGGAGGGCCAGGCCGACGCTGTACCGGTCTGGGTTCCCTCACCCGGCTACGGCTCGTCCAAGGCCGCCCTCAACATGCTCACCGTCCAGTACGCGCGGCAGCTGCCGGAGCTCCGGATCAACACGGTCGACCCCGGCTTCACCGCGACGGACTTCAACGATCATCGTGGCGAGCAGAGCGTCGAGGACGGTGCGGAGATCATCGTCCGGCTGGCCACCATCGGTCCGGACGGCCCGACCGGCCAGTACCTCAGCCTGACCGGGACCGTGCCCTGGTGACGATCAGCATTCGATGACGTTGACGGCGAGGCCGCCGCGCGAGGTCTCCTTGTACTTGATCTTCATGTCGGCGCCGGTCTCGCGCATCGTCTTGATCACCTTGTCGAGGGTGACGACGTGGACGCCGTCGCCGTGCATCGCCATCCGGGCCGCGTTGATCGCCTTCACCGACGCCATCGCGTTGCGCTCGATGCACGGGATCTGGACCAGCCCGCCGACCGGGTCGCAGGTCAGGCCGAGGTTGTGCTCCATCGCGATCTCGGCCGCGTTCTCGACCTGGCCCGGCGTACCGCCGAGGACCTCGCACAGCCCGGCCGCCGCCATCGAGCAGGCCGAGCCGACCTCGCCCTGGCAGCCGACCTCGGCACCGGAGATCGACGCGTTCTCCTTGTAGAGCACGCCGATCGCGCCGGCGGTCAGCAGGAACCGGACCACGCCGTCGTCGGTCGCCCCCGGCACGAACCGCCGGTAGTAGTGCAGTACGGCGGGAATGATGCCGGCGGCACCGTTCGTCGGCGCGGTGACGATCCGGCCGCCGGACGCGTTCTGCTCGTTCACCGCGAGGGCGAACAGGTTGACCCAGTCCATCACCTTCAGCGGGTCGACCGACCACGGGATCGCTGGCTGAGCTTCGTGGTGCAGCGCGTGTGCCCGGCGCGGTACCTTCAGGCCGCCCGGCAGGATGCCCTCGGTCTCGCAGCCCTCGTCGGACACAGTCCTGCATCACCTGCCAGATGTGCAGCAGCCCGTCGCGGATCTCGTCCTCGGTCCGCCAGGCCAGCTCGTTCGCGAGCATCACCTCGCTGATCGGCAGCTGCGACTCCCGGCAGCGGTCGAGCAACTCCGCACCGGTCGGTGAACGGGTACTTCAACGGCGTCGTGTCCGGCACGATCCGGTCGCCGGCCGCCGCGTTCTCGTCGACCACGAATCCGCCGCCGACCGAGTAGTACGTGCGCTCCCGCAGTACGGCGCCGTCCGCCGCGCGGGCCACGAACGTCATCCCGTTCGGGTGGTACGGCAGCGCCTTGCGCCGGTGCATGATCAGGTCGGTGTTCTCGTCGAACGCGATCTCGTGCGAACCGGCCAGCAGCAGCCGGCCGCGCTCCCGGATCGTCTCGACCCGCGCGTCGACCGCATGCGGTGACGACGGTCTCCGGGTCCTCGCCCTCGAGCCCGAGCAGGACCGCCTTGTTGCTGCCGTGACCGTGCCCGGTCGCGCCGAGCGAACCGAACAGTTGCGCCTCGACGGTCGCCGTCGCGGTCGAGCAGGCCGTCATCGGCCAGGCCGAGTGCGAAGGTGCGGGCGGCGCGCATCGGTCCCACCGTGTGGGAGCTCGACGGGCCGATCCCGATGCTGAACAGATCGAAGACGCTGATCGCCATCGTGTGGAGGTTCCTTCCGGTCGCCGTTGACCGTTTGGTGTCCTCCCCGCTCTGTCAGGCCGTGACGGACCTAAGCCTTCCAGAGGTGCCTCGCCCGCGCGGTGAAGGTGCCTGAGAGATTCTTGGGGAGAGTTGCTCCTACGGCGCCCGGGTCACGCCCGGGTCTCTCCCGCACGGGTTCATGCGGCTGTTGAGTTGACTGACGCACGCGACGGTACGGCGGCGTCCCGGCCGCCGTCAATCCGGCCCGGCCGCGACCCTCACCAGTCCCCCAAGCCTGGCCCGGGGTCGCCTGGGGGCTCGTCCCCGATGCGTGCGAGCAAGCGATTACCGAAGGATCAGGAGAGTTTCCGCAGACAGGAGATTCCCCTGATGAGAACCAGAAATGTGCTCAGGACCACCGCGTGGGGTGTGGTCCTGGGACTGACCGCGGCCGGGCTCGCCGGTCTCCCGGCCTCGGCCGCGGTCCCCAAGCCGGCGGCAGTGCAGTGGTCCGACTGCAAGCCGGAGAGGCAAGGAGAAGCCCGAGGTGGTGAAGGGTTCGCAGTGCGCGACCCTGCAGTTGCCGATCGACTGGCGCGACCCGGGCGGACCGACCTTCGGCCTGGCGATTGCCCGGCGTACGGCGAAGTCCCCGAGCGAGCGGGTCGGCGTGCTGGTCTTCGGCCCGGGCGGTCCCGGTGACTCCGGCGTCGACCGGATCAAGACCGGCATCAGCCGGTTCAGCCCGACGCTGCAGGATCGCTTCGACATCGTCAGCTTCGACCCGCGCGGGATCGCCCGCAGCAACCCGGTGCTCTGCTCCGCTGCTCTGCTCGCCCAGCAACCGTCGCCGCTGATGAAGAGCCAGGCCGACTTCGACGCGACCGCGCGCTACAACCGCACCCTCGCCGCCGACTGCCGCGAACACACCGGACCGCTCTACGACCACATCGACACCTGGCAGACGGTGCGCGACGTCGACGCGATCCGGAAGGCGCTCGGCGAATCGCAGATCTCCTTCCACGGTTCGTCGTACGGGACGATGCTCGGCGCGCAGTACGCCGAGACGTATCCCCGGCGTACTCGCGCAGTTGTTCTGGAGAGCGTGCTGGACCACAGTTCGCCGACCGCTCGCACGTTCCTGGACGAGCAGGCGGCGCCGGTGCAGGACTCGTTCGACGAGTTCGTGAAGTGGTGCGATCAGGCAACCGACTGCTCGCTGCACGGCCGCGACATCCGCGCGCTCTGGGCGGACCTGCTCAAGCGGGCCGAGGTCGGCGAGATCCCGGATCCCCGGCAGCCGACCGTTGCCATCACTCCGTTCAACCTGAGCTTCGCGGTCTTCCGGATGCTCTACGACCCGACGTGGAGGGGATTGGCCGACACGCTGAAGGAGCTCGACGAGAGCGACCCGCCGACCGGACAGGCCGCCCGTGCCGACCGGGTTGGTGAACAACACGCTGGCCCCGTTCTGCCAGGACTGGAACCTGTCGGTGCGGAGCTACCGGGAGTACGCCGGCCTCGTCGACCGGATCGGCCGGGACAACCCCGACATGCGGTACCCGGGTCAACTGATGGCTGTCTCGACCTGCCTCGGCGCGCCGAAGGCGAACAATCCGCAGCACACGCTGAAGGTCCACAGCCTCAAGACCCCGGTCCTGCTCGCGAACGCGATCCACGACCCGGCCACCGGCTACAACTGGGCCCAGAGCGTCGAACGGCAGCTCGGCAAGTACGGCGTACTCCTCACCTACGAGGGCTGGGGACACGGCAGCTACAACTCGAGCCCCTGCATGCAGTCGACGATCGACGCCTACCTGGTCTCACGTCAGGTACCGAAACGCGGCACCAGCTGCGCCGCCGTACCACCGGTGGGCTGACAAAGATCCAGGGCCGGCGCTCCCAACCAGCGCCGGCCCCGGTGTCCTTGGGCTCAGACCTGAACTCCCGCTACGTCGAGCACGCGGTCGAGATGGTCGCCGCGGACGAGCCGGCCCGCCAGCAGGCGGAGTTCGGCGCAGGCCACCTCGAGGGCCTGCGGCTGCGATCGGCAACGGTCGACGTACCAGAACGGGTCGTCGGGTTGCGGATCGTCGGCATCGTCGATGTCGGCGTACCAGTGCTGATCTCCGTAGTGGACTACTCGCACTCGCAGATTCATGATGATTACTCCCCGTACCCAGAATCCTGGGTCCCCCCCTGGCCCCAGTCCGGGGCCGACTCGGCTGGGCGCGTGGCCCGCGGCCCCCCACTGCCACGCGCCCTGCCGAGTTCGACCCTCCCCCGCTCGGTACATCGTCGCCGGCCGGGCCGGTGTTACTGTTTGTGACGAGTAATTTTGCGTAGCTGCCCTGTCACCGAGCGTTGAGCTGCGACTGGGTCCACTTCTCCAGTCCGTCCGTGGTGATCGGCAGGTCCTTGGTGAGGATCTCGAGCCGGTCGGAGTGGACCACGACGTTGTCCTCGATCCGGATGCCGATCCCGCGCAGCTCCGGCGGCACGGTCTCGTCGTTCGGGTGGAAGTACAGCCCCGGTTCGACCGCGAGCGCCATGCCGGCCTCGATGTCGCCGGCGAAGTACGCCTCCGGCCGGGACGCGTCGCAGTCGTGTACGTCGAGACCGATGTAGTGCCCGGTACCGCAGACGATGTACCGCCGGTGCTGCTGCCCATCCGGGCCGAGCAGCTCGTCCATCGACACCTCGAGCAGACCCCAGTCCCGCAGGCCCTCGGCCAGCACCCGCAGCGCCTCGTACTGGAAGGCGCGGTACGGCGCTCCCACCTTGACTGCATCGAGTGACGCCAACTGCGCCTTGTGCACCAGGTCGTGCACCTGCCGCTGCGCCGCGGTGTACTCACCGGTGGCCGGGAAGGTCCGGGTCACGTCGGCGGTGTAGAGCGTGCGGGTCTCGACACCGGCGTCCAGCAGGATCACGTCGCCCTCGTTCACCGGGCCGTCGTTGCGGACCCAGTGCAGCACCGGCGCGTGATTGCCGGCGGCGACGATCGAGGCGTACCCGACGCCGTTGCCCGCGGTCCGCGCGCGCCGGTCGAAGGTGCCCTGCAGCCACCGCTCACCGCCGCCCCGGACGGCCTCGGGCAGCTCGCGCGCCACATCGCCGAACGCGAGCACGCTGGCCGCGACCGCCTCGCGCAGCTGGTCCAGCTCCCAGTCGTCCTTGATCCGGCGCAGCTCGGCGAGCGTCTGCCGCAGCGAGTTGCCGTCCGTCGGCGAGGTCCGGACCAGTGCGTCCAGCATGCGGCTCGACACCGTGGCGTCGACAGCATGAACGGGACCGCGCCGCGCACCGCCGCCGGCAGCTCCTCGACCGGGCGGCAGGCGATCTGCAGCGCGTCCGACCAGTCCTTGAGCCCCGGCACCGGGCCGATCCACAGCTCGCCGTCCCGTGCGTTGGCGAAGAAGTCGGCCTCGTCCGGCCCGGCGGTCTCCCGCAGATACAGCGTCGCTTCCCCATCCGCCGACAGCACCAGTACGGCGCCTTCCGCCTGGCAACCGGTCAGCCAGACGAAGTCGCTGTCGGCGCGGAACTGGTAGTCGGTGTCGTTCGAGCGCACCGGCGCCCGGCCGGCCGCGAGCGCGATCCGCCGGCCCGGCAGCGCGGCGGAGAGCTTCCGCCGGTGCGCTGCGGCGGCCTCGGCCAGCCCTTCCGGCACCGTCACCGACCGGTCCACCGGGCCCCAGCCACGGGTGACGAAGTCCCGGAATCCCTTCGCGTCGATCGGGCGGTAGGACTTCGGTGTCAGATCGGTCCGGTCGTCTTCGGTCATGTGCTGAGCTCCCCTGTGCAGCTGACGGTCAGAGTTCATCAAGTCAGGTCCTCGCGGGGGCGCGCAAGGTCTTATCGGATCGTTCCCAGATCAGCGCGAACGGAACGCCGCGAAGATCCCTTGCTCGGAGTCCAGCAGGTATCGGCACTGGCTGCTCTGCGTGGGCGGGGCGGCGTGGCTGGTCACCGTCTACCTGGCCGTGCGCTCGATCAAACCGGTCTTTACCTTGTAGGAATGACCATGGACCTCAACGCGGATCTCGGCGAGGGCTTCGGATCCTGGGCGATGGGTGACGACAGCGCCTTGCTGGACGTCGTCACCAGCGCCAACGTGGCGTGCGGCTTCCACGCCGGTGATCCGTCGATCATGCGCCGCGTGACCGGGGAGGCAGTCGCGCGCGGGGTGGCGATCGGGGCGCACGTCGGGTACGCCGACAAGGCCGGGTTCGGACGGCGGTTCGTCGACATCGAGCCGGCCGCGTTGCGCGATGAGGTCGTCTATCAGATCGGTGCGCTGGACGCGTTCGCGCGGATCGCGGGTGACCGGGTCCGGTATGTGAAGCCGCATGGAGCGCTCTACAACACGATCGGCCATCACGAGGAACAGGCGGCGGCTGTGGTCGCTGCGGTAGCCGAGTACGACCGGTCGCTGCCCGTCCTCGGGCTGCCCGGTTCAGCGTGGCTGCGGCTCGCCACCGGCGCCGGGCTCACCGCCGTCCACGAGGCGTTCGCGGACCGTGCGTACACCCCTGCAGGCACGTTGGTATCCCGTCGCGAAGCCGGATCCGTCCTGCACGACGCGGACGAGATCGCCGCCCGATGTACGGCGATGGCCACCGGACAGCCGATCCAGGACAGCGCCGGCGGGACCTTGCTTCTTGATCCGGCGTCGATCTGCGTGCACGGCGACACCCCGGGCGCCGTCGACATCGCCCGCCGAGTCCGTTCCGCCTTGGAGGGAGCGGGCGTCACGCTGAGTCCGTTCGCGCACTGATGCGCATCCTGCCGTCCGGCGACCACGCGCTCCTGGTCGAGCTCGACGATCTCGACCAGGTCCTCGCCTACTACACCGCCCTCACCAGCGATCCACCTTCGGACGTCGTGGACATCGTCCCGGCCGCCCGCACCATCCTGGTCACGACCGCGGGCAGCCTGGATGCAATGTCGCGCACCCTTCGCTCCGTCACCCCGACTCCCGGGACCCGTGCGACCGGCGACCTCATCGAGATCCCGGTCACCTACGACGGCGAAGACCTTCAGGACGTCGCTGACCTGCTCGGATGCACCTCGGCGGAGGTGGTGGAGCGGCACACGGGTGAGGACTGGACGGTCGCCTTCTGCGGCTTCGCGCCCGGTTTCGGCTACCTGACCGGTTTGTCGTCATGGGACATTCCGCGACGCCAATCGCCCCGGACGAGGGTCCCGACGGGAGCCGTCGCGCTGGCAGGAGAATTCAGCGGGGTCTATCCGCGCGAGTCGCCCGGTGGGTGGCAGTTGATCGGGCGGACCGACGTACAGATCTTCGACCAGGAGCGCGATCCGGCCGCGCTGTTCCATCCGGGCCACCGGGTCCGGTTCGTCGACGCAGGTCGTGGATGAGCAGCCTCACCATCCTCGAATCAGGGCCTTTGGCAACAATCCAGGATTGCGGCCGGGCCGGTCAGGCCGCCCTCGGCATCCCCGTCTCCGGGGCCTGCGACCGTACGTCGTACGCACTGTCCAACCGTTTGGTCGGCAACCGGCCCGGCGCCGCCGCCATCGAGGTCACCTTTGGCGGACTAGTCCTGCACGCCGACAACGACTTGGTCATCGCCATCACCGGCGCCCCCTGCCCGGGCGTCCCGTTGAACGCGCCGGCTCAGCTCAAGGCCGGTGAGCTGCTCAGACTCGGGCCACCCCGAACCGGTCTCCGCACGTACGTCGCCATCCGCGGCGGAATCGACGTACCTCCGGTGCTGGGATCCCGCTCCACAGACTTGCTCTCAGGCCTCGGCCCACCGCCCTTGACGGCCGGAGAGACTGTGCGAGTCGGCCGCTCGTACGGGCCGATGCCGGGCGTGGACCTCGCTCCGGTTGCTGATCCGCTGGGCGGCGAGGTCTTTGCCCGCGTGACACCCGGACCACGACGAGACTGGTTCACCGACGCCGGCTGGGAGTCGCTGACCACGCAGACCTACGGGGTGAGCAGCAACAGCAACCGCGTCGGCGTACGGCTGGACGGCGTACCTCTCGACCGCGCCCGTACCGGCGAACTCGCGAGCGAAGGTATGGCCCTCGGCGCGATCCAGATCCCGCCCTCCGGCACGCCCGTCATCTTCCTGGCCGACCATCCGGTCACCGGCGGATACCCGGTCATCGCCTACGTCAGCGAGGCCGACCTGGACGCCTGCGCCCAGCTCCGCCCCGGCCAAGCCCTGCGGCTGATCCCGGCGTAAAGACAGGTCCATCCTCGGCCGACAGGTTCGGGCCTACTTGCGCCGGCTGCGCATCTCGGTCGCGAAGGACTCCTGAGCCTCGCGCATCACGGCCGACTCGGCCGGGTCCGCGAACAGCTCACCGAGGGTCGACGGGTCCACATCCTCCAGGTGCGTCTGCAGCCACCAGATGTTGCCCACCGGATCCTTCACCCGGCACCCGCGATCACCAGTGATCCGCGAGTACATCAACCCGGTGACGACCGTCGCGCCGGCCTCCAACGCCCGGGCGTACGCCTTGTCGACATCGTCGATGTACACACTCAAGAAGCTCGGCGTATCAGGCCAATCCGGCGCCGCGTCGAACACCATCACCACCGACTCCCCCACCCGCACCTCGGCGTGCCCGACCGTCCCGTCCTGATTGAGCACCCGCAACGTCGTAGGCAGCCCGAAGGTCCGCTCGACAAAGTCCAGGAACCGATCGGCCCCCTTCGCTACCACGTACGGCGTAACCGTCGACTTACCACCCGGAATCCGTGTCATGCCCATCAGCCTGCCGCAGGTAGAGGACAGGTGTTGACCTCTATCTGGACAGTTGCCCAGACCGGAGGGTTGGCGCCGCGCCACCCTCAGCTACCCCGATCGGGGCCGTGGGGGTGCTGCTTGTCTGCGAGGCTGGGGCGCGTAAGGATTGCCGCTATGACGGATATTCCGGGGATCGACGCGACGGTCCCACCGAGCGGGACCGGCTGTGTGGACTGTCTGAAGGCCGACGGCTGGTGGTTCCACCTCCGCCGTTGCGCCCAGTGCGGCCACATCGGCTGCTGCGACTCGTCTCCGGCCCAGCACGCCTCCGCCCACTCGGCTACGACCGGGCACCCGATCGTCCAGAGCTTCGAGCCGGGCGAGGACTGGTTCTGGCACTACGGCGAGTCCCAGTACTACGACGGCCCCCGGCTAGCCGCGCCGGAGTCGCACCCGGCCGACCAGTCGGTCCCGGGCGGGAACGTCCCGAGCGACTGGCAGGAGCACCTGAACTAGAGCACGAACCCGGCCGGGAACGGGTCGTCCGGGTCCAGCAGGTAGTTGGCCGTGCCGGTGATCCAGGCTCGGCCGGTGACTGTGGGTACGACGGCCAGCGCGGTCGCCGACCGTGGTTTCCTCGAGCAGGCGGCCGGTGAAGCGGGTGCCGATGAAGGACTCGTTGACGAAGTCCGTGTTCAGAGCCGAGCTCGCCGCGGGCGTGCAGTTGCGCCATCCGGGCCGACGTACCGGTGCCACACGGCGACCGGTCGAACCAGCCCGGGTGGATCGCCATCGCGTTGCGCGAGTGCGCTGCCGTTCGAGTCCCGGCGCGGTGAACTGCACGTGCTTGCAGCCGTGGATCCCCGGATCGAGCGGATGCACCGGCCGGTCGGTCGCGTTGATCGCGTCCATGATGTCCAGTCCGGCCGCCAGGATCCGGTCCTTCTCGGCCCGGTCGAACGGGATCCCCAGCTGCTCCAGCGGCAGGATCGCGTAGAAGTTGCCGCCGTACGCCAGGTCGTAGGTCACCTTGCCGAGCCCCGGCACGTCCACTGTCGCATCCAGCGCGTGGCTGTACGCCGGGACGTTCTGCAGCGTCACGTGCTCGGCGCGACCGTTGCTCACGGCAACGTCAACGACGACCAGGCCGGCGGGCGTGTCGAGCCGGACCTTGGTGATCGGCTCGGTCACCTCGACCATGCCGGACTCGACCAGCACCGTGGCGACCCCGATGGTGCCGTGACCGCACATCGGCAGGCAGCCGGAGACCTCGATGTACAGCACACCCCAGTCCGCGTCGGACCGGGTCGGCGGCTGCAGGATCGCGCCGCTCATCGCGGAGTGGCCCGCGCGGCTCGTTCATCAGGAACAGCCGCAGGTCGTCCAGGTGCTTGACGAAGTACTCGCGCCGCTCGGCCATCGTCGTACCGGGGATGACGCCGACGCCGCCGGTGACGACGCGGGTCGGCATCCCCTCGGTGTGCGAGTCGATCGCGCTGATCGTCCGGACCGACCTCATCCGAGCGACTCCACGGCCTTCTTCATGTCCTGCTCCAGCTGGGCGACGTGCTCGGGGACCAGCGGTCCACGCGGCGGGCGGCACGGACCGCCGTACCGGCCGACGTAGTCCATGCCGTACTTGATCGCCTGGACGAACTCGATCCGCGAGTCCCACCGGAACGCGGCGACCAGCGGCTCGTAGAGCGCCCGCGCCTCGTCCAGCTTGCCCTGTACGGCGAGGTCGAACAAGCGGACCGATTCCTTCGGGAACACGTTCGGGAATCCGGCGAACCAGCCGGTCGCGCCCATCAGCAGCGCCTCGAGGGTGAGGTCGTCGGCGCCGGCGACGACGGTCAGGTCCGGGGCCAGCTCGCGGATCTCCAGGATCCGGCGGACGTCACCGGAGAACTCCTTCACCGCGACGACGTTCTCGATCTGCGCGATCTCGGCGAGCAGGTCCGGGGTCAGGTCGACCTTGGTGTCGATCGGGTTGTTGTAGACCATCACCGGCAGGCCGGCCTTCGCGACCTCGGTGAAGTGGTGGATCACCTCGCCGCGGTTCGCCCGGTACATGGTCGGCGGCAGGCACAGTACGCCGTCCGCGCCGTCCTCGGCCGCCTTCTCGGCCCAGCGCGCGGGCCTGGTGCGCGCCGACGCCGTGGACGCCGACGACCACGACACCGTCGTCGCCGACGGCCTCGATCGCGGTCCGCGCGACCGCCCGACGCTCGTCGTCGGTGAGCGACGAGTACTCCCCCAGCGAGCCGTTCGGCCCGACGCCACGGCAGCCGTTGTCGACCAGCCAGCGGCAGTGCTCGGCGTACCTGTCCAGATCGGGCCGCAACCCCGCCGGCGCCGACGCATCCTCGGCGTACGGCAGCGCGGTGGCGACGATCACGCCGTCCAACTTCTCGCTCACAGCTCCTCCTGAGCCTCAGCCAGATCCCGCAAGCCGGACAGGCACGGCGATCGGTCGTTTCATGCTTGGATCTGGTACGTCGCCTGGTCCGGCGACCAACTCGGCGACAGTGCGGGAACAGACCCGTCCCTGACAGAGCCCGAGCCCGGCGCGACTGCTGAGCTTCAGACCCGCGCCCATCGGCCACGCCACGCTCGGCCACCGCCCCTTCAATCTCCCCCCGCGTCACTTCCTCACATCGGCACACCACCGTCTCCCGCCGACTCCAGCTCCGCCACCCCTCCCGCACCGGGTACGCCTTCGCCAGCGCCTCCGCAAACCGCCGCCCCTTCGCCACATCCGCCCGCGCAGCCTCCTCCTCAGCCGATCCGCTGCCAACGGTCGCGCTCGCGGCGGCTGCGGCCGGGTCGAGCAGGTTCCGGCTCTGCGTCGTGCTGGTGGGGTCGCCGGTAGGTGCCGCGGCTGCGGGTTGTTCAGCGGATTGGGCGTGGCGGGCGGCGGCGGCGCCGGCTACGCGGCCTTCGGCCGCGGCGAGGGCGGCGCCGCCGATGCCGGTGAGCTCGCCGGCGGCGAAGACGCCGGGGGTGGTGGTTTGCTGGTTCGCATCGACGACGACGGCTGGGCCACCGTCTGGGCCGGTGGTCGAGTTCGCAGCGGGCCGAGACTGCCAACTCCAGTTGGGCGGTGAAGCCGAAGCCCAGGCAGACCGCGTCGACCTCGACGTGACGTTCGGTGCCTGGGATCGGGTGCCAGTCGTCGTCGAGACGCGCGATGGTGACGGCCTCGACGTGGTCGGTCGCCGTGGGCGGCGATAACGGTCCAGCCGTGACTTGAAGCGGGATGCGGTGGCGGGCGAGCAGCGCGCCGTACCCGAGCCGCCTCGCGAAGCTTGCTCGGGGCAACTAACGGGTCGGTGAACCAGCCCTTCCGGACCGTCGTCAGGCGAGTTCGCCTCCAGCAGTGCGACGACCTCGGCGCCGACGCCGATCAGCGACTCCGCGACCGGCAGGAGGAACGGCCCGGTGCCCGCGACGAGCACCCGCTTGCCGACCGCGATCCGCTGGCCCTTCGCCAACGCCTGCGCCGCGCCCGCGCTGTAAACGCCCGGCAGATCCCAACCAGGGAAGGGAAGCACGCGATCGTAGGCCCCGGTCGCCAGCACGACCGCCTTCGCGTCCACCGCGAAGACCTCGCCGCCCGACTGCCATCCGCCGGCCCGCGCTGCACCCACAGCCGCATCCCGTGCCGCTCGCTCGATCGCCCACACCGACGTCTCAGTCAGATGCGTGATCCGCGCGTGCGGCTGGCAATCCGATCCCGCTGCGCCGACGAACTCCTTCCACCCATGCTGCAACCGCTCCGGCCGCCGCGCCCTGAACTCCGCCGGCAACTGCCGGTGGAACTGCCCACCCACAGCCCGCGCGCGTCAATCAGCACCACGTCGACGCCGGCATCCGCCGCCGCCAACGCAGCCGCAATCCCCGCCGGACCAGCCCCCACCACCACAACGTCTGCCATCCGCGGCGGTTCGGGAGTGGAGCGCTGCGGCCGGCCAACTGCGGCGTGCTGCAGATCCTCAGGGCGTGCTGGGGGCTCCTCGGACATCGGGTCGGCCGGGTCTGGGAGGACGGCGCCGCGCTGGGTGGTGATCGCGTCGCCGGCGGCGGATGGTGCGTTGGCAGGCGCGGACGTCGGGGGTGCCGTTGACGACGACCAGGCAGTCGAAGCAGGCGCCGATGCCGCAGAAGACGCCTCGCGGACGAGCCGCCACGCGAGTGGTCCGCCAGGAGTCCGGCCCGCGGGCCAGCAGGACGGCCGCGACCGTCTGGCCGGGCAATGCGTCTACCGGCTCGCCGTCGACAGTGACTTGTACGGCGGCCGGAGTACCGACTGCTGCGCGGATCGCCTTCGAGCGTGGGCGGAGGTAGGCGGCTCATGCGGCCACCACCGCCGGGCGGTCGACGCGGAACGGGCGACGGATCGATGTGCGGGGTGAGACCCAGGAAGAGTTCGGTGATGAGGCGACCGGTCGACGGCGGCCAGACCGATGCCGGCGCCTTCGTGACCGGTCGCGTGCCAGAGCCCGTGCGACCCGCGGATCCGGACCGATCACCGGCAGATGATCCGGCGCGTACGGACGGAAGCCGCCGTACGCGCGCATCACCGGCACGTCACCGAGGAACGGGAACAACCCGACCGCCTTCCGCGCGAGCTCCCGCAGCACCTGCACCCGGATCGAGTCGTCGAACCCGATCCGCTCACGGCTCGACCCGATCAGCACCGTCCCGGCCCGCGTCGACTCGACCACCGTCGACGTCTGCAGCTCCGCGTCGCCACTCCCGACCGCGCCGACGTAGTCCGCGTCGTACACCTTGTGCCGCACACACTCCGGCAGCGGCGCCGTCACGAGGATCATCCCGCGCCGCGGCAGCACCTGGATCGGCGCACCCGCCGCCGCACCGAACGCCCCGGCCCACGGCCCACACGCGTTCAGCACCGCGCCACACGCGAATCACGCCCGCGTCCGTCTCCAGCCCGACCACCCGCCCGCGGCGGACCGCCGTACCGCCAAGGCAGTGACGCCCGGCCGCACCTCGCCACCACGATCCCGTACTGCGGCCAGCAGAGCCGTCGCCGCCAGCACCGGCTGGAGCTGCGCATCGTCGGGGTAGTAGACGCCGATCGTGACCGCGCGGCGTGAGCAGCGGCTCGAGCTCGAACGCCTCCGCGGGGGTGATCACCCGCGCATCGACGCCGGCCGCCGACTGCTTGGCCGCGAACTCCTCCAGCGGCCCGGGATCGGTAGTCGCCACCACGAGCCCGCCCTTGGGCTCCCACTCGACGTCGGCGACCCGCTCCGGCAGCCGAGCCAGTACGGCGGGCCACTCGCGCGCGCGACGCGATCGCCAGCTCGAGCTCGGGTCCGGGCTCCTTGTCGGAGACGAGCACGTTGCCCTCGCCGGCGGCCGTGGTCCCGGCCGCGGGCCGCCGCGGTCGATCACGAGCACCCGGACCCCGGCCGCGGACAGCGCCTCGGCGCAGGCGGCACCGACGATGCCCGCGCCGACGACCACCACGTCGGACGTCGCGGTACAGGGCATCGCACACTCCTCCAGCGAGACCGTTCACTAAAATGAACGATTCCGAGCGTACGACGCCGACCGGCTCCGCAAGGTCAACGGACTCATCCGGCACGTCCCCGGAACTCTCCGGGCAGAAGCGGACTGTGCCGGCAGTGCGGCCCACCGGGCGTGATCGGATGAGCGTCCGGCGGGTACTCGAGCAGCAGGACCGACCGCGACCAGCGCCGTCGAGCGCCTCGTACTCGTGCGGCCCGTCGGCCCGGAAGGCCAGGTAGTCGCCCGGCCCGAGCTCCTCGGTCCGACCCGCGCGACGTGATCCGCAACCGCCCGGTCAGGACGATGTGATGCTCGGTGCCGGGATGCCCGTCCGAGTGCTGGACCGCGTCCGGGCCGGATCTCCTGGTCGTAGATCTCGAACAGCCCACCCGGGTTCTCCAGCCGCCGCAGCATCCGCAGATCGATCGCGTCACCGCTCAGTACGTCGATGTCCGCGGACCGCACGAGCGACCAGGTCCGCGGTCGGCGACTCGCTCAGCAGGGCCGACACCGGCACTCCCAGAGCGTTCGACAGACTGAACACCGTCTCGATCGTCGGATTCCCCGCCCCGGACTCCAGCTGCGACAGCGTCCCCTTCGCGATCCCGGACCGCCGAGCCAGCTCGGACAGCGAGATCCCCTGCTCGTCCCGCCGCGCCCGCAGATTCGTCCCCAGCACCCGACCCGCACCCACCGCCACAGCCCGGAGCATGCCACATTCCCGTGCGGGCCTAGCACTGCTTTGTGGAACATCCCAGTCACCTGGTGCAGTTTTGTTTCCCCAAAGCGGTCACGGGACGACCAGCCGGCGCCGGCCAGGCCGATCTCGCCGTCGGCCCCGAACCGGCCGGCTGGAGGGGTGTCACCCGCACCCTCGGGACAGAGGAGCTCGTCGTGGTCGTCGCGTCCGACGACCCCGCGGCCGTTGGAGGCACCGTGAGCCTGAAGGATCTCGCCGACCGCGCCTGGGTCCACTACACCCCGGGCCACGGACTGGCCGACGTACTCGATATCGCTTGTGCACAAGCGGGTTTCGAACCGCGCGTCGCCGTACGGACCGAGCAGACCGCCGCCGCGCCGGCCCTCGCCGCCGCCGGCCTCGGACCCGCTCTGGTGCCGGACAACATCCTGCCCAAGGATTTCGACGGTCACGTCCTGCGCCCGGATCCACGAGTCCGCCGCACCCTCACGGCGTACACCCGCGGTGAACCCGACCCGCTCGCCGCGGCCTTCATCGACGTTCTGGTTTGGAGCGGCGGGGCCGCGGGCACGCGGGGTTGATGGCAGAAGATTCCGACGGCACAGTCCTCCTGGCCGGCGCAGCCAACCTCGCGATCGCGATTGCCAAGGTTGCCGCCGGTCTGCTGTCGGGGTCGACCGCGCTGCTGGCCGAGGCCGCGCACTCTGTCGCCGACACCCTCAACCAGGTGTTCCTGCTGACCGCGCTCCACCGCAGCCGGAAGCCGGCCGACTCGCGCCATCCGTTCGGCTACGGGATGGAGCGGTACTTCTGGTCCCTGCTCGCGGCGGTCGGGATCCTCGTGCTCGGCGCCGGCTTCTCGATCGCCGAGGGCCTGCGCGCTCTGTTCGACCCCGAGCCGATCGCGGCGCTCGCGTTGATCTACTCGGTGCTCGTGGTCTCGTTCCTGTTCGAGGGGACGTCCTGGCTCCGCGCGGTCACGCAGATACGACGGGAGGCCCGCGAACACGACGTACCGTTCCTGACCCACCTGCGGGACGCGGAGCCGGCGGTCAAGACGGTCGCGTTCGAGGACTCGGCGGCGCTGATCGGACTTCTGATCGCAGCGATCGGGGTGACCCTGGCCGTCGTCACCGGACAGCACTTCTGGGACGGTACGGCGTCGATCGCGATCGGACTGCTCCTGATCGTCGTCGCCTTCGCGCTCGGCCGGGACAACAAGGCGATGCTGATCGGACGGGCGCTACCGGACGATGTCCAGAAGCAGATCCGCGGCATCATCAACGGCACGCCGGGCATCGACGGCGTCATGGAGCTGCTCAGCCTTCGGCTCGCGCCGGACCAGGTCCTCGTGGTGGCGACGGTCGATCTCGCCGACATGCGGACCACCGGCGCCGCGATCGAGCAGATCGCCGAGCGGGTCGACGCCGACGTACGCCGCGCGTACCCGATGGTCCGGCACCTCTACCTGGACCCCACGCCGGGAGACCGGGCTCAGTCGTGACCCCAGTTGGCCACGATGACCGCGATCGGCGGCAGTACAGCAGCGACCGCGCTCATCCCGATCGCCACCGGCACCGAGAAGAGCCGCACGACGAACCAGGCCAGGCCGATCAGCACCAGGCAACTACCCATCAACCAGAAGTAGAGCTTCCGGTTGTCGTACTGGCGAGCCATCTCAGACCTTCATCGTCAGCCTGTCGAGCGCACCGACCAGCGGAGCCAGCTCAGTGCAGCTCCGCGGCCTTCTCCAGGGCAGCCGTGAGTACGGCGTCATGCGTGGGCTGCGCCTGGTCGAGCAGGTCGCGCCCGGCCTTGGTGACCTCGGTGTAGATGCCGCGGCGGTCGGTCGGGCACAGATACCGCTGCAGGAGCTTGCGGTCCTCCAGGCGGTTCACCAGCCGGGTCGTCGCGGACTGGCTCAGCACGACCGCGTTCGACAGCTGGTTCATCCGCAGGTGGTAGTCGTCCTGCCGCGCCAGCACGTCGAGCACGCTGTACTCACTCACGGACAAGCCGTGCTGTTTCTGCAGCGCGCGCTCCAGCTCGTCCTCGATCCGGGCATGCAGAGCGGCCAGGGTCCGCCACCCCTGCGCCCGCGCTTCGGCGGCGTCATCCGCTAGTCCCACGGCTCCTCCACGATTGCTGCGCAATCATCACGCTCATGCAATCCCGCGTGTGCAACTATCGCGCACGCCGGTAATAGTCTCCAGACTACATTCGTCGCGTAATGCGAGGCGTGACACTGAGATGACCCGTCACCGCTGGGCGGCGGTACGCCGTACCGTCCCAGTCCTCACATGTGACAAGAACCAGCCGGCCGGGCACGGTCTGGTCGAAGAGTCGGGCAGCCTGCTTGGCCAGCGCCTTCTTGCGGTAGACGGTCACCGACGCGACCACATAGTTGATGGTGCGTCGTCCGGGGGGCGCCGCGACGGTTTCGCCGGCGGTCAGTTGGTCCAGGACGGCGGTATGGTTCGAACCCGACACGCCAATGAAACAGCGTTTTCTTCGGAGGAACGGTGTTTTCGCTATGCTCTCGCGAGTGACGCGTGAGGCGGATCAGAAGACGGTGCTGGGATCGGTGTGGCTGCGGGACGAGCCGGAGCCGACACGGGCGCGGCTGAGCCGGGGCGACATCGTCCGTACGGCGATCAAGGTGCTGGACCGAGAGGGTCTGGACACGTTCTCGATGCGGGTGATGGCGACCGAGCTCGGGACCGCCGCGACCTCGGCTCTGTACTGGCGGATCGCGAACAAGAACGACCTGCTCGAGCTCGCCGTCGACGAAGTACTCGCGGAAGCCTTGGTGCCGTCGGGTGCGGGTGACTGGCGTGACCAGGTGACGGTGGTCGTCGAGGCGGCGTACCACGCGTTGTGGGAGCACCCGTGGGCGTCGCAGCTACTCCCGTCGCATGCGGTGCTCGGGCCGAACTACCAGGCGCTCACCGAGCGGGTGCAGTCGATCCTGAAGTCTGCCGGGTTCAAAGGCGCGTACCTGGACTCAGCCGTGTCGGCGATCTTCCACTACCTGGTCGGGTCCGCGGTGACCGACTCGGCCTGGACCGCGGTCGTCCGCCGAAGCGGGATGGACGAGTTTCGGTGGGCCAGCGAGGCCGGCGGTGCGCTCGGGGTCGACTCGGCCAGTCTCGCGTCCTACTTGAACCGCAACAGCCTGGCCGGACCCCAGGCGCGCTTCAGCTCGGGTCTGCGCGTCATCCTGATCGGGCTCCGGCCGCGCGAGCTCTCCTAGCCGGCCGACTTCTTCCGGGTCGTCGGCTTCGGCTTGAGCGATCGGGCGTACGCGACGCTGACCGCGAAGTGCTCGCGGAGCTCATCGGTGTTGGCCAGGAGCGCATCGGGGACGACGACGTACTCCTTCTGCACCACACCATGCGCGACGTTGAGGGTCGTGTCGTACCTGGCCAGGAACGCCGCGCGCTCGGCTTCGGGAAGGCGCAGCGCGAGCGCGCCGTTCTCGTTCAGCATCGAGAACATGTTGCCGTTGACCGAGGTGTAGGGGAACCCGGCGCCCTTGCGCTCGACGTCGGGGAACTGTCCGACGAGCGCGTCGAACAGTGCCACCTTGTCGGCCGGAGCTTTGGCCATACCGCCACCGTACCGGCGATCGCCGACGACGTTCAGAGGTCCGCGAAGGCCGATGCCGGGTTCTCGAAGGCGTCGGCGACGAAGCGGAGGAAGCGCAGCCGCCGTACCGCCGTCGCAGACCCGGTGGTCGAAGACGAGCGACAGCTGGGTGAGCTTGCGGATCGCGAGTTCACCGTCGACCACCCACGGCCGGTCGATGATCCGGCCGACGCCGAGGATCGCCACCTGCGGGTGGTTGATGATCGCCGCGCTGCCGTCCACGCCGAAGCTGCCGTAGTTGTTCAGCGTGAACGTGCCGCAGGACAGCTCGTACGCCGTCAGCCGCCCGTCGCGCGCCGACTCGGTCAGCCGCCGGATCTCCGCGTCCAGGCCGCGCGTGGTCAACCGGTGCGCATTCGACCACAGCCGGTACGACGAGTCCGCGGTCGGTCTGCGCCGCCAGGCCGAGGTTGATCCCGTCGTACTGGACGAGCTCGTCCCGCTCGGTGTCGACGAACCCGTTCAGCTCCGGGTACTTCTGCAGCCCGGCCACCACGAACCGCGCCATCAACGCCAGCAGCCCCGGCCCGGAATCCTTTGCCGTACCGCAACGACTCCCGCAGCTCGACCAGCGCGGTCGCGTCCACGTCCACCCACGTGGTCGCCTCTGGAATCTCCGCCCGGCTCCGACTCAACGTCGCCGCCACAGCCTTCCGGAACCCACTCATCGGCATCCGCCGCAACTCCGCCAACCCGGTCCGCGAGTCAGCCGCTGCGGCCGGAGCAACTGCGCGGCGCTCGTCGGCTCCGGAGCCGTCGCTGCGGCGATCGCCGGCTCGACATCGCGCCGCACGATCAGCCCCGCCTGCACCGGAACCAGTCAGCTCCCGCAGATCCACCTGCGCGTCGCGAGCCATCCGCCGTACCAGCGGCGAGATCACCAGCGGCACCCGCGAGCGCGTCAGACGGCGCTTCCGGCAACCACGTCGACGCCGGGTGGCGGTGATGCTCCGGGTGCCTGGCTGCCGCCGCGCGGCCGCGGCGGCGACCGGAGCCGGCACGCTCGCCGTGCCGTAGCCGATCAGCACGTTGCCGGAGCCGGCCTGCTCCTCCTCGCGGTAGGCCTCGCCCGCCTGGTCCGTCCGCGGCCGGCTCGGCGGCCGACGGTCTCAGCGGCCGGCCTCGCGATCGTGATCAGCGGCTTGCCGACGTCGATCGTGCGTGCCTCGCTCGCCGTGGAGTTCGTCGACGACGCCGGCGTACGGCGAGGGCACCTCGACGATGGACTTGGCGGTCTCGACCTCGGCGACCGGCGCGTCGACGGCGACGACGTCGCCGACCGCCACCAGCCAGCGGACGATCTCGGCCTCGGTCAGCCCTTCACCGAGGTCGGGCAGCAGGAAGGTTCGTCGTCACGAGTCCTCCCACTGCAGGTCGTCGACCGCGTCGAGGATGCGGTCCACGCCCGGCAGCTGGTGCCGCTCCAGCTTCGGCGGCGGGTACGGGATGTCGAACCCGGTCACCCGCCGGATCGGCGCGGCCAGCGAGTGGAAGCACCGTTCGGTGACCCGGGCAACGATCTCCGACGACACGCTCGCGAACCCGCTCGCCTCGGCGACCACGACAGCCCGGCCAGTACTGACGAACCGCCGCACACACCGTCTCGTCGTCGAACGGCACGATCGACCGCAGGTCGACCACCTGCAGCTGGCGCCCTTCGGCCGCGGCGACCTCGGCCGCCTCCAGCGCGACCGGCACCGTCGGCCCGTACGCGATCAGCGTCGCGTCCGCGCCTTCCCGCCGTACGACGGCCGTCCCGATGCCCGGCTGCGTCCTCGGCGAGATCGACTTCTTCCTTGGCCCAGTAGAGCTTCTTCGGCTCCATGAAGATCGACCGGGTCGGGGAACTCGATTGCCTTGCGCAACAAGGTGTACGCGTCCGCGACGGTGGCCGGCGCGACCACGGTCAGCCCGGGCGTGTGCGCGTAGTAGCTCTCGGACGAGTCGCAGTGGTGCTCGACGCCGCCGATCCCACCGGCGTACGGCATCCGGATCACCATCGGCAGCGTGACCTTGCCGCGGGTCCGGTTCCGCATCTTGGCGACGTGGCGAGACGACCTGCTCGAACGCCGGGTACCCGAACGCGTCGAACTGCATCTCGACCACCGGCCGCATCCCGTTCATCGCCAGCCCGACCGCCATCCCGACGATGCCGGACTCGGCCAGCGGGGTGTCGAAGCAACGATCCTCGCCGAACTCCGCGGTCAGCCCGTCGGTGATCCGGAAGACACCGCCGAGCGCGCCGACGTCCTCGCCGAACATCAGCACGGTGTCGTCGGCCTTCATCGCGTCCCGCAGCGCCTGGTTCAGCGCCTGGCGCCATGGTGATCTTCACGTGCGTCATGGCTCAGGCCTCTTCTCGCGCGAGCTCGTCCTGCAGGAACGCGGCCTGCTCCTGCAACTGCGGCGTCTGCTCGGCATACAGGTGCGCGAACAGCTCCGCCGGATCCGGCGACACGCTCCTGCATCAAGCCCGTCGCGCAGGTCGGCCGCGATCCTGTCGGCCGCCGCAGTCGCCTCCGCCCGCTCGCGCGTCGTCCAGCAGACCCTGGGCGGTGAGGTAGGCCTCCAGCCGCTTGATCGGATCACGCTCGAGCCACGGCGTGACCTCGTCGTCGTCGCGGTAGCGGGTCGCGTCGTCGGCGTTGGTGTGCGCCTGCACGCGGTACGTGTGCGCCTCGACGAGCTGCGGACCCTTCCCCCGCCCGCGCCTTGCTCGACCGCCTGTCCGAGTACGGCGAGCAGCCCGGCCAGATCGTTGCCATCGGCCCGTTCGCCGGGTACGCCGTACCCGATGCCCTTGTGCGCCAGGGACGGCGCGACGCTCTGCCGGGCGAGCGGCACGGAGATCGCGTACTCGTTGTTCTGGATGAAGAAGACGACCGGCGCCTGGAAGACGGCGGCGAAGTTCAGCGCCTCGTGGAAGTCGCCCTCACTGGTCGCGCCGTCGCCGCAGAGCGCCATCACCACGGTGTCCTCGCCCTTCAGCCGCGCGGCGTGCGCGACACCGACCGCGTGGGTGAGCTGCGTCGCGAGCGGCGTCGACTGCGGCGCGACGTTGCGCTCGTACGGGTCGTACCCGGAGTGCCAGTCGCCGCGCAGCAGGGTCAGCGTCTCGATCGGGTCGACGCCGCGGCTGATGATCGAGACGGTGTCGCGGTACGTCGGGAACAGCCAGTCCTGCTCGCGCAGCACCATCGTGGCCGCGACCTGGCAGGCCTCCTGACCGTGCGACGACGGGTAGACGGCGAGCCGGCCCTGCCGGACGAGCGCGCTGGCCTGGTCGTTGATCCGGCGGCCCTTGACCAACTGTGCGTAACCGTCGACGCAGGGCGTCCGCGATCGGGCATCCCGTACGACGGATGGTCGTGCGGTACGCCGTGCTCGTCGATCAACCGGACTGGTTCGCGGAGGGGAGCAAGACGCTCCTCGACGGTGGTCATGGACCCTCCTGCGCAGGAGACGGACGGTGCCTCATCGTCGTACTTCTGGCCATTCGGATCCAGAGCTGGAAGAATCACGAGATGTTTGGTCTCGGTACCGCGATGCTGAGGGAGCACAATGTCCGACGAGGTGACGATCGCATCGGGCCGGACCTGGACAGATGGTCGTCGCCCCGGCGCTCGACGAGGTCGACCGGCAGATCGTCGAGGCGCTCGGCCAGGACGGACGGCTCTCGATCCGGGCCCTGGCCGACCAGGTGCACATCTCCCGCGCGAACGCCTACGCCCGGGTCGAGCGACTCACCGCGACCGGCGTGATCACCGGCTTCACCGCCACCGTCGACCCGTTGAAGCTGGGTCTGGCGACCTCGGCGTACGTCACCCTCAGTCTCCGCCAGAGCTCTTGGCGAGCGCTGCGCGAGCAACTCCAGGCGATCCCCGAGGTCAAGCACATGGCGCTGGTCGGCGGCGACTTCGACGCGATCCTCCTGGTCCGCGCCGCCGACAACGAGGGCCTCCGCCGAGTGGTCCTGGAAAAGCTCCAAGCCATCCCCGAAGTCCTGGCCACCCGCACCGCCCTGATCTTCGAAGACCTCGGCACGCTGTAGGCGGACAGCTCGACAGGACGTCTCCGCAGCCGGCGGGATCACGGACGCTCACCCGACCCGCCGCCGCCCGCTGAGTGGACGTATACGTCCTGTCGACCTGCACGGGCCGGCGGGTCCGGGCTAGGGGCAGCCGCAGGAGCTGCGCAGGATCAGCTCGGTCGGGTAGGTCACTGCCTCGATCGTGTCCTGCACCGTCGATCAGGCGCGTGACCGCCTCCCGCGCCAAGTCCTCCAGGGGTTGGCGCACGACGGTCAGCGGCGGCCAGCTGTACTCCGTCTCCGCCGTACCGTCGAAGGCGACGACGGCGATGTCCTCGGGCACGCGGAGCCCGGCTTCGTGGATCGCCCGGAGCACGCCGACCGCCTGCAGGTCCGAGCTCGCGAAGATCGCGGTCGGGCGATTGGTTGCCTGCGAGCAACTCCTGCATGGCGGCATAGCCGCCGGCCCGGCTGAAGCTGGTGCGGGCGATCGGCCCGCCCTCGAGTCCGCCCGCCAAGAGCGCGTCGCGCCACCCGAGTTCCCGCTCCCCTACCTGCCGCCCCGCGCCACCGCCGACCCGATCCCCGCGACCGCTCCCGCCGCCGACCGCCAGGCCGCACCCCACCGATCACCGGGCCGCTGCCGGCCGATCACCAGACCGATGCGTGCGATGACCGTGCCCGATCAGGTGCTCGACGCCGCGGCGCGCTCCTTCGCGGTACTGCGATCGGACTGAGCTCACCCCCGGCAGCACCCGGTTGATCGCGATCACCGGGATCTCGACGTCACTCAGGTCCGGATCCTCGGTTGGCGCGACCAGGAGGAGCCCGCTGACCCGGCGGCGCAGCAGCTCCGCGATCTTCGACTGCTCGGTCGCCGGATCCCCGTCGGCGCTGGTCTGCAGGACGACGTACCCGCGCGCCGCGGCCTCCTTGTCGATTGCCTTGGCGAGCTCGGCGAACAGCGGGTTCCCGCCGTCGGGGGTGATCAGTCCGAAGGTCCGGGTCGTGCCCATCCGCAGCGCGCGGGCCGTCGCGTTCGGCCGGTAGCCGAGCACGCGGATCGCCTCCAGCACCCGCTCCCGGGTCTCCGGCGCGACCCGGCGCGGGCCCTCGTTCACCACGTAGCTGACGACCGCCGTACTGACGCCGGCGTACCGAGCCACGTCGTTGCGGGTGACTGGGGACGCCTTCGTCATGCAGCGATGGTACGACGGTTGACCGGCTTCGGAAAGCGATTGCTAACGTGCAAGGTCTACACGAGTAGAAGGAGTTCTGTCGTGCCCAGACGCTATGCAGTCGCCGGGACCGGTTCGCGAGCGCGGTCGTACGTCCGCGCGATCTTCGAGGAGCACCCGGAGGAGGCCCAGCTGGTCGCGCTCCTCGATCCGAACCCGGGCCGCCTGGCGTTCCACGACCGGTACGTGCAGGAACTCGGCGGCCCGGAGCTCCCGCACTACGGCGCCGACGACCTGGAGCGGATGGTCAAGGAGCAGTC
The DNA here is from genome assembly GCA_963820655.1 of uncultured Actinomycetota bacterium. Lineage (GTDB taxonomy): Bacteria > Actinomycetota > Actinomycetes > Propionibacteriales > Kribbellaceae > Kribbella. The sequence continues at coordinate 409,078 of CAWGAM010000006.1, forward strand.
GGTCGACCGCGTGGTCGTGACGAGCCCCGACTACACGCACGCGTCGGTCGTCTCCCGGCTGCTGCGCGCCGGCGCGGACGTGATCGTGGAGAAGCCGCTGACGATCGATGCCGACGGCACCCGGCAGATCGTCGACGCGATGACCGAGTCCGGCAAATCCGTCGTCGTGACCTTCAACTACCGCTACTCACCGCGGAACAGCGCGCTGCGGCAGGTGATCGCGGACGGCGAGATCGGCAAGGTCACCAGCGTCGAGTTCCAGTGGGTGCTCGACACCCGGCACGGCGCGGACTACTTCCGCCGCTGGCACCGCGAGAAGAAGATCTCCGGCGGTCTGATGGTCCACAAGGCGTCCCACCACTTCGACCTGGTGAACTGGTGGATCGCCTCGACGCCGACGCGGGTGTTCGCGTCGGGCGGACTGTCCTTCTACGGCGCGGACAACGCGGCCACTCGTGGCCTTGGGCAACGACCTGAGCGCGGTACGATCGACGGCTCGGCCAACGATCCGTGGCTGCTGGATCTGCGCAACGACGACGTCAACCGGCAGCTGTACCTGGGAGAGCGAGCAGTACGACGGCTACCTCGCGACCAGGACGTGTTCGGTCCGGGGATCACGATCGAGGACAACATGTCCGTGATCGCGGAGTACGCGAACGGCGCCCGGCTGAGCTACTCGCTCAACGCCCACTCACCGTGGGAGGGGTACCGGGTCTGCGGTCAACGGCACCGAGGGCCGCGCCGAACTCGAGGTCGTCGAGCGGGCCGCGGTGATCGACGATCAGATCGACCCGAGCTACCCGTCCGAGCGCGTGATCGCCGGCGAGGTGCGGTCCGACGGCGAGCGGCTCGTCCTGCAGAAACACTGGGCGCCCGCGGTCGAGGTCGAGATCCCGCGCGGTGTCGGCGGTCACGGCGGCGGCGACCGCCTGCTCTACACCGACCTCTTCGCGGGCCCCGACCAACGACCCGCTCGGCCGCGCCGCCGACGTCCACGACGGCGTCCGCGCCGTCGCCGTAGGCATCGCCGCCAACCAGTCCCTAGCCACCGGCCAACCCATCACCATCGCCGACCTCGACCTCGGCGGCTGGACCCACTAGCCGCTTGCGTCCGAAGATCCGTGGCCTATAGGCCTCAGATCTTCGGACGCAACAGTGCTGTGTCGGTGAGGATGCGCTGGACGGTCTTCTCGAGTGAGCTGGATTGGTCGATGATGGTCTCGCGCGGCCGGCTGAGGAGATCCCTCGGGCGATACCAGGCGGCCATGTCGTCGGCCGTGAACGCCGACGCCTTGTCGCGCATCGCGTGTCGGCGGACGGTCTCCTCGAACGGGATGTCCAGGTAGTAGAAGTACGACGGGCCGCGTACTCACGAGCGAGTTCTGCCAGCATCCCGCCGTACCGGACCGTCGGCATCAGCCCCTCGACCATGGCGTGGTAGCCGCGGTCGAGGGCGTGCTTCGCGATCTGCGCGATCATCGCGATGTTGGCGCCGTCCGGCTGTTCCAGCTCGTCGAAGATGATCCGCCGGACGTAGTCCTGCTCGATCCAGGCGACCCCGCGGCCGTACGCCGCCCGGATCCCTTCCGCCACCGAGCTCTTGCCGGATCCGGAGTTCCCTCTGATCACGATCAGCCGCGGGTCCACCCGTCCATTACTACCAGGCGGCGGGGAGCCCGGGGCGGTGGGTGCCGAAGGTCCATTCGTAGCCTTCGGGGTCCGCGACGCGGCAGCGGTAGTTGCCCCACTCGGTCATGGCCGGCTCCCAGATCGACTCGGCGCCGGCCGCGGTCGCGGATGCGTGGACGGCGTCGACCTCGGCCTGGTTGTCGAAGGCGACGTACGCACCGTGGCCGACCGTGTCACCCTTGCGGGTCGGCTTGTCGTAGTCGTCCTTGTCGGTGAACAGCGTGAACGCCACGCCGCCGTACCGCATCTCGGCGTGCATGATCCCGCCCTTGTCGTCCGGGACCTCCATCGTGGTCTCGAACCCGAAGGCCTTCTCCAGCCAGCGGAGCGCGCCGACCGCGTCCCGGTAGCCGAAGTACGCATGGAAGGTCGCTGAGGTGCTGCTGCTGTTCTCGGTCATGAGTCCAGCATCGTCGAGTAGCGGACAGCTTCCGTCCGCTACTCGACCGGATTTCCGCTACTTCCGGAACTGGCCTCGTGGCGTCGTCGGAACGCTCGCGGTCGCCCGCGTGAACCTGTCGGGTCAGGTAGATTGCCGGGCTGCTCGCTGCCGCCGGAACCAGACGACCAGGGCCAGGCACGGCACCAGCAGGCCGCCGACGCCGAGCACGAGGAAGTCCCACTCCGCGCCGATGTGGTCGACCAGCCAGCCGAAGTTCTGGCCGAAGAACCCGGTGACGAAGGTCAGCGGCAGGAACACCGTGGCCAGGATGGTCAGCTGCTCGATCGTCGCGTTCTGCCGGACGCTGACCTTGGTCTGCTCGACGCGAGATCACCGCCATGTTCGCCTCCAGCACGGTGGCGAGCAGGTCGCGTTGCGCGGCGACCTCCTCGTTGACCAGCACCAGGTGGTCGTGCACGTCGCGGAAGTACGGCAGCAGCTCGGTGTCCCGCGCACCACGTTCGATGCGTCACGAGGACGGCGAGCAGCGGGTGGACGGCCCGGTAGAAGTCGGTCACCTCGCGACGGAGGAAGTAGATCCGCTCGGTCGGCGCGACCGTGCCCGCGAACACGGTCTGCTCGACCTGCTCGATGTCGCGTTCCAGTTCGGCGACGACCGGGCCGTACCCGTCGACCACCTGGTCGAGGATCGCCCAGAGCACCGAGCTCGTGCCGGCCTCCAGCAGTTCGGGGCGCTGCTCGAGCCGGATCCGGGCGCCGTGCAGATCGCTGGCGACGCCCTGGCGGACGGTGATCACGAACGCCGGCCCGACGAAGACGCTCACCTCGCCGAAGTCCACCTCCTCCCGCTCGTCGTCGTACCGGGCGGTGCGCAGGATGACCAGGCGGATGTCGCCCTCGTACGGCTCCACCTTGGGCCGCAGATGGAAGGTCTGCGCGTCCTCGACGGCCAGCTCGTGCAGGCCGAAGCTCTCGCTGACCTGGGTGAGTTCGTCGGGCTGGGCTCGAACATGCCCGAGCCAGACGAATCCGCCGGCCTTGCAGCGGGCGGCGGCTTCCTCGACCGACATCGCCCCGACGTGCTGGCGGAGTCCGTCCCGGTAGTAAGCGCAGTCGATGATCATGGTGGCTCCTCCCCCCGATCGTCGGTACCCGACCGGCGACAGGAAATAGGGTTGAGCGGGAAAGCGGCAGTGAACATCGGTGACTTGTCGGCGAGGAGAGCCCGTGGGACTACCAGTGGTACTGATGCCAGGACCGATGAACCCGGTGGTCGCGGCGGGCCTGGACGGTCACTGTCGAGCTGATCCGGCTCTGGGAGGAGAGCGATCCGGACGCCGTACTCGCGGACCGGCGCGACGAGATCGTTGCCGTCGCCACCGGTGGCGACCGGATCGACGGCGCGTTCCTCGACCGGTTGCCCGCAGTGCGGCTCGTGGCCAGCTTCGGCGTCGGCTACGACCAGATCGACGCGACGGCCGCGGCCGAGCGCGGCGTCGTGGTGACGAACACGCCGGGCGTGCTGGACGACGAGGTCGCCGACACCGCTCTCGGTCTGCTGCTGATGACGGTCCGCGAGCTGCCCCAGGCCGAGCGGTACCTGCGCGACGGGCAAGTGGCAGGACGGCCCGTATCCGTTGACCCGGGCAACCATGCACGGCCGGCGGATGGGCATCCTCGGGCTCGGCCGGATCGGCCAGGCGATCGCGGACCGGGTCACGCCGTTCGGCATCTCCGTTGCCTACCACAACCGCCGCCGCAAGGACGTCGACTACCGCTACTACCCGTCGCGGTCGAGATGGCTCACGACGTCGACATCCTGATGATCGTCATCCCCGGCGGCGACGACACCCGCCACCTGGTCAACGCGGAGGTCCTCGAAGGCACTCGGGCCCGGACGGCATCCTGATCAACGTGGCCCGCGGCTCGATCGTCGACGAAGCAGGCCCTGGTCGACGCCCTCCGCACCAACACGATCCGTCAGCGCCGGCCTGGACGTATTCGAGCACGAGCCCGACGGTCCACCCCGACCTCCTGACCTCTGCCGAACGCCGTCCTCCTCCCCCACGTCGGCTCGGCCACCGTCCCTACCCGGACGGCGATGGGCCAACCTGGTCGTGGACAACCTCCGCAACTGGCTGGACTACGGCTCCCCGCTGACCCCGGTACCGGAATCAGAAGACCTGGTACGACGCGCCTAGCGGCTCAGCGTGATCTCCTCGTCAAGGCGCGACAGCTTCTCCGGGTTGCGTACGGCGTAGAGGCCGGTGATCAGCCCGTCCTCGACGCGGACCGCCGTCACCGTGTCGATCTCGCCGTCGAAGCGGAGGATCAGGGCCGGCTGGCCGTTGATCTGGGTCAGCTCCACCGACGCCTGGCCCAGCTGGCGCATCCCGAGTGCCAGCAGGCCGGCCACCTTGTCAGCGCCCACAACCGGCCTGGGCAGCGCCTGGACGACGCCACCGCCGTCGCCGAGGAAGACGACATCCGGCGCGAGGATGTCGAGCAGTCCCTGCAGTTCGCCGGTGTTGATCGCCCGTTGGAACGCCTCGATCGCGTCCCGGGTCTCATCCGCCGAGACGATCCCGCGGGGTCGGCGCGCCGCGACGTGGGCGCGGGCCCGGTGGGCGATCTGGCGGACCGCGTCCGGCTTCTTGTCGACGGCTTCGGCGATCTCGTCGTACTCGAGCGCGAACACCTCTCGCAGCACGAACACGGCTCGCTCGGTCGGCTTGAGGGTCTCCAGGACGAGGAGCATCGCCATCGAGACGCTGTCGGCGAGCTCGACGTCCTCGGCCACATCCGGCGCGGTGAGCAGCGGTTCGGGCAGCCAGGGACCGACGTACGACTCCCTGCGGCGGCCGAGCGTCCGCAGCCGCATCAGCGCCTGGCGGCTGGCGATCCGGACCAGGTACGCGCGCTGATCCTGGACCGTGTCGAGGTCGACGCCGACCCAGCGCAGCCACGTCTCCTGCAGGACGTCCTCCGCATCGGCGGCCGAGCCGAGCAGCTCGTAGGCGACCGTGAACAACAGGTTGCGGTGCGCAACGAACGCCTCGGTGGCTCGGTCCGTACCGGTCATGGCTGGCTCCTTTGCGCCGTCGGCTGTCATCACCAGATGCCGGTCGCCGGGTTTCTGTGACACCTGGATCGGTATGGCGCACGTCACGTCACAGCAGCCGGGTGGGCGGCATCTCGTGGTCATCCAGTAGATCCCACGAGTGAGGACGACATGACGGAACCCCGTATCGACCTGATGAGCAACGAGATCGGCGCCAAGCTCGCCAAGCGGATGTTCAGCATCCACCAGGCCATCCAGCAGACAGCGCTGCCCGAGTCCACCCAGGCGCTGGTGACACTGCGCGCCAGCCAGATCAACGGCTGCGGTCACTGCATCGACATGCACGTCAAGGAGGCCGCGGCCGCCGGCGAGACCACGACCCGGCTCAGCCTGGTCGCGGCCTGGCGTCACTCCACGGTCTTCACCGAGCCCGAGCAGGCGGCGCTAGCCCTCACCGAGGAAGCCACCCGGCTGGCCGACAGCAACGGGGTCTCCGACGACACCTGGGCCTGGGCGAGCAAGCACTACGACGAGGACCAGCTCATCGCCCTTGTCACCGTCATCGCGATGATCAACGCCACCAACAGGCTGGCCGTCAGCCTCAACCAGCTAGGCGGCTCCTACGAAGCCGGTCTCCTGACCAGAACCCTCGACTGACGACCCGCCGTACCCGTTTGACTCGACCGATCCGGCGTCCCCGTTGGACTCGACCGACCCGGCGTCCCCGTTCGACTCGACCCACCTGGCGTCCCCGTTGACTCGACCGACCCGGCGTCCCCGTTTCAGGGGTCAACCCCGGAAGCGGTGGGTTCGGCCACCAAATTTCGAGGGGCCAACCCACACATCGAGGGGTCGACCCCTCAAACGGGGTAGACGACGCCGGGTCAGCTGATGGGCTGACCCCCGAAGCGGCGGGTTCGGCCACCAAATTCCGGCGGGCCAACCCACACATCGAGGGGTTGACCCCTCAAACGGGGTAGACGACGCCGGGTCAGCTGATGGGCTGACCCCGGAAGCGGCGGGTTCGGCCACCAAATTTCCACGGGCCAACCCACACATCGAGAGGTTGACCCCTCAAACGGGGGCCGACGACGAGGTCAGCTCATGGGCTGACCCCGGAAGCGGCGGGTTCGGCCGCCAAATTTCCACGGGCCAACCCACACATCGAGGGGTCGACCCCTCAAACGGGGTAGACGACGGGATCAGCTGATGGGCTGACCCCGGAAGCGGCGGGTTCGGCCACGAAGCTTCGACGGGCCAACCCACACATCGAGGGGTCGACCCCTCAAACGGGGCCGACGGCGGCGGGTCAGCTGGTGGGTGGCGGCCGGGTCTGGTCGGGTCCCGGCCGGGGCAGCTGGCGGGTGGCGGCCGGGTCAGCCGGCGGGTTGTTCGGCGGCGGGGAGGTCCCAGATGCGGTTGGTGTGCCAGGCGTACTCCCAGGCCTGGATGTCGGGCGGTTCGATGCCGAAGCCGGTGAGGATCGCGCAGACCTGTTCGCGGTGGTGGTTGGCGTGGTTGATCGCCTGCGCGATGAAGATGCCGACCCTCGTGCCGCGGGTGTTGTCGTCGACGATCATCACCCGCTCGACGTCGATCGGCTTGGCCAGGAACTCCTCCCACAGCGCGCCGGCCTCGTCGTTCCACCGCTCGAGCGCGTCGAAGTCCGGCGCGTCCTCGCTGTCCACGAAGTCGAGCGGGGTGTCGGCGATTCGCCGTACATAGCTGCCGTCGCACCGGATGATGTGGTCGAGCGTCGCCAGGATCCCGCCGAACGTGCCGACGCCGGTGACCTCGAGCTGCTCGGCAGTGAGGTTCTGCGCGCGACAGAACTGGATCAGGCTCTTCGTCGCCCAGTTGTTGTGCCGGATCGGGTCGTACAGCACATCGTTGAGTCCCATACCGGATCAGGCTAGCCACGACCGACAGTCCGTCGTACTCAATTTCCTCCGGTAGAACGGCGTAGCCGGGACGACCGCCGGACTCGCCGCACGCCGACGCGGCAACCGTGCAGGAAGAGGACGGGGCCTGTCCTCCCCAGCCACTGCAGCGGCCGCCGTCCGACGGCAGCCTCAGACCGTCAGCCGGTCGGCGCCGATGTTGACCATCCAGTTGATGCCGAACTTGTCGGTGCACCATGCCGAACTCGTCGCCCCACATCTGCTTCTCCAGGGGGACCGTGACCTTGCCGCCGTCGGACAGCTTCTCGTAGTAGCCGCGCAGTTCGTCGCCGTCGCCGCTGAGGCTGATCGCGATGTTCTCGCCCGGGGAGTACGTCATGCCCTCCGGCGTGTCGGCCGCCATCAGCGTGAAGCCGCTGGGCGTCTCGAGCTGGCTGTGCATCAGCAAGTCGTCGTCCTTCGGGCCGTGGCTCGCGCCGAACTCCTTGAAGGTGTTCGTCGACAGGTCACCACCGAAGACCGCCCTGGTAGAACTCCATCGCCGACCGCGCGTTGTCTCGAACTGGATGTACGGATTGAGCCGAGACGCCATCAGACTTTCCCCTTCCCCCCGGCCGCACCCTCTTGCCCGCACAGTAGACCCGCCCGCCGACAGTCCGCGAACCCTGATTTCCCGACCCCGAGCGGTCACGCACCCGTACGCCGATCGTTCGCCGGCTCGGGCCGGTTAGGGTCTGCGGCATGATCCCGCGACACATCACGATCGACGCCGGAAACCCGTACGAGCTCGCGCACTTCTGGAGCACCGTCACCGGCTGGCCGATCGCCGACGGCGACGTACCCGGCGACGACGAGGTGCTCGTGGTCGCACCCGGCACCGGTCCCCCACTTGCTGTTCATCGCCGTCCCGGAGTCGAAGTCGGTCAAGAACCGGGTCCACCTCGACTGGAGCCCCACCGAACGCACCCGCGACGAGGAGGTCGACCACATCCTCTCCCTCGGCGGCACCATCCACGAAGACCACCGGCGACCCGACGGCCCCGGCTGGGTCACCATGCGGGATCCGGAAGGCAACGAGTTCTGCATCGAGCGCAGCGACGCCGAGCGCTCCGCCTGAAGCCAACGCGCCAGCAAGCTCAGTCAGCGGCATCCGGGTTCGAGGGGAAGCGGTCGAGATACGCGCGGGCCCGCACGCGGGGATCCTCGTGGTACTCCTCCGGCATGCGGTGCCAATGGTCGGCGCAGAAGCCGGCGAGGTCGGTGGTGATGGGCAGGAGCTCCCAGGATCCGTCTGACTCGTACGCCGCCGTTGCCGCGAGGAGCTCGGCTTCGCGTGTCCACCCGTCGTGGTCGAACGCCCAGGTCCCGTCGGTCGCGATGACATGCGAGGGGCTCTTCTCGCCGGCCTTCCGCAGACCCGCCATCCGGTACGACGGGTGCCGCGCGACGAACTCCCACGCGAGGATGTGACACGCCCCGGCCGCGAAGAACGCCTGGTCCGGCCGTCGCCACGCCAGCTCCTGATCCGCCCGCTCCTGCGGCGAACGCCGGAACACCGCGGCCGGCGTGTACCCCAGCTTGCCGACTTCTGGCATGGCCGCAACCTATCCGGGATCTCCGGACATTAACCAGGTAAGGGACCCGCGGCGCGTGGCTACTGTCCGGCGGCGCGTGGGCACGGTGTGCGGTCGACGGGGTCGGTGCCAACTAATTCCGGCCTGGCCGCATCTGAAAGGTAGGCCCGTTGCAACGATTACCACGGTTCGCCGCGTCAAGAGAGGTAAGGGCTGCTTGTCCGAGCTGGGGGGAGTGGGGGCATTGAGGCGCAGACTCCGTGAGTTTGTGATCGAGCCGGTGGTCGCGATCGTCGTGACGCTCGCCGTGCTCACCGTGATCGGCGGGTTGATGGTGCTGCTCGAGCCTCGCTCGCCGGACGCCGCGGGCCCGACCGCCGGCATCTCGGCACCGCCCGGTCCCACCACCGTGGCACCGGGCCGGTACGGTTCGGGCACGCTCGGCCCCTGGCAGAACCTGCTCCGCCGGATCACGCCCGAGGACCAGATCCGCGACGTACTGACGTTCAACGGGATCTTCATGTTCGGCGACAGCATCGCCGTACAGGACAGCTCCGCGCTGGAGGACCTGCTCGCGGCTCGGACCGGTGACTCGATCGCCGTCCACAACTGGTCCGGTCAGCCGACCTCCGCAGCGGTCGACGCGCTGGCGGGCTGGTCGCGGGACTACGGCCTGCCCAGCCGGATCGTGATGGCGGTCGGCACCAACGACATCTTCGACCCACCGGCATTCGGGGCGCAGGTGGAGCGGGCGATGGCGCTCGCGGGGCCGAAGCGGACGGTGTACTGGGTGAACGTCGAGGTGAGCCGGTTCCGCCAGAGTGAAGACGTCCAGGCCGCCGACCGGGCCAACAGCGCGTGGATCAACCAGCAACTGGAGGAGGCCGCGAGGCGCCACCCCAACCTGCGGATCATCCACTGGGCCGAGTACCTCAACTCGCAGCCGGCCGGACTGGACAAGTACCTGCGCGACGGTGTCCACACCAGCGAGCCGGTCGGCCGGGCCGCGCGCAACGAGCTGATCGCCGAGGCGCTGCAAAGCGGTCGCTGAGAATGGCAACCTCTGCGCCGCCTTCCGCGTTATCAGAATGGGTACGGCGTCACAGGGGAGGTTCCGTGCATGCCCCGACATCAAGCGCTCGTCACCGCTCGTAGCGGAGCGACATCCGCGGTCATCATCGCGGTCCTGTCCGCAACGCTGCTGATGATCATCCATCTCGGGTCCCCCACTTCCGGCGCGAAGGCTGCCGCCACACCCGCCGCGAGCACCGGTGCTTACGGATCGGGCACGCTCGGTTCCTGGCAGGCCAACACGAAGGTGACCTCCAGCGCCGCACGCGTCCGCGACGTCGTCGCGGACGACGGGGTCGTGCTGTTCGGCGACAGCATCGCCGTACAGGACGGGGAGGCGCTCGGGCGACTCCTGGCCCAGCGAACGGGCACGTCGTTCGCCGAGTACAGCTGGGCCGGCCAGCCGGCGTCAGCGGCGGTCGACGAAATGGCGGCTTGGGCGCGCGCGTACGGGCTGCCGCATCGGATCGTGATGGCGGTCGGCTCGAACGACATCTTCGACCCGCCCGCCTTCACGGCGCAGGTCGATCGGGCGCTGCGAATCGCCGGCCCTAGCCGGACCGTGTATTGGGTGAACGTCGAGGTGTCCCGGACCGACGTGCCGGGCCCGGTACAGGTCGCCGACCAGCGCAACAGCGAGTGGATCGACCTCCAGTTGGCGCAGGCGCAGCTGCGCTACCCGAACCTGCGGATCGTGCACTGGGCCGAGTTCCTCGCGGCGCGCCCCGGGCGGATGCGGACCGAGCTGCGGGACGGCCGGCACACCACCGTCCCGGCCGGGCAGAACGCCCGCAACGCCCTGATTCTGCAGGCGATCCAGCACAGCTGAACCGGAGTCGGCGATCCGGGCAACCTTTCCGTGAGGTACAGCATCTATAAGGACAGAGGAAACAATCTGACCTCGGGGGGACCCGGACGCGATGAGCTGGTCCAATATGCACGGCGATGACCTGGATGTGGAGTGACCGGCACCGGGATCGATGCCGGATGCAACGTCCTGCGGACCGCCTGACGTCGTAGAGAGCAAGACCGCCCGCGCCGCGGACTCGAGGCGTGTCACGAAACCACCTGACCCGATCCGGGCACCGCACGGCCCGAATTCAGGTCTAGGTCAGAGTAGGCATGCCTCGGGGCATGCGGTGAGGACGAGCACATGCCGGCGAGACATCCCCGCACGGCCGGAACGGCGGTCCGGCTCGCCATCGCGCTCGCGGTGAGCCTGGCCGTCCTCGCGACCGCGCTGATGATCCCGTGGGGCGGCTCCGAGCCCGAGGCGGCCCTGGATCCGACCGTTGTCCACACCCCCGAACCTCCGACCGCCCCGCCGCCGGCACCGGCGAAGCGCACTACCTACGCCTGCTCGTCGTACAGCGGGATCGATCGCGCCAACCCACTGGCCAACCTCTACCGCGACACGTTCACGTGGGGGACGACGGCGCCGTACAAGGTCGGGGACGGCAAGGGGAACATCAACTGGCGGGTGAATCCGGACAAGAACCCCAGCTGGTACATGTGGCTGCACTCGCTTCGCTGGCTGGGGCAGGGAATCGTTGCCGCTGGCAAAGGCGATCGACGCGCACTGCAGCGGGTCAGCGCGATCGCCCGCGACTGGGTGAAGGACAACCCGTATTCGTGGAAGTCGGACGTCGGCGCCTACGAGTCGACGATGCACCGCACCAACGTGCTGATCTGTTTGCGTCAGGCAACGTTGTCCGGACTGCACGTGTCCCGGCTGCCGCTGGAGTACGCCTGGCTGGACAAGGCGCTGCTGGACCACGCGTGGTTCCTGCAGAAGAACTGGAGCGGTGACTGGAACCACGGCACCGACGAGAGCCTCGCCCTGTTCGGCGTCGGCTGCACCCTCGGCCGGCGCGATCTGAAGAAGGTCGCGGTCGATCGCCTGACCAGCGCGATCAAGACCTCGATCGACACGCAGGGCTCGACCAACGAGCAGTCCACCGTCGTACGCGCAGTTCAACTACTCGCTCTGGGGCCGCGCGATCGACGTACTGCAGAAGTGCGGCGTCGACCCGGGTACGACGATCAAGGCGCGCCGGCGCGAACTCGCGAAGTGGCTCGCGCTCGCCACCAACTCACTCGGCAACCTGCCCCAGCTCGGCGACTCCGAGGTGGTGAAGACCTTCCCCGGTGCCCGGGACCGTTCTCGAGTACGCCGGCACGCTCGGTGCGAGCGGGATCCGGCCGACCCAGCGAGTCGGGATCTTCGACGCCGGGTACATCTTCGGCCGGACCGGGTGGGGCGAGACCCGGCCGTTCACGCAGGAGTCGACGTACAGCATCAGGTTCGGGCCGGCGCGGAAGCTGCACGGGCACGAGGACCACACGTCGGTCACCTACACGTCGCACGGCCGGGACATCCTGATCGACGGCGGTCACTCCGGCTACAAATGGGACGACTGGCGCAGCTGGGCGAAGAGCCAGTTCTCGCACAACGAGATGACGGTGCTGTCGACGGCAGCCGAACACCCGGAGACCAAGCTGAACCGGTCGTCGATCTACGTCGACGTCGGAGTTCTACGAGTTGCGGGACTCGCTGGGCTACGGCATCGACCGGACTCGCGGGGTGCTGGTGTTGAAGGATCCGGATCTGATGGTGGTGCTGGACCGCGGGACGTCGGCTTCGGCCGAGGACTACCAGACGTTGTGGCATCTGCCGGCCGATCAGCAAGTGCTGTCAAGGGCAACGATTCTGTGGTGGCCCAGCGGCCGGGTGATCGGGTCAAGACGACGCTGCTGCAGATCCCGTTCCAGCAGGAGACCACGCCGATCCAGGTGGCGACCGGGCAAACCGATCCGATCCAGGGCTGGCACTACGTGACCATCGACAAGCGCCGGCCGGCGCCGGTGGTGAAGTTCACCCGCTCCGGCCGGCGCGCGTCGATCCTGTCCGTGATCGTCCCGACCCGATCCAACGCCGCCGTCAGCTACACCACGACACAGCAGGGCTCCCGACTTCTCGTCACCCTGAAGGTCGACGGGGTGAGCACCACGATCGCCGTCGCTCCGGACGGCACCCTCAAGCGCGTGCAAGTGAGGCTTCGTACGACGGCTCGGCGGCTTGATCGACGCCGGGTCGTCGTACCGATCGGCGGTCTGATGCACCAGGTCGTCGTACGGACCGGCGGGTTGAATGGGGCAGTCGTCGTCCCGATCAGGCGGTTTGGGGAGTGAGCGGGCGCCGACGGGGTGCCAGCCGGCGGGCGGGTCTTCGCCGACTCGGCCGTCGACGGCTTCGCGCAGCAGGTCGGCGTGGCCGGTGTGGCGCCCGTACTCCTCGACCAGATCGAAGACGAGGCGACGCAGGCTCGCGTGCTGCCCGTCCGGCCAGGAGATGTCCGCGGGCTGGTCGAGTCCACCGTCGGCGATGGCCGCGGTCAGGCGCTCGCGGGAGCGGGCGACCGCGCCGTCCCACAGCGCGTAGAGCTCTTCGGGGAGTTGTCGACCGCGGAGTTGAACTCCCAGTCGTTGTCGTCCTTCCACCCGTTGTCGTCCCAGGCGGATCCATCGGTTCGCCGCGGAACTTCACGGTGAACATGTAGTCCTCGTTCGCCGCCAGATGCTTCAGCAGACCACCGATCGTGATCGTCGACGCCCCGATCCGCGCCTGCATCCCGGCCGCATCGAGTTCGTCGACCTTCCAGCGGAACGTCGTACGCAACCGATCCAAGCGCCCCCACCAGGTGCTCGACCTCGGTCCCAGCCAGTGGCGGTTCCCACGAAGTCTCAGTCATACCGGCACCGTAAACCCGATTCCGGACAATCCCCTTCCGGAACTAACAGTCCCCCCGGCTTTCACCTTCACCCGCAACCACTCCAGTCACGGCACCCACGACCCCGAGCACGACAGCCCACATCATTTGATGGGCCGACCCATCGAGATAGTGGGTTGCACACCGTGAATCAGAGTGTGCAACCCACCATCTCGTACGCCAGCCCATCAAATAGCACGCGAAACGGCCATGACGCGCCCCCTGAGGTACTACCTACTCCCGGCTGGCTGACAGCGGCTTTCAGGACTGGGGTTGGAGGCCGTTGAGGATTCGGGTGAGGCCCCAGAGGAATTGTTCGGTGGTGAAGTCTTTCGAGATGGTGGCGGCTGTTTCCGTCGTCCGTGGATAGGCCTCGACGGAGATGGTGTCGAGGACGGCACGCCGGGTGGAGACGCGGTCGCGTTCTGCGTGCGGGTTGGTCGAGCTCGGCGACTTCGAGGGCGATGGCGCCGAGGACGTAGACGAGCAGCACGTAGGAGGCGCGGGCCGCGTCGTCGGGGGTCGAGCCGGCGTCGGCGAGGACCTCACTGAGGGATTCGCGCAGAGCGCTAGGCCGTTGGGGCCGTCATGGGTCCACCGAGGAGCAGCTGTACGGCGCCGGGGTGGGCGACGAGGTGGGTTCGAAGCTCGAGCGCGAGAGCCTCGACGCGCTGGCGCCAGGGCAGCCGCCGGTCGACGAACCGGTCGTGGTTGACGTCGCCGAGGAATCGCTCGACAAGAGCCCGGAGCACCGCGGCCTTGCTGGGGAAGTAGGTGTACACGGCGTTCGGCGCGATGCCGACCTGAGCCGCGATGCCCCGTACCGAGACCGCGGCCGCGCCCCCTGCGTCCAGCTGTGACAGGGCGGCGTCGAGGATCGCCTGCTCGGTGACTGCCCGCGGCCGACCGGTCCGCCGGCTCATCGGTGTTGCCATCGACGAGGACCCTCCGCCCTTGACTGTTTCTGTACGCCGTCCATATTATGTACGGAGTACAAAAAGACCCGGTCACCGGGTCTCACCTTTGGCAGTCGGGGACGGGGCAGGACCACCGGAGGTCCGTTCGTCCTGGGGACCTGGTGGGGGAATACACCGGTCCCGCTTCGCTGAGGGGACTGTCCAGCATGACAAGACTGGATGCATCACAGACACCATCGATCAAGCACCAACCTCCGCGCTTCCCGCGCACCACTTGCCCGGCTGGCAGGTCCGCTTGCCTTGGCAGCCGGCACGTTGATGGTCGTGGTCGAGCTGGTGATCTTCCCGATCGTCGATCGCGACGATCATGTGGGTACGTCGACCAACTCGTGTACCGGGTCAGCGGCAGTGGTGTACTTCGTGGCCTTCTGTCTGCTGATGCTCGCCGTGGTCGCGGCGTACCGCTGGCAGGCGGACAAGGCCGGCCGGCTTCGGCGTCGTGGGCGTGATCGCCGCGATGGTGGGCACGATGTCCCTCGGCGGTGACCTGTGGTTCGAGACGTTCTACGTCACCTATCTCGCCGACATCGCACCTGCTGTTCTCGATGCCGATCCGTCGGGTCTGCATCGTGATCGGCGCCGTCTCGAGCTATCTGCTGTTCGCGATCGGCTGGGCGCTGTTCGGCATCTCGAGCCTGCGCGCCGGTGTCTTCCCACGCGCGATCTGCGTGGCCATCGTGATCGGCGGACTGCTCGGCTTCCAGTCGCTGCTGCCGCCGTTCGGCATCCCACTCGGGCTTGGCGATGATCTGGCTGGGTGTCTGGATGATCAGAACGCCCAACCGGCCGACGTCACCGAGGCCGTCTCATGACCACCACCGACCGCCTGCTCCCGGGTCCTGTCGCACCGGTACGCCGTTCCTGGAGTGCCTGGCGCACTGTCCTGGTCATCCTCGGCACCGTACTCGTCTTGCTCGGCGGCAGCCTGCTGATCGGCGGCGGGATCGGGCTGTGGGCCCACGCAGCAACGCGACGCTGACGGCTATCACACGGCTGGTCCCGAACGCCTCACCACGGACACGTTCGCGTTGTCCGCTCCGTCACTCGACGTCGACGTCACCGGTCCCGACGCGATCTACGCCAATGATCTGCTCGGCGACGTCCGGATCACGATCGAGTCGAGGAACGCGGAGACACCGCTGTTCATCGGCATCGGCCCGGCCGGCGACGTAGCCAAGTATCTCGACGGCGTCGGCCACACCGAGGTCGCGGACTTCGACGTCGACCCGTTCAAGGTCACGCTACGTGCCGCGTCCGGGCGGCAAACCTGCCGGCCGATCCCACCGCGCAAACCTTCTGGGTCGCATCCGACACCGGAACCGGCCCACGCACCCTCAGCTGGGACGTTGCCGACGGCAACTGGTCCGTCGTGGTCATGAACGCCGACGGATCCCCGGGCGTCGACGCCGACGTCAGCATCGGCAGCACGACTGCCGGTCGTCCTAGCCCGTCGCCATCGGCGCGCTCGTCGCGGGCGGCGTACTGCTGCTCCTCGGAATCGCGGTCATCGTGGTGACCATCGCGACCCGGCGGACCGCCGTTCAGTAGCCGATCCCACCGACTCGGCCACCCGATCCGCGTCACTGCGTCGACCCCAAACGTAAGGAGCCCAGCGATGTCATCCTCGTCGTCCTCAGCGGACAAGTCAGCCGGGCCGCGGCGTGGCCGATGGATGGTGATCATCGCACTCGCCACCGCGGCCAGCCTGGCGACGGCACCGGCCGTCTCGGCGGCAGTCGCACCCACATCAGCCGCATCAGCACGGTCGTCGGCCGGTCACCCGCCGCCAGGCATCCAGACCGCGCTCGATCAGGTCGTTGCCGCCGGAGCGCCGGGTGCGGTCGCACTGGTACGGCTCGGTGATCGCACGTACCGCTTCTCCAGCGGGTACGGCAACCTCGCGCCACTTAGGCCGATCCGGGTCGGTGACAAGTCGCGGATCGGTGGCGTCACGAAGTCGTTCACGGCCACCGTGGTCCTCCAGTTGGTCGGCCAGCGAGTGCTCAGGCTCAACGACACCGTCGAGCAGTGGCTCCCGGGAGTGTTCCCCAACGGCGCGGGGATCACGATCCGCCAGCTGCTCAACCACACCAGCGGCATCTACGACTACGCCCAGGACGACAGGGTCTTCGCCCCTTATCTCGAAGGAGATCTGACCTTGATCTTCGACCCGCACGAGGGGGTCAGAATCGCGGCCGAGCACGGCCCGCTCTTCGCACCAGGAACCGGCTGGGCGTACTCGAACACCAACTATCTCCTGCTCGCGATGATCGTCGAGGCGGCGACCGGTAAGTCGATCGGGACCGAACTGCGCCAACGCATCTTCCGGCCACTCGGGCTCGACCACACGTCGTACCCGACCTCGTCACGGATCCCTGGCTCGTACACCCACGGCTACTGGCTGCTCTTCGAACCCGAGCCGACCGACTTCACGGCGCTCAGCCCAACCCTGCTCGGCGCTTCCGGCGCGATCCTGTCCAACGCCGACGACCTCGTCCGCTTCTATCGCGCGCTGCTCCGCGGCCGCTTGCTGAAGCCCGGCCTTCTGAAGGCCATGCAAACCATCGACCCCGTCGCCACCGACCCGCCAGGGTCCATCGACTCGGGAATTCCCGGCGGGGGCTGGGGTCTTGGTCTGCTCAGAGAGACATTCCCTTGCGGTGACGCCTGGGGTCACGACTCGGAGATTCCCGGCTACACGGACGCAGTCTGGAACCGCCGCGACGGCAGCCGCCAGGTCGTCGTGGCCGTCAACATAGACGGCCTCCCCCACGACCACCCCATCATGCAAGCCATGCGCAGCGTGCTCCTGAAGGCGTACTGCGGGTAGCACATGTGGTTGGCTCGCACCGTGGCTCACTTCACCGCGAGACAACCCACCAAACGGATGGCTGCCGACTGCGTGTTCACGGATCAAGCAGGCCGGTTGCTCCTACTCGAGCCGCCGTACAAGCCGACCTGGGACCTTCCCGGCGGCGGGGTCGAACGCGACGAGTCGCCACGGCTCGCCGCGCAGCGCGAGGTCCGGGAGGAGATAGGCCTGCCCGTGGAGCCCGGCGACCTGCTCGCCGTGGACTGGATATCCCATTCCGGCGACTTCACCGAGATCGTCGCCTTCCTCTTCGACGGCGGCGTCCTGACACCAGCCGACATCGACCGCATCGTGACCGATCCAACCGAGGTGAAGAGCTTCAGATTCGCCACCCTCGACGAGGCCCAGCAACTACTGGACACCGAACAATTCGCCCGAGTCATGGCCGCGCTCAGCACCCGAGGCTCGACCACGTACCTGGAGAACGGCTCACCACCACGTTCCGCCTAAGGGTCACTGTGGCAGTCGGGCGGAGTGAACTGCAGCCCCGGTCCGGGACCCTCGCTGGAGACGCTCATAGTCGATGTCCTGCCGCTCAACTGCAAGTCTCGCCGATACGAGCAAGCCTAGGCCACCGAACACCTGCGATCGTGACGGGCGTAATCGCTACCTTCCCACGAGGGTAGGGAGGTACCCCCGGGCCAACCACGGGGAGCAGACCCCGGGGTCTGAGGCCCGTTGGCAGTGACCGACAGTCCCCGCAACCGCTGCGGTCCGCCCTCGGGATCAACAGTCCGGCCAGGTCAGAGGCTGGACCGCTGGGCTTGGGCAACGCGTCGAGAAACTGCCCGCGCACGTGATGCCGAGCCTGGTGAACACCTTTGCCAAGGTCGATATCCCTCCGTGAGGGAGCTTCACCGCGCGCTGCCGAAGTGCTGGGAAGTCACCCGGTGTGTGGCAGAGCCCACATCCCAGGGGCCTGGATCCGTCCATCCCCGTGGAGCGCCCGTCGTCATCCCCGAGGCCTTCCCTGGGCCACCAGGATCCCTGCGGCGCAAGAGTGATGGAGCCGGTGCGACGCCAACAGAAGTAGTCGTCTGTGGGTGGCGCACCGCGGTCTCGATCTCCAAGAACGAGAAAGGAAATCAGATGGATGCACCGAGATACGGAACATTCGCCCTAGCCCTCGCCGTCGCCGGGCTAGGGGGTTGGGTGCTTCAAGACGTGTTGAATGATGGGGCGTCGACCACACCTACATCGAGCTCTGCCGCGGTTCCCAGCGCTCGAGCCGACGTCGCTCCGCCGATCAACCTGACGACCGTCCCAGCCGAGCCGGCCCCCATCAACCTGACAATCGTCGTTGACCCTGCGAAGCAGACTCCGTCACACAACAAGCGACGAAGCAAAGGCGCACGAACGGGACACACCGTCAACGGCACCGACCTCGCGCCCGGCAGCATGCTGGATTCGACGGGCCCGACTCGACGGGGCCAGACGGGAGCCTCTTGGTCGGCACCGCCACCTCCCTCCCCGAGTCGCCCTCCAAGTGCGGCCGACAGCCGTCAGCAGCAGGATCGGACGCGCCAGCCAGATCCGGCCATGCGTACGCCGAGTCGTTCAGCGACTGCCACACCGTCGGCTGGGGGTGTGCCGTCGTCGGGTGGGAATGGCTATCAGGTGCTGGCGACTGATGGCTCGATCGTCTACATCGGCGCCAACGGACACCTGATCGGCAACACCGGCCAGACGGATTCCAGCGGCGTCGTCGCGCTCGGCGTGGGGAGTTCAACTCTCCAGTCCGGCGATTCGACCCGACGGACAGACGCGCCGGCTGCGTCGTCACTCGCGAACGCATCGTTCCTCAGCATCGTGCCGCAGGGAGGGGCGGACGGCCGAAGCATCGCCGTCAGCGGGTTCGAGGACCACTCGGTCAGCGTTCTTGGCGACGACCAGATCGTGACGTACGACGACTCGAATGTCTTCATCGCCCGCAACGGCCAGATCAACGCCAACACCGGTGATACCGACTCGAGCGGACTGAACGTTGTTGACGTCACCGGCTCACGGGTCAGGTCCGGAAACTCGGGCGACGGCGAAGGGGACGATGAGGGTTCCGATGACGAGGCCGAGGAAGAGAGCACCGCTGGAGAGGGCGCCCAAGCCACCGCGACCAAGGAGGCCGCTCCACAGGTCGCCGCGGACAACGCGCCGAAGAAGACCTCCAGCGGCGCGGTGAAGACCTCCGGCGGCGCAGCGAAGAAGGCCTCCAGCGGCGCAGCGAAGAAGGCCTCCAGCGGCGCAGCGAAGAAGGTCTCCGGCGACACAGCGCAGTCGACGAGCAGCTCGGACGACGAGGATGCGCAGGGCAACGACGAGGCAGCAGAGGATGGGAGCACGAAATCCCGTCAGCCTCAGGGCGCCACCTCTGCTCAGGTCACCGACGAGGGAGCCTCGACCGCAACTGGTCGCGAGAGCCTGGTTGTCGGCGCCGACGGCTACGACGACGTCTCCATCCGCTCTCAAGGCAACCGGAACATCGTCACCTACGACGATTCCAATGTCGTCATCGGCGGCAAGGGCAACGTCAACGCCCAGATCGGCGATAGCGACACCGGCGGCGCGGTGGTGATGGGCGTCCACAACTCCGACGTTCAGGCTGGATGCGAAGGGGACCTCTGCTATTCGGCCACACCCAAGGCGAAATAGACCTCAGGTCCGTCTCCCGGTCGTTGCCGGGAGACGGACCTGAGCCACGTCACCCTTGATCGGCACGTGCGACTCGACCATCGTCGCAGTGTGGCCCGGTCGCATATGAGCCACCTGCCGACCTGGGTCGAAGGTGGCGATCTTCTGCGCGGTGAAATTGTTTCCTCAGCTTGTCGATTGGCGATACGTTGACGCATCGGAGAGGTAGGCGACAGTCGACTATGGAGGTCTACCGAGTGAGCGACATCGTGATCGAGAAGATCGTCAGGCCCGAGCGCAGGTTGTCGGGATCGTGGTTGGAGGTGATCGCCTCGAACCTCGACTACCACCGAGCGACCTTCTTGTGGAAGTGCGAGGGCCTGTCGGAGGCACAGCTACGGCAACGGCCTCTGCCGTCGTCGGAGTTGACCCTGCTGGGGCTGATGCGTCATCTGCAGGGGGTCGAGCGCAACTGGTTTCAACTGCGCCTTGCGGACACGACGCCTGCCTTTTTCTCCTATCGGAGCTATCTCACGGCTGACGGTGACGAGTGGTTCGACGAGGCGGATCCCACGCCGGCCAAGGATGTCTACGCGGACTATCTGGCGGCGTGTGGAGAGTCGCGGGAGGTGTTCGCGAAGGTCACTGTGGACCTCACGCGCATCGTGGCGAACCCGGAGTTCGGCGACACAGACGCGCGGTTCGTCCTGGAGCATGTGATCGAGGAGTACGCCCGCCACGTGGGACATGCGGACCTCCTCCGCGAAGCCATCGACGGCGCGACCGGCGAATAGTTCCGGTCGGGCCGGCCCTCTCCGCCGGCACCTCGATGCCAAGCCCGGACATCTGACGGGATCGAGAGATGAGGGAGCCACAGGTCATGTGTGGTCTTTATGTTCTCGGTGGTCGCCGGTCGTTGGCGGCCTATAGTTGCGCCATGGATATGAACGACTATCAACAGGCAGCTCTTCGCACAGCTGCACCGAAGGAGAAATTCAACGAGCTGTTCCACCTTCTGCTCGGGCTTGTGGGTGAGACAGGTGAGATCGCCGAGAAAGCCAAGAAGATCGTGCGCGACAAAGACAGCGACTTTTCTCAGTGGGACATCGGGGATCTTACCAAAGAACTCGGTGACACGCTGTGGTATGTCGCTGTCATTGCGGACTACTTCGATATCTCGCTTGAGGATGTTGCTCAACTCAACATTGCGAAGCTTGCTGACAGGCAGAAACGAGCAATGCTCGGCGGCAGCGGCGACAATCGTTAGGTGAAGCGGGAGCTCTCCTCGACCTGTCAGGTCTCCGGAATCACCCAGTCGAACACCTCGGGGCGGGGAATGTCGGGGTCGGGTCCGCTACGGGCTCCTGTGTCGAGCGCGTCGATGTTCGCCAGCTGCTCTTCGGTCAGTTCGAAGTCGAAGACGTTGAAGTTCTCCTCGATACGGCCCGGATTGGTCGACTTCGGGATCGCCGAGCGGCCCTCTTGAAGGTGCCAGCGCAGCATCACTTGGGCGGGAGTCTTGGAGTGCTCGGCGGCGATCGCCGCGATGGTCGGGTCGTCCTGAACGTTCTTGCGGCCCTCGCCGTAGCCTGGGTAGAACGTAATGCCGCCGATGGGCGACCAGGCCTGCGTGAGGATGCCCTGTTCGGCATCGGCGGCCCGGACGTCGGTCTGGGCGAAGTAGGGGTGCAGCTCGACCTGATTCACCGCCGGGATGACGTCGGTGCGCCCGAGGAGATCGTCCAGGTGGTGGCGCTTGAAGTTGCTGACGCCTATTGCTCGGACCTTGCCGTTGGCCAGCAGCGTCTCGAGCGCCTTGTAGGCCGCAACAGTCTTGTCGAACCGGTCGGGCGCCGGCTGGTGGAGGATGAGCAGGTCGAGCTGGTCGACGCCCAGTTTGCGGGCCGCCTTCTCGAAGGCGTGGAGGGTCTGGTCGTAGCCGTAGTCGCTGACCCACACCTTGGTTTCGATGAACACCTGGGCGCGGTCGACTCCGGAGCGGCGGATGCCCTCGCCGACCTGGCGCTCGTTGCCGTAGACGGCCGCGGTGTCGATGTGCCGATAGCCGATCTTGAGCGCGGTCTGGACCGCTGCCGCGGTCTCTTCCGGCGGGCTCTGGAAGACGCCCAGCCCGAGTGCGGGGATCGAGACTCCGTTGTTGAGAACAAGTTCTGTGGTCATGCCTTCGATACTTGCCCAGACCAGGTGAACAGCGCTCACCGGATCCTGGCGATTAGCGCGACCGTGGCACCGATTTCACGGCGTTGACAGGACCGACGCGGGCCTGGTAGCGAGAGGACTGTGGTCGCCGACGGCAGGCGTCCGGCGCGGGTACCTAGGCAGGCCGACGGTGGATCAAGCAGTTTCCCGGCTGGTCGAGCGGGGTGAGCTTCTCGCCGCGTTGGATCGCGCGGCGGCGAGGAAGGTGACGATCATCTCGGCTCCGGCCGGCGGCGGAAAGACGTCGCTGCTGCGCGCCTGGGTTGACCGTCCGGGCCGGCGGCACCGGGTCGCGGTCGTCCAGGTGCAACGCGACCAGCACGATGCCCAGCAGTTTTGGCTCGCCCTGCTCGGCGCGGTCCGTGAGGCGCTCGGCGCAACCGGCGACGCCGACGCGCAAGCAGCGACGCCGGAGTTCGATGGACCGGCGATGACCGACCGAGTGCTGTCGGAGCTCGCCGGCCAACCCGGTGGCGTCATCCTGGTGATCGATGATCTGCACGAGCTCAACTCGCCGGATGCGCTCGACCAGCTCACCCGGTTGCTGACAAACCTTCCCGACGACGTCCATGCGGTGCTCGCTACGCGACGCGATCTGCGGCTGCGTCTGCATCGGCTGCGCCTGGCCGGAGAGCTGGCTGAGATCCGGGCGGCGGATCTGCGCTTCTCCGAGCGCGAAACGCGGGAGCTTCTGGATGCCTCGGGGATCTCCCTGTCCGAGGCGGGAGTAGCGCTGCTGTATCGGCGGACGGAGGGGTGGGCCGCAGGCCTGCGGCTGGCGGCGATCTCGCTGACCGGCCACCCCGATCCGGAGCGTTTCGTCGCGGAGTTCTCCGGCAGCGACCGCACCGTGTCGGAGTATCTGATAGCGGAGATGCTCGAACGCCAGCCCGACAACGTCCAGGATCTGCTGCTGCGTACGTCGCTGCTCGATCGGGTCAACGGCGAACTGGCAGACCTGCTGACCGGCCGGCCCGGCTCGGAGCGGATCCTGCTGGACCTCGAGGACGCGAACGCGTTCGTCGTTTCGCTCGACCCCGAGCGGTCGTGGTTCCGCTACCACCAACTGTTCGGAGATCTGCTCCGGCTGGAGGTGCGACGAACCCTGCCCGCGGAAGTACCGCAGCTGCACCGACGTGCCGCCGAGTGGTTCACCCGGCAAGGCCAGGTGGTCGACGCCGTTCGGCATCTGCAAGCGGCGGGCGACTGGGCTGATGCGGCCCGGCTGCTCGCCGACCATTCGTTCAGCTTGACGCTCGACGGGCAGGCGCAGACCATGCAGGCGCTGGTACGGGCCTTCCCACCGGGTGAGGATCACCCCGAGCTGGCCTTGGTGTGTGTAGGGGATGACCTGGTCGAGGGACGCCTGGATGAGGCCGCCGCCCACTTGGCGATCGCCGAGAAGTACGCCGAGACGACACCGCCGGATCGCCGGCACCGCATCGGAGTTGCGATCGCCTCGCAGAAGCTGTCGTTGGCCCGGCGGCGCGGTCACCTGACCGACGTCATCGAGCAGGTCAGATTCCTCGCTACCCCGGTCACCGGACAATCCGGCCTGGACATCACGCTCGGCAACGACCTCCGCGCAGTGGCGCTGTACAACCTGGGCATCGTCGAGGCGTGGGCCCTGGGCCTTGAAGATGCTGAGCGCCACCTGCGGGAGGGCGCCGTCTTGGCCCGGAGAATCGGCCGGCCCTATCTCGAGGTCGGCTGCCTCGCGCAGCTTGGTTTCGCGTCGAGGGTCCGCCCGTTCGCCGCCAACCGGCAGCGCTGCCAGGAGGCGATAGCGCTCGCTGAACGGTATGGCTGGGGCGCGGAGCCCATCGTCGCGCCTGCGCTCGTCACGCTGGCCGGCAACCTGGTCTTTACGGGTGAATTCGACGAAGGTGAGCGATGGCTGCAGCGCACCGCAACGGCCCTGCGACGAGATGCCGGGCCGGGCGGCAGGCTGCTGGTGCACATTGTGAGCGGCATGCTGCAGGCCGGTCGCGGCCGGCATCACGAGGCGCTCGAGGAGTTCAGCGCGGCCGAACACCTGCAATCGCAGCTAGAGGCATCGCATGCTCTGGCGAGCCGGGTGACCGGCTGGATGCTGGCCACCCAAGCCCGCATCGGGCTGCCCGGTGAGGCCCGCGCTTCCCTCGCCGCACTCGATGCCGAGCGGACCAGGTCGGGCGAAATCGGCAATGCCCGCGCGGTGATCTGCCTCGCCGAAGGCAACCCGGCGGCGGCTCTCGCCGCGGTACAGGATGTTCTGGACGGCAGAGCACCCGTCGCCGGTGACGCCACAATCGTCGAGACCCATCTGCTAGCCGGGCTCGCCCACCGGGAGCTCGGTGACCAGCGAGCGGCGAACGAGGCCGCCGAACGCGCCCTCGGCCTCGCCGAGCCCGACCGGCTGGTCCTGCCGTTCGCGATGACCGGCTCACGGGACCTACTCGAGGCGCTGCCGCGGCACGAAACGGCTCACGCCGCGCTGCTCGCCGACATCCTCGACCTCCTGCACGGCTCATCCCTGGCAGCCAAACACCACCCCCCATCGCCGCTGGTCGAGGAGCTCAGCCCGAGCGAACTCAGGGTGCTGCGCTATCTGCCGACCAACCTCACCAGACCCGAGATCGCCAGCGAGCTGTCCGTCTCGGTGCACACGGTCAACACGCACATCCGCAACATCTACGCCAAGCTCCAGGCCCGGGATCGCTCCTCGGCCATACAGCGCGCCCGAGAGCTCCGGCTACTGTCGACCGGCCGGACCTGCTAGCACAACGATCACCAGATCCTGGTCATGAGGACTCACCTACCAGCGCCCGACCATGTCTCCGTGGAGAATCGGCCCGCGCTGTACGGCGTACTGGCTGAGATCGAGGCGACGTACTCGCGCCGATTCAGCGGTCATTGCGGCTTCCCATTGTCGGCCCACCGTTGGAAGAGGTCGATCTGCGCCTGGGGCCAGGAGCCGTCGCAGGGCATGCTGCCATCTCGGAGGCGCGCGAGGATGGCATCGGCATGCTGGCTGACGTCGTCGTATGACCAGAGGTCGAAGTGCGTCAGCATCGATTCGCGGTCGGTTTCGCGGAACAAGGGCTTGACGTCCGTCTCAAAGCCGTTGCGATCGTTGGCCATGACTCCTCCTGGCGTCGAACGGCGACCAGAGCCGCGCAGGTGTGCCGCACCCCGTCGCCCACAGGTCCGGCAGGCCCTGAGCGTCGAGATCAGCGGTACGCCACAGCCTAAGCCCCGATCGACCGATCGTTGCAGCCAAGGCCGCCTGACTCGTTCCTGTCACATCTCGCCGGGCTGTTCGGTCGAAGAGGTGTAACGCACGACCACCTCGGCGGAAAGGACGCTCCCTCATGAAGACCATCGTTCTCGTCCACGGCTTCTGGGTGACCCCGCGCAGCTGGGAACACTGGATCGACCGCTACCAGCAGGCCGGCTACCACGTCATCGCGCCCGCCTACCCGGGGTTCGAGGTGGAGGTCGAGGCACTCAACGCCGACCCGACGCCGATCGAGGAGGTGACGGCCCCGGCGATCATCTCGCACCTGGAGTCGGTGGTCGGCGCCCTCGACGAGCCGCCGATCATCATCGGCCACTCCGCGGGCGGTGCGTTCACGCAGGTCCTGCTGGACCACGGATTCGGCGTCGCGGGCGTGGCGCTCAACTCCGCGCCGACCGAGGGCGTGCTCGTCACCCCGCTGTCCCAGGTCAAGGCGACGTTCCCGGTGCTGAAGAACCCGGCGAACCGGCACAAGGCCGTCGGCCTGACGCCCGAGCAGTGGAAGTACACGTTCGCGAACACCTTCACCGAGGAAGAGTCCCTCGAGCTCTACCAGCGGTACCACGTCCCGGCCTCCGGGCGGATCTTCTGGAACAGCGTGCTGGCGAACTTCGAGCCCGGCCCGCAGGACGTCCACGTCGACTACCACAACGACAACCGGCCGCCGCTGCTGTTCGTCTCCGGCAGCGAGGACCACCTCATGCCGCCGAGCGTGCAGCGGTCCAACGCCAAGCACTACAAGTCGTCGAAGACCATCACCGAGATCAAGGAATACGAAGGCATGCCGCACCTGCTGCCCGCGCAGAAGGGGTGGGAGGAGGTCGCGGACTACGTCCTGGACTGGGCCGTGCAGCACAGCCGGCTGGACGGCCACGACCGGCGCCTGAAGGACGTCCGCGTCACGCAGATCGGCGGGCCGACGGTCCTGATCGAGCTGCACTCACTGATGTTGACGCTCGGTTGGCAGAATCGCTTTGTCATGCACAGGCGCTGGGCGGCATCATCGGTCAGGTGCAAGCGCCAACTGCCCTCGTGCTCTCGGGCCCGCCAG
This sequence comes from uncultured Actinomycetota bacterium, assembly GCA_963820655.1. GTDB lineage: Bacteria > Actinomycetota > Actinomycetes > Propionibacteriales > Kribbellaceae > Kribbella. The sequence goes on from CAWGAM010000006.1 coordinate 435,572, forward strand.
GGGTCGGTAAGACCTCCGTCGGATGGCGGGTCTTCGATCGCTGTACCGATCTCGGGCTGGACCCTGCGTTCGCAGACCTCGACCTGCTCGGGGCTGCCTGGCCGGCCCCCGACGACGACCCGCACCAGTCGCGCCTGAAGGCGACCAACCTGGCGGCGGTGTGGTCGAACTATGTCCGAGCCGGCAGTCGTCGCCTCATCGTCGCGGGTGTTGTCGAGAGCCTGGGCGAGAGGCGACAACTCGAGCAGGCCATCGGGGGCCCAGTGGTGATCTGCCGCCTCGACGCTCCAGACGCCGAACTCGCACAACGCATTCATCATCGCGCACGCGAGAGCGGTACCGATTTGGCCAGGCTCGTCGCCCGCGCATCGGAGCTGTCGGCTCAGCTCGTCGCTGACGACGTCAGCGACTACTCAGTCAGCACAGCTGGCAGCACGATCGACGACGTCGCGGAGAACGTCCTCGCTCACTGGCAAGGCCACGCGGTCGTGTGTGAGACGTCAGGACCCGGATAGACGGAGGTCGCGCCTCCGGATGCCGACGAAAGCGCTGATCAGGTGTCAACGCTGAGGTGAGTCCGTCACGCGGGCAGGAGGGCGTACTCGGCTGCGGTGATGTACTTCTCGATGAGCGGCACCACCCGTTCTTCCTCGAGGTCCAGGTGCTCCTTCATCACTGGAAGGAGCTGGCCGACGGCGACGGCCAGGGCATCGCGCGTTTCGGCCGACGCGCTGTCGCGCCACGACTCCACTCCCGCCGCCACCTGCAGAAGGCCGTGGTGGATGGCCTCGTGCTGCTCATACATGACGTCGACGATCGAGACGATCTCCCCGTTGCCGCGCTCCTTCTCCGTCTGTCCTCATGGTCTGCCGGTGGCGCCGCAGTCATTGGCCGGGTACGTCCTACCAATCGAGCGCATGCCGGCCCGCGGCTCTCCGTTGCCATCGTCATGCCGGGCGGGCTGCGTTCGTATCCGCCAGTTCACAGTTGCGGGTGGCCAGTCCGTGGCCTAACAGGCATGCCGCCTGAGATCCTGGCTGGCCGGTGGCTAGCGAGACTGCCCGGCGGTCCGGCCGCCCGACGGGATGTGGTCCAGCTGGCTGCGCGAGCCGATGCCGAGCTTGGTGAAGACCTTGCCCAGGTGGTACTGGACTGTGCGCGGGCTGAGGAACAGCCGGGCGCCGATCTCGGGATTCGACAGCCCCTCGCGGGCCAGCCGGGCGATCTGGGCCTCCTGCGCCGTCAGCTTCTCGTCGCGAGTGGGTGCGCTTGGCGGGCGGTCACGCCGGTGGCCCGCAGCTCGCGCCTGGCCGGCGCGGCGAACGCCTCCAGGCCCATCGCTTCCAGCATGCCCCGGAGGAAAGCGCCTGTTCGTGCGTGTCTCCATACCGGACGGTGTAGCGGTCCAGGCAGCGCAGGTAGAGCGAGTCTTTGTAGATTCGAGGCATGACCGACTCTCCCGACCAGAACCGCGTTCCCGGGCTGCCGCTGCGCGACCTCGCGGGCTTCGCCCACCGCTGGGTCGACGCAGAAGGTATCCGGCTTCACGCCGTGGAAAGCGGTCGGTCGAGCGGCCCCACCGTCGTGCTGCTCGCCGGATTCCCGCAGACCTGGTGGGCTTGGCACAAGGCGATGCCGCGCCTCGCCGAGCGCTTCCACGTGATCGCGCTCGACATGCCGGGACAGGGCAACTCCGATCGTCCCCAAGGGGGCTACGACACTCACACGGTCGCTTGGCGCGTCCAGGCCGCGCTGACCGCGCTCAACGTGCCGAAGTACTGGCTCGTCGGCCACGACATCGGGGCCAACGTCGCCTTCTCGCTCGCCGTGAGGTACCAAGACCGCCTGCACGGCGTCGCCCTGCTCGACGCCGGCATCCCCGGAATGGGCCTCCCGGACGCCATCCCAACGGATCCCGAACTGGCCTGGAAGACCTTCCATCTGGCATTCCACCTGGTGCCCGAACTGCCCGAGACGCTGATCAACGGCCGCGAGCGTGACTACGTGGGCTGGTTCTTGAGGGTGAAGACACTGTCCCCGACCACGTTCGACAGCGCCGATATCGACCACTACGCCGCCTCTATCGCAGCCGAGGGAGGGCTCCGAGCGTCTCTCGCCTACTTCCGCGACGCCGCGGAATCAGCGCGCAAAAACCAGGACGCTCTCGCCCGAGGGCACTTGACCATCCCGGTCCTGGGAATCTCCAGCTCCCACGGCTCGATGCACGACATGGCCGCCTCCATCAGCCCCTGGGCAGAGAACGTGACCGGCGTCGTCATCCCGGAAGCCGGGCACTTCATTCCCGACGAGCAGCCCGACGCAACTGTGGACGCGTTGACCGCGTTCATCGATCACGCGCGCGTCGGGTAGAGCGTGTCAGGGAGTTCGCCAACACCAGATCCTCCGCACCTCGCTGAACTGTCGACTTCAGTCGAGGACGCGATGCGTGCCCCGTGAGGGCTCACGTTCCGGCGTGTGATCAACGCACTCATCTAGGCACGACCGCATCGCGGGTACTTGTTGGCGATGGTGGTCGAAGCAGCCATTGCATGCTTAGAGACGGGTTCAGAAGGCGGCGGCCTCCGCCTTTCGTGAGGTGTGCCGGCCAGCCCGCACGGAGCGAGGCACCATCGTCGAGCCGCGTTGCGTGGTGGGTGATGGAACCGGCGCTACGGCTCGGGCGACACTGTGCTGCCCGGGCCTTCGAGTGGGATCTTGACCTGCACCGTGGTGCCGTTGCCGGCGGGGCTGGTGACCTGCAGAGTGCCGCCGAGCGCTTCGATTCGATCGCTGAGCCCGAGCAGTCCGGACCCTTGGCCGGGGTCGGCTCCGCCGATGCCGTCGTCCCGGATCGCCAGTTGCAAGGTCGCGTCGTGGGTGACGACTTCGACGTGCACGACGGATGCGTGCGCGTGTTTGGCGGCGTTGGTCAACGCTTCTGACACCACGTAGTACGCGGCAACCTCGACTGGGTCTGGCAGCCGTAGCTCGGCGTGCAGGTCGAGCTCGACCGGTACCGCCGAACGGCGCCGGAGCGCATTGAGTGCCGGCTTCAGTCCGCCCTCGGACAGGATCGCGGGGTGAATGCCGTGGGAGATCTCACGCAACTCGTCGAACACCCTGCTGAGGCCGTCGGCGACGCGCGCCAGCGCACTTTCGAGCTCGCTGAGCTGCGGGGGCACAGTCGCCTGCGCCGCGCGCAGCTCGAACCCGAGCGAGACGAGCTGCTGCTGGATGCCGTCGTGCAGATCGCGCTCGATTCGCCTTCGCGTCTGATCGGCGGTGGCGACGATCCGCGCCCGCGAGGCGATCAGCTCGGCGCGGCTCTGCGCGTTCGCGATCGCAGTCGCCATCAGCTCGGTGAAGTTGGCCAGGCGCGCCTCGATGTCCGCCGGCAGCGGCTGCTCCGGCGTCCCGCCCGCGATCAGCAGACCCCAGAGGCGGCCCTCGACGATGACCGGCGTCCCGACGCCGCTGCCGATCCCCTCCGGCCGGATTGCACCAATCGGGCCGGAGACGTCGGCAAGGCTGAGCCGGGCCGGACGGCCGGTCTCGAAAACGAGCGTGCCGAGGTTCTTCCCGCCAAGGGGCCACTGGCTGCCTACGGGGAAGTGGCCGCCTGCCAGGACCGAGCCGGCCACGATGGTCAACGTGCCGTCGGGCTCATAGCGACCCATGGCCACGTATTCGACCGAAAACAGCCTCCCGGCCTCCTCGACCACAGCCGCGAACAACTCCTCCGGCGGCACCCCGCGCGCCACCAGCGTCGCGACCCGCCGCAGCGCCGCCTGCTCCTCGGCCAGCACGCGCAACTGTTCACCGCTCAACCGCGCTCGCCATCCCCTCGCGACCGCGCGCCACACGCAAAAGCGCCACCGCCGGCTCCCGCACGCGTCGCGGCGTCATCCGCGGCAAGTCGGCGAGAACCAGCGGAGTGCCGCCGTCGTGCCCGGCCCAATGCGGTTCGTCTGCTGTTCGCCGACCCGTCCCGGCCTCCACAAGCACAGTTCAGCAGGCATCACCGACTCCCACAAGCGCGTGCAAGAACGAGCGCGCATCGGCAGATCCGTGCCTCGCCGGTCGCCAGGTTTCTAGCCCGTCGTGGAACTTCGGTTCGTAGCGGCTGCCGCCGGGCAGCTCGTTCGGGCCGGGGATCTCCTCGACCGCGCGGGTGGGCTCGACGTCGACCGGCCCGACCAGAGCCGGCGGCAGCCGGACCGCGTCGGGGTCGGGCCGCCGCACCGGGGGCATCGGCTCGCCTCACCGCTCGCGGATCGGCCGACTGCCCAACGGCGGCCACACACCACGACGACCTGGTCGACGCCGTCGGCAGGGGCGCGCAGCGGGCAGAACCGGCAACCGGTGCATATTCGAAGTGTGCGGCATCCCCGTCCTCTTTGGGCGATCGGGAACTGTGATCACAGACTCTGGTTCGTGAGCAGTGTTGGGTCATGAGGACGACGGGGGCATCCTCGTCGAGCTTCGACAAGTACGCTCAAATGCGCCTGAGCCTGTACGCCTCGAATACCCGACCTTGGCCTGTGCATGAGACGACGCCGATTGAGGTTGTGTCTTCGAAACCTCCACCGACGGCTATCTCGTCGCCGGGCCGGCAGGCCAGCTGTCCTGTTGCATCGATCAGGGCGGGTGTGCCGTCACGGAGTGCGACGCTCCAGCCTGGAGGCCAGGCGACATCGATGTCGACGAGGTCGTCGGTGCCGGCACGATTGGTCATCAGGGTACGAACCACCAGGCAGTTTGTTGACGTGTCGATCCCGAGGGTTCCAATCAACTGAGCCTGTAACGACACGGTAGGGGCCTCGCGTTGAACAGTCATCCCGGGCATCGCAGCATCGGGGCTCTGCTTCGCGTCGCGGTCCATCAGACCATCTCCAGGCGGTTTTATTAGATACATCAATGACTGGCAACCGGTGCATATTCGAAGTGTGCGGTATTCCTATCCTCTTTGAGCGATCGGGACTGTGATCACTGACTCTGGTTCGTGAGCAGTGTTGGGTCATGAGGACGGAGGCATCCTCGGCGAGTTTCGACAAGTACGCTCAAGTGCGCGTGAGCCTGTACGCCTCGAATACCTGGTCTTGGCCTGTGCATGAGACGACGCCGATTCGGGTTGTGTCTTCGAAGCCTCCGCCGACGGCTATCTCGTCGCCTGGCCGGGCGGCCAGCTGTCCTGTTGCATCAATCAGGGCGGGTGTGCCGTCACGGAGTGCGACACTCCAGCCTGGAGGCCAGGCCACATCGATGTCGACGAGGCGGTTGGTGCCGGCGCCAGTGCCCATGGGGCTACGGACTACCAGGCAGTTTGTTGAAGTGTCGATCTCGAGGGTTCCGTTCAACCCGGCCTGTAAGGGGTAGGGGCTTTACGTTGAACAGTCAGACCGGGCATCGCAGCATCGGGGCTCTGCTTCTCGTCGCGATTCATCACACCATCTCCAGGCTGTTGTATTAGATACATCAATGTGACCCGGGACGTTCACCCCTTCGCACTTCCCGCATCGCCACGCGCCGGCCATCCCACCAGCATGCGCCTGGCCGTCAGCTCATGTCGCCGTACGGCGACCGGTTGGTCAGCTGGAGCGCTGGAGCCAAGCATCTTCCACGACCAGGGCGCGGACGAGCTCAAACGCCTCCTCGCCGGCGCAGATCGCCGGGCCAGATCGCCCTGGTCATCTCCATGATCGGGGACGCCGGGGACACTGACCCACGAAGCGTCATGACGACCTCCGACGCCTCGATCATCCTGTCAATGAACCACAACACGTCCGAAGACCCCCGGTTCTCGGACATCGTGCTGTGGTGATGCAACCGGATCCTCCCGCCAGGACTCGTGCAGGCAAAGGGTCCGATCTGGGGAGTGGTGATGGCTGACGGCGACAGGGTGCGCGAGCTGTACGAGGGGTGTTACCGGCGGCTGGTCGGGCAACTGTTCGCGATCTGCGGGAACCTGGGCGAGGCCGAGGACGCCGTCCAGGAGGCGTTCGTCCGGGCGGTCGAGAAACCCCGGCGGTTCGCCCAGCTCGACAACCCGGAGGCGTGGCTGCGCACAGTCGCGCTGAACGCCGTACGCCGGCGCTACCGCCGCGCGACCCGATTCCACGGGCTGCTCTCCCGCGCCGGTGTCCCCGAGACCACGATCACCGGGCTGTCCGCGGACCGGGTCGCGTTGGTCGAGGCCCTCCGGCAGCTCCCCTACGAGCAGCGCGAGGCGATCGTGCTGCACCACATCGTCGATCTGCCGGTGCGTGAGATCGCCGTACAGCTGGGTGTTCCGGAGGGGACGGTCAAGGCTCGCCTCTTCCGGGGCAGGGCCGGCCTGGCCCCGCTGGTCCACGAGTTCGCCGACGACGCCGAGGAGGTCAACCATGTCTGAGCTGAAGGAGCTGTCCTGGGACGTCCAGGAGACCGTCCAGCCGTTGCCCTTCGAGGCTCTGGAGCGCCGTGGCATCCGTCGCCGTCGCCGTCGGCAGACGCTGACCGGGGCGGGACTCGTCGCGGTGGTGACGATCGCAGTACTGGCTGCCGTCCTGCCGCTCGGGAACGTGACCGGCACCGAGAAGCCGCCGACCGCCGGCACCCAGGCGTCGATCCCGGTCGACCAGGCCGCCGAGAAGCTGATCCATGACAAGAAGTCGGGCGCTGCCGGCATCGCGTTCGCCACACCGACACGGTGGGCCTCGGTGTGGTCGTCACCTCAGCCGGGATACACGTGGAACTACTCCGCGGTGCTGAGCCGTGACGGGGTGCGGACCACCGCGCCAGTGCGCAAGAACCAGTACTTCGTTCTGCGGGCCGGTGACGAGGTGCTGGCACTGTCGATGCCGACGAGCATGAAGGGCAGCGATCCGACCTGGACCCAGTCCGTGATGGTCGGCCTGACGGATCAAGGCCGGGTCGAGAAGAAGCTGCGCTGGGCTCCGCCGACCAGCGAGTTCACCGACGGCGACGTGCTGCTGGCCTACGGCACCCTGCGGGCGCTGAATCCGGAGACCGGCACTCTGCGAGAGGTGCAGATCCCCGGGATCGACAACGCCGATCAGCCCCAACGCGACACCACCGGACGGTGGTGGCTGGTCGGCGCCAAGAACAGCGGCGTCGGCAACATCTACTGGACCGATGACCACGGCAAGACCTGGGACCACTCCGTCATCAGCCCGGGGCGGATGGGTGGCCAGCTGGGTGTCAGCCCCGGCGGCAAGACGATGGTGGCGATCCCAGGCAGCAAGCCCGGCACGACGGGTGACCTGGTGCCGCTGCGGTTATCCACCGACCGGGGCGAACACTGGACGACGGTGGCCACCCGGAACTCCCCGTACCTGTCGTCTCCCGTTGCTTTCGACAACGGGACGGGGCTCGCGCTCTATCAGGGCAAGAACCGCGAGCTCCTCCGGCCCGGTGCCGGTGCGGCGGTCACACCGCCGGCCGACCTCGGCGAGCTGGCAGGGGTCGACGGGTTCGTCTACGGGATGCAGTACAACGGCAACCAGGCCATCACCAGCGCCGATCACGGCAAGACCTGGAAGTACTTCGAGCCTCGCTAGGGGTGCCTGCGGGAGCCCTTGAGGAACTTGTCCACCGCGCTCTTCGGTCCGCACAGAGCCAGCCCGACCAGGTCGAGCTGGCTCTGCCGGACTGCCTTCACGGCGAGGCGCATCTCGCGGTCGCGAACAGATCCTGGGTGAAGACGGGACGGAGACGGTCAGGCCACAGCTGGTCACTCGGTCGCTCCCGGCAGGCGTGTTCTCAAGCCGCGTGACGAGCACGCGCCCGGTACCGTCGTGTGGTCGCGGTGACCAACGGTCCGCGCCCGGACGAGTCGGCCAGGACTATCATCCGCTTCGCGAAACTGACTGCGCGGCTGCGGTAACGGCCGCGCACGCGACGAGCTCCGGATCACAGACGACCTCTGCTCGGGGATCGGGTTCGGGGCTGGTCATTTCATTCGGATTGGGTTCGGGTTGAGCCGGCATTTCACCGGCTCGGGTGACGGTCTGAGTGTGCAGCGCGAACCAGTCGCGCCACGTCCGAAAGGAATCTGATCATGCAACGACGTACCCCTGACACCGCCGACCGTGCGCCGGTGGCCTCGCGGCGACGTCTTCGCGCGGCCCGGATCGCGGCAACCACTCTGGCCGCGGCGGCGATCGGCGGCGCGCTGGCGCTCGGTGCCGCGCCTGCTGGGGCCGCGACCACCTCCACGCTGGGCAGCACGCTCGCCCAGCAGTCGTCGGCTCCAGTGATCGGTGGCGACCCGAGCCCGGCGAAGCTCTTCCAGGCCTACAACTACGCCCTGACCGTGAGCGGGAGTCCGGCGCCGCACAGCCCGTCTCGCTCACATCGGGGATGCGAGCGAGACGGTGTGACGGTCACGAGACGGCTGCCGGAGCCTCCCTGGGTGCCGGCGTTCTGATCAGCCAGACGCCGAGCCAGACCATCGCCAGGCCGAGCCCGATGCCCCACGGCGGCAAGAGTGCCTGGAAGCCGAGCAGGCCGCCGATCAGGATGGCCACGGAGATGGCGCGCGGGAAGACACCGGCCCGCAGGCTCGCGATGCCGAACAACGCCCAGCCGGCTGCGAAGAGCAGGTAGCTGGAGATGGCACCGATCACGATCATCCCGGACGGATCCTTGTCCAGGACCTCAGGTGCGACGTCGGCGACGTACGTGACGTAGAACGTCTCGAACCACAGGTCACCGCCGAGGAACATCGTCCCGACGACGGCCCCGATCATCCCGGCGAGACCGAGCCGGCCGGCCTTGTGGGCCTGCCGCGCGTACGCCGCGACCGCGACGAGCACCAGCAGGCAGAAGGCGACGAAGTACACGACGCCGCTGATGCGATAGATCAGATTCTGCGAGGTGCCCTGGTGATCGTCGCGATCGACGATGGGCAGGATCGCCAGTTCGACGACGATCATCAGGACGCCGGCGACGAGGGCCAACGGTCCTGCCATCCGGGCAAGTGCCGACTGTGAGTAGTCCGGCTCGGTGGTGGTGACGGGTCTTGCGATTCCGGTCATGCTGAGCAACCTTTCTGCGTGCAGGGATGTGGCGGCAGGCGTAGGGCGAAGTCAGTCGGCCACCACCGCCTTCAGTACGTCGACCTTCGCGGCGGACCGTGCTGGGCCGACGGCAGCGAGCACACCGGCGACGGCGGCGAGCACCACATAGAGCGTCACCTGCAAGCCCGGGACCGAGATGGACTTGATGCCCTGGTCGGCGAGCGCCTGAGACAGCGCGAGCCCCAGACCGATGCCGAGGGCGGCTCCGGCCAGTGCGCCGATGAGGGAGATGACCACGGACTCCCAGCGGACCATCGCCCGTACTTGTGCCCGCGTCATACCCACGGCTCGGAGCAGACCCAGTTCACGGGTGCGCTCGAAAACCGACAGCACCAGCGTGTTGACGATGCCGAGCAGCGCGATCAGAACCGCCAGCAGCAGCATCACTGTGACGAAACTGAGCAACTGGTCGATGAAGCCGCTCGCTTCTTTCTCGAAGCCCGACTGATCGAGCACCTTGGCGTCCGGGTGGCCGGCCAGCGCGTCGGAGATGGCGCGCTGCACCGTCGGTTTGTCGGCCCCGTCCTCGAGGGTGACCAGGCCGGAGGTGATCAGTTGCCGACCGGCCGCCGCGGTCTGAGCGGCGATGCTGATGATGTAGTCGTCGCTGATCCAACCTTTGCTGTCATAGATGCCGACGACACGCAGATCGTGTTTGCCCGTCTCGGCGAACTCGCTGTGGATGACGGTGCCGACCTTCCACCCGTGGCTGGTGGCGGCCTTCTGTGCCACCACGACTCCAGCGGTGCCGAGGTTGGACACGGAGCCGGACGACAACCGAAGGTTCAGGCCCGCTGTCGCGGTCGCGGGGTCGACGGAGGAGTAGCTCGAATCCGTGCCGTTGAACCGTGCTTGTCCCCAGCCGCTGGCCGAGATGGTGTCGACGCCGGAGACGCCTTGGACGACCTTGACCACCTCGGGGCTGTAGCCCGGGGCCTGCGCACTCGCGGGTGTCACGAACAGCTCGGCATTGGTCGAATCGCCGATGACGTCGGTGAACGAGGCCTTCAGCGACGAGGCGAACACGCCCATGCTGACGACCAGCGTCAGGCCGACCATGAGTGCGGCCGCGGTCGACGACGTACGGCGCGGATTGCGCATCGCGTTCTGCCTGGCCAGATCGCCGGGCAGACCACGCAGCCGTAACGGGATACCGATCAGCTTGGCGAGCGGACGAGCCGCAGCCGGCAGCAGCATCAGGACGCCGACGATGATGGCCGCCAGGCTGGGGCCGAACAGTCGCATGCTCAGATCGCCGTACAACGTGGTGAGCAGGCCGGCCAGGCCGAGGCCGGTCACGATGACGCCCGCGATGATGCGCTTCGTCGACGTGTTGCCGGCACCGGGCACTGCCTCCCGCAGAGCCTCGACCGGCAGCACCTTGGTGGCCCGGTACGCCGGCACGAGGGCGGCCACGACCGTCACCAAGGTGCCGACCAGCAGGGACAACCAGATCGTGCGCGGCTCGATCTGCATGGACGTACTGGGCAGGCTGAAGCCGACCGCGTCCATCAGCAGGTTGAGGCCCTTGGCAACCAACAGGCCGAGGGCGATCCCGATCGCCGATGCGAGGACGCCCAGCAGGAGAGCCTCGACGATCAGGCTCCGGTTCACCTGGCGCCGGGTGGCACCGATCGCGCGTAGCAACGCGATCTCCCGGGTTCGCTGGGTGATCGTCATCGTGAAGGTGTTCCAGATGATGAAGGCACCGACGAACAGAGCGATCCCCGCGAAGACCATGAACAGGATGCCGACGATCTTGAGATCCTCGTTCACCGCGTCCGCGGACTCCTTCACCACCGTGGCGCCGGTGACGGCTTCCGCGCCGTTCGGCAGTACGGCATCGATCCGTTGGACGAGCTCGGTCGGTGGTACGCCGGAATCGGAGCTGACGTTGATCGCTTCGAAGAACCCGGGCGCTCCGAGCACCTGTTGTGCGGTGGCGGTGTCGAAGTAGGCGCCGGTGGTCCCGCCGAGGTTCTTCTCCTTGCCGAAGCCCACGGTTCCGACCACGGTGAAGTCCTGGGCCGGGCCTTCGAACAGCACCTTGATCGTGGAGCCGAGCGCGATGCCGTGCTCCTCGGCGCTGGTGGCGTCGATCGCCACCTGGCGCGATCCGGACGGCGCGTTGCCGCTGAGGAGCTTGACGTCACCGCGCAGTGCGGGGTCGGCCGCCAGGCTGTAGCCCATGGTCGGAGCTCCGCCGCTGGTCAGAATCGCCTTGCCGCCGTTGTCGGTCAGCAGCGCGTAGCCGCTGACCGCGCCTTCGGCGGCGCGTACTCCGTCGACCGTGCGTACCTGCTGAAGGACGGAGGCAGGAATCGGGGCCCGGCTGGTGCTGATGCCCTCGGTCTGGCTGTAGGCGGCCTCGGTACGGACGACTGCCGAGGTCCCGGCCGAGACCTTGCCGAACAGTTGGTCGAAGGCCAGGCGCATCGTGTCGGTCAGGACGAGGGTGCCCGCCAGGAACGCCACCCCGAGCGCGATCGAGGCGACGGTCAGGGCGAGTCGCACCTTGTGTGCGAGCATGCCGCGCAGGGTTGCCGTGAACATGGCTCAGCCTCCTAGGTGCTTCATGAAGTCGAGTACGGCGTCGGCGGTCGGCTCGAACATCTCGTCGACGACGTGGCCGTCGGCCAGGAACACGACCCGGTCCGCGTAGCTGGCGGCCGTCGGGTCGTGGGTGACCATGACGACGGTCTGACCGAGTTCCTTGACCGCCTTGCGAAGGAAGCCGAGCAGCTCGGTGCTCGCCGCTGAGTCGAGTGCACCGGTGGGTTCGTCGGCGAAGACGATCTGTGGCCGAGACGCCAGCGCGCGGGCCGCGGCGACCCGCTGCTGCTGCCCGCCGGACAACTCGGTCGGGCGGTGGGTCAGCCGGTCGGCGAGCCCGAGCTTGTCGACGATCGACGTCACCCAGGCGTCGTCGGGCTTGCGCCCCGCGATCCGGATCGGCAGCACGATGTTCTCCGCCGCGGTCATGGTCGGCAGCAGATTGAACGACTGGAAGATGAACCCGATCTGGTCCCGGCGCAGCAACGTGAGCGCCTTGTCGTTGAGCGAACTGATCCGGGTGTCGCCGAGGAAGACCTCGCCCGACGACGGCCGGTCGAGGCCGGCGAGCAGGTGCAGCAGTGTCGACTTGCCCGAGCCGGACGGGCCCATGATCGCGGTGAAGTGGCCGGCCCGCAGTGCGACGTGAACGTCTTTGAGTGCGGCGACCGTCGCGTCGCCGGTGCCGTAGAACTTGCTGACGCCCTCGGCGCGGGCCGCGGCCGTGGGCGGAGCGATGGTGCTCGTACCGATGGAGCTGGACATGGATGGCTCTCCCCTGTGGATGGCCTCCCCGGACGAGCGGCCGTGCTTCCAGCAAAGGCGTTTCGGCCCGTCGCTCCCATTGGGCTGGGCGCACGGAGGTGGCGGCTGGCCGTAGCTGATGAGCGGACGATCGTGCGGCTAACCCACCCCCCGAGGGTTCGGGTACTCCCATCTCGCCAGGGGGTGGCGCAGACTGCAGAGATGAGGCTGTGGGGGAGACGGCGGACTCGCCGTGAGCAGCTCGCTGGTGTGCTGGTGCTGGGCGGGCTGGTGGTGTTCGTGGTGCTGGTGTACGTCGTCATCGTCCTGGGCGGCGGCACACTGATCGGCCACACCTCCTCGCCGCATCTGGGACTCTCGGTGCTGGCGACCGCGGTGGTGGCGCTGGCGTTCGGGCGGGTGCAGTCACGCCTCGAGGTCGTCATGTCGCGGCTGGTGCACGGTGGGCGGCAGTCGCCGTACGACGTCTTGAGCAGTGTCTCGCCGACGGTGACCGACAGCAGGCCGGTGGGCGACCTGCCTGCCCAGATGGCGGAAGCGCTGTCCGATGGCACCGGCGCGAAGTCAGCTCAGGTGTGGCTGATGGTGGATGCCCGGTTGAGGCTCGCCGCATCCTGGCCGCCCGGTATGCCCGCGGGCGGCGACGTACCCAGTGGACGTCGGCTCCCGGTACGCCAGGCCGGCGAGCTGTTGGGCGTCCTGGCCGTTCAGGAACGCGACAACCTGCCGCTCACCCCGGTCGAGGAACGATTGTTCGCGGGTCTGGCGAACCAGGCCGGACTCGTTCTGCGGGGCGTGCGCTTGCGTGCCGAGCTCGTGCATCGGCTCGCGGAGTTGTCCGCGTTGGCGGCCGAGCTGCGGACGTCGAGGCGGCGACTCGTCGACACCCAGGACGCCGAGCGGCGGCGGCTGGAACGCGATATTCATGACGGCGCTCAACAACATCTGGTCGCGCTCGCTGTCAATCTGAGCCTCGCCCGTACGTTGGCCGGACGGGCACCCGAACGGGCGGAGCGGCTCGTCGTGGAGCAATGCAAGGCGGCCGCCCTGACCATCGAGGCGATCACCAGCCTCTCGCGGGGCATCTACCCGAGCCAGCTCGTCGACGAAGGGCTGGAGGCCGCCCTGCGTACGGCGATCTCGCGGAGCCCGCTCCCGGTTCAATTCGTCGTTGCCGACCTCGGCCGCTACCCGGCCGGCGTCGAGGCGGCGGCCTACTTCTGCGCGCTCGAGGCGCTGCAGAACTCGGCCAAACACTCGTCGGCGACGGCGGTTCAGCTCGGCCTCCGAGGCGGTCCCGCGGTGCTCGAGCTGACCGTCGAGGATGACGGCGCCGGCTTCGATCTCGGGGCGGTATCCATGGGCGCCGGCCTGGCCAACATGCGTGATCGGGTCGAGTCGGCCGGCGGAACCCTGACGATCGAGACGACGCCGTCTCGCGGCACACTGGTGGCGGCGAGCCTGCCAGGCGTGCGTGGGCAGGGGCACTGAGATGTACGCGCGGGTGGCGTGGATACTGACGGCGCTGACCGCGCTGATCGCCGGTGCGGATGTCTGGGTGACCTCGGCGTACCGGCCGTTGTTGTCCGAGGAGGCCGTCGCCTTGCACGGCTTCCCGTTCGTCACCGGCGCTGTGGTGGGCTGCTCGGCGATGGGCGCACTGATCGTGGCGCGATGGGACAGGCATCCGATCGGCTGGCTGCTCTGCCTGATCGGTTTCTCCGCGTCGATCTCGTTGCTGACCGAGGCCTACCACATCTGGGTGGTCAGCGCGGACGGGCCCGGGTCGCGGAGCCTCGGCGGGGTGTCAGGCTGGATCTCGGCACTGCTGGGCGGACAGCTTTCGCTCGCCGCCCTGGCCATCGTGTTCCTGGTCGCGCCGGACGGCCATTTCCTGTCCCGCCGCTGGCGCGCCGCGGCCGTCGTGACCTTGCTGGGGTACGGCGCGTACGCCGGCAGCATACTCAGCACGCCGCCGGCCGAGTTCGCCATCGACGAGTACGCCCTCGGGCCGGCCGGCACTCTGCTGGCCTTGGTCGGCCTGCCGCTGCTCACCGGTGGCCTGGTCGCGGCGATGGTGTCCATGGTCCGCCGGTTGCGCCGCAGCGAGGGCGAGCAACGCCGGCAGCTGCTGCTGATCGCCGTCGCAGCGGTCCTCGTCGCCCTGAGCTTCGTCCACCTGATCGTCGTCCAGGCGCTGAACGGCGGACGGCAGAGCTGGTTCGCGAGCCTCCCGCTGTACGTGTCCTTCTTCTGTCTGCCGCTCCTGTTCGCCGTCGCGGTACTGCGCTACCGGCTGTTCGACCTGGACCTGATCATCAACCGGGCCCTCATCCTTGCCTTGGGCACCATTTTCGCCGGTGTCGGCTACGCCGGACTGGTGCTGGCGGTCGCGGGCCTGGTCAACACCCGGACGAGCGGATTCTGGCTGTCGCTGCTGGCTACCGCGCTGGTCGCGCTTGCGTTCCAGCCGCTGCGCCGCTGGGTGGTCCGGTTGGCGAACCGGCTCGCCTACGGGGCCCGGGCGGCGCCGTACGAGGCGCTGTCCGACTTCATCCGTCGCCTTGCCGAGACGCCGTCACCCGGCTCGCTGTTGCCGGCGGTCGCAGAAGCGGCGGGACGCGCGGTGTCCGCACGCTCCTCGACCGCGGTCCTGCAGGTGCCCGGCTCGCCGGCGATCTCGAAGACCTGGCCCGGCTGGTCCGACGGGCCGCCGGAGTGGGAGGTGCCTGTGCGGCACGCAGGTGAAACTCTCGGCAGTATCGGCGTCTCCATGCCGAAGGGCCGTCCGCTGCGACCCGCGGACGAACGGCTACTGCAGGATCTGGCCGACCAGACCGCACTGGCCTTCCGCAACGCGGCCATGGAGTCGGAGCTGGCCGCACACGTCGCGGCTCTGGATCGCACGACCGGCGCGCTCGCCGACTCACGCCGACGGCTGCTCGCCGCGGACGATGCCACTCGCCGTCGGCTGGAGTCCGCGATCTCCCGCGACGTGCTGTCTCATCTCGCGCCGATGCGGGAGCGGCTGAGCACTCTCCGCGTGGTCGGATCGGATGTCGCCGCATCGGCCGAGCTCGAGCAGCTCGTGACCGAAACCAACGCTGCCCTGGAGTCGTTGCGCGAGCTGACCCATGGGATGTTTCCCACCCAGTTGGCCCGGTCCGGTCTTCCCCGCGCCCTGCGCTCGCACCTGGCCAGGAACGGTACGGCGGCCACCGTGCGGGTCGAGCCGTCGGCCGATCGGCGGTTCCCGGCCCGGGTCGAGGCGGCGGTCTATTTCTGCTGTGTCGAAGCCCTGCGGGCCGGATCCACCGCCGCCGAGATCGACCTGAGGATGGCGGGCGACGACCTGGTGGTCCGGATTCGTGGAGTCGCCTGGGGCGAGATCGACGTACAGTCGATTGTCGACCGGGTCGAGGCCGTCGATGGTTCGCTGGTTGGTCCGCGGCTGTTGTCGATCAGCATTCCGATCGGCCTTGACGCGCTGGTTTAGCCATCGCCCAGGTGGAAGCGAGTTCGCTCGGGCCGAACGTGGCCTTGGCGAGATAGGTGGCCGCCCCGCAGCCGGTGAGATCGAACTCGTTCGCGTCGGAGGTCGACAGCAGTACGACGACCGGTGCGTCCGCATCCAGCATGATCCGCCTGCTGGCCTCGATGCCGTCGATCCCCGGCAGATTGACGTCCATCAGCACCAGATCCGGCCGCAGCCGCGCGACCGCGTGCAGGGAGTCCTCGCCCGTAGCGCTCGCCGCGACAACGACGAAGCCGTCGGTCTCCGACACGACGGCAGCCATGGCACGACGAAAGGGCTCCTGGTCGTCGACGACCAGAACGCGTACAGGTTCCACTGACTCACCTCCTGGGTCTCAGGGTGACCCGGCGGATGGTCGCGGCGGCATGGGGCTGGCCGCCCAGGTGGGTGCGGCTGACCCCACTATCGGCCGGTCGGCCCGCCGGTGGCTTCGAGATAGGCCAGCACGGCCATCACCCGGCGGTTCACGTCCGACTCGTCCGCCAGTCCGAGCTTCTGGAACACCGAGCTGACGTGTTTCTCCACAGCTCGCTCGCTCATGAACAGAGCTTTCGATGTCGCCGCGTTGCTGCGGCCCGCCGCCATCTGCTGCAGCACCTCGCGCTCGCGCCCGGTGAGCCCGAGCAGGGGTCCGTCCTGGCCCTTCCGCGCGAGCAGGCCTTCGACGACTCTGGGATCGAGCACGGAACCACCCCGGGCCACGTCGTACAGCGCACGCACGAGTTCGTCCAACTGGGAGACTCGCTCCTTCAACAGGTATCCGAGTCCCGCGACGCCGTCCGACAACAGGTCGAAGGCGTAATCCTCCTCGACATACTGGGACAGGACGACGACTCCGGTGGCCGGGTGGTCGGCCCGGATCTGCTTGGCCGCGTCGATGCCTTCAGTGGTGAACGTCGGCGGCATCCGGATGTCCGTGAGGACGGCATCAGGCCGGTGTTCGGCAACCGCTCTGAGCAGACTGGCCGGGTCGACGACGGTCTCGACCAAGTCGATCTCACCGGCTTCGGAGAGAAGGGCCGAGATCCCCTCGCGCACCAGAAAGTTGTCATCCGCGAAGACGACCCGCAGCGCCATTGCACCACTCTAGGCTGCGCGGCGTCCTGACTGGACGGCCACGTGGCGGCTCGTCAGGTGCGACCTGTCGTCGGCCCGTCGGAGGGCGACCCGCGCGGCGTGGCTTGTGCTTGCAGTTGGCCGGCCCAGCGCATCGTTTCCAAACCACGTTTGCCCTGATCGTGCCCTCGTGTCGCTTGAAAGCGGTGTTCGCCCTGGTCAGAAGATAGGCTGCGGTCTCGGCTGTAAATCTGTCGGCGTATGCCCACGCAGGTTCGAACCCTGCACGCGCCACCAGCACGAAACCAGCCCCTGACGTGCGGAGACGCAGTGCAGGGGCTGATCTGTACTACCGACCTCGGGGGGACCGGGGTGGGTCTGGGGTTCTCTGGAGGGGACTGCTCGATGAAGCTGCGGCGCCTTGCGCTCGTTCTGACTGGTTTCGGTCTGCTGGCCGCCAGTACCACCACTGCTGCTACTGCCACCGCCGCGCCCGGCTCAACCACCGCTGCAGCCGAGTCCTGCTGGAACTCGGTCGTCTGGCCGACCAAGGCGAACGTCGTGGACACCGTCGACATCACCGCGCACAAGCCGCCGGCTCCGGTGTCGCCGCCGTACGTGTACTCGAAGTTCTTCGCCACCCGCTTCATGGACAGGTGGTACCTGGCATGGAACGCCGCGGGCACCCAGTACTACGCCTTCGGCCTGTTCCTGCTGGGCTCGAACCTCTACCGGCAGACGACCCTCCTCTCGCGGGGACGCCCGCCGCAGTCGACGGCGGTCAGGGTCGGCACCGGCTGGGCGAGCTTCAAGTCCATCGCCACCTCGAACTATCCCCTCAAGGGATCCCGGCCCGCGTACCTGTACGGACTGAACAGCAACGGCAACCTGTACCGCTACGCCCCGATCGGCGCCGGGTACCGGTCGGCCGGCTCGTTCGCCGGCTTCCGGGGTTTCAAGACGATGACCATGATCAGCGAGGAGAGGGCGTACGACACCCTGCTGATGACCACGACAGCCGGTGCGCTCTACACCATCCACATCCCCACCACCGCCGCCGCGAAGCCGGTGGTGAAGCTGATCCGGAAGTCCGGCTGGGCGGCGTACGAGTCGCTGGTCGTCAACAAGTGCGGCGTCAACGGGCCGACGGTCATCACCGCCGTCGACCACGACACCAAAGCCGGCTACCAGTACGGCTTCAGCAGGTTCAACGGCACAGCCACCGCGATGACGTCGTACGGCAAGGTGCCGGTTGTCTTCAACGGACTCAACCACACGTCCCTGATCGGATTCCAGTTCCTCCTCCTGGGCGAGTAGCAATTCCACGTTGCGGCCTCTGACCTGTCCACGCAGGTCGTGGCATGAACTCCGCCATCCCTAGGTGATCGACTAGCCCAGCGCGCTGGGCAGCGCTTCGCTGCGCTCCGGCCTGCGGTAACTGGCAGGCATCCATCCGCCGCGGCTATCGGGACTACCTGACCGACGGAAGAGCTACACCAGGTTCGTGAATGTTCTTTAGGTGACTAAACTGAGGTATGGCGCAGAGAGAACTCACCGATCGCCAAACCGAGGTCCTGGCCGACGTCGGGGGCATCGCGCGACGAATCCAGACGGTCCTCGAGGAGGAGACGCAGTTGCGCGAGCTCCAGAAAGCTGTGGTGAAGGCGGCGGTGATTGAAGGGGTCCGCGGTTTGCTCGTCGCCGAGCGTTCGGGGCGCAGTCCAGGGTGGGCTTCGCAGATCGCGAACAATCGTGACGTACCGAACTGGTGGGACGCAGCCGGTGGAGGTACTGCACTGCGGGATGACTGGCATGATCGCCGGCGCCGTCTCGATGCGGGGGCCTGAGGTGCACATCGCTAGCCTCACCCTTCGCACAATGATCGCGAGCGGCCTGCTCGCCGTGGTCGTCGGCGCGACGTTCGCCGTGCTGCTCTCCTCGGTGGCGAAGCTGCGGCAGATGGAGCACCGGGCCATGCAATCCGCAGACGTTCTGGTGGCCGCCAACCGGCTGGAACGGCTGGTCGTCGACCTGGAGACCGGTGAGCGCGGGTTTCTGCTGACCGGGTCCGACCAGTTCCTGCAGCCGTGGACCGCGGCGCGGGCGGCGTTCCCGCAGCAAGCCAGCACCTTGGAGGACCACGTTGCTGGCAACGCCGAGCAGCACACCCGGGCCGTGCGCATCACCCGGGCCGGCAGCTCCTATCTGACGGACTACTCCGAGCCGCTGATCGCCGCCGCCCAACGGAATCGGAGCTCGGTCGACGTCCTGGCGGCTGCCGGCGAGGGCAAGCAACTGGTCGACGCGATGCGAACCCAGTTCGATCAGCTCATCGCGGCCGAGGACCAACTCGCCACCGCACGGCAGGACAAGGCCGACGACGTGGCCCACCGCGCGATCGTCGCCGCCGCCGCTGGGCTGACCGGCTCGATCCTGCTCGGCATGCTCTTCACCTGGTACCTGAACCGGCGAATCCTCCGACCGGTACGCCGTACCGCCGCCATGGCCGGCCGAATCGCGGCCGGCGACCTGCAGGCCCGGGTTCCGGGCGAGGGCGTGGGCGAGATCGGCGTACTCCAGCGCAGCTTCAACACCATGGCCGCGGCAGTCGAGCAAGGACGGCGGGAGCTGGGCAGTTCGCGGGTCCGGCTCGTCGCGGCCGCGGACCGGGCCCGGCAACGGATCGAGCGCGATCTGCACGACGGCGTCCAGCAACGGCTGGTGTCACTTGCGCTGCAGCTGCGGGCGGGCGAGGCGGGAGTTCCGCCTGATCAGCCGGAGGTCCGCGCCCAACTCGGCAACGCCGCCAAAGAACTCACCATCATCCTCGACGAGCTGCGCGAGCTGTCCCGGGGAATCCACCCGGCAATCCTGACCAAGGGCGGCCTCGCTCCGGCCCTGAAGGCACTCGCCCGCCGCTGCCCGGTCTCATCGGAAGCGACCGTCGACGTACCGGGCCGGCTGGCCGAGCCGGTCGAGGTCTGCGCGTACTACGTCGTGTCCGAGGCGCTCGCCAACACCGCCAAGCACGCCGGCGCGTCGTCGGTGTGGATCGGCGCCCGGGTCAGCGAGGATCGCCTGTGCGTGTCTGTACGCGACAACGGCTCCGGCGGCGCGGCGCCCGATCGCGGGTCAGGCCTGACCGGGCTGGTGGACCGAGTCGAGGCGCTCGATGGCACGATCTCGGTATCCAGCCCGGTCGGCGTGGGGACCACGCTGCTCGTCGACCTTCCGCTCGATTCTCATGACCAGCCGCGTCCGGCATGATCGTCGCCGCTCACGCCCGCTGCCGGCGGACGACCGCGTCGAAGCCCGCGGCGATCAGGAGTACGGCGCCGATGTCCTCCGTCGTTGATGTGCGACACCCGACCGCCATTGATCTGCGACAGTCCAAAGCACGGATCACGGCAGATCCGGAGGTCGTCGCTCAGAGGCGACGGCTGAGCCGCACGTCTTCGTCCTGGTACCCCAACTTCTTGTAGAAGCCGCGCGCAATTGTGTTTGCCGCGCCCGTCTCCAGGCTCAGCCGCGCCATTCCACGCCCCCGCCCCCAATCCTCGGCAGCAGACATTAGCGCCGTTCCCACACCATGACGAGAGTCCCCCGAGGCGACAACAAGCTCCCCTACATAGGCGTCTACCTCACCGGTGAAGTGCCGCCTGACGGCCACCGTCACCACTCCGACGACTCGGCCACGTACCTCGCCGACAAACACGGCACGGTCGGCAGAGTTCGCGCGTTCGAGAGAGTCGGTGACCCACTGGGTGACGGCACGCAGTACGGCGCTTGGATCACGCCATGGAGCCACCCCCTCGGTCAATCTTGGGGCAAGCGCCATGACCGCCTCCCGATCCTGCTCGGTGAAGGTGCGGATCTGCGGTCGAGCCTCGTCCTCAGCGTCCATGCCTCTCACCCTGACATGCTCTAGTTCACCTGCGCGGATAGCGGCACGTCGGTGAGTTGGGCGTGTGGAGGCGTCACCCGTTGCGGACTAACGCGTCTAGAAGCCAGTCGTCGTGGCCCCACGGCTCCGTGAGGAAAAGTCGTGTTGGGGCGCGCGCATGCCCCGATATTCTCGGAACCGTCTACACCCGTCGCCATCAGTCCACCCGGCGTGTTAGCAGTTCCAGAACCTGACGCGGGAGGCTCGGTTCATGCTGATCAGTGGTCGCCCGCCCGACGATGTAGTCGTGCCTGTGCAGATTCGTCGACTCGGCGGCGACCAGTCAGTTACCCCGGTCTGGCGCAACGGCCTTGGCGGCTTGACCTTTCAGGTAGGTGCAGGACCTTCGCGCAGGTTCGCAAAGTGGGCACCGGTCGGATCTGGCGTCGATCTGCCCGCAGAAGTCGAGCGGCTGCAATGGGCGAGTGAGTTCGCATCGGTACCAGTCGTGCTCGACTACGGGGCGGACGCTGACGGAGCTTGGATGCTTACGGCCGGGCTGCCCGGGGACAGCGCTATCAGCGATCATTGGAAAGAGAATCCCGAGACGGCCGTTCGGGCAGCTGGTTTAGGACTGCGAGCGCTTCACGACGAGCTGCCAGTTGACGGGTGTCCATTCACCTGGTCGGTGGAAGACAGGATTGAGCAAGCCGCTGTTGCGGGCAAAGACTCGACGAGCGGTCTCCCAGCCTCAGCATCGATAGACAAGCTGGTGGTGTGCCACGGCGACGCCTGTGTGCCAAACACTCTCATCACTGAGGACGGCCAGTATTCGGGCCAGGTCGATATGGCTCACCTCGGTACGGCTGACCGATGGGCAGATCTCGCTGTCGCGACGTGGAGTACCGAGTGGAACTACGGCCCAGGCTGGGAGGAAACCTTGCTTTCCGCGTACGGAGTGGAGCCCGATCCGATCCGGACCGCGTACTACCGCGCGCTCTGGGCTCTCGACACCACGCCCGCCCCATCCCCCTAATCGCTGCAAGCCCCAGACCAGCACGAACGCACACCTAGCGGTGCCCTGCACATGACTCACACCCCGCGTCTTCCCGTCTGCCGTTCAGCCCACGCGTAGCGCGATCACGAGCTGACTGGGCTGAGCGGCAGACGGGAAGACGCACCGCCGACCACCTCCGAGCTAGCCGGCCAAATCGGGCCGTCATCCCGCGCACACCGGGGGCCTCGGAGGCAGTGCTCTTGGCTCTGCTGAAAGACACCGAGAGCGGGCGCGGGCGGTGAACGGCCGGAGGCCGCATGCGCACGCCGCGCCGCGCGCCGAAGGCGCGCCTTGATCCGTAAGCGGTCAGTTCGGCAGTTGGTGTTGGGCTCGCACCAGGGCGTCAATCAACTCAGTGGCTGGCTGCTTGTCCAGGTGGCAGCCTGGGCTTGTGGAATCTGAAGCGGAGGCTGTTCCGACTAGCAGCGATGGCCGTTGGCTCGCGTTGGCGGAGCTGGGGCAGCGAGAGCGTGAGATGACGCAAGCGCTGTGGGCGGTGCGCAGCCAGATCGCACACTTGGTTGAGGACGCTCTTCCTCCTCATGTCCGCTCGGCGCAGGTCGAGGAAGCGGTGAGAGCCTCCGGCTACAGCCGCACCCTGATCGATGCGCTTCGTCGCGGTCAGCATGAGTGGAATCGGTGGCCACGAACCTGAATGCACGCAAGGGACCCCAGTGGGGCACGCACGTGGGGGTGACCAGTAGTTGCTCGGGCCGACCAGGCCGGAACGTGTAGGACCAGATTCGCTGATCACGTGTCGACGGATCCGCGGGGTGGTTGGTGAAGCGCGATATGCGCGCGAAAAGGGGTGGGTAGGAGCGGCCGGCGTAGCGCGCGTAGCGGGCGCGCGGGCAGACCACAGTCCCATGAGACACGAAAGCCCAGGTCAGAGAGACTCTGCCTGGGCTGCCGGTGGCGCTCGGAGGGATTCGAACCCCCAACCTTCTGATCCGTAGTCGAGTTCAAGATGTCCACCCCTGACTACAGCACGCCTGAGCACGTTGACTGATCTGGCGAACGGTCCAGGCTGTCCGGCCAGATCCGTAGGCGCTGTTAGCAAGGTCGTTAGCAGGGGTTTGTCGACCGGTGGGCCTCTCGTCACGAGTGACCAGGCCGGGCATTGTCGGATCAGCCTGGCATCCTCGCCGCATGCCGATTCCAAGAGCAGCAGCCGTAGTTGCCGAAGGTCGTCGAGCACTCGTGATCAAGCGCTACCTGCGGCACAAGTCAGCCAGCGCCTGCGTCATGTGCGAGGCCCGTGACTGGAACAGTCCAGACTGTCCTGGCCACCACTACGCGGTACTGCCCGGCGGACACGTCGAGGAAGGCGAGACCGCCGAGACCGCCGCCTTGCGGGAGTTGAACGAGGAGACCACACTCACCGGCCGAATCGACCGGCTGCTGTGGACCGGCAAGCAGCGACGGCAGGCCCGCGTACTACTTCCTGGTGACCGAGGTCACCGGCACACCAGTCTTGTCCGGCGACGAAGCGGACGCCCAGAGCCCGGAGAACATCTCCGAACTGATGTGGGTTGGGGCTGACGAGTTCGACGAGCTGGGTCTCTACCTTGCCGACGTCAGATCACCACTGGCCGAACTACTGGGCAGCTGAGACACCGGCAGCGGCATGACCCTGCCGCGCTTGCCCGTCGCGGGGCGCGGGCTAGGTCTGGTCGGCATCGCCACGTCGGAACGGGCCGACCATCCGTGGGCCCGCGAGCCGGGTCTCCAGTCGACGCGCCTCACGCTTGAGCGGCTGCGCGATGTACTGACCGAGGATCACGCCGGCCGCGAGCGCCAGCGCGGTGGCAAGCGCGGCGGCCAACTCGAGGACGCCGTCCTTGCCCTCCGCGAAGAGGGCGAGCCCCCGGTAGATCTCGAGTCCCGGCAGGAGCGGCACGATCGCGGGGACCACCACGACGAGCGGCGGGACCCGGAAGCGACCTGCAACCAGGAAGCACACTGAGCCGATGGTGATGGCAGCGGCCGCCGAACCCCAGGTCCGTCCGACCTCGGAGCTGTTGACGGCCAGCAATGCCCCTTGTCCGATCGCTGCGACCAGGGCCACCGCTATCAGGGAGCGCAGCGGTGCGTACGACGCGAACGCGAAGCCCGCGGCGGCTAGAGCGGCGCCGAACACCGTGACCCCGACCTCCGCCAAGGCGGCCGCACCGGGCTGGAAGCTGGTCAGGCCAACCCCCAACAGGTCGCCGACGGTGAGCCCGGCAGTCACCCCGGCGATGATGCCCGCCGTGTTCAGCATGGCGTCGATCAACCGGGCGCTGGCCGTGACCGGGAACCCGGTCAGCGCGTCCTGGGTGGCACCCATGATGCCGACACCCGCCAGGAGCATGACGATCCCCGTGGTGACGACGCGGGACGGGTTCACGTCGAGCTCGGTGGCCGAGGCGGTGACCGCGATGAGCGTGGCCACGAAGCCTCCCGCCGCATGCTGGTAGAACGCCGGGATGCGGCGCAGGGGCAACAGCAACTGGGTCCCGTCGATCGCGCAGGCCGCCAGGAACGCGAGCAGGCACACGACCGGGCTGCCGCCCAGGGTGAGCGCGACGCCGGTTCCCATCACGCCCCAACCGATGGTCACCGCCCAGCGGCGTCGGTGGTGGCCGGTGGACACGATTCGGGCGACCTGGTCACGAGCCTCGCTCCGGGTGACATCTCCGGCGACGAGGCTGTTTACCGTCTCGTCGACCTCGGTGAGGCTCGCGTAGTCGACCGGGCGCCGTGTCACCCGGCGACCCTGAATGGCGGCGGGCTCGTCACTGGTGGGTTGGTGGCGCAGCGTCAGGTCTACGAACGTCACGTCCGCGGTCACGTGGCGCACCCCGCACGCATGGGTCACCGCCAGCATGGTGGCCGCCACATCAGCCGCTCCGGCTCCGGACGTCAGGAGGACCTCGCCGATCCGCAGCGCGAGATCGAGCGTTTCGTAGATATCGCGTCGCTCCGTCATGTCCCTGTCCGATCACGGCACTCGAGCCACGCCACGCGCGCTGGGCGCAAGACGGACGACACTTGCCAGGTGGCTATCGTCGGCGCCTCAGACCTGTGCGCCATCGTCCGGCATGGGGTGACCGCGCCGGCGCGAATGCCGGACAGAGGCTTGCAAGCCGCTTGCCCTGCGCGATCCTGCCCCACACGTCACCTGACTCTCACCTCCGGTAGCTGCCGTGGCGGAACTCGTCGACCAGTCCCGGGCGGTTGGGGGTCCAACCAAGCTCTGTCCGAGCCTTGGCCGCGACGGTGGCCTGATCGAGCAGCAGGGCATCGGCAAAGTAGTCGCCCAAGCGCGCCCGAGCCTCATCGTCGGAACCGGGGACAGCTCCTGGAGCGTCGACCGCGACCGCGACCGCCTCAGTCAGATCCGCAACGGTCGGATTCTCTCCGCTGCCGATGACGTAGTGGCCGCTGGCCGAGCTGGATTCCAACGCGCGGCGGAAGAAGTCAGCCAGATCCGCCACGTGAACGGTAGACCAGTGCTGTTGTCCCGTGCCGAGCATGATCAGATTGCCGGCGTCGTCTCGGGGCGAGCCCAGAAGCAGTCCGGGAATCCCCCCGCCGCCGTCGCCGTACGCGACACCGGGCATGATCACGACTCCGCGCATGTCCGGCGCGCTGAGCATTCGGCGTTCGATCGGTTCCCTCCACGAGACCAGCGCAGGTGGATTGAAAGGGGACCGTTCGGTGATGGACCGATTGTCGCCGTACTCCCACAAACCGCTGATGTGGAGGTAGGGCTTGCCGGTGCCCGCGAACGCATCGATCGCGGCATCGACCACGGCCGTATCAAAGGCTGCGCTGGTGGCGTCGCCGGGACTGGCTGTGTGGATGGCTCCATCTGCACTACTGAGCAAGGCGGCGACGGCCGGCCGGTCATAGAGATCGACCACAGTCGATTTGGCGCCACGGGCCGAGACAAGGTCCGCCTGGGCGTCGTGCCGGACGAGCGCCGTCACCTCATGGCCGTGCGCCAGGAGCTCCGTCAGTACATGAGATCCGATGAACCCAGTTGCACCAGTGAGTGCCACTTTCATAATTGATGTACCTCCGGTCTGTGGTGGTCGTTGATTTCAGGCGGCGCGACGAAGCGTGCGGAGCAGCGCCAGTGCCTCGCTCCAGGCGATGTACTGACTGAGCAGTGTCTCCAGCGCGGCGAGGCGGTGACTTCCTCCGTGTGCGATGGCTCGCCGTCCGCGCGTCCTCGAGCACCAACTGGTGTGCCTTCGATCCTCGGTCGGCCGAACCCACCGCGGCATCGGAGAGGCCGCTGATCGGTTGCGGAAATCACGAGGAACCGGCCGCTGCCGATCAGGCCGCCACCCGGCTGCCGATCTGCGGGCTGCTGCGGAGATGGCCTCGGCAGTCGACCTGCCGATGGGCGCGCATGACATGGCCGCGATGACGACGTCCGACGCCCTCGCCGTCGTCGAGGGGTACGTCGCGGCCGAGGACGATCTGCGTCGGCTGCTCGATGCCCGGCGCGAGGACGATGAGCAGATGCTCACGGCAATCCGGGCGGAGGTCGAACGTCCTGACGTCAGCTGACGCCCAGTTCGGCGGGCGCAGGAACAGGAGCGATTCTCATCCAGGGCTCGCCCAGACTACAAAGCTCAGTATGGCGACGTCGTAGTGACCGGTGATCCGCCAGCAGCGTTCGTTGCCGCCGTACCAGACCTGGCCGGCACCGAACTCCGAAGGTGTTGCCGGGTACGGCGGGGGTGGGACGAAGGCCGGCCGTGGAGGCGCCGTACTTCCGCATGAGGCTCGTCCCGCGCCGGCCTTGGCAGCTGTGTCGGGAGCGGGCGCGACAGTGTCGCCGCCCGATTCGGCGGCGTTGCGGGATTCGTCGGCGGGTGTGGTGCACGAGACGAGTCCCAGGCAAAGGGCGGCCGAGACGACGGACGCCGAGCGATACATGACCGCACCCTCATCGGACATTCATGTCAGCGGCAGATGAGTGCATTGCCTGCGACTATGTGCGGCATGAACCTCGCCGCGCTGCACAATATCGCCGACGAATGACGTGAACACTGAGCAGAGGCTGGGGCGCTTTGTGAAGCCGTTGACGACCCGCTAACGGATAAGCCAGCGGCCTGGCTCATCCTGAGCGAGCGACGAGGTCGCCGGGCAGCTGACGGTCTGCGTCTCGGGCGAGGCGGAGATGGATTGGGGCGCTCCCGAACATGGGGATGCTCGTCACTGTGACCTCGACTCCCTCGAAGACCTGCGTGCGTGCGTATCCGACCTCGAAGACGCTCTCGGTCTGACGTACGGCATCCGCTCATCGGCATGTGAGTGAGCTCGGATCGCGGCATGAGCGGACATACGACGGTCAACAGCGCCGGCACGTCACTGCGGAATCAGGACGTTCGCCAACCGCAATCGTCGATATCCTGACCGGCATGCCCATCGCTCGCTTGCCCCTCATCGCTATCGACTGTCCCGATCCTGGTGCGCTCGCCAGGTTCTACGGCGCGATGCTGGGTTGGAAGATCGACGTCTCCGCCGACCGGGCTTCGGTTTGCCCTGAGGACGGCCAGTGCATCGCCTTCCACCGGGTGGCTGATTACACGCCGCCGACGTGGCCGACCCAGGAGCGACCCAAGCAGATGCACCTCGACATGCTCGTTGACGACCTCGACGCCGCCGAGGCGGCAGTGATCGATCTCGGTGCAACCAAACACCCGGACCAGCCCGGTACGTCCTACAGGGTCTTCCTGGACCCTGCAGGTCACCCCTTCTGCCTTTGTCTGGAATGATCCAGACGGGAGCCCTCGGCATAGCCGTTCGCACTCATCGGCATGAGCGTACTTCCCTCTCGGGCGGCACGGGTGCGAATTCCCGATGCGCCCGGCGACTGGTCGCGGTTATGGTCCGTTCGTGGCCCCGACCGACGATGACATCCACGCTTTGCGTCCGGTCTCGATCAAGGACGGTGTCGTCACTAGACCCGCTTCTTCGTGGTCGCCGACCGTGCACGCATTCCTGCGCTACCTGCGCGGACAAGGACTCACGTCCGTTCCAGAACCGATCGCTGTCGACGGTAATGTCGAACGGCTCGTGGTCATCGAGGGTGACGCCGGCGCGGACGGCTGGGCGCACCAGCACTCCGAAGCTGGGCTACGCTCTGCGGCCCGGCTGCTGCGGACACTCCACGACGCATCCATCGGCTGGGAGCCACCACCAGACGCAGTCCTCTGCGCGCCGGACGTGGGCGCCGAGGTCGAGACCGTCTGGTGTCACGGTGATGTCGGCCCCTGGAACATGGTGTGGCACGGCGACGAGGCCGTAGGCCTGATCGACTGGGACTTTCTGCATCGCGGACCGCGGCTCGATGACGTCGCCTACGCACTTCAATGGTTCACACCCGCCCGCAGCGACGAGATGGCGCTGACCTGGCACCACTTCCCGACCGTGCCCGATCGGGCCGCGCGGGTCCGCGCCTTCTTGCAAACCTATGGCGGATTGCCGTCCTTCGACGTCGCCGAGGCGATCGCCACCCGGATGGAGGCAACCATGGCCATGGAGTTGTCGCTGGCCGAGGCCGGTGTCGAGCCACAGAGGACCTGGGTCGCCGAGGGCAGCCAGGAGTGGGCCGCGGGCGAGGCGCGATGGGTGCGCGAGCACGCCAACCTGCTGACGCCCTAACATCGGCATGACCGCGCGGATTGCGGCATGTGCGTGCGTTTGGTCCGATGAGATGATCCCGTCCATGACTGAGGCCGTGGGCCAGGAGCTCGTTGCCCGTCTCCACCTCGTGGCCGCCGAGTTCGTCCTACCCGATGGGCTTCGCGTCGAAGATGCCGTCGTTCTCGCCGAGGATCTCGTCGCGGCCGGCTTCACCGGCTCAGCGACGGCCGAAGTGGCTTCACTTGAGCGCGGAGCGATCCGAAGTGACGCCGAGCACCCGATACGCGAGATGCTCGCGGAGTACGGGATCCGCGTGCCTGTGCCCACGGATGAGGACGACGAGTACCGACTGCTGCTGACCGCGTTCGGGTACTGGAATCTTCCCCTCCACTTCTTCGAGGGGCCCTTCTACATCCGCATCCCGGCGTGGGAAGACCAGGGGCCGTTGGACCGCACACTGGTGACTTTGCTCGACCGTCGAGACCACGAGACCAGCCCAGATGCTCGACTTTCAGTCGAGGACGAGATGCGTGCCGCCGTGAGGGCTCACGTTCCGGTGGTGTGAACAACGCACTCATCTAGGCACGAGCGCATCGCTGACATGTCCGGGCGTTGTTGGTCAAGTGTCTCCGGGGAGCGACCGCCGAGCCCCTAGGCTCCAAGCTGTGCCAATCCAGATCGATGGTGTCGAAGGAGCCAATCCGACGGTAGTCCCAGACGGTCAATTCCTCTCCGAACCCCAACGTGGCGGTCCAGTTGTTCGTCTAGGTCGGTGACAGGGAATGGACGGTGGTGTGGTGGCCGCTGACTGGGAGGGTGCGTTCCGGTCGTTGCTGGCGACGCGCGGCGCCGCACTGCGCAGCTATGCGTATCTGTTGACCGGCGACCCAACGACAGCCAGCGACCTGGTCCAGGAGGCGCTCACGCGTGTGTTCGGTCGCCGCCGGATCGGCGCGGACATCGACCAACTCGAGGCGTATGTCCGGCGCGCGATGCTGAACCAGTACGTCGATAGCCGCCGGCGACTCAAAAGGTGGAACGCGACCCGCCATCTGCTGGTCGATCCTCCACACCTCGACGACGACCGGGTCGCTGTGGCGGACGAGGTCCGCCGAGCCCTGGCGACCCTGTCGCCGAGGCAGCGGGCGTGCGTTGTGCTGCGCTACTACGAAGACCTGCCCGTCACCGAGATCGCCGACGAGCTCGGGTGCGCCGAGGGCACCGTGAAACGTCACCTGGCCGACGCGCGGGCGAAACTCGCCACGCGGCTCGGCATCACCGAGGAGCGCACCCGATGACCGCCAACGACCTCCGCGAACTGCTCCGGACCACGGCCGCCGTGGGCAGCGACGCCGTCGACCTCGCAGAGGATGAAGTCGCCGACCGTATCCGGCGCCGTCGGATCCGCGCCCGGCGATTCGCGGTCGGGGGCGTGGCGCTCACAGCCGCCGCGGTGATCGCGGCGCCGATGGTGGCCGTCCGTCTCAGCGGCGGGCACCCGCCGGCTGCCACGACACCTCCGGTGCCTGCCGCGACGCGACTGGTGGGCAGCGGGCACGCCGCTATCGCCGTGCCCAAGCAATGGGCCACGAACCAGCTCCGCTGCGGAACGCCGCAGAAGGACACAGTCATCATCGACGCAGGCCCCCAGAACCTCTGTGAGACGCCTTACCCCGACGGTGTCGAGAGTGTGTATCTCGCCAGTCGCACGCGAATCGACTTCCAGGCCGATGAGACCTTCCAGATCGACGGCGTGCGAGCCGACCGTCAGCGGACACGCTGCACAGTCGACAACCGCGTCACGGTCTGTTCAGGCACGGTGTTCATTCCGTCTCTGAACGCATCGTTCCGAGCGGAGTCCAGTACGTCCCCTGGTGAGGTCGACCGCATCCTCGAGCGGATCACGATCGTTCAAGACAAGGTCGGCGTGCCGGAACCCCAGTTCAGCCAAACGACGCCAGCCGCCCGCCCCGGCAAGCCATACGCGGACAGGCTCACCGCACTGGGCCTGAAACCCAACATCCAGACCAAGAACTCCCCAGGCCACATACCCGGTGACACCCTAGCCGTCTCACCATCGCCCGGCACGATGCTGACGCCTGGAGCGACGGTAACAGTCACTGTGGTAGCCCAACCCTGAAAGACCGCCCGCATCTCTCCCAACCGGCAATAGCCTGACGGCATCGGCGCCGCGCACTCTTCTACCTCAGGCGGAGGGCGATCGAGTCCGCTGAGCGACTTCCGGAATTCGGTATGTGAGTGAGCTCGGATCGCGGCATGAGAGTGCGTTCGTCAGTCCTTCACGCTGAGCCAGGCGGGCAGCGAAGTGCCTGGATGGAGCACTGCAACGCTGTCGGCCGACGGGACGAGCGTGCCGCCTTGGGCATCGCCCATGACGACCTCGACACGGCCGGCCTCGCCGTGGAACGTGATGCGCGGGCACCACAGACTTCCGCGCTCTTCGTCCCACGGAACGTAGTGCAGGTCCACACCAGTGACTCGCCCCCCGACCATCGACGCCCAACTGGCGGTGCGCTCACCGACCGCCCAGATCGCCACATCCGCGTCGCTTCGGACGCCGCTGCCGAGGATCGGGACGCGTTGTAGTCCAATTCCCTCGTGGCGGCCCGGAGGATCCCACGTGAGGGAGAACGTGGCGCCGGAGTCGGTCGTAACCTCGAACCCGTAGTCCATCGCATCAAACTCGTCGAACTGCCACGTCGGCTCGTTCCACTCCGAGTCGGCGTCGACCGTGCGAGGGCCACTGTCAACCAGGTCGGGATGCAACTCGTGGCGGCGGTAGTCAAGCGTGTAGTAGCGAACCGCCTGGATGCGTTCCCCGGCCAACCCGTTGGCGTCTCGTCGTCGTGCATCTGCCTCCGAAGGCGAGGCAGCCCATGACCAAACCCGCCCTTCACCCCGTGCTCCGACCTCCACGGCGCCAGTCTGGCGGAATCGCGACCGGTTGCGCTATTGACGCGCTCGCGGACGTCCGCTCATCGGCATGACCGCGCGATCAGCGGCATGAGCGTGCACAGGAGGACGAAGGCACCTGGGCAGGCACCGGAGCGATTCAAGACCTTCCGAGCCATCGCGGCGGAGGCGGCGGGTCGGCAACCCGCTGTGGCCCCCTGCGGTCCCGGGTGTACTTCTCGTAGTCCGCGAAGTGGCGGCGTCGGCTGAGATAGTGCGGATAGTGCTCGAAGTGCCAGCGGCACCCTTCAATGAATTCTCGGTGGTCGTCCAAGCCGAGCCGGGTGCACAGGCGGGAGAATTCCTCCAGTCCCGCCAGCATCTCGTGACACGCAGACGCACTGGCGCCGTGCGGCCCGTCGAGAACCCCGATCGGCAGCTCATGCAGCGCGTCGGTGAGCCAATCGCGGTCACGCCAGTAGCGCGCTCGGTCGCGATCAGTCTCTGCGAGCACCGCCTGGCACCTCCGTGGTTCGCCGAACCTATCTAGTCGCCCATCTTCCCGCAGCGCTGGCCCAACCAGGCTGCGCCGGCGTACCGAACTGGGCATTGCAGTTCGACCACCGCGTTGTCGGGGTTATGCGAGTCGAGCTGGAGTTGGCGGTGAACGCCATAGGACTCGGGAGCGGGCTGGTATACCCCAGAATCCTGCTGCTTCAGTGAAGATCCGACTGGACCTCGGTCAGTCGATGCCTTCGACGATGCGGAAGTCGCGCTCGACGCCGTCGGAGAGGGCGACCAGCGCCTCCTGGTAGGCCGCACTCGCGCGCGCCGCGACGGCCTGTTCGAAGCTGTCGAACTCGATCAGGACGGTGCGCTCGGCGATTCCGGCGTCGTGTGCGACGACCCGACTGCCGCGGGCGAGCAGCCGCCCGCCCGCGGCCTTGACGGCTGGACCGGCCAGCTTGTTGTAGGCAGCCAGCTTCTCAGGGTCTGAAATGGTGCGGTAGACGCTGACCCAGTAGCCCTTGGGCATGGAACCTCCAGTGTTCGGATGAGTACATCTGACGTACGGGTTGGTCTCGGACGAGCGTCGGCGGGCGAGAGCGAGGCTTGTCAGCGTCGCGATCGCCATGGCGCCGATGGCGCTGCCCAGGGAGTACCCGACGCGGAGCTCAGCTTGCGGCTGAGTGGAGAAGCTGACGCACAGCTGGGCGACCCTCCTCGTCGAGACGGATGACAAGATGCCGGTTCCACCGTTCGTCGGTACGGGGGTGGTCGGAGCGCCAGTGACACCCGCGGCTGTCCTCCCGGGTGATCGCTGCTGCGACGACCGTTCGCGCCACCGTCGCCAGCGGGCCGTCTCCCGCCGACCCGAGCTCGTCGAGGGCGGTCTGCAATCCGGCGCCGTCGCGGCGGATACCGGCGTGTTCAGTCAGGATCGCCCGGATCCTGTCCGGTTCGCGGTCCTCGCCCAAAGTCAGCCAACTCGGCTGCCCGTACGACTCAGCGGGCAGGTCGAGGGTCAGAGCCGTGGCGACGCGCCGCCCGAAGACCAGGCCCTCGAGCAGGCTGTTGGATGCCAGTCTGTTGGCTCCGTGGACGCCACCGCCCGCGGCCTCGCCGACGGCGTAGAGACCCGGCACATCGGTTGCGCCGTCGCGGTTCGTCCGGATGCCGCCGCACAGGAAGTGTTCGGCCGGGGCTACCGGGATCGATTCGCGCAGCATGTCGACGCCGATCCGCCGGCAGGACGCCAGGACGGTCGGGAACCGCCGGCGGATGGTGTCCTCCGGGATCGACCGAGCGTCCAGCCACACGTGGTCGCACCCGTCGCGCCGCATCGTCGACTCGATCGCCCGGGCAACGATGTCCCGCGGAGCGAGGTCGGCACGCGGGTGCACGTCGGTCATGATCCGACGGCCGCGCAGGTCACGGAGTACGGCGCCTTCACCGCGGACGGCCTCGGTGACCAAGGGGAGCTGACCGGTGCTGTCGCCGGTGAAGAGTGCGGTCGGATGGAACTGTACGAACTCCATGTCGACCAGCGACGCCCCGGCCTGCAGCGCCAACGCGATGCCGTCGCCGCGGACGGTCGACGGATTCGTGCTGGCCAGGTAGGCGTTGCCGATCCCGCCGGTGGCCAGCACGACGGCGCGAGCGTCGATCTGGCTGACCTCCGCGTCCTCCTCGACGAGTACGCCGGCGATGTGTCCGGAGCCCGACTTGACCAGGCCGACGGCCCGTCCTGTCACCGTCCGGACACCGGCGAGCTGCACTGCCTGGTGGAGCGCCCGATGAACTTCGGCGCCGCTGGCATCGCCGCCGGCATGGACAACCCGGTGGCGATCGTGGCCACCTTCGAGGGTTCTCGACAGCGAACCGTCGTTGTCGCGGTCGAAACGAGCGCCCAGGGCGATCAGTTCGGCCAGGCGCTGTGGACCTTCCTCGACCAGTGCGCGGACATTGCGCGGGTCGCAGAATCCTGCGCCGGCGATCTCGGTGTCGTGGGCGTGGTCGAGCGGGTCGTCGTCGCCGTACGCGGCGGCGATCCCGCCCTGTGCCCACGGTGTACTGCCGGAACCGGCACTGACAACGAGTACGTTCCGGGTCGCCGCCAGGCCCAGCGCGGCCGACAGGCCGGCCGCACCGCTGCCGATGACGACGACGTCGGCGGATCGTCTCACCGAGCACCACCGGGTCTGCCGATGGCAACCATCCGCTCGACCGACTGCCGGGCACGCTCGGCCACGTCGAATGGCACCTCCACCTCGTCGCGGCCCTCGCGGAGGCACCGCAGCAGCAGTTCGGGCGTGATCATCTTCATGAAGCGGCACGAGGCCTTCGGGTTCACCGGCCGGAAAGTCGTACGCTGGTTGACCTTGCGCAACTGATGGAGCATGCCGATCTCCGTCGCGATCAGCGCCGTCTTCGCGGTCATGTCGCGAGCGGCGCCGAGCATCCCGGAGGTGGAGAGAATCCGGGTCCGGTCCGCGGGCAGATCACCGACGCCGGCGAGCCAGATCGCCGAGGACGCGCAGCCGCACTCCGGATGCACCAGAACCTCCGCCGTCGGATCGGCCGCCACCTGAGCCCGCAGATCCGCCGCACTGATCCCGGCGTGGACGTGGCATTCACCCATCCACACGTGGATGTTGTCCCGGCCCGTCTGCCGTCGCACGTGGTTGCCGAGGAACTGGTCGGGCAGGAACAGGATCGGCTGGTCCGCCGGGATCGACTCCACCACGTCCACAGCATTCGACGACGTGCAGCACACGTCGGCTTCCGCCTTGACCGCGGCGCTGGTGTTGACATAGGCAACCACCGCGGCACCGGGATGCTGGGCCTTCCAGCTCCGCAGCTGATCGGCGTCGATCGTGTCGGCCAGCGAACACCCGGCCTGAGCCGTGGGGATCAGCACGGTCTTGTCCGGACTGAGCAGCTTCGCGGTCTCGGCCATGAAGTGCACGCCGCAGAAGACGATGGTCGATGCGTCGGTGCTGGCGGCGAGCCGCGACAGTTCGAGCGAGTCGCCGACGTGATCGGCCACATCCTGGATCGCGGGGTCCTGATAGTTGTGGGCGAGGACGACCGCGTCCCGCTCGCGGGCCAGGCGTCGCACCTCTCCCGGCCAGGTCGTCGCAGTGCTCTGGGCAACGGACATTGCCTGTTCCCTTCCTTCGGCCAGTTTTCGCCTGTTAGGCGATAACTAGGGTGACGGTACCATCGGCGACGTGCCCGTCGCCAAGAAAAGTGATCCGGTCAACATCCCCAGTTATCCGCATGAGGTGCTGGCCGTGGTGCTGTCCGTCCGCGACGGCAACCTGTGCGTCCTGCTCTGGAAGCGCGGGCAGAGCCCGTTCCGGTATCGGTGGGCGCTGCCCGGGGGTGGCGTGCGGCCCACGGAACGGCTCAGGGAGGCGATCACCGGTCATCTCGCGGCGAAGGTCGATGTGCGTGATGTCGCCCATCTGGAGCAGTTGGCCACCCACAGTGCGATCGATCGAGATCCGCGGGCGCGGGTCCTCGCGACCGCGTACCTCGGGCTCGTTCCGTCCGACGTACAACCGAATTTGCCGGCCGACACGGCCTGGCACCGGGTGGACGAGTTGCCGCGTACGGCGTTCGACCACCACTACTTCATCGACGCGGCCGTGGGGCGGCTACGGGCGAAGCTCTCGTACACGAACATCGGGTTCGCTCTGGCTCCGGCTGAGTTCACCATCGCCGAGCTACGCGACCTGTTCAGTGCCGCCTTGGGCTATGAGCTCGGCGCGACCAATCTGACCCGAGTTCTGACCCGGCGACAGGTCATCGGCCCGACCGAGCGGACCGCCCGGCCTGGACAGTCCGGCGGGCGCCCCGCCGCGGTCTACAAGTTCGTGGCCCGCGAGTTGACGGTGACCGACCCGTTCGCCGTACTGCGCCCACCTCGATGATCCGGCTCACGGCCGCACAGTCTGCTCCTGAGGCTCGAACGGACTGATCAGCAGGCTGGTGTCGAGCGCCGGTCCGAGTGCGTCAGCGCGCCGACGGACAAGGCGTCGACTCCGCTGGCGGCGATGTCGGCGACAGTCTCGAGACTGATGGTGCCGGAGGCCTCGAGGATGGCAAGGTCTCAATCTGACCGCGGGACCGCCTCGGCCTCGCCTTTTCCTTCGCCGTGCTGGGGACCACGAACCCGTTCGCACCACGACGTGCTCGGAACGACGAAAACCCCCGGCTCAGAGTGGTCTCTGACCTGGGGGTTTGGCTGGAGCCGCCTGTCGGAATCGAACCGACGACCTTCTCATTACGAGGAAGACCTACACCGTCACATCCGCCCTCTACCAGCGCTTTCAGCAACACGGCCGCCCCCAACCAGCGCGAAATTCCCCATACGTATCCGAAGTTTCGTGCCACGAGTCATGCCATGCATCTCGACCACCCCAGGACACTGCTCACGCCTGGTCCGGGCCCGACCAGGCGCCGCCGCCGGCACCTTCTGATCCGTGGGAGCCTGCAGCGGCTAGCAAACCCACCTGCCTCAGCCCGGCTAGCCATAGCTCGATAGGCGGCCTTGTGCCGGCAGTTCGGGCGCGCGACGAGACTGAGCAATCATTGCTGGTCGTGGGATACGACGACGCTCACGACCCGCGCGACGACGTCCCTGAGAATGCTTGGCACGACCTGTCGCACCTAGTGTTGGTAGACAGGGAGGTGATCATGACGCCGCAGGAACAGTTCGATGACTTGGTGGGCGAACTCGTCAGCGTGTCCGGTGTGACGCCGCCTGGACAGGGCAAGGGGTTCGGTGCAGCCGCGCTTCGCGTAGGTGGCAAGATCTTCGCCATGCTGGCGCATGAGCGTCTGGTGGTGAAGCTGCCGGCGGCGCGTGTCGATGAGTTGGTGGGGACGGGAGACGGCGTTCGCTTCGATGCGAACAAGGGGGTTCCGATGAAAGAGTGGCTGAGCCTCGATCCTGACTCGCCACTGTCGTGGCATGAGCTTGCCCGTGAGGCACTGGCGTTCGTCGCTGCGAGATAGGGCGCGGAGAGGGCCGCGCAGCCGCATGCGGTCACGGCCTGCCGACTGAGGTGAGGTCAGCTCACCGGTTGCGAGGGCAACGGGTGAGTAGAAGAAGGTGACCTACGGATATGAAGAAGCCCAGGACACTCGCGTGACCTGGGCTTTTGTGCGCCGCCAGGGACTCGAACCCCGAACCCGCTGATAATCGGACTGATCTACTTGACGTTGCTCCACGTCGCTCGAAACCCCTTTATCTCAAGGGCCTTCGCGGGACCGTGGTCATTCGTCGCTGCTGCTGGATCCCCGAAGTTGCCCGTTGAATCCCGAACCGTAAGCCACACCAAACCGTCGCGCTGAGCGGAGTCGCGGGCCTGGTCTCGACGCCCGGTCTTGCCGCACCAGGAGAATCACCAGGCCTGCCAGCGAGGCGATACCGACACCGAGGCACGCTGCGGCCCATCCTCGGTACTTGTCGCGGTTGTCGACGAGTCGTTCTGCGTCGGCCTCAGCGATCGCTGTGTGGGGGTCATCCGGGAGATAGAGGATCCTGAGTGGAGGCGCGTACCGGGTTCCTGGGTCGGGGTTCTGGCGCTCCTCGTTGCGCGGGATCGGCGTGTCCGCATCGGTCCACGAGAGCGCGGTTTGGATGCTCTGCTGATCGGCGGAATTGAACTCGACCTGGACGTCCCTGAGGAACGGGGCTCCCTTCCCGAGGCCAACATCGAGGGTCACATGGTCCGCGACGGCGGGAACACCGGCGCTCAGAAAGTTCTGGCCGGTTTGGGCTCGAAGAGTCAGCTCCGTCACGGCGATGGCCCCGTAGACAGTGAGCACTGTGCCGATGATTCCGAGCCACGTCGCCGGCTGCCTAAGGAATCGTCTCCAGTGCACGGGCAATCATTGCATGCCGGGTTGACGGTTACGTGTCAGGTGGATGGCAGTCCTCCGCATCGCCCCGACCGACCGCTGACTCCTTCCATGCTGTGGGCGGGGGTCGCATTGATGGCCCACGCGCTGCGATGCTCATTCCCTTACCTGCAAGGCGTTTTCGCCTTCCTCGTGGGGGCGAGTTGGGCCCGCTTCAAGACCGTTGTTACGTGTGGTTCGCTCCCAAAATCCTCCCATGGTGGCAGGCGGTCCGGTGGCCGGCCAAGGCATGACCTCGCGGCTCGATCTTGGCGGCACGTTGGGATTGCCCGTACTGTCTGCGCTGTGCCTCAGAAGATGCTGGTTCTCATTGTCGGTGTGATCGGTGCGGTTGCGCTTGGGGTAATGGCTGTCGTTCTTGACGGTCCTGCCTACCTTGCGTTCGGGGCGACGGCGGCGTTCATCGCGATTGGAACTGCCATGCCGGTCCGGGGGTTGGCGCGCTACCTCGCAACACGGCAGCCCAAGGGAACCGAGGTCGTGCCCCGGGCCGCGGCTAGCTTCACGACTCTGGGCGTCGTCCTGTCGCTGTTCTGCACTCAGGCGATCGAAGCCAACGATTCGGTGATCCGGGCCGTAGGATGGTTTGCCGTTGTGCTGGTCTCAGCCGCAGGTGTCATCGTCGTGGCGGGTCTTCGTTGTAACGAGCAGCTGAACGCAACCAAGAGCTAGTAGCGCTTGACGGTTACGTGTCAAGCGCACGGGCAGTCCTCCCGCATCGCCCCGATAGCTGCCGACCTTAGGTTCGGTGCGGTGCGGGTCAAGGGTCGAGATCCCGAAGGGACGCCGCAGGCGCCCTTGACGCGTGCCGTACCGGACCGTCCCTTCCATGATTGCTAGCGGGGCGATGCGGGAACCCACCGGCAGACGGTTGCGGGCGGGCCACAGCGGGACATTGGGTAGCCGGCCATTCCGGCGAGCGAGGTACACGACAGGGTGTCGATCGTTGATGGCGAGTTCTGCTGTCTTCGACCCGGCACCCTGTTGGCACGTGCGCGCCAAGCCAAGGGACGCGCCCAGAACGCAGCGAAGCGGAGTGGCGGGCAGGCGTCCCGCCCTTCGGTGGCGGCGCGCATTCGGGCCCTGGAGGGGCCCGTCTTGAAGACGTAGAGAAACTTGTCAGGCGACGAGCAACCGATGCCTGTCCTCCGTCAGGTGATGCGCGACACTTGTCCGTCAGGTGATGTGCGACAGTCGAAAGCGCGGCAAATCAGTGCGTTCTTGGTTGTAGCCAGTGCTCGGCGCGAAGTCGATGTGGTGAGCCGCTGGTCGGCGCTCCGTGTGCTGCTACGGCGTGATGGTGATCTCCAGCGGCTCCGTCAGCGTGTTGCCGTTGTCGGTCTGTAGCGCGATGACCAGCCACCATTGTCCGGGTGGGACGGCGTAGCCCAGGTCGGGAACCATCGAGGCTGTGCCGATCAAGACGGGCACCGGGCGGCTTTGGTGCGGTTCGATCGCGAACCCCACCCGGGGCAGGGCGTGCGGGCCGACGTACCGACCGACGACGGTGCCGGAGCTGTCGGTCACCGCTGATGTCAGGTCGCCGTCGGTGAGGAGCACTTGCTCGTGCGCGGCCCGATTCGTGACCAGCACGTCCTCGTGCGTGAACCGGCCGGTCCGGACCGTCAACGGAGACAGGGGTTCCACGTCGAGCCCGGCGGATTCAGCGGGTGCTCCGTGCAGTTGGCGCGAGTACTCGCTCACCCACAGCTGTCTGGTCGGAAAGGTCATCGCCCCCACGCGCAGATCCACGACATCGCCGTACTTCGCGTTCAGCGTGGCCGCAATATCGGCTGCCCAGGCGGCCAACTCGATGCGGAACCGCCGCTCCCGCCGCTCGCTGTCGGGGGAGGGAAATACCACGAGCGCGCCCGGTGACTCCACGAGCAACCGGCGCAGATCCACCCGCAAACCCTCCCAACCCGGCATAGCCTGACGGTATCCGAACCGACCAGTCCTCAGGCCACAGACGGAGCAACGATCGAGTCCCCTGAGGAACTTCGTGAACTCGGCATGAGCGCGGATCGCGGCAGATCCGCGCACTTCTATCCTCAAGAGATGGGAGATGTGCCGGAGGCCTATCGAGCCGCAATCCGCGCGGAGTTGGACGCCCTGACGGCTGGCGCTCGACCAGAGTTGCTCCACTGGGTGCGCGCGGATCCAGCGACGCTGATCCGCCAGCCCGAGGAGATCTGGACACATTCCGAATATGAGGTGGTCAGGCGGGACGACGCACCGCCTGCGGCGTTCTGCCGCTGTGGACGACTGACGAGTCGCCAAGCGACTTGAGCGCGGAGATCGAAATCAGCGCTGAAGGCCGCGTGACCATCCACGACGTGCACGTCCCGTAGCGCTGGCTCGGCACCAACGCGGCTACCTGAGCGGACGTTCTGACCGATTCGGTTCGAGGTACGGGAGACTCGGCGGCGTGAACAGTTGGCAGGTCGAGCGCCACTTTTGGTGGGGGCTTCTTCTCGTCATGGACCGGGATACCTCGGACCTACCCAGTCTCAACGACTCCGCTGTGTCTCAGTCGACACAAGGGTTGGCCGTGAAGGTGCTTCATGCACAGGACGTTGATCTCCGTGGAGCTGAGCCCGATGACGTCGCTCCCCCGGCACCGGTTCTGGTTGATATCCGCATCGGCGAGCATCCGCACACCGATGTTCTGTTCAGGGGCACGATCGATGTCCCCTCGGGAGTGCTCACTGTGGGAGACGCCGAACAGGAGGACGCCCTAGAGATTGGCCCTGGCCGGTGGGCGGTGCAGGTCGACTGTGCTCCTCGTCGGTTCGCGGAGACGGTCCGCATCTGGCTACAGGCCATGTAGAAGCTGGTGCTCGTACAAACCTTTGCGGGTGCGATAACGCTTCGGACGGCTGTCTCGACTACGTGGGTGTGCCCTCATCCGTAACGCTGTGTGCCCGGATCCCGATGACCGCGGCGGGATCGACTGTCCGGGGGGACACACATGGGGGAATTCAGGGAGTGGCTGAAGCTGTGGAGAGGCTTTCCGGGCGCGCTGTTCAGGGGCTACCTACTGCTCGGGGTCGGCGGCGTGGTGGTGTGGCTGCTGTTGCGGTGAGCACGTTATGCGCGTGCGGGCCAGGCTTCAGGCGCGCTGAAGGGTCTATGGTCTGGGCTGCTCCAAGGCTGGCCGACATCCGGCCGTCGGCTGGCGAACCTGCGCCGGGGGACGATCAGTGAAGTCGTGCGGTGCTGGACCTGGGGTCGCCCGTTGCAATGGTCGCGACACCGCCGCAGCTCCGAGTAGAACGCGTCGGTGACGCGGGAGTCGACAGCGCGCACCTTCTGCCGTCCGATGCAGGGATTGATGTGCTTCTCTGCCTGGCTGCGGTAGTTGATGCGGGTCTTGAACCCGAGCTTGGCGCCGGTGAGGTGCTGTTCGATTGCTGCACCGTCGCATCCGTGCGCGGATGGCGCTGCGCACGTACCTGGGCGATGAACTCCGCCTTGACCCGCTCGACCTCCCTCTTCTGGTCCGGGCCGGGTGGGGACGGTCTCGCGCAGGTACCTGGCAGTGTTCGTGACTGGGTCCATCCCCGCATAGACACGCACCCCTGATGGACCCCGACGGCAGCGACACATCGTTGCCGGGCCGGCGCTTCTTCTTGCCGTCACCCCTAGCCATGCCGCACGTGGTAGGCACCTTCGTGCCGCGAACGATGCCACGCGACTTGGAATGAGGAAACCCCCGGGCGAGGAAACTGGCCTCTGACCTGGGGGTTCTGGTGGAGCCGCCTGTCGGAATCGAACCGACGACCTTCTCATCACGAGTGCCGCGATGACCGTCCACAGAGCGTCAAGGTCGAAGGTGCAGAGCGGCAACGGAGCATAGATCGTCCTTCTCCGTCCATCTTCGTCCACGCCCTTGTTAGCAGGGCTGTTAGCAGCTGCTCCAAATCGCTGCCTTACGGCGGGAGCATCACCAGGCTGTTACTCGTGGCGGACTTGCCGTTCCCGAGTTGAGCGACACCGTGGATGCTAGCCGCGGCCCGGCCGGGCTCCCCGTAGTTCCAGGCCTTGAACAATGCAGGCGCTGGGAGAGTCACGTGCTTCGCCTCCCTGGCTGCAAGGTCCAAGGGAGCCCTTCTTGAAGAGAGCGATCGCGATCGCGGTAGGCGGCTCCAGATGGGAATTGGACACTCACATCCAGGATCGACATCTGCAGGCGGCTGCTCGAGCTCCCGCGGATGCTCGAGCGCGCCCCGGCGCCGTTCAGCGAAACCGGCACCGAGTCCCGCGATCTCCCCATTTCTCATCAATGAGTAATGGGGTTTTATCAATGAGTAACGGGGTTTTTCCGTAGCGTGATGAAGTCCATAACAAATGGTACGTGGTTGCATCTTTTCGCTTCTTTTTCGGTTGACAGAGAGCGACTTGGGCTACGGTGTGCCGTCAAGGGGAGAGTCACAATCCGGGGGGCCGGCATGCCGAAACGTTTAGCGACCGCATTTCTCGTTCTCACTACTGCGGTCGTGATGGTGCTAGGCCTCACCGCCTCGCCCGCGCGGGCAGCCGAGGGGGATCCTGCGTCCTCCGTTGTGGCGACGTGGTCCTGCACCAGCAGCCCGTGCCCGTGGGGCCCGTCGGACACCAGCAACACGGCGGTCTGGCCGGCCGCGGCCGAGCCGGTCCGGGCCCGCTACGGCTATACCGTCTCCCACGACGTGTACGCCCCGGCGCCCAAGGTGGCGGGCTGGAAGATCACCGTCACGTCCGGCAGCGCCACGGTTTACGCGGGCCCGGCCGACGACTCGCACTCGTCGCTGGCCACTCTGCAGCCCGGCGACAGCTACACCCTGCCCAGCACGCTGAGTAACAGCAGCCTCGTCAGCGTGCAGTCCGGTGGGTCGTTCGACTACACGATCACCCCCGGCACGCCGACCGACCCGCCGCCGCCGGCCCCCGCTGACGGCTCGGTGCTGGCCACCTGGAACTGCACCAGCAGCCCCTGCCCGTCGGGCCAGAGCTACACCAGCAACGCGGGCGTCTGGCCGGCCGCGGCCCAGCCGGTCCGGGCCCGCTACGGCTACACCGTCTCCGCCGACGTCTACGCTCCGGTGTCCAAGGTGGCCGGCTGGAAGATCACCGTCACCTCCGGCAGCGCCACGGTTTACGCAGGCCCGGCCGACGACTCGCACTCGTCGCTGGCCGCGCTGTCGGCCGGCGAGAGCTACACCGTGTCCAGCACGCTCAGCAACAGCAGCATCGTGAGCGTGCAGGACGGTGGCGCGTTCCGGGTCACCTTCACTCCGGGCGAGCCGACCACGCCGCCGCCGGCGTCCGGCGACGGTTCGGTGCTGGCCACCTGGAACTGCACCGGCACGCCCTGCCCGTCGGGTGCGAGCTACACCAGCGACGCGGCGGTCTGGCCCGCGACGGCCGAGCCCACCCGGGCCCGCTACGGCTACACCGTCTCCCACGACGTGTACGCCCCGGCGGCGAAGGTGGCCGGCTGGAAGATCACCGTCACCT
This sequence comes from uncultured Actinomycetota bacterium, assembly GCA_963820655.1. Classification (GTDB taxonomy): domain Bacteria; phylum Actinomycetota; class Actinomycetes; order Propionibacteriales; family Kribbellaceae; genus Kribbella. The sequence continues at coordinate 478,996 of CAWGAM010000006.1, forward strand.
CCGGCAGCGCCGCCGTGTACGCGGGACCGGTCGGGGACTCGCACTCGTCGCTGGCCGCGCTGTCGGCCGGCGAGAGCTACACCGTGTCGAGCACCCTGAGCGGCAGCAGCATCGTCAGCGTGCAGGGCGGCTCCGCGTTCGAGTACACGTTCACCCCGGGTGCGCCGGTCACGCCCCCGCCGGCCGGCGACGGCGAGGCGGCACGGGTGACCTGGACCTGCACCAGCAGCCCGTGCCCGTGGGGTCCGTCGGACAGCGGGTACGCCGCCGTCTGGCCGGCCGAGACCGAGCCCCAGCCGGGCCCGCTACGGCTACACCGCCTCGCACGACGTCTACGCGCCGGCCCCGCAGGTGGCGAACTGGAAGATCACCGTCACCTCGGGCAGCGCCACCGTGTTCTCCGGCCCGGTCGGGGACTCGCACGCGTCGCTGGCCAACCTGTCGGCCGGCCAGAGCTACACCGTGCCGACCACGCTGAGCGGCGCCAGCATCGTCAGCGTGCAGAGCGGTTCGCCGTTCGAGTACGCCTTCGTGCCCGGCCCGCCGGTCCCGCCGACGCCGGTCGCCTGCACCGACCCCACCACCTGCGACCCGGTCTCCTGGGTCAACGCCCGCTGGCGCTACGCCGGCACCGGCGAGAACCCCGGTGACTGGTACGGCGGCGTGATCGCCTGGCCGGTCGGCACGGCCTACCAGGGCAACGGCCGCTCCGGCGACAACGCGCGCACCGTCTACTCGGAGTCGGGCGTTCCGCTCTACCCGTACATGGGTGCCTGGGCCGACGGGTGCACCGTCCGCGTGGTCACCGGCCGGGTCCTGATCGTCGAGTGGGAGCGCGGTACGGACGAGTGGCGGGAGACCCGCGTGATCGCCGGCCAGGCGTACACCATCTCGCTCAGCGGCTCCGAGGACGGCGCCATGATCGAGACGGACAACGACGTCGAGCCCTTCACGGTCTCGGTGAGCAACTGCACCCCGCGGCCGCTCTCGGAGTCGAACAACCGCCTCCCGGTGGCGAACGCCGGTGCGCCGCAGTCGGTCGTGGCTGGTACGACCGTGACCCTGAACGGGTCCGGCACCGACGCCGACGGCGACGACCTCACCTACGCGTGGACCCAGACCGGTGGACCGGCGGTGACGCTGTCCAGTACGACGGCGGCGAAGCCGACCTTCACCGCCCCGTCCTCGGCGTCCACGCTGACCTTCAGCCTGGTGGTGCGGGACGGCCGGGCCAACAGCGCGGCGGCGACCACCACGGTGACCACCACCCCGGTCAACCAGGTGCCGGTGGCGAACGCCGGTACGGCGCAGACGGTCAACACGGGTACCACGGTGACGCTGGACGGCTCCGGCAGCCGCGACGCCGACAACGACCCGCTCACCTACACGTGGACCCAGACCGGTGGGCCGGCGGTGACGCTGTCCAGCCGGACGGTGCAGAAGCCGACGTTCACCGCCCCGTCCACCAAGACCACGCTGACGTTCAGCCTGGTGGTGCGGGACGGCAAGGCCAACAGCGCCGCCGTCACCACCACGGTCACCACCAACAACACGGTGCCGGTGGCGAACGCCGGTACGGCGCAGTCGGCCGAGCCCGGCGTCACCGTGACGCTGGACGGCTCCGGCAGCCGCGACGCCGACAACGACCCGCTGACCTACACCTGGACCCAGACCGGTGGGCCGGCGGTGACGCTGTCCAGCCGGACGGTGCAGAAGCCGACCTTCACCGCCCCGGCCACACCGGCCACGCTGACCTTCAGCCTGGTCGTGCGGGACGGCAAGGTGGACAGCGCGGTGTCGACCACCACGGTGACCGTCACCGGTCCGAACCTGGCCCGGGGCAAGACCGCCACCCAGTCGAGCACCAGCGGTACCGCGGTGGCGGCCCGGGCGGTGGACGGTAACACCAACGGCGTGTTCGCGAGCGGCTCGGTGACCCAGACCAACACCTCCACCCAGCCGTGGTGGCAGGTCGACCTCGGTTCCGCGGCGGCCGTCTCCACGGTCACGGTGTGGAGCCGGACCGACTCGAACCGGATGGGCAGCGGCTCGGTGTTCATCTCCTCGACCGACATGAACGGCCGGTCGATGTCCTCGCTGCAGGCCGACGACTCGGTGAAGGAGATGTCGTTCTCGGCGTTCTCGTCCACCACCAACAGCCTGACCCTGAACGCGGGCAACGCCACCGGCCGGTACGTGCGGGTGCAGCTGTCGAGCATCTTCACCACCCTGAACCTGGCCGAGGTGCAGGTCGGCGGCACCACCGGCGCCGTGAACCTGTCCACCAACCGGCCGGCCACGCAGTCGTCGACCGACGTCGGCACCGCCGCCCGGGCCGTGGACGGGAACACCAACGGCGTCTTCGCCGCCGGGTCGGTGAGCCGGACGGCGTCCAGCTCGCAGCCGTGGTGGCAGGTCGACCTGCTGACCAATTCCCGGGTCGGCAACGTCACGGTGCACAACCGGACCGACGCCTCGGCCGACAAGCTGAACAACGCGGTGGTGTTCCTCTCCACCGCCAGCATGTCGGGCCGGACCTACGCCCAGCTGATGGCCGACTCCACGGTGACCAAGCTGAACCTCGGGGCGACGCCGGGGGCGATCACCAGTCTGCCGACCAACACCGTGGCCCGCTACGTCAAGGTGCAGTCGCCGGCCACCAGCGCCGGTGTGATCAGCCTGGCCGAGGTCACGGTGACAGGCACCCAGCCCAACTGACGCACGACCAGGGATCCGTCTCGGTTCGTTCCATCGACGAAGCGCACGGTCCGGGCTCCACGCCCGACCGACCGTGTCAGGAAAGCCAGCGATGAGCGAGCCGGGACGAATCCTTCGTGCGCGGCGGGTCCGCCGGCGGACGGCGAAGCGGCGGCCATGCTGTCCGCCTCGATGACGAGCCTTGCGGCGCGCCTTGATTCTTAAGAGGTCAATCCGGCAGGTAGGCGCGGCCCGACAGGCCGTTCGGCAATCACCGTCAAGGAATACCTCGGCGATTGGCTCGACGCTCACGCGCTAGAGACCAAGCCGCGAACGTTGGCCGGCTATCGGTGGCTCATCGGGCAGTATGTCGAACCTCGCATCGGGAAGCAGCGTCTCCAGTCGGTACGACCAACCACGTTGACCAAGCTCTATCAGGATCTCCTGAAGGGCGGTCGGGTCGACGGCAAACCGTTGTCTAGGGCAACTGTCGACAAGGTGCATGCCGTACTGCGGAAAGCCTTCAACGACGCCGTGAAGTTCGAGGGCGTCCTCTCGACCAACCCGACTGATCGTGCGAAGCGTCCCCGCCGTACCGCTCGGCCGTCCGTCGAAGTCTGGACTGCCGATGAGCTTCGGCTGTTTCTCGGTCTGATGGCAGACCACAGACTCCGCGCGTTCTACCGGCTGTCGGCGTACACCGGCGCGCGACGCGGGGAGCTGCTGAACCTGCGCTGGGCTGACATCGACTGGAAAGCGCCGGCGGTCCGGATCCGCGGTTCGGTCGGCATGGTGGAGGGCGAGCGGGTCGAGGGTACGACGAAGGGTGGCAGGGAGCGGACCGTGAGCATTGACCCCGACACCATCAGGGAACTCAAGGCGCACCGACGACGCCAGATGGCGGACCAAGCCAAGGTCGGGGATGCCTGGCCTGACACCGGGCACGTGTTCACGACCGGGCTCGGAGATCCGATCTACCCGGATACGGTCACGCAACTCATGGGCAAGGTCATCCGGGCGTACAACACACCCGACCCGGAGCACCCGGAGACAGCGCCGGCCACTCCGCTCCCCCATGCGAGGCTCCACGACCTGCGACACGTGCACGCGACATTGCTTCTCATCGCCGGGGTGCCGGTGCACGTGGTGGCTGAGCGACTGGGCCACGCTGACCCGGCGATCACGCTCCGGATCTATGCGCATGTGATCCGGACCCATGCCGCCGGGGTGGCCGGCATCTTCGCCGCTGCGGCTGCCAGGTCGGAGCCTGCTAACACCGAGGAGGCTGAGAACGAGGAGGGTGACGATGACGAGGGGCCGGAGGCGTCGGCCCTGGTGCCCAGTTAGCAAAGGTGTTAGCAAACCGGCCGCATGAGACGCACCACGAGGCAGCCGAGACATACGGAACCCCAGGTCATGTGTGATCTGACCTGGGGTTTCTTGGTGCTCTGGTGTGGAGCCGCCTGTCGGAATCGAACCGACGACCTTCTCATTACGAGTGAGACGCTCTGCCGACTGAGCTAAGGCGGCGGGTGGTGCGGACGCCGAGGCAAGAGTGTAGCGGGAGGGTGGGGGTGTTTCCGAATCGGATACCTCGAGAGGCGGGGTCTGCGGGGGCGGGCGGGCTGCCGGGGCGGTAGGTACGGCGGGGCAGCGGAGGACTGGGCGCGTATCGCTCGGTAGCTGGACGATGGCGGTCCGTGGATGCGGGCGTGGGAGCCGAGGTGGGGCGGCGTGGAACCCGCGGGAGTCGGCGTACGTCGGACGGTCAGTAAATAGGCACGGAAACAATTGACTCCGCAAATGCGTTGACTTGGTTGTGCGGGATGGGTGAGACTAATTCCCGCAAGGACTACGACTTCAAGGAGACATCGTGTACAGCACGCGGAACCCGAGAAAGGCATGGCGGCCTGGCCCCATGGCTTTGTCGGCATGCCTGCGATCCGTGCACGAAGACGCCTCCTACTACCAACTCGCCATCGAGCTGAGCCCGCGTGCGGGCGGCCCACCTGGGTGATCTCCGAGCGGGAGATTCTCCCAGGAGCCGTCTGAGCCGGGTGTCCGGCAGCAGGCGGCTCCTTTTTCTTTGCCCGTTTCACCCCACGTCGGTGCGCAATGGTTGCGGACCGGATTCCAAACCCGTGTCACGAGGGTTCGATTCCTTCCACCGATGCTTTTTCCGGTATTCACGAATACCGGCACGAACAATTGACAACTGGACATTCATCGCATTTTCTCCCGGGCCACCGACGGCCCGGGAGACCTTCCCTGCGGCGCCGCCCGTGCGCCGGGGAAGACGCCCGGGCGCGACCCGGGCAACCGTCCCCGGGGCCGCAACGCCCCGGGGACGTCACCAGCTGTCGGCCAGTGGCCAGGCCACCTCATTTGGGATGAGGAGATCGGGGGTTCGAGTCCCTCCAGCTGGACCAGGCGCCCGCAGGATGCTTGCTACCGGCCGAGCGGGCGCCACGAACGTGCCCTGCGACGGAAATCCGCACCACATCCGGCGCGGGGCACTCCACGCCCGTGGCTCAATCGGACAGAGCGCCTGCCTACGAAGCAGGAGGGTGCAGGTTCGAGTCCTGCCGGGCGTGCTGTGTCCACCTGAAATCCCGGAGGGAGCGGGTTCGAGTCCCGCCGGACACCCCTCGTACGACGATCGGCCGCGATCACACCGTCCGGTACGGCGCCGGGATCGGTGCGCGATCGGTCGTCGTACGCGACAGAACGTCGTACCTGCGGCTCTGGCCCAACTGGGAGAGGCGCCTGGCTTAGGACCAGGAGGTTCAGGGTTCGAATCCCTGGGGCCGCACCGACTGACCGACACCTTGATCACCGACCTGGCTGCGCGCGGTCGGGCACACTGGAGGGAGGAGGAACCACATGAGCGGTGTGATCGTGCTGAACGCCTCGTACGAGCAGCTCCATGTCGTGTCGATCCAGCACGCCATCCGGATGCTCGTCCGGGAGGTCGCCGTCGTCGAGGAAGCGCATGACGGCGCCAGCATCGGTCCGTTCCCACTTCCTCGAGTTCTGCGGCTGGTCCGGTACGTGGTGACGAAGTGGCGGTATGCGTCAGGACGGCTGCAGTACACGCGGGTCGGCGTACTGAAGCGGGACAAGTACACCTGCGCGTACTGCGGCAAGCCGGGCGCGACCACCATGGATCACGTGGTGCCGCGGTCCCGCGGTGGACGCGGCGAGTGGCTGAACGCCGTCGCTGCGCACGCATCCTGCAACGAGAAGAAGGGCTCGCGTACGCCGGAAGAGGCCGGCATGCCACTGCGGTGGCAGCCGTGGATCCCTTCCCGCGCTGAGTTAGCGCTCTGACGCGACACCCACCCGGTGCCGCGCTGGAGCGCGATGCCAGGTGGGCGACGGCGTCCCACCCTCGGTTCTGACCCGAGGTCCCGCAGGTTCGAGCCCTGCCCTGGCAGCTCCCACGCCGTCTCGTACGGCGTGACCCGGCGCCGTCCCGTACGGCGCCACGCGGTGTCGTTCCGAACGGCACCAGCCTGGGGATCGCGTCGGCACGCGAACGACCCTTGCACGGTCGTTTCACCGGGTTCGACACCCGGGATCTCCACGCAAGCCTGGCGGAATGAGCCGAGCTTCGGCCTAACGGCAGCCGTTTCGAAAACGGTCAGCCCTTCAGCGGGGCGTGCAGGTTCGAGACCTGCTTCCGCCGCATGGACACGAACGAGGAGAGTGGGGAGATGAACGTCGAGTTTCCGGTCGAGCTGAGTGGGGCCAAGAGCTCCACACTCATGTGGGCTCAGGAGCACGAGGTGGGTGCGCAGGCGCTGCAGCAGCTCCGGAACATCGCCGCGCTGCCATGGGTGCACGGGGTCCGGGTGATGCCGGACGTGCACCTCGGCAAGGGCGCGACGGTCGGATCGGTGATCGCGATGAACCAGGCGGTGTCGCCGGCCGCGGTCGGAGTCGACATCGGGTGCGGAATGGAAGGTGTCCTGACCTCGCTGACGGCCGCGGACCTGCCGGATGACCTATCGGCGATCCGGTCCCGGATCGAGGCCGCGGTGCCGGTCGGTTTCCGGGCGCACGACGACCCGGTCGGGGTCCGCCGGCTCGGGCTCGACCCGCGGCCGTGGGATCGGCTGTGGGGTCGGTTCACCAGCCTGCACGACGGCGTGCAGGACCGGGAGCGGAAGGCCAAGCAGCAGATGGGTTCGCTGGGTGGCGGGAACCACTTCATCGAGGTCTGCCTCGACGACGAGGACCGGGTCTGGCTGATGCTGCACTCGGGCAGCCGCAACATCGGCAAGGAGCTCGCCGAGCGGCACATGCGGATCGCCCGGGATCTGCCGCACAACGCGGATCTGCCGGACCGCGACTCTGGCCGTGTTCCTGTCCGGTACGCCGCAGATGGACGCGTACCGGCGGGATCTCACGTGGGCGCAGGAGTACGCGTCGCGGAACCGCGCGGTGATGCTGGCGCTGGTGATGGGGGCGGTGCGGGAGTCGTTCCCGCAGGAGGTGCGGTTCGAGCAGCCGATCTCGTGCCACCACAACTACGTGGCCGAGGAGCACATCGACGGTCTCGATCTGCTCGTCACCCGCAAGGGGGCGATCCGGGCCGGGCTCGGGGACCTTGGGCTGATCCCGGGGTCGATGGGCACCGGGTCGTACGTCGTCCGTGGGCTCGGCTCGGAGCGGTCCTTCTACTCGGCCTCACACGGGGCAGGCCGGCGGATGAGCCGCAACGAGGCGAAGCGGCGGTACACCGTCGACGACCTGGTCGCGCAGACGGCGGGCGTCGAGTCCCGCAAGGACGCCGGGGTGATCGACGAGATCCCCGCGGCCTACAAGGACATCGAGTCCGTCATCGCCGCCCAGTCCGACCTGGTCGAGGTCGTCGCCCGCCTCAAGCAGCTCATCTGCGTCAAGGGCTGAGGCGGCGTCCGCGTGCGCCTGCCCGTCGTGCGCTTCTTCCTCTGCACTAAGCGTACAAGTCCGGGGCCTGGCGGCACGGAAGTTGTCCACAGGGGGCGCCGCCCGCCGTCGTCAGGGGGACGGCGGGCGGCTCTGGCCGGTGCCGGGGAAAGGTACGTAAGGACAGGAGGTGGTGGGTTGGGAGCCGGGTCTCCAGGCGTAGGCCGGTGGCGGTGCGCCGCAAATTGTGGACTACCTCCTGTTCTTACGTACCGTCTGGTGAGGTCCGCCTGTAGGCAGGGGCAGCGGTTTGCTAAACCGTCGGCCGGTTCAGGCCGGCTCGCGAGTTCGAATCTCGCTCTCACCGCTGACACCGAGAGCAGTGCGCCGCCGATACCGAGAGGCAGCGCGCGGACACGCTCCGAGGTCGTCGAACCGATCGCAACTTTTCCCGTCAACTGATCATCGTGCTGGGGGTAGGGGTGCTCACCCCTGGCCGGGGGGCCGCGGATTAGTTGTGGGGGACGGACATGGTCCGATGGGTGTTGGTGCTTGGGCTGGTGGTTGCAGCGGCGGCCGGGAGTGGTGGCAGTGCCGCAGCGGGACCGGCGGAGGCCGGGCCGGGGATCGCGGTGGCGGCGGATCTGCCGGAGCCGCCCGGGGCGCAGTTCGTGCCGGGGGCGACGAATGTGATCCCGGCGACCGCGGTGGCGGCGAAGGACATCAAAGCGCGGAGCGAAGCCAGGACGACGGCTGAAGCGGCGGTCGGCACGTACACGTGTCCCGGGTTCAGCACCGTCGACGACGCGACACCGTTGTCCTCCGTCATGCAGGACACCTATGCGTGGGGTGGGTTCAAGCCGTACAAGGTCGGCAACGGCAGCGGCAACATCAACTGGAAACTCAACCCGTACAACAATCCCAGCTGGTACATGTGGTTCCACTCGCTTCGTTGGCTGGGGCAAGGAATCACCGCGGCCGGCCAGGGTGACACGAACGCACTCGCGCACGTCACCGCGATCGTGCACGACTGGGTGCTCGACAATCCCTACTCCTGGAAGGCGAACGTCGGCGCCTGGGAGTCGACGATGCACCGCACCAACGTGATCATCTGTACCCGGCAAGCAGTGCTGGCCGGCTTGAAGGTCACCACCCTCCCGGCGCAGTATCAGTGGCTCGACACCGCCCTGCTCAACCACGCCGCGTTCCTGGTCTACAACTGGAGCGGTGCGTGGAACCACGGCACCGACGAGAGCATTGCTCTGTTCGGCGTCGGCTGCACGCTCAATCGCGCGGACTACAAGAAGCTCGCCCAGGACCGGCTCGCCGCCGGCATCACCACCTCGATCGACGCGCAAGGCTCGACCAACGAGCAGTCCACCGCGTACGCACAGTTCAACTACTCCCTCTGGGGCCGTGCGGTCGACGTACTGCGGGCGTGCGGCGCCGACCCCGGTACGACGATCAGCGCCCGACGCGCCCTGATGGCGAACTGGCTCGCCCTGGCGACGAACTCACTCGGCAATCTCCACCAGATCGGCGACTCCGAGGTCGTGCGTACGGCGCCCGTCGCCGGGACGCCACTCGAGTACGCCGGAACCCTCGGCGCGTCCGGGACCGCACCCGCCCAGCGCGTCGGGATGTACTCCGCGGGCTACGTCTTCGGCCGCTCCGATTGGGGCACCTTCGCGGACCAGTCGTCGTACAGCATCAGGTACGGGCCGGCGCGGCAGCTGCACGGGCACAGCGACCACACGGCGCTCACCTACACCGCTCGCGGCCGCGACATCCTGATCGACGGCGGCCACGCCGGCTACCAGAACGACGTCTGGCGGACGTGGGCGAAGAGTCCGTTCGCGGCGAGCTCGATGACCACTCCGCTCTCGGCCGACCTGCTCCCGGCCACCAAGCTGACGCGGTACGTGCTGAACTCGACGTCGGACTTCTACGAGTTCTCCGACGTCCCCGGGACCGGGATCAGCCGCGTCCGGGCCACGCTGGTGGTCAGGAATCCGGATCTGGTCGTCACACTCGACCGCGCGTCGTCCAAGACCGCACAGCAGTTCCAGACGCTGTGGCATCTGCCGGCGGACCAGAAGGCATCGGTGTACTCCCGGACGACCGCACTGGCGATGAAGCCGGGCGACAGCACGCGGACGATCCTGTTCCAGGTGCCGTACCGGCAGGCGCTCCCGGCCGGGGCGATCCTGCTCAAGCAGGCGCAGACCAAGCCGATCCAGGGCTGGACCTATCCGAAGATCACCACTCGGCTGTCGGCGCCCACGTTGATGTTCGCACGATCCGGGACGACGGCATCGATCCTGTCGTTCATCGCCCCGGTCCGGGCTACCGGTTCGGTCACGTACAGCACCCGCTGGTCGGGTACGACGTACGTCGTCGACCTCACCGTGGCCGGCGTCAAGACCTCGATCGGCATCACCGCCGGCGGCTCGCTGGTCCGCCTGGCCTGAACCGTCGGCTCGGTTCGCCGCGTACGGCGTACGTGGTTGTGCGCAGTTCAAGGTGCCTCGGGGTGCGAAGTTCTTCGGAAGCGGAGGACGACGGCGGTGCCTAGGGTCGGTGGTGAGGTGAGCTGGCCATGACGGAGAAGGCAAGAACGAGGCTGCTGCGGGGCCTGGCCGTCGAAGAGCGGCGGGTCGAGGTCAACGGCATCGGCACGAGGGTGCTCGAGGGCGGGGACGGTCCGCCATTGGTCTTGCTGCACGGGGGAATCGAGTGCGGAGGGGTGTACTGGGCGCCAGTCATCTCCCGCCTCGCGCAGGACCACCGGCTCATCGTCCCCGACGTACCTGGCCTTGGAGAGTCCGAGCCAGCCGGCCGGTTGGACCTGGAGGACTTCACCAACTGGCTGACCGCGCTGCTCCGGCTGACGTGTGAGGAGACTCCGACTCTGGTCGCGCATTCGTTGCTCGGCACTCTGGCTGCGCGGTTCGCGGCGAGCCACGGCGAGCATTTGCAACGGCTGGTGATCTACGCAGCGCCCGGTGTCGGGCCGTACCGGATGCCGATCGGGCTCCGCGCAGCGGCGATCAGATTCGCGCTGCATCCTTCCGAGTCGAACACCGAGCGGTTCGAGCGCTGGGCGTTCGCCGACCTCGACCGGGTACGACGGCAGAACCCGGACTGGCTCGACGCGTTCACTACCTACACGCGGAGCCGCGCACTCGTCCCGCACGTCAAGCGGACGATGCGCCAACTGGTAGCCGCCGGCACCAAGCAGGTCCACGAGCGCATCGACGTGCCGACGACACTGCTCTGGGGTGCGCAGGATCGGTTCGTACCACTGGACCTTGCCACAACTGCAAGCACGAGGCTCGGCTGGCCCTTGCAGGTCATCGACGACGCCGGGCACGTCCCGCACATCGAACAGCCGGACGCATTCGTCAACGTGCTCGAGGAGACCACACGAACGCGGAGCTGACCGCGATGGTGCGGAACGTCCCGATCCCCGAGGCCAGCGTGGCCGGGATCGCGGTCGGGCTCGCGCTGGAGCAGGTATGGCCGTGGGAGTTTCCCCCGGTACGACGATCGATCGGGTGGTCGATCGTCGCTGCGGGAAGCTTAATCGTCGCGCGATCGTTGAAGGCTGTGGGGAGTACTGAGCTCAGCCGGCCGAAAAGACTCGTGACCGGCGGGCCGTACGCCATCACCCGTCATCCCATGTACGTCGGTTGGGCGTTGCTCCAACTCGGGATCGGGGTGGCGGCCAGGTCCGGGTGGATTCTGGCGACGTTGCCGTTCGTCGGCGCCGCGCTGCATCGCGACGTTCTGCATGAGGAACGACGGCTCGGCATGACCTTCGGGGATGAGTACCAGGAGTACTGCGCGACCGTGGGTCGCTACCTCCCCAGGCGATGAGCAGGAGCGCCACCGTGGGAGAGGTGGGGCGGGCTGTAAACCCGTTGTCGCGACTGAGCAGGTTCGAATCCTGCCTCCTGCACGATCCAGGGTGAAGGAACCTTGGGCAATCGACAGCAATACGAAAGAGAGGAGGACCGGCCATGGCCGACCTCAAGAACAGAAAGCGAGTGCCCGGCGGTAGGACCGGTGCTCCAGTGAAGCAGGGTCACGCGCTGCGCCGGGTGAGACTTGCCTGTGGGCATGTGCAACGTGATCGGATCGCGAACGCCGGCGATCACGTCTGGTGTGAAGCCGACTGCTCCGACTGGGTCCGCGTCGTCTCAGTCGAGGAGTAACACATCGCAGGTACGCCGCCCCAGCCGCAGCATGTGGCGGCGTACCAGCCCCTCTGGTGACGGATGCACGCCCGGCCCTCCGAAGGCCGGGTTCCTGGTTCGACTCCAGGCAGGGGGACCGTTAGAGGAGGACCTTGCCCGGGTTGAGCAGGTTGTCCGGGTCGAAGGCCTGCTTGATCCGCCGATGCAGGTCAAGGCTGACCGGGCCGAGCTCGGTCTCCAGCCAGCGGGCCTTGAGCGTGCCGATGCCGTGCTCGCCGGTGATCGTCCCGCCCAACGCCAATCCGAGCTCCATCACCGCGCCGAAGGCCTCGAGCGCGCGGGCCTCGGCCGCCGGATCGTTGCGGTCGAAGACGACGGTCGGGTGCATGTTGCCGTCACCCACATGCCCAGGGCAACAAATCAGTACGTCGTACTTCGTGCCGATCTCCGCGATCCCGCGCAGCAGCGCGACCAGCTTCGAGCGTGGTACGGCGACATCGTCGATCAACGTCACGCCGAGCGGCTCGAGGGCAGCATTCACGAGCCGACGGGCCTCGAGGAGCATCCGCGACTCCTCGGCGTCCGACGCTTCCGCCACCTCGACTGCACCATGCTCCGAGCAGATGGCGGCGATCCGGGCGACGTCCTCGGCCGCACGAGGGCCGCGGTCCGACTGCGCGATCAGCAACGAGCCGACATCAGCCGGCAACCCCATGTCCCGATAGTTCTGGATCGCCCGAGCCGTCGGCCCGTCCAGGAACTCCAGCAACGACGGCCGCAGCCCGGACGCCATCACCGCGGCAGCCGCGGCGATCCCATCCTCGATGGACAGGAAGGTCGCAGCCGCCGTCAGCGCAGCCTCCGGCGCAGGTCGCAATGCGAGCGTCGCCTCCGTGACGACACCGAGCGTCCCTTCGGATCCCACGATCAACCGCGTCAGGTCATAGCCCGCGACGCCCTTCGCCGACCGCCGGCCGGTCCGGACGACCTCGCCCGACGCCAGCACCACCTCCAGACCACGCACGAAGTCCGACGTCACGCCGTACTTCACACAACACAACCCACCGGCGTTGGTCGCGATGTTGCCACCCACCGTGGACATTTCCCACGACGACGGATCCGGCGGGTAGAACAAGTCCTGCGCCAGAACGGCTCGCGAGAGGTCGGCATTCACGACACCGGGCTGGACAACCGCGACCTGATCCTCGACCGAGATCTCCACGATCTGGTTCATCCGCGCCGTCGACAGCAGCAAGCACCCGTCGATCGCGTTCGCCGCCCCGGACAACCCGGTCCGCGCGCCCTGCGTCACCACCGGAACGCCGAACGCCCCGGCCGCCTGCAGAACCTCTACCACCTCAGCGGTCGACGCAGGCCGCACCAGCACCCGAGGTACGCCGGCCGTGCAGAACGTGGCGTGATCATTGCGATGACTGTCCAGTACGTCGGGATCGTCGACCACCGCCTGATCGCCCAGCGACGACCGGAGCCGGCCCACAAGCAGATCGGTCATGGGGCCTCCCGGCCTGGACTGAGGAGCGTAAGGAGCGCAGCGACTGAAGCGACGAGGGAAGGCCGGGAACCAGGGCCCCATGACCCAGCCGGCGCCGGAGGCCCGGCCAAGAGCACAGTCATTCCTCGTCCTGTTCGGCCAGCAATCGCAGGATCAGCTCAGCCCGCCGGACCCGCTCCCGCCCGAGTGCTTCCGCCGTACCGGCCAGATGCGCACCGACCGGGTAGATGTTCGGCGCGTTCCGCAGGCCCATCTTCAGGTACACCGGCGCCGCGACCCGGACGATCTCCGGTACGTCGTAGAACCGCACATGCCCACCCTGGTCGTCGGGCACCTCGATGTACATGTCGATCGGTACGGTCGTCACGGACCGGATCTCCGCCAGCACCGGCACCGGCAGGTCCGTCGACACGTTCAGGCTGGTCGCACCCAATCGCTCGTACAACCGGGCGGTCGGTGCGTTCGGCAACGGCATCAGCACCGACGTCTTCAGCACCAGCTCCGCCGGCAACTCCCCTTCGACCTTCAACTGACCGAGCAGCTCCAGTACGCCGATGTCCCCGACCAGCAGGCTCCGGACGCCGAGCTCCACCGCCCGGAACGCATCACACAGCGACGCGGCAACCATCTCGTTGCCCCGAGCAACACCACCGACCGCCGCCGACACCTTGGCCTGCCCACCGATGTCCCACGCGCCACGCGGCCCGAGGAACAGGCAGACCTCGACCCCGGCCGACGCACCGAGCGACAGCATCTCCTCGATCTCGGCGTCGGTCAGCATCATCACGCCGCTGCCCTGCGACACCCGGTCGATCGGGATGCCGCGGGTCTTGGCCTCCTCCAGCACCGCGGTCATCACCCGCGGCCCCTCACAGGACGGGATCTCCACCTTGTACGGCGATCCGTCCGGGAACGTCGACGTGGACGACTCGCCGGGCCGGAAGCCGCGATCGGCCAGCAGGGCACGCGCCTCGCGAAGGTTCATCTCTCACTCCAGGGTCCGAGCTGCCCGGCCGACGTCAGGTCTCGCGCCGTACCGGTGATCTCCAGGTCGAATCGGTCACTTGCCTCGGTCAGCAGGGCCGGCGTCACCATCAACTCGTTCGGGGACAGCGTGTCCTTGATCCGGGCCAGCCGCAGCTCCGACCAGTCCCGCCGGCCGCACATCGTGATGGCGGCGAGTACGGCGGCCTCGTCGTCCTCCATCACCATCGGCAACCGGGACCGGCGCGCTCCGCCGGCACCGGAGGTCAGCGCGTTCACGTAGCTCACCCGCAGGTCGATCTGCTCCAGCAGACGGGCCGGAATGACATCGGCAAGACCGAGCCCGGAGGCGTTCCCATGCGATGCCGGCGACAGCGAATGCACACTGATCGCCGCGATCGACGGCGACTCGAACTCCGGGATCCCATGTACCCAGCAGCGGCCGATCACGTTCGTGTCCATCCCGGCACCGGACTTGTCCTTGCCCATCTCGTCCACGACCAGCACGTCCAGCTCGTCGAACGGCAACCGGCCGAGCAGGCTCCCAGCCCTTTGCAGCAAGGCATTCTCGGCCGGACCGGCGATGCCGTCAGGCTCGACAAACTCCACCGCGGCGGTCCGTTCCCGCGCGTTCTCGAGAATCGCCAGCCCGCCGAGGATCTTGCCCTGTGCAACGACCATCCGGGCCGCGGCCTCGATCGCGCCGCCGAGTGACGGGATTCCGCCGGCGTGCAATGCGGCAGCGCCTGCATGGTTGCCCAGCCCGATGGCGAGGACCTTCGAGACCCCACTCTCGATCGGACCGCGGAAGTCCGTGTGGGGCTTGACCCGGTTGACCAGGAGTACGCCGTCCGCCTTCGCGGCCAGCGCGTCGTGGTGGACCGGCGTACCGTCGGGAAGGGTGCCGACGACAACGGTCTCCATGGTCGCCTCGACCGGGCAGCCGACCGACTCCGCGGTGATCCCGAGGCCCTCGAGCATCTCCAGCTGCCCTTCGGCAGTGGCTCCACCGTGCGAACCCATCGCTGGTACGACGAACGGCGCGGCGCCGACTGCGATCAGCCAGTCCACGGCCGCCTTGACCACCGGTACGAGATCGTGGATCCCCCGGCTGCCCGCGGTCACCGCGATCCGGGCGCCGGGAAGGATCCGATCACGCAGCGGCTCCAAAGCCTCCAACGCGGCGGCATAGGGATCCGCCACGCTGGGCACATCCGAGAGCAGCCGGCGGATCGGTGTGACCTGTGGGATCACGCCAGTGGGCCGCAACCCACGGATGGCCTCGAACGGTCCCCAGCTCATCAGTGACTCTGCCGCGCCACGGCCGAACCGGTTCGGCCGATCAGAAAGTCCAGGTCGCAGCCCTGGTTCGCCTGGGTCACGTGGTCGACGTACAGACGGGCCCATCCGCGGTCGGTCGGTGGCGTCGGCGGCTGCCAATCGGCCCGTCGCTTCTCCAGCTCCTCCTCGGACACATCGAGATGCAACCGCCGAGCCGGTACGTCGAGCTCGATCCAGTCACCGGTCCGCACCAGCGCCAACGGCCCGCCCACGGCCGCTTCCGGCGTGACGTGCAGTACGACGGTGCCGTACGCCGTACCGCTCATCCGGGCATCCGAGATGCGCACCATGTCGTCGACACCGATCTCGGCGAGCTTGCGCGGGATCGTCATGTTCCCGACCTCCGGCATACCCGGGTAGCCGCGCGGGCCGGAGTTCTGCAGCACGAGCACGGTGTCCTCGTCGACGTCGAGGTCGGGGTCGTCGACCGCCTTGTCGTACTCCTCGATGCTGCTGAACACGAGCGCCTTGCCGCGGTGCTGCAGCAGCCGCTCGGACGCCGCCGACTGCTTGATGACCGCGCCGTCCGGAGCCAGATTTCCCTTCAGTACGGCGGTCCCGGCACCACTACCGAGCGGGTCGCCGACCGGCCGGATCACGTCCGTGTTCTCGGTCCGCTCGGCCTGGGCGACGTTCTCGCCGATGGACTTGCCGGTCACGGTGATCGCGTCGGTCTTGAGCAGCGGCAGGATCTCCCGCATCACCGCAGGCAGACCGCCGGCGTAGTAGAAGTCCTCCATCAGGTACCGACCAGACGGCTGCAGGTCGACCAGCCACGGCACGCCACGGGCCCACTCGTCCATGTCGTCCAGCGTCAACTCGACACCGACCCGGCCGGCGATAGCGAGCAGGTGAATGACCGCGTTGGTCGAGCCGCCGATCGCGGCGTTCGCCCGGACCGCGTTCGCGAAGGCGTCGCGGGTCAGGATGTCGCTCGGCTTGAGGTCCTCCTCGACCATCTTCACGATCCGCTGACCGGCCTGCTGCGCGATCGAGTACCGCCGCGAGTCGACGGCCGGGATCGCCGCCGACCCGGTCAGTTGCAGCCCGAGCGCCTCGGCCATGCAGGCCATCGTGGACGCCGTACCCATCGTCATGCAGTGCCCGTTGCTGCGGGACATGCCGGACTCGGCCGCCGCGTAGTCCTCCTCGGACATCCGGCCGGCGTTGCGGTCCTGGGTGAAGCGCCAGACCGCCGTACCCGAGCCGATGTCGCAGCCGCGGAACTTGCCGTTCAGCATGGGACCGCCCGTCACCACCAGGGTGGGGAGGTCGACGCTGGCGGCGCCCATGATCGAGCCGGGCGTGGTCTTGTCGCAGCCGGTCAGCAGGATGGCGCCGTCGATCGGGTTGCCGCGCAGCGACTCCTCGACGTCCATGCTGAGCAGGTTGCGGAACAGCATGGCGGTCGGCCGCAGCATCGTCTCGCCGAGCGACATCACCGGGAACTCGAGCGGGAAGCCGCCGGCCTGCCAGACGCCGCGCTTCACCGAGTCGGCGAGCCGGCGCAGGTGCGCGTTGCACGGGGTGAGCTCGGACCAGGTGTTGCAGATGCCGATCACCGGGCGGCCGTCGAAGACCTCCTCGGAGAAGCCCTGCGCCCGCATCCAGGACCGGTGGATGAACCCGTTGCGGTCCTTCTCACCGAACCAGTGGTCGAAGCTCCGCCGCCCGATCGGCGCCTCGGGGCGGCCCGGTTCCCCGGTCGTCCCGGTCTTCTCCGGGGTTGGCTGGTCAGTCATCGCGACACCTCACCTGTGGTCACGGTCCCGTTCACCCGGCGGCTGATCCCGGCCGGGTTCGAGTCCTTCAGTACGTCGGGCAGCACCGCATCGGGAGCGTCCTGGTACGCGACCGGCCGCTGGAACCGGCGGGCCGCGGTCACCCCGACGCTGGTGTGGATCGAGCCGACGGTCGACGGGAACGGCCCACCGTGATGCTGCGCCCACGACACGGCGACTCCGGTCGGCCAGCCGTTCCAGAGCACCCGTCCGGCCCTTGCCGACAGCTTCGGCAACAACTCGGCGGCCAACTCCACATCCGAGTCCTCTGCGTGGAGCCCAGCGGTCAGGGTGCCCTCGAACGCCTCGATCGCGGCACGCAACTCGTCAAGACTCGAGTATTCAACGACAATCGAGACCGGCCCGAAGCACTCCTCGAGGATCTCGTCACGACGGGCGAGCAGCTCGGGGACCGTTGTCTGCAGCAATGTCGCGGCACCCGAGGCCCAGACCCGCACGCCCTCTACCTTCTGCAGCCGGTCGAGGCCGGAGCTGAAGCCGTCCTTGATCCGGTCGTTCAGCATCGGGGCCTCGGCGACGCCGCCGGTCGCCTCGGTCAGTTGCTCCTGCAACCCGTGACCGGCCGGCAGGAAGAGCAGGCCCGGCTTCGTACAGAACTGACCGACGCCGAGCGTGAACGAGCCGACGTATCCGGTCGCGATGTCCTTGCCCCGGGCATCGACCGCGGCCTGAGTGACGAAGACCGGGTTCAGGCTGCCGAGCTCGCCGTAGAACGGAATCGGCTCGGGCCGGGTGACCGCGATCTCGTGCAGTGCCTTGCCGGCCGGGACCGAACCGGTGAAGCCGGCCGCGGTGATCCGCGGATCCTTCAGCGCGGTGACGCCGACGTCGACGCCCTGGATCAGCCCGAGCGAGCCGTCGGGCGCGCCGACCGACCTCAGTGCCTCGATCATCACCTCAGCGGTACGCGCGGACAGCTCAGGATGACCCGGGTGCGCCTTGACGATCACCGGGCAGCCGGCCGCCAGGGCCGACGCGGTATCGCCGCCGCAGACGCTGAAGGCGAACGGGAAGTTGCTGGCGGCAAAGACCAGCACCGGCCCGAGCGGCACCAGCACGCGTCGCAGGTCCGGCCGCGGCACCGGCTTCGCGTTGGCGTCCGCGGTGTCGATGATGACCTCGAGCAGTGAGCCCTCGTCCAGCACGTCCGCGAACATCCGCAGCTGCCCGCTACTCCGCGCGACCTCGCCGCGCAGCCGGGCCTCGGGCAGCGACGACTCCCGCATGGCGATCGGCACCAGCTCGTCCGCGGCCGCGTCCAGGGCGTCGGCCACGGCGCGGATCCACTCGGCCCGGACGGCCGGCTCCGAGGCACCCAGCGCCGGGGCGGCCACCGCCGCATCGGCCAGGGCCTGCTCGAGCTCGGCGGGCGTCGTGTCCGGGATCATCGCTTCTCCTCCAAGTTCTCGGTCGCCAGGAATGCAAACGGTTCCCGGCCTACGGCCACCGTATTCATCAGCGTGCCGACCTCGGCGATCGTGATCGTGATGACGTCGCCCTCGGCCAGCGCGAAGTCCAACTCGGGCACGATCCCGGTGCCGGTCGCCAGGATCACGCCGTCGGGGAAGTCGTTCGGCAGGAACAGGACATCGATGAGGTCCTGGAGCTCGCGGACCAGCTTGGCGGTGGACGTCGTACCGGTGAAGACGTCGTCGTCGCCGCGGCGGATGACCACATCGATGGTCAGGTCCTTCGGATTCTCGACCTCCCAGGCCGGCCGGATCCCGGCCGCCAGCGCGCAACCGCCGGCGAACAGCTTGGCCTGCGGCACGTACAGCGGGTTCACGCCCTCGATCGAGCGCGAGCTCATGTCGTTGCAGACCGTGAAGCCGACGATCTCGCCGTGGCTGTTGGCGACGACAGCGAGCTCCGGCTCCGGGACGTCGTGACCAGAGTCGGTGCGGATGCCCACCGGCTCGCCATCGGTGACCACTCGCCAGGCAGGAGCCTTCTGGAACAGTTCTGGACGATCGGCTGTGTAGACCTTGTCGTACACGGACTGCTCGGCGCTCTCCTCCATCCGCGCGCCGCGCGACCGCTCGTAGGTCACACCAGCGCACCAGACCTCGCCACGCCCATCGAGCGGCGGCAGGAACTTGAGCCCTTCGACCGGAACCGCCTCCCCCGCCTTGGCGACCGCTGTCTGCAGTTCCGCCAGGGGGAGCCGCAGCAGCTCGGCAAAACTGTCGATAGCTTCGACCGGTGCCACCGTGTCACCGGTACGCACTCCGACAACCGGCCCTTCGGAGGACTGGTAACGGACCAAGTGCATAGATTCGCCTCTCATCTGAAGGGCACAGCTACATTGAGGTGCCGAGCAAACCGCGGGTGATCTGGAACCCGACGTTGCCAGAGGCAACCGCCTTCGGGACGAGCTGCCGGCTCGCCACCATCTCGATCGTGTCCAGGCCGATCCGGGCCTGGTCCGCCGCGGTCCCGGTGGCTACCGCGTCGAGGTCATCGCCGTACGTCGCGACCGTCTCCGGATCGTTGCTGATCTCGACGACCGGAACGAATCGCTGCGCGGACAAGGTGCCGCCGGCAACATGCGCGAGGATCTGCTGGACGCCGCCCGCCCCGAACCCGGTCGCGGTCTCCATCCAGTCGGTGCCGGACATCCGCATCACGTGCCAGCCCGGCCGGGCGAACTGCTGCCCGTGGGCGATCGTCGGACCCACCTCGCCCGCCGACCCGAACGCTGCCGAGCGGAATCCGGCGTGTCCGAGCAACGCTCCGCGCGACGACAGTACGACGGAACCGCCGGAGCCGACGATCTCCCGCCCGATCAGCGCCAGCGTTTCGGCGGTCGTGTCGGTCAGCGGACCGCGTGCTTCCAGACCGACGGTCAGTGCACCGAGGTTCCCGCGCTGTTCGACCGGCTTTTCCAAGTCGAAACTGTTGAACCAGTCCTTCACCTTGTTGCCGACGGCATCGAGACCGCCGTCGGCCTGGATGCTGGCCCAGCCGAACCGGGACGGGTCCTTACCGGCCTCGACCAGGCGCGACCGGAAGTAGTCGTTGTGGGTCTTCTCGCAGCCGTGCTCAAGGAGCAGCGCCATCCGCGTGTTCGGGTGCAGGAGGTAGCCGAGCATGATGCGGGCGAACGTTTCCTCGGACGCGCCGCCGCTGCTGCCGCAGCCCTCGGTGTGCGGGAGTGCGACCATCCGTGTGACCGCGTCACCGGCCCATTTCTCCAACTCTGCTTGGGCTGCGAGCCTCAAAGCGATCTGACCTGAACACAAGCTGGTCGGCAGGATCAGCCCCACCGCCTCCGGCACCAGACGGTCGTCGACCCGCAGCAGTCGCGCTGCAGTCCGTCCATCGCTGCCGAGACCGGTCAGCGGAAGGCCGTCGAGCGGCGCGTCCCGGTCCTCGGCCGGAAGATCGGCCAACTGGCGGCTCATCCGGCCGTCGGTGCTGATCGAGATGCCTTCGCGCGGACCGCTCTGCTTCCAGTTCCGCCAGATCGACACCTGGCTGTGGCCGGCCCGCTCCCCCGCGCTCGGTTCGCCGGACGCGACCCGGACGGTCAGGTCGAAGGTCTCCGCGGTCAGGTCGGCCATCGGCGTACCGGTGAGGTAGCGGCCCGCGTCCACATCCATCTCGGCGTGCAGACGCTCGTACCGGGCGCTCGTCGTGACGAACTTGAGCGTCGGGACGAACGGGAAGTTGGTGATCGAGCCGTTCCCGGTGGTGAAGAAGATCAGGTTGCAGCCGCTGCCGATCTGGCCGGCCACGGACTCGAGGTCGTTGCCGGGGCTGTCCATGAAGATGTAGCCGTTGCCGGGCAGCGGTTCGCCGTAGTCGATCACGTGGTCCAGCCGCACCTCGCGCGGCAGCTTGCGGGCAGCGCCGATCGACTTGAGGACGATGTTGTAGAGACCGCGATAGACGTTGCCGCCGGACGGGTTGCCCTCCGCGGTGTGACCGTGCCAGCCGACGCGCTCCTTGAACGAGCGGATCGTGGTGAGGAACCGCCGCGCGGTCGCCAGGTCGCGAACGTTCTTCAGCACATAGGGTTCCGCGCCGATCAGCTCGTCGGTCTCCGCGAGTACGGCGGTGCCGCCGTGCCTGATCACCTCCGCACCGACCTGGCCGGCGAGCGGGTTGGCCGAGATACCGGAGAAGGCGTCGGATCCACCGCACTGCAAGGCGATCTTCAGATCCGCGAGGGGGACCTCTTCTCGCTGCTGGGCGTCCACGTCGGGGAGCCAGGGCTCGACCAGAGCACCGGCCGACGTGAGGTCGTGCTCGAAGCCGGCGCGGCGGGTGAAGAACGCGTGCGGCACCTTGATCGACGGGTAGTCGTGCTCGGCCATGAAGTCACGGATCGCCTGGCCGGAGACCACGTCGTCCTCGGTGTCGACGATCAGTACGGCGCCGACATTCGGGTTCAGGGTGAAGCCGGCGAGGGTGGCGAGCAGGAAGTGCAGGTTGTTCGGGACCTCGTCCTCGCCGCCTTCGGTGTGCGCGACCGGTACGACGCCGTCGCCGGCCGCCGCACCGTCGAACCGCCGGGCGAGCTCGGTGACGAAGCCACTGCTGCGGGAGCTGGTCGCCATCAGGACGACGTGGTTCCGGGTGCCGGCCGCGCCCTGCTCGCGGGGGTAGCCGAGGAACGTGCCGGGTTGCTCGACGCTGGTGACCTGCTGACCGAAGTTCAGCGCGGACTCGTCGAGCTCGTACGGGTCCAGGGGCTCGTTGGTCGCGGACGGCTCGGCCGGAAGGCCTTCGACTCCGCGGGCGGTGACTGCGGCCAGGCTGGTCGGCGTACACACGTAGTCGCCGGGGACGAGATCGCGGGAGGCGCGGGCGAACGGGGTGTTCCAGGACGTGAGCGCGTCACCGGGCCCGATGGGCGAGATCACGAAGCGATGTCCCTCGAGCACGGTGTGTGGCAGCTTGACCGTCGTGTCGCCGAGCTCGATCTCGGTCCCGGCCTCGAGGCGGCGGGAGGCGATCGCGACGTTGTCCCCCGGCTCCGGCCGTACACCGATCTGTTCGAACCTCACCATTCGTTTCTGCCTTCCCGTACCGGGGCCGAATCGTGCATGATGCATGATTACAAGTGTCACCCTGCCGAACCCGACCGGCTGGGTCAAGGCCGCGACCAGGATCCGGAGAGAGCCGATGACGGAACCCACGCACCTCGCTGGGGCCGTGGCGCCGCAGGACCGGCGGCTGCTCCGGCGACAGATGCTCGCCGACGACGTGTACGAGGCGATCAAGACGATGCTGATGGACCACGTCATCCGGCCCGGCGCGCGGATCTCGATCGACGGTCTGGCGCGGGAATTCCAGGTGTCGTCGACGCCGGTGCGGGAGGCGCTGGCGCGACTGGAGTCGGAGGGGCTGGCGGTCAAGGAGCCGCTGAAGGGGTACCGGGCGACACCGCTGCTCTCGCTCGCCGAGTTCGACGACCTGTACCGGTTCCGGCAGTTGCTGGAGCCCTGGGCGGCGCGCCGGGCGGCCGAGCTGATCGACGACGAGGGACGCGCACGGCTCAGAGCGGAGCTGGCGAACGCGGTCGAGCCGAAGTCGGTGGACTACGCCGGGTACAAGTCGCTGACCGCCCACGACAACCGGTTCCACCTGCTGATCGCGGCGCTGTCAGGCAGCGAGCAGGTCCGTCTCGCCTTCGAGCGCACCCACTGCCACCTGCACATCTTCCGCCTGCACTATGACCGCGACATCGGCCCCGAAGTCCTGACCGAACACCGCACCCTGGTCGAGGCCATCACCTCCGGCGACCCCACGGCCGCCGGATCCGCCATGACCCGCCACATCGAGAACTCCATGTCCCTCCGCCTCCGCCACATCTACGAGTGACCCGCCACCCCTTCCCACCGGCCGCGGTTCGGGGGTGAGGCGGGTTTGCGGATGAGGGGTTCGGGCACCACCTCGAAATGGAACTGCCTGCGCCGCGACCGGTTCTGTGGCCGTTGCGGCCGCTGGAGTCGGCTGCGGTGTCGATGTCCTCCGACAACAGCCGGACCGTCGTCACGATCACCCACGCGCCACTCGACCTGGTCACGCCGGAGATGCTGGCTTGGTGGTACGGCCACATCCCCGGGACGATGCAGTACGCCGGTAGCACCTGCCCCCGGTATCTCGTCTGGCACCCGCTGGACCACATCTCCTACCAGCTGACCAGCCCGGGCGACGTCGTCGGCCCGGGTTCGCGGCTGCACCTCACCGAGGCCCTCGGACGTGATCCCGACAAGGTGATGGACCTGCACGTCACGGTCGAACTGATCGACAACCAGGCGGCGATCATGACCAAACGCATGCTCGGCAGCTCGATCATCCGGCTGGAGAACGAGTTCGCGCCCGCCAGCGGCGGCTGCCGCTACACGACCCGCCTGACCGTCGGCGACACCACACCGCTGGCGATCCTGTTCCTCAATCGAATGGCCCACGACCGCGCCTTCCCGGCGCCGAAGCTCGCGGCCTGGATCCGCCACCATGTCGAGGAGATCGGCAACCTGGAGAACTTCCTCCCCGACCTGTTCCACTACCGCGCCGACCACGAGCCCTGAAAAGCTCTTGGCGGCCTGACCTGACAGGTGTGGGCCCGGCAGTGCAGCTGCTGCGGCGTGGCTCCGCTTTCCGGAACATCCCAGCCACCTGGCGCACTCTTGTTTCCGGAGACCCACCAACCTCACTACCGGGACAACGGGCGTTACTCCACCGGGGCGCCGCCGTACGAGACCTCGTTGCCGTCCGGGTCGTAGTAGGTGACGTGCCGTACGCCGTTCTCGTACGTCTCCCGCACCGCCGGCTCGATCCCGCGCCCGGAGATCGCCTGGATCACGCTCTCGAAGTCCTCGACGAACAACGTGTGCTGGGCGTGGCCGGCGTGCTCGGGCACCACCTCGATGTACAGGAACTGGTGCTCGCCGACTTCCCAGACCGCCTCGATGTCGTTGGGCAGAAAGCTCGGCGCAGCCCCCAGCAACTTCTCGTACCAGGCAACCGCAGAGTCGTAGTCACTGACGGAGATTCCGGCAAAGAGGTCAAGAGCCATACCGGATCGTACCTAGGGACAGGAGGTAGTCCTTCGGATCACGCAAGCCGCGATGAGATCAAGCGCGGCGGCCGACGCTACCTCCTGTCCGTCTGCCCGGAACAGCTAGGCGGGGGCGTCGCCGTGGTCGGGGATCTCCAGTTGTACGCCGCCTTGGAGGGCGGACTGGTGGGCGTAGATGCCGGGGAGCGTGTAGCGGGCGGCGACCCAGGCGTTGACCGGGGGCAGGGCCTTGTCGGCGACCGCGCGAACGAAGTCGTCGGCGAGGAAGTGGTGCGAACCCTCGTGGCCGTTGTGCATGCCGTCGAACTCGGCCGGCAGCCGGCTGCGGTCGTGTACCGGCGACAGCCCGGACCGGAACGCGTCCCGCAGCGCCGGGTCGACGTTCGCCAGGTCGGCGTCGTCAAGCGAGCTGCTGGGCTTGGTCTCCATCAGCTGGCTGACGTCCTCGACGCCTTCCTTCGTCTGCCAAAGCGTCGTCGTAGCGAGTTGCTCGAAGCTGCCCTCGGTCCCGAACACGCGCAGCCGGGACTCACGGATGTGCGACGGGTAGCCGACGCGGCGCATCTCGTTCGTCCGCATCACGCCGCCGTCGGCGAGCTTGAACAGCGCGGTCGCGTTGCTGAAGTCGTTGTCGAACTGGCTGACATCCTTGTCGAACACACCGTCGCCGCGGTCGTCCTTCACCCCGATGCAGGACACGTGCGTGGCGTGCTGCCCGGTCACCGACAGAACGTTGCCCACGGCATGCGTCGGGTAGAGCATCGGCGGGAACGACGCGGTCTTCTTCCACGTCCTCGCCGCCGCTGTACTGGTACGCCGCGTAGAAGCCGAGATCCATGTCGTGGACGTAGTCACCCTCGGAGTAGAAGACCCGGCCGAACTCGCCGGCCTCGAGCTTCTGCCGGCAGTACACCGACGACGGGTAGTAGTAGCTGGTCTCGCCCATCATGTACGTCAGGCCGGTCTCCTTGACCAGCTCGATGATGCGCGCGATCTGGTCCGCCTCGATCGCCATCGGGACGGTCGAGTACACATGCTTGCCGGCCTCGAGCGCCCGGATCGCCATCTCACCGTGAAGCCACCGCTGGGTGAAGATCGCGACCGCATCCACGTCCGACGCGAGCATCTCCTCGAACGACTGATAGGTGATCGAGACGCCCTGCTTCGCCGCCATCTCGGCCGTCCGTTCCGGCAGTACGTCGGTCAGCCGCACGTCGGACACGTCCGGGTGCGCGGACCACAGCCGCAGGAACGAGGGGGCGAACTGGCCGGCGCCGACCACACCGATGCTGATTCCCATGCGGATAGGCAATCACACATTTATGTTCTACGGAAGAACATATTCAGACGTTGGAACGTGTGGCCAACACCACGCCCCCGGACTCCCGGCGCACTTCCTGCACCAGATCCGTACGCCGGACCCCGCACCGTACAGACCTGGTGCACAAAGTCGATCAAGCCCCGGGGCGCGCGGGTTGCGGGCCGGCGGCACGGGTCGCGGGCGGAGTCGCGGAGCGCGAGGCCGCGGGGGGGGCGGGGGTCGCGGCGGCGCGGTCGCGGGGCGCGGGGCCGGGGGTCGCGGCGGCGCGGTCGCGGGGCGCGGGGCCGGGGGTCGCGCGGCGCGGTCGGGGCGCGGGGCCGGGGACGCGACTCCCGGCGCACTTTGTGCACCAGATCCGTACGCCGGACACCGCACCGTGCGGATCTGGTGCACAAAGTCGACCAGGCCCCGGGGCGCGCGGGTTGCGGGGCGGCGGCACGGGGCGCTGGTGGAGTCGCGAGCGCGGGGGTTGGGGGCGGACGGTCGCCGGGCGGGGATCGCGACTCCCGACGCACCTTGTGCACCAGATCCGTACGCCGGACACCGCACCACGCGGATCTGGTGCACAAAGTCGACCAGCCCCGGGCAGGGGCCACAGGTCGCGGATCGCGGATCGCCGGGCGCGGGCAGGGAGCGGAGGTCGCGGGGCGCGGATCGGGGGGGCGGAGGTCGCGGGGCGGCGCGGGGCGCGGGCGGAGGTCGCGACTCCCGGGCGCACTTTGTGCACCAGATCCGTACGCCGGACACCGCACCGTACAGATCTGGTGCACAAAGCCGATCAGGCCCCAAGGGGCGCGCGGATTGCGGGGCGGCGGCACGGGTCGTCGGCGGAGTCGCGGGGCCGGGGGCGCGGCGGCAGGGTCGCGACTCCCGACGCACTTTGTGCACCAGATCCGTACGCCGGACACCGCACCACGCGGATCTGGTGCACAAAGTCGACCGGGCCCGGGCGAGGGCTCGCGGATCGCCGGGCGCGGGCGCGGGCCGGGCGCGGCAGGATCGCAGCGCACTTTGTGCACCAGATCCGTACGCCGGACACCGCACCACGCGGATCTGGTGCACAAGGTCGACCAGGCCCCGGGTCGACCAGCACCCCGGGCAGTGATCACAAGGACTTGTCCTCGTAGAGCCGCTTGACCTCGAGCCGCCGCGGGACAGCTAGCGTGACTTTCTGACCAGAGTCACATCGAGCAGCAGGATCACGGCGATGCCGCCGACCAGGAGGCCGAGTCGGTGTAGGCCGGCATCACTGGCCGGGCCGGCGAAGACCAAGGCGATTGCGGCCGAGGCCAGGTTGGCCCCGACGTACTGCGAGGTCCGGAACAGACCAGCCGCGGCACCGGAGGCCTCGGGTGGCGCGGCGCTGTAGACGGCCAACTGGTTGCCGAGTCCGTTGAAACCGTTGGGGATGCCGAGGACCGCGCTGATCAGGACCAGTACGGCGATCGGCGTACCGGCGTGGACGCCGAAGGCGAGGGCGGCTCCGCCGACCAGGAGGCCGGCCGAACCGATCGCCAGCAGCAGGCGCGGGCCGTGCTGGCGGGCGAGTCTGGTCGCCACTGCGACGGTGATCGCTCCGAGGGTCGCGATGGGGAGTACCACCAGGCCGACCTTCGTCGGATCGAGCCCACGCCCTTGCTCGAGCCAGCTCGGGAGACCGTAGAAGATCGAGTAGAAGGCGACATAGGTGAGCATCGTGCGGAGGTAGCCGAGCGAGAGCGGTGCACTGCGCGCGAGCAGCCGTACGTCGACGAACGGGGTGGCGGCCCGCCGTTCCCACAGAACGAAGAGCACGCCGAGCGGGATCGCTGCCGCGAGCAACCACCAGGTCGGGCGGCCGGCCAGCGAGAGCAGGATCAGCATCACCGCGGTCATCGCCAGGGTGAACAGGGCCAGGCCGGCCAGGTCGATCTCGCGCCACAGTTTCCGGCCGTCGTGGGGCGGTCGTGGTGGATCGGCCGGCACGAGGCGCAGGACACAGAGACCGGCGATCGCGGCCACCGGCAGGTTGACCAGGAAGATCGCCTGCCAGTCGAAGCTGCCGACCAGGAAGCCGCCGACGCTCGGGCCGAGGGCTGCGGACGTCTGGGCGAAGACCGAGAGCAACCCGAGCGCGCCGACCGCGGAGGCCTTACGCCGGTCGGCGATCCGGCGGATCATCGCGACTCCGGACGGGAACTGCGCGCCGGTGCCGATACCGAGCAGGACACGCGCCGCGATCAGCCAGCCGAGACTCGGGGCGAAGCGGAGCCAGCGCGGAAACCAGGGCCACCATGCCGAGACCGACCAGGAACACCCGCCGGGCTCCCAGCAGGTCAGCCAGCCGCCCGGCGGTCGGCGCCGAGACGGCGGTCGCCAGATAGAGCCCGGACACCAGCCACTGCGTCTCGGTGCCGGCGTGAAAGGCAGTCCCGATCGCCACCAGGGCGACCGCGATCATCGACGAGTTGAGCGGCTGCAACAGCGTGCCGAGCCCAACCGAAGCCGCATATCTGGCCGGCAAACCGGGGCGATCGGCCGACGGCTCGGCGGAGGGACCGGACAGGCTGCCGGAGGGACCGGACGGGCCGGCCGACGGCAGGTCGGCGGCGGACTCAGCACCGATATCGGCGGGCTCGGCGGTCGAGGCGCCGGTGGAGCCCGGTGCTGAGTGGTCAGTGGTGGGACGGGTCACGCGTGGACCTCGGAGAGGCGGTCCATCAAGCCGGCGGCTAGGCGCAGCAACTCCCGCTCAGTCGGGGTCAGCGTGCTCTCCATCGCCTGTGCGAGGAAGCTGTCGCGACGCCGGCGGTCTTCGCGGACGAGGGTTGTGCCGGTCGGCGTGATCCTCAGCAAGACCTGCCGACGGTCGGTCGGATTGTCAGCACGGCTGATCAATTCAGCGGCGACCAGGTCGGCGGTTGTGCGCATCATGGTTTGGGGGGTGACGCGCTCGGCGGCGGCCAGGTCGGCGTTGGTCATCGGACCTTCGCGCTCGAGCCAGCCCAGCACGTTCAGCTGGGAATAGCTCAGCTCCCCCTCGGGCCGCTCCTGGCGCAGCCGGCGGACCAGCCGGAACAGGCTGGTGCGGATCTCACGAGCAGCCGCGTCAGAAGAAACCATACCATCAGCTTAGCTGATGATCTCAAGCACGCCGGTGACCCAGAACAAGTGCCCTGATTACGCCGAGACCAGCCCCACCGGGTCCTTCCCGGCCAGGTACGCCGCGACCGCCTCGGCGGCGATCGAGGCGGCGCGGTGAGCGGTCTGCCGAGTGGCGCCCGCCAGGTGCGGCGTCATCACCACGTTGGGCGCAGTCAGCAACCGGGATCCAGCCGGGACCGGCTCAGCCGGGAACACGTCGAAGGCGGCGGCACCCAATTGACCGGACTCCAACGCGTCCACGGTCGCGTCGTAGTCGAGCAACCCGCCGCGCGCGGTGTTCACGAGTACGGCGCCTCGCGGCATCAACGCGATCTGGTCGGCACCAATCATGCCGCGGGTCTGATCGGTCAGCCGGGCATGCAGACTGACCACGTCGGACCGCCGGAGCAGGTCGTCGAGCTCGACCAGTTCGATGCCTTCAGGAGCCTGATCGATGTAGGGATCCGCAACCAGAACATGCGCGCCGAAGGCAAGCATCACGCGCGCGACCCGCTGCCCGATCGCGCCGTACCCGATCAGGCCGACCGTCGACTCGTCCAGTTCCCGGCCGCACTCGTCGTACGCGTAGAGGTCGCTGCGCCACTCACCCTGCTCGAGCGTGCGTTGCAGCCGAGGAAGGTTGCGCAAGGCACCCATCATCAGGGCGACCGCGTGCTCGGCGGCGGCGACCGCGTTGCGTCCGGGGGTGGAGGCAACCATGATCCCGCGTTGGCTCGCCGCGGGCACGTTCACGTTGACCGGGCCACCGCGGCAGACGACCAGGAAACGCAGGTCTGGTGCGGACTCCAGCACCCGTTCGGTGAACGGGCCCATCTGGGTGATCGCCAGCTCGACTCCGTCCAGCGCCTCGATCAACTCGTCCTCGGCGTCGCTCGCCTCGTCGACCTCGGCCACTCGCCCGTACGGCGTCAGCGGCCAGGGCAGCGTGATCTCGCGGAGGTCGAAGGTGACGCCGCGGATGGTGGACAAAGCCGAGGCGAGCAGGTCGTTGCGGACGAAGTGGTCGCCGGCGAGCAATGTCTTGACGGTTCTCATCGAACTCCTGAGGTGTGTGTCAGCGCGGCTGGTCGAAGGCGGGTGCGGGGTCGGACCAGCGCGGGCGGGCCGCCTCGATCCGGCGGAGGTAGTGGGCGTACCCCTCGGCGTAGAACGCGGCCCGGGCCGGATCCGGATCGACCTGACGGGTCTCCGCGATCCACTCCGGTCCGGCGCTGTCCGGATCGATCGCGCGTCGCGCACAGATCACCGCACCTCGCGCGGCGACCTGCTCGGCCTCGGCCGTGTGTAGTGGCGCGTTCAGCACGTCCGCGAGGATCTGGGTCCATTCCTTGCTGCGGGCACCTCCACCGCAGACCGTGACGCGGCCGGTCCACCCGGCCGCATCCAGACAGTGGCGCGCGGCGTACGCGATCCCTTCGCACGTCGCCCGGACGAGGTCGGCCGTCGTCGTGGACAGCGAGATCCCGTCGATCGTGCCGCGGGCCCGAGTGTCCACGAACGGCGCTCGCTCGCCGGCTTCGGACAAGTACGGGAGGACAGTCACGCCTTGCGCGCCGACCGGACTTTCCGCGAGCAACGAGGGCAGGCGGTCCGTGTCGGCACCGACGAGGGCGAGCACCCGATCGAGCGCCGCCGTACCCACCATCGCAGGCATCGCCCGGAGCCAGACTCCCGGTGTCCACGTGCCGAGGAACAACCCCGCCGGGCTCGCCGTCCACGGGCAGCTCGCGCGTCACCACTTGGCAGGCGAGCGTCGTACCGACGGTCAGTAGGGCATCGCCGGGCTCATCGACACCCGTTCCGGCGGCTGCGGCCGGGAGGTCGTACGGGCCGGCCGAGACTCTGGTCCCGCGGGCCAGTCCGGTCGAGTCGTCGCGCAGTTCGCCGATCGGTCCGGCGACCTCGACCGGTGCCAGGAGATGACGCAACTCCGACAGGCCGGTCGCCTTCAGCGCCTCGTCGTCGTACTGGTTCGTGCGCGGGTCGAGGAACGGCGCGGACGCGTCCGACACGTCCGTCGCGCGGACGCCGGTGAGCTGCTGCATCACAACGTCCTTGCAGTACGCCGCTGTCCCGGCGCGGGCGATGACGTCGGGCTCTTCCGCGAGTACGGCGGCCAGCAGCGGACCGGACGCACCCGGGAACATCCGGTTGCCGGAGCGCCGAAACACCCGATCGGCGATACCGTCGGAAGTCCAGCGATCAAGGATCGCGCTGCTGCGTGCGTCCAGCCACGAGATCGCCGGGCGCACCGCTGTACCGTCCGGACCGACCAACCACAGGCCATCACCCTGTGCGGTGATCGCGAGGACGCCGGGCCGGTCCCCCACCGCGCTGGCGAGCTCACCAACCACCTCGTTGACCGAGGCAACGATCTCGTCGGTCTCGTGCTCGAACCGCCCGGTCGCCGGCCGGACCAACCTGGTCGGCCGGGACGCCTCGGCCACCGGCCGGCCCGCCTCGTCGAACGCGACGGCCTTGGTGACGGTGGTCCCGACATCCACTCCGACGTCCATCCGCTCCCCCTCCTAAAGTTTGGCAACCTCCACCGTGGCGCCTTGGTCGCGCAGCGGGGTGATCAGGTCTTCCGGGGTCTTCTCGTCGACCACCACGACGTCGAAGTCGGTCAGCGGCGCGAGCCGGTGCAGGGCGGTGCGCTGCAGCTTGGCGTGGTCGACCAGCAGCACCTTGACCTTCGCCGACCGCAGCATCGCCCGCTTCACCAGAACGATCTCCTCCTCCTGGTGGAACGCGTGCGTCGGCGACACCGCGGACACCGAGCAGAACAGTAGGTCGGTGTGCAGCGCCTCGACCGCCTCCGCGCACGGCATCCCGCCGAACGAGTCGTGGGTCGCGGAGTAGATCCCGCCGAGGGCGAGGAGGGTGATGTCGCGGAGCGCGGTCAGCTTGGTGATCGCCGGCAGGAAGTTCGTTGCCACAGTCAACGGGGTGATGTCCTCGAACAGGTCGACCAGGGCCAGCGCGCTGGTCGAGTCGTCGAGCATCACCGACATCCCGGGCTCGATCATCGCCCGGGCGTGCCGGGCCAGCGCGGCCTTCTCGGCCGTCGCGGTGTTCAGCCGGTAGGCCACGTTGCTCTCGAACACGCTGGTCGGCTGCGCACTGACGCCACCGCGGTACTTGCGCACCACGCCCTGGCGCTCGAGCTCGTCAAGGTCGCGGTGCACCGTCATCACGCTCACGCCGAACGCCTCGACCAGGTCGTTGGCCGAGACCGAGCCGTGCTTGACGACGAAGGCCGCGATCTCGGCCTGCCGGCGCGCGGGACGGCTCAGTTCGGTGGTGTCACCGTCGGCATCCGATGTCATGCCATGGTCTCCATTCGCACCGCGGGAAGGTTGTACGCCTCCAGACCCACTCTGCCGTCCTGCCACCGGAAACGCACCAACGCCGCAGGCCCCAGCGCAGGAAGCAGTCTGCGGTAGTCGTTCAACCGCAGTCCGAGCGCCCTGCACACGAGCAGCCGGACGAGGGTGTTGTGCGCGATGACGAGCACCTTCCGGCCCTCGTGCCGCCGCCCGATCTCCTGGAACACCTCGTGCACGCGATCGGCCGCCTCGGTGGGATGCTCACCGCCCGGGAAGTGGTCGCGCACCGGGTCCAGCTGGAACGCCTTGGCCACGGCGGGCGGGAGTTCGCTCAGCATCTTGCCCTCGGCCGAGCCGAAGTCGACCTCACGCAGCCGCGCGTCCAGCGTCGGCTCCAGGTCCAGAGCTTCCGCGGTCGGCCCGACGGTCTGCCGGGCCCGGAGCATCGGCGAACTCCACAGTGCGTCCGGCGCGTAGTCGAGCGCCCACTCCTTGAGTTGCTGCGCCTGCCGTACGCCGACCTCGTCGATCGGAAGGTCCGTCGAACCGGTGTACCGGTTGCCGCGATGCCATTCGGTCCGGCCATGGCGGGCCAGGACGATCGTGGTCCTCATCCTCGGTACCCCCGGCGGTCCAGTTCGGCGACGAACTCGCCGTACAGGTCGTCGAGCGGTTGCTTGCGCGGTTCGAGAATGTGGTGCACGCGAACCATTCTTCGCGCAGTTTCGGTGAGCTCGGTCCCGGCCGAGGCGGCGAGGACGGCCATGCCGAACGCCGGGTCCGGGACGGCCGGGAGCTCGACGGGTACGCCGAGGACGTCGGAGCGGAGCTGGTTCCAGTAGCCGCTGCGGGTGGCGCCGCCGGTGAGGGAGACCGAGCGGACCGGGTCGGCGCCGAGATTCACCAGGTGCTCGAAGGCGAGTCGCTCGATGAAGGCGACTCCCTGCAGCACGGCGGCGTACGTGTGCAGGTCGTCCGGGGTCGCGCCGAGGGTGAAGCGCTCGGCCTGCGGCGCGACGAAGGGGAGGCGCTCGCCGGTCTTGGTGAGCGGGTAGATGACGGCGTCGATCGGGCCTTGTGCGCGGGCGGCATGGTCCAGTGCGTCGAGGTCTGCGCCTGGCAGGAGTTCGGTGAGGACGCCGGCTCCTGTGCTGGACGCACCGCCGGGAAGCCAACCACCGTCGGGGTGTCGATGGCTGTAGACGGCACCGGTCGGGTCGTCGAGGAGGTCGTTGCTGACGCCTTTGAGGACGAGCGTCGTACCGAGGACCGAGTTCCAGGCGCCGGGGGCGAGGGCACCGGCGGCGATCTGGGCGGCGCAGCCGTCGGTCATGCCGGCATAGACCGGGATACCGGCCGGGGTGCGGCCGAGCTCGGTGCCGGGGCGGACGACGTCCGGGAAGGCAGCGATCGGCAGGCCGAGTTTTTCGAAGGCGCTCGTCGGCCAGGTGTCGGCCACCAGGTCGTAGCCGGTCTTGAGGGCGTGACTGGTGTCGGTGGCGACCGGGTGACCGACCAGGTGGGCCGCGACGAAGTCGGCGCTGTGGACAACGCGGTGGTTGACCAGGTCGTAACCGTCTGCGACGAGGTCGAGGATCTTGGGTAGCGCCCAGGTGGGCTGCATCGCGGTCGACCAGCGCTCCGGATCCGCGTCCACGATCTGGTCACGACGACCGGTCGCACGGGCGTCGTCGTACATGAGCGCGGGGGTGACCGGGCGGCCGCTCAGGTCGGTTAAGAGGAAGGTGCCAGAGGTGGAGCAGATGGAGATGCCTTCGACGCCGCGCTGAGTGACGTCGGCCAGCACGCCATCCACCGCGTCGAGCCAGGCCTGCGGGTCCTGCTCGTGCCGTCCGCCGTCGCGGTGGCTGCTGAGCGGGCGGGTCGCACGGGCGAGGACGGCGCCGTCGTGGTCGGCCAGCAGGGCGCGCACGCTTTGCGTGCCGAGGTCGACACCGATCCAGGCAGGTCCTGCCACCTCACGCCTCCCGAGTGCCTGTTATCTACGCTGATAACATAACACCAGAAGGCGATAAGAACGCGTCAGCTGCGCAAGCGCCCCCAGCCCGGGCTCGGAAATCGTCAGGCGTGCATCAGAACGAGGGCGGGGTCGACGGTGGCCAGTTCCAGGCGGCCGGCGTCGACGGATCCGTAGGCGCCGATGGGGCCGCTGGACGGACGGCCGTTGCGGTTGACCCAGAAGCCCCAGCCAGCCGGTGCCTGCGGCCACTCGGGGTCGGGCTCCCAGCCGACCGGTGGGCGCCACCTGTCGCTCGGCGGCTCGGGCCAGTCAGGTGGCGGATTGAATCGGTACATGAGCGTTCCTCCGGATTCCCCAGCGATCCGCTGATCGCGACTGTCTGACAGATCAACGACCTGGCGCGCCGAAGGTCACGGCTAAATTTTCGTAAAGTTTTCGCCGGCGCACGGCCACCAATCAGACCACCGCGGCCGACCCGCGGCAAGCGCCCGCTCACCAGGCGGACTGCACGTGCATCGGCACCCGCAATCGTTGCCTTGTCCACAGATACCGTTGCCTTGTCCACAGTTTGGGTGTCGGTTATCCACACACCCCTTCGGCTACAGGGTGTTGCCTCCGGCGCCTAGTTACCGGTCGGCGAGCCGGGCCGCCACCCGATGGTGGTCGGTGAGGGATTGGGTCAGGGCGTACCCGAGCGCCCGGTAGGCCTCGAAGTCCCACTCGTCGTAGAACTGGTCGCCAGTGGTCCGGCGCGGGAAGTCCGAGTGCTCGACGGCGTACTGCTCGAGATCCCACCCGAGGTGGCCGGCCAGCACCGCCTTCACGAAGAAGATCTCGGTCTTGTGCGGCTTCTCCTCACCGTCCTTCAGCGGGTGCGTCGCGATGCCGTAGGTCCAGGGGCGGTCGGCGCGTGGCTTCGACCCGCGGACCATCGGCGCCGGGTCGATCTCGATCTGAATCCCGTGGTCCATCCGCGCGGTCGCGATCGCCTCGGCCAGCGCGGTGAACCGGTCCTCGGCGTCGTTCACGATCACCTGGGCGGGCGTACGGCGGAGCGCCTCGACCAGTCCGAGGTTGTCATAGTGACCGCCATCGGTGACGTAGATCCGGCGTTCGTACACCGACGGCGACCCGACCGCCTCGTGCAGCAGCCGGTACGGTCCGGGCTTGTCGATCACGCTGCCGACGTACCGCCGTACCGTCGGGATCAGGCCGTGCGCGTCGGGGAACGATGGCTCGGTGCGGTTGTACCACTGGCGATTGAGGAACTTGACGTACTTGTAGGCCCGGAACGCCGCGTAGACGTAGGCCATGATGAGCGCCCCGTCGACCAGCAGCGACAGCCGGCCGGGCACCTCACAGGCGAAGGCCGAACCCGCCGCGTCATGGACCGAGGCGCGCATCGGCCATTGGATCACCGCGAGTACGAGCGCGAGTTGGAGTGTCTTGGTGAACGTCCGGCGCCGGCCGATCTGCTCGATCGTGGCGTCGCCTGTGGTGCCGTCCGATTCCCCGAGCATCGCCCTCGGATGCAGTCACCGTTGCACGCGCAGCCAGGGCCGCGGCGGAGTAGTTGCAGACCCTTGACCTAAGCGGCTGCGGTCCGCGCCTCGCTGATCCGGCGCGGAAGCGTGCCTGCGGCAACTGTCTGGTCGAGCGCGGCAAGCTGCGTGCACGCGAGGGTGATCGCCTCCGCTTGCGTGCGGCAACCGTCGGCGTACCAGTACGGGTCGTCGGGCGCGCGATCGTCCGCGTCGTCGATGTCGGCGTACCAGCAATCGCGCCCCTGACATCGGTAGTGCACGACCCGAACCTTCAGCTTCATGCGGGGTACGACGCCGCGCGCCGGATGCCGGTTCCGGCTCTTCGATCCTGATGTGAAAGGTTTACAACGATGGCAAAGTTGACATAGAACAGCGAGACCCGCCATCTCCATCGACGGCGGCCCCGAACAACGCATCGAGTACTACAGCTCCATCCGCGTCGGCGAACAGCTCCACTACATCTCCACCACCCTCCCCGCCGGCCCCCACATCCTGAAGGTCCGGGTCACCGGCGACAAGAATCCCGCCTCCACCAACACAGTCATCAGCCTGGACCGCATCGAGGTCTACTGAAGGCCGACCGAACAACGGGTGGTAGTGCCGACCGCCTACGAGCAGCTGACCGTTCGCAAGTTCACCGGCTGAAGGACCTTGCGGGGTCAACTGAAGGACCTTTGAGGGCTCGACTGAAGGACCTTTGAGGGGTCAACCCCCGAGGTGGTGGGTTGCGCCCTCGAAATCCCAGGAGGCAACCCACCTGTTGAGGGGTTGACCCCTCAAAGAGGGCTCCTTCGCTTGATGTGTGGATGAGGTGACGGGCCTTGAACGGGTGCACCCGGCGGCCCGCTCGCGCCGTTTGATGGGCTGACCCATCAGATGGTGGGTTGGCCTACCGGATTCCGGGGCGCCAACCCACCATCTGGTAGGTCAGCCCATGAAATGGGCCACTCAGGACCTGTCCGCGCCGACACACAGCGCCGGGCGGAGACCGGAACCGTTGGCCTGGGACAAGAACCGGTGGGCTGGGACAAGAACCGGTGGGGTGGGACCGGTACCGGTGGGGTGGGACCGGTCGGGGAACCGGTGGGGTGGGACCGGTACCGGTGGGGTGGGACAAGAAATAGCCTGTCTCAGCCCACCACGACCTGTCCCAGGTCACCAGACGTGGACCGACGCGCGCAGCACAAGCCCGCCGCAACCGCAGCGCCCAGCCTCGGCCCCTCCACCCTGCCCACCCCGACATCGTCCCCATCCCGACCGGCACACCCGGCCGACGATGACCCACACATCGAGCAGGAGAGCCTCAAAGGGGCTCCGCTGCTCGCCGCGTGGGGCCGTCGTCTGCTTGGGTTCGCCGGTTGGGCGGGAGACCGAGGCCGCCAAGCGAAGCTGGGCCTCGCCGGCCAAGACCAGTGCTCGGCGCCGGAGTTGCGCTGGCCCCGGGGCAGTCCGGGGAGGAACCTGCACCCCCCGTGAAGGGACAGTTCCCTCCCCGGTCCACCCAAGACCTCGTTGAAAGGATTGATGTGAAAAGCCGTCTGCACCGATTTTTGCGCGGCTGCCCGCCTGGCCTGAGAAGATAGCGACGTGTCCGTGACCGCCACCTCCAACCCGGCCAGTACGCCGTACGTCGTCCTGCCGACCGGCGGTCCCACCCTGCCCTCCCCGCGCCTCCTGTTGCCGGACCTCGGGCCGGTGCCCAGGTGAGACGACTACTCCTGACCGGCCTGCTCCTGCTGGCCGTGGCTCTCGGCGTCACCGGCGGCTACTTCACCGGCGGCTATCTGGACACCCCACTCCCCACCGCCTCCGGCGACGCCGCCCCACTGGGTCAGGTCTCGCCGAG
Organism: uncultured Actinomycetota bacterium; assembly: GCA_963820655.1. Lineage (GTDB taxonomy): Bacteria > Actinomycetota > Actinomycetes > Propionibacteriales > Kribbellaceae > Kribbella. The sequence goes on from CAWGAM010000006.1 coordinate 516,620, forward strand.
CGAGCCGCCGCTCCCGGTCAAGACCCCGGTGCCGAACAACTTGCCGGCCCTGCAGGTGGACGAACTGGACTTCCGGAAGCAGACGTTCACGGTGCACCAGGAGTCGCTGCCCCCGGTGCGGTTGTCGGTGCAGGTGCCGGACAGCTGGGAGAAGTCGGTGAGCAAGAAGGCGCCCGGTGAGGTGAAGTTCCTGGATTCACTGCACGAGCGGGGGGTGCGGGTGGAGTCCGGGTTCCGCGTCGAACTGACCCCGACTCAGCAGCGGGACAGGTTGATCGCGCAACTCAAGTCGAGCCTGCCGTACGAGCAGAACTTCCAGATCGTCTCGCAGACCGATGACGACATCACCGGTAGCGATGGTCAGTCGCGGCCCATCTCGACGCTGATCTACACCTACATCCCAACCCAGACGGTCCGCTACGTGATGGTGCGCTGGGTGGCCACCGCCGGTGACGGGCTGGCCAACGTGGAGATGTCGATCACCGGCCTGCCCCAGGACGACAAGGCGCTGGCCCTGGTCGCCGACGAGGCAGCCCGGTCGGTGATACCGGAGGACTGACCGGCCCAGGTGCCCGTTTCACGGAATTGTTATCTGGAGGAGGCAACCTCGTCGGGGTCTCGCGGGTCTTTGGACTAAGGGACTCGGGGAGGTGGGCAGGCGTGGCTCGTCCGGGGAGTGCCGGCGCTTTGCTGGCTTCGGGGTTGGTCGCGATGGTCGCCATCGGCACGGCCGGTGGGTACGGCGTCGGGCTGTTGACGACCGAGCAGTCGTCCGCGGCGACGGGTGCGGCGGCTCCGCTCGGGAGCATCCGGCTGTCGACACCATTGCCCTCGGTCAGTACGTCGCCGCCTCCGCCGCCGCGCAAGGTCAAGTACGACGACTCGGAAGCGTTGCAGGTCGACGACCTGACCTATAAGACCCGCACGTTCGACCTCAAGAGTGTGGTCAGGTCGCGGGTCTCCGTGCGGGTGCCGCGGGACTGGGGCTTCACCCTGCAGGATCCGCCGAAGACCGGCCGGTTCACGGATACGACCGGCAAGCGCTGGATCCGGCTCGAAGCCGGCTTCACGATCCAGCGGCCGCCGGCCGAGTCGATGGGCGCCCGGATCGTCGAGCTGAACCGCCTCCCCGCGGACCAGATGATGAACCTCGTCTCCCAGACCGTGGACGACAACTCCGCCACGCTGGCCTACACCTACGTGCCGCCCCCGGAGCAGTCGCCCGAGGGAATCCTCCGGTACGTCGTCGTCCGCTGGGTCGCCGACGACAGCGGCAACTGTGCGGTCGAGATGAGCTCAACCGGCCTCCCGCAGGACAAGCCGGCCCTGCTGGACGTCCTCGACCACGCCACCGACAGCGTCGAGCGGAAGGACAGCCCGCTCTGATTCCCAACGAGCCCCACGGCCGATGCGGAGGGCGTGGGCTAGACGGTCAGTTGCTAGCGCATCAGTCCTGACCGGGCCTTTGCGGAACAAAATTGCCACTGGGCGCATATCTGTTTCCGAAGATCGCCTGGCTAGGCGTACCGAACACCACCGGTTCAGTCGGTCGGCCAGATGGTCCGGAAGATCGTGGACCGGAGGCGGTAGAAGCGCCGCCGGGCCGACTGGATCAGGGCAGGGGACGGCCGGAGCCGTTCCGTCGGAATTCGCACCAGGGATTCCTCAACCGTGCTCGAACAACAGGGCCGGTGCTCATCAGCCGGCGTACGTGACCGATTCGGCGATCTCCCGGGCCCGGTCGGGCTCGTTCGTCGGCAGGAGGACCTGGATGAGCATCGAGCCGGTGGCCCCCGTATCGACGACTCGCTGGAGGAGCATACCGTCACCGTTGCCACAGCCGGTGGAGAACTGATCCGTCACGGTCCGGCCGGGAACGCTGGAGGAGCTCGGGTCCCCGCCGCGGCTGCACTGCCCGATTCCGTCGCCGAAGGTCAGCTTGACGTCGCGCGCATCGGTGACGCCGACGAACACCCCGGGCGTGTACGCGGACCAGGTGGGGTCCTCGCTGACCCGGAGCGCCGGGTACGACTTGGTGCTGCCCGGCGGCTTCCATTGCGACTCGCTCACCGACTTGGCCCAGGCGCGCGGGAGGGTTACCGAGATCCCCTTGTAGGCGACCGGGACCTGCTCGCGCGCGACCAGATAGCGCTGCCCCTCGTAGCCGGCGCCGCCGCCCACGATCAGCGCCAGCACGGCGGCGATCACCCACCGGCCGCGCCGCCGCTTCCGCGGTGCGGCCGTCTCCAGCTCGCCCGTCCCAAGCCCGGCCGTCCCGTCCCCCGCGGTCTCAGCCCCGGCCGTCCTAGCCCCGGCAGTCTGAGGCCCGGCCGTCTGAGGCCCGGCTCGTCCCAGCCCCGGCCGTCTGGGGCCTAGCCGTCGACGAGGAACCGGCAAGCTCTGCGGCCGCGGACTCGACGGCCGCTGCCAGGGCCGCGACGCTGTCGGCAGGCGCCGTACCGGCGTCTGTGGGCTGACGGTTGCCGTCGACGCCTTGACGAGGGTCGGCTGGTTCGCGTCGCTGAGCGCGGTCTGCTCGCCGGCCTCCTCCGCGGACGCGGGTACGGCGACCGTCACCGACTCGCGGATCGAGAGCGGGAAGTCGTGTGTGGTCTCGTCGAGTGCGCCGACAAGCTCCCGGGTGAAGGTTGCGACGTCCGGCCAGCGTTTCTCCCGGTCCGGGTCCAGAGCGCGCACGATGGTCGCGTCGATCAGGTTCGGCAGGTCGAACCCGAGCGAGCTAGGCGGCGGCGCGGCCTCGACCCGGCTCGCCGCACCAAGCCCGTCGACCTGATGCGGTGACCGCCCGGTCAGAGCGGCGTACGCGACCGCGCCGAGCGAGTACTGGTCGGCGCGCTGGTCCAGCCGCTCCCCCATCGCCTGTTCGGGAGCGACGTACGACGGGGTGCCGCCGGGCATGGTGATTCGTGACACCTCGTCGAGGGACTTGCCCAGTCCGAGATCGGACAGGACGGCGCGCTCGCCGTCGTCCGTGCTGCGGAACAGAACGTTCGCCGGTTTCACGTCCCGGTGCAGCAGGCCGCGCCGGTGCAGGGCCTGCAGGCCGCGGCCGACCTGGACGACGACGTCGACAGCCTCGGCGACCGGCAGCGGTTCCTTTTTCAGCCGGTCGGCCAGCGTGCCGCGATCGGCGTACGTGAGGACGAGAAACGGCCGGCCGTCCTCGAGCTCGCCGACGTCGTGGACCTGGACGATGTGCTCGGACTCCACCCGGCGCAGGAACCGGCCCTCCTCGAGGAACCGGTGCCGGACCGCGTCGTCGTGCCCCCAGTTGTCGGCGAGCACCTTGATCGCCACTTCGGCATCCAGTTGCTCATCGTGAGCAAGCCATACCGTAGCGAATCCACCCGAGCCCAGGCGTCGTCGCACGACGTAACGGCCTAGTCTGGTTGGGACCCCCATAGAAGGCATTATGGATCACTGGGAGTCCCACGCCCGGGGCCGAGCGAGAGCAAAGGCGCAGATGAGCGAGAGCACCAGCCCGACCGACGACCTCGGAACCCTGGCCGAGCAGGCCCAGGCGGGCGACAAACACGCGATGGACGACCTGCTGCGGCTGGTCTATCCGCGTGTACTGCGGATCTGCCGCAGCGTGCTGCCGTACTCCGCCGACGCCGAGGACGCGGCCCAGGAGGCTCTGCTGAACATCGCGACCAAGATCGGGACGTACTCCGGCCGGAGCAGCTTCTCCACCTGGGTCCACTCGGTCGCGGCGAACTCGGCCCGCTCGACGTACCGCAAGCTCAAGCGCACCGCGCAGGCCGCGCACAACCCGGACACGATGGACAAGCCGGACCCCCGCACCACGAGCGTCATCGCCGGCACTCGCCTGGACCTGCTCGAGGCCCTCGAGACCCTCGAACGCGACCGCCCGCAGATGGTCACGCCGCTGGTTCTCCGCGACGTCTACGGCCTGTCCTACGAGGAGATCGCCGCCGTGGTCGGCGCCCCGCTCGGCACCGTCAAGTCCCGCATCCACGACGCCCGCGAGGTCGTCCGGCCACTCCTTCGCCCGAAGGACTGAGCTCGCGCCGGCGCACCAGCGCACTTCGAGGGGTCAGCCCCTCGGCCGGTGGGTTGCCCCCTCGAATTATGGCGGCCGAACCCACCAACTGACGGGTTGACCCCTGAAACGGGATCGATGGTGGCGCCGCCTGTCGAGCGAGTTCGTCGTACGACGGACTCCCGTTCCTGCCGGGCGTGTGCTCAGATGGGGTCATGAAGAAGCTCATCAACGAACCTGGTGATGTTGTGAGTGAGGCGCTGCAAGGCATGGCCGCAGCGCACCCGGATCGGTTGCGGGTCGATCTGGAGAACCGGATCGTCTACCGCAAGGACGCACCGAGACCTGGGAAGGTGGGGTTGATCTCCGGCGGCGGCTCCGGACACGAACCGATGCACGGTGGGTTCGTCGGACCCGGGATGCTGGATGCGGCGTGTGCGGGTGAAGTGTTCACCTCGCCGGTGCCGGACCAGATGATGGCCGCGACCAAGGCCGTGGACGCGGGTGCGGGCGTCCTGCACATCGTCAAGAACTACACCGGCGACGTGATGAACTTCGAGATGGCCGCCGAGCTGGCCGCCGCCGATGCCGGCACCGAGGTGCTGTCGGTCGTGACCAACGACGACGTCGCCGTACAGGACAGCCTCTACACGGCCGGGCGCCGCGGCGTCGGCGTGACCGTACTGCTGGAGAAGATCGTCGGCGCGGCCGCCGAGGAGGACCGTCCGTTGCAGGAGATCGCCGATCTGGCGAAACGGGTCAACGACAACGGCCGCAGCATGGGCATGGCGCTGACGTCCTGCACGGTCCCGGCGGCGGGCAAGCCGACGTTCGAGCTGGCCGACAACGAGATGGAGGTCGGCATCGGCATCCACGGCGAGCCCGGCCGGCAACGGTTGCCGCTGGCACCGGCCAAGGAGATCGCCGCGATGCTGGTCGACCCGGTCGTCTCCGATCTTCCTTACCAGCAAGGCGATTCGGTCATTGCCTTCGTCAACGGCATGGGCGGTACGCCGCTGCTCGAGCTGTACCTGATGTACAACGAGGTCGCGCAGTTGCTCGACCGCGCCGGCATCACTGTGGCCCGTTCGCTGGTCGGCAACTACATCACCTCGCTCGAGATGGCCGGCTGCTCGGTCACCCTCCTCAAGGTGGACGACGAACTGGTACGCCTCTGGGACGCGCCAGTGAACACGCCGGGCCTACGCTGGAAGGCGTGAGCGTGGGAGTCGACAACTTCGTCAGCTGGCTGCGGGACGCCGCGAGTACCTTGCACGACAACGCGGCGTACCTGACCGAGCTGGACTCGGCGATCGGGGACGCGGACCACGGCGCCAACATGGACCGTGGGTTCCAGGCGATCGTCGCGGTGCTGGACGAGACCAGCTTCGCGTCGGTCGACGAGCTGATGAAGAAGGCCGGGATGACGCTGGTCAGCAAGGTCGGCGGGGCGAGCGGGCCGCTGTACGGCACGTTCTTCCTCCGCTTCGGGACCGCGCTGGCCGGCGTCGAGCTGACCCCGGCGACGATCGGCGAGGCGTTCCGGGCCGGGGTCGGCGGGATCCTTCAGCGCGGCAAGGCGGAGCTTGGCGACAAGACGATGTACGACGCCTGGGCGCCGGCGCTGGATGCGTACGACGCTGCCGTCGAGAGCGGATCGGATCTGTCCGGTGCGTTGACTGCAGCCGCCGAGGCGGCGGCCAAGGGCCGGGATGCGACCGTGCCACTGGTGGCGCGGAAGGGGCGCGCGAGCTATCTCGGCGAGCGTAGCGCCGGTCACCAGGACCCGGGTGCGACGAGTACGACACTGCTCCTCGAGTCCGCCGCGCGCACGCTGGGATGACGCGTGCCGCGGCGACGGTGCTCGTGATCCGGATCGTGGTCTGATGATCGGGATCGTGGTGGTGTCGCACAGTCGTGCGCTGGCTGTGGCGACGGTCGGGCTGGCTGCGGAGATGGTTGCCGAGGACCACCGTCCGGTGATCGCGGTCGCGGCCGGGTTGGACGAGACGACGTTCGGCACGGACGCGATGGCGGTCTCCGAGGCGATCACGACCGCCGACAGCCCGGACGGCGTACTCGTGCTGCTCGACCTCGGCAGCGCTGTCCTGAGCGCCGAACTGGCTCTGGAGTTCGTCGATCCCGAGGTGGCCGGGCGCGTCCGGTTGTCGAGCGCGCCGCTGGTCGAGGGCCTGGTAGCCGCGGTGGTGACCGCGTCAACCGGTGCCTCCCTCGACGCGGTCGCGGCCGAGGCCGAACGCGGGCTGCTCGGCAAGCAGGATCATCTCGGCGACGGCGGTAGCCCAGAGACGATCGCCGTACCCGAGTCCGACCAGACGGCGGAAGTTGTGGTGAGCAACGAGCACGGCCTGCACGCGCGCCCGGCGGCACGCCTCGTCGGCCTGGTGAACTCTTTCGACGCGGTGGTGACGCTCACCGACCTCGACGCCGGTCGCGGCCCGGTCGACGCCGGCAGCCTGAGCATGGTCGCCACCCTGAACGCCCAGCAGGGCCACCGCGTGAGGGTCGGCGCGAGTGGCCCACAAGCCGCCGAGGCGCTGGAGGCCATCACGAAGCTCGCCGCCGACAACTTCGGTGACCCCATCGCCACACAGCCGGTGGCGGGCGCCGGGCGAGGTGCGGCCGAGCCGGGTGTCGCTGGGGCTGGCGGGTCTGGGCTGGATGTGGCGATCGGGCCCGCGGTGGTTGTCGACGCCGAGGTCGAGATGGACGACTACGTTGCCGGGGACGACGAACTGGGCCGTCTCGACGTCGCCCTGGCCGAGGCGGGCGATCAGCTCGAACACCTCCGAGATGCCAGCCCCGAGCACGGCGGCATCTTCGAGGCGCACCTCGCGCTCCTGACCGATCGCAAGCCGCTCGAGGAGGTCCGCGCGGCGATCAGCGCAGGTACGCCGGCGCCCGTCGCGTGGAAGCAGACCTACGACGACCTGGCGACCACCTTCGAAGGCCTGGACGACGCCTACCAGCGGGAGCGCGCACAAGACGTCCGAGCCGTCCGCGACCGCGCACTACGCGCCCTCACCGGCAGTCGCGCCGACGAGCCCACGTCGGACACCGCTGCCGACGGGAGCATTCTTGTTGTACCTGAGCTGGATGCGGCGACGGCAGCCACCCTCGACACCAGCCGGATCGCTGGCATTGCGGTGCGGGCGGCTGGGACTACCGGCCATGGGGTGATTGTGGCCCGGTCTCGGGGGATCCCGTTGATTACCGGTATCGGAGACGTCGACGTACCGACGGGAGTAGTCGTCGCGTTCGATGCGCGAGTGGGGTCGTTCGAGGTCGGGCCGGATGAGGACGCCGTGCGCGCGACGATCGCTGAGCGGCAGGGCGAGCGTGAGCGGGCCGTCGCGGAGGCCGACGAGCCGGCGACGACCGTGGACGGCCGAACGATCGAGGTGCTCGTCAACGTCGGCGCCGTACAGGACGCGGTGGACGCGCGCGGCGCGGATGGATCCGGACTGGTTCGGACCGAGGTGTTGTTCGGCGATCGGCGGACGGCGCCGACCGTGGATGAGCAGGTTGAGCAGTTCCGGGCGATTGCGCGAGCGCTGCAGGGCAAGCCGATCACGATCCGGACCTGGGACATCGGCGGGGACAAGCCGCTGCCGTTCCTGCCACAGGACCGCGAGGCGAACCCGTTCCTCGGTGAGCGCGGGATCCGGGTGTTCCGGCGGCGCCCGGAACTGCTTCGCGACCAGCTCGAAGCGGTCCGCCGGGTCGCGGCCGAGACGCCGGTGCACGTGATGTTCCCGATGGTGACGACCGCCGACGAGGTCGCCTGGGCGCTGGACGAACTCGGATCGCGACCCAACGGCCTGCAGGTCGGCATCATGGTCGAGGTCCCGGCGGCCGCGCTCCGGATCGACACCCTCGCGATCGGACTGGATTTCGTCAGCATCGGCACCAACGACCTGACCCAGTACACGACCGCCGCCGACCGCACCAACACCGCCGTCGCCTCCCTCGCCGACGGCCTCGACCCCGCAGTCCTCCAGCTCGTCGACCACGTGGTCCGCAACGCCGGCGTACGCGTCGCCGTCTGCGGTGACCTCGCCAGCGACCCCGATTCCGCCGTACTCCTGGCAGCCCTAGGTGTGCAGGAGCTCAGCGCCGTCGGCCCCCAGGTCCCCCTGGTCAAGGCACGGCTGCGGCAGGCGAACCTCACCCAGGTGCCGACTGCCGCAGTACTCAAGGCCCGCGACGGCGCCGAAGTTCGTCAGCTGGTACGGCGGTAGTAGAGCAACTCGACCAGGTTGAAGCCGGAGGTGCGCTCGGCCTTGGCGGGGAGTGTGTAGGTCTCACCGGGCTCGAGATAGGTGACGTCCGGGTTGTCGAGATCCAGGTCGACGACGAGGGCCGGGTAGGCGCCGGTGTGCCAGGTGTAGGACTCGCCCGCGTCCGGCGTGACGTGCTGGACGCGTACGTCGTCCTCGTCGACGACCACCTTGGCCGGGATCTCGCCGACCTGCTCGAAGCCGGCGTCCGCGGGCACGCCCTCGACCACGAAGTACGGGTCTCCGGAGGCCTCCTCGCCCAAGTCGAGGACCTCGATCAGCCGGTTGAGGTACAGCGCCGAGCCGTCGTTGGTCAGCATGTGCACCGGCGACACCGGGCGATAGACCGAACCACCGACGGTCTCGCTCGAGCTGCCGCGCCGGACTGCCGTCGAGCCAGTCCATGTGACACGGGGAGGTTGACAGGCACAGGACGACGTACGGGTTGTGGTGCAGGTGCCAGCCCTGTGCCTCGCCTGGCTGGAGTGATACCTCCCAGACGCGGACACGCGAGTTCTCTAGCAGCACTCGGGTCCCGATCTCGCCGAGGACGACCTCGGTGCCATCGGGGGCGGCGACGGTTGTGCCTGCGGTCATACGCTCTTCTCCTCCACATCGATTGGTCGTTCCATAGCGACGCCGGCGAGGACGACGCCGTCGGGCATGGGTAGGTCGACGGACTGCACCTCGGTGAACCCGAAGGCCTTGTACAGCGGTACCCCGGGCAGCGTCGCCATCAACGCGAGCTTGGTGAACCCCTCTGCCCCGGCCGCGTCGACACAGGCGGTCAGGATCCCCCGGCCGAGTCCGCGCCGGGTCCAGTCCGCGCGGACGAACATCGCCCGGATCCGGGCCGGTTCGGTCGCCGGGTCCAGCAGTCGCTCGTCGGCGCCCGCCGTACTCGCGTTGAAGAGCTTGTTCCGCCGGCTCCACCCACCGCACGCGACGATCTCGCCGGCAGCCTTGTACACGTAGTAGGTCCCGTCGTCGATCAGCGCGGTGTCCAAGGTGGTGATGTGCTCTGCCGCACTCGCGGTCTCCACCTCGTCGTAGTACGCCGGGAACACCTCCCGCACCGAGGCCCGCGCCAACTCCGCGATCGCAGGCCCATCCGCAGCAACCGCGACCCGCAACCTAGCCTCCACGCCCCACAGGCTAGTTCAGCCGCGGCGCCACCCACGGCACCGCCATCCGCCGTACCTAAGAACAGGACGTAGTCATATACGTATAGCCCCGGCTGAGCGTGAACCCGAGCCAACTTCTCGCCCGGATCCGCACTACGTCCTGTTCTTACGTACCACCACGACGCACTGCGACTCCCGGTGCCCCGGGGTCGACGCTAGGGCCGGCCTGACCGGCGGCGGAGTTCCCGCTGCGGGCGAGAAGCCCAGCGGTAGGTGAAGAACACCCAGGCCAGCGCGGGCAGCCCGAAGATCGCGGCCGCGATCTCACGGCCGAACACGAGCAACACCAGTCCGACCAGGGCGAACGGCACGGCCATCCACACGGCCCCGACAAACGCGGCCCATCGCCACTTGCCAGACTTCCGCGGCTCAGGCTTGTAGAGCGACGGCGCCGGGAGCCCCACGAAGATCGGCTGCAGATCAGCGTGCGTCACCGCATCGTTCAGCCGGTCCACCCGCCGATGCAGCTCGTCCTCGTCCAGCCGCCCCACCGCGAACTGCTCGGCCAGATCGTCGGTGCAGATCCGGCGTTCCTCGTCGGTCAACCGCAAACCAGCCACCCGGCGCTGGGCAGCCGCAACCCGAGCCTCCTGCCCAGCCGCCGCCGCAAACCCCAGCAGCTCACTCGGCTTGACCGGCCGCCGTTCCGCCATTCCCTCACCTCACTCGTCCCCTTCGAGTGTGCCAGACGATCCGCGGGCTTAAAGGGCATCGGCGTTCGCCCCAGGAGGTGCCGCTCGGGCCGTCGTCCGGCAGGAGGGACAGCCGGACCGCGCGGGCGGCCGCTTCAGCCGGGTCGCGCGGCTCGGGGGACCCGGGCACCCCACAGCGCCCGGGTCTTCGAGCGTCCGGTCAGTTGAGGGCGGCCGGGAGCGTCTGGGTCCAGGCGGTCCGCAGCTCGGTCAGCGGCACGTCGAACTGGTCCTGGACGTCGAGGGTGTCACCGGTGATGACGCCGACCTTCGCGTGCGGGAAGCGGCGGGCCGTGCACATGTCGGTGAACCGGACCTCTTCGGTGCGCGGTACGGCGACGATCGCGCGGCCGGCCGACTCCGCGAACAGGAACAGGAACGGGTCGAGCCCGTCCGGCGTCCACACGCGCGCACCGACACCGCCACGGAGAGCCGACTCGACCAGCGTCTGCGCGACGCCGCCGTCGCTGACGTCGTGCGCCGCGTCGATCAGGCCGTCGCGGGAGGCGTTGATCAGAATGTCGGCCAGCTGCTGCTCGGCGGCCAGGTCGATCGCCGGCGGCCGTCCGCCGAGGTGGCCGTGGATGACGTGCGCCCACTCCGACCCGGACAGCTCCTCCTCGGTCTCACCGAGCAGGTACAGCTGGTGGCCCTCCATCTCGGGCGTGAAGCCGATCGGCGTACGGCGGGTGACGTCGTCGATGACTCCCAGTACGCCGACCACCGGGGTCGGCAGGATCGGCGTCTCACCGGTCTGGTTGTAGAACGACACGTTGCCACCGGTGACCGGGATGCCGAGCTCCTTGCAGCCGTCGACCAGGCCGCGGATCGCCTCGGCGAACTGCCACATCACCGCCGGGTCCTCGGGCGAGCCGAAGTTCAGGCAGTCGGTCACCGCGGCCGGCCGGGCGCCGGTCGTCGCGACGTTCCGGTACGACTCGGCCAGCGCGAGCTTCGCCCCGGTGTACGGGTCGAGCTTGGCGAACCGCCCGTTGCAGTCGGTCGACACCGCGACGCCGAGCCCGCTGGTCTCGTCGACCCGGATCATGCCGCTGTCCTCCGGCTGCGCGAGGACCGAGTTGCCCAGCACGTAGCGGTCGTACTGGTCCGTCACCCAGGACTTGTCGCACAGGTTCGGCGACGCGACCAGCTTCAGCAGCGTGTCCCGCAGCTCCGCCGGCGTGGTTGCCCGCGGCAACTTCTCCGCGCCGTCGGCCTGCAGGTCGTCCTGCCACTCGGGCCTGGCATAGGGCCGCTCGTAGACGGGTCCTTCGTGCGCGACGGTCCGCGGCGGTACGTCGACCACCCGCTCACCGTGCCAGTCGATCTCCAGCCGGCCGGTGTCGGTGACCTCGCCGATCACGTCTGCCTGCACGTCCCACTTGGCACAAATCTTCAAGAACGCCTCGACGTTCGCTGGAGTCACGACCGCCATCATGCGTTCCTGCGACTCGCTCATCAGGATCTCTTCCGGTGCGAGCGACGCGTCCCGCAGCGGCACCTTGTCGAGCGACACGTGCATGCCGCCGTCACCCGCACTCGCCAGCTCGGACGTCGCGCACGACAGCCCCGCGCCACCAAGGTCCTGGATGCCTTCCACCACCCGCGCGGCGAACAGCTCGAGCGTGCACTCGATCAGCAGCTTCTCCATGAACGGGTCGCCGACCTGGACCGCCGGCCGCTTGGTCGGACCGCCTTCCGCGAAGGTCTCGCTGGCCAGCACCGACACTCCACCGATCCCGTCGCCACCGGTCTTGGCGCCGTACAGGATGATCTGGTTGCCGACGCCGGTCGCGTTCGCCAGGTGCAGGTCCTCGTGCCGCATTACGCCGACGCAGAGTGCGTTGACCAGCGGATTGCCCAGGTACGTCGGGTCGAAGACGACCTCACCACCGACGTTCGGCAGGCCGAGGCTGTTGCCGTAGCCGCCGACGCCGGAGACGATCCCGGGCAGCACGCGCTTGGTGTCCGGCGCGTCCAGCGGACCGAACCGCAGCGGGTCCATCACCGCGACCGGGCGGGCGCCCATCGCGAGGATGTCGCGGACGATGCCGCCGACCCCGGTCGCCGCGCCCTGGTACGGCTCGACGTACGACGGGTGGTTGTGCGACTCGACCTTGAAGGTGACGGCGTACCCCTCGCCGATGTCGATCACGCCGGCGTTCTCACCGATGCCGGCCAGCATCTTCCCGGCCGGGGTCTCCTGCGGGATCTCACCGAAGCGCTTGAGGTGCACCTTGGACGACTTGTACGAGCAGTGTTCGCTCCACATCACCGAGTACATCGCCAGCTCGCAGCTGGTCGGCCGCCGGTCCAGGATGTCGCGGATCCGCTGGTACTCGTCCGGCTTCAGGCCGAGCTCCGCCCAGGGCTGCTCGACGTCCGGCGTACTGCTGGCGTTGCTAACGGTGTCGGTGGACACTTCAGGACTCCTGCACTAGGTGGGACTCAGGTGAAACGGTAGCGGGCTGGTGGGAAGCCAACAGGTGGGCCACCAGTAGTGGTACGGCGAACCCGGCCATGATCGCGGGCAGTGCGACCCCGGCGTCGTTCAGCAACATGCCGACCAGACCGCAGGTCGACAGAGCGAGCAGAGTCGGCCGGACCATCGGCAGACTGGTGTAGAAGCGGCGGTAGGCCTCAGAGGGCACCTTCTCCGGCAGCACGGTCGCCAGCATGCCGAGAACGACCACGACGAGCATGGCCCAGCCCGACGGACCGGTGAAGAACTGCACTGCCATCTCAAGCTTGCGGATCAGTACGTCGCTCACGTCACCGTCCAGCAACCGGGCCACGAAGGTGCCGAAGTGGCTCCGCTGGTCCGGCGGCCGCAGATAGTCGAGGTAGGCGACAGCGGAAACCGCCAGTACGCCGGCAAGTCCCACACCGACCAGTGCACGCCATGAGATGCTGCCACGCCAGGTCAGCCAGGCCATGAGCAGCACAGCCGGAGTCAGCGCGACGATGCCGCCGAAGTCGGTCCCCCAGCCCGGTCTGCCGTCCACCACGATCGCAGCGCCGCCGATCACGAGCACAGCGAGTGCGGCCTGCACTCTGCTCTTGTCGATCAGCTTCTGCGCGGCCCATCCCGCGGTGACGAGTGCTGCGACCGCGAGCGTCGCGAAGGTGGAGTTGCCGAAGCCATAGAACCGTCCACCGATCACCGGCCCATCGGTGAACATGCTGCCGAACTGCAGCGGCGTCCCGAGTACGCCGTCCACCAGCAGGATCACGTACGCCGCCAGCGCGATCCCCAGGAACGCATAGCGCTTGAACACGACCTGAGCCACACCCGCCAGCACCGCGCTGATCCCGAGAACCACGCAGTACAAGGACAAAGCGGGCACCGGCCACCGCCACCACATGGTCGCCGTGGACAGGAACACCGCGATGAAGAACCCGCCCTGCGTCAGCAGGGTGAAGACGAACGTACGCCGGGACCGTGGGCTGCGCGTGATCCAGAACCAGGCGAGCGCGAGGAGTTCCGCGGCCACGATCGTCAGCGAGACCGCGATCAGCATCGGCCGCGGCTGCTCGAATCGCTGGTTGGTGTCCAGCCGATCCTCGATCACGGCGGCCGCATCGGTGTGCACGTCGCCGGTGGAGTGGATCTCGTTCCCGTCCAGCGGCCCAGCCTTCGCCGCGCCGGCCGGATCCACCTCTGCGGCTGTGCGTCCCCTCAGGATGGTCGCAGTGACGTCGGTCAGCTGGATCAGACCCGGTCGGCGTGTGCTGTCGCTCGTCAGCCAGCGCGGGCCGTTGTCCGGAGGAAGCTGCATTGCGGCCAGCAGCTCCTGGTGTGTGTTCGCCAGCTCCTGGCTGACGCCGACCAGCAGAACCCATCCGCCGGCCGCCCGGGCCTGCGCGACCAGGTCCGCAACCTTCGTGCGGGCCTCGGCTCGACCCTCGCCTAGAGGTAGTGCTCCGGCGTCGACGATCGCATCGCCGCAGGCGGGACTCGCCAACCGCGTCTCGTCGAACTCTGGCTGCCAGTCGGCCACCGAACCGTCAGTCCGCGCCAAGGCGATCGCAGCACCCGGGCCGAACCCGCACATCGGATAGCCAGTCTGGCCGAGGCGGCCGATCGGGGCTCCGGTGTGGTGTTCGGCTTGGCGGTCGACGTACGTCTGCCAGCCGGCGACCTTGCCATCGGTGACAGCAGGTAGGTCACCGCAGGGTCGGTCGGCGACACTTCCCCACGCTCGAGTGCCGGCACTGACGGTGAGCCAGCCATCGACCGGGCAGGTGTGCGGCCCGGCCGTCTTCACCGTGATCGAGCCCACGTTCGACTGGTTGACCAGCGCGGTCAGTTCCGGCGACGCCTTCACGTCGCTCCAGGTCAGCCCGGATACGCCGATCACCACGACCTTGGCCATCAGGCTCGCCGGCTGCGCGTTCGCCGTACCGGTGGCGGCGAGCACGGCTGCCGCGGTGAGAAAGAGGGTGCGGGCCAGGAGGCGCCGCACCCCGGACAGCTTCATCAGGAGGAGACGACGGCCTTCAGCACCGAGGTGAAGAAGCCGAGGCCGTCCGTACTCGGGCCGGTCAGTGTCTCGACGCAGTGCTCGGGGTGCGGCATCAGGCCGACCACGTTGCCGCGCTCGTTGGTGATCCCGGCGATGTCACGGTACGAGCCGTTCGGGTTCTCGGCCAGGTAGCGCGCGACGACCCGGCCCTCACCCTCCAGCCGGTCCAGGGTCGCCTCGTCGGCGACGTACGAGCCGTCCTGGTTCTTGAGCACGATGGTGATCTCGTGGTTGGCGTCGTAGTCGCTGGTCCACGCGGTGCGGTTGTTCTCGATCCGCAGCGGCTGGTCCTTGCAGATGAACTTGCGGTGCTGGTTCTTGATCAGGGCGCCGGGCAGCAGGTGCGACTCGCACAGCACCTGGAAGCCGTTGCAGATCCCCAGCACCGGCAGACCCTCGCCGGCCTTCTTGATGATGGTGTCCATCACCGGGGCGAACCGGGAGATCGCGCCGGCCCGGAGGTAGTCGCCGTACGAGAAGCCGCCCGGCAGGACGACCGCGTCCACACCGTGCAGGTCGGCGTCGGCGTGCCAGAGCGCGACCGGCTCGGCGCCGGCCACAGCGGCGGCGCGGCGGGCGTCGGCGTCGTCCAGCGAGCCGGGGAAGGTGACGACCCCGATCTTCACTGGCCGTCACCCTCGACGTGAAGGGTGTAGTCCTCGATCACCGGGTTGGCCAGCAGCGTGTCGGCGGCCTTGCGGATCTCGGCGACCCGTTCCTCGGTCGCCTCGCCGTCCAGGGTGATCTCGAACCGCTTTCCCTGCCGTACGTCGGCCACGCCGTCGAAGCCGAGCCGGCCGAACGCGCCGTGCACCGCCTTGCCCTGCGGGTCGAGGATCTCGGGCTTGAGCATGACATCGACGACAACGCGAGCCACTGACTTACTCCAGGTCTCGTTCCGGGGTGACGCTTGAATCCTACCGATCCAGCGCCAGAACACCGCATCGCGGACTATTCACTCAGTACATACACGCAGCGTATAGTCACTGGATGGCAACCGCCGAACTCGTCCTGGGACTGCTCTCGGCCGGCCCGGCGCACGGGTACGACGTGAAGCGCCACCACGACACGTGGTTCCCGGACAGCCGGCCGCTGGCGTTCGGGCAGGTGTACACGACGCTCGGGCGGCTGGTGCGGGACGGGCTCGTCGAGGTGGTCGACAAGACCTCCGGCGGCGGCCCGGACCGGACGATCTACGCGCTGACCAGCAAGGGCCGCGACCATCTCACAGACTGGCTGAGCGAGCCTGTGCCGCCGGCCCGGGGCAGCGCGGACGAGGTACTGCGGAAGCTCGTCGCCGCGATCCGGACAGGTGGTGACGTGGCGGGGTTCCTGACCCGGCAGCGTGCGAGCCACCTACGCCGGATGCGCGAGCTCCGGGAGACCCCGGCCGAGGACGACCCGACGTCGCCGCTGGTCCGCGAGTACATCGTGGCCCACCTCGACGCCGACCTGCGCTGGCTGGACAGCGCACTTGAACGCATCTCCGAGCAGAAGGAGGCCGCCCCACCTGCTCAGGCATGACCGTGGGTGTCAAGGGTGGCAGGGACCGGCTCGGGCGGGACCCTGGTCCGCCCCGGGAGTGGGACTGAGTTGCGTGGGAACGTCGGCGGCGGCGCATAACCTCGGAGTCATGTGGGTCTGGCAGCTCGTGCTGGCGGTGGGATTCGGGATCGGGTCCGCCGTCGTACCGGTGCTGAACGCGGAGGCGTACGTCCTCGGCGTCGGCGTCTCCGGCGCGCTGGACCCGGTGGTGGCCGCGATCGGCATCTCGATCGGGCAGACCATCGGCAAGGTCGCGATGTTCCTCGCCGTCCGCTACCGGCCGGGGTACGCCGCCCGGAAGGCCAAGGAACCGAAGCCGGTCAACCTCGGGACGCGCTGGGGCCGGTTCGTACAGTGGAACCGCGACGTCAGCAAGCGGCTCCTCGACGCGATGAGCGACCGCCGCTGGGGCATCCCGGTCACCCTGCTGAGCGCCTTCGTCGGCATCCCACCCCTGTACGGCGTCGCCATTATCGGCGGCGCCTCCCGGATGGGCGTCCTCACCTTCAGCCTGTCCGTCCTCGCCGGCCGAGCCGGCCGCTTCATCCTGCTGGCTCTCGGCGTCGGCCTGTTCTAGCCCCACTTTCAGGGGTCAACCCCGGAGTAGGTGGGTTGCGGACCAATAATCCGCCTCCGCAACCCACCCTTTCAGGGGTCAACCCCGGAGCACGTGGGATGCGGACCAATAAACCGCCTCCGCAACCCACCCTTTCAGGGGCCAACCCCGGAGCACGTGGGATGCGGACCAATAATCCGCCTCCGCAACCCACCCTTTCAGGGGCCAACCCCGGAGCACGTGGGTTGCCCACGTAGAGGGCAGAGCAGCCCCCTTTGAGGGGTCAACCCCTCACCTGGTGGGTTGCCCCCTGGGATTTCGAGGGGGCAACCCACCATCTCAGGGGTTGACCCCTGAAAGGGCCCCAGCCGGCGAACTTGCGACCGGACTCTTCAGGGGTCAACCCCGGAGTAGGTGGGTTGCGGACCAATAATCCGCCTCCGCAACCCACCCTTTCAGGGGTCAGCCCCTGAAAGGTCCTTCAGCCAGTGAACTTGCGACCGGACACTTCAGGGGTTGGCCCCTCAAAGGTCCGTCAGCCGGCGAACTTGCGGCCGGTCAGCTGCTCGTAGGCGCCGATGTACGCCGCTCGCGTGCGCTCGACGACCTCGTCGGACAGGGGCGGCGGGGCCTCGCCGGAGTGGCGGTCCCAGCCGGAGTCGAACTGGAGCCAGTCGCGGACGATCTGCTTGTCGTACGACGGCTGCTGCTTGCCCGGTGCCCATTGATCGGCCGGCCAGAACCGGCTCGAGTCCGGCGTCAGCACCTCGTCGGCCAGCACGATCGTCCCGTCCGGGCGCGCGCCGAACTCGAACTTCGTGTCGGCCAGGATGATGCCGCGCTCCTCCGCCATCGCGTGCGCCCGCGTGTAGACGGCCAGTGTCGTATCCCGCAGCGCCGCCGCCGTCTCCGCGCCGACGGTCGCCACGACCGCGTCGTACGAGACGTTCTCGTCATGCTCACCGAGCTCGGCCTTGGTCGCCGGGGTGAAGATCGGCTCCGCCAGCCGGGAACCCTCGACCAGCCCGGCTGGCAGCGGGATGCCGCAGACCGCGCCGGTGGCGTTGTAGTCGAGTAGACCGGTGCCGCTCAGGTACCCGCGGGCGACGCACTCGACCGGGAACATGTCCAGCTTCTCGCACACCACCGCGCGGCCCGCGACCTCGGCCGGTACGACGGTGGACAGGATGTGGTTCGGCACGTCCAACTGCTCGAACCACCACAGGCTCATCGCGGTGAGCACCTTGCCCTTGTCCGGGATCACAGTCTCGAGGATCCAGTCGAACGCACTCATCCGGTCGCTCGCCACCATCAGCAGCGCGCCGGACTCCAGCTCGTACAGGTCCCGGACCTTGCCGGAGTGAATGTGCTTCGCACCAGGGATCTCGGGCGCCTGCGGAGGTGTGGTCACGGACGTGATTGTTTCACCTGGCTTTTCGGCCGCCGCAAGGACATCAACTTGCCGCCGAGCCTGAGCAGTCCGTTGCGGATCGCGCACACCACCGGGTTCTCCACCTGGCCGACTCGCCCGATGCCCCGTGAGCGCTTGATCAGCTTGGTGGTCGCGGGGCGGCGCTCGGCGTCGTACCGGGCGAGAGCAGTGCTCAGATCAGTGCTCTCGTCGAGGTGCCGGGCGAGCGCACCGGCGTCCTCGATCGCCGAGCAGGCGCCACGGCCGAGGTTCGGCGTCATCGCGTGCGCGGCGTCGCCGAGCAGGACCACGCGGCCCTGGGCGAACGGGACCAGCGGGAGGGCGAGGTCGTAGATGTCGTTCTGGAGAACGGCTTCGGTGCCGGCGAGGATCTCCGGGATCGGGTCGTGCCAGTCGCTGAAGGCTTTCGGGCCACCGCTCTGACCCGCGGGCTGATTGGCCGTCGCGTACCAGTAGATCCGCCCGTCGATCAGCCGCGCGAACCCGAACCGTTGCCCTCGGCCCCAGGTCTCCCCGCCGCCGTCGTCGATCTCGACGTCCGCGATCCCCCGGTACGCCGTGTAGCCGGAGTACTGCGGTCCTCTGTGATCCGGCGCGAGCGTGGTCCGGATCGTACTGCGGATCCCGTCCGCGGCGACGACCAGATCTCCCCGCAGGTCGTCGTTGATCGTCACGCCGGCGTCGTCCTGGGTGATCGTGGTGACGTCGTACCCGGTCCGGACCGTGACGGCCGGGCCGAACTCGGCCGTGATCAGGTCGTGCAACTGGGCCCGGTGGATCATCACCGGGATCTCGACGCCGAGATCGGCCGCGGCGACGACCCAGCGGCCGTCCGGCGTGCGCATCCCGGCCGGCTTGGAGACCGCGGCCGCCTTCTCGACGCCCTTCACCCCGATCGCCTCGAGGACCGCGACCGCCGACGGCCAGACCGAGATCCCGGCCCCCACCTCACCCAGCTCCGGAGCGCGCTCCAGGACTGTGACCTGCCACCCGCACCGCTGCAGTGCGACGGCCGCCGTGACCCCGCCGATGCCCGCTCCCACCACGATCGCCGTACTCATGATGCAGGACTCTACATCTGTAGAGTCCGATGCGGAAGTGCGAGACTGACCGGCGTGACCAAGCAGGTTCCGCTGGGCGCGGATCGCCGGGACGCGATCGCCGACGCCGCGATCCACCTCGTCGCGACCCGCGGGCTGCGTGGGCTGACCCATCGCGCGGTCGACGCGGAGGCCGGTCTGCCACCGGGCTCGACGTCGTACTACCTCCGCACCCGGAACGCGCTGCTCACCGCGTGCGTGAACCGGATGCTCGCCCGGGACGTGAGCGCGGTCGCACCGGCCACCGCGGAGTCACCAGGTGACGCGGTCGCACCGGCCACCGTGAAGTCGCCGAGTGACGCGGTCGCACCGGCCACCGTGGAGTCACCGGGTGACGCGCCCGCACCGGCCACAGTGGACACGCCGGGCGACGCGGGGGCGCCGGCGGCCGGGATGGGTGCGCCGCCGCTGGAGTTGCTGGTGGGGATGACAATCGGGCTGGCCCGGGATCGCACGGACGATCTGATCGCGCGGTACGAGTTGTCGCTGGAGGCGAGTCGTCAGCCGGAGCTGCGATCCGCGATCGATGAGGGCGGACGGCAACTACGTGCTCTGCTGGCACAGTCGCTCGACAGTCTCGGCGTACCGGATCCGTCGGAGGCCGCATGGCCGGTCGCCGCGATGATGGACGGGCTCCTGTACGACCGGATCGCCGGCGCGGGGGCAACGCTTTCACCAGAAGCGTTCGAGGCCGCCGTACGGCGTTCGGTCACGGCACTGATCGAGGGACTCAGAACCGGTCGGTGACGATGATGAAGGTGAAATAGCAGACGCCGATCAGCATGCCGACGTGGCCCAGGACGGAGAGACCGGCGCCGTTGCCCCACGCGTCGCTCTGTTTGTCCTCGGAGTGTTTGCCGCCGCTGGGAAGCCACCGGGCCAGGAGCAGCAATCCGATGAATGTCAGCAGCCACCATCCGGTCAGTACGACAAGCGCGATCCCACGGTGACCGGTGACCAAGGCAACGACCCAGCCGAGCAGCGTGATGACACCGACGACGGTGTGCAGCCGCAGCAGGGCAGCTGAGTACCCGTGCCGGCCCGCGCCGTGACCGGTGCCGTCGACAACGGTACCGCCGAGGCGGACGCGCGTCAGCAGTACGACGACCGCACCTAGGGCGGTCAGGAACCAGGTGACGTTCGACCATTCCACGCCCCCATCCCTACCCCACCCCACCACTCGGCGAACCGTCTTCGCGTGTCGGAATCCTCCGTCGCGACAGTCGGTCCCAGTTGAAGGGGACTTTCAGGTCGCTGTTCACAGAGTGGCCCAGGTGGTCTTTCCAGGGTGAGCGCCCGGCGGGCCGAGTGTCCGCTCGTGGCCCGCCGGGCTGCATTTCTCGCTGGGTCAGCTGGTCTGCGTCGGACCGCTCTGCGTCCCGGTGCCCGGCTGCGTCCCCTGACCCGGCACAGTGCCCTGACCTTGGCCGGTGCTGCCTTGGCCTTGGCCGGTGCCGCCCTGTCCCTGGCCGGGGAAGGTGCCCTGGCCTTGGCCGGTGCCGTTGTTGCCCTGACCTGTGGTGCCTTGCCCCTGACCGTTGCCTTGTCCCGGGAATCGACCGAAGCCACCACCACCAGGGAACTGGTTCTGCTGGGTGGCAGTTCCATCCCAAGAGTGGCCAACTGCCATGCCGCCGACGAAGGCCAGCACAGCAAGCAACGACCCTGCCCCAGCCAACGCCAGATTGCTCGGCCGCCGGCCGGCCTTCCCGGCCCCCGGCGCACCGACCCACTCAGGTGCATGCTGCGTCTGAGGTGCCGCGTACTGCGGCGCAGCACCGGCAGTGGGCTGCGGGCCTGGGCCGTTTGTGGACTGGGGTGTTGGGCCGGCGGCTCGGGCGGCTTGCCACTGGTCTTCCGGGGTTGCGCCCGGGTTGAAGGCGGGGTTCTGCGTCATAGGTGTGTGCTCCGGTTTCATCAGTTCGTCGTGCTGGTGCTGAGGTCGTAGACGGTGGTGCTGCCAACGGTCTGGGACTGGAAGTTCTCGGCGACCCAGGTGGAGATGTCGCTGGAGGTGCCGCCGCGACGACCGCCGAAGCCGCCGCCTCCACTGCCGATGAAGTAGTGAACCTTGCCTTGGGCAACCAGCTCCTTGAACTCGGACAGCGTCGGCGCCGGGTCGGTGCCGTTGAAGCCGCCGATCGCCATGATCGGTTCGCCGGAGGCGATCTGCAGTGGTGCGGCCCCGTTCGCCGTGACCGCCGCGGCCGCCCAGGTGTATCCCTTCGAGCCCTGCTGCAGCAGTGTCACCAGCTCACTCGACACTCCACTGGTCCCGCCACCGCCAAGGAATCCACCCATCCCACCGCCACGCCCGGTCGTCCCATTGCCAGTCGTTCCAGGCGCACCCGTCGTACCGTTGCCGGTCTGCCCAGGCGGAGTACCCGTCCGGCCGCCAAAGCCACCGCCGCCAGGCCCACCACGCAGCCCGCTGGCACCCGCCGGCCCTGCGGACGGCAGCGCACCGGTATGTGCCGTGCTGATCGTCGACAGCGAGTACGCCGTCGGCCCAGCCAGCGCACTCACGGCGAGCAGCGCACCCGCGAACATCCCGGCCCGCCGAGCCGCGGTCCGATGCAGCTGCAACTCGGGCAGCAACAGCAGCGCACCGGCCGCGATCACACCCGTGAGCAGAACCACCCACCGCAACCACGGCTGCCAGGTCGGCGTCTGGTTCAGCAGCGCGAAGCTCCACCCGGCCGTCAGCAGGATGCCCCCGGCCAGCGTCGCCCGAGGCAACCACTGGGCCCGTCGCCGCCACAGCACCGACATCGCCGCGCCGATCAGCGCACCGATTGCCGGCGCCAGCGCGATCATGTAGTAGCTGTGGATGATCCCCTGCATGTAGCTGAAGACCAGCCCGGTACCGACCAGCCATCCACCCCACAGCACAGCGAACGCCCGAGTCTTGTCCGTCCGCGGAGCCTTGCCTGCGGCAACGACCAGTACGATCGTCGCCAGCAGAGCAGCCGGCAGCAGCCAGGCGATCTGCGACGCGAACTCGCCGCCGAACAACCTCTGCACCCCGGCCGCGCCACCCCACCCGGGGTTGCCCTGACCGCCGCCGACGGAGCCCGTCTCGTTCCCGCTCAACCGCCCGAGACCGTTGTACCCGAGCGTCAACTCGAGAATGCTGTTCGTCGACGAGCCACCGATGTACGGTCGTGCTGACGCCGGCAGCAACTCGACGATCGCGATCCACCAGCCAGCGCTGACGATCAGCGAGACCAACGCCAGCGCACTGTGCACCAGACGCTTGCCCAGCTTCGGCTTCCCCGCGATCAAGTACGCCAGCCCGAACGCCGGCAGGATCAGGAACGCCTGCAGCATCTTCGTCAGGAACCCGAACCCGACCAGCGCGCCGGCCAGCACCATCCAGCGAGCCGCATGCTGCGACGAGTCGATCGCCCGCGTCACCGCCCACGCGCCGGCGCACAGCAGCAGGATCAGCAGCGCATCCGGGTTGTTGAAGCCGAACATCAGTACGGCGACCGGCGTCAGCGCCAGGATCGCACCGGCCAGCAGCCCGGCGTTCGCGGAGAACCACCGACGCACCGACACGTACACGAACCCGACGCTCGCGACGCCCATCAGCGCCTCGGGGACCAGCATGCTCCAGGTGTTGAACCCGAAGATCCGCGCCGACAGGCCCATCACCCACAGCGCCGCCGGCGGCTTGTCCACGGTGATGAAGCTCGACGCGTCGAACGACCCGAAGAACCAGGCCTTCCAGCTCGTCGACCCGGCCTGGACCGCGGCCGCGTAGAACTCGTTGGCGTACCCGTTCTTGGACAGTCCCCACAGGTACGCGATCGCGGTCAGCACCAGCAGTCCGCCGTACAGGATCTTGTCCCGGCCGATCGTGTACTGGGTGCTGATCGCCTGAGGTCCGGCCCGGCGTGGTGACGCCTCGACGGGATCGGAAACGATGGTCATATCAGTTACTCCGGGTGTTCTCGAGAACCGTCGGGGGTTCGAAGGCGGGCAGGGTCGGCGCGTCGTCGTCGAAGACCCACGCCTGGAAGAGGCTGAACCGGACCACGGTCGCGGCCAGGTTCGCGATGGTCAGGACGGTGATCTCCACGGCCTGGTGCGGTACGGCGACTGCCGTGTGCAGCAGCCACAACGACGCGGCGGTCAGGCTCCAGCCGATGCCGAAGGCAACGAGGCCGCGCACCTGATGGCGCCATCGGTTCTCCAGACCGCGGACGCCGAAGGTGATCCGCCGGTTGAGAGCGGTGTTGCCGACAGCCGTGATCAGCAGCGCCAGGAGGTTGGCCACCTGGGCCGGCATGCCCTGCCGCAGGACGAGATACAGCAGCGCGTACGCCGCGGTGCTCAGCACCCCGATCGCGCAGAACCGCAGTACGCGCGCGGCCATCGCCGTACGAGGATCGAGGATCCGTGGGCGACCGTACGCCTGCCGGATCGGCTCGAGGTTGATCCGGCCGCGGCCGAGATCGCGTGTCAGCCGCGAGATCCCCCGCAGGTCCTCGCCGACCGTCTTCGCGATGGCGACACGCGAGTCGAGGTCGTCGACCCAGTCGACCGGCACCTCGTGGATCCGCAGCCCGGCCTTCTCCGCGAGTACGAGCAGCTCGGTGTCGAAGAACCAGCTGGTGTCCTGGATCAGCGGCAGCAGTTCCCGGGCGACATCGGCGCGGATCGCCTTGAAGCCGCACTGGGCGTCGGAGAAGTGCGCACTCAAGGTTGCCCGTAGCAACAGATTGTACGAGCGTGAGATGAACTCGCGCTTCGGCCGCCGGACCACCCGCGAACCATTCGACAGCCGGGTGCCGATGGCGACGTCACTGTGCCCGGCGAACAGCGGGGCGACCAGCGGCAGCAGCGCGTTCAGGTTGGTGGACAGGTCGACGTCCATGTAGGCGAGCACGTCGGCCGTGCTCTCGGACCAGACCTGCTTCAGCGCGCGGCCGCGCCCCGACTGCTCGAGCCGGACGATCCGGACTCCCGGCAGTTCGCTGGCGAGCACCGTGCCGATCTCATATGTCGCGTCCGTGCTCCCGTTGTCCGCGATGCAGACCTCGGCCGGAAAGGGGAAGGCGGTGTCCAGGAACTCACGCAGCCGCCTGATGTTCGGACCGAGGTCGTGTTCCTCGTTCTTGACGGGTACGACGATCTCGACCCGAGGATGACCTGGAATCTGCATGCCACCGATGCTGTCCGGTGAACCTGAGTCAGCCCCTGTGCTGGGCTGGCAGTTCCCTGGCAGTACGCGACATGGCATTGAGGTTCCGTCATCGCTGCCTGGGGGCGCTCTGCGGTGGAAGCTGCTACCGGGTGCGGCGTAGCCAGAGCAACCCGAGGACCGGAAGAACCACCGGGACGAATCCGTACCCCTGCCCGAAATGCGACCACACGGTGGAGTCCGGGAAGTCGTCCGGTGCGAGGTAGCTGAACGCCCCGATCGCGAGGACCCCGGTCAGCTCGATCGCGATCGCGACCGTCGCCACCTTGCGGGAGACCTTCGTTGCCTTGGCCAACGCGTACGTCGCGGCACAATAGATGACCGCGGCAACGGCCGACAGAACGTAGGCGATCGGCGCCTCGTGGAACTTGGTCGCGATCTGCACAGCTGCCCGCGCCGTCGCGGCCAGCGCGAACACGCCGTACACCGCGATCAGGATCCGGCCAGGCCCGTGCCGGGTCGCCTCAGGATCGTGGGCCGCCTCGGTCATCTCACGCGGTCCAGATCTCGTACAGGCGGAGCTCGATGATCGGGATCACCAGGCAAGCGACAGCCAGCGCGCCGGCACCCCACCGGCTGCTCTCCGCCAGCGCCCACAATGCACCCACCGGCAGGACAATCAGCGAGCCGATCAGATACCCGAGGAAGAACGGCGCCGACACATCCCGATCAGTCCCGGCCAGTTGCACGATCCCCACGACCAACTGAGCCAGCAACCCGACCTCGATCACCCCGAGTACGGCCAGCAGCGTCCAGTTGATCCGCTTGTCCCGCGCGGCCAGCACAATGGCGAATACCATCGCGGCAAGGGAGAGCGCCACCAGCGCCCACGTGAGCGGTTCGAACACGGACTAGAGAATGTCACCCGGCGTGTACGCGGCGGCCTCGGGGTGGCGTTTGGCGAGTTCGTCGATCTTGGCGACGACGGTATTCACCTGGGCGACGGCCGCGCCGGTGAAAGAGAGGGGCTCGCCGACGATGCCGACGATCTGCTCCTCGGTGAGGCCGAGGCGGCCGTCGGCGCCGAGCCGGTGGAACAGGTCGTTCTCCGCGCGGCCCTTGCGCAAGTCCAGCGCGGTGGCGACGGCGTGCTCCTTGATCACCTCGTGTGCGGTCTCCCGGCCGACGCCGTTCTTGACCGCGGCCATCAGCACCTTCGTGGTGGTCAGGAACGGCAGGTACCGCTCCAGCTCCCGGCTGACCACGGCCGGGTACACCCCGAACTCGTCCAGCACGGTCAGGAACGTCTCGAACAACCCGTCCAGCGCGAAGAACGCGTCCGGCAACGCCACCCGTCGTACGACGGAGCAGAAGACGTCACCCTCGTTCCACTGGTTGCCGGCCAGCTCGCCCGCCATCGAGGCGTAGCCGCGCAGGATCACCGCCAGCCCGTTGACCCGCTCGCAGGACCGGGTGTTCATCTTGTGCGGCATCGCCGAGGACCCGACCTGGCCCTCCTTGAACCCCTCGGTCACCAGCTCGTGCCCGGCCATCAGCCGGATCGTCATCGCCAGGCTCGATGGGGCCGCGGCCAGCTGCACCAGCCCCGAGACGACCTCGTAGTCGAGCGAGCGCGGGTAGATCTGCCCGACGCTGGTCAGCGTGTGGCTGAAGCCGAGGTGGGTGGCGATGTCGCTCTCCAGCTTGTCCAGCTTCGCCGGGTCCCCGCCGAACAGGTCCAGCATGTCCTGCGACGTACCGACCGGGCCCTTGATGCCACGCAGCGGGTACCGCTCGAGCAGCTCCTCGATCCGCGCGATCGCGACCAGCAGTTCGTCCGCAGCGGACGCGAACCGCTTGCCCAGCGTGGTCGCCTGCGCGGCGACGTTGTGCGACCGCCCGGTCAGCACCAGTGCGGCGTGGTCGGCCGCCTTCTGCCCAAGTTGTACGGCGGTCGCCACGGCGCGATCCCGGACGAGCTCGAGGCTCGCCCGGATCTGCAGCTGCTCGACGTTCTCGGTCAGGTCCCGGCTCGTCATGCCCTTGTGGATGTGCTCGTGGCCGGCGAGAGCGTTGAACTCCTCGATCCGGGCCTTCACGTCGTGCCGGGTGACCCGCTCGCGGGCCGCGATCGACTCCAGGTCGACCTGGTCGATCACCCGCTCGTAGTCCTCGACGACCCCGTCCGGCACCGCGACCCCGAGCTCCTTCTGGGCCTTCAGCACCGCCACCCAGAGCTTCCGCTCGAGCACGATCTTGTGCTCGGGCGACCACAGCTGCGCCATCGACAGACTGGCGTAGCGGGACGCGAGAACGTTGGGAATCCGGGGCTTGCTGGGCTTCGACACCCCTCCATTCTCCCTGGTCTCGCCACCTACTCACCCACCGGTCCAGCCCGCAGCCGCTCCCGCATCCATCGTGGCCCGGGATTCACCCGGCTCACTCCGTCGACCACCACGGTCGGAACCGTCTCGTTGCCCTCTGCGACCGCCCGCACCGCCGCAGCAGCCTCGGGATCGGCCCAGATGTTGACCCAGGACGCTCGACCGGCCGCACCGATCAGCACCAGCCGCAGCCGCAGGCAGTACTGGCACCCAGGTCGCCAGTAGACGATGGGTTTGCCCCCGACGGCCGCCTCGGCGGCGCTCACCGAGCGCGGGAACACCAGCGGCGAGAACAGGAACGCGAGAACGACGAACACCGCCAGCTGCACGACGGCGGACTTACCGGACCCACCGAACGCAGACCACCCTGCCAGCGTGACGCCGATCACCAGGGCGAGCAGAGCGAACTTCCAGCTGCGCAGCACCCCACCATCCTCGCAGGCACCAAGATCACCGGCTGCCGCCCCGGTTCGCGAGGTGCAACGAACCGGGGCCGCACGGGAGCTTCGTCAGGGCAGGTAATTCCAGGCGGTGGCGCGGACGCAGGTCTTCGGGTCCGGCATGCCGGGGGCGGGGGGCTCGGTGGAGAGATTCAGGTGTTCGATGTCCTTCAGGGCATCCGGGCCGCCGCTCCAGCCCATGAAATACTTGCCGGTGGGATCCACCGAGCACCGGCTGTCACGGACCCGCCTCTCCCCGACGGTCTTCGGACTGGTGTAGATCAACGCGCCGCTCGCGTCGTACGCGCGGATCACGTACTCCAGCGGTGTGTTGTCCGCGCGCTTCGCCGCGAACGGCAGGTAGGGCACCGACGCGTAGAAGAACCCGTGCTCGAGCTCCGCCTCGTACGCACGGCCGCCGTGTGGGGTGATGGTGATGCGAGCGATTCCCTCGACGTACGCCCCGAGCCCCGCGCCGGCCATCGTGACCGGCTCGACCATCGGGTCACCCGACGCCCTCCGCATACCGGTCGTCCGCTTGCCCTTCGCGTTGTATCCACAGATGTTCCAGCCGCGGAGCGCCTGGTACCGGGCGAATGTGGTCACGACGGCGTTCGCCTGCGGCTGCACGACGCGGAGTCCGGCCAAGGGTTTCGCCGGAGGACTGTAAGTCTGGTTGTTCGTGCACTCTCGGAGCAGGTCGGCCTGTTCCGCGGCGGGGACCGGGGTGAAATCCGTGCGGATGCCCATCGGCGGAGGCGTCGGCCGGCTCGCTTGTCCGGCCGGACCGGCTGAGTTGTCGTTGCGCAGCGACGGTACGGCGATCGCGGCGCCGACGACCAGGACGACTGCGGCGGCCGCGGCCAGGGGGACGAAGCGGCGGCGCCCGCGGGGTCCGGCGGATTCGTGGTCGACGATGGCCATCAGCTCGTGACGTTGACGGGTTCGGGTAGCGGCGGACAGATCCCGTCCGGGCGGCAGCGTGTTCATGACTGGTTCTCCACGACAGACGGAAGATTGAGTTCGCGCAGGCGCTTGCGAGCGCGGGAGAGGCGGGACTTCACGGTGCCGATCGGGACGTCGAGTGCGACGGCTGCGGCGGTCTGATCCAGGCCGGCCCAGACGCAGAGCTCGATGATCTCCCGCTCCTGGCGGGGCAGGTGCTTCAGCGATGCACGGGCGGCCCGGATCCGCTCGTCATCATCGATCCGGCCAACCACTTCGTCGGCGTGGTCGCCGATCTCGGTGGGCAGCCGTTCCGCCGCGGCCAGTGCCCGGCGGTACCGCAGTTTGGAGCGCCAGTCATTGCGCACCGTGTAGTCGGCCGTTCGCAGTAGCCAGGGCAGGGCCGACTCACGGTCGAGCACCACGTCGGACCGCCGCCGCCACGCCTGCAGGAAGACCGCCGATGTCAGGTCCTCGGCGTCGCTCCAGGAAGCGGTACGCCGATACAGGAAGTTGTAGATCGCCCGGGCATGCCGGTCGTACAGCTGCGCGAACGCGTCGGCGTCGCCCTCCACGGTCCGGTCCCACAGACGCCGGTCCGAACTACCGGACACTCTCACCCCGTCCTGGACGACCAGCAGGCCGCTCACGCGACCGGTCCGCTCATATCGCAGCGCATCCGCGCTCCTTCCGACCTCACGATGGTCATTCACCGTGTCTGTGTCGGCCGGAGCGCGGAGGTTCCCGCGAATTTCAGGTCAGACGGCAATCAGGCCGCGCGCGGCCTTCAGGGCGATGTCGGTGCGGTGCTGCGAGCCCTTGATTCGGATCTGGCCGATGGCCGCGTACGCGCGCCGACGGGCCTCGTCCAGGTCCTCACCGGTCGCACTGACCGCCAGCACCCGACCACCCGACGTGACCAGTTCGTCGCCGTCGAGCGCCGTACCCGCGTGGAAGACGTGAACGCCGTCGGCCTCGGCCTGGTCGACGCCGTTGATCACGTCACCGCTGCGCGGGCTGGCGGGGTACTTCTTCGCGGCGACCACGACCGCCACCGAGGCGGCGCTCTGCCAGCTCAGTGATCCATGATTGGCCAGCTTCCCGGTCGCGGCGGCGTACAGGAGGCCACCGAGCGGGGTCTTCAGCAACGGCAGCAGGGCCTGCGTCTCCGGGTCGCCGAAGCGGCAGTTGAACTCGATCACCCGGACACCCCGGGAGGTCAGCGCGAGACCGGCGTACAGCAGGCCGCTGAACGGCGTACCGCGGCGGCGCAGCTCGTCGATCGTCGGCTGGAGCACCTTCTCGGTGATCTCGGCGACCAGGTCATCCGGTGCCCAGGGCAACGGTGTGTAGGCGCCCATGCCGCCGGTGTTCGGGCCTTCGTCGTTGTCGGCGAGGCGCTTGAAGTCCTGCGCGGGCTGCATCGGCAGCACCGTGGTGCCGTCGGTGATCGCGAACAGCGACACCTCGGGGCCGTCCAGGTACTCCTCGATCAGCACCTGCTCGCACTCGGCCGCGTGCGCGAGCGCCTCGTCCCGGTCGGAGGTGACCACGACCCCCTTGCCCGCGGCGAGGCCGTCGTCCTTGACCACGTACGGCGGCCCGAACGCGTCGATCGCCTCCGCCGCCTGCTCAGGCGTCGTACAGATGTAGGCCCGGCCGGTCGGCACACTCGCCGCGGCCATCACGTCCTTGGCGAACGCCTTCGAGCCCTCGATCTGCGCGGCGGCCTTGGACGGGCCGAAGACCGCGATCCCGGCGTCCCGCAGCGGATCGGCCAGGCCGGCCACCAGCGGCGCCTCCGGTCCGACCACGACCAGGTCGGCGCCGATCTCCTGCGCCAGCGCCACGACAGCATCGTGGTCGGAAATGTCGACCGAACGGCAAACGACCGTTTGCCCGTCGTACGCCGGAGGCAACACGGCGATGCCCGGATTGCCCGGGGCCGCCACGACCTGCTCGACATCGGGGTCCTGGGTCAGCGCCCAGACCAGTGCATGCTCGCGGCCGCCGGAGCCGATCACCAAGACCTTCACGGGCCATCAGCCTAGTGCACCTGTCCCCCACTCGACCGCTGACCGCTGACGTCCGAAGAATCGTGGCCTATAACCCACGATTCTTCGGACGTTGTGGTGTCGATTCGGGGGTCTGCCGTTCGTGTGGTGGGTATCACGGAAGGAGTTGAGATGACTGAGGTACTGCTGACCGGGCTCGTGATCGGGGAGTCGGCGCGCTGGCACGACGGACGTCTGTGGTGCTCGAACTGGGGTACACAGGAGGTCCTGGCCGTCGATCGTGACGGTCACCGCGAGGTGATGGCTCGCGTGCCGACGACTCTCCCCTTCTCGATCGACTGGCTGCCGGACGGGCGACTGCTGGTGACCTCCGGCCCGGAAGGGCTGCTGTTGCGGCAGGAGCCGTCCGGCTTGGTCGTGCACGCGGATCTTTCGTCGTACGGCGGTCTGAACGAGATCGTCGTGGACGGCCGCGGGAACATCTACGTCAACGGCGGCTGCGACTTCCATCCGGGTGAGGGCGAGCGGCCCGGCTTCATCCTGCTGGTCACCCCGGATGGCTCGGTACGACGGGTAGCCGACGAACTGGCGTTCCCGAACGGCATGGTGATCACGCCCGACAACTCGACCCTGATCATCGCCGAGTCCTTCGGCGGCACGCTGACCGCGTACGACGTATCCCCTGACGGCTCGTTGTCGAATCGGCGGGTGTGGGCGCCGCATCCCGGCGACGGCATGGTGATGGACGCCGACGGCGCCATCTGGACTCCGGGCTGGGCAGACGACACCTCTGCCTGTCTCCGCATCGCGGAAGGCGGCGAGATCCTCGACACCGTGCCGCTGGAGCACGCCGGCTTCGCCTGCACTCTGGGTGGCGACGATGGCCGAACCCTCTACATCCTCACCGCCGACTGGCACATGGCCGAGCCCTTCGATGCCAACCTCGACCGCCTGCTGTCCACTCCCACCGGCCGACTCCTGACCCACCCGGCTCCGACCTCACCCGCCGGCTGGCCGTAACCGACTGAAGCCTCAAGTGCGAGATCAGTGCCTGACCAGTGCATGTTCGGGTCCTGGTTCGGGTGACCGGTCGCGGTCTAGGCTCACGACCACGAGCCCAACCTAGGGGGATGGGCCGGACCAGAGGAGCATTCATGCCGGAGCCCGTCACCCACACCCTCGACGTACCCGGAGCCACGCTGACGTACGACGTCCGCGGCGATCTCGGCCAGCGGCCGGTGCTGCTGGTGATCGGTTCACCGATGGGAGCGAGCGGCTTCCCGACCCTGGCGTCGTACTTCACCGATCGGACCGTGGTGACCTACGACCCGCGCGGGGTGGAGCGGAGCGTCCGGACCGATAGTGCCGGCGAGGTGACGCCGGACGACCACGCGGCGGACCTGATCGCGCTGATCGAGGCGCTCGACGCCGGTCCGGTCGACCTGTTCGCCAGCAGCGGCGGCGCGGTCAACGCGCTGGCCCTGGCCGCCAAGCGGCCCGACCTGATCAACACCCTGATCGCGCACGAGCCGCCACTGGCCGCGATCGTGCCCGACAGCGAGGCGGCGCTGGTCGCGGTCAACGACATCTACGACACGTACCAGCGCGACGGCATGGGCGCGGGGATGGCCAAGTTCATCGCGATCGTCAGCTACGAGGGTGAAATCCCGGCGGACTACACCCAGCGCCCGGCTCCCGACCCGGGCATGTTCGGCCTCCCCACCGAGGACGACGGTTCCCGTGACGATGCCCTCCTCGGCCAGAACCTGCGCACCTGCACGTCGTACCAACCGGACTTCGACGCCCTGGCCAAGGCCAAGGACCACATCGTCATCGGCGTCGGGGAGGAGTCCGGCAGCCAACTGGCGGCCCGGGGCGGCAAGGCCGCCGCCGCCCGCCTCGGCCTCGATCCGGTCGTCTTTCCCAGTAACCACGGCGGCTTCCTCGGCAACGAATACGGCCAGCCCGGCAAACCCGAAGAATTCGCCACCAAACTCCGCGAGGTCCTCACCACAAACGCCTGACGTCCCGCCGTGGACCGCTTGTGCCGAATGCGGCGTGATAGCGGATTGAAAGAGGGTCGACGTTGAATGCCGGCTACGGCTCTCCGGAGCACTCGCTTGTCATTCGGGAGGACCCATGTTCATCTCCGCAGCAGCGTCGAGGGGCCGATCAGCAGGACGGACAAAACATGCGCTCGCCGCAGTGGGAGCCGTACTCGGGGTGACGGTCGGCGGCGCCGTCGTGACCGCACCAGCCTCAACGGCACTCGCTGGCGCATCTGCCTCCACTACGGCGCCGTCAACTTCGCCCTCGGGTCGGGAGCCATCACCACCGCCAGGATCGCGACCAGGGAAATCGTCACCAGCTGGACCTCCCGCGGCGAATGCGCCGCGGGCGAAGACTACTGGCGACGGTACTGACCAGCGTCTCGTTCACGGTCGGGCCTGCCCTGGATGAGGATTGCATCAGGGATCTGCTTAGCTGGAGACATGACTGAGAAGCCAGAGATCGACTTTCCGGACGGGCCGCCGCCGGCGGATCTGGAGATCACCGACATCACCGTGGGCGACGGCGACGAGGCCAAGGCCGGTTCGCGGGTCAATGTGCACTACGTGGGCGTGGCCCACTCGACCGGCGAGGAGTTCGACGCGTCGTACAACCGCGGCGCCCCGCTGGCGTTCCAACTCGGCGTCGGCCAGGTCATCCAGGGCTGGGACACCGGCGTACAGGGCATGAAGGTCGGCGGCCGGCGCAAGCTGGTCATCCCGCCGCAGCTCGGGTACGGCGACCGCGGCGCGGGCAGCGCGATCAAGCCCGGCGAAACCCTCATCTTCGTGGTCGACCTGATCAGCGTCAGCTGACCCTGTCGGCTATCCCTTTGTCCGGGACCCCCGCGATCCGCCACACTGGCGGACATCGCGGGGGTCTTTCGCGTAGTTGTACTCATCCGCCTCGCCCAGCGGTCGGTTTGACTGAGAGGCATGACGACGATGGTTGCGACGACTGTCCCCGCCACACGCCCCCACTGGGTGCGGTACGCCGCTCTGACCGCGAAGGTGCTGCTCTTCGCTCTGTTGCTCGTGGCATTGATCTGGCCGGACCTGAGCGGGATCAAGGGGAAGGCGTCGACCGCGCGGCTGATCGTGTACCCGATCGGTGCGATGGCGCTCCCGCTGTGGTGGTGGGCCTACGGGCGCACGCGGAGCAAGCTGCACGACCGCTTCCCGTGGCACGCCGACCTCCTGATGACGCTCCCGTGGCTGATCGACCTGATCGGCAACCGCCTCAACCTGTTCGACACCGTGAGCTGGTGGGACGACGCCATGCACTTCATCCTCTGGGGCTTCCTGACCGCCGGCGTCCTGCTCGCCTTCGCACCCCGCACCCTGTCGGGCGGTCTGACGGCGTTCGTAGCCCTCGGCTTCGGTGCGACCGCGGCCGTTGTCTGGGAGATCGGCGAGTACTTCGCCTTCGTCCGCAACTCGCCTGAACTCCAGACGGCGTACACCGACACCCTGGGCGACCTCGCCCTCGGCACCCTGGGCGCCCTGCTGGCCGGACTGATCCTGCACCAGGTCCGCGGCGTTCGCCGGCGCCCGGACGGCCTTCAACGTAGGCACTCGGCAAAGACTCGACGGATCAACGGTTGATCGGGCGGCAGACGCCGTTCGCCGCGGCTGATGCGGCCAGCGCCGCGGCAACTGGAGATGTACTCGCGGCCGACGGCTGAGCGTCGATGGCGGCATCGGTGCGGGTGGTGTGGCGGCCGATCGGCACGACCATCGGCGTACCGGCGACCGGGTCGGGGACGATTTTGACGGCGAGGCCGAAGACGTCGTGGACGACCTCCTCGGTGATCACCTCACGAGGCTTGCCCTCGGCAACGATGGCGCCGTCCTTCATCGCGATCAGGTGGTCGCCGAACCGGCAGGCCTGGTTGAGATCGTGCAGGACCAGGACGATCGTGCGCCGGTCGGACTTGTTCAGGTCGACCAGCAGATCGAGGACCTCGAACTGGTGGGTCAGGTCGAGGAACGTCGTCGGCTCGTCCAGCAGCAGGATGTCGGTCTCCTGCGCGAGCGCCATCGCGATCCAGACCCGCTGCCGCTGGCCACCGGACAACTCGTCGATCGGCCGGTCGGCGATCTCCAGGACGTTGGTCGACGTCATCGCGGCCGCGACCGCTTCGTCGTCGGTCTTGGTCCACTGCCGGATCCACCGGGTCCGCGGGTACCGCCCGCGCCCGACCAGGTCGGCGACCGTGATCCCCTCCGGCGCGGTCGGTGACTGCGGCAACAATCCGAGCTTGGTCGCCACCTCCCGGGTCGGGATCGACTGGATGCTCTTGCCGTCCAGCAGCACGGTCCCGCGCGACGGTTTCAGCAAACGGGCCAGCGTCTTCAGCAGTGTCGACTTGCCGCACGCGTTGGCGCCCACGATGACGCTGATCTTTCCGGTCGGGATCCGTACCGACAGGTCGTGGATGATCTCGCGCTGGTCATAGCCGACCGCAAGCCCATCGGCAGCCAAGCTGTGTTCCACAGAGTTCTCCATCTCTCAGCCACCACTCCCGACCCGGTTGGTCCGGGCCAGCAGGAACATCAGGTACGGCGCGCCGACCACGCCGGTCACCACACCGACCGGCAACTGCGTGTCCCCGAACGCGTGCTGCGCGATCAGGTCCGACAGCGCCACCACCAGCGCGCCGAGCAGCGCCGACGCGATCATCGCCGGCCCCGGGGACCGGGTCAGCCGCCGCGCGATCGGCGCTGCCACGAACGCGACGAACCCGATCGGCCCGGCCGCCGCCGTCGCCACCGCGGCCATCAGGACCGCGATCACGATCAGCCCGAGCCGCGAGCTCTCCACCCGCAGCCCCAGGCCGTACGCCGTCTCGTCGCCCAGCTGAAGAATGCGCAGCCGGTGTACGAGGAACGCCGTCAGCGGCACCAGCACCACGAGCGTGATCGCGAGCGACCGGACATTCGACCAGTCCCGCCCGTTCAGGCTGCCGGTGAGCCAGATCAGCGCCTGCTGCGCGATCTCGACCCTTGCCTTGGTCAACAGGTACGACGTGATACTGGTGGCGATCGCGCCGATCCCGATCCCGATCAGGATCAGCCGGTAGCTCGACACCCCGTGCCGCCAGGCCAGCACGTACATGATGAACGCGGTCAGCACGGCACCGACGATCGCGAGCCCCGACACCGCAACCCCGGTCAGTCCCAGCGTGACGATGGCGAACACCGCGAACGCGCTGGCGCCGTACGTGACACCGATGATGTCCGGGCTGGCCAGCGGGTTGCGGGCGATGCTCTGGAAGATCGCGCCGGACATGCCGAGCGCGGCACCGACCAGCAGGCCGGTGAGTGCCCTCGGCAACCGAAGCTGGTTGACGATGAACTCGGTCGCCTTGTCCCCGCCACCGAACAGCGTCTTCACCACGTCGATGACCGGGATCCTGAAGTCACCCAGCGACAGCGAGACGCAGAAGGTCACGAAGACGATCAGCGCGAGTACCACGATCACCGCGAGCGAGCGCGCCTGCCGGGCCGCCCGCGCGCGGGTGATGACCTGAACTGCTTCAGCCGTTGTCACAGATCCGCCAGCTTCCGCCGGCGGACAAGTGCGATGAAGAACGGCGCACCGATCACCGCCGTAACGATGCCGACCTGCAGCTCACCGGGCTGCGCGACGATCCGGCCGAGGACGTCGGACCCGAGCAGCAGGATCGGCGCCAGCACCATCGAGTACGGCAGGATCCAGCGGTAGTCCGGTCCGGTCACCAACCGCGCCACGTGCGGAATCATCAGTCCGATGAAAGCGATCGGTCCCGCTGCGGCCGTGGCCGCTCCGCAGAGCACAACGACGACGACCGCGACGAACAACCGGGCCAGTCCGACCCGTTGGCCGAGCGACTTCGCCACCTCGTCACCGAGCGACAGCGCGTTCAGCAAACGCCCCGAGACCAAGCGCCAGAGCGATCCCGATCAGGATGAACGGCGCGACCTGCGCGGCGATGTCCGAACCACGGCCGGCCAGCGATCCGACCGACCAGAACCGGAACTGGTCGAAGGTGTCCACATCACCGATCAGCACGGCGGTGGTGAGCGACCCGAGCATCGCCGTCATCGCCGCCCCCGCGAGTGCCAGTTTCACCGGCGTCACCCCCTCGCGGCCGAGCGACCCGAGCAGATAGACAACGACGGACGCGGCCGCCGCACCCGCGAACGCGAGCCAGACGTACGCCGTCAGACTCGACAACCCGAACCAGTAGATGCCTCCGACAACGAACAGCGCCGCACCACCGTTGACCCCGAGGATGCCCGGATCGGCCAGCGGGTTCCGGGTGACGCCCTGCATCAGTGCGCCCGACAAGCCCAGCGCTGCGCCGACCAACAGGCCGATCACCGTCCTCGGAACGCGCAGTGAGCGGACGATCACCTGATCGGTGTCCGCCTCGTTGTAGTGGCGCAGGGCATCGATCACCGTCGGCAACGGGATCTGCTTCGAGCCGACCGCGATGCTGAGCAAGGTCACCAGCACGAGCACGGCGATACAGCAGATCAGGCCGACGACGAGCGTCGCCCGCCGGGTACGCCGGGGGCGCGACGAAGCGGCGACGTCGGGGTCGGCTGAGACCACGGCAGTAGGCGGGGGCATTGGACTTTCGGATCCTCTTAGGTAAGGCTAACCTCTAGACGCTTCACCATAACCCGGTCGTCCACGGGTCCGCACGCCTGGCGTAGCTTTATGGAGAACCAAGCATGACGACTGTGCTCGAGCGGCCGATCGTGTTCGACTCGGTCCTCGCCACCGTGGCGGCCGTTGACGACCTGAGCCCGCACCTGCGCCGCGTGACATTTGTCGCACCGCGGATCGCGGAGGCGGTCACGGCGGGACCGGACCAGCGGATCAAGGTGCTGCTCGCTCCGCCCGACGGCACCGAGATCAAGCTGCCGTCCGGGCCCGAGTGGTACCCGGAGTGGTGTGCGCAGCCGGTCGAGGAGCGTTTCATCATGCGGACATACACCGTCCGCGCACTGCGTCCCGAGGTCGCCGAACTCGACATCGAGTTCGTCCTGCACGGTGTCAACGGCCCGGCCTCGGCCTGGGTCAGCGAGGCTCGGCCGGGTGACCAGGTCGGCCTGATCCTGCCGTTCGCGGTCGACACCACCAGTAGCAAGGGCCTGCTGCACTCCGGGGTCGACTATGTCCCGCCGGCCACCAGCGTTCGCCGGATCCTGGTCGCCGACGAGACCGCGCTGCCGGCTCTCGCCGGGATCCTCCAGCAACTACCCTCCGCCGTCCACGCGACCGTCTTCGTCGCGGTCCCGGACGCCGGCGACATCCGGCCGCTGCCGACCCCCGGCTCCACCGACATCACCTGGATCTCCCCGGCCGGCGACAGCCCGACTTCGTTGCTCGAGGCCCTGAAATCCGCGGACCTGCCGTACGACGCCGACTACGCCTGGGTGGCCGGGGAGTCGTCGATGATCAAGGCGGTCCGCCGCCACCTGGTCAACGCCGTCGGAATGCCCAAGGCCGCGATCTCCTTCCAGGGCTACTGGAAGCGCGGCGAACCCCAGATCTGACCCAACCCCGTTACGTCCGAAGAACTGTGGGTTATAGGCCACAGTTCTTCGGACGTAGGCGATCGGTCAGCTGGGGTTTTCCGCGTGGGTGAGGGTTTCCCAGGCCACGAAGAGGTTGTTGGAGCCGGCCGGGCGGCGGGACTCGGTGAGCGCCTGGGTGTTCGTCATCGCGATACCGAGGCGGGTGTGCAGGGCGTTGTAGCCGACCTCGGTGATCGGGCCGAGGCCCCGGTTGACCGTGCCGTTGCACAGCCAGGACGGCACCGGCTCGAGGTTGCGCTCCCACCGGGACTGGAACCCGAGCGCCTGCCGCAGCCGCTCACCGAACTCCGGGTACATGTCGATCCCCTGGATCCGGGCCGTCTCCAGAACGTGCGAGATCGACGAGATGCCGTAACCGGTGTGGGTGAAGTCGCGACACGTCTCCTGAGTCAGACCGGTCACGAAGGTCCCCTGGCCCTGCCAGTACGCGACGATCTTGTCGCGGGTGTCGAGGTTCTGGCTCGGCTTCGTCTTCGGCAGCGCGCCGTCCGACTCCAAGTACACGTACGCCGGCACCCGCACCCGGTAGAGGGCGATCGCCTTGTCGTACACGGTCGCGTCGTCGAGGAACACGCCGATGCCCTGGATCGCCTCGGTCATGCTCAACTCCCAGTTCCCGTTGGAGTTCGAGCCGTTGATGATCTCGGGCAGGTAGACGTTGCGCAGCATGGTCCCGAACCGGCCGGAGTTCGGCCAGTTCCCGTACACGTGCTTGATGATCTCCGCGGCTTTCGGCCACGACGACGCCGCCCACGCGGTCTGCAGCGGCGCGTTGCTGTTGGTGTGGTCCTGGATGGTCGCCGACCACGCGTCCATCAACTGGATCGCCTTCTGCGCATAGCGATCGTCACGGGTCAGGTACCAGAGCAGCGCATCCGTGTACGCCGCGATGGCGTCCTCACGCTCGTTCGTACAGCCGAGGTTGGGATTCGAGTACGGGCCGCACTCCACGACCGCGCGTGGAGTCGGCGTACGGGAAAGGGATGCGTAGGAACTGTTCTTGGCCTGGTTGAACGCGTTCGTCCACGGCTGTGCACCGGCCTGCACCTTGGCCCGGACGAAGTCCAGCTGAGCCCGGCTCACCCCGACACCCGGATGGGCGAAGGCAGCAGGCGCATCGACAGTTGCTGGTACGGCGGACTGCGGTGAGTCGGCGTTGGAGGCCGCGACCGCGGGGCTGCTGAGGACTCCGGCCACCAGCGCTGCACACGCGGTGGCCACGAGTAGGGGTTTGGTTCGCATGGGCGGATGTCCTGTTCTCGGGGGCGGTAGGACACTGCGCTTCCCCGCGTGCCGAGGGCACTAGCGCAGGGTCTTTGCGAAAGTCTGACGACGGACGGTGAGGGCGTCAATATCCCGGCGAGCAGGAGTTTCACAATGGAACAACCTGCTCGAGAGTCCCATCATTCGTGGAACAAGGTGACCTGTTGTCCCATGTACGACGCCGGCCCCTGAGTCTCAGCACCGCGGTCGCGGCCATCCCGGCACCACCCTCCGTCACGACGACCGCAACCGCCGCACCGCCGTCCGACACCCTGCCCTCCCGACCACATCTGATGGGCTGACCCATCACCCGGTGGGTTGCCACATCGGACTCCGGGTGGCCAACCCACCACCGGATGGGTCAGCCCATCAGATGGTGGAGAGTGGGATACCGGTCTGTGGAGCGTCAGCGTGCCTGTGTGGCCAGCTCCGCGGAACGAATGCCGGCCGCGTCCAGCAGCGCGGTCGCGGTGGTGATTCCGATGCCGGCCAGCGGCTGAG
Organism: uncultured Actinomycetota bacterium; assembly: GCA_963820655.1. GTDB lineage: Bacteria > Actinomycetota > Actinomycetes > Propionibacteriales > Kribbellaceae > Kribbella. Next base: position 556,317 of record CAWGAM010000006.1, read on the forward strand.
CCCGCACGACTGCCCGCGCGCTCGCGCCGTCGAAGATGCATCGTCAGCTGGATCGCCAGCGTGCCCGGGTCCTCCGCCCCCGCAGTCACCAGCTCCCGGTGGAAGAAGTCGGTCAGCTGCTGCTTGAAGTGCCGCGCGACGACCGACCCCGGATGCTCGGGGTTCTTCAGCTCCACCGCCGTGCTCACGTACGGGCAGCCCAGGAAGTTGCCACCGGCAACCACAGCGTCCTGCCGCTCGAACACGGCCAGGATCCGGTCCCGGGCCGGCCGGTCGTCCTCCGGGCCGGGGTACAGCAGGGTCTGGTACGCCGCCCCGCGGCTGGCCAGGCTCTCCGCGATCAGCTCGTCCTTGGACCGGAACAGCTGGTACATCGACTTCTTCGACACCCCGGCCGCCTTGCAGAGCGCGTCCACCCCGATGCTGACGCCGTCGCGGTAGAAGAGTTCGCCCGCGGCGTCCAGGAGCCGCTCGCGAGGTGTCGCCGAGGTGGTCATGGAACGAGAGTACCGGCTGGATTCGGGCCCGGAAACCGATCGGTTTACTGTGCACTGCCGCCCCACAGTGACGGCGCGCAACCCCGAGCCGGCCAACTGACCGACACCCGGCCGACATTTTTCGGTAGAGATCTTGCGTAAAATGACGCGGGATGATCGACGTCCTCGCCGTAGCCCGTCCGGAAGATGCCGTCACCGATTTCCTGTCCGTCCTCGACCCGGCGCACGGCCGCGAGGTGCACCTCGTCGCCGCCGAGCGCGGTGCCTATCTGAGGCTTCCCGCCGGGGTTCCGCTGGCCGGCCGGCTGGCAGCGATCGCCGCGGTGCGCGCCAGCACCGGCGAGGGGGACATGCCGTTCTCCGTCGAGACGGCAGCCGCCGCGATCCGGCTGGAAACCGGCACCACGCCGTTCACCATCTGGACCCACCATCCGTCCGACGCCCGGAGTCGCTGGAGCCTGGACCTCACATCCGTGATCCAGGCGCCCGTGCGTCATTCGGCCGGCACTCCGGCAGACGTCGTACTGGAGATCGTGGAGCCGGCCGCGTCGCCGTACGAGCAGGAGCGGTTGGATGCGACGGTCGCGTGGGTACGGCGGCATCTGGACCCGATCGCGGGCCGGGTGATCGAGATCGGCGCCCATGAGGGTGCGTTGACGCGGCGCCTGCTCGCGGACGGGTACGACGTCGAGGCGACCGAACCAGACCAGGTGTTGCTGGAACGGCTCAGGACGAACGTCACCGGGGAGGTTCGGATCCATCCGCACAGCTTCGAGGACCTCGCGACCACGGCTCGCCTGACGGGATCGGCGTACCTGCTGGTCGAGCTGCTGTACTACGGCCAGGACCTGATGCTGCTGGAGCGGTTCCCGACCGATCGGCTGTTCGTGGCACTCGAGCCGGGCGAGCTCGCGCGGCAGTCCTGGCCGGCTGCTTGGTCGGTCGAGGACGAGGTCGAGCTCGCGCCGCCCACGCTCGAACCGGTCGCCGGCGGACACGCCTTCCTGCGCAAGCGCGGCAGCCGGGGCGTCCTCCTGCGCCGCGCCAACTAGTTGCCGGATGCCCCCGCCGTGATGCCGCCGAATCAGACCAGTACGTCGGTGGCCTTGTGGGTGCGGTCGACACCTTCGACGAAGATCACCACGCCGTCGGAGTTCTTGGTGCGCAGCGGGAGGATCTCCCGGTACGCCGCTGAGTCGTACCAGTCGTGGAGGTGTTCGTAGTCCGGGAACTCGATCACGATCGGCGCTCCCTCCCAGTGACCCTCGACGGACTCCGGCCGGGCCCCGTGCACGATGAAGTGGCCGTCGTACGGGGCCAGGGTCTCGTCGATGCGCTCCAGGTACTCGACGATGTCCGCGCCCATCCGGACGTCGCGCAGACAAGCGATCGCATAGGCCTTCATTGCTGTTCCTCCTCGGTGGTTGATGCGTTCAGCTTCGGACACGGGGAGAATTCAGACGATTACCTCAGAGGTCATCAGGGCTGCTTGGTCTGCTGTCGACGTACCGTAGATGCCATGTCAGTCACAGGGGGGCCGCCTCCAACTCCCGTTGAGGAGGTGGAGGAGCGGGTCGGGCCGTACCGGTTGATCCGGCGGCTCGGGCAGGGCGGCATGGGTGTCGTCTACCTGGCCGAGGGGCCTGACCGCCAGGAGGTCGCGCTGAAGGTGCTGCGCCCGCACGTCGCCCACGACCCGATCGCACGGGCCCGGCTGCAGCGCGAAGCGACCACGCTGCAGAAGGTGAGCCACCCTGGCGTGGCGGGCATCCTCGACCACGACCTGGAGGGCGACCAGCCTTATCTGGTGACTCGGTTCGTGCCGGGGCGGCCGCTGGACGAGCAGGTGGACGACCGCGGGCCACTGACCCCTCGGAAGTGGCTGCCACTGGCCGGCTGCCTGGCGGAGTCGCTGCAGGCGATCCACCTGGCCGGCGTGATCCACCGCGACCTCAAGCCGGGCAACGTGATGATGTTCAACGGCAAGCCGGTGATGATCGACTTCGGCATCGCCCAGGCCGCTGATGACCTACGACTCACCCAGACCGGTCTGGTGATCGGTACGCCCGGCTATCTGGCGCCAGAGCTCATCGAAGGCGAGACAGTGTCGGAGTCGGCCGACTGGTGGGGCTGGGCGGCCACTGTGACGTTCGCCGCCACCGGACGCCGGCCCTTCGGCAAAGGTCCCTTCGAGGCAGTGCTCCACCGGGTGCACACCGGTAAGGCCGACCTGGAGGGTTTGGACCCCCGGCTGAAGCCACTGCTCGCTGCGGCGCTCTCACCCGCCAAGGGCGACCGTCCGACGCGCGACGAGATCATGACAGGCCTCAACCGGTACGCCGAGGGGCGTGACGCGCTGCCACCCCGCGAGACCCCGACGATGGCCGCCGTACCGCCGACTCTGCAGCTGCACCCGCCGACCGCGGTGATGACGCGGGAGATGCCGTCGGACGAACCATCACAGACCGAGGTTGCACAGCTGGTGCCGCCGGTCATTCCGCCGATGTCGGCGTTCGCACCGCTGCGGGACAAGCTCCGGGAAGCGGCTGCGGCTCGCAAGGTGGCTGAACCGGTACCGGTGGCGCCGATGCACCCTGCGACTTACAGTCCGGCTCCGAACGCGGCTGCGCCTGCCGCGATGCCTCTGCCGTATCAGACTGGTCCGGTTTCGCCGTACCAGAGTCCTGCGCCTTACCAGAGTCAGGTGCCCGCGCCGTACCAGCAAGGCCCGGGTCCGGCGCCGTACCAGCAGGGCCCGGCTCCGACGCCGTACCAGCAGCCTGGTCAGCCGGCGAAGCCTGAGAAGGCTCCGCCGACCGGCCGGCGGACTGCGGTGGTGATCGGTCTGATGGTCGCGCTCACCGGCCTGACTGCTCTCAACCCCGGCCTCGGCGCCGTCATCGCGATCGTGCTGCTCGTGATCGCGCGGACGGTCGATCGCACCAGCACGGCGCTCATGCGTCGTCGTCAGCTCCGTGGCCGGTCCGGGCGCTCGGACGGCGTAGTGGCCGCGGCTTCCAGTCCACTGCAGCTCGTCACCGCAGGTCTGATCACTCTGCCCTGCCTGATCCTGCCGCTGGTGATGGGCGTTGTCGTCGGCGGCATCGTCACCGCCGTCGCCGCCACTGCCTACGGCCTCGACTGGGAGCCCCTGTCGGCCGTCGGCTTCGGCAGCGCGGCCTTGACCGCACTCTTCATGGCCTGGTGGGGTCCTGGCGGCAGCTCACTCCGCCGCGGCGCCCATATCGCGGCCCGCAACACCTTCCGCCCCCACTGGCTCTCCGCCGTCCTGGCCGCGGTACTCCTGGCCGTCGGCGGCTACACCTTCTACCAGGCGCACGCAGGGCTCGGGCGCTGCCTGGGCCCGCACTCCCATCGAGGCCCCCACCATCGATCGCCCCACCTTCGGCGACCTCCGCAACGCCCCGCTGATCCGCGACCTCCCCTTCATCGGCGGCTGATCAGGAGTTCACAGCGCGATGATCGGCACCCTCCATCGGGTGTTGCCGCGCCACGCTCCGGTACGCGCGGCTTCCGCCAGGTGCGCGATGTCCCCTCGATCGGACGTCACACAGGTCGCCGCCGACTCGAAGCAACAGGCCACGACCTGCGCGTCGACCACATCGGCCCGATCGGCCACAGCCAGCAGCTCGCCGACCCTGGTCGCAAGATCCTGAGTGAGCGGAACCACATCGCACCCGTCGATGAGCCGCCGGAGATCACGCTGCTTGTGGCTGCGCCAGACCTGGGCCAGCGCCGCGGCGGGAACGCTCGGCTCGACGCCACGCATCAACGCTCGCAGGTGAATCGCCCACAGCCGAGGGTCGTTCCGCTCAGCGGCGATCAGCGCGCCGGCGTCGTAGACCAGCTGTGTCACGCCTTCGAACCCCCGCTATCGCCTGTCGGGCCGTCGTTAGCCGAGTCGCGCCGTGCATCGGCCAGCGCCCGGTCCGCCCAGTCGAGCTGATCCGCGGTCAGGGCGCCATGCTCGGACTCCCAGTCCGAGACCGCCGCCAGTCCTCTGTACAACCGCTCACTCTTGGCCACCAGTTCGTTGACATAGGCCGACGGTGTCGTCTCGGCCTCACGGGCCCGCCGCTCGACGGCTGCCCACAGGTCCTCATCGATGGACAACGTCTTCTTCTTGACCGCCATACGAGCCATGGTATGACCACGGTATGACCAACGCCAAACCCGGTCGAGTAGCCGGGATCAGACCGGGTTCGGCGTTGCGGGATTACAGCTGGACGATCTGGGTGCGTTCGGGGCCTACGCCGATGGCGGAGATGCGGGCGCCGCTGAGGGACTCGACGGCGCGGACGTAGGTCTGGGCTTCCTTCGGGAGGTCGTCGAAGGTGCGGCAGCCGGTGATGTCGTCGGACCAGCCGTCGAACTCCTCGTAGACCGGGGTCGCGTGGTGGAAGTCGGTTTGCGTCATCGGCATCTCGTCGTGCCGTACGCCGTACACGTCGTACGCGACGCAGACCGGGATCTTCTCCCGGCCGGTCAGCGTGTCCAGCTTGGTGAGGACGAAGTCGGAGACACCGTTCACGCGGGCGGCGTACCGGGCGATGACGGAGTCGTACCAACCACACCGGCGCGGCCGACCGGTCGTCGTACCGAACTCGAAGCCCTGCTGCCGCAGCCACTCGCCGTCCGCGTCCAGCAGCTCGGTCGGGAACGGGCCTTCACCGACGCGGGTCGTGTACGCCTTCACGACGGCCATCACGCGGTCGATCCGGGTCGGCGGGATGCCGGTGCCGGTGCACGCGCCCGCGGAGATCGCGTTGGACGAGGTGACGAACGGGTACGTCCCGTGGTCGACGTCCAGCAGCGTCGCCTGGCCGCCCTCCATCAGGACCGTCTTGCCGTCGTCCAGCGCCCGGTTCAGCAGCAGGCTGGTGTCGGCCACCATCGGCTTGAGGCGGTCGGCGTACCCGAGCAGTTCATCCAGCACCTCGCGGATCTCGACCGCGCGCCGGTTGTACACCTTCACCAGCAGCTGGTTCTTCTGCTCCAGCGCACCGGTCACCTTCTGCTCGAGGATCTTCTCGTCGATAGAGGTCCTGGACGCGGATGCCGATCCGGTTCATCTTGTCCGCGTACGTCGGCCCGATGCCACGGCCGGTGGTCCCGAGCTTGCGGCTGCCGAGGAACCGCTCGGTCACCTTGTCGAGGGTCCGGTTGTACGGCGGGATGATGTGCGCGCTCGCGCTGACCAGGAGCCGCGACGTGTCGACCCCGCGGGCCTGCAGCGCGTCGAGCTCCTCGAACAGCACATTGAGGTCGACCACCACGCCGTTGCCGATCACCGGGGTCACACCCGGCGTGAGGATCCCGCTCGGGAGCAGGTGCAGCGCGTACTTCTCGGTGCCGATCACGACTGTGTGGCCGGCGTTGTTGCCGCCGTTGAACTTGACCACGTAGTCGATGACCTCGCCCGTGTTCCCGAGCAGATCGGTCGCCTTGCCTTTGCCCTCATCGCCCCACTGGGCGCCGACGAGCACGATTGCGGGCATCTCAGCCCTCCTCTTCACGCGCCGGCCACCAGACGCGATGAGCTGTCCCGGAAGGAACGGCCTCACACCGCGTAGCCACCAACGCTGGAAACGGTGAAGCCCGGAGACGTTCACCGGACGTTCATCCGGGCACGCATCCAGGCTCTTGCGACCAAAGCCTACCGGACCGGATGTCCACGTTTCGGAGCTTGTCTGCGGCCTTTCAAGTAGCTGTTTCATCAACCGATGGGTTGCCATTTTCCGTGATCACGTGCACACTCTTAGTCAGCGGCCCGCCGAAACTGCCGCAGGGGACGGTTCCGGCGGGCCGCTTCCTTGTGCCTTGGAGAGGAAGATCCCTTGCCACGTAAGGGTTTCCGGACTACTCCAGGCCCTCCGGATTCGAGGCCAGCCACTCCTTCACCCGGCGGTCGGCCTCCTCGCTGCGACACGTCCTCGACCTTCGTCAGGATCGCCCACCGGTGGCCGAACGGGTCGATCACCGTGCCGTAGCGGTCACCCGTCATGAACGTCTGCACCTGCTCCACCGGCTTCGCCCCGGCCTCGACCGCCTCGCGTACGTCGCGTCCACGTCCGGCACGTAGTGCACCAGCGACGAGTGCACCCACTCGCCGTTCGGCGCGCGCAGCCCGATCTGCGGCATCTGGTCGCTGAGCTGCAGCATCGAGTTCCCGAACTTCAGCTCCGCCTGACCGACCCGCCCGTCCGGCATGTCCTGCCGGCTGATCACCTCGGCCCCGAACGCCGACTGGTAGAACTCGATCGCCTTCGGGCCGTCGGAGACGGCGAGGTACGGGGTCAGCGAGTGATAACTGTCGGGGATGGGGTTTACCGTGTTCGTCGTCATGACTCCTAGTCAAGGCGTTGAGCGCCGTTCTGGTCTTGTAAGAAAGCGACAGGCCCTGTGACCACCCCACCACCGAGAGCGAGAAGGGCATCCTGCATCCGCGGGAGCAGGCCCGGCACCGCTCGCTGAACCGCCTCGCCGCTGGGCCCGAGGTCGGCCGTTTCGTGGAGTGGTACTGGATCGTCGAGTGGGATCTGGCACGAGCCGTACACGCCGAGGTGCTGCCCTTCCCGAGCGTCAACGTCACCTTCGAGCAGCCGGGCGGCGCGTTCGTGAACGGGGTCTGCACGCGCAAGTTCGAGCGCGAGCTGATCGGGCGCGGCCGGGTGTTCGGGGTGAAGTTCTGGGCCGGCGGGTTCGGTGCCGTCACCGGGCTGGACGTCGCGTCGTTCCGTGACCAGGTGCTGCCGCTGACCGAGGTCTTCGCCGGACGCCGAGCGGCTTGCGGACCTGGTGTTCGCCGAGGAGTCCGACGTACGCCGTCGTGCGGTGTTCGAGGCGTTCCTCTGGGACCACCTGGCTCGCGACGATCCGTCGTACGAACTGGTCCGGGAGATCGTCACGGCGATGTCGACGGACCGGTCGGTGACACGGGTGGACCAGGTGACCGAGCGGTTCGACATACCGATCCGGACCCTGCAGCGGCTGTTCCGTCGCTATGTCGGTGTCGGCCCGAAGTGGGTGCTCCGCCGGTACGCTGCACGACGGCGCGAAGTCCTCGCCCAGGGCGAGGCGCCGAACTGGCGGACCTGTCGTTCACTCGGCTACTTCGACCAGGCCACTTCTCCAGGAGTTCAAGGAACAGATCGGCCTGACCCGGCCGAGTACGCCACCCGAGCCGAGGCCGAACGCCAGATCACCTACCGCTGAGGAACACTTCAGGCACCGGTCACGGCCACATCTTGGTGACCGCCTCGCGTGCACGTGCCAGAAGCCGACGGAGTGTCTCAGCAGCGCTGACATGGCCGGCTCCGCGTCGACAAGCGCTGCGCCATGTCGTCCAGCCCCAGGTTTCCGGACGCGAAGCAGAACAGATGCCCGTGTCCGAGCGCGCAATTCGTGCCGGTAGCGGATCTTCTTGTCCTTGGTGAGCAGGACCAACCGCGGAGCAGCCCTCGGCGATCCACTCCTCGTCGCGACGTCGGCGCGTCGTCCGTAGAAGTCGCGATGAGATGAATGACCACCGCGATCACGCTGCGGCCTTGCCGAGGCTGCGATCGAAGAAATACTCAGGCGGCCTGGCGGAGGACATCTTCGACAACATCCGCGGGGAGGTCGTACTCCTCGGCGACAACGCTGATGGACTCGCCGGTTCTCCACAGCGAAACCAACGCCTCGACCGGAACCTTGCTCTTGGCAAGGACAGGCGCACCCCACCCGAACCTCGGGTCGATGATGACCTCCGCCGCGGACGGATACTGCGGCAGACGGAGACGCGCCGGGCTGCCTGTCGCGTCCCAGTTGATGTAGGTCAGGTACTCCGAGATGACCTCGGGGATTGCGATCTGACGATCCCTGGCATGGATGACGGACTCATCGGCGACCCGGACGAACAGTCCGACGCCATCGGTTGCGATCCGTTCGCTTGCCAGTGCGTACGGGTCCTCGAACTCCGACCGAGCCAGATCCGCAGCTCGCCGGACGTCGGGCATGGAGAACCCGAGTTCACGCAGCGTCCGCAGAACATATGCCTCGATGATGCCGACGAAGGGGACGCGCGGCCAGCCGCGCCGCTCGGGGTGGACTGCGTGCACCAGAGGCTGACGCGAATCATCCGCCAACCAGCCATCCAGGGTCGACTCCGGCATCTTCAGGTACCTCGCCGCTTCTCTCGCCGTGAGGAGTGGCGTCGTGTAGATGTCCGTCATTGTGTCCCCTCCCCCGACCCTTGGCCGAGCGTACCTGTCGGTGACGCCTGGACGTCCGCGTTCATACCTACCTGACAGTGTCGCAGGCGTCACCGACAAAACTACGCTACGTCAGCATGGGTTTCTCAATCCGCGCGGACGATCGGACCTTTCACCGTCCGGATTCGATGGACGACGACGGCCATCGCGACGGCCAGCAAGGTCGCGAGAAGAGCGACCGCGAAGCCGGACTGGGCATTGCGCGCGTCCACCACGTGGCCGGCGACCGCAGCACCGAGCGCGATGCCCGCGGCGCTGCCTGAGTTCAGCCACGTAAAGGCCTGGGTAAGGGCGGCGGAGTCCACTTCTGACTCGGCGAGCACGGCGGACAGGGTCTGGAAAGGTGCGATGGCCAGGCCAGGGAGGGCTAGCGCGATCCCAACAGTCAAAGGCGTTTCCACCAATAGCAGGGGCAGAGTGGTGATGCTGAGGGCAGCGAGCGCGAGGAGGAACTGACTGGGTGCCGGCATGCGCCAACGCCTTGCACCGTAGACGAGTCCGGCGAACAGGCCGACCAGGCTGGTGATGCTGTAAAGCGGTCCGGCGAGCGACGGCGTTCCGCGGTCGACGGCGTACGCGGTCACCGAGACCTGCATGCTGCCGAAGAACAGACCGATGCCGATGTTCGTGGCAACCAACGCCAGGAAACCCATGTGCAGAAGTCGACTCGAACTCGCCTGCTGACCGCGATCGGCCGCCGGTGGCGCCGTACGGCGTTGCACGGCCAGTGAGAACCCACCAGCCAGCACCAGGCTGGTAGCCAGCACAGAACCAGCCACCGGACTACCCAGTGAGCTGACCGTGCCGATGAGTCCTGGGCCGACCATGAACGCTACTCCGACACTGAGCGACTCCAGGGCGAAGGCTGACGAGAGCAGTGGGGTGCCACGCAGTGCCTGCGACCAGCGAGCGGCGGCCTGCGCACCGAACTGCGGGAGTGACCCGCCGGCCACGACACCTACGGTGATGAGTGACCACAGTGGTGCATCGGAGACAGTCAAGGCGATCAACAGGGCAACTGCCGAGGCATGAGCGAGCAGGGTGATCGGCAGCATTCGGGTCTGACCGAAACGGTCGATCAGGCGGGCCACCTGTGGACCTGCCACCGCCTCGGCGACCGCGAAGCCGCCGGTTACGCTGCCGGCCGCGGCGTACGAGCCGGTCGATCCGTGGACCAGCCAGACGATGCCCAGGCCAGTCATGGCGATGCCGATCTTCCCTGCTGCGGCTGCCAGGTAGAACTTCCACGCCCCAGGAGTACGCAGTACCTCCGCGTAGGTGGTTTTGGGCGTGCTGATCCGTCCGGTGAGTGCCGGCACGGTGTGACCTTCCGCTGCCCGAAGGGGCGGGGACCCGACCGTGGGCGTCCAGCTTCACCGGTCTGTCCGAGTCCGCCTACAACCGTCCATGTTCGGCAGGAAGCGGGGACGCTCGCCGCCTGCCGGCTCTGTCAACGGGCAGAAACCTCGTGGTTCAGGTTGACGCGCTCATCTTACCGTCTCGTAGCACCGGCACGGACTGGCTGCTGTCGATCTCTGCGGCAATCGCCACATCCGCCGCGAAGCCGTACTTCGTGAGTTCGCGGCCACCGACGCAGTCGTGCAACAGCATCGGCAGCTCGGATGCCGCATCGCTATAGGCCGCTGCGGCGGCTCTTGCCTCCGGCGAGAAGTCGTCGACGTCCAGAGCGCTGAGGAACCCGCCAGCGCCCCACAGGTCCTCGACGGCCGGTCGGAGCGAGCCGTCCTTCCAGCGCTCCCCTGCCGCGATGGCTACCACCTTGAGGTCCGGTCCTTCGGCGAGGCGCGCGTTCACCCAGTCCGCGGCGGCCAGTCTGTTCCGCAGCGAGACCGCCAGCACGGTGGCTCCGCTGTCGCTGAGTTGCTGCACGATCGTCGAGCCGTTGGGCGACGGGAGCACCAGTCGCTCGAGCCCTTGCGCTTGACGGATCGTGACCGCCGACAGGCTGACCTCGCCCGGTCCCGCTTCGGACCGTCCGACCGCGAGTACGGCGTCGTACTGCTTGGCGTAGGCAACGGCCGTCTCGTCACGCCAGCGGTACGGGTACACGTCGATGCCGCGATCCACGGCGACCGTCACCGCAGTCGTGAACGAGAGCACGTCCACGACGGCGACGACCGAGCCGGCGACCATCTCCGCCCCGACCGGTCCCCAGTCGAAGCCGACTCTGAATCCGTCCTGCGCATACGGGCTGATCACTCGACGGATCATGCCGCCGAGTCACCAGCCCGACAACCAGGTTTCAGCTCAGGACATCGGCTGCTGTGGGCGACGAGTCGCGCAGGAAGGTCGCACAGCGCTCGGCCTCGTCCTTCTCGCCGATGAGCGCGGCCGCCTTCCCGAGCGCGGCCAGGCAGCGCAGGAACCCGCGGTTGGGCTCGTGCTCCCACGGGACGGGTCCGTGGCCCTTCCAGCCGTTCCGCCGGAGCAGGTCCAGGCCGCGGTGGTAGCCGGTCCGCGCGAACGCGTACGCCTCGATGGTGCGACCGTCCGCCAGCGCCGCTTCGGCGAGCACCCCCCAGGCCAGCGAGGAGGTCGGGAACTTCGCCGCAACGTCCGCTGCAGCTGCACCGGCGGCGAGTTCCGCCGCCGCCGGGTCGACGGGGAGTAATGTCTCGGGTGGACCTGAGAGCAGATTGTTCAATTCCATAGACACATCTTCGCCGATCACGCAGCCACACCGGCACGTGACCGTCTGACGAAATCCGTTGACCGTTCACCGACCGGCCACGGATGCTTGAGACCCTGCGTCATAGCCGCCGTGGTTCCCAGCTACGGCCGGAAGGAGGCACCGGATGAGCGTCATAGTCCTGAACGCGTCATACGAGCCGCTGCACACCGTGTCGATCCAGCACGCCATCCGGATGCTGGTCCGCGAGGTCGCAGTGGTGGAAGAGGCGCACGGAGAGCGGACCATCGGCCCTTTTCCGGTTCCACGCGTGCTGCGCCTGGTCCGGTACGTCGTCACCCACTGGCGCTACGCAGCCGGCCGGATGAAGTACAGCAAGCACGGTGTGCTGCGGCGGGACAAGTTCCGGTGTGCGTACTGCGGTATGGACAACGCCGACACCATGGACCATGTCCAACCCAGATCCAGGGGCGGCCGCACCGAGTGGCTGAACGCCGTGGCCGCCCATGCCTCCTGCAACGAGCGGAAAGGCAACCGCACACCCGCAGAGGCCAACATGCCGCTCCTCTGGCAACCCTGGGTACCAACCCGCGCCGAGCTCGTCATAGACAAATGACGAGCTTTTTTCATGCCCTCTCCCAGGCGGGCTTCGTCTGCGTCGGTTGAGGTTGTGCCCAGGTTCTCCACAGATTTGAAGTCGGCGGTTCTGGCCGGGGTTGATCACGGCAGTTTCTAGGGCATGAACCCTCAACTGTCCGTGATGGCCTCCATCCGGGGCGGCGTGTTCACTCGTGCCGACGCGCGCGCTTGTGGTTACCCCGACCCGGATATCGACTCTCTGCTGGACACCGGTGGCTGGCGCCGGATCCGGCCGGGAACGTATGCCGAGCGTCGCTCCCTGATCCTCGTCACCGACGAGGTGCTCCACCTGCGGAAGGTGTATCGCGTGCTCCGCTCCGGCGGGCCTAACGTCTACGCCAGCCATCAGTCCGCCGCGGCTCTGCACGCGTTGCCCATCTGGGGCCTCGACCTGTCCCGCGTGCAGGTGACCGCATCCACCGGTCGCGCGGGCTGCGTCGGCGGCGTTCACCGGCACATCCGCGATCCAGTCGGCCCCGGCATCCAGCTCTGGAACAAGCTCCGGATGGTCTCCCCGGCCCGCGCGATCGTCGAGGTGGCTACGACCGCGCCGACGACGCCCGCCGTAGTCCTGGCCGAAGCCGCTCTGTACGCCGGCCTGGTCACCAGACGCTCGCTGAACCGCGCGGTCCAGGAACACGGGGACGAACGAGCCCTCGCGGTGGTGTCCCATGCCTGCACGGACTCAGCGTCGGTCGCCGAGTCACGCCTTCGCTTCATTCTCACCGAGGCCGGCTTCCCGGCCCCCGCACTGTCTCCGACCCCGCACCCGCCTGACCCGGGCGAGCCCGAGACCAGCTCGTTGTGGTTCCCCGAGGAACGCACCGTGCTCGAGTTCGAGCCCCGTTTCCCCTTCTGGTGCGACGAATTCGATCCGGACGAGGACGAGCCGCCGGCACCCGCACCGATCTCGGATCCGACCGCACCGCAACCGGTCGAGCGCTGCTGGATCTCCTGGGCGGACCTCAACGACCCGCCCGTCGTCATCGACCGAGTCCGCGCCACCTTCACCCGAGCATCCCGCCGTACCGGCATCCGGCACTTCGACCTCGCCCGGGCCCGGATGTGAGTGAGGGGGCCCACCGCACTCGGCGGTGAGCCCCCTCGAAGACCCCTCAGGAGGATCTGATGTCAGACGTTCAGCGACGTACCCGTGGACCGGAGGCTCTCGCAGGCCTCGCCGACGCGGTTGGCCATACCTTGCTCGGCCAGCTTGCCCCAGGCGCGCGGGTCGTAGGCCTTCTTGTTGCCGACGTCGCCGTCCACCTTCAGCACGCCGTCGTAGTTGCTGAACATGTGGCCGGCGGCCGGCCGGGTGAACGCGTACTGCGTGTCGGTGTCGACGTTCATCTTGACCACGCCGTTGTCGACCGCGGCCCGGATCTCCTCCAGCGTCGAGCCGGACCCGCCGTGGAACACCAGGTCGAACGGGCGCTCCTTGCCGAGCTTGGCGCCGACCTCGTCCTGGATCTCCTTCAGGATCTCCGGCCGCAGCTTGACCGCGCCCGGCTTGTAGACGCCGTGCACGTTGCCGAAGGTCAGCGCCGTGATGTAGCGGCCGTTCTCACCGGTGCCGAGCGCCTCGACCGTGGCCAGGCCGTCCTCGACGGTGGTGTAGAGCTTCTCGTTGATCTCGTTGGCGACGCCGTCCTCTTCGCCACCGACGACACCGACCTCGATCTCCAGCACGATCTTCGCGGCGGCCGTCTTGGCCAGCAGCTCCTTGGCGATCTCCAGGTTCTCCTTCAGCGGGACCGCGGAGCCGTCCCACATGTGCGACTGGAACAGCGGGTTCTCGCCGCGGGCGACGCGCTCGGCCGAGATCTCCAGCAGCGGCCGGACGAAGCCGTCCAGCTTGTCCTTCGGGCAGTGGTCGGTGTGCAGCGCGATGTTCACCGGGTAGTTCTTGGCGACCTCGTGCGCGTACGCCGCCAGCGCGACCGAACCGGTCACCATGTTCTTCACGGTCGACCCGGACAGGTACTCCGCACCGCCGGTGGAAACCTGGACGATGCCGTCCGAGCCCGCCTCGGCGAAACCGCGGATCGCGGCGATCAGCGTCTGCGAGGAGCTGACGTTGATCGCCGGGTAGGCGAAGCGGTTCTGCTTGGCCTTGTCCAGCATCTCGGCGTAGACCTCAGGGGTGGCAATAGGCATGTCTCGCGGTACTCCTCACAACAAAAGAACTGTGGGTTGAGCTCCAGTATGGCCACTGGGTACTTCGTCGGATCCGGCGGCCCGCCTACCGGACCGGCCAGGTGGCCGGGGAGCGATCGGCAGGGGTGCAGACCAGTTGGTTCCGGTGTCGGCGCCGGATCCAGCTCCTCGGGTTCAAGCAGACCCGGACCTCGGGCCACGCGGGGTCAGAGCCATGTGCAGCCGGTAGCGGTCGGCGCGGTAGGCCGACCACGACAGCTCGACGACCTTGCGGCCGGCGAAGGTGGTGCGCTCGAGGACCAGCAGGGGTGCCCGCCTGGCCACGCCGAGCACCCGGGCGACATGACCGTCGGCGTTGTCCGCCCGGACGGTCTGCTCACCGGAGGTGACGACGACGTCGTACTCGCTGGCGAAGACGTCGTACAGGGTGCCGAGCTCACGGCCGAGCAGGCCGGGGAAGAGCGCGGACGGGTAGTAGCCGACCTCGTAGGCCATCGGCGAGGCGTCGGCGGTACGGAGCCGTTCGACCCTGATCACCTTGGTGCCCTTGCCGACCCGCAAGCCCTTCGCGGTCTCGTCGGACGCCTCGATCTCGGTGGCCGACAGCACCACCGTGCCGGGCTCCAGGCCGCGGGCCCGCATCTCCCGGGAGAACGACGTGAGGTGCAGCTGGGAGTCGACCTGCGGACCGGTGACGAACGTCCCCTTGCCGTGCACCCGCTCCAGCGCGCCGGACTCGACCAGGTCGCTGATCGCCTGCCGGACCGTCACCCGGGAGACGTTCAGCTTGTCCACCAGGGCGCGTTCGGAGGGGATCGGGTCCCCGGGGTGCAACTCGACGTCGATCAGCCGTTCCAGTACCGATCGGACCTGGGCCCGCTTGGTCGCCACCATCGAATCTCGATCCTCCAGACCTGGGCGGTCCTCGGGGGTGCCCCGGGACGCCGCTCACTGCTATCGTGCGCAGCATACCTGTTAAGACCAGATAGGACCAGTGATCGTAGTGGTGTCTGTCCCCGCCCAGGAAACCCAGATGGCGCGCGAGATCGCCGAGCAGCCGGCCGCGCTGGCCGCGACGTTCGAGCACGTTCTGCCGCTGCGGCACGACATCACGCGGCTGGCCGCGGGTCGCCGGCACGTGATCTTCGTGGCTCGGGGATCGTCGGACAACGCGGGTGTCTACGGCCGCTACCTGACCGAGATCCACGCCGGGCGGCAGGCGTCCCTGGCCGCCCCTTCGGTGGCCACCCTGTACGGCGCCAACCTCGACCTGTCGAACTCCCTGGTGGTCGCGGTCAGCCAGTCGGGCGCGACCCAGGAGATCATCGACACCGCCGAGTGGGCCAAGCGCAACGGCGCCGCGATCGTCGGCATCACCAACGACGGCGACAGCCCGCTGGCGTCGACAGCCGACGTCGCACTGATCACCCAGGCCGGGCAGGAGCTCGCCGTACCGGCGACCAAGACGTACACCACCCAGCTCGCCGCGATCACCGTCGCCGTCGACGCACTCGCGCAACGGCCCGGGACGCTCGACGCGGACATCGCCCGCGTACCGGACGCCGCGTCGAAGATGCTGTCGGGGTCCGTCGAAGCGGCCGCGGACCTGCTCGCCGGGGCGCACGACGTCCTCGCGAGTGGCCGTGGGCTCACCTTCGGCACGACCCTCGAGGTCGCTCTCAAGCTGGAGGAAACCTGCCTCCAGCCGGTCCGCGGCCTGTCGTACGCCGACCTGAAGCACGGCCCGATCGCGGTCGTCGACGCCGACCTGGTCACCATCCTGGTCGCGGCCGGCGACGGTCCCGCGCTGCCCGGCATGATCGAGCTCGCCGGCATCGTGCGCGAGAAGGGCAGCAAGATCCTCGGCATCGGTGGCGACCCCACCTTCGCCTCGCGCTGCGACGTCAACCTCCCAGGCCCCGACCTCCCTGAGACCCTCGCTCCCCTCGCCCTGATCATCCCGGCCCAACGAGCCATCGAGTCCCTGGCCCGCAAGCTGGGCCTCAACCCCGACGCCCCGCGAGGCCTCCGGAAAGTAACCCAGACCGACTGATCGGCCGCCCGTCGCGCAACTTCCTCAGCGCTCAGAAAAGTGCTCATTCGGTGAGCACTTTGGCTGGAAGGGTGGTGGTCATCAAACCCGGAAGCGCGAGGAAGGACCACCGAGATGTTGCGAGGATTCGCCACTGTCAGCTTCTACGCCGCGGACGTGAAGGCGGCGCGGGAGTGGTACGCGAAGCTGCTGGGGATCGAGGCGTACTACGCCGTGCCGAGCGTCGAGGAGCCGGCGTACATCGAGTTCAGGTTCGGCGACTTCCAGTGCGAGCTGGGGATCATCGACGCGAAGTATGCCCCGCACCAGGTGACCCACGGGCCGTCGGGCGCGATCATCTCGTGGCACGTCGACGACCTCGAAGGTGAGCTCGAGCATCTACTGGAGCTGGGCGCCACGCTGAACGAGGGGATCGTTGAGCGCGGCAACAACACCGGCTTCCGGACCGCGTCGGTGGTCGACCCCTTCGGCAACCTCATCGGGATCATGAACAACCCGCACTACCTGGAGATTCTCGCCGAGCTGAAGGGCTGAGGTTCGGCCGCGCACGAAGACAGCGGCGTGTGGCCGGGCCGCCTACGGTTAGAGGTGGCCACGGTGGGTCAGGGCTGTGGTGATCTGGGCGGCCGCGTGGTGGAGGTGCGGGAGGACCTCGGCGCGGAGTGAGGTCGCGGTGGAGCGGGAGGCATGGGCGGAGACGTTGAGGGCGGCGATGATGCGGCCGCGGGCGTTGCAGATGGGGGCGGCGATCGAGCGCAGGCCTTGTTCGAGCTCTTGGTCAACGAGGGCGTAGCCGTCGGTGCGGGCGCGGTCGATCGTTGCGCGGAGTCTGTCCGGGGACGTGACGGTGCGGTCGGTGAGTGATTCCGCCTGGAGGGTCGAGAGGTAGGACGTGAGCTCGTCGTCGGCGAGGCCGGCGAGGAGGACTCGGCCCATCGAGGTCGGGTACGCCGGCAGCCGGGCGCCGACGCCGAGGGCGACGGTCATGATGCGGCTGGTCGGTACTCGGGCGACGTACACGATGTCGGGGAGGTCGAGCGTTGCGATCGAGCAGGACTCGCGGGTCTTGGCACTCAGCTCCTCCATGAACGGACCGGCGAGTTCGCCGAGGTCCAGCGAGGAGAGGTAGGCCCAGCCGAGCGCGAGCACGCGCGGGGTCAGTGAGAACCGGCGGCTGTCGCTGCGGACGTACCCGAGCTCTTCGAGCGTGAGGAGGATCCGCCGGGCGGTCGCGGGAGTGATCCCGACGGCGCGCGCCACCTCGCTCAGCGTCAGCGACGGCGCGTCGGCCGAGAACGCACGGATGACGGCGAGCCCGCGCTCCAGGCCCTGCAGAAACGTGCCTGTAGACGCCTCACCCGCCATCGGCTAGCCTACTTTTCGTTGAAAGAAGAACTATTCGCTCAGCGAAATCCTAGCGGGGCAGCATATGTCACGTCCACCTCTCCTCCCTGACGCCCATGGGGTGATCGCCCTGCGCCGGCTCCACCATCGGGAGGTCATCGATGCGTGAGTCAGGTTTCGTGCACACGTTCCTGCCGGGCCGGGTCGTATTCGGCGCGGGGACGCTCGACCAGGTCGCCGGCGAGGTGGAACTGCTCGGCGTACGGCGGGTGCTGGTGATCGCGACCAGGTCGGCGCGGGATGCGGCTGATGTGGTTGAGGTGGAGTTGGGGGATCGGTTCGCGGGGCGGATCGATGGGGTGGCTCAGCATGTGCCGACCGAGGTCGCGGAGGATGCTCGGACCAAGGCGCGTGAGGTCGGGGCCGACGGGATCGTGGCCATCGGCGGCGGGTCCGCGATCGGCCTGGCAAAGGCTGTAAACCTGGCCAGCGGGCTGGCGATCGTTGCGGTGCCGACGACGTACGCGGGGTCGGAGATGACGCCTGTTTGGGGTGAGACGGCCGGCGGGAGTAAGACGACCGGGACGGATCTGAAGGTGTTGCCGAAGACCGTCGTCTATGACCCGGTGCTCAGCCAGCACCTGCCGAAGAAGGTGACAGCGGCGAGTGTCGCCAATGCGATCGCGCATTGCGTGGAAGCGGTCTGGACACCCAAGGCCGACCCGATCACCGAGACGACCGCGGTCGAAGGCGTACGCGCGCTCGCTGCCGGACTCACCAAGATCCTGGCAGACCCCACCGATTTGGATGCCCGGAGCAACCTTCTGTACGGCGCCTGCCTCGGCGGATCCGCACTCGCCACGGCCGGCACCGGACTGCATCACAAGCTCTGCCATCTCCTCGGCGGCACCTACAACCTCCCACACGCCGAGACCCACGCGGCAGTACTCCCCCAGGTGGCCTACTTCAACGGCCCCGCCGTACCGAAAGCCAAGGCTCGCCTGGAAGAAGCGCTGCAGACCGACGATCTGGCCGGCGGCCTGTACGACCTGTTCACCGCGGCGGATGTGCCGACGAGCTTGCGGGAGCTGGGGCTGAGCCAGGAGCAGGCAAAGGAAGCCGCGCACGCCTTCCAGCCGACGGCCAACCCGATCCCGGTGACCGAAGAACTCGTGCAAGAGATTCTCACCCGAGCCTGGGCCGGAACGAGGCCTGGAAGCCGAGAGGTATGAGGAGCAAGCGGATGGACCTGCAAGGCGACGACCTGACCGAGGCGGTGGTGGCCAGCTTCGACGGCAGCGCGAACCCACGCACGAAGACCGTGATGAGCGCCCTCGTGCGTCATCTGCACGCGTTCGCGCGAGAGGTCGACCTGACCGAGGACGAGTACTTCACCGCGATCGACTTCCTCACCCGGACCGGCCAGATCTCCACCGGCACCCGGCAGGAGTTCGTGCTGCTGGCCGACGTACTCGGGCTGTCGATGCTCACCGTCGGCCTCGGAAACCGCAAGCCGCCGGAGGCCACCCAGTCGACCGTGTTCGGGCCGTTCTTCGTCGAGGGCTCGCCCGAAATCCAACTGGGCGACGACATCGCGAACGGCGCTCCCGGACAGCCGTGCCTGGTGAGCGGGCGGGTCCTGAACACGAAGGGCGAGCCGATCGCCGGTGCGCTGGTCGAGACCTGGCAGGCCGACGAGGAAGGCTTCTACGACGTCCAGAAGGACACCGACGGACCGCAGAACCGGGCTCACCTGACCACCGATGCCGACGGCAACTATGCGTTCTGGGCGGTGAAGCCGGTCGCCTACCCGATCCCGGACGACGGCCCGGTCGGCGAGCTCCTCCGGGCCGGCGGCCGCGGCCCGATGCGCCCGGCCCACATCCACTTCATGGTCACCGCGCCCGGGTATGCGCGCCTGATCACGCATGTGTTCGCGGCCGGGGACGAGTTCCTGGGCAAGGACGCGGTGTTCGGAGTCAAGGACTCGTTGATCGCCGACTTCACCGAACACCCCGCGGGCAGCCAAGCGCCTGACGGGAAGACCCCGGACCAGCCGTACTACACCGTCAACTACGACCTGGTGCTCGCCACCACCGAGGAGACGCAGCGGTGATCACAACAGACGTTCTCATCGTCGGCAGCGGCCCGGCCGGCGGCGCCGCCTCGCTCTTCCTGTCCACGTACGGCGTCGACAACGTCGTACTGTCCCGCTACGGCTGGACCGCCAACACACCCCGCGCCCACATCACCAACCAGCGCACGATCGAGCTGATGCGGGACATGGGCATCGAGGACCAGGTCGTCGAGAAGGGCACCGCGCATCACCTGATGGGCGAGACCGCGTTCTGCACCAGCCTGGCGGGTGAGGAGATCGGCCGGATCCGCACCTGGGGCACGCATCCGCGCCGGCTGGCCGACTACACCGAGGCGAGTCCGACCCTCCCCTGTGACCTGCCGCAGACGCTGCTCGAGCCGATCCTCGTCAGTACGGCGGCCAGCCGTGGCGCCCGGCTCCGGTTCAACACGGAGTACCTCTCCCTCGAGCAGGACGACGACGGAGTCACCGCGACCGTCCGGGATCGGTTGAGCGACACGACGTACCAGATCCGCGCCAAGTACCTGATCGGTGCGGACGGCGGCCGCAGCAAGGTCGCCGAGGACATCGGACTGCCGATGGCGGGCGCCATGGACATCGAGGGCTCGATGAACATCGTCTTCGAGGCCGACCTCTCCCGGTACGTCGCCCATCGCCCGAGCGTCCTGTACTGGGTGCTCCAGCCGGGTGCGCAGATCGGCGGGATCGGCGCCGGCCTGGTCCGGATGGTCCGGCCGTGGAACGAGTGGCTGATCGTCTGGGGCTACGACATCAGCCGGCCCGCGCCGGTGGTCGACGAGGCGATGGCGACCGAGATCGTGCACAACCTGGTCGGCGACGACACGATCGACGTGAAGCTGAAGGGTACGTCGGTCTGGAGCGTCAACCACATGTACGCCCGAAGGGCCAGCGTCGACCGTGTGTTCTGCATGGGTGACGCGATCCACCGGCATCCGCCGAGCAACGGCCTCGGCTCGAACACCTCGATCCAGGACGCGTACAACCTCGCCTGGAAACTCGCGCTGGTGCTGAAGGGACAGGCCGCATCCGAACTCCTCCGGACGTACGACGAGGAGCGGACGCCGATCGCGCAGCAGATCGTCGACCGGGCGAACAAGAGCCGGACCCAGTTCGGCCAGATCTTCCGCGCGCTCGGGATGACACCGGACGCGCCGGCCGGACGGACGATCGAGTCACGCAAGGACGACACCCCGGAGGGCGCCGCGCAGCGCGAGGAGTTGCGGACGGCGATCGAGTTGAAGGACTACGAGTTCAACGCGCACGGCGTGGAACTCGGCCAGCGGTACCGCTCGGCCGCGGTGATCGGTGACGGTACGCCGGAGCCGTCGTACGACCGGGACGAGGAGCTCTACTACCACCCGACGACGTGGCCCGGCGCCCGGATCCCGCACTGCTGGCTGACGCGCGGATCGGAGACCGTCAGCACGCTCGACGTGGTCGGCAAGGGCCGGTTCACGCTGCTCACCGGGATCGGTGGCGAGGCATGGGTCAAGTCCGCGCAGTCGGTGTCCGAACAGCTCGGCGTACCCATCGAGCCGTTCGTGATCGGGCCGGGCCGCGAGCTCGAGGACCTGTACGGCGACTGGTCGCGGGTGCGCGAGATCCCCGACGGTGGCTGTCTGCTGGTCCGCCCGGATGCGCACATCGCCTACCGCGCCTTCGAGCAGCCCGACGAACCAACCGAGGCCCTGCGCCAGGCCCTCAGCACGCTGCTAGGCCGCTGACGTCTGACCCAGAGCGGAGGTTACGGACTCGTCAGGAATCTCCAGCTGTGCGCCGGCACCATCAGAGGATCACCCGCCGGCGTGCCGGGCTCGGGTTGCGCACCGACCGTCAGCCCGCTCGCATCCACGGGGAAGCGCTCGGCCTGGTCCGAGATGTTCAGCAGCAGCAACACAGACCCGTCGCCACCAACGGTTCGCAGAGCAACCAACTCGTTGGTTAGATGCTCGATCGTCGTCCGCCCCCGGGTCAGCCACGGATGGCGCCGTCGTAGGCCGATCAAACGTTGGTGTAACCGGTACGTCGGCCAGCCGTACGCCGCCAGTTCGGCCGGTGTATCCGGGAAGGACGGCCGGATCGCGTCGTCACCGCCGGCCCGGTCCTCCTTCAGCCCGCGGAACGCCTGCTCGTCGCCCGAGTAGATGCTCGGTACGCCGGCGACCGCGAACAGGATCGCCAACGCGTGACCGAGGTGCCGCTCATCCTCCAGCCGGGTCGCGAGCCGGGTCACATCGTGGTTGCCGACGAACGTCTGCGGCACAAAGCTGTCGAGCAGCTCGTCGTGCCGCCCGAGGGCGTACGCGAGCTCGAAGAAGTTGCCGTCGTTGAGGGAGCTCCAGATCGCCTTCCAGAGCTCGTACTGCGTGACCGAGTCGAGGCCGCTCCTCGCGACGTACCCGGCGTAGTCGCCGTGGATGACCTCACCGAAGAACCACGCGTCCGGAAACCGCTCGCGCGGCAGTACAGTCCGCCAGAACTCCGGCGGTACGGCGTACGCCACGTCGAGCCGCCAACCGTCGACGCCGCGGTCGAGCCAGTGACGCAGAACGTCTGTCACGTACTGCGCGACAGCCGGCTGACTGTGGTCCAGGACGACCAACTGGCTCGTGCCCCTCGAAGGTTTCGAGCGTGCCGTCCGGGCCGCGCCGGAACCAGTCGTCCGGCGCATCGAACGAACGGGCGACGTGGTTGAAGACACCGTCGAGGGCAACCCGCAGCCCGCGCTCGTGGGCCTGCGAGACAAGCCGATCGAAGTCCGCGTCGTCACCAAGGCGTGGGTCGATCCGGAAGTGGTCCACAGTGTCGTAGCCGTGCGTCTCGGAGGCGAACACCGGGCCGAGTAGGAGCCCTGAGCAACCAAGCTCGAGCACATAGTCGAGCCAGTTCTCCAACCGGGGCAGGCGATGCACGACCGTCGTCCGGGCGTCCTTCTCGGCGCCGGTGAAGCCGAGCGGATAGATCTGCCACCAGATCGCGTGATCAGCCCACATCGGCTCTTCCTATCATTGCTGACCGAAGGTGTGCCGCCGGATCCACGCATGCATGGCGATCGCGGCCGCGGCGCTGGCGTTGATGGAGCGGGTAGAGCCGAACTGCGCGATGGAGAGAACGGCACTGCAGGACTCATGGGCCTCGGGAGTCAGGCCGGGGCCTTCCTGACCGAACAACAGCACACACTCGGCGGGCAGCTCGAACGTCTCGAGCGGAACAGCCCCAGGCAGGTTGTCGATACCGATCACGGGCAGCCCACGCTCAGCGGCGTACGACGCCAGGTCGTCGAGGCTGCGGGTGGTGGCGGACGTGCTGGTAGCGGTCGGTGACCATCGCGCCGCGGCGGTTCCACTTGCGGTTGCCGACGATGTGCACCTCGGCGGCGAGGAACGCGTTCGCTGTCCGGACGACCGAACCGATGTTCAGGTCGTGCTGCCAGTTCTCGATCGCGACGTGGAACGGGTTCCGCTGCTGGTCGAGGTCCGCGACGATCGCCTCGAGCTTCCAGTACCGGTACCTGTCGACCACGTTCCGCCGGTCGCCGGCCGCGAGCAGCTCCGGATCCAGCCGCGGATCGTCCGGCCATTCTCCCGTCCACGGGCCGACCCCGATCTCGTTCGGACCGACCAGGTCGGCCCCCCGAAGGTCGGCCTCACGGGGTCCGCGGAGGTCGCTCTTCTCCTCGCCACTCAGCTTCTGCACAGTCTGGGACGCTACCCTGTCCGCGTGCTTCCTCTTGTCGCGATGCTGATGCCCAACTGGATGGACCCGGAGTACCTGCTGCACTGGCTGGGTGACTGGGCTCTCTGGGGGACGGCTCTGGTCGTGTTCATCGAGTGCGGGTTGCTGTTCCCGATTCTGCCCGGTGACTCACTGCTGTTCGCCGTTGGCCTGTTCATCGCGGCGGGGACCATTAATGTGCCACTCTGGCTCGCCTGCGTGATCCTGACCGTCGCCGCGTTCCTGGGCAACGTCTCCGGCTACTACATCGGCCGCGTGCTCGGTACGACGCTGTTCACCAACCCGAACGCCCGGTTCCTGAAACCGAAGTACCTCGAGCAGACCCACGAGTTCTTCGAGCGGTACGGCCCGCGCGCGCTGGTGCTGGCCCGGTTCGTGCCGATCGTGCGGACGTTCATCACGGTCGTGGCGGGCGCCAGCAAGATGGAGCCGAAGAAGTTCTTCCTGTGGACCGGCATCGGCGCGGTCCTCTGGGCCACCGGCATCACGCTGCTCGGCCACGCGCTCGGCAACGTGAAGTTCATCCACAACCATCTCGAGTCGGCGCTGATCCTGCTCGTGCTGATCTCGCTGATCCCGATGGTCGTCGAGTACGTCCTCGCCAAGCGCCGCGCCCGCAACGCCACCCCGGCCGCGGACGCGCCCAAGCACGCCGCCCCGAAGCACCCGGTCACCAACGGAACCAACGACTGAGGTCAGTGTCCGAACGGGAAGTGCGGCTCGGACCAGACCCAGTCATTGCTGAGCACAGCGAAGTCCGCGATCTCGACCACCCCGTTGAGCAACGGGCCGACCACCTGACCGGATCCGAGTGCACAAGCCACCCGGACCCGGTCTGCCGCCTGGTACCAGACCAGCGCCCCCCGTGGCGCCTCCCCCTCGTGCAGCAGAGCGTGGTGGTCGAGCCACCGCACCGCATCGGCCCCGTCGTGCCAGCCGCTGTCCTGGGCATAGCCGAACGCCATTCGCTGGAACTTCAACGGCCAGTCCTGCCAGGCCGTCGACCCCACCCGCTCCAGCTGCCAGTTCAGCGCCGCCTCCGTGTCCCGCGGGTTCACCACCCGCGGAACGATCGGGCGCTCCACAGCAACCTCCCCCCAGGCCATCGGTAACCTCCCCGTTTCCCCCGAAACCCGCGGCCTGTGTGCCGTGGCAGGACCAATCCTGTCCGAGCCGAATACACCCGCCGTACATTGGCGAATGTCAAGCACACAACGTGATCAGCCTGCTGCGACCCCTGCGTCGAAAGCGGCCAGCTCCCGCTTGCACTCGGCGGCGCGGACGTCGTTGCCCGCTTGCTGCCAGACCCGGGCGGCGCGGTCGAGAGTACGCCGGGCGGAGTCGAGATTGCCCGTGGTGACGTAGAGCTTGCCGAGGTTCTGCGCGGCCTGTCCCTCGACGCTGCGATCGCCCAGCCGGTGACCGATGTCCATCGCGTCCAGCAGCATCTTCCGGGCCGCGGCCACCTCGCCCCGGGCCATCAGCGCGCGGCCCAGTTCGGCCCGGGCGTACGCCGCGCAGTGGTCGTCACCGATCCCGTTGAAGATCGCCAGCGAGGTCCGCAGCTGGCGCACCGCCTGGTCGTAGCGCCCTTGATGAACACGGAGCGCCGCGATCCGCCGCCGTACCTTGGCTTCGCGGTGTTTGTCACCGAGCCGCACCCCGAGCAGGAACGCCTTGGCCAGATACTGCCCGGCCGTGAGGGTGTCGTCGCGGGACAGCCAGATGGACGCGGCCGCGGTCCGCGCGACCGCCTCGCCGTTCGCGCTGCCGACCTCGACGAACGCCTCGATCGCCTTCTCGTACTGCGCCAGTCCTTCATCAGGCCGCCCGCGTTCGCGCAGCCAGGTGCCGAGTCCCACGGCGGTGATGCCGTCGCCGAGCCGGTCGCCGGACTCGGCGAACCCCCGGGCTGCCTCGTCCAGATGCCGCCACGCGTTGTCCCAGTCGTCCTGGTAGAGCGCGAGCTGCCCGAGGTTGCGATGCATGATCGCCTCCGCGCGCCGGTCGCCACAGGCGATCGCACTGAGCAGGCCCTGCTGGTGCGACCCGTTCCAGTCGTCGAAGCCGGCCCGCATGTCCAGGTACGGCCCCCAGGCGGCGGCGATCCGCCAGCCGTACTCATGCAGCCCGTTCTGCGCCGCGGCCCGAATCGCGGGAACGAACGTGCTGCGCTCACTGTCGAACCACGCGATCGCGTCGGTCTCGGTGAACGGCGACGGATCCGGAGCCGTGAGCGGGCCGGTGTGCTCCAGGACGCCGAAGTACTCGAAGTCCAGGGCGTTGTTGGCCCGGCGGATCTTGTTCAGGATGGCGTCGAGCACAGCCTCCACGTCCCGGACCGCCTGCGCCTTCTGCTCTTCGTCGCCGACAGCGAGGGCGTGCAGACGCAGCAGGTCGTGGACCCGATAGCGTGCCGTCCCGCGGTGGTCGACCGAGCTGATCCGGACCAGGTTGACTTCGATCAGCCGGTCGAGGCTTCGTCGTACCGAGGCCGGCGACGCGACCGCCTCCAGCGCCCGCGCCGAGAAGACGCCCACGGCGAAGTGGCCGATCAGGCGATACAACCGGGCCTCTTCCGGGCTGAGCGCGCCGTAGCTCAGGTCCGCGCTCGTGCGTACGGCGAGCTCGCCGATGCTCAGCTCGTCCAGCCGCGAGGACTCGTCGCGCAGCCGCCGCGCGAGCTCACGGGCGCTGAGGTCGGGGCGCTGGGCCAGCCGGCTGCCGACGATCCGGATCGCCAGCGGCAGGTTCGCACAGGCTGTGAGGATCTCCTCCGCCTCGGGCGACGACGGATCGACGCGGCCGGCACCGGCCACCGACGAGAGCAGGTCGGCAGCTTCGCTGTCGTCGAACGTGTCGAGCGGCACGCTGTCCGCGCCGGCCAGATCCATCAGCCGGTTGCGGCTGGTGACGACGACCGCCGAGGCCCCCGTGCCCGGCATCAGCGGAGTGACCTGACCAGCCGTGGCGACGTCGTCGAGGATGATCAGCACCCGGCGGCTGGCCAACTCGGATCGCAGCAGTGCCGACCGGCGCTCGGGATCGGTGGGGATCGCGAAGTCCGGCAGGTTGAGGCTGAGCAGCAGATCGGTCAGTGCCGCGGCCGGATCCCGGGGTTGCGTCGCACCGTGCATGTCCAGGTAGATCTGCCCGTCCGGGAACGACTCCCGGACCAGATGCCCGAGCCGTACGGCGAGTGACGTCTTCCCGGTCCCCGGTGCTCCGGAGATGACGGCGATCGGCGGGCGCACCGGGTCGCGACCGCAGACGAGATCCCGCAACTTCTCCAGATGTCCCTGCCGGCCGCTGAAGTCTGCCAGGTCGAGCGGCAGCTGACTCGGTGGACGCTGCGGATCGGTCAGTTCCGGCGCATCCCATCCGCCCTGCGGAACGCCGACATCCGGTCCCGGGCGTTCCGTCGTACGGGCCGATGGGATGCCTGGATTCGGCCAGTTGGCGGAGCGGCCGTTCTCGGCGCGGGCGCCGGCGGCCTCGAGCTCCGGGCCGGGCTTGATGTCGAGCTCGTCGGCGAGGGTCTGCACGGCCTTGGCGTACGCCGCGCGGGCTTCACCGACCCGGCCGGCGGCGAGCAGGGCGTCGACCAGCCGGCGCCAGAGTTGCTCGTCGTACGGATCGTCCGTGAGTCGTGCACTGAGCAGTACGGCGGCTCCACTCGCGTCGCCGTACTCGAGCCGCAGGTCGAGCAGACTGTCGACCAGGCCGCGGTGCTGTGCCTCCAGGCGGGCGATCGAGCCTTCCCAGGCGGCGGGGATGGACAGGTCCTCGAGCGGGCGACCGCGCCAGAGCGAGTACGCCCGGGAGAGCACCTGCATCGCCTGGCGGCCATCACCGGCGTCGCGGAGGTGGCCGCCTTCGGCCAGCAGCGACTCGAACATGCTGGCGTCGAGCTCGTCGACGCCGACCCCGATGCTGTATCCGGCGGCCGAGGTGTCGATCGGCGCGGGCAGCCCGGCCTCCTGCAGGACCCTGCGCAGCGCCCGGACGTAGGTGCGGATGTTCGCGGTCGCGGAGCGTGGCGGGCTGGTCTCCCAGAGTGCGTCGGCGATCAGATCGGTCGAGACGAACCGGTTAGGGTGCAGCAGCAGCGTCGCCAGCAACTGACGTGGTTTCGCGGCCTTCAGCGGCTGGCCCGGGACGTGGACTAGCCGCAGAGGTCCGAGGATCCCGTACCTCAGACTGTCCACTCGCGCTGACCTCTCCACTCTGGAACCGACCTATCGTGGCATCCGGCCCGACCCGACGGGAAGACCGATGTACGCCGGATGTATCTCACTGCGGCAGTGTTGACAGAGGTACCGGGGGGAGGCAGACCCGGAAGTGGCGACTTGACCGCCGTCACAACCGGGTCTGGCACTGGCAGGGAGTTCGGGTCGGGGGTCCTGAATTACGGGGAACCAGTGCCTATTGGCCACCGGTGAACGGCGGCTGTCCGTCCTGCGGTGCGGGGGAACCCGCAGGCGGGCCGCCCACCGGTGGCCCCGGCCGGCCTTGGTACTGCGACTGGCCCTGGCTCGGTTGTTGCTGGTAGCCCGGAAACTGCGGCTGGCCCTGGTAGTTGCCCTGGTCACCCGGCATCTGCGGGTGGATCTGGCCCGAGGACGGCGCCCCCGGCTGCATCTGCGGCGGCGCCTGCTCGCCCGCGACCGAGCCGATCGTGCCGAACGAGACCTGCGGGACCGAGCGGACCTGCTCGTCCTTCACCTCGAAGTAGCCGGCCTTGTCGAACTTGAACGCGCCCGCGATCACGTTCGACGGGAACGCCTCGATCCGGGTGTTGTAGTCGCCCACGTTGGCGTTGTAGAAGCGCCGGCCGGCTGCGATCCGGTCCTCGGTGTCGGTCAGCTCGCGCTGCAGGCCGAGGAAGTTCTGGTTCGACTGGAGCTGCGGGTAGGCCTCGACCGAGATCATCATCTGACGCAGCGCGCCGGACAGCTCACCCTCCGCGGCGGCCCGCTGCTCCGGGGTCGCGCTCTGCACGTTGACGGCCTGGGTACGCAGTCGGGCGACCTCCTCGAACACGTGCCGCTCGTGCGCGGCATACGCCCGGACGGTCTCGACCAGGTTCGGGATCAGGTCGTACCGGCGGTGCAACTCGACGTCGATCTGCCGCCAGGACTCCTGGATCAGGTTCCGCTGCTTGACGAACCGGTTGTACGAGGTGATCAGCGCGATCGCGAGAATCACGACGATCACGACGACCGCAATGATGACGAAAGTCATTCCCTGCTCCCGAGTGTCGGTAGTGCTGCCTGCGACTCTACGGGTAGCCGGGTCCGCGATCGGTCCGAACGGACGGCGGGATCAGCGGTTCCGCGGGTCGACGCCGGCGTAGTCGCGCCAGACGTACGGCGGGACCTGCTCGAGGATCTGCTGCAGCAGGGCGAGACGGTTCATGATCTCGGTGGGATTGTGGGCGCCCTTGTCCCAGCCGACCAGGGAGTTGCCCTCGATCCGCCAGCCGATCTCGCCGCGGGCCAGCAGGAGCTCCATCATCCGCGGCGTCACCACCGCGTGCCCGAACCGCTCGTCGTCCGCCTTCACCCGGAACGCCCGGTTGAACCGGTCGCTCTCGAACTGGATGTCGCGGAACCCGAAGGCGTTCGCCACCGCCCCTCCGAAGATCCCCTCGTGGGTCACCTCCAGATGCGGCAGCGCGCCCGGCAGCTGCAGCACGACCACGCCGAACTTGTGGGTGGTCGTCGTACGCCGGCCGTGCGAGTCGGTCGTGTGCGTCTGGTAGCTGTAGTCGAAGGCAACCATCTGGTGGCCGTTGAACGCACCGGAGAGCACGTTCCGGACCTGCCAGTTGTCACCGGTCTGGAACGGCGTACCGGACCACTGCCCGGCCAGCACGTTGTTCGACGGCAGGTACGACCAGCCGTTC
Organism: uncultured Actinomycetota bacterium; assembly: GCA_963820655.1. GTDB lineage: Bacteria > Actinomycetota > Actinomycetes > Propionibacteriales > Kribbellaceae > Kribbella. The sequence goes on from CAWGAM010000006.1 coordinate 585,692, forward strand.
TGCGCGGCAACCCCGGCGAACAACTCGCGCCGCTTCTTCGCGGCGATGTAGTTGAAGTAGAAAATGCCGCCGCCGACCAGGACGGCGAGCAGAATGATGAGGAGAGTGCTGCCCTGCATCAGGCGAGACCCAGGTCCTCGAGCCCGAACACGGCCCGGTACTCGAGGCCCTCCGCCTCGACCTTCTCCTTCGCCCCGGTCGAGCGGTCCACGATCACCGCGACCGCGACCACCTCGGCCCCGGCCTCGCGCAGCGCCTCGACCGCGGTGAGCACCGACCCGCCGGTGGTCGAGGTGTCCTCGACCGCGAGTACCCGGCGGCCCTTCACGTCCGGCCCCTCGATCCGCCGCTGCAGGCCGTGCGCCTTCTCGGCCTTGCGTACGACGAACGCGTCGAGCCGACGGTGTTGTTCGGCGGCCGCGTGCAGCATCGACATCGCGATCGGGTCGGCACCGAGCGTCAGTCCACCGACAGCGTCGTACTCGAGGTCCTCGGTCAGTTCGAGCATCGCCGGGCCGATCAGCGGCGCGGCGGCCGCGTCCAGCGTGATCCGGCGCAGGTCGACGTAGTAGTCGGCTTCCTTCCCCGACGCCAGCGTCACCCGGCCGTGCACGATGGCCTTCCCCTTGACCTGCTCCAGCAGTCCGTCCCGGTCGTAGCTCATAGGCCTTGAGCTTAAAGGACCCCCGAGTCACCCACCCCGGCACCAACTCCGCCGGCCGCACGGCCATTTCGACGGGATGTCCGGCTCTTGTCTCGTCTCCGTGGGTGCCCAATCCGGGCCACAGCGGCGTCGACTTTGTGCACCAGATGCGTACGCCGAGCCCGTCGCCGTACGGATCTCGTGCACAAAGGGACCGATCATGACGATGCGAGGCAGCCGCACGGCGGAAAGGACGGCCGGACAAGACGGCCGGCATATCCCCGCGAGTGCAGGGTTCTCCCCCGGCGTGCCGGGGGAAGGCACCAGTTCAGGGGATATCCGGCTCTTGTGCTGGATGTGTGGGTGAGGTGAGTGTGGTCGGTCGGGTGCAGGTCGACAGGAGGTGTTGGTCCGGAATGGTGTCGAGTAGAGGCATTCACGCCTGAAGTTGGCCCCGGCGCGCTGGGCCGGGGACGGACACCTCCTGTCGACCGGGCACGCCGAGCCACCATCCACACCCGCGGACCAGTCATGCCGGCGAGCAGTTGCGGACCGCGGACACCAAGGCGGGACCGTGGACACCTGATCCGGTGTCCGCGGTCCCCACCACCTGTCCGAGATCGCTGCGATCCGCCCGAGCACGACCCCACCGCCGCACCACCACCGGCTGTCTCAAGTCACCAGGTGCGGTACTCGCCACCGATCACGGCACGGCAGACCAGCCACCACTCTCACATCGAGCTGAAGAAGCCCCATTTGAGGCGGGCGCCGACAAGGATGCAGACGATCTGTAAAGGCTGTGCACGAGGTGTCGATGGACGCCGGTGGTTGCCCGGGACGACGATGTGGACATGAAGGCGCTCGTGAAGGCCGAGGCTGAGCCCGGTCTGTGGTTGCAGGACGTTCCGGAGCCGAAGATCGAGGCCGACGAGGTGCTGATCAAGGTGCTCCGGACGGGGTTGTGCGGCACCGATCTGCACATTCAGAGCTGGGACCACTGGGCGCAGAGGAACGTGCCGGTGCCGATGGTGACCGGGCACGAGTTCTGCGGTGAGGTGGTCGAGGTCGGCGTCGGTGTCCGCGACGTCGCGGTGGGTGACGTGGTCAGCGGCGAGGGCCACCTGGTCTGCGGCCGCTGCCGCAACTGCCGGGCCGGTCGCCGGCACCTGTGCATCAAGACCCGCGGCCTCGGCGTCCAGGTGCCGGGCGCCTTCGCGGAGTACGTCGCTCTGCCCGCGAGCAACGCGTGGGTGCACCGGGACCCGGTCGACCTGGACGTCGCCGCGATCTTCGATCCGTTCGGCAACGCCGTACACACGGCTCTGTCATTCCCGCTGGTCGGCGAGGACGTGCTGATCACCGGCGCCGGGCCGATCGGAGTGATGGCCGCGGCGGTGGCGCTGCACGCCGGTGCGCGGAACGTGGTGATCACGGACCTGTCGGAGTACCGGCTCGACCTGGCCCGCAAGATCGGCGTCACCCGGGCGGTCAACGTCGGCGCGGACAGCATCGCGGAGGCGCAGCAGAGCCTCGGCATGCGCGAAGGGTTCGACGTCGGGATGGAGATGTCCGGGCAGCCGGCCGCACTGCGGGACATGCTCGCGAACATGACGCACGGCGGGAAGGTCGCGATGCTCGGCCTGCCGTCGGACGAGATCGCGATCGACTGGAGCACGGTGGTGCTCAACATGCTGACGATCAAGGGCATCTACGGCCGGGAGATGTTCGAGACCTGGTACTCGATGTCGGTGATGCTCGAACGCGGCCTGGACCTGACGCCGGTGATCACCCACCGGTTCGGGTACGGCGACTTCGAGCAGGCCTTCGACGTGGCCCGGCAGGGGCAATGCGGCAAGGTCATCATGGACTGGACAGCGGAATCCCTGGAGGAGAAGCACTGATGTTCGGGCGGATGCGGGACGACCTGACGGCGACCATCGGCGAGATCCGGGACGCCGGGCTGTACAAGTCCGAACGGGTGATCACCTCACCCCAGCAGTCGGTGATCTCTGTTGCCTCTGGCAACGAGGTGCTGAACTTCTGCGCGAACAACTACCTCGGCCTGGCCGACCACCCCGAGGTGGTCGCAGCGGCCCGGGAGGCCTTGGACCGCTGGGGCTTCGGGATGGCGTCGGTGCGCTTCATCTGCGGCACCCAGCAGATCCACAAGGACCTGGAAGGTGCCCTGAGCACCTTCCTCGGCAGCGAGGACACGATCCTCTACAGCTCCTGCTTCGACGCGAACGGCGGTCTGTTCGAGACCCTGCTCGGTGCCGAGGACGCGATCATCTCCGACGAGCTCAACCACGCGAGCATCATCGACGGTGTCCGGCTGTCCAAGGCCAAGCGGTACCGGTACAAGAACCGCGACATGGCCGACCTGGCGGCCCAGCTCAAGGACGCCGCCGACGCGCGCTACCGGCTGATCGCGACCGACGGCGTCTTCTCCATGGACGGATACGTCGCTCCCCTCGACGAGATCTGCGACCTGGCCGAGCGGTACGACGCCCTGGTCATGGTCGACGACTCCCACGCGGTCGGCTTCGTCGGCGCGGACGGCGCCGGTACGCCGTCGCTCTTCGGTGTGAAGGACCGCGTCGACGTCGTCACGGGCACCCTCGGCAAGGCGCTCGGCGGTGCGTCCGGCGGCTACGTCTCCGGTCGCCGTGAGATCGTCGAACTGCTCCGCCAGCGCTCCCGCCCGTACCTCTTCTCGAACTCCCTGGCGCCGTCCGTCACCGCCGCCTCGCTGAAGGCGCTCGAACTCATCGGTGGCTCGAGCGACCTGCGCGACAAACTCGCCGCGAACACCAAACTGTTCCGCGCCAAGATGACCGAGGCCGGCTTCGACGTCCTCCCCGGCGACCACCCGATCTCGCCGGTGATGATCGGCGACGCCGCCCAGGCCGGCCGCCTCGCGGACAAGCTTCTCGACCTCGGCATCTACGTGATCGGCTTCTCCTACCCCGTCGTACCGCACGGCAAGGCCCGCATCCGCGTCCAGCTCTCCGCCGCTCACTCCACCCAGGACGTCGAACGCGCCATCGCCGCCTTCATCGAGGCCCGCGCCACCCTGGCCTGATCTCGTCGTACTGGTCTACCCCGGTCTGGTGCCAACCTTTGATTCGGGCAAAGCCTGCCGTGGTCGCGATCACGTGCCGTCGCTCATCCGCTACGCTCTTCCTGCAGGCCGAACCGCAACGGAGCAGGGAGTTCATCGATGGCCGAAGGCGAAGAAGTCACCATGACCGAGCGGCTCAACATGGACCGGCCACATCCCGCCCGTGTCTACGACTACTTCCTGCATGGCAAGGACAACTTCGCGGTCGACCGGCAGGCGGCTGAGCACCTGCTGGAAGCCTTCCCAGGGTTCCGTACCGCCGCGTTGTCGAACCGGATGTGGATGCATCGCGCCGCCCGTTACGCCGCCGAGCAGGGCATCACCCAGTTCCTCGACGTCGGCACCGGCATCCCGACCAGCCCCAACCTGCACGAGGTCGTGCAGGAGGTCGTGCCTTCGGCGCATGTCGTCTACGCGGACAACGATCCGATCGTGCTGTCCCACTCCCGCGCCCTGATGACCAGCCGGCCGGAGGGCAGGACGGCGTACCTCGAGGCCGACGTGACCGACCCGCAGTCGATCATCGGCTCGGAAGAGGTCAAGGACCTGCTGGATCTGAGCAAGCCGGTCGCCCTGAGCCTGGTCGGCGTGTTCCACTACCTGCCCGACGCGCTCAAGCCGTACGACCTGGTCAAGCAGCTGGTCGACCCGCTCGCACCGGGGTCGTTGCTGATCTTTTCGCACTGCACGCCGGACTTCGCGCCCGACCTGTGGGAGCGGGCGATCCAGGTCTACAAGGCGGACGGCGGCGACGCCCAGGTCCGCAGCAAGGAAGAGGTCACCCGGTTCTTCGACGGCCTCGAGCTGGTCGAGCCCGGAGTGTCCGCCCCGTTCCGCTGGCACCCGGACGCCGAGACCGAGGCGATGGTCGCCAAGGACGAGTTCAACGACGTGATGTGCAGCCTCTGGGTCGGCGTCGCCCGCAAGCCCTGACCGTCAGCACAGTGCACCGGCCCGGATCGATCGAGACCGGGCCGGCCTGACGTTGTCGGCCGAATCCGGCAGGATGCCTGCATGGTGCTGATGAGTGCGCGGGCGGTGAATCGGGCGACGTTGGCCCGACAGATGCTGGTCGAGCGGGCCGACGTGTCCGGCGTGGAAGCGGTCGGGCGGCTGGTCGGGATGCAGGGGCAGGAGCCCAAGCATCCGTACGTCGGGTTGTGGTCGCGGATCGACGGCTTTACGGAGCCGGACCTCGATCAGGCGGTGGTGGAGCGGGACGTGGTGCGGGCGACTCTGTTCCGGGGGACGTTGCATCTGGTGACGGCTGCGGACTTCCTGCGATTCCGGACCACGGTGGCGCCGGTGCTCGAGGCGGGGTTGAAGGTGCTCGGCGACCGGGGCGAGGGACTGGAGCCGGCGAAGGTCGTAGCGGCGGCGAAGAAGTTGCTGGCGAAGGAGCCGTTGACGTTCACCGAGGTGCGGGACGCGCTGCAGCAGCAGTTCCCGGGGGTGAACGAGCGGGCGCTGGGGTACTGCACGCGGATGCTGGTGCCGCTGGTGATGTACCCGACGGACGCCCGGTGGAGCTGGTCCGCGAACGCGCGGTTCACCCCGGCGGAGGACTGGCTGGGCGCGAAGCTCCACACCAAGGCCGAACCCCAGGAACTTGTCACCAGGTATCTGGCCGCCTTCGGGCCGGCCACGCCAGCGGACTTCCAGACGTGGTCGGGGCTGCAGAAGGCCAAGCCGTTGTTCGACGCGCTGGAGCTGGAGACCTTCACCGACGAGGCCGGCAAGACGTTGTACGACGTACCCGATGCGCCACGGCCGGATCCGGACACCGCGGTGCCGGTGCGGTTCCTGCCCGAGTTCGACAATCTGCTGCTCTCGCACGCGAAACGGGAGCGGATCATCGCGGACGAGCACAAGCCGGCCGTGTACACCAAGAACCTTCGGGTCAAGGCGACGTACACCGTCGACGGCCTGGTCGCCGGGCTGTGGACGGCCGACAATAAGCGTGGTGTGGCGACTCTCACCCTGGCGCCGTTCGGGCGGACGCTGAAGAAGACGCTGACCGAATTGGAGCGGGAAGGGACCGCCCTGCTGCGGTTCCTGGAGCCCGATGCGACGACCTATCAAGTGGTTACGAGCGGTTAATGAGGTTGTTGTCACATGTCGGATGACTGGGCCAGAACCCTTCGGCCGAGTGGAATGGGCAGATGACCACAGTTCCCACCATCACTCTGGACAACGGCGTCGAGATCCCGCAGCTGGGCCTGGGGGTCTGGCAGGTCGAGGACGAGATCGTCACCGACGTCGTCACGACCGCGTTCGAGGCCGGGTACCGGCACATCGACACCGCGGCCGCCTACGCCAACGAGGCCGGTGTCGGGCGCGCGATCGCCGCGTCGGGCCTGCCGCAGAACGAACTGTTCATCACCACCAAGGTGTGGAACAACGACCAGGGCTACGACAGCACGCTGAAGGCGTTCGACACCAGCCTTTCGACGCTCGGGCTGGAGTACGTCGATCTGTACCTGATCCACTGGCAGTCGCTGAAGCGGGACAAGTACGTCGACACCTGGAAGGCGTTCGAGCAGTTGTACGCCGACAAGCGGGTGCGCGCGATCGGGGTGTCGAACTTCCACGAGCCGGCCCTGCGGCGGCTGTTCGAGGAGACCACGATCCGCCCGGCGGTGAACCAGATCGAGCTCCACCCGGCGCTGCCGCAGGACGAACTGCGTGCGTTCAACGCGGAGAACGACATCGTCACCGAGGCGTGGAGCCCGCTGGCGCAGGGCGAGCTGCTCTCGACAGCCGGCCTTGCAGACGCTCGCCGACAAGCACGGCAAGACGCCCGCGCAGGTGGTGATCCGCTGGCACCTGCAGCTCGGCACCGTGGTGATCCCGAAGTCGAAGACCCCGAGCCGGATCCGGGAGAACTTCGCCGTCTTCGACTTCCAGCTCGACAACGACGACATGGCCGCCATCGCGGACCTGGAAACCGGCGTCCGCACCGGCGGCGACCCAGACATCTTCGGCTGACCCCGCCGCCCAGCCCGCCCGGCGCTGTGTGTCGGCGCAGACCTGTCCCGAGCGACCCATCTCATGGGCTGACCTACCAGATGGTGGGTTGGCGTACCGGATTCCGGGGCGCTAACCCACCGTCTGGTAGGTCAACCCATCACATGACGCGAGCGGCCCGCCGCCTACCGCGGCGAGTTGCCGAACGTGCGGGTGGCGAGGCTGACGCCGGGTGCGGGTGTGCAGCCAGTGCGTGCGGGGGCCGGGTGGGTTAGAGGAGGTCGAGGAAGCGGGCCAAGACTGGGGAGCGGTTGTCCGGGGACCAGGCTACGGAGAGTTGCCACGGTGGTAGGTCGTCGGACAAATCGCGGTAAACGACCGCGTCCGGGTTGGTCAGCGGGGTCGGGCTGATCAGCAGCGAGACCCCGAGGCCGGCGGCGACCAGCGACACGATCGTTTGTACGTCGGCCGCCTCCTGCTCGATCCGCGGCATGAACCCGGCCGCCCGGCAGAACCCGACGATCGTGTCGTACACCGCCGGGCCGCTGGGGCGCGAGTAGAACACGAACTCCTCCTCCGCGAGCTCAGCCAGCCGGATCCGCTTCCGCCGTGCCAGCCGATGCCGGGCCGGCAGCACCGCCACCACTGGATCCGCCGAGACCGCCCGCGAGGCCAGCCCCGGTGCGAGCTGTACGACGACCGTCCCATCACCCAGCGAGCCGTCCCCTCCGCCGCCCCGCTTCCCACCTGCACTGACCGGCGCCGGGGCGTTCGGCCGGAGCAGGCCGACGTCGATGCGGCCGTCCCGCAGCGCCTCCGTCTGGTTGAGAGTCGTCATCGTCTCCAGATCCAGCACCACTTCCGGATAGGCGTCGCGGAACGCACCAAGCAGCCGCGGCAAGGCCTCGTGGGTCGCGGACTGGACGAACCGCAGCCGCAGCGTCCCGAGCTCACCCCGTTGGGTTCGCTGCGCCGCGCGTACCGCCTCGTCCGACCGCCGGAGCAGATCCTGCGCTTCGACCAGGAACGTCGCCCCGGCCGCGGTCAGCACGAATCGGCGTCGGACCCGCGCGAACAGTTCGACACCCAGATCGTGCTCCAGGGCGGCGATCTGCCGGCTGAGCGACGGCTGGGTGAGATGCAGCCGGGTTGCCGCCCGGCCCACGTTCATCTCTTCGGCCACCACCACGAAGGATCTGAGCTGCCGCAGTTCCATACCCACGATCATGCACCATACGCATCAACTCTGCGAAGAACTTTCATTGGACGTATGAAGGTCCTGGTTCCTACTGTCGAAGAGTCGAAAGGAACCATCATGCAATACGTACCGTTCTCCGTGATCAAGACGATGCACGAGGAGACTCACTCCGCCATGCCGGACGCGCGCGTCCGCCCGCACGCCCCGCCCCGCCACCCACTCCGCGCTCTGCGACGGCTCCTGCAACGCAACCCGGTCATTGAAGTGGCGCCGGCCAAACTGACGCTGGTCACTTCGGACCGGCCGGCCGATCAGCTGTGCGAAGCTGAGGTCCGTGATCGAGGTACGACGCCTGCGGGTGTTGCGCGCGCTGGCTGACCACGGGACCGTGACCGCGGCCGCCGAGGTGCTGCACCTGACGCCCTCAGCGGTCTCCCAGCAACTGGCCGCCCTGGAATCCGAAGTCGGCCAGGAATTGCTCGAACGCCGCGGCCGCCGGGTCGCGATCACCTCGGCCGGCCGCCTGCTCCTCGCCCACACAGACACCATCCTGACCGAGGTCGAACGCGCCGAAGACGCGATGCGCCAGTACGCGAACGGCACCACCGGCGAGGTCCGCGTCACCGCGTTCGCGACCGCGATCAGCCTCCTCGTCGCCCCCACTCTGACCCGCCTCCGCGAGACCAGCCCCGGCCTGTCCCTCGTCGTCCGCGACGCCGAAGGCCATCAAGGCATCACCCAGTTGCTCGACGGCGACGCCGACATCGCGATCGCGGTCGAGCACCGCGGCTCACCCCGCCCCGACGACCAGCGCCTGATCCGGATCCCCTTGTACGCCGAGCCGTTCGTCGCCGTCCTCCCGCCGACGCACCCGGCCGCGGCGCACGACACGATCGAGCTCTCACTGCTCGCGGGCGACGACTGGGTGATGACGGCGCCCGGCAACCCGATCCGGGACGTCGTACTGCTGGCGTGCGAGCAGGCCGGCTTCCAGCCGCGAGTCGTCCATCAGTCCGACGACTTCCGGGCCGTCGCCGCCCTGGTCGCTGCCGGCGGTGGTGTCTCGCTCGTCCCCCGTCTCGCCGTACCGGCGCCGACCCTCGCGGTCATCCGTCCGCTCCCCGAACCCGTTCCCACCCGGCGCGTGTACGCCGCCATCCGCCAGAGCCGGGCCGACCACCCGCTGGTCACCACAACCCTCGCCGTCCTGACGGAGGTCGCCGAAAAGCTGTGATCCAGCTCGGTCTCCTGCTCAATGGGCGGGTGATGGCCAGCCTGCCGCGTCCTGGTCGGAGGCCGGACCCGGATCCGGTGACCCGAGACAGCTTGTGCCACTGGAGGCTGGGACGTGCAGATCGACAGGAGGTGTAGCCCTAGCCCCGGCCGGGCCTGCCGATTTCAGGCGTGAATGCCTCCACCGACCAGCGTCCTGGACCGACACCTCCTGTCGCCCTGCAGGTCTCAGCCGCCCATCACTCACACATCCAGCAGAACGGCCACCCCAGCTCACGTTAGTCCGGCGTCAGCCCAGGTGGGCGGCGGCACGGCTTGGTCAATGTGCGATCACAACGGTCTTCCGGGTGACAGCCGGGTCGTCGACTGCGCGGAGCAGATACGTCGCAACATCTGTGCGTGCGATGGTGAACCCACCACGCACCGTTCCCTCGGTGTTGCTGCGAACGGCACCCTTCGCGCCACCGTTGGTCAATCGCGGCGGACAGACGATCGTCCAGTCGACGTTGCTGCCCCGGACAAGCTCCTCCATCCGCCGGGCATCGGCGAACGACTCCCGCAGAATCCGCTGAAGAATCGGCTTCACCACGTACTTTGTGAGCGGATCGTCCCCGGTGCTGTGAATCCCGGCCACGCTTACGACGAGCAGACGTCGTACGCCGGTCTCCCTCATTGCCCGCACCACACTCCGCGCGCCATCGGTGAGTACGCTCGTCGGTCCGGTCCCCCGCGGACCGAGCACCGACAAGACAGCATCATGCCCAGCCACCACGCCTGCGATCGCCGCCGTGTCCATCACATCAGCAGTCACGAGCTCAGCGGCACCAGCGGTGCGTACCGGTCCAGCACCTACCGGGGCCGGGACCTCCATCGTCGAGCCCTCGCGCACGACCGCGGTCACCTGATGCCCGGCGGCCACGCCTTGTCGCACCACCTCGGTCCCGATCCGCCCCGACGCACCGAACACCACCAGCTTCATCGTTGATCCTCCTGGTTAGTAAACACTCACTCACCATGGTTAGTGAACACTCACCAACCTGTCAAGGTAAGCTGCTGCCGGCGGGAGGAGGGCCACGTGGGCACCAGGGACGACATCCTGGACGCGGCCGCGGAGGTGATGCGGACGCAGGGGTTCGCGCGCGCAACGACCAAGTCGATCGCTCAGGTCGCCGGGTACTCCGAGGCCGCCCTGTACAAGCATTTCGCCGACAAGGCCGCGATCCTGCTTGCCGTCCTGCACGAACGGATGCCCACACTGCCCGGCTCCCTGAAGGAGCTGATCGGCAACCCCGGCACTGGCACGGTCCGGGCGAACCTCACCCGCCTGAGCCGGACCGCGATCGACTTCTATGTCGACGGGTTCCCGATCCTGGTGTCACTGTTCTCGTCCGCCGACCTGCTCGCCGCACACCGGCGCCGGATGCAGGAGCTGAACGCGGGCCCGCACAAGGCGCAGGAGGGCCTGATCCACTACCTCCGCGAGGAGCAGAAGCTCGGCAGGGTCCGGCGCGGCGCCGACGTGGAGGCCTCGGCCGCGCTGCTGTTCGGCGCGTGTTTCCAGCGCGGCTTCGAAGTCAACTTCACCGGTGTCCAGCCGCTCGAGGAAGAGCAGAACACCTTCGCCACCGCTCTCACCAAGACCCTCTACGAGTCGCTCCGCCCGGACTCCCAGCCGGCCAAGCGCGGGGTCAAGCGCGGCGCCGCCCGTCCAGCCCCACGGTGGACAGGGCGGCGATGAGGGAGCGTGGCGTGTAGCGGAAGGCGGCCACGATGAGTTTGTAGCGGCGGCTGGGGATGGAGACGGCCTTGCCGCGCATGAGGTCCTTCCAGGCATCGTTGACCAGATCGGTGGCATCCAGCCACAGGAACGACGGGATGATCGTCTTGTCCATCCCCATCCGCTCGTGGAACTCGGTGTGGACGAACCCCGGGCACAGCGCCATCACGGCGACACCCTTCGACCGCAGCTCGACCGCCAGCCCGGCGGTGAAGTTCGTGACCCACGACTTGTGCGCGCTGTAGCTACCGCGCTGCAAGAACCCGGACACCGACGACACGTTGATCACCGCACCGGATGCCCGCTCGATCATCGGGAGTACGGCGGCATGCGTGAGCCGCAGGACGACGCGAACCAGCAGGTCGAGCTGCTTCTCCTCGACCTCGATCGGGTTCGCCCAGAAGGGTTTGCTCTGCCCGAAGCCGGCGTTGTTCACCAGCACCTCGATCGGCCCGGTCCGGAACCGCTCCTCGACCCGGGCCAGGTCGTCGGCATCGGTCAGGTCCGCGGCCAGCACCTCGCAGGCGACCCCGTGCAGCCGGGTGAGGTCGGCCGCGACCTCCTTCAGCCGCGCCTCGTCCCGCGACACCAGCACCAGGTCGTACCCCTCCAGCGCCAGCTTGTTCGCGAAGGCCCGGCCGATCCCGCTCGTCGGCCCGGTGATGAGCGCAGTCGCCACGTTCTCCCGTCCTCCCATCGATGCCAGCTTTCAGTCTGTCACTACTCTGGTCGGGTGCTGGCGGACATCGACACCTGGGTCCTGGATCTCGACAACACGCTGTATCCCGCGGAGTCGGCGCTCGCGGCGCAGCTCACCGACGGCATCCTCTCGGCGCTCGCCGGCTTCTACGGGACCGATCTCATCGGCGCCCGGCAGATCCAGGCCGAGCTGGTCGCCGGCCACGGCACGTCCCTGCGCGGTGCGATGGTCACCCGCGGCATCGACCCGCACGAGTTCCTCGACTTCGAGCGCCGGCTCGACTACTCGGTGATCGGCCCGAACCTCGAACTCGCGGCGGTCCTCGAAGCCCTCCCCGGCCGGCGCTTCGTCTACACGAACGGCTCGGCGTACCACGCGGAGCAGGCGCTGGGCCGTCTCGGCCTCACCGCCGCCATCGACGGCGTCTTCGACATCCTCGCCGGCGACCTGATCCCGAAGCCCTACCCGGAGAGCCTGGACGCGTTCCTGAGCCTGTTCGGCATCGATCCCCTCCGGGCCGCGATGTTCGACGACCTCGAGGTGAACCTCGCGCTCCCGCACGAGCGCGGAATGACGACGGTCTGGGTGACGGGCGCAGCTGCCGCGGACGGGACGTCGTACCGGCAGGTCGCGGCGAAGCGCTGGCAAGCGCGGGATCTGCAGGCATTTCTCTGCGCCGTAAGGGCGTCGGACATCTGACGAATTACCCAGCTAGTGCCGATCGGTAGGCGGCAGCGTCCAGAATGTGACCGCGAGTGGTCTGAGGACTTACTCTTTGTCAGGAATTGTCCGAGCGGAGGGAGGCAGCGATGGCAGCCACGGACAAGGCGCTGACCGGCCTGCGGCAGATGATCGCGTCCGGCGAGCTCGGCCCGGGGGCCAAGTTCCCGCCGGAGCCCGAGTTGTGCGACCACCTCGGGGTGTCGCGCAGCTCGTTGCGCGAGGCGGCCCGGTCGCTGGCCGCGCTCGGCGTGATCGAGTCGCGGCACGGCTCCGGCACGTACGTCTCGGCGCTGGACCCGGCCGAGATCATCAGCCGGTTCTCGCTGTCGGTCGAACTGATCCCACTCGAAGGCGTCCTCCAACTGCTCGAGGTCCGGCGGGTGCTCGAGTCCCACGCCACCGCCTCGGCCGCGGCCCGCCAGGACCCCGACCTGGAGGCGCGGCTGAGCGACATCCTCGACCGCCTCGAGGCGACCACCGACGCGACCGAGATCCAGCACCTCGACGCCGAGTTCCACGGCGCGATCTGTACGGCGGGGGGCAACCCGACCGTCACCGCCCTGACCGGCGTGATCCGCGGGCGGGGTGGTCACTACCGCATCTTCGAGCCCGGCGCGGACTTCGACGCGATCAAGCAGACCAGCGACCGCGGCCACCGCGCCATCCTCGCCGCCATCGCGACCCGCGACCCCGCGGCCGCCGCCACCGCCGCGTCCGCCCACATCGCCCAGACCGAACTCTGGCTCCGGGCCCTTCGCCCCGAGCCCCAAGTAGAGCTGCCGGCCGAGTGACGGAGTGGAGGTTGCGTACCGCAGTTCCGGCAGACGTCGAGGCGATCGCTGAGCTGCGAGCCACGGTCATGCGTCCGGATCTGGAGCGCCTCGGGCGGTACGACGAGCATCGCGTGCGGCAGCGGTTACGCGACGGGTTCTCCCGACAGCAAACGTCGATCATCACGGTCGACGACGAGTTCGCGGGATGCATCGCACTCCGGCCGGCCGACGACCGGCACTGGCTGGAGCACTTCTACCTCGCGCCGCACTACCAAGGCTTCGGGATGGGGTCCGCGGTCCTGCGCTCGACGCTGGACCGGACCGACGCCCAGGGTGCGACCGTGGGCTTGAACGTTCTTCAGGGCAGCGCGGCCCGTCGGCTCTACGAGCGGCACGGTTTCGTCGTCGAGGCGGAGGACCCGATCGACGTCTTCATGATGCGCCCGCCAAGCTGACCCTGTTGGAAGATATTTTCTTTCTTCTGTCGAGATCTTGCAGACAGGTGTTTGTCTGCATAACCTCCAGGCAGCTTCGTCTGGAGGGGATCCGCCTATGTCCCGATCACACCGCACCGTGGCTGTCGCCCTGACGACCGCCCTCCTCGGTGCCGCCCTCACCACCCCCGCGATGGCCACTCGCCCGGCCCCGCGGATCACCCGCGCCGGACTCGATCCGGCGCTCGTCGCCGGGCGTGGAGCGGACGTCCCATTCGTCGAGCAGGAGGCCGAGAACGCCTCCTTCACCGGCGAGAAACTCGGACCGAGCCGGGAGGCCTACACGCTGCCGGCCGAGGCGTCCGGACGGACCGCCGTACGCCTCCAATCCTCGCAGTACGTCGAGTTCACGCTGACCCGGCCGACCAACGCATTGACGCTTCGCTACAGCATCCCGGACGCACCTGCTGGTGGTGGGATCACGGCGCCGCTGGACGTGACGGTCAACGGGAAGCACAAGCGGACGATGACCCTGACGTCGGAGTACGCCTGGCTGTACGGGATGTATCCGTTCTCCAACGACCCGAACGTCGACCCGAACCCGGGCTGGTGGAAGCCCGAGCCGGATCCGGTCGCCAAACCGTTCCGGCCGAACCACTTCTACGACGAGCAGCGGCTCCTGCTCGACCGGACGTACCAGGCCGGCGACCGCGTCCGGTTCGCCGTACCCAAGAAGACTAACGCCGCTTGGTATGTGCTCGACCTCGCCGACTTCGAGCTGGTGAAAGCACCGCTGAAGCAGCCCGCGCGTTCCCTGGATGTGCGGCTGTTCGGCGCCGACGCCACCGGCCGGCACGACGCCGCGCCCGCGATCGAGCGGACCATCGCGGCGGCGCAACGGATCGGCTGGTCGGTGTTCATCCCGCCGGGCACGTACCAGGTCAACCGCCACATCGTCGTCGACAAGGTCACCGTCCGCGGCGCCGGGAACTGGTGGACGATCATCAAGGGCAAGGTCCTGCCACTGGCCGAACCCGCGCCGGACAAGTCGGTGCACAGCGCTCCCGGCTTCTACGGCAAGTACGCCGATGCCGGTGGGAGCACCCGGGTGCACCTGGCCGACTTCGCGATCGAGAGCGACGTACGGGAACGGATCGACACCGATCAGGTCAACGGGATCGGTGGCGCGATCGGCGGCGGCTCGACGATCGAGAACCTCTACCTGCACCACACCAAGGTCGGCATCTGGCTCGACGGGCCGATGGACGGCCTGCTGATCCGCAACAACGTCGTCACCGACGCGATCGCCGACGGGATGAACCTGCATCTCGGCGTCTCCAACGTCCGGGCGACCAACAACTTCGTCCGCAACAGCGGCGACGACGGCCTCGCGATGTGGTCGGAGTCCAACCCCGACGGCTTGGTCAACCACAACAACGTCTACGACCACAACACGGTCCAGACGCCGGTGCTCGCGAACAACATCGCCATCTACGGTGGCCGCGACAACGCCGTCACCGACAACCTCGTCGCCGACCCGATCCGCGAGGGCAGCACGTTGCACGCGGGCTCGCGGTTCAACGCGACGCCGTTCGAGGGGAAGCTGACGTTCGCCCGCAACACCACGGTCCGTGGCGGCCCGCGTGACCTGAACTGGGACATCGGGCTCGGCGCGATCTGGCTGTACGCGTTGCAGTCGACGATGGCCGGCACGATCGAGATCACCGACAGCTCGTTCCTCGACTCGACGTACAACGCGATGATGTTCGTGGTCGACTTCCCGGTCAAGGACGACTACGCGATCACCAACGTTGCCGTGCGCAACATCAAGGTCGACGGCACCGGGACCAACGTGGTCAACGCCCGGGTCGGCGGCTGGGCGACGTTCGAGAACGTCGACGCCCGCAATGTCGGTGCGCCGTTCGTCAACAACTGCGGGACGTTCCACTTCAACGGTCCGCCGGAGTTCGACGTACGGCTGCTGGCCGGCAACGACGGCGGGTGGACCGGGGCCACGTGGTGCGAGGACCGCCCGGCCGTCGTACCTCCGCCACCACCGTCACCCTGGAGCTGACCACCGAGGATCACGACCGCTGCGGACGAGAAGGTCGCCCAACTCGTCCCCAGCGGTCGCTCCGCCGGCTCGCCGAAAGCCCTGCTCCGCAAAGGATTCGGCCAGCATCTTCGTCAATCCGACCTGTGCGACCGCGATGATCGCCGGGTCGAACTCGACCGAGCGACCGAGTCCGGCGGCAAGATCCCAGGTATGGATCACGGTCTCGGCGATCAACTCATCGATGAGGTTGGCGACCGGGACGGTTCCCCGATACGGCAGGGCGATCGTCTCGGCCGCCCGACCATCGAGGTTGGCGGCCAGCAAGGTCGAGGCCGCTCGCAGCTCGGGACCAGGCTCGCCGGTCAGCACGTAGGTCGGCGATCCGTCGGCGAGAGGCGGTTTCTCATCGACCGCACAGGCCGCGAAGACCAGTTGCCATCCGATCACGTGTTCCAGCAGTCGCCGTACGTCGTACTCGCCGCACGGTGTCGGCCGGACCAGATCCGCCGGCCGAACCCCGTCTCCCACCTCGCACGTGACAGCGAACGCGCCAACCAGCACCTCGAGCATGGCGCGATCCTCGCATGGTCACGACTCGCCAGACATGCCCTAAGGTCGAGGGCATGCGCGCACACGCTGAGAGGTTGACCGGCCTCGGTACGACGATCTTCGCCGAGATGTCCGCCCTCGCGGTGGCGACCGGCTCGGTCAACCTCGGCCAGGGGTTCCCCGACCGCGACGGGCCCGACTCGCTGCTCGAGGACGCGATCGCGGCGATCCGCGCCGGCGCCAACCAGTACCCGCCCGCTCGCGGCATCCCGGCGCTCCGGCAGGCGATCGTCGACCACCAGAAGCGGTTCTACGACCTCTCGTACGACCCGGACACGCAGGTGCTCGTCACCACCGGCGCCACCGAGGCGATCGCTGCCGCGCTGCTCGCGTTCGTCGAGCCTGGCGACGAGGTGATCGCACTCGAGCCGTACTACGACTCGTACGCGGCCGGCATCGCGTTCGCCGGCGGCCGCCGCGTCCCGGTCACCCTGCGCGCCCCTTCCTACCGACTCGACCTCGACGAGTTGCGCGCCGCGGTCACCCCGCGCACCAAGGTCCTGCTGATCAATTCCCCGCACAACCCGACCGGCACCGTCCTCACCGACGACGAACTGCGCGGCATCAGCGAGGTCGCCGTCGAGCACGATCTGGTCGTCATCACCGACGAGGTCTACGAACACCTCGCGTACGACGGACTCCAGCACCGGCCGCTGGCGTCGTACGACGGGATGGCCGGACGGACCGTGTCGATCAGCAGTGCGGGCAAGACGTTCGCGGTCACCGGCTGGAAGATCGGCTGGGTCACCGGATCGCCTGCAGTGGTGACGGCGGTGACGACCGCGAAGCAGTTCCTGACCTTCACCTCCGGTGCGCCGTTCCAGCCCGCCGTCGCGCAGGCGCTTGCTCTAGGCAACGACTACTTCGATGCCCTGCGCGCCGACCTGCAGTCCCGCCGCGACCTCCTCTGCGACGGTTTGGAGGAGCTCGGCTTCGGCGTACACCGCCCGCAGGGCACCTACTTCGTGACCACCGACATCCGCCCCCTCGGCCACACCGACGGCATCACCTTCTGCCGCCAGCTCCCCGAACGCGCCGGCGTCGTAGCCATCCCCCACCAGGTCTTCTACGACAACCCGGAACCCGGCCGCCCCCTGGTCCGCTGGGCCTTCTGCAAACAACCCGAAGTCCTCCAAGAAGCCCTCACCCGCCTCCAAAGACTCCGGGGCTGAAGGTGCATGACAACCGCCGCGCGGGTATGACAGACTGTGAGCAGCTCGCGAGCGCTGCTCGATCGAGAAGTGAGGCTGGGAACCCCTCCGGATGGTGGGACCCAGCCTTCGCGCTTTCCTAGCGCACGTCGATATCGTGCCGGGTGAGGATCTCCGTCAGCGCCAGCATCCACCGAGGTTCCCCAAGGTTGGCAGCCGTCACTGCGCCCGCGATTGCGTCCGGGATCCAGAGCATCGGGTCCTCCTTGGGCCGGGCGAATCCGACCACCAGGCTGCCAGGCACCAATCCCTTGCGGCGAGCACTGTCGACGAGTCTGATGTCGGGCCGGTCGGGAACGGTCGATCGCGATTCCAGCCAGACATCACCGACGCCGAATACGGCGAGTTCGTGCAGCAGTCGCTCGAGGCAGCACCGCCGGGCGCGTTCCTGCTTCGACCCCCGCATGGGCGAGCCGACGACAACGATTGCAGCCAGGTCGACGCTCGCGATCAACGCGGCGATGGCATCCCGTCGCTTGGCTGATTCGTTGGCCCAGTGGAGCCGACCGGTGCGGCCTACGGTCAGCGCTCGCAACCGGTCCTTCACGTCGTCGCAGGCCGCTGGATCGGCCACTGCCGCAGCCATTGTGTAGGCCCCTTCCGTACCGGTGCGGCCTACGACGATCGACTCGTCGACCGACGCGGTCAGGGCGAAATCGGAGAGGTGCGCGCCAGGCATCCACGGATTGTGCAGGATATCCGCGGACAATCGCTGGCTCTGTCCACAGGTGTCGTGGGGCAGCTTGGGGCATTGCGGGGCAGATTGTCAGGCCAGGAAACGGGCGAGGGTTTCGGGATCTCGGGCGACGGCGATCGGATGGTCGTCGGCGGTGACGGGACCCTTCGGTCAGCGGTGGTTGAACCAGAGCTTGGTGGGCTGCTGGAGCATGAGGACCAGCAAAGTGACGTGGATGGCCAGGCCGAGGATGCCGGCGGGCAGCGCCACCACGCCGCCGGCGATGCCCATCGCGGCGACGCCGATGAGCAGGTAGCGGGACCACGGACGGCGCTTGCGGAGGTAGATGGCCGGGAGCATGTAGACGACGGCGCCGATCAGGGCCGCGCCGACCGCGACGCCTTGGTTGTCCTTGGCACCGGTGAGGACCTCGGAGATCTGCTCGCCGGCGGACGTGAGCGCCAGGGCGGCGAGCAGCACGCAGATCGCGCCGAGGCCGAGCGAGATGACCGAGGCGACAGTGACCTGCTTCGGCGGGTTCGCCTGGTCCCCGTACGCATCCGCGCCGGCACCGTAGCGACCGCCGTACGCTCCCGGACCATCGCCGTACGCACTCGGGCGATCGCCGTACGGCGTCGGGCCGGGGACCTGTGCACCTGGGCCTTCAGCGGAACCGAAGACGCCTCGGTACGGGCCAGGCCTGTCCTCGGTCGAGTCGTCGCCGTAGTGCTGTGTCATGCGGTCAAGTGTTCCTTCCAGCTGCCCCTCTGCCCCGATACTCGCAGATCAGCTAAAACCGGGCAGTCGTACCGGTCGAGTCGCTCGGCTCGAGCGCTTCGAGGTCAGCCGCGTTCGTAGCGCTGGGTCCAGGAGCCGTTGCGGCGGCGGTTGGTGTCGGTGAGGCGGTCGCCGAGGCGACGGACATCCCCGATTCCTTTCGCTTCCACCGCCGGTCTACAGGTGGTGGCAGCAGCTTCCGGAAGGAGAACTATGCGCAAGATCATCGCGTCGGCCTTGATGACGCTCGACGGTGTGGTGGAGGATCCGGGCGGGTTCGGCGGTACGCCGTTCGGCGGGTGGGCGTCGCCGTACTTCGGTGAGGAGGCCGTCCAACGGTCGATCGAGAAGCTGTCGGGATGCGACTACTTCCTCTGCGGGCGCCGTACCTATGAGATGTTCGCCGCAGCGTGGGGCGACGCGCCGGGGCCGTACGCGGACCGGCTGAGGAGCCTGCCCAAGCTGGTCGCTTCCACCACGCTCACCGGTGAGCTCACCTGGAACGCGTCCCTGCTCGAAGGCGATGCGGTCACCGCGCTGAAGCAGATCAAGCAGGAGCCTGGCGGCGACATCATGATGTACGGCAACCCGGCCCTGCTGCGCACTCTGCTGGAGAACGGCCTGGTCGACCAACTGGACCTCATGCTGCATCCCTTGGTCCTCGGCACCGGAGCAAAGCTGTTCCCCGACGGCACACCCGGCACCGCGCTCACCCTCGAAGCCCAGACCCAACTCCCCACCGGCGTCACCATCCTCACCTACACCCCAGCCTGAACCGGGGGTAGAACAGAGAGCAGCCGGGCCGGTTGGAGAACCGGCCCGGCTGACGGGGGTGGGTTAGGCGGGCGTTACTTCCAGGGCGTCCTTGGCTTCGCTCAGCGTCACCTTGACGGTCTCGCCGTCGCGGACGGTGCCGTCGAGGATGCCTCGGGCCAGTTCGTCGCCGATGGCGGACTGAACCAGGCGGCGCAGCGGCCGGGCGCCGTAGACCGGGTCGTACCCAGTCATGGCGAGCCACTCCATCGCGCCTTCGTCGACGTCCAGGGTGATCCGGCGGTCGGTCAGGCGGCGCTGCAGGGCCTCGACCTGAAGGGCGACGATCTGGGTGAGTTCCTCGCTGCCGAGCGCGTCGAACAGGACGATCTCGTCCAGCCGGTTGATGAACTCCGGCTTGAACGACTGCCGCACGACGGCCATCACCTGGTCGCGCTTGGCGTTGTCGTCGAGCCTGACGTCGGCCAGGTACGCCGACCCCAGGTTGCTGGTCAGGATCAGGATGACGTTGCGGAAGTCGACCGTACGTCCCTGGCCGTCGGTCAGCCGACCGTCGTCCAGCACCTGCAGCAGGATGTCGAAGACCTCGGGATGCGCCTTCTCCACCTCGTCGAGCAGGATCACCGAGTACGGCCGGCGGCGGACAGCCTCGGTGAGCTGGCCACCCTCCTCGTACCCGACGTAGCCGGGCGGGGCACCGACGAGCCGCGCGACGCTGTGCTTCTCGCCGTACTCCGACATGTCGATCCGGACCATCGCGCGCTCGTCGTCGAACAGGAAGTCCGCGAGCGCCTTGGCCAGCTCGGTCTTACCGACACCGGTCGGCCCGAGGAACAGGAAGCTCCCGGTCGGGCGATCCGGGTCGGAGATGCCGGCCCGGGCCCGACGGACCGCGTCGCTGACGGCCTTGACCGCCTGACGCTGACCGATCAGCCGGCGACCCAGTTCGTCCTCCATCCGGAGCAGCTTGCCGGTCTCGCCCTCGAGCAGCCGGCCGGTCGGGATGCCGGTCCACATCGCGATCACCTCGGCGATCTCGGTCGGGCCGACCTCCTCGTTGACCATCGCGTCCGGACCGTCGGCGACCTCGGGCTCGGCGGAGGCCTCTTCCAGCTCCTTGGTCAGCTCGGGGATGTCGCCGTACAGGATCTTCGACGCGGTCTCGAAGTCGCCGTCGCGCTGGGCCCGCTCGGCCTGGCCGCGCAGCTCGTCGATCCGCTCCTTGATCTCGCCGACCCGGTTCAGGCCGGACTTCTCCTTCTCCCACCGCGATTCCAGCGCACGCAGCTCCTCCTCGCGGTCGGCGAGGTCGGCGCGCAGCCGCTCGAGCCGCTCCTGGCTGGAGGCGTCCTCCTCCCGGGCGAGCGCAAGCTCTTCCATCTTCA
The DNA here is from genome assembly GCA_963820655.1 of uncultured Actinomycetota bacterium. Taxonomy (GTDB): domain Bacteria; phylum Actinomycetota; class Actinomycetes; order Propionibacteriales; family Kribbellaceae; genus Kribbella. The sequence goes on from CAWGAM010000006.1 coordinate 606,749, forward strand.
GCCGGTCCACAGTCCGGCGGAGCGAGTCGATCTCGACCGGGGACGAGTCGATCTCCATCCGCAGCCGGGACGCGGCCTCATCGACCAGGTCGATCGCCTTGTCGGGCAGCTGGCGACCGCTGATGTAGCGGTGCGAGAGCGTGGCCGCCGCGACGAGGGCGGAGTCGGAGATGGCGACCTTGTGGTGCGCCTCGTACCGCTCCTTCAGACCACGCAGGATGGCGATCGAGTCTTCGACCGAAGGCTCGCCGACGAACACCTGCTGGAAGCGGCGCTCCAGCGCCGGGTCCTTCTCGATCCGCGTCCGGTACTCGTCCAGGGTGGTGGCGCCGATCATCCGCAGCTCGCCACGGGCCAGCATCGGCTTCAGCATGTTGCCGGCGTCCATCGCGCCCTCGCCGGTCGCACCGGCGCCGACGACGGTGTGAAGCTCGTCGATGAACGTGATGATCTGGCCGTCTGACTCCTTGATCTCGGTCAGCACGGCCTTGAGGCGCTCCTCGAACTCACCGCGGTACTTCGCGCCCGCGACCATCGCACCGAGGTCGAGGCTGATCAGCCGGCGGCCACGCAGCGATTCGGGCACGTCACCGGCCACGATCCGCTGGGCCAGCCCCTCGACGACGGCGGTCTTGCCGACGCCGGGCTCACCGATCAGGACCGGGTTGTTCTTGGTACGCCGGGACAGCACCTGGACGACGCGGCGGATCTCGGAGTCACGCCCGATCACCGGGTCGAGCTTGCCGTCCTTGGCCCGCTCGGTCAGATCGACGCCGTACTTCTCGAGTGTCTTGGTGGTGCCCTCGGCCTCCGGGGAGGTGATCCGGCGGTTGCCACGCATCTGGTCGAACGCCTTCAGCAGCGCGTCCGCGGTCACGCCGAGCGCCGTCTTCGCGGTGCCCTCGACGGTCGCGAGCGCGATCAGCAGGTGCTCGGTGGAGACGTACTCATCCCCGAGCCCCAGAGCCCGCTGCTCCGCCTGCGAAAGCACGTCGCTGGTCTTCGGCGACAGGCTCGGCGCCTGCACGCTGCCTCCGCTCGCCTTCGGCAGCCGACTCAGCTGCTCACCGGTCTTGCGCCGTACGGCGTCCACGTCGGCACCGGCGGCCTCGAGGAGACCAACAGTCGTCCCCTCGGGCTGCGCGAGCAGCGCCGACAGCAGATGAATGGGCTCCACGGTCGGGTTGCCCGCCGCGGAGGTCTGACGGATCGCGACCGACAGGGTTTCCCGGGCCAGCGTCGTCAACCGCTGAACGTCCATCTAATCCAGCCTTTCAAGCTCAAGTAACAACAGTCACCGAATACAACCTATCCAAACTTGAGTCCATTCCACTCAACTCTCAGAAACCCTAGGGAAATCTCAGGGTTCCGCACGGGGCGAGAGATGCCTTCACTACAAGTTGTATCCGTTCAGCGACCCCTGGTTGAGCATGAGTTCGCAGGCTGTGGATATCGCAGGCTACGGGTGACGTGGCTGCGGGTAGCGTGCATCGACGGTCACGGTGACGAGCCCGGTGGCGATGTCGTACACATGGCCGGAGACGCTCACCTTGGCTGACAGCAGCGGGGAGGCGAGCAGGCGCTCGACGTCGGCCTTGACGGTGGTGTGCGGCTCGGCGACGGCGGAGATTTCCAGCTCTGTCTCGGAGAGCCCGGTCGCCTCGGCAGCCCGGTGCCGGAAACTCGGGTCGGCCAGGAAGCCTGTTCCGCAGTACGTGTGGTGAATGACCGCGACTTCGAACAGCGTTTCCGCCTCACCTTCACCGCCGCGCAACTGCTCGGCGAGGAAGGACAGGTAGGCGATGTCGTCGATGACGGCATCGGTGATACGTCCACCGGCATTGCGGATGACGGGAGCGTCGGCGAGTTGGAGCCCGAGGACGATCGCGGGGTCGACTCGGTGGTCGAGGCAGGTGACGACCAGCACCGGAACCACGGGCAGGCCGAGTGCGGCCGGGGAGTAGGTACGGGCGAATCGCTCGTTGCGTTCGAGCAGGGGGGTCAGCTTGGTCACGGTGGCTCCTTCGTCACTTGGTGGACACTGTCCACATTAAGCCGCCTAGTGGACACTGTCCACTAAGTTAGTCTGGGGCTTATGACAGCAGAGGCGTCGCCACCGGGAACGCGCCGGCGTGCGCGCGGCGCCGTCCGCGAAGGACTGGTCGCCGCGGGGCTGGAGCTCGCCCGGACCGGTGGCCCGGAAGCTGTCCTGCTGCGTGAGGCGACTCGGCTGGTGGGCGTTGTGCCCAACGCTGCCTACCGGCATTTCGCCGACCGCGACGAACTGCTCGCCGCCGTCTGCGCAGCAGCCATGCGCGAACTGGCCGACCGGATGGCCGCCGGCGTCGATCGGGTCCGCGGCAAGTACGGCGATGCCGCGGCGGCCCAGCGTCGCTTGGGCGCGATCGGTGCCGCATACCTGGAATTCGCCCGCCAGGAACCAGGGCTGTTCGCTACGGCGTTCGCCGTACCGCAGCAGCACCCCTACGACGCGACGGTCGACGCGACCGGGCAGGACCGCTCACCCCTTGGGCAACTGCGCGCCGTACTCGACGAACTGGTCGTCGCCGGTGTGCTCGAGCGTGGACGCCGGGACGGCATCGAGTACCCGATCTGGTCCACCGTGCACGGACTCGCTGTCCTTGCCGGCCAAGGACCTTTGCGCGACGCCCCCGACGCCACCCGCCGTCGGTTCGAGCAGCTCACACTCACCTTCATCGCCAGCGGCCTTACTTAGGAACGACGCCATCTGCGCGTTCGAGTTGCCCTTGACAACTAGTTCGAACGCTGGGTCACCATTTGATGGGCGGACCTACCAGATGGTGGGTTGGCGTACCGGAATCCGGGGTGCTAACCCACCATCTCGTACGCCAACCCATCAAATGGGTCGCTCGGGACAGGTCCGCGCCGACACAGCGCCGGGTGCCCGGAACCGGTGGGCTGGGACAGGACCGGTGGGCTGGGACAGAAACCGGTGGGCTCGGCGGCCACCCCGGCATCGCCCCCCTTGTCCCGACCAGCACACCCCGGCCGACGATCACTCCCACATCGAGCAGGAGAGCCGGTCAGGCGCTGAACTCGGAGGCGCGGATGCGGTAGACCTGCAGGTTCAGGTCGTAGTACTTGTCGGTCTCGCCGACCCACTCCATCCCCAGGCGTCGGGCCGTCGCGATGGCGCGCTTGTTGTTCGGGCGGGCGACGGCGAACAGTTCGTCGACGCCGCCTTCCTTGAACGCCCAGCGCAGCAGCTCGCGGCTGGCCTCGGTCGCGTACCCGTTGCCCCAGGCGCTCGGCCGCAACTGCCAGCCGATCTCCAGGTCCTCCTCGTACGGCGGGAGCAGGCGGATCATCAGTCCACCGACCACCGCGCCGTTGTCCCGGCGTGCGACGGCCCACCGGCCCGCGGGGACGACGAAGTTCGGTTGGGCCTCGATCCAGGCCTGCAGGACGAGCCGCATGCTGGCGGCGTCAGGGACCTTGTCGATCGCCGGCGACAGCCAGGGCGCCACTTCGGCCGAGCCGTAGATCTCGAGCGCGGCCTCGGCGTCGTCTTCTTCCCAGTCCCGGATGATCAGCCGGTCTGTCTGCAGACTGAGTGTCACCCCGCCAGGGTAGGCGGTGACGGGCCGGAGACAACATGGCTCGCGGTATCCGGAGGTGAACACGAGAAGCCCCCGACCGCACTGGTCGAGGGCTCCCGTGGTGATAGGGCCGCAGGGCGGTCCTGAACGGACCACCCTGCGGGGGCCGAAGGGCGCTGGGGGAAAGCGCGCCTTCGGCTGTGGAGGCGTCGGGGGGACGACGACCTCCACCGAACCGGAGGGTCCGAAGGGTGGGTTCGGAATCCTCCGGTGGTCGGAGAGTGCTGGTCAGCGGGGACCGAGCTCCAGAGGCTGGGTCCGGATCCAGCGGGTGGTGGTCTGCTGCCGGCCCATCGCGATCACATCGCCGGCCGGGCCGGCCGAGAAGACGCGGCTACTCGTGCTCTGGCGGGAGACACCGACGCCGCGCTGGACTTCTGCGAGGAGCTGGTTGACCCGCTTGCGCAAGTCTTCCACCTCCGACTGTAGCGCGAGAATATGCCGAATTCCCGCCAGGTTGACGCCCTCTTCCTGCGACAGGTGCTGGACGTAACGCAGCCTCGCCACGTCGTACGCCGAGTACCGCCGGCCCCGGCCGGACGCCCGGCTCGGCACCACCAGGCCGAGCCGGTCGTACTGGCGCAGAGTCTGCGGATGCATGCCGGCCAGCTGGGCCGCCACCGAGATCACGTAGATCGGGGTGCGGTCGTCCCAGGTCGGCACCTGGCTGAACGGAAGGCCCATCACGAGCTCCCGAACAACCCGGCCCGCAGGTCAGGGTGGTCCGATGCCGAGTTGAAGTCCTGCAGCTTGGTGCGCTGCTCGTCGGTCAACTCGTGCGGGACCTGAACCTCGAGGGTGAGCAGGATGTCGCCCTTGGTGCCGTCCCGGCGGACCGACCCCTTGCCACGGACGCGCAGCTTGCTGCCGTTCGCCGTACCTGCGGGGATCCGGACCGTGACCGGCATGCCGTCCAGGGTCGGGACCTTGATCTCGGCGCCCAGCGCGGCCTCGGTGAAGCTCACCGGGACGTTCAGCGTCAGGTGCTCGCCCTGACGGCCGAAGATCCGGTGCGACTTCACGTGCACGGTGACGTAGAGGTCGCCCGCGGGGCCACCCCGTTCGCCGGCCGCGCCCTTGCCCTTCAGCCGGATCCGCTGACCATCCTGCACGCCCGCCGGGATGCGGACCTGCATGGTCTTGCTCGACTGGCCGCGGCCGGAGCCGTGGCAGGTCTCGCACGGCTCGTCGACGACCAGGCCGCGGCCCTTGCACTCGGTGCACGGCTCGGTCATGGCGAACACGCCGCCCTGGACCGAGGTCTGCATGCCTGTGCCCTCGCACTTCAGGCAGACCTTCGGCACCGTGCCGTACTTCGCGCCGGTGCCCCGGCAGGTCTTGCACGGCTCGTCGCTGGTCATCCGCAGCCCGACGGTGACACCGTTCACGGCCTCGGCGAACTCGATCGTCGCCTCGGTCTCGATGTCCGCGCCGCGCCGCGGCCGGGCCGTCGACGTGGTGGTCGTGGTCCGGCCACCACCGCCGAACATGCCGCCCAGGATGTCGCCGAGTCCGCCGCCGGCGCCGCCGGATCCGCCGCCACGGTTGAACAGGTCGCCGACGTCGAAGTTGAACCCGCCGCCGCCTTGACCGCCGCTGCCACCCGGCATCCGGAAGCCGCCACTGCCGAACAGCCGGCGCGCCTCGTCGTACTCCTTGCGCTTCTTGGGGTCGCCGACGACGTCGTACGCCTCGGAGACCTCCTTGAACTTGGCCTCCGCGGACGCGTCACCGGCGTTGGAGTCGGGGTGGTACTTGCGCGCCAGCTTGCGGTAGGCCTTCTTGATCTCGTCGGCCTCGGCGGTCTTGGAGACGCCGAGAACCTTGTAGAAGTCCTTCTCGAGCCAGTCCTTCGTGCTCACTTGACGCCTCCCCTCCCGCTGTGGTCGTTACTCCGCGGACCTGTCCGCGTCTTCATCTGTACTCTCCACCGGTCCGTCCGCCTTGGCGGCGTCGGCCGGTAGTTGCTCGGTCGGTTCCGAGACGGCCACCCGGGCCGGCCGCAGGATCCGCTCGCCGAGGCGGTACCCCGGCTGCATCACCATCGTCGCGGTCGGTCCGTCGACCTCGTCGGAGTAGTTGTGCAGCAGGGCCTCGTGGATGCGCGGGTCGAAGGCATCACCCTTCTCGCCGTACTTCGCCAGGCCGAGCTTCTCGGTGACGCGCTCCAGCGATTCGGCGACCGCCTTGAACGCGCCCTCCAGCTCACCCGCCTCCCGGGCCCGGCCGACGTCGTCCAGGATCCCGAGCAGCTCGGTCAGCACCGAGCCGATCACGAGCTCCCGCGAAGCCTCCCGGTCCCGGTCCACCCGGCGCTTGTAGTTCACGTACTCGGCCTGCAGTCGCTGCAGGTCCGCCGTACGCTCGGCGAGCGCCTCGGTCAACAGTGCCTCCTGGGCGGACGGGCCGATCAGATCCGACGGGTCCCGCGGCGGCTGTGCGCCCGGGGTGCCCGGCATCCCCGGTGCGGCGCTCGATCGTGAGCCGGCCGCGGGAGCGTCCGAGGACGGCTCCCGCGCCGCGCCGGTGTCCGGGTCGATCCGGCGCTTGTCCCGGACGACGGGCTCACCGTCGCCGAACTCGCTGCCAGTCGGTCGATCCGTCACTTGTCCTCCGTCTTGTCCTGCGGCCGGTCCTCGTCCACGATCTCGGCGTCGACGACGTCGTCGTCACTGCTCGAGCTGCTCTCGTCGGACGAGGCGCTGCTGTCCTCGGACCCGCCGGCGGCCTGGGCGTTCGCGTACATCGCGGCACCCATCTTCTGGCTGGACTGGGCGAGCTTCTCCGACGCGGCCTTGATCGCATCGGCGTCGTCACCCTCGAGCGCCTTCTTCAGCTCGGCCACGCCGTCCTTGACCTCGGTCTTGACGTCGTCGGGGATCTTGTCCTCGTTCTCCTGCAGGAACTTCTCGGTCTGGTAGACCAAGCTCTCCGCCTGGTTGCGGGACTCCACCGCCTCGCGGCGCTGACGGTCCTCCTCGGCGTACTGCTCGGCGTCGCGGACCATCTGGTCGATGTCGTTCTTCGGCAGCGCGGAGCCGCCGGTGACGGTCATCCGCTGCTCCTTGCCGGTGGCCAGGTCCTTGGCGTTCACGTGCACGATGCCGTTCGCGTCGATGTCGAAGGTGACCTCGATCTGCGGCACGTTCCGCGGCGCCGGCGGCAGGCCGGTCAGCTCGAAGTTGCCGAGCGACTTGTTGTCGCGCGCCATCTCCCGCTCGCCCTGGTAGACCTGGATCATCACCGACGGCTGGTTGTCCTCGGCCGTGGTGAAGATCTCCGAGCCCTTGGTCGGGATCGTGGTGTTGCGCTCGATGATCTTGGTGAACACGCCACCCTTGGTCTCGATGCCCAGGCTCAGCGGGGTCACGTCGAGCAGCAGGACGTCCTTGACCTCACCCTTCAGCACACCGGCCTGCAGGGAGGCGCCGACGGCCACGACCTCGTCCGGGTTCACACCCTTGTTCGGGTCCTTGCCACCGGTCAGCTCCTTGACCAGCTCGGCCACCGCGGGCATCCGGGTCGAACCGCCGACCAGGATCACGTGGTCGATCTTCGCCACGTCGATGCCGGCGTCCTTGATGACGGCCTTGAACGGGGCGCGGGCGCGCTCCAGCAGGTCGTTGGTCATCTTCTGGAACTCGGCCCGGGAGAGCTTCTCCTCCAGGTGCAGCGGGCCCGACTCGGTCAGGCTCAGGTACGGCAGGTGGATCGTGGTCTCGGCCGCGGCCGACAGCTCGATCTTGGCCTTCTCGGCAGCCTCGGTGAGGCGCTGCATGGCCATCTTGTCGCTGGCCAGGTCGGTGCCGTTCTTGTTCTTGAACTGGGTCACCAGCCACTGCACGATCCGGTTGTCCCAGTCGTCACCACCGAGGTGGTTGTCACCGCTGGTCGCCTTCACCTCGAAGACGCCGTCGCCGATCTCCAGCAGCGACACGTCGAACGTGCCACCACCGAGGTCGAAGACCAGGATGGTCTGCTCGGTGCCCTTGTCCAGGCCGTAGGCGAGCGCGGCCGCGGTCGGCTCGTTGACGATCCGGTGCACCTTCAGGCCCGCGATCTCGCCGGCCTCCTTGGTCGCCTGGCGCTGCGCGTCGGAGAAGTAGGCCGGCACGGTGATGACCGCGTCGGTGACCTGCTCCCCGAGGTACGCCTCGGCGTCCCGCTTCAGCTTCTGCAGCACGAACGCGCTGATCTGCTGCGGCGTGAACTTCTTGCCGTCGATGTCGACGCTCCAGCTCTCGCCCATGTGTCGCTTGACGGAGCGGATGGTGCGGTCGACGTTCGTGGTGGCCTGGCGCTTCGCCACCTCGCCGACCAGGACCTCGCCGTTCTTGGCGAAGGCCACCACCGAGGGCGTCGTCCGCGCTCCCTCGGCGTTGGGGATGACGGTGGGCTCGCCACCCTCGAGTACGGCGATGACGGAGTTCGTCGTACCCAAATCGATACCGACCGCGCGGGCCATGCTTTACCTCCACAGAGTTGAGTGATGCAGACTCAATGTTGCCGTTCGTCGGCCGCGGTTTCAAATCTCGGCCGGCGATGAGCTCGGCACACGGCTGAACAAACTTGAGTTCACTAGACTCAACATGACATACCCGCCAGGTCATTCCCAAGGCCGCCCCCGATTTTCCGGGTCCCGGCCAGGGTCCGGCCAGGGGGCACCCGAACTGACCCCTGCCGCAGAAAAGGTTTTCCATGGGAGGGTGTCACCGTGAGACTCCGCCCTATGACCGCCGCTGACTACGCCGCGGTACTTGCGCTCAACGCCACCGCGGAGGGTCTGGTCGAACCACTCGGCCCGGACCGCCTTGACTGGCTCCGCCTGATCGCCGCGCACGCCGCCGTGGTCGACCTGGACGGCCGCCCGGCCGGCTTCCTGCTCACCTTCACCCCGGGGTCGGCGTACGACGGCCTCGAGTTCCGATGGTTCGCCGCCACATACGCGGATCGCTTCCTGTTCATCGAACGGATCGTGATCGCCCCCGAGCACCGCCGCGAGGGCCTCGCCTCGCAGGTCTACGGCGCGATCGAACGCGCCGCCACCCCGTTCGACCGCGCGGTCACCCGCGTCCGCTCCGACCCGCCCGACACCGCCGGCCTCACCTTCCACACCAACCGAGGCTACGTCGAGGTGGCCAAACAACGCCTGGCCAACGGCACCACCACCGCCCTCCTCGCCAAAGACCTGACCTAGCCCGCCGGCCCCCACCCGGCTCGCCTGACGCGAGCGCCCGGGCGTTCGCCAGCGCCGGAGCGGAAGGGTGTGCCGAACCGCCAGGCCATCACAACGGCCGGCTTGGCCGTCCGCGCCGCCTGGCACCGTCGGTCCACGGCCGATTGTGATGGCCTGGCGGTCCGCCTGTGGACAATCTCCGACGGCGCGGGCGGGTTTCCGCCATCCTCGTCAGATGTCCCAGGTCGTTGACGTCCTCCACCGGCGCGAGGGCACCGCCACGTTTGCCCAGCTTCGAGCCCTCGTCTCCGCGCGGACCATCCGAACGGCGCTGGCCGACGGGGCGATCCGCCGGATCGCGAAGGGTGTCTACGCCCTGCCGCCGGTGGCCGACCCGCTCGCCGCGGCGCGTGCCCAGGGCGGCATCGTGTCGCACCTGAGCGCCGCCCTCCTGCACGGTTTCTCGGTGCTCGACCTGCCGGACAAACCACAGATCACCGTGCCGCGCGGACAGCACCGCCGGCTGAGCCCGGTCTCCTGTGAACTGCACTGGGCCGACGAGGTCCCGTCCGACGGTCGTTGTACCGGCAAGCTCCGGACGGTGCTGGACTGCGCCCGCACCCTTCCGTTCGAGGCTGCCCTCACCGTCGCGGACTCGGCGCTGCGACTCGGCGCGGTAGACCGCGGGCAACTGTTGATCGCGGCCGCCGAACTCACCGGTCCCGGTTCCCGCCGGGCCCGACGAGTCGCGGCCGCCGCGGACGGTCACGCCGAGTCGCCCTTGGAGTCCGTTCTCCGATCGATCCTGATCGAGGCGGGTATCGACGGTTTCGAGCCACAGGTAGTGATCCGGGACGGCACCTTCTCTGCTCGGGTCGACCTCGGGCACACTCGGCTGCTGATCGCTCTCGAGGCGGACGGCTTCGCCTTCCACAGCACCCGGGCCGCGCTGACGCGTGACTGTCGTCGCCAGGTCAACCTGACCCTCCGCGGGTGGCGGCTTCTCCGGTTCTCCTGGGAGGACGTGATGTTCGACCGGGAATGGGTTGTGACCGCGATCCGGGCGGCGGTGGCCGGACCGCCACGCCATCACAATGTGCCTGACATCACCGGTCACACGCGGGAGCCGCTGGCTGGGTGACGAATTGTGATGGCCTGAGCGTCCGCGCTCCTACGCCGGCCGTCCGCCCACGAAGCTCTGGGAGACCAGGGGGACGCCCGGGCGGTAGGAGAGGTGTAGGTGGGTGGGGGCGTCGAGGATGGTCAGGTCTGCTCGGGCGCCGGGGGTCAGGTGGCCGATGTCGGGGCGGCGGAGGGATGCGGCGCCGCCTGCCGTGGCGGACCAGAGGGCCTCGGCGGGGGTCATGTGCATCTCGCGGACGGCGAGGGCGATGCAGAACGGCATGGAGGAGGAGTAGCCGGAGCCGGGGTTGCAGTCGGTGGCGAGGGCTACGGTGACGCCGGCGTCGATCAGGCGCCTGGCGTTCGGGTACGGCGAACGCGTGGAGAACTCGATCGCCGGGAGGAGACCGGCGACGACTCCGGAGGAGGCCAGAGCGTCGATGTCGGCGTCCGACAAATAGGTGCAGTGGTCGGCTGCAGCAGCGCCGACCGAGCAAGCGAGTTGAACGCCGGGGCCCTCGCCGAGCTGGTTGGCGTGGACGCGCGCCTGCAGGCCGCGCGCGAGGCCGGCCTCCAGGATCGCGCGGCCCTGGTCCTCGTCGAAGGCACCTCGCTCGACGAACACGTCGATCCACTTGGCGTGCCCGGCGGTCGCGTCGAGCATCGGCCCGGTCACCAGCGACACGTAGCCCGCCGGGTCGTCGGCATACTCGGCGGGTACGACGTGCGCGCCCAGGTACGTCGTCTCGTCGGTGAAGTGGCCCGCGATCTCCAGCGCCCGCGCCTCGTCCCCGACCGTCAGCCCGTACCCGGACTTGATCTCGACCGTCGTCGTCCCCTGCCGCCGCATCTCCGTCACCAGCCGGGCGACGTTCGCGGTCAGCTGCTCGTCCGTGGCCTGCCGGGTCGCCGCCACCGTCGTCCGGATCCCGCCGGCGGAGTACGGCGTACCCGTCATGCGGGCCGCGAACTCCTCGGCCCGGTCGCCGGCGAACACCAGATGCGAATGCGAGTCCACGAACCCTGGGATCACCGCGCGTCCACCGACATCGAGCGCGCTGTCGGCCGCTGGTGCCTCGCGCCGGGAGCCGACCCACGCGACCTTGCTGCCCTCGATCACCAGCGCCGCATCGTGCAGCTCACCGAGGAGATCACCGCGCGCCGGATCGTTGGTCACCAGCGAACCGATACCGGTCAGCAGCAGCGAAGTCACCGAGTCACCGCCGCGATCGAGGCAGCCAGCCCGGCCGCGACATCCAGTTCCAGATGCTTGCCATCAGCAACCACGTGTTTGCCGGAGACAACCACCTCGCGCACATCAGCGGCCGACGCCGCGAACACTGCGGTCTCCACAGTCCCCCCGGTTCCCGCCGTACGCACGCTGTCCAGCCGCACCGCGACCAGATCAGCGCGGGCGCCCACCTCGATCACCCCGGCGTCGTCGAACCCGATCGACCGATGCCCGTCAGCGGTCGCGGCTCTGAGGAGCTCCGAGGCCGACCAGTGACCGCGCTCCTGGGAGGCGAGCCGCTCGTCCAGTTCCACCGCGCGCATCTCCTCGAACAGGTCGACCACCGCGTGACTGTCGGACCCGAGCGTCAACGGCGAACCGGCGTCGCGCAGCGCCACCGCCGGCCCGATCCCGTCGGCCAGATCCCGCTCGGTGGTCGGGCAGAAGCATGAGTACGTCGCTGAACTGCCGAGCAGACCGACGTCGACATCGGTGAGATGCGTCGCATGGACGGCGCTTGTCCGACCGCTGAGGAACCCAGCCTCGTCGAGCACCTGCGCCGGCGTCCGGCCGTAGGCCTCGAGGCAGGCAGCGTTCTCGGCGACCTGCTCGGACAGGTGGATATGGAGTGGCACGTCGGGCAACGCCGAGGCCACCGCACCGAGCTGCTCCTGCGGCACGCCTCGGACCGAATGCGCCGCCGCACCGATCACGACGTCATCGGCATCCGGACAGCAACGAGACCCGTGAACTCCAGCTCGCGGCATCGCCGTCGCTGAAGCGTTGCTGCACCTCGTTCAGCGGCTGGTCGATGCCGCCGGCGACGTAACACGTGTCGAGCAAGGCGATCCGGATCCCGACGTCGCGGGCCGCCGCGATCAGCGCCGTACCCATCGCGTTCGGATCGTCGTAGTGGCGGCCGCCCGGGGCGTGATGCAGGTAGTGGAACTCGCCGACCGCGGTGATCCCGGCGAGCAGCATCTCGCCGTACACGGCCCGCGCGAGGTCGTAGTAGCTGTCCGGGGTGAGCGCCGAGGCGACGGCGTACATCTGCTCGCGCCAGGTCCAGAAGGTGCCGCGCTCGGTCTGCGTCCGGCCGCGCAGCGCCCGGTGGAACGCGTGACTGTGGCAGTTCGCCAGGCCTGGCAGGACGAGGCCCTCCAGCGTGACCGCGTCGCCGGGATCCGCGCCGCTTTCGACTGAGACGAACCGGCCGTCGGCGACCGTGACCAGCACGCCGGCGGCGATCCCGGTCGGGAGGAGAGCGCGCTCGAGCACCAGTACGACGTCACTCGGCGAGATCCTTCAGTACGGCGGCCAAGGCCTCGACGCCGGCGAGACAGTCATCCATCTCGGCGTACTCGGCCGGTGAGTGCGAGACGCCGGTCGGGTTCCGGACGAACAGCATCGCCGTCGGGATCCCGGCGTCGGAGAAGACCCCGGCGTCGTGGCCGGCTCCGGTCGGCAGCACCGGCGCACCATCCAGTACGCCGACCAGCCGGTCGCGCAATCCGGGCGGGAAGTCGACGATCGGCGACACCGACTCGGCCACCACCTCGAGCGTCGTACCGTCCCGCTCAGCCCGCTCGGTGGCTTGCTTGGTGATTGCCGCCAGCAACGACTGCAGGACGTCATCGACTAGCGGCGCGGGCGTCCAGCCAGGCCGTCACCTGCGACGGTACGGCGTTCGTGCCGTTCGGCTCGACGGACAGTCGCCCGAAGGTCGCGCGGGCACCGGCGAGCCGGGCCTGCTTGTTCGCGGCCAGGGCAGTCATCGCGTAGGTGAGCATCGGGTCGTGCCGGTCTTCCATCAGCGTCGTACCGGCGTGGTTCGCCTCACCGCCGAAGGTGAACCGGAACCGCCCGTGCGGCCAGATCGAACTGGCCACCCCCACCGGAGCGGTCAGGCCCGCGCCCCTGCTCCACATGTAGCTCGACGAACGTCCCCATCCGCTCCAGCAACGGCGACGGCCCGACTCCGGCCGGATCGGTGCCGGCTCGTCTCCAGGGCCGCAGCCAGCGACACCCCGGAGCGGTCCTTCAAGGCCAGAGCCTTCTCGGCCGGCAGCACACCGGCCGCAACCCGCGATCCGAGACAGGGCATCCCGAACCGCGAGCCTTCCTCCTCGACGAACGCGCCCACCCCGATCGGCACCGACGGCTCGAACCCCTCCGCCCGCAACCGATCCACCGCCGCCAGGGCACGACACCACCCCCAGCGGTCCATCAAAGGCTCCGCCGTCGATCACCGAGTCCAGGTGACTCCCGGTCACCACGCCGGGACCACCTGACGGCCCCACCAGGCGATCAGGTTGCCGATGCCGTCGGACTCGAGCCGGCAGGCCGCGGGCGGCGCACTGGTCCTGGAACCAGTGCGTCGCCTCGCGTTCGGTCGGCGTCCAGCCGCCTCGGTGGTAGCCCCCGGTCGACGGGTCCTTGCCGATGGCGGCCAGCTCCGCCCACATCTGTCGGACTCGAAGCTCAAGACAGCGGGTTCTTCGACAGCCAGTCCTTGGCGACCGCGTCCGCGCTCTCCTTGCCGACATCGATCCGCTTGACCAGGTCGGTCAGGTCGTCGGTGGTCAGCTTGGCCGTCGACCGCGTTCAGCGTCGCCGCGATGTCGTCCGACTTGTGGTCGGTCCGGATCAACGGAACGATGTTGTTCGGCGGCAGGATGTTCTCCGGGTCGTCCAGCATGGACCAGGTTGTTGTCCTTGATCATCGACTGGGTGGTGAAGAAGTTCGTCACCTGGATCTGGTTGTCCAGCAGCGCCTTGGTGCTCAGCGGACCACCGGCGTCCAGCGTCTTGTACTCCTTGAACTCGACGCCGTACTTCTCCTTCAGGCCCTTCAGACCGGCCGTCCGGACCTTGAACTCCGAGCTTCCGCCCGCGACCATCTCCTTGCCGACCGCCTTCAGGTCGGCCAGCGACTTCAGGCTGTACTTGTCCGCGGTCGCCTTGGTCACCACGATGGTGTCCTCGTCGGTCGCCGGCGACTTGTCCAGCACCTCGAGCCCGGGCGGCAGCGCCTTCTTCAACGCGTCGTAGCCGCCTTGTCCGGGTCGGTCTCGGTCGCGTTCTTGTCGAAGTAGGCCAGCGCGGCACCGGTGTACTCCGGCAGCAGGTCGACCGAACCGTCCTTGATCGCGGCCATATAGGTCTCGCGGTTGCCGATGTTCGGCTTCTTCTTCACCTCGATGCCCTTCGCGGCGAGCGCCTGGCCATAGATCTCGGCCAGCAGCTGGCTCTCGGAGAAGTCGGCCGACCCGACGGTGATGCTCGACACCTTGGACGGGGCGGGCGAGGATCCCGCGTTGTCGCTGCCGCAGCTGGTCGCCCCCACCCCCACAACCAGCCAGGCCGAGCACCGCCACCCCGGCGATCGCAGTACGGATGAGTGTGGATCTCAACACGAGAGCCTCCAGTGTCTCGTCAGCCACCGGCCGGTGCCGATGGATGTTTCGATGGGGCGGTTCATCAGATTCATCAGATTCGTCAAGTTCAGCAGATACGTCGGACAAAACCGGCGCGTCAGTTGACCTTCAGCCCTTCCGACACGGTGATCCGGCCGATCAGCGCGAAGAGCGCAGGTCGAGCACGATGGCCAGCAGGGCCACCAGCAGGGCGCCGGTGAACATCTGCGGGAAGTCGCGCAGCTTGAGCCCGTCGACCACGTAGCGGCCGAGACCGCCGAGCGACACCAGCGCGGCGATCGTCGCGGTCGAGACGATCTGCAGGGTGGCGCTGCGCAGACCGGAGATGATCAGCGGCAGCGCGATCGGGATCTCCACCTTGGTCAGGATCTCCCGCCCGGTCATCCCCATCCCCCGGGCGGCGTCGATCGTGGCCGGATCGACACCGGACACCCCGGCGTACGTCGAGGCCAGGATCGGCGGGATGCCGAGCGCGACCAGCGCGATCAGCACCGGCAGGAAGCCGATGTCGTCGGTCAGCAGCACGGCGATCATCAGCAGTCCGAGGCTCGGCAGGGCGCGGGCGGCGTTGCCGAGGTTGATCGCCAGGAACGCGCCGCGCCGGGTGTGCCCGATCCGCAGGCCGATCGGCAGCGCGATCACCGCGGACAGTGCCGAGCGCGGCGAAGGTGTACCAGAGGTGCTGGAGGATCCGGTCGCCAGATCCCCTCGGTCCCGGACCAGTTGAACGAGTCGGTGAGGTACTGCCACATGTCAGGCCACCTCCTCACCGGAGAGTCCGACCCGCGCCCAGGGCGTCAGCATCCGCTGCAGGCCGACGAGCATCAGGTCGGCACAGCAGCGCCAGCAGCAGCGACAGCACCACGCCGACCACGACCGGGGTGAGGAAGTCCTTCTGGAAGCCGAGGGTGAACAGCTCGCCCAGGCCGCCGATCCCGATCACCGCGCCGACGCTCACCATCGAGATGTTCGCCACCGTGACGACCCGCAGCCCGGCGAAGATCACCGGTACGGCGATCGGCAGGTCGATGCGTCACCAGCCGGTCGCAGCGGGCCGTAGCCCGACCGACGATCGCCGCCTGCCGCACCTCCGGCCGGCACGGAGCGCAGTCCGTCGATCACGTTGCGGATCAGCAGGGAGACCGTGTAGATGGTCAGCGCGACGATGATGTTGACGGTGGACAGCACCTGGGTGCCGAGGATCGCCGGGAGCACGATGAACAGCGCGATCGACGGGCAGCGAGTACAGCACGCCACCGAGCGCGACCAGCGGGTTGGCCAGCCAGCTGTACCGCGTGGCGACGTAGCCGAGCGGCACCGCGATCAGCAGCCCGAGGAGCACCGGGACGATCGCCAGGTAGAGGTGCTCGCGCAACTGGTCCCAGATCAGTCCGAGGTTGTCGCCGACCCAGGTCATGACCGCAAGCGCCTCCGCGACGGTGCCCTGGTCGACACGCCGATGGCCTTGCCGTCGTCGTCGACGCAGACACCCAGCCCGGTCGGTGAGGTCAGTACGGCGTCCAGCGCCGCCCGCAGCGAGTCGCCCCGCTTGAAGACGGCGCCGACGCGGCAGCAGCTCGTCAGCGCTGCCGTTGCTGCCAGCCGATCGGCTGACCGTCGTCGTCGAGCGCGAGCTCGGTGGCAACGGCTCGAGCGGCAGCTCGTCGGCCTGAACGAACGTCAGGGCGCGGTAGCCGCGGTCCTGCCCGACGAAGCTCGCGGACGAAGTCGTCGACCGGATTGGCCAGCAGCTCGGCCGGCGGGGCGAACTGGGCCAGCTTGCCGCCGACCCGCAGTACCGCGACGTTGTCGCCGAGCTTGATCGCCTCGTCGATGTCGTGGGTGACGAAGACGATGGTCTTGCCGATGTCGCGCTGCAGCCGGAGCAGCTCCTCCTGCAACTGGTGCCGGACGATCGGGTCGACCGCGCTGAACGGCTCGTCCATCAGCATGATCGGCCGGATCGGCCGCCAGGGCACGGGCCACGCCGACTCGTTGCTGCTGGCCACCGGACAGCTGGGCCGGATACCGCTCGGCCAGCTTGAGATCGAGGCCGACGCGCTCGAGCAGCTCCATCGCGACGGCGCGGGTCTGCTTCTTGTCCCAGCCGAGCAGCTTCGGCACGGTGGCGACGTTGTCGACCACCGTCTTGTGCGGGAACAGCCCGGCGTGCTGGATCACGTACCCGATGCCGCGCCGCAGCGTGACCGGGTCCTTGCCGTTGATGTCCTCGCCGTCGATCGAGATCCGACCGCTGGTGCGCTCGATGGTGCGGTTGATCATCCGCAGCGAGGTGGTCTTGCCGCAGCCCGACGGGCCGACGAGCACGGTGATCTCGTTGCTCGGGATCCGCAGCGACAGCGTGTCGACGGCGACGGTGCCGTCCGGATACCGCTTGGTGACGTCCTCGAACTCGATCATGGCGCCCCTTCGCGCTCGTCGGAGATCGCCCGATCGATCCTAGCGGAACGAGAGACCGAAGCCACGTGATCGGCCGGTTTCTCACTCCCCGGGAAAGTGCACCATAGCGCTAGAGAATGCCACGGTCGCACTGTGTCACAACGTCCCGTCCCGATCGGGTTCAGGACTCCTGCATCGGGATCCTGACGCCTCGTTCGGCCGCGACCTCCGCTGCCCTGTCGTAGCCGGCGTCGACGTGCCGGATGACACCCATCGCCGGGTCGTTGGTGAGTACCCGCTCCAGCTTCTGCCGGGCCAACTCGGTGCCGTCGGCAACCGATACCTGGCCGGCGTGGATGGACCGGCCCATGCCGACGCCGCCGCCGTGGTGGATCGACACCCACGACGCACCGCTGGACACGTTCACCATCGCGTTCAGCAACGGCCAGTCCGCGATCGCGTCCGAACCGTCCAGCATGCCTTCGGTCTCCCGGTACGGCGAGGCGACGCTGCCGGTGTCGAGGTGGTCCCGGCCGATCACGATCGGCGCCTCGAGCTCACCGGAGGCGACCATGTCGTTGAACCGTACGCCGGCCTTGTCCCGCTCGCCCTGGCCGAGCCAGCAGATCCGGGCCGGCAGCCCCTGGAACGCGACCCGCTCGCCGGCCATCGTGATCCAGCGACGTCAGGTGCTCGTTGTCTCCGGAACAGCTCGAGGATCGCCTGGTCCGTCTTGGCGATGTCGGCCGGGTTGCCCGACAGCGCGGCCCACCGGAACGGGCCCTTGCCCTCACAGAACAACGGCCGGATGTACGCCGGCACGAAGCCGGGGAACTCGAACGCCCGGCCGTACCCCGCCTTCCGCGCCTCGTCCCGGATCGAGTTGCCGTAGTCGAACACCTCGGCACCCGCGTCCTGGAATCCGACCATCGCCGCGACGTGCCGGGCCATCGACGCCCGCGCGCGCTCGGTGAAGCCGGCCGGGTCCTTCTCGCGGGCGGTGGTCCAGTCGTCGAAGTCGATCGCCCACCGGCAGGTACATCAGCGGGTCGTGCGCCGAGGTCTGGTCGGTGACGATGTCGATCGGCGCGCCCAGCTCCAGCAGCTCCGGCACGATCACCGCGGCGTTGCCCAGGACACCGATCGACAGCGGCCGGCGGGCCTTCTTCGCCTCTTCGGCCAGCCGCAGCGCCTCGTCCAGCGAGGACGCCCGTACGTCGAGGTACCGGTGCTCGATCCGCCGATCGATCCGGGAGGAGTCGACGTCGATGCAGATCGCCACGCCGTCGTTCATGGTGACGGCCAGCGGCTGCGCACCGCCCATGCCGCCGAGCCCGCGGTCAGCGTGATCGTGCCGGCCAGCGAGCCGCCGAACTTCTTCGTCCGCGACCGCGCGCGAACGTCTCGTACGTGCCCTGCAGGATGCCCTGGGTGCCGATGTAGATCCACGAGCCGGCCGTCATCTGGCCGTACATCGTCAGCCCCATCGCCTCGAGCTTGCGGAACTCCTCCCAGGTGGCCCAGTCGCCGACCAGGTTCGAGTTCGCGATCAGCACCCGCGGCGCCCACTCGTGCGTCTGCATCACGCCGACCGGCTTGCCGGACTGCACCAGCATCGTCTCGTCGTCCTTCAGCGTGGTCAGCGTCCGGACCATCGCGTCGAACGAGTTCCAGTCCCGGGCCGCCTTGCCGGAGCCGCCGTACACGACCAGCTCGTCGGGGTGCTCGGCCACCTCGGGGTCGAGGTTGTTCTGCAGCATCCGCAGCGCGGCCTCCTGCTGCCAGCCCCGGGCGGTCAGGGTGGTACCGCGGGGCGCGCGCACGGGACGGGGTCCGGACATGGGTGATCCAGCCTTTCAGTTCAGCGGGCCGGTGACGGCCTCGGCGACAGTGAGGTAGGTGCCGTCGGCAACGAGCTGGACGGAGTGCTCGATCTCAGGGGCGAGGTGCCGGTCGGTGCCCGGCCCCTCGACGTACTCGCGGAGTGCGGCCACGTACCGCGGCGGTGGCGGGCGCCGGGGTCGAGCGGCGCGCGCAGGTCGAGCGCCCGCGCGGCGGTCAGGATCTCGATCGCCAGCACCCGCTGCAGCCCGTCGATCGCCTTGCGCAGCTTGCGTGCGGCCGACCAGCCCATCGAGACGTGGTCCTCCTGCATCGCGCTGCTCGGGATCGAGTCGACGCTGGCCGGTACGGCGAGCCGCTTGAGCTCGGACACGATCGCGGCCTGCGTGTACTGCGCGATCATGTGACCGCTGTCGACACCTGGATCGTCGGCCAGGAAGGCGTTCAGCCCGTGGTTGCGCGCGACGTCGAGGAAGCGGTCGGTACGGCGTTCGCTGATGCTGGCCACATCCGCCACGGCGATCGCGAGGAAGTCGAGCACGTAGCCGACCGGAGCACCGTGGAAGTTGCCGTTCGACTCGACCCGTCCGTCGGGGAGGACGACCGGGTTGTCGATCGCGGCGGCGAGCTCACGGCCCGCGACAGTCGCCGCGTGGGTGGCGGTGTCGCGGGCGGCGCCGTGCACCTGCGGCGAGCAGCGCAAGGAGTAGGCGTCCTGGACGCGGTTGCAGTCCGGACCGCGATGGCTGGCGACGATCGCGCTGTCGGCGAGGATCGCGCGCAGGTTGGCGGCGGCAGAGTGCCTGGCCGGGGTGCGGACGCAGGGCCTGCAGGTCCGCGGCGAACACCCGGTCCGTGCCGAGCTGCCCCTCGACGCTCATCGCGGCGGCGATGTCGGCCGTCTTGAGCAGACGGTCGAGGTCGGCCAGCGCGAGCACCAGCATGCCGAGCATGCCGTCGGTGCCGTTGATCAGCGCGAGGCCTTCCTTCTCCGCCAGCACGACCGGCGTCAGGCCGTGGGCCGGCAGCGCCTCGCCGGCGTCGAGAAGGTTGCCCTCGGCATCTCGCACCGGACCTTCGCCCATCACCGCGAGCGCGACGTGGGACAGCGGAGCGAGATCACCGGAACAGCCGAGGCTGCCGTACTCGTGGACCACCGGAGTCAGGCCGGCGTTGAGCAGGCCGGCGTACGCCTGGGCCGTCTCGACCTTCACGCCGGTGCGGCCGGTGGCCAGGGTGGACAGTCGCAGCAGGACGAGCGCCCGGACCACTTCGGTTTCCACCTCGGGGCCGGAGCCGGCGGCGTGCGACCGGACCAGGCTGCGCTGCAACTGGGTGCGCAGCTCGGGCGCGATGTGCCGGGTCGCGAGCGCGCCGAAGCCGGTCGAGACGCCGTAGTGCGGCGTGTCCGCGTGGGCCAGGGCCTCGATCGCCGCGCGCGACTTCGCGATCTCCTCGAGCGCTTGGTCGTCGATCCGTACCCGGGCTCCGTACCGCGCCACCGCGACGACCTCTGCCGCTGTCAACGGCCCGACGCCCATGGTTACCTTGCTGGTCTCTTCCACACGAACATTGCACCGCGCGGCACAAGCAACCGACAGCGGCGCCGTGCGCTTTCTGTCTCGGATCTCAGACATCTGTGAACCCTCTGTCACCGTAGAGTCGAGGAATGGTGTTCGAGATCCGGACAGCGGGGCCGGAGGACGCGGTGGGGATCGCCCGGGTCTGGGCCGTCGCGATGCCGCAATTGGTGAAGACGGCTCGCGGGGTCGAGGCCGAACTCCGTACCGCCACGAGCCGCGTCGTCCTGATCGCCGTCGACGGCCCGGACGTGCTCGGCTTCGCGAACATCTACCTGCCGGATCCGGCCGAGCAGGCATCACGGGTGCGCATCGCCGTCCAGGTACCGCCCGCGTCGCGGCGGCGCGGAATCGGGAGTGCGCTGGCCGACCGGGTCGAGGCACGCGCCGCTGAAGCCGGAGCCGGGCGGTTGCTCGTCGTGGTCGGCGATGACGACGAGTCGAAGGGGTTCGCGACCCGGCGTGGGTTCACCATCGGGCGCCGGATGAGCCATTCGACGGCGGACCTGAGCGCGGCGCCCGAGCCGGTCGCACCTCCGGAAGGGCTCCGGACCGTCGACTACGACCAGGTGGATCCGCGGCAGCTCTACCTGGCCTTTGAGGCCGTCCGCGACGACGATCCCAGTGGTCTGTCGGGCGGGCCGGCGTACGACGAATGGCTGGCCAGCTCGTGGAACCACCCGGACGTGCGACGGGATCTCAGTGTCGCGGTGCTCGACGGTGATCAGGTGCTGTCGTTCGTCACCACGACAGCGGACCCGGAGCGGCGGATGATCTGGTCGAATCTGACCGGGACGATCCCGGCCGTCCGGGGGCGTGGCCTGGCGAAGGTGGTGAAGTCGCTGGCACTGGCGCGAGCCCGGGATGCCGGGTTCGTCACCGCATCGACCGGGAACGACGCGGGCAACGCGCCGATGCTCGCGGTGAACGAGTGGCTCGGCTACCGGGTGTCATCGGGTGCCTGGACCGCGGAGAAGACCCTGTGATCCGTTTTGCGCTGACGCTGGTGTTCTTCGGCGTCCTGTCTCTGGCTGTCGGTCTGTTGGTGTCCGGTGACGACTACTTCGACTGGGAGGTGGCGGGCGGCCTGTTCGCGCTGGCCGTCGCGGGCGAGTGCGTGCGGTTCCGGTTGAAGCGGAGCCGCGCCAAGAAGCACCAATCGTCCGGAATCTGAGACCGGGACGGTTACCCTGCCGTTGTGAGCGGCAACGTTCCCGCCTCGACCCGCACTCTGCGGGTGCTGACGTTCCTGGCCACCCAGCCCGGACCGGTACCGATGGAGCGCATCGCGTCCGCGGTCGCCCTGCCGCGGTCGTCGACGTACCACTTGCTGCGGGCAATGATCGACGAAGGCTTCGTCGTCCATCTGCCGGAGGAGAAACGGTACGGGCTGGGCGTGGCCGCATTCGAGATCGGATCGGCCTATCTGCGGCACGATCCGCTCGAGCGGCTGGCCCGCCCACTACTCGTCCAACTCGTCGCCGAGGTCGGCCAGACCGCGCACCTCGGCGTACTGCATGGTCGCGAGCTCGTCTACCTGCTGAAGGAACAGCCGCCTCGCCCGGTCACGTTGGTCACCGACGTCGGCGTACGTCTCCCCGCGACCCTCACCGCCTCCGGCCGCGCGTTGCTCGCCGAGCTCCCGCCGGCCCAGGTCCGCGCGCTCTTCCCCAACCCCGAGAGCTTCGTACGCCGTACCGACCACGGACCGCAGACCCTCACCCAGCTCCGCCGCCTCCTCGCCGAGGAGAAACGCCAGGGCTTCGCAGTCGAGGACTCGTTCATCACCCCCGGCGTCGCCTCCGTCGCCAGCGCCGCTCTCGACCACGCCGGCCACCCAGCCGCCGCGATCAGCGTCACCTTCCGCACCGACGCCGTACCCCCACCCGACCGCCCCCTCTTGGCCGACCGCATCCGCCAAGCGGCCACGGCCCTGACCCGCCGTCTCCACGGCTAACCGTGGCGCAGACGCACGACGACCCTCCGCGAAGGGGGCTTCGGGAGGGTCGTGGCGCGGGGTGGGTTTACCAGGAAGACTTGGTGATGCCGGGGAGTTCGCCGCGGTGGGCCATGGCGCGGAAGCGGACCCGGGAGATGCCGGCCTTGCGGAGGTAACCGCGGGGGCGGCCGTCGGCGACGTCGCGGTTGCGGACCCGGATCGGGCTGGCGTCGCGCGGGAGCTTCTGCAGCTTCAGCTGCGCCTCACCGCGAGCCTCGAACGACGACTCGGGGTCGGCGATGATCCGCTTCAGCTCCGCGCGACGGTCGGCGTACAGCGCTACCGTGTGCTTGCGCTGCTCGTTCTTGGCGATCTTGCTGGTCTTTGCCACGAAGGCTTACCGCTCTTCGCGGAAGTCGACGTGCTGCCGGATCGACGGGTCGTACTTGCGCATGATGAGCCGGTCGGGATTGTTCCGGCGGTTCTTGCGCGTTACATAGGTGAAACCGGTGCCCGCCGTACTACGGAGCTTGACGATCGGGCGAAGGTCGTTGCGCTTGGCCATACTGTCCTTTCCTGGATCACCTGGCGGGTGACCCTCGATGGATGGAACACCGGCGGGGTGGCGGCTATTCCGGCTCGGAGGGTACCTTGTACTGGTTATCGTTTTCAACAAGACGGGAGTGCGGATGCTGCCGGTGACCCTGCTGACGGGTGTCGACGAGGAGTTCCGTGCTGCGGTCGCGGCGAACACCCTGGCCGCCGCCGGACCGGCCGGCGTCCTGGTCGAGTACGACGTCAGCGGCCTGGCCGAGGGCTCCGTCGTACGGATCGCCCGCACCGCCGGCGGCGTGATCGACCGCGAGGTGATCCGGATGAGTCACCCGTGCGTCTCGTGCGCGATGCGCGACTCGCTGGTCCAGCTGCTGCTCGGCATCGCGGCGGTCGAGCGGTACGGCGTCGCGATCGTGTCGATGCCCGCGCCGGGGACACCCAGGCGCTGGCCGAGGAGATCGCGCGCGACGGCGGAGACGAACTGCGCGTCGATGCGGTCGTCACGACGGTCGACACGCGGCAGCTGTGATCGACGACCTGACCGGTGACCAGCTGATCCAGGATCGTGGCATTCCGACCGCGGTCGAGGACGGCCGGGCCATCGCCGAAGTGATCGCGCGCCAACTGGAGTACGCGAACGCGGCGGTCCTGAGCAGTAAGGACGACACCGCCCACGCGCTCGTACGGGCGATCAATCCCCAGCTGCTCGTCCGGACCACGCCGGCCGGCCTGCTCGGCGTACGGGTGATGATCCGGACGCGGCTGAGACCGGACCGAGCCAGGGTCGATCATGGCTCCACTGGACGACGACGGGCCGGTGCGGACGCTCGTCTGGCAGTCGGACCGGCCGTTCCACCCCGAGCGGCTGTACGACGCATTGGAGGACCTGGTCGCGGGTACGGCGCGCGGCCGGGGGACGGTGTGGATCGCGACCCAGCACCGCCACCGGCTCAGCTGGGACAGCTTCGGCACCAACATCGCGATCGGCGTCCTCGGTCCGTGGCTCGCTGATCTGCCGGCCGACCGCTGGTCCGAGGTCGGGCAGCAGCATCAGGCCCGCTCGGCCCTCGAGTGGCATCCCGAGCACGGCGATCGCGCGTCGTACCTGTCCATCACCGGGGTCGGTCTGGACGTCCGGGAATTACGCGAGCGCCTCGACGGTTGTGTCCTTCGTGCGGATGAAGCGGTCCACCCACTTGACCGATCCGTTCGCCCCTTACCTGGAAGGAAGTACGGCAGCATGAAGAAGGACATTCACCCCGAGTACCGCCGGGTCGTCTTCCGGGACAAGTCCGGCAACTTCAGCTTCCTCACCGGTTCGACGCGCGAGAGCAACGAGACCATCGAGTGGCACGACGGGAACACCTACCCGGTCGTCGACGTCGAGATCTCGTCCGCCAGCCACCCGTTCTACACGGGTCAGCAGCGCGTGATGGACACCCAGGGCCGCGTGGAGAAGTTCAGGAAGCGCTACGGCCAGAAGTAATCCCTGGCCTTTTCCAGCCCGTCGCCTCGACCGAGGCGGCGGGCTGTTTGCCGTTCGATGGGTGCAGCTGGACAGGACGTATCCCTCGGAAAGCGCCTGCCGAGGGGCGGGCTGAGCGTGCCGGGCTGCCGCCGGGCCGATGACCTCCTGTCGAACTGCACACCGTGGCCGAAGATCTCGGATCCGAGACGGTAGGCGGGCGGGGGTGCTAGGTGGGGGCGGTGGCGGGGATCACACTGTGCGCGTGGAGCCGGTGGAGATCTCCGGGTGCCGGGTTGACGCCCGCTCGAGGCGGTGGCGCTGGGGCAACGGCGGACCGCGGTCCGGTTGAGTGACGACGCCCGGAAGCGGATGCGCGAGTCGGCGGTGGCGGTGGCCGAGGTCGCTCGGCATCGACCGGTGTACGGGCGGACCACCGGGGTCGGCGCCAACCGCGACGTACTCACCACCGACCCGGAGCACGGCGCCCGGTTGCTCGGATCGCATTCGACCACCGGTACGACGTCGTACCCGAAGGACGTCGTCCGGCTCGGGCTGCTGATCCGGGTGAACCAGCTCGCCGCCGGCGGATCCGGACTCGAGCCCGCGGTCGCCGACGCGATCGTTGACCTTGCTCAACGATGACGACCTGCCCGACCTGCACCGCGGTGGCGCGATCGGGACCGGCGACCTCGGCCCACTGGCCGAGCTCGGGCTCGCCCTCGGCGACGTCATCGACGGGACCAGCGCATTCCCGCTGCTGTCCAGCAACGCGATCACGCTGGCCGAGTGCTGCCTCGCGTACGTCGAAGCCGCCACGCTGATCAACGTCGTGCCGCTCGTCGGCGCCCTCTCGCACGTCGCCCTGCGCGGCAACGCCGAGGTGTACGACGTCCGCGTGCACGAGGCCCGACCGCAGCCGGGTCAGGTCCGGGTGGCGCGGCGGATGCGCGCACTGCTCGACGACCTGCCGATCCCGCCGGCCCGGGTGCAGGATCCCTTCGGCCTCAGAGCCTTCGCGCAGGTGCTCGGCCCGGCCGTCGACCACGTCGATGCCCTGGGCAACAGCCTGCGGATCGACATCAACGCCTCCGCGGAGAATCCGCTGGTGGCCGGCGACACCGTGCTGCACAACGGCAACTGGCACGCGATGCCGATCGCGCTCGGCCCTCGACTCGCTGCGCCTCAGCCTGCACAGCGTCGCGACCCTGTCGACGTCCCGGGTGGCGAACCTGGTCGACTCGGAGTTCACCGGGCTCAGCCGGTTCCTGGCCAGCGGGGCCGAGGCCAGCTCGGGCGTGATGATGATCGAGTACGTCGCACACGACGCGCTCGCCTCGGTCCGATCGACCGCGCAGCCGGCCACCCTCGGTACGGCGACCTTGTCCCGAGGAGCCGAGCACCACGCCAGCTTCGCGCCACAGGCCGCCGTACTGACCGCGCAAGCTGCTGGACGCATCTGCGTGACGTCCTGGCGTGTGAGCTGGTCACAGCAGTGCGGGCGATCCGGCTGGCCGGGCTGAGCCGGAGGAGCTCGCGCCGGCCGCGGTCGGGCCGTGGCTGGCCGATGCGCTTCGCCGCGCTGCCGGGTGATCTCGCCGGACCGCTCGCTGCGGGACGACCTGGAGATCGCCCGCGGTCTGCTCACGCAGTGGGGCGACCGCCAGGTCGAGCATCCCGCCGAAGCCGGCTAAAGCCGCCGTCGCTCAGAGGCGGTTGTAGGCCTTCAGGGTGCGGAGGGCCCCGACGGTGACGCGGCCTCGGTACTCGAGGGTCGCGGCAGCGCTCGGAGGTTCCCAGGTGATCGCCCAACCGCCGTCGGGTTGCTGGTCGACGACGAGGCGGTCCAGGTGGGCCTCCAGTTGGGCCTCGGTGAAGAGCGGGCGCCAGAAGCTGTCCGGGGTGGGGGCCAAGTGGAGTGGGGTGACGCCGTACGACGGGTCCGCGGCGTCGGCCCGGAACCACTGGAGTTTGGGGAGCCAGTCGCGGACGCGGTCGAGGTCGACGTCGTCGGTGTGCTCGAGGAACTCGAGGGACTCGTGCAGGCCGTGGGCGTCCTCGGGGAAGCCCTTGGCCAGCTCGGCCGCGCACCAGGCGCCGGCCTTGTCGCGCCACGGATGGTCGAAGCCGAGCGCGTGCAGGCGGCCGACCAGGCCCGCGGTCGGGTTGAGGCCGGGCTGATAGGTCCATTCGCTGATGTGCTCGGCGCGTGGATAGCCCTCGACAGCCGGTCCGCAGAGCGGCACGGCACCGTCGGAGTTCGCGGTCAGGTCCAGCCAGTCGACGGCCCGGCGAATCATCGCGTCATCGCGAGCACCCGCCGCGAGCAAGGTGTCGAACGCCACCTCCACGTCCAGCGGGAGGCTGTCCGGGCAGCGCTTGTCGGGCTCCAGGCCGTGCCCGAAACCGCCGTCGGCGTTCTGGTAGCCGCGCAGCGCCTCGACCACGCCGTCCGGGTCGGCGTCCTCGAAGACTGTGGCGAACAGCCGGCTCTCGACCAGCCGGGCGTCCCGCCGTACGAAATCACGACCTGCGGTGAAGATGTCCATGGCTCTACCTTGGCGCAGATCCACCCGCAAGTCTTGAACGAATCGGACACCGGCATGAGGGCGGTGTTGAAGTTCACGCCGGCGGCATGAGGATGCTGTGAGGACAGGGTGTCGAAACCGGCCCGAGGCCCGAGAGTGGGGGCCGTGAGTGTCTCCGCGGACGAACGGCATCGGCTCGGCGTGATCGGCGGTCTGGCGGCACTCTCGCTGGACGCGATGGCCTCGGTGGCTTACGGGCCAGAGGCAATCGTTCTGGTGCTCGCCCTCGGCGGGGCGACCGCGATCGGGCTGACGCTGCCGGTGACGCTCGCGATCGCGGGGCTGCTGCTCGTGCTGGTGCTGTCGTACCGGCAGGTGATCGCCGCCTTCCCCGACGGCGGCGGCTCGTACGGCGTCGCGAAGAAGTACCTCGGTCGTCGGGCCAGCCTGGTGGCCGGCGCGTCGCTGGTGATCGACTACGTCCTCAACGTGGCCGTGTCGGTCGCCGCCGGGGTCGCCGCACTGACCTCCGCCGTCCCCGGGCTCTACGGCTACCGGGTCTGGCTCGCCCTCGCGCGTCCTGGCGCTGGTCACCGCGGTGAACCTGCGCGGCGTGGCCACACAGCGCGCGGATGTTCATCGTGCCGACGGCGGTCTTCGTGGCCGCCATCCTGACCGTGATTCTGGCCGGTCTGCTCCGCGGCGAAGCCGCGGTCGCCACCGCGAGCGCGGAGCAGGCCGGTCAGATTCACACCATCGGCGTTCTGCTGCTGCTGAAGGCCTTCGCGAACGGCTGCGCGGCCCTGACCGGGGTCGAGGCGATCGCGAACGCCGTACCGATCGTTCCGCAAGCCGCGGGTGGTCCGGGCCCAACGGGCCGAGCTCGCGCTCGGCCTCCTGCTGGCGACGATGCTGATCGGCCTGGCGGTGCTGATCAAGAAGTTCGAGATCAAGCCGGTCGAGGGCGTGACCGTGCTCTCACAGCTCGCCGATGCCTCGCTCGGCCACGGCTTCGGGTACTACGTCGTGCAGTTCTCCACGGTGATCCTGCTGGCGCTGGCGGCGAACACGTCGTACGGCGGACTGCCGGTGCTCTCCCAGTTGCTGGCGAAGGACCACTTCCTGCCGCACATCTTCAAGCTGCGCGGGCCAGCGGCAGGTCTACCGCTACGGGATCGGCTTCCTGACGCTGCGTCTCGGCCGTCCTGCTCATCGCGGCCCGCGGTGACATGAACACGCTGGTTCCGCTGTTCGCGATCGGCGTCTTCGTCGGCTTCACCCTGTCGCAGGCCGGGATGGTCCGGCACTGGTGGCACCTGCGTCCGGCCGGCTGGCGGTTCAAGCTGGCCCTGAACGGCTTCGGCGCGATCCTCACCGGAGTGGCCGCGGTCGTCGTCACCGCGACCAAGTTCACCGACGGGGCCTGGCTGATCGCCGTCGCCCTGCCGGCGCTGGTCCTGCTGATGGAGGCCGTCCAGCCGGAACTACCGGCGGATCGGCGCCCGGCTCGAGCTGGGCCGGATCCCGGACCAGCCCGAGGCCCGCCGGTCGCGGGTCGTCGTACCGGTGCACGGCGTCAGCAAGCTGACCCGGGAGGCGCTCTCGGTCGGCAGTCCGGGCTCGGCCACGACGTGGTCGCCGTCCACGCGGTGAACACCGGCGACCCGGACGACGTCACGGCCTTCACCCGGCTGCTCGACGACTGGCAGCGCTGGCAGTCCCGGCGTACCCCTGGTCGCCCTGTACGACGACCGCCGCCGGCTGACCGACCCGATCGTCAGGTACGTCCGGCACACTGCGAGATCGAGACCGTCTTCGTGCTGATCCCCGAGGTCGAGCCGGAGCACCTCTGGCAGCGCCTGCTGCAGAACCACCGCGGCGCGATGCTCGCGCACGCCCTCCGCCGGGACACCGACGCGGTCGTCTGCCGCCTCCGGTTCCGCATCCCCGACAACGAGCCGACCCCCGAGCCCACGCCGACCCTGGTCACGATCAGCCACGGCGACTGATGCCGTACC
Organism: uncultured Actinomycetota bacterium; assembly: GCA_963820655.1. Lineage (GTDB taxonomy): Bacteria > Actinomycetota > Actinomycetes > Propionibacteriales > Kribbellaceae > Kribbella. The sequence continues at coordinate 635,683 of CAWGAM010000006.1, forward strand.
TAAGGACAGGACGTAGTCGCCTACGTACATCCCGCCGCACGCCTGAGCGCTACCGGCCCATGTACCGCTGAACCGACTACGTCCTGTTCTTAGGTACGGCACTACGGCTCGAAGCGGTAGCCCATGCCGGGTTCGGTGAGCAGGTGCACGGGCCGGGCCGGGTCGGCCTCGAGCTTGCGGCGGAGCTGGCCCATGTAGAAGCGCAGGTTGCCGCTGGCGGTCTCGTAGCCGGGGCCCCACACCTCGGTCAGCAGCTGGCGCTGGGACATCAGCTTGCCCGGGTGCCGGATCAGGACCTCGAGCAGGTGCCACTCGGTCGGGGTCAGCCGGACGTCCTCGCCGCTCTCCAGTGTGACCCGCTTCGCCGACAGGTCGACCTGCGCGCCGCCGACGGTGACCACCGGCTGGTCCTGGCGCCAGGTTGCTGCGCCGCAGTACGGCGCGCATCCGGGCCAGCAACTCGTCGATCCCGAACGGCTTGGTCACGTAGTCGTCCGCGCCGGCGTCGAGCGCCTCCACCTTGTCCGTGCTGTCGGTCCGCCCGGACAGCACCAGGATCGGCGCCTCGGTCCAGCCGCGCAGCCCGCGGATCACGTCGACGCCGTCGAGGTCCGGCAGCCCGAGGTCGAGGATGACCAGGTCCGGCGGGTGCTGCGCCGCCACCTTCAGCGCCGCCGTACCGGTGCCGGCCACGATGTACCTCGTAGCCGCCGGGCCTTCAGGTTGATCTGCAGGGCCCGGACGATCTGCGGTTCGTCGTCGACCACCAGGACCCTGGTCATCCCGTTCCTCCTCCGGTTCGGATCGTTCCCGGCTGCCCGGCACCGGCGCGTCGGCCGGCCGCATGGTTGCCGCCGGCATCGACACGACCATGGTGAGACCGCCGCCGGGGGTGTCCTCCGGCTGCAGCGGTGCCGTGCATCGCCTCGGTCAGACCGCGGGCCAGCGCGAGGCCGAGACCGACGCCGGCGGTGTTGTCGGTGTCGCCGAGCCGCTGGAACGGCGCGAAGACCCGGTCCCGGTCGGCCGGCGGGATCCCCGGTCCGCGGTCGATCACCCGGATCTCGACCGACGTCGCCGAGCGCACTGCCGGTCACCAGCGGCGGCCGGCCGGGCGGCGAGTAGCGGACCGCGTTGGCCAGCAGGTTCGCGATCACCCGCTCCAGCAGGGCCGGATCGGCCTCGACCAGCGGCAGCGTGTGCGGGATGTCCACCGTGACCTCGGTCGCCGTCGTCACCGAGCTCGGCCAGCACGCCGGGCAGGATCTCGTCGAGCGCCATCGGCCGGGTGAAGACCGGCAGCACGCCGGCCTGCAGGCGGCTCAGGTCGAGCAGGTTGTCCACCAGTCGGGTCAGCCGGTCCAGCGACTCGTCGGCCGTCGCCAGCAACTCGTCCCGCTCGGCTCGGTCCAGTCGACGTCGGAGCTGCGCAGGCTGGTCACCGACGCCTTCGCCGAGGCCAGCGGGGACCGCAGATCGTGGCCGACGGCCCGGAGCAGCGCCGTACGCAGCTTGTCGGCCTCGGCCAGCGGCTTGGCCTCCGCGGCTGCCTCGCTCAGCCGGGCCCGGTCGACCAGGGCGGCCGCGTGCGCCGCGAAGGCGCCGACCAGCCGGCGCTCGTCCGCGGCCAGCGATCGGCCTTGCAGGACCAGGACCAGGTCGTCCCGGGCCGGGAATCTCGGCGTCGCCGTCCTCCGGGCGGCGGCAGGTCGTCGTACCGGCCGAGGCGATCGGTCGCCAGGTCTCGGTCAGCTCGTCGTCGTCCACCCGCTCCATCAGGCAGGCGCCGGTCATCCCGAAGGCCTCGCGGACGCGCTCCAGCAGCGCCGGCAGGGCGGTCTCGCCGCGCAGCACGGTGCCGGCCAGGGTCGCCAGGGTCTCGGACTCGGCCGCGGCGCGGGCCGCCTGCCTGGTACGGCGGGCGGCCCGGTCGACCACCGAGCTCACCAACGCCGCGACCAGCACGAAGATGCCCAGCGCCAGGGCGTTGTTCGGCTCGGCGATGGTGAAGGTCCGGGTCGGCGGGGTGAAGAAGTAGTTCAGTACCAGCGATGCCGGCGATCGCGGTCAGCATCGCCGGCCAGAGACCGCCGACCAGGGCGACCACGACCACGGCGAGCAGGAAGGCCAGCACGTTGCTGGTCAGGTTCAGGGTGTCGCCGCCGAGGCCGAGCAGCAGCGCCAGGACCGGCGGCAGCACGACCGCCAGGACGAAGCCCTAGACCTGCCGGCGCCGGGACAGGCTGCCGCGCAGCCGGGGCAGCCGGCCGCGGCCCATCTCCGAGTGGGTGACGATGTGGACGTCGATGTCACCGGAGTCGCGGATCGTGCTGGCGCCGATCCCCGGACCGGTGAGCAGCGCCGACAACCAGTGACCGGCGGCTGCCGCCGAGCACCAACTGGGTGGCGTTCTCGGCCCGGGCGAACGACAGCAGCGCGGCCGGGACGTCGTCGCCGACGACCTGGTGATAGGTACCGCCGAGGCTCTCGACCAGCGTCGCGCTGCTCGGCGAGCCGCGTCGGATTCGCGCCGGTCAGTCCGTCGGAGCGGGTGATGTGGACGGCGAGCAGGTCCCCACCGGAGGAGCGGGCGGCGATGCGGGCGGCACGCCGGATCAGGGTCTCGCCCTCGGGCCCGCCGGTGAGCGCGACGACGACTCGCTCGCGGGCTTCCCAGGTGGAGTCGATGTCATGTTGTGAGCGGTACTGCTGCAGACCCGGCGTCGACCCGGTCCGCCAGCCACAGCAGCGCGAGTTCCCGCAGCGCGGACAGGTTGCCGACCCGGAAGTAGTTGCCCAGGGCAGCATCGACCTTGTCCGCGGCGTAGACGTTGCCGTGCGCCATCCGGCGGCGCAGCGCCTCCGGGGTCATGTCGACCAGCTCGATCTGGTCCGCCGCCCGGACCACCCGGTCCGGCACGGTCTCCTGCTGCGGCACGCCGGTGATCTTCTCGACCACGTCGTTGATCGACTCGAGGTGCTGGATGTTGACCGTCGAGATCACGTCGATCCCGGCGGCTCAGCAGCTCGTCGATGTCCTGCCAGCGCTTCTCGTTCCGGCTGCCCGGCACGTTGGTGTGCGCCAGCTCGTCGACCAGCGCCACCTCGGGCCGCCGGGCCAGCACGGCGTCCAGGTCCATCTCGGTGAAGCTGGCGCCGCGGTAGTCGATGATCTGCCGCGGCACCACCTCCAGGCCTTCGAGCATGGCGGCGGTGTGCTCCCGGCCGTGGGTCTCGACGAAGCCGACCACCACGTCCGTACCGCGCTCCCGCCGCCGCTGCCCCTCGCCCAGCATCTTGTAGGTCTTGCCGACGCCGGGCGCGGCACCGAGGTAGATCCGCAGATGCCCGCGACCACTGTTACTCATACCCCCATCGTCTCAGTCAGGCCTCAGCTCAGCGCGGCCAGCGCGTTGTTGAGCGTGACCACGTTGACCCGCGGCTCGCCGAGGAACCCGAGCGTCCGGCCCTCGGTGTTGTCCTTGACCAGCTGCTGGACCTTGGCGACGTCCAGGCCACGCTCGCGCGCGACCCGGTTGACCTGCAGCGCGGCGTACGCCGGGCTGATGTGCGGGTCCAGACCGCTGCCGCTGGCGGTCACCGCGTCCGGCGGGACCTGGGACGGGTCGACCCCCTCGAGGCCGCGACGGCCTTGCCGCCGCTCGTCGATCAGCCGCGAGCAGGTCGGGGTTGTTCGGCCCGTACTGCGAGGCCGCGCTGCCCATCGCCGTCGTAGTCGACCGCGGACGGCCGGGTCTGGAACCACATCGGGTCCGCGACCATCACCGGGTCGCCGTCGCGTCGACCTCGGCTTGCCGTCCTTGGTGGCCTGCTGGGTGTAGGCCTGACCGATCAGGTCGGACGCCACGTCCTTGCCGTTGACCTGGACGATCGAGCCGTTCGCGTTGTCGTGGAACAGCACCTGGGCCACGCCGGTCATCGCCAGCGGGTAGAGGATGCCGAGAGCGATGGTGAAGCACCACCAGCGCCCGGATCGCCACCCCGAACTGCCGGACGGAGCCGGGGAGTCTGCTTGCCATGTCATTGTCAGTATGCCTCTTCAGCCGATGCCCGGGATGAGCGAGATCAGCAGGTCGATGAGTTTGATGCCGATGAACGGGCTGATCAGGCCGCCGACGCCGTAGATCAGCAGGTTGCGCCGCAGCATCGCCGACGCCGACGACGGCTTGTACTGCACGCCGCGCAGCGCCAGCGGGACCAGCGCCACGATCACCAGCGCGTTGAAGATGACCGCGGACAGGATCGCCGACTGCGGCCGAGTGCAGCCGCATGATGTTCAGCTTGTCCAGGCCCGGGTAGGCCGCCGCGAACAGCGCCGGCAGGATCGCGAAGTACTTCGCCACGTCGTTCGCGATCGAGAACGTGGTCAGCGAACCGCGGGTGATCAGCAACTGCTTGCCGATCTCGACGATCTCGATCAGCTTGGTCGGGTTGGAGTCGAGGTCGACCATGTTGCCGGCCTCCTTCGCCGCCGACGTACCGGAGTTCATCGCGACCCCGACATCGGCCTGCGCGAGCGCCGGAGCGTCGTTGGTGCCGTCACCGGTCATCGCGACCAGCCGGCCACCCTCCTGCTCCTTCTTGATCAGCGCCATCTTGTCCTCGGGCGTCGCCTCGGCCAGGAAGTCGTCGACCCCGGCCTCCTCGGCGATCGCCTTCGCGGTCAGCTGGTTGTCACCGGTGATCATCACGGTCCGGATGCCCATCGCGCGCATCTGGTCGAACCGCTCCCGCATGCCTTCCTTGACCACGTCCTTGAGGTGGATGACGCCGAGCGCCCGGGCCACCCCGTCCTTGCTCTCGGCAACGACCAGCGGCGTACCGCCGGAGGCCGAGATGCCGTCGACGATCTCGCCGAGCGCGTTGTCGGTCCTGCCGCCCTGGCTGCTGGATCCAGGCGTTCACCGCACCGGCCGCACCCTTGCGGACCTGCCGGCCGTCGACGTCCACGCCACTCATCCGGGTCTGCGCGGTGAACTGCACGAACGTCGCGTGCGGCAACTCACCGGTGTGCCGCTCGCGCAGCCCGTACCGGGTCTTCGCCAGGACGACGATCGACCGGCCCTCGGGGGTCTCGTCGGCCAGGCTGGACAGCTGCGCCGCGTCGGCCAGCTCGGTCTCGGTCACCCCTGCCAGCGGGATGAACTCCGACGCCTGCCGGTTGCCCAGCGTGATCGTGCCGGTCTTGTCCAGCAGCAGCGTGTTCACGTCACCGGCCGCCTCGACCGCACGACCCGACATGGCCAGCACGTTGCGCTGCACCAGCCGGTCCATGCCGGCGATACCGATCGCGGACAGCAACGCCCCGATCGTGGTCGGGATCAGACAGACCAGCAGCGCCACCAGGATCACGATGCTCAGGTCGACGCCCGCGTAGTTCGCGAACGGCGGCAGCGTCACCGTCGCCATCAGGAACACGATCGTCAGGCTGGCCAGCAGGATGTTCAGCGCGATCTCGTTCGGCGTCTTCTGCCGCGACGCGCCCTCGACCAGGGCGATCATCCGGTCGATGAAGCTCTCACCCGGCCTGGTGGTGATCTTCACGACGATCCGGTCCGACAGCACCTTGGTGCCACCGGTGACCGCGCTGCGGTCGCCACCGGACTCCCGGATCACCGGCGCCGACTCACCGGTGATGGCCGACTCGTCGACGCTGGCCACACCCTCGACGACGTCACCGTCGCCGGGGATGATCTGGCCGGCCTCGACGACCACCCGGTCGCCGAGCTGCAGCGCGGTGGCCGGGACCTCTTCCTCGCGGTCGCCGTCGGCGGTCAGCCGGCGTGCGGTGGTCTCGGTCTTCGCCCGGCGCAGCGTCTCGGCCTGGGCCTTGCCGCGGCCTTCGGCGACCGCCTCGGCCAGGTTGGCGAAGACGACGGTCAGCCACAGCCAGACGACGATCCACCAGACGAACACGCTGGAGTCGGTGAAGGCCAGGATCGTGGAGGCGACCGCGCCGACCTCGACCACGAACATCACCGGGTTCTTCACCATCACCCGCGGGTCGAGCTTGCGCAGCGCGTCCGGCAGCGAGGTCAGCAGCATCTTCGGGTCGAACAGACCCGACGGTGCCTTCTTCGCCACCTTCGCCGGGGCTCGGCGCAGGGGTCTTCAACAGCGTGGTCACAGTCCCTCCGCGAGGGGTCCGAGGGTGAGAGCGGGGAAGTAGGTCAGGCCGGTGACGATCAGCACGACACCGACCAGCATCGTCACGAACAGCGCCTTGTGGGTGGGCAGCGTGCCCTCGTTCACCGGCACCGGCTGCTGCCGGGCGAACGAGCCGGCCAGCGCCAGCACCAGCACGATCGGCACGAACCGGCCGAGCAGCATCACCAGCCCGAGAGCGGTGTTGTAGAACGGGATGTTCGCGCTGAGACCGCCGAACGCGCTGCCGTTGTTGTTGCCGGCCGAGGTGAACGCGTACAGCACCTCGGAGAAGCCGTGCGGACTGTCGGTGTTGAAGATCGACGCCCGCGCCGTCGCCAGGCCCATCGCGACCGCCGCACCGACCAGCACCAGCGTCGGCGTGGTCAGGATGTACAGCGAGACCAGCTTCATCTCGCGCGCGGTGATCTTCTTCTTCAGGTACTCCGGCGTCCGGCCGACCATCAGGCCGGCCACGAAGACCGCCAGCACGGCGAGCACGAGCATGCCGTACAGACCCGGAGCCGGTACCGCCCGGCGTCACTTCTCCCAGCATCATGTGGAACAGCGCCGTACCGCCGCCGAGTGGGGTGAACGAGTCGTGCGCCGAGTTGACCGCACCGGTCGACGTACCGGTGGTCGAGGTGGCGAACAGGGCCGATGCCCACTCGCCGAAGCGGGTCTCCTTGCCCTCCATCGCGGCACCCGCGGCCTGCGTCGCCGTACCGGCGCCCTGGATCTCGAAGAAGGTCGCCGCGAAGGTGAAGGCCGCCCACAGCGTGCCCATCACGCCGAGGATCGCGTAGCCCTGCCGCTTGTCCTTGACCATCAGGCCGAAGGTGCGGGTCAGGCAGACCGGGATCACCAGCAGCAGGAAGATCTCGAACAGGTTCGACAGCGGGTTCGGGTTCTCGAACGGGTGCGCCGGAGTTCGCGTTGTAGAAGCCACCACCGTTGGTGCCGAGCTCCTTGATGACTTCCTGGCTGGCCACCGGACCACCCGGGATGGTCTGGGTCTGGCCGACCACCGAGGTGACCTCGTGGCCGCCGGAGAAGTTCTGCACGACGCCCATCGCGACCAGGACCAGGCCGCCCACGATCGCGATCGGCAGCAGGATCCGCAGCACGGTCCGGGTCAGGTCGACCCAGAAGTTGCCGAGCCGGTCGGTCTTGGCCCGGGCGAAGCCGCGGATCAGCGCGATCGCGACGACGATGCCGACGGCCGCGGACAGGAAGTTCTGCACCGCGAGGCCGGCGAACTGGACCAGGTGGCCCATCGTCACCTCGGGCGAGTACGACTGCCAGTTGGTGTTCGACGACGAACGACGCGGCGGTGTTGAACGCCAGCCCTGACTCGACGTTCGGGCAGACCGAGCGACAGCGGCAGGTGCGCCTGCAGCCGCTGCAGCAGGTAGAGCAGGATCAGGCCGACGGCGGAGAAGGCGATCACCGACCGGGCGTAGACGCGCCCAGGTCTGCTCGGCCTTCGCGTCGACCCCGAGCAGCTTGTAGGTGCCGCGCTCGACCCGGGAGTCCTTGTCGGACGTGTAGACCCGGGCCATGTAGCCGCCCAGCGGCCGGTAGACGGCGGCCAGGCAGCACGAGCAGGAGGCCGACCTGAAGCAGGCCGGCTGCGGTGTCGGACATCAGAACCTCTCGGGGAAGATCAGGGCGGCGACCAGGTAGAGGACCAGGGCCGCGGCGACCACCAGGCCGGCGATGTTCTCGGCGCTCACAGCTTCTCCACCCCTCGCAGCGCGAACCAGATGGCCGCGAAGACGACAACGGTGACGGCGAGGTAGACGCACGTCATTCATGACCGGCCACCACCCCTCGGCAAAAGTGCTCATGACTTCACTGCACACCGCTCGTTGCCGGGTCAGGAGCCTTCTCGCAGGCCTCTCACAGCCGCTCCGACAGACCTCTCACAGACTCTCTCACACGGGCAGACTCGACGATTCCGGACTAGACACTCTTCCGGGCGACGAGCTCGCTGCGGTCAGCCGAGTCCGCATACTTACGCCTGGCAATCAACAGGCCCCCAACAGACAAGGGAAGAACACCAGTGACTGACAGTGGACGACCAGCAGCCCGCCGCCGAGCAGTTCTTCTCCGAGGAGACCCGCAAGGCGCTGGCCGAGGCGAGCCGCCAGCTGGCGGAGCGTCTGCAGGCCCACACCGAGGCCCTGCTCGCGATGACCGGCGACGAGGAGCAGGCCGCGCTGTACGAGCAGAACGCCGCGCTGGAGGAGCTCGTCGAGGGCTGGAACGACGCCGTCTTCGAGCACACCGGTACGGCGCCGCTGCTGCTGGACGACGCGGTCGACGAACGAGGACGACGAGGACGAGCCGGAGCAGGACCAGGTGATCAGCGTGGTGTCGCGGTTCGACCTGCGCGTGGTCGACCTGGACGCGCTGCTCGAGGCAGGCCGGGCCGCGCAGGAACGGCACCCGGCCGAGCTGGACGAGAGCGGCGAGCGGGAGCCGGTCGACTCCGCCGAGCAGGCCATCTACGAGATCAGCCGCGAGGTCGGCGAGGCGTGGTTCGAGCTGCCCGGGATGGAGCTGGTCGCCGGCGCCCGGGCGTACGTCGTACCGGAGCACCCGTTCGAGCCGCTGGACGCGGACGCCGAGGACGTCGTCACCGAACTCATCGCCCCGAACGGCGTCGTCACCCACGCGGAGACCTGGGCCTAGACGCAGTGAGCTCACCGTCGAGCGTCGGTGACGGCCTGACCACTCAGGTGGACACGGTCGCCGACCGGTGACGACGCGAACGACGCCGCCTCGGGCGGACGCCTGGAAGCCGACCAGTTCGTGCCGTCCGAGGCGCTCGGCCCAGTACGGCGCCAGCGCCGGTGTGCGCGCTGCCGCAGACCGGGTCCTCGGGGATCCCGCTGGCCGGGGCGAAGAACCGCGACACGAAGTCGTAGCCGGAGTCCGCGGCGCGGCGGTCACGATGGTGCCGCGGTTCCGGTCGCGCTCGGTTGATCGCCTTCGACCTGACCGCAGGTCCGGCGCCAGCGCGCGGACAGCCGCCTCGTCCGGCAGGACGACGAGCACGTCGGTCAGCGCGCCCGTGCTGTGAACACTGACCGGCTCGGCGCCGAGCGCCGCGGCCAAGCCTGCCGGCGCGTCGGCCTCGACGGGTCGGTAGACCGGGAAGTCGAGGGTGATCCAGCCGTCGTCGACCGACTCGCCGTCAGGATCCCGCTCCGGGTCGATGAAGCCGGACCTTGCCGGTGACCAGCCCGTCCGACGGCCAGCGCGTGCGTCGTCGCCAGCGTCGCGTGACCGCAGAGATCGACCTCGATCGTCGGCGTGAACCAGCGCAGGTCCCAGTCCGCCTCGCCACCGGGCGACGGCTTCGCGAACGCGGTCTCGGCGTGCTGCATCTCAGCCGCGACCGACTGCATCCAGGCCGCCTCGGGCCATGGCCCGGCCGGCAGCACGCAGACACCCGCCGGGTTCCCGGTGAACGGACGATCCGCGAACGCGTCGACTACCCGAATTCTCATGCGCTTGACGCTAAGGCGGCGTACGCCGGCTTTTCCATAGCCACTCGGCATCGAGTGGACCGGTCAGGCCATGGCGACAGCGTCTATCTCGAGTAGCCAGTTCTCCGCGTAGATGTCGCAGATGATGACGGTGAGGGCCGGCGCGTGGTCGCCGAGCACCTCCTCGCGGATCTTCGAGTTCAGCGCCCGGTACTGCCGGTCGGACAGGTACGTCGTCACCTTGACCAGGTTCCGGATGCCCATCCCTGCCTCGGCGAGCACCGCGAGCACGTTCCGCCAGACCATCCGGCACTGCGCCTCGAACGTCTCCGGCACCCGGCCGTGCTCGTTGCCCCACGGCACCTGTCCGCTGACGAACACCATCCGCTGCGCCCCGTCGACCTGGACGCCGTGGGTGTAGTTCCCGGTCGCCGGCCGGCAGGATCCCCGGGTTCAACGGCTCGATCGCAAGCTCGTGACATCGTGTTCCCCTCCTCCTCACACGTGCAATCCCGCCCCGAGTTTCTTTCTCATGTTTACCGTGCCGAGATTGAACCGGCCAGCCCACCCAGCCGTGTCGAGAGTGTTCCGCATCCCGACCGACAGGAAAGTGTCATGTCACTTTCCGCTCGAAGGGCCGTCCACTTGCAGTGGCGACCGCCGTCGTCGGCGGTCTCGCCTTGGTCGCTCCCAGCAACCGCCAGCGCTCACCAGTCCCACCGACCACCGGGCTCCGCTCGCCGTACAGCAGGTCAACCTGGTCTCGGACGAGCCAGGCAAGGCCGCCCTGCAGCGATTCCGACCTGGTCAACCCGTGGGGCCTCTCGCTCAGCGCGACCTCGCCACTGTGGGTGTCCAACCAGGGCACGTCGTCCTCCACGCTGTACTCGTCCGCCCCGGGCTCGACCACCGCGACCAAGGTGCCCACCGTCCGGGTGACCGTGCCGGTCCCGACCGGCCAGGTCAGCGAACGCCGGCACCGGTTTCGTGCTCAGCAACGGCACCGACCACCGCGCCGGCCCGCTTCATCTTCGCCACCCTGACCGGCCAGATCGCGGCCTGGGGCCCGCCGGTCACCCCGATGATCGGCGCCGCCGCAGATCAAGGCCACCATCCCCGGCGCGTCCTACACCGGACTCGCGATCGCGACCGCCCGAGCAGGCGACCGGTTGTACGCCGCCAACTTCGCGCAGGGCCGGATCGACGTCTTCGACAGCGCGTTCAAGCCGGTGAAGCAGCCGCGATGGGCGTTCCGGGACCGCACCTGCCGAAGGGCTACGCGCCGTTCAACGTGCAGACCCTGAACGGGAAGATCTTCGTCGCCTACGCCAAGGTCGACCCGAAGACCGGCCGCAACGCCAGCCGGGCGCGGGCCTCGGCTTCGTCGACGAGTACACCGTGGACGGCAAGCTCGTCACCCGGATCGCCTCCCGCGGCACCCTGAACGCTCCGTGGGGTCTCGCCATCGCCCCCGCCGCGTGGGGTCAAGCCGGCCGGCACGCTGCTGGTCGGCAACTTCGGCGACGGCCGGATCAACGTCGTCTGCAGCCGAAGTCTCACGGCCGGTTCGACCAAGATCGACGGCCAGGTCAAGAACAGCTCGCCGGCCGGACCCTGGTGATCCCCGGCCTCTGGGCTCTCCTCCAGGCACCGCCACCACCGGCGGCACCGACGCCCTCTGGTTCTCCGCCGGTATCGCAGAACGAGACCCACGGCCTCCTCGGCGTACTCCGCAAGCCTTAGGACGTCGCGTCCGGTCCACCTGCCGACCGCTGAGGTCGGCAGATCGGGCGGGCAGTCGAGCGGTTACTGGGGGACCACACGGGGGGCGACGTCCTGGGCGCGGAGCGAGCCGATCGTCGAGGCTCGGTCGACGCTTTCAGGCATTGAGGGATTTCTCGAACCAGTGATGGGCGTAGGGCTCGGTGTTGAAGGCCGGGACCTCCTGGTAGCCCGAGGCGCGGTAGAGGGCGATCGCCTCGGTCAGGTTGCGGTTGGTTTCCAGCCGTACGGCGGGGGCACCGTGGGCGATGCGCCTCGCTCTCGAGCTCGGTCAGCAGGCGGCGTCCCAGTCCGAGGCCACGAGCCTCGGGTGAGACCCACATCCGCTTGATCTCGGCCGGTTCGTCACCGTGCAGCTTCAAGCCACCACAGCCGACCGGCTCCGAGTGCGAGCGTCGCGATCAGCAGCAACCCGGCGGGCAACGTCAGCTCGTCGTTGCCGGCCGAGATGCTCCGGGCGTGATCGAACCCGGCATCGAAGCGCTCCGGCCGAGCTCGTCGAAGTACGACTGCAGGCAGTACTGCGCTTCCGGCCGCCGCGGATCGACGACGCCGACCTCGCACCGTCGACGCGATCAGCAGCCGCGACGACCTCGCCCATCGCGGCGACCAGCCGCTCCTGCTGCCGCTCACTCAGCGGCTCCAGGATCGACGCCGCGAGCTCGTCCGACCGCTGGTCCAGCACAGCCCCGCTCGGCCAGACCATGCTCCGGTCAGCCGGGCGATCCGCACCCGCCCGTCCGCGCCGCTCCGCTCGACCCGAACCAGCCCGTCGACTCTCCAGCGATCGCAGCAGCCGACTCAGATAGCCGGAGTCGAGATCGAGCCGCGCCCGCAGCGACCGGACATCACACCCGTCCAGGCCGATCTCCCACAACACCCGATCCTGCCCCAGCGATCGATCCCGGGCCAGATACGCATCGTTCAGCGCCCCGATCCGCTGGGTCACGATCCGATTGAATCTCCTGATCCCAGCGATGCCCATTCTCTGACTTTAGTCAGAGATTAGGACCTCGTCGAGAGGGTCGCGGCGGCGGTACGGCTGCCAGCGGGTCAGGTGCGGGTGGACCAGCCAGCGGATCGCGGCCCGTCGGCCCCAAACTGGTACCGGGCGCCGGGACCCAGGCACCGGTGCCGAGCCGCGCCGCCGCGCGGCGGCTCAGCTGAGCGGTCGTCCACCGAGTCCGGGTATCGAGGAAGAACCACCACCGGCGGTGCGCGGGGGCCATCGCCGTCGGGCAGGTGGCCTTAACGGCGATGATTGAGCAATGCGCCGTACTCCGGTGGGAGCGTCGATCACCTCGAAGTCGCTGCGCTATCAGGGCGATCTCCCACGGGTACTCGTTCCAGACCGCCTCGGCCCGTGCGACGTACCCACCGCCTCACCGGCGAGACTGCGGATCGACGCAGCCACGACGGACACGCCGCGAGCGGAGCGACCAGGGGCCACGGCCACCCGTTGACGGCGTACCGGATCGCTCCGCTCCCGCGATCGCTGCGCGACCAGGCCGACGCCGAGACCAACCGTCAGGCACGCTGGCCGACCGCGAACAGCAGCGAACTGGCGGCACCAGCTCCGGATAGCGATCGGCGAGCCGCGAACACTCCAGCGCGGTCTGCAGCGGATCCGGCTCCCGCAGACTCTCCGGCAGCGGCCGGCCCTGGAAGTGCGCGTCGATCGTCACGGTCAGCCAGCCGCCCGGACCGGTCAGCCCGTGCATCGTCACTGCGCGCAGACCCGACGTTCGTCAGCTCGGACCGGAGCTGCGTGGCAGTGTGGTACGTCGTCTCCGCCATCCGATCGTTGTCCGGACTGAACCCGTCTCGAGGATGTCCGTGACCACGCTCCGCCGCAGGATCAACGTGTTGGCGAGCGTCGACCCGATCAGGTTCGCCGCGCGGTTGATCGCGATCACCGCGACGAACCCACCGAGCCGGATCACCCGGATCGCCTCCCGCAGCGCCAGCCGCCGATCGGACGCCTCCGGCAGGTGGTACATCGGCCCGGCCAGCGAACGCCGCGTCGAAGTCCTCGTTGTCCCAGGGCAGTCGCCGCGCATCCCCTTGTACTGCGCTGATCCCGGCGGCTCGCGGCCTGGACGACGTGCTGCTGACCGGGTCGAGCAGCTCGACGTCGTACCCACGGTCCTTCAGCCAGCTCGCGTGCACGCCCGGCCCGCCGCCGATGTCCGCCACCGCGCGGGCGGTTGGGGCAGGTACCGGCGTGAGCAGGTCCTGAACCCGCGCCAGCTCCAGCCGTCCCTTGAACGTCGAGCCCAGCCGGCTCGCTTCGTCGTGCCGCTCGGAGTAGTGCTTCTCGAGCTCAACATGCGCTGTCATGCCAACCGAGTCTGGACACGACTCCCGTCCCCAGGCAGGGCAGATCGCGGGGCAACCCGGGGCAGATCACCCTGTGCACGAGCTCCCCGGGACACCGAGCCCGGACCGCGGACACCTAGTCGGAACCGCGGACACCTAGTCGGGACCCGGGGCACCCGATCCGGTGTCCAAGGTCCCCACAACCTGTCCAAGGTCTCAACCCCTCGCCCCGAAACCCTCCACACCCACCCAAGCCCACCCATATCCGGCTCTTGTGTCGTTGCCGTGGGTGCCCACTTCGGGCCACAGCGGAGGGCGACCTTGTGCACCAGATCCGTACGCCGAGGCCGTCGCCGTACGGATCTCATGCACAAAGACCGATCGCAACGACGGGTGGGACCCGGACCGCCGGGAAGGTCAGCCAGGAAGGTCAGTCAGCCGGGAAGGTCAGCCGGACAGGACGGCCGGATATCCCCTCGGCTTGAGGGTTCTCCCTCGGTACACCAGGGGAGAGCCCAGCAGTCGCAGGATGTCCGATGAAAGGTCGCTACCGCGGCGACCAGAGGAGCCCCACTTCAGGGGTCAACCCCTCATGCTGTGGGTTGCACCCCAAGAATTTGCCTCCGCAACCCACCAGCCGAGGGGTTGACCCCTGAAAGGTCGCTACCGCGGCGACCAGAGGATCCCCGCTTCAGGGGTCAACCCCTGATGTCGTGGGTTGCACCCCAAGAATTTGCCTCCGCAACCCACCAGCCGACGGGTCGACCCCTGAAAGGTCGCCACCGCGGCGACCAGAAGAGCCCCGCTTCAGGGGTCAACCCCTCATGTCGTGGGATGCACCCCAGAATTGCCTCCGCAACCCACCAGCCGACGGGTGACCCCGAAGGTCGCCACCGCGGCGACCAGAAGAGCCCCGCTTCAGGGGTCAACCCCTCATGTCGTGGGATGCACCCCAAGAATCCGCCTCCGCAACCCACCAGCCGACGGGTCGACCCCTGAAAGGTCGCCACCGCGGCGACCAGAAGAGCCCCGCTTCAGGGGTCAACCCCTCATGCTGTGGGTTGCACCCCCAAGAATTTGCCCCCGCAACCCACCAACCGACGGGTTGACCCCTCAACGAGTGGGTGGGGTCAGTCCAGCGGGCGGAGTTCGTCGGCGTACGAGACGGAGACTCGGCGGAGGACGCCGTCCTTGACCGAGTACTGGCCCATGCGCCACAGCGGCGGGCTGTAGGCGTGGACGGTGACGCTGCCCTTGTCGAGGCCGGTGAGGCGGTGGATGTGGTCCGGGCCGAAGCCGTAGACGTCGCCGGCCTCGACCTCGGTCTCGATCGACTCGGTGCCGATGGCCAGGTTGTGCTCGACCAGCTTGCCGCGGGCCACCGCGACCGCGCCGGAGGAGACGTCGTGGTCGTGCCAGCCGGTGTCGTTGACCGGGGTCCAGCAGATCAGCCAGACGTCGACGTTGGCGTCGCGGTGCAGCGAGGCGAAGACGCGCTCCTCGTCGCTGTAGGCGACCTTGTCCTCCCACAGGTGCGGCTGGGCGGCGATCGACGCGGCCAGCTCGGACAGCTCGGCGGGATCGAGGTCACGGCCCGGAAGGTTGTCCAGCGACAGACAGTTGTTGAGCTCCACGAGCCGGCTGGCTTGGCGCGCGGGTACGACGGGTGCGTCGGTGACGGGCTGAGCAGTCACTGCACTCCCCTCTCGGAGTTGGGCACCGGCGCCGAACAGCAGCCGGTGCGGGTTGTCGTGGCGGATCACCGCGGTCGCGGCGGCGCCCTGGCGGAGGTCGGCGATCCCGGCGTACGGCCGGTCGGTGCCGTGCACGACCTGGTCGATGCCGAGGACCCGGGCGACCGCGTCGATCCCCTGCGGGCCGTAGCTCGAGGTGTCGACGTACAGGTTGGGGTCGATGGTGCCGAGCCGGCCGCCGCGGGCGGCCAGCCGTCTCGTGGTGGACCGGGCGCCAGGCCGGCCGCGGCGACGAAGCAGAGCCGCAGCCGCGGGAACGCGCGTCGTCCGCCGAACGCGTGCCAGGCCCACCAAGCGGCCTGCAGCTGGACTCGTGTAGTCGACCACCGGCGCCCACCAGCCGGGCAGCCTCGTCGACCGGCCGGGCCGCAGCCCGGGTGGACGAGGATCGGCTTGTTCAGCCGCTCGGCGAGTGCCAGCAGCGTCGCCCAGCAGCGGCCCACCCGGCCGGCGTGCCGAGCGACATGCGCAGGCAACTGCAGGCCGAGAAAGCCCTTGTCCAGAAGGGATTCCAGACCGTCGAGGTCCGGCTCGAGCAGATTGACGGCGGCCCAGGCCTTGAACGGGCTCGGGCAACTCCGCGGCGCCGGCGTGCCAGGCCTCGAGCAGCGCCAGATCGCCGAGTTGCTCGATTCCGAGCGGGCTCGACAGCGACACCCGACCAGAGCGCCGTACCGTCGTCCTGCTCCAGCGCGACCCGCTTGTCGACGGCGTGCGCGGCCGGATCCACCTCGTACGGCGCTTCGCCGGCGGTGTGCAGCGTCCAGCCGTCCAGGTACGGCGGCTCGGTCCGAGCCCGGAGCCGGTCGACGAACTCGGCCGGCCACAGGTGCTGGTGGACGTCGATCACGCCGGTCACGGGCTCTCCTCTCGGATGCTGATAGCTGGGAGTCATAATTTGAAGCGCTTCAAGCACTGATAGAGTGAAGCGCTTCAAAAGCCGTCTTGTCAAGCTTTCTGTCCGACGCTGTCGGCGGCGCTAGGGTGCTTCGAACATGTCCGGAACCGGCCGCAGGCCAACCCTCAAGGACATCGCGGCGGAGACCGGCCTCTCGATGGCGGCGGTGTCCTACGCGCTGCGAGGCCTGCACGGAACGCCGGAGACGCAGACAGCGGGTCCAGGACGCCGCCGACCGCCTCGGCTACCAGGCCGATCCGGTCGCCCGGGCGCTCGCCTCCGGACGGAGCGGCTCGATCGGCGTGCTCTGCGCCTCCCTGGAGGACCTCTGGCAGCAGCGACTCGCCGCCGCGCTCGGCCGGGAGCTGCTCGCGCCGGACCGGAACGCCTGGATCATCGACTCGGCCGGCGACGCCGACCGGCAGCTCGAGCTCGCCCAGCACCTGGTCGACCACCGCGCCGACGCGATCGTGGTGATCCCGATCGACCCGGCCGCCAAGGGCTGGGCCGAGATCGCGCGAGCAGGCGCCGGTGATCGCGATCGGCGACGCACTGCCGGCCGCGAAGGCGAAGTCCGAGGTGCTGTTCGACAACGAGACCGGCGTCAGTACGGCGCTGCGCCGGCTGGCCGACGCGGGTCACCGGACCAGTCGCCGTACTCAGCCCGTCGCCGCCGGTTCGAGGTCGAGCGGCCGGCCGAGGAGATCGCCCAGCGGATCGCGTCCGGGCTGAAGCTGAAGGTCCGCATCGTCCCGTGCCCGCACGACCTGACCGGCGCGACCGAGGTCGCCCGCGAGCTGCTCACGTCGACGCCCGCGGCCGACCGGCATCCTCGCGCTCGCCGACTCGATGGCCTTCGGCGTGTACGCCGCCTGCCGCGAGCTCGGCATCGCGCATCCCGGCGGACCTGTCCCTGCTCGGCTACGACGACCAGCCGATGTCCCAGCTGCTCACGCCGCCGCTGTCCACCTTCCACTGGCCGCTCGACGAACTGGTCGCCGACGTGGTCGCCCGCGTCACCTCGGCCGTCGACACCAACCGCCGGGTCCGCCGGACCACCGTCGCGCCGACCCTGATCGAGCGCGGCTCGGTCGCCGCCCCGCCCAGCTGAGCGGGACGACGAGAGTCGAGCCGGCAACATCCACACCAGCGAAACTAGACTAATTCGGTTGCACTTACTTCCCATCGTCCACCATGTGGAAGGTCCGACCCACCAGGAGGTAGCCGCCTCGACGTCACCCCATTCGCCCCACCGGGACTCGGCGGAAACGCCGGAAGGCCGGCCGAGCGGATGCTCGACCGGCCTTCGCGGGGTGGTACGGCGTTACTTGGTGCCGAAGACCTGGAGTTCGGTCATGTCGGTGAACTGGCAGCCGCCGAAGGCGCCGGCCGGGCAGTTCGTCGCGAAGTCGGGAACCTGCGGGCTGAGCATCCAGAACCGCACGAACTTCACCCCGGTGGCGTTGCCGGTCGGGGTGACGCTCGTTGTACTTGCCACGGTTGGCGGCGGTGAAGGTCGCCCTCCTGAGCGGTCGCCCAGGTGGTGCCGTCGGCCGAGGTCTCGATCCGGTACTTACCGGTCGCGGAGCTACCCGGGTCACCACAGGTGTTCGACGGGTCGACGGAGAAGGTGTTGACCGTCACCGCCGCCGGCAGCGCGATGTCGATGTGCTTCGGGATCATCATGTTGGTCGGCGTGCCGTTGTCGTCACCGGTGGTGCTGCCCCAGCCGGTGCCCTGCGCGTTGTCGATCGCGCCGCCCGGACCACAGCCGAGGCGCTGAAGTCCGGACCGTTGAAGTCGGCCACCGTGCCGCCGCCGGAGGCCGCGGCCCAGTCACGGCGCGGGGCGAAGTTCGCCGTCGGCGCCGGCCGTTGACCGTGACGGCCTGGGTCAGGAACTCGTAGCCGGGCGCCGGAGACGACGACCTTCGGGTAGGTGCCCGGGCGCGACACCGGTGATCGTGTACTTGCCGTTCGCGTCGGTCACGGCGGAGTAGTCACCGGCGTAGCCGGAGGCGTGACCGCCGATGAAGACGAGCGCGCCGGCGACCGGAGCGCCGGTGTCCTTGTCGGTCACCGTGCCGGTCAGCGTCGTGGTGGCACCGGTCGGCGGCATGTGGAAGTCCTCGGCCGGGAAGGCGTCGCCGCCGTCGACGGCGCCGGCGAACCAGCCCATGCCGCGGTTGGCGAAGACCTGCCAGATGATGCTCGGCGTTCTTGCCGCCGCTGGCGACCAGGTCGGCCTGCACGATCGCGTTGCGCATGTCGAGCATGGTCGGGTCGGCCGGCGGACAGCTCCATCGCGCGGGTGATCAGATGCTCAGCGCGTAGGTGCGGCCGAAGCGCTCCCGCAGGTCCCACAGCGTCTGGGCCCAGACCTCACCGGACGCGTGCACCTCGGGCGCGCCGCCGATGGTCGGGAAGTCGCCGTAGGTGTAGCCGCCCTTCGAGCCGTCGAGGCCGACGCAGTTCGCGGCTGACCGCCTTGACGCGGCAGTCGATCGCCTGGGTGCGGAACAGCTCGCCGTGGGCGACGTACTTGCCCTCGAGGACCTCGCCCGGAGCGGTGGTGTCCTTCTCCAGGCCGTGCGAGACCAGGTAGTCCATCGCGTAGAAGTCGCTCCACGCCTCACCCATCGAGCCGGCCTGGATGCTGTTCAGCGTCGAGTTGCCGGTCGCGTCGACGACCAGGCGGTTCGACAGACCGTGGGTGTACTCGTGGTACAGGACGCTGGCGTCGTTCGCGCCGCTGGCCGGGACGAACCGGTCCTGCTCGTCGGTCGCACCCGGCTGATGCCACAGGTACATCTGCATGGTCGGCGGGGTGCCGTCCGGCGGGGTGGACATGTTGGCGTTGTCGATGTGGTTCGCGTCCGGGCCGCCGTTCGCGCCGGTGGCCGCGCCGTCGAGCGCGTTCAGCAGCACCGGGTCGCCGCCCGCGGCGTCGAAGAGCCGGCCGCCGGGGTGAAGCTGATCGGCGGCTTGGCCAGCCAGTCGTGGTAGTTGCTGGCCAGGTAGAACGCGTTGGTGACGTCCTGGTTCATGTTCGTCTTCCAGGAGTCCGGCTTGGCCGGGTCCCAGGTGCAGATGAACGACGTCGAGCAGAACGACGACGCGACTGGAACGGCACCAGCTTGTACTGGCGCGCCGGTCGCGGTGCCGGGCACCTTGACCGTCTCACCGGCGTTCGGCTGGTTGTCGTCGTTGACGTCCGCAAAGGCCGGCGACCGAGGTACCCTCGAGCAGGGTCTTGGCGTTCTTCGGCAGCCACTTGTTGTAGATCAGGTTCTCGACCCGCTGCGTGCCGCCCTTGGCGGCGCCCGGGTAGTTGTCCTGCACCAGCGCGTCGCCGTTGCCCTCGCTGACCAGGTCCTTGCGGTAGAGCAGGCTGCCGGTCTGGGCGTCGATGACGTGGGTGTAGATCTTCGAGCCGCCGGCGTTGACGTAGGTCAACCAGCCCTTGCGCAGGCCGTCGGCGGTGTGGAACCACACCTGCTTGGCGGTGTCGCCGTTGCTCCACTTGGTGGTGACGCCGGACGTCTTCGCCGTGGCGGACTTCGGCGTACCGCCGATGTCCTCGGCGGCGGCGGTGCGGGCCGCGTCGGCGGTCAGCTTCGGGGCGGCGCGGCGGACCTGGCCTGGGCCTGCGACGACGAGACCGGCGACCGGCGAGCCCTGACCGAGATCAGCTGGCCGTTCTTGGTGACGTTGGCCTTCAGGCCGTTGCCGAACACCTCGATGCCGTCGACCACCTGCGACCCAGGAGATGTGGTGGGTGCCGAGGTCGTCGACGTAGTCCTTGCGCAGCTTCAGCGTGCCCAGGTCGGCGTCGGAGAGCTTGAAGACCTCCGGGTGCGCCTTCACGTAGGCCAGCGCGATGTCCTGCGCCTTCTTCGCGCTCTTGCCGGTCAGGAAGCCGTTCAGCTTGGTCACCTGGGCCGGGGTGCCGGTGTTCGGGTCCAGCGACGACGACGCCCTGGCGAACCGAGCGAGTTCGCGGAACTTCTCCGAGGCCGGCGGTCTCCTTGCCGGCGACCTTGGCGGCGCGGGCGTAGGTCGGTCGGGCATTCGGCGTCCGGGCGTCGTAGTTGCCCTTCCGCTCCTTACCGCGAGACCTTCTCGGACTGGGCGGCCGTGCCTTGGCTCCGGGTCCGGCGGTCTGTGGCGGCCGTGGCGCCACCGGCGGCCGTCACGGCCAGCACGGTGGTGGCGGAGACGGCGGAGTGACTGCCAGGAGCCCCCGCCCTCTGCGTGAAACTTTCACAGCAACGCTCCATGGAGTTCGTGTACGCGGATCGCCCTCCACGACCCGTCCGCGGGCTGACCTTAGGTCCGCTGGAGCCGTCCAGGGAAGGGAAATCACCGGAATGACGCGGAGACGAGGGTTGTCCTTCGTGCCCGGACCAGTACTGCGAGCGCGAGGCCAAGGGTGGTACCGCAGCCAGCAACGCCGGCGGCGATGCAGTGTCGTGGCACCCGGGTGGACGATGCGACTCGCCGCGCAGGGCCTGCCAGGTGACCAGCCCGATCAGGCCCGCGTACGCCGCCGATCCGACGAAGACCAGCGCGACGCGCGGACCCTCGGGCCGCAGCGCCGGGAACCGGCGGGCCAGCAGAACGAGGCCGAGGGCAAGCAACGGGATCGCCTGCAGCGCGTGCACGCCGAGGAAGTGACCGATCCGCAGGTCGCCGCCCTCGGTGCTCCAGCCGGTGATCGGCAGCCCGGGGCCACCGTCCTCGACGCCGACCGAGTGCGACGCCGAAGTGGTCAACTGCCGGCCGGTCGCGTCGCGGCTCTGCTGCTGGGCCGGGGTGGCCCGGAACATCAGGTTGGCCGAGCAGCATGCCGCCGAGCGTCGTACCGAGGGCCAGCCGGATGCTCCAGCGCAGGGCCCGGTCGCCCGGCTTGTCGAACAGCAGTTGGATGCGACCACGAACAAGGCGGCCCAGACCAGGTAGATGGTCGTCGGCCATGATGTTGTGGATCAGCGCGTCGCTCGGTGTCGACATGTTGAAGTGCAACTGGCGGCCGCGGACCACGACCTGCGAGCGATGACGAGCACCATCTCGACCGCGATACCGGCCGCGATGAGCGTGCCCATCCACCAGCCGAGCCGCCGGCCCTGTCGTCTGCAGGGACAGCATCCAGGACAGCGTGCCGCAGTACAGGGCGAGGCTGATCGGCGAACTTCAGCGGCTTCATCCAGATCGGGTGACCGAGCAGGACCCGGTCGTCGAAGATCGCTCCGAGGATCGCCACCGGAACCAGTGCGGCCAGCGCGATCGACAGCCACAGCAGCGGGCGGTGCAGGCCGGTCGGTCGATCCGGCAGCGCCGGGTACGTCGTCCTGGCGGGTGGTGAACGTGGTCGTCATGCCCCGATCCTCCGCGCCGGGACGCCGCGGAACAGGAGCGCCAGACCCCCTCGGCCAGGGGGTGCTGGACCTACCCGGTGAACGGGCGGACCCCAATCGCGGTAGGGGTCCGCCCGTTCGATCAGAAGGCGCCGGCGCCGTTCGGCGTACCGAGGCCGGTCGGGCCGTCCCAGCCGGCGCGAGCGTTGCACCACTGGGTCGTCGGGCAGGTTCCGTTGCTCCCGCTGGTCACGTCGAAGAGCGAGCCCGGGTGCGCGTAGGGGACCGCGTTCGGGTAGCCGCTGGTGTTGCCGGACAGCGCGTAGACCGCGGCGATGATCGGCGCGGCCTCACTGGTGCCACCGAACTGCGCCCAGGTCGACGCCGTCTTGCTGGTCGGGTAGTAGATCGCCATCCCACCCTTACCCGGGTCGGAGGCAGCGGAGACGTCGGCCATCGCCCGCTTCGAGCAGCCGGTGTTGAACGACGCGGCGCCGCTCAGTGCGGTGTTGAATGTCGAGCAGCCCGAACCGGCGCCGGACCACACGGTCTCGCTCCACCCGCGTGAGTTGCTGGCGGCAACAAGCGACGTACCGCCGACGGCCGTCGTGTACGACGAGGACGCGGGGTAGCTGCCGCCCTGGTAGCCGTCGTCGCCGGTGGACGCGGTGACCGCGATCCCCGGGTGGTTGTAGTACTTGCCGTAGGTCGAGTCGGAGGCGTCGCCGCCGCCGTAGCTGTTCGAGATCGCGACCACGCCGGCCTGCTTGGCCGCGGTCTGCGACCGCGGTGCCGAGGTCGGCGAAGCTGGCCGACTTGGCCTGGACGACGACGATCTTCGCGTCCGGCGCGGCGGCCGAGACCGCGTCGACGTCGAGGGCCTGCTCACCGGCCCAGCCCGCGTTGAACCGCGGCAGCGACGTGCCGCCGGTCTGGTTGATGATCCGCAGGCAGCCGTTGGCCGTCGTACACGCGGACAGGCCGAACTGGGACCGGTAGACGCCGAGGTCCCGTTGCAGGTTCGGGTAGCCGTACGCGTCGACGATCGCGACCGTGCGGCCGCCGGCACTGAGACCGTTCAGCTTGTACGCGTCACGCAGGCCTGCTCGGGGTGAGCCCGGTCGACGGCGGCGTGGTGGCGGCCGGGGCGACACCTTTGTCGTTCACCAGTTTGATCGCGTCGCAGGCCGCGGTGTGCGCGGCCTTCGTGGCCGAGCAGACCTTGGCGGCGTGCTTCCCGGCGGTGTAGGGCGTGGGGGCCGCGACGGC
Source organism: uncultured Actinomycetota bacterium (assembly GCA_963820655.1). Lineage (GTDB taxonomy): Bacteria > Actinomycetota > Actinomycetes > Propionibacteriales > Kribbellaceae > Kribbella. The sequence continues at coordinate 658,723 of CAWGAM010000006.1, forward strand.
CCCTTGTGCGGTCAGTCCCGCGACGGCTAGTGCACCGACGCCCAGGGCGGACACGAGAATCCGTTGCCTCAACAGAACTCCTCGAGCTGGGCAGGCCACCGTCCCGGAACCCTTCGTCGGGGGCGGAGACCGGCGTGGTTGGGTGCCGAAGATCGTCCGTCGGCGGCGCGGCCGGAAGCCAGCGGTCGGTCCCCTGACAAATGTCATGGGTGAACCCGTGACAGCCGACCCGATCGGGCCGGATTTTCCCCGCCCTGGCGGGGCGATCCACAGGGCCATCCGGCGATGAAGGTTTCCCCCTGAGTTACCCGGGCCGGGGGCCGAACGGAAGAGTGCCGGCCGTCCGGCAACGCCACCGGACGGTCGGCACTCGTCGGTCACGCGGGTGCTAGGTGGTCTGGGCGCACCCGCGTGAGTTCAGAGGAGTCCCAGCGCTGCGGACTCCTGGTCGGTGAAGAGGCGGGATCGGATCAGGAAGCGGACGCCTTCGGGGGCCTCCACCGAGAAGCCGCTGCCGCGGCCCTTCACCACGTCGACGGTGAGCTGGGTGTGCTTCCAGTACTCGTACTGGTTCTTCGGACATCCAGAACGCGATCGGCTTGTCCAGGCCGTCGACGACCAGATCACCGAGATGCACGTCCGCCGACCCCGGTCCGGAATTCCCCGTCCGGGTAGCACATCGGCGAACTGCCGTCGCAGCACCCACCGGACTGGTGGAACATCAGCGGGCCGTGCATGCTCGGTGAGGCGGCGGAGCAGCTCCGCCGCCTCGTCCGTGAGCGACACCTTCTCGACGACCATGGGCTCAGAAGAACCCGACCGCGTTCGGGCTGTAGCTGACCAGCAGGTTCTTGGTCTGCTGGTAGTGGTCGAGCATCATCTTGTGGTTCTCCCGGCCGATGCCGGAGTTCTTGTAGCCGCCGAAGGCCGCGTGCGCGGGGTAGGCGTGGTAGCAGTTCGTCCAGACCCGGCCGGCCTGGATCTCGCGGCCCGGCCCGGTACGCCGTGTTGATGTCGCGCGACCAGACACCGGCGCCGAGCCCGTACAGGGTGTCGTTGGCGATCTTCATCGCGTCGGCGTAGTCGTCGAACTGCGTCACCGAGACGACCGGGCCGAAGATCTCCTCCTGGAAGATCCGCATCTTGTTGTCGCCCTCGAAGATGGTCGGCTGGACGTAGTAGCCGCCGGCCAGGTCGCCGTCCGAGCTCGGCGCGAGCGCCGCCGGTGAGCACCTTGGCGCCCTCGTCCTTGCCGATGTCGATGTAGGACAGGATCTTCTCGTACTGGTCGTTGCTCGCCTGCGCGCCCATCATCGTGTCGGTGTCGAGCGGGTTGCCCTGCTTGATCGCCTCGGTCCGGGCCGTCGCGTCGCCAGGAACGTCGTCGTAGATCGACGACTGGATCAGCGCCCGGGACGGGCAGGTGCAGACCTCGCCCTGGTTCAGCGCGAACATCGTGAAGCCCTCGAGCGCCTTGTCGTAGAAGTCGTCCCTGCGCGACGCGACGTCGGCGAAGAAGATGTTCGGGCTCTTGCCGCCGAGCTCCAGCGTGACCGGGATGATGTTCTCCGACGCGTACTGCATGATCAGCCGGCCGGTCGTGGTCTCACCAGTGAACGCGACCTTGGCCACTCTGTTGCTCGAGGCAAGCGGTTTGCCGGCCTCGACGCCGAACCCGTTGACGATGTTCAGCACACCGGGCGGCAGCAGGTCGTCGATCAGTTCGAGTCAGCACGTGGATCGACGCCGGCGTCTGCTCGGCCGGCTTCAGGACGACGGCGTTGCCGGCGGCCAGCGCGGGCGCCAGCTTCCAGGTCGCCATCAGGATCGGGAAGTTCCACGGGATGATCTGCGCGACCACGCCGAGCGGCTCGTGGAAGTGGTACGCGATGGTGTCGTCGTCGATCTGCGAGATCGAGCCCTCCTGGGCCCGCAGCGCACCGGCGAAGTAGCGGAAGTGGTCGATCGCCAGCGGCATGTCGGCGGCCAGCGTCTCGCGGACCGCCTTGCCGTTGTCCCAGGTCTCGGCGACCGCGAGCAGCTCGAGGTTCGCCTCGATCCGGTCGGCGATCTTGTTCAGGATGTTCGCGCGCTCGGCCGGCGACGTCCGGCCCCAGCCGGGCGCGGCACCGTGGGCGGCGTCGAGGGCGCGCTCGACGTCGTCGGCGGTGCCGCGCGCGATCTCGGTGAAGTTCTCACCGGTGACGGGAGTCGGGTTCTCGAAGTACCCGCCCTTGGCCGGCGGCACCCACTCGCCGCCGATGTAGTGGTCGTAGCGCGATTTGAACGCGACCGGGCTGCCATCCTGCCCGGGAGCTGCGAAGATCGTCATAGGTCCTCCTTCAGATCGGAAACTTGACGGTTGGACCGAACGTAGGAGGACGTTGCATCGACGTTGCACACGGACGTTGCAGCGCGGAGCGATCCGGGCGAGGCTGAGCGTGGACGCACCGGAGCAGGCGCGCCGGCTGAGTGAGCTGTACGACGAGGTGCTCGGCGGAGGCCGGGCGCCAGGTGCGCCGCGCCCGCTGGTCGCCGCGTCCTGGCAACGGTCGCTCGCGGCCTCGGTCGACCCCGAGCTGGACGCGCCGCCGGTGATCGTCCGGTCACGAGCTGCGTCGAGGCGATCCGGGAGAACCACCCGCTGCGCGCGGTCCTGCCGGTCCTGCGCCAGACGCTGACCACGATCGCCGACGAGGCGTCGCACATCATGATCATCACCGACGCCCAGGGGATGATCCTGTGGCGCGAGGGCGCGTCCGACGTCACGCCGCCAGGCCGACCGGATCGCCTTGTCCGAAGGCGCGGTCTGGTCCGAGGACGCAGATCGGCACCAACGGCATGGGTACGTCGCTCGCCGCCGAGCAGCCGGTCCAGATCCACTCGGCCGAGCACCTGGTCCGCCGGATCCACGAGTGGACCTGTGCCGCCGCGCCGGTCCACGATCCCGACACCGGCAAGCTGATCGGCGCGGTCGACGTCTCGGGTCCGCTCCGCACTGTTCATCCCGCGATGGTCGCGCTGGTGACCGCCGCGGCCCAGCTCGCCGAGGGACAACTGCGGGTCCGGATGGCCGCCGCCGACGAGATGCTGCGCGCCCGCAACATGCGGCACCTGATCGCGCTCGGCGACTGCACCCGGCGCGTTGCTGACCCCGACCGGCCGCGTGCTCGCCGTACAGCCGCTCGACTGGTTGCCCGACCGCCTCGACGTCCCGGACGGCGCCGACCGCATCGACCTCGGCGACGGTCGCGAGGCCGTGATCGAGCCAGCTCGACGAGGGCTACCTGCTCCGCATGCCCGGTACGCCGGTCCGCCGCAGCCGACCGTCGCTCCGGCTGAAGCTGCTCGGGCCGGTCAGCCGATCGCGGTCGTCGGCGGCCGGGAGATCGCGCTGACCTTGCGCCGCGCCGAAGTACTCGCTCTGCTCCTGCTTCACCCGGCCGGGCTCACCGCCGAGCAGCTGATGCTGCAGTTGTACGGCGACGAAGGGAACCCGACCACGGTGCGCGCGGAGATGCACCGGCTGCGGAACCTGCTCGGCGGCGGCAGTCCTGGACACCAAGCCGTACCGGATCATCGCCGACGTCACCGGCGACGTCACCGACGTACAGGCTGCTCGTCCGCAACGGCGACCTGCGCGCGGCTCTCGACCAGTACGCCGGGCCGTTGCTCGCGCGGTCCGACGCGCCGGCGCTGCGAGCCGAACGGGACGAGCTCGACGCCACCTTGCGCCACGCCGCACTCGACGCCGGCGATCCCGACATCCTGTGGCGATTCGCCCAGACGGCGACCGGCGCTGAGGATCTGGAGATCTTCGAATCCCTCGATGCCGGCCTGCCGGTCGACGACCCCCGACGACCCGCGGTCGCCGCCCGGCTGGACCGTTTGGTCGAGTGAGGGCACCCTTCGCACCACGCGTGAGACGGAACACGCGGGCGTGACGAGGCCGACACCGACATGACTCACCGGTAACCAACCAATAACATCGCTGGTATGCAGATCCTCGCCATCGTCGTCTCGCTCGCGGTCGCCGCTGTCGGCGTCGCGCTGTTCGGCAAGACGATCGGGCACATGGTGTCCGTCATCAAGCTCGGCCAGCCGGCGCAGCCGGACCGACGACCCGGGGCAGCGCACCGCGCACGCTGGCCAAGGAGACGCTGCGGCCACACCCGGATGCTGCAGTGGAGTCACGTCGGCGTCCTGCACTGGTTCGTGGCGTTCGGCTTCATCGGGCTGTTCCTCAGCCTGGTGACGGCGTTCGGGCAGCTGTTCGACGCGCACTTCGCGCTGCCGGTGATCGGGCACTGGTTCGTCTTCGAGTGGGTCAGCCGAGTTCCTCACCTGGACCGGCCTGATCTCGATCATCGGGCTGATCGTGATCCGGCTGCGCAACCTGCCGCGGGGCGAGAAGGGCCGCTACAGCCGGTTCTTCGGCTCGCGCGTCTGGCAGGCGTACTTCGTCGAGTACACGATCCTCGGCGTGCTGGTCTGCATCCTGCTGCTGCGCGGCCTGGAGTACGCGCTCGGCGCCGGCACCGAAGTTCCACTTCCCGCCCACCTTCTTCATCGGCGACGCGCTGTTCGGCGGGCTGTCCGAGCACGGCGCTGGAGAACCTGATCTACCTGGTCGCGATGATCAAGATCCTGATCTCGTTCACCTGGATGATCACGATCTCGCTGAACGTCACCATGGGCGTGGCCTGGCACCGGTTCACCGCCTGGCCGAACATCTGGTTCAAGCGCGAGGCCGACGGCGGTACGGCGCTGGGCGCGCTGCAGCCGATCATGGTCAAGGGCGAGCCGATCGACTTCGAGAACATCGAGGAGCTCGACGAGGACGCCGCCCTCGGCGTCGGCAAGGTCGAGGACTTCACCTGGAAGGGCCTGCTCGACTTCACCACCTGCACCGAGTGCGGCCGCTGCCAGTCGCAGTGCCCGGCCTGGAACACCGACAAGCCGCTGTCGCCCAAGCTGTTGATGATGGGTCTGCGCGAGCACGCGTACGCCAAGGCGCCGTACCTGCTGGCCTCCTCGGACGACGAGCGCAAGTCGCTGCCCGAGCTGGTGCTCGCCGAGCAGGACAAGCCGCTGGTCGGTCCCGCCGACGTCGCGGTGATCGACCAGGACGTGCTGTGGGCCTGCACGTCCTGCGGCGCGTGCGTGCAGCAGTGCCCGGTCGACATCGAGCACGTCGACGCCATCATGGACATGCGCCGCTACCAGGTGCTGATCGAGTCGTCCTTCCCGTCCGAGCTCAACGGGCTGTTCAAGGGCCTGGAGAACAAGGGCAACCCGTGGAACATGAACCCGTCCGGCCGGATGGACTGGGCCAAGGACCTGCCGTTCGAGGTCAAGCAGGTCGGCGGTACGCGACGTCGAAGACCTGACCGAGGTCGAGTAGCTGTTCTGGGTCGGCTGCGCCGGCGCCTACGAGGACCGGGCGAAGAAGACCACCCAGGCCGTCGCCGAGCTGCTGAACATCGCCGGCGTCTCGACTTCGCCGTACTGGGTGACGGCGAGACCTGCACGGGCGACCCGGCCCGGCGGTCCGGCAACGAGTTCGTCTTCCAGCAGCTGGCGATGCAGAACGCCGAGGTCTTCAAGGAGACCAGCGCGACGAAGGTCGTCTCCACCTGCGCGCACTGCTTCAACACGCTGAAGAACGAGTACTCCCAGCTCGGCGTCGAGCTCGACGTCGTCCACCACACGCAGCTGCTCAACCGGCTCGTCCGCGAGGGCAAGCTGACCCCGGTCGCCCCGGCCGACAGCTCGCTCAACGGCCAGAAGATCACCTACCACGACCCGTGCTACCTCGGCCGCCACAACCAGGTGTACGACGCCCCGCGCGAGCTGCTCGACGATCATCCCGGACGCCGAGTTCGCCGAGATGCCGCGGAACCAGACGAAGTCGTTCTGCTGCGGCGCCGGTGGCGCCCGGATGTGGATGGAGGAGAAGATCGGCAAGCGGATCAACCTCAACCGCACCACCGAGGCGGTCGACACCGGCGCGGACAAGATCGCCATCGGCTGCCCGTTCTGCCGGGTGATGCTGTCCGACGGCCTGACCGCCAAGCAGGCCGACGGCTCGGCCCGCGAGGCCGTCGAGGTCGCTCGACGTCGCCCAACTCCTGCTCGCCTCGGTGAAGCGCGGCGAGAGCTGATCAGCTGCGGCGTTAAGCCTGATCGCAACAAGCTGCAAAACCCTTCCCCTCCAGGCGGTCCAGACCATAAGATCCGACGGTTTGCACACCTGGGGAGGAATCCACACCATGAAGCTCCGCGCGGCGATCGCCGCCGTCGCCACCGTTCCGCTCGCTCTCGGCCTGGCCGCCTGCGGTAACGACGCCAAACCCGAAGCCACCGGCTACAAGCCGTCCGCTCCGGCCTCGACTCCGGTCGTCACCACCACCGCCGCACCGGTCGAGCCGGCGCCGGTCGCCCACCTGAACCGGGTCACCTTCGTCCCGGCGATGAATGCCGCGATCACCAAGCAGAAGTCCTGGCGCGTCATCGGCAAGATGACCGCCAACGGCACCACCGTGCTGACGATGGACGGCTACCAGACCGCCAAGCCACTGGCCATGTCCATGACGATGACCGGCGCCGCCTTCCAGGGCAAGACGGCGAAGATGGTCATGGTCAAGGGCACCGGCTACCTGTCGATGCCTGGCCTGACACCGGCCGGCAAGTACCTGAAGATCGATGCCGGCGAGGCCGGCGAGCTCGGCGAGACGCTGCGAGAGCGGCGACCCGACCAAGATCTTCAAGTCCTTCGGCTCCAGCCTGGGCAGCGTCAAGTTCGTCCGCACGGAGACCATCGACGGCCGAGAAGCTGGACCGGTACGCCGTCACCGTCGACACCGCGAAGGCCCTTGCCGGCACAGGGCAAGACGGTGCCCGCGGGCGTGCCGAAGACCCTGACCTACACGATGTGGATGGACAAGTCCCACCTGGTCCGCCGCCTGTCGTTCGACCTGAGCGGCGTGTCGATGGTGATGACGATGTCCGACTACAACAAGCCCGTCAGCATCGCGGCGCCTCCCGCGAGCAAGGTCGTCAGCCGCTGAGACCGGTTCCGGTCAGATCCCACCCGATCGTGAGAACTTCTCGTAATCTTTTGTTAGGCCGGTAGAAGCTTACCTGTTGCGGAAGTGATCACACCGGATGATCGGGTGGGCTGGTGCCGATGCGAAGTACTCGACGAAGCTTTCTGACCGTGACCGGGGCGGCTGCCACGCTGGCGCTGACCGGCAGTCTGCCCGAGATCGGGAGCGCGACGGCCGGGTCGACCGGCCGCCCCGATCGGCGGGATCCGTTCACCCTCGGCGTCGCGTCCGGCGATCCGCTGCCGGACGCGGTGGTGATCTGGACCCGGCTCGCGCCGGAGCCGCTCGCGCCGTTCGGCGGGATGGACCGGCGTCCGGTCGAGGTCCAGTGGCAGGTCGCGGAGGACGAGCACTTCCGCCGGGTGGTCCGCCATGGCACGACCCAGGCCCGGCCGGAGTCCGAGTCACTCGGTGCACGTCGACGTACGGGGCCTGCGTCCTTGGCGGCACTACTGGTACCGCTTCCGCGTGAACGGGCAGTTCAGCCCGGTCGGCCGGACCCGGACCGCGCCGCCGACCGACGCGAACCTGTCCGCACTGTCGCTGGCGTTCGCCTCCTGCCAGGCCTGGTGGGAGGGCTGGTACACGGCGTACGCCGACATGGCCAAGCGCGACCACGACGTGGTGTTCTTCCTCGGCGACTACATCTACGAGTTCGGCATCGACCGCGGCATCCGGCCGGACTCGAACGAGCCCTACGTCACCCAGCAGACGGTCACGCTGGACGAGTACCGCCTCCGGTACGCGGCGTACAAGACTGGACCCCGACCTGCAGGCCGCGCACGCCGGCGCGCCATGGATCGTGACACTCGACGACCACGAGGTGGTCGACAACTGGGCCGACGAGGCGCACCCGAGCGCACCGCCCGCGCAGTTCCTGGTACGGCGCGCCAACGCCTTCCGCGCGTACTGGGAACACATGCCGCTGCGGCTCGCGCAGTTGCCGAAGGGCCCGGACATGCAGCTCTACCGGCGGTTCCAGTACGGCCGGCTGGCCGAGTTCAGCGTGCTCGACACCCGGCAGTACCGCTCGGATCAGGCGTACGGCGACGGCACCAAGGCCCCCGGTCCGGAGACGAAGGATCCGACGCGCACGATCACCGGTGACGCCCAGGAGAAGTGGCTGCTCGACGGCTGGTCGGCCTCGCGATCCCGCTGGAACGTGCTCGCCCACCAGACCGCGATCGCCCGGCTCGACACCAAGGACGGTCCCGATGTCCTGGTCCCGATGGACACCTGGGACGGGTACGAGGCGTCCCGCGACCGGGTCCTCGGTGGCGCCGCGCAGCGCAAGGTCCGCAACCTGGTCTCGATCGCCGGCGACCTGCACCGCAGCGTCGCCTCGGACCTCAAGCTGGACTTCACCGACCCGGACTCGCCGACCGTCGGCAGTGAGTTCGTCGGTACGTCGATCTCGTCCGGCCTGGACGGCATGGACCTCGATCCCGGCGGCCAGACCCTGCTCGAACGAGAACCCGCACATCAAGTTCGGCAACTTCCAGCGCGGTTACGTCAGCTGCAGCATCACGCCGCGGCAGTGGATCTCCGACTACCGGGTGGTCGACAAGGTCATCGATCCCAGAACGGCACCGTCAGCACCCGCGCCAAGCTCCTCGTCGAGGACGGGCGCCCGGGATCCGACTCTCTGAGGTGCAGCGATGACGATCCGCTGGCAGTCGGCGCGTCGGCCTCGGTGCCGCGGTGGCGGCAACCCTGGTCGCCTCCAGTTCAGTGCCCCAGGCAACCAGACAGCCACACCGCGGACCGATCGTCGCAGGTCTCGGTCGAACCGCAGCAGCTGAGCGTCGTCGGACTGCCCTGCTTCCCGGGCAACCTGACGCTCACCATGACCAACACCGGCCGCGAGGACCGGTACGCCGACCTGACGCTCGACCCGAGTGGTCCGTTGCACGCTGTCCCGCGAACTGTTCTCGTCCTGGCTGCCGGCGGTCGACCCCGACCAGCCGGTGTCCGCGCCGGTCGAGGTCCGGGTGCCGCGCGACGCCAAGCCCGGCAGTACCGGATCGACCTCGAGGTCGACAGGACCAAGCTGACCGTGCCGGTCCAGGTGAACCCGCTGCCGTCGAAGGACCCGGGCAGCAACCTCGCCCTCGGCGAGCAGGCCGCCGCCTCGTCGACGCACGGCAACTTCGCCCTCTGCGGCGCGGTCGACGGTGACAAGCGACTCCGAGCACTGGGACACCCTGACCGGCTGGAACGACGGCACCCGCGCGGTCTTCCCGGACAACTACGACGTCGCTCTGGCCGAGCCGACCACGATCGACCGGGTCGAGCTCTACACGCTCGACTCGGCCCAGTACCCGGCCGCGACCAACGGCCTGCGCGACTGGGACGTCCAGGTCCGCACCGGCACCGGCGCCTGGCAGACCGTCGCCCAGGTCCGCGGCAACACCGCTCGGCCACGTGACGTCGACCTTCGACCCGGTGCAGGCCGACGCCGTACGCATCCTCTGCCTCGACGGCAACGACCACACCTACTCCCGCATCGTCGAACTCGAGGTCTACGGCAGCTGATCGAACCCCGTTGCGTCCGAAGAACTGTGGTCATAGGCCTCGATTCTTCGGACGCAACAGCTGTCAGTGCAGGTACGAGGCGCCGTTGAAGTCGAGGACGGCGCCGCTGGACCAGCCGGCTGCCGGGGAGGCGAGCCAGAGGATGGCGTCGGCGACCTCCTCGGCGCGTGGCGACCCGGTTGAAGGGGCTCTGGGCGCGGATCGCGTCGCCGCGCGGGGCCGTCCAGGACGGCCTCCGGCCATGTCGGTGGCGATGAAACCGGGCGCGATTGACGTCACCGTGATGTCATGTGGCGCCAGCGAGACCGCCATCGACTGCCCGAGGGCGTGCAGTCCGGCCTTCGCTGGCCCCGTACGCGGGCACGTCCGGCTCACCGCGGTAGGCGCCGCGCGACCCGACATTGACGATCGCGCCCCGCCGTACGCCCTCGGCGGGCTCTTTGTCGAGCATCTGCCGGGCCACGCACCAGGTCAGGTGCGCCGCCCCCTCCAGATTCACCGCCAGCGTACGACGCCAGGCCGCCACCCATTCGTCGTACGACGTCTCCGCCGAGCGGATGCCCGATCCGGCGGGACCCGGCGACCGGCTCGTCGACGAACAGGGCGGCGTTGTTCACCAGTACGTCGATGCGGCCGAGCGCTGCAGCCGATTCCTCAACCAGGGCAGGGATTACGGCCGGATCACCGAGATCCGCGGCGACCACCGCATGACCCTCGCCGGGCAGTCCCGCGCGAACTGCCTCGGCCAGGTCGACCGCACCGCGGCAGTGCAGCACGACCCGGTCGCCGGCCTGCGCGAACGCCTTCGCGGTCTCCGCTCCGACACCCCTGGACGCGCCTGTGACGAGCACTCCTCTGGACACCGTTCCTCCTGTCGACGACTGGCCCACATTCTGCCCTTGCCGCCATCCTGACGCCGCAATGACATCAGAAGGGGTTGACAGTGACGTCACAGTGACGTCATGTTGGCGGTCATGGAACTTGACCACTATCTCGAGTCGGTCCGCCGGAGCGTGGAGAACGCCACCGCCCTGGCCGACGACCAAACTCGCTCCGTGGCCCAGCGCCTCGGAGCCACGCTGGATGACGCGGGCCGCCTGGCCCTCATCTCAGCCCTGTCCGACGCCGCCGGGGAGATCAGCCGCGAGCTGTCCCCCGGTTCGGTCGAACTCCGGATGGCCGGCGGCCGTCCCGAGTTCGTGGTCACGCCGGCCCCGAGCCAGCTGACCGGCCGCGACGACGACCGACGACGACATCGACGACGAGACCGATACCGACGACGCCGAGCAGGCGATCGCGCCGGACGCCGACGAGCCGACCGCGCGGATCACGCTGCGGCTGCCGATGTCGGTGAAGAACAAGGTGGACGAGGCCGCCGCGGCCGAGGGCATCTCCTCGAACGCGTGGCTGATGCGCACCGTGATGACCGAGCTGACCGCGACCGCGGCCGCCGCGGTGCCCCCCGCCCGCCCCGGCCGCCGCGCCCGCCGCGCGGTGGGATGTTCGGCCCGGACGGACCGCTCGGCCCGAACGGCCCGCTCGGACCTGACGGGGTCTTCGGCCCGGACGGCGTGTTCGGCCCCGACGGACCCTTCGGCGACGAAGGCGTGTTCGGAAACGACCGGGCCGGCGGGCCGCGACCGTGACCGGGATCGCCGCCGCGACGACGAGGACCGGCGTACGCGAGGACAAGGATCGCCGACCGCGACGAGCACCGCAGCGCCGTGGTGGCCGTGGGCCGGGCCAGCGGATGACGGGGTGGGTCCAGTGAGCGGCTTCAGCAGCCAGCTCGTCGAGGACGCGAGCAAGATCGACCGGGTCCGGATCGAGATCGGCTCCGGCCAGGTCGAGATCGTGCCGAACGACGGCACCGAGACCGCCGTCACCCTCGAGGTGGACAGCGGCCCGCGAGGAGGACGTCATCTTCAAGGTGAGGACGGCGAGCTGATCGTCGAGGGCCCCCGCAACGTCCGCCGCGGACCCGGAGATCCAGGTCCGGATCGCCACCCCGGCGACACTGGACGCCCGGATCAAGACCGGCTCCGGCGACATCGACTCGCGGATGCCGCTGGGCACCGCGCGGCTGTCGACCGGCTCCGGCGACATCCGGCTCGAGCGGGTCGAGGGCGACCTGGGCGTCAGCACCGGCAGCGGCGACGTCCGGGTCGAGCACGCCGCCGGCACGGTCCGGGCCAGCACCGGCTCCGGGTCGATCGACATCGGCGAGGCCGCCGACGCGCTCGGGCCTGAGCACCGGCTCCGGCGACGTCCGGATCGGCGACGCGGCGGCCCGACCACCGTCAAGGTCGGCTCGGGTGACATCACCATCGAGCGGATCCGCGACCACTCGGTCGCCACCTCCGGCTCGGGCGACGTCCGGTCGAGATCGCCGACGGGCCGAGCGTCCGGGCCGAGACGGCCCGCGGTGACGTCCAGATCGGGGTACCCGACGGCGTCCCGACGTACCTGGACCTGAAGACCGTCACCGGGCGGATCCGGTGCGACCTGGAGCCCGGCGAGAAGCCGGCCGAGGGCGAGCGCGCGCTGATGCTGCGGGCCCGCACCGTCTCCGGCGACATCACCGTCGTCAAGGTCTGAACCACCACCACCCGGGAAGGTCCGCACGGCTACGGCCGGGCGGGACCTGGGCGAAGCATTGCCGAAATCACAGAGCACGGGGACAGAGTGAGGGGAGCAGGACATGATCACCGAACACGAAGAGGTCGCGCGCTACCGAGTCGCCGAGCAGATCCGGGCCGCCGAGGCCCGGGCCCAGCGCAAGGAGGCCGCGAAGCCGGCCCGACACGGGCGGTCCGCGGCACGAACTGGCCACCGCCCTCCGCCGCCTGGCCGACCGGCTCGAGCCCGCATCCGCCGGCTGGCCGAACCGCAGCCCCGCCACCGCGGGACCGGCCTCTCGGTCGTCCGATGACCGGCCTACCGCTGACCGGCGTACCACTGAGCGGTGCAGCCGCTGCCGTCTGCAGCTGTGCTGCACCGCCTCGGACTGGTGACGGTGAGGACCCGGAGTCACTGCTAGCGTTCAGGCGATCATTCTCGGTCGACACCTGGGGAGAGTAACCAACGATGCTGCGTCCGATGGTCGCAACAGTCGCCGTCACCGCCGCCGTCGTCCTGCTGGCCGGCTGCGGCGGCGATGACAAGAAATCCGAGGCGAAGCCCGAGAGCGGCGGCCAGTCCACTTCCAGCACACCGTCGGCACCGCCGGTCGCCTCGTTCGACCCGCCCAAGGGATTCGCTGCCGTGTCGGCGTTCGGCGTTCCGCGGAGCGCCAAGGACAACCAGTACAGCCTGCACGGCCGGCATGGTCGGCCAGACCACGCTGGTCGCCGGCAAGTTCGGCCTCACCGGACGGAACATCGCCGCCCAGGGCCAGCCCTGGACCGTCCCACCCACGGAGACTGAGACCACCACCATCACAGCGCTGACTCACGCGCCGATGGCCGGTCCAGCTGGACGGCAAGGACGTGGTCGCGATCGCGTACGTCCAGACCGTCAAGGGCAGCGGCACCCAGAAGGCCAAGGGTCAGGTCACTGTTCCAGTGGATCGACGCGGCCGACGGCAAGAAGGTCGCCGAGGTGGCTGCGGACCTCACTCCGCCCTCGGGCCCGGCGCGACCGGCGACAACGTGGTGAGCCAGGCGTACGACGCCGCCACCGGTCAGATCGTGGTCGGCGTCCATCCCGACACGGCGACGGCGAAGTCCGGCGGGATCTTCACCGTCTACGCCGACCCCAAGACCCAGAAGTCGAGCGTGATCCCGTCCTTCGAGCCGGCCGGCGTGCTCAACGGCGTCGTCGTCGGCGCCAACGGCGGCGACGCGAGCGGCCAGCGGCGCCGCCACGATCCTGATCGCGGACGCCGCGACCGGCAAGATCACCAAGCAGTTCCCGACCAAGCTGGACCAGCCTGTCCGGCGCCGGCCACGGCGCGCAAGCGCGCCTACCTGTCCGGCAACATCCTTGTGAACGGCCGGACACGTACAACAACGTCCTGTACTCCGTCGACATCGCGACCGGTGCGGTCGTCCCGACCAAGTCTGCGATTGTCGATCATTCCCTGAAGTTCAGGTGCTTGGGTGACCGAAGCCAACGCGGTGGTCTGCACCGGCAAGGCATCGGCAACAGCAGCGAGATCATCGGCATCGACGACACGACCGGCAAGAAGACCTGGGGCTACACCGACAAGGCCGCGAACCGCCTCGTCCCGGATGTCACCGCTGCGTTCCATGGCATCGTCTACGGGCAGACCGAGGCGCAACCGGTGCTGCTCGACGCGGCCACCGGCAACGACGTTCCGACCAGCGAGCAGACGCCGTCGAACAGCACGACCCCGTCGGACGGTGGCACCCCGTCGGAGGGCGCCACACCGACCGATGCCTCGTCGCCAAGCTTCGGCAACGACCCGGGCAGCGCGAACGGCTCGGACATGTCGCTGCTACGACGGCAAGCCGAAGTCGCCGACCGCGGTGACGAAGTACGGCGGCGTCTACTCTGCAGGAAACGGGCGCCTCCGGCTTCCAGAACGTGCTGATCGCGCTCAAGCCGACCGCCTGATCGGATCGCCATGACGAAGGGCTCCCGGGGTGACCCGGGAGCCCGTTCGCGTTCGTCGTACTAGACGTCTGTGCGGTGGAAGTTCTGGTACGAGCGGGACGGCGTCGGGCCGCGCTGACCCTGGTAGCGGGAGCCGTACTTCGCCGAGCCGTACGGGTGCTCGGCCGGGGACGACAGCCGGAAGAAGCAGAGCTGGCCGATCTTCATCCCCGGCCAGAGCTTGATCGGCAGCGTCGCCACGTTCGACAGCTCCAGCGTCACGTGCCCGGAGAAGCCAGGGTCGATGAACCCGGCGGTGGAGTGGGTCAGCAGCCCGAGCCGGCCCAGCGAGGACTTGCCCTCCAGCCGCGCCGCCACGTCGTCGGGCAGCGTCACCAGCTCGTACGTCGATCCCAGCACGAACTCACCGGGATGCAGGATGAACGGCTCCTCGCCGTCCGGTTCGACCATCCGGGTCAGGTCGGGCTGTTCCTCGGCCGGGTCGATGTGCGGGTACCGGTGGTTCTCGAACACCCGGAAGAACCGGTCCAGCCGTACGTCGACACTCGACGGCTGCACCATCGCAGCATCGAACGGGATCCAGCTGGACCCGCTTCGCGTCGATCTCGGCCAGGATGTCACGGTCGGAGAGCAGCACGATCGCACGTTAGCAGCGTGCTGCTCATCCGCCCAGCTTCACCGCGTCCGGTAGGTGCCACCGGGCCCGTTCCGCTGGCTCGTGGTGCGGTCGTCCGGAGCCCTCAGCTCTCCGGCGGGATCTCACCACCAGACCGTCACGGGTGCGGTTCGGCACCGTTGCGGCGTACCGAAACCCGGGCCTGGGGCAACTAGCTCAGTCGGCCAGCTTGTTGAACTTCGACACCTGGGTGGCGAAGGTCTTCACCTGCGCCGGCGACCAGTCCTTCAGCAGGTCCTCGATCACCTTGTGCCGCTTCTTCCGGGCCGCCGCCAGCTTGCGCTTGCCGGCCGGCGGTCAGCGTCAGCAGGGTCGCCCGCGCGTCCGACTTGTCGGCCGCCCGCTTCAGCAGACCCTCTTCCTCCAGCCGCGCGCAGGCCCGGCTGACCGGACCCTTGTCCACCTCGAGCGCCGCGACCAGGTCGGCCATCCGCACCGGCGCCAGTTCCTCGACGTGGTTCAGCAACGCGTACTGCGCCGGCTCCAGGTCCGGATGCGCCTCGTCGGACAGCGTCCGCTGCAGACCACGCAGCCGGCGCGCCATCGTGACGAGCTCGTTCTCCAGGTTCTCCAGCGCGTCACTCGTGTCTGTTGCCACCGTTCACCCCTTCATCCAGTTGCCCCGCAACCATCTTGTCCGGTCCCGGCGAGGACCGCATCCTCACGTTGCGTCAAATGTTGCCCCCGGCAACGCGTTCTAATCTGCCAGAAGATGACGAACCTGCCCAGTCCTGGGCGTGCCCTTTGTGGAAAACTGCCCCAGAACCTCCACCGCAAACCGTCCGCGGGCCCCTTTCGATGCATTCGGCACCTGATCTGCTGACCGCGCAACAACCACCCCGGCGATCCGGTCCAGCACAACGGACCCAAAGCAGGGCCCGAGGTCGTCGCGGAACCACCCGCGCCGCGGTCCCGGGTCCCTTCGCGCCCCGCAGGACCCGTGGTGCCTTCGACGCCCACCGATCGGCTATGCTCTTCTGCGCCTGCCGGTTCGGCCAGGCTGCGCGGGTGTAGTTCAATGGCAGAACATCAGCTTCCCAAGCTGACAGTGCGGGTTCGATTCCCGTCACCCGCTCCAGATCAAAACCCCAGGTCAAAGGGTTCTTCTGCTGGATGTGTGGGTGGGCGTCGGCCCGGGGCGTTCTGGTCGCGGGATCCGGTCGTCTGGTGGCGGCGGGGCGTCGGGGCGGTCTCTGTTCGGATGCCGCGATGGCGGGTGGTGATGGGCGCGATCTCCGGGTCCGCGGACAAGGACTGGGGACCTTGGACATGACATCAGGTGTCCGAGGTCTCCACGTGGTGTCCGCTGTTGTGCGTCATGCGTCGGCATGACCATCCGACGGTCGATTCAGTCCGGTCACCGGTGTTGCCCGCTGTGGGGTGCGGGTGGAGACGGGTATTGGTGCAGCTGGACAGGAGGTGTCGGCTCCGGCCGGGTTCTGCCGGCCGGTTGCACGCCTGAGCACGCCACCGGACCGTCGCCCGTGGACAGACACCTCCTGTCCAGCTGCACACCACCGCACCCTCGGCGGCATCCAGTCACACCACCCGAACCACCCCCGCCGGCCCAGCCAGACAGGCCAAGCACGGGACCCCTGCCCATCGGGCCGGCTCAAACCACCCACACATCAGTCAGACGAGCCGGTCAAAGGGACGTTTCTGACCTGGGTTTCGTCATCTCATGGCGGCGTGACCCGTTCGCTGGAACGTTGACCGACGCAACTGTGCATCCTTGGCGCGGGTGAAAACGAATGCTTCAGGCGTTCGTTTGACAGAGATGTCGAAGTGCGCGCAGGTCGCGGTACAGAGGTGAGACAAGTTCAGCCCGGGAGGTCCTCCGGGCGCTTCGCGGCGAGCTTGCCGTGCAACAGTCCGGTGGACTGGCCGACCTCGATGAGGTACCCGTCCGGGTCCCGCATGTAGCAGCGGGTCTCTGCTCCGCGGTCGATCGGCGGCGTGACGAACTCCGCGCCCTTGGCCTTCCACTCCTCGTAGCGGGCCTGGATATCAGCGACCCGCAGGTTGAGGAAGATCGAGGTCGTGTCGCCAGGCTCGTAGTCGACCACCGAGATCCCTGGCTTGTCGGGGGTGGGCGGCCCGCCGGGGTTCATGATGATCCACGAATTCGCCAGCTTGACCATGCACGGATTCTCCTCCAGGACGACGGTGCCGCCGAGGACACGCGAGTAGAAGTCCCGGGACCGCGCGACCTTGCGGACGGTGATGAACAACGTCACCACAAAGCCGTCCTCGGGCGCGGGGAGATTGGCGAAGTCGATCCGGTCTGCGGGGTCCGTCATAGTTCCTCCATTCCGTCGGCATCGGCTGGTCGAACGCCGGTCCTGGTAACAACCCTTCCCTGCATGATCGCTGAGGCGGACGACTTTCGGTATCTCAAGGTCCTGCCCCTGTTCCGGCCGAGGAGCTCCCATCGGCGCGGGTAGAGGAGCAGCACGCGCAAGAACATCGTCACTCCTGAGCGAGGTAGGGCGCGATCACCAGGTCCAGCTGCTCGGTCAGGAACTCGCGGAGTGCGCCAGCGCGTGTCTGCCGGAACTCTGCATCGGCGACATCGAGTTGGACGAACACCGAGACCGTTGCCGAGCTCCTCGCCGTCGTTTATTGCCGGAGCAGTAACGGATCCTTGTGCGCTCAGTTATTCAGTAGCAACGGGTGATCGACGGGCCACTGAGGGTCCCGGCGGGAGTCCGTTGTCCGGTCCACCCGCCGCGGACTGGGTTCGTCGTACAACGGGAGCCTCTTCATGCGTTTCGCCCGCACCGCCCTGGGCCTGCTGCTCAGCCTGGCCGGCCTGGTGGTCACCGTCGCCGGAGCCGTGGCGGCCTTCTGGCTGGTCGGCCCGGACAACACGATCTCCACGTCGGGCCGGGAGCTGACCAGTCAGGGCCTGGCCGTCATCACCGCGCCGGACCTGCTGGACCGGCACGGCCCGACCCTGCACGTGACCGCGACCGGCGACGAGCCGCTGTTCGTCGGCGTCGGGCAGGACCTCGACGTCCGCGACTACCTGGCCGGCGCCGCGCACACGCGGCTGATCCGCTTCGACCCGCCGGCCACGTTCGGCGCCCAGGGCATGCGCGGCCGCACCACAAAGCTGACGCCGCCGGGCGACCTCGACTGGTGGGTCGCGAAGTCGGGCACGGGGCAGCCGTCGGTCGCCTGGCCGATCCAGGACGGGCGGTACGACGTGGTCGTGATGAACGCGGACGGGAGTCCGGCAGTCGGAGCGGAGGTCCGCTTCGGCGTCGAGGTCCACCGCGCCTTCGGCATCTGCCTCCTCGCGCTCGGCGCCGGCATCGTGGTCCTCGCCCTGGGCCTGACCCTCGCCTTCCGACGCCGCGACCGCACGGCCACCGCGCCTAAGCCCGCACCGGCCAGCACGACCCTCGCTCCGACCTTCGCGCCGGCGCGCCTCACCTCCAGCCCGTTCGCTCCTACGCCGCCGCCCCCGGCAGTCCCGGCCGCTCCGATGTTCATGTCCGCCGCGGCCGTTGCCAAGGCGAAGTCGCCCGGCCTCCTGGTCGGGGTCGGCGCGACCGGATATGGCGAGCCGAGGTACGCCGAGCAGTCCGGCAGGCTGAGGCACGACGCGCGCGCCGCACAGTCACCGTTCGACGAGCCGCCGTACGACCGAGCGACGTACCAGGACGACGCCGAGCCGAAGACCGTCTCGCTGGCGGAGTCGCCGGAGTTCGAGAAGAGTGATGAGGCGGTGCGGAGGACGGCGGCCCTGCTGGCCAGCGGTGCTTTGTTGCTCACGACAACGAGTTGTGGCCTGTTGCCTGCGCCGAACAGCGCGGCCACGCCGGAGCGCCGCCCGGCCGTCACGCTCGCCGACGCGCAAGCCGTGGTCCAGCGCTACAACCAGCTCAACAACCAGGCCAACCAGGCCCGCGACCCCAAGCTTTCGGAGACGATCGAGGCGGATCCGGCCCTGGCCCAGACCCGGGCCGGCTTCCTGATCGGGCAGAAGCTCGACGCGGCCGGCAAGGACAGGTCCAAGCCGTTCACGTACACCGACCCGCAGATCGGCGCCCCGGAGTTCGGGTCGTACCCGATGCGGTTCGTAGTCAGCTCCGGCGTCTCGAACGCCCCGGGCAGCCGCCAGCTCGGCGTCTGGCAGCGGCGGAGCGCCGGCGCGCCGTGGCTGCTGACGAACTCGGTCTACCCGTCGAAGACGATGACGCTGCCGCCGCTGGAGGGCCTGCGGACCCCGGCCAAGGCGGACCTCGACAAGCTCGCCAGCCTCCCGACCGCAGCGGGTACGAGCCTCGCGGCGTACCTGACCGGCGGCCCGAAGGCCCCGCAGGCCAAGTTCTTCGCCCCATCGCCCGGGACGACGAAGCTGCTCGGGCTGCGGGCCAAGTCCAAGGTCGCGGACGCCGCCGAGACGTACATCGCGAGCGTCGCCGACACCTTCGCACCGTCCGGTGAACCGCTCACGTTCATCACGTCGACCGGCGAAGCGCTCGTGTTCCTTTCCTTCACCGAGCAGTACCTGCAGCGGGTCGAGCCGGGCTCGAACGCGTACTGGACCAGCGGCGAGGCCACCGCCTTCAGCAGCATGGTCAAGTACACCCAGACCCTGCACCAGGACTACCTCCACCAACTCGCCCTGGTCATCCCGGCCAAGGCGACCGGCGGCCCGATCCGCATCCTCTCGATGGACGGCCAGCTAGTCGGCGCGGGTGGCTCGTAACAGCCAGCGCCAGCGCGGCTGCTCCGTCACGACACAGGCGACCGCAAGCACGCTGACCGCGACCGCTGCTACCGTCGGCCAGGCGAACCAGGCGGCGACGACCGCGGCGACCAACTGCAGAAGCACCAGCAGGATGGTGACGACGCCGGGCACCGCGACGATCACGCGCGGCTTGTCCCCAGGGGTCTGGAAGATCGTCGGCAGGCCGATCAGTACGACGACGGCCAAGACAGCGAGTGGGATCGAGTGCGGGGCGAGCGCCCACGGGGTCGCGACCCAAGCGATCAGCTCGGTGGTGAACCGGAGGGCCGCGGCGAGCCGGCTGTCGGGTGATGTCTGCGTGCTCACGACCGAACGATGTCACAACCACTTCGCGGAGAAGTCGGCGGCAAGCGGTTGCTGAAGGATAGTTTCAGCTGGTTGACTCCTGGGGTGAGGTTTTTCCCATCCGCCCGGGAGTACCAGTGGACATCACCCGCCGCCGCCTGCTGTCGTTCGTGCCCGCCACCGCCCTGCTGACCGCGGTCAACCCGGCTCCGAGCGCCCACGCTGCCACCCTGACGACCATGGACGCCGACCCGAGCCAACTGCTCGCCAACGCGATCGCGATCTACGCCGGTACGGCGGAATCCAACGGACGCCCCGAAGTCGCGGCCAAGCTGGCTTCCCTCGACAGCACCGCGCGGACCTGGCTCGCGTCGCTCGATCGCGCCGGCGCCGGTGAACTCTTCGCCGGACTCCCCCTCGGGACCAGCGATCCGAACCTCAGCGCGTCGTACCAGCATCTCTACGAGATCGCACTCGCGACCAAACGCCCCGGCCCGGCGTCGGACCTGCAGGGCAATGAGCAGGTCCGCGCCCGCGTCGCGGAGAAGCTGGTCTGGCTGCACGAGAACTACTACGGCGATCAGTCGAAGGGGTACTACGGCAACTGGTTCACATGGGAGATCGGCATCTCGACCTTCGTGTCGAAGACGCTCGCCCTGCTCGATGCGCCGGCGGCTCTCATCGCGCAGTACGTGCCCTCGATGGACGCCTATCTGCGCAACGGCAAGGATGGCGACGTCGATCTCGACTCGCGTTTCCACACCGGCGCGAACCTCGTCGACATCACCGCCAACCGGGTCCTGCAGGGCGCGCTGATGGGTGACGACGCGCGGATCCGGAAGGCGCTGCAGGACCAGTTCACCGTGTTCGCGACCGTCGATCCGTACAACCTCCAGCACGGCGTGACCGACGGGTACTACGCGGACGGCTCGTTCATCCAGCACTCGTCGGTCGCGTACACGGGCTCGTACGGAAAGGCCCTGCTCAGCCGGGTCGTGCAGACCATCAAGGTGCTCGGGGGTACCGAGTACGCGCAGAGCGACGACCTGGTCGGCGTGGTCCAGGGCTGGGTCGAGCACGGGTTCGCGCCGCTGATCTTCGAGGGCTGGATGATGGAGATCGTCAAGGGCCGCGCGGTGTCCCGGCCGGCCACCGGGTACGACGACGTCGCGGTCGTGGTGGAGGCGATCGTCGACCTGGCCGACTACGCGACCGGCGCCGACGCGGCCCGGCTGAAGGCGTTCGCGAAGTTCACCGCGCGCCCGACGATCAACCCAACGACCTTCGTCTCCCCGGTCAGCGTGGCCCGGTTCGCCGACATCAAGGCCGACCCGGCGGTCGTCCCAGCCGACCTCAACCCGGCCGCGAGCAGTACGGCGTTCAACGCGATGGACCGCACCGTGCACCGGCGACCGGGTTTCGCCTTCGCACTGGCGCGGAACTCGGAGCGGATCAGCAAGTACGAATACATGAGCGGCGAGAACCTGATGCCGTGGTTCCAGGGCGACGGCGCGCACTATCTCTACCTGACGGGCCAGGACCAGACCCAGTCGTACGGCGTCGACTACTTCACGACGGTCTCGCCGTACGCGCTGGCCGGCGTCACCGCGCCGGTCGAGACTCGCCAGACGATCCCGGAGCTGTACGGGACCGCGTACTACGACAGCCCGCCGACTTTCACCGCGTCGTCGGAGTCGCAGAACACGTACGTGTACTTCCCGACCGGGACCAACGTGCACTCCGGTGGTGCGACGCTCGACGCCTATGGCGCGGCCGGGTGGGTGCAGTCGAGCGACTTCGCCTACGCGTCGCGCGACATCCTGCCGGACGACTTCGTGGTCTACCGCAACGCGTCGGCGACCAAGTCGTGGTTCCTGCTCGACGACGAGATCATCGTCCTCGCGGCCGGAGTCGGGGACGCGAGCCGGGCGGTGACCACGACGATCGACACCCGCATCGCGGCTGCCGGGGACGCTGTAGAGATCACCGGCGTACGGCGGGATGGCCGAGCGTGGACCGGAGTCGGCCAGGTCGAGCCGCGCTGGTTGCGGTATGCGAGCGGTGGGGTATCACTCGGGTACTACTTCCTGCAGCCGAGCCAGGTCTCGGTCGGGCTCCAGCAGGTGACGCGGAGCCGCCGGGTGGTACGGACGGCGAACCCGGACACCGCGGTGACCAAGCAGGTCTTCGGCCTGACCATCGCGCAGCCCGCCGGGACGACACGGTCACTGGCTTACGCATTGGTGCCTAACGCAACGGAATCCGGGCTGCGGTCGTACCAGCACGGGCGGATCGCGGTGTTGTCGAACACCTCACGAATGCAGGCGATCCAGCACCTCGGTCTCCGGCTGACCGGCGCCAACACCTTCACCCCTGGCGCGCACAACCTCCCCGGCCTGACGATCGACGGACCCGCCTCCCTCCTGCTCCGGCGCGAGTCCGACACGGTCACCATCGGCGCCTCCGACCCCACCACCAAGCGCGACACCATCACGGTCAACCTCTGGGCTCAGTACCTGCGCGCGCAGTCCCCGACGCCCGGCGTACAAGTGGTGCGGACTGTGGCCGGAACGCGGCTCACGTTCACCACGCGGCACACCTATGGCCGCAGTCTGGCCGTCAAGCTTCTTCGAGCTTGGTGATCAGGGTCTGCATCGTGGCGAGCGTCGTACGCAGGTCGTCGAGGTCGACGGCCTTGCTGAGCTCGGAGGTCCACGGGTGCTGGACGAGCGCGATCTGCCGGATCGCCCAGTAGCCGGCCTCGGTGCAGGCGAGCAGCTTGGCGCGGCGGTGGGCCGGGTTCGGGCGGTACTCGGCGAGCCCGCGCTCGACCAGCAGGTCGGCGATGCGCTGGACCGCCTGCCGGCTGACGCCCATGATCCGGCCGGCGTCGGCCACCGACCGCGGCTGGTCGAGGACGCCGCCGAGGACCTGCCACCATGCCGCGGTGATCCCGCCGTGCGCGGCCAGGTCCTGGGCGGCCTCCATCAGCCGCGCGTTCAGACGGAAGGTGGCGAGGACGACGTCCGTCAACAGCGCACCACCCTCCGTCTGCCGCGTCGGCTTCGGCCAGTCTTCGCGCGGTGGAACCGTCATCCCACCAGGATCGGGTAGGCGGCCGGGTCGGCCCGGTGGAACACGCCCTCGTACGCGTCGAGCTTCCGCTCGTCCGCCAGCCCGAGCCGCTGCAGCGTCGCCCGCGCGAACTGCACCGGCGAATCCGGCCCGGCCGTGATCAGGTCGCCACCGATGACGGCTCGCTCGTCCACATAGTTGTCACTGCCCTGGTAGCCGGTGGCCTGCAGGTACTCCTTCGCCGCGCTGGTGTGCTGGCGCTCGTCCAGCAGACCGGCCCGCGCCAGCCCCGCCGTCGCGCCACAGATCGCCGCCACCGGGATCTTGCTGTCGAGGAACCGCTGCGCCAACTTGGCGAACGCCTCGCCCTGACCGGCGTCCCATTGCCCCGATCCCGCGAGTACCAGCAGATCGCCGTCGTCCGGCTCGACATCGGCGAGCACCATGTCCGGCACGATCCGCATCCCACCCATGGTCACCACCGGCTCCGCCGACTCCCCCACGGTCACCACCTGCCACGGCATCCCGGTAAACCGCCCGGTCCGCAACTCGACCAGCAGATGCCCGATCTCCCAGTCCGCGAACGTGTCGTACACCGCCACATAAGCTGTTCTCATAGACAACATCCTGTCATCAAGACAACATGTTGTCAATGCTCGTCACGGCGATGCCATACTCGCGACAGGGGGCACCATGACGACAGCCGCACTCAGCGGGCCTGTCGGGCGAGTACGCCGGTACTTCGGCGACCGCCTGATTCGGCCGGGTATCGCGGAAGCGCCGTACGACACCAGCATCCGGCTCGGCGCAGCCGCGCTGGTCTCAGCCGGTCTGGCCATCGTCGCGGGCGTCTATGAGATCGGCCCGACCGAACCGCAGGTGTGGTTCTACAGCACGCCGATCGCGGATGCGACCGTCGTCCTGACGCTGGTGTCGCTGGCCCTCGGCGCCTGGTCGGTCGCGACCGTCGCCTCGGTCGCGAAGAATGCCCGTCCGTTGCTCGCAGCAACCGCATTGCTCACCTGCGGCGTGAGTTTCAGCGTCGTCGACGGAGCGACCCGGTTGGCGCGCAGCATCGCAGCGGTCAGCAAGGATCTTCCGTCGTTCCGGGTCGAGTGGAGTCCGGTGCCGTCGTGGATGCTCGGTCTCATGGTCGCGTCCAGCCTGGTCCCGGCGATCTGGCTGCTGATGCCGGCCGGTCGACCGAGCCGGTCGCCGGTGACGACCGGATTCCTCATCAGCGTGCCGCTGTGGATCACCATCGCCGTCTGGGTGTGGTCGAGCCACACCACGAACGTCATCCCGTTCCATCTCGCCACCGGCCTGGAGGCAGATGTCGCCGCGACCCTCCGCGCGCCTCGATCCGCCTCGGCGCTGAGGCTCTTCAGCGGGGTCGCGGCCGCCGGACTCAGCGGCTGGCTGGTCATTTTGATCCTTCTGTCCGGTTCAGAGTTCGCGCGGGCGCAGATATCCCTGGCAGGCCGTCTCGCTCGGCTGAGGGTCCTGCGTCGGCGCGGAACGGTGATCGCGCTCGCCGTACTCGTGCTGGTTGTCCTGGCGCTTGGCTACTTCGGGGTCTTCGGCTCCACGTCGACCGGCATCTGGCGGGCCGGATCGGTCTGGCAATGGTCGTACTGCGCTCTCATGGCGGCGATCGGCGCGGTGGCTATGCGGTGGGAGACTCGCCACCCGATCGCTCCCGGCGGGTTACGGAGCACAGTGGCCGTCGCGATCGCCGTACTCGGTCTGCCCTCGGTGGTACTGCTGTGCGGATCGTTGCTCCAGCTGGTCGTCGGTCCGATCATCGGCGGCAACTGGGCGGCGACGGCGTTGGACTGGGGTCTGTGGTTCCAGCGATTCAACAGCCTGGCCGCGGTCGTCCTGGTTGCCGTGATGACCGGCCTGCGTCTGCGGTCGGACCGCCGGCTGACGACGGGGACGACCTTCGGAGTCGCCTTCGTGATCTGGGGCCTGCCGAGCGCCGTCCAGGTTGCGGTCGGCAACCACAGGACGTCCAGCGACCAGCTCCTCGCGTCTCCGCAGCGCCTGGTGGTGTTCGTGTGTGTCGCCGTACTGGTCGCCGCGGTCCGCGTCCGCGACATCGGCACGGTCGCGCCGCTGCTCGTACAGACGCTGATCGGATCGGTGATCTCGGCCTTCGGCATCGACGCATTACTGTCCGGCACGCCGGCCACGGCCGCCGCCGTACTCCTGGTGATCCTGCCCGTGGCGTGGCGATTCCTCGTTGACACCCGGGAGGAGCGGGAGAAGCCGGCCTGGAAGTCCGTACTCGCGATGGCGACGTGGGCCACCCTGATCAGCCTGGCGGCCTTCACGATCGGGGCCGGCGCCGGGATCGGCCTGTGGGACAGCGGCTCCAGAGTCGAGTGGAACCTGCTGATCGTTCCCTTGACGTTTGCGTTGTTGTGCCAGATCGAGCCGGTTGCGCACCCGGTCGGCCCGGGGTGGAAAGGCGGGGTCCCGGCCACCGTGAGGCCCGCCGGCGGTCCGGCCAGATTCGCGGCCGGCGCCGTCGCGGCCGCAGTCATCGCGGCATCGGCAATCCTCAGCATCGCGAAGGTCCCGCCGGCGGTCGCGCGGCCGCCGGGTCATCAGCTCACGATCACCGTGCCGTCCGGTTGGACGCCGGGCCAATGCGACCGCCCCGACAGCGAGATCGCGAGCATCAACTCATCCGACCACAAGACTGTCGTCATCGTCGCGAACGCCTCCGAACAAGCCCTGCGTACGGCGAGCACGGACCCAGCCTGCGAGCAGGCAAAACTTCTGCAGCAGTCTCTGGATGCCCAGTGGTGCAAGACAAACCCGTCAGCACCGCTGGCCGACATCCCCGGCCTCTCCTGGTACTCCTGCTCGCTGCAGGGGGTCACCTTCCACCACGCCTTCAACCAGGTCACCGGGGACATCAACGCCCTCCTCGTCGTCACCCTCCCCGGCGCATCACCACCCGACGCCGCCACAGCCGAAGCCTCCCTCGCCACGCTGGCCTTCCACTGACCGTCTGCCCAGAAACCAGGTGCCGGCCATCCGACCGGGCTGCCATGCTTGCCCACTATGTCCGTACGACGCTTGACGATGGACGATTGGGGTGACCTGTGGCCGTTGGTGCAGGGGTTTGGTACCGGGCTGACGCAGGCGGTTTCCCGGGAGCTCTACGAGGAGCTGGTGGACGACCCTCGCTGGGCCGCCTTCGGGTACGACGATGATGGCCTGATCGGGTACGCGGTCGTCCAGGACTACGGTCCGCACATCCGCGCCGGCCGCCGGCACCAGGGCCGCCTCCACGACCTCTACGTGCACCTCACCAACCGGCGTACGGGCGTAGGTCGCGCCCTCCTGACCGCCGTCACCACCTGGGCGTCCACCCGCGTCCGCTACCTCGAGTGGCAAGCCCACCACGAACGCTCCGCCCCCTTCTACGAAGCCCTAGGCCATCAAGGCACCCCCTGCCCTCAACCCGACTACCCGACCTTCGAACTCGAGTTCCCGGTCCGCGCAGACCGCGGGAGCGAGTTGCGGCACGTCATCCTGAACACGCCGATCGGCGAACCGGACGGTATCGACGTGGGCACGGAGATCTCCCGCGGGCGTGCGGAAGAGCGCTGACACACAAAGCGCTGGCCCGTCAGCTCAGATCAACCAGGTGATCGCGGATATGTTCGGCGGTTGATTGGGCGGGGTGCTCCGCAGCAGCGACTGGTTCAGGCGTCCAGGCGGACGGGCATGACCAAGGTGGTGAAGGTGCCCTGGTCGGCGGAGCGTACGACGACGGGGCGGTCCTGAGCGGATATCTCGAGGAGGACGTCTGGCCCGACGCTCGTGTCCAGCGCGGCGGCGAGCAGGCTCGCGGTGAAGCCGATCCGCACCGCACCCGAGCCGATCACCTCGAGAGTCTGCTCGCCGTCGACGGTCAGCTTGCCCGAACCGATGTCAAAGGCAACCACCTCGCGCCCGTCCAGTGCCGCCCGCAGCGCCGGTCGATCTACCGCCACCCGGCACACCGCCGATCCAAGCCCGTCCAGGATCCCTTGGTACGCCGGATACTCCGCATCCACGACCGTGATCCCCCGAGCCTCGTCCCCCCGCACGAGCTTCGCACCCTCGGATCCGACCTCCACCCGCACCACCTCCCCGGCCGCGGCCCATCGCCCCAGCTCAGCCAGCTCGTCGGCCGGGACCAGGATTCGTCCCGCTGGCCCGCCGTACTCCACCGGCCGGACGCCCCGCACCGCCAACCGATACCGATCGGTGGCCACAAACGTCACCTCGTCCGGAGCCAACTCGATCAACACGCAGCCGAGTGCGGCGGCCAACTCTGCCTGCTCTCCATCGGTGGACGCCCCGGCTCCGCCCGAGCCGGCGGAGGCGGGCGCCTCGGATTCGGCCGGGCCGGAGGTGGTGGTCGAGCGGGCCGCGGCGGGGGCTACCTGGCGGACGGCGCTGGCGAACTCTGGGCCGCCGAGGACGACGGTGGTTCGTTCGGCTACCAGCTGGGTGAGGAGGTGATCGGCGGCGGCTCGGGCGGCGGCCGTGCGAGCCTCGACTGTGCGGAGGTGGGCTCGGACGAGGTCCGCGAGTACGGCGGGATCGGCGTCCAACGCGACGCGGACGTCGGCCAGCGGGAGGTCGATCTCGCGCAGGTCGCGGAGCAGGCGAGCCCTGGCTTGCTGGGACAACGAGTAGTAGCGGTAACCGTTCGCCCGGTCCACGTCCGCAGGCGGCAGCAGGCCGCAGTCGTCGTAGAACCGCAGCGCACTCGGCGCCAACCCCACCAGCCGGGCGAACTCACTGATCGTCAACATGCCGCCGAGCCTCATCCCTCCACCAGCCTGAAGGTCAACCCGGCGCCTTTCCGGAACATCACTGCCGCCCAGCGCGAACTATGTTCCGGAAACCGGGCGGTCAACTCCGGAGCCGTCCCCACAGGCTCAGGGTCCGGCCGAAGCGTTCGCCGCGGATCCAGTCGAGGATGCTCTTCGCGGACCGCTCCGGCGCGACATCGCCCCGCACCGACCGCGGTACGAGTTTGCGGAGCTCGGCCGCGTCCGCCAAGGCCTCCTCGATGTCCGCCGCCGGCCAGCCCCGCCCAGCCAGCCGTTTCCGCCGAACGGCGTCGGAGCAGTCCAGATGTAGCCAACGACCCTCCGGCAACTCCGCCGGCAGCAGCGGCGAAAGCAATAGCACCGGGATCCCGGACCGCCGGATCAGCTCGGTGATCCGCAACCACAGCGCGTTGTACGCCGGCCAGATCGGTACCGCGGTCGGGCTCGCGATGTCGATCCCGAGCAACCGGCCGTGATCGTCCAGTAACTCGTCCATGTCCATCACGACCAGGTTCCCCGGACTCAGCCTGACCAGCTCCGGCACCACTGTCGATTTCCCAGAACCGGGCGCGCCGGTCACCACGAACAACCTCGTCACAGGACTAGTGTGCGGTCATCCCACCAATAGGCGCATCGGAGGCCGCACGTCGCCGATGACGACCGGCAGGCCACTCAGCCCCGGAGTGATCGAGCCGAGCACGCTCGAGTGCCGCGCGCCCGTGCAGCTCGGCACCGTCCCACCCAGTCCGTGCACCGTCAGGAATCCCAGTACGGCGAACGCGTACGCCTCCTTGGCCGCCGACGGGAGCCCGAGCTCGTCGGTGGTGCGCACCGGGACGCCGACCTCCGATGCCAGCAGATGCATCAGCACCGGATTGCGGATCCCGCCGCCGGACGCGATCACCTCGGTCCCGCCGTACCGTCGCACCGCGTCGCCGACGGTCCGGGCGGTCAGCGTCGTCACCGTCGCGACCAGATCGTCGGCCGGGATGTCCGGCAGCCCTTCCAGGGAACGAGCGAGGTACGCGAGGTTGAACAGCTCCTTCCCCGTCGACTTCGGCGCCGGCCGACCGTAGTACGGCTCGGCCAGCAACCGCCCGAGCAACTCCTGGTGCACCTGCCCGCGCGCAGCCATCGCCCCGTCCGCATCGAACGCGCGACCGGTCAGCTCCGCCACCACCGCATCGATCAGCGCGTTCGCCGGACCGGTGTCGAAAGCAACAGGCTCGCCGTGCACCACGGTGATGTTCGCGATCCCGCCGAGATTCAGCGCGATCGGTACGCCGCTCCGCCCGCGCAACCACAGCACGTCGATGATGCTGACCAGCGGCGCACCCTGGCCTCCCGCCGCCACATCACGCGCTCGCAGATCCGACACGACCGACACCCCGGTCGCCTCCGCGATCCAGGCCGGCTGCCCGAGCTGCAGCGTCCCGCGCACCGAGCCGCCGTCGACCCAGTGGAACATCGTCTGCCCGTGCGACACGATCAGATCGGCGTACCCGCCGCACAACTGCTCGACCGCCTGCCGGGCGACCTCGGCGAACGCCTGCCCGATCCCGGTGTCCAGCCGGCACACCTGCTCCATCGTCGTATTTGCCGGTGGCAACGAACCGGCGACGGCGGCGCGCAGCTCGTCGGGGTAGGGCCGGCTCAGCATCCCGAGCGGCGTCAGCACCAGCTGGTCCCCGTCGAGCCGCAGGTCCGCCGCGGCGGCGTCGATGGCGTCGTACGACGTCCCGGACATCAGGCCGATGACTCGCATGTCAGTCCCGCAACTCTCGTCGGTGGTCGTCTCCGCGCAACATGAGTGGTCGTCTCCGCGCACCATGAGCAGCGCGACGGACACCCAGGCGTCCGTAAGTTGTTCCCACACTCGCCGTACATCTTCGTCCACAACTTCCCGGTGCCGCGACCCCGGATGCAACCTTCCCCGTGGCGCCGGTGTCTACAGGCTTACCAGAACACCTGACCGAGGAGGGGTGGATGGTCACCCGCGGTGACGATTTCGACGAGTTCGTCCGTGGCAGCTCGACCCGGCTGCTGCGGACCGCCGTCCTGCTCACCGGCGACCGGGCCGCGGCCGAGGATCTCGTCCAAGAGATGTACGAGCGCGTGTACGTCCGCTGGCGCCGGATCCACAGCGCGCCCGAGGGGTACGCCCGCAAGACGCTCGCGAACCTGGCCGCGAACCGGTGGCGCAGCAAGGGCCGCAAACCCGAGGTGTCCCTGGCCGACCACGACCGGGCGACTCCGGACGGCTCTGAGAGCTTCGCCGTCCGGGACCACCTGCTGACCGCCCTGCAGGAGCTGCCACCGCGGCAGCGCGCGGTCATCGTGCTCCGGTACTACGAGGACCTCACCGAAGCCCAGATCGCCGACGCCCTCGGCTGTTCACTCGGCACCGTGAAGAGCCAGGCCTCCCGTGGCCTCGACCGGCTCCGCCTGATCACCGAACCCGCCATCCTGGAAGGACTGCGATGACCGAGACCGAGCTCAAGGACCGGCTGAGCGCCGGCGTCGACAGTATCGAAGCGTCCCCGGACCTGCTCGACCGCGCCCGCCTCGGGGGCGCCAGGCGGCTTCGCCGTCGCCGCTTCGTCTCCCTGACCGCCACCACCCTCGCCGTGGTCGCAGTCGGCGGCGTAGCGATCACCGCACCGACCCTGCTTGACCGCCTCAACAACACCCCCGCCGCGGCGACGCGAGGCGCGGACGACCCGTACGGCTTCCTGATGAAAGGCCAGACCCGGGGTGACCTGGCAGGCGATGCCGCCTACCTCGATCAGGTCCTCACCGCCTGGCGGACCACGCACCGCTCGTCGGCCAACTACGAACGCGGCATCTTCGACCGCCTGCGCGGCGAACCCAAGGTCTACTGGGCCGGCAACACGCCGGCCGGCCGGGTCGCGATCGTGGCGCAGAACTCCGACCTGCGGCGACGCGACAACCTCCCACTCGACCGCGAAGGCGTCTCCGCGCTCGTCGGCTTCGTCGCCGACGGCAAGAACGGCAAGCCCGCCGTGATCGCCGACAGCTTCCCGGCGCCCAAGTCCGACCTGATGACCGGATTCATCGCGGCGAAGGGCGACAAGTTGGCACTCGTCGTCCTGGACACCGGCAAGAAGACCGGCTGGTCCCCGGGCCGGACGTACGACAAGCAAGGCGGCAGCGATCGCGTTTATACCCCGCTGCGCTTCAAGGACGGCGTCGGCGTCGTCGCGCTGCCGCGGGACATCGACCTGCCGGATCTCAGCATCAGCCCGCTCCCGGTCTCGGGCTTCTCCGACCAGTGGATCGCGAACGGCGGCAGCGAAGCCTCACCCCCCGAACAGTCCGGCGACCGGCGGCTCTGGACCGGCTTCTCCGACCACCAGTTCTGGCCGATGACCGAGAACGCGGACAAGCTGCGCGGCACCGCGGCGGACCGGTTCGAAGCGGCCCTCGAGCCCGTGACCGACAAGAACTACTACACCAAGGGATTCTCCCTCTGGACCGGGTACGGCGTGACTGCCGACGGGACCGCGGTGTACATCGGCGAGCAGCTGCTCGACAACGATCCGACCCGCATCTATGCCGTCCTCGAACCCACGTCCGGCAAGGCCACCATCGTCCCCGGCGGCATCCCCGACCGAGCCGCCGTACTCCCCGTCTCGATCAAGCTCCCGGGAGGCCAGGGCTGGGCCGTCGCACGGAGGGACGCACGACTCTCCTTCCGGTACGACGGCGGCGCGTGGAGCCCGGCGCGGTCGGACGCTCTCCTGGTCCCGGACGGAACGAAGCCCGAGGTGAGGGTGGAGATCGCCGGCCGGACCGAGCTGGTCGCCCTGGGGTGAACCCTTGACACCGGGTTTCCGGTCGATCGATGATCGGGTCGCTATACCGGTTTATCTCTTCTCGCCGCCTGTGATTCATCCGGGCGGCGAGAGCGACTTAACCGATATAGCACCGCCCACCTTTGACGAGGAGTCGATCGTATGAGTCCACAACCCATGCGCAGAAGGACCCTGTTGTCAGCTCTGGCCGCCGGCGCCGCCGCGGCCACCACCGGTATCGCGCTGCCCGCGCAAGCGCAGGAGAAGAAGCACTGCCGCGCGGCGAAGACCGGCCCGGTCACGGTCGCCTACATCGAGGTCAACGACCACAGCATGCTGAGCGCCGGTAAGTACACCCTGGCGAACGGCGGCGCGCAGGTGATCGACGTCGCGGTCATCTTCGCGGCGAACATCAACTACGACGGCACGAAGGCCTACCTGTCCTGCAACGAGAACGTCCAGAGCGTGCTCGACAACGTCGCCACCCAGGTCCGGCCGCTGCAGCAGAAGGGCATCAAGGTCCTGCTGTCCATCCTCGGCAACCACCAGGGCGCAGGCTTCGCCAACTTCCCGTCCCAGGCCGCGGCCGAGGCGTTCGCCCAGGAGCTCGCCGACGCGGTCAACCAGTACGGCCTGGACGGCATCGACTTCGACGACGAGTACGCCGAGTACGGGAACAACGGCACCGGCCAGCCGAACGACTTCTCCTTCGTCTACCTGGTCCAGGCGCTGCGCCAGAAGCTGCCGAACAAGCTGATCACGCTCTACGACATCGGCCCGGCCGCGGACCGGCTGACCTACAACGGCCAGAGCATCGCGAACACCTTCAACTACGCGTGGAACCCGTTCTACGGCACGTGGGGTGTCCCGAGCGGCCCGACCTCCAAGTCACGCCTCTCCCCGGCCGCCGTGTCGTACACCGCGACGAGCTCGGCCACCGCGGCCGGCCTCGCCCAGCGCACGGTCGACGAAGGATACGGCGTCTTCCTCACGTACAACCTCACCGAGTCGGACACCTCGTCGTACATGTCGGCGTTCACGCAGAAGCTGTACGGCAGCGCGACCGTCTACAAGCCCTAGATCCGGTACTCCCAGCCTGGCTGCCAGTTGAACGGGGAGACGATCAACTCCTCCATCGACGCGCGACTGCCGAGGAGGTGCTCGAGGGCCCACCGGTTCGCCGAGTGTGCGACCACGAGCACCACCTGGCCGTCGTACCAGCGCTTGACGTCTTCCAAGAACGAGCGCGTCATCTCGACGACCTCGAGATAGCTCTGCCCGCCGGGGAACGGTTGACGGACGCGCTTGACCCGCGGGTCGAGCGCGTCCACCGGCGCGCCGTTCAACTCGCCGTAATTGCACTCCCGGAGCCGCCAGTCCTGCAGGTGCGGCACGGTCAACCCGGAGAGCTCGACCGTCTCCACCGCGCGGCGCAGGTCAGAACTGAACACGGCGTCGACATCCTGCCGCCGTGGGCCGATCTCCGCGGCCAGCCGGCGCCCTTCTTCCGACAGCTCTCCGGGCAACCAGCCGGTCGCGATGCCGCGTTCGTTGTCGACAGTGATCGAGTGCGTCTCGTAAATCAGCTTCATACCTCCTACCCAATCTCACTTTGCCTTCGTTACCGGCGGGTATATACTCAAGTTACTCGTGAGTATCATGCTGCGAAGAGGTAGGGGAGCCCCTGTGAGCCACTACAAGTCGAATCTGCGGGACATCGAGTTCAACCTGCTCGAGGTTCTGGGCCGTGACGAGGTACTCGGGCAGGGCCCGTACGCCGACATGGACGTCGACACCGCACGCGAGGTGCTGGCGGAGATCGACCGCCTGGCGAAGCACGAGCTGGCCGAGTCCTTCGCCGAGGCCGACCGCAACCCGCCGGTCTTCGACCCGGAGACGCACGAGGTCCGGATGCCCGAGGCGTTCAAGAAGAGCTACCACGCCTACATGGACGCCGAGTGGTTCAAGCTCGAGCTGCCCGCCGAGCTGGGCGGCCAGCCGACCCCGCCGTCACTGCGCTGGGCCGCAGCCGAGCTGGTGCTGGGCGCCAACCCGGCGGTGCACATGTACGCCGCCGGCCCCAACTTCGCGCACGTACTTTGGCGCAACGGCACCGAGCGGGACCAGAAGATCGCGCACCACATGATCGAGCGCGGCTGGGGCGCCACCATGGTGCTGACCGAGCCGGACGCCGGCTCCGACGTGGGCGCCGGGCGGACGAAGGCGACGCTGCAGGAGGACGGCAGCTGGCACATCGAGGGCGTCAAGCGGTTCATCACCTCTGGCGAGCACGACCTGACCGAGAACATCGTCCACTTGGTCCTGGCCCGGCCGCAGGGCATCGACGGTGTCGGTGGGCCCGGCACCAAGGGGCTGAGCCTGTTCGTCGTACCGAAGTACCACTTCGATCTCGAGACCGGCGAACTGACCGGGGAGCGCAACGGCGCCTTCGTCACGAACGTCGAGAAGAAGATGGGCATCAAGGTGTCCACGACCTGCGAGATCACCTTCGGCGACGGCGTACCGGCCAAGGGCTGGCTGCTCGGCGAGGCGCATGACGGCATCGCGCAGATGTTCCAGGTGATCGAGTACGCGCGGATGATGGTCGGTACCAAGGCGATCGCCACTCTGTCCACCGGTTACCTGAACGCGCTCGAGTACGCGAAGGAGCGGGTGCAGGGGGCGGACCTGACCCAGCCTGCCAAGGACGCGCCGCGCGTGACGATCACGCACCACCCCGACGTCCGCCGTTCGCTGATGACGCAGAAGGCGTACGCCGAGGCGCTGCGGGCGCTGGTCCTGTTCACGGCGACGTACCAGGATCGCGCCGAGCAGGCCCGGTACGCCGGTGAACACGACAAGGTGGCCGAGGGCGTGAACGACCTGCTGCTGCCGCTGGTCAAGGGCTACGGCTCGGAGAAATCGTGGACCCTGCTCGGGACCGAGTCGCTGCAGACGTTCGGTGGATCCGGCTTCCTGCAGGACTACCCGATCGAGCAGTACGTGCGGGACGCGAAGATCGACACGCTCTACGAGGGCACCACCGCGATCCAAGGTCAGGATCTGTTCTTCCGGAAGATCATCAAGGACCAGGGCAAGGCGCTCGGCCACCTGGCCGAGCAGATCCAGGGCTTCGTCGCCTCCGAGGCCGGCAACGGCCGGCTGAAGGAGGAGCGGGCGCTGCTGGCGAAGGGGCTGGAGGACACCCAGAAGATCCTGGGCGTGATGGGCCAGGCGCTGATGGCGAGCAACCCCCAGGCGGAGAACGGCGACCCCCGCAACGTCTACAAGGTCGGCCTCAACACCTCGCGGCTGCTGTTCGTCCTCGGCGACGTGGTCTGCTCCTGGCTGATGCTGCGCCAGGCCGAGATCGCGCTGAACGCCCTGGGCGGCGAGCTCTCTGCGGCCGACCAGGACTTCTACTCCGGCAAGGTCGCCGCGGCCCAGTGGTTCGTCCGCTCCACGATGCCGACGGTCCGCGCCGAGCGCATCAAGGCCGAACTCACCGACCTCGACATCATGGACCTTCCCGAGTCCGCGTTCTGATGTCCGGCTCCTCCGGCTCGGCCACTTGCGCGGGCCGAGCCGGAGGCTGA
This sequence comes from uncultured Actinomycetota bacterium, assembly GCA_963820655.1. Lineage (GTDB taxonomy): Bacteria > Actinomycetota > Actinomycetes > Propionibacteriales > Kribbellaceae > Kribbella. The sequence goes on from CAWGAM010000006.1 coordinate 693,998, forward strand.
ACTCCGGGGCAGATCGATCTGCCCCGGGTTGCCCCACGATCTGCCCTGGTGCGGACGCGGCTGGTGTAGCAGCGTTTCTGCCCGTGGCAACACCGCGACCCTGGCTTGGCTTCCCCTGTCCGAGCCAGGGCCGTGTCATGTCCGGGCCCTCCGGAACCAGGGACCCGCGGGGGCTCGGCTCGGGGGTCTGCCGGATCCTTCACCAGCGCTCCGCGGCCTACTGTCGAGCCGACAAACGTGGGCGGGGCAGGAGAAGAGGCGGACGATGGCGGAGACCAAGCAGCTCGGGGCGATCCTTCTGGTGGCTGCGGCAGGGCTGGCGTTCTGGCAGTTCGGGGACAAGGACTCCGACGACAGCCACCAGGTCGACGAACGGATCACCACGGTCCAGTTGGCCGCCGAGCACGCCGACATCACCATCAAGGTGTCCGACGACGACAAGACGACCGTCCAGGAGAAGCGCAAGTACTGGCTCTGGAAGCACGGCGACGCGTACTCCGTGAAGGACGGCGTACTCAAGCTCAATGGCGACTGTGGCTGGCAGTGCAGCGCGGACTTCGTGGTCACGGTCCCGCGCGACGCGAAGGTGACCGGCGAGAACGGTAGCGGCGACCTGTCGATCAGCGGGGTGAGCGGGGTCGACGCGAAGTCCAGGTCCGGCACGATCGAGCTCGACGACCTCACCGGCGACGTGAAGCTCGACCTCACTTCGGGCGACGTCGAGATCGGCGACCTCACCGGCAAGCTGGACGTGACGGCGAACTCCGGCGACATCCAGGCGTCCGGTCTCAAGGGCGGCCCGGTGAACGTCCGGACCAGCTCCGGGGACATCGAGCTCGAGCTGGCCGAGGCGAACGACGTACGCGCCAAGGGCACCAGCGGCGACGTCCAGGTGACCGCTCCGTCCGGCGGCTACAACGTCAGCACCGAGACTCGCAGCGGAGAGGTCGACAACGAGCTGGGCGACGATCCGAACGGCTCGCACAGCATCGACGCCAGCACCGTGAGCGGCGACATCAACCTCCGGACGAACTGATCGCGCGGGGTTTGGCGGCGGGTACCAATTGGGTGCCGGTGGTGCACAAGACACCGGTGTTGATGGATTACGCCGTCGAGGCGCGGTAGCGTCGAGTGTAGGGGACTTCACTAGGAGGCTCGCATGAGCGCGCGGAGCGAGCTCATCATCAGGCACGGCGCGCCTTGTGTCTCATGCGCGCCCGGAGCGAAGCGAGGACGTGCATGAGCATCGGTGTGGGGATCTTTCTGATGGTTGTCGGCGCCATTCTGGCGTTTGCCGTCCAGGACTCGTGGGACGCCGTCAACCTGACCATCGTCGGCTACATCCTGATACTCGCCGGTCTGGCCGGCATCCTGCTCTCGTTCTACATCACCAACCGGCGGCGCCGCGTCGAGACCGACGCGATCGACCCCGCGGTCGAGGAGGAGTACCGCGTCGTCGAGGAACACCACCGCGACGTCCAGGAGTAGTCAGGCGGTTGTCCCTGAGAGCACCAGCTCCAGCCGTGCGGGGCCGTCCGGCGTGACGCGGATCGGTACGCCCCAGTCCTGCCGGTGCATGTGACACGCCGGGAACTCGACCTCGGCCGAGTCGTCGCAGGAAGCCGCCTGTACGGCGACGTGTAGCACCCCGTCACCGACTCGCTCGTCGATGACGAGTCGACGGGTCAGGTCCGTGGAGTCCCCCGCACCATCACGCAGCAGGCTCTCCGGTGTGGATGACACCAGCAGACGCGTGGACGGGCCGTACCGGGTGTCCAGCTTCTGCCCCGGCGGCGGCGTGAACACGACCTCCAGCGTCACCTCGCCGGCAGCGATGTCCATCGGTGGACGCTGCGACTGGGTGCTGAACTCGTCGACTGTCGCCGACGCGCCCAACGGGATCCGCGTCAACCGGTGCGCGGCCGACTCGACCACCAGCAGTTCGTTGCCTGTGACAACAGCACCGCTGGGCTCGGCGAGTCCGGTCGCCATCGTGTCGACCACCTCGGTGCGCGGGTCATAGCGTCGTACGGCGCCGTTGTAGGTGTCGGCGATCGCGATCGAACCGTCCGGGAGCACGGTCACGCCCAGCGGATGCTGGAGCAGCGCGTCGCTCGCCTTGCCGTCACGCAGCCCGAAGTCGAACAGACCGGTGCCCACCGCGGTGTGTACGTCGGTGTCGATCCAGCGCAGCGCGGAGATCTCGGAGTCGGCCAGCCAGAGCCGGTCACCGTCGACCGCAAGACCACTCGTCTGCGCGAACCACGCCTCGGCGAGCACGCCGTCCTTGAGGCCTTCGTTGGTGGTGCCTGCGGCAACTTCCGTCACCTTGGTGAATGGGTCGTACGTCCACAACTGATGGACGCCGGCCATCGCGATCCACACCTTGTCCTGCCACCAAGCGACGTCCCATGGTGAACTCAGGACGTCCGTGCCGTCGCCGTCCATCCATTGCTTGCCGGTGCCAACGAGTGTCGTCACCTCGCCGGTATACAAGGCGATCCCGCGCAGCGCGTGGTTCACTGTGTCCGCGACAACCACGTCGTACCCGACCCTCGCCGCCACTTCGTCCGGCAGCAGGGTCAACCCGTTCGGCTCGGAGAACCGCGCCTCCGAAGCACCGCCGTCGACGAACCCACGCTCACCGGTGCCGATCCGCCGTACGACGGTCTCCGCGTCGGCGTCGAGCTCGACGATGCTGTGGTTCCCCGCGTCCGCGACCAGGAATCCGTTGTCCAGCGCAACGATCTTCGCCGGGAAGCGGAGATCCGTGGGTTCCGGAGTGGGAGCGACGTACGGCGACTTCCCTCGGGTCAGCGTGCCCGCCTGCTCGTGCTCGGCGATCAGCTCCTTCAGCAGCGCGTCCAGGGCGTGCGCGTGGCCCTCGCCCGAGTACTGCGCCACGATGTAGCCGTTCGGATCCACCAGCACGAGCGTCGGCCAGGCGCGGGCCGTGTAGTTCTGCCAGGTGATCAGCTCCGGGTCATCCAGCACCGGGTGCGCCACCTCATAGCGCTCCACCGCGGCCCGAACCGCTGCCTCTTCTCCCTCGTGCGCGAACTTCGGCGAGTGCACGCCGACAATCACCAGCGCATCGCCGTACTTCTCCTCCAGCGGCCGCAACTCGTCCAGCACATGCAGACAGTTGATGCAGCAGAAGGCCCAGAAGTCCAGCAAGAGAAAGCGCCCCCGGAAGTCCGAGAGCTTCAGCTCCCGTTCCCCGGTGTTCAGCCACCCACGACCCTTGAGCTCCGGCGCACGCACATGCATGCCCCCATTCTCCGCCGCCGCTCAATCCGGCCGACCACCCGCCCACCATCCGACCCCCGGCCAGTGCGGTTCTCGCCGGCACGCGAGCGGAGGAGCATCAGTCCAGAGGGATATCCCGCCGTCCTGTCCGGCCGTCCTGTCCGGCTGCCACCCATCGCCTGGATCGGTCATCTTTGTGCACGAGATCCGTACGACTTTGTGCACGAGATCCGTACGACGACGGCCTCCGCTTACGGATCTGGTGCACAAAGTCGACCCTGGCCAGGATTGGGCGCCCACGGAAACGACACGAGAGCCGGCTATCCCCCTGGGCTTGTGGGTTCTCCGTCCTCACCAGCAGAGAACCCACCACACCAGCGGATATCCGCCTCTCTTCTCCGTTCCGTGGGTGTTTCCCGTGCCGTCGGGCCGGACCGCCAGGCCATCACAACCAGGCGAGCTCGACCGCCTCCCGCCGACGGTCGCGGCGTCTGGGTGATTGTGATGGCCTGGAAGTCCGCCATACTCAGCCCGGCGGGTGTGGCGGTTTGGCGACGCCGCGCCGGACCTGCACCACTCACCAAGCAACGCGACCCCAGACAGGCCCCGCTCGGCCGCGAGCACTCGGCGGCCGGCGGACCGGGTTAGTGAGTGCGCCACGTCCGCCCAGGCCGAGACCCGCGGGCCGCCCGGGCCAGGCTGGAGAGGATCTTCCACCCGATCCGGGACCAGATCCTCCCCACCCCCGGCGACAACCGATACAACACGGCCGACTGCCGGGACGCGAAGGAGACGAACCAACCACCCACGGATACGTCAGAACAGCCGGATATCCCCTCGAGTACGCCGGGCCGGCGGCGCCAGACCGGACCAGGCGGACCGGCTGGTCGGCGCGGTCAGCGGGCCGGTGGGGACAGCGGGAGCGGCGGGTCAGCGGGCCGGTGGGGACAGCGGGAGCGGCGGGTCAGCGGGCCAGCGGGAACGCGTGGGGCTAGCGGGGGAGGACGAGGGTGTCGGTGAGGAGTTTGGCGGTTTTGCGCAGGGTGGCGGGCGATGAGGAGAGGTCGGCGGCCAGGGCGTAGGGGGTCAGAGGTTCGCCGGGGCCGACGAGGCGGTGGCGGTGGGCGATGAGCCAGACGATGGCTCGCGGCCAGGTGGAGAGGCGCGCCTTCGCGACGAGGTCGGGAGCGTCGCGGACCAGGCGCTCGGCGATGTCGAAGGCGTCGGGGGCGTAGGAATTGCCGAGGGTCTCGCCGGCCATCAGCCAGGCGTGTGGCGCCAGGACGGAGAGGGTGGCGGCTTGGGACTTGTCCAGGCCGTGCAGGTCCGGCTGCGGGGGCGAGCCCAGACCGGAGAGAGCCCGGTACGCGTCTTCCAAATCGTTGGTGGTGTCGTCGAGGAATACCCGCTCGCCCGGCTTGGAACCGACCGGGTCGATCATCGCGGCGGCCTCCAGCGCGGGCGTCCATACATCCACCGCGTCGACCGCTTCCTCGACGGCGTCCAGCGGCAGGTGGGTCCGCTCCCCGGCGAACTCCAGCCACGCCTTCACCACGAGAGGAACCGCTTCAAAATAGGTGCTGTCGGCAAGCACCTTGCGCGGCAGCCAGTGCGCGAGGAAGAGCTCCACCAGTACGGCGCTCACCCGCAACGGACCGCCGACGGTGTGATCCACCGCGTGGTCGATCCACAACCGGACGATGTCCGTGGCGTCGTCCGACAGCCCCACGGCGTACTGCGACTCGAGGAAGTCGTCGACCAGTTGATCCCGCTGCCGGGGGGACAGCAGCGGCCGGATCGGCGGGCGGATCGGGCGCTCCGGCAACTGGGTCAGCCGGTTCACCAGCAGTCCGGAGAAGAACTCGAAGTCCTCGCTCACCGGCGGCTCGTCGTAGTCGTCGGTCTCTCCGAGCGCTTGCAGGATGATCCCGGCCGCCGTCGACGGGCGGACAGTCCGGATGGTCACCCGGCCGCCGCGCTGATACGCCTCCAGCACCCGATCCACCGGCGGCCCGACGAACACGTCCTTCACGATCGCGCCGAGGTTGTTGTCGATGAACACCACGACGGTGTGCGGATGCTGCTCGTCGTCATAGTCCAGGACGACGCTCAGGCCGTCGCCGGTGATGTCCTCCGACACGATCGCGCTGGTCAGCCGGAACCCGGCGATCCGGGTCACCCACTCCGGCACCTCGGCCTGCGTGCGCAATCGGGACAGGTAGGCCCGCTGCAGCGGCAATCGTCCGGCCGGACCGACCGTGCGGGCCAGGCTGGTCAGCAAGACAAAGGACTCCACATCACGGCGCTCGCTGAGCACCCGGGCGGCGTCGGCCCAGAAGAACCGCTCCACCTCACCGATCTCGTCCGGACGCCCGGCCGGCCACAGCTGGTCCGCGAGCATCGCGGCCGACCGTGCGACCGAGGCCTCGGCGATGACCGGGTGCAGCGCGAGGGGCGCCGCGGCGAGGTCGAGGGAAAGCGTTTCCTGCAAGGTCTCCAGCACGGCGACGCTCGGCGTGATGTCGACATCGACACCTGCCGTCGGTCCGTGGGATGAGCCGGGAGTCGAGCCGACCAGCCGCAAATGGCTGCGTCGTCCGTCCCGGCCGCGGGGAGACTTGGTCACGTTCGTGAGGTTACCGTCCGCCGACAGTCCCCCGCAGGCGGCTGCGCGCGTCCTGTGGACAAGTCGGTCAACACGCCGTCACCGACAGACCGCGGCCCGTGCGTGGAGTAGCACGGGCCGCGGTCGGGAGACATCAGCCCTTGAGGGCACCCGCCATCAGGCCGCCGATGAACCAGCGGCCCAGCAGGATGTAGACCACCAGTGTCGGGAACGAGGTGATGAGTGCGCCCGCCATGCTGGCCGCGTAGTCGACCTTCTGCCCGCCCGCCAGTGCGGCCAGGCCCAGCGTCACCGGGCCGTTCTGCTGCGTGGTGAGGAACAGCGCGAACAGGAAGTCGTTCCAGATCGAGGTGAACTGCCAGATCAGCGTCACCACGAACCCCGAGATCGAGATCGGCAAGATGATCCGGAGGTAGGTCTGGACCAGTCCGGCGCCATCCACCCGGGCCGACTCGATGATCTCGTTCGGCACGATCGTGGCGTAGTAGTTCCGGAAGATCAGCGTGCAGATCGGGATGCCGTAGATGCAGTGCGCGATGATCAGCGTCGGAATACCCCGGGTGACGTCCAGTTCGGTGAACGTCACCCGCAGCGGCAGCATCACCGCTTGATAGGGGATGAACATCCCGAACAGGATGAACGCGAACACGAGGTTCGCACCCGGGAACCGCCAGCGGGCCAGCACGAACCCGTTCACGGACCCGATCATCGACGAGATGATCGCGGCCGGGATCGCCAGCGCCAGCGACCGGATGATGTACGGCTGCAACACGTCCCAGGCCTTGCGCCACGGCTCGACCGTCCAGACCTCCGGCAAGTTCCACTGCGCGGCGGCAGTGGTGTCGCTGGACGTCTTGAAGCTGCCGACCACCACGACGTACACCGGGATGAGGACGAACAGCAGGAACAGCAGCAGCAGGAGGTACTTGACCGACCGGCTCAGCCGGGTCGTCCCATCGGCGCCCGAGCGTGGCTTCCGGCTGATCGCTGCCGCGGTGGTGCCGGTGGCGGCCTCGACGGCGGTCATTCGTTGGTCTCCTGCCGAACGGTGTATGCGACGTAGGGGATCACGAGTACGGCGACGACCGCGAGCATCACGATCGCGATCGCGGCCGCCTTGGCCTGGTCGCCGCGCAGCAAGGTGTTCCACATGAGGATCGAGGGCACCTCGGTGCGGAACTGGTTCGGCCCGGTGATCGCGTAGATCAGGTCGAACAGCTTCAGCGACATATGGCCGAGGATGATCAGCGCCGACAGCGCGATCGGCGACAGCTGGGGGAACAGCACGTGCCGGTACAGCTTGAACTCCGAGGCACCGTCGACCCGCGCCGCCTCGCGCAGCTCCGGCGGGATGCCCCGGAAACCGGCCAGGAACAGCGCCATGATGTACCCGGACAGCTGCCAGACCGCCGGCAGGGCGATGGCCGCCATCGTCGTCCATCTGCTCCCGGCGGTCCACCACGGATTCTCCAGGAAGTGCAGTTGGAGAATCTCGAACAGCCGGTTCAGCCCGCGCGCGTCGTCGCCCTGGGACGGGTTCAGCAACCAGCCCCAGACGACACCCGAGGCGATCATCGAGATCGCCATCGGGAACAGGAAGATCGAGCGGAACACGCCTTCGCCGGTGACCCCCTTCTCCAGCAGGAGCGCCCAGATCAGGCCGAAGATCAGCGTGCCCACGATGAACAGCACCGTGAGCACGCCGAGGTTCTTCAGCGAGTTGAGGAACCGGTCCTCACCGAACAGGTTCGTGTAGTTCTCGAACCCGACGTAGTTCGCCGAGCCCTTGCGCGCGGTGTGCCGATCGGTCAGCGAGGTGTTGAACGTCCACGCGATCAGACCGTAGACGAAGTACCCGAGCAGCAGCACCGTCGGCAGCAGCACCAGGGCACCGGGTCCCCAGGTGCGGATTCTTCCGTGCATGCTCAGCCCTCCGTCACGACGACAACCACGTCACCGGTCCTCAACTCGCCGCGCATCAGCTCGTCTTCATCGCGTTACCGAACGCCGTCTGCAGCTTGGCGACGTCCGGGCTACCGCTGAACTGGCTGATCGCGGACAGGATGTCGTTGTTCTGGCCCAGCGTGCACGCGGCACCGTGAGCACAGGACGGGACGATCGTCTTGCTCTTCCAGTCCGCCATCGCGGTCTGCTGGTACTTCGGGTAGTCCGCCGGGTCTGCGTCCGAGCGGGCCGGGATCGAGCCCTTCTTGGTGTTGAACGACTTCTGGCCCTCGGCCGAGCCGACGGTCTTCAGCCAGCACTTCGCACCGTCGGGGTCCGCGCCGTTCGTCGGCAGGGTGAACGAGTCGGCGAGGTACTGGAACGAGTCCGACGTACCCGGGGCCGGCCAGTAGGTGTAGGCCGTGTCCGGCACCTTGTCGGCCAGCTGCTGCGCGGCGACCCAGTCACCCATCAGCGTGTAGCCGGCCTGGCCCTTGTTCACGTACCCCAGCGCGTCCGGCCAGTCGATCGCCTCGCGGTCGGCGTTGGTGTAGGTCAGCAGCGTCTTGTACTTGTTCAGCGCCGCGGTCACGTTGGCGCCGGACCAGTCGGTCTTGCCGTCCCACAGACCCTTGAACGCGTCCGGCTTGAGCTCGGCCAGCAGCACGGCCTCGACCAGCATCTCCTGGGCGAAGCCCTTGGAGATCGCCAGCGGCGCCTTCACGCCGGCGGCCTTCAGCTTCTCCAGGTCAGCGATCCACGCGTCCACGCTGGCCGGTGCGGTGGCACCGTCGATGCCGGCCTTCTTCAGCACCGCCGGGTTGGCCCAGACCACGTTCGCCCGGTGGATGTTGGCCGGGATCGAGTAGATCTTGCCGTCGACGGTCAGGTTGTCGATCAGGTTCTGCGGGAACGCCTTGTCGAGCCCGTAGTCCTTGTACAGCTGGCTGACGTCGTCGACCTGGCCGGCGTTGATGTAGTCCTTCAGCTCCGCACCGGCGTGTGCCTGGAACGTGGACGGCGGCTTACCCGCCTGCAGGTCGTTGGCCAGCACCTGCTTGGCGTTCGACCCGGCGCCACCGGCGACCGCGGAGTTGACGAACTTGAAGTCCTTGCAGTCGGTGTTGAACACCGAGACCATGCCGTCCAGGCCGGCCTTCTCACCACCGTCGGCCCACCAGGTGAAGACAGTGACGTCCTTGCTCGCGGACGAGTCCCCGCTGCCGCCGCTGTCGTCGCTGTTCCCGCAGGCGCTCACCGCGAGAAGACCCGCCGCACTGAGCACCGCGAGGGTCTTGCTCAGACCACCACGCATGATTCACTCTCCGATCAGTTGATGGAGCCGCCTGTGACAACGATGCCCCCTTGACGGCCCAACTCTGGGCACGGCGCGCACCGAGTGTCAACGTTCCGCGCAAGCGCGTTGCGCAGACGTGACCCCGGTCCTTCGATGGTGTGGGAGCGCGCTCATTCGACGCCCGATCGGGCCCCTCGCGCAGTCTCGTTCAGGGACGGAGCAGAACCTTGATCGCCCGCCGTTCGTGCATGGCTTTGTAGCCCTCGGCCACTTCTGCGAGCGGCAGCTCGGAGTCGAACACCTTTCCAGGGTTGATCTCACCGGCCAGCACGTCGGCCATCAGGTCCGGCAGGTAGGCCCGCGCCGGCGCTGCCCCACCGGCCAGCCCGACGTTGCGCCGGAACATCGTCCCGATCGGCGGCTCGGCCCCGTGCGGCACACCCACGAAGCCGACCGTCGCTCCGGCCCGGGCGACGTCGAACGCGGTCGTCATCGCCTGCCCGGTCCCGACACACTCCAGGACGGCGTCCGCCCCGACTCCGTCGGTCAGTTCCAGTACGGCGTCCCGCGCGGCGTCACCGCGTTCGGAAATGATCTCCGTGGCACCGAATTCCACCGCCAGCTTCTGCCTGGGCTCGTGTCGCGAGAGCGCGACCACCCGCCCGGCACCCATCCGCGAAGCCGCCAGTACGCCGCACAGCCCGACAGCACCGTCGCCGACCACGACCACCGTGTCGCCGACCTTCACGCGAGCGGCCCGAGCGGCGTGCCAGCCGGTGCCCATCACGTCGGAGAGCGTGAGCAGGGAGGGGACGAGCGAGTCGTCCGGCACTTCGGGCGTTGCGACCAGCGTGCCATCGGCGTACGGGAGCTTGACGTACTCGCCCTGGCCACCGTCGGCCTGGTCGCTGCCGTAGCTGACGATGTTCTGGCAGGCGGTCTGATAGCCGGCCAGGCAGTTCGGGCAGGTGCCGTCGCTCACCACGAAGGGCGCGACGACGAAGTCGCCGGGCTTGACCGTACGCACGTCGGCGCCGATCTCCTCGACGATGCCGACGAACTCGTGCCCGATCCGCCGGCCCGGGGTGACCTTGTTCTCTCCACGGTACGGCCACAGGTCGGAGCCACAGATGCACGAGGCAACGACTTTCACCACCGCGTCGGTCGGCCCGTCGATCGTCGGATCCGGGACCTCTTCCAGCCGGATGTCGTACGGCGCATAAATCGTGGTGGCACGCATATCCCCAACCATACGCACCCGTTACGTCCGAAGATCCGTGGGCTATAGGCCTCGATTCTTCGGACGTAACGGGTCAGGGCAGGGTGGTGTAGCGGCCGCGGCGGTGGACGATGGGCGGGATCTCGTCGGGAGTCAGTTCGACGTGGGCGATCTCGAGCTGGACCTGGAGCGCCCAGCCCACCTCGGGCGGATCGGGTGAGACCAGCGTGCACCCGGCCCAGGTGCTGACCCCGACCGGCGCGGGCCCCCAGTCCGTGTCGGTCCAGTCGATCAGGCGGAACGGCCCGCCCGGCGCGGGAGCGACGTACCCGAAGGCGTCGGCGAGCTGTTGATGCGGCGCGCCGAGCAGCGACACCACCGCGGTCCTTGCCTGACGCAACGTCTCCCACAGGTCGGACTCGGCGTCGATCAGTCCGATCACGAACCCGGGCTCGCCGTCGGCGACCAGCATCGACGACACCGTGAGCCCCGCCCGCTTGCCGTCGTACGCCGTCGTCCACAGGCCGACCGGTGACGGCAGTCGCCCGCGGAACCGCCGTACCGGACTCCGCTCGGACTCGGGTGGCAAGAACGGGTGATCGCCGTGGATGGTCATGGGGCCTCCCGGCCTGGACTGAGGAGCGTGGGGAGCGGAGCGACTGGAGCGACGAGGGAAGGGCGGGAGGAGGCGCCCCATGACCCCGCCGGCGCCGAAGGCCCGGCCAAAAGCACAGTCATACCCGCACCGTACTGAGTTCCTCGCCCACCCCGGTCGCTTAACGCACCGTGACGCGATCCGGGAGGCTGAAGCGGTCGAGAGGGTGGAGGGTGAGGCCGCTGGAGCTGCGGACCGACTCGACGTCGCCGTTGGAGTCGAAGGTGAAGCGGTAGGACTCGCCGTACGAGCCATAGCCGGAGCCACCCGTGACGCGGAGGGTGTCGCCGTCGGCCTCGAGTGGCTGAGGCTCCGCGGTCGGATCCGGGGAGGCCGGGTCGGTCGCGTAGAGGCGTCCGCCTAGCAGGGCGAAGTCGGTCACGCCCCAGAGGTTCGCGAAACGGCCGGCGAAGCGCGCCAGACCGGTGGCGTCACCACGCTCCTTCGACGAGGCCAAGTCGATCAGCTTCAGCATGGGCTCGGCCAACTGCGTCGCCGCGCCGTCGATCGTGTTGGTCAGCACGGACACGACCAGCCGACGCTCGCCGTCGACGAGCGTCCGGGTGATGTGGCCCGGGTACCCGCCGCCGTGGCCGAAGACCTCGCGGTCGCCGACCTTCCCTACTCCCAGGCCGAGACCGTACTGCGAGTTCTCATCCCTGCCGGTCGACCACAGCGGGTGCTGCATCTCTCGCTTCGACTTGTCCGACAGCAGCCGGTCGTCACCAGGCAGGTGCGCGGAGAAGTAGGTGACCAGGTCACGCGCGTTGCCGAAGAACCCGGTCGCCGACGCCAGCGCCTTTGTGTCGACGTGCTCGATCGGCACCCGCTGATCGGCGTACGCCAGCGCGCTGTAGCCGGCGGCGTACTCACTCAGCCGGTCCGGGTCCAGCTCCGGCCCGAGCCCGGTCAGCCCGAGTTTGTCCACGATCGCGGTCTGGACATACGCGTTGTACGGCGTACCCGCGGCCGCCTCGACGACCAGACCGAGCAGGCCGTAGCCGATGTTCGAGTACTTGAAGCGATCGTTCTCCGGTACGACGATCGAGGTGTCCAGGAGCATGATCGCGAGCAGCTCGTCCCGATCCGGGAAGCTGGTGGCGAGCTGCCACCAATCCGCCTCCAGACCGTCCCGAGTGATGCCGCCGGCGTGCGCCAGCAGCTCTCGGATGGTGCGTTCGCCCAGCGGCGTACCGACGATCTCGGTGACGTGCTGCGCCGCCTTGTCGTCCAGCCGCAGCCGCCCTTGCTCGACCAACTGGAAGACGGCCGTCGCGGTGAACGTCTTCGAGTGTGACGCGATCCGGAACAGGTGCTGCTCGGTCAGCGGTACGGCGTTCTCAACGTCGGCCAGACCGTACGCGGCCGAGAAGGCGATCCCCTCCCCGGCGAACACGGCCGCCTGGACTCCCGGCAGGCGCTGGTAGCGCTGGTTGAACGCCAGCCAGCTGTCGTAGTAGGTGAGCGCTTCGCGCAGGTTCTCCGGATCCAAGGCCTCAGACATGACGCCTAGATTGAATGACTCGGAACCGACTCGCAACGTAAGCGCCGTCGGTGTATGTCGCGTTGGCGGCCGGATTGGCGCCGGTGCCGTGGAAATCGCTGAAAGCAGCCGATTGATTGACGAACACCTGACCGGTCAGGTTCTCCGACAGCGCGACCCCGACGTCGAGCGCGGCGTCGCGGACCTCGTCGAGCACCCTCGCGTCGGTCGAGTAGATCCCGGCCGTCATCGCACCGCCCTCGGTCACGGTCGTGCGGAACAGCTCGATCGACTCGTTGGTGTCGGCGGTCCTGACCAGGAACGACACCGGCCCGAAGCACTCACGCCCGTACACCTCGTCGTCCTTGGCGTCGATCGCGACCAGCAGCGGCGTACGGACCACAGCGTCCGGGAACGCCGGGTGCTCGATCGCCCGGGACTCCAGCACGACGTCGCCGTACTCGGGGGCGAGCTCGAGCCGGGTGATCACGGCCTGGTTGACGATGCCGCCGAGGATCTCGACCGCGCGGGCGTCGTCGCCGAGCAGCTTGCCCATCGCGCCGCGCGATGCCGGCGCCGACCTCGTCGAAGGACTTGTGGCCTTCGTCGGTCTCGATCCCGCCGGCCGGGACGAAGAGGTTCTGGGTGGTGGTGCACATCTGGCCCGAGTACAGCGACAGGGTGAAGGCGAGGTTGCCGCAGAGCGCCTTGAAGGAGTCGGTGGAGTCGATGATGACCGCGTTGACGCCGGCCTTCTCGGTGAAGACGGTCGGCCTGGGTCGCGTTCTGCTCCAGCCACTCGCCGAACTCGCTGCCGCCGGTGAAGTCGATCAGCTTCACCTCGGGCCGGGTCGCCAGCGGCTTGGCCAGGCCGTCGCCCGGGCGCTCGACGGCCAGGGTGACCAGGTTCGGGTCGAAGCCGGCCTCGGCGAGCACCTCGCGGCAGACATCGACCGGTGATCGCGAGCGGCAGACACCGCGAGCGGGTGCGGCTTGACCACCACGGCGTTGCCGGTGACCAGGGAGGCGAACAGGCCGGGCCAGGAGTTCCAGGTCGGGAAGGTGTTGCAGCCGATCACCAGCGCGACCCCGCGACCGACGACGGTGAACGTCTTCTCCATCCGGATCGGGTCGCCCTTGGCCGGCTTCTCCCAGACCGCCTCGGCCGGGTAGCGGTTCATCTCCTCGTAGGCGTAGGCGATCGCCTCCAGCGCCCGGTCCAGCGCGTGCGCGCCGCCGGCCTGGAACGCCATCACGAAGGCCTGACCGCTGGTGTGCTGGACCGCGTTGGCCAGCTCGAAGACCCGCTTGTGCAAGCCGGTCGAGGATCTCCAGCGTGACGCCGACGCGGGCGTCGATCCCGGCCCGTGCGCCAGTCGGCGATGCCCTGCTGGGCCGCCGCGAGCAGGTCGTCCAGCCCGTCCTCGAGCGTCCGCGGGTACGGCGACGTCCATGGCGATCCCGTACGGCGACTGCTCGGTGACGACCGTGCCGCCGGGAGCCGGGCGTGTCCAGCGGCGTACGTCGTACCCGGTGGGCCTCGAACGCGGTCTTACCGTCGGCGGCGGCGGTCTCGCCGTACACCCGCGGGCTCGGGCGACTCCGGGAACGCGGAGAAGTAGCCGCGACTGCGGATCGCGGCCAGCGGCGTCGTCGAGGCGCTCACGGTGGGTGGCCAGCCAGATCGGTGCCGGTCGTGGTCATGGGTTTGCGCTCCAAGCCTCGGGGTCTCGCTAGTGATGTTACAGTCGTTGACGCAATCGGCGGTAGGGTGTCACAAGCAACTTCACGATCGGGCAGATCTATGGGTGACGAGCTCGCCGGCCGGGTGGCCGCGGCGATGTGGGCGGAGGACACCGCCAGCGCCGGCCTGGGCATGCGCCTGGTGGATGTCGGTGAGGGTACGGCCCGGGTCGAGATGCCGGTTCGCGAAGACATGGTCAACGGGCACGGGATCGCGCATGGTGGGTTCGTGTTCAGTCTCGCCGACTCGGCGTTCGCCTTCGCCTGCAACTCGCGCAACCAGGTCACCGTCGCGCAGGCCTGCGACATCGTCTTCGTCGCCCCGGCCCGCCGCGGGGACCTGCTCGTCGCCGAGGCCCGGGAGCGGACGGCGTTCGGCCGGAACGCGATCTACGACGTGACGGTCCGGCGCGGCGGCGAGGTGATCGCCGAGTTCCGCGGCCGCAGCCGGCAGTTGTCCGGCACGATCATTCCCTCGGAGGAGCAGCCATGACCCGCGTCAGCGTTCCTGGTGGACGGCATCCGCACCCCGATCGGCCGGTACGGCGGTGCGCTCGCCGCGGTGCGTCCCGACGACCTCGCGGCCCACGCGATCTCGTCGCTGCTGAGCGCGGCAGCGCCGTCGACCCGGCTCCGATCGACGATGTGGTCCTCGGCTGTGCGAACCAGGCCGGCGAGGACAACCGCAACGTGGCCCGGATGGCGGTCCTGCTGGCCGGGACTGCCGGACACGCGTGCCCGGTACGACGATCAACCGGCTCTGCGGATCGGGTCTGGACGCGGTCGCCTCGGCGGCCCGGTCGATCATTGCCGGGGACAACGACATCGTCGTGGCCGGCGGGGTCGAGTCGATGTCGAGGGCACCCTTCGTGATGCCGAAGGCAACGACTGCCTTCTCCCGGCAGGCCGAGATCTTCGACACCACGATCGGCTGGCGGTTCGTGAACCCGGCCCTCAAGGCGCAGTACGGGATCGACTCGATGCCGGAGACCGCGGAGAACGTCGCCGCGGACTTCGGCATCTCCCGTGCGGACCAGGACCTGTTCGCGCTGCGCAGTCAGCAGCGGGCCGCCAAGGCGCAGGCGAACGGGCGGCTGGCCGAGGAGATCGTGCCGGTCGACGGTGCCGGGCAAGCGGGCGCCGTGACCGTCGTGGACGTCGACGAGCATCCGCGCGAGACCTCGCTCGAGGCCCTGGCTGCGCTGAAGACGCCCGTTCCGGGACGCCGGGCACGGTCACGGCCGGCAACGCGTCCGGCGTGAACGACGGCGCGGCCGCGCTGCTGGTGATGAGCGGCGAGGCGGTCGAACGGCTCGGCGTGACTCCGCTCGCCCGGATCGTCGGTACCGCGGCCGCCGGGGTGCCGCCGCGGATCATGGGCATCGGCCCGGCCCCGGCGACCCGCAAACTGCTCGACCGCACAGGCGTCGCCCTGTCCGACGTCGGACGCGATCGAGCTGAACGAGGCGTTCGCCGTCGCAGTCCCTCGCCGTACTGCGCGAGCTCGGACTGCCCGACGACGCCGAGCACGTGAACCCGAACGGCGGCGCCATCGCCCTCGGCCACCCGCTGGGGATGTCCGGCGCCCGCCTGGCTCTCACCGCCGCCCTCGAGCTTCGCCACCGCGACGCCGGGTATGCGCTCGCCACCATGTGCATCGGCGTAGGCCAGGGCATCGCGACCCTGCTCGCCCGTCCGTAGGAGAGGTCCATGCTCGGTGAAGCCTTGTCCCGGAGGAACTGCGGGACGCCGGTGAGCAGCTGTCCGTCGACGAGCTCCGGTCCCGGCAGCTCGTCGTTGCTGCAGTCAACGGTGCGGGCGGCGTACGAGAACGTGCCGCACTATCGGGCGGCGCTGGACTCGGTCGGCTTCAGCGCCGGACGATCTGAAGTCGCTGGACGGACCTGAGCCGGCTGCCGTTCACCACCAAGCAGGACCTGCGGGACAACTATCCGTTCGGCATGTTCGCCGTACCGCGCGAGCGAGGTGGTCGCGGGTGCACGCCTCGTCGGGTACGACGGGACGCCCGACGGTGGTCGGGTACACCCGGCGGGACATCGACAACTGGGCCGACCTGATGGCCCGGTCGATCCGCGCGGCGGGCGGACGTGCGGGCGACGTGTGCCATGTCGCCTATGGCTACGGTCTGTTCACCGGCGGGCTCGGCGCGCACTACGGCGCCGAACGGCTCGGGTGCACCGTCGTACCCGGTCTCCGGCGGGATGACCGAGCGGCAGGTCGACCTGATCCGCGACTTCGGCGCGCAGATCATCATGGTCACGCCGTCGTACTTCCTCGCCATCGTGGACGAGATGGTTGCACGTGGGCATCGATCCTCGGGACACCTCGTTGCGGATCGGGATCTTCGGCGCCGAGCCGTGGACCGAGCAGATGCGCGCCGAGGTGGAGACAGCGGACCGGGATCCACGCGGTCGACATCTACGGGCTGTCCGAGGTGATGGGCCCGGGCGTCGCGCAGGAATGCGTGGAGACCAAGGACGGGCTGCACATCTGGGAGGACCACTTCTACCCGGAGATCATCGACCCGGTCACCGGCGAGGTGCTGCCGGACGGTCGAGGTCGGCGAGCTCGTCTTCACCACGCTGACCAAGGAAGCCTTCCCGGTGCTGCGCTATCGCACCCGCGACCTGACCCGGCTGCTGCCCGGGAACCGCTCGCCCCGGGATGCGCCGGATGGAGAAGATCACCGGCCGGACCGACGACATGATGATCGTCCGCGGCGTGAACGTCTTCCCGACCCAGATCGAGGAACAGATCCTCCTGGTCGAGGGCCTCACCCCGCACTACCTCTGCGTCCTCACCCGCCCGGGCCGGCTCGACGAACTCACCGTCCAGGTCGAGGCCGCCCCCGGCCTCACCGACCGCGCCGCCAGCCGCCGCCCAGCTGTCCCGCCGCATCAAGGACCGAGTCGGCGTCACCGCCACGCGTCGAGGTCCTCGACCCCCACGCCCTCGAACGCTCCCTGGGCAAAGCCAAACGAATCAAGGACGAGCGAGCCAAGGCGTAACCCAGGCTCGCCCGGACGCGGGAGTGACCCCGTGCAGCTCGACAGGTAGTGCACTGCCCGAACGCTGTACACATCCCGGGCGCAGGCGTAGGTGCACTAGGCGACCACCCCGTACTACCTGTTCTCCTGTACGGGAAGGGGCTACAGGAGAGGTTCTGCCCGCGTCTGGGGGTGGCGGGTCTTGCGGAAGGCGGGTGGGCGGATGTGGGGGCGGACCAGCGCCTCCACCTCGAAGTCCTCGAGGCCGAACTTGGTGCCGATCTCCCGGTACGACGAACCCGTGCGGACGTGGTCCACGACGTCCTCGACGTGGACGTCGGAACCGTCGACGATGGGCTGCCCGTGGGCCCGTTCGGGGTCCACGATCACGTCGATGTCGCGATAGATCACGAGCCGGAGGGTTCCGGCGTACCCGTCGTCGGCCCAACCGATCGCGGCCGAGCCTCGGCGGAGGACGCCGGGCAGGCCGCCTTGGCTGTCGCGGATGCGTTCCCAGCCCTGCTCGCGCCCCTCGGCGGCGATCTCGATCAGCAGGTCGCGGCCGTCGTGAGCCAGTCCGGACCACGCCAGCGGGTAGCGCCGCCCGGCACGAGATCGCAAGGCGACCGCTGCTTCGCCGATCGCCTGTAAGGAGAGGCCGGCGTGCCGAAGGTGCCGGAGCATGTGCGTCTCGACCAGCCCGGCGAAGGTGATCGTCGGCTCGCCGCGTCCACCGCTGCCGGCCTCCAGCGCACCCGACCGCAGCCAGTCGCCGAGCGTGGTCGCGGGCAGCCCGAGCTGCAGCGCCACCTCGGCACGGGTGTAGAGCGGCAGGTCGAACCGTCGATCCACGTCTCACCCCTTCGCGGCGGGCGCCGTACCTCCCCGAGCATGCCACCCCAAGGAGCGACCCCACCCGACTTTGTGCACCGTATCCGTACCGCGAGCCGCTCAGAACGCGCGAGCCGTGCACAAAGTCGGCCGGAAATGCGACTGACGAACCGGTGCGTGGTCAGATAAGGTGCTCGGGCCGGTGGGTTCGACACCCCCGGCGGCGGAGAGGAGGTGAGCGCGATGTCGAGTCACAGTGTCGTGCTGCCCGTCCGCCGTACCCGCGGCTGAGACCGGGTGGCTCCTCATCAGTACAGGAGCTTTCGAATGACCGAAGTGCGCGCAGTCGAACGAGACCATCGCCGCGCTGTCACTCGACACCGTGGAACAAGGCCCGTACGCCGCCAACGGCGAAGCCGCCTCACTCCGCTACATCCTTTGCCACATGATCGAGGAGACAGCACGCCACGTGGGACACATGGACATCATCAGAGAACTCGTCGACGGCAGGACCGGCTACACGAAGATGAACGAAGCGTGAGGCCGCCGCTGACCGCTGACGAGCGGACCCAGTTGACCGGGTGGCTCGACCACCTGCGATCGCTCGTCCGGACGAAGTGCGAAGGCCTGAGCGAAACCGACGCCCATCGGAAGGTGCTGCCGACCTCACCGCTGATGACGGTGGCCGGGCTGGTGGCGCACCTGCGCTGGGTCGAGTACTCCTGGTTCAGCCAGAACTTGCTGGGTACGCCGGACCACGGCGAGACCCCGTGGACCGAGGGCGGTCACGTGGACGCCGAGATGTTCGTCGACGACGTCCCGCTCGCCCAACTGCTCGACGACTACGACACCGAATGCGCGCGATCCAACGAGATCGTGGCCGGGTTCTCGCTCGACGACGTGGAGCGGGCCGTGTTCCGGGAGTCGGGCGCGGCGTCGATGCGCTACATCCTGTGTCACATGATCGAGGAGACCGCCCGTCATCTCGGCCACTTGGACATCATCCGGGAACTCCTGGACGGCGCGACCGGCTACGAGCGGATGAACTAGCCCCTTGCCTGAATAGTCTTTGCGAAGATAATCTCCGCGGAGACTATTCGGGAGGGTTCATGTGGGTTCACGAGCACACGCAGGACACCGCCGTACCGCGGGAGAAGATCTGGGCCGCGCTGGCCGACATCGACAGTTGGACCGCGTGGGATACCTCGATGGCCGAGATCCGGCTGGACGGCGAGTTCGTGGTCGGCAGCACGGTGGTGATGACGCCGGTCGAGCAGGAGCCGATCCGTTCGACGATCGTCGCGATCGAGGACGGGACGACGTACGCCGACGAGACCGAGTTCGGTGGCGCCGTCCTGCGGTTCAGTCACACCTTGAGCGGACTGGATGACGGGCGCACGCCGATCGTGCATCGGCTGGAGATCACCGGTGACGCCGGCCCCGAGGTCGGGCCGATGATCACCGAGGACTTCCCGCAGGCGATGACCAATCTGATCGCGTACGCCGACAATCTCGGATGACCGGGACCCGGTTCGCCGGCGGGCCGGCCGAGAGCCCGGGGTTCCTGCTCTGGCACGTGACGCTGCGGTGGCAGCGAGCGGTCACCGCGGCACTGGCTCCGCTCGATCTGACGCATGTCCAGTTCGTGCTGCTCGCCTGCGCCTGGTGGCTGACCGAACAGGGTCACGTCCCCACCCAGGTCGACGTCGCGGCGCAGGCCGGCACGGACATCAAGATGACCTCGCAGGTGCTCAAGACCCTGGAGAACAAGGGATTACTCGACCGCCACGCGTCCCGCACCGACGCCCGCGCCAAGACCGTGCATCCGACCTCCGCAGGCCGCTCGCTGGCCGGGAAGGCGGTGGCCGCGGTCGAGGCGGTGGACGCGGACTTCTTCACCCCGGTCAACAGCACCACTCTCGACCCGGACCCTGAACCGCCTGATCGACTAACCCGGTTACAGCCGCGCCGAAGGGTGGATAGGATGTCCGGCATCTGGCACGGGGTAGCGACAAGAGGTGTGATGAGGGAACCCTCCGTACGCCGTTATTCCGGGCGATCCGTCGAGGAGTGGAAGGCCGCACGCCGGGAACGGTTGCTGGCCGCGGCACTGGAGTTGTTCGGGACCGAAGGCTATCCGGCGACCTCGGTGGAACGCCTGTGCACACAGGCGAAAGTGTCCACCCGGCACTTCTACCACGAGTTCCAGAACAAGGAGGCCGTGCTGCTCGCGGTGCACGCGCAGGTGATCGAGCTGGCCGTCCGGACCACCGGTGACGCGCTCCGCCGGACCGCCGACCGGCCGGTCCGGGAGCGGATCGTGGCCGCGGTCGACGGCTACCTGCGGACGATCATGACGGACCTGCGCCGGGCCCGGATCTCGTTCGTCGAGGTGGTCGGCACGAGTCCCGGCGGTCGAGGAGCAGCGGATCGCGTTTCGGGAGCTGCTGATCGGGAGTGTGAGCGACCTCGGCGACACCGCGGTCGAGCGCGGACGAGATCAAGCGCAAGGACTTCCGCTTCCTCGGGCTCGCGTTCTTCGGCGCGGTCAACACCGTCGTCTACGACTGGATGCTGGCCGATCCGCGTCCGCCGGAGCAGAAGGTGCAGACGTCATTGCGCGAACTGGCGGTCCAGCTGATCACGAACTGACGCGCCGGCGTTACGACGAACTGAGGCGCTTGCGGAGCTCGGCGACCGCGTCTTCCCGGGTCAGCGCCGCGCCGGCGTCGTACGCGGCGTCGAACGCTTCGTTGCCCAAGGCATCGCTGCAGCCGGTCGAAGGTGTTCCGGACGTCGGCGTCCGGCACCGTCCGCATCCCGCGCATCGCGGCCGCCAGTCCCAGCGTGCGAGCGGCCTGCTCGGGCTCCCCGGACAGCAGTTCGACCTCCGCGGAGACCTCGACGATGACCGAGGCGACCGGCATGTCCTCGGTGCTGAGACCGAGCTCGACAGCCTGCCGGCCATAACGCCGGGCGCGGCTCGAGTTCGTCCCGGGCGACGTGCACCCGGGCCAGGTTGCCCAGCATCATCGCCTGGCCGTGCGGCGCCATCCGCTCGGCCTCGAGGTCGAGCATCGAGTACGCGCGCTCGGCGAGTTCCTTGGCCTCGTCCAGCCGGCCGGTGCGGCGGGCGATCCGCGACAGCCCCAGGTGGCTCATCGCCTGGCCGCCGCGGGAGCCGGTCTCCTCGGACAGCCGCAGTGGCCTGCTGCAGGTCCGCGCGGGCGCCGTCGAAGTCGCCGAGCTCGATCCGGCTGATCGCGCGTGGAGCCGAGCAGTTGCGCGACGCCCTCGGTGGTGCCGAGCTCCTCGATCAGCCGGATCGCCTCGTGCAGCGAGGTCGAGCGCGCCCTCGTGATCGCCGATGATGCCCTGGTAGCTGGCCAGTCCGCGCAGCGCCAGCGACATCCCCAACGGTCGCCGATCGCCTGGAAACCCTCGAGCGCGATGGCCAGGTCGGCCGCCATCTGCTCGACCTCGCCGTCGTTCTCGCGGAACATCGCCGTCATCATCACGCCCATGTTCCGGGTCCACGGGTCGTGGTGCTCGCGCGCGGCCTCGAGCTCGCGGAAGCACCCGGCCTTGTCCCGCCGGATCGCCGCCCAGACCGCGTTGGTGAACAGGCCGACACCGGACTCCGCGACCTGCGCGATGCCGCCGGCTGATCCAGCGGACCTCGGCCAGTCCGCGGATCACCCGGGCGAAGGATCCGGTCGGGTCGTCACCGGTGGACAGCGTGCCGAGCGAGAGCAGCATCACCGCCATGGCCCGGTCGAGCGGAGAACTCGGACCAGGTACGGCGAGCGCCGCCTGCATCCAGCTGACCGCCTCGGCGGGGCGGCCACTCATGTTCCAGTACTCACCGAGCACCGCGACCAGCTGGACCGCGCGTCCGGGCCGAGCCGGTGTCGATCGCGGTCCGCAGCGCGTCGAGCAGGTTCTCGTTGTCGGCGGTCAGCCGGGCGATCCACTGGATCTGTTCGCCGGTGAGCAGCTTCGGCCGCGCCTGCCGGAGCATCCGGCCGAAGTACATCGTGTGCGCGTGCCGGAACCGGTCGTACTCACCCGAGGCCTTCGAGCTGCTCAGCGCCGTACGCCCGGACCGTCTCGAGCATCCGGTAGCGCACCGACCGGTCGTCGGCCGCGGCCTCGACGAGCGATTTGTCGACAAGCGACGCCAGTACGCCGAGCACGGACTCGGCCGGGAGGTGGTCGTCGCTGCAGACCTGCTCGGCGGCGTCCAGGGTGGCGCCGCCGGAGAACAGCGACAGCCGCCGGGCGACCGCCTGCTCGTCCGGGTCGAGCAGCTCCCAGCTCCACTCGACGACCGCACGCAAGGTCTGGTGCCGGGGCAACGCGGTCCGCGAACCGCTGGTCAGCAGCCGGAACCGGTCGGCCAGCCGGTCGACGATCTGCGGCGGCGTGAGCGCCCGCAACCGCGCCGCCGCCAGCTCGATCGCCAGCGGCATCCCGTCCAGCCGCCGGCAGATCTCGCCGACCGCCTCGCGGTTGGCGTCGGTCAGCTCGAAGTCGGGTCGTACGGCGCGCGCCCGGTCGACGAACAGCTGGATCGCCGGATACTCGTCGTCCGTCGCTGTCCTCGGGCGGCAGCCCAGCGGGCCGACCGGATGCAGGTGCTCACCGGGAATGCTCAGCGGCTCGCGGCTGGTCGTCAGCACCCGCAGCCGCGGACAGGCGGCGAGCAGCGAGTCGACGAGTCCGGCGACCTCCTGGACCAGGTGCTCACAGTTGTCGAGGACGAGCAGGATCCGGCGGTCGCGCGATCACATCGACCAATCGCAGGGTCGCAGCCCGGCTGGTCGGCAAGGGCTTGGCGAACGTCGTCGGCGGCAGGTCGACGTACTCGCTCGCGCCCAGCGTCGACAGCACCGCTGGCGCCACGTCGGCCGCGTCACCGAGCGGTGCGAGCTCGACGAACCAGATGCCGTCGCCGCTCTGGTCCACCAGCGTCCGGCCAGTCTCCGTCGCCAGTCTGGTCTTCCCGGCGCCACCCGGGCCGACCATCGTGACCAGGCGGGTCCCGTTGCTCAGCAGCCGCGTCAGCTCGGTCACGTCGTCGCGCCGCCCGACGAAGCTGGTCAGTCGGCGCCCTCAGGTTGCTGCGCGGCGCCGGTGACGGTGCGGCTGGTACGACGGTCGTGGTCGCGGCCGGGTCGACCGACTCTCCCCGCAGTACGGCGACATGCAGCTCGCGCAGGCGGGTGCCCGGATCCGCACCGAGCTCGTCGGCGAGGGTGGTCCGGACTCGTTCGTACGCCGCCAAGGCCTCGGCTTGCCGGCCATCGGCGTACAGGGCTCTGATCAGGAGTTCGTGGAGGCGCTCGCGGAGTGGGTGGGCGGCGGCGAGGCGTTCGAGCTCGGTGATCAGGTCGCGGGCGTGGCCGCAGGTGACCGCGGCCTCGGCCAGGTCCTCGGCGGCGGCCAGCCTGAGCTCGGCCAGGCGGTCCGCTTCGATCGCGGCGAACGGCAGGTCCCGCAGGTCGGTGAGGGCCTCACCACGCCAGAGCCTCTCGGCCTGGGTGAGCAGCGTGTGCGCCTGCTCCGGATCGGATGCGAGCAGCCCGCGGCCGCGCCGTACCAGGTCCTCGAACTGGAGGGCGTCGACGCAGTCCGGGCCGATCGTGAGTGTGTAGCCGGCCGGGCCGGACTGGACCGAGATACTCGATTCGGTCGCTGGGAGGCTTGCCCGCAGACGGGACACGAGCGACTGCAGAGCGTTCGCACTGGGCGCCTCGCCGCCCCACAGGCCGTCGACCAGGGTCTCGACGCTCACCGGGCGACCGGCGCTCAACGCGAGCCGCGCGAGCAAGCCGCGCAGCCGGACTCCGCGGACGTCCAGCGGAGTCCCGTCGGCCGCCCACATCGCGAGAGGCCCAAGCACCGCTATGCGCACTCCACCAGCGTCGCACATGACCCGTCTCAAAACCCCTGCCTTTTGTCATCTTGCTTCCCTTAAGGTCGGGGGTCGTGACCGATATCGCCGCGCAGACGCAGACCGCACTTTCCCGCATCGTCGCCGAACGTCAGGCCAAAGGCCGGGTCCCGGGAGTCGTGGGCGCCGTCGCCCGCGCAGGGTCGCTGGCCTGGTCGACCGGAGTCGGGTCGGCCGACCTCGATTCGCCGGGTGTGCCGCCGACGGCCGACTCGCAGTTCCTGATCGCGTCGCAGAGCAAGACGCTGACCGCGGTCGCGGTGATGGCGCTGCGCGACGAGGGCAAGCTCAGCCTGGACGACACGGTCGAGAAGCTGATCCCGGAGAGCAAGCACGAGGGCATCACCGTGCGGCAGATGCTCAGCCACGCCAGCGGCATGCAGCGCGAGCCGGTCGGTGACGTCTGGGACCTGATGAAGTTCCCGGACCGCGCCGAGCTCGTCGCCGGGCTGGAACGAGGCCGAGCGGATCGGGAAGCCGCACCACCGGTTCCACTACTCGAACCTGGTCTTCTCGCTGCTCGGCGAGATCGTCGCCCGGATCGACGGACGGTCCTGGTACGACGCGATCAAGGCACGCATCCTGGACCCGCTGGAGATGCGCCGGACCACGGTCGGCATGGACGGCGGACCGGCCGCCACCGGGTACTACGTGCCGCCGTTCTCCGACGTACCGATCAAGGAACCGCTGCTCGACCTCGGCGCGATGGCCGCCTGCGGCGGTCTCGCGAGTACGGCGGAAGACCTCGCGAAGTGGGCCATGTTCGTCGCGAACCCGGTCGACGAGGTGTTGTCGAAGGACACCCTGGACGAGATGTGCCAGGTGCAGATCATGGCCGACCTGGACCGCTGGCAGCTCGCGTTCGGCCTCGGCTTCATGCTGCTGCGCCGCGGCGACCGCGTCTTCGTCGGCCACGACGGCGGCATGCCGGGTCACATCACGTCGACGTTCGTCCACCGCGAGTCCGGTACGGCGGGGATCGCGCTGTTCGACGCGACCTCGTCGCCGGACCCCAGCGCGCTGGCCACCGACCTGATCATCAAGGTCCTCGAGGACGACCCGCTGCCCGCCCGAACCGTGGATCCCCGGCACCGCGGTCCCGCCCGAGCTGGTCGGCGTCCTCGGCACCTGGTTCTCCGAGGGCCACCCCTTCGACTTCTCGGTCAAGAACGGCATCCTCCAGGCCAAGGCCCCGATCGCCCCCGAGCACCTGCCGCCCGCCGTCTTCGAACGCGTCTCGCGCCGACCTCTACCGCACCGTCTCCGGCCGCGAGACCGGCGAACTCCTCCGCATCACCCGCACCCCGGACGGCACCCCCGAAAAGTTGCACTGGGCAACCTACGTCTGCACCCGCCAACCCCTGGCCTTCGCCGACCTCACCACGGCCTGAGGAGTCAGACGACGCAGAAGTCGTTGCCCTCTGGGTCTCGCATCCAGAGGTGGTCGAGGGTGGTGGTGTTGTCGACGGGGACCTCACGGACGAGGGTGGCGCCGGCGGCCAGCAAGGTGTCGGCGCAGGCGCGGATGCGTTCTTCGCGGAGGTGCTGGGGTTCGGAGCGGCCGCCGCTGACCTGGAGGTCGAGGTGGAGGCGGTTCTTGACCGTGCGCGGCTCGGGGACCTTGAGGAAGGAGAGGGAGGGGAGTACGCCGTTCGGATCGGAGATCGCGGCGCCGTCGTTCCATTCCTCCTCGGGGACGTTCTGGTCGGTGAGGAACGCCTCCCAGGTGTCCCACCCCTTCGGCGGATCCGACTCGATGTAGCCGAGCGCCGTACACCAGAACCGCGCGACCCGGGCCGGGTCGGCGCAGTCGATCGTCATCGTCCACCTCGTCGTCATGACGCCACTCTGGCGCACGCCACGGACAAAGCGGCACCACCTCACGCCTCAGCCACCCGAAGCGCCCCCATGTGGGGCCAACCCAGCCATCACGATCCGACGCCGGGACTTTGGACAGCAAACCGGGACTTGGACACCAAACCGGGACCTTGGACACCAAACCGGGACCTTGGACACCAAACCGGGACCGCGGACACCAAACCGGGACCTGATGTAGGCCGAGACCAACCGGCTGTGGGGGTGAACGCAGCCGGAAGGGAGTCGTCCTTGGACATCCAGCCGGGACCGCGGACACCAAGCCGGGACCTCGGACAGCTGATCCGGTGTCCACGGTCCCCACAACCTGTCCGAGGTTCCAACCCGTCGCCGCGAGACCCTCTACACCGCTCAAGCTCCCCCATTTCACCCACCCCGAGGGCCGAGCAGCCCACTTTCAGGGGTCAACCCCCGAGCGTGTGGGTTGCGCCCCGAAAATTTGGGGGCCGAACCCACCTACTCAGGGGTTGACCCCTGAAAGTGGGACGCCGACGCACCAAGCGGTGGCGGCCCCGTTTCAGGGGTCAACCCCCGAGCTTGTGGGTTGCGCCCTGAAAACTTGAGGCCCGAACCCACCTACTCAGGGGTCGACCCCTGAAAGTGGACGCCGACGCACCAACCGGTGGCGCCCTTTCAGGGGTCAACCCCGAGCCTGTGGGTAGCGCCCTGAAAACTTGAGGGCCGAACCCACCGACTCAGGGGTTGACCCCTGAAAGTGGGGACGCCGACGCACCAAGCGGTGGGTTCTCCACCCGGAATCAGGGTGTCGAACCCACCACTTCGGACGCAGACCCCACCCAGCTGCGAAGCTCAGGTACGGCGGCGGTAGGCGCGGATCGCGAGTGGGGCGAAGACCGCGACCAGGCCGACCATCCAGGCGAGGGTGATCAGCAGCGGCTTCTGCAGATCGCCGCCGAGCATCAGCGCCGCGCATCGTGTCGACCAGGTACTTGACCGGGTTCACGTTGACGAACGCCTGCAGGAAGCCCGGCAGGGTGTCGGTCTGGACGAACACGTTGCTGCCGAAGGTGAGCGGGAACATCACCAGGAAGGCGACGCCCTGGACACCCTGGGCGGTCCGCAGCTTCAGTCCGAGCCAGACCCAGATCCAGCACATCGACAGCGCGAACAGCAGCACGATCACCAGCGCCAGCAGGCCGTTCCCGACGCCCGTTCTGGAACCGGAACCCGAGCACGAAGCCGGTGCCCATCAGGATCACGATCGACAGCGAGTACCGGACCGCGTCGCCGAGGACGGCGCCGACCAGCGGCGCTATCCGGGCGATCGGCAGGCTTCGGAACCGGTCGAACACGCCCTTGGCGAAGTCGTCGTTCAGCGCCACCCCGGTGCCCATGGTGGAGAACACCACGGTTTGCACCAGCAGGCCCGGGCAGCAGGAACGGCAGGTAGTCGTGCCAGGTCCCGCCGCTGGCGATCGCACCGCCGAAGACGAACAGGAACAGCACCAGGAAGATGATCGGCTGGAACGTCACGTCCGCCAGCGCTTCCGGGTTCTGCCGGATCCGGACGATGTTGCGCCAGGCCAGCGTCAGGCTCTGCTGCGACCCAGGCGAACGGCCGGCTACGGCGAGCCGCGTGGGCGGGCGTGGAGGCGGTGCTTCGAGTGTCGCGGTGCTCATCGGCCCGCTCCTTCCAGGACTGCGTCCTGCTTCTTCTCTTCGGCGGCGTGCCCGGTCAGCGCGAGGAACACCTCGTCCAGGCTGGGCAGCCGCAGGGACAGTTCGGTGACGGCGATTCCGGCCTCGTCGAGCCGGCGGACGACGACCGGCATCGAGCGTACCGTCGGCTGACCGGAACGCTGACCAGCGTGTTCACCACGTCGACGGTCGGCCGCACACCGACCGACTCGGCGACGATCGCGGCGACCCGTTCGAGGTGCGCCGGCTCGGCCGGGCGGACGTCCAGCGACTGCTTGCCGGCCTGCGCCTTCAGCTCGGCCGGCCGCCCGGAGGCGACCACCCCGCCCTTGTCGAACACCATGATCGAGTCGGCCAGCGCGTCGGCCTCCTCCAGGTACTGCGTGGTGAGCAGCACGGTGGTCCCGTCGAGCACCAGGTTGCGGATCGTCTCCCAGACGCCGTTGCGGGCGTGCGGGTCGAGACCGGTGGTGGGCTCGTCGAGGTACAGGATGCTCGGGTTGCCGACCAGGCTGGCCGCGAGGTCGAGGCGCCGGCGCATACCGCCGGAGTACGTCTTGGCGATCCGGTCACCGGCGTCGGTCAGCTCGAACCGCTCCAGCAGCTCGTCCGCCCGGCCCGTGGCCTGCTCTCGCGAGAAGCCCGAGCAGCCGGCCGATCATGATCAGGTTCCGGCGGCCGGACATGTCCTCGTCGACCGAGGCGTACTGCCCGGTCAGGCCGATGATCTCGCGGACCTTGCCGGCGTCGCGGACGACGTCGTACCCGCCGACCGTGGCGTGCCCGGCGTCCGGGCCGCAGCAGCGTGCCGAGGATGCGGACCGCGGTGGTCTTGCCGGCGCCGTTCGGGCCGAGGACGCCGAGCACCGTGCCGGTCGGCACGCTCAGGTCGACGCCGTCCAGGGCGGTGGTGTTGCCATATTTCTTGACCAGACCATTGCCTCGATGGCGACCTGGTTCGTTGTGGTCATCGGTTCCTCCCAGTGGACTTACTTCACTGGGACTACCGTCCATCGGCGTACTGGCACCGCCCTGGCACTCGGCTGACAGCCCGTGCCAGGCCGGCTGTCATCAGCCTTTCAGCGGGACGATCTGGTTGGCCCGGAGGGCCTCGTAGATCTCCGGGTTGTAGCGGGCCAGCGTGGCCGCGGGCCTTGCGGCGGTACCTGAGGATCTGGCGGGTGCCGATCGCCCACAGCACGTACTGGAAGGCCAGCGCCCACTTGAAGTCGGTGATGGTCTGCGGCGCACCGCCCGACGACGCGTCGAGCAGGATGCCGACCATGCCGATGCAGATCAGCGTCGCGATGAACCCACCGGTGTTGACCATCCCGTTGGCCGCACCGAACCGGGTCGACGGGTTGAAGGTCCGCGCGTAGTCCAGCCCGAGCATCGACCCCGGCCCACCGGCAGCCTGTACGACGATCAGCAGCAGAAGCACCGGCATCGGCGCCTGACCCGGCCAGAGCAGTACGACGGTCCACATCAGCACCGAGCCCGCGATCACCGCCAGCACGATCCAGGATCGGTAGAACGGGAACCGAGCGGCGTACCGGCCGACAAGCGGGCCATAACAGAGCCCTGCCAGCACCGGCAGGATCAGCATCGCCGCAGCGGTCGTCGGAGCCAGACCTTGGCCCTGGACGAGGAACGGGTATCCCCAGAGCAGACCGAAGGTGCTGGCGGAGAAGCTGGTGGTGAAGTGGGTCCACAGCCCCAGCCGGGTGCCCGGCTCCTGCCAGGCCCTGCGCAGATTGTTCCGCACCTCGCCGAGCGACTGCTTGGTCCGTCGCAGCGGCTCGTCGTACGGGCGTGTCCTTGATCAGGAACAGGACGGCCAGACCGGTCACCAGACTGAGCACGCTGGCACCGGCGAAGGTGCCGGTCCAGCCGAACGCGTGGAAGGCGGCCGCCATCGGCACGGTCGAGATGATCGCGCCGACAGCCGCCGAGCATGCCGGTCGCCTGCGACATCACCGGCTGCCGCAGTGCGGGGAACCAGGACATGACGACCCGCAGGACGCTGATGAAGACCAGAGCGTCACCGACACCGAGTACGGCCCGAGCAGCGAGCGCGGCCGGGTAGGAGTCGACCAGACTGAACGCGGACTGCGCCACGAAGAGCAGCCCGGACGCCGCGATCAGCAGCCGCTTCGAGCCGTACCGGTCGAGCAGGACGCCGACCGGCACCTGCATCGCGGCGTACACGGTCAGCTGGACGACGGTGAAGCTGGCCAGCGCGGATGCGGAGATGTCGAAAGCGCTCGGCGGCCTGCAGACCGGCGACGCTCATCGAGCCGCGGTGCAGCACGGTCACCAGATAGGTGAAGACAGCAGTGGCCCACACCGCCCAGGCGCGACGTCCGCCCAGGGGGAAGAGGAGTTCGGTCACCGCAGTACTCCGCAGGTCCGTCGCGGCGGCGTGGATGTGCGACGACGACGAGCTCGCGGAACCGCTTGACGCTGTTGCCGCCGAGCGCGTCGATCATCTCCTGGTGCGCGGTGATGGACTTGTCCATCCGGGCCGGCTGCATCTCGATGCCCGGCACGCCCATCCGGACCTGGCGGTCGCGCAGACTGTTGTAGAGCTTGGCCAGGATCTCGTTGCCGGCGGCACCGACGATCGCCTCGTGGAAGGCCCGGTCGGCCTCCAGGAAGCTCTTCGCGTCACCGGCCTTACGGTGCGCGCGCATCTCGTCGACGCGCTGCGGTCAGGGACTCGACCAACTGCTTGCGCCGCGGCCAGACCTTGGCGGCCGCGTGCGTCTCGATCAGCTCGCGCGCCTCGAGGACGTCGTCGATCTCCTGCGGCAGCACCGGCAGGACGAGCGCGCCCCTCTTCGGGTAGAGCTTCACCAGGCCGGACTCCTCCAGCCGGAGCAGCGCCTCGCGCACCGGAGTGCGGGACACTCCGACCGCGGTGGCCAGCTCACCCTCGGTGAGCAGCTCGCCGCCCGGGTAGGTCCGGTCCAGGATCGCGGCCTTCACATACGCGTAGACCCGCTCCGCCGCGGGGATCTTCTCCACCCCCGGCGCCGCCTCGACCACCACCCGGGCGATCTCCGCGGTCTCGTCGCCCAACTGCAGCGCTGCCCTCGCCGGCGCGTGCTCCGGCACCCCGCTTGTCACTGAAACTCCCACCCATACGACTGGTATCTCTGTTGTATCTATCCTACACACAGGAAATCCGGCTTGGTGGCTCTGCCCCACCCCACCGCCCCGGTCAGGTTGTCCCCACCTTGTCCACCAGTTATCCACAGGGCAATCCACAGATGTGGGCGACCGTCTGTGAACAAGTGAACCGTCTGTAGTGACGGACGCAGGGTTTCCCCTGTGTTGTGGATGAAGCACGTCGCCGGTCCGGAATCCGCTCTAGAGTCCGGGGTATCGAGCCTGGGCCCGTCCGCCCAGGCCCAGTACCGAGGAGGCACCGTGTCCCGAAGCTCCCGTCCCCGCCGGCTGACGGCCGGCCTAGCCGCGGCCGCGCTGGCCCTGACGACGCTGGGTGCCGCCACCGCGTACGCCGCACCGCTCGCCGACCCGGCGCCGGCCGCCGCGCCGGGCCCGCTGATGAACTACGTGGTCAACACCAAGGCCACCCCCGGGCACGTCCGCAAGGTCGAGGAGGCGGTGAAGGCGGCCGGCGGCACCGTCGTCACGTCGTACAAGCAGCTCGGCGTCGTGATCGCGCAGTCGACCAACGCCGAACTTCCGCACCGACGTCCGCGCCGGGCACAACGGGCGTGAGGTGCAGTCCGTCGGCGCCACCCGCACGGCCGCGGTCAGCGAAGGCCCGGCCGGCTCCGGTACGGCGGCTGGGCTGAAGGCGGTCGACGACGGCGGAGGCGACAGCCGGTCCCGGACCCGCTTGAGAACGAGCAGTGGGACATGGTCCAGATCAAGGCGGACCAGGCCCATGCGGTGACCGACGGCTCCCGCGCAGGTGCTGGTCGGCATCAACGACAGCGGTGTCGACGACACCCACCCGGACCTCGCGCCGAACTTCGACGCGAAGGACTCGGTCAACTGTGTCAACAACGGCGTACCCGAACACCACCCCAGGCGCTTGGCGACCGACCACCAGCTCGCACGGCACGCACGTCGCCGGCACGGTCGCCGCGGCCCGCAACGGCGTCGGCATCGTCGGCGTGGCGCCGGGTGTCCGGATCGCCTCGGTGAAGGTGGTCAACGACGACGGCTTCATCTACCCGGAGTACTCGATCTGCGGCATCGTCTGGGCCGCCGAGCACCACATGGACGTCACCAACCACAGCTACTTCATCGACCCGTTCGAGTTCTGGTGCAAGGACAACGGCGACCAGGGCGCGGTCCAGGAAGCGGTACGGCGCGCGTACGCCTACGCCACGGATCGCGGCGTCCTGTCCGTCGCCGCGGCCGGCAACTCGAACTACGACCTGGCCAACAAGACCACCGACAACGGCAGCCCGAACGACACGACCCCGGTCACCCGGCAGATCAACAACGAGCTGCCTGGACATGCCGACCGAGCTGCCCGGCGTGATCACTGTCGCCAGCACCACCCAGGCCGTCGCCGCGCAGCAGCTTCTCGAACTTCGGCCTGAACAAGATCGACGTCGCGGCTCCGGGCAGCTCGATCCTGTCGACAAT
The DNA here is from genome assembly GCA_963820655.1 of uncultured Actinomycetota bacterium. Taxonomy (GTDB): domain Bacteria; phylum Actinomycetota; class Actinomycetes; order Propionibacteriales; family Kribbellaceae; genus Kribbella. Next base: position 726,172 of record CAWGAM010000006.1, read on the forward strand.
CCCGGGTGGCCGCTACGGCCCTGATGAGCGGTACGTCGATGGCGTCGCCGCACGTCGACCGGCGTCGCAGCGCTGATGAAGTCGGTGCACCCGGGGTGGGGCCCGCGTGAGCTCGAAGCAGCGCTGCACATGGAGGCCGACGACACCGCATGCCCGGTCCGTCCCGGACGCCCGCTGCACCGGCACGACAGCGAACAACGCCTTCTTCGGCGAAGGCATCGCCGACGCCCTCGACGCAGTCCACTAACCCAAGCTGAGAGGGGGTCCCCCGCCCGGGACCCCCACTCCTCTATCGCAGTCGTTCGAGCGGTCGGGTCGCCGAAGCGCCGCGAGTGAGCGGAGTGCTCGTCCTCTTCCTCCAGTGACGGGGTCAGACGCCGGGGAAGTTGGGATCAGGACCGTCGTCGACCTGCCATCCCGCGGGCAGGTCGTCGACCGGAGGGTCGTCGTCCGCACCGGCTCCGCTGTCGTCGTCCGCCTCAGTCGGGTCGCGGAACCAGACGTCCTTCGCGCCGGAGGACGACATGTATTCCTCGTGTCCCAGACTGTCGAAGACGATGTAGCCGTGGTCCGCCCAGATCTCGTCCTCACCGCGCGGCCCGGGCACCTCCCAGTCGTCCCACTGATCGGAGTGCCGGTTCAGTTCCAACCAGAACGACCAGTCGTCCCATCCCCGCGCGTCGATCTCCTCGACCGTCAGCTCCTCGAGGCCCGGCAGGCGCCAGCGCTCTGCGAACAGCTCGGGCACGTCGGCGGCACCGAAGCCGGGCGGTACGTCACGGAGACCGAGGAGGTCCAGCTGGTCCTGCGTCACCTCGACACCCAGATAGGGACAGTGCTTGAGAATGACGTGGTCCACGCCCGACTCGAGCAGCTCGCCGGCCGCGATCACCAACTCGGGTGCGTCGTCGATCCGGAGGTACTCGAGGTGGTCCAGCTGCTTCAAGCCGGTCAAGGTCGTGAGGCGCGGCGCGCTCTCGAGATAGAGACACCGAAGCGCGACGAGATCCGTCAGGCCTTCCAGGTCAGCCGCGTGCCACGAGCCGACCTTCAGTCGCTCGGTGGCTCCCGACAGATCGAGCTGGTCCGCCATCCCCAGAACGACTGTCTCGGGACCTTCGGCTACGTCGGCGAGGACGCCCTCGGCAGCCCCGGAGACGACGAGCAGCCGCAGCCCCGCTGCCGAGCGAAGGTTGCGGAGGGCAACGCGGTCGCCGGCAATCTCCAGCCGGCGCAGTGTGCTCAACGCCAGCTCTCCGTCGGCGTCCAGCGCCGTCTCCTGCGTAGAACCCCAACTGAGTCGAGCCGCGGACACTTTGTGCAATCGCCCGATCAACCGCAAAGCCACCTGTGGCTCGAGATCCACGGCGACCACCTTCGCGACGTCGACAGCCGACGGCAGGACGAGTCCCTCGTCGGCTGTCGCGTGGTCGAGCCGCAGGACATCGACCCTGAACCTCGGCGACAGCACGCTCAGCGACCTCAGGAAGTCACTTCCGTGGAGTCGAAGGCCGATGTGAGGCAGCCCGGCCGGCACTTTCGACAACACCCGCTGAGCCAGGTCGGCTGACGCGGTCGTGGCGAACCTGGCGGCGAGGTCAGCGACGATCAATTCCAGTCGAACCGGATCCTGCTCCGCCAACGCGTCGATCGCCGGCTCTGTGCCGATAGCAAGCAGAATGCCCGCGATCGCTCGGAAGTCATCGTCGGCCGACGCTGCGCTGAGCGCCCGCGTCAACGCGGGCACGGCTCCAGGACCGATCTGCAGCAGCGCACGGCCGGCGTCGAGCGTTCTCGGCGGGATGAGGTCGGCCAGCAGTGTCTCCACACGCTGACGTGTGTCGGGGCGCAGCCCCAACGACGTGGACGCGCCGCGGAGCGCCAGAGCGCGAATGTGCCGATCGCCCACCTTCGAGGCTTCGTCCAGCAGCCCGTCCACCATCCGTGAGGCTCGCTCCGCGGTTGGAAGGAGTTCCACGGTCCAGGAGATGATCTCCGCCCAGTCCCGGCTCCGAGCCAGCCGGAGGAGTTCGGCCTCGGCTCCGGCGTCGGTGAAGTGCTCCGCGGCCAGGAATTCGCGGAACGATCTGTGCGCCCAGTCAATCCGGTCCACGGGAATGTCGCGCAGCAGCCCTGTCCTGACCAGCAGGTGCTCCAGGATCAGACCGGCGCGCAGCTCCCGGAGCCTGTCGTCGGTGACGTCCCGCTGGAATGCCCGGATCGGATCGAGGAAGTCGTCGCGCGATCCCTCGTCGATCATTTCGCGCTGACAGTGCACGGCGATCGCCGACAGCAATCGCGTCGTCTGGGTCACAGTAATCAGTCCGACCAGGCCACGCTCTGCGTCGCGGTGCTTGATCATCATGCTGACGAGATCCCGGTAGAGCTCCGACCGCCGCAGCGGGATGACACCCGACCTGGCCGCGGCGAGTCCGCAGACGGACGCCAGCAGCAGCGGATTCCCGCAGAGACTCTGCAGCTCCGGGTGCCGATCGACACGCGCCAGGAACGCGAACGCCTCTTTCGTCGCCGCCTCGTCCGAGGCAAAGGCCTGGCGAGCCACTGACCGATGCCAGTACACCGCCAACCGGCTGATCTGGTCACGATCGAGTGGCTGCACGCGAACCTGGATCCAGTCGTCAGGAATCCGGACGGACTCGATCGCCGCCGGGCGGGACGTGATCACGAATCCGGAGTGCGGGAACTGCTCGGCCAGCGACCGCAACCACTCGACCACCGCGGGGCGTTGGTCCCGGCCGATCTCGTCGAGGCCGTCCACGACCACCACCGCTCGCCCTGCGTCGAGGAGAGCTTCCTGCCAGTTGGGCGGCCGGCGGATCGACAGGGACTTGCTCAACCATCCGCCCAGGTCATCCAGCTCAGGCGGAAGCTCGGGCGTCGCTCGCAGTTTCACCAGCAAGGGCACGGAGTACTCCATGTCCCGGCCGAGCGCTGCCTCGGCGTCCTCGGCCAAACCCGTCAGGATCAGCTTGGCCAGCGTGCTCTTGCCGGACCCGGGTTCGCCGCTGACCAGCGTCACTCGTCCTGGCGCCGGCAGATCCCCGGCCTGGCCAATGGTGCGGAGGCTGTGCCTACCAGCGTCCTCGACGACCAGCGGAACGTACGCGGCGGAGAAGCTGTAGCGCTGCCGGACGCTCTGCAGGTCGAGCCCGGGAATCTCCAGGTAGTCGAGCTGCTCCCGCACCCGCTGCAGGTAGCGAAGGGTGAAGGACGAGAAGTTCTCCTGGTCGTGGCGCAGTCGCTCGACCATCCCGGCAGAGCGCTCGCCGAGAATCTGCTCGATCCGGGCAGCGATGCGCAGGAGCTCCGCGATCCCGACCCGCTCGACGGCTCCCCGGTTGTCGGTCTCCAGCAGCCACTGCGCCACGAACTTGCAGCACTGGTCGAGCAGGCCGTCGAAGTACTCCTGCGCATCGGCCGACAACAACTCCGCCCGCTCGCGCCGGCCACTGGCGGCAAGGACCGTCGCCTGCAGCAAAGCCGAGTCGATCAGGCCCTTGGCGATCAACTCTTTGTTCGTGATGGACCGGAGGGTTCGCTCCACCGCCGACTCGGCGGCGAGACGATCGTTGTCAGCGAGTCGCGGGAATTCATGTCGCTCGAACTTCAGAAGGATGCGACTCACGGAGGCAGGTATCCGGCTGATCTCCTCGCCGACCTGCGTCAGATGCTGATCGCCGGCCAGCCCGTCCTGCAGTTCCTTGGCGGCATCGGCCACACCGCTCAGCCCGCACAGGTGCAGGACCGCGCGCACGACATTACTTTTCGGCAATGGCCGACGGGCCATTTCCCCCACCCCCCTGGCGAGGCACCCCCCTCACCACCCAGCAGCAGACTGCCAGAGCTCTCGCGGATGGACAACGGCCCGGTGACGCCACGAAGGCCCGGGGGACGGATCACCCGGGCCTTCGCCGCGTACGGCGTACCTCTTAGAACATCAGCGCTCGGGCTGGGTCCTCGAGGATGGCGGCGACGTCGGCGAGGAAGGTGGAGCCCTTCTCGCCGTCGATCAGGCGGTGGTCGAAGGACAGCGCGAGCGTGGTGATCCAGCGCGGGCACGATCTCGTCGTCCACCACCCACGGCTGCTTGCGGACCGCGCCGAACGCGAGGATCGCGGCCTCGCCCGGGTTGATGATCGGCGTGCCGGCGTCGACGCCGAAGACGCCCACGTTGGTGATCGTGAACGAGCCACCCGCCTGGTCGGCCGGCTGCGTCTTGCCCTCGCGGGCGGTGGCGACCAGGTCGTTCAGCGCGGCGCACAGCTCGGGCAGGGTGAGCGCGTCGGCGTTCTTGATGTTCGGCACGATCAGCCCGCGCGGGGTGGCCGCGGCGATGCCGAGGTTCACCGAGCCCTTGTAGCACGATCTCCTGCGCCTGCTCGTCCCAGGCCGCGTTGACGATCGGCGTACGACGGGCCGCCAGCGTGACTGCCTTCGCGACGATCAGCAGCGGCGACACCCGCAGGTCGCGGAACGCCTTGTCGTTCTTCAGCCGCTCGACCAGCTCCATCGTGGCGCTGACGTCGACGGTGATCCACTCGGTCACGTGCGGCGCGGTGAACGCGCTGGCCACCATCGCCTGCGCCATCACCTTCTGCACACCCTTGATCGGCATCCGGGTGTCGCCCCGCCCACTGCACCACCGGAGCGGCGCTCGCAGGAGCAGCAGGCGCCAGCCGCGCGCCGGAGCCGCCGAGTACGCCTCGACATCAGCCCGGGTGATGATCCCACCCGGCCCGGTTGCCGTCACCGTGGCGAGGTCGATCCCCAGATCCTTGGCCAGCTTCCGCACCGGCGGCTTCGCCAGCACCTGCACCCCGTTGCCTCTGGCAACCTCACCGGAAATGGGGGCATGCGCCGCGCCGGATGCGGGACCGGTGTGCGCCGCAGGCGCGATCCCGGCCGGAGCCTGCACCGCCGCAACGGGAGCTGCGGCCGGCGCGGAGACAGCCGGAGCGGGTGCGGCGGTTGCGGGACCGCCCTTGCGGGGGCGGCGTTTGGCTTCGGTGGTTTTGGGGCCGTAGCCGACCAGGACGGCGGTGCGACCGCCGGGGGCGGCGCCGCCGATCTTGCCGGCTTCGATCTTCGTCTCGGGGACGGCCGGGACCAGGTCCTCGGGCGGCCCGCTGTCGCGGCGGCACCTCGGTCTCGCACCGCGATGATCGGCGTACCGACCGGGACCGTCTCGCCTTCGGGGACCAGCAGTTCGGTGACGACGCCGGCGAACGGGACCGGCAGCTCGACCAGCGACTTGGCGGTCTCGATCTCGACGATGGTGTCGTTCAGCTTGACCGTGTCGCCGGGCTTGACCTTCCAGCTGACGATCTCGGCCTCGACCAGGCCTTCACCCACGTCGGGGAGGCGGAACTGCTGGATGCCCATCAGTACCCCATCACCCGGTCGACACCGTCGAGCACCCGGTCCAGGTCGGGCAGGTACTCCTCCTCCATCCGCGACGGCGGGTAGGGGGTGTCGTACCCGGCGACCCGCAGGACCGGCGCCTCCAGGTGGTAGAAGCACTCCTCGGTCACCCGGGCGGCGATCTCCGAGCCCGGGCCGAGGGACAGCGGCGCCTCGTGCACGACGACCGCGCGCCGGGTCTTCTTCACCGAGGCGAAGATCGTCGCCAGGTCCAGCGGCGCGATCGTGCGCAGGTCGACGACCTCGAGGTTGCCGGCCGTCCTCGACCGCGGCCTCGGCCGCCTGCAGGCAGGTCTTCACCATCGGGCCGTAGCAGAACAGCGTCGCGTCGGTGCCCTCGCGGACCACCTTCGCCTGGTGCAGCGGGTAGCGCCGGCGGCACGGTCTCGTCCAGCTCGGCCTTCTCGTGGTACCGGCGCTTCGGCTCGAAGAACACCACCGGGTCGTCCGAGGCGATCGCCTGCTGGATCATCCAGTACGCGTCGACCGGGTCGCCGCAGGCGACCACCTTGAGGCCGGGCACGTGCGCGAACAGCGTCTCCGGCGACTCCGAGTGGTGCTCGACCGCGCCGATGCCGCCGCCGAACGGGATCCGGATCACGATCGGCATCTTCATCTTGCCCAGTCGACCGGTAGTGCATCTTCGCGACCTGGTTGATGATCTGGTCGTACGCCGGGAAGACGAACCCGTCGAACTGGATCTCGCAGACCGGCCGGTAGCCGCGCAGCGCCAGGCCGACCGCGGTGCCGATGATGCCGGACTCGGCCAGCGGGGTGTCGATCACCCGGTCCTCGCCGAAGTCCTTCTGCAGTCCCTCGGTGACCCGGAAGACACCGCCGAGCTTGCCGATGTCCTCACCCATGACGACGACCTTGGGGTCGTTCTCCATCGCGGCCCGCAGGCCCATGTTGATGCCCTTGCCGAGGCTGATCTTCGCCATCTGCTCAGCCCTCGCTCCTTCGAACGAGGCGGCGTACGCGGCGTACTGCTCCTTCTGCTCGACCAGCTGCGGGGTCTGCTCGACGTACACGTGGTCGAAGAAGTCGGTCAGCGCCGGGTCCGGCATCGACAGGCAGCCCGGCCCGCAGCCCGGCGGCGATCTTGTCCGCCTCGGCGTCGATCTGGTCGAAGAAGTCGTGGTCGACGCCGGCACGCGCGGGCCAGGTAGGCCTTCACCCGCTCGATCGGGTCCTTGAGCTTCCAGTACTCGAGGTCCTCGGACAGCCGGTACTTCGTCGGGTCGTCGGAGGTGGTGTGCGCGCCCATCCGGTAGGTGTAGGCCTCGACCAGGGTCGGGCCGCTGCCCTCGCGGGCCCGCTTCAGCGCCTGCTGGGTGACGGCGTACGTCGCGAGTACGTCGTTGCCGTCGACGCGGACGCCGGGGAAGCCGAAGCCGGCGGCGCGCTGGTACAGCGGGATCCGGGTCTGCCGGTCGATCGGCTCGGAGATGGCCCACTGGTTGTTCTGGCAGAAGAACACGACCGGCGCGTTGAACACCGAGGCGTAGATGAAGGCCTCGTTCACGTCACCCTGGCTGCTGGCGCCGTCGCCGAAGTACGCGATCGTCGCCTCGCCGTTCTCGGCGTCACCGACCGCGTGGTCGCGCTGCTGGCCCATCGCGTACCCGGTCGCGTGCAGCGTCTGGGCGCCGATCACGATCGTGTAGAGGTGGAAGTTGTTGTCCCGCGGGTCCCAGGCGCCCTGGTCGACGCCGCGGAACAGACCGAGCAGGTTGCAGCGGGTCGACGCCCTGGCACCAGGCGACGCCGTGCTCGCGGTAGGTCGGGAAGACCATGTCCTTGCTTGTTCAGGGCGCGGCCGGAGCCGATCTGCGCGGCCTCCTGGCCGAGCAGCGAGGCCCAGATGCCGAGCTCACCCTGGCGCTGCAGGGCGGTCGCCTCGGTGTCGATCCGGCGGACCAGGGTCATGTCCCGGTAGAAGCCCTTGATCGCCTCGTCGTCGAGGTCGAACGAGTAGTCCGGATGCTCGACGCGCTCACCTTCGGGCGTCAGCAACTGGACGAACTCGACCTCTTCGGAGGCCTGGGGGGACTGACCGGCGCCTCGACGGGCGCGAACACTTCCGGGGCAATGCCCGGCACCGACTCACTCACATGCACTCCTCGGGTTCGAGCGCGGGATCGCCGCGACCGCAACGTTGCACGGGTCCCGGCCCGACCAGCCGGGTGAGGCTTCGCAGGCAGGACCGCGTGGATCCAGGGTTGATGCACACCGCTAGGCAGTGAACCTCCTCACTGGTATCACTGCCCATCTTGCCGGACACCGTACCGAGCGGGTTGCTGATCCGCGAACTGTCTGGACGCGCGCGGGTACGCCGGTACCGAGACCGGTCCTCGGGCTGAGACACCAGTCCATCCAGTGGTCCCATCCTCGTGCCGCGCCTGATCCCGGGATGTGACAGAGCGTTGACGATCCATGCGAGATGTGTCACAACTGCGTACCGATCAGGGCAGCTTCTCGAGCCGGACCAGCTTGAAGTTGGTGCCCTCCCGGTCGCCGTCACCGGGCGTGTTCTCGCCGTCATGCACCGCGAAGCAGGCCGTGCGGGAACCGCTGCCCGAGCGGCTGAGTCGTCACCGCCGCACCGTCACTGTGCTGTACGCCGTCCGCCGCCGGGCCGTCGACCACCTCGAACCCGGAGCGGTAGGCCAGTCGGCGTCCGTCGATCCGGTAGCTCGCGAAGGTCGAGTCACCCTGGCTCGACGCGTACAGCGTCCGTACGCCGTGCGTTGTACGCGATCGTGAGTCCTTCCGCGTCGGCGCTGAGGTGCTTCCCGGCGTCCGGGCTGACCGGTCCGGTCGGCTCGCACTCCTCGGTCTCCTCGTCGTAGACGGCCCGCTGGCCGAACTCGCGGACCTTCTCCAGCAACTCGGGCCTGCCGGCTAGCGGGATCCGCCAGATGCCGACGTCCTCCTGGGCGGCGTACAGGTCGTTGGTGGTGCGGTCGAACACCATGCCCTCGAGCTGCGGCAGGTCGCCGGGCTCCTCGCACGGCGACCAGGTGCTGCCGTCCGACAGCTTGAAGGTGCTCGGGAGGTCGAGCGTGGCTGATCGGGCGGTAGGTGATCTTGCCGTGGCCGTCGGGGACGAGCTGGAAGAACCCGACCCGGGTCTCGCTGCGCCGCGTCACCGCGACGATCGGCTGGCCCTCGATCTTCGTCGCCGCCAGGCCGTACGCGGTCCGCTGGTCCTGGACCTCGGCGGTGTCCTTGCTGAACACGAGCGGCGCCTTGGCACTGGTGACGTCGGTGAGTCGCCCGGCCTTGGCACGGCGTACGGTCCGGAGCTGGTCGCGGCCGCGGTCGGTGAACGATCGCGCAGGATTGTCGACAAGGTCCACGTTGTTGAACCGGCCCGGCTCCTGACCGGGCTCTGGCGCCGGCGGGGTCGCGAACCGCTGCACTTCCTTGCCGGTGAGGTCGAAGACGGTCAGGCCGCCGTTCTTCAGCGTTCCGAGTACGACGCTCCGCTCGGGGTGCCTGGAGTCGCATCCAGATGGCGGGGTCGTCGGCGTTCGCGTTGCCGCCGGCGTCGTCGTCCCAGTTCGGCGCGGTCTCGGCGGCGGCGCGTCACCTCCGTCAGCCCGCTCGCGTACGCCGGCTGGCACACCCAGCGTGACTGGTCATGGCAGCAATCAGGACACCGGCGATCCGCATCCAGCTCTCCTCACCCTCGGGGTCGTCAGGGGCACCTTCCCCCGCACTGATGGCCTGGCGGGAAACAGCGGATTGCTGACCGGAAACCGGCTTGCGCTGCTCGATCGCGCGCGGCTTAGCGTAAGGATCGTTCTTGCATTACACCCATGACACGCTGAACGCCCATGACACGCCGAGGAGACGCCCGATGGCCGCTTCCGCTCCGGCCGCAGTGCCCGAGACCGGCGCGCCGTCCGGCGTCGGCGCGCGATGATCTGGTCCGCGCTCGCCGTCGTGTACGTCGTCTGGGGCTCGACCTACCTGGCCATCCGGGTGGTCGTGGACGCGGAGATCCCGCCGATGCTCGGGATGTCGGCCCGGTTCCTGATCGCGGCGCGTCCTGCTGGCCGCGGTTCCTGGCGCTGAAGTCCGGCGTGGCGGCGGCTGCGGATCACCCGCCGGGAGCGCTCGGCGCGGCCGTCGTCGGACTGCTGCTGCTTGCCTTCGGCAACGGTGCGGTCGCGATCGCGGAGCAGACCGTGCCGTCCGGACTGGCCGCCCTGCTGGTCGCCGCGATCCCGCTGTGGCTGATGCTGCTGCGGGTCGGCGGCGGCGAACGCCCGCGCGCGCTGACCTGGGTCGGCGTACTGATCGGCTTCGCCGGCGCCGCGTTGCTCGCGCTGTCCGGCGGCAACACCAGCGCGAAGCCGCTGTCGGTGGCGATCCTGGTGGTCGGCACGATCTGCTGGGCGATCGGCTCCCGCTTCTCCCCACGGCTCGGCCTGCCGACGCGACCCGCTGGTGGCCACGCTCTACGAGATGGTCATCGGCGGTACGGCGATGGTCCTGATCGGCGTACTGCGGGGCGAGCCCGGGCGGCTCCACCTCGGGCGGATCGACGCGATCGGGTGGATCGCGCTCGGCTACCTGGTCGTGTTCGGCTCGCTGCTCGCGTACTCGGCGTACTCGTACCTGCTGGCGAACGCCCCGATCTCGCTGATCGGCACCTACGCGTACGTGAACCCGGTGGTCGCTGTGCTGCTCGGGTGGCTGATCCTCGACGAGCACGTCACCTGGCAGATCCTGCTCGGCGGCGCGGTGATCATCCTCGGCGTCGCGCTGGTGGTCAGCGGCCGAACGCCGCCGCCGGGCGCTGGCAAGTAGCCGGCCCCGGAAAGGAAGAACCCGGGCCCCACGAGGGACCCGGGTCTCCCACCGCTGCCGATGCGCGCGGCAGCGGGCCATGGTTGCCGGTCGGCGCCCTGCCCCGAAAAAACACGGCGCGCAAACTCCGGCAATGGTTGCAACGACATTCCGATTCATCGTGGTATTGCCAATTCGGCGACCACCGAGCCCGCCGAGAACAATCGTCCGAATCACCGGGTTCATCCGTCACCCGCGCTAGACTCAACGACGAATCGCGGCATCGGTTACGGGCCGTTCCATCTCAAGTTCCGACTCACTCCCGAGACCGTCCTGTCACCGGCAAGTTGCCTGGTCAGGGCGGACTTCGCTGCCCCGTCAGCGAACCCATCACCGATCGGCTATGAGTGCTCGGGCGGCTGGAATACCTGACAAAAAAGTTTGTAACCGGCCCGACCAGGTGTCGTTACCACTAAGACGAATCCGTCAAACCCGAAAGGAAACCTGGCATAATGCAGGTAACTCGCAAGATCGCCGCTGCCGCGGCTGTGGCGACCGTCGCCACGCTGGGCCTGGCCACCGTCGTGAGCGCGAACATGCTCGACGACACGCAGAAGAAGGCCCAGGACACCGGCCTGGCCGACACCGCGTCGCTGGCCAGCAAGGGCGGCTACGGCGGCAAGCAGGCTGGTACGGCGTCAGGAAGACGGCCGCCTGCTGGCCATCGACGACAACAACGTCGGTCCGTTCCAGGCCTGCCACACTGTTCGGCTCGGGCACCGGCATCGGCGGCAACGTGCCCGGTCAACGACATCACCGGCGTCGTGGGCTTCTTCAACGACGGCAACTCGGTCACCGCGGTCAAGACCTGCGAGCAGGACAACGCGCAGGCCAACCGGCAAGTGGTACAAGATGGGCGACGACGGCGTGGTGTCGGTGAGCCGCAACAACGTCGGCCCGTTCCAGGTCTGCCACAACGAGGTCCCGCGACCGGTATCGGCGGCAACGTGCCGCTCACCAACCTGGCCGGCGTCCTGGGCGCGGTCAACGACGGCAACTCCGTCGACACGCTGAAGACCTGCGAGCAGGACTCCGAGCAGAACAACTGACCCTCCCTGGTCAGTGATGCAGGACCCGAGAGAGTCACCTCGGTGGGGTGACTGATTCGGTAGCACCATCCGCGGCGCCGGGAGTAAGCCTCACTCCTCCCGGCGCCGCATCACACCCGCCGCCTTGTCCCAGCAAGGGCCGGGGTCGTTCTGTCCCACGCGCCCGGACCTTCTCGCCGGCTATCGGGCCGGGTCGATGGTGGCGACCTCGCGAACGGCGTTGGCGATGGTGCGGAAGTCCTTGCGCAGGATCGAGCCGTGGTTGCTGGCGACCTTCGCGTGGATGATGATGTTCGGGTTGCGGGCGGTCACCTTGGAGAGGCTGGCGCGGATCCGTTCCTGCTCATCACCCTTGCTTCCGAAGGACGACCCCGAGGCGTTCACATATCGGGTCGGGACGGTGATGTTGTCAAGCACGGGACCCAGTTCGCGCTCGCGGGCGATCACGCCGGCCTCGATGTTGCTGTTCGCCATCTGTTCGGCGGTCATCCGCGGGGTCAGGCCCGTCGGGCGTAGCAGCGGCATCAGCCAGCTCATCCGCCGCCAGAGCTTCCGCATCTGCTCGACATCAATCTCATCGATCCAGTCGTACGGCTGGGCGCCGTCGACCAGGACCGCGCCCACGGTACGGTCGGGATTGCGACTGGCCCAGTGCGCCGCGACGAACGCCCCGTAGGACCAGCCCACGACGAGCGCGCGGTCCACACCCCTGGCCGCGAGAACGGCATCGACATCCCGCACGTTCGTCTCGAAGGAATAGTCCGCCGAACGCTTCGATTTGCCGCGGGCCCGCATGTCGTAGGTGATGTGCCGCCACCCCGTCCCCAGTTCGGCGATCACCCGCCGCCAGTACCCCTGGGTGGCGACGTGGCCGTTGAGGTAGACCACGGGGATCCCGGGGCCGCCGGTGTCGGTGACTGCCAGGACCGTATCGTCGACCGGCACCATGCCGGTCCACTTCGGCGTGGTCGAACTGCTGATCTTGGACACGTCGAGTATCTCCTTCTGTATCGGCTGCGTTCGGCCCGGTCCGCCGGATGTAGACGGCGGCGGGCGGGTGCCCGGCGGCCGCCCGGTCCGCCGGTCGTTTTTAGAGGTTGCGGGCGGTGATGTCGCCTTGCTCGGTGGTCGCGTGGATGGTCAGACCGGCCGCAGCGCCTTCGGTGTTCTTCAGCGCGTTGTTGATCCGGCCGTAACCGGTGCGGGCGTCCAGGGTGGCGGAGGCTCCGTGGGCGGCGACGATCGTCACGTTGCCCATCTGGGCGCTCAGCACGACCGTGCCGGAGCTGGCCTCGGCGATGTTGATGTCGCCCTTCTGGGTGCTGATCTCAGCGGAGCCGGTCAGGCGGCCGACGGTGACGTCACTGGCGTAGCCGGCCACCCGCACGCTCGCGGCCTCGTCGATCTTGACCTCTCCGTTCGCACCTTCGCAGGCGAGGTCGCCGAGCCGTCCGACGCTCCGGAACTCGGCGCCGGCCGCCTTCGACTCGACGCTCGAGCCGGCGGGCAGCTGGACCGTCACCTCGATGGATCCGGACGCGCCGAGGAGCTGGTTCTTCTCCGCCGGGCCCGTGACCCGCAGGACGCCGTCGACGAATTCGACTGTGGTCTGCTCAGCCGCCTTCTTGTCGCGGCCCTTGGAGGCGTTGGTGGGCAGGACCTCGACGGTGGTGTCGGCCCGGTCGGCGGCGATGACCTGGATGCGCCCTGCTGGGATGTGCAGGACGGCTGACACTGCCGCGGGGGTGTCGAACTTCTGCATGATGTTCTCCTTGTGCGTTCGTTGTTTCTGATATCGGAAACGCTACGTTGCGTTCGTGTATCGCGCAAGCACACCGTTGCATAGAATCTGCATATGTGCAGGTCAGAGGCTATACATCGTTGCAACGGGTGTGGAACTAACGCAATGCTCACCGCCCACGCCCGTTGCACTGGCCTGCTTGTTAACGCTACGATGGCGGCACCAGGGAAGCTCGAAAGGAGATCGCGGTGTCCGGAGGCAGACTCGCCCAGCAGGAACGTCAGCAGATCGCGCTGGGTCTGGCCGACGGCCTTGCCTACGCGGAGATCGCCCGGCGTCTCGACCGCCCCACCTCGACGATCACGCGTGAGGTGATGCGCAACGGCGGCCCCACCGCCTACCGCGCCGACATGGCCCACCGCGCCACCGAGCGCCGTGCCCACCGGCGCAAGCACACCCCGTCCCGGGCACCGGCGCAAGGCCCCGGGCGCGACGACGAGGCAGTGCGCGAGTACGAGGAGGCGTTCACCACCCTCCTGATGCACCAGGGCCTGCCCAAGATGACGGCTCGGGTGCTGACCGGCCTCTTCGTCGCCGACGCCGGCAGCCTCACCGCGTCCGAACTCGCCCAGCACCTCCAGGTCAGCCCGGCGTCGGTCTCCAAGGCGGTCGCGCTCCTCGAAGCTCAGGGCCTCATTCGCCGGGTCCGCGACGAACGCCGCCGCGAGCGCTACTTCGTCGACGACGGCGTCTGGTACCAGTCGACGATCGACAGCGCCCGCGGCATGGCCCAGGTCGCCGAGATCGCCCGGCAGGGCGTCGGCGTCCTCGGCCGCGGCCGCCCGGCCGCCGCCCGCCTGGAAAACATGGCCCGCTTCAGCGACTTCATCAGCGAGGCCATCCTCCGCGCCGCGGAGCAGGGCCGCGAAGTCCTCTACACAAAGCCCGAAGCAAGCCCAGACACCACCGCCGCGCAGAGTTCACATCGCGGATAGACGGTCAGGCCTTGCGGGGACGGAATCGCGAACGGAACTTCGAGTCGTACTCCAGCCGTACATCTCCCGAGGAGTGCACTCCCACCGCGACGAATCCCACGGCCAGGAACACACCGCGATCCGGCCTCCAACAACTACAGGTCTCTGAGATCCAGGCAGGTGCCGTTGGGCAGGTCGCGATCCAGGAGCGACCAGATGCCGGCGGCCGCGGCGGCCGGCGTACTCAGGGCTCCAGTGCGCTTGAGCTCGTTGAAGCGCTGGACGGCCGGGAACGCGCGCTCGTCGCTCGACCGGACCTCCGCTTGCATGGCGGTGTCGACGACGCCCGGAGCGACCGCGATCACGCGGCACCCGCCCGCCTGTTCCATCCCGACCGTGCGGACCCACTGCTCGATCGCCGCTTTCCCCGCGGTGTACGACGACCATCCGGCGTACGGCGTCTTCGCGGCACCCGAGGACAGCATCACCAGGTGCCGGTCACACGTGAGGTGTGCTGAAGCGCGAAGGAACGCGCTGCCGAGGATCTGCGGAGCGGCGGAGTTGAGCAGGACCGCGCGCCGGTAGGCGTGGCGGTCGACCGCGGCCGCGGGACCGATCGGCGTGATCGTGCCCGCGTTGTGGATGAACACGACGCGATCACCCTCATAGGCCTTCAGCTCTTCCTCGAAGTGGAGATCGACCCGCGACCAGTCGGCCGGGTCGGACAGGTCCACTTCGACGTGTTCCGTCGTACCGCCACCGCGCCGGGACAGGTCGATCACGCGCGCATCCCGGAACGGCACGGCCGCGGCCAGTGCGGCGCCGATCCCGGCTGATGCTCCCGAGATCCAGACCAGGGACGGAGGCTTGGCAGTCACTGGCGCCAGGCGCGGGCGACCTGGAGGAAGAGGTCGTTCGCCTCCGGCTCGCCGATGCTGACGCGCGCGCCGTCACCCGGGAACGGGCGGATCGACACGCCCTCGGCCTGCACCGCCTCGGCGAACGCGACGGTATCGTCGCCGAGCGGCAGCCAGACGAAGTTGGCCTGCGTCTCCGGCACGTCCCAGCCGGCCGCGCGCAGTTCGTCGACGACCCGGGTCCGCTCGGCCACCAGCGCATCGACCCGCTCGAGCAGCTCGTCCTCGGCCGCCAGCGACGCGATCGCGGCCGCCTGGGCGACGTGGCTGACCCCGAACGGCAGCGCGCACTTGCGGATCGCCGCGACGATCGGCGGGTGGCCGATCGCGTACCCGACCCGGAAGCCGGCCAGGCCGTACGCCTTGGAGAAGGTCCGCAGGACCACGACGTTCGGCCGGTCGCGGTACACGTCGACGCCGTCGACCACGTCGGCCTCGCGGACGAACTCGCGGTACGCCTCGTCGAGCACGACCAGGACGTTCGGCGGTACGACGTCCAGGAACGCGAGCAGCTCGTCGCGCCGGACCACCGGGCCGGTCGGGTTGTTCGGCGTACAGACGAGGACGACCTTGGTCCGGTCGGTGATCGCGGCCTCCATCGCCTTGAGGTCGTGCCGGGCGTCCTCGGTCAGCGGGACCTGGACCGAGGTCGCGCCGGTCAGCTGGACCGCGATCGGGTACGCCTCGAACGAGCGCCAGGCGTAGACGACCTCGTCGCCGTCGGTGACACGTCGCCTGCAGCAGGTGGTAGAGCAGCGCGACCGACCCGGTCCCGACGGCGAGGTCGCTGACCGGTACGCCGAACCGGTCCGACAGCGCCTCG
The DNA here is from genome assembly GCA_963820655.1 of uncultured Actinomycetota bacterium. Taxonomy (GTDB): domain Bacteria; phylum Actinomycetota; class Actinomycetes; order Propionibacteriales; family Kribbellaceae; genus Kribbella. The sequence continues at coordinate 741,978 of CAWGAM010000006.1, forward strand.
AGCAGGTCGACTGCGCCCATGTCCGGGTACCGGTTCATCTGCGCCGCGGCCTCGATGGCGGCGGCCAGGACGCCGGGAAGCGGCGGGTACGGGTTCTCGTTGCTGGACAGCTTGTACGTCGGCCGGCCGTCGGTACGCGCGGGCGGACGACCGGGCTTGTAAGCCGCGCACATCGTCCAGACAGCCGCGGAAGCGAACCTCATCTGTCAGGGGTCATGCCCGCAGGTTAGTCCTTACAACCAGCCGCGACCACCCTGCTTTGGTCACAGCTGCTGCACCGCTCAGATCGATCTTGCGCGCAGAGTTTCTTGCCTGCACACTGACTGATTGTCGGACAATCAGGGGATCGGTCAATCGGACGCATCGGTCAGGGTGGAGGGTGTCATGAGTCAGCCGCTGGAGTGGGGTCGCCGGTATCTGATGGTCCGTCCGGACCACTTCCGGATCGACTACGTGATCAACCCGTACATGTCGACCCAGGACCAGCCGGATCCGGCGCTGGCGCTGAAGCAGTGGGACTCGCTGCGCCAGGCGATCGTGGACGCCGGCGGTGCGGTCGAGGTCCTCGAGCAGCGCGCCGACTCACCGGACATGGTGTACGCGATGAACCTCGGCCTGGCCACGGCGGACGGCCGCGCGATGCTCTCGCACATGCGCTTCGAGCCGCGGCGGAACGAGTCGCTGACCGCGGCCGAGTGGTTCACCGGGCACGGCTTCGCGCTCGGCCGGACCGGGAGCGACGGGGTCGGGCCGCACTTCGAGTCCGGGGACGCGTTCGTGTTCGGCGACAGCCTGGTCGTCGGGTACGGGCCGCGGACCGAGGCCGACGCGCTCAAGCACCTCGCGACCGAGTGGAACATCCGGGTCCGCGGGCTACGGATCGCGCACGCGGGGATGTACCACCTGGACCTGCCCTTCTGCCCGGTGGACAGCACCCACGCGATGGTCTACCCGCCGGCGTTCGACGCGACCGGCCAGGCGGAGCTGTTCGGCATCGTGCCCGAGCCGATCGTCCTCACCGACGACGAGGCCTTCGCGTTCTCGGCCAACTCGATCGTGGTCGACGAAACGATCATCATGCCGGCCTGCTCGCCCCGCCTGCGGGACGATCCTCACCACACTGGGGCTCCGGGTGGTCGTGCTCGACCTGTCGGAGTTCCACAAGGGCGGCGGTTCGATCCGTTGCCTCACCAACCCGCTGGACTTTCCCTTGCACCCCATCACCGCCCCCGGCGGCGACCTGATCCTGCCGGGCTACTCAGATGCCGTGGTGTAGATGATGTCCAGGGTCGCGGGGTCCCAGTTGTTGCCGCGGATCCATTCCAGCGCCTTGGTCTTGCCTTCCGCGCTGTACGTCGAGATCACGATCGAGATCGCCTCGGGGTTCTTCGGGTCCGACTTCGAGGACTGGTAGTTCGCCTCGAACCCCGGCCCGAGGTAGGGCAGCGACGCGATGATCGGGTACTTCTCCCGCAACCGCTCGTTGATCTCGTCGAAGCGCCGCCCGGCCTCCTCCTCGGCCTTCTGCGTCTCTTCGGGGTGCTTCTTCGCCCACTCGCGCCCTTCGGTGCTGTTGGCATACAGATAGATCTTCACGTCGATCGGGTCGCCGCCGCGCGCGGTCACCGTCTGGCTGTAGGTCTGGAACCCCTGTCGCTCCCCCGTCAGGGTGTGCTCGCCGGGCTTGAGCTTGATCTCGCCGGTGGCCGCGACCTGGTGCCCGTCCACGCTCAGGGTGAGGTCGTTGGGCATCGCGTCCACGGACAGCTTCGACTCGGGATCGCCGCGAAAGAGCAGATAGCCGCCGATCAGCACGAGAGCGATCACGACCGCGGTCACGCCGATCAGGAAAGTCCGCCGATTCTCTTCCAGCATGATGCGCTACTCCCTACTTCTTCTTCAGCCGCGCGACGGCATACGTCGAGCCGACCTCGTAGGCGTTGCTTGCCTCCGGCACGTGGCCCGGTCCTGGATTCGGGCCGTCCAGCGACGCGGAGGCCGCGTTGTGGCCATCGGCCCAGGGTCCGACGAACAGATAGGTGTGCCCGGGCCCGATCAGGATGTCACCCGGTTGCAGCTTCGAGACGTCCCAGTCGTCGTGCACCTCGTACTTCCCGGACGTGCGCAGGTAGTTCTCCTGGGTCGGCGTGTACACGTCGGGGTAGTCGGGGTCGGCGCCGCTCATGTGCATCACGGTCGCGACGAACCGGCCGCAGTCGGTCCACGCCACGTCGCCGGCACTCTTGGCCGACTTGTTGTACTGGAAGAAGTTCTTCTTGTACAGGTCGGTCGCGTGCTCCCCGTACGGCTGCGTGGTGTGTCCCGAGGTCGGCCAGGCCAGGCTCTTCGCGACCTCGGCGATGTTGCCGCTGCCGGCGCCACAGCCACCGGCCCCGCTGGTCGGCGCGCCGGCGCCGAAGGTGGACAGCACCTGCTTGGCGGCGGTCTTGCGCTCGGCGTAGCGCGGGTTGCCCAGGTCCTCGGAGCCGGCGAAGCGCTCGTAGTACCGGCCGAAGGCGACCGCGGCGTCCTCGACGGTCTTGGCCGCCTTCAGCTGGTCGCCGGCGTGTCTTCTCCGGCGATCGGCGTCTGACCGTCGAGCTGTTTGCGGAGGAAGTCCAGCTGGTACTGCCAGCGACACGATCGTCGCGTCGTCGATGCCCGACTGCCGGGACGGCTTGATCATCTTGCCGGCCGGCGTCCACTGCACGATGCCCCAGCCGAGCCGGGCTCTCGACCGCGTCGGACGGGTTGGTGACCTTGCCGGACGGGGTGCCTTCTGCAGCCGGCCCGGCTCGACGCTGGACTCGTGGATCATGTTGCCGACGATCCCGGCGGCCTGCTCCTTGGAGTACCCGTTCGTGGCGAAGTAGTTGAACGCCTTCTGCTGGTTGTTGTCGCCGACCAGGTCGCCGCGGCCACAGCCGCACCGCCGGTACCGTCGCTGCTGGCATCGTCGCCGAAGGTATCGTCGTCGGGCTCGGTGTCGACGACGGTTGCCGCTCGTCCACCGTCGTCGACCCAGCAGCTCGAAGTGCAGGTGGGTCGCCGGTCAGGCCGGGCGTGGCCTCGTCGCCGGAGCCGGACGTGCCGATCTGCTTACCGCGGGTGACCTTCTCGCCGACCCGGACGTTGATCGTCTTGAAGTACTTGTACCGGGTCTCGACACCCTTCGTCGTGCTGATCCTGATCTCGTTGTCCGAGGTGCGAGACGACCTTGCCGTCCTCCGCCGCGTACACCTTGCTGCCCTCGTCGACGTCGAAGTCGATGCCGCGAGTGGCTCGTGCCCCGGATCGGCGTCGTCGCCAGCCCTGGTCGACGTCGTGCTCGTCGGTCGGCCAGGCGAGCGCCTTGCCCTCGGTCTCGGTGGGCACGCAGTCGGCCGCGTTGCGCGATCCAGCCCGAGCCAGGCCGCCGAGCGATCAGCGCGAGCACGATCAGCAGCGGCAGGAACAGAACCAGCATGACGCCGCCGAGGATCGGCAGTGCCTTGCTGTCACCCACGGTCGTGCTCCTCGCTGGCTCGGTGGCTCTCCACGGCGCGGTCGGCGGAGAGGGGCGGCCACCTCGGGGAAATACTGCCCGAAAACCGGGTCATCAGGTCGGGAGTTATCCACAGGCCCGCGCGCCGTGGGGCGCCCGAGACCGGGTCGCACGCGACAACGGACCTTGACTGGACGAGAATCTCCCCATGTACGAACGGCTGCGGGTGGACCGCTCGACCACGGTGGACCGGGTGGTCGACGCGCTGCGCGCCGCCCTCTTCGCCGGCGACCTCGAGCCTGGTACGCCGTTACGCGAACAACCGCTCGCCGAGGCGCTGGGCGTGGCCCGGAGCACCGTTCGCGAGGCGATGACCATGCTGGTCACCGAGGGCCTCGCGGTCCGGGAGCCGAACAAGGGCGTCAGTGTGGCGATCCTGCACCCGGACGCGGTGGCGGACATCTGCCGGGCCCGGTTCGTGCTGGAGTCGGCCGGGATCAGGGCCTGGTTCGACGCCGACGAGGCCGCGCGGGAGCGGGTCCGGCAGGCGATGCGGATGTTCGCCGCGACCGCCAAGGACGGCGCCGACCCGGAGGCGATGACGGAGACGCACCTCGCCATCCACCGCAGCCTGGTCGCGCTGACCGGCAGCGAACGGCTGATCGCGACCGCCGACTCGATCACCGGCGAGGCTAGGCTGGCGCTGGCCCGCGTGGACGCGCTCCGGCAGGACGCGCGGCAGCAGGTCGCGTCCCACCGCAAGCTGGTCCGCCTGCTGGAACGCGGCGAGCTCGACGAGTGCGTCGACGAACTCCGCCGCCACCTCGCCGGCGCCGAGGAGTCCCTCCTCGAAGCCATCGCCATGCCCCAGCTGATGACCCCGTCGTGACGGCGGCGGCGTAGGTTCACGTGCGGGACGACCCCGGTGGCGGTGACGTCGTAGGTGTGGAGCCGACGCGGAGGCCGTCAGGCGGGCGTCGGGGTCCAGGGCGGCGACCTGGGGGTTCGCGGTGACTGTGCCGTCGAGGTCGATCTCGAGGCCGAAGACGCCCTCCAGGACCAGGCTGACCCAGGATCCCGACGACGAGCAGGCCCAGTCGATCAGGTACGGGAACTGCGGCGGCGACTTGCGCGCACCGCCGGCCATCGCCGGCACCGCCTCCTCGACGAAGTGCGCCTGACCGCACGGGCCCTGGTTCGCCGTCCGCGCCAGCCCGGGCAGCCAGTCCAGCGCCACGTCGCCCGCGGCCCAGCGCGAACAGCGCCCGGCCGGCGTCGGCGGGCCAGGCCGGGTAGGCGCCGTTCCACTGGTGGTCGGGGCGCAGGCTGAAGGCGGCATCCGCGTCGTACGGCGACAGCGCGCGCATCCAGGTCGGCGTCTGCAGTTCGCGCTGGAAGAACGACGACCATCTCGGCCCGCTGGATCTCCGACAGGTCGGCCGCCATCGTCGTACCGATGATGTTGAAGTCGTAGCAGTGCCGCACCGGGACCAGTGAGCCGTCCGGCTGACGGGCGTGCCAGAAGCCCGCGCCCTCGACGTACAGCTCGTTGACGTGACCGGCCTGCTCGTCGGCCTCCTTGCGCAGCAACGAGGCGCCGGTCGGTCGATCGCCGCACCGCTCAGCGACCTCGGCGGCGACGCGCAGGCACCACACGTTGGCGGCGTTGAAGCTGGCCACCTCGTGCACGTAGCTGCTGACGCACTCGAGCAGGTTGTCGATGCCGCCGTAGTCCGCTAGCGCGTGCTCACCGCGCAGCCCGCGCCAGGCCGTCGCCCAGTCGTGCAGGTGCTCGGCCACCGGCTTCGTGCGGCCTCACCGCAAGCCGTCCAGGAACGCCGCATCACCGGTGAAACGCACGTAGTCCCGCACCAGCCGGGTCATCGCGAAGTCGTTGACCGAGTACCACTGGCCGACCGGGCCGCCGGTCAGCCACTCGGTCCCGAAGTGCTCGTGGATGTCGAGGTCGATCCAGTGCTCGATGTGCTCGCCGCATCGGCTCCGGGTCGAGCAGCGCGTGCGTCAGCGACGAGAGGCTGTAGTCCCAGATGAACGTGGTGGTCTGCCAGTACCGCGGCATCAACGTGTCGTAGGTCCGCCCGATCACACTGGCCGGGTTGTCCCGCCGGAACCAGATCACGCCGAGCACGCCCCACCAGTACAGCTTCCGCAGTGCGTCGTTCGAGGTCTCGAGGATCGGCAGGGACCCGCTGAAGCCGTCGCCAGTCGGATCGAACGCATCGGCCAACGCCTTGTCCCACAGGCGTTCCGCCGCCGCGAGCACCGCTGGTACGTCGGCGACACAGGCGTCGTAATGCGCCGTCGCCTCGGCCAGATCGCCGGCCAGTACGTGCACGTAGCCGAACCGGGCCCGCGCCCGAGGCATCCAGCACGACAGTTGCCTCAAGCATCGACCGGTCCACGGATCGCTCCGGTGACGTCGAGGCCTTGGAGGCTCACCGCGGAGCCGGACTCGCCTGTACCGACCAGGCGACCGGTCGTCGACCGCGGTCAGCGTGTTCGGCTCCGACGGTGGCTCCGGCTTCAACCAGCCACTCGGCGACCGAGTCGCCGTACTGTCCAGCGCGAAGCCCGAGCCGCACCGATCGCGCCGGCGTCACCTTCGCACGTCGAGTTGTACGACGACCAGCCGGCCGACCCGGCGCACACGCGGTGGTACCGACCGCAGCGTCAGCCCGTCGACCACGGTCGACGGACCACGTGGTCCGGCCGCCACACGACCTCGACCGTGCCGCCGTACGAGCGCGCCAGCCGCCCGTCGACGTACAGCTGACCGGTGATGCAGTCGCCGTGCGAGTACGGCGGGAAGTTGACGCTGCGGATCGCGAACACGTCGAGGTCGACCTGCGCGGTGCCCAGGAAGTTCGTCAGCCCGGGCGGGTTGAACATGTCGTCGTAGGTGTGGGTCAGGACGTCGCTCGCCAGATCGGCGCTGCGGGGGATGGTCATGGGCCTCCCGGCCTGGACTGAGGAGTGGAGGGAGCGAAGCGACTGGAACGACGAAGGAAGGTCGGGAGTCAGGCCCCATGACCGCCGCGCCGGAGGCGCGGCTCTGCGGCATGAGGGTCGGCCCAGTCGGTGTTCGGCAGCAGCGGGTACCAGCCGGGCCGGGCCGGGTCCCGGTCGTAGGGATAGGGGCCGAGTTCGCGGAACAGCTCGGCGTACTCGGCGAGCTTGTCGCGGTCCAGCTCGACGCCGAGGCCCGGTCCGGCCGGCACGCGCGATCGCGCCGTCGACGTACGGAAGCTTGCCGCCGGCAATGATGTCGTCGCGCAGGTGGTGGTAGTGCGCGTCGGCGGCGAACGACAGGTTCGGTACGACGGCGCCCAGGTGCAGCATCGTGGCCAGCTGGATGCCGAGCTCGCCGGAGGAGTGCACGGCGACGCCGAGCTGGAAGGTCTCGCAGACCCCGGCCGCCTTGATGCAGGCCCGGATGCCGCCCCAGAACGTGGTGTCCAGCAGGATCACGTCGACGGCGGGGTCGCGGACGTTCGCGGCGAGCTGCTCGAAGTTGACCACCACGGTGTTGGTGGCGAGCGGGATCGAGGTGTTCTCGCGGACCCGGCGCATCCCGTTCAGGCCCCAGGTCGGGTCCTCGAGGTAGTCGTTGTCGAGGTCCTCGATGCCGCGGGCGAACCGGATCGCCTCCTCGACGCCGAAGGCGCCGTTCGGGTCGAACCGGACGCCGGTGCCCGGGGAACGCCTCGGCCAGCGCGCGGTAGCACTCGCGCTCGTAGTCCGGCGGGAAGACGCCGCCCTTGAGCTTGTGCACGCTGAACCCGTGCTCGTCGACGAGCTGCGCGCGCGTGCGTCGACGAGCTGCTCGGCGGTCCGGATCTCGCCGGTGCCGTCGTCGGCCGGGTGCCGGAAGAACAGGTAGACTGGCGAACGGCACCCGGTCGCGGACCTTGCCGCCGAGCAGCTCGTGCACCGGTACGCCGAGCGCGCGGCCCTGCAGGTCGAGGCAGGCGAACTCGACCGCCGCGAGCAGCTGGGTCCGGTTGTTGTAGAGGCTCGCGGTCGGGTTGGCGAGCATCCAGCGCAGCGCCTCGGTGCGAGCCGGGTCGTGGCCGACCAGGTAGGGCTTGCAGGCCGGTGACGGCGGCCTCGGCGCTCTGGCCGCCGCCGCCCATCTCGCCGAGGCCGATCAGCCCGTTGTCGGCCTCGACCTCGACGACGGTCCGGACGAACCGGCCCCAGTGCGCGCCGTTGCTGTGCCGCAGCGGCGCCTCGAGCGGCACGGTCACGGTGGTCGCCCGGATGTCGACGATCTTCACTTCGGTCGTCCTCCGGCAGTACGACGGCCAGCCCGGCGGTCAACCCACCGTCGACCTTCACGTCGGCCCCGGTGACGAACGCGGCGGCCGGGGAGGCGAGGAAGTGGATGACCTCGGCAACTTCGCCCGGCGTCGCCACCCGGCCCGAGCGGATGCGACCGTCCCCACTCCGCGACCACATCGTCCGTCGACCGTCCACCGCCGAACTGCGCGGCCGAGGTCCGCAGCATCGGAGTGTCCACCGAGCCCGGGCACACCGCGTTGACCCGGATCCCGTCGGCGGCGTGATCCACCGCCATCGCCCGGACCAGAGCGAGCAGACGCACCCTTCCCCATCGCGTACGCCGCGACACTCCTGCTGCGCCGCGTACGCCTGAACGGACGCAACCACCACCACACTGCCCCCACGCGGAATCTTCGGCACGAAGGACTGACAGGCGAAGAACACGCCGCGCGACGTTGACCGCCATCACCTCGTCGAAGACCGACGGCGGGGTGTCGACGACGGTGCCGTAGCGCTGAATCCCCGCCGCACAAACCAAGCGCGTCGATCCGCTGATCGTCCGCGCCCGTGGAGTCGCCTCTACGCTCCTGCGCCAGCAGCTCCCCCACCTGCGCGGCTGCCGCCGCGAGCGCGTCACGGTCGCCGACGTCGACGACGAGCCCCGTCACGAGCTCGCCCAGCTCGGCCTCCAGGGCGGCGAGCGCATCGGCGTCCCGATCCAGCGCGAACACGCGGTCGCCGGCCTGGACGAACCGTTCCACCGCGCCGCGGCCGATGCCGGCGGCTCCGCCGGTCACCACGACCGCACGGGTACCGGACGCCAGGGCCATCACAATGTCCCGTCTCTACCCGGCGCACGCTCAGCGGAACCGGGATCCTGCGATTGGGATGGCCTGGCGGTCCGCATCTGCCACATAGGTGTCCTTTCAGAACTGGCCGAGGGCCAAGCCTCGGGAGAAGAAGCGTTGGGCGGCGAGGAACAGCATCGACGGTGGGCAGCGAGACCAGGAGGCCGCCGGCCAGCACCGTCGGCAGCGCGGCGCCGCCGTACGTGCTCTGCAGGCCGGTGAGGGCCGGCATGATCGGGCGGACCGAGTCGGACTGACTGAGCGTGAGGCCGAGCAGCAGGTCGTTCCAGACGAAGGTGGCCTGCAGGATGAAGATCGCCGCCAGCGCGCGACCCGGCCATCGGCAGGTAGATGCTGCGGAAGATCCGGAACAACCCGCCGCCGTCGACGATCGCCGCCTCGAAGACGCTACGCGCGATGCCGGTGAAGAAGTTGCGCATCACGAACGCCGAGAACGGCACGCTGATCGCGGTGTAGACGATGATCATCCCGACCCGGGTGTCGTAGAGGCCCGAGTTCGGCGTAGCCGGAGAACAGCGGCATCAGCATCATCTGCAGCGGGAAGATGGTGCCGCCGAAGACGAACACGAACCAGACGAAGCCGTGCTTCAGCCGCAGCGCCACGATCGCGTAGCCGGCCGCCGCACCGATCAGCACGGCGAGCACCGGCGCCACCACGCTGTAGAGCGTCGTCGCGACCACGCGTGTCGCCCAGCGCGGCCTTGCTCCCACGCGTCTCGCGAAGTTCGCGAACAGCGAGAACCCCGACGGCTTCCACACCGTCGCCGCGTCGTACCCGTCGACGGACTTGGACGCGTTGACGATCAGCAGATAGACCGGCGCCAGCCAGATCAACCCGAGTACGACGAGGATCGCCGTCCGGACCGGACCGGAGGAGGTCTTGGTCATCGCGCATCACCGTCCGACAGCTGGTAGCGCAGGTACAGGATCGACGCAGCGAAGGTGACCAGGCTGAGGAACAACGCGATCGCCGCGCCCTGGCCGTAGTCGTTCAGCACGAACGTCTCCTTGTACATCGACAGCGCCAGCGTCTCCGACGACGTACCCGGACCGCCCTGCGTCATCACCCAGACCACGTCGAACGTCTTCAGGCTGCCGACGATCGACAGCCCGATCACCACCGTCGTGATCGGCCGCAGCTGCGGCCAGAGCTGGTGCAGGAACAACCGCGAACCCCTCCGCGCCGTCCAGCCGGGCAGCCTCCAGCGGCTCGGCCGGGATGGACTGCAGCCCGACCACGAACAGCAGCGCGTTCACACCGGCCGCCTGCCAGGTGATGGCGACGATCATCATCAGCGTGTTGCCCGGGCCGTCCTGCAGCCAGCCGGTGTGCGCACCAGGCAGGCCGAAGAAGCCCGAGCGCCTGCCCGAGCGCGCCGTCCGGCTGCAGCACGAAGCCCCAGATGACGCCGACGGCCACACCGGAGATCGCGTACGGCAGCAGGAACGGCAGCCGCAGCCACGTGCCCCACTGGTGCCCGTAGGTCAGTACGGCGATCAGCAGCCCGAGCACCACCGGGAGCGTCACCATGCCGACGACCCACAGCAGCGTGTTGATCAGCGCCCCCACCAGGTCCGGGTCGCTGAACATCGCCTTGTAGTTCGCCAGCCCGGACCACACCGGCGAGGCCGAGGCCGTCGTAGTCGGTGAAGCTGACGTACGTCGTCCAGAGGAACGGCAGGTACAGCAGCAGCGCGACCACGGCCGCGGCCGGCAGTCCGAACAGCGGCGCCATCCGTGCGCCGGTCCGCGCCGACCGCTGGGCCTGCACCGCTGCGAGTGGCCGTCGGCCGTTCCATCGACGAGGTCACTTCTGCTTGGCCCAGTACGCGTCCGCCTCGGCCTGGATCTTCTGCAGGCCCGGCATCGGGTCACCCGGCTTGGTGACGAACGCGCCGAACACCTCGAGCGCCTTGTTCGCGACCGGCACCGGCGTCGCCTCGAACCAGCGGTTGATCAGCCGGTAGCCGTCACCGCCGACATCCTTGTTCAGCGCGGCCAGGCCCGGGTCCTTGACCTCGGCCTTCGGGTTGAACGACAGGTCGCCGCGGGAGTTGGCCCAGGCGGTCTGCGCCTGCGGGCGTGACCCACCAGTCGGTCCACTTCTTCACCGTGGAGGCGTGCGTCGCTCTGCGCGGCCGAGCAGACCGGGCCGGTCTCGAAGATCATCGAGGTCTTCGGCAGCGACGCGTTCACGTTCGGGATGACGAAGAAGTCGTAGTCGGTGCCGGCCTTCATCTTCAGCGTGTTCAGGTTGCCGCTGAACCAGGTGCCGAAGTTGATCATCGCCACGTCGCCGTTCTTCAGCTGCGCCTGCGGCTCGGTCTTCGAGCCCGGGTCGCTGAAGTAGCCGGCGTCGATCATCTTCTTCCACTCGTTCATCACCTCGACCACGCCCGGGTCGGTGTACTTCGCCTTGCCCGTGGCGAGTGCGTCGTACAGGTCCGGGTCCTTGCCGGCCAGCAGCGTCTCGAACCAGACGAAGCTGAACAGGATGTTGGTCTGGTAGAACGGCTTCACCCCGGCCGCCTTCACCTTGTCGGCGACGGCGATCAGCTCGGGCCAGGTCTTCGGGGTCTGCGTGACGCCGGCCTTCTTGAAGACGGCCTTGTTGTAGTACATCACCCAGTAGCCGGCGTTCAGCGGGACGCAGTACTGCTTGTCGTCGATAGGTGAAGTACTGCTTGAGCTCCTCGGGTACGTTGCCGTCGGCAACCGCCTTGGTCCACTGGTCGGTGGTCTCGGCGACCAGCTTCTGGTCGACCAGGTCCTCCAGCTCCTTGCCGGTGTGCCAGGTGAACAGGTCCGCCTTCTCCTTGGTCCGGAACGACGACCGGATGAACGCGGTGTACGTGTTGGAGTCGGAGTAGCCGACCGGCTCCATGCCGACACCGATGTCCTTCTTGCTGGCCGCACCGACCTGGACGAAGGCGTCCTTCCAGCCGCCCTTGTCGTTGTAGAACTTCAGCGAGTCGACCGGCTTGTCCTCGCCCTTGGCGGCACCGGCTGCCTCCTCCGCCTCCACAGGCGGACAATGCGAGCGCGCCGGCCACCGCCAGAGCGGTCAGCGCCTTCCGGTTGATGATCGTTGCATGGTGCGTCCTCTCAGCTTCAGTGGTGCTGGGGCGGGTTCAGGCGCGCGTTGATGACGGCCAGGACGCCTTCGAGGTGCTCGCGGGTGAGTCGCTCGGCCAGCTCGGTGTCACCGGCGCGGACCGCCTCGTAGATGGCCCGGTGCTCGTCCAGGTCGGTCTGCCGGTCGCCGTGGATGTGCAGGATCTCGAGCTGCTCGCGGACGTTGACGACGGTGACGGACTCGACCACCTCGGCCAGCGTCGCGTTCCCGGACGCCTGGGCGAGTGAGCGGTGGAAGTCCATGTTGACCTCGGCCAGCTGGGCGTGGTCGCCGGATGCGATCAGCTCAGCCGCAGCGGCCAGGTCGCCGTCCATCCGCTCCAGCGCGGTCTCGGCGCGGACCTGTGCGGCCAGTGCGGCCACCGGCGGCTCGATCAGGGCGCGGGCCTGGAGCAGCTCGACCAGGCGGTCTGCCGACGGAGTCGGGGCCAGTGGATTGGCGAGAACCAGCCGCCCGATGTGCGGACCGACGTACACACCCGATCCGTGCCGGAGCTCCACGGCACCGGTGGCCTCCAGCCGGCGCAGCGCCTCCCGGATCGTCGGTACGGCGACCTTGAACCGGTCGGCCAGTGACCGGACCGACTCGAATTGGTCGCCGGCCGACAGCTTGCGGTCGGCGATCAGAGCGAGCATCGACGTGGCCAGGTCGTCGAGGAGACTCCGCCGTACGACGCCACCCGACGTGCTCATCGTGACTGCCGCCAGGGTGACGCCGACGAACCGCGGGCGGTAGATGCTCACGTCGGCGTACAGGTCGGTGTTGGCGTCCAGGCTGTTGACGTTGTAGCTGACCAGGAGCGTGGTTGCCGCGGCGCAGGTCCGGGTGGTCGTGGGAGTTGTACGTGATGATGTTGGCGTTGCCGTAGCTGCCGTTCGCACCGGTCTCGGGGGTCTGGTAGAGCTCGACGGGCTTCACGAACGGACCGGTCGGCGAGCAGGAGAAGTACCCGAGGACTCGCTTGCTGAACAGCTCCGTCGGTGTCGTGCGTGACCAGCAGATAGCCATCACCCCAGCGGGTCACGCTGTGCTCGTTGGCGACACCTTCGAGCACGCGTGCCGAGGCGGTCTCGTCCGCCGACCAGCCGGTGCCGGTCCAGTACTCCCACGGCTTCGCGGTCAGGTCGTCACCGCGGACCCGCGCGACATGCTGGTACTTCGACGCGCCCAGGTCCTCGACACCGTAGATGTAGGTGTAGCCGCCGTCGCGGAGCAGCCAACCCGACCACTGCACGTTGGCGGCAGACGGGAGCGCGTGAGGCTACGCAGCTTGAGCGTCTTGCTGTCGAACCGGGCCAGGTAGTTGCTGGCCCAGTGCCAGTCCCACTGACCCGGACCGGTCCTCTCGAACCGCAGCGCGACGACATCGAGGTTGCGGCCGGCGTCGCTGGTCTGCGCGGCGCCGAACCAGTACCAGCCGTTGGCCGGCGGCGGGACGAGCGCTGTCGGGTTGGCCGGCGTACCGCCGGTGACGGTCTTCAGCGAGCCGCCGCGCTGGACGACGAACGAGTTGTTGATGAACGGCGTCGTGGTCGGCCGGCTGCCGTCCGGGTTCACCGGGCCGAGGAACGTGTCGGAGAAGACCCACGACGGTCCGGCCGCCGGAGAGCTTCACCGAGTAGGTGCTGTCGCCGCCGGTCCAGCCCTTGCCCGGTGTTGCTGTAGGCGTTCAGCAGACTCTCGGGCGCGGCGTGCGGCTGTGCCTGCGCCGTCCAGTTGGTCCGCACCGCGTTGCAGCTCGGTTGCGCCTGCCGGCGTCGAACGGCTGAACGCCGGACTGGTCCGGCCGTCGTGAGCCGGCCGCCTGACCGGCGGATCCGACGGACCGAGCGGGCCGGTCGGCTGACGCAGCAGCCGGCGCCGCGGCTAGGACCGCTGCGGCGCCGAGCGCCGCGATCACCACCCAACGACGTGGTGACTTGTTGGCTCGCACCCTCGACTTCCTCGGCAGTTGTTCACCTCACGAACGAAAATGATCAGATCACTTGGTCATTAGCGTGTCAAGACTCAGGGTGTCGATCAGGGCGCGGCAGGGGGCCGTCGGTGCTACCGGTGGGTGGGAGGATCGACGCGCATGAAGAACTTGGTCATCAAGCTGCTCGCCAACGCGGTCGCGCTGGCGGATCGCGAGCTGGATCGTCGGCGGGATCACCCTGCAGGGCGCGACCACCGGCCGGCGGATCCTCACGCTGCTGATCGTCGCCGCGATCTTCGGCGTCGTGAACGCGGTGGTCAAGCCGATACGTGCAAGCTGCTGTCGCTGCCGTTCATCATCCTGACGCTGGGCCTGCTCCTCTTCGTCATCAACGCCGCGATGCTGCTGCTCACCTCGTGGATCACCGGCAAGCTGGACGTCCAGTTCCACGTCGACGGCTTCTGGTCCGCCCTGCTCGGCGCCCTGGTGATCACCGTCGTCGGCATGCTGCTGAACGCCGTACTCCCGGACAAGGCGGAGATCAAGTGACCGTGCGGTGGACGTCGAGATCGTCTGCAGCGGCAACATCTGCCGGTCGCCGATCGGCGAGGTGGTGCTGCGCGCGAAGCTCGCCGAGGCGGGGATCGACGACGTCGTGGTGACGAGCTCGGGCACCGGCGGCTGGCACGCCGGCGACCCGATGGACCCACGGGCCGCGGCGGCGTTGCGCCGACGTGGGTACGACGGCAGCGCGCACCGGGCCCGGCAGTTCGAGCCCGGGTGGTTCGCGGAGCGGGATCTCGTCCTCGCGATGGACTCGGGCCACCTGGCTGAGCTGGGTCGCGCGCGGCGCGAGATGCGAGTCCAGTTGTTCGCGGAGATCGACGTACCGGATCCGTACTACGGCGACGAGGCCGGCTTCGACGACGTACTCGACGCAGATCGAGAAGGCGGCCGACCAGTGGGTCGGCCGCCTCCGCCGCTAGCCTGGCCGATCTCGGTCTTCAGCGCGGTGAACCAGTCGACGTTCGGGTCGAACTCCTTGCCGCCGGCGATCCGCGGGAACTCGATCGCGCGCAGTTCGTCGCCGCGCTCCTCGTCGTGGCCGACCACGCCGCTCTCACCGCGCAGCGCCGCGTCGACCGCGTAGTCGGTGCACTCCTTGATCAGCGCGAGGTCGCGGTCGTTGGCCGCGGCCGAGCGGCTGAAGTAGCCGCTCTTCTGCACCATCGTCTTCTCCGCGCCGATCCGCTCGGCGAACTGCTTGGCGAACCAGGCGCCCGGGTTGATGGTGTCCAGCTTGACGTGACCGAACGGGTCCCGGCCGACCTCCTCGCCGCGGGCCTCCATCTCGGCCACGATCGACGGTACGCCGGCGCCCTCGGACAGGAAGATGTTGACGCAGTCCTTCTCGTCCATCACCTTGCGCAGCCGCTCGGCCTCGGCGTCCAGGTCGATCGTTGCCTCCGGCACGTACACCGCGTGCACGTCCCAGCCGCCCTGGGTCCAGGCCGATGCCCGGGTTCCACTCCTGCTCGGCCAGCCACTCGCGGTAGGCCCGAGCCGTTGCCGCAGTCAACCATCCACAGTTGCGGCCCATCACCTCGTGGACGATCAGCATCCGCGGGTTCGAGCTGTGCTCGGCGATGATGTTGCGGGCGAACAGCGCGCCCTGCTCGGCCGCGGTCCACGCGCCCAGGCTCTGCCGGATCGGGATCACGTCGTTGTCGATCGTCTTCGGCAGGCCGACCACGGTCAGGTCGTAGTCGTGCTCGTGCAGGTACGCCGCCAGGTCGGCGGCGGTGGTGTTGGTGTCGTCGCCACCGATCGTGTGCAGTACGTCGACACCGTCGGCGACGAGCCGCTCGGCCGCGACCTGCAGCGCGTTCTGCCCGTCCGGCGATCAGGCCGCGCTTGACCAGGTCGGCGGTGTTGGTCAGCTTGACCCGGCTGTTGCCGATCGGGCTGCCGCCGAACTTGTGCAGCAGCGACGCCTTCGCCCGTACGTCGGGCGTCACCTCGAGGTACCGGCCGCTGAGCAGACCGTGGTACCCGTTCAGGTAGGCGATGATCTCCACGTCGGGCGCCACCTCGGTGTAGCGCTCGATCAGCCCGCCGACGGCGGACGACAGGCAGGGCGCGAGCCCGCCGGCAGTGAGCAGGGCAACTCTGCGGACAGACTTGTCGGCAGCCATGGGTCAGGGTCCTTCCGGACGTCGCTGAAGTCGCCACCAGACTAGTGATGCAGACCACCCTCAGCTGTGGTTGGGGCCACCCTGCGGACGGCGAGCGCGAGGATGACCAGGGCGATCGCACCGAAGACCGCGTTGCCGACCAGGTCGGCGGTTCTGGACCCACCACTCTCCGGCGCCGTCGGGAAGGCCGACCAGACATAGGTCAGCGTCGCCCCGGCCGCCAGCGCGAACACGTGACGCTGGTCCCACCCGTCCTGCCGGGACCACCGCCTGATGAGCGCCACACCAACCCCGGCCACCACGAGGAACACGATCACGCCGACCCACTCGAACCAAGCAGCGGTGACCAGGACAGACGACCCCCAGTACGCGCTGGTCCCCAGGAACGCCAGCAGACCGACGTACGCGGGTGCTGGTGCACGACCCGGTATCCGCCTGTTCGACGACTTGATCCCGAACGCCAGCACGACCAGTGCCGCGATCACCACGGTCACGCTGCCGATCTGCCAGGGAGTGGCGATGAAGTGCTCCTCCGAGTAGTTGCCGAAGAAGACGAGCACGCCGCCCGCGACGTACACGATCGCGGTGATGACGAGACCCGGGGTGCGCAGCCAGGGCGTCGTACGGCGATCAGGCGTCAGCGTCTCCACCAGAGCGATCGGAACGCAGATGCTCCACACCGTGTGCAGAGCCACGATCGCCAGAGTGAGCTCGACGCTCATGCCGACCGCGGGGATGAACGAATCACCGTGCAGCAGGTCGTGGCCGGCGTACGAGTCGTTCCACAGCAACTGGTCGATCGGGCCCTCTTCCATCAGGGCATACGCGACGGCCAGCAGGATCATCGTCGGCCAGCCCCGGCCGGTGCGGCGGGCGACCTCACGGATGAGCAACGCGCCGGCGCCGTACATCGGGGCCAGGATGATGCCGAGGCCGAGCTCGCCGATGCTCAGGTTTCCGAGCAGGAACTCCCCGACGAACGGCGCGAGCAGGAACAACCCGATCGCCGGTGCGACACGTCTCATGGCGACGACGTTAAGGCCGTGAACCGTCGACCGGGTCGAACCAACGGACCTGGGCCACTCACCAAAGTATCCAGATCCAGCCGGGCACCGCCGCGGGGCAGTGCGGAACACGTCGCCACGCGCGGTTGGTGAGTGGCGGCGGTCCGCCCGGAGTCAGTCGAGTGGCACCGGGCGGGGCGGGACCGGGGTGGAGACGATGAAGGAGCTGGTGGTCTGGCCGTGGATGAGGAACTTGTCGAGCACGTCCTCCAGGCCGGCGATCGCGGCGACCTGGACGCGCATCAGGAAGCAGTCCTCCCCGGAGATCCGGTGGCACTCGACGACCTCCGGCGTCCGCTCGGCCAGCGCGATGATCTTCGGGATCTGCCCCGGACCGGGCCGCAGCCGCACCCAGGCCGCGACCGGTAGCCCGAGCGCGGCCGGGTCCACCTCGAGCCGGTAGCCGCGGATCACCCCGGATTCCTCCAGCCGGGTGACCCGCTCGCGCACCGTCGGGGCCGAGACCCCGAGCCGCCGGGCCAGCTCAGTGGTCCGCAGTCGCGGATCGGCCGTCAGCTCTGTCAGCAGACGGAGGTTGAGGTCGTCCAGCGTCGGTTTTTCGGTTTGAAGGTACTGCGCGCCTTCTGCGTTCGTTCCGGCAACCATCGAGGACCTCGCCAAGTCGTTTCGCCATGGGAAACCGCGGATTCGATTCCTAGGCTAGTCACGTGACGACCATCGTGGAAGCTCCGGCCAAGAGCCTGCTCGCGACCGGCGCGGCGGGTGTGACCGTGCTGTTGTGGGCCTCTTCCTTCGTAGCGATCCGGCACGGCGGCCGGGAGTTCTCGGCCGGCGCCATGTCGCTGGGCCGTCTTCTCGTCGGCAGCGTCCTCCTCGGCGTGTTCCTCCTGATCCGCCGGCGGCGGAACGTCGCCGAACGCCAGTGGCCCGCCAAGCGGGACTGGGTGCCGCTGCTGGCCTTCGGTCTGCTCTGGTTCGGCGTCTACAACCTCGCCCTGAACGAGGCCGAACGCCGCCTCGAGGCCGGCACCGCGGCCATGCTGATCCACATCGCCCCGCTGCTGATTGCCTTGCTCGCCGGTCTCACCCTCGGCGAAGGCTTCCCTCGCCAGGTCGTGATCGGCAGCCTGGTCGCGTTCGGCGGCGTCCTGCTGATCGGCGTCTCGACCTCGAGCGGCCGCGCCGAGACGTGGGGCGTCGTCCTCTGCGTCACGGCCGCCATTTCGTACGCCGTCGGAGTGGTGACCCAGAAGCCGCTGCTCAGCCGGCTCCCCGCGGCGCAGGTGACGTGGCTCGGGTGCACCATCGGCGCGATCGTCTGCCTCCCGTTCGCCCCACGGCTGATCGACGAGCTCCAGACCGCCGACGGCGCGACGATCTGGTGGGTGATCTACCTCGGGGCGTTCCCGACCGCGCTCGGCTTCACCACCTGGGCCTTCGCCCTCCGACGGACCAGCGCGGGCAAGATGGGCGCGACTGTGTACGTCGTCCCCGTCATCGCCATCTTGCTCGGCTGGCTCTTCCTCGGCGAGACCCCGGCCCTCCTCGCCCTGGCCGGCGGCGCTCTGTGCCTCATCGGCGTAGCGATCTCCCGCCGTACCAGACGATGAGGCCAGCCCTCAGCTGAGGGTGGCGCCGAGGTCGCGGAGGTGTCGGTGGATGCCGTTGTAGACGTCGACCGTCGGCAGTAGGCGCTTCGGGACCTTGGTGACCACGCTGTAGTTGGCGTCGACCACGTTGGCCAGCGGGACCTCGCTGACCTGGCTCAACAGCTGGTAGGCGTCCAGCTTGTCCAGGCCGTACAGCGAACCGAGCCAGCCCACCATGTCGACCTGACCAGCCCGCCAGGCGTCCTCGAGCGGACGGCTCGACCCGACCACGGCCAGGTAGTCGTCGTTCTCGATCCGCGGCCAGGCCGGGTCCGGGCGTCTTCAGCAGGTCGACGATCAGTACGACGTTCATCGCGCCCTCGACCGCGGTCCCACAGGACTCGCCCTCGCCCTGGCGGTAGTGGCCGTCACCGACCGAGAACAACGCGCCCTCGACGTTGACGTTGAGGTAGCAGGTCGCACCGGCGCGCATCTCCGGCGTGTCCATGTTGCCGCCGAAGGTGTCCGGCACCAGCGACGAGCGGACCTCGCCGGCCGCCGGGGCCAGGCCGACCGTACCCAGCATCGGCTCGATCGGCAGCGCGATCTCCAGGTCACTGCCCTGCGCCTGGAAGCCGACCGTCTGCTTCGCGGTGTCGACCTCGTAGATCCAGGTCCGCTCCGGCAGCGGGTCCTGCAGGGTGGCGGTCCGGTCGGTACTGGTCAGGCCGCCGAAGTACGGGATGGTCGCGGAAGCACCCCAGCTCCGGGCCGGCGTGAGCTCGACGAAGTGCAGCACCAGGGTGTCCCCCGGCTCGGCGCCCTCGACGTAGAACGGTCCGGTCTGCGGGTTCACGAACGGCATGGTCAGCGAGGCGCTGGCGAGATCCGTCGTACTGCGCAGGCTGCCGCAGAACGCATCCTCGGTCCACAACCGCATCGCGGTGCCGGGCTTGATCCGGCGTACCGGCGGCACTCCGCCGAAGGTCCAGGTGAGCTGGTCGGGCTGGGGCGTGAAGTCGACTGTATCCACGATCTGCAAACCTAGGGTCTGGACGAGGTATTCGGTAGCGATCAGCGGGTTCTCAGGCGATTCTCAAAGAGACGGCCTAGGGTCGAGACGCGGATAGTCATACCGGGCTGTCCGGATTCAGGCTGAGCGGGAGCGCGCGATGCGGGTACTGGTGGTGGACGACGATCGGGCGGTCCGGGACTCGCTGCGCCGTTCGCTGGAGTTCAACGACTTCGAGGTGGTGACGGCCGCCGACGGCGCCGAGGCGCTCGCGGTGATCGGCAACGTCGAGCCCGACGCCGTCGTGATGGACGTGATGATGCCGCGCCTGGACGGCCTGGAGACCACCAAGGCCTTGCGGGCCGCGGGCAACAACGTGCCGATCCTGGTGCTCACCGCCCGGGACGCGGTCGCCGACCGGGTCGACGGCCTGGACGCCGGCGGCGACGACTACCTGACCAAGCCGTTCGCGCTCGAGGAGCTGCTCGCCCGGCTGCGCGCCCTGCTCCGCCGCAGCAGCACGCCCGGCGAGGGCGGCCAGCGCGGCGAGGTCCTGCAGTACGCCGACCTCGTGGTCGACGTGGACGCGCACGAGGTGCACCGCGGCGACGTCCCGATCCCGCTGACCCGGACCGAGTTCTCGCTGCTCGAGCTGCTGATCCGCAACCCGCGCCGGGTGCTCGAGCGTGCGGTCATCCTGGACGCGGTCTGGGGCTACGACTTCCCGACCACCGCCAACTCCCTCGAGGTCTACATCGGCTACCTGCGCCGCAAGACCGAGGTGAACGATCTACCCCGCCTGATCCACACCGTCCGCGGCATCGGCTACGTGCTGAGAGACACCCCACCGTGAGCAAGCAACACCCCGACGACTTCCCGTCGTACAACAACCCGCCACCGGCAACAGCCGAGCCGGGCCCGCAACACCCTGAGTCCGCACCGGAAGCACCGGCCCTGGACAAACCTGTTGCCAACGGCAATGGGAACCGGGTGGTCGGCGACGGCGGCCCGGACGCAGAGCTGGTGGCAGCGAAACGCTGCACCAGCTGAGCCTGCATGCCCGCGTCACGCTGCTTGCCGCGGTCGCGGTCGGCCTCGCGGTCGCGATCGTGAGCGTCGCGGCGTACGTCACCGTGCGGCAGCAGATGTACCGGAACCTGGACGACAGCCTGATCCAGCGCGCCAGCCAGGCCGCGCAGAAGGGCGTCCTGACCAATCTCGCGACATCCTGCAGGAGATTCCGCCCGATGCGCTCGGCCTGAGCGACATCCAGGTCGGCCTGCTCGGCGCGGACGGTCAGGAGTTCGGCGCGGCAGACAGCCTACTCGCCGCCGATGGGCCCGGACGAGCTGGCCGTCGCCAAGAACCAGGGCAACGCGAGCCAGCCTCCGGACGGTCGGCGTCCGCAACGGGCCGCACTTCCGCGTGGTCGCCGTACCGGCCAAGTACTGTCCCGGTCCGCGCGACCGTGCAACGCCGACGCCAGGTTCCTGCAGCCCGGCGCACTGGTCGTCGCGCAGTCGCTCGGGTCGATCGACCAGACCCTGCACAACCTCGGCATCGTGCTGTGGGCGGTCGGCCTGATCGGCGTCATCGGCGCGGCCCTGGCCGGCAACGCGGTCGCCCAGTCCGGCCTGCAGGCCGTTGGCCCGGCTGACCGGTGCGGCTGAGCATGTGGCGCGGACGGAGGATCTGCAGCCGATTCCGGTCAGCGGGTCGGACGAGATCTCTCGGTTGGCGCAGGCGTTCAACGCGATGCTCGCGGCGTTGGCGCGGTCGCAGGATCGGCAGCGGCGGCTGGTCGGTGACGCCGGGCACGAGCTGCGTACGCCGCTCACGAGCATCCGGACCAACCTCGACCTGCTCGCCCAGGCGGACAAGCGCGGTGGCCTCCGCCCCGACGACCGGCAGCAGCTGCTCGACGACGTCCGGGCCCAGATGGACGAGCTGACCACGCTGATCGGCGACCTGACCGAGCTCGCCCGCGACACCCCGCAGGTGCGGAACGCGGAGCTGATCGAGCTGTCCAACGTGGTCGAGGACGCGGTGATCAAGGTACGGCGGCGCGCGCCGGGGCTGGAGTGGGACGTCCAGCTCACTCCGTTCCCGGTCTGGGGCGACGAGCGGCTGCTCGGCCGGGCGGTGACGAATCTGCTCGACAACGCGGCGAAGTACAGCGTGCCGGACGGCGCCACGCCACGGGGCGACGGCCGCCCGGTCGGGCGCGTCACAGTCCGGCTGCTGGACGGCGTACTGACGGTGACCGACTCGGGGCCGGGGATCGCCGAGGCGGATCTGCCGCACGTGTTCGAGCGGTTCTACCGGTCCAGTGAGGCGCGCAGCCGGCCCGGTTCGGGGCTGGGGCTCGCGATCGTGAAGCACGCGGCGGAGCAGCACGGCGGGATGATCTACGCCCGCAACGCCCCCGGCGGCGGAGCGCAGTTCACATTGTGGCTCCCGCACGCCGCGACGCAAGTTCGCTGAAGACTTCCTGACTGATCCTTCAGAGGATCTTCATGGACTTCTTCGGTAGCTCCGACGCGGATCTTCAGGGCCCTCTCAGGTCGAGCCGCCAAAGTATTGGCCATGACCGAGAACCAGCCGCAGCAGCCGCAGAACCAGCCTGGGCCGAACCCCGAGCCGGGTTCGAACGCCCGGGAGCCAGCCTCGCGGGGACGCCGTCGTACGGCTCAAGCCCGCACGAGCGGCACGCAGCAGCTGCCGATGTCCGGTTACGGTCAGCACCAGCAGCAACAGTTCGCGCCGCAGGGCGGGCAGCCGCGGCGCCGCGGATCGGGCCAGCACCCGGCAGGTGGGAGTGCTTACCCGCAGTTCGGGACGTCCGGGGACGCATCAGGGGACGTCTCCGGGCCCGAACTGGCCGCTTCGGCCCGCAGCCGCAGACCTCGGCCCCCGCGCCGGAGAAGCCAAGCGGCGCGGTCTGGCCCTGGTGGCGCCGACCGCGCTGCTGGTCGGCACCGCAGGTGGTGTGGGGGTGCGGCGGTCTACTCGGCGACGAACGACTCCACCTCCAACACTCCGTCGGTGACGGCCCCGCTGAACGGCAACCAGGCCGCGCCGGCCTCGGCGCCGGACGGTTCGGTGCAGAGCGCCGCCGCGAAGGTGCTGCCGAGCGTGGTGAAGATCGCCGTCGCGACCTCGCAGGGTGAGGCGACCGGGTCCGGCATCGTCATCAGCAAGGACGGCCTGATCGTCACCAACAACCACGTGGTGGCCGGCGCCGGCCAGGGCGCCAAGATCTCGGTGATGCTGAACGACGGCCGGACCGTGACGGCCACGGTGAAGGGCACCGACCCGCTGACCGACCTGGCCGTGATCCAGGCCGACGCGACCGACCTGACCCCGGCCACGCTGGGCCAGAGCGGAAAGCTCGCGGTCGGGCAGGGCGTGGTCGCGATCGG
This sequence comes from uncultured Actinomycetota bacterium, assembly GCA_963820655.1. Taxonomy (GTDB): domain Bacteria; phylum Actinomycetota; class Actinomycetes; order Propionibacteriales; family Kribbellaceae; genus Kribbella. The sequence goes on from CAWGAM010000006.1 coordinate 764,928, forward strand.
TTCGCCGTTCGGCCTGGAGGCGACCGTGACGAGCGGCATCGTCTCGGCGCTGAACCGTCCGGTGACGTCGGGCGACGAGCAGCAGGACAGTACGACGGTTTTCCCAGCAATCCAGACGGACGCCGCGATCAACCCCGGTAACTCGGGCGGCGCCCTGATCGACCTCGCCGGCCAGGTGGTCGGAATCAACAGCGCGATCAAGACCGCCGGCGGATCGGGACAATCCGAAGGCGGCAACATCGGCCTGGGCTTCGCTATCCCGATCGACCAGGCCAAGCCGATCATCGACGAGCTGGTGGCCAAGGGCAAGGCCACGCATGCGCGGCTCGGTGTGACGGTCGGCGACGCGCAGTCTTCCGACGGGCTCTCGCAACGGAGCACGCCTCGGCGAGGTGACGTCCGGCGGTGCGGCGGACAAGGCCGGCCTGCAGGCGGGTGATGTGGTGACCGCTGTAGACGGCAAGGCGATCGCGTCAGGGGACGCGTTGGTCGCCGCGGTCCGTTCGCACCGCCCGGGCGATCAGGTGAAGCTCACCATCACCCGCGGCGGCCAATCCCAGTCGATCACCGCCACCCTGGGCTCCGACAACGGCAACCCCACCGGCTGACCCCAGCCACCCACCATCCGGGACTGCGCCGCCCACCGAGCGGCGCAGTCCCTTTTACTAGGTGTCATGAGCATGGAGATCCGGCGGGCGGACGAGCGGTTCCGGACGTCGAGTGAGTGGCTGGACTCGCGGCACTCGTTCTCGTTCGGGCCGCACTACGATCCGGCGAACGTCGGGTTCGGGTTCCTGCTCGCGCACAACGACGAGACGGTTGCCCCCGGCACCGGATTCGAGACTCATCCGCACCAGGACCTGGAGATCGTCACCTGGGTACTGCGTGGTGCTCTCGTGCACCGGGATTCGCGAGGGGAACAGCGGAGTCGTCTACCCGGGTCTGGCCCAACGGATGAGCGCCGGCTCCGGGATCCGCCACTCCGAGTGGAACGACGCCGGCGAGCCGGTCCACTACGTGCAGATGTGGGTCCGGCCGGACCGGTTCGACCTACCGCCGTCGTACCAGCAGGCCGACGTCGACCTGACGAGCGGCGAGCTGGTCCCGATCGCGTCCGGCCTGCCCAAACACGCGACCAACACGGCGATCCGGATCAACCAGGGCGGCGCCGGTCTCTCCGTCGCGCGGCTGGCTGCCGGCCAAACGGTCGACTTGCCGGCAGCGCCGTACCTGCATCTCTTCGTCGCCCTCGGCACAGCAACCCTCGAGGACGCCGGCGACCTCGGCACCGCGGACGCCGTACGCCTGACCGACGCGGACGGCCGCCGCCTCACCGCCGGCCCCGGCGGTGCCGAGGTCCTGGTTTGGGAGATGTCGGACTAGAGGCGGACCGCCAGGCCATCACAATGAGGGCGCCATGGGTGCGACGCCGCTCAGCCCACGCAGCCGGCGTCGGTTGTGATGGGCTGGGGATCCGGTCCTCAGTCCTGCTGTTCGCTCATTGTCCAGACATGGCGCAGGGACTGGCCGGCGACGCCTTCCGGGTTCTGGGCGAAGCCCTCGACGAACTGGCTCATGTGCTGCTGCCAGCGCTGGTCGACCGGATCGTTCTTCAGTTGCGCGACGGCGGCCTCGAAGTCGTCGGACACGACCAGGTGGAAGAGGTCACGGCCACTGCGCCAGATGGACCAGTCGGTGATGCCGGCCGCGTGCATCGCGCTGATCAGTTCCGGCCAGACACGAGCGTGCTCGATCTCGTAGGCCTCTTCGGTCCCGGGGATCAGCCGGCTGTGCAGAGCAAGGCGGGTCACAAGGCTGCAGAATACGCCGCAGGTGATCGTCCCAGAATCGAGCTGGACCACCGCAACCCGATTCGTTCTGCGTCTTGCCCCCGATCCAGCCCGGCGATTCACCGGTTCGATGCCAACTCCTGCGCGCGTACGAGCGTCGTAGTTGGGTGGGCTGAGTAGTTTCACCCTCGTGGTTGCCAAACCACACGCCGAAGACTGTGTCGGGTGTCCATCCGTCGCCGTGCGAGAGTTGGGAACGTGAAGCGAACCACTGCCATCGTCTGTCTGAGTAGCTCTGCTGATCACCGCTGGTTGCTCCGACAGCAGAGTGCAGGCAGCGACGGCAAGCCGGACCCGAACGACGAGAAGCAGGCCTCCGCGGCCGTGGTCAAGCGTTCGCCGACGCCTGGGTGAAGGCCTGGGCGCCGGACGGGAAGCCCGACGCGGCGGCGGCGCTGACCGACAATCCGACCATGTTCGGCAAGCGGCTCGACGACGTCGACACCGCCCTGGTCGCGCAGCACCGTGACGGTGACACCGCAGGGCGACCCGAAGTGCAGCGACGGCAACAACTGCACGCAGGACCTCGCCGTCGAGGCCGATGCTCCGCGGCATCGGCACGATGAAGTGGACCAGTACGGCGACCGCCGTGAAGACCGCCGACGCCTGGAAGATCAAGGCCTCCGGCGACACCATCTACCCCGGGCTCGGTGACGCGAACTACCTCAAGCGGGTCCGCGCGCTGCCTGCGCGCGCCTCGATCCTGGACCGCAACGGCGAGCGCGCTGACCGCGAACCGCCCGGTCGTGATCGTCGGGGTCGCCTCGGGCAACGTGGCCACGCCGGCGACGTACGCCGCGTTCACGAAGAACCTCCAGGTGGACGGCGCGAAGCTCGTCGTCCGCGCGAAGGCGGCGCCGGCCGGCCAGTTCGTCGACGCGATCACGATCCGGGCCGAGCAGTGGGAGAAGCTGCGCCCGACCATGGGCAAGCTGCCGGGCGTGCTGACGATGGGCGGCACGCAGTCGCTGCCGGAGACGGCGACCTTCGCCCGGTCGGTGCTCGGCACGATGAAGACGGCGACCGCGGAGACCCTGAAGAACGCCGGTCCGACCGCGTCCGCGCAGGACCAGGTCGGCACGACCGGTCTGCAGTACGCGTTCCAGCAGCAGCTCGCCGGGACGCCGGGCGGCACCGTGACGCTGCGGGACGGCAAGACCAAGCTGACGATCAAGACGGTCTTCAGCCAGAAGGGCACCGCCGGGAAGCCGGTCAAGACCACCCTCGACGCGAACATGCAGCGGTGACGCCGAGGCCGCGCTCGCGACGAGCAAGCTGCCCGCGTCGCTGGTCGCCGTCCAGGCCTCGACCGGACAGATCCTGGCCGCGGCGAACGGCCCGACCGGCGACGAACTACAACCGCGCCTTCCAGGGTCGCTACGCGCCCGGGTCGACGTTCAAGATCGTCACCTCGGCGGCGTTGCTGGGCAGCGGTGAGACCGCGGCGACCGCGCTGCCGTGCACGAACACGATCAACGTGTTCGGCAAGACGTTCAAGAACTACGACGGTCTGGCGGCGTACGGCGCGGCACGATGCAGAAGGCGTTCAACGAGTCCTGCAACACCGCGTTCATCTCGCAGCACGGCCGGCTGCCGAAGGACGGCGATGACGAAGGCCGCGGCGATGTTCGGGATCGGCCAGGACCTCAAGCTGTCGATCTCGGCGTACGGCGGTCAGGTGCCGGCGCCGAAGGACGACGTCGCCGAGGCCGCGTCGATGATCGGCCAGGGCACGGTGACGGCGAGCCCGCTCGCAGATGGCGCTGATCGCCGCCACGGTCGAACCACGGTACCGCGATGAAGCCGGTCCTGGTACCGGGCAAGGACGCGGCCGGCCCTGCGGCCTCTCCGTTGCCCGCGGCAACAGTCGCCGCGCTGCGCACCTTCATGCGGACGACGGTCACCGGCGGCACCGCGAAGCGTCCTGGCCGGCAACGGCGCCGTCGCCGCCAAGACCGGCACCGCCGAGGTCGTTCCAAGCGGCAAGGTCGTCACCAACGGCTGGATGGTCGGCTACCGCGGCGACGTGGCCTTCGCCGTCATCGTCGAAGGCGGCGAGTCCGGCTCCACAGGCCGCCGGCCCGATCCTGCAGAACTTCCTCGCCCGCTTCAAGTGACCTGTGGATAACACCCGGCCAGCCCAGTCGGCGCCTGTACGCTCAAGTCAAAAGGAAGAACACGCGGCGCACGGCTGGTCTGTCGGTGGGTCGGTCTAACGTTCGCGGCATGGACGAGACGGCGCGGACCCGGGATGTGGTGCGGCGGTACTTCGCGACGATGGCGGCGCGCGAGTGGGACGCGTTCGGGACCGTGCTCAGCGCGGACGTGGTGTACGAGATGCCGCAGACCCGGGAGCGGATCTCGGGGCGGGAGAGGTACCTCCGGTTCAACCGGGAGTACCCGGGCGACTGGATCTGCACGGTGACCCGGCTGATCGCGGACGGGACGACGGCGGCCGGGTCGATGAACTTCACCGTCGGTGACCAGGAGCTGGTCGGACTCGTGTACTTCGAGCTCCACGACGGGCTGATCACCCGGATCACCGACTTCTGGCCCGAGCCGTACGAGCCACCAGGTGGTCGCGAGCACCTCGTGGAGCGTGTGCCGGGTGTTGTCGATCGGCTGTCGACACCCTGACATCGGGTGGTTGGTTGCAGAGGCCAACCAGTACTGCGGCGGTGTCTGAGAGTTGTCCTCCGAAGTTCCTGAGAGTTGGCTGAAAGCGCGGTATTGCGCGGATTTCGTCACTTAGGGTTGCTGGATGGAGAGCTTGACGTGTCCCAAGTGCCGGGGCGGTATGCGAACGTACGAACGCAGTGGCGTCACTGTCGACCAGTGCGGTGAGTGCCGCGGGATCTTCCTCGATCGGGGTGAGCTGGAGCGGCTCGTGGATGCCGAGCTGCGGTACAACGCGCCGCCGCAGCAGCAGGAGCAGCCGCGGTACGAGGAGAAGAAGCGGTACGACGACCGGCGGTACGACAACGATCGCCGGTACGACGACGACCGGCATTACGACAGCGACCGTAAGTACGATCCGCGGTACGGGAACCAGTACCCGCGCAAGAAGAAGAAGTCCTTCCTGGAGGAGCTCTTCGACTGACCGTTATCGACGCAGGGCGATGACGGTGCCCTGCGCGATAGCACACAGCGTGGTTGCGCCGGTCTCGTCGACGGTCGACAGCTCGCACGTGCAGGTCGCCTGCCGGCTGCCTGCGTGGGCTACCTTCGCCTCGGCCCGGAGGACGGTGCCCTGGGCCGGGCGGAGGTAGCTGATCGTGAAGCCGCCGGTCAGCACCTCCGGGCCGAGCGCCGTACCGGCCGCGAACGTGATGGCGTTGTCGGCCGCGTACCCGAGGACGCCGCCGTGCAGGTAGCCGTTCTGCTGCCGAAGATCGTCGCGGATGTCGAGCTCGAGAGTCGCTTCACCCGCACCGAACGAGGTCAGGCGGGCGCCGAGCAGCACACTGAACGGCTGCGCCGCGAGTACCTTCTCCGCCAGCTCAAAGGTCAGCTCCATGCCGACAGACTAATGACGACGGGCGTGCAGGCCGGGCTCGCGTTCTTCCTCGGTGGTGCCGCCCCACACGCCGTACATCTCCCCGACGACGAGCGCGTGTTCGCGGCATTCACGCCGTACCGGGCAGGTCTTGCAGAGGGACTTGGCGACCACCTCGCGGGCGTGCTTGTGTGGGCCGCGTTCGGACTCGGCGGCGAAGAACAGGTCTGGATCGACGTCCGCGCAGGCGGCGTGATCCTGCCAGGCCCAGTTCTCGATCAGCGGCGACGGCAGGCCTTCCGGGGCCTTGCTCACCGCGCCGGCGGGCGGTTTGCGGCGCCTCATGGCTGGGGTCTCGGCAGCGCTGTCATGGTCAGACACCTCGGCATCGTTCGATTCACGCGGCTGGGTCCACAACCGCGGCCACTTGTGCCGGTACCCGTCGGCAAACCCTCGGGCGGACTATCGTCAGCACGTGACCACCACACTGGTGACCCTCCGCCCGATCACCGATGCCGAGTTCGCGAACTGGAGAGACCACGCCGCCGCGTCGTTCGCGGCCGGGATCGGCCCGGCTCAGGGGATGAGCCCGGCCGAGGCACTCGACTTCGCCTACCGCGAGACCGACAGACTGCTGCCGGCCGGGCATGCCACCGAGAACCACCTGATCTGGCTGGCCTTCACCGGCGACGAGCCGGTCGGCAGCCTGTGGATCAGCATCAGACCGCGGGGGGCGTTCATCTACGGCATCGAGGTCGACGCCGAGCACCGGGGCAAGGGCCACGGCCGCGCGATCATGCTGGCCTGCGAGGAGGAGTGCCGCCGGCTCGGGTACAGCCGGGTGGACCTCAACGTCTTCGGCGACAACTCCACGGCCATCAGCCTCTACGAGTCTCTCGGCTACACCGTCACCTCCCAGCAGATGCGCAAGGAACTCTGACGTGGTGCCGCGATGAGTTGGTGGATCCTGCACGTGGACATGGATCAGTTCATCGCGGCTGTGGAGATCCGGCGGCGGCCGGAGCTGCGCGGACTGCCGGTCGTGGTCGGTGGGTCGGGCAATCCGACGCAACCACGGCAGGTGGTCGCGACCGCGTCGTACGAGGCACGCGAGTACGGCGTGCACTCGGGGATGCCGGTGCGGGCGGCGTACAAGAAGTGTCCACAGGCTGTCTTCCTACCAACTGATCCGGCGACCTACGAGGCGGCGTCGACCGAGGTGATGGACACGCTGCGGTCGTTCCCCGTGGTGGTCGAGGTGTGGGGCTGGGACGAGTGCTTCGTCGGCGCGGAGACCGACGATCCCGAACAGCTCGCCGCCGACCTTCGCGCGGCCGTGCAGGCCCGGACCTCGCTGACCTGTTCGATCGGCATCGGTGACAACAAGACCCGCGCCAAGCTGGCCACCAACTTCGCCAAGCACCCGCGATCCCACGCGGAGCCTTTCGAGGGCGCGCGTACGACCGATGCACCCGCCGATGTGCCAGGCGTCTATCGACTGACCGGCGCGAACTGGCGCGAGGTGATGGACCACCGGCCGGTTCGCGAACTCTGGGGCATCGGCAGCCGGATGGAGCGCAACCTCAACGAACTCGACCTGTTCACCGTCGCCGACCTGGCCGCCGCCGACCTCGACGACCTGCGCAAGCGCTTCGGTCCGAAGATGGGAGCGTGGTACGCCGCCCTCGGCCGCGGACTCGGCGACACAGAGGTGACCGACGTACCCCGAGAGCCCGTCTCCCGCAGCCGCGAGGAAACCTTCCCCGAAGACCTGGTCGAACGGGCCGACGTGGAGAAGGAACTCCGCCGCATCGCCGTCGACGTCACCCGGGACATCGTTGCCGAGGGCCGAACCATCCAGCGCATCTGGGTGAAGGTCCGCTTCATCACCTTCTACACCCCGATCAAGAGCCGCAAACTCCCCGAAGTCACCCAGGACCCCGAGGTCATCGCCACCACCGCCCTGGCCCTCCTCGACAAGTTCGAACTCCGCCGCCCGATCCGCCTCCTCGGCGTCCGCGTGGAGTTCGGTCCATCCGTTCAGCCGTGATCGCGGGCAAGGTCAGCGGAGATCCGGCTCTTGTGCCGTTTCCGTGGGTGCCCAATTCGGGCCGGCGGGTCGACTTTGTGCGCCAAATGCGTACGCCGACGGCCTCGGCGTACGGATCTCGTGCACAAAGTGACCGATCCCGACGATGATCCGAGCTGCCGGATCGCTGTCGAGTTCTTCGACTTCGTGTCTCCCACCTGCTCGGCGGAGAGCACGCCAAACAGCTCGAGTTCGCCCCGCCGCGGAGCGGTTAGAGCTTGTAGGTGTTGGTGGCGGTGGTGGTGAAGACGGCTTCGCGTTCCGTGGGGGTCAAGGAGGCTGTGAGGGTTTCGGCGGTTTCGACTACCTCGGCGTACGACGCGGCCAGTAGGCAGACTGGCCAGTCGGAGCCGAACATGACTCGGTCCGGACCGAAGGCGTCCAGGACGACGTCGGCGTACGGCTGGAGGTCGGTGGGTTTCCAGTCGGTCCAGGAGGCTTCGGTGACCATGCCGGAGAGTTTGCAGGTCACGTTGGGGAGAGCGGCGAGCTCGCGGAGCTGGGTCGCCCACGGCTCCAGTGGTTCCCCGATCACGGGCTTGGAGATGTGGTCCATCACGAAGGTCAGCTGCGGGAGGTTGCGGACGGTCTGGATCGCGGCGGGGAGGTGGGGGGTCTTGGTGAGGAGGTCGTACGCCAAGCCGGCGTCGGCCACGGCGGACAGGCCGCGTTGGACGTCGTCGCGGAGAAGCCAGTCGACGTCCTGCTCGTCGTGGACCTGGTGGCGGATGCCCTTCAGGTACGAGCCGTCGGGACGCTCGCGTAAACCGTCCAGCATGTCGGCGACATCAGCGGCGGTGAGGTCGACCCAGCCGACGACGCCGGCCACCAGGTCGTTGCTGGCGGCAACCTCCAGGAACTCGACGGTTTCGTCCACCAGGCCGACGGTTTGGACCAGGACCGTCGCGGTGATGCCGGCCGCGGCGGCATGGGGAGCCAGGTCGTCGATGGAGAAGTTGCGCCGGATCGGATCGAGCTCCGGGCCGACCATCCAGGTCTGCTCGCGGACGGTCAGGTCCCAGATGTGGTGATGGGCGTCGACTCTGCTCATGCCGCCATTATCCTTTCTGCCTGGCTGAGGCGGATGTCTTGCCGACTCAGCCAACCCGTCGATCGTCGATCGCGTCCTGATCCCAGTCGATGCCCAGACCGGGCGTGTCCGGCGCGACCGCGTGCCCGTCGACGATCGCCATCTCGGTCGACGTGATCGCCCGCAACTGCGGGATGTGCTCGACATAGCGACCATTGGGTACGGCGGCCGTCAGGCTGACATGTAGTTCCATCAGGAAGTGTGGGCACACCTCGAGGTTGAATGTCTCGGCCAGATGCGCGACCTTCAACCACGGCGTGATCCCGCCGATCCGAGCCACGTCGACCTGGACGATCCCGGCGCCACCGGACGCGACGTACTCCCGGAACTGCGAGACGGAGTACAGCGACTCGCCCACTGCGATCGGGATCGACGTCGACGACGCCAGCCGACCATGCCCGGATATGTCATCCGCCGGCAAGGGCTCCTCGAACCACGACAGATCCACCGCCTCGAAGGCTGCGGCCCGCCGACGGGCTTCGGGGTAGGTCATCGACTGGTTGGCGTCGACCATGAGGTCCAGGGCCGGCCCCACGGCGTCCCGGACCGCCTGCAGTCGCTCCAGATCTTCGTGCACCCGTGGCTTGCCGACCTTGAGCTTGACTCCGGGCCAGCCGGCCTTCTGCGACGCGAGCGCGCCCGCAACCAGCTCATCCGTTGTCAGATGCAACCAGCCGCCCTCGGTGTCGTAGAGCGGCACCCGCTGCCGATACCCACCGGCCAGCCGCCACAGCGGTTCATCGGCTCGCAGACAGCGCAGATCCCACAACGCCGTGTCGACGGCCGCCAAGGCGAGCGACGTGATCGCACCGACCGTGGTCGCGTGGGTCGACCAGAACAGGTCCGACCAGAGTGACTCGATGTTCCGCGCGTCCGCGCCGACGAGTCGGGGCAGCAGATGGTCCCGCAGCAACGCCAGTACGGCGGTGCCGCCGGTGCCGATCGTGTAGGAGTATCCGAGGCCGGTCAGCCCGTCCGCGGTCTCCACCGACACGAAGATGGTCTCCTGCTTGAGGAACGATTGGACCGCATCGGTGCGGACCGTCTCGACCTCCAGGTCGACCAGGTAGGCCTCGGCGCGGATGATCGCCGTACTCGCCGGAACTGGGGTCCGGCGGGGCAACGCGGTCATGGGACGCTCCAGATCCTATAGGATATTGCGAATCTGATGCTGCCGCTTCACACTGGACCCGTCAAGACTCGGTCCGGGTAACGATGCGGGTCAGGCAGAATGGGCTCTCGGGAGGAGCGACCGTGACGGATGCGCATGTGGGTCTGGCGGGGCAGCTCACGCGCCTGCCCCAGCGACAGGTACTGAGCGACGACGTCTACGAGACGGTCAAGGGCCTGATCATGGACAGCGTGGTCGAGCCGGGCACCCGGCTGAACATCGACGCGCTGACCCGCGAGCTGGGCATCTCGCAGACGCCCGATCCGGGAGTCGCTGGCCCGGCTGGAGTCCGACGGGCTGGTGATCAAGGAGCCGCTGCGCGGCTACCGGGTGTCGTCCCGGCTGACCCGGGCCGAGTTCGAGGACCTGTTCGAGTTCCGGCTGCACATCGAGCCGTGGGCGGCCGGCCGCGCCGCCGAGCGGGCCGGCGCCGACGACCTGGTCCGGCTCAAGGCCGAGATGCTGAGCTACACCGACGTACCGGACCGGCCGGCCTACGAGAGCTACAAGGCGATGGCGGCGCACGACCAGCGCTTCCACGACCTGGTGCTGGAGCTGTCCGGCAACGAGACCGCCCGGCTGTCCTTCGCCCGCACCCACTGCCATCTGCACCTGTTCCGGCTGTACTACGGTGGCGGCATCGCGACAAAGGCGTTGCGCGAGCACAAGACGGTCGTGACCGCGGTCCGCAAGGGCGACCCAGCCGAGGCGGCCGCCGCGATGCGGGCGCATATCGAGGCCTCCCGGGCTCGGTTGCGTGCCCGTGTTCGACCAAGAGACGATCCGCTATCAGGAGAGTCTGTGGAACTGCTGCGCCTCGGCGCGGTCGGCGAGGAGCGCCCGTACGTGCGCGCCGCCGACGGCACCGTCCACGACCTGAGCTCCGTCACCGCCGACATCGACGGCGCCTTCCTCGCCGCCGACGGCATCGCCCGGGCCCGGGCCGCGCTGGAGGCCGGCTCGCTGCCGGTCGTCGACGTCGAGGGCCTGCGGGTCGGCGCCCCGATCGCCAGGCCGGGCGCCGTGGTCTGCATCGGCCATGAACTACGCCGCCCACGCGGCCGAGTCCGGCGCCGAGCCGCCGAAGCAGCCGATCGTCTTCTTCAAGCACCCGAACACCGTCGTCGGCCCGTACGACGAGGTGCTGGTGCCGCGCGGCTGCGACCAAGACCGACTGGGAGGTCGAGCTCGCCGTCGTCATCGGCAAGACCGCCCGGTACGTCGAGACCGACGAGGAGGCGCTGGCCTGCATCGCCGGGTACGCGGTCTCCAACGACGTGTCCGAGCGCGCCTTCCAGCTCGAGGTGTCCGGCGGCCAGTGGTCGAAGGGCAAGTGCTGCGAGACGTTCAACCCGCTCGGCCCGGCGCTGGTCCCGGCCGACGAGGTCGACGACCCGCAGAACCTGGACCTGCAAGTCCTGGGTCAACGGCGAGCCGCGGCAGGACTCGAACACCCGCGGACATGATCTTCTCCGTGGCGGCGCTGATCCGCGACCTGTCGCAGTACATGACCCTCGACCCGGGCGACATCGTCAACACCGGCACCCCGGAGGGCGTCGCGCTGTCCGGCCGCTTCCCGTACCTGGCGCCCGGCGACACGATGGAGCTGCGAGATCCAGGGCCTCGGCCGCCAGACGCAGACGCTCGGCAAGGCCTGAAACTGTCCCCGGCCGGCCCTAGGGTCGGCCGGGTGACTCAGTCCTGGACAACATCCGCACTTCGTACGACACCGTCGCGACTTCGTACGCCGACGGCGGCCTCCCGATGGACCTCTACGTCCACCGCTGGCGGGCGGAGGGCCTCACCGAGATCGCGGTCGCCACCGGTTTCACGCCGTACCTGGACTCTGCAATTCCGCAGGACCGCCTGCTCTTCCGCAAGTAGTGTCACCGCATGACTTCCCACGTCCGCACGGTGACGTTCGACACCCACGACCCCTATGAGCTGGCCGGCTTCTGGCTGAAGGTGCTGAAGGCCGAGCGCCCCGACGACGACAATGCCCGGCGACCCGTACGCCGCCGTCGTCGACGGACTCGGTGACGCTGCTGTTCGAGCAGAACAACGACGACAAGGCGGTCAAGAACCGGGTCCACCTGGACCTCGAGCCGGACGGCCCTCGTGACGCCGAGGTCGAGTGGCTGCTGACGCTCGGCGCCACCGTCGCCGCACGACCGCCGCGAGCCCGACGGCACCGGCTTCGTCGTCATGCTCGACCCCGAAGGCAACGAGTTCTGCGTCCTCCGCAGCGCCGCCGAACGCGCCGCCACCAGCTAGCCCGAACCCCCGGGACGTCTTGCGGACCCGCCGCCCGCCGTTTGAGGGGCCAACCCCTGAGCGCGTGGGTTGCGGAACCGAAATTTGCCTCCGCAACCCACCACCTGCGGGGTTGACCCCTCGAACGGCGTAGGCGCGGGCCCGCTGGGCGTTCGCCGACCCACCGGCCGGGAGTGTGCGGCTAGAGATCGTCGACGTACGGCGTCTGGCCGGTGAAGGTCAGGCGCCAGTCGGTGGTGTGGGCGTCGACGCTGAGGTCGTAGCCGTTCCGGCGGGCGGTGAGGTGGTGGTGACCGTCGGCCACGGGGGTGGCCTCGACCTTCCAGCCGCGGGCCTCGAGGGTCTCGGCGGCGAAGCTGATCTTGGCCTCCGGATCGGGGGTGGCCGGGTCGCCGGTCTCGACCGTGATCGTGCAGACCGACTCCGGACCGCGGTCGTCCGACAGCGCCTCCTGGCTCGCCGGCCCGACGTCCTGCGTCACCGCCGGAGTCTGGTCCGGCACCACCGTTGCGGCGACCGAGAGCAGTTCCGACCGGAGGAAGTTGCGGGCTTCGGTGAGCGTTCACATCCCCGTCATACACCTTGGCGCCAACTCCCGCGACGCCGTGCCGCGATTCGCTAGTCGGTGATCTCGGAGCTCTCGCCGGACACTGCGAGGTGCCGGCCTTGCGTCCCCAGGAGTCGTTCACACAAACGGTCGCTGCTTAACCGCAGGCAGTCGTTCAGTGGAACGCTAGTGACCAAGAACCGGCGTGCAGGGAAAGGTTGACCGTGGCGAGCGGACGGACGTCGACGTGGCGGAGCGACTCCGCCGGCGCGTCGAGGACGTAGAGGACGATCGCTCGGACCACTGCGGGTGCACGACGGCGATGACCGTACGACGATCGCTCGGTCGGCTGATCGAGATCGCCGAGCCAGTCCGCGACCCGGGTGAGCACGTCGTTCTCGGTCTCGCCGCCGGGAGTCGCGGTGTGCGGCCGCTCGAGCCAGGCCGAGACCCGCTCGGGATCGGCCGCCAGCAACTCCTCGAGGCTTCGCGCCCGCCCCAGTCGCCGTACTCGCGGTCCCGCAGGGCCGGCTCGACGACCGCGGTCAGGCCGAGCGCCTCGGCGGTCCGTACGGCGGCCCGCTCCGGACCGGCGTACACGGCGTCGGCGTCGAGCTTGAGCCCACGGGCAGCCTCGACGCTCGCCGGATCCGGCTCGGCGTCGCCGCCGAGGACGAGTCCACGCAGCGCGGGGGTCAGGGCATGGGCGACCAGCGTCAACGACCGGGTGGTCAAGCGGCAGACCACCTTCGGTCGTCGGCGACCACCTCGCGGGTACGGCGGTCGATCCGCCGTGCGGCGTACCCGAATCCGAGCAGGAGCCACAGCGTCGCCTGCGTACCGAGCGAGGCGAACCGGAACTGCCACAGCAGCGTAGCGGGGAACGACCCCGGCACCTCGTTGATCGCGGCAGGATCAGGTACGCCGCGACGATCGTCACGAGGAAGGCGATCAGCCCACCGGCGAGCCGGGTCGAGGTCGCCGTAGCGAGCGCTGCCCAGCGGGACGCGGCGACACCGGCCCAGACCGCGAGCAGGCCGATCACCAGCGTCAGGAGATAGGTCACGGTCCGCCGGGTGATCGTGTCTCGGGATCACCGACCGCCGGTGGGTTCGGCGGGTATTTGAGGAACGGCACGAGCACGATCCCGACGAAGCCGGCCGCGGCCAGGCCGAGCGCGGCGTACGAGTCGTTGCCGGTCCGCAGCTTGCGCCGGAGCAGCGTGAACCCGACGGCGAAGATGCCGCCGAGGGCCACGCCGTACAGGGTGGTGGCGAGGAAGAGGCCGGCTCGCTGGCCGTCACGGCTGACGAGCGGCTTCTCTTCGGCGGCCGGGACGGTCGTCGCCGCCAGGTCATGGGTGTGCGCGGCACGGCGGCCTCTTCGATCGCGATCGCGGCGTCGATGCGCGGTTCGCCCATCACGTACGCGAAGGTTCCGGCCAGCAGGCCGGCGAAGAGTCCGACGATCAGTCCGCGCACCAGGAGCGATCCGAAGGTGCGCATGGAGTCCTGTCGTCAGGGGGCAGCTAGTGGCAGGGACGCCGAGCAGGTGGCGGCCGTCGTGCATCAGCTCGTGCAGGTACATGCCCGGACTGGGAGACGGCGCCCTGGTCGAACGCGACCAGGTAGGCGAGCAGAAGCATCAGGCCGACGCTGAGCAGCGCGACGGCGAGCAGCCGGGGTGAGATGGCCGGTACGGCGACCGTGCGGGCAGGAGCTGCCATCTGAACCTCCTGGGGAAGTGCGCGTCCCCTTCGAAAGGCTGCTGATGCCCGAGCGTCCTGACTCACGAGCAGAGCTCGCTCACAGTGGCGCGGCCGTGCCGGACTCTCACCGGCTTCCCTCATGGCACCGCAGGTTGTCCCTCGAACCGTAGGGCCCGCTCCGACCACGGTCAACGGATCACGGCGCGGCGGTGATCTTTCCCACCCGGCGAATTCTGTAGTGCGGCGCGATCGGATCGCACCTACTCTGAGGAGATGCCGTCCGCTCATCATCTGGTCGCGTTCGCGATCACCGCGTTCATCATCATCGTCGTCCCCGGTCCGAGTGTGCTGTTCATCGTCGGACGGGCGCTCGCCGTCGGGCGGCGGGAGGCGGTGCTGACGATGGTCGGCAACACCATCGGCGCCTCGGTGCTGCTCGTCGCTGGTCGCGCTCGGCCTCGGCACGCTGATCGCCGCCAGCGCGATCGCCCTGACCGTCGGTGAAGCTGGCGGGAGCGGCGTACCTGATCTATCTCGGCGTGCACGCGTTCCGCACCCGGAAGTCGCTGGTCGAGGCGATGACGAGCGGCGTGAAGCCGGGCAACAGCCGCCGGACGGTGCGGCAGGGCTTCCTGGTCGGGCTCACCAACGCCAAGACGGCGGTGTTCTTCGCCGCCGTACTGCCGCAGTTCGTCGACAAGAGCGCGAGCAGCCCGGCCTCGCTCCAGATCCTGCTGCTCGGCCTGATCTTCATCCTGATCGCGCTCTGCTCGGACAGCGTCTGGGCCCTCGTCGCCGGCACCGCCCGCGAGTGGTTCGCCCGCTCGCCGCGCCGGCTCGAGCTGGTCGGCGGCACCGGCGGCCTGATGATCATCGGCCTCGGCGCGAGCATCGCCGTCACCGGCTCGAAGGAGTAGCGCGCTCTACCGAGCGGTCCGCCGGCCCGCCAGTACGCCGAGCAGCGCGAGCAGCGCCGGGAGACCGAAGGCGATCAGGTAGGCCGTGATCGCGGAGTGCGGCTCGATCGCGGCGAACAGCGAGCCGCCGACGGCCAGGACCGTTGCCGTGGACAACGAGTCGCTCAGCTGCAGGGCGGAGCTGTTCGCACCCTGCTCGTCGCGGCTCGAGTACTCCAGCACCAGCACCGAGAGCGTCGGGAACACGGTACCCATGCCGAGACCGGTCAGGCCCCAGCCGAGGATGCCGACCAGGACCGGGACGTGCGTGGTTGAGCGTCAGCGTCGCGGCGACGATACCGAGCACGATCGACGACCATCCCGGCCTGCAGGAAGACCGCGTGCGAGAACGGCTGGTGCGGCGCGGCCGCGGTACCACGAGGCGGCGGTCCAGCTGAGCGCGCTGACGGTCAGCACCAGACCCGCGAAGCGCCGGCGAGAGGCCACGCTCGCGGGTCAGCATCAGCGGCAGGAACACCTCGGCACCGAAGCCGGCAGCCGCGACCAGACCGCGCAGCGCGATCACCGCCGGCAGACCGCGCGGATCGCGAACGTCCCACTGGGCAGCAGCCGTGGCGCGAACACGATCACACCGGCCAACCCGACGACCAGCAGGACCGACCTGGAGTACGCCGCGCTGCTGACCACCGTAGTGCAGCAGGCCGACGCCGACCGCCGCCGCGACCGCCCACAGGCCCGCCGATCCCAGAGCCGGCCCGGCCGTGGCCTCGTGCACAGGCGCACGTGGGCCAGACCGGGCCGCATCACCAGCGCGGCCGGGATCGCCATCGCCGGTACGGCGAGGAACACGATCCGCCAACTGGCGTGCTCGACGATCAGGCCGGCGATCGCGGGACCGACCAGCGACGGGACGACCCAGCCGGTCGCGAAGGCGGCGAAGATCCGTGGCCGGAGCGCGGCCGGGTAGAGGTGCCCGACCACGACGTACAGGGCGACCGTCAGCAGGCCGGCGCCGAAGCCCTGGATGATCCGTCCGACGACCAGTACCTCCATGGTCGGCGCGAGCCCGGCGATGATCAGGCCGGCCAGGAACCAGGCGGTCCCGTGCCAGAGCGGCCGGGTCGGGCCCTTGCAGATCACTCCAGGTCCCGGAGACGACCATCGCGACGACACCGGAGGCCAGCGGGCCGCCGAAGGCGAGCGCGTACAAGCGACAGTCCGTCCAGCGCCTGCGCGACGGTCGGCATCGCGGTGGTGACCGCGAGGGACTCGAACGCGACCAGGGTGATCAGCGCGACCATCCCGACCGTCAGGGCCCGGTACTCCGGCGACGAGCACGCCGACGTCGTCGAGGTGCGGTGCCGTCTGGACCGGTCGTGCGGGCTCGTCAGCCGTGGTGGTCATGCCGAGGACCCTCGGACATCAAGTGCACTTGAAGTCAAGCACCATTCAAGAGCACTCGAAGGTTCAGGAACGGCGGCGAGGACCAGGGCGACGATCGGCGGCACCGCCTGCAGGGCGGCGGCGCGGGCCATCCGGCGGTCCGAGGCGATCAGCACGATGCCGGCGCCGGCCATGCAGGCGCAGGCGAACAGCGCGATCGCGTGACCCTTGTCGCCGCCGGCGATCAGGCCGCCGAGCGCGCCGATCGCCAGGAAGAGGTTGTAGAAGCCCTGGTTGAACGCCCAGGGCCGGGCGACGTCGGCCTCGGCCTCGGTCCTTGACCAGGAACCGCTGGTAGGTGCTCGGCTTGCGGAACAGCAGGCTCTCCATGGCGAAGACCGCGAGGTGGAAGACGCCCAGCCAGGGCGACGAAGATCTGCGCGACGAGACTCATGCGCGGAACGGTACCGTCAGGCTCGCCAGTCGGTGCTGAAGGCGCGCGCCGGGTTGGCGGTGAAGATGGCGTCCGCCACGTCGGCCCCTAGGTGGCGTTCGATCCGGGGTTTGAGATGCGTGAGCAGATACGCCATGCCCGGCCCCTCACCGGTCGCGCCGCGAGCCTGGACGGTCGTGGTGTCGCCGCCGAGCAGCAACCGGTCGGCGTACCCGGCGTCGACCAGCGAAGCCAGGCAGTCGATCAACCGGGGATCGGTCGCATGGTTGGCCCGTGACGGCCCGTCGAACGCCAGCCACGCGCCCCGCTCAGCCAGTTCGAGATGCGCGCGATGATCCGGGAACCGGTTCAGATGCCCGAGGATCACCGCCATCGGATGGACGTCGAGCTTGTCGATCAGCAGATCCAGGACGGCGTCCGGCGCGGTGCCGAGCTCATGATGGACCGCGATCGCCGCACCGGTCAGGTGGTGTGCCTCGGCCGCGGCCGCAGCACCAGGTCGGCGTGCTCGTCCAGGACATGGAACCCGCCGGCCACCTTGATCAGTCCGGCCCGGATCGAACTGTTGCCGATGCCAACGGTCAGCTCACGCACGAAGATCTCGGCCAGCTGATCCCGGACCTTGTCGACGAAGCCCTCCGGGTAGTGCTCGCGCCGGTGCAGTCCGGTCGCCGCAACCAGCGAAATCCCTGTGCGGGTTGAGATCCCGGGCAACAGGTCGGCCCGGCGACCCAGTCCGTGCGGTGTCCACTGCACGAGCGCCTGCCCGCCGGCGTCCGCGAACGCACGCACCTCGGCCAGCGCGGCTGCCTCGTCGTCCAGCTCCTGTCCGGGGAGGACCGCCGTACGGAAGAACAGATGGTCATGGGAGTCACACACGCCGAGGGCGTCCGGCGCGAGGTCTCCGAGAACAGTCCTGATCACCGCGCCTCCTCCATGCTCTAGTCATAGCGCACGAAAGGCCCAGTCGGAGCGACTGGGCCTTTCGGTGGTCAGCGACCTCGACGGGAGCTGCCGGCGCGCGTGCCGGCGGAGAACGCGGCGGCACCGGCCGGGCGAGCGGCCGCTCCCGGCGTGGTGGTGCTGTAGGTCTTCGGCGAGCTCGCGCGCACCTGGAGCGGCCGCGACCGCGCGCCGCGCGACCGGCCTTGCGAGCCGCCTGGCCGCACCGCTTGCCGCGAACCCGGCCGGCCGCTGACCGCCGGACCGGTCGCCGGTCCGACCGGAGCCCGACCGCGCCGACGGCCGATTGCCCCGGCCCGATCCGCGACCGCGCCGAGCCCGTCGACGCGCTCCGACTGGACGCGGACCTGACCGGCCGGCTCGACGAAGGTGCGCTCGCCCGGGGCCAGCTCGGCCAGCAGCGGGTCGCCGGTGCGGAGCTTGGTGACCTTCGGCGGCGATGCCGGCCTTGCGGGTCAGGTCCCGGACGTCGCGGACCTGGTCGTCCGTCATCAGCGTGACGACGGTGCCCTCGGCGCCGGCGCGGGCGGTGCGGCCGGAGCGGTGCAGGTAGGCCTTGTGCTCGATCGGCGGGTCGGCGTGGATCACCAGCGCGATGTCGTCGACGTGGATGCCGCGCGCCGCGATGTCGGTGGCGACCAGCGTGTTCGCCGAGCCGTCGGAGAAGGCCTCCAGGTTCCGGGTGCGGGCGCCCTGGGACAGGTTGCCGTGCAGCTCGACGGCCGGGACGCCCTGAGGCGATGAGCTTCTTGGTGAGCGACTTGGCGCCGTACTTGGTCCGGGTGAAGACCAGCGTCCGGCCGGGCGCGGCGGTCAGGTCGACCAGCACCGGCAGCCGGGTGTCGGGCTGGACGTGCAGCACGTGGTGGGTCATCTTCGCGACCGGCGACTGGGCCGAGTCGACGCTGTGCGTGACCGGGTTGGTCATGAACCGCTTGACCAGGACGTCGACGCCGGCGTCCAGCGTGGCCGAGAACAGCAGCCGCTGGGCCGTCGGCCGGGGTCGCCTCGAGGATCCGCCGGACGGCGGGCAGGAAGCCGAGGTCGGCCATGTGGTCGGCCTCGTCGAGCACGGTGATCTCGACCGCGTCGAGCTTCGCGTGACCGGCCTTGACGTGGTCCTCGAGCCGGCCGGGGCAGGCGACGACGATGTCGACGCCGTTGCGCAGGCCGGTGATCTGCGGGCCGTGACCGACGCCGCCGAAGATCGTCATCGTGCGCAGGTCGAGCGCGTCGGCCAGCGGCGTGATCGAGGCCTGGATCTGGGTGGCCAGCTCCCGGGTCGGCGCCAGGATCAGCGCGCGCGGGCTGGTTCGGCCGGCGCTTCGGCGTGCTGCGCGGCGAGCCGGGCCAGCACCGGCAGCACGAACGCGTAGGTCTTGCCGGAACCGGTCCGGCCGCGACCGAGAACGTCCTTGCCGGCCAGCGAGTCCGGCAGCGTGGCCGCCTGGATCGGGAACGGCTTCGTCGATCCCGGCGGCGGCGAGCGCGGTCACCAGCGGACCGGGTACGCCGAGCTCGGCGAACGTCAGGTCGTCCGGAACCACCATCGTGCTCGACCTCGTCGTACGACGTGCTCGTGGCGGCGGTCGTCGCGGTCGGGCTGCGCCGGTCGGGCCGGACCGCCGTCGGCGGGCGGCGCGGACGGCCCGGCGGCGGAGCCGTCGACGCCGCACCGGTCGCGCTGGCGGCGCGGGCTGCTGGGACTGCTGGTTCGTGGGACTGCGGTGGAAGTGGACGTGCGTGGATCTGGACTGGGGCGGCGTGCCGCCATGTGGTACTCCAAAAAGTCGGGGGTCGTCCTGCCCGGCGCGGCCAGTGGGCCGCGGCGCGTGGTGGTCGACTGCTGGCGCAGGTATGCGCTCACCGGCCCGAGGCAGAACTGGGCGGGCCGTCACGGACAGTGTACGTCACCCAGGGCCGAGCCCCGGCAGTATTCGCAGGCCCTGCTCGGCGCTACCACTAGGTCTCAGCGCGTGACGCACAGCCGAGGACTCCCGGGTCGGATCCGCCGCACGATCGCGGGCTGAACGCGAACTGCTGCAGGGCTTTCTCGACTTCCACCGCGGCACCCTGCTGTGGAAGGTCGCCGGGCCTGACCGGTGAGCAGTTGGTCACAGCGAGTGCCGAACCGTCCGAGCATGACGCTGATCGGGCTGGTCCGGCACCTGACCGAGGTCGAGCGGTACTGGTTCCAGCGCGGCCTCGCCGGCAGCTCCCGGTCGAGCTCGAAGTACTGGACCGACGGAGCACCCGGACGGCGACTTCGACCTGGTCGACCCGGCCCAGGCCGAGCAGGACCTCGCGACTTCCGGCGAGACGTGACCAGGCCTCCGACGAGCTCGCCGTCCGGGCTACGACCTCGACCACACGTTCCTTCGAGCCGCGAGTACGAGGCAGCGACTACTCGCTGCGCTACCTCTACATCCACATGATCGAGGAGTACGCCCGGCACAACGGCCACGCCGACCTCCTCCGCGAACGCATCGACGGCCTCACCGGCGAATAACTCGCCCCGGAAGCCCCCCGGGAGCCGCGTGACATTGATCTCCTGTACGGCAGGATGGCCATCATGGCGACCTGGGTGTTCGAAGGAACCGTCCTCCCGGCCGGCGACACGGCCCGGCTCGAGTTCGGCCGGTCCGGCGACGCGGACATGCTGCCCGGGCGGTACGGCATACCAGGGCTGGTGGACTCGCACTGCCACCTCACCGTGGGCACGGACGAGCTCGGGCCGCGGCTGTTCGGGGCCGACTTCGCCGGCGAGCGGCTCGAGGAACTCGCCGCCGCCGGGGTAAGCGCGGTGCGTGACGTCGGCGGCGACCGGACGGTCACCCTGAAGCTGGCAGCCACCCAGGACCACGATCGACCGGTAGTCGTCGCGGCCGGCCGGTTCCTGGCGCCACGAGGCCGGTACTTTCCGCGGATGCACGAGCCGGTCGAGCCGGAGGATCTGCTGGCCGCGGTCGGCGCCGAGCTGGACGACGGCGCGACCTGGCTGAAACTCATCGGCGACTTCCCCGCGGTCGGCCCGGATGGCCCGATCCGCGACAGTCCGATGGAGCAGACCGTACGGGACCGCGCTTGTCGAAGCCGTGGTCGAACTCGCCCACTCCCGCGACGCTCGGGTCGCGGTCCACACCAACACGGAGATCGTCAGCGACCTGATCGGCGCCGGGGTCGACTCGATCGAACACGGTACGTCGATCACCGAGCGGGACCTGCAGGTGCTCGGCGCCCGGAGCGGAGCGTGGACCCCGACGCTGTGCGCATCCGTCGGCCCGCGGCCGGACGCGACGCCGGAGCAGATCAAGCGCCGCCAGGCCAGGTCGGAGCATCTCGCCTCGATGCTGCCCCTCGCCGAGCGGTACGGCGTCCGCGTGCTGACCGGATCCGACGTCGTCGGATCCGTCGCCGGCGAGATCGACCTGCTGGTGAAGCACGGCCTGACGGTCAGCCAGGCCCTGGTGGCCGCATCGACCGGAGCGCAGGGCTTCCTCGGTCTGTCCGGCGACGGCAACCTCGTCACGTACGACGCGGATCCGCGCGAGCACCCCGAGGTCCTCGCCACCCCAGCCGCCGTCATCCTGCACCACCGACGAATCCGCTGACACCGCCCATTCGACCGGGCTATCCGCTGAAGTAGTCCGGCGGTCCCCCGGTCTTCCGGAGGGGCAACGGACCATTCGACGGGCTATCCCCTCAATGTGTCGTTTCCGTCGGTGCCCAATTCGGGCCACGGCGGCGGCTTTGTGCACCAGCTCCGTACGCCGAGGCCGTTGCCGTACGGAGCTCGTGCACGAAAGTACCGATCGCGACGATCGGAGGGTAGCCGGACGGCCGGACCAAATTCCGCGCCCGGGCCCGCCAACTCAGGGGTTGACCCCAGAAACGGGGGGACAGGGGTGGGGGCGCGCGTCGGGGGGACCGGGGACGCGGCAGGATGCCGCCATGCGGGAGAAGGAGCTGGACCGGTGGGTCGACGCAGTACCGGCAGGCCTGGGAGACGAACGATCCGGCGGACATCGCCGCGCTGTGGACCGAGGACGCGGCGCTTCTACCGGCGGCCGGACGAGGAGCCGGTACTCGGCCGGGACGCGATCGTCGACGCCTGGCTGGAGGTCGCGGACGCGCCGGGCGAGACGACCTTCGAGTACGAGGTGCTCGGGTTCGGTGACGGGGTCGGGTTCGTCCGCGGCTGGACGACGTACCTGACCGACCCGCCGGGCGAGTTCAGCAACCTGTGGGTGATCCGGCTCGACAAGGACGGCCGCGCGCACGAGTTCACCGAGTGGTGGATGGAGAAGCCTTGATGCAGTTACGGTCTTCGGGTAGGCGCTCAGGGTGCCACCGGTCCGCGGGAAGGGCTCAGCCCACCTGATCTCGAGGTTGTGCGGTACCTGCTCACCTCCTTTCTCGCCTGACGACGCGGACAGCAGGCATCGTAGAGAGGAGGTCGCGATGCCGACCCGAAATCTCCCGAACGACCCGAACCTCGAGCACCTGCGCAAGCAGGCCAAGACCCTGCTCAAGCAGGTCCGCGCCGGCGATCCCGACGGCCGTCGCACTCGCCGCCGAGTTCCACCCGGTGCAGCAACCTGGCCGACGCCCAGCTGGTGATCGCCCGCAGCTACGGATTCCCCAGCTGGCCGCGGCTCGTCCGCCATCTCGAGCTGGTCGACCGCTACAGCCGCTCACCGCACCGCCAGCCGATCGGCGGACCGCTCGGACACCCCCGGCCAGCGCGCCGACGAGTTCCTCCGGCTGGCGACGCTGCACTACGGCCAGGACGACCCGGCGCCGGCAGCGCGGCGCGCGCAACTGCTGGACGAGTTCCCTGAAGTTGCCCTGAGCAACATCTATACGATGGTGGTGGCCGGCGAGCTGGCGGCGGTCCGTGCGGAGCTCGACCGGGATCCCGGCGCTGGCCAGGCGACGAGGGCGGTCCGTACCGCTGGGAGCCGTTGCTCTACCTCACCTACTCGCGCCTCGACGTACCGCCGATGCACCGGTGGAGATCGCGCAAGCTGCTGCTGGAGCACGGCGCTGATCCGAACGCCGGGCTACCTCTGGCAGGGGTTGCCGTCGCCCTTCACCGCGCTGACCGGCGCCTTCGGCCGCGGCGAAGGCGACCAGCCACCACATCAGAGCCGGCTCGAGCTGGCCCGGCTGCTGCTCGACGCCGGCGCCGATCCGAACGACAGCCAGACCATGTACAACTGCGGTCCCGGGTGCTCCCCCGCCGTACGACGACGATGCATCTGGAGCTGCTGCTCGAGTTCGGGCTGGGCCAGGGCGACGGCGGTCCGTGGCACGAGCGGATGACGACCGCACACCCGACACCACAGCAGCTGCTGGAGGACGAGCTGGTCTTCGCGTCGTCCGCAGGCCTGCTGCACCGGGTCGAGCTGGTGCTTGCCCAAGGCATCGATCCGGACGGCCGCGGGACCGAGCATCCCGGTCTTCGGCGGACACCGCGCGTACGAGCTGGCCGCCGTCCAAGGGCACACCGAGATCGCCGAGCTGCTGC
The DNA here is from genome assembly GCA_963820655.1 of uncultured Actinomycetota bacterium. Classification (GTDB taxonomy): domain Bacteria; phylum Actinomycetota; class Actinomycetes; order Propionibacteriales; family Kribbellaceae; genus Kribbella. The sequence goes on from CAWGAM010000006.1 coordinate 788,400, forward strand.
GCGCTCGTGGTGCGGCGCCGCTGGACGAGGTCCACGAGGTCTTCGCCGCGGTCATGCGCGGCGAGACGCCCGAGATCAGACCCGCGAGCTGGCCGCCCGAGCGGTCGCGCGGAATCCGCACCTGCCGTTCCGGGCGGCCGAGATCGGCCGGACCGAGGCGCTGGAGCCGCTGAAGGATCTGGGCTTCGACCTCAACCTCGTGCCGGGTGATCCGCGCCGATCCACCAGGCCGCGCTCAACGGGTCATCTCGACACGGTGAAGAAGCTGATCGAGCTCGGCGCCGACCCGAGCATGCGCGATCCGTCGTACGACGGCAACGCGCTGGGCTGGGCCGAGCACAACCACCAGCAGATGACCGCTAGCCGGCTGATCTCGACCTACCTCAAGGGCTTACCGCCAGGAAGAGGAACGCGCTGAACATCATCAGGTGAACGGCGCCCTGCAGCAGCGTGGCCCGGCCGGTGGCCAGGGTGAGCATGCTGATCACCACGGTCAGCGCGAACAGCACCATCTCCTTGCCACCGAGGCCGAGCACCAGCGGTCCGTTGAGCCAGATCGACGCGATCGCGATCGCCGGGATGGTCAGGCCGATGCTGGCCAGCGCTGAGCCGAGCGCGAGGTTGACGCTGGTCTGGAGGCGGTTCCGCAGTGCGGCGCGTACTGCGGCAACCGTCTCCGGCAGCAGCACCAGCAGCGCGATGACGACACCGACCACGGCCAGCGGAGCGCCGGCCGACTCGACCGCGGACTCCAGCTTCGGCGAGACCGTCTTGGCCAGGCCGACGACGGCGATCAGGCAGACGAACAGCAAGCCCGAGGCTGAGCAGCGCGACCTTCCCGCTCGGCGCGGCCGCGTGGTGCATCGTCCTCTTCGACGCTGCCGGATCGACGCGCTGCGGTCGCTGCGACGGCTCGACCGGGAGGAAGTAGTCGCGGTGCCGGATGGTCTGGACGAAGACGAAGACGCCGTACATCACCAGCGAGACGCACACCGGCGAAGGCCAGCTGGGCCGCGCTGAACGTGCGGACCGGGCGCACTGGTGGTGAACGTCGGCAGCACCAGGCTGAGCGTGACCAGGGCGGTCATCACCGCGAGCGCGCTGTTCGACGCGTGGACGCGGAACTCCTGCGTACGTGTGCCGCAGCGAGCCGACGACGAGCGACAGGCCGAGGATGCCGTTGCAGGTGATCATCACCGCGGCGAACACGGTGTCGCGGGCCAGCGACGCGGCCTTGTCGCCGCCGGACGCCATCAGCGTGACGATCAGCGCGACCTCGATCACGGTCACGGCGAGCGCGAGGATCAGCGTGCCGAACGGTTCGCCGACCCGATGGGCGACCACCTCGGCGTGGTGGACGGCGGCGATCACCGCGGCGCCGAGACCGGCGCAGACCAGGATCAGCAGCACTGCGCCCAGGTCGCGACCCCAGGACAGCACCAGGACGACGAGAGCGAGCGGGGGCACGGCCAGACTCCAGCGCGGCAACCCATGGACCACGGTGTTTGTCATCCCCAGCGAGTCTATTCGCTCCGCGGAATCCAGTTGGCATCCACCGCTGCACGGGTGATGCTTTTCGCACTCATGACAGTGCAGATCAGGGATCCGCGACGCGACGCCGACTGGCCGGCCATCTGGCCGTTCTTCCACGACATCGTCACCGCGCGGGAGACCTACGCCTACGACCCGGAGCTGACCGAGGAGCAGGCGCGGGCGCTCTGGATGTCGCCGTCGACGGCGCCGCTGAGCCGGACCACGGTCGCGGTCGATGCCGACGGCACCGTTCTCGGCAGCGCCAACATGTACCCGAACCGGCCGGGCCCCGGCTCGCACGTCGCGAGCGCGAGCTTCATGGTCGACGCGCGCGGCTCGCGGCAAGGGCGTCGGCCGGCTGCTGTGCGAGGACATGATCGCGTGGGCCGGCCGCGAAGGGCTTCCGGTCGATCCAGTTCAACGCGGTGGTCGAGACGAACGAGTCGGCCGTGCACCTCTGGCAGGCACTCGGCTTCCAGCATCATCGGCACGGTCCCCGAGGCCTTCAACCACCCCAGGCTCGGGTACGTCGGCCTCCACGTGATGTACCGTCCGCTGCCATGAGGCGACAGCCGCGCACGCCGGATGTGGAAGTCGCTCGAGCCGTACCACGCGATCACGTACTTCGCGCCCGGACACCAGGCAGGCCACCGACGCGCTCGGCCTGACGCGGCGGCTGGATGAGCTACTTCGGCTGCCGTGCGGCTCCCCTCGGCCCGGTCGGCCCCGACCTGGTCGCCGCTGTGTTCTACAACTTCCACCCGGCGATGGTGGCTCGCGCTCTGCCGGACGCGTGGAGCTACGCGACACCCGCGCAATTGCTCGACGCCCGGCTGCGGGCGGTCGACAGCGCCGTACGCCGCCTCCTTCCGACCGGTACGTCGTTTGGTCGTACGGCCGAGCTGGCTCGTCACGCGGCCGAGCTGGCGCCCGTCGCCGGGCGACCGATCGGCCGCGGCCAACGCGGCGCTGGAGTGGCCGGACGAACCGCACCTGGTGCTGTGGCAGGCGACGACGATCCTGCGGGAGTCTCGAGGCGACGGGCATGTCGCGGCGCTCGTCGGCGCGGAGCTGAGCCCGTGCCAGGCGTGCGTGACGATCTCAGCCGCCGGCGGGCCGTCGAAGGAGGTGTTCCAGGTCAACCGGCGCTGGAGCGACGACGACTGGGCCGCAGCCGAGGACGACCTGCGCGATCGCGGGCTGCTCGACGTCGGCCGGCGCACTCACGGAGGCTGGTCGAGCGCTGCGTCAGCAGGTCGAGGACACCACGGACACCCTGGCCGACCAGGGTTGGCGAGCGCTCGGCGACGACCTGACCGCCGAACTACACGACCTGGTCCGCCCGTTGAGCGCCACGCTGATGTCCGCCGGGCTGATCCCACCGGACAACCCGATGGCCATGCGCTGGGACTGAGCCGGGTTCAGCCCAGGCCTTCGGCGCGCCCGCAGCACCGCGGCGGTGAGGGCGTCGAGGATGCCGGACTCGAGCTTCCAGTGCTGCCAGTACAGCGGTACGTCGACGTACTTGCCGGGGGCAACTTCTACCAGGCGGCCGGCGGCCAGCTCGGGTTCGGCGACCTCGTCCTCGATCATGCCCCAGCCGAGACCGATCCGGACCGCCTGGTGGAACGGCCCGGGCGCCGGGATCGCGTGCGTCGGTGGGTCGAGCCTGCGCCGGGTGACCTTGCGGATCAGCCGGTGCTGCAGCATGTCCTTGGCGTTGAACACCATCATCGGCGCCTCGGCGAGCGCCTCCGGCAGCGGCTTCCCGGTCAGCCAGCGTTCGGCGTACTCCGGGGTGGCGACCGACAGGTACCGCATCTTGCCGAGCGGTACGACGCGGCAGCCCTGGACCGGCCGTGGATCGGCGGTCACCGCGGCCAGCACCGTGCCGTTGCGGAGGAACTCGGCGGAGTGTTCCTCGATCCTCCTGATGGACGCAGTCGAACGCGGCGTCAGGTCCGGCGGACAGGTCGAGCATCGCGGGCAGGAACCAGTTGTTGAGCGAGTCCGCGTTCACCGCGATCGGCAGCCGGAGGCGCGTCCGACCGTGCCGCGGACCGCGGCGATCGCCTCGAGCTCCAGCAGCGAGACCTGGCGCGCGAGCCGGAGCAGCGCCTCACCGGCCTCGGTCGGTTTCGCCGGCTTGCCCCGCATCACCGCGACCTGGCCGAGCCGGCTCTCCAGCGCCTTGATCCGCTGACTGACCGCGGACGGCGTGAGCTGCAGGCGCCGGGCGGCCGCGTCGAAACTGCCTTCGTCGATCACGGCCGCGAACGTGTCGAGCTGCGCGGAGTCGATCTGCATGATGAAGCACATGCTAATGGTGCGTGAAGAATCTTTAGCTGGTTTGACCGGTGTGCTGCTGCCTACCGTCGAGGCATGCCCCTACTCGCCGGCTTCGCCACGTCCTTGTCCCTGATCGTCGCGATCGGCGCGCAGAACGCCTTCGTGCTGCGCCAGGGCCTGCGCCGTGAGCACGTCCTGCCGGTGGTCCTCACCTGCGCTCTGTCCGACGCCCTGCTGATCTCCAGCGGCATCGCCGGCCTCGGCGCCCTGCTCACCCGCAGCCAGCTCGCCCTCGACATCGCGAAGTACGGCGGCGCCGCCTTCCTCTACGTGTACGCCGTCTTCGCCGCTCGGCGAGCATTCAACCCCGGCGCCATCAGCCCGGCCGACCACGCCCCGGCCGCACTGCGCAGCGTCGTACTGACCTGTCTGGGCTTCACCTACCTCAACCCGCACGTCTACCTCGACACCGTCGTCCTGCTCGGCTCCCTCGCCAACCAGCGCGGCACCGACGGCCGCTGGCTCTACGGCATCGGCGCCGTCACCGCCAGCTTCGCCTGGTTCTTCGCCCTCGGCTTCTTCGCCCGCAAGCTCGGCCCCGCTCTTCGCCCGCCCCCGCGCCTGGCAGTTCCTCGACTCCGCCATCGCCCTCCTGATGACCACCCTGGCCACCTGGATGCTGCTGCCCTGATATCCACAGGCAGGAGGACGAGTTGGTTGCTGCCCGCACAGTTCGCGTAGACTGTGCGTAGCAAGACCAGCCCCTCTGCCCCCTCAGGGCACGGGCTGGTCGTCTTTTCCGGGGGATCTCCGTGACTGCGTACACAAAGCCGCACCTGTCCTTCGATGCCCAAGTCGAGCTGCTGAAGAGCAGGGGAATGGTCATCGACGATCCTGTTGCCGCAGCCAAGCTGTTGAGCGTGGTCGGGTACTACCGACTCAGCGGCTACTGGTATCCATACCGTCGCCAGCTCAGTCCGGCACAGCGCGACGACCAATTCGTCGAAGGCACAAACTTCGCCACGGTGGTTCGGCTGTACGACACCGATCGACGGCTGAAGCTGCACGTCCTCGATGCGATCGAGCGCGTGGAGATCGCGCTGCGCGTCATGATCGGTTTCACGCTGGGTAAGCGTGGCGCCTATGCCCACCTGGACAGCGCGAACCTCGACGGCCAGTTTTCCCGCTCCAACGGCACGCGTCCGAGCATGCACGAGGAATGGCTGACCAAGCTGCTCGGTGCACAGGCTCGCTCGTCCGAGGAGTTCATCGTGCACTTCCAGCGAAAGTACGACGGCCGCGTGCCGGTCTGGGTAGTCACGGAGATCATGGACTTCGGCTCCGCGGCGCATCTCTACCGAGGCCTGAAGGCGGCAGACCGCAACGCCATCGCGCGAGACCTCGGCGTCGTCGATCAGGCTGCTCTCGGGAACGGGCATACCCTGGGCAACTGGTTGCGGGTGCTCAACTACGTCCGCAACACCTGCGCACATCATTCACGCCTGTGGAATCGGCATATGGTCAACAAGATCGCAGCACGCCACCTGGCAGGCATCCCGCAACTCCAGCACCTGAGCCATTCGGACGTGTCGCACGATCGCATCTACTCGACGCTCTGTGTTTTGGCGTTCTTGCTGGAGCGGATCGGCCAAGGTCGATTGGGCGATACCGCTGCGGGATTTGCTGACCGTGGAGGTGCCTGCCTGCGGGCGAGAGTCTGGCTGAGTTGGGGTTTCCAGAGGGCTGGGGCGCTCGGTGGCCGTGGACGACCTGAGGAGCTGCGGGTGGACGTGACGGTGTTGTGTGATGCGGTGGCGGTGTTTCCGGAGAGCGTGGCGGAGGCGCTGCCGGGGTGGACTGCCGAGCACGCCGAGTGGACCGCGGCGAGCTGATGCCGGGGAACGTGCGCGGCGACGGGTGGTGGCTACATTTCCACAGCTACCTGGTGACCGGCGACTCGCGGGGCCGTGCTGGTCGATACGGGGATCGGTCCGGCCGGCGGGGAGGCGGCTGAGTGGCTGGGGGTGGAGGGGCGGTTGCCGGAGCTGCTCGAGTCGGCCGGGGTGCGCGAGCCGATGAGGTCGACACGGTGATGCTGACGCATGTCCATCTGGATCACGTGGGGTGGAACGCGGATGGCTCGAGCAGCCGCGGTTTCGGCAACGCGGACGTACGTCGTGCAGCAGGATGAAGCTGGAGCACGTACGCGGCGGGGCGACGTACGAGCGGATGATCCGGCCGATCGTGGAGGCCGGGCAGCTGCGGGTGGTGGATGGTGAGACCGAGCTGCGGCGGGATGCGGTTGTTGCCGACGCCGGGGCATACGCCTGGGCATCAGTGCGGTGGTGACCGAGCGGGCGGTGCTCGGGGGTGATGTACTGGTGCATCCGGCGCAGGCTCGGTGGCCGGAGCTCACCTATGTGTACGAGCGGGATCCCGCGCTGGTGCCGTGACCTCACGGCGCGAAGTGCTGGCGCTGGCGGCCGCTACTGGGATCCCGATCGCCGCGTGCACATCCGCATGCGGCGCTCGTCCGGCGCATGCCCGTCCCGGTCGCCCCGGTCGGGCGCGAGCGATGTCGTCTGCCCGCCGTACAAGCTGTAGTTGTCAGCGGTAGCCGGTGGTGTCGGCCGGCTTGCCGGGGTCCTGGACCTCGACGATGTAGCGCCAGGCGTCGGGGCGGCTGCCGTCGAGGTCGGTGAAGCCGTAGATCTTGGCGAGTTCGCCGCTCGAGATGGACTTGCCGTTCCAGCGGCGCGACGTCGGGATCCGCGGCGAGGGCGGCGACCGCGCGACCGACGTACGACGGGCTCTCGGAGATCGCGAAGTGCGGGATCCCTCGGTCGCGTCCCGCCAGTTCGCCTCGGTGACGCCGAACCCGTCGAGCATCGCCTCGGACCGCAACCACCCGGGCGTCAGCAGTACGGCGGTCGCGCTCGTACTGGTCGAGTTCGTGCGCCAGTGCGAAGGCCATCCGGCTCACCGCGCCCTTCGCGACGTCGTAGAAGAAGGAGACGCGGTAGTTGGTCGCGTTGTACTCGTTGGTGCCGTCGGTCATCTCGACGACGAGTCCGCCCGGCGACTTGATCAGCAGCGGCAGCGCGAAGTGGCTGGTGATCGCGTGGGTCTCGACTGCCGAGCTGGAGCAGCCGCAGACCGCTGTCGAGGTCGCTCTCCCAGACGGTCTTGTCCCACTCGGGCTCGCCCGACTGACCCCAGATGTCGTTCACGAGGATGTGCAGCGCACCCTGCTCGCGCTCGATCCGGTCGATCGAGATCGCGGACCTGCTCGGGTCGAGTGTGATCCACCTGTACTGCGATGCCGCGGCCGCCCGCCGCGTCGACCAGTTCCGCGGTCTCCTCGATCGTCTCCGGCCGGTTCATCTCCGACCGCTGCGCCCGGGTGCGTGCGCCCGGTCACGTAGACGGTCGCGCCGGCGGCGCCCAGCTGCGACCGCGATCCCCCGCCCGGCCGCCCGGGTCGCCCCGGTCACCAGCGCCACCTTCCCCGCCAACGGCTTCTCACTCACGCTCCTGACTCCTTCCTCGTCTCCCTCCCAGCTGGCCATACGCTGTATGATTTATGTACCATACGACGTATGGTTAATGCTGGCAAGCCGGTCCCGGGCGTCGGGCGGCCGCGGTCGGGCGAGGAGCGGCTCAGCCGGGAGGCGATCCTCGACCGCGGCGCTGCGGATCGTCGACGACGAGGGCATCGACGCGATGACGATGCGCCGGCTCGCCGCGACGCTCGGCGTGAACCCGATGTCGATCTACCACCACCTGCCGAACAAGGCCGCGGTCTTCGCCGGCCTGGCCGAACTGGTGTTCGCCGGGCTCGAGCTACCCGATCCGGGCGACGCCGTGCCGTGGCAGGACGCAATTGAAGGACGCCGCCCGGGCCTACCGCAACGCCTCCGGGCCCATCCGAACCTCGCGCTGCAGGTGCTGTCCGACACGTCCGCGGTCTCGGAGGTCGTGGTCGTCACGGTCGAACCGTTCTACCGCGCGCTGGACCGGGCCGGGCTGTCTCCGCGGCAGATCTTCGAGTCGGTGAACACGCTGATCGACTTCATCCACGGCTTCTCGCTCGGCGAGGCGCGGTCCGCGCCGAGACCTTCGACCTCGCGCCCGACCTGCTCGACCCGGGTCGAGGGGCTACCCGCCGGGCAAGGCTCCGACGCTGACCCGCGTCGTCCAGGCACTCGGCCCGGAAGGCCTTGCACTACGACTTCGACAGCGGGCTTCGAGTCCGGACTGACCGTGCTGACCGCGGGAATCGCCGCCGCCGGACGCCGCCGGTAGCGCGAGATGGCGACGCCGATCAGGCAGAGCAGCGCCGCCGAGATAGGCCAGCGGCGCCGGAGCTCTCGTCGAGCAGGAGCCAGGCCGAGGAAGATCGTCAGCGGCGGCACCAGGTACGTCGTCGCACCCATCCGGCCCGGCGCTCGTCCGCGCCAGGGCGTAGGCCCAGGTGGTGAAGGCGATCGCGGTCGGGAACGCGCCGAGGAAGACGACCCACCAGATCGTCGACGGCCGCGCGTCCGCCGTCTCCCGGACCAGCGTCGGGCGCGAACGGCAGGCAACGATCGCGCCGATCGTGCAGGCCAGCCAGGTCACCTCGAGCGCGGGCAGCCGACCGAGCAACGGCTTCTGGGCGACGACCCCGATCGGCGTAGGCGACCGCGGCCACCAGGCAGAGCAGGATCACGCCCCAGGTCTCGGCTCTGCCCTCGCGGATGACGACGTGCCGATCAGGACGACGCCACCGAACGCGGCGATGCTGCCGATCACCAGTTGCCGCGGGAAGCCCTCGTGGAGCAGCAGCCCGGCGAGCAGCGCGATCAGCAGCGGGCCGATGTTCACCAGCATCGCCGCGTCCCGGCGTCGAGGCGTTGCTCGGCTTCGTTCAGCGCGAGGTTGTAGACGCCGAACCACAGCAGGCCGCAGATCAGCAGCAACTTCCAGTCACCCTTCGCCGGCCAGCGCCGCGGCCGGGTGAAGACGAAGATGCCCGAGCAACAGGCTGCCGACCAGCAACCGGCCCAGCGACAGCGCACCGGCCGAGAACTCGTGACCGACATGCCGGATCGCCACGAACGCCGATGCCCAGAGCACCACCGTCACCGCTGCCGCGCCGGCGGCGAGCAACCCTGTTTCCTCATGGTCGGCGACACTAGATCGTACCTCAATACTTCGGCGGACACCGAATTGCCAGGCGCCTGGCATCGCCGGGCGGCGGGAGCGCGAACGGTACGACGAGTGCCGTCAGCAGCACCGGGACCGTCAGTGCCGCGACCAGGATCGACAGGGTGAACCAGACCGAACCCAGCGCGAACCCGGCGTAGACCGCGACCGCGAACACCTCGGCGAAGAGCCCCGACACCGACGTCACCGTCGCCCGCGCCGGACCCGGTGATCGCGTCCTGCAGACGCGCCTCGGCGACGACGATCACCAGTTGCATCACGCCGTAGCCGACCGCGATCGGCACGAAGCCCCAGCGCCGTCCCGCTGAGCGATCCCCAGGCCAGATCAACCCGGCCGTCAGCCGCCAGCCCGACCGCGAAGATCGACGCCCGCAACCTGTACGCCGGACCCGCGAGCGCACCGCCGATCGCCTGGGCGGCGACCGTACCGGCGATCAGCAACGGGACCAGCGTGGTCGAGGCACCGGCATCCCTGGCCAGCAAGGGGAAGTACTCGTCGAACGCCAGGAATCCACCCAGCAACGCAACCAGCGCAACAGCCTTCCGGACCAGTGCGGCTGGTCAGCGCCTCGGTCAGACCCGACCGCAGCATCAGCGCAGTACCGGCCGAGCGGCCGCGCCTGGCGCCCGGCTCCACCTCCGACGTTTCGTCGGCCGTGGCGACCGGTCGCGCTTCCGGCAGGGACAGCGGCGACAACTGCCTGCGCCAGGCAACTGAGCACGCTGACGACACCCGACCAGGGCGTAGCCGCCGAGGTTGATACAGCGGAGCCGCCAGGGCGGTGGCCGCCAGGTTGAGCACGAACGACGGCCGACCTCGCCCGGCCGAGCAGCCCCGCGTAGCTGGTCGGTCGGCCCGCGCGCGGCGAGTTCGTCGTACACGAAGGCTTCGAAGGTGCCGGAGATCAGCGCGGAGCGACTGCCCCACAGGACGAAGCCGAGCGCGAACCCGGCGTACGACGGCAGCGATGATCCAGGCTGGCGTAGCCCAGCCCGCTGAGCAGCGCAGCCGAGCACCAGCAGTTTGCGCCGGGAGTACGTGTCCGCCCAGGCGCCGGACGGCACCTCGAGGACGAACGCGGTCGTCGACCAGATGATGAACAGCGTCGAGATCTGCGGCCGCCGACAGCCCGTGATCGGTGAACAGCAACTGGTACAGCGGATACAGCGGGATGAAGTCCTGCAGCGCCTCGTACGCGACGATGCGGGTGGACAAGCCGCGCGGCAGGCGGTCGGGTCGGTCAGGGCGTCAAAGGTGCGGGCTCGAGTACGTCATGTCTCAAGAAGATATCCGGCGATGTCAGCGCCGCAACAGATCTTTTGTCCCGGGTGTGGACAAGTGCAGGACCTGATACCGCGTGCCCGGCACGATGCCCGGCTCGCCGCTCCACAAGGTGAAGTGCACGAGCTCCCAGCGAGTCGGGTCTACCGCGATCGCGGAGCTGTGGACACCCGCCATCGCGGCCGTCTTCCGCAGCACCTCGACCGCCTCGGCGACCGGCTCGGCCGGGTCCACGTCGGGCGCCAGCAGTTGCGTGTGCTTGGTCGCGCTCAGCCGCCGGCTGGTCGACGTCCGGACCGGCCGAGCGCCTCCACGCCGGTCCAGTGCCGCACGGTCGGCCGTCCGAACGACTTACAGATCCCGGTGAAGAACCCGCCGCCCCACAGGAACCGGCCCATCCCGGCCGGGTCGTTCCACAGGTAGAAGGGCGCGTACTGGTTGACGATCGCGCCGTTCGCCTGGTCCTGGACCAGGTACGCCTTCAGCCCCAGCCCGTCGAAATCGTCCAGCTGCGCGCGCCAGTCGTCTCCACCCGGCGCCGGATGATCCCCATGTCGTAGTCCGTCGGCAAGGTGATCTCGTACTGCATCGCGTCCACGCCACACCCTCTCGGTCGACTGCCGAACATACTAGTAGGTACAGAGATCAATTGACGAGCGCTTCCGAGCCGGGATTCCGTCAGAGTAGGGCGATGGGAGATGTCAGCGAGCGGGTCTGGGCGAAGCTGCCGGACGGCAGCCGGGACGCGCTGGTCGACGGGTTGAGTGCGTCCGAACTGCAGTCGGTGCTGCTGGAGGTGAGTCGCGAGCGCGCCGCCAAGGTGACGCCGGCCCGGTTGCTGCAGCGGTGGCAGCAGGACCGGTTCGTGCGGCCGTCGCTCGCCGATCCGCGGCAGCTTGTGAAGACCCAGGCGCGGCTGTGGGAGCGGCTGCCGGCGCGGTTCGAGGGTGTCGAGCTGTCCCCGGTGACACCGCTCGGCACGTGCTCGGCGTCGCGACCATCAACCAGAACCAGGTGGTCAGCACGATCCGCAGTACCGAGGTCGCCAGCGACCCGACCAACGAGCTCGCGATCGAGGCCGCCGTACGACGTCGTGCCGGACAGGCCGCGGGTCGATCTGGCCGCGTGCCAGCGGGTGGTACGCGCCCAGGCGGTCGACGGGCCGGGGATGTTCGCGCACTTCCAGTTGTTCGCGCTGGTGTCGAGTGCGCGGGACACCGGCTCGGGCCGGATCGAGGCCGAGATGCTGATCGACCACCTGCGCTTCTGGCACGACGTACTGGGTGACGCGGCCGAGCTCACCTTCACCACGTTCACGCCGTCGGCGGTCCGGGAGCGGATCGACGACACGGTCCGCCCGCGCTGAAGGTCGGCGTTCACCGAGGACGCGGAGCGGACCACAGGGCGTCGAACTACTACGCCGGTACGGCGCTCGGCATCGGTCGCGACGGTGACAGGCCTGGGCGACGGCGGGTTCACCCGGTGGACCGCCGACCTGCTGGGCGACGCGAAGGAACGCTGCCTGATCTCGTGCGTCTCGACCGAACGGCTGACCGCTATCGGAGCTTGAGCAGCCCCGCGTCGGTCGGGCGGAAGCCGCAGGCATCCAGGTAGAAGGCGGTCAGGTGCGGTTCGTAGTCGACATGCAGCCACTCACATCCCGCAGCCCGAGCCTCCTCGGCCGCGGCCAGCACGAGCTGTTTCCCGATGCCCTGGCGGCCGAAGTCCGGATGTACGGCGGTGTCCAGTACGAACGCATGCGCACCGCCGTCCCAGCACACCTGCACGAACCCGACCAGCCGATCGTTGCTAAAGGCCCCCACCCAGGTCAGAGCCCACCGCTCCAACCGCTCCGCCCACGCCTGCACCTCGAGCGCACCCTCGAACGCCAGCGCGTGCAATGTGGACAGCTCACGGTCGTCGACCGGAAATCGCACCGCGTAGTGCACAGTCATCACATGGTTCGGCATCCGGTCAGGCTAGGTGCGAACGCCCTCCGACCGGACCTGATTTATGGAAGGGCTGCTTCCGTGCTGATCAGGATGACTGTGCTGTCGGCGGTTCAGGTCGAGACGGTCCCGGGCTGCACGGAGGCCGGCCAGGGTGGCGGCTCCGCTCGGGCCTGAGGAGATTCCGGCAGCTCCCAGGTCGGCAGCGGCTTGCGAGCGCCGCGTCGTCCTCGACTGTGACCGAGTAGTCGAGGCCTGAGCGCAGTACGGGCCAGGCGAGGGTGGACGGCGTACCGCAGTTCAGGCCGGCCATGACTGTCTTGCCGGTCGGCACTGTGACGCAGCTCGCCGGCCAGGAGGCTGGTGGTGACACAGGACGCGCTGGCGGGCTCCACACCGAGGAGCGCCGGGGCGACCGGGCCACTGCGGTAGTGCGTGACGGCTGCTTGCGCTATCGAGCCCACACCCATCGGTACGACGACCAGATCGGGCTGTACGTCGATCTCGCGGAACAGAGTCGAGTAGCCGTCGACGATGTGCTGCGGGACCACCTCGTAGCCGGGCCAGGCCGAGTCCTGGATCAGCAAGCCGGTCGCCTGTCGCGTACGACGCTGCCTCGGCGACTGCGGCGTCGTACGAGTCGGGTACGACGGTCACTGTGGCGCCCTCGGCGCGGATGGCGTCGATCGCTGCGTCACTGACCACGTCCGGGATGAACACGTGCGCCGGCAGGCCGAGCATGGTGGCCATCGGCGTGCGACGGCGCGGCCGTGGTTGCCGTCGGTCGCGGTGACCAGCTCCACCGGGCCAGGGTGGTCCTGGAGCGTGCGGTGGATCGCCCACCACGCGCCGAGCGCCTTGAACGCGGGCAGTCCGAGCCGCTGCGACTCGTCCTTCACCAGGACCTGGCCGACACCCAGCTCGGCCGCCAGCGACGGGACAGCGGTCAGCGGGGTCGGGCGATAGCCGGACAGGCTCTGGTGGAACGCCAGTACTTCAGCCGGTGCGGGCGTCGTACGCCAGGCCCTCGCGGCCGGGTTGGTGTACCAGCGCACCAACTAGGCGACCAGGGCGAACGCCTGGGCGAGGCGGAGTACGCATGCGGAGAGGAGGCGATGCGCTGCGGCGCCGACTCGCTCGACCCGGATCGCCGCGGTCTGGAGACGGACCGGCAGCGTCGGCCGGACCGCGGTGGCGAGGTCGAACTGCACCTCGGCCAGCAGGTCGGACAGCTCCAGGTCCAGCGCGCGGCAGATCGCGGCGAGGATCTCCGAGGACGGCTCCTTGCGGCCGCGCTCGATCTCGGACAGGTAGGGCACCGACACCTGCGCCAGCTCGGCGAGCTCGCGCAGGGTGATCCCCCGCTCGCGCCGCAGCCGGCGGAAGACGTTCCCGATCACCTGGCGTAGCAACACGTCTGGCCCTCCTCGCCTCCGGATGTCCTGTACCGAGTGTGCCATCCCGGCCAGGTCTGCGGCGGGCAGATCTGCCACGGGCAGATTCCTGAGCCGGTTCCGGACGCGTGCCGACCGCAGGCTGGAGACATGAGTGAGTCGCAGCTACCGAACAATCTGGACCAACCACATCTACCAGCGGCTGCTCTGGCAGCGCATCCTCGTCCTCGGCGACGAGATCAAGGACGAGAACGCCAACGCCCTGTGCGCCCAGCTGATCCTGCTGAACGCCGAGGACCCGAAGGCGGACATCTCCCTCTACATCAACTCCCCCGGCGGCTCGGTGTCGGCCGGGCTGGCGATCTACGACACGATGAACTTCATCAGCAACGACGTGGCGACGTACGCGATGGGGATGGTCGCGTCGATGGGGCAGGTCCTGCTGACGTGCGGTACGCCCGGGCAAGCGGTACGCGTTGCCGCACGCGCGGATCATGATGCACCAGCCGACGGGCGGCATGGGTGGTACGGCGACCGACATCAAGATGCAGGCCGAGCAGGCGATCAAGGCGCGAGCGGACCTGGCGCAGTTGATCTCGCGAGCGCACCGGCCAGCCGCTCGACCGGATCGAGACCGACTTCGACCGGGACCGCTGGTTCACCCCGGACGCAGGCCCGCGACTACGGCATCATCGATCGGGTCCTCACCCGACCGGTTGCCGTCCCTGGGTGAGCGCCTGCTGGAGGTCCGCGGTGAGGTCTTCGGGGTCTTCCAGACCGAGGCTCAGCCGGAGGAGGCCTTCGCTCGGCTTGGCCTCGGCGGCGACCAGGCGGTGGGTCAGGGCGGCGGGGTGCTGGATGAGCGTGTCTACGCCGCCCAGCGACACGGCGTGGGTGATCAGGCGGAGCGATGCGGCGACCCGGGCGGCTGCGGCGTAGCCACCGGCCACGGTGAAGGCCAGTACGGCGCCGGGGCCTGCCTGCTGGCGACCGATCAGGGCCTGCTGGTCTCGAGCAGGCCGGGTAGTACACCCTGCTCGACGGCGGGCTGGGCGGAGAGCCAGTCGGCGACCTTGATGGCGGTCGCCTGCTGCGCCCGTACTCGCACCGGCAGCGTCTGCAGTCCCCTGTGCAGTTCGTACGCCGCCAACGGGTGCAGCAGGCCACCAGTCACTGCGCGGATCTGCCGGAGCCGGCGCGACCCACTCCACGCCGGCCGCGACCACGCCGCCCATGACGTCGCCGTGCCCGCCGAGGTACTTGGTTGCCGAGTGCAACACCAGACTCGCCCCGTGCCGGGCCGGCTGCTGCAGGACCGGGGTCGCGAAGGTGTTGTCCACCAGCACCGGTACGTCGCCGGCCGCCGCGACGACCGTCGGCGATGTCGACCAGATCCACGGTCGGGTTGGCGGGGGTCTCCACGATCACGAGGCCCGTGTCCGCCCGAACCGCCGCGGCGACGTCGGCCGACTCCGCCCAACTGACCGTCGTACCCAGGAGGCCTGTGGATAACAGGTGGTCCGGTCCCGCCGTACAGCGGCCGTACGGCGACCACGTGCGGGCGACCCGCGGCGACAGTCGGCGAGCAGGCAGGCGGTGAGCGCTGCCATGCCGGAACCGAACGCGACCGCGCCCTCGGTGTGCTCAAGCTCGGCGAGGGCGTCCTCGAAGCGGGCGACGGTCGGGTTCCACAGCCGCTGGTAGACGAGGCTGCCGCCGTCCGGGCCGTTGCCCGGGCGCCAGTTCGTCGTACGACGTCCCGCCGGTGCCGACGTCGGGAAGCGGGTAGGTCGTGGACAGGTCGATCGGCGGGACGTGGACGCCGAGCGCCGTCAGGTCGTCGCGGCCGGCGTGCACGGACCGGGTGTCGAGCTGGGTCATCGGGGCCTCCTCAGGCGGGCGGGTCGAGGCCGAGGATGGAATCTTCTGCGGATCAGATCGCAATAGTTCCGAAGAAAATTCGTCCACAGGCTTATCCACACGCTGTGGATTCTGTGGACGCGCTCTACAGTGGTGGCATGCCGAAGGATCGTCGGACGCCCGGGACCGGCCCCGCGGCCGCGTCCCGGGCGGCGCTCGACGAGGTCGATCGGGAGCTGGTCCGGTTGCTGACCGCCGACGGCCGGATGCCGAACAACGCGCTCGCCGAGGCGACCGGGCATCGCGCCGTCGACCTGCCTGACCCGGGTGCGTTCGCTGCGCGAGCGCGGGGTGATCCGCGGCTTCCACGCCGAGGTGGACCTGGCCGCGCTCGGGCAGCCGTTGCAGGCGCTCGTCGCGATCCGGATCGGCGCTCACTCGCGCGACGAGATCGACCGCTTCCGGAAGAAGGTCCCGGTGCTACCGGGCGTCCTTTCGCTGTTCCATGTCAGCGGAGCCAACGACTACCTGCTGCACGTGTCAGCGGCGTCGCCGGATGCACTCCGCGAGTTCGTGCTGGATCACCTGACCGCCGATCCAGCCGTCGTCCATGCCGAGACCAGCCTGATCTTCGAACACGTCCGCGGGTCGGGTTAGGTCAGCGCGGCTTCAGGCCCCAGGCACTCGCCAGCAGGTCGAAGGAGTGGCGGCGTTCGGCGGGGTTGTGGATGTTGGTGGTGATGATGAGTTCGTCGGCGCCGGCGGAGGTGGCTCGGCGGGAGAGGTCGGCGGCGACCTGGTCGGGCGTGCCGACGGAGACGAGGCCGGACCATTCCTCGACGGCGGCCAGTTCGGCGTCGGACCACGGGTAGGCCGCGGCTTCCTCGGGGGACGGAAGCGGGCCTGGGCGGCCGGAGCGGAGGCGGAGCATGGAGAGGGCGTTGGCGCGGGCGAGTTGCTGGGCGCGCTCCTCGGTGTCGGCCACGATCGCGGCCAGGGCGAGGATGGCATGCGGCGTGGACTGGTGGTCCGACGGCTGGAAGTTCTCGCGGTACGACGCGATCACACCGGCCGGATCGAGAGTGCCGAAGTGGCCGGCGTACGCGAAGCCCGGTCCCGAGAGCGGCCGCGGCCTGACCGCCGTACGTGCTGGAGCCGAGGATCCACACCGGCGGCAGCGGTACGTCGTCCGGTTGCGCGGAGATCGGGGCGAACGGGTGGCCGGCCGGGAAGCCCTCGGCGTACGCGCGGAGTTCGGCGTACTGCTCGGGGAAGTCGTCGGCGCCGAGCGCCTCGCGGCTGCGGCGCAGGGCGAGCGCGGTGCGCTGGTCGGTGCCGGGTGCGCGGCCGATGCCGAGGTCGATCCGGTCGGGGTACAGACCGGCCAGCACCCGGAACGTCTCGGCGACCTTGAGCGGTGAGTGGTTCGGCAGCATGATGCCGCCGGAGCCGACCCGGATGGCCGAGGTGGCGGCGGCGACGGCCGCGATCATCACCTCGGGGGTGGAGCTCACCACGCTCGGGATGTTGTGGTGCTCCGCCAGCCAGTACCGGTGGTACCCGGCGGCCTCGGCGGTGCGGGCCAGCTCGAGCGTCTCGTGCAGCGCCTGCGAGGGCCGCGATCCCGTCGGCACCGGGGAAAGGTCGAGCACGGACAGCGGCATCGTTTCGGCAGTCACGTTCAATCAGCAACCGCGATCGGCCGCGGCCTATTCCGGGACGGACCGCCGGCACTCATCAATTGGCTTCACCAGCGCCCGCTGAGCGTGGAGGGATCGGCGAAACCGCGGTTGGTGAGTGCCTGGGGCCGCTCATCCCGGGTACGGCGTCTGGTCGCGGGCGTCACGGAGTGGCCGAGCCCACCACGCGAGCTGCTCGAGCAGCGCGGTGGCGGCCTCCGGGGTGGTCGGATCGACCGGCTCGCCGGCTGGAGTGAAGTCGGTCTCGTGGAAGCCGAGGGTGTCGCGGATCGTGACCGCGTGCAGTTCGCCGAAGACCAGGCGGAGCTGTTCGGCCGCGCGCAGACCGCCCGACCGGCCGCCGTACACGACGAAGGCGATCGGCTTGCCGTACCAGGGCCGGCGGACCGCGTCGATCGCGGTCTTCAGGTCACCCGGGTACGCGTGGTTGTACTCGGCTGTGACGATCACCACCGCATCCGCCTCGTCGATCCGGGCCGGTAGCTCCGTCAGCGGCACGACGCTGAGATCGATCAGGTCGAGCTTGAAGTCGTCACTCCGCTCGATCTCGCGGGCGAACCACTGGGCGACCAGCGTGCCGAACTTCGCGGGCTCGACAGTTGCGCGTCGAGCAGCGCCAGCCGCAGCGGATGAACAGTCACACCATCGACGCTATTACCTCAACAAAACTTGAGGTCAAACGCACGCATCGCGAGGGCGCGGTCAGTCGGTCGACGTCTCGCTGGACGAGCCGCCGCCCTGGGGAGCGGGCGGCAGGGAAGGTGGGGTGCTGGGTTGTAGCTCGATCTGCGCAGCAGTCATGAGATCGGGCCGGTCGGCGTCAGGTTGGTCGGTGGCGTCGGGCTGGTCGGTTGCGTCGGACTCGGTGGCGGGGAGGACCCCCACGGTTTGCCACGCCTGGGTGACGGCGGCCAACTGGCTCGAGTCCTCGCCGAACAACTCCCGAGCGCTGGCCTGCGTCGCTTCGGCGAAGTCGGCGAAGCTGGCGGTCTCGGACAGGGTGCCGGAGGTGAGGGTGGTGTACCAGATCTTGCCGGGGTCGTCGTACGCGTTGCCGCCGATCTCGGCCGCGGTCAGGTAGAAGGCGCGGTTCGGGATGCCGGAGTTGAGGTGGACGCCGCCGTTGTCCTCCTCGGTCTCGATGTACCCGGACATGTGATCCGGCTGGGGATCCTTGCCGAGCCGCGGGTCGTCGTACGCCGTGCCCGGCGCCTTCATCGAGCGCAGCGCGACGCCCTGGACGCCGGGCCGGAACAGGCCGGCGCCGATCAGCCAGTCGGCCTCGTCGGTGCTCTGGCCGAGATGGTGCTGCTTGGCGAGTGAGCCGAAGACGTCGGAGATGCTCTCGTTCAGCGCACCCGACTGACCTTCGTAGGCGAGGTTCGCGGTGTACTGCGTGACGCCGTGGGTGAGCTCGTGTCCGGTGACGTCGATCGATCCGGTGAAGTTGCCGAAGATCTCGCCGTCCCCGTCACCGAAGACCATCTGCGCACCGTCCCAGAACGCGTTCGCGTACCCGCGGTCGTAGTGCACGGTCGACGTCAGGATGCAGTCCTTCACCGTCGATCGAGTCGCGGCCGAAGCTCTCGTTGAACATGGCCCAGGTCGCGCCGGTCCCGTCGTACGCCTGGTTGACCGACAGGTCCTGGGTGGGGTGCTCACCTTCGGCGCGGGCCGGGCGACCGGGCAGGTTCGTCTCGTTCTCCGCGTCGTACACCTCGCGCGTGCAGACCGCCCTCGGCGGTCGCCCGGCCGAGGCCGGCCGCGGGACGTGTTCGCAGTACGGCGTCGTGCTGCAGCGACTGGCGGTACCGAGCGCGAAGGTTCGGGTCGTCCGCGCTGCGCTCGAGCTGCTCGAGCAGGTACGGCGGGACGATGTAGTGGGACACCATGCACCGATCGTGCCCCACGGGATGGATCCGGGAACAGACCCAGTTCAGAAATCCGCCGAGATGCGGATAAACTCAAGGATTTGTGGCTACCACCAGCGATGCGAATTCATACAGCGAACAACAGCACTCCGGGAACCAATGCGGTGCAGTTTACCACGAGGGGTTGGAATTGCCGAATCCGGTCCAGCCGAACAGGTTCACCTGACCACTTTCTACGCCGACGCTCGACGCCGAGCGCGAGCGCGACCGAGAGCGCCGCCGGCGACGAGCAACGGTGCCGGCACCCGCAACGCCCAGGCACTGCACCAGCGCGACGGCCGGATCCGCGATCTGAACGCTGCGCCTGGCCCGGCTGAACGCCGCCGAGGAGGGCCTGTGCTTCGGCCGGCTCGACGCCGCCGACGGCGAGATCCTGCACCTCGGCCGGATCGGCCTGCACGACGAGGACTACGAACCGCTGCTGGTCGACTGGCGTGCGCCCGCCGCCCGGCCGTTCTACATCGCGACCGCGGTGGCGAACCACGGCGTCGTCCGGCGCCGGCACATCCAGACCCGGCTGCGCAAGGTGGTCGACGTCCAGGACGAGCAGCTCGACCTGGAGCGGGACGCGGCGGACGCGTCCAAGCCCGGCACCGGGGTGATCGGCGAGGCCGTCCTGCTGAAGGCGCTGGAGGCCCGCCGGACCGGCCGATGGAGTCGATCGTGCAGACGATCCAGGCCGACCAGGACCGGATCATCCGCTCGGAGCTGCCCGGAATCCTGGTCGTCCAGGGCGGTCCGGGCACCGGCAAGACCGCGATCGCGCTTGCACCGGGCCGCATTTCTGCTTTACACGCATCGAGAGCAACTGGAAAAGCGCGGAATTCTGGTCGTCGGGCCGAATCCGACGTTCCTGAAGTTCATCGGCCAGGTGCTGCCGTCGCTCGGCGAGGACGGCGTCCGGCTCGTCACCGTCGCCGAGCTGTACCCGGGCCTGACCGCGACCCGGCCGGAGCCGCGCCGAGAGCGCCGAGGTCAAGGGCCGCGCGGTGATGGCCGAGGTGATCGCGAAGGCGGTCGCCGACCGGCAGTGGCGTGCCGGACCGCCCGGTCGAGCTCACCGTCGACCGGACCGTGCTCCGACTCGACCCGGAGGTCTGCTCCGAGGCCCGCGACCGGGCCCGCGGCCGCCGGAACTGCACCCACAACCAGGCCCGGCCCTTCTTCCTGACCGAGATCGTCGACCATCTGACGAACCAGTACGCCGACCTCATCGGCGCCGACCCGCTCGGCGGCGAGAACCTGCTCGACGAGTACGACCTCGCGGAACTGCGCAAGGAGGTCCTCGCCGAGCCCGCGGTCCAGGCGCTGCTCGACCAGCTCTGGCCGCTGCTCAGCCCGCAGAAGCTCCTCGAGTCGACCTGTACGGCGACGAGGACCGGCTGGCGTCGGCCGCGCCGCAGCTGAGCGCGCTCGATCGCGAACACCTGCTCCGGTACGGCGACGACTGGAGCCCGTCCGACGTCCCACTGCTCGACGAAGCGGCCGAACTGCTCGGCGACGACGGGCAGCGAGGCGGCTCGGGAGACGGCGGCCCGGGCCCGGGCGATCGCCTATGCGCAAGGCTCGCTGGATGTGCTGTCCGGTTCGGGGTCGACCGACTTCGACGAGGACGACGAGGCGGAGATCCTGACCGCGAAGGACATCCTCGACGCCGAGGCGCTGGCCGAGCGGTACGAGGCGGACGACGACCGCACGCTGGCCGACCGGGCCGCGGCCGACCGGCGCTGGACCTACGGGCACGTGATCGTGGACGAGGCGCAGGAGCTCATCGCCGATGGCGTGGCGGGCGATCGCACGGCGCTGCCCGCTGCGCTCGATGACCGTGGTCGGTGACGTCGCGCAGACCGGCGCGGTCGGTGGCGGAACGAGTTGGCGGCAGGCGCTCGCGCCGACCTTCGGCGATCGCTGGCGACTGGCCGAGCTGACGCTGAACTACCGCACCCCGGCCGAGGTGATGGATCTCGCCGAACGAGGTTCTGCGCGAGGTCGACCCGACGGCGCGAGCCGCCTCGCTCGGTCCGATCCACCGGCGTGAAGCCCTGGCACGCGGAGGTCGCCGCGGCGGAGCAGGCGGCGTACGTCTAGCAAGATCGCCGCGGAGGAGACGCAGCACGGGCAGGTCGGCGTCATCACGTCCCGCAGCCGGCTCGAGCTGGTCCAGGAGGCGGTCGCCGACCTGACCGGACGTCACCGTGCTCAGCGCCCGCGGCGCGAAGGGGCTCGAGTTCGACTCGGTCCTGGTCGTCGACCCCGACGGCATCGTGATCGAGTCACCCCGCGGCCTCCGCGACCTGTACGTCGCTCTGACCCGCTGCACCCAACGACTCGGAGTCGTCGGCACGCTCCCCGACGTACTCCAGACCTCAGCTGCCTGGAGCTAGTGGTCGGCGCAGCACTTCTGCTGGTGCTCGAGTTCGAAGGGGATGAGTACGTCGCCGGCGGCCGGCTGGACCTGCAGGACCAGGCGGCCGTCGCGGCGGATCGGGCGGAGGAAGTCGAGCGTGTCGATCAGGGTGTCGTCGGCGACGGGCGCGCCGCCGACGGCTTCCAACTGGTCGATGCCGCACCGGGTGCGGAGCTCGGCCGCGGGCAGTACGCCGTGCGCCTGCTCGTGACCGGGCCAGCGGACCACGCGTCCCGTCGTACCCAAGGCCGCTTCGACGGCGGCGACGTAGGCGCCGCGGACGAGGCGGCTCGGGCCGGCGAGTTCGGGTTCGGAGGCGCCGGGACGGGTGATCGCCAGACCGACGCCCCGATCGGCCACCGCCGAGCGGACCGAGTCGGCCAGGTCGGCGGTACTGGTCAGCGACACCGCCACGTGCGGGCGGTCGCCGCCTGACACCATGTGGGTGCAGGCGACGACCGGCTGGTCCACGGCGTCGAGCAGCTCGTACAGCAGGTGGTCGGCCTCGGCCGTGTCCCGGCTGTCCGCGTCGATCGCGATGATCATGACGTTCCGTCATCCTTACTTCGGCAGAACCCAGATCGGGTTGGTGTAGAACCACAGGTCGACCCACGGGTCCGCGTCGCCGACCACGTCGAGCTGCGGCCCGGCCGGGTCGACCGCCGCGCCGAGGTAGCCCGGCTGGCTGCGGTTCCCGTCGGTGCCGCGGACACGGACGTAGAACGGCGCCTCCGCCTTGCCCAGCGGATAGACCAGCTCGAACGTGCCGCGCTTGCCCGAGGTGTCCCACTGCCGGACGACCTTGGTGTCCGGCGCCGTGAAGGTGTCGCGGTCGCTGACCGGGCCGGTCACCGCGCCCTTGATCACGTCGACCCGGTTGAGCGCCGGCACGAAGTTCGCCCAGTTCGGCATCGTCTGCGTGGTGATCCGGACGACCAGCTCGACCGGGCGGCCCTTGCGGACGAGCAGCGCGCCGCCGAGCGGTTCGCCGTACCGCTTGCCGACCTCGCGGACCTCGACCTCGACGCCCTTGACCAGCGCGCCGTGGTCGACCCAGATCGCGGCCGTTGCGCAGGCCCTCCATCACCGACAGGTAGTCACGCCGGTCGGCGCCGACGTGGGTGCGGCTGTAGAAGCCCGGCCAGAAGTCGCCCGCGGTGCGGTTGACCGTGTTGCCGTAGACCGGGTCCATGTAGCGGCCGTCGCGGTCGAACTGCGCCTGGTCCGAGCCGTCCGGACGGCCGCGAGGTCTCGTTCCAGTTCACGTGCGAGTCGGAGTTGGCGCTGATCCACCACGGCTTGCCCTCGGCGAGCAGGCTGTCCCACAGACCGCCGACGGTCGCGGTCATCCAGTCGAAGCCGCCCCAGGTCCGGTAGCTCTCGGCCGGGTAGCCGGGGAAGGAGTTCGCGCTCGGCGCGTTGCCGTAGAAGCCACGGGCGCTGCGCGGCACCGATGCCCGTGCGGCAGACCGGCGGCCTGGTGACCCGGCGCGCCCTCGAAGCCGACGGCGATCCGCGGGTCGGCGTCGCGCCAGTTGCGGATCTCGTGCGGGCTGTCGATGCCGTTGCGGGCCGGGTGGTTGGCCAGGAACAGCGCGTCCTGCGACCCGGCGCTGGTCGACCTGCTGACCGAGCCACTGGATGCCGGACGACCGCGAGCGCCTCGTTGGCCGGCGTGTTCGCGCCGGCGTTCTTCACGCTGCCGTCGTAGCTGTTCTCGAACTGCTTCAGTACCTCGACCTCGCGGCTGCCCGGGGCGACGAAGACCGTGCCGTGCTCGGCGGCCGGGATGTTCCACTCCAGCCCCTGGAAGATCAGGGTGTCGCTTCAGCTCCGCCCGGGCCGCCTTGATCTGCGGGTTGACCAGGTCGACGCCGATCCGGGCGTGGGTCGCGCCGCCGTGGTCGGTGATGACGAGCCAGTCGAGGCCGAACGCGGCCGCGTGCCGGGCCTGGTCGATCACCCGGTACATGCCGTCGGAGCTGAGCTGGGTGTGGATGTGGTGGTCGCCGGCGAGCCAGACGTTCGGCCGCTTGCCCTGCTGGAAGATCCAGCCGGCCTTCTTCGGGGCGGCGGCGGCCGCGAACTGCGCTCCGGTGACGGCGAGCGCCGCGGTACCACCGAGGATGCCGGCCGAGCGGAGCAGCCCGCGGCGGCGACACCTCGGTCGGCGACAGGTCGCTGTCCGGGATCGACTCGTCCAGCGCGGCCAGCGTCGACGCGTCCAGCTCGGTGTTCGGGTGGTGGTGATCGTGGTCGTGGCCGTGGCCATGCCCGTGACCGTGCCCGTGGCTGTGGTCGTGCGTCGTGCGGGTGGTCGTGGGAGTGTCCCATCGTGTGTCCTCTCGGATGGCGGAATCCGGCGGGATCATCGCCTTTTCCGGTGACCACCAGATGTTGTCCCGGTGAACCGTGGACACCAATGACCGGGCGGAGCTTCAATGACAGCGGGGGGAAATCATGAATGGAGAACTGTATTCACGCACGCATTGTCACGAGCCCGGTCGCCTCGGTCATGAACGCGGCAGCGCGACGCTGGCAGCTCTGGGCGGAGTCGCCGTCGGGGTCATCCTCGTCCTGCTCGCGTGGTTGCTCGTGCTGACGACCAAGGACGATCCGTCGAAGCAGGCCGTCAGTACGCCCGACGTCCGCACCGGTGGCGCCTGTCCCGGTGACGACGCAGACCGTCGCACCGTCCGTCGAAGGCACCGCGACCTTACCCGTACCAGTAGCACCGAAGGCTGTCGGCGACGTACGGTCGTTGCCCGCGGGACTGTTCTGTCGGGACCTGAACGCCAAGGGGTACAGCTACGTGGCAGCGATCGACTACTGGCGGCTGCACGGTCAGCCGAACCAGATGGATGCCGACCGCAACGGAATCCCGTGCGAGACCGTCTATCCGCGCAGTGACGTCGCCGCGTACTGGACCGGGCGCGAGGTTCGCGGTGCCGTGCCGTGGGTGTCCGGGTTGTTCTGCCGGGATCTCGCCGCTCGTGGGGCGACGTACGCGCAGTCCGTCCAGTATTGGTGGTACTACGGCATGCCGGCCCGGATGGATGCGGACAAGAACGGGATTCCCTGCGAGACGGTGTATTCGGCAACGGCGGTCAACGCCTTCTGGTTCCCGTGACGGGACGGGTCTGGGCGATCTTTCTGGCGTGCGCGGTGGCCGTCACGGCCGCCGGTGTTTTCGGGTTGTCGGCGGCCGGGGTATTCGAGCGTGACCGGCCGGCCAAGCAGAGTGGACCGGTGGTGACGCCGACGCGGGCGGTGACAACGCGCCAGTCGGCACCGACGCCGACGCCCGCGCCGACGCGGCGCATCGACGGTGCCAGTTCAGCCTTCGGCGGCACGGATCCGGTATGTCTTCCCGATCGCGGGGTGTCGGGCCGATGCTTCGCAGAGTCATCATGACTATCCGGCGTCGGATGTCTTCGCGAAGGTCGGGTGCAGGTTTGTGTCGCCGGTCGATGGGCGGGTCGACGAGGTGACACGGGTGGACACGTGGAACCCCAGGACCAATGTGGGGGCGGCCCGCGGCGGACTGTCCGTGTCGGTGGTTGGCGTCGACGGCGTGCGGTACTACGGGTCGCATCTATCGGCGATCGAGCCCGGGATTCAGCCCGGGGTGTCGGTCCGGGCTGGGCAGGTGCTGGGGCGGACCGGCAAGACCGGGAGTGCTCGCGCCACATCACCGCATCTGCACTTTGCGATCAGTTGGCCGACGGCCGCGGGCGTGTGGTGGATCCGGCGTGGGATCGTGCCACCCCAGGCCTTCCTCAGCAGCTGGCACGACGGCGGCCGGCTCTCACCCGTCTCGCTGGTCGCGAAGACCAAACGCTCGTACGGCGTCGATCGCGGATGCCGCTCGTACTGCTAACGCGAACGTCAGGCCGAGGAGGGCACCACCAGCCGGCATCAGCCGTCGGCGCTCCGCCGTACGAGTGAGAGCCGATGCTGGACCTTGCTCGACACCGTCACGAGCCCGAGGGACTCGTACAGACGCGAGGCGCCGGTCGGATTGTCCGCATCCACGCTGAGCGAGGACCGCTCGAACCCGGCCACCTGCCCAGCCCGCAGTACGGCGCTCACGGCCGCCCGGGCCAGCCCTCGACCGCGGTACTCCCGGCGCGCGCCGACCTGCCCGATCCACAGCTCGCGTACGCCGTTGAGCTCGGTATCGACCGTGAACTCGTAGCCGTGCGCGAACGCCGCGATCCGATCCCCGTCGACCACGAGCCTCGACAGGGTCGGCCGAAAAGCACGGTGACCGGTGAACCACTTCGTCCAGTGGTCCTTGTCCTTCGGCCTGAATCCCCACTGGCCGGTGAAGACCTCGTTGTACGCGAGCCGCAGCCGCTCGTCGTACGGCGGTTCGAACTCGACCATCGCGAAGCCGTCGGGCAGCGACGGCACCCGCACCGGTTGATCGTCGTACCAGCGCTGCATCACGCGGTAGTAGCGGACCGGCCGGAACCCGCGGCTCGCGAGCAGGGCGTGACCGCCGGCGTTCACCGCCTCGATCTCGACGTCGACGACCTCGGCGCGTTCCCCCGCGCGCCGCACCTGCCAATCGAGGAGCGGCCCACCGAGACCGCGCCGACGGTACGCCGGGTGGATGCCACCCCTGACCGTGACGATCGGCTGCCCGTCGACCACGTCCGGCGGAGGGACGCGGCCGTGCCCCGCGAGCCGACCGTCGAGCCACACGCCCAGGGAGTCCGCGCCGTCCAAGGCGTCGGCGAGGTCGTCGAGGGCGACGTACTCGCCGCTGTCGTCGGCTGCTGCGATCGCGTTGACCACTTCGATCGCTTCGGGCAGGTCCTCCTGCCGGAGCGGTCCTGTCGTCACTCCGGCCGGCCAGTCCACATCGCCACCGTAAGGGGTCAGGACTCCGGGCCGAAGATCTGGCGGATTTCGGATTCGCCTTCCCAGCCGGGCCAGGTGCGGCGGTGGAGGTCCATGAAGCGCTTGGTCCAGTGGACGACCTCGTCGCGGGTGGCGACGTCGTACACGGCGTAGGCGCCGAGCGGAGCGGGGTCTTCGAACGGGCCGTCGGTGACGGTGAGGCGACCGGCGCGCGACGCCGACCCGGGTGGCGGTCGCGATCGGGAGCAAGCCCGGCCGTGTCGACGAGGACACCGCGGCGGGCGGCCTCCGCGCCGAGGGCGGCGATTCCTTCGGCAGCGCGGGTGGCGGGAAGCCGTGCGACTCGGAGGTGCGCAGGACGGCGATGAAGCGCATTAGCGCGCCCGCCCTTCGCGCAGCATCCCGATCGACTTCTCGATCCGCCGGTCCCTGGTCTCCTCGGTCTTCGCACCGGTCACCTGCAGCACGTGCCACTGCTGCTTGCTGTAGCTCAACGTCTGCCAGAACTCCTGCGCCGCCGCGTCGGCCGCGAGCGCCGCGGCGAATTCCTCGGGTACGTCGAGCTCGCGCGGAGCCGTGTCGAGTTCGACGTCGACCTCGAGCACGTCGCCGGGCCGAGACCCCGGCAGCGGTACGACGTTCCGCGCTGACGCCGAGCATGAAGCGCCCACCCATCCGGGCGATCGAGGTGCGAAAGGTGAACCCGTTGACGGTCACGCTGACCTTCGGGTGCCCACCGCCGCCGAGTGCCTCGACGATGTCCGCGGGTACCTCGAACCCGGCCGTGGTCTTGCCGCTGGACTCGAGCTCAGCCGTGAACTTCATGAGACTCCCTCCGCGCGAGCGCGCAGCATCAGCAGGGTGATCCAGGTCCAGCCCAGGATGACAGCGACGGTGAAGCCGAGGTTGACGGCGGCGGTGCCGCTGCCGGCGCCGAGGCCGACCAGGCCGAGGAGGTAGACGACACCGGTCATTAGCGAGAAGCGCGACCAGCGCCGGTCACCTGGCGGCCGAACCGACGGCTGAGGACGAAGCACGCGACGATCAGGCCGATGAAGCCGAGGAACCCGGCGATCACGTGACCGAACCCGTGCCAGCTGATCGTCTCGGGCATCGCGTCAGGCGTCCCCGTCGGGAACCCGACGGCCGGATCGGCCCGCATCAGACCCGGCCGCGGCGACGCCGGCGCCGTAGACGACGAGACCGCCCGATGGCCCAGCGCGACCGAAGTCCCGCCTGGCGCAGGGCGAGCACACCGACCACGGTGAGCAGTCCGGTGACGACCATCATCGTCGAGTGGATCCAGCCGCCGGTGCCGTTCGCGAGCAGGCTCAGCGAGTGCTTGCGGATGTCGAAACCGTCGCGGACGATCGCCTCGATCGTGCCGATGCCGACGTACAGCGGGCCGGCCAGCGCACCGGCGAGCAGCAGGGGTGGTGCTGTGTTGCTTGGTTGTGGTTGTCATGGTGACAGCCTCGATCGCAGCCCCTTCAGAAAGACTTTGGAAGTCTTAGGCTGAGCCACATGCGATTTGGGGTGCTCGGGACGGTCACCGCGTGGACCGACGACGGCCAGGCGGTGCGGCTCCCGGATCGCAAGGTGCGGGCGCTGCTGGCCGACCTCCTGCTGCACGCGGGCCGCCCGGTCGCCGCGGCCGCGATCATCGACGATCTGTGGGGCGACGAACTGCCGGTCAATCCGACCGCGACGCTCCAGACCCGGGTCTCCCAGCTGCGCCGGCACTCGACGACGCCGAGCCGGGTGCCCGCGACCTGGTGCGGACGACGCCCGGCCGGCTACCTCGTCACCGTTGCCGCGGAGGCCGTCGACTCAGGTCGATTCCGGGCACTCGCGACCCGGGCCCGGCAGACCGGCAACGCGCGGATGCGCGCCGCGACGCTGGCCGACGCACTCACGCTCTGGCGCGGTCCGGCGTACGCCGATGTCGCGCAGGACGCGTTCGCCCGGGCGAGCGATCGACCGGCTCGACGAGGAGCGGCTGGCGGTGCAGGAGGCGTACGCCGAGGCGCGGCTCGTGCTCGGTGAGTACGACGAACTGGTCGCCGAGCTGGCCGAACTCGTCGCCCGGAATCCGTTGCGGCAGCGGCTGCGCGCCGTACAGATGCGGGCGCTGCATCAGGCGGGCCGGCAGGCGGAGGCGTTGGAGAGCTACGCCGACCTGCGGCATCGGCTGGCGCGATGAGCTCGGGCTCGATCCGAGGCCGACCTGGTCGCGCTGCATCAGGAGGTTCTCACCGAGGCGCCGACAGCCGGGGCCGGTCCCGGACCAACCTGCCGACCGAGCGATCGAGTTGATCGGCCGGGATGCCGCGGTCGACGAGGTGGTGGCGCGCTGGCGTCGGCGCGACTGGTGACGCTGACCGGAGCGGGTGGCGTCGGCAAGACCAGCCTGGCGCTTGCGGCCGCTCGTCGTGACCGGCCGACGAGGCCTGGATGGTCGAGCTCGCCACGCTCGACGCCGGGGCCGACGCCGACGAGGTGTCGGAGCTGCTCGACGCCACGATCGAGCGCGGCGCCGACGTACTGGTCCTCGACAACTGTGAGCACGTGATCGAGGCAGCCGCGGAGGTGGCGACGGCTCTGGTGCGCGAGTGGCACCGAGCGTGCGAATCCTCGCCACGAGCCGGGAGCCGCTCGCTGTCGCCGGCGAACACCGTTAGCCGGTCGCCGCCGCTGGATCTTCCGGTCGCCGGGAGCCGACGCGGCCGCCAGCCCGGCGGTGCAGCTGTTCGTTGCGCGCGCGTCGGCCGCGGATCCGCGCTTCCAGCTGACCGCGGACAACACCGCAGGCGGTTGTGGCGTTGTGCCGACGGCTCGACGGACTGCCGCTCGCGCTGGAGCTGGCCGCGAGCCGGGTGGCGGCGATGGACGTTCGCGACCTGGTCGACCGTTTCGACGATCGCTACCGCCAGCGCGGTCTGCCCGATCGGCAGCAGACGCTGTCGGCCATGGTGGAGTGGAGCTGGGATCTCCTCGGCGAACCGGAGCGGGCGGTGCTGCGCCGGCTCGCACCACATCCCGGCGGCTGCACGCTGGCCGCGGCCGAGGCGGTGTGCGCCGGCGACGACGTACCGGTGGCTGATGTCGCGGAGTTGCTGAGCCGGTTGGTCGACCGGTCGCTCGTCGTCCGCGTGGACGGGACGTCCGGGTCGCGCTATCGCCTGCTGGAGACGGTACGCGCGTTCTGCCTGCAGCGACTGGAGGAAGCGGGCGAGCTGGCGACGACCCGGCGACGGTACGAGCGGTACTT
This sequence comes from uncultured Actinomycetota bacterium, assembly GCA_963820655.1. Taxonomy (GTDB): domain Bacteria; phylum Actinomycetota; class Actinomycetes; order Propionibacteriales; family Kribbellaceae; genus Kribbella. The sequence goes on from CAWGAM010000006.1 coordinate 818,093, forward strand.
CGAAGGGCTGGCGCGCCACACCGAACCTCGGCTCTACGGGCACAGCGAGCTGTTCGCCTATCTCGGCGGCTTGTACGGCGAGCGCGCCCGAGCGGTCCGCGCCCCCGGCCGCAATGCTTGCCTCGGACAACGACCGTCACGTCGGCCGACGGCACGCCGATCGTACTCGAGACGTACGGCGACAGCGGCCCGGCGATCGTCCTCGTCGGCGGCGCGCTGAACGACCGGCGGACGTTCATTCCGCTGGCCAAGCGACTGGCCGGGCAGTTCACGGCGGTGACCTACGACCGGCGTGGGCGCGGCGACAGCGGCGACGTGCTGCCGTGGGCGGTCGAGCGGGAGTTCGAGGACCTGGCCGCGGTCGTGGACGCGGTCGGTGGTTCGGCGTACGCGTTGGGTGTCTCGTCCGGCGCCGTGCTCGCGGCCGAGGCGGCGGTGTACGGCGTACCGATCCTCGGGCTGCTGCTGATCGAGCCGCCGTTCATCATCGACGACACCCGGCCGCGGCTCGCGGCCGACTTCGCCGCCCGGCTGCAGGGAGCTGGTCAAGCAGGATCGGTACGGCGACGCGACCGAACTGTTCCTCGTCACGGCGGTCGAGATGCCGGCCGAGGTCCTCGCGCCGATGCGGACCGCCCCGCTCTGGAAGGACCTGGAGGCGCTGGCACCGACGCTGGCGTACGACGTCCTGGTGATGGGCGACTTCACCATCCCGGACCACTGGGCCACCGCGATCACCGTGCCCACGTTGGTGATCGACGGCGGCGAGAGCCGGGTCTGGCGTCGCAACACCGCACAGGTCGTCGCCGATCTGCTCCCGGACGGGCGGCGGCTGACGATGGACGGTCAGCCGCACGACGTCGAGCCCGAGGTGCTCGGTCCGATCGTGGAAGGGTTCGTGCGGTGGGAGTCATCGGGTCGTGTCGAGACGGTCGGGTGGCTCCGACGTACCGGGTGTGTGAGCTGATCGGCAGCTTCCCGACGAAGGAAGAGACATATGGGACGGCCCGTTCTGAACAGCATGTTGCTCGGCAGTACCGACCCGGAGCGGTTGAAGGCCTGGTACCGCGACGGCTTCCACGCGGAGGTCGACGGCTACGGCAATCTGAATCTCGGCGGCTTCGGCCTGGTGATCGAGCAGCGCGACGACGTCGCCACCAAGACCGCGGAGCCCGGCCGGTGCATCGTGAACTTCGCCGTCGACGACATCGAGGCGACGGCCGCCCACCTGCGCAGCCTCGACGTCGAGTGGCTGGTGCAGCCGGAGGACCGCGGGGTCGGCTGGTTCGCCACCCTGGTCGACCCGGACGGCAACTACGTCCAGCTCATCCAGATGAAGCCGGAGTACTACGCCGGCCTCTGAACAGAAGCGTCCGCACCGGCCTTGGGGAACCGGTGCGGACGGGGTCTTCTGTTCAGGTCGTGCATTCAGGCGCATTCAGGAGAGAACGGCGGCAAGCGGGGGGCAGAGCGCCAGCGCCCGCTTGCCGCCAACGGCACCTTTGGTGATCGAGGTGAGGTTCTCGACCGGTCGCGTTTCCGGGTGGGTTGTCTGGTGAGATACGGAACGCGCAAAGGCACCGGGTGCTTCTCAGCGGGGTGCTACGTCCCACATGCGCTCGCCGGGCAGGGGGTCGGGGAGCCGGTCGACGGCAGGCATCGGGTCGTTGGTGACCCGAAGACCGGCGAACCGACGGCTCATGGCGTGTGCGTACCGCTCGGCCAACGCCGGCTCGGCGTTGTAGTCGGCGATCACGTGCTCACCGAACCAGACTCGGACGCGTCGGCGCTCAGACGTCTGGGTGGCGGTGGCGGTTGTCACTTTTCCTCCTGGCTGTTGCTCAAAGGGTGGTCGGCCTGGGAGCGCGGAGCGAGCGCGGTGTCGGTGCGCCGTGTGTTCACCGTCACGTCAGATCCAACGGAGGACGCGGAGGCGAAGTCACGCCCCGATCGCAATTTGTCGCCACCGGGCGAACTTTTTCGAGACCAGCCAGAGTCGGATTCTTCGAGCATGCTTTCGACTGTCGTGATTATTGGTCGAACGGCCCGCGGACGGAGACTCCGCCGTCCAGGACGATCTGCTGGCCGGTGATGTAGGCCGAGGCGTCCGAGGCGAGGTAGACGACCGCGGCAGCGACCTCCTCGGAGCGGCCGAAGCGGCCGACCGGGATCTCGTCGACCACCTCGGCGTCCACGTTCGCGTTGGCCACAGCGGTGGCGATCGCGCCGGCGGCCGCGACGTTCATCCGGATGCCGTCGCGGGAGTACTCGGCGGCCACGGTCCGGGCCAGGCTGAGCAGGCCCGCCTTCATCACGCCGTACGCCGCCTGCTGCGGAGCGGCCATGAATCCGGTGACCGAACCGACGCTGACGATGGTCCCGCCGCCCTGCTCCAGGAAGACGCGAAGCGCCGTGCGAACCGCCCGCGCCACGTAGCGAAGGTTGACCTCGTAGATGGTGTCCCAGTCCGCGTCGGCCATCTCGTGCAGCCTGACCGCGGGCACGAACGCCACCTGCCCGCCGACGACCGTGACCAGGACGTCGAGCCCGCCAAGCTTCTCCACCGCGCCGGACACCATCGCCTCGATGTCGGTCAGCGACCGCACATCGCCGGACACCGGGTACGCCGTACCGCCCCGCTGCCGGACCGCCTCGGCGGCCTCGGCGGCCCGGCCCGGGTCGAGGTCGGCGACCACCACCGCCGCCCCTTCGTTGCCGAAGGCCTCGGTCACCGCCCGGCCGATCCCGCCGCCACCGCCACCGATCACCAGCGCTCGTTTGCCGCCTAGTTGCATGCTCGCGAGCGTAGATGATCGGGTTCCTCAGATTCTTAGGGTTTCCTCAGGAACGACACGCCGAGCTGCCAGAACCACTCCGTACGCTGGGACCTGTGACCATCGAAGACGCTGGAACGAAGGCTCTTGCGGTGCCTGAGCGGGTGGCCGACGGAGTCGTGCAAGCGCCCGAGCAACTCACTTCGAACGGCCTCGCCGCCGTCCAGACCGAGCACTTGATCGGCGACGTCGGCGACGCACTCCGGCTGCTCGACGCGGTGGAACGCGTCCGCGGCCACGCCCACCCACTGATCCTCGGCCTGCAGGACGCGGTCGGAATGAGGATGCCGGCCGCGCTGGTACTGAGCGCGATCGCGAACGGCCGGACCACCCCGGACGCGGTCGCCGACCAAGTCGGCATCACCTCCGCCGAGGCGGAGCTGGCGATCGCCGACCTCGCGGCGCTCGGCATGGTCCGGACCAGGCCGCTGACCGTCACCTCGATGGGCCAGGCGCGCCTGTCCCAGCTCGACGGCCTGACGGTCCGCGTCCTCGACGTCATCACCGGCATCCTCGGCCCGACCGACGCCGCCCACCTGGTCCGCCTGCTCCACACCGTCGCCGACGGCCTCGAGTCCGCCACCGTCACGGCCGCCGTCACCCAGGCAATCCCCCAGGTCGCCCTGCCACAACTGACCCGCGCGGCCGCTCTTACCCTCGCGGATTTATTGAGCTGAGCACACGGGGGTAATCGGCTCTTGTGTCGTGTCCTTGGGGATGCCCAATTGGGCTACAGCGGGGCCGACTCTGTGCACCAGATGCGTACGCCGAGGCCGTCGCCGTACGGATCTCGTGCGCAAAGTCGACCGATCCCGCCAACGGGATGGCAGCCGGACGGCCGGACAGGACAGTCGTCCGGCTCTGCTGCTCGATGTGTGGCGGATCGTCGGCCGGGTGTGTTGGTCGGCCGAGGAGAGCGACCCATTTCATGGGCTGACCTACGAGATGGCGGGTTGGCACCCCGGAATCCGGTACGCGAACCCACCATCTCGTAAGTCAGCCCACCAGGTGCACAAGCCGGCCGCCTACCACCTGGGCGAGTTGCCGGACCGCCGGACAGCCTCAGCGGCCCAGAAACTCAACCGGGCCACCGCAACGCAACCAGGCCACCGCCTGCGCCAGTTCAAGGCCTCCCACCCACACATCCAGCACAAGAGCGCCGAACTGCCCCCGGGGTCTCGCCCGTACTGCGGCGCCGCGGGTGAGCCAGGGCCGCGCAGCCGTTCAAGGGGTCAACCCCCGAGATTGTGGGTTGACCCCCGAGAATTTGAGGGCCGAACCCACCAGCTCGGGGTTGACCCCTGAAAATGGGCGCACACATCGAGCAGAGAAGCCTCGAATTGCAGCGGCGGGGGGATCTGCCGTGTCGAGGTGGTGCGGGCGGTCTCGACGTACCTGGTGTCAGGCACTCGAGGAGGAGATCAGATGTTCAAGGACACGAAGGCGTTCAGTGGGTTCTCGGTGGACGACATCGCGGTGGCGAAGGCGTTCTACGGTGACACGCTCGGACTGGATGTCGGGGAGGCGAACGGGATGCTCGAGCTGAACATTGCCGGCGGCAACCCGATCCTGGTCTACCCGAAGGCAGACCACGTGCCGGCCGACTACACGATGCTCAATTTCCCGGTCGACGACATCGAGGCGACCGCGCGGGAGCTGACCGATCGCGGCGTCACGTTCGAGCGGTACAACGACGACCAGGACGATCTCGGGATCTATCGCGGCGTGGGGCCGCTGATCGCCTGGTTCAAGGATCCCGGCGGGCAACTGCTCGGGTCGAGGGCTCTCATTCAGGAGTGCGGCACGGGGTCGTCGTACTGGTACCGACCAGGCAGCGGACACGCGTCGACGGTACGGCCACGCGAAACCCTTCTCGGCGCATCAGGCGGCGCCGAAGGTCTTGCTCAAGGCAACCAACTCGGTGGGTGAGTGCAGCGCCTTGCGCGACGCGCGTCGTGGTCAGCTCCAGGCGGAACCGCAGCGTCGGGTAGCGCGACTCGGTGAAGCCGAGCGCCCGGTAGAGGCTCGACACCGTCATCGGTCGCGTGCAGTTCGACCTGGCCGACGGCGGTCTCGTCCCGGAACCAGTCCATCAGCGCGACCACGCACGCCCGGGCCAGGCCGCGGCGGCGGAAGTCGGGCTCGGTGCTGACGTTGTACAGGTGGCCGCGGAGGGTGGTCAGGTCGTTCGGGCCCGGCGGGTGGACGTACACGTTGCCTGCGGCACCCGCGACCACGCCGACCGCCGGGTCGTCGACGACGTACGCCGCGAAGGTCTCCGGTGACGCGAGTTGCTCGGCGAACCACTGTCGCGCGATCTCCCGCCATGGCGCGTCAGGTCCACCGAGGTCGTTGCCCATTGCGCCGAGCATGAGCCCTCTGAGCCTGACCAGCGCTTCCGCGTCGTCGGGCTTGGCGCGCCGTACCTGAATGTCGGTCACCTGGGAAATCATGCCAACTTTTTGCCGCGTCAGTGAATCGAAGGAAGTGGACTCGCACCGGGGACGGGTCCAGGGCGTGCCTGACACGCGCCTGTTCTGTCGTCGGCCATCGAGTGGAGCACCATGTCCCGGAGCAGAGCCCGCCGCGCCTCGCCCGGACGCGCCCGGAGGCCGAAGCCTCGGCAACGGTCCGCCCTCGGCGCGCTCGCGTTCGCGGTCCTCGGCGCGCTCGTGCCCGGTACGGCGTACCTGGCTCGCCCGCCGGATCCGGCTCGGCGCCTTCGTCACGACTCTCAGCCTCGCGCTGTACGGCGGAGCGGCGTACGTCGGGCTGACGCCGGCGGGACGACGTGATCTCGTGGGCCCTGGATCCCGGACTGCTGCTGTGGACGGCCATCGGACTGAGCGCGCTCGGCGTCGTGTGGGTCGTCGTACTCGTCACGTCGTACAAGATGCTGCGCCCGCTGACGGTGGGACCGGGGTCGCGGATCGTCGGGTCGCTGATGATCGGGCTGGTGTGCTTCGGGATGGCGTCCAGTACGGCGCTGGGTGCGCACACGCTGATGGCACAGCGCAGTCTGGTGCGGAATGTGTTCTCCGGCAAGGAGTCCAAGAGTCAGACCCGGCCGACGATCACCACCGAAGGGGGACGTGTGGGCAGCAACTGCCGCGGCTGAACGTGCTGCTGCTCGGTGCGGACGACGGCGACGACCGGCAGGGCACGCGCACCGACACGGTGATGGTCGCCAGCATCGACACGAAGACCGGGGACACCGCGCTCATCTCGTTGACGCGGAACTGGATGCGGATGCCGTTCCCGGCGGACTCGCCGCTGCACAGGACTACCCGACCGGTTTCTGGGACCCGAACGGGCAGGCCGAGCAGCCGGAGTTCTACCTGGACGCGATGTACCGCAACATCCCGAAACGGAATCACGGTCTGATCGGGCCGTCGGACAACGAGGGCGCCGACGTACTGAAGCTGTCGGTCGGGCGAGGCGCTCGGGCTGAAGCTGCACTACTACGTGCAGATCAACCTGGCCGGGTTCGCGCAGACTGGTCGAGGCGCTCGGCGGGATCACGGTGAACATCAACTACCCGGTCCCGGTCGGCGGGAACGACGACAAGAAGATCCCGCCGAGCCGCTACCTGCAGCCCGGCCCGAACCGGCAACTGAACGGCCCCGACGCGCTGTGGTTCGCCCGCGGCCGGTACAAGGTGCCCACCGCGGACCTCGCCCGGCAGGCCCGCCAGCGCTGCGCGGTCAAGGCGATCGTCGAACGCGCCACCCCGCAGAACGTGCTCACCAACTACCAGGCCATCGCCAAGGCCGGCGAGCAACTGATCCGGACCGACATCCCGCAGAAGCTGCTGCCGCGCCTTCGTCACTCTCGGCCAGCAGGTCAAGACCGCCAAGATCACCAACATCGACCTGGACAAGAAGAAGAACTACCCCAACGGCCGCAACCCCAACTACGCCGGCATGCGCACCCTCATCCAAGAAGCTCTCAATCCCACCCCCAAACCCCGCCGCACCACCACCCCACCCGTGCGCCGCACCACCACCAAACCCACGACCACCCCAGCCACCGCCTCAGACGACCTAGCCTCGGCCTGCGCCTACAACCCAGGCCCACCCGGCTGATCGTCCGCTGGTTGTGCAGACCCCGCCACCAAGTTAGTATTCGAACGTTCCGAACATGGTTTCTTTTCGTTCGCAGGAGGTGCGATGACTGCCGAAGCGCTGGAGCAGCAGACCTACCTGCCCGACCAGCCGGAGGAACTGGCCACCGTCGCCAGCTTTCTCGAGGCGCACCACAGCCGACGGGGTTCGTCACCGGAGTCGCGGTACTTCCTCGCCGGCGCGCAGGAAGGCGATCAGGTCGAGGTCCCGGAGGCGCTGCACATGGTTCTCCTGCAAGTAGTCGAGGCATTGAGCGCCGGCCACGCCGTCACGGTCGCACCACAGAGTTCGAAGCTGACCACCCAGCAGGCGGCCGACCTGCTCGGCGTCAGCCGCCCGACGGTGGTCAGGCTGATCGATCAGGGTGATCTTCCGGCGGAGCGGATCGGCACCCGACGGAAGGTTCTGCTGCGCGAGCTGCTCGACTACCGGGAGCGCCGTCGCAGGAACCAGTACGACGCCATCGCCGCCACCGGTGTCGAGCTCGACGCCGAGGACGACCCAGTCGCCGTACAGGAACAGCTCCGAGCGATCCGCCAGGAGCTCGCCGACCGGCGTCGCGGCCACACCAGCTGAAAGCCGCCGGTGTGTTCAGCGCAGTCCTCGACACCTCGGTTCTCTGGCCCAGGGCATCCCGGCATCTGTACCGCCTACCGATCGAAGCGGCGCTGCCTGCCTAGGCGTAGCGGACGCCGAGGCCGCCGTCGACCGACCAGTTGGCGCCGGTGACGAAGGCGGCGGCTTCGGAGGCGAGGAAGCAGACGACTTCGGCGACGTTCTCCGGGGTGCCGATCCGGCCGAGCGGGTGGACGCCGAGCGCCTTCTCGCGTTCGCCGGGGATGGTGTCGAAGAACTCTTCCAGCAGGTCGGTGCCGATGTAGCCGGGGCTGACGGCGTTGACGCGAACGTTGTGCGGGGCGACGTCGAGGGCCAGGCTGACCGGGTCATCCCGACCAGGCCCGACTTCGCCGCGGCGTACGGGAACATGCCCGGCGGTGGTCAGGCTGGAGTGGATCGACGCGATGTTGACGATCGAGCCGTGCCGGCTCTCGATCATCGCCGGCAGCACCTGGCGCGCCATCAGCCAGGCGCCCTTCAGGTCGACGTCGAAGACGCTGTCCCACTCGGCCACGGTCATCTTGGTCGCGTCGGCGTACGCGTTCTTGCCGGCGTTGTTGACCAGTACGGTGATCGGCCGGCCGAGGTCGTCGGTCAGCTTCCCGACGGCGCGGCGGACCGACACCTCGTCGGTGATGTCACCGACCGCGGCCGCCACCTTCGCGCCGGTCTCGGCGAGCTCGGCGGTCGTCGCGGCCAACTGCTCGGCCAGTACGTCGACCAACGCCACCGCGGCGCCCTCCGCCGCAGCCTTCACCGCCACCGCCCGCCCGATCCCCCGCGCGGCCCCGGTCACCAGCACGATTTCGTTCGTCAGACGTCCAGTCAAAGCAGTCTCCTCCGCTCGACTGCCTCGACCCTAATCCGCACCGGCTTGCCGCACAGTCCCCTCTCGTACATCGGCCAGCCCTGACCGAACCCGGACCGCCCGTCCGCGATCAGTTGCCTACGCCGAGTTGGACATGAAGGCGGACGGGTAGCGATCGCCGCCCGCCGGTACCGCCTTCTCGATGTCGGCGACGTCGTCCGGCGTGAGGCTGGGGTCTGCCACAGTCAACCGTGCGAGTGAGGGGGTTCACTCGGTCGGAGGAGGACCAGCCGACCGCCGCGGGAGCACAGTGGTCTTGTGACCACGATGGTGGGACTTCGGGCCGCGGCACCAAGAGTTCGCGATGTGCTGGCGGTCGGACGGCCTGCGTTCTGGGTTGTGTCGATCGTGCCGTATTACGTGGGGATCCTGCTCGCGACGCATCGGCTCGTGCCGCCGCTCGAGGAGTGGCCGCGGCTGATCGTCGGCGCGGTGGTGATGGGTCCGCTGGTGTGGCTGGCGGTGCTCGCGGTCAACGACGCGTACGACCTGCCGAGCGACCGGCTCAATCCGCGCAAGGCGAAGTCGCCACTCCTCGACGGCCGCATCACGTTGCGCGCGGCGAAGCGCCTGGCCTTCGCCGCCGCGGTCGCGGCCGTCGGGCTGAGTCTGCACGTCGGGATCGTGTTCGCCCTCGGCGTGCTGCTCGCCGTCCTGCTCGGGTACGCGTACAGCGTCCCGCCGGTCCGGCTGAAGACCCGCGCCGGCTTCGACGTCGCGGTCAACGCCCTCGCCCTGGGTGCCTTCGGGCCGCTGGCCGGTTGGGCCGCGATCAACCCTGACCTCAGCGACTTCCCTTGGCTGATAGGCCTCCAGGGGACCCTCGCCGCGATCGGTCTCTACCTCCCGACGACCCTCGCCGACCTCGACGCCGACCGGGCCGCCGGGTACCAGACGATCGCGGTCCGCTTCGGCGCGCGTACGACGTACCTGATCGGGTACGGCGCCTGGATCGCGGCGGCGGCGCTCTCGGTGGTCCTGGCCGCGACCGGCACGATCATCCCGCGCAGCATGCTGGCGCTCGAGGTCGTGATGGTCCCGGTCCTGATCGCGGCGTACGGGAAGCTGATCGGCCCGCGGCAGTCGTTCAAGGGGATCATCGTGCTGGCGGCGCTGTTCGTCTTCCCCTGCGGCACGTTCGCCCTGACCTACACCGGCGTCATCTCGATCTGACAGCCCTGTTTACCTTCGATCCAGTCGAGCAGGAGGGTCACGGAGCCGGTGGAGCTCCGACGACGAAGCTGAGCGCTGGACCGGTTCGCGCAAACCGCAAAGATTTGATCACTGATCTTTACATCGATAAAGCGCACCGGAACGCTTAGGTCCCATGACTGCGCTGGAGTCCTTTCCCGCCCCGCCGCCCCGGTCGACCCGCCCGGAGCTCGAGACCGACTACACCCTCAGCCGGTCCGACATCGCGCACTTCGCCGAGCACGGCTTCGTGAAGCTGAAGAAGGTGCTCAGCCCGGAGACGATCGCGGCGTACGAGCCGGAGATCACCGGCAAGGTGATCGAGCTCAACACGCAGCACCTGCCGCTGGAGGAGCGCGACACGTACGGGAAGGCGTTCCTGCAGGTGACGAACCTGTGGCAGGACAGCGAGCGGGTGCTCGAGTTCGTCTCGTCGCCGCGGCTGGCCCGGATCGCGGCGCAACTGCTCGGCGTCCAGTCGGTCCGGCTGTACCACGACCAGGCGCTCTACAAGGAGTCCGGCGGCGGCGTGACGCCGTGGCACGCGGACCAGTACTACTGGCCGTTCGCGACCGACCGGTGCGTGACGGTGTGGGTGCCGTTGCAGGAGACGCCGATGGAGATGGGACCGCTGTCGTTCGCCGCGGGCAGTCACGTCTTCGAGCACGGCCGGGACCTGCCGATCAGCGACGAGTCCGAGCGCGTGCTGCAGGAGGCACTGGCCGAGCAGGACTTCCCGGAGGTCTCCGAGCCGTACGAGCTGGGCGAGGTCAGCTACCACCTCGGCTGGACCTTCCACCATGCCGCCGCCGAACGAGACCGACGATACCGCGCCGGGTGATGACGATCATCTACGTCGACGCCGCGATGGAGATCGCCCCACCCGTCAACGCGAACCAGGAAGCCGACCTCGTCTCCTGGATGCCCGGCAACCAGGCCGGCGAACGCATCTCGTCCCCGCTCAACCCGGTGCTGTACTGATCAGAGCGTCCGCTTCTGCGGGTAGATCGTCTCGCCGCGCGCCAATTGCTCGACGAACAGGGAGATTCGCTTCGCCCTGGTCTCGGCCCGTTTCGCGCTGTTCACCCGATGAACGACAGCGAACCGGTTGGCGCTGGTGAGGATGTCGAACATCGCCTGTGCCTGCGGTACGGCGGCCAGCGCCTCGGCCAGATCCGCCGGGATCTCCAGCATCGCTGGAGCCGCCGTACGCCTTGTCCCACCGGCCGTCCGCCTTGGCGCGCTCGACCTCGGCGCGACCGGCTGGGAGCATCCGGCCTTCGCGCTCCAACCGCGCGATGAGCTCGACGTTCCGCTTCGACCACATGCTGCGCGACCGCCGCGGCGTGAAGCGCTGGCATGAACGTGGTGTCGTCGCGACTCCGCCGCTGACCGTCGATCCAGCCGTGACACAGGGCTTCCTCGAGCGCTTCGTCGTACGCTCAGGCTCGTCGGAGTGGTCACGTTCTTCTTCGCGAGGACGAGCCAGACACCGTCGTCGGCCTGATGGTGCTCGACGAGCCACGCATGCCACGCGCCGGCGTCGGCGACGATGAGCTCCGCGGTCATGAGGCAGCCACCGTGTAGCGGGCGGCCAGGTGGGCTGCGGCGGTCTTGAGTTCCTGCGGGGCCGACGAACTCCAGGTCGCACTCGAACATGCCGAACGTCGCGGCCAGGCCGGTCCAGGACCAGGCGGTGAGGATCAGCCGGCAACTGGTCGGCGTGATCTCCTCGACGATCGCGTCACGACCGGCCCACTGGGCGATGTCGGACGCCTTCGCCTGCAGGATCGCCTCACCTCGGCACTGGTACTGATCCTGGCCCTTGAAGCGGCTGGAGATGTACGTCGCCACATCGGGCGCGGGCAGTTCGCGCGGGGTGAACCGCGGACCGGTCGGCGTCTTCGCCGTCATCCGATCCACCCGGAAGGTCCGCCAGTCGTTCCGGTCCAGGTCCCACGCGACCAGGTACCACCGGCCGCCCCAAGTCACCAGGTGATGTGGTTCCACCTTGCGCGGTGGCACCCACTCCTCCGTCCGACGCACCCGGTGACGCGTAGTCGAACCGCAGTACCTCGCGCGCCCGGACCGCCGTACCGATCGCGATCAGGTGTTCGAGTCGACCGCCGTACGACGTGTGTCGGCGTACTTGTCGACCGTGGTGACCTGGAGTGCGTCGACCCGCTGGCGCAGGCGCGCGGGCATCACCTGGCGGACCGTGGCGAGCGCGCGCAAGGCACCCTCCTCGATCCCGGCGACCGTGGTGGTCGCGGTCTGCAGGGCGACCGCGACGGCGATCGCCTGGTCGTCGTCGAACAGCAGCGGCGGCAGGTCCGCGCCCGCGTCGAGGCGGTAGCCGCCGTCCGGTCCCTTGGTCGCGCGCACGGGATAGCCGAGGTCGCGCAGCCGGTCGACGTCGCGGCGGACCGTGCGCGGGCTGACCTCGAGCCGTTCGGCCAGCAGCGCGCCCGGCCAGTCGCGGCGGGCCTGGAGCAGGGACAGCAGCGAGAGGAGTCGGGCGGAGGTCTCGGACATGACCTTCAGATTGCCACGAGTAACGGTCAGAACCTGTCCGCTACTGCTGGAAATCTGTGGCATTAACCTGGGCGGCACGGTCCAGGCCAAGACCCCGGCCTCGGAGCTCGAGGCACTGACCCACGACGAGTGGACGTCCTTGCAGCACCGCTGACCGGCTGATCCGCCTCCTCGCGCTCAGGTTGCGCGAGGAGGCGGACCGCCAGCACTCATCAATTGCCCTCAGCCTGGGTGCCTGAGCGTGTGACCGCCGGCAAAACCTCAATTGATGAGTGCCTGGCGTCCGCTATGCCGCCCACACTCCGGTCTTCGCGGTCTCGCGGGCCCAGTCGGTGAAGTCGCGCGGGGCGCGGCCGAGGACCTGCTGGACACCGTCGGACACGTACTCCGACCGGTGGTTGCGGATCACCGCGAACAGGTCCCGGACGGCCTCGGCGTCCTCCAGCGGTCAGGCCGTACTCGACCAGTTCGGCGACGTGCTCGCTCCGGCTCGAGGTCGACGTACGTGATCGGGCGGCCGGTCGCGGTCGACAGTTCGGCGGCGACCTCGGTCATGGTCAGCGTGCGCGGACCGGACAGCGCGTAGGATCTCGCCGGTGTGCTTCTCGTCGAGCAGCGCGGCCGTCATCACGTCGCCGACGTCGTTGGTGTCGATCCACGCCTCGGCGCCGTCGCCGGCGGACAGCCGGATCTCGCCGGCCAGCACGTGGTCGCGCAGGAAGTCCTCGCTGAATCCCTGCGCGAACCAGGCCGGCTGGACGATGGTCCAGTCGGCGCCGCTCTCCTTGACCGCGTGCTCCAGCTCGACGCTGCTCTCGTAGACGGCGAAGTCGCGGCCCGGGCTGCCGACGCCGCGGCCGGACAGCAGCACCACCCGGCGCAGACCTTCGGAGGCCGCCTGCTTGATGAACCGGCCGGCCTGCGCGAGTCCGGTCGGGCCGACCGGCGGTGCCAGGTACGCCGTGTCGACGCCGGCGACCGTGGCGTGACCAGGTGCTCTCGTCGTACCAGTCGAAGCGCTGCTCGCTCGACCGCGAAGCCAGCCGGAACGGGATCCCTCGGGCGTCGAGCTGCTCGACGACGCGGCGGCCGGTCTTGCCTTTACCACTCAGGATCAGAATCGGTGTCGTTGTCATGGCTCTAGTTCATCGCGGATCGAGTGAGACAAACCATGGTTGTCTGGCGCAATTCGATGTCTGAGCGTCTCACCGGGGGTAGGGTGGCGGCTATGGACGTGCTCGACGACCTGCTGGCCGGCACCCGCGCTCGGGGCGGCGTGTTCAACCTGACGATCCTGGATCCGCCCTGGGCGCTGCGACATCGTCGACGAGGCGCCACTCGCGCTCGCGACGCTGGTCCGCGGCTCGGCGTGGATCATCCGCGACGGCGTCGAGCCGGTCCGGATGGAGCAGGGCGACGTCGCCGTCGCTCGGCGGACCCGAGCCGTACGTCGTCGGCGACAGCCCGAGACCGCGCCACACTTGCGGATCCATCCCGGGCGGTATCTGCGAACCGTTGCCTGGGGCACCTGTCGACTACAGCGCCCGGCTCGGGGTCCGGACGTACGGCGGTCGTGCCGGACGGGCGAGGCGATGGTTGTCAGCGGCACCTATCAGCTGGACGGCGATGTCAGCCGGCGACTGCTGACGGCACTGCCGTCGGTGCTGGTGGTACCGGCCGCCGACGTCGCCGGGCTCGGTGATGGAGATGGTGCTCGGCGAGATCCAGCGCGACGAACCGGGCCAGCAGAGCGTGCTCGACCGGTGGCTCGACCTGGCGCTGATCACCACGCTGCGGGCCTGGTTCGCGCGGCCGGAGTCGCACGCGCCCGGGTGGTACCAGGCGCAGAGCGATCCGGTCGTCGGACTCGCGTTGCGCTTGCTGCACGAGGATCCGGCGTACCCGTGGAGCGTCATCGAGCTGGCGGACCGCGTCGGGGTATCACGAGCCAGCCTGGCCCGCCGCTTCACCGCGCTGGTCGGCGAGGCACCGATGACGCTACCTCACCGGCTGGCGGATCGCCCTCGCCGCCGACCTGCTCCGCGAGACCACCGACACGGTCGAGACGATCGCCCGCCGGGTCGGCTACGCGAACGCCTTCGCCCTCAGCGTCGCCTTCAAACGAGTCCGCGGCACCAGCCCCACAGCCCACCGCCGCGCAGAGCGGCTTAATTCACCGTCGACTTCATGAACGCGAGCGCCTGCGGCCAGGCGAGCTTGAACGCGTCGGCGTTGACGGCCTTGTCGTGCCGGGCCTTGTCCGAGAAGCCGTGGTCCGCGCCCGGGAAGTACTGCGTGAAGGTCGCGCCGGTCTGGCCGTGCCTGCAGGACGCGTCTGGAGCGCCTCGAAGTCGGCATTCGGTACGGCGGTGTCCGCGCTCGGGTAACTCACCAGCACCGGCGCGGTGATCCCGGCGGCTTCGGCGATCGCGTCGTACGTGTGATGCGGCGGCAGCTTCGACGGCACGGTCGGGTGGAACGCGACGACGCTCGCCAGCCGCGGTGGTCCCGTGCACCGAGCAGGAACGCGAACCGCCCACCGAGGCACCACCCGATCACGCTGACCTTGCTGCACCCGAGCTCACCGGTCAGGTGGTCCAGCAACTCGGTCTGCTCGGCCAGCGCGGTGTCGTCATCCATCTGCTGCAGAAGCGCACTGAGCTCTTCCCGTGGCGTGTTGTCCGTACTCCGACCCTTGAACGGATCCCACACCAGCGCCGTGAGTCCCTCCCCCGCGAGCTCGTCGGCCCACTCCCGGACCTGCTCCCCGATCCCGGTGATCATCGGCAACAACAACACCCCGGCCCGCCCGACCTGAGCCAGATACGCGTCCTGGTCCCCAACCTTCACAGTCTCACCCATGCCCGCATCCTAAGGACTCAACTGCAGTACGCGCGGAAGACCTTCAGATCGGCGTCCAATCGGGCGATGCGGTCGAAGCCCCAGGTGGTGACTCCGGGGCGGTCGACCTCGTCCAGAATGCGGGCGGCCATGTCGCGGAGGCCCCGGGCCAGCAGGGCGTATTCGAGGTGATCGAGGTCGAGGTCGCGCGCGCCGTACTCGCCGAGGAACGGCTCGAGGTGGGGTCCTTCGGCGGCGATCCACACGTCGTGCTCGCGCGGGCCGATGACGGTTTGTTCCCAATCGAGGATGGCCGCGACCTGGCCGTCCTCGTCCAGGATCAGGTTGAGCCCACCGAAGTCGCGATGACAGACGACCTCGCGTACCGCCTTCGACCGGACCCGCTCGATCACGTCGTCCAGCCGGTGAATCGCCGCGGCCACCTCGTCGCGCCGGTCCACGATCCAGGGATGATCGAGCCGCTCGTTCAGCGCCCGGACCTCCGGCTCGTCCAGGGTGGCGTGTGGCAGGTCCGGACGATTGCCCAGCTCATGCACCTGTCGGAGCGCCCGTGCCGTCACCCGCCAGTCGTCCTGGTTCGCCGTACGTCCAGGTATATAAGGAAAGACGGCGTACGGCCGGCCACTCAGGACTGCGTGGAGCTCCCCCGATACGGCTGGAATCGGCGCCGGCACCGGTAACCCGAGATCCTGCAGTTCCTGCAGCAGACCGAGTCCCTGGGGCTGGTTGTGCTGCTTCCAGAGCTTGACGAACCAGGCGTCGTCCGCGACCCAGCAGTCACTCTCATACCCGCCGGCATGCGGCCGGAGTACGCCGACCCGGAGCGTGAAGTCCCGCTCAAGATCCGCGGGCTGGACCACGAGACTCATCCGCTGATTGTGCGGCAGATCGCGGACAAGAAGAAAGGCAAGGAGAAGTAACTCCCTGCCATGCTCAACTTATAGCGTACGGGGGGACTTGCCGCAAGCCCCCAGTTGTGCCGGAGAATCGCTGGCCGAAAGCAAAGCTGGACGAATCTTGGGGGTTGTGCAGTGCGTGTTGTGTTGTCGACGTACGGATCGCGCGGCGACGTCGAGCCGGTGGTGGCGCTCGCGGTGGAGTTGCGGAGGCTGGGCGCGGAGGTGCGGGTGTGCGCGCCGCCGGACGAGGTCTTCGCGGACCTGTTGGCGCGGGCCGGCGTACCGGTGACGCCGGTCGGGCCACGGATGGGGTCGATGGTGCGGCCGTCGACGGCGTCGGGAACCTCCCAGCGCGTGTCCGAGTTCGCCGCGATGTTCGACACGGTCGCCGAGGTGGCCGAGGGATCCGACCTGGTCCTGGCGACCGGGTTCGCGTACTTCGGCTCGCGGTCGGCGGCCGAGAAGCTGGGCATCCCGTATGTGTACGTGACCTTCTGTCCATTCCTGCTGCCGTCGCCGCATCACGCACCGCCGCTGCTGATGCCGGGCGAGGCCTTCCCACCCGGGGTAACCGACAACCGGGTGCTGTGGGACCTGAACGCTCAGCAGTTCAACAAGATGCACGGCGAGGCACTCAACGCTCACCGGGCGTCGGTAGGTCTGCCGTCCGTGGACGATGTCCGCACCTTCACCTTCACCGAGCACCCGTGGCTGGCCACGGACCCGACCCTTGGCCCGTGGCAGGAGACCTCGGACCTGGACGTCGTACACACCGGTGCATGGATCCTGCCTGACGAGCGTCCGCTGCCGGCCGAGCTGATGGCGTTCCTGGACGCCGGCGAACCGCCGGTGTACGTCGGCTTCGGCAGCATGCGCCAGATCTCGGAGGACATGGCCGGGGTCGTCATCGAGGCGATCCGCGGGCAGGGCCGCCGTGCACTCGTCGGACGCGGCTGGGCGAACCTGGCCCCGATCGACGACCGCGACGACTGTTTCGTGGTCGGCGAGGTCAACCAGCAGGAACTGTTCCGCCGGGTGGCCGCCGTCGTGCACCACGGCGGCGCCGGTACGACGACCACGGCCGCCCGGGCCGGTGCGCCGCAGGTCGTCGTACCCCAGGCCGGGGATCAGTCCTACTGGGCCGGCCGGGTGGCGGACCTGGGCATCGGCGCGGCACACGACGGTCCGATTCCGACCACCGAGTCCCTGTCAGTCGCGCTCAAGACGGCCCTGTCCTCCGAGACCCGCGCCCGGGCCAACGCCGTGGCCGCCACGATCCGCACCGACGGAGCGGCGGTGGCCGCAAAGCTGCTGCTAGATCGGAGCTGCTGACGTGAACCCTGTTCCTACCAGCGCGTTCGACCTTCCCGACAATCTCGCCTCGAAATCCGACCCGAGACTGATCGCCGGCGACGAGCAGCACTTCGCAGCCATCGCGGAGAGCCTCGAGCAGACGATCGCCGACCTGTCCGACCGTCTCGATGCCGCGCGCAAGGCGCCCGGCGGCGAGGGTCAGGAGGCATTGGACCGGGATTTGGAGATCCACCGGCTGACCACTCGCCTGCGTACCCTGCGTCGCTTCGGTTTGGACCTGTGTCTCGGCCACATGGTCAGCGCAGAGGACTCCGAGCCTGTGTACGTCGGACGCCTCGGCCTCACGGACAGCACCGGGCGCCGGCTGCTGATCGACTGGCGCTCTCCCGCGGCCGAGCCGTTCTTCGGAGCGACCCACGCCAACCCGATGGGTCTGACCAGCCGTCGCCGGTATCGCTGGACCCGCGGCCGGATCAGCGACTACTGGGACGAGGTGTTCACCTCGGACGGGTTCGAAGGACACGCGGCAGCACTCGACGACCAGTCCGCCTTCATCGCCAGCCTGGGCAGTAACCGATCGGCCCGGATGCGCGACGTCCTCGGCACGATCCAGGCCGACCAGGACGCGATCATCCGCGCGGGTTCCCGCGGTGCGCTCGTCGTCGACGGTGGTCCCGGTACCGGCAAGACCGTCGTCGCGCTGCACCGCACCGCCTACCTTCTGTACTCCGATCCACGCCTCGGGCACCGTCATGGCGGCGTACTGTTCGTCGGTCCGCACCAGCCCTACCTGGCCTACGTTTCCGACGTACTCCCCAGCCTGGGCGAGGAGGGCGTACAGACCTGTACCCTGCGCGACCTCCTCCCGGAGGGACCCACGGCACCGGACGAGGCTGACCCGGACGTGGCCCGCCTGAAGTCGTCCGCGGACATGGTGAAGGCGATCGAGCCGGCTGTGAAGCTGTACGAAGAGGTGCCCACCAAAGCGCTGACGGTCGAGACCTACTGGTCCGACCTCCGGCTCAGCCCGGCCGATTGGTCCGAGGCGTTCGGAGCAGCGGACCCCGCTACTCCGCACAACGAGGCGCGTGACCAGGTCTGGGAAGAGCTGCTCACGATCCTGCTGGACAAGCACGAAGAGGAGTACGAGGACGACGACGTCTCGCTCGACCTGGTGCGCAGATCCCTTGAGCGGAACGAGGATCTGCTCGATGCGTTCGGCCGGGCGTGGCCGCTGATCGAACCGGCCGATCTCGTCGGAGACCTCTGGTCGGTGCCCGCCTACCTGCGGATGTGTGCTCCCTGGCTCAGCCCCGACGAGGTCAAGAAGCTGCAGCGCGCGGATCCGCAGGCGTGGACGGTGTCCGACCTGCCGCTCCTGGACGCGGCGCGGCTGCGTCTCGGCGACCCGGAGGCCTCCCGGCGGAAGCGTCGGCAGAAGGCCGCCGCCGCGATCGAACGCGAACGCATGGCCGATGTGATCGACCACATCATCGAGGCCGATGACGACAATGAGGGCTGGGTGCCGATGCTGCGGGGGAAGGACATCCAGGACAGCCTGATCGACCTCGGGGACCTTCCCACCGTGGACCCGGACCTGCTGGCCGGACCGTTCGCGCACATCGTCGTGGACGAGGCTCAGGAACTGACCGACGCCGAGTGGCAGATGTTGCTGCTCCGCTGCCCGTCCCGGAGCTTCACCATCGTCGGTGACCGCGCCCAGGCCAGGCACGGGTTCACGGAGTCGTGGCAGGAACGCCTCGAGCGGATCGGGCTCGACCGGATCACCCTGGCCTCCCTGACCGTCAACTACCGGACGCCGGAACAGATCATGGCCGAAGCCGAGCCGGTCATCCGCGCCGTACTCCCGGACGCCAACGTCCCGACCTCCATCCGCACCAGCGACCTCCCCGTCGTCCACGGATCCACCGAGGACCTGAGCGCGATCCTGAAGACCTGGCTCGCCGAGAACGCCGACGGCATCGCCTGTGTCATCACCGCCAACGGCCTCGAGGACGACGTACTGCC
Source organism: uncultured Actinomycetota bacterium (assembly GCA_963820655.1). GTDB lineage: Bacteria > Actinomycetota > Actinomycetes > Propionibacteriales > Kribbellaceae > Kribbella. Next base: position 837,366 of record CAWGAM010000006.1, read on the forward strand.
GGAAACGGCGCGCATCCGAGCCCTGACTCCGGTGCTGTCGAAGGGCCTCGAGTTCGACCTCGTCGTCCTCATCGACCCCGAGTCCTTCGGCGAAGGCATCGAAGGAGCAGTCGACCACTACGTAGCCATGACCCGGGCAACCCAGCAACTCATCATCCTCACCACCCCCTGACGTCCCGGCTGACCGGCTACTTCTGGGCGGCGATCATGCGGGGTACGGCGGCGTTGACGAGGATGAGGATGAGGGCGGAGAAGATGAGAAGGGCTACTTCGGCCGGGAGGAAGGACGATGCCTACGCCGATGGCCAGGACGGGGATCGCGAGGCCGGCGTACGCGGTGAGGAACAGGGCGGCGAGGACCTCACCGCGGGAGCCGGGGTCGGCGAGGGAGGCGGCGGTGGCAACGGCGCCGCGGAAGACGAGGCCTACGCCGGCGCCGGCGCACGACGCCGCCGAGGATGAAGATCCACAGGCTGGGAAGCAGGCCGCCGACAGCCCACACCGACCAGGCCGACCGACATCAGCGACGAGACCGAGGCGGAGCTGGTGCGGGCGGGTGAGGCGGACGAAGACGGCCTGGCTGGCGGCGCCGGCGATGAACACGGCGAACGTGACCACACCCGCGAGCAGCCGCGAGGGGTGATGCAGCGTGCCGGCCAGGAACGTCGGCGCCAGGGACGTGAAGAGCCCGAAGATCGCGAAGGCCGCGAACGCACCGGCGGCCGAGGCGAAGAACAGCGGCTTCGCCGCACGACGGCAGCGCCACCCGCTGCGGCCGGTACGCCGGCCGCTCCTCCCGCCGCTCCACGGTCTCCGGCACCAGCGCGATCCCCACCGCACTGAGCAGCAGCAACACCAGGAAGACCTCGTACGGGCGCTCCAGCGGAGACGCCGACGTACTGCGCCAGCAGACCGCCCACCAGCGGACCGAACGCGAGCCCGCCGAGGTTCACCATGCTCGAGATCAGCGCCGAGCGGCTCGGATCCTCACCGGGCCGGGCGATCTGCCGCAGCTCGGACAGGTGCGCGGTCGCGGTCGCGGTCAGCACGCCGACGCCGACACCGCAGATGAAGCGAGCGGCCAGCAGGCCGGGCACGTCCTGTCCAGACCAGGAAGACGACCGCCGACAACGCCTCCGCGAGTACGGCGAGCAGCGCGATCCGGCGACGGCCGAGCCAGTCGCTGACGTGGCCGGCGAGATACAGGCTGGCCATCACGCCGACCGCGTAGCTGGCGAAGATGACGGTGATCACGTACGTCGGGAAGCCGTCGCGCTGCTGGTAGATGCGCATAGAGCGGCGTCGGGACGGTCGAGAACGCCATCGTGGTCAGGAAGGCCGCGGCAATCACCCAGAAGCCGGGGCCGTGAGCGAACCGCACACGTGCAGCCGATGCCGAGCACTGCGAACCAGTCAAGGTGGACATGAATCCAGGGTGGCTCGCAGCATCTATCGAATCCAACGAAACTTCTTGCACGCTCTTATCGACGAGACCGATAATTGGAGCGCCATGGACAGCAGACAGCTCGAGTACTTCGTCGCCGTCGCCGAGGAGCTGAGTTTCACCCGGGCGGCGCAGCGGCTGTTCACGGTCCAGTCCACGGTGTCGGCCGCTGTCCGCGCGCTGGAGACGGACCTGAAGACGACGCTGTTCGACCGGTCGACCCGGCGGGTGACGCTGACCGTGGCCGGCGAGGCTTTGTTGCCGGAGGCAAAGGCCGCGCTGGAGGCGCTGGACCGGGCGCGGGCGGTGGTCGAGGAGGCGTCGACCGGTCTGCGCGGCAGCATCCGGATCGGCACCCTGGCGCGGCTGAGCCTGGTCAACCTGGCCGAGCTGCTCGGGGCGTTCCACCAGCAAGTACCCGCTGGTCGACGTTCAGGTGGCCACGTCGCCGACCGGCTCGACCGGACTGGCGGACGACGTACGTCACGGCCGCCTCGATGTGGCGCTGGTCGGCCTGGCGAAGCCTGAGCTGTACGGACTCGAGATTCGCGAACTCGGCACGGTGCCGTTCGTCGTCCTGCTGCCGTCGTCGCACCCGCTCGCCGGGAAGCCCGACGTGCGGCTCGACGAGCTGGCCGGGGAACGGTTCGTCGACATGCCGCGCGGATTCGGCAACCGCACCATCGTCGACCGCGCCTTCGACAACGCCGGCATCGCGCGGCGCGTTCAGGTCGAGGTGCCGGAGCTGACCACGATCCCCGACTACGTCCGCGTCGGCCTCGGTGTCGCCGTCGTACCGGAACTGGAGCCGGCGATGACGCCCGGCGTGACCCAGCTCCCGCATCACCGGAGGCCGACCTGACCTGGACGCTGTCCGTGGTCACGGTGAGCGGCACGGCGACCGAGCAGGGCGGTGACCGCCCTGCTCGATCTCATCGCCGACTCGATCCGACCCGGGTCGCAGGTATTTCTAGGCGACCCAGATCGACTGCCAGTCCTTCTGTTCGTTGAAGCGACGCAGCGACGCGACCCCGCTGAGCCAGCCGAGCCAGGCGCCGTACGGCGGGGTGCCGTCGAACCCACTCATCACGAACGTGAGCCGGGTCTTCCCGCCGGACTCGGCCAGCTCCCAGGTGCTGACACCGGCCGGCCCCCAGTCGATGGACATCTTCTGTCCCTCGACCAGGTCGACGATCTCCATCCCCGGCCCGGCCTCGAACCCGCCCATCGCGAACCGGCCGCCGGCCCGCGCATCGATGTCCACCGGGTACCCGAACCAGGCGGTCGCCTTCGCGGACTCGGTGAGCGACGCGTAGACCTGAGCCGCCGGCGCGTCGATCAGCGCCTCGCCGCTCAGCTCCGACGAGGTGAAGTCCGGCCGGGTGGTGAGCTCACGGCCTTCCAGGTGGTCGACCAGGTTGGCGAGGGCGAGCGACCAGAACGTCTGGAGCACGCCGCGGATGTTCGAACCGGCTGACCGCCTCCGCCCACGTGAAGTGGCTCTGGGCCAGCTTGATGATCGTGGAGTCGTCGCTCTCCTCGATCAGGGTGATCTCGGTGGTGGTCTCCTCGCCGCCGAGCAACCACGCCAGCTTCAGCGTGTCGTCGTCGTACCCGAGAACGCGCTGGTGCGGGCGCGTCGCCCTCGGGGATGTAGCGGCCCCAGAACTCGAAGGTCCCGGGCAGGTCGACGGCTGCGTGCTCGCCGAGCCAGCGGTTGAGTGCCTTGGGGTCGGTCAGCGCCTGCCGTACGTCGTCGATGCCGGCCTGCGCGCGGGCTTGCAGTATCAAGCGGTTCAGTCATGGTCTTGATCTCCCTTGGGGTAGCACGCCACGGCCAGCTTGAAGGCGTCGCCCTCGGCGCCGCCGTAGCGCTCGAAGAGGTCCTGCAGCGTGCTCGCGCAGGTCTTGGAAGAACTCCCGCCGTCGGTCCGGTGGGACCCGGATCTCACCGGACACCCCGATGGACGGCAGCTCCGGAGCTGTCCGGTCCAGCGCGGCGATGTCGGTCTGGACCTCTTCCATCAGGTCCAGCAGGTAGCCGAGGCTCAGCTCGTCGCTGAGCCCGGCGAAGGCCGCCGATCCGGCCGACAAGCCGCGGCGACAGCCAGTACGAGCGGGCGGTCGCCTGGTAGATGCCCTCGTGGACGCCGCGCACCTTGCGCTCTTCCACCAGGGTCACCAGACCGGCGTCGACGAGGCGCTTGACGTGGTAGTAGACGCGCTGCGGGGTCTGCCCAAGCTGCTCGGCCACCTCGCCGCAGGTGTGCGGCTCGGCCAGCCGTCGCAGCACCTCGATGCGCTGCGGCTTGAACAGCGCCTCGGCCTGCTCGAGCTGCTCCAGGTGCATCACGTCTCTCATCACACAAAAAAGTTTGTACGTAAAAAATCCACTTGTCAATGAGCGAGGTTACATCACTCGGGAATCGAAATGGGCGCTTCGGCGTTCGAACTAGTGCTTTGGTGATAGATCACCGAAGCGAGACACCCAACCCCAGGGCGCCTTTGCTACGGATCGTCCGGCACGTTCCTGCCGGCGGAGGAAGGAAGCGCGACATGGCAACTGTCTCGTTCAAGGGAGCGACCCGGGTGTACCCGGGCACCGATACACCGGCTGTGGACAAGCTCGACCTGGACATCGAGGACGGCGAGTTCATGGTGCTCGTGGGCCCGTCGGGCTCCGGCAAGTCGACCGCGCTGCGGATGCTGGCCGGCCTCGAAGAGGTCAACGAAGGCTCCATCTACATCGGCGACCGCGACGTGACCAACAGCCCGCCGAAGGAGCGCGACATCGCGATGGTGTTCCAGAACTACGCGCTCTACCCGCACATGTCGGTCGCGGACAACATGGGCTTCGCGCTGAAGATGCAGGGCATCCACAAGGACGAGCGGGCCAAGCGCGTGCTGGAGGCCGCCAAGCTGCTCGGCCTCGAGGAGTACCTGGACCGCAAGCCGAAGGCGCTGTCCGGTGGTCAGCGTCAGCGCGTCGCGATGGGCCGCGCGATCGTCCGTGACCCGCAGGTCTTCCTGATGGACGAGCCGCTGTCGAACCTCGACGCCAAGCTCCGGGTCCAGACCCGCACCCAGATCGCCGAACTCCAGCACCGGCTCGGCGTCACCACCGTCTACGTCACCCACGACCAGGTCGAGGCCATGACGATGGGCGACCGGGTCGCCGTCCTCAAGGACGGTCTGCTGCAGCAGGTCGACACCCCGCTGAACCTGTACGACCGGCCGAAGAACCTGTTCGTGGCCGGCTTCATCGGCTCGCCCGCGATGAACCTGATCGAGGCCGAGATCACCGACGGCGGCGCGAAGATCGGCGACTACGTGGTACCGATCGAGCGCAACGTGCTGGCCAAGGCCGGCGACGACAAGACGCTGACGCTCGGCATCCGGCCGGAGGCGTTCCACCTCGCCGACGAGGGTCTGCCGGTGAAGGTCGTCCGTGATCGAGGAGCTCGGCTCCGACGCGTTCCTCTACGGCACCGCCGAGCACACCAGACGGAACCAGCAGATCATCGCCCGGATCGGCACCCGCCTGCACAACGAGAAGGGCACGATCGTCCACCTCGCCCCGAGACCCGGACAAGCTGCACCTCTTCTCCACCTCGACCGAGGAGCGCCTCAACGCCTGACGGTCCTGCCGCCTGCTACGACGCCTTCCCTGGTAAATCTGTTGACCGGGGAAGACGTCTTCGCGTTGGGTCGGGAGGGTGACGATCGAGCGGACCAATCCGGCCGGGCTGCACCCGACGCCCGGGTACCACCACGTGACCAAGGTCCAGGCAGAGACACTGATCTATCTGGCCGGGCAATGCCCGCTTCAGCCGTCGGGTGAGCTGGCCGAGGGTGGACTCGAAGGTCAGACCGAGCAGGTGATTCGGAACATCCTGACGCGCTCGAATCCGCCGGCGCCTCCCCGGAGGACGTCGTACGGACCGTGATCTACGTCGTGAGCTCGGTACGTGAGGAGCTCTCGGCAGTGTGGACTCAGCTCAACGCGTCGCCGCTCGCCCCGGCCTTCACCTCGGCCGGCACATCTGCTTGGTGTCGCCCAGCTGGGCTTCCCGGGCCAGCTCGTCGAGATCGACGTCACGGCGGCACTCTGATCGTTGCGGTCGAGGAACTCTGATTGCTGGAGCCCGCGCCGCCGCCACGGGCCAAGTAACCGACCTCATCGCGCGGCGCGGCTGGTCAGTAGAACCCGACGCCCCCGCACTCTCCACCCTGATCGAGACTGTCGCCGCCCTCCGCACCCTCGGCCAGGACAACCTGGTCTCGTTCCTCGACGACTACGCCGACGCCGTCGAACGCTTCACCGAACTCGAAATCGACGCCGTCACCGCCAACCCCACCCGAGACCAGCTCGCGGAATCCGTCGTCATCGGCACCATCCTCGGCGAAACCCTCATCTCCTCCCTCCGCCTCCTGGCTCAAGAGTCAATCTCAGCCCAGCGCTGGTCGTCGACCTAGGGAGCTTGTGCGACGGGAGTCGATGCCTTCGGTCGCGGAGGGGTTGCTGGGGTGTGCCCGGTCTGGAGTGGGGAGCTGGGCCAGGCTGTAGGGACCTTGAACACGTTATGGGGACCTTGAACACGTTATTTCGTGTCCGCGGTCCCCGTTTGTTGTTCACGGCCCCCAGGTCGCGACCGGTGCGCCACAGCATCGGGCGGCGGCGTGGTCGGCGAACTCGTCACGTCCGCGTGTGCCCCGGACCTCCGGCACTCACCAACCTCAACTGATCGCCTCGAGCCAAGCGTGCGCAGGCAGGTTCTCGGCCGGAAACGGCAGGTTGGTGAGTGCCGGCGGTCCGGGCCGCCCACCCAACGTCAAGAACTACTGCTGCAGTACCACCCGCGGTGCAAGGCGATACGACCGAGGAACCTCGCAGCACGGCGCTTCGGCAGTCAGGCTTTGAGGCTGGTGTTCATCAGGGTGGCGAGCTTCTGGGCGATGGCGTAGCCCCGTTGGCCACAAGATTGTGACCCTCGGCAATCAGCCGTCGTGGGCCATGTCCACGAAGCGGGAGTAGTGCCCCTGGAAGGCGACGACGACGTCGGCGGTCGGCCCGTTGCGGTGCTTGGCAACGATGAAGTCCGCCTCGCCTGGGCGCGTGGACTCCCGCTCGTACGCATCCTCCCGGTGCAACAGGATGACAACGTCGGCATCCTGCTCAAGGCTGTTATGTAAAGCGATGCCTTCGGCAACGAAGTTGTGGGTGCCGAGCACGGTCGCGTCGTACACCTCTTGCTCGCCAAGGCTCTCGATCGAGGTGATCGGTGTCCCAGAAGATGTCGTTGGTGGCGAGCACCTCGAGGTCGGCGTTGTCGAGGACGTCGGCGACCTTGGCGAGGCGCTGCCGGCTCGGCGCGTGCTTCCACAGCGTCGAACCGGAGAACTTGGTGCCCATGCGCCGCCGCGAACTCGCGGTGAGTCACGCTCGCGCTCGGCAAGGACCTCCCGAACCTGGGACCAGACCTCCTTCGGCACCGTGTCGAGGTTCGGTGTTGCTCCTGACGTCGCGCAGGTGCCGTCGCGACCTCCAGCACCTTCAGGCCGCGCGAGACCGTGCACGCCGATCTCGTCGCAGAAGCGCTGCTGGTTCTCGGCGCCGTAGATGTGCAGGTGGTACGAGTCGCGGTAGCCGGCCTTCTTCGCGATCTTGATGCGGCTGAAGATGTTGTAGCGGAGGAGGAGGCGGGCCAGGTCGTCGACCAGGCGGCGGCTGGTGGAGGCGTAGTAGATGCGGCCCTGGCCGACCTTCGCGTCCCAGCGGACGGAGCCGTCGGTGGCCCAGAGGTGGTGGATGAAGCGCCGACCTGCTCCTTGGGCAGGCCGAATACGCCGGCCGGGATGAACTTCTCGTGGCTGCGGAGGCCGAACAGAGCCCAGGTCGTCGAGCCAGGCGGCGATCGGGTTTCGCTTGCCGCGGGCCAGCCGGTACGGCGCTGGCAGGCGCAGGCGTGGTCACTCGGGCGGCGGCGTACTCGTCGCGGATCGCGGTGATGCCGAAGCGCCGCTGGGCCGCCGAGGCGACCGCGGTCAGGTTCTCCTCGTCGATGCTGGCGTAGCGGATCGGCTGGCGCTTGACGAAGGAACCGTCACCGAGCAGGTGCGCGAGCAGTGTGACCTCGTCGTCGTCCCACGGCTTGAGGTCCGAGTGGCGGCGGCACGTGACGGAGCGAGCCCAGTCGCGTGCCCGGGACCAGCTCGCCCAGCGGCTTCCAGCCGTCGTACGTGAGGAACGGGTGGTTCGCGGTCGCCTTGATCTCCCGGCCGGAGGCGAGCTTCAGCCGGAAGACCTCCTTCACTCCGCTCGGGAAGACGTGCGTCATCGTGCGCGGCACCAGCTTCAGCCGGTCGTCGAGCGACCAGACCGGGATGTCCCGGGCGTCCGTCGGCCAGCAGTTCACCGAGCGAGATCTCCGCACCGGTGTCCGCGCGCATCAGCCGGGTGTCGGCGGTCAGGCAGCCCGATTCGCGGAGGTCGGAGGCCATGGGGCGTTTGTCGGAGCGTTGTTCGGAGCCTCGGTTCAGCTGGCAGATGGCGACGACCGGGAGCTCTAGTTCCTTGGCGAGGAGTTTGATGGAGCGGGAGAACTCGGAGACCTCGAGCTGGCGGGACTCGACCTTCTTGCCCGAGGTCATCAGCTGGAGGTAGTCGATCACGATCAGCCGGAGGTCGTGGCGCTGCTTGAGGCGGCGGGCCTTGGCGCGGATCTCCATCATGGTGAGGTTCGGCGAGTCGTCGATGAACAGCGGCGCCTCGGACACCTCGCCCATCTTGCGGGCCAGCCGGGCCCAGTCCTCGTCGGTCATCTTGCCGTTGCGCATGTGGTGCAGCGGCACCTTCGCCTCGGCCGAGAGCAGACCGCATGGTGATCTCGTTGCGGCTCATCTCCAGCGAGAAGATGCACGAGGTCAGACCCGTGCTTGATCGACGCCGACCGGGCGAAGTCCAGGCCCAGCGTGGAGTTGTGGGTCGGGATCATCGTCTTGCCGGCCAGGTACAGGTGGTCGGGGTTGTCCACCTCGACACAGCGGACCGGGACGCTCGTCGACCCGGCTCGATCCAGTCGAGCCGCCGCTCGCCCTCACCGGCGAGCGCGGCCGGAAGACCGTGCCCGGTGATCTGGCGCGGCGCCGACCCGGGGATCGGCGGTGTCAGCTCCGGGACTCGCTGACATCGCCGTGTGCAGGTCGGCGGTCGTGCAGACCACCGGGCGGCCGCCGTCCTCGACCACCCATTGGTGGTCGGCGTCGGCGACGATGGTGCTGCCGTCGGAGAAGGCCAGCTCGGAAGCAGGGCCGGTCGACCATCACCTCGGTCGCGGCGACCACCGTGGTCGGCCGGCCGTTCGGCGTCGAGGAGCTCGTCGCCGACGGCGACCTCGCCCATCGTGGTCCAGCCGGTCGGCGTCGGCAGCGGGGTGTCGAGGGCGAGCGCCTTCCCCATCGCGGGACGGGCGGCGACGATGATCATCTGGCCGGGGTGCAGGCCGTTGGTCAGCTCGTCGAGGTCGGTGAAGCCGGTCGGTACGCCGACCATCGCGTCACCGCGGGAGTCGATCGCCTCGATCTCGTCGAGGGCGCCCTCCATGATGTCCTTCAGCGGCGCGTAGTCCTCGGTGGTCGCGCTTCTCGGTGACCTGAGTAGATCTCGGCCTGCGCCTGGTCGACGACGTCGTCGACCTCGCCCTCGCCGGCGTACCCGATCTGGACGATCTTGGTGCCGGCCTCGACCAGGCGGCGCAGGATCGCCTTCTCCCGGACGATGTGCGCGTAGTACCCGGCGTTCGCCGCCAGCGGGACGGAGGCGACCAGGGTGTGCACGTACGGCGCGCCGCCGATCCGGGCCATCTCGCCGCGCTTGGTCAGCTCGGCGGCGACGGTGATCGCGTCGGCCGGCTCGCCGCGGGCGTACAGGTCGGTGATCGCGTCGAAGACGATCTCGTGCGCCGGGCGGTAGAAGTCCGTGCCGCGCAGCGTCTCGATGACGTCGGCGATCGCGTCCTTGCTGAGCATCATCGCGCCGAGCACGCACTGCTCGGCGGCCAGGTCCTGCGGCGGGGTGCGGTCGAAGCCCATCTCCGGGCTGCGCTCTTCGTTGCCGCCGCCCTGCCCCCCGCGGAACTCCGCAACGCTCACTCGTCCGACCTCCTCGCTGCCCAGCCACCGAACGGCCGGACCCGCAACACGCTGATCCGACTCCTAGCTCGAACACCTGCTCGAAGCGTAACCAGCCCCACCGACAGTTCTCGCTGGCGCCATCCGCAGGCGGACTCGCCCCCGAGACTGCGGGCGGACGGTGTCAGTCACGCGACCGTACGCCCGTCTCGTCGCCGAACCCTGGTAGCCGGTCGTCCACAGGGGGTGTGGACGAACTGTGGGAAACCCCGGGATCGGGTGTGCACAGGTTGGGCATATCCCTGTGGATATCTGGGGACAACATCCACAACCTCGCCTCTGACCTGCGGTTTCGTCTGCATGCACAACTGTGGAGAAGAAAAAGATTCGATACCTCCCGGAGTCCGGATCGAGCGCCTGTGCACAGGTCCAGGCCAGGCACAATGAGGCCGCATGCTCATGACATACCGCCGTCTGCCACCGGCGGCGGCCGTGACGGGCTCGAGCCGTACCTGGGACACTCCGCGCGACTGGCCGGAGGCCCAGGACCGGGAGATTCTCCGCCTCGCGGTGCCGGCGTTCTTCGCGCTGGTGTCCGAGCCGCTCATGCTGCTGGCCGACTCGGCGATCGTCGGGCACCTCGGTACGCCGCAACTCGCGGCGCTCGGCGTCGCCGGGACGATCCTGCAGACGCTCGTCGGGATCTGCGTGTTCCTCGCGTACGGCACCACCTCTGCGGTGGCCCGGCGGATCGGCGCAGGTGATCACCGCGGCGCACTCGCACAGGGCATCGACGGACTCTGGCTGGCCCTGCTGCTGGGCGTCGTACTGGCGTTGGCCGGGCTCACTGCTCGCGCCGCAGGCCATCGCGGCGTTCGACCCGTCGCCGGATGTTGCGGACCATGCGGTGACCTATCTGCGGATCTCCTGCCTCGGGCATCCCGTCGATGCTGCTGCTGCTCGCGGCGACCGGCGTACTGCGCGGTCTGCAGGACACCAAGACGCCGATGGTGGTCGCGATCTCCGCCAACCTGGTCAACATCGGGCTGAACCTCCTGCTGGTCTACGGCCTCGACCTGGACATCGCCGGCTCCGCGCTCGGTACGGCGCTGGCACAGACAGCGGCCGGGGTCGCGCTGGTGGTCGTGGTCGTCCGTGGCGCCCGACGTGACGGTGCCAAGCTGCGCCCGGACCGCCCGGGCATCCTGGCGTCGGCGCAGACCGGCGTACCGCTGATCGTCCGCACCCTGACGTTGCGCGTGGCAATCATCCTGCTCGACCTTCGTCGCCACCTCTCTCGGTACGACGTCCGTCGCGGCGCACCAGGTCGCCTTCACCCTCTGGTCGTTCCTCGCCCTCGCACTGGACGCGATCGCCATCGCCGCGCAGGCACTGACGGGCCGCTCGCTGGGCGCGGGCGACGTGGCCGGCACCCGGGCGATCACCCGCCGGATGATGTGGTGGGGCCTGGTCTCCGGATTCGTCGGCGGCCTCGCCCTCTGGGGGTTGCGTGACCTCTACGTGCCCGTTGTTCACGCAGCGATCCCGAGGTACGCCGTACGCTCGCCGCCGTACTGCTCGTCGCCGCGACTCTGGCAGCCCGTGAACGGGGTCGTGTTCGTCCTGGACGGCGTACTGATCGGCGCGGGTGACGGACCGTATCTCGCGGTGGCCGGCGTGATCGCCCTCGTGCTGTACGTACCGCTGGCGCTGAGCGTGCTGTGGTTCGACGGTGGGGTGGTCGCGCTCTGGTGGGCGTTCGGCGGGTACATGCTGCTGCGACTGCTCACCCTGATCACCCGCGAACGCCGCGACGGCTGGCTGGTCACCGGCGCCACCCGCTGACCCCGGGGTACGGCATCGTGGAGCAGGAGGAAAGGAACGGCATGGCCGATACCGACGACGACGAGCAGACGATCGCGCTCGAGCCCGACCAGCACGCGCAGGGCGATGACGACACCGAGACCGCCAGTGAGCGGCGCGGAGCCCGCGCGTCGGAGCGGGACGGCGAGCGTCCGGCCGCCGTCGTCGGGCTGACTCCGGAGGAGGAAGAGGCCCGCCGCCAGGAGGAGCTCGACGAGATTCGCGAGGAGGACCGCGAGCAAGCTCGCGACGAGGAGATCGAGCTCGAGGCGCGGGACGAGCGCGAACTGACGGAGCTCCGCCGGCGACGCGAGGTCGTCGCGGCCGCCGAGACCAGCGAGGCGATCCGGTTGTCCGAGGCGAGCCGTGAGCTGCGTCGCGACGGCGACGCGAAGACCCGGCAAGCCATGAGCGACTGGGCTCATGGCCACCATCAGCTCGACGAAGCGGCCGTCCGGCCGGACGAACCGGGCGCGGCGGCCCAAGCGGCCGCCGGCCGTCGCTACCAGCGCGCTGCCGTCCGCGAGGACCGGTCGGCGGAGGCCGACTACGAGCGAGCCGACCGGTACGACGCCGAGGCTCGGGAGCGACGTGGTGTGGCGCAGCAGGAGGAGCAGCCGCCGGCGATCGAGGCCGTCCGTAAGGGCCCTGCGGAGACGCCAGAGGCCCGCAAGTTCGTGCACAAGAACCTCAAGAAAGTCAGGAAACAGGACCGCAGCACGGAACCAGACCTCGGTCTGGGGTAATCAGGGCTCGATCTTCTGGAAGTGGATGATCAGCAGGTTCGCCGCGACCACGACGACGAAGATCACGGCGAGCAGCGGGTGCCCGAGGCTCCACAGCGCGGCACCCGCCAGGCCGAAGACGACGACCTTCACCACCCACCGCACCACTGGACTTCCCCGCTTGGCGGTCGGAGCGGCGTACAGGCCCCACACCACCGCCGTGACCACCGGCAGGCCGACTGCGAGCAGCAACTGCAGGGCGGTGGTGTCGGTCGCCTCCCAGCCCCACCACGCGAAGATGCCTAGGGCAACCAGCTCGACGAGGAACGCCAGCAGGAGGTTGCCCCACTTCCAAATCGATACACGTCACGTCAGATCCCGCGGAGGTTCGGCTGGCGTTGGTCGAAGAAGAGACCGGCGGGCGGCTCCTCCACCGGCAGCGGCGGGATCGGGTAGTCGGTGTGCGCACCGCGACAGGCCGCGAACGGGCCGTCCGGATCGAGCAGCGCCATCATGTGCGGGTCCGCGTGGTCGCGCCACCAGACCGACATGCCCGGTCGCCGGGTCGAGCCGCAGGTGCTCCCAGGCGCGCCAGATCGAGTCGAGCCGGCTCAGCGCCTCGGCGTGCCGGTACCACTCCGGGCACCAGACGTACTGCTGCCCGATCCGCCGGCTGTACAGGTAGACCAGCCGGTCCTCGACGAAGGCCGCGACATGCGGGTAGAAGAGTTCCTGTTCACCATCCACGGCGCTGCTCCTCGTTCTGCTCCCAGACCGGCTGTCGCCGGTCCGGCGCGGCAGAACAGGCGCCGGCTGCGGCGGCCGGCCGCGACCCAGGGTTCGCGCCGCCTGCGGGGCTGGCGCACCGGATGCTCCAGGATCGTACTGCGCAAGCGACGCCTTCACCGCGCCGGCGTCCGGCCGGGCCATCCACGGCACCGTCTTGATCATCGTCGCCGGGATACCGGACGGGAACACGACCGCCCGCCCGGGCGGCATCGAGGCGAGGTCGGAGACCTCCATGATGTGGTGCCGCTGGGTCTGCTGGCTGGTGCCGCGCTCGCCCTTGTTGTAGGAGACCGAGCTGGACATGATGTCGTAGTCGCCGATCAGCTTGCTCAGCCGCTCGAGGAAGTTCGCGTCCGAGACGCCACCGCCGTACACGCGGATGTTCGCGGCGGACCAGAGCTTCTCCATGCCGCGCTCGCCCCAGCACTCCATCGCCCTGCGCCCACGACTGCAGGATCGTCATCAGCACGATGCCGCGGGAGCCGAAGTGGCTGTAGAGGTCGGGCAGGTCCTTCCAGCGGCAGACGTTCGCCGCCTCGTCCAGGACGCCGACCAGCGGGCTCGGCATCCGGCCCATCGGGCAGGTCTTGGCGTACTCCTCGGCCGCCTCGACCACGGCCACGGTCAGCGCGGTGACCAGCGGGCCCGCCGTACCGGCGCCTTCCTTGGACAGGCTGTACAGCGTGCCGCCCTCGCGGACGAACTGGTGCGGGTTGAACTGCGGGCGGTTGTCGTTCGGCCCCTGCGGGATGACCCAGCGGGTGACCTTGCGGTTGACCAGGAACTGGGCGCTCTGCTGGGCGGTGCCGTAGACACCGGCGCGCTGCTTGTCGGGCGCGTTGATGACACCGGACAGCGCGTCGGCGGACAGCTGCAGACCCGGGGTGTTGCGCAGGATCCGCTCCGGCTCGTCGTTGCGCTGGTCGGCGAGCCAGCTGTAGACCTGCGTGATCGGGCGCTTCGCGACCGCGGCCGCGAGCAGCAGGCCGGCCAGCAGGTCGGTGCCGGCGGCATCGAAGAAGGCGTCGGTCCGGGCGCCTCGGACTTGCGCTGCGAGGCGACGAAGTGCTCGGCCATCTCGCGGGCCTTCATCTCGTCGGTGATGTAGCTGAGCGGGTTCCACCACCAGTTCGGCTCCTCGCTCGCAGACCTCCTGCGGGTCGAACACCCAGACCGGCCCCTTCGCCGGACCGCGGGTCCGCGGGTGGCGTCGACGATGTCCCGCTTGTTCGAGGTGGCGATCACCGCGCCCGGCGCGTCCAGGATCGCCGGTACGGCGCGGGACGTGGTCTTACCGGTCCGGGGACCCCAGATGTCGACGTGCATGTCTTCCCAGGACCCGAACACCTCGAGGTTGTCGCGGACGGTCCGGCCGATCATGACGCCGGGACCGGCGTGCCCGGCGCCGAGCCGGTTGGCGATCTCCTGGGCGCCCTCGCGGGTGAGCTTGTAGATCTCGTTGACCGCTTCGACATCAGCTGACGCCGGACTTGTCCACCCGGCCGACCGGCGTCCGCTGCGTTCGGCGGAGCGAGGAACCAGACGCCGCCGGCGATCGGCGAGCAGCAGCGACCACCTCGAGGATGAGTACGCCGGTGGCCGCGCCGGACCAGCGTCGACCGGCCCTTGATCAGGTCGGCCAGCGCGGTCATCGGGTTCGGCACCGGGCGGGTGTCGTTGATCGCGGCGGCGATCTTGAGCGCGCCCCAGATCCCGACCGACGATGACGCGAACAGGCCGATGCCGATGAAGACCAGGATCGACTCGGCGGACAGCCCGCCCGGTCCGGTGCTCTTCTTGCCCTGGGCCATTACTCGTCAACTCCCGTTCTGGCGACGACCCGGGTGGTCGGGTCGGGCGGCGGCAACAGTCGTCGGGTCGTCGAAGGCTGTACTCCTCGACGACCTCCTCGGTGCCGTCGTCGGCGATCTCGACCTTCAGCGGGCTGGCCGTCGGCGCCGGTCTTCCACAGCTTGTTGGTGTCGTTGATCTCGCGCTCGACCGAGGTCAGGCCGACGTGCACCGGGATGCCCGGGCGGCCGCCGACCTTGACCAGGAAGTTGCCGCGGCCGGGTGGCGCGGCCTCCTCGCCGGTGGCCGGGTCCCAGGCGGGCGGGTCCTGCCAGCCGATGAGCATGTTCTGCTCCTCCTCGGACATCGGCACGACCTCGGTCAGGTTCTCCATCTCGGCCCGCGGCAGACCACCGCAGATGACCATGCCGGACCGCTCGACGAAGCCCTTCGCCTTCATCCGGTCCTCGGGGTGCTCCAGCGCCAGCAGGTCGGACATGGTGTGCGAGATCATCGCCATCCCGACACCACGCTGCCGGTTCAGCCGGGTCAGCGCGTCGACGCGGTCGACCAGACCACGGCCGGCCCGCAGCACCCGCCACAGCTCGTCGAGGATGACGAAGTAGTGCCGCCGCGGCTCCAGGCCGGCGTCCGCCAGCGCCTGCGAGACCGCGACCGCGCCGAACCCGTACGACCAGCAGGCCAGCAGTACGGCGGCCTGCAGGTTGGTCTCGGAGTCGTCGATGTTGGACACGTCGAACACGACCGGACGGTCCATCTGCATCGGGTTGTCGGTCTGCTCGGAGAAGATCTCACCCAGCCGGCCACCGCCGACCAGACCGATCAGCGACGCCTCGAGTCCTTCGGTGATCTGCCGGTACCGGTCCAGGCTGCCGCGGTCCAGGGCGACGTTGCGGACCCGGTCCGGCGCCTCCTGGACGACCTGGAGCAGGTCGCGCAGTACCGGCGTACCGTCGTGTCTCTCGTCGAGGACCTTGAGGGCCTCGTCGATGATGGTCTCCTCGCGGTCCGTCGGCGGGGCCGAGCGCATGATCGAGATCAGCGCGGACACCATCGTCTGCCGGCGGCCGTGCGCGTCCGCCTGGATCGCCTGCCGGGCGCTGCCGGTGAGCCGGAGCGCGGCCTGCCGGGACTCGCCCGGGTCGAGCACGTTCAGATGCCCACGGCCACGACCGAGCTGGATCACCTGGCCGCCGAGGGCCTCGATCAGGTCCTTGTAGTCGGGCTTCAGGTCGCCCAGCACGAGCGGCTGTACGCCGTACCCGGCCAGGCCGAGCGCCATCCGCCGGGTGATGGTCGAGTTGTGCGTGGTGATGAAGGTACGCCCGGCCAGATACAGGCCGTCGGGGTTCGCCACCTGGATGCATCGGACCGGCCGCGAGGCGACCTGGCGCGCGGAGACGACATAGCGGCGTGAGGTTCGGGCCGGCTGACCGACCGTCCGCTCCGCGTGGACCTCGTGCTTACGCTCGAAGCCCGAACACCTCGTCCGTGGTGGTGAATCCGACTGTCCACTTCGGGCCGCAGTCCTTGCCGTTCAGCGTCGCCCGGCCCTCGCGAAGCGTCGGACGATAGCCGAGACTCGCGATGAGCTCGAGAACGTCCTCCGCCAGTCGCCGGCTGGTGGACGTGTACTGGACCTGGCCACCGGCAGGCGACACCGTGCCGTCGGTGTCGAGCAGGCCGGCGAGCAGGTCCCGCCGCTGCCGGTCCGATGCGCGCAGGTACGACGCCGGGATGTGCTTGTCGCCCAGCACGCCGAGCTGTCGCAGGACCTCGGTGAGGCCGATGCCCTTCTGCCGGTAGGTCCCCGGAATCGTCAATCTGATAGAGCATTCGACCGTTCGGCTCGCACTCGATGCCTGCGGCCCGGATCCGGTCGACGATGCCTTGGTCGATCGTCGTCAGTCGTGGCGCTGCACTGTGTCCGTCACCGAGCCAGGCGCCGAGGACGTACGGATCGAGGGGCAGACTCGCCTCTCGCAGAACCAGACCCGGCATCACCCGGACCGCATGGTTGGCCTTGCCACCCGCGACCAGCGTCGCAGCGATCTGCGCTGTCGTGACCGGTTCCTTCTCCGGCGTACGGTCGCGCTGATCGTTCTTGGTCCGACGCGAGCGCCTCCTCCACCGCGCTGACCAGGGTCGTCGGGTCGTACCAGCGCCGGGTGCCCTGCGGTGCGGACCGGCGTCAACGGTGCCTGCCCAGCGATAGACCGCGCTCTCGCGAGTGGTGCCGTTCCAGCCGAGCGTCCGGGTCAGATCGCGGACCGAGACCGGCTCAGTGCCGAGGCTCGTCCGTGCGGCACCGACGGCGGCGAGTTCCGCGTCGGTGCCGACCGGGAGCCGCTTGCGCGGAACATTGCGCTCGACCCAGGCTCGCCGGCGGTCTTCGACCGTCTCGGTCACCCACAGATGCTCGGCATCGGCGACGATCGTCTCGCCGCTGGAGAAGGTCAACTCCCAGCACTCGCGATCGGTCATCACCTCGGACACCGCGACGATCGGCGTCGGCAGCCCGTCGGCGTCGAAGACGAGGTCGCCCGGCCTGCAGCGTCGGCGATCCGCCGCAGTCCCGTCCGGTGTCGGGATCAGCGTGTCGACGTCGAGTGCCTTGCCCAGACCCGGGCTTGCCGAGCACGAACATCGACGGGTTCGAGATCAGCTTGGCCCGCATGAACCAGCTGATCGGGTCGCAGCACATGGTCGCGCCGGAGAGGATGTTGCGGCCGATCGGTACGCCGACCATCGGGCTGCCGGTGCCGGCCGCGAACGGCCACATGCCCGCAGACCTGGACCGTCGTACCGCGCCACTCGGCCGGAGCCTGGACGTACGTCGAGTAGCCGCCGCCCGTCCCGGGCCAGCCGCGCGGCATCGGCCGCTTGCCACCGCGGGACGGGTCGACCGGCTTCTTCGTCTTCTTGCTCACAGCGACTCCCCAGCGGTCATAGTGCTTCCCGCAGGCCGGCCGGCACCGACAGGTGGCTCTGCAGTACGACGCCCAGCGGCAGCGCGGCCACGAAGGCGGAGTCCTGCGAGCCGTACGCCGGCCGGAGCAGGATGCGCGCGGTGGCGCCCAGGTTGTCGATGGCGGCGACCATGTCGGGAATCTGCTCGGCCGACATCACGGTGCCGGTGACGACCATGCCGAAGTTGACCAGGCCCGCGCCGCGGGCCTCTTCCTGCGCGGTCCGGTCGGCGGCTCGGGCCTCGGCCATCGTCCGTGCCGTCGGGCGGGCTCGAGGTGGTCGCCCGGAAGGATGCGTTGCGCTTGTCCGCCTCGACCATCCGGGCCGAGGTGGCCGCGTCCAGCGGACGGTAGAGCAGCGTGACCCGCTTGCGGTCGATGTCCGGGTGCGGCGCGACCAGCTGGGACAGCACCGACGAGAACACCTCGCCACGCGGCGCCTGGGTCATCTGCCAGGTCACCGACCACGCGGAGTCGTGCCGGTACTTGTCCCAGAACGACTGCGCGGCGGCCGGACCGACGTCGGTCCACTGCAGCTCCGGCGCCATCCCCTGGCTGCGCGCCTCGTCGATCAGTACGGCGGCGGCCGGGTCGTAGGCGATCCGGACGGTCTCGCACAGCTCCTGCGCGGTGACCGGCCGGGCCGCGCCGGCACCGGTGGCGTTCAGGCTCTGGGTGAGCGCGGGCAGCCGGGACGCGAGCTCGCGGCCCATGTCCTCTTCCTTGCGGCGCTTGCCGTTGCGGTCGGTGCCCTTGAAGGTCAGCGCCACCCGGGCCGAGACCAGCGCGGAGCCCTCCGGGTAGGTCTGCACCACCTCGGTCAGCATCGCCCGGGCGATCGCCGGCGTACCGTCCATGCATGTTGTTGCCGACCTCACGGCGCAGCCGGATGCCGGTGTCGGGCGCGCTCTCCACCGTCACCGAGGCGGCGACGATGCCCGGCTCGTGACCGAGCGATGCCAGCCACTGACCCCAGTGCGCGACCCAGACGTCCACCTGCTCCTCGTCGACCAGCGAGGCGCCGTCGGGCTCGGCGTTGATGACGACGGTGAAGTGCCGGGTGCTCGGGTAGAACAGCAGCGCGAACGGCCGGCCGTACGAGTCCTGGTACTCGCTCAGCTGGGAGGCGGCGGCCAGGCCGGGGAGCTGGAACTTGCCCCACGCGGTCCGTCCGAGCGGACCGGAACGGTAGATGTTGTGCTTCGCCATCTTTGCTCGTTGCCATCCAATGCGGGTCGAGAGCCGTTGCAGCGCGGACTGCCCGTGCTTGTCCTTGGTCATCAGCATCAGCAGGCTGACGCCGACGATCAGCAGCGTGACGACGGCGGCGCGACCAGGCCGCCCGCCATCATCGCGATCACGGTCACGACCAGGCCGCCCATCATGATGCGCGGTGCCCAGGGTGCCCAGGCCGGCGATACCCGCCGACGCCGGGCTGCCGCCAGTTGCCGTAGGTGCGCGGGGCGCTTCGAACGCTGTCAGCCGCTGCCACTTGGTCCGTCCGAGTCGTTGGTCACGCTGGGACTGTTCGTCCCGGTAACGCGTCTGCTGCTGTTGCTGTGCTCGGGCTCGATCGTTGTCGCGACTCAGGTCACGGGCGGCCACCGCTACTGCCGGACGGACCGCCGCCACCGCCACCGCCGCCGCCGCCGCCGCCACCGCCGCCACCAGCCACCGCCCTCATCCATGGCGTCGTTGCGCCATGGTCTCGCCGGCGGCCACCTGGCCGGCTGCCTTGGCGGCATCCACGCCCGACCGTGACGGCGATCACCGCGGCCGCGGCCGGACCGCGACTGCGGCTGCCCCACCACCGGCCGCCGCGGCACCACCTGCCTGCGGCACCTCCGCCACCACCGGCAGCACCTGCCGCGGCACCACCGCCGCCGCCACCTGCGGCCGCCGCACCGCCTGCACCGCCGGCCGCGGCAGCGCCTTCACCGGGGCGCCACCACCGCCGCCTCCGCCGCCGCCACCCCCGACCGCCGGAACCGCTCGGGCTTTGCGACTGCTGGCTGGCACGGCCGACGTTGCGGGCACCGCTCGGCCCGTCACCGCCACCGCCTCGATCCGGCGGCACTTTGCTGAGCCTTGTCGGCCAGCTTGTCCACGGCTGCCGACCATCTTGGCCGCGAGCATGCCGGCCCCGGCCGACCGCCGCGGTCGCGGCGACCATCGGGACGATGAACCGCATCAGCGCGGGCAGCGCGAACAGGGCGAGCACCAGCATCGTCACGCCGGTGACCATGTTCATGATCTGGTCGCCGACGGCTCGTCGGGCCGTTGAAGTCCAGGCCCTGCGCCGTTGTTCGGAGGTGAGTCTGATCGCGGTCGCGTAGACGATCGCGGCCACCGGTTTGTAGAGGATGAAGGCGAGCAGCCAGGAGATGATCCGCTTGAACCAGCTCTTGCCCATCTCGGTGTTGGTCGCCGCCGCCGCGATCGGCAGCACGCCGAGCAGCAGGATCAGCATCGCGCGTGCGGACCACCATCAGCACGATCTGGATCACGCCGGCGACGATGGTGAGGATGCCGATGGTGATCATCAGGCCGATGCCGATCGGCCCGGCGGTCGCGGACAGGCCCAGCAGCGCGGTCATCGTCTCGCCGAAGCTGCTTGCCGCCGCCGTGTTGCCCATGCCGCAGCGCCAGCCCTCGCCGGAGTCGCTCAGCGCGGTGGTGACGATGCAGTCGGAGAACTTGTCGCCGAACTCGATCAGGGCCTGCGCGACCCCGATCGCCAGCGCCGAGGCGATCGCCAGCGTGATCAGCGACCGGAGGATGTCCCGGGCCGCCGTCACCGCGCTGGCTCCAGGCCATCTGCATCGCGCCGACCAGCAGCCCGATCACGGCGATGAAGACGGCGATGTACTGCGTGTGCTCCCAGATCCAGCCGACCGTGTCGTTGGCCGGCTGCGCCGGTCGCCGGCTGCCGACGGCCGGTGTGTCGACGTAGACCCAGAAGGTGCCGATGGTGCCCATCACCAGCGTGACCGCCGCGGACGACGGCGTCGAGAATCGGCTGGAAGATCAACTTGATCAGCTCCTCGATGACGGGCGCGAGAACCTTGCTGATGATCGCTCGCAGGCACTCGATCCAGCCGTCACCGCAACCGAGCGCGATCATGTCAGGACGTCCTCGGCGAGACGAAGCGGAGGATGGCGGGCAGGGCGACCACCGCGACGATCATCATCGTGACGCCCATGATGACCTTGAGGGTCTGCGGCGTCCCGTCCGGTGCGGCCCTTCGGGCACCGCCGGGCTCGCCATCAGCTTGATCGCCGTGGCGTAGATCAGCGCCGCCACCGGTTTGTAGAGGATGAACCCGGCCAGCCAGGCCGACGGCCCGCTTGAACCACATCATGCCCATCTCGGTGTTCGTCGCCGACGGCGGTCAGCGGCAGGACGCCGACCAGCAGCACGAGCATCCCGTACCGGACGATCATCAGGCCCAGCTGGATGATCGCGGTGATCACCATCAGGATGCCGACGACGATCACCAGCGCCAGCCCGAGCGCCTCGCCGGTGTCCTTGAGCGGATCGGACATCAGGTTCGGCGAGCTCGTTCGGCGAAGGCGCGATCGTCCGCGTCGAGCGCCTGGCCGATGATCCAGGAGGAGAACTGGTCCGCGACCTGGATCAGGATCGCCGCGAAGCCGACGCCGGCACTGGACACGACCACCATGGTGAGCAGCGACTTCAGGATGTCGCGCAGCCGGCTCACCGCGCTGCGACATCGCCATCTGGATCGCGGCCGATGATCACCGCGATGGTCGCCGCCGCGGCCAGGATGTAGTTGCGTGTGGACCTGGATGAAGCTGACCGCACCGTTGTTGGCGACGTCCGGGGTGTCGATGTCGATCCAGAGGAAGCCGACCGCCTTCATGCACCGCCTCGACGGCCTCCACCACGACCGTCTTGATGGCGTCGAAGAGGAGCTTGAAGAAGCGGACCGATGGCCGCGTTCGATCGGCGTCGCCGAGGTACTTCTCGACGCAGTCGTCCCAGTCCCAGGGCGCCCAGGAACAACCGAGCGGCGATCATCACGCGCCCCTGAACCGGACGTAGCCGTCGAGCGACTGCAGCACGTCGGGCGCGACCTCACCGTTGAAGCTGCCGTCCGCCTGCAGCACGACCTTCCAGTCGCCGCGCGGACCAGACCATCGTGACCGGCAGCGACGCGACCTTCTGGTCGTCGAGCTGCGACGGCGATCGTAGATGATCGCCCGGTCGGCTGGTAGTCGATCACCTTGAAGCCGGCGAACTGCGACGCTGTCGCTCTGGCTTGCGCGGCGTCGGCGACGACCCGGGCCTCGCTGAGCGCCCGGTTCCGACCCGCGCCCGGCAGCGATCCGGGTCGCGCAGTACGGCCTCGGTCAGGTCCGGGTTGCGGATCTGACCGAGGGTCACCATCGCGGCGAGCACGGCGCCGGTCGGCGAGTGGGCGAAGCAGTACCGCACACCGTCGGGGTCCGTCGCGGCCGGACCGCCCTGCCTCCTGCAGCGGGATCAGCATGTCGGCCTCGAACTGCCAGGTGACCGCCGACGGCGCGACCCGCGGGATGCTGCTGGTCGGCGTTCTTGTTCTTGCAGCCACCCGGCCGGCGTGAGCGGCGGCGGAGTCGCCTGGCGTCGGTGGGCTTCGTCCGTGGGGTGGCGGGCGGCACGGACGGCTCCTCGGTGGGCTGTTCGGTCGGCGCGACGGTGCTCGGCGCGGCCGACGGCTGCGTGGGGCGGCGTACCCGACCGCGGCGCGAAGAACCACACCAGCAGACAGACGACCACCGCTCCGACGACGATCGCCGAGGCGACGAATCCGCGCTCCTCCCAGAAGACGCGGATTCCTCGCCGCCGGCGTCGCCGTCTCCGAGGCCGGAGTCGGGATCCCGCTGAACAGACCCACAGCCGATCAGCCTCCGACCGAGCCGGCGGTGGTGCTGATCGTCACTTCAGCAGGCCGACGAGCGCCGACGCCGAGCCGATCACGATGCAGGCCGCCAGCACCCAGCCGAGCCGGGCCGCGTGCTCGCCACCCTCACCGCGACGCTGACCGATGGCCATCATGGCGCCGGCGATGATGACGCCGAGAATGCAGATCGCGAAGGCGATCCAGGTGACCCAGTTGACCACCGTGTTGAGCTTGTCCTGCACCGGCGGCTCGGCACGCCGGATCATCGAGATCAGGTGCGCGGACCTCGGAGACCAGGTGTACCAACATGATCGCGATGAGTGCCTTTCAGTACGGGGCGGGGTAGTCCGCGGGGTTTGACGCGCGAAGAGCGTAGATGGATTCAAGGACTTCGAAAACCTCGTCCGGGGTGTTGTCAGGCGTGGGATGCCTCCCCTCTGCGCCACTCCTCGATCCACGGGATGTCCCACACCCTGCGGCACACCACCGCCGACGATGTCGGCGAAGTCGTCGAGCACGCGGGGCAGCCGGCCCGGTGCGTCCGCGATCAGCACCAGCCCGAGCACGGCGACGCCCTGGACCACTCCCGAGGCCCACTCGATCGCGGCCCGCTGCGCGGCCCGCAGACCCGACCCGTGGGTCCGGGCGACCAGGATGACCGGGGTCGGCACCGGCGGCGGCGGGATCGGCCAGCGATGGCCGGCCGCCCGGGTGCCCGGGAGCAGCAGCGACATCGTCGTCTCGCCGGCACCGCCGTGCACACCGACCCACCAGAGCGTGTCCGCCGCCGGGATGGCGAACTTGGGCAGCCGCTGATCCTCGGCCGGCGCGGGAACGCCGTGCTGCGGCGCGGACGGGCCCCGCGGAGGCTGATCGGTGCGGCGGCGCGGGGCCTGGCGGCTGTTGCGGACCCGCGTCCCGGCGTTGCTGCCGAGTCCACGGGTTCTGCGTCATGGCCCCTCCTCTCGCGGTGTGTCACAGGCTGTCGCCCACAGTATTCTCTCGCTTTCCGGGTGTACTTTCGTGACCCATCCACAGGCGAGGATGTTTCTACCCCCTTGTCGGGGTCAGTCGAGCCACCGGGCTCGCGTGGTTCTGCCTGCCCGGTCGCCGGCATGCCTCGGTGCGGGGGACATGCTAGAACGGCGAGGACGTCGGAGTCGGATGAACGAGGGAGTTCTGTGGCGGGAATGAGAGGTCATCGTGGCTGACAAGATCCCGTCCTGGCCCAAGGTGACGATCCGGCTGTACGACGACCACAACGCCGAGGTGAAGATCGCCGGGCGCAGTCATCCGGTCAACCACCACGACCCGCGGCAGGCCGCGATCGCGCTCGTCAGCGAGCGGGCCGGCCAGCTCGGCCGCCCGGTGAAGGCGACCGCGGTCGAGTCCGACGGCGCCTCCTGGCCGCTGGTCATCCACCCGGACGGCCGGGTCGAGGCGGTCGAGACCGACGCGGCGGCAGAGGCCGGGCGACGACAAGCCGATCTGGCCGATCATCGTCGCGGCCGTGGTGGCCGGTCGTGCTGATCGCCGGGACGGCGCTCTACCTGCTGGTGTTCAGCGAGGGTGACGGCGTGGCCACGCCGACCGCGTCGCCGAAGCTGCCCGCGCTGCCCACGCCGAAGGTCGAGCCGGACCAGTTCGTCGCCCGGCCGGTGCCGCCGGGCTGGATCGACCAACGCGAGCTGGACGGTCGACATCGCCGACGGACTCGACCCCCGCGGTGTCGCCGGACGGCACCGAGGTCGCCGTACTGACGCCGGACGACAAGATCGCCGTGTTCGACAGCAACGGCAAGGTGCTCTGGCAGGACAAGGTGCCGACGACGTCGAGAGCCCGGTCTACACCACCATCGACTCCAAGCCGGTGCTCGCGCGTGGCGACGGCGGACACGCTTGTACTACTGGGCCGGCGACGGCGCCGAGCCGACCGAGGTCGAGCTGCCGGACTCCGCCGACGGTGCAGTTCTTCGGAACGTCGCCGCTGGTGCCGATGGACGGCACGGCCGGCGCCAGTGTGGTCTCCGGCGGCGAGCTGCAAGCCGGTGCCGAACCAGAAGCGGTTGTCCACCATCCTGCTGGCCGAGGGCGACAAGGCCCTGATGGCCCGGTACGCGGGTCCGCTGTACTGGAGCCAGCCGGACAAGGACCTGGTCAGAGCTGCCGCTCAAGCCACCGGCCGGTGCCAAGGACATCGATCACGTCGTGTCGGCCAGCCCGGGCCGCGCGCTGGTGCTGTGGAAGACGGCGAACCCCGGGCGACGTGATCCCGGCCGTGCACTCGACCGCCGACGGCTCCGCCTGTCGCCACCTGCCGGCCGCCGCCGCGGACAACCTGGACGACTGGCAGTGGGTCCCGGACACGGCCGGCAAGGTCGCTGCCTGGGGTGAGTGCCTGATCGACTTCACCACGCCGGAAGACGTCCAACTATGCCGGCTTCGAGCCGCTGTCGATCACCGGCACGACGATCTACGGGAACGTTCGCAACGACCTGGTCGTCCACGACGCCAGGTGGTGCGCTCGCACACGCTGGCCCCCAACACCGCGCGGCCCTGGGGTCTCGCCGGGGGCCACGCCATCGTCGTACAGAACTCCGTGCTCTTCGCCCTGGACAAGTACATGAGGCCGCTCGGGCGGGTGGTGACCGGCCGTGCTGGCGGTGATGGTGCTCCTGCTGCCATCGGCTCAGGCGCTGGCAGACGACGATCCCGGGCCGGTGACGTGGCCGACGGTCGACCAGCCGGATTCCGGCGGCGACCAGTCGGACCCGGCTCCGGTCGACCTGGCCGAAGGTCGCTGCCGGCCGAGCGAGCCGGAGCGACCCTACCCACGGCCCGAGACGTCCGGAGAACACCAAGGCCCGTGTCCCCCTTGCGGGAGGACGGGCCTTGACTGTTTGCTGAGGTCAGACGGCCGCGACCTCGAGGCGGACCGTGGCGGCCACCTCGGGGTGAAGCTGGACCGAGACCTGGTGCTTGCCGGTGGTCTTGATCGGCGACGCGATCGCGATCGCGCGCTTCTCGACCAGCGGGCCGCCGGCGGACTTGATCGCACCGGCGATGTCGGCCGGGGTGACCGAGCCGAACAGGCGGCCGGTGTCACCGGCCTTGACGTCCAGCGTGACGAGGAGCTGCTCGAGCTGGTTCTTGACCTCGCTCGCGTGCTCCTTGCCCTGGATCGACCGGGCGTCGCGCGCCCGCTTGATCGACTGGATCTGCTTCTCGGCGCCGCGGGTCCAGCCGATGGCCAGGCCGCGCGGAACCAGGTAGTTGCGGCCGTAGCCGTCCTTCACCTCGACGATGTCGCCGGGAGCCCCAAGGCCCTCGACCTCCTGCGCCAGGATGAGCTTCATGGTCCGCGCCTCCCTCAGCGAGCCGTGCTCGTGTACGGCAGCAGGGCCACCTCACGAGCGTTCTTGATTGCGGTGGCCACGTCGCGCTGGTGCTGCACGCAGTTCCCGGTCACCCGGCGGGCGCGGATCTTGCCGCGGTCCGAGATGAACTTGCGCAGCAGCGCGGTGTCCTTGTAGTCGACGTACGTTGCCTTGTCCTTGCAGAAGCCGCAGACCTTCTTCTTCGGCTTCCGAATGATCTTGGCCATTGTGGTGCTCTCTTCCTTCCAGAGCCCGGCACATGTGCCGGAATGGTCTGTGTTACCTGGTCACGACCCGGACCGGGATCAGAACGGGGGCTCCTCCATCGAGCCGCCGCCCTGGCTGGCCCAGGGGTCGTTCTGCGGAGCGGCCTGGCCGCCACCGCCTTGCTGTCCCTGCGGGGTTGCCCAGGGGTCGTTCTGCGGGGCGGCCGCCTGGCCACCGCCGTAGCCACCACCCTGGTTGCCGCCACCTTGGTTGCCGCCGTAGCCACCACCCTGGTTGCCGCCGCCACCGAATCCGCCGCCGTCGGAGCGCGACGTCTTGGAGATCTTCAGCGTCGCGTAGCGCATGCTCGCGCCGATCTCTTCGACGTCACATTCGAAAACGGTGCGCTTGTTGCCGTCGCGGTCGTCGTAGCTTCTCGCCTTCAGACGACCATGCACGACGACACGAGCACCTCGAGTCAGGGACTCGGCGACGTTCTCGGCGACCTGACGCCACACCGCACACGAGATGAAGAGCGTCTCGCCGTCTTTCCACTCGTTGCTCTGCCGATCCAGCGTCCGCGGGGTACAGGCGACCGTGAAGTTCGCCACCGCGGCACCTGACGGTGTAAAGCGCAACTCCGGATCACCCGTCAGATTTCCGATCAGAGTGATGGGTGGTTCACCGGCCATGACAAACTCCTCCTGCTATCGGGTGTGGCTGTGTCTACAGCTATCAGTAGCGGCTGGCGCCGACAGTTCCGATGGCTGCTGACGACCCCAGGGTCAGTGCTGGTCCGGCCGGATGACCTTGGTGCGGAGGATCGACTCGTTCAGCGTGAGCTGACGGTCGAGCTCCTTGACCACGGCCGGCTCGGCGGTCAGGTCGATGACCGCGTAGATGCCTTCGGCCTTCTTCTTCACGTCATAGGCAAGCTTGCGACGACCCCAGATGTCGAGCTTCTCGACCGAGCCACCTTCCTTGCGGACGATGTTCAGGTACTGGTCGATGGACGGCTCTACGGTGCGCTCATCGAGCTCAGGGTCGAGGATCACCATGACTTCATAACGACGCATGCGCGAACTCCACCTCCTTCGGACTTGGCGGCCACGGTCTCTCCGTGGCAGGAGGGCGATGCGAGAACTCAACGCCGACACTTGCCGTCGGCGCCAAGCAACGAGCCCGGTCGATGGACCGGGCCACAACCAAGAGAATACCAGCGTACGGACGCCCTCTTGACCATATCCACAGGCCTATTCCAGTGACTCTGTGTCACCGAAGGACACCCGTGGGAGACGTCCGACGGGCCACCAGCACGAGCAACGGTACGGCGAGAACCGCCGAGATCACCGCCAGCACGCGGGAATCCACCGAGCGTGAAAAGCCACGGCGACGCGGCCGTGGCGACGGCCGCCACGGTCCAGATCGACGACTCGACCTTGCTCTCGAGATCGGTCCCGACGAGCTGCGCGCTGCCGCCGAGGTAGCAGAGGTTCCACGCGTAGCCGAGCAGGAACAGCGCCGGGGTGAAGGCCAGACCGGACTGGCTGATCAGCAGGGCGGACAACAGCAGGAGCGCGAGTCCGGCGAGCATCACCGGTCGCGGGCCGGAGCGGTCGATCAACCAACCCGTGACTGGAGACAGGGCGAACATTCCGAGGGTGTGGGTCGACAGCATCACCCCGAGGAGACCGAGACCGTCGCCGTGGAGATGCGCGTGCACAGGCACAGAAGTCATCAGCGCCACCATCACCAGGTGTCCGACGATCATCACACCGGCGGACAGCACAACCGACGTACGACGAGATGGTGTCGAGGGCTCGTGGTGGTCGAGGGCCGGCTCGGCTGCGGGGTGACTGGTCCGGATGTGCGTCGACGCGACCAGTGCGGAGAACACGGCGGCCACCGCCAGTAGGAAAGGTCCGGCAACCGCAGGCAGGCCGAGATACGTGGCGAACGACTGGGACGGCGCCATCAAGAACGGTCCGCCAGCGGCACCCGCCGTACTGGCCCAGATGACTGTGCTCATGGCCCGTGCGCGTCGGGAGGACGGTACGGCGTCCGCGGCGGCGTACCGGGACAGCAGGCTCGCAGCGTTGCCGACACCGAGCAGGAACATGCCGAGGAAGAGCACTGCCACCGGTCCGCCCACTGCGGCCACCACTGCCAGCGCTCCACCCGCGACACCTACGCCGTACCCGGTGCGGAGTGCGTGAGCACGTCCGAGGCGAGCAGTCCACCGGCCGACGGCCATGGCGCCGACAGCGGTGCCCAGAACGCCTGCTGTGTTGGGCAGACCGGCCAACGCCGGGCCGAGGTCGTCGGCGATCAGGATGGTGCTCACCGCACTGGCAGCGACCATCGCGGCGTTCATCAAGGCGGCGGCGAGAACGACGGGGATCAGCATGCCAACAACGCTAGGAAGGCCGTTGCCCGCGCTGAATGCACGAAGCAAGGCATCCGGCCTTGCGGACGGCCGATATCGAAGGTGTTCTGGGGACATGACCTTTCAGGAGCGAGACCTGGACCCAACCGACTGGCAGATCCTCGGCGAACTGCAGACCGACGGGCGGCTGTCGTTCAACCAGCTCGGCAAGCGGGTCAACCTCTCACCGCCGGCGGTCGCGGATCGGGTACGACGGCTGGAGGAGTCCGGCGTGATCGTCGGCTACCGAGCTCAGATAGACCCGGCCCGCGCCGGTCAGCCGCTGTCCGCCTTCGTCCAGATGCGCTGCACGACCGGACGCTGCCTGCTGAAGACTACGCGGGCGGAGGACTTCCCGGAGGTCCTCGAGATCCACAAGCTCAGCGGCAACTCCTGCTCGATGCTCCGGGTCCGCGTGACCTCGATGCGCCACCTCGAAGGACTCTTCGAACGCCTCGGTGAGCACGGCGAGATGAACACCCACGTCGTCCTGTCCACCGAGTTCGAAGGCCGCCCGGTCCAGCCGCCGGTGCAGGATCCGCGGCCGGTCACCCGTTCGGCGGGATGGGGTTCCTGAGACCGCGGCGGTGGAATTCCGCACTGTCGGCGGTCAGTTCTAGGGTGGGTTCATGAGTATCAAGCTGGGTGCGCATGTCGAGCAGGACGACCCGCTGGCCGAGGCGGCCGATCGGGGCGCCGACCTGGTGCAGTTCTTCCTCGGCAACCCGCAGGACTACAAGGCGCCGAAGCTCGCGTACGCCGACGGCGAGGAGGCACTGCGCGACCGGGCGGCCGCAGCGGGCGTGGATCTGTACGTGCATGCGCCGTACCGGCTGAACGTGGCGAACACGAACAACCGGATCCGGATCCCGAGCCGCAAGCTGCTGCAGCAGACGCTCGACAAGGCCGCCGAGATCGCCGTCAAAGGCGTCATCGTGCACGGCGGACACGTTGGCGACGACGATGATCCCGAGGCCGGCTTCGACAACTGGCGCAAGTGCATCGAGCGTGCCGAGCTGCCGGTCCCACTGCTGATCGAGAACACGGCCGGCGGCGAGAACGCGATGGCCCGCCAGCTCGACCGGATCGCCCGGCTGTGGGAAGCGGTCCAGTCGTCCGGCAACGACCGCGTGGAGAACGTCGGGTTCTGCCTCGACACCTGCCACTTCCATGCGGCCGGTGAGGAGTTGCCCACGATCGTCGAGAAGGTACTGGCGATCACCGGGCGGATCGACCTGGTGCACGCCAACGGGTCACGCGACGAGTTCGGCTCTGGCGCAGACCGGCACAGCAACTTCGAAGTGGGCGAGATCGACCCCGCCGACATCGTCGCGGTGGTGCAGGCCGCCGGCGCACCGGTCGTCGTCGAGACCCCGAACGCCGACCACGGCCAGAAGGCCGACATCGACTACCTCAGGGCGCACTTGAAGTAGGTCCCTGTGCCGTAGGTGCCTTGAGGTTGTGCAGCCAGTAGCTCAGTCCCCACGGGAGCAGCAGCGCCAACGCGCCGGTGCTGCTCATGAGGATGCCGGCGACGATCGCGAACAGGAGCAGGACCGTCGTGACCTGGAAGAGGTCGAAGCGATTGAGCACGCCGGGTGCGCAGCGTGAGGCGGTCGAGAGCACACGCGCTGTAGATGGCGATCAGCGCGAGCAGGCACAGCGCCGCGACGACCACGCCGACCCAGGCGAGTACGTCGTACCCGTCGGCGGCACTGAGGATGCTGGACAGTTGGAAGACGCCGACGAGCAGGGTCAGGACGGCGCATGCCCAGAGCAGCCGGATGGTGGTCCGGCGGGCCCGCTCAGGATCGGGCACGGGGTCCGGTTCCGAGGGTGCCATGGGGGCGACGGTAGCGCAGCGAGACAATGAGCCGCATGCAGACCTGGCCCGAGCGGTTCCCCGAGCTCTTCGCGCCGGACCACTGGGCCTGGGGTGAGCTCGACGTCCGGTTCTCGACCGAGGAGCCGGCCGACGAGCTGATCAGCAACGTGCACGTGATCGGCCGGACCGATGGCGGAATCGTTGTCTGCAGCAACGACCTGGGCTGGCGGTTCCTCCCCGGCGGCACCCGCGAGCCGGGCGAGACGATCGAGCAGCTCGTCCATCGTGAACTTCTCGAGGAGGCCGGCGCCCGGCCGACCGGCCCGCTGACCTGGCTCGGCGCGCACCGGGCCGAGCACCGCCGGCCCGAGCCGTACCGCCCGCACCTGCCGCACCCGATCTCCTACTGGGCCACCGTCGTCGCGGACGTCGTGGTCGACCGGCAGCCGACCAATCCGGACGACGCCGAGCAGGTGGTCGAGGTCCTCGTCCTGCCACCGGAAGAGGCGATCGCCTACCTCGACGCCAAGGCGGACGGCGGATCGATGGGCAGCCAGGTCAGACTGGCTCAGGCAATGGGGCTGGTCTAGCCGACTTCCACGGCAGTACGACGGCGCTCATCAGGCAGCAAACAGCCGCGACCCACAGCGCGCCCCGGAGTCCGATCAACGCCGCGAGCACCCCGCCCAGCGCCATGAAGGCAGGCTGCACACAACGCGAGCTGATCGACCACGCGGTGACCACCCGCGCCATGAAGGCGTCCTCGGTCATCTCCATGCGGTACGTCGCGAACGACGGGTTGAACGCACCCGCCGCGACGAGCAAGCAGGTCTCGGCCGCGGTGAGCAGTACAAACCCACCCAGACCGTGCGGCGCCAGCGGGAACAGCAACAGCCAAGGAGTCCGCAGTACGCCGAACACGATCAGCATCCGGTGCAGTCCATACCGGCGGGTGAGCCGAGGGACCAGCCGAGCCCCCAGCACGCCGCCCAGACATGACACGCCGAGGTGCACTCCATAGCTCCACGGCGCCAGTCCGAGGTCGCGCAGCATGAAGACCGTCAGCAGCGGCGACGTCATCATCACCGCACCGCCGAAGATCTGCGAGTTCCAGAACAGGGCCCGCAGCCCGCGATGACCAAAGATGTACCGCCAGCCGGCGGTGACGTCCGCCTTGCCGCTCCGCCGTACCGGCTCCGGCTCGGGCTGTTGGATCCGGCGGATCCCGACCGCCGACAGCAGGAACGACACCGCGTCGACCGCCAGGGTGGTGGTCGCGCCGATCAGACTGACCAACGCACCGCCGATCGCCGGCCCGACGCTCAGTGACGTCCAGTTGGCCTGCTCGAACCGGCTATTCGCCTCGGCGCGCCCCTCCGCAGGGATCAGCGCCTTGAGGTGCGCACCACTCGCTCCCGCGAAGACGATCAACGCCAGCAGCCTGAACGACGCCCACGACGCAGAGCTGCGTGTAGGTCAGTACGTCGAACGCCGCGGCGAGCGGCACCGAGATCAGTACGACGAACCGCACCAGATCCGCGCCGATCATCACCGGCCGCTTCCGTCGTTGCTCGACGAAGTCACCCATCGGCAACGCGACCGCGGCGCCGGCGAGCCCCGACAGCGCGGCGAGCATCGAGACCTGCAGGGTGCTGACGTCCAGCACGAGTACGGCGATCAGCGGCAGGGCACCGAGACCGACCGCCGACCCGAAGGCGCTGACAGTGAACGCGAGCCACAGCTGTCGGAAGTCTCGACCCAAAGACATCCCGCGATCGTAGGAGGGAGCACCGACAGAATCAGCGCAGGTTCAGACCGCCGTCCAGCAGGACGACTTCACCGGTCAGATAGGTGTTGTGGATAAGTGCCGAGATCAGGTCTGCGACATCCGACAGGCTGCGCGGCACGACGCATCGGGCTCGAGGTTTTCCACAGCTCTTGAGCGTCGGTCCAGGATGCGGTGAGCGGCGTGTCGACCAGGCCGGGCGCAACCGCGTTCACCCGCACTCGACGGACCGAGTGCAGCCGCCAGAAAGCTTGGTCACATGGTTGAGTGCGGCCTTGCGAAGCGGCGTACGCGACCGAACTTCCCTTCGGCCGGACGCCGGCATGGCTGGTGACGTTGACGATGCATCCGCCCGATTCGGTGAGCGCGGGCAGAGCCGCCGTACACAACAGCCACGGCGCGATCAGGTTGACGTCGAGCAGCCGCCGCCAGTCGGCCGCGGTCAGGCCGTCGAGGTCCGCATGCGGCACCGGCCAACTGATCCCCGCGTTGTTCACGAGTACGTCGAGCCGCCCGTGCTCGGCCAGCACACTCGGGACCAACGCACTCGCCGCCGCGTCGTCGGCGAGATCGGCCTGGTGGTACGACCCACCGAGTTCCTCGGCCAACGCGACCCCGGCCTCCCGGCTCGATCGCGAATGCACAGCCACAGTCATTCCGTCCGCTGCCAACCGCCGGGCCGTTGCCGCCACCGATCCCCGAAGTCGACCCCGTCACCAACGCCACCTTGTGCACCGGGTCAGCCTACGAAGGCCGGTAGCGAAGGCCGTCCAGGAGGAGGTCGAGGAGACGGTCGGCCTGGTCGCGTTTGGAGCCGGCCGCGAGGGCGACACCACTGAGGCTGACCAGTACGTCGTCGGCCGAGACGTCCGAGCGGATCTCCCCGGCCGCGGCACCGGCGTCGAGAAGGGGCTTGATCGCGCCGAACAGAAGGTCGAAGCTCTGCGCGTACGGATTGGCGCCGGAAGCGATCGCGGCCCGTAGTGCGTCGGCCATGCCCATCTTCCGGGTCATGTAGTCGACGAAGCGGTCCATCCAGGCCCGAAGCGCCTCGACCGGCGTCATCTTGTCGAGTAGGTCGGGCGCGGCTGCGCAGACCGCGGCGAGCTCGTTGCGGTACGCCGCCTCGATCAGCAACTCGCGGGTCGGAAAGTGCCGGTACAGCGTGCCGATGCCGACACCGGCGTCCTTGGCGATCCCCTCCAGCGTCGCCTCGAGGCCGCATTCCGAGAAGGCGCGGGCCGCCGCGGCCAGGATCTGGTCGCGGTTGCGCTGGGCGTCGGCGCGCAGCGGGCGCTCGCCAGTGCCCGTCATCTCCCCCTCCTCACTGCTTCCTCTCAGCCAGAAACCTAGCGGACTTGATAACCGGAGGAGCCTCCAGTTAACTGAAAGTACCGGAGGATCCTCCGTTTACAGCGTAGCTCGGAGAACAGGACAGACCTGATGAGCAGGATCACCACCCCCTTCACGCATGACTCCACCGCCGGCGAGGTGATCGCCGGCGTCGACCTGACCGGTCGCCGGGCCGTCGTCACCGGCGGCGCGTCCGGTATCGGCGTCGAGACCGCCCGCGCGCTCGCCGGAGCCGGCGCCGAGGTCACCCTCGCCGTCCGCAACACCGCGGCGGGTGAGCGGACCGCGGCCGACATCATCGAGAGCACCGGCAACAACCGCGTGTTCGTCGCGCCGATCGAGCTCGCGGACCGGGAGTCCGTCCGAGCGTTCGCCGCCCACTGGGACGGCCCGCTGCACATCCTGGTGAACAACGCCGGCGTGATGGCCGAGCCGCTCAACCGCACGCCGGAAGGCTGGGAGCACCAGTTCGCCACCAACCACCTCGGCCACTTCGGCCTCGCCCTCGGCCTGCACGATGCCCTCGTCGCGGACGGCAACGCGCGCATCGTCTCGGTCAGCTCAGCCGCGCACCTGCGCTCCGACATCCACTTCGACGACATCCACTTCGACCACCGGCCGTACGAGGCATGGGCGGCGTACGGGCAGTCGAAGACCGCCAACGTGCTGTTCGCCGTCGAGGCGGCCAAGCGCTGGGCGAGCGACGGCATCATCACCAACGCCTTGATGCCGGGCGGGATCCGGACCGCCTTACAGCGGCACGTGGAGAACGACATCAGCCCGGAACAGCGGAAGGTGTTCGACCAGTACGACTGGAAGAGCACCGAGCAGGGTGCGTCGACCTCGGTCCTGCTCGCGGCCTCACCGCTGATCGCCGGCGTCACAGGCAAATACTTCGAGGACAACAACGAGGCGCTCCCGCACGTCGACGGCCAGGCCGGCGGCGTCGCGGAGTACGCGCTCGATCCGGAGTCGGCCACTCGGTTGTGGGATGTCTCGGAGAAACTGCTGGCCGGCTGACACAGGTTTGATCAGGTCACCGGCTCGGCGGGCGGCCCGTGTCGGGCGCAATTCGAGCGATTGCGGCGTCCAGGTGCGTGCATCGCGGTGCTTGAGGAGCATGCTCGATGCGGGTCCATCGTGGATGCTTCTCAAGTGCCGCGAGGTGCGTGCCTGGGCGTCGCAAGCGCCGAAGTGCGCCCGACACGGGCCGCTAGGGATAAAGGGCCCGGGCCGGTAACCTGACCGACCGTGAGTGACTTGAGCATCCGGACCATCTCCGCCGACGAACACGCTGCGTACATCGCGGCGCAACCGGCGGCGAGCTTCCTGCAGACCCCCGGGTGGGCGGCGGTGAAGAGTGAATGGAAGGCGGAGTCACTCGGCTGGTACGACGCTTCCACCTCGAGTGAGCTGGTCGGCGTGGGACTGGTGCTGTACCGGCAGATGCCGAAGGTGAAGCGTTACCTCGCGTACCTGCCCGAGGGCCCGGTGATCGACTGGGACGCCGTCGACCTGGGCCGGTACCTGCGTCCACTGGCGACGCATCTACAGCAGCGCGGGGCGTTCGGCGTACGCATGGGTCCGCCGGTGCCGACGCGGCGGTGGGGCGCGAAGACGATCAAGGACGCGATCGCCGGCGGTCAGCAGCCGAAGCTCGGCGATGTCCGGCCCGACGTGATCGAGCCGTCCGGTGCGACCGTGACCGGCCAGCTGCGCGCCCTCGGCTGGAAGGCGCCGCGGGTCGGCGAAGGGTTCGCCGCCGGGCAACCGCAGTACGTCTTCCAGGTCCCGCTGGCCGGCCGCAGCCAGGACGACCTGTTGAAGGGCATGAACCAGCTGTGGCGGCGCAACATCAAGAAGGCGGAGAAGGCCGGCGTCGAGGTGACGCAGGGCGGCGCCGAGGACCTGAAGGCGTTCCACGCCCTGTACGTCGAGACCGCGGAGCGGGACCACTTCACCCCGCGGCCACTGCCGTACTTCGCGAAGATGCAGGACGCGATGGCGAACCAGCCGGCCGAATGCTGTGACTTCCGGATCTACAACGCCTACCACGAAGGCGATCTGGTCGCGTCGACCATCTGGGTCCGGGTGGGCGGCCACTCCTGGTACTCGTACGGGGCCAGCTCGACCGCCAAGCGTGACGTCCGTGGATCGAACGCGATCCAGTGGCGCATGATGACGGACGCGCTCGCCGCGGGCGCGTCCGTGTACGACCTACGGGGCATCACCGACACCTTGGACCCGAACGACCCGCATGTCGGGTTGATCCAGTTCAAGGTCGGCACCGGCGGCGAGGCCGTCGAGTACGTCGGTGAGTGGGATCTGCCGTTGAACAAGGCGCTCTACACCGCATTCGACCTCTACATGAGACGGCGTTGACACCATGCCCCTAGTCCTGCACGTCGATTCCGATCGCTGGCGTGACCACCTGCGTTCCACGTGGAACCCCGACATCATTCCGGTCGCCAAGGGCAACGGGTACGGGTTCGGCAACCAGCGGCTGCTGGCCGAGTCGCGCGCGCTCGGCGCCCGCACCGTCGCGGTCGGCACGTACTTCGAGGTGCCGCCGGACCCGCGCGAGGACGTCGTCGTCCTCTCGCCGTGGCGGCCGTTCCTGGACGTCCCGCAGAGCCGGAACGTGATCCACACGGTCAGCCGGCTGGCCGACCTGGTCTCGATCCCGGCCGGCAGCCGGGTGCTGATCGAGGTGATGACCTCGATGCGCCGGCACGGCATCGGCGCCCGCGAACTGCGGCACACGATGCTGCTGAACGCGCTCGACCGGATCAAGTTCGAGGGCTGGTCGCTGCACTTCCCGATGGGTGCGGGCGGTACGTCGGCCAACCTGAGGGAAGCGCAACAACTGGCGAAGGCCGCACTCGACGTCCGGAAGGGCGCCCTGTGGGTGTCGCACGTACCGTCGCAGAAGCTGGCCGACATCGGTGAGAACGTGAAACTGCGGATGGGCACCGGGCTGTGGCTCGGCGACCGCGGAGCCCTGTCGGTCAGCGCGACCGTGCTCGACGTGCACTCGGTGCGTCGCGGCGAACGCGTCGGCTACCGGCAGCGCCGGGTCAACGGTGACGGCCACATCCTGGTGGTGTCCGGCGGCACCGCCCACGGCGTCGGGCTGGAGGCACCGACCGCTGCCGCCACCGTCCGCCAACGCGCGATCGCCATGGCCAAGGGCAGCCTCGACGCAGCCGGGATGGCCCTCTCCCCCTTCACCATCGAAGGCAAGCAGCGCTGGTTCGCCGAACCGCCGCACATGCAAGCCAGCATGCTCTTCCTGCCGTCGTCGGTCGCTCCCCCCGCGGTCGGCGACGAGGTGGGCCTCGACGTCCGCTACACCACCACGACGTTCGACAAGGTGTCGATGGACTAGGTGTATTGACTTCAGGTGGACCTGAAGTTGCAGCGTAAGGTCATGAGCTTTCTGGAACGGATCGAGGAACGGCCCGGAGCGGCCGAGCTGCGGGCCGAGTCGTACCGGTTGCTGGGCCTGAAGCGGGGTGCCACCTGCGTGGATGTCGCCTGCGGGGCCGGGCACGCGGTCGCCGAATTGGCCGCGAAAGGGCTGAAGGTGACCGGCGTGGACACCGACGCCGCGGCGATCGAGTCCGCGCACGGCCGGGCACCCGGGGCGATGTTTCACGTGGCACGGTCCGACGACCTGCCGTTGGAGGACGAGTCGATGGACGGCTACCGGGCCGTCCGGCTCTTTCACCTGCTCGAGGACCCGGTCCCGACGGTGGCCGAGGCGTGGCGGGTGCTCCGCCCCGGCGGACGGATCGTGGTCGGCGGCCAGGATTACGGCTTCGTGCTCGTGGACAGCTCCGACCAGGACCTGACCGACGTCATCCTCCTCGGCCTCGAGTCGCGCTCAGTGGCGCCGCGTGCGGCGCGCAGCCTGCGTGACCTGCTGCTCGACACCGGGTTCCGTGACGTCGAGGTCGTCGTACGCACGGAGGTCGTGACGGACCACGGTCTGATGGCTGCTCAGCTCGAGGGCGCGGCAGCCGCCGCGGTCGGCAAGGCGCTGATCACCCCCGAAGACGCGGACGCCTGGCTCGCCGAGCAGGCTGATCGCGGCCGGCGCGACCGGTTCCTCGCCGCCATCCCGACGTTGCTTGTCGGTGGCCGCCGCTAGCGTTCCGGGGATGAACGAGATGATTCCGCTGCAAGGCGTCGTACTGGACGCGCCGGATGCCCGCGAGCTGGCCCGGTTCTACTGCCGGTTACTCGGCTGGGACCTCGGCGACGACGACGAGGGCTGGGCGACCGCGATCGGGCCCGACGGCAGCACGAAGTTGTCGTTCCAGGGTGAGCCCACGTACCAGACTCCGACCTGGCCGAGCACCGCGGAGACGCAGCAGATGCAGCTGCATCTCGATTTCCAGGTCGCCGACCTCGAGGCTGGACACCAGCGGGCGATCGACGCCGGGGCACGGCTGATGGACTTCCAGCCGCAACCCGACGTCCGCGTCTACGCCGACCCGGTCGGCCACATCTTCTGCTTCTTCGTTTAGCGCTTCAGGTGGCCCTGCCAGCGGACGGTCGGTAGGAGGGCTGCCGGGTCGACGCGGTCCTTGTTGGCGGCGACGATGTCGAACATCGAGTCGATCAGGGTGTCCGACAGCAGGTGCGGCTGCAGGCCGAGGCCGACCAGGCCGGTGTGCTTGACGTTGTAGTAGTGCTCGGCCTGCTCGACCCGCGGGTTCTCCAGGTGCTCGACCTGGACCGGGCCCGGGAAGCACTCGGCGACCTTCTCCGCGATCTGGCGTGACCGAGTAGCTCTCGGTCATCTGGTTGAAGACCCGGAACTCGCCGGCGTCGGCCGGGTTCTCGCACCGCGAGCCGGATGCACTCGACGGTGTCCCGGATGTCGAGCAGGCCGCGGGTCTGACCGCCGGCGCCGTAGATGGTCAGCGGCTCACCGAGCACGGCCTGGATGACGAACCGGTTGAGCACGGTGCCGAAGACGGCGTCGTAGTCGAACCGCGTCGCCAGCCGCGGGTCCCGCACGGTCTGCTCGGTCTGCTGCCCGTAGACCACGCCCTGGTTGAGGTCGGTGACGCGCAGGCCCCAGACCCGGCAGCCGAACTCGAGGTTGTGCGAGTCGTGCACCTTGCTCAGGTGGTAGAACGAGCCCGGCTTCTTCGGGTAGAGCATCCGGTCCTTGCGCCCGTTGTGCTCGACCTCCAGCCAGCCTTCCTCGATGTCGATGTTCGGCGTGCCGTACTCGCCCATCGTGCCGAGCTTGACCAGGTGGATGTCCGGGTTCGATCTCGGCGATGGCGTACATCAGGTTCAGCGTGCCGACCACGTTGTTGTGCTGGGTGTAGACCGCGTGCTCGCGGTCGATCATCGAGTACGGCGCCGCCCGCTGCTCGGCGAAGTGGACGATCGCGTCCGGCCCGAACTCCGCCAGCACCTGGTAGACGAACTCCGCGTCGCAGCAGGTCGCCGGCGTACGACGTGATCCGCCGGCCGGAGACCTCTTCCCAGGCCGCCACCCGGACGTCGAGGTCCTCGATCGGCACCAGGCTCTGCACGCCCAGCTCACGGTCGTAGCCGCGGCGGGCGAAGTTGTCGAGGACGGCGGTCTCGTGGCCGCGGTCGGACAGATGCAGCGCGGTCGGCCACCCTAGGTAGCCGTCACCGCCCAGAACGAGTACACGCACGGCTCGGCCGCCTTCCAGAGGGACGTTGGCTGTCACTATTCCTTACTATCCCGGGTACCTGCCTCCCTAACGTGACCAGCCCCACTCGGAACCTGGCAATTCGCTATGAATCTCGGCCGACCTGCGGCGTTCCGGTGTGGGGGTGCAGAATAGGGCGCGATGCGCGTTCTCACCAAGATCAAGAGCGGATTCGGCTCGAGCCGGAGCCGATGGTTGCTGTGGGCGAGGTATTCGGCGTCTTCCGTGGTCGCCACCGTGGTCAGTCAGTTGGCGTTCGCTCTGTGTTACTGGCTGGGTGCGTCCGCGGTCGTGGCGACACTGGTCGCCTGGCTCACCGGCGCCGTACCGAACTATCTGCTGAACCGCCGCTGGGCCTGGGGCCGCGGCGGCCACCTGTTGCCGTACGCAATCATCGTGATCGGCTCGGCGGTCACCGCCGCACTGGTCACGACGGTGACCAGCCACCTGGTGCAGGGGATCGACTCGCACGCCTGGAAGACCCTGTTGGTCACCGGCTCCTACTTCGGCACCTACGGCGTGCTGTTCATCCTGAAGTTCGTGCTGTTCGATCGTCTGGTGTTCGCCAAGCCTTCGCCCGCCGCCGACCCCGTCCCAGAACGTATTCCCGCAGCCAGGTAGTCGTCATCACTCGCCCGTAGTTCGCGCCGTACACGACGCCCGGGCCCTTCTTGCTGGCCCCGTCGCCCCGGCGGCGCATCGTCATCGGCAGCTCGACCACGCGCGCACCGAGGGCAAGCGCTCCAAGCAGCAGCTCCGACGACTGGTACTGCGGCTCGCGCAAGGTCACCGCGGTGGCCAGCTCCGCCCGCAGCGCGCGGAACCCGAACGACGTGTCCGTCAGCTTCCGCCGGGTCAGGATCGACGCCAGTACGGCGAACACCCGTACGCCGACCCACCGCAACCGGCTGTCCGCGTCTTCCGCACCGAGCCGCCGCGACCCGGTGACGAAGTCGGCCTCGTCGTCCAGGATCGGCCGCAGCAGTACGTCGAGCTCGTCGTTGTCGTACTGTCCGTCCGCATCGGTCGTCACGACGTACCGCGCACCGCCCTCGGCGGCGAGGTGATACCCGAGCCGGAGCGCGGCACCCTGACCACGGTTGACGGGGGCAACACACACGAAAGCCCCTTGGTTGCGGGCGATCTCGGCGGTGTCGTCGGTCGAACCGTCCACGACGACGAGGACGTCGACGGGCAGACCCGCGCAGGTACGCGGCATGTCGGTGAGCACCGCGCCGATCCCGCCGGCCTCGTTGTAGGCGGCAATCACCACGACGACCGGCGCGAAGTTCGGCTCGCCGAAGTCCCTCACAGCAAGGGAATCCACGGCATCCGGGTAGTCCGCCATCGCCGGACGTGCCTGGTCCTTGCCCAGCAGAGCCCGCAACCCGATGGCTCCCGCGAGCGGGAAGAGCACGAGCCCTGGCAACTGATAACGCCAGGAGAACTCGAAGGCTGCCGACCCCAGCAGCAGGATCACGCCCATTGCCGCAGGTAGCAGGGCGGCGGACCTGAGGCCGGACGTCTTCGCACGACCCAGTCCAGCCACTGCGGCCAGAGCGATCAGAACCGAGATGCCGAGCAGGGTGCCGGACGTGTAGCCGCCATGCAGTTGGTACGCGCGCAGGATCTCGGCGGGCACACGCACCACGTGCGGCTCCGACCCGCCCCACTTCACCGCGGCCTTGGCGGTGTTCGGGTCCTGCAGGTTCGGATAGGTGAGCTGGAACTGCCAGCGGCTCAGCGGTACGTCGTCCGGCGAGGTGGTCCGCGTCGGCGCGAAGCCCTTGGCGAAGTCCTTCAGCGCGGCCCAGGTGACATCAAGCGGCTGATGCCGGATGACGAGCCGGGCGAACTCAGTGGCCAACTGTCGCTTGGTCGTACCTGGCGGCAACGGTCCAGGCCAGTTCGGATCGCCATAGTGATTGTGGGCGTAGTTGTCCACGCCCAGGCGCTGTCCCAGCGGCTCCTTGGGACAGAACAGCCTGGTGCCCTCGTTGAGCGGCAGCTTGGCGCAGTTGGCGACAACTGCGGTCCGTCCGTAGAGCACCTGGTTCTCAGCACCGGTGAAGCCCCACCGGCCCGTGTCCGCGTGGTAGTAGATCGCATAGGCCCCGAACACGACACCGAATCCCGCTATGGCTGCCGCTGTCCGTCGTACGACGTCGGGGCGGCGCTTGCGCCACGCGTTGCCGACGACAACCAAGTAGAGCACGACGGCGACGAGCAGGACGATGCCGATCGTACGGACCGCGAACGCGGCACCGAGAAGCACGCCGACGACCGCGTGCCCGCCTCCAGCCGGGTACGCCGCGGCCGAGGAGAAGCCAGAGGATCGCGACCAGGAGTACGTCGAAGGTGGTCTCGGCCATGATGTTCTGCTCGATCTGCACCTGGTAGGCGTCGAGCAGGATCGGTGCGGCCGCCACCGCCGCCAGCCAGCGGTAGACGGTGAGCCGACGGGCCAGTGCGTAGATCGCGATACCCAGCAGCAGTCCGACCACGTGCTGCACGATCACGACGAACGTGAGGCCGCCCAGCCAGACCATGGGACCGAGGATGAAGTCGTAGCCGATCGGGTTGAGCTGGTCCGGGCTCAACTTGTGCATGTTGTTCAGGTACTGCACCGAGTCCGTGTAGACGATCGCCGGCTGATACGCGATCGTCGCGAGGACACGCAGCACCGTGCCCACCAGCAGGAAGACGGCGAGCAGCCAGTGAGTGCGGAGGACGCGCTTCACTGCGCGCGGAAGTAGTGCCACGTGCGAGCGAGACCGTCCTCCAGCGACACCGTCGGGGCGTAGCCGAGGTCGTTGGTGATGTCGACGACGACCGCCGGCATCTCGCCGGCCGGAGCCTCGATGTGCTCCGCTGGGACCGGCTGGCCGGTCACGGTACGCACGGTCTCGATCATCTCGAGCACCGACACCGACTGACCGGATCCGATGATCGCCCGGCCGTCGTACCCGGTCTCGAGCGCAAGCAGTACGCCGTTCACCACGTCGTCGATGAACACGAGGTCGCGCCGCTGCCGGCCATCGCCGTACACCCGGACGCCGGTCCCGGTCAGCGCGGCCCGCATCATCCGGGGCACGAAGCTGTCCTTGTGCGACATGCCCGGCCCATAGACATTGGTGAACCGCAGTGCGGCGGTCGCCATCCCGTAGCTGCCGGAGTACGCCGAGAGCAGCATCTCGCACGCCGCCTTGGTCGCACCGTACGGCGTGAGCGGCCGGAGCGGGAGGTCCGCGGTGATGGTCGACGTACCGACATCGCCGACAACCGCATTGGTCGAGGCGAGCACGAACCGGTCGAC
The DNA here is from genome assembly GCA_963820655.1 of uncultured Actinomycetota bacterium. GTDB lineage: Bacteria > Actinomycetota > Actinomycetes > Propionibacteriales > Kribbellaceae > Kribbella. The sequence goes on from CAWGAM010000006.1 coordinate 879,998, forward strand.
ACCGCTACCGCGCGACAGCTCCAGCAGGACCTGGGTGATGGTGACGTTCTGCGCGAACGTCTGCATCGGAGCATCCACCGACCGCAGCACCGAGGTCAGCGCGGCCAGATGAACCACCGCGGTCGGCCGGGTCTCGAAGGCCGCGATGCAGACCTCCTGCTCGGCCAGATCACCGGTCACCACGTGGACACCCTCATCCCACGACGGATCCGGCGGCTCCCGGTCCACAGCGGTCACCGCGACATCCCGCTCCCGCAGGGCAGCCACCACAGCCCGCCCGATGAACCCGGCCGCACCGGTGACCAACACACGTTCGTCCATGGCCCTCAACCTACCGCTGCCCACCACGAGCGACGACCCATCCGGGTCGCCTCGGGCCATCCCCAGCCACCCTCGGATAGCCGAACCGGCCATGAGCGCTCACTCCACCCAGCGTTCCCGGCGTCCGCCATCACCGCCGGGCCCGACGAGAATTCGTGGCGTTGGGGGCGCGTCCTGATGGCCGATTTCGACGCCTCGACCGCCGAGGGGTGACAGCTTGGTGGTGGAGTCGATCTCAGGGTTGGGAGCAACTCGGGCGAGGTACGCATCCTGGGGTTCAGCGGCCCGCCGAAGCGGGACACCAGATCCGCCCGCGTCCCATCGGTGTCCTCGACCACATCATGAAGCAGCCCGCCCTAAGCAGATCAATGTTCTCTACGCCGAGTTCGCACACCAGGATCTGCAACACCTGCAGAGGATGCTGCCAGTAGGGCTCACCTGCCGCCCTGGTCTGACCCCCGCTGCCACTCGACAGCGTCGCGGAAGACTGCGCCTAACTGATCGATCTCCTGCCGCGGCAGTACTTCGCCCAACTCGGCCTCGGCCGCATCCCAGCCAACACCCTGCTAACCATCGAGAACTTGCCTCCTGCACTCGTCCCAGCTCGGATAATCAAACGGCACAGTCTGGTCAGCCCTGACCGCACGGATCTCGAACTGCTGTGGCAAATTCACGACATCGCAGGTCGGCTTTCGCTGCGTTGACCACTGAGAACGTCGCTGCATGAGTCACTGGTCATGTCCGGGCACAGGTTCGTTCGGATACAACTGTTGCCACAGCCAGACGAGGAACTCGTCGTCTGTGTCCCATTCGTCATACTCTGCCGCCACGTCCAATGCCTCAGGGTGAAGGCCTTCACGGTCGCCTTCCAGCAGGCGGATGAATTCCTGCTTGAAGATCGCCATCTCTACGTCTTCGGGCCGATCCCGCTGGGCGCGCCGAGGCAGGGCGTCGAAGTTGTCGTTGCGCACCTCCGGGTGATAGTACGCTTGCACAACGCTGAGAAATGTCGCAAAGGGCGCTTGTTTGTCCTTCAACCAGTACATGTCAATCCCAGGCATGTTCCACCCTCCCATCATTCCGCGCCACGAAATACACGAGGATAGATCGTTGCGATCTCGTACCGCAGAGTTGCAGAGTTTCCTTTGAAGCCGACGACGATGTCCCCGTCCTTAAATGTCGATATACGCTCGGCCCGAGGTTCGGGAATTCCCGCGAGATCAGCGCCAGAATTTCGCGAATGGATCCACCGCCTGCGCATACCTTTAGATTCCGTCCAATCACCTTTCAGTTCGAAGCCCGAGCACAGTTCGTGGCCTTCCGGTCCCAGAAGCTCCGCGATCGGAATCACGACGGGTTCTGGCTTGAAGTCTGCATCCCAGGGCCTGACGAGTACGGCTTTGACTGCTGGATCCTCAGTTGCGCCCACGTAGGCTACGGCGAACGCCGTCGCGTCGTGGATCCTCGTTGAATCACGACCGCAGTAGTGCTGCTTGGTGGGATCGAGACCGTCGATGCCCTGGGCTCTCTTTACGGGATCGATCTGGGCAGGGTCTTCGTTGAAGGCGACTCTGCGAGCGTACGTCTCGTCGTCACCCATCGGGCCGTGGCGGATATGGCCATGGCCGTCACCCAGGTCGATCGACGCCCAGACGCTCTGGACCAGCGGGTCGCAGTCAGCTGCCGGTTCGAGCCAGGGACGATCCACTTTCGCGGCTGCGATGTAGGCAACGCCGTTTCTTTCGTCCGCCTCACGAGCCGCAGCTGGATCCACCGTGTCAGTCGTGTCGGCCGCTGGCGCCTCGCCGGTATCGGGTGCGGGCGGCCGGGCGTGATCAACCCGTCCGGGATCCCAACGCTCGAGGCGATCCCTTATTGGCTCGTCATTCACCCAGCTGTCGAGTCCGAGCCGTGCGGTGGAATCAGGGTTTGCGACCCGGTCATTCTCAGCGCCGGCGTTTGCTCGACGAGCACTCTCCTCCTCGGGACTCGATTCAGGCTCATCTCCACGGGCGCTGTCCAGGTCGGTCTCGCGTGCATCAGCAGGACGCGGGTCGGACTGGCTGTCCGGCCCGACTCGGGTGAACTCGCCGTCGGCATCATTCGTATCGTCCGGCTGCGACTCCTGCGTTAGCGAATCACTCTGAGTCGGTTCCTCTTGCTCAGCATCCTCACCCGGCGGTTGATTGGTCGGCTCGGGCGATGAGTCGTCAGTGTGCCACTCCCCCTTCGGAGGCCATGACTCACCCGGATCGCCGTTCTCACGATTCTCCGGATCGGAGGGAACCGTCGCCGGCTGAGCGTCCGGCCCCCAACCCATCCGTGTGAAGCTTGGGTCTTGGAGCATGCGGTCGCGCAGTTCTGGAGGAAACCGCTCGACGTCGTCCTGGTGGGCCGAGACAGATTCCCCGAGTTGCGCCGAGGAGGATTCTCGTTCGACGTCGCCGCTCGGGACATCGGCAGCGTCCTGGTTCTCGTCCGCCGCTTCCGATGAATGATCAGCCGAAGTCACCTGGCGATCGTCGCGTGAGGTGCCATATGTGTCGTTCCGAGACTCATCGGAGGCGGGTGTTTGGCCCTCGACACCCCCACCCAGACGAGTGAATGAGGGGTCTTGGCGCATACGAGCTTCGAGGTCCGAGGTCGCGTTGGATTCTCGATGTGCAGTCGGCTCAGCGTCGGTGGGGGTGTCCGACCGCTCCGCAGAACGTCGAGCCGGTTCGACGGACTCCTCTCCGCGGCGTGGCTGCCAATCCATCGGGCTACTGGCCCGTCGATCCGGACAGTCGGAAGACGTGCCGATGCCAATCGCCTGGAATGGTCAGGTCTCGCGACGCGTCGACAATCTGCACATCTGCCTCCGCGGCGGTGGAAAGGCGAGCCGCCGCGCGGAGAAGACTCCCGTCACCGAACAGCATTGTTGCGGTGGAGACAGAAGACTGGCGCCTCAGATAGCTGGTGACCTGACCAACGATGCTTGATCCCCGGAGCGTCAGTCCCCTGGCACTCCATTCCTCGGTCAACGGGTGGGGAACGTCCAGTGGGCCTGAGAGGTTCGCAGGGCATCGGCCACATCCGCGAACCGATAGGCGCCGGCTTGCCACTCGACCTCTGGGTCAGGACAGACGGACTCGTGCCGATTGAGCGCTCCCGTGACCACGTCGGCGAGATGCTGGATCAGGCCTGCCGGTACGAAGTCGTGGCCAATCGCCGTCGAACGACCCCGGACAGCCGCAGTCACGGCTTCACCGATCGCACATCCCGCCAGCCGCGCTGGAAGGTCAGGCGGAATCAAGTCCGCGGGTGGTAGCGGCTTCGGAACACCGACGAGGTGGGCGACTGTCAGAAGCTCTACCCAGAGGATGAACCTCGGGTTGTCGTCGAGCACTCGGCCCGCGTTGACGATGTCTCGTACGGTGCACGGACTGTCATCACAACTCGCGCCGCACGCGCCCGTACGTCGGCCGGCTGCCGCCACAGTTGGTGCCGAGGCGAGGCGGTGCTCGCGGGATTCGCCGTGTGGGACCTGAACGCGTAGGGGGCGGTCCATGCCGTCGGTGAAAACTGCGGCTTGGCCGGGTGGGAGGGAGACTACGGCGCGCGATTGAGGCTCGTCGAGGTTCATGGTGGCGCCGACGCGCTCGCGGTCGTCGGCGGCGGGGAGGCGGTGGAGGATCTTCAGGGCGGAGTTCTTGACGACGTCGGGGATGACCTTGCTGGGGATCTGTTCGGCCACCACGATGCCTTCGCCGTACGCGCGAATCTCGGCGAGGAGGCCGGCGAACATTTCGACGGCGTGGCTGGATGGGGTTCCCTCGGCGGCGGCCTTGAGCAGGCGGTGGGCCTCCTCCACGACGGTGACGTGGCGCAGGCCTTCAGTCGGGTCGGTCGCGTGCCGCACCCGGAGATGCTCGATCAGGCGGATGAGGACGACGCCCATACAGAAAGCTTTGTCCTGGTCGTCGCCGACGTCTTCCAGTTCGAGGACCACGTTGCGACGGAGGAGATCTGCCACGTCCAGCGGATGACCGGTCCCGAGGAAGCGGCCCGGTGTGCCAAGGAGCAGCGAGGTCAGCCGTACGTCGACGAATCCGCGGACGTCGGCCGCGAGCTCGGCGCCGTACCCGATGTCATCGACCACAGCTCGTGCGGTGGACTGCAGGTCGGCGAGAGTCGGGAAGGGCGTGCCTTCTCGGTGCGGCCGGCTCAGCGCGAGATCCCAGCCGAACGACGTGTAGCAGCGGGTCAGCGCCTGGCTGAGCACCTGCGGAAACGGCTCGTTCGCTTCGAAGGCTGCCAGGAACAACGCCCGGATCAGATCGAGGTGCGTTTGGAGCGGAAACCCCTTCTCCGGCTCGAGGGGATCGAGGCTCAACGGTACGGCGTCAGGATCCCCCAGCCGCAGCACTGCCACCTCACCACGTGGGCCGAGTCTGCCCGCCATGGCGGCGTACTCAGCCTTGGCAGGCTCGATCACGAGCCACGGAATGGAGGCGTCGTTGAGGCCTTCCAGCAGATGCCGGATCGTCTGGGACTTGCCGGATCCCGTCGCGCCCGCCACCAGCGCATGGCGGTTCAGCGTCGACAGCGGGATCCCGAGCTGAGTCACAGCCCGGCCAGTGCTGTCGAGGACAGCACCGAGCGGTACGCCGTCCGCCGCGGTCTCGGGCGTCAGGTCGAACCGCACCTGCTCCACGGCGCGAACCCCGGCGATCTCACGCACCGGTGGACGAGCGATCGCGGCTAGCAGTTCACCAGTCGCCTCGAACCACACCGGATCCGAGGACGTCGGCGCCAATTGGTACGACGTACTGTGCAGGTCGGCCGCCCCTGCTAGGACCTGGGCGGACGTCCGGGCAGTCGCCTCATCGGCGGCACCGACCAGGATCTGAACCCGCCACAATCCGCCTTGCGCCGCCGAGAAGTCCCGATAGCGAGCTCGGTTGCGCTCGAGCTCGAGGGTTTCCCGACCGGAGACCTTCTCGCGATCGAGGCCGATCGTCATCCGCAGATGGAGATCGTCGAGCAACTCCGCCCGATGGTCCGTGCCGATCGGTGACGCCGAGACCAGCCAGGCGAAGGGCTCAGAGCCAGCGGCGTCGAGCAGATCCTCCAGGATGCCGATCGGGTCGGCCTCCAACTCGGGCAGCGCGCTCAGCACATCGTGCCCACCGTTGACGGCTAACCAGACAGGTAGGTCAACCGAGTCTGCGGCCACGCAGCGAGCACCGACCGGATACGGGATCGCCCCATCGCTACCAGGCTCGATACTCAGCCGTACTTCGACACGCCCGTTCGCGACCGTACGTGTCCAGCAACAACTGAACGGGTGTCCCGCAGCCGCGTGCGCGGTCAGTGCCGGGAGCAACCCTCGTTTGAGCGATGCCAGCCGTTGACCGATGTCGGTGTCTGATCCGCCGGTCAATGGAACCTCGGTCAGACGCCATCGCGGGATCATGTGTCACCCAAGCGTGGATCGCAGTCGCCGAGACGGGGACTGGCTGGGTCGAGCGGATCCATCAGGATGAACGCGGTCGGCGACAATCCCTGGAGGACTGTCGGCTCGATCGAGTACTCGTAGGTCCGTTGGTAGCCGATTGATGTGTTTTCGCTCGTTCCCTTCGACGCCGAGGTCGATGTCGATTCCGACCACGACGATCCACCAGTGGTGCTGGACGAATACTGCTCCCGCTGCTCCTGCTCCCCGATCGGTGCCGTCGGCTGAAGAGCAGTCCGAACGTCGCCTGCCGACTGTCCGACGTCTGTACTCCGACAGAGTCGCTCGTGGAGGAACTGTTGCCCCGCGTGGTGCTATCCGACGCGGACTCAGAGGTGTTGGTCCCGTGGGAGTAGGTGAACTGGCTCGCCACCAGGCGATGCTGACGGCCGATGAAGGTCGCCGCCTGTTCGGCTTCCTTCGCATTTCCCAGACGCATGAAGAGCACCGCGTCCCCACCGCCGAGCAACTCCACCGCGCGCTGTCCCGGAGATGCGCGAAGAGGAGCACGAGACGCAGGCCGTTCCGGCGGCAGATACTGTCGAATCGCTCCAGATCCGGCCGAGCCAGTACGTCGGCGCCCGCAATCACCACGATCCGCTCGCCGCGACCCGACATCTGTCCACGCTGGATGCGGGACATCGCAACCTGGAAGACCAGCTGGCGGAACAACGACGCGGTCAGCTCGGACTCGCGATGAGACAGCTGAATAACCCGCAGTGAGATCTCCTCACCGTCCCAACCGTCCATCGCCACGTCGCCGCTGACGCCCGCCAGGCGCGTGAGTCCGGCGGCCAGCCGGAACAAGCGGGGCTCGGCCGTACGCCGGGCGGCTTCGCTCAGGAGATCAGTCAGCGTTCCGTACTCGGCCCTGGTCAGCTCACCCCGTTGATCGGGCGGGAGCTGTCGAAGCAATACCTGGAACGCCAGGTGCAGCCGCCTCATGGTGACCGGCGAGTCGGCCAGACATTCGACGACCTGCTGTACGAGCGTCGCATCAACCCCACGCGATTCGGTCGGCTCGGCCTCAGCAACTCGCAGTCCCTCGGCGATCACGACGCCGATCTCCTCCGCGCTCAGCCCTGCAAGCAGGTTCAGCGAACGCTTCTCATCCGGAAGGACCGTCGATCGAATTGGCGCGCCATGATCCTCAGCCATCTGGCGCAGCGGCTCGGCCACAGCGTCCTGAGTCAGGTCAAGGACCGTCAACCGGCCACCCGCGCTCATCAGCGAACTCCCCATCGCGAGCAAGGCAGCGCGCCAGCCGGCTGTGGTCCCTCCGTAGAGATCCACCCGCTCCTTGGTCGCGGGTCCGACCGGCACCCACGGCCGGACGGCTGCCGCCTGCTGCCCCGTCGTCCGCTCCTGGTCCTTCAACTCCTGCCGCCACGTCTCAACGTCGGTTTCGAACCGAGCCATCGAGTCGCTACAGGCGGTCAGCCACCGGTGATGCTCGTGAACAGTTGCTCGACGCAACAGCTCGGGGCGCCCCCAGCGCAGCCAGGCGAAACCCAGCGTCAGCGCACCCGGTACGAGGGCCAGCAGCGGGTGACTGGCAAGGCCGACGCCCGCAGTGAGCAGACCACCACCGACTACCGCCCAGGTCAGCACGAAACGCGTACGGAGCGCGGTCGCACGCTTAGCCTCCAACCTGGCCAATCCTGTCGGCTCCGGAACCAGCGGGACGGGCGGCTCCTCGTGCTCGACGACGACCACCTCGCGCCCGCGGTACTCCCAGCCCCACTGCTCGGTCTGGACCGTCGCCAGGACCTGTTCAACCATGGGTCACCATGCCGACGGAGGCTCGGTCGGTTCCGAGGCCGCTGATCCGATCCAGGAGAACCCCTCGAGCGAGCTCAGCAAGGACGGTCGCAGCCGAGTCGATGACCTTCGAAGCCTGCCCGACCGCGGTCTCCCACTCGGCGTCGTCCACTGCGGTGAAGCGGCACCGGCATCCGGTGCAGTGGGTGGCCGAAGGCTCAGACCAGGCAAGGCATCGGGAGCACTGCCGCGCCTCCAGCAGCCGCTCTGCCTGAGTCAGCCGTCGACGCTCCGTCAAGGCGCGTTGCCAGCGAAGCCGAGCCTGGGGCAGGTATTCAGCCAGCTGCCGATCCGTGAAGCTTCTCCCGCCGGCGGCCGCGACAGCCGCGGTAAGCCGCGCGGCGGCGTCGCGATGCGCGGTAGTCGCGCGTCCGAGCGGGCCGACTGTGACCAGCAGTGGAAACCAGCCGAGGGTCTGCAGCCGAAGGGCGTCCCGTCCACGCCGCCATTGCAGCGACAGGCTCGAGGCCTCACCCGGATCGGCGACCCATCCGGCCCGCCGCACCGCCGCGTCGAACAGAGCACTCTGAGCCTCGTCGAGGGCAGGTTGCGGGAGGAGCAGATGGGCGTGCTGCCTGCGGACGATCTTGGCCCGATCCGATGCCACTCCCAGCCCTCCCGAGACTTCGCGTCGCACGCCGGTGCGCGGCTTGCGCAAGGCAACTTTAGTTACCGGCTGTGCCTGTCGCATCATGTTCGCGTTGCCACTTGTGGAAAACTCCTGACTGCCGCCGCTGCGAACCGATGGCGACGAAGCCTTGACCGGGAGTGACGGGCGGGAGAAGATTCCGGCGAAACGCGGGCTGACAACCTTGTCATCGGGGCCGCGTGACCATCTTCGGTGCGCGGTCGACCGTGAAGCCGGGCGTCCGCCTGCGCCGGCCGTGCAAGGAGCGTAGATGGAACTCCGCCGCCCACTGGGGCTCGTCGCGTCTCTCGGACTTGTTGTGACAATGTCTACTCCCATGACGTCAGCGCATGCCGTCCCTTCGACCTCTGACACTGCGACCGCTGAGCAGCCGGTGGCGTCGGGGTCCTCGTTCTTCACCTCGTTCGAGCCGGGGCAGCCGCAGCCCGGCTACACCGATGCCGTCGAGACCGGTCCGGACGGGAAGCCGCGCGTCGACGGCGTCCGCGGTCCGACGCCGACCGGGGTCGGCGGTAGCGAGATGGACAAGGTCACCAAGGTGACTGCGAGCGGCGAGAACACCGGTGGCGGCGAGATCGCCACCAACGTGGCCGATGGTGACAAGTTCACCAAGTGGCTGGTGTTCGAGCCGACCGGCTGGCTGGTCTACGAGACCTCGGCCCCGGTGGTGATCCGCAAGTACGCGCTGACCTCGGCCAACGACGCCGACGGCCGCGACCCGCAGAACTGGACCGTGCAGGGTTCGAACGACGGGACCACCTGGACCACACTGGACACCCGGACCGGCGAGAGCTTCGAGAACCGGTTCCAGACCAAGGAGTACAGCTTCACGAACGAGACGGCGTACAAGTTCTTCAAGCTGGACGTCACGCTGAACCACGGCGAGGACATCGTCCAACTGGCCGACTGGTACCTGTCCAACGGCGCGCCCCTGCCGCCACCCGGCCCGAGCGCGGAGTCGCGGCTGGACTCCGGTCCGACCAGCGCATACAACGCCCGCGCCCGGGTCGGGTTCACCGGCGTCAAGTCGTTCCGGTACGCCGGGCACCAGGAGACCGAGGGCCGTGGCTACACCTGGAACAAGATCGCCGACGTCGACCTGAAAGTCGGCAAGGACACCCGGCTGTCGTACAAGATCTTCCCCGAGCACGTCGAGGGTGACCTGAGCTACCCGAGTACGTACGCGGCGCTCGACCTCGCCTTCTCGGACGGCACGTACCTGAGCGACCTGAAGGCGAAGCGATCACCACGGCTTCGAGCTCAGCCCGCGCGGCCAGGGCGAGGCCAAGAGCCTGTCGACGAACCAGTGGAACAACGTCGATGCGGACCTCGGGAAGGTCGCCGCCGGCAAGACGATCGAGCGGATCCTGGTCGGCTACGACAAGCCGTCCGGCCCGGCCGACTTCCGCGGCTGGATCGACGACATCCGGATCGCGGCCGCGATCAACCCCGATCGCGCGGCCCAGAAGACGGCGGCCAAGCACCCGTCGGACCTGGCGCAGCACCACCCGCGGTACGAACTCGACCGGTGGGTTCTCCCGCGGCAACAACTTCCCGGCGACCGCCGTACCGCACGGCTTCAACTTCTGGACGCCGGTGACGAACGCCGGCTCGACGTCCTGGCTGTACGACTACGCCAAGGGCAACAACGAGGCCAACAAGCCGACCATGCAGGCCCTGTCGATCAGCCACGAGCCGAGCCCGTGGATGGGTGACCGGCAGACGTTCCAGGTGATGCCGTCGACGGCGACGACGCCGACCGCCGACCGGAAGGCGCGCGCCTGGTCGTTCAGCCACGACAACGAGATCGCGCGGCCGTACTACTACGGCGTCACGTTCGACAACGGCAACGCGGCCGAGATCGCGCCGACCGACCACGCGGCGATCCTGCGCTTCTCGCTTCCCGGCCGGCAAGTCGTCGCTGGTGTTCGACAACGTCAACAACAACGGCGGTCTGACCCTGGACCCCGCGACCGGTGTCGTCACCGGTTTCAGCGACGTCAAGAGCGGCCTGTCCACCGGCGCCGGCCGGCTCTTCGTGTACGGCGTGGTCGACCAGAAGGTGGTTGCCTCCGGCAAACTGTCGAACGGCGGCGGCGCGAACGTCGGCGGCTACTTCTCCTTCGACCCGAAGGTGACCCAGGTCCAGCTGCGGATGGCGACCTCGCTGATCGGCACCGAGCAGGCCCGGAAGAACCTGGAGCTGGAGCTGCCGGCCGGATCGAAGTTCGGCAAGGTCAAGGACGCCGCGCAGGCCCAGTGGGACGCGAAGCTGCGCACCATCGAGGTCGAGGGCGCGACGGCCGACCAGCTCAGCACGCTGTACTCGAACCTCTACCGGCTGTTCCTCTACCCGAACAACGGCTCGGAGAACACCGGGACGGCTTCCAAGCCGGTGATCAAGTACGCGTCGCCGACCTCGCCCAAGGTCGGCACGGACACCCCGACCACGACCGGTTCGAAGATCGTGGCCGGCCAGACGTACGTGAACAACGGCTTCTGGGACACGTATCGCACCGTGTGGCCGGCGTACTCGCTGTTCGCCCAGGACACGGCCGCCGACCTGGTGAACGGGTTCGTCCAGCAGTACAAGGACGGCGGCTGGATCTCCCGCTGGTCGTCCCCGGGCTACGCGAACCTGATGGTCGGCACCAGCTCCGACGTCGCCTTCGCCGACGCCTACCTGAAGGGCATCAAGGGGATCGACGTCCAGGCGACGTACGACGCCGCACTCAAGAACGCCGCCGTCGTACCGCCGTCGCAGAACGTCGGCCGCAAGGGCCTCGACCTGTCCACGTTCAACGGCTACACGGCCAACACCACCGGTGAGGGCTTCAGCTGGTCGATGGACGGCTACATCAACGACTTCGGCATCGCGAACATGTCGAAGCAGTTGTACGACACCGCGAAGAAGAGCGACCCGCGCAAGCAGGAGTACCTGGACAACTACAAGTACTACCTGAACCGGGCCCGCAACTACGTGACCCTGTTCGACCCGGCGATCGGCTTCTTCCAGGGCAAGGGCCCGGACGGTGTCTGGGGCAGCTCGCCCAGCACCTTCGACCCGCGCGACTGGGGTCACGACTACACCGAGACGAACGCGTGGAACATGGCGTTCTCGACCCCGCAGGACGGCGCCGGCCTGGCCGCCATCTACGGCGGCCGCGACGGCCTGGCCAAGAAGCTCGACGAGTTCTTCAGTACGCCGGAGGACGCGCTGCACACCGGCGGGTACGGCGGCACGATCCACGAGATGCTCGAGGCACGCGACGTACGGATGGGTCAGTACGGGCACAGCAACCAGCCGTCGCACCACATCACGTACATGTACAACTTCGCGGGTCAGCCGTGGAAGACGCAGGCGCTGGTGCGGGAGTCGTTGTCGCGGCTCTACCTGGGCTCGGAGATCGGGCAGGGCTACCCGGGTGACGAGGACAACGGGGAGATGTCCGCGTGGTACCTGTTCAGCATGCTCGGGTTCTACCCGTTGCAGATGGGCTCGCCGACGTACGCGATCGGCTCGCCGCTGTTCACCAAGGCGACGGTGCGGCTGCCCGGCGGCAAGAAGCTGGTGGTCAGTGCGCCGGGCAACAGCGCGCAGAACGTCTACGTGCAAGAGCGTTCGGGTGAACGGGAAGAAGTGGACGTCGACCGCGCTGCCCCACTCGTTGATCGCCGACGGCGGCAAGATCGAGTTCGAGATGACGGACAAGCCGTCGACCTGGGGCAGCGGCCGGAACGACGCGCCGCCGTCGATCACCACCCCGGGCGAGGACCCGAAGACGTGGCAGGACTCGACCTCGGACGAGGGTCGCGGTGGTCGGCGCCGGCGGTCAGGACGTGACCGCGCTGACCGACGACGACACGAAGACCCAGGTCACGCTGACCGGCGCGAACCCGACGATCACGGTGGCGCTGCCGCAGGGCCGGCCGGTCGGGATGTACACGCTGACCAGTGGCGCCACCGGTGCGGCGCCGTCGGCGTGGGTGCTGGAGGGGTCGAACGACGGTACGACGTGGTCCCCGGTCGACCGTCGGACCGGCGAGAAGTGGGCTTGGGCGTCGTACACCCGGTCCTTCAGCGTCGCCTCGCCGAAGGCCTACACGCAGTACCGGCTGGTGCTGACGCCGACTGGGACCGACGGCGTGACGCTGTCCGAGATCGAGCTGCTCGGGACGCTGAAGGGTGTCGAGCCCGGGACGCACCCGAGTGACAAGCGGGCGGCCGAGACCAAGCCGAGCCCGACGCCGTCGCAGTCGATCGACCGGAACTACGGGTAACAGTCAGCGGGGCGGCGGCCTCAGGCCACCGCCCCTGCTGGACGTTTCTCCGGCGGAGCCTGCCCCTGAAAGGTTCCGCCGGAAGAGATGAGGAGGGGTGGCGGTCCCCGCCCGGACTGCCACCCCTTCACCCATATCGACGTCCGAACCCTCCGAGACGTTGCCTGGGGTGCCAAAGAGTCCACATGTCGGACACGATCAGCGGGTGACGGCCGCGACCCAGGCGAGATTGCCGGTGCCACCAACAGTCGTCCACGCCGCCGACGGCGCACACGAGCGGCGCGCCGGTCCGGACCATCACCTCGTACGCGAGCGCCGCCATCAGGCCGGTCAGCGCCGCCTGCGGCAGACTCCTACGGAACAACCGGGTGTCCATACGATCACGCTCAGCGCGCGACGTACGTCGTACCTGAGCAGAACTACTCAGCCGGTCCAGCGGCCGGTGAAGAATCCTGCCGCCCAGATCGCGGCGAGCGGTATCGCCAAGGCCAGGTAGAGGCGGCCGAGCCACGGTTTTCGCTGGGCGAGGACGGCGAGGCCGATCCAGAGCGGCCACCAGAGCAGCGTCGCCCGGGTGAGTGAGTAGATCCAGAACGACGTACAGAACGCGCCGACGGTGGCAGCCACCCAGGCCGCCTCACCCCAGGAGCGGCGCCAGAGCAGCCAGGCGAGCAGGAGCAGGCCGATCACCAGAGTGACCAGCTCGGCCCGGAACATCCAGGTCCAGTCGCTGCGGTCGCCGGCGAAATGGCCCTTGGTGGCGGCGTCGACCGTGTGCATGAGCGAGGTCCACGGCCAGGTGAACTCGCGCGCCCAGCCCTTCTCCTGCGCGTCCTGCCAGGCGAACCAGGAGCCGTGGATCTGCTTCAGGTACGCCATGAAGCCGAGCACCGGGACGGCCGGCAACGCCAGCCACGGCAACGACGGCCAGTCACGCTTCTTCGAGGTGACGAACTCGACGATCGAGCGCGACCGCGAGGAAGATCCCGGACACGCGCACGGTCGACGCCAGCGCGACGAGGATCGCGGCCCGGGCCCATCGGCCCTGCCGCGCGGCCAGCCAGGCCGGGAACGCGAACGCGCAGAACAGCGCCTCGGTGTAGCCGGCGGCAAGGAAGACGCCGACCGGCGCGGTGAACCAGAACAGCGCGGCGTTGGGGCCGAGGTTCTTGAGCTGCGGAAACTCGTACTGCGCCAGGCGCGCGAGGTACACGCCCGGCGACGGCACTGGCGACCGCCGACACGACGATGCCCGCGGCAACGTACCCGATCCCGGTCCAGCTGACGACGCGGACGAGCACCGGGAACCCGGGGAAGAACGCCGCCAGCGGCGCCCCGGACGGCTCACCGTGGGTGTACCCGAACTCGGCGACCGCCTTCAGGTGCCAGACGTCCCACTGCAGCCAGGCCCGCCAGACGTTCGGGTAGTCGCTCCCGCGGTTGAACAGCATCGGCGCCGAGATCGACAACAGGAACAACGCGACCCGGGTGACCAACCACCACCCGAGCACCTCCCGCGTCTCGCCGTCGGCATCCACCGCTGCAGGCGCACCCCGTCCACCCGGGCCCGCCGCGCCCGGCCCGGCTTGTCGGGTTGCGGCTCAGGCCGTCGCTCAAACACGACGCACCCGCCCACCACGAGAACCCACCCGAGCCCGACTCACGCCCCCATGGTGCCCCATCCCAAAAGCAACCGGCGGCACGGTGGGAGCCGCGGTAGAGCTATTGACCACCGCCGGATCTTCCGGGGTGTTACTCGGTTCTGGTCGGGCCCCCGTGGGGAGCGGCCATCCTGGTGTTCTGGTTGGCTTCGTCTTGGTCGGGGTCGGACGGGGTGTTCGGCGGAGGCTGTGGTGGGCGTGTTGGGCGGCGGCGTGCTGGGGGGGCGTCTGCGGCGGCGCTGGGTTGGCGTCGGCGTCGTCGACGGTGTGTACGTCGGGGTCGGGTGTCCTTGATCGCGTCCTCGTCGGGCTCGGCGAAGTCCGCCTCCTGCACACCGTCGAGAGCCGGCTTCATGAACGCCAGCCACGTCTTCAGCGGCCAGGTACCACCGAAGAACGCCTTCTCGTTGGTGTAGTCGTCGAGGTTGCTCTCACCGGTCTTGCCGGCCCGGTACACCACCGAGGTGGAGAGTTGGGGTGTGTAGCCGGTCCACCAGGAGGTCAGGGTCGCCGAGCCGTCCTTGCAGCCGTCGCACGCCTTGTTCTTCGCCCGGTCCTCGACCGCGACACCACCCGCCGTACCGGTCTTGCCGGCCACCGGGCGGTCCAGATCCTTGGCGCCGGTGCCACTACCCTTCTGGACCACGTCCTGCAGGGCGTAGTTGACCGTCTTGGCGATGTCCGCGTCGATCACCTGCTTCGGCTTCGCCAGTTTCTTGTCCGCCGACCACAAGACCTTGCCGTCCGGGCCGGTCACGGTCTTGATCGTGTGCAGCGGCGCGTACATACCGTCGGCCGCGAACGTCGCGTAGGCGCTCGCCATGTTGACCGCTGACGCGTACGGGTCCGGACCCAGCACCGTAGACGGGTTGTTCCGGCCGTCCTCGAGGTACTTCGACTTCGGAATCCCGGCCGCCTCGGCCGCGTCGACGACTTTGTTCGGACCGTCGTCCATCTGGTTGTCGACCAAGTCGTAGAACGCCGTGTTGATCGATTGCTCCGTCGCCTTCAGCAGGCTGACGTCACCGTAGTCGCGGTCGAACTCGTTGTTGAGCTCCTGGCCCTGGATCTTGATCGGGCTGTCACCTTGGAAGTTGTCGAAGAGAGTCTTGCCGTCCTTGAGGGCCGCAGCCAGCGCGAACGGCTTGAATGACGACCCCGGTCGGGCGGGAGTCGTGGCCCAGTTCAACTGGCTCTTCAGGTAGTCCGGCCCGCCGTACATGGCGAGGAGCGCACCGGTGCCCGGTTGAACGGTGGCCATCCCGACGTGCAGGTTGGTGCGCTTCTCCGGTTGCTCTTTTGCCGCGACGAGCATCTTCTTCTGCAAGCCGTAGTTGAAGGTCGTGGTGACCTTGAGGCCGCCGCCGCTGATCTGGTCCTCGGTGAAGCCCAGGCGGATCAATTCCTTGCGCGCCATGTCAAGCAGGAAGCCGTTCGGGCCCTTGTAGCGGCTGCTCTTCTCCTTCTGTTTGCCGAGGTCAGGCAGTGTCTTGCCGTACTTCGCCGCCTGGGCGTCGGTGATCGTGCCGCTCAGCCGCATGCCGTCGAGGACGTAGTGGTACCGCTCGATGATTCGCTTCTTCGTCCGCGGGTCCGGGTCGTTGACGTCGAACAGGCTCGGGTTGTTGAGCACCGTCGCGAGGAGGGCAGCCTGCTGCACCGAAAGCTTCTTCGGGTCCGGCTGACTGAAGTACGCGTCACCCGCGGCGGAGATGCCGTAGGCACCCTCACCGAAGTAGATGGTGTTGAGGTACCCCTCGAGCGTCTTGCTCTTGTCCTGCTGCCGGCTCAGCTTCGTCGCGATGAACAGTTCCTGGAACTTCCGGGAGACGGTCCGCTCCTGGGTCAGGTACATGATCTTCACGTACTGCTGCGTGATCGTCGATCCGCCCTGCAACTGCTCACCGCGGGAGATGTTCCAGGCCGCGCGAGCCATCCCCGACGGCGAGATGCCGGGGTTCGTCCAGAACGTCCGGTCCTCGGCCGCGATGACCGCGTCCTGGACGTGCTTCGGGATCTGCGCCAGCGGGACAGTGTGCCGGTTCTGCTCGTAGAACGAACCCAGCGGTTGCGTCTGGTCGGCGTACGTCACCGTCGTCGTGTTGGTCGCGAACTCCTTGTTGGGGTCCGGGATCTTCGTGGTCTGGTACACGATGAAGAAGGCGGCCACGGCGCCGATGATGCCGACGAAGAAGAGCGCGGCCAGCCAGCCCAGCACCCGCAGCGCCCAGTGTCTCTTCAGGCGCGGGGGCTTGGCTGCCTTTCTACGAGCTTCACTCACAGTGCAATCCTCGACGATCTCGCGAAGTCATTGCCGCACACACTACGGTGAGTGTGGTAACGCGCCCGAATCCGCTCCGTAGGCTAACAAGCCGGGCGGTGCATCGCGATCCCGCCGCAAAACAGCCTTACCGAGATCTTTCGCACGGTGTCAGTAAGCGCTTACCCCGCGACGTGCGGTGCGAGCAAAGTCACTGCAACTAGGCCCGCAGGGGCTCGCCTCTCCGAGGTCGAAGACCACTGACGGGTTTCCCGGGCGTGCCGCGTGACCAAGCTGACAAAGCCCGCCTTTGTCAAGAGTTGTCCACAGTCCTCGGCTGTGCTTACTCTTGCGGCGCGATGTATCGAGCCGATACATCAGGTCATGACAAACTAGGCCGAGGGAGGTGGGTCATGGGAAACCGCAGTGGGGTCCTGGAGCTCGCCGTACTCGGTCTGCTGCACGAAGCGCCGATGCACGGTTACGAGCTCCGCAAGCGCGTCAACGCCCAGTTCGGCTGGGGACGCGTGCTGTCGTTCGGGTCGCTCTACCCGTGTCTGAAGGCGATGCTCCGCAACGGCTGGATCACGGCCGACCCCGGGACACCGGAGTCCGGTCGCCGGCCGAAGATCGTCTACACCATCACCGCCGACGGCAAGGACCACTTCGCGCACGCGATGCACGACGCCGGTCCGTCGGCCTGGGAGGACGACACGTTCGGCGTCCGGTTCTCGTTCTTCGGCCGGACCGAGCCGGCGACCCGGTTGCGCATCCTCGAGGGCCGCAGGGCCCGGATGGAGGAGCGGCTGGCCGGCTTCCGGGCCGCGATGAGCCGGACCGCGGAGCGGGTCGACGCCTACACCCTCGAGCTGCAACGGCACGGCCTGGAGTCGGCCGAGCGCGAGGTCCGCTGGCTGAACGAACTGATCGACGGCGAGCGGCAGCAGCAGCGGCCCCCTGACCTGCACCAACCGCCTACCCAAGGAGATTCCAGATGACCTCGATCCGCGTAGCGATCGTCGGAGTCGGCAACTGCGCCAGCTCGCTCGTCCAGGGCGTGCACTACTACCGCGACGCGAAGCCCGACGAGCGCGTCCCCGGTCTGATGCACGTCCAGTTCGGCGAGTACCACGTCCGCGACGTCGAGTTCGTCGCCGCGTTCGACGTGGACGGCAAGAAGGTCGGCCTCGACCTCGCCGACGCGATCGGCGCCAGCGAGAACAACACGATCAAGATCTGCGACGTGCCGCCGACCGGCATCACGGTGCAGCGCGGTCACACCCTGGACGGCCTCGGCAAGTACTACCGCGAGACCATCACCGAGTCCGACGCCGCGCCGGTCGACGTGGTCGCGACGCTCCGCGAGGCGGCTGTCGACGTACTGGTCTGCTACCTGCCGGTCGGCTCGGAGCAGGCGGCCAAGTTCTACGCCCAGTGCGCGATCGACGCGGGTGTCGCGTTCGTCAACGCGCTGCCGGTCTTCATCGCGGGCACCAAGGAGTGGGCGGACAAGTTCACCGCGGCCGGCGTCCCGATCGTCGGTGACGACATCAAGTCGCAACTCGGCGCGACCATCACGCACCGGGTGCTGACCAAGCTGTTCGAGGACCGCGGCGTCACCGTGGACCGGACGTACCAGCTGAACGTCGGCGGCAACATGGACTTCAAGAACATGCTCGAGCGGGACCGGCTGGAGTCCAAGAAGATCAGCAAGACCCAGTCCGTCACCTCGCAGCTGCGCGACGAGATCGACGCCCGGAACGTGCACATCGGCCCGTCCGACTACGTGGCCTGGCTGGACGACCGCAAGTGGGCGTTCATCCGGCTCGAGGGCCGCAACTTCGGCGACGTCCCGCTGTCGCTGGAGTACAAGCTCGAGGTCTGGGACTCGCCGAACTCGGCCGGCATCATCATCGACGCGATCCGCGCGGCCAAGATCGCCAAGGACCGCGGCATCGGCGGCCCGATCCTGTCGGCGTCGTCGTACTTCATGAAGTCGCCGCCGGAGCAGTACGCCGACGACGTCTGCCGCGACCTGGTGGAGAAGTTCATCCGCGGCGAGGTCGAGCGCTGATCTGACGGGATGGCCCCGCAGCCGGCCCAGGGTCGGCTGCGGGGCTGTCTATAGGTTGTTCGTCATGCGGCTGCATGTCGGGTGTGCACAGTGGACCCACGCGGCCTGGCCACAGCCGGCCCGCGAGAAGCTCCGCGCGTACGCCACGTGGTGCAACGCGGTCGAGAGCAACACCACCTTCTATGCGACTCCGTCCCGCTCGACCGTCGAGAACTGGGCCGCGCAGACGCCGCCGGACTTCCGCTTCGTGGTGAAGCTGCCGCAGCTCATCAGCCACGAACGCCGCCTCTCGGGCGTCGAGGTCGAGTTGCGCGCCTTCCTGTCCGCCATGGAACCGCTGGCCGAGCGCAACCACGCCCTGTGGATCCAGCTCCCCGCCGCCTTCTCCCCCACCGACCTGGGCACGCTCGCGGCCTTCCTCCACCAAGCGCCTCGCGACTACCGGTACGCCGTAGAGGTCCGACACCCGGCGTTCTTCGACGACGCCCGGGCCGCCGGTCTGCTCGAACAGGTCCTGGGTCGCGCCAACGCCGAGTGGATCCCCTTCGACACCGTCACGCTCTTCGCGCGCCGTCCGACCAGCTACGCCGAGCGCGACGCTTGGATGAAGAAGCCCCGCGTCGTACGGCGTACTCGTGCCCTGACCGCCCGACCCATCGTCAGGTACATCGGCCGCGACTCCGTGGCCGAGACGGTCGAGGGCTGGCACTACTTGCTCGACCTGGTCGCTACCTGGCTCACCGAGGGCCGGTCCCCGACGATCTTCCTGCACACTCCGGACAACGCCGAGGCGTTGAACCTCGCCCGCCGGTTCCACGCGGACGTCCGTGCCCTTGTCCCGGGGCTCGAGCCGCTGCCTGAGCCTGTCCAGGTCGAACCACCCACGCTGTTCTAAAGCCGCGGCAAGAAGGTTTGGGGTTCTCACCGGCTCCGCCGACCGCGACGCGCTGACGGCACGGCTCGCGGCTGATCGGTCAGCCCACGAGAAGGTGGGTTGGCCAACCAGATTCCGGGTGGCCAACCCCCGATCTGGTGGGCTGACTCACCAGATCGGGGCAGGGACTCCGGGGGCTGTCGGCTGTCGGCTCGGTCGGTGGAGCCAGTCGTACCGAGCGACGGGTAGTAGTCGATCCGCGCCGGCGTTGCTGGGGCTGATCACGCGGATCCTGGGCGACGGTGGTGGCATTGAGGCCGACCACTACCCGTCCGTCGGTACCATGCGACGCCCCCGGTTGGGCTGTCAGCCGTTCCGAATCGTCGGCCCATCGCGGCGCCGCACCTGGAGCCTGCGGCGCTGAACCCGGGACGTCGTACACCTTCTAGAGACCTCGGAGATCTGGTCGGGTGTCCCAGATCCCCTGCTGGTGTGCCGACCTTCCTTGACGTGGCACCAGTTATCCACAGCTGAAAAGTTCGCCGCTGGGACAGGGGCGAATCTCCATATGTTCTCCGCCGAGAGATCAACCTCGGGAGGACAGCCATGGAGCAATCAACCAGCACGCAGTCGACGCCGGCGGAGCGACGAGCCCGCGCGGAGTGGCTCATCGCCGAGCTGCGCCGACGCGCGGCCGCCAGTGAAGACCCGCACGAACAAGCCAACCTCCGCCGGTCCGCGGACTCCCTGCTCCGCCTCGCCACGGCATTCCGCTCATGACGACCGCGGTGACCGCCGAGCGTGCGGCTCCACCGACCTCGGTGGAAGAACTGCTGGCACGCAGCGGCCAGACGGCGCTCGACCTGTCCGGCGCGGGCCAGTCCGCGTGGAACGGTCAGGTGATCGAGACCACCGGCAACGTTCTCGGCCTCGCCCACTGGGACGGCACGCTGTACCTGGACAGCGAGTGCATCCTCGAACCACTGCGCGACATGTACGAACACGCCGGCGAGGAACAACCCGTCACAACCCTCGTGCGCTATCGCGAATCCCTCGCAACCTTGCTGCATGAACAAGCTCACTTCCTCGGCCCGTCCGGCGCGACGCAGGAGGCGGCTCGGGGCGCCTTCACGCAACCCGGCAGCCGCCAGCTCGAGGAAGGCGTCGCGGAAGCGTGGGCTCAGGACCACCTGGACGAGTTCCTGGACCGCCTCGGCATCGACAAAGTTGCCCCCGGCATCCAGGACGTCCAGGTCAGTGGGTACTACCCGGCGTTCGTCCCTGCCATCCGCGTCCTCACCGCCGACCTGGAGGCGTGCGGCGACCTCCGGCCCGGCGAACTCCTGGACGCCTTGAATCGCCAGACAGCCGAAGGCCAGCTTCCACTCCTGGTCAGCGTCCTGTACAACTCCACCCGCCTGCCCGACCTGGAACCGGCCGGCGCCGACACCCGCCACCACCTGGCAGCCATGCTCCGCGAAGGACTGACCAATCTCGACGGCTACGAACTCTTCCCAGCCGGCTTCGCCGCAGCACGGTCCCGATCCACCGCGGCCGCCCTCCTGACCCATCTCCACACCGAGATCCACACCCGCGAGTCCGAGTACTCGCCCCATCCCAGCGCGTGCGACCTCCCCGCCCCCGCACCTTTCCCGCAAAGCCCAACCACCGCCGCCCGCCTCATCCCCCATCCCATGCACACCGCCCTGACCGGCCTTGCGCCGCCAGCTCCCAACAGACCCCCAACCGTCGTCCACACTCCAGCCCAGCGCATCCCGTCCGTCGTCGCACCTCAGCACCTCACCGCAGGCAGTCGGTGAGCGGCGGTCGGTGCAGGTGGAGGGCGAGCTCGAGTTAGCTGGTGAGTTGGTGTTGGGAGATTTGAGAGTGGGTGGGCGACTGCCTCAAAGGGGTAGCGATTGGCACCGGGATGTCGCCGCGGACGTGGTGACGATGATCCAACAACGCCAGCGACCTCGGCACCCAACTCCTCGCCCACCGTCAGTAGAACGGTCGCGGTCGTCGTGGCGATCCCCTTCTGGGCAGGTACGGTGTCGCACGTTGGCCGCTGGGCGTCGGAGGGAGTTGTGGTGGATCTGGTCGCGGAGGGTGCGGGGATTGCGGCTGGGCTGGTGGAGTTGCGGCGGGAGTTGCATCGGACTCCTGAAGTCGGGCTGCAGTTGCCGAAGACGCAGGCGATGGTGCTCGACGCGGTGGCCGGGTTGCCGTTGGAGGTCAGCACCGGCAAGGAGCTGACCTCGGTGGTCGGCGTGCTGCGGGGCGGGCAGCCGGGGCCGACGGTGCTGCTGCGGGGTGACATGGATGCGCTCCCCGTGGTCGAGGAGACCGGGCTCGAGTACGCGTCCGGGAACGGGAACATGCATGCCTGCGGCCACGATCTGCACACCGCCGGACTGGTGGGTGCGGCACAGCTCCTGAGCGCTCATCGCGAGGAGTTGCACGGGAACGTGCTCTTCATGTTCCAGCCGGGCGAGGAAGGTCTCGGCGGCGCCGGGTACATGCTCCGCGAAGGACTGTTCGACGCGACGGGTGACAAGCCGATCGCGGCGTACGCCGTTCACGTCTGGTCGCAGGAGGCCAAGGGGATCTTCCAGACGCGCCCCGGGACGATGATGGCCGGCTCGAATCAGCTGCACATCACCGTGCGGGGCAAGGGCGGCCACGGTTCGTCGCCCGAGAAGACGATCGACCCGGTGCCGGTGGTGGCCGAGCTTGTCCTCGCGTTGCAGACGTACGCGACGCGGAAGGTGAACGTGTTCGATCCGGTGGTGATCACGGTGACGCAGCTCGAGGCCGGGGTCGCGATCAACGTCATCCCGAACACGGCCCGGCTCGGCGCGACCGTGCGGACGCTGTCGGATGCGACGTTCCAGCAACTGTCTCGGGACTTGCCCATCCTGGCCGAAAGGATCGCGGCGGCTCACGGGTGCACCGTCGACGCGAACCTCGCCCGGCAGTATCCGGTGACGGTCAACGACGCCGAGCGTACGGCGGAGACCTCGGTGGTGCTGCGGCAACTGTTCGGTGCGGACCGGGCGCAGCCGCTGGAGAACCCGTTGATGGGGTCGGAGGACTTCTCGATGGTGCTGAACGAGGTGCCCGGTACGTTCGTGATGCTCGGCGCGCGTCCGGACGATGTCGATGCGGACAACGCGCCGTCCAATCACTCGAGCGTGGTCCGCTTCGACGACGACGTACTCGGTGACCAGGCCGCGGCTCTCGCTCAGCTGGCGGTCAACCACCTGATCCCGGCCTGAGGCTGACCGGCCCGCCAGAGGCCGGCCAGCCACAGGGTTCAGGAGGGCGTGACGCCGAGGGTGTAGGCGCCGCGGCTGCCGTAGGTGGAGTAGCCCGTGTTCAGCGGGTCGCCGTACCCTACGTTGTCGATCCGCAGGTAGTACGTACCCGGCTGGAGGCTGCCGCTAACACTCGCGCCGAGGCCGGTCGGCGTACCGGCGTTGCTCTGACCCGAGGCCGGGTCGGCCGAGGCGACGACTGCGCCCGAGCTGTCCAAGAGGTCCAGCTTGAGGTCGAGGTCGCCGCCGGTCGGCGCCGCACTCGCGGTCGCGGTGTAGTTGCCAGCGGCACCGACGTCGACGCGGTACACGTCCGTGTCGGTCTCGGCGGCGATCACGCCGGACACCGGCGTACCGACGGTCAGCGCGGCCGCGTCGCCGGTAGTGTCACCGGCCTCGTCGGCGCGCAGGGCCAGACCGTGCGAGCCGACGACTGCGTAGTCGTCTTCCTTGTTGTTCGCGTCGGCGTACTCGCCCTTGCTCCACTGGCTGATGCCGCGGTAGTAGCCGACGCCCATGATCGGAGCCCACGAGCCGTGGCCTTGGTAGTAGCCCACCGTTGACGTGCCGTCGTGGCTCAGGCCGACGTTGTGGCCGGCCTCGTGGGACGCGGCCTCGGCCAGGTTCTTCGCCCCGGTGCCGACACCCCTGGTGAACACCAGCGCCGGCTGGTAGTAGTCGTGCTGGCTGGTGCTGTCGTAGACACCGACGTACGCGACCCCGCCACAACCACAGTCGGATTGGTACCAGGTGGTCGGGTCGATCAGCACCCGGGTCCCGTACTGCTGGTCCGACGCACCGGACCGGTCGATCGCGGTCTGCGGTGGCTCCTGTGTCGTCACGTCCACGTCGAAGGTGGCGTAGTCCTCCGCAACCCGTGCCCAGACCTCGTGTACGACGTCCTGCTCGGCGGTACTGAACGTCGCCGGATCGCCGTCGGTGTCGTACGGCGACACGTTGACCGGGTCCACACCCTTCGACGCGTTCCACGCCGTACCGGCGATGGTGTGGCCGTCGAAGTCCAGGTAGATCACGCGGTTGGAGCCGGGCTTGCTGTGCAACTCGAAGGCCGGACCGGTGGCGGCGGCAACGGCTTGCGCGGCCCACCGCGGTGAACCCTCCGCCGACTTCTGCGTCGAAGTCAGAGCCGGCTCACGGAAGAACAGGCGGCTGTCTGCGTCGAGCCAGCTGGTCTTGTCGGTGGCCAGGATCCGCTCGAGCTGGGCCACCGGGAGCCCGTTGCCAGCGGCAACCTCGGACAGGCGGGATTGCACCTTGCCGAGCGCGGCGACGCCGGGTGTGGCTTCGCCGAGGAGCTGGTCGATCGGGGTCGGGGCAGGTTGTTGGGCATCGGCTTGGTTGCCGGCCACCACGGCCAGCGCACCGAAGACAACGGCACCGGTACAGGTCAGCGCACCGGCGCGGCGAAGTCTGTTCACAGGTCCTCCAGGGATAGGGCGGTATCCCCCCGCGGAATCCCCCCAAAGGCCCGGGGCCGTCGATCTCGGTGGGAACGACGGCCCCGGGCAGCTCAGGTGTGTCAGCCGACGGCGACGCGGACCGTGTAGGCGCCGCGGCTGCCGTACGTCGAGTAGCCGGTGTTCAGCGGGTTGCCGTAGCCGGTGTTCTCGACCCGCAGGTAGTAGCGACCTGCGGTGACCTGGCGGCTGATGCTCGCGCTCAGGCCGGTCGGAGTGGCGGAGCTGGACTGCCCGGCGGCCGGGTCGGCGGTGGCAACGACTGTGCCGGCCGAGTTCAGCAGCTGGAGCTTGATGTCCAGGTCAGCGCCGGCCGCGGCCGCGTTCGCCGCGAAGGTGAAGGTGCCGGCCGACAGGTCGATCCGAAAGGTGTCGACGTCGGAGTCAATGGCGTAGATGCCCTTCACGCTGGTGCCGAGGGTGAGCGCGGTGGCATCGGTGGTGGCGTTGCCGTGGTCGTCGGCCCGCAGCGCCAGGCCGTTCTGGCCGATGACCGCGAAGTCGTCTTCCTTGTTGTTGGCACCGGAGTACTCGCCCTTGCTCCACTGGCTGATCGCCTTGGAGTACCCGACGCCCATGATCGGGGCCCAGGCGCCGTGGCCCGCGTAGTACCCGACGGACGCCGTACCGTCGTGGCTCAGGCCCACGTTGTGGCCGGCCTCGTGGGCGGCGGCCTCGGCGATGTTCTTCGCGCCGGTGCCGACGCCCTTCGTGAAGACCAGGGCAGGTTGGTAGTACGAGTGCTGGCTGGTGTTGTCGTACACCCCGACGTACGCGACGCCGCCGCATCCGCAGCCGGACTGGTACCAAGTGGTCGGGTCGATCAGCACGCGAGTCCCGTACTGCTGGTCGGAAGCACCGGATCGGGTGATCGCCGCGGCGGCCGGCGCCTGCGTGGTCACGTCCACGTCGAACGGCGCATAGTCCTCGGACACCCGCGCCCAGACATCGCGTACGACGTCCTGCTCGGCGGTGCTCCAGGTGTTCGGATTCCCGTCGGTGTCGTACGCAGTGACGTTCACGGTGGCCGGTTTGCCGTTCGTGTTCCACGCCGTACCGGTGATGGTGTGGCCGTCGAAGTCCAGGTAGATCACGCGGTTCGAGCCGGGCTTGCTGTGCAGTTCGAAGGCCGGGCCGGTGGCGGCGGCGACCGCCTTCGTCGCCCAGCGCGGGGACGGCGCGGCGGCCTGCCGTGTGGCGGTGCCGGCGACCGGTTCGCGGTAGAAGAGCTTGCCGTCACGGTCCAGCCAACTGGTCTTGTCGGTGGCCAGGATCCGTTCGAGCTGGGCGGCAGGGATCCCGTTGCGGCCGGCCACCTCGGCGAGCCGCGACTGGACCTTGCCCAGCGCGGCCTTGCCTTGGAGCTCCTGGCCGAGCAGTTGGTCGATCGGGGTCGGGGCGGGTTGCTGGGCGTCGGCCTGGTTGCCGGCTACTACGGCCAGGGCACCGAAGACAACGGCTCCGGCGCCGACGAGGGCACCGATGCGGCGGGGGCGGGAGTGCATAACAGGGGTCCTCCTCGGGGACTCCGAACTGCCTCACATCTCGTGCGTGGGCACGTACTGTCCGTAGCCTGCCCGACCGGTTGCCGCGCTGTATAGGAATTCTTCCCAGGACTTAACGGCGACTTGGGAGGCTCCCCTTGCGGTACCTGATGATGTTCCGCGCCAGCGACAAGTCCGAGGCGTGGGCCGAGCCGAGCGAGAAGAGCCTCACCGAGATGGGGCTGGTGATGGCGGAGATGGCCGAGAAGGGCGTCCTGCTGGCCGGCGAGGGACTGCTACCGAGCGAGAAGGGCTTCCGGCTCGAGGCCGGCAAGCGCCGGGTCGTCGACGGGCCGTTCGCCGAGACCAAGGAGCTGATCGCCGGGTTCTGCCTGATCGAGGTGGCCTCCCGCGAGGAGGCGATCGAGTGGGGCTGGCGCTGCCTGGCCGCCGACGACGGCAACACCGGCAAGCTGGAGATCCGGCAGGTCGCGACCGCCGACGACTTCGGCGACGAGTTCACCCCGGAGGCGCGCGCCCGCGAGGAGCAGACCTTCCTGAAGGCCGCCGAGAACCGTCAGAACAGCAGCACCTGACGGATCGACGTACCTGCCGCCAGGTTGTCGAAGGCCTGGTTGAGGTCGTCCAGTCCGACTGTGGCGGTGAGCAACCGGTCGACCGGGAGCCGACCGGCTTGGTACAGCGCGATGTACCGCGGGATGTCACGCGAAGGCACCGACGAACCCAGGTAGGACCCCTTCACCGTGCGCTCCTCGGCGACGAGGCTGACCGCGGGGACGCTGAACGACTGCGACGGATCCGGTAGCCCCACCGTGACCGTGGTCCCGCCGCGGCGCGTGGCGGCGTACGCCTGCTCGAGCACCGTCGCACTCCCGACGGTCTCGAAGGCGTAGTCGGCGCCACCCGCTGTCGCCGCCCGGACCTGTTCGACCGCGTCGGCGTCCCGAGCGTCGACCGCCACCGTGGCACCGAGTGATCGGGCGAGTTCGAGCTTCGACGGTACGACGTCGACCGCGACGATCGGATGAGCACCGACGAGCACCGCACCGAGTAGCGCCGAGAGCCCGACGCCACCGAGGCCGAAGACGACCGCACTCCGGCCGGCCCTGACCTGGGCAGTGTTGACGACAGCACCTACGCCAGTCATCACCGCGCACCCGAACAGCGCCGCGATCTCGGGCGGGAGCGCGGGGTCGACCTTCACGGCCGACCTCGCCGACACGACCGCATGGTCGGCGAATCCGGACACCCCGAGGTGGTGGTGCACCCCGTCCAGCCGCCGTACGCCGGACAGCAGAGTGCCGGCCGTATTGGCGGCCGCGCCCGGTTCGCACAACGCCGCCCGCCCCTCGGCGCACGGTCCGCACTCTCCGCAGGCCGGCACGAAGGCGAACGCGACAGTGTCACCGGCGGCGAACCCAGGCGCTTCCGAGTGGACGACCTCACCGGTGGCCTCGTGGCCGAGCAGCATCGGCATCACCCGCGGACGCGAGCCGTCGATCACGGACAGGTCCGAGTGGCAGAGTCCGGCCGCACGGACCCGGACCAGGAGTTCGCCCGGACCGGGTGGCGCCAGTTCGACGTCCTCGATCCGCAATGGGCGCGACTCGGCGTACGGGCCGGGCAGTCCCATCTCCCGCAGTACGGCGCCGCGCACGATCATCCCGTGATCCCTTCGAGTGCCTCGCGGATGCGGTCCGGGACCGGCACCGGACGGCGATCCTCGCGGCCGACGAACACGTGCACGAACCGCCCGGTCGCCGCCGGCAGGTCCGAACCCTCCCGGAACAGGCCGATCTCGTACCGCACACTGGAGTTACCCAGCTGCCCGGCCCGCAACCCCGCGTCGACGACGCCCGGGAACTCCAGCGGCTGCTTGAACGTGCACTGCGAGTCCACACACAGCCCGATCACCCCGCCGTCCTGGATGTCCAGTCCGCCGGCCCGGATCAGGAAGTCGTTGATCACGGTGTCGAAGAAGCTGTAGTACTCGACGTTGTTCACGTGCCCGTAGACGTCGTTGTCCTTCCACCGCAAGGTGATCGCCAGAAAGTGCGGGAAGGAGCTCCGATCCATCGCCCCACCATAGAAGGCATCGGGCCCCTGGCGCCGGGTGCACGCCGTGGCTCCGGCTGTTCGACGCACCACAACCTACGGTCCCGTAACCTACGGTGCCGTAGGGTGGGCGGAACCGCCGACGAAGGAGACCCTGGTGACGGACCCGCTGGTGACGAACCTGCTGCATGAACTGGAACCCGTCGTCGAGCAGAATCTCGAGCGGCACCTGGCCATCACCAAGGACTGGAATCCGCACGACTACGTGCCGTGGAGCGAAGGCCGGGACTTCGCCTTCCTC
Source organism: uncultured Actinomycetota bacterium (assembly GCA_963820655.1). Taxonomy (GTDB): domain Bacteria; phylum Actinomycetota; class Actinomycetes; order Propionibacteriales; family Kribbellaceae; genus Kribbella. The sequence goes on from CAWGAM010000006.1 coordinate 908,092, forward strand.
GGCGGCGAGGACTGGTCGCCGGAGCAGTCCCGGCTGGACCCGGTCGCCAAGGTCGCGATGATCACCAACCTGCTGACCGAGGACAACCTGCCCTCGTACCACCGGGAGATCGCCACCCAGTTCGGCCTCGACGGGCCCTGGGGCACCTGGGTCGGCCGGTGGACCGCCGAGGAGGGCCGCCACGGGATCGCGCTGCGTGACTACCTGGTGGTCACCCGGGGAGTGGACCCGGTCGAGCTCGAGAACGCCCGGATGGCGCACATGACCGCCGGTCACGTCGTCGAGAAGAACATGCTCGAGGCGGTCGCGTACGTCAGCTTCCAGGAGCTCGCCACCCGCGTCTCGCACCGCAACACCGGCAAGGCCACCGGCTGCCCGATCGCGGACCAACTGCTGGCCCGGATCGCGACCGACGAGAACCTGCACATGATCTTCTACCGGAACCTGGTCGCCGCGGCGTTCGAGTCGGCGCCGAACGAGACCATGCGAGCGGTCACCACCGAGGTGAAGGAATTCTCGATGCCGGGCGCCACGATGGACGGGTTCGCCCGCAACTCGGTGACGATCGCCAAGGCCGGCATCTACGACCTGCGCCTGCACCATGACGAGGTGGTCGCGCCGATCCTGCGGATGTGGAAGGTCTTCGACCGCGAGGACCTCAGCGGCGACGGAGCGAAGGCTCGCGACGAACTGGCCGAGTTCATGGCCGGCCTGGACGCCCAGGCCACCCGGTTCGTCGAGCAACGCGACCGCCTCCGCGCCCGCCAGGCGGCCCGCGCGACGGCCTGACGGGGGCATCAAAGGTGCCGGCCGGCGTCGTTCCGGTCGGCCAACGCGGCGCCGAACGCCTGCACACCGCGGACTGAGGTAAATCGGAGCACAGTTACAGTTCAAGCGTGCGGTTCATCCGGGATCTGTGGACGCTGCTGAAGCGCCGGGATTTCCGGCGGTTGTTCGCGGTGCGGTTGACGTCGCAGTTCGGCGACGGCGTGTTCCAGGTCGCGCTGGCGTCGTACGTGCTGTTCTCGCCGGAGCGAGCGCCGGACGCGGCGGCGATCGCGGGGCTGTTCGCGGTCGCGCTGCTGCCGTACTCGGTCCTCGGGCCGTTCACCGGCGTACTGCTGGACCGGTGGTCGCGGCGGCAGATCCTGTTCGGCGCAAACCTCACCCGGGCCGTGCTCGTGATCGGGGTCGGTGCCATCGTCGCGACCGGCAACGCGGGCGTGCTGTTCTACCTGGCCGTGCTCCTGACCCTCGGCGTGAACCGCTTCCTGCTCTCCGGCCTGTCCGCCGGCCTCCCGCACGTGGTCGAACGGGACGAACTGGTGATGGCCAATGCCGTCACCCCGACCTCCGGTACGGCGGCCTTCCTCATCGGCGGCGGGGTCGGTGCCGGGGTGAAGCTCATCGGCGACTCGGATCTCGCCGTCCTCGGCCTGACGGTCGTCGTGTACACCGCCGCCGCCCTGCTCGCGCTCCGGCTCCGGCGCGACCAGCTCGGCCCGGACCTCAAAGGCGACGAACCCGGCATCGTCGAAGCCATCAGCACGATCGCGGCCGGCCTGATCGACGGCGCCCGGTACCTGCGCACGCGCAAGCAGGCGGCCCTCGGGCTGGGCGCGATCGGCTCGCTGCGCTTCTTCTTCGGACTGATGACGGTCTCGATGATCCTGCTGTACCGCAACTACTTCTACGGACCCGATCAGCTCGACGAGGCCTTCGGCGCGCTGGCCATCGCGACCGGTGCGGTCGGCGCCGGGCTGTTCCTCGCCGCCCTCGTCACCCCGTGGGGCACCCGGGTGATGACGCTGCGGCAGTGGATCACCTGGCTGTTCGTCGCCGCCGCGGTCGTGACCGCCGTGCCGATCGGGTTCTACACCCAGCCCGCGCTGATCGTCGGCGGCTTCCTCACCGGCTTCTGCGCGCAGGGCGTGAAGATCAGCGTCGACACCCTCGTCCAGACGGGTGTCGACGATGTCTACCGCGGCCGGGTGTTCGCGCTGTACGACATGATCTACAACGTCGGGCAGGTCTCCGCGGCCGCACTCGGCGCGTGGATCCTGCCCAACGACGGGAAGTCGTACGCGGTCCTCGCCTTCATCGTCCTCGGCTTCGCCGGGACAGCTGTGGTGTACGCACGGCTCAGCCGGGACGATTCAGGTACCGCGCAGGGCGGTGATGGGCTGGATGGCGGAGGCCTTCCACGCGGGGTACGTACCGGCGACCAGGCCGATGAACGCACCCAGCAGGGGTGACCCGAACGCGAGCCGATTGTCCAGGATCGGGGTCCAGTCGCGGATCCACGAGACGCCCACGGTGAGCAGTACGCCGACCGCCGTACCGAGCAATCCACCGAGGAAGCCGACGATCACGCTCTCCACCAGGAACTGCACCGCGATATGTCGCCGGGCCGCCCCGAGGGCGCGACGCAGGCCGATCTCGGAGACGCGTTCGAGCACCGACAGCAGTGTGACGTTCGCGATACCGAGACCGCCGATCAGCAGCGCGACGGCACCGAGCAGCAGGAACAGCGCGTTCAGGTCGGACTCGACCCCCTTGCGGACGGCGCCCTGCTTCGGCGGGGCGTCGACCTGCAGCGTGCTCGGGTTGTTCGGCTCGATCGCGATCGGTGCCTGCTCGGCGATCAACTGCGCCGCACCGACCTGGGTCCGGATCTCGACCGCGTCCGGGGATTCCAGGTCGTACGTCGTCATGGCCGTACCGTTCGGCATGATCACGGCGTCGTTGAGCTCGGCCCGGCCGGAGACGGAATCGAGGATGCCGATCACCGTGTAGGGCTCGGCGCCGATGAAGACCGCGGGCTGCGCGTCGACCCGGTTGATGCCCAGCCGCTCAGCGGCATGCTTGCCGAGGACAACGACCTTGTCACCGCGCTTGTCGTGCCCCGTATCGAAGAACCGGCCGGTCGACAGCACCGCCCGGACCGCGTCCCACAACCCGGCCGAACCGGCCATCACCTGCAGGGCGTGACCGTTGCGCTGATCGTCGAGCGCCTCGACACTGCGGACGAGATCCTCACCCACCTCGAGGGTGCTGACCGTGCCGACCGCCTCGACGCCGTTCAGCCGCTGGATCCGGTTCGGCGCGTCCCACGGCAACTGCGTGGCGGCTTCGCCTTCCTGCCCACCCTTCTCGTCCGGCTGTACGACGACGCGCGTGGCGGCCGCGAGGTCGAACCGCTGGGTGATCTGCCCCGACGCGGTCTGCCCGAGTCCGACCGTCCCGACCAGAGCGGCGATCCCGAGCACGGTACCGAGCGTCGTCAGGATCAGCCGGGTCGGCCGGGCCGCGACGCCCGCCAGCGCTTCATCCAGCAGGTCCCGCACTGCCGGTCTGGATCTCGAGCGCCGGCGGGCTCGCCGGGAGGTGGACGGCCCGCCGGCGGGATCCGGGGGGCCTGCTGGGGTTACCACTGGAGCGTTCCGTCGACGATGCGGACCTGGCGCTGCGCCCGGCGGCTGACTTCGTCGTCGTGGGTGATGACCGCCAGCGTCATCCCCTCGGCGTGCAGTTCGTCGAACACCGTGAGAATCGCCTCCGCATTGACACTGTCCAGGTTGCCGGTCGGCTCGTCCGCGAGCAGCAGGCTCGGTTCGGCGACCAGGGCTCGCGCGATCGCCACCCGCTGCCGTTCACCACCGGAGAGCGTGGTCGGCGCGAACTCCATCCGGTGTGCAAGCCCGACCCGCTCGAGAGCGACCCGGGCTCGGGCCATCCGCTCGCGCCGCGGCACTCCGACGTACACCATCGAGAGCGCGACGTTCTCCAGCACGGTCCGGTGGTCGAGCAGGTGGAACGACTGGAACACGAACCCGATCCGCTCACCACGCAGTACGGCGCGACGCCGTTCGCGCAGGCTCATCGTGTCCACCCCGTCGAGCCGGTAGACACCGCCGGTCGGGTTGTCCAGCAATCCGAGCAGATGCAGCAACGTGGACTTCCCGGACCCGGACGGCCCGACGATCGACAGGTACTCCCCCTGCCCGATGATCAGGTCGACCTCCCGGATCGCCTGGACTTCGGGCGGCCCGGGGAAGAATCGCCGTACGCCGATCATCTCGACGACCGGCGCCGGCAAGGCAACCGCAAACGCGCTCATCCACGTCCTCGCTTCGCTCCGGGCGCGGATGAGACACGAGACGCGCTGTGCTTGATTGTGAACTCGCTCCGCTCGTTCACCGGCCAACCACCACCTGGTCGCCCTCGGACAGCTTGGCGTCGCCGGCCGGCGTGACTTGCGCGTACCCATCGGCGGACAGCCCGACCGTGACCGGCACGAGGTCCGTCTTCCCGTTCCGCAGCACCTCGACCCGCGACCCGCCGTCCGCGCCGGACGACAGCGCCGCCACCGGTACGGCGAGGACCTTGCCGCCGGTGCTCTTCACCGGGATCGTCACCCGCACGTTCGCATCGCGGAGCAGCGCGAGCTGGCTTGCGGTCAGCGCGTTGGGAGCGACCACGACGTCGTACTGGTCGGCGTTCTTGCGTGATCCGGCGGACCTTCGCGGCGACCGCCGTACCTTCGCCGAGGTCGAGGATCGCGGCCATGCCGGCCTTCAGTCGCTGGGCGGTCTCCGCGTCGACCTTGACCGTGACCACCAGGGACGCGCCGCTGGCGGACATCACCACGCCGTTGACCGTGCCGCCGCGTTCGACCTTCACGTCGTCGACCCGGCGCGGCAGCGTCTTCACGTACACGATCTCGGACACCGGAAGCGGGGTGCCGGCCTTGAACTCGGCCTCGTTCCGGGCCTCCTGGGCGTCAGCGAGGTTGTCCTCGGCATCGTCGACCGCGCCTTGCTGAACCGAGGTGTCCTTGGCTTTCGCATCCTTCGCCTGCTTCAGCTGGGCCTTCGCCTGGCGGACCTGGTTCTTCGCCGCGTCGACCTCCTTCTTCGCCTGGTCCACGGCCTGCGTGAGTCGCTCTTCCGCTTCGGGCGCGTCGTACCCGGCGTTCTCGTAGAGGCGCTCGACTGCTTGCGAGGTGTCGGTGTCGTACTCGTCGTCGACCGTGCCCGGGTCGAGGCCGAGCCGGTCCAAGGTCTGCTCGAGCTGGAGCACGTCCGGACCTTTGCTACCTGGCGAGAGGGTCCGGTACATCGGCAGGACGCCGGCCAGGCCGATCACCGGGCGACCGGTGATCTCCAGCAGAGCCTTGCCCTCGGTGATGGTCGAGCCGACCGCCGGCACCTTTCCGGTCACGATCGCCGGAGTGCTCAGCCCGCTGGTCTCGACCCGGATGTTCACCGCGCCGTCGAACGAGGCGTCGCCACGGCCGATCACCTTGCTGGACAGCGCCTTCTTCGCCACCGGCACGGTGATCTGGGAGGCCTTCGGGGCCGCGGTCTTGGCGGCGGCGTCCTCCGGCGAGGCGATCCGGCTACCCGCGGCCACGCCCACCCCGAGCGAGACCGCGGCCACCGCGGAGACACCGACCAGGACCCGGCGCCGGGACTTGGGCGAAGCGGTCACCGGTTCGCCATGCTCGTCGCGGTACGACTCGAGCTCGGCCTTGTGCTGGCCGACGAACTCCTTCTCCAGCTCGTACTGCGCCTTCTTGTACGACTCGTCATAGACCGACGCCTTGCACTTCTGGTCCGCGACCGCGAGGCCGATCTCGAACTTGCGCAGGTCGGCGAGCTTGGTCGCGTCGACCTTGTCGAACGACGGCGGCCCCTGCACTGTCTTGCCCGGGTTGGCCTTCGACGGTGACTGGGTGCCCGTCAGCTCGTCCAGCTTCTGCTGGACCTTTGCGCGCGGGTCGTCCACCTTCTTGAAGCCGGAGTGGCCGGCGTCGGCCAGGCAGTCGGACCACGCGGTGGTCGCGTCCACCACCCGCGGATCGGACTCGATCCGCTTCGCCAGCGCCTGGATGTCTTTGAACAGGCTCTCGAACTTCTTGAACTGGGCCTGCTTGTCCTGCCCCTTGCCGTAGACCTCCTCGACCGCCTTGCCCCGGCAGCCCAGGTCCCTCGCGCCGCTGCTGCTCGGGCCGTCCTCCTTGGGGGCGATCGCGATCGCTCCGTTCCCGACCGCGTTCGGGCCGTTCAGGGCCTTGTCGTAGGCCTTCTTCGCGTTCGCGGAGAGGGCGTTGCGGATCTTGGTGTTCGGATTGGTGTCGTCGGCGCCGGCCTTGGACCAGTCGATCGTGCTGATGCCGTAGCCGTACTGCTCGGCGAACTTGTCCGCCGGCAGGTTGAACGCGTCACTGAACTTGCTCTTCGGGTTCTGCTCCGGCGGGACCGCGACGTACTCGAACCCGGCCGCCTTCATGCAAGCGGCGGTCGCGTCCTCGACCTTGCGCTGCTTGGCCAGCTCCTCCTCGGACGGCTGGCCGTTGCCGCCGGCCCGGACCGCCACCCGGAAGCCGCCACCGGATGAGCTGACGAAGCCCTCGCCCATGTACTCCGCGAGTGGGCTCTTGTCGCTGTTCTGGTCACCGGACGCGACCGGGCTCTGGTTGTTGCCACACCCGGCCAGCGCAAGGGTCGCCACCAGGGCGAGGGCTGTTCGTGAGGTCTTCATGGTCGTGGAGCGTGCCGTCCCGGCCGTGAAGAACCTGTGAAGGACCGATTTGCACCCGATGCTCTCAGTCGATCTTCATCGGATTCTCATCAAACTCGGGGACATTGAGGGGTATGCCAGCGCGGATCCTCGTCGCCGAAGACGACCTGAAGCAGGCGGAGCTGATCCGGCGGTATCTCGAGCGGGAGGGGCATCTGACCGTCGTCGTCCACGACGGACGGGCCGCGATCGACGAGGCCCGCCGGCGCAGCCCCGACCTGCTCGTGCTCGACGTGATGATGCCGAAGGTCGATGGTCTCGACGTCTGCCGGGTACTGCGAGCAGATGGTGAGGTACCGATCATCATGCTGACGGCTCGCGCGACCGAGGACGACCTGCTGCTCGGTCTCGACCTGGGCGCGGACGACTACCTGACCAAGCCGTACAACCCACGCGAGCTCGTCGCCCGCGTCCGGACGGTACTGCGGCGGACCCGGAGCCGGGCCGAGGGCGAGGTGTACCGGGTCGGCGAGCTCGAGATCGACCCGAGCCGGCACGAGATCCGGCTGGCCGGGCGGCTGGTCGAGGTGACTCCGGCCGAGTTCAAGATCCTGGCCTGCCTGGCCGCCTCCCCTGGGCGGGCCTTCTCCCGGCAGCAGTTGCTCGAGCACGCGTTCGGCTTCGACCACTACGTCTTCGACCGGACGATCGACGTCCACGTGATGAACCTCCGGAAGAAGATCGAGCCGTCCCCGGGCTCACCGGCGTACCTGAAGACCGTGTACGGCGTCGGGCTACAAACTCGCCGACAAGGTGGTGACGTCCGATGCGTCGTAGCGTGTTGATCCGGTTTCTGGGGCTGTCGTTGGCGGTCGCACTCGGTGCGGTGATCGCGACCGCGGTGATCGCGACCTACAGCACCTCGGAGAAGCTCCAGGGCGAGATCGACGCGAATACGGGCCAACTGCAGGTCGACGGGCGGATCTACAGCGAGCTGTCCAAGTACGCGTCCAACCATCCTTCCTGGTCGGGCGTGGACAGGCTGGTGCACGAACTGGCCGACAAACTCGGCCGCCGGGTCGCGATCACCGGCCCGGACGGCACCGTGATCGCCGATTCGGCCCGGATGCTCGGCGCCGGGCCGGACCTCCCTTCGGTGCCGGCGGCAACCATCGACGCCCGGAACGGGGGCGCCGCGAAGTTCGCCGGGGCGATGAGCGTGTTCACGATGCGCAAGACGGCGGCGGGCCCGGCCGGCGACGTGATCGCGACCGCCTCGGTCGGGCCGCCGTCCCCGATCTTCCCGACCTGGGGGCTGACCGACGAGGAACGGCGGCAGCGTGAGCAGTTCGCCCAGCAGGCGGCGGAGTGCTACCGGGCCCAGGGCAAGATCGCCACCGTGGCGAGCGGCGACGATACCGCACCGCAGGTGATGCTGGAGGCCGACAAGCTGGCCAACGGAGTCAGCCAGATGGCAGTCTCCAAGCCCGGAGCTTCGGCGTCGGACCCCTGCCTGCCCGCGGGCCTGTACGCGCCCAGCGCCAAGGCGAAGCTCGTCAACGACGACGAGATCCGGCGCGCCACGGCCTGCCTCGACGCCGCCGGCGAGCAGTACACCATCACCGACTACGACGGACTGAAGGCGGCCGAACCAAAGACCGGCGAACCGAAGACGAAGGGCGCGGTCTCCCAGGCGTTCGCGACCTGTACGTCGGAGGCCCGGTCGCAGGCGTTGACGCCGTACGTCGCTCCGCCCGCGAAGCTGTACCTGGGGGCGAAGAGCACGTTCAACGTGTTCTCCGGTGCGGGCATGCTGCGGACGGCGGCGACCGCCCTCGGCGTACTGCTGATCGCGGCGCTGGTGATGGTCTTCGCCGGGCGCCGGCTGGTCCGGCCGATCGTGGCGCTCACCGGAGCGGCACAGCGGATGCGAAACGGCGACAACGCCGCCCGGGTCCCGGTGACCGGGCGGGATGAGGTGGCCCGGCTCGGCAACGCGTTCAACGAGATGGCGGAGGCGATCCAGCGGCACGACTTCCAGCGCAAGGCGATGGTCAGCGACGTCGCGCACGAGCTACGGACTCCGTTGGCGAACATCAAGGGCTATCTGGTCGCATCCGAGGACGGCGTCGTACCGCTGGATGGCGAACTGGTCACCTCGCTGCTCGAGGAGACCGAACTGCTCGAACACCTGGTCGCCGACCTGCAGGATCTCGCGCTGGCGGACGCCGGCATGCTCCGGATGCACCACGCGCCGCGTGACCTTTCCGAGCTGGCACAGCAGGTGGTCCTGGCGCACCGGCCTGCCGCGGAGACGGCTGGGGTGGCGCTGACCGCCGACGTCCAGGGAGCCGCGACTGCCTCCGTCGACAGCTCCCGGATCCGGCAGGCCCTCGGCAACCTGGTCTCCAACGCCGATCCGGTTCACCCCGGCCGGTGGTCACGTCGTGGTCGGCGTACGACGGGCCGACGACGGCTACAACCTCACCGTCACCGACAACGGCACCGGGATCGCGGACGAGCATCTACCGCATCTCTTCGACCGCTTCTACCGCGCCGAACAGTCCCGTAGCCGGTCGACCGGAGGCAGCGGACTGGGCCTCGCGATCACCAAGCACCTCGCGGAAGCCCACGGCGGCCGAATCACCGTCACCAGCCGGCTCGGCTCCGGCTCGACCTTCACGATCTGGCTGCCGAGGCAAGCTGCTCGACCACCCGCGTGACACCGGCCGTGCCTCGCGATCGGGCAGTCATGCTGATTGACTCAGCATGTGGCAGGTAGGAAGGCGCGAGTGGCTGATGTGCACGAGGTCGCCCTCGGGATGCCGCATGTCACCGTCTGGAAGCGGGAGGACGGCAGCGACCGGCCGATCTATCAGGTCGGCGGCAAGTCGTTCGTGTTCTTCCGAACAGCGCGGCCGGATGCGTTCGATCCCGACACCGGTGAGCGGTACGACGACGTGATCGTGATCTGGGTCGAGTCCCAGGACGACAAGCTGGCCCTGCTGTCGGACGAGTCGAACCCGTTCTTCTCCACTCCACACTTCGACGGCCACCCCTCGGTCCTGGTCCGCGGCAGCCGTGTCGGCGAGCTGACCAAGCAAGAGCTCACCGAGGTCATCCAGGACGCCTGGCTCGCCCGAGCCTCCAACCGCCGCGCCAACGACTGGCTCGCCGCCCACCGCCTCACCTGATCCCGCCCCGACCCCTCCGACGGGTCGGCCCCGACCCTTCCGATGGGTCCGCCCACCAGACGGTGGGTTAGCCACCCCGATTCCGGTTGGTGAACCCACCCTCGGATGGGCTGACCCATCAGAGGGTGCTCAGCGTGATCCGGGGGCGAGGGCGCGGGCGGTTTCGAGGAGGTCGGTGCCCGTCGGCAAGGTCGCGATGATCGGGGTGTCGAGGCCGTTCGCGACGTATCGATCGATGTGGTCGCGGCACTCCGCAGCCGTCCCGTGGACGATCAGGTCGTCGACGACCTCGACCGGTACGGCGGCCATCGCGGCGTTGCGGTCGCCGGCGGCCCACGCCTCGCGCATCTGCTTCATCGCGGCGCCGCGGCCGAGCCAGTCGTGGAAGGCGGCGTACCCGGGGACGGTCAGGTAGGTCGCGATCAGGAAGCGGCCGATGTTGCGGGCCATCTCGGCGTCCTCGGTGACGCAGACGAAGATGCGCGCCGCCAGTTCCTTGTCCGGGCCCAGCTCAGTACGGACCTGGCGTACGTCGTCCGCCGAGAGCCAGTTCGTGATCGCGCCATCCGCCTCGCGCGCCGCAAGCTTGAGCATCTGCGGCCGCAGCGCGGCCAGCATGATCGACGGCGGCACGTCCGGCGCCTTCTCCAGCCGGAACCGCTGGATGGTGAAGCTGTCGAACTCGCCGTCCACCTTCTCCCCGGCGAACGCCTGCCGGAGGAAGCGCAGCACATCGCGGGTCCGCGCCAGCGGCGGGTCGTACGCGATCCCGTTCCACCCGGTCACGATGGTCTCCGACGACGCCCCGATCCCGAGCACGAACCGCCCGGGCGCGAGGTCCGCGAGCGCCGCCGCGCTCATCGCGAGCGCGGCCGGTCCCCGAGTGTGCACGGGTACGACGGCGGTCCCCAACCTCAACCGGTCGTCCCACTCGGACGCGAGTACCAGCGGGGTGAACGCGTCCGCGCCGGCGACCTCGGCGGACCAGAGGTCCGTGTACCCCAGCGAAGACAGCTCGGCGATCAGCGGCCGGTGGTCCCGCAGCGGTACCCCGGTCAGTGGAACGGTCAGACCCCAGCGCATCAGAGCATCCTTTTCAGCAGCGGCAGTGGTGCGAACCGCATCACTCGGGCGAGCGGGCTCCACGGCCAGGGCGGTACGTACGCCTTGGCCTTCTCGGCCTCGATCGCGGCAACGATCGCACGGACGCCGGGAACAGTGTCGACGATCAGCGGGGTGTTCGCGACGTGCTCGTTCATCTCGGACCGGATGTAGCCGGGGAAGATCGTGCTGACCTTGATCGGTTTGCCGAGCATTTCCATCCGCAGCCCTTCCGCAAGCGACGCCAGCCCGGCCTTGGTCGCGGCGTACGTCGTCACCGTCTTCGGCAGGCCGCGGAGCCCGGAGATCGACGAGATGAAGACGAGGTGCCCGGCGTTCCGGGCGCGGAACAGCTCCATCGCCGCCTCCGCCTGGGCGAGCGCGCCGACGAAGTTCGTCAGCGCGGTCTGCCGGTTGGCGTCGAACCGGCCGGTGCCGAGCGGCGCGCCCTTTCCCAGGCCGGCGTTGACGATGACCCGGTCCAGCTGCCCGAGCTCCGCATCGGCCTTGCGGAACACCTCGAACACCTGGTCGTGATCGGTCACGTCGAGCCTGTGGATGACGATCTGGAGCTGTGGATAACGTTCGGTCAGCTCGGTGCGCAGCGCCTCGAGACGCTCCTCCCGGCGCGCGGTCAGCGCCAGGTTGTGGCCCTTGGCGGCGAACTGCCGGGCCATCTCCTCGCCCAGGCCGGCGCTGGCGCCGGTGATCAGGATGTTCCGTCGCATCGCAGCCCTATCTGTAGGAGAGCATCCCGGTGCCGTCGAGATGCCCGTGCTCGTTGTAGCTGACCACAGTCAGTCCGCTCTGTCCGGACAGCACCTTGGTGATCGCGGTGTTGATCGTGATCGGGTTCAGTTTCGGCCACAGCCCGTCGCCACCGGACAGCAGCCGGCTCACCACCGCGGCGATCGGACCGCCGGACGTGAACACCATTGCGGTCTCGCCTTTGCCCAGTCGTCCCGCAGTACGCCGTACTGCCGACTCGGACCGTTCGCAGAAGGCCGGGAAGGACTCGGTGTAGCCGTCACCACCGTCGATCCACCGCTGCGTGGCGTCGGTGAACATCTTCTGGAAGGCACGCTCCGGCTTCCCGGTCCGGGCCAGATCGGCCAGCAACACCGCCCGGACCCGGTACGCCGGCTTGTGCGCCACGATCAGCTGGTCGTGGTCGAACTCGTCGAACCCCTCATCGACCTCGATGGGAGCCTCCAGACCCGCTGCCGCCAGCGCGAGCTCGGCGGTCTGGGCGTGGCGTCGCATCGACCCCGAGATCACCACGTCCGGTCGCACACCGCGCTCGGCCAGCGCCTTGCCGAGCACACCCGCCTGTTGCTCGCCTTGCGCCGACAACTTGTCGTAGTCGCGGGCGCCGAACGACGCCTGCGCATGCCTGATCAAGTAGATGACTGCCACCTAGGCCTGCCGGATGATCCGGCGGCAGCGCCGCTCGAGCAGGTTGACCGGGAGCCAGAAGCCCTTGAACCGCGGGTTGCGCGTCTGCTTGTGGTGGTAGCGGTAGTAGATCTGCTGCGCGATCACCGCCAGCCGGAACAGGCCGAACACCTCGTAGAACTCCCAGTTCTCCGGCTTCAGTCCGGACCGCTCGGTGTAGTAGGCAACGATCTCGTCGCGGCTGATCATGCCGGGCGCGTCCGACGGCTGCAGCCGGAAGCGGCGGAACGCCCAGTCGTCGTCGGCCTGCACCCAGTACGCGAGCGCGCTGCCGAGATCCATCAACGGATCGCCGAGCGTCGCGAGCTCCCAGTCGAGTACGCCGACCACGTGCAGCGGATCGTCCGGCGCGAGTACGACGTTGTCCAGCCGGAAGTCGTTGTGGATAACGCAGGTCCGGACGTCGGCCGGCTGGTTCGCCGCGAGCCAGGCCATCACGCGCTCGTAGCTGGGCACGTTCCACGTCTTCGCCTTGCGATAGCGCTCCGACCAGCCGGTCACCTGGCGTCCGACGTACCCCTCGCCGCGGCCGAGGTCGGTCAGGCCTGCGGCGTCGGCATCGACGGCGTGCAGCTCGGCGAGCGTGTCGATCAAGGTGAACCCCAGCTGCCGCGTCTGCGCGGGCGTCAGATCGACACCGAGCTCGTGATGGCCCGGGATCGTCCCCACGACGCGCTCCATCACGTAGAACTCGGAGCCGATCACCGCGTCGTCGTTGCAGTGGGCAATCATCGTCGGGACGTACCGGAACACCGGCTTGAGCGCGGCCTGGATCCGGTACTCACGGCCCATGTCGTGCGCGCCCCTGGCCTTCGTCCCGGCCGGTGGTCGGCGCAGGATCAGGTCGTGATCGCCGTACCGCAACAGATAGGTCAGGTTCGAGGCGCCGCCGGAGAACTGCTTGACCTCCGGCAGACCGGGCGGCAGCTCCGTCTGTTGCCGCAGCCAACCATCGACAGCGGGCACGTCGAAGGCGTCCTCGTCCCGGACCGCCCGCGCGCCATCACCCATCGGCGGCCTCGGCCCGCTCGCGGGCGCGGGCGGCGATCTTGCGCATCTGCCGGTCGTACAGCGGGCGGGCGAACCGCTTGGTCCGCCAGGCCATCAGCGCCGGCCGATCGGGGATGATCAGGAACTGCTTCTTCTTGATCCCGGCGATCACCCCGGCCGCGATGTCGTCGGCCGACCGCGGCGACTTCTCGATCAACTGTCGCGCGGTCGCGCCCATCGCGGTGTCCGCACCCCGGATCGAGTCGGCCAGGTTGGTCCGGAAGAACGACGGGCAGATCACCGAGACGGTCACGCCGTACGGATGCAGTTCGTGCGACAGCGTCTCCGAGAGCGCGATCACGCCGGCCTTGACCGTGTTGTACGAGCTCATCATCGGCGGGTGGACGAGCCCGGCCGCGGACGCCGTGTTGACGATGTGACCGGACCGCTGCCGCTTGAACACCGGTGTGAAGGCACGGCACCCGCGGACCACGCCCATCAGGTTGATGTCGACAACACGATCCCACTCGTCCAGCGACTCGACGTCGATCCGGCCGCCGGTCGCGATGCCGGCGTTGTTCACCAGGATGTCCAGGCCGCCCCAGTTCTGCTCGCACCACTCGACCGCCGCCGCCCAGTCGTCGGCGCTGCGGACATCGAGCTGCCGGTACGACGCTCGGTCGTCCGGGCCGTCCGATGCGACATCCGTACTGAGCACCTGGTGGCCGTCGGCAACAAACCGGGCGACCAGCGCGGCGCCGAGGCCGCTCGCGCCGCCGGTGACGAGGATGCGGCTCATTTCACCTCACGCTCCAGGTACGACGCCAGTTCGATTCTGGCGATGACACCACGGTGCACCTCGTCCGGCCCGTCGGCCAGTCGCAACGACCGGGCACTCGTCCACGCGGCCGCGAGCGGGAAGTCGTCGGACAGGCCGCCACCGCCGTGCAGCTGGATCGCCATGTCGATCACGTCCTGCGCCATCCGCGGTACGGCGACCTTGATCTGGCTCACCTCGCTCAACGCACCCGCGAGCCCCTTGGTGTCCAGCAGGTACGCCGTCTGCAGCACGAGCAACCGGGCTTGGTTGATCGCGATCCGGGCGTCGGCGATCCGCTCCCGGTTGCCGCCGAGATTCACCAGCGGCTTGCCGAACGCGGTCCGGCTGGTGCCGCGCTGGAGCGCCAGCTCGAGCGCCTTCTCGGCCAGGCCGATCAGCCGCATGCAGTGGTGCACCCGTCCAGGCCCGAGCCGGCCCTGCGCGATCTCGAAGGCCTTGCCCGGTCCGACCAGGATGTTCGCCGCCGGCACCCGGACCTCGGTGAACGACACCTCGCCGTGCCCGTGCGGTTCGTCGTACCGGCTCATCGTGGGGAGGAGTCGCTCGACCTTCACGCCCGGGGTGTCGCGGGGGACGAGCACCATGGTGTGCCGCGCGTACCGGTGCGCATCGGGGTCGGTCAGGCCCATGAAGATGAGCAGCTCGCAGTCGGGATGACCGACGCCGGTGCTCCACCACTTGCGGCCGTCGATGACGACCTCGTCACCGTCGACGACCGCGGTCGCCTCCATGTTGGTGGCGTCGGACGACGCGACGTCGGGCTCGGTCATGCAGAACGCGGACCGGATCGTGCCGTCGAGCAGCGGCTCCAGCCATCGCTTCTTCTGCTCTGCGCTGCCGTAGCGGAGCAGGACCTCCATGTTGCCGGTGTCCGGCGCGTTGCAGTTGAACACGTACGGCGCGATGAACGAGCGGCCGGTGAGTTCGGCGATCGGGGCGTAGTCGAGGTTGGACAGGCCCTCGCCGTACTGCTCGTTGCCCGGCTCGGCGGGCGGGAGGAAGAGATTCCACAGCCCGTCCTTGCGGGCCTTCGCCTGCAGCTCCTTCATCACCGGCTGCGGTTGCCAGGGGTCGACGGCCGCCCGGATCGCGGCGTGCAATTCGCCCTCGGCCGGCTCGATCTCGGTCCGGATGAACTCCGCTACCCGGCCGATCAACTCACTCGCCCGGACGGAAGGTTCGAATCCCATCAAGACTCCTTCAGGTCGTCTTGACCGTAGCTCAGCCGCTAAGCAATGCTCAATAGATGGATCACCGACTGTCGGCCGAGGACCGGAAGAAGCAACTGGTCCGGATCGGGCTGATGATGCTGCGCACCCAGCCGATCCACGAACTGTCGATCGACGCGATTGCGGGCCAGGCCGGAATCTCCCGTGGCCTGCTGTTCCACTACTTCCCGAGCAAGCGGGACTACTACGTCGCGGTGATCTCCGCGGCCGGGCGGCGCCTGCTGCGGGTCACGAAGCCGGACGAGTCACTCCCGCCGGAGGGCAAACTGCGGGAGATGCTCACGCAGTTCGTCGCGTTCATCGCCCGGCGGCGGCCGGCGTACATCTCGTTCGTCCGCGGTGCCGCCGGCGGTGACGTCTTCGCGGTCGAGGTGTACGACGAGACCCGCGCCGGACTGACCAAGCGCATCCTGACGTACATCGGTACGCCGGAGGTCGCCGACGAACCCGCGTCCCGCGAGTACATGCTGGTCCACGCCTGGCTCGCGTACGCCGAGGACCTCGCGATCGAGTGGTCCGGGCTGGCTGAGGACGAGCGCCCGTACTCCGCCGAACACCTGGTCGACCACGCGATCGACGCGCTCCACACCCTCCGCAAGCTGTAAGTCTGAGCGTCAGGTGAAGACGTTGACTGCGCGGGCTATCACGAGGCCCACGACGGCTAGGGAGATCAGGGACTGGAGGCCCATGGACAGCTTGGCCCACAGCGCCACGGGCATCACGTCGGTCGGGCTGAACGCGGTGGAGGTGGTCAGCGCCAGGTACAAGTAGTCGCCGAACCCGGGCCGCCAGCCCGGTCTCGCGATCTCGGGGCTGAGCTGCTGCGTGAAGGCAAGGTCAAGGTACCGCGGCATCCGGTGAGCGCGGTTGGCGGCGCCGCCCGCGTCCAGTTCCCAGTACAGCAAGGCGAACGCGATCAGGTTCGACAACCACACGACAGTGCCGGCCGCGAGCAGCTTCGCGGGTGAGTTCGTCATCGACCCGCCGTGGATCAGTGCGGCGATCAGCCGCACCGTCGCTGCCAGTGCGTCCAGCACCAGCAACGCCACGACCGCCATCGACACACCGCGCAGGAACGACGACCGCTTGTCGATCCGTCCCGGATCCCGCACCACCAGCACCGCCAGCAAAACGACCTCGATCGCCGGCAGCACATACACCGGCAACAGACGCACGTCCTTCGGGCGCGCCAGCGTCAACAACATGCCGACCAGCACGGCGGCCACACTCGGCCACCGAGCCTCCCCCCGAACCGACCGCCCCGACTCCCCACCGCCACGAGCACTCACGGCGCACCCCCGCCCGCCAGCCTACGCCGCCACCACCTTCCAGAACCGCTCGTCGAGCGCCGGCCGAACAGCTCACGGCCGACGCCGGCTTGAGACCGGACGCACCGGCCGAGCCCGCCACGGCAGCCGTCCGACCGGGGTTCCGCGGTCGGTTCCGGGGCAGATCGACAGGACGTACACGCCCACTACCCACCGACCGCGCGACTGCCCACGCTTGGCGCCAGCTCGAGCAGCGGACACTTCCTGTCGAGCTGCACCATCGTCCTCAACCGATCGGACCGCGCGACGCAGGAGTGACCGCGCGTTACTGGGACGGCGGGAGGAGTTCTGGGGTGAGGTCGGGGTCGGCCATGTCGGGGTCGAACGGGAACAGTGGCCGCAGGACGCCGTGGTGGCCGAGGCGGAGGAGGTCCTGGTCGACGCCGCCGGGGGTGAGCGCGAGCAGCCAGTCCTTGGCCAGCTTGTAGAGCTCCGGTTCGAGGTAGCCGATCTTCACGATCACGAGGTCGGTGCCGGCCGGGTCGAGTCCGAGCAGCGTGAAGTCGGCGATGTGGTGGTAGGGCTTGCGGCGTGAGGTGAGGATCGAGTGCAGACCGCCGGCCTTGATCACCGCTACCGTGCCGCCGACCGGGTCCTCCGACAACGAGAACACCGTGCCCGCCAGCTCGACCGGACCCGACGGACCGGAGTCGATCTTCCCGCCCGCGGCGACCTGGACCGGGTTGCCGACGCCGGCCGCGACACAGGCCGCGACCGCATCGGCGTCGTGGATGCTCGCGTGGATCGCGGTCGCACTGCCGCTGGTCAGCTCGTCGACCGTGAGCAGTTGCCCCAGGGTCCAGGACACGTCGTCGGCACCACCGGCCGTCGGGTTGTCACCGGAATCGCTGATCAGGAAGGGCCGCGCCGTACTCGCGAGACCGGCGGCCACGCACTCCTCCAGCGTGCCGGTCGGGGCGACGAAGGCGAAGTCCTCCCGGGCACCCCAGTAGGACTGCGCCAGCTCGGTCGCACGTGCCGTGATCAGTTCCTGATCGTCGCCCGTCACAACCACGGCCGCACGGCATCGCGGCTCGTCGGCCCAGGCGTACCCGACCCAGACCGCGGCATCGAGTACATCGGGCTCATCGGCGATCTCGGCCACCCGGTGATAGATCGATGCGGCCGGCTCGATCCGCGTCGAGGTCTTCTCCCCAGGCAAGAGCACCGGCACCTGGACCCAAGCCTTGCTCGGCTTGCCCAGCCCGGACCGGATCCGCTCGACCAGGTTGCGCGCCGCTCGCTCCCGGCTCTCCATCGCGTCCTCGTGCGGCGCCATCCGGTAGCAGGTGATCAGGTCGACGGCCGTGCCCAGCTCGCGGGAGACGTTCCCGTGCAGGTCCATCGAGGCCGAGATGAGGACGTCAGGCCCGAGGGCGGCCCGGACCCGGGTGGCCAGATCGGCCTCGGCGTCCTGCCGCCCGACCACGCTCATCGCCCCGTGGATGTCGAAGAAGAACCCGTCCAGCTCACCGGCGGACCCGATCAGGTCGATGATCTCGGCGGACAGATCGTCGTACACCTCCGGCAGGACGGCGCCACCGGGCAGTGAGCGCGCGTGCAGCAGCGGTACCCACTCGACGCCCTGCGCCCACTCGGCGTCGAGGAACTCGTACCGACGCAGCAGCTCCGCACCACGGCGTACGTCGAAGTCCGCCAGGCCGGCCCGATGCGGCGAGAAGGTGCTGGACTCGATGGCGATCCCGGCAATCCCGATCCGAAGGTTCATGACTAAAACCTGCCACAACCGAGCCGTTTCGCGCACTCCTAAGACCTGATTGTGGACACCCTCGGCCCTGTGCTCCCGCGGACGATCAGCTCGGTCGCGAGCTCGACGTGCAAAGCCTCGAGCTCGTGGCGGTCGAGCAGGCGGATCAGCAGGCTGACCGCCATCCGGCCCATCTCCTGCAACGGCTGGCGGACGGTCGTGAGTTGCGGTGTGGTCGCGCGGCTCAGGTCGATGTCGTCGAATCCAGCTATCGACAAATCACCAGGGACGGACAGACCACGATCGGCGGCTGCCTGCAGCGCGCCGAGCGCAGTTTTGTCGTTGAAGGCGGCCAAAGCGGTGGGGCGTGGATCGAGGTCGAGGAGCTCGGCCGCGGCTCGATAGCCGTGCGCGATGGTCGGCTCGACGTGGCGCGTGAGCGACGGGTCAGGAAGGATGCCGGCCTCGGCGAGGGCGGCCGCGTGGCCGCTCAGCCGGGTGTCCGCGGCGAGCCATTCACGCGGCCCGGCGACGACGCCGATGCGCGTGTGGCCGAGCGAGGTCAAATGGGCGGTGACTTGGCGGGCGCCGGAGTGGTGTGCGGCCGAGACCGACACGATGTCGCGCGGCAACGTGGTCCGCGGATCGACCACCACGAACGGGAACCGGCGGTCACTGAGCCGGACCAGCTCCTCGCTCGACTCCGGCGGCAGGATCAGGATCGCGCCGCCGATCTCGCGCTGGGCCGGCAGCCGGGACAGCGCCTGCTCGTACTGTGCCGCCTCACCCGCGTTGAGGACGACCTGCCGCCCCTGCCGGTCGAGCGCCTCCGCGATCGACGACACGATCAGGCCGAAGTAGTCGGTCAGTACATAAGGACAGCGCACGTACACGGCTCCGGCGACGGGCTTCGCCGTACCGCCGCGGGGGCTCGGTGCACGCAGCCCCAGCTCGTCGACCGCGCGCTCGACCAGCCGCCGGGTTTCCGGCGCGACACTGCCCTGCTGGTTGAGCACCCGGGATACGGTCGCGATCGACACCCCGGTCGCCGCCGCGACCTCGCGCACAGTGGCGCGGTTCCTAGGCATTCGTTACATCGCTTTGTTTCACGCTCAGCACTCTAGAGCACGGCTCCCAGGTCTTGACAGTGCTGATGCAGGAGCGTTTTCTGAGGCGGATTGTTGCAGTCGTGTTTCATTGAGGAGTGCGATGAGAACACAGGCATTCGGAGTCGCCCTGGCGCTGGCCGCGGCCTCGCTCACCGGTCCCGCCGCCGCCCAGGCCCATCCCCCGTCGTCCCAGGTCCACGTGTGGGTCACGACCCCCGACCGGGCCGAGTTGTTACACGAGCGCGCGCCGGTCACCTTCGAGCGCGGAGCCAGTGACCGTACGACGATCACGGTCGACCCGAGGACGTCGTACCAGACGATGGACGGGTTCGGCGCCTCGATCACCGACTCGTCGGCGAACGTGCTCTACCGGCTCAGCCCGGGGGACCGCGAGCAGACGCTGCGCAAGCTCTTCGATCCGAAGCAAGGCATCGGCGTGAGCTTCCTGCGGCAGCCGGTCGGGTCGTCCGACTTCACCGCCGAGGCCGAGCACTACACGTACGACGACGTACCGGCCGGGCAGACCGACTTCGAGCTGTTGCAGTTCAGCATCGCGCATGACCAGCAGCAGGTCCTGCCGTTGCTCCGGCGGGCCAAGCAGCTCAACCCGGCGCTCAAGGTCATGGCCACGCCGTGGAGCCCGCCGGCCTGGATGAAGACTGCCGACTCGCTGGTCGGCGGCCGGCTCAAGGACGACCCCGCGGTGTACGACGCCTATGCGCGCTACCTGGTGAAGTTCGTCCAGGCCTACGCGAAGGCCGGCGTACCGGTCGACTTCCTCTCCGTGCAGAACGAGCCGCAGAACCGCAAGCCGAGCGCCTACCCCGGCACCGACATGCCGGTTCGCCAAGAAGCAGCAGTGATCACCGCCCTGGGTCCATTGCTGCACAAGGCCAGTCCACGGACGAAGATCCTCGGCTACGACCACAACTGGACCACCCACCCCGGTGACATCGCCTCCACGCCGCCCGGCGAGGACCCGGAGACCGACTACCCCTACAAGCTCCTCAGTACGCCGGCGGCCAAGTGGATCGCGGGTACGGCGTACCATTGCTACTCCGGCGACGCGTCGGCCCAGACCGCTCTGCACAACGCCTTCCCGTCGAAGGGCATCTGGTTCACCGAGTGCTCCGGTTCGCACGGACCGACGATACCCCGCCACAGATCTTCCGCGGCACGCTCACCTGGCACGCGCGCAATCTGATGCTCGGCACCACGCGCAATTGGGCCAAGTCGGTGGTCAACTGGAACATCGCGCTCGACTCCACCGGCGGCCCGCATCTCGGCGGCTGCGACACCTGCACCGGGCTGGTCACACTGCAACCGGACGGGACGGTCACCACCGACGCCGAGTACTACACGATCGGGCACCTGTCGAAGTTCGTGAAGGCGGGCGCGGTCCGGATCGGGAGTACGTCGTACGGGACGACGGGGTGGAACGGGCAACTGATGTCCGCGGCCTTCCGGAACCCGGATGGCTCGACGGCGCTCCTTGTCCACAACGAGAACGACGACCCACGAAGCTTCGCGGTGGCGGTCGGCGACAAGTCCTTCGAGTACGAACTGCCCGGTGGTTCGATCGCAACCTTCACCTGGGACCGCGTGTCGGCGGACGTGCCACAGCCGGTCTCACTCGAGGGCGCGACGGCGACCGCGTCGGTGAACGGGACCGAGGCCGGGCTGGCGATCGACGCGGATGGTTCGACGGTGTGGACGAGCGAGGAGGCGCAGGCGCCCGGTCAGTGGGTTCAGGTCGATCTCGGCAAGGCGCAGACGTTCCGGCAGGTCGCGCTCGACAGCGGCGGCAACATCGGCGACTACGCCCGCGGCCGGGAGGTTGCCGTCAGCAACGACGGTGTCACCTGGCGGACGGTCGCGTCCGGTACGTCGAACGGTCAGCTGAGCACGATCGACGTACGGCCGGTGCGAGGCGCGGTATCTGCGGATCACCTCGACCGATAGCGCCGGGAACTGGTGGAGTCTCGCCGATCTCCGGCTCTACCGCTGACCTTCGATCCAGTTCGCGACCGCCGCGGCCTGGTTGTTGGTGGAGGCAATGACCTGGAGGCCGACCGGCAGACCGCCGGTCGGCACCGGGACGCTGACGGCCGGGTACCGGGTGAGGTTGGCCAAGCGGGTGTTCTTCAGCAGTTGCGCACGTACCGCGAGACCACCCTCCTGGGTGTCGGCCGCGGTGATCAGGGGCGCAGTCGTCAGGACGGTCGGCGTGATGATCGCGTCCACACCGCTGAGGATGTCGTTCAGCTCGGCGGTGATGACCAAGGCTTGCTCCTTTGCCTGCTCGTATCTGGTGACCGGGACTTCAGCGGCCTCGCGGAGGCGTTGCTGGACGTCGGGCTGGTACAGCTCGGTGGAACGGCCGGCGTGGCTCGCCACCGCCTCAGGACCCTGCAGGTCAGCGGCTGTCTGGAAGCTGGTGGACCAGTCCGGAAGCTGTACGTCGGTGAGGACGGCACCGGCCGCGGCAAGACCGGCCAATGCGCTCGACCACGCACCACCTACGTCCGCTGTGGCCTCGAGGTACTCCGGGTTGGTGACTACCCCGAGTCGAGGTGGTGTGGTCCGCACGTCGACCCGAGTACCGGCGAGGGCTGCGAGAGCGTAGGCGGCGTCCGCGGCCGTCCGGGTGAGGACGCCTACGTGGTCGAGGCTCTGGGCCAACGGGAAGACACCCTCGGTGGACAGCGTGTTGTAGGCGGGCTTGAAGCCAACGACACCGCACAACGCTGCGGGGATCCGCACCGACCCGGCGGTGTCCGTGCCGATCGCCAACGGCACCACGCCGGCCGCCACTGCGGCCGCCGCGCCTGCACTGGATCCACCGGTCATCCGTGCGGGGTCATGCGGATTGCGGCACGGCCCGACGCGGTTCGACGTACCTGTGCATCCGTAGGCGAACTCGTGGCTGTGGCTGAGCCCGATGACGATCGCGCCGGCCGCGCGGAGCCGTCGTACGACGTCTGCGTCGTGGCGACCGATCTCGTCCATTGAGGCGGACCCGCAACGGTACGGCAGACCCTCGACCTCGACGATCTCCTTGACCAGGACCGGCACACCGGCGAGCGGACCGGTCCGGTCATGGCCGGCGGCGGCCTTCCGGGCGCCCTCGGCGTCCAGGTGCACGATCGCGTTCAACGAAGCGGTCTCGTCCGCTCGGGCCAGCGCCTGATCGACCAACTCGACGGGATCGACCGTGCCTGTGCGAACTCCCGCGGCAATCTCCTCCAGTGACCTCACCGGCTCATCAGATCACGTCGATCGTCGAACTCCCACGGGTTGGGGCGGCGGGCTGTCCAAGCGGCAACCGCCCGGCGCTGTCGCCCGCCCCGGCACGGGGCCGATGGTGGCTGAAGCGTGCAACTCAACAGGACGTGTCCGCCCCGGCCGCGCCGACTCCAAGCGTGAGTACCTCGATCCGACAGCCCCCTGGGACCGACACCTCCTGTCGAACTGCACACCCCTACCGACCGCACTCACCTGATCCACACATCCAGCACAAGAACCGCTATCTCTTGTCCAATCCACCAGAAGCTGCCGGGCGCCGGAGCGTCGGCATCCTGGGGTACCGCCGCCGACAGAGCGCCCGAGGGCTTCGCTTTTCGGAACATCCCGGTCACCTGGCGCACTCTTGTTTCCGGAGACCCACGGACCTGCCGCGTACATCACAGGTTCAGGACGAGGTCGTCGCCGTCGGGGTGGAAGCCGAGTTTGTTGAGGTAGGGCTTGGACTCGCGCATCCGGGGCGGGGCGAGGACCTGGCGGAAGCCCTGGTCGGTGAAGACGTCGCTGCGGCGGTAGACGAACTCACCGGGGGTGAAGTCGCGGTACTTCGGCAGCACGTAGTCGAGGTCGATCTGGGCGCGGCCGGCGCCCGCGTCGTGGGCCAGGACGACGCCGACGGTTCGGTCGCCGTGCTGGACCAGGAACGCGTACGGACTCGCACCGACCGTGAAACCGGGGTTGAACCGGCTGATGTCCTTCTCGTGCCGGGCGAGCACGTAGTCGAGGTAGGCGTCGGAGTCGTTGACCTGGAGCACGGTGTACTCGGCCTGGTCGTGCCGGTGCCGGAGCAGCCGCCACAGATGCACCACGTTGATCACTGCCAGCACCGCGTTCATGCCGACCATCGGCCAGACACCGATCGCGAGATTGAAGCCGACCAGGATCACGCAGCCGATCAGATTCAGGATGCGCAATCGCAGGATCCGGGTCTGTAGCAACGACCACACGACCAGCGCGGATCCGCCCCACCCGATGATGCTCAAGACGTCCACAGCGCGAGGGTAGACCAGTACGGTCAGGTCAGACTGGGACGTGACCGAGTCGCTACTGCTGAACGGCGTACCTCTGCGGACCGTCGACCCGGGATTGCTCAGAGCAATAGCTACGGCCATTTCACCTCGATGCAGGTCCGGGACGGTCTGGGTCGACGGTCTCGACCTGCACTTCGACCGCCTCGACCGCAGTTCCCGCGAGGTCTTCGGCCGGCCCGTCTCCGCCGACCGCGTCCGCACCTATCTACGAACCGCGCTCGACCCGTCGGCTCCGGCGACCTCTCGATCCGCGTCAACGTGTTCGCCCCGACGACGCCGAACCCAACCTGCTGATCCGCGTCGAGCCCACCGATCGAACCCGGCGTACGACCGCCGCGACTGCTCGCGTTCCAGCACGAGCGCGCTCTCCCGCACCTCAAGCACACCGGCACCTTCGACCTCGTGTACTACGGCCGGCAGGCGGAGCTCGCCGGGTACGACGATGCCGTCTTCCACACCACGACCGGCGAGATCTCCGAGGCGTCGATCTGGAACATCTGCTTCGCCCGCGGCACCACGATCGTGTTCCCGTCCGCACCGGTCCTGCCCGGCATCCGCCAGCAGACCCTCCAACGGGGCCTCGACACCTTCGACACGATCCCGGTCCCGCTGACCGACCTCCCGACGTACGACGCCGCCTACCTGACCAACTCGATCGACCCGGCACTCCCGGTCGCCTCGATCACGGTCGGTAGCGAGCACCACGACGTACGCACGCGCATCCGCCCTCAGCCGATCGTGATCGCCACGGCGTACGCGTCCGTGCCGGCGCAGGCGATCTAGCGCTCGGACCACCAGCGGAGCAGTTCCTCGCGGGCTTGGTCCTCGCCGAGCGGTCCCTGGTCGAGGCGGAGGTTCATCAGGAACTTGTAGGCCTCGCCGACCTCGCGGCCCGGCGGGATGCCGAGGATCTCCATGATCTGGTTGCCGTCGAGATCGGGACGGAGGGCATCGAGTTCCTCCTGCTCCTGCAGCCGCGCGATCCGCTCCTCGAGGTCGTCGTACGCGGCCCGCAGCATCTCGGCCTTGCGCCGGTTGCGGGTGGTGCAGTCGGCGCGGGTCAGGACGTGCAAGCGGTCCAACTGGTCGCCGGCGTCGCGGACATAGCGCCGTACGGCGGAATCGGTCCACTCGCCGCCGCCGTACCCGTGGAAGCGGAGGTGCAGCTCGATCAGCTTGGCTGACCTGGTCGATCTGCTCGTTGCTGAACCGCAGCGCCTTCATCCGCTTCCGGGCCAGTTTCGCGCCGACCACGTCGTGGTGGTGGAAGGTCACCTTGCCCGCGCCCTCGAACCGCCGGGTCTTCGGTTTGCCGATGTCGTGGATCAGCGCAGCGAACCGAACGACGAAATCCGGCGTCGGAACAGGGAGACGCGATTCCAGATCGATGGCCTGATCGAGGACGGTGAGCGAGTGCTGGTAGACGTCCTTGTGCCGGTGGTGCTCGTCCAGCTCCAGCTTGCAGCGCGGGCAGCTCGGGCAGCACGTGCTCGGCCAGGCCGGTGGTCACCAGCAGGTCGAGGCCGATCCGCGGGTGGTCGGCGCAGATCAGCTTGATCAGCTCGTCGCGGACGCGTTCGGCCGACACGATCGTGATCCGGTCGGCCATCGCGGTCATCGCGGTCACCACCGCCGGGTCCGGCGTGAACCCGAGCTGGGCGGCGAAGCGGGCCGCCCGCATCATCCGCAGCGGGTCGTCGGAGAACGAGTCCTCCGGGGTGCCAGGCGTCCGGATCACCTTGTTCGCGACGTCCGCGATCCCGCCGTACGGGTCGACGAACTGGTGCGACGGCAGCCGGATCGCCATCGCGTTCATGGCGAAGTCGCGCCGGGCCAGGTCGCCCTCGAGGCTGTCGCCGTACGACACCTCGGGCTTGCGCGAGGTGGGATCGTAGGACTCCGACCTGTACGTCGTGATCTCCAGAACCCACTCGCCCTTACGACAACCGATGGTGCCGAACGCCTTGCCGATATCCCAGACATGGTCCGCCCAGCCGGACAGCAACCGCTCGATCACATCGGGGTGCGCTGAGGTGGCGAAGTCCAGGTCCTTGCTCCCCCGGCCGAGCAGAATGTCCCGGACGGGACCGCCGACCAGGGCGATCTCGTGGCCGGCGCCGGTCGAACCGGGACCCGAGTTCGTCCACGACCGGCGCGATCTCCAGCAACGCCTGGACGGCTCGCCGCTGGACGGCGGACAACGATCCGGCAGGGGCTGACTGGTCGGCAAAGGGTGACACGGGGAACTAGGTTACGGTGACGGCGTGTTCAGACGGCGACTGAGGCTCTCCGCGGCAGCGGCAGCGGGCCTGCTGATCGCTGCGACGGCAGCGACTCTCGGCACGTCGCCGACCGTCGCGGCGCCGGTCGCCGACCCGGTCGTCCAGGTCAGCATCGACTCGTTCGGACCGGTCGCGCCGAAGCCCGGGGACGAGGTGCTGATCAAGGGCAGCGTCCGGAACACCAGCACCCAGACCCTCGAGGCACCGCAGGCGCTGGCCTGTATCGACCGGACCCACCGCCTGTCCACGGCGGCCGAGATCGCCGCCGTCTCCACCGAGCA
Source organism: uncultured Actinomycetota bacterium (assembly GCA_963820655.1). Taxonomy (GTDB): domain Bacteria; phylum Actinomycetota; class Actinomycetes; order Propionibacteriales; family Kribbellaceae; genus Kribbella. The sequence continues at coordinate 934,469 of CAWGAM010000006.1, forward strand.
GGACCTGGCGATGAACGACCGGGTCAGCTGCAGCCGGATGACCACTCCGGACACCGGGGTGTTCCAGCAGTACGACACCCCGCTGGCACCGAACGCATCGGTGCAGTTCAGCCTCAAGGTCCCGTGGAACGAGTGGCGCATCAGCACGGCAGACCGGGGTCTACGTGGTAGGCGTCGTGTTCCGCGGTACAGCCGCAGGGCGGACAGGACGGCTCACCGTCGGCCGGGCCCGCACGCTGATGCCGGTGATCGGCGAGCAGCCGCTGACCCGCACGGTGAACACGTCGCTGGTCATCCCGTTGCAGCATCGGCCGACCCAGCTCGGCGGCAGGAACGTTCACCAACGAGTCGCTGGCCGAGTCGATGGCACCGACCGGCCGGCTCGGCCGACTGCTCGCCCTCGGCAAGAAGCGCAAGGTCACCTGGCTGGTCGACCCCGCGATGCTCGACGAGGCCCGCTCGATCGTCAAGGAGGGCTACGACGTCGTCGGCGACGGACGGCAAGACCACCTCGGGCACCGGCCGGACCGTCGTGGACGCCTGGCTGAAGGCGTTCGACGCCAGCCAGGCCCGCGGCAACCAGGTCGTCCTGCTCCCGTACGGCGACCCGGACATCGCCGGCCTGCTCGACGCGGGTGACCCGCTGCAAGGAGCTGGTCCGGGACGCCCGGATCCGCACCGAGGGGTTCATCCTGCCGCCCACCTCCACCAACGTGCCGCCCAGCTTCGACCAACGGTCTCTGGCTGGAGGACGGCGCGGCCGCCAGCCGCTATCTCGGCGCCGCCTCCAACGGCTTCCCCGGCGCGATCGATCGGACCCTGAACCTGGTCAGCACCGGCTCCTGGCCGGCCGCCGAGCGCCCGTCCCTGTCGGCCACCTCTCCGGTATACGACATCAGTACGCCGGAGGGTCCGCGGGACACGGTTCGCACCGTGGTGGCCGAACTCCGCACTGACCTCCGGCGGTCCGGATCAGGACACCGACGAGAATCCGATCCAGGTCCGGCAGCGGTTCGCGGCCGAGACCGCGCTGATCGCCTCCAGTAGCAAGGGCACCGCTTCGGTTGTCGCCGTACCGCCACGTGGCTGGGACTCCACCGGCCGCGCCACCGCTGCGCTTGGCCGGAGACCTGGCACTGCCGTGGATCAACGCCACCAGCGTCGACCAGGTCGTGGCCGCAACGCCGAGACCGCCGGTGATCAAGGGCCCGGCCGCGCCGCAGTCCAACGCCGTCCTGAGCACCGACCAGCTGAACGACGTCGCGCAACTCGACCAGGCGACGCACCACGTTCAAGGATCTGCTGGCCAGCCCCACCGAGGACATGCCGGAGAGCATCCCGGAGGGGCTGCTGCGCGCGACGTCGATCAGCTGGCGCGAGTTCGCCGGACGAGGCCCAGCGCTTCGCCGCGGTCGAGCTCGGCTCGGTGAATCTTCAGCTGTCCAAGGTGCACCTGGTCAACAACGTGGTGAACGGCGAGCGCCGGGAGATCAAGGTCAACCTGGCCGGCAGCAAGGGCACCTTCCCGCTGACCATCACGAACGACACCGGACTAGTCCGTCCGGGTCGGCATCGTGGTTGCGCCGTCGAACCGGACCGACCTGCGGATCGAACCGCAGCAGACCAGGATCCTGGCTCCGAAGCAGAAGTTCACCCCGCGGATCAACGCGAGCGCCGAGCAGAACGGCCTGATCCGGGCCAGCGCCCAGGTGATCACCGCGTCCGGCCGGCCGGTCGGCAAGTCCCAGGAGCTGCTGATCCAGGCCAGTCAGTACGGCAGCGTCGGCTGGATCCTGGTCGGCGCCGCCTGCGCGCTGCTGTTCGGTACGTCGTTCGTCCGGATCTACCGGCGGATCCGCACCGAACGCCGGCACCCGTCACCGCCGGCTCCGTCGACCGGAGGCGGTGGACGAGCGAGCCAGCCCCGACCCTTTGCACCCTGAGCCGGTGGACGACACCGCCCGCCCCGACGGTCCGACCGGCGATTCCCTGAAAGAAGGAGTCGGTTCGAAGGATGGCTGACCGCACCCTGCGCTCCGCGGCGGTGATGGCAGCCGGAACCGTGCTGTCGCGCCTGCTCGGATTCGTCCGGATCGCCCTGCTCGCGGCCGCCATCGGCACCGCGCTGCGCGGCGACATCTTCACGGCCGCGAACACGATCCCGAACAGCCTCTACATCCTGCTGGCCGGCGGTGTGTTCAACACCGTGCTGGTCCCGCAACTGGTCCGCGCGATCAAGAACCACGACGACGGCGGCCAGGATTTCACCAACCGGCTGCTGACCTTCGGCTTCGTGGTGCTGGCGGTCGTGACGGTCGGATGCGTGCTGCTGGCACCGGCGATCGCCGACCTGTACATGCCGGACGAGTTGAAGGATCCGTCCAGGGCGCCCGAGCGGGCGTCGATGGTGATGTTCGTCCGGCTGTGCCTGCCGCAGATCTTCTTCTACGGGGCGTTCGTGCTGGTCGGCCAGGTGCTGAACGCGCGGCGCCGGTTCGGCCCGATGATGTGGGCGCCGATCGCGAACAACGTCGTCGCGTGCGCCTCGATCGTGATCTTCCTGCTGATCTACCGGACCGGCGATCCGCCGGCCACCTACAGCCACGGCGAGGAGTTGCTGCTCGGACTCGGGCACACGCTGGGCATCGCCGTACAACTGCTGGTGCTGCTGCCGTATCTGAGGGCGAGTGGGCATAACTATCCGTCCGAAGTTCGGTCTGCGCGGCACCGGGCTCGGTCACACTGCCCGATTGGGAATCTGGACGGTTCTTTTCGTCGCGGTGAACCAGGTGACGCTGGTGGTGGTCACGCGGCTCGCCATCGCCGGTAGCGCGTCGGGCGACCCGGGCGCGAAGGCCGGTCTGTTCGCCTACAGCACCGCGATGCTGATCATCCTGGTGCCGCACGGCATCGTCACCGTCTCGCTCGCGACCGCGGCGCTACCGCAGATGTCGGCGCTCGCGGCCGACGGCAATGTGACCGAGGTGGAACGGCTGTCGGCCCGATCGATCCGGCAGACCCTCGCGATCGTCGTTCCGGCGGCGGCCGCGATGATCGCGTTCGCCTACCCGATCGTCACGGTGATCGCCGGCTACGGCTCCGGCAAGGACAACCTGACGCTGATGTCGTACACGCTGATGACGCTCGCGCTGGGGCTCGTCCCGTTCACCGTGCAGTACTTCCAGCTGCGCACTTTCTACGCCTTCGAGGACACCCGGACGCCGTTCTTCCTGCAGTGCTTGATCGCGGCGACGAATATCGCGGCGGCCGTGATCGGGGTCCGGGTGCTGCTGGACGCGCAGCACCTGCGCTTCAGCGGTGTCGTCCTGGGTGCGGCGTACGCGCTCACCTACCTGGTCGCCGTACTGATCTCCCGGCCGGTGCTGCGGCGGCGGGTGCCGCGGGTGAACGGCGCCGGTATCGGCTTCCCGCTGCTCGCAATGGTGATCGCCGCCGTCCTCGGAGCCGGTGTCGCCCGCGCCGTCCTGTGGTTGTTCGAGCAGGTCGTCGACTGGTCCGGACCGCTCGCCGCCGTCCTCCAGCTCGCCGTCGCGGCCATCGTGATGCTGCCCGTGTACGCCGGGGTGGCGAGGGTACTGCGGATCCACGAAGTGAACGACGTGGTGGCGGTGGTCACATCCAAACTGCCCGGCCGCCGCTGAACCGAGCCGCTTGTGAACTCGTGCACCACTTATGGGGTCTTGTGCACTCGTGCACCACTAGTCGGGTCAGAGGGGCACTAACATAGGGCTGCCAACGGACTCCCGCCGACAGGGTCCGGAGTGGCAGACGCAGGCCGACCAGTGCATCGAGGAGGGCGAGAGACACCGTGTCGAACCAGACCGTCAGTCCTGGTGCCCTGCTCGCCGGCCGGTACCGGATCGCCGAGTTACTCGCGGAGATCGACGGTGCGCGGGTGTGGCGGGCAGTGGACGAGGTGCTCAGCCGGGCCGTCGTCGTGGATGTCCTGCCGGTCGGCGATCCACGAACCAACCTGCTCTTCGACGCCGCGCGGCGAGCCGCCGCCGCGGCCGACCCGCGCTTCCTCCGGGTGCTCGACTGCGACATGCAGGACGGCGTCACGTACTGCGTCCGCGAGTGGGCCGGCGGCCGTCCGCTCGAGCGGATGCTCGGCACCGGCCCGCTGACCGGGCAGCAAGCGGGCTGGCTGGCCCGCGAGGTGTCCGAAGCGCTCGAGAACCTGCACCGCACCGGCCACGCGCATGGATCGATCAGCCCCTCGACGGTCGTGGTCACGGACGCGGGCGCGATCAAGGTCGTCGGCCTCGCCACCGAGGCGGCACTGCGGTCGTCCGGCCCGGGTTCGCCCGAGCAGGACGTGTACGCGCTCGGTGAACTGCTCTTCGCCTCGCTCACCGGTCGGTGGCCCGGCCCGGCTCCGGCCTGGGGTCTGCAGCCCGCGCCCGTCGAGCACGGCCGGCTGCTCAGTCCGCGCCAGGTGCGAGCCGGCGTACCGCGCTCGCTGGACGACATCTGCGACCGGCTGCTCGAGCGACCCGCCGCGGCACCACGCGCCGCCGATCACCAGCGCCGCCGGCCTGTCCGCGGCGCTGTCCGGAATCGTCGGCAGCTCGCACGAGCCGCCGAACCAGATGGACGAGACCGTCCAGGTCGCCCGGCAGAACGGCAGCATCGACGACGCCACCCAGGTGGTTCCGCAGACGCCCCCGCCGGCGCTCGACCCGACCCCGCCGGCCTACGAGTCGGCGTACCAGTCGAACAACGGTCACCAGCAGCATTCGGCGTACGCGACCGCTCCCGAGACCCGGCCGATCCGGCGCCAGCCGCCGCCGTCGAACGGGAACGGCCGGCGCCGCGCCGACGACCCGAAGCCGAAGCCGAGGGGCTCGTGGGGTGGCCGGATCCTGATCCTGCTCGCCGTCCTGGCGCTGCTGTCGGTGGTCCTGATGGCCCAGTTCCTGCTCAAGGGCGCGATGAACAACGACCAGGGCACCGACTCCGGCGACACCAAGAGCAGCGCACCGCAGACCAGCACGACTCCGTCGGCGACCGGCGGCCCGGCCAAGATCGTCAGCGCCAAGGACTTCGATCCGGAGCCGGACGGCAACGGCAACGAGCACCCGGACGACGTGCCCAACACCTACGACGGCAAGGCGAGTACGACCTGGACGACCCAGTCGTACAGCCGGCCGAACCTCGGCGGCCAGAAGCCGGGCGTCGGCATCATCTACAACCTGGGTGCTCCGACCGCGGTGTCCAAGGTGGCGGTCACGCTCAAGGGTGACGGCAGCAGCGTGCAGATGCTGATCCCGAAGGATGACCCGACCAAGTCGCCGGGCGCCGTCAGCGGCTGGAAGCCGGTCGCCGACCAAGAGGACCAGCCCGAGGGTACGGTGTCTCTTACCCCGTCGGCGCCGACCGAGACGCAGTACGTTCTGGTCTGGCTGACCAAGCTGCCGAAGGAAGACGGCGGCAAGTACCGGGGCACGATCTCGGAGGTCACAATCCAGAAATGACGGCTCACCTGGACTCGGGCCCCACTCCGCCGCCCCGGTCGGATGTCCCCCGGTTCGGCGCGGCCGAGCCTGCCGCCCAGCCCGCCGCGCCGGGTGGGCCGACCAGCTACGACCAGCTCGACGACCACGAGCTGCTCCGGCTGCACGTGGCCGGCAACCCGGATTCGTTCGGGTTCCTGGTCAAGCGGCACCGGGACCGCATGTGGGCCGTGGCGATCCGCACCCTCGGCGAGCCCGAGGAGGCCGCGGACGCGCTGCAGGAGGCGTTCATCTCGGCGTTCCGCCGGGCCGACTCGTTCCGCGGTGACGCGAAGGTGACCACCTGGCTGCACCGGATCGTGGTGAACGCGTGCCTGGACCGGATCCGCCGGCGCCAGGTGCGGGCCGCCGACCCGCTGCCGGAGGACGAGGACCGCGCCGCCGAGCTGGCCGGACCGACCGAGGACGACCCGGCCGAGGTCCGCGAGCGCCGGCTGGACGTGCTGAACGCGCTCAAGCAGATCAACTCCGACCAGCGCAGCGCCCTCGTCCTGGTCGACATGGAGGGCTACTCGATCGAGGAGGCGGCCGCGATCCTCGGCTGTGCCCCCGGCACGGTCAAGTCCCGCTGCGCCCGCGGCCGGGCCCGGCTGCTGCCGCTGCTCAGGCACTGGCAGACGACCCGGGCCGGCGCCGACCACGTACCGGAGAAAACTGCCGCCGAAACGGTGGGAACCGAATGACCGGGTACTCCGTCGAAGCGAGGTCGCCTAACTGCGACCTGGCCTCCATGCCTCTACCCGGAGCACTCTGATGATCACACCGCGTTCCTCCCATGAGGGGGCGAGTTCCCGATGACCGATTCCGGCCTGCCGACCAGTGAGCACCTCGAGCACCTGGATACGGACACGATCGCCGACCTGATCGAGAATCTGCTGCCCGCAGCCGAGGCGCATCGCGCTCGTGAGCATGTGAAGGCCTGTCCGGACTGCCAGCAGATGTATGACGCTCTCGTCCAGCTGTCCGAGGATCTCGCCGAGGAGGGCCGGACGGACATCCCGATGCCGGCCGACGTCGCCGAGCACCTGGACGCGGTCATCGTCTCGGAGTCCGTGCTGCGCGCTTCGACCGTCGGCGTGCACTCGCTGGCCCAGATCCGCGACCAGCCGCGCCGGCACCTGCCCAAGCTGCTGGGTGCCGCCGCGGCCGTCGTGCTGGTCGCGGCGATCGGCGTGGGCGTGGTGATCACCACCAAGGACCAGGCCGGCGACAACGCCGCCAACACCAACCCGACCCAGCTGCCGAGCGCGGTACCGACTTTGAGCACGAACGACATCGGCCCGGACGCCCAGCGCTGGCTGGAGAACAGCAACGACCCGGTCCTGCACGGCACGTCGGCCGAGATCGCCTGCGCCCGCGTCTTCGCCTCCGGCCGGCCGAACCCGCAGCTCCGGCTGGTCCAGCCCGCCAAGGTCGACGGCAAGCGCGCCGTCCTGATCGGCGTACAGGGTGGAGCATCGCGCGACATCCAGGTCGTCGCGGTCACCGGATGTAGCGAACCGGGGGACGTCGCCACGCCGTTCTACGACACCACGGTGACCCTGCGCAACCGCTGAGCGGGCAATGCGGTGACCCGGCTCCGTGATGGGTACCGTATTAATACTTCCCCACCCTCCGCCCCGGGCAGGGGAATGGTCGGCCTCTAGGATCCGTTGAGTACGACGTACCAAAGTCTCGACGACACGAGGAACGCCTGCATGAGCGAGTCCACAGTTCGCAACGTCATCATTGTCGGCTCCGGCCCGGCCGGTTACACGGCCGCCGTGTACGCCGCGCGCGCCCGCCTGGAGCCGCTGGTGTTCGAGGGCTCCGTCACCGCTGGTGGTGCTCTGATGACCACCACCGAGGTGGAGAACTACCCCGGCTTCGCGGAGGGCATCATGGGCCCCGCGCTGATGGACGAGATGCGCACCCAGGCCGAGCGCTTCGGCGCCGAACTGGTGCCGGACGACATCGTGTCCGTGGACCTGACCGGTGACATCAAGGTGGTCACCGACTCGGCGGGTACCCAGCACAAGGCCAAGGCCGTCATCCTGGCGATGGGCTCCGGCTACCGCAAGCTCGGCCTCCCCGACGAGGACCGGATGTCCGGTCACGGAGTGTCTTGGTGTGCGACCTGTGACGGCTTCTTCTTCCGCGAGCACGACATCGCCGTGGTCGGCGGTGGCGACTCGGCCATCGAGGAGGCCACCTTCCTGACCCGCTTCGGCAAGAAGGTCACGCTGGTGCACCGCCGCGACGAGCTGCGCGCCTCGAAGATCATGGCCGACCGGGCCTTCGCGAACGACAAGATCGAGTTCGCCTGGAACTCCGAGGTCGCCGGGATCAACGGCGAGGACAAGCTGACCGGCGTCACCCTGCGGGACACCGTGACCGGTGAGACCCGGGAGCTGCCGGTGACCGGCCTGTTCATCGCGATCGGGCACGACCCGCGCTCGGAGCTGGTGAAGGGTCAGGTGGACCTGGACGAGGAGGGCTACGTCCTGGTCAAGGAAGGCAGCACCGAGACCAACCTGCCGGGCGTGTTCGCCGCCGGCGACCTGGTGGACCACACCTACCGGCAGGCGATCACCGCCGCCGGCACCGGCTGTGCGGCCGCCCTGGACGCCGAGCGCTTCCTGGCCGCGCTCGAGGACGCGGCCACCGCGGCCGCTGCCCCGGCCACCCAGTCTGTCTCTGTCTGAACAGCACAACCACTGAAGGAGTCACGCCCGTGGGCGAGAAGATGAACGCCGTCACCGACGCCGAGTTCGACCAGACCGTACTGAAGAGTGACAAGCCGGTGCTGGTGGACTTCTGGGCCGAGTGGTGCGGCCCGTGCCGCCAGGTCTCTCCGATCCTGGAGGAGCTGGCGCAGGATCACAGCGACAAGCTCACGTTCCTGAAGATGAACGTGGACGAGAACCCGGTCACCCCGAGCAACTACCGTGTTACGGGTATCCCTACCATCAACGTCTACGTGAACGGTGAACTGGCCAAGTCCATCGTCGGCGCCAAGCCGAAGGCGGCGCTGCTCAAGGAGCTGGCGGCTTTCACCGAATAACGGAGCACCGCCTGAAAGCAGGACGCAGGACATCCCCCGGCCGCCAAGGAGAACGCACTGATGGCAGTTTCACCGTCTGGCCCGCACGGCGTGTACCGCATCGGCGACAGCGGTGAGGCGGTCGCGGAGATCGTCGGCAAGCTCCAGCGGCTCGGGCTGCTGGCCGGCGGTCACGACGTCTACGACGAAGCGACCGCTCATGCCGTCCGGGGGTTCCAGCAGCAACGCGGGCTGATGATCGACGGGATCGTCGGCCCGCAGACGTACCGCGCGATCGACGACGCACGCTGGCGGCTGGGCGACCGGCTGCTGACGTACGTCGTCTCGCACCCGCTGACCGGTGACGACGTCCTCTCGCTGCAGGCGAAGCTGCAGGATCTCGGGTTCGCGGTCGCCCGGATCGACGGGATCTTCGGCCCGGACACCCAGCGCGCGGTGACCGAGTTCCAGCGAAACATGGGCTTGCCGGCCGACGGGACGTGTGGTCCGTCGACGTTCAAGGCACTCCAGCGGATCCGGCCGATGGCGACGGGCGGCCGGCCGGATGCCCTGCGCGCGTCGGAGGCGGTTCGTGCCGCCGGGCCGCGGCTGTCCGGCAAGACCGTGGTGATCGACCCGGGCCACGGTGGTTTCGACTACGGCTGGGAGGGTTCCGGCCTGCGCGAGTCCGACGTCGCGTACGACCTGGCCGCCCGGATCGAGGGTCGCTTGGGTGCGACCGGCGTACGGGCGTATTTGTCGCGTGGGCGCGATCAGGGGCCGGACGAGCTGGCGCGGGCCGCGTTCGCGAACGAGACGGATGCGAACCTGTGTGTCTCGCTACACACCGACGGGTCGATGAACCCCGAGGCCGAGGGCGTCGCGACGTACTACTACGGCAATGACCTGCACGGCGCCTCGTCGAGCGTCGGTGAGCAGTTCGCCGGTCTGGTACAGCGCGAGATCGTCGCGCGGACCGACCTGCTGAACTGCCGCACGCACGAAAAGACCTGGGATCTGCTCCGCCGGACGAAGATGCCTGCCGTCCGGCTGGAGATCGGCTACGTCACCAACCCGCACGACTCCGCCCGGCTGGCCGACCCGGCCTTCCGCGACGTGATCGCGGAGGCGATCGTGGTCGCCATCCAGCGCGTGTACCTGCCACCGGAGCAGGATGCCGCGACCGGCATGCTCCGCTTCGGCCAACTGACCGTCTAGCCCGGATCCGTGGAGCGGCCGTCGCGGCCGCCGGTGCCTAGTCTTGTCGGTGCCACGGTGTTTGTCCGCCGGTTCGGCAACTCGTCCAGGTGGTAGGCGGCCCACGTGCTCGCGCCCTTTGATGGGCTGACCCATCCGATGGTGGGTTGGCGTACCGGATTCCGGGGTGCCAACCCACCATCTCGTAGGTCAGCCCATGAAACGGGGTCGCTCGGGACGACCTGGGTCGGTGATTGGGGCCCTGTCGACGAATCCGGGTTCAGTCCTTCTCCAGCGCGATCTTCGGGAGAACGCGATCGAGACCGCGCGGCAGCCACCAGGCCCGGTCACCGAAGAGGCGCAGTACGGCGGGGACCATGACGCAGCGGATCAGCACCGCGTCCAGCAGCACCGCGGTCGCCAGGCCGAGCCCGAACTGCTTCAGCATCCGGTCCGGGCTGAGCAGGAAGGCGCCGAACACCACGATCATGATCGCGGCCGCGGCGGTGATGACGCTGCCCGTGGTCGCCAGCCCCTCGCGCACGGCTTCCCGAGCATCGTGCGTACGACGCCACTCCTCATGGATCCGGGAGACCAGGAACACCTCGTAGTCCATCGACAAGCCGAACACGATCGCGAAGATCATCACCGGCACGAATGCCTCGATCGGACCGGACTGCGCACCGAACCAGCCCTGCTGGAATACCAGCGTGATCACCCCGAGCGATGCACCGATGCTGAGCAGGTTGAGCACCGCCGCCTTCAGCGGGATCAGGATCGACCGGAACACCGCCATGAGCAGCAGCGCCGACAGGCCGACCACGACCAGCACGAAGATCGGCAGCCGCTTGCTCACCGCCGACGCGAAGTCGTCGGCAGCGGCAGTTGCACCGCCGACCAGGTACGTCGCCCTGGTCTGCGACTCGAGCGCCGGCAACGTGTCGTCCCGCAGCCGGTTCACCAGGTCACTGGTCGCGGCGTCCTGCGGTGCCGAGGTCGGGAACGCCAGGACGGTCGCGATCTTGCCGTCCGGCGTCACCTGCGGCGGCGTGACGGCGGCGATCCCCGGATCGGCCGCGAGTGTCTGCCCGAGTCGCTGCGCCGCAGCCTGGTCTCCCTCGGAGACGACCACGAGCGGACCGTTGAAGCCGGGGCCGAATCCGTCGGCCAGCAGGTCGTACGCCTTCCGGCTCGTCTTGGCCGGGTCGTCCGTGCCCGCGTCCGCGAACCCGAGCCGCATGTTCAACGCCGGCAGCGACAACGCGACCAGCGCGACTGTCCCGAGCACCAACGGCACCCACGGTCCCCGCTGCACCGCTGCCGCCAGCTTCCGCCATCCGTCACCCGGCGTGCGGCGCCTCTTCGAGGCGTGCTTGCGGACGCTCCGCTCGATCCGCTTGCCGAACAGCGTGAGCAGCGCCGGCAGCAGGGTCACCGCGGCGAGCATCGTCACGAGCACGGTCAGCGTCACACCGAGCGCGACACCTTGCAGCGAGCCCAGTCCCAGCGCGAGCAGGCCGAGCAGCGCGATCACCACTGTGCAGCCGGCGAACATCACCGAGCGGCCGGCTGTGTCCAGCGCAACCGTTGCCGCGGTCGCGCCGGTCGATGCCGTCCTTCAGCAGTTCGTGGCGATAGCGGGAGAAGATCAGCAGCGCATAGTCGATGCCGACACCGAGGCCGACCAGGCATCATCACCGGCTGCGGTGTAGTCGGGCACGGTGAACAGGTGTGAGCGCGAGCACCAGCAGGCCGAGCGTGCTGCCGACCGCGAACACGCGCGGTCAGCAGCGGAAGTGTTGCCGCAAGCAACGATCCGAACAGGAACACCAGGATCACGAGTGCGGCCAGGATCCCCGCACCCTCGGACACCCCACCCGGACTCTCCGCCGCGTTCCTGGCCAGGTCGCCACCGACCTCGACCTGGAGTCCGGGCCGCGCGAAGTCCTGGGCCCGGTGGATGATCGTCCGCACATCCTCGACCGGCATGTCCGCCACCGCGACATCCAGGTCCACGGTCGAGTACGCCGTACGACCGTCCGGCGAGAGTGAACCTGGAGCGCTGAACGGGTCCGCGACGGAGGCGACGTGTGGGAGCGTGCGGACCGCGGCCAGCATCGAGAGGACGCGCGGCTTCTCCGGCTGGAGGCCGCGTCGGAGCGGATGACGAGCTGCACCGACGCGGTGTCGCCCTTCGGCTGGTGCGCACCGAGGATGTCTGTCACCCGCTGGGAGTCGGTTCCGGGGAGCGAGTTGTCGTTCTTGTAGTTGTCGCCGACGACGGTCGAGGCCGCCGTCACGGCGACCAGGGCGAGTATCCAGAGCAGCAGCGCCGGGCCGGCGTGCCGCATCGACCAGCTGGATACCCGGCGCAGCAGCCCGGGCCGTCCGCCCTCCGTTCCGGGAGTTCGTCGTACGGGGGTGTCCACGGTCATCGCCGGACCTCCTCACAGCTCGATAAGTAGGGTAGCTACATGTTGCCTCTCGACAGTAGCAGCCATATGAGTAGACTGGCTACGTGAAGGCGGATGCGCTGCGTGGACACCTGGACCCGATGATCCTGGCGGTCGTCGAGCACGAGCCGCTGCACGGCTACGCGATCATGGAGGCGCTGCTGCAGCGCAGCGGCGGCGAGCTCGACCTGCCGACCGGGACGCTCTACCCCGCGCTGCGGCGGCTGGAGCGAGCCGGGTACCTGGCCAGCGAGTGGAGCACGGTCGGCGGCCGGAAGCGCCGTACGTATCAGCTCACCAGCGCCGGCACGAAGATGCTTGCCTCAGGCAAGCAGGAGTGGGTGACCTTCCGGGCTGTGGTGGAAGGCGTCTTACGCCCGGGCGAGGCGTAGACAGCGGCCGGCCTGAAGACCCACGAAGACCAGTGGCAGTACGACGAAGCTGCCGACCACGGCGAGGTCCAGAGCGCCGACGGGACGGCCGCTGGTCGTCGCCATGGCGACACCGATCAGGCTGATGACCGTCGCACTGGTGAGAGCGAAGAGTGCGGTCACCCGGCTGACGTGCTCCCGGACGACCGGGTGGCGCAGACCGACGCCGGCCGCGATCACGGCCAGTACCGTGCCGGCCATCGCCAGCGTGCCGATGGTGCGGACGAACGACTGGAGGAAGTCGTTCAGCGCGTTCGCGCCGGCCGGGTCCTGGTTCCAGCTCCAGACGCCCTGCTGCCAGACGATCGGCTGGATGATCAAGGCCAGGAACAGCAGCACCGCGGTCCGCCGGCTCTGGCTGATCGCGAGCTCGGCGCGGTACCCCGGTGCGACCTCGGACAGTTCACCGAAGTCGGCCACGGCCTCCCGCTCGGCCCGCTCGCGATCCAGGCCGTCGGCCTCGAAGGCCTCGACCGCGTCGGTCAGGTGGTCCCGCGCCTCGGCCAGCAGGTCCGCCTTCCGGCGCCGTGGACCGGTGAGCGACTTGCTCAGTGCGGCCAGGTACTCGTCGACCGGCGTGCTTACGCAGTTGGTCACGCCTACCAGTATGGGGATGCGCCGGACGGCTCACGTCCGGGGTCCCACTGAGTCTCCCCTGGTCTTCGCTTGTCCGGCGGCCTTGCCGCCGGCGCCGCACGATGAAGAAGCCGATGTAGGAGATCACGACGAGTACGAAGCCGACCTTCTCGACGGTCGGCGTCGCTCCCTCAGGCCAGAGCCTGCCGTCCAGGTAGTGCTCGATGTAGCCGGCCGTGTACGGCGTCTCGCCACCGCGGCGACGGAAGTACTTCTCGGTCGCGGTGACCGGGCAGCCGAAGTCGACGAGCACGATGACGATGTTCCAGGCAACGATGGCGAGATGCGCCCAGATCAGCTTGGGCCAGCGCCAGGCGAGGAAGCCGCCGATGAGGAAGAACAGCAGCAGGGCGCCGTGCACCACCATCACGACGTCGGCGAGGAAGCGCCAGATCATGATGGGCCCGCCGCTACGAGGTCGACTTGCGGGTGAGGGCGTCCCGGACCGTGACAGGGGCGGGTGGCGAGTGCTCGGGCCGGATCGCGCCCATCAGTCGCTCCACTGCGGCCTCCATCTCGCTCCGCCAGGTGATCGTGGACCTCAGGTCGAGCCGGAGCCGCGGATTGCGCGGGTGCTCGCGGACGACGCCGAAGCCCACGGCCCGGAGGAACTCGGTCGGCCAGACGCATCCCGGTCCGTCCCAGCGCGAGTCGCCGAACGCCTCGACGGCCCGGAACCCACGCTTGAGCACATCCTTCGCCACCGCCTGGACGAGGATCTTCCCCAGCCCCAGTCCGAGATACCGCGGCTGGATGCGGCCGGTCGCGAGTACGACGGCATCCGGGCTGACGGGCGCGGTCGGGAACGCCTGGATCCTCGGCAAGTACGTCGCCGGTGCGTACACGGCGAACCCGGCCGGCTCGTCGTCGACGTAGAGCACGACACCCGCCGTACCCCAGTCCAGCAGGAGCTGGGAGAGCCAGGCCTCCTTCTCCAGGCCGGTGTCCCCGTTGCGGTCGGCCTGCTTGGAGGCGACCGGGTCGAGCTCCCAGAACACGCAGTCACGGCACGGCCCTGGTAGCTCGTCGAGATTGGCGAGCGTGAGCGGTTCGAGCCGTCGAGCCATCAGCGCGTCCGGTCCGTCCTGGCTGTTGCGTTCGTCACGGTCGGTATCACTCCGCGGCTCATCGAGTGGCCGGCTCCGGGGCCGGAGTCCGTGCGTCCGGGGTCACTGTCGCCTCCGGAGCGACGTACCGCTGTTGCACCTTCGCGGCGGGTTGCCGCCGGAACAAGTTCCGCCGCGAACCCGGCCAGCACGCCCAGCAGCAGTCCACCGAGTGCCCAACCGGCTGTCTTGCCCACGCTCATCCGATCCGCCTTCCGGTTCCACCTCTCCAGGCCGCACCGCACTGTGACCTCGCTGGCGGCTGTCTCAGCAGCCAGATCACGGCATGGTCGAACCTGCCCCTATAAGGCATGGTAGTGAGACGTCGCGCCGATCCACAGCCCGGACACAACTCGGGTGTCGCGACGTAACCTGGTGACTTCCCCCTCGATTCACCGTTGGAGTGGCCCCCGTGAGTGCTGACGTGCCCGATGTCCGGCAGACCCGCCTCGACAACTACGTCGACCGGTACGCAGCACGGACCAAGGGCATGACCGCATCGGAGATCAGGGCACTGTTCTCCGTTGCCAGCCGGCCCGAGGTGATCTCCCTCGCCGGCGGTATGCCGAACATCGCCGGCCTGCCGCTCGACGTGGTCGGCGGCGCGGTCCGCGACCTGGCGATCGACAACGGGGCCACCGCGATGCAGTACGGCTCGGGTCAGGGCGATCCCGCGCTCCGGGACCAGATCTGCGACGTGATGCGGCTGGAGGGGATCGACGCCCACCCGGACGACGTGGTGATCACGGTCGGCAGCCAGCAGGCGGTCGACCTCGTCACTCGGGTCTTCTGCGATCCGGGCGACGTGGTGATCTGCGAAGCCCCGTCGTACGTCGGGGCGCTCGGGGTCTTCCGCGCGTACCAGTGTGAGGTCGTCCATGTCGCGATGGACGACGACGGTGTCGTACCGGAGGCGTTGGAGCAGGCGATCGCTGCGGTGCGCGCGGCCGGCAAGCGGATCAAGTTCTTCTACACGATTCCGAACTTCCACAACCCGGCCGGAGTATCGCTGTCCGACGAGCGCCGGCGGCGGGTGCTGGAGATCTGTCAGCGCGCGGATCTGCTGGTGCTGGAGGACAACCCGTACGGCTTGCTCGGCTTCGACGGTGAGCCGCAGCGGGCGTTGCGCGCCGACGACCGCGAGGGCGTCATCTACCTCGGCTCCTTCTCGAAGACGTTCGCGCCGGGCTTCCGGGTCGGCTGGGCCGTCGCACCGCACGCGGTGCGCGAAAAGCTTGTGCTGGCACAGGAATCGGCGACCTTGTGCCCGCCGGTGTTCAGTCAGCTCGCGATCTCGTCGTACCTGAGCCGGCACGACTGGCTCGGTCAGGTGAAGCAGTTCCGGGAGATGTACCGGGAGCGCCGGGACGCGATGCTGGCGGCGCTCACCGAAAAGATGCCTGCGGCAACGACCTGGACCAGGCCGGGCGGCGGGTTCTATGTCTGGCTGACCCTGCCGGACGGTCTGGACGCGAAGGCGATGCTGCCGCGGGCGGTCACCGCCCGGGTCGCGTACGTCCCCGGAACCGCCTTCTTCGCCGACGGTTTCGGCTCCCAGTGCATGCGGTTGTCGTACTGCCATCCGACCCCCGCACGGATCACCGAGGGCGTCGGCCGGCTGGCCGGGGTGATCAACGAGGAGCTCGAACTGCGCGAGACGTTCGGCCCGTTGCCACCCGGTGCGGGGCGGGACTACGACGCTCCCGGACCGGAGCTGAGCTGACGATTCCCGCGCAAAGGTTGCGCAATGGATCTATGGGCGCCCGGGGGTCGCTGACGGTAGTAGCGGTACCGTTCCAGTGGGCCTCGGGACCGGCGACCGTGCCGGAGTCGCCCACGAGTGATCGGGATATTTGTGATGAGTGATCTGGGTCGAGTACTGGTACTGGCAGGCGGACTGTCACACGAGCGGGATGTATCGCTCCGGTCCGGCCGGCGGGTTGCCGACGCCCTGCGCAGTGTCGGCGTCGAGGTCGAGCAGCGCGACGTCGACGCCAGTCTGGTCGAGCGGCTCCGCGAGGATCCGCCCGACGCGGTCTTCCCCGTGCTGCACGGAGTCACCGGCGAGGACGGCGCGCTCCGCCAGGTCCTCGACCTGTACGGCGTTCCGTACGTCGGAGCCGACGCGGCCGCGTGCCGGACGGCCTTCGACAAGCCGGTCGCGTCGACGATGGTCGGGACGGCCGGACTGCACACACCGGCTTCAGTGGTCCTCGGGCACGACACGTTCCGCGAGCTCGGTGCCGCGGCGCTGATGGAGGCGGTGGTCCGCCAGGTCGGTCTGCCGCTGGTGGTGAAGCCGGCCCGCGGCGGTTCGGCGCTGGGTGCGTCGATCGTCCGGTCGGTCGAGGAGCTGCCGTCGGCGATGGTGAACTGCTACGCGTACGGACCGGTGGCGCTGATCGAGCAGTACATCGACGGGACCGAGGTCGCCGTGACCGTCGTCGACACCGGAGACGGGCCGCGGGCCCTGCCTGCGGTGGAGATCCGGCCGGACTCCGGGTTCTACGACTACGAGGCCCGGTACACCGCAGGCGCGACGCAGTTCGTCGTACCGGCTCGGTTGGATCGCTGACGTGGCAGAGTCGTGCGCCACAGCGGCTGTCGCGGCGCACCAGGCGTTGGGGTTGCGGGATCTGTCCCGGTCCGACCTGGTCGTCGATGCGGCCGGGGTGCCGTGGTTCCTCGAGGTGAACGTGGCGCCGGGGATGACAGAGACTTCATTGGTTCCGCTCGCTGCCGAGGCCGCGGGGATCGAGCTGGGTGTGCTGTGCCGCGACTTGCTGGCTGCCGCCGCGGCGCGTTGAGGTCTTGATGGCTGAGCGACCGCTGTGGCGGACGATACTGACGCCGCGGTGGTCCGGCCTGCTCCTGCTGGCGCTGGCGATCGCCGGGGTGATGTCGGTGATGGGCGTGTGGCAGCTGAACGTGTATCAGTCGAAGACAGACGCCGCTACCGCCAAACGAGTCGAGGCCGCTGCCGTTCCGCTGCAGTCGTTGTTCTCGATCGACGAGGGCTTGCCCAGCCAAGGCCGTAGGGCGACGCGTGACGCTCCAGGGCACGTGGGGGCCAGTCGACGGATCAGGTATTCATTGCTGACCGCCTGCCAGGGCTCCCAGAACGGCTTCTGGGTCGCCAGCCCAGTGATGCTCGAGGCTACGGGCTCGGCCGGCGCCGTGATGGTTGTCCGCGGCTGGGTTCCGGCGGTGTCCGATCCGGCTGCCGTCGCGCCGACCGGTCCGGTGCGGTTGACCGGGACCGTTGTGGCCTCCGAGGCCGAGGACTCCTCCGACGACGCGGCCAAGGGCCGAGTCCTGTCGTCATTGCGGATCCCGACGATCGTGCACCTGGTGGACTACCGGTTGTACGACGCCTTTGTGATCCAGAGTTCCGTCGACTCGGGCGTCGTACCGTCACCGGAGCCGGCCGTCGTACAACCACCATCGCCGCCGACGGACCACGCCGGGCTGCGGAACGTCGCATATGCCTTCCAGTGGTGGGTGTTCGCCGCGTTCACGTTGTGGATGTGGGCCCGGATGGTGCTGGACGCTCGCCGGTCCGATCCCGATTCCACCGAGGCATTGCCTGTTGACGACCAGGCCGATGCGCCCGTGGAGTCAAGCGGTACCGTTTCAGCGTGACTTCCTCAGCTGATCCCGCCACCTCCGCCAGCTCGCAGCCGCTGACTCCGGCCGTCCGCGGTGCCCTCACCCGGTACCGCGTGATCGCCTACATCGTCGGCGTGATGCTCCTGCTGCTTGTGTTCGTCGCGATGCCGCTGAAGTACTTCGCCGACAACCCGGGCGCGATGGACGTGATCGGCCCGCTGCACGGGTTCCTGTTCATGGTCTACCTGGTCGGCACGTTCGACCTCTACCGCCGGGTCCGCTGGTCGTTCCCCCGCCTCGTCCTGACGGCGTTGGCCGGCACCATCCCGTTCCTCTCGTTCTACGCCGAGCGCAAGACCACCCACGAACTAGTCGGCGAGTAATCCCGTGGCGGCGGGCCAATGTTTCACATGAAACATTGGCCGCAAGTCCCCAAGTAACTTTGTCGACAAATCCCGGGGATGTGGGTCCTTGCGCAGCCCAGACTTCCTCTGTGGGCGCGATCCTCAGCGTGCTCTCCGATGAGCCCACGAGACACCAACTCGGCCCGTCTTTGGTGGTCTGGTGGTCGCCCTCGGTCGCCTACGCTCTACGCCATGACGTCGGAGGATGCGGGCGCCCACTCTGAGACGCTCGCACTCCTGGATCGGGATGCCGATCACCGGGATGCGGAGCGAGCGCTTCGTGCGGCGGGGTGGACGCGATGCGGTGCCGGCGACTGGGCCATCGCGCTCCGCTCACCGGAGGGGACGGCCGCGGCGCGGATCAGCCCGTTCGATCCGTCCAGCCCCTACTCCGTGGCTCTGTACCGGGAGGCCGCGCACACGCGCCAGGTCCCGGAGCTGTTCGCACACCGTCGTCTGACCGGCGGCGGGGACCTCCAAATCATGGAATGGCTCCGACCCGTCCCCGAGCACGAGGCCGTCGCGTTCCACCGCGCGATCGCCGGCCGGGAACCAGAGGTTGCCGATCTCGCCGACGCCGTACGCCGTATCCATGAACGGGGCCGGAGAGAACTCCCCTGGTTCGCACCGCGGTTGGATGACAACCCGGCCAACATCATGCGCACTGCGGACGGGCGACTGGTCGCCGCCGACTTGTTCGGCGTTGACGGTCCGAACCTCTACGCAGCCGTCTCCGCCGACCCCGATCTCGTCGTGGCGCGGATACCCCAAGCAGAGCGCCTGTTCATGACCGAGATCCCCTTGACCGCCACCGGCCCCTGGGAGCCCGAGGTGCGCGAGGCCATGCGCGTTGGTCTCGCCGCCGCCGCCGACGCCCGCAGGACCAACGCCTAGCGCGGCCACCCCGGCGTCGGGCCTGACAGCCCCGTCGGCGCCGGAGGTCAGCTCTGGGACTTGTTGGGGTCCATCAAGGTGACGATCCGCTCGAGGTCGTCGAGCGAGGCGAACTCGACGGTGATCTTGCCCTTGGTCTTGCCGAGGTCGACCTTGACGCGGGTCTCGAAGCGATCGGACAGACGATCGGCCAGATCGACCAGTCGCGGGGCAACAGGCTTGTTGCGCCGGCGTTGGGTGGGAGCGTCGTCGTCGGCGTTCATGTCGCCCAGGGCAACGATCTCCTCGACCGTGCGGACCGAGAGCCCTTCGGCCACGATCCGTTGGGCCAGCCGCTCGATGGCGTCTCCACTGGGCAGGCCGAGGAGGGCGCGAGCGTGACCGGCGGACAGCACACCGGCGGCGACGCGTCGTTGGACTGACGCCGGGAGCTTCAGTAGCCGGAGGGTGTTGGAGATCTGCGGACGCGACCGACCGATCCGGGTCGCGAGCACCTCCTGGGTGCAGCCGAAGTCGTCGAGCATCTGCTGGTACGCCGCCGCCTCTTCGAGCGGGTTCAGCTGACTGCGGTGCAGGTTCTCCAGCAGCGCGTCCCGGAGCATCACGTCGTCCTGGGTGTCCCGGACGATGGCGGGGATCGTGGTGAGGCCGGCCTGCTGGGTCGCCCGCCAGCGGCGCTCGCCCATCACCAGCTCGTACTTGTCCTGGGACAGCCGGCGAACGACGATCGGCTGCAGCAGCCCGATCTCCTTCACCGAATGAACCAGCTCCTCCATCGCGTCCTCGTCGAAGACGGTGCGCGGCTGCTTCGGGTTCGGGGAGATCTTGTCGACCTCGATCTCCGCGAACTCCGCTCCGGGAACGGCGGCGAGCTCGGGCCCATCCGGCCTCGGGAACGGCGGCGCCCCGGGAATCGAGTGGGACTTGCTGCCGAGCGTCGTACTGCCGGGAGCGGGTGTGCTGGGGATCAGCGCACCAAGTCCGCGTCCGAGTCGGGTGTTCATCGCGCTCCCTCGTGTTCGACAGCCTGCTGAGCTACTTCTGACCTACCACACCAGCGATTGACCGCCGGCCGCTGTTTCACGTGAAACAGCGCGGCGGCGGTCTCCGCGCTCAGGTGTTGTTCCGCATCGCGATCTCGCGCGAGGCCTCCAGATACGAGAGGGCTCCAGCGGACGCCGGGTCGTAGGCGAGCACGGTCTGGCCGTGGCTCGGGGCCTCCGAGATCCGCACCGACCGCGGTACGGCGGTCCGCAGTACGGCGTCCCGGAAATGGCCCCGGACCTCGGCGGCAACTTCACCGGCCAGTTTGGTGCGGGCGTCGTACATGGTGAGCAGGATGGTGGAGACGTCGAGCCCCGGGTTCAGGTGCGACTTCACCATGTCGATGTGCCGCAGGAGCTGGGACAGACCCTCGAGCGCGTAGTACTCGCTCTGGATCGGGACCAGGACCTCGCGGGCGGCGGTCAACGCGTTCACGGTCAGCAGGCCGAGCGACGGCGGGCAGTCGATGAAGACGTAGTCGTACTTCTCCCCCGACGCCTCGGTCTCGGCCAGGTGCTCGTCGAGCGTGCGCTTCAGCCGGCTCTCCCGAGCCACGATGCTGACAAGTTCGATCTCGGCACCGGCCAGGTCGATGGTCGCCGGGACGACCATGATGCCGGGATGCTCGGCGCAGGGCTGGAGCAGCTTGCCCAGTGACTCGCCTTCGATGATCGCCTCGTAGACACCCGGAGTGCCCTCCGAGTGATCGATGCCGAGGGCGGTCGAGGCGTTGCCCTGGGGGTCGAGGTCGATGACCAGGATCCGCGCGCCGTACAGCGCGAGGCCCGCGGCGACGTTGACCGTGGTCGTGGTCTTCCCGACGCCGCCCTTCTGGTTGGCGACGACGAAGACCCGGGTTTCAGCGGGCAGCGGAAACTCGCGGCCCATCGTGCGTCCTTCATTCACCAGCAGGGTCCGTTCGGTGGCGGCGGCGATCGGAGTCTCGAGAAGTCGTCGCTGAAGCTCGTCCGACGTGGCCCGCGCGGCGATCTGTGCGGCAGTCATAGCGCCCATTCCAATAGGTGCGGGACTTGGCCCGAAGAGGATGTCTGTAGGGGTCGGGGCAGGTCTGCCCCCAGCTTCATCCACAGGCTTCTGTGGACGAATTCCCGTGTGCGAGGGCAGTTTCGTGCGGTCGTCATCCACAGGCGGTGGAGACTCGGAGAAGTCCTGGTCGGCGTCCACCAGCGACGCCGTTTCCCGGCCGGCACCATCATCTCCCAACTCCCCCGTTTCACGTGAAACGGGGGATGGGATGTCCGCCGGAGCGGTCGCCGAGGCCGCTGGCAGGGGTTTGTCGAGACCGGCCCCGGCAACCGTCCGCAGTGCCGAACCGTCGACCGCTCGGCGCTCTTCGACCGACTGGTGCTCCTCGACCGACTGGTGCTCCTCGACCGGCTGGTGCTGCTCGACCGGCTGGTGACTCTCGACGGTGTCGGTGCCCGCGACGGACTCGGAGGCCGGGGTGGCTCGATCGATCGTGGCCCGCACGGCCGTAGCCCATGACGTCTGCGCCGGCACCACTGGGGCCGGCACCACGGGGACCGCGGTCGGCGCGGTCGGCGCCGGAGCAGTCGGAGCCGTGCGGGCCAGAGCGGTGGGAGTTAGCGCCGTGTGGGCCGGAGTCGCGAGGGCCGAGGCGGCTGGTGTGGGCGAGGTGAGGACCGGCGGTGCGGGGGCGGGCTGGGTGGGGACGGGAGGGCCTTGAGTGATCAGCCGGACGGCGGTATCCGGATCGGGGGGCCAGCCGATGGCCTGGGATGTTCTCGGTTCACCAGTGCTCTTCTCGGGCCATCCGAGGGCACGACTCACCAACCCGCTCACCTCCCGCGTCTTCCGTGCCGGGATCCCCCTGCAGCACGTCCGGCCACAATACTCACGACAGTCGTCGGCTGGGCCAGTTCATCGACGCCGAGTTGGTGAATGTGCCACAGCTCGGCGCCGAGCGACGCGAGTTCCCGTTCGGAGGAGTCCAGTTCCTCCTCGGCGGACGATCCCTTCATCGCCAGCATCAGCCCCCCTTCGACACACAGTGGCAAACACCACCCGGCCAGTTTGCCCAAGGGAGCCACAGCTCGCGAAGTCACCACGTCGTACGACGCTCGCGGAAGTTCCTCGGCCCGGGCCCGCACCACGGTCGCGTTGTCGAGCGCGAGTACGTCGACCGCCTCTTGGAGGAAGGTGGTGCGGCGGAGCGACGGCTCGACGAGCGCCACCTGAAGATCGGGGCGAACCAGCGCGAGCACGATCCCCGGGAGGCCGGCGCCGGTGCCGACGTCGGCGACCGTCGACTCCTCCGGGATCAAACGCTCGAGGACGGCACAGTTCAAGAGGTGCCGATCCCACAGCCTCGGCACCTCGCGCGGTCCGATCAGGCCGCGGACCGTGCCCTGGGTGGCCAGGAGGTCGGCATAGGCCGCAAGCCGAACCGCCGCCCGTGGATACAACTCCTCCACGAGCGGCGGCGGCGTTTCACGTGAAACGTGCTCGGTCACGAGCCCACGATCACGACGGCTGGACCACGACGCGGCGGCGGGGTTCCTCGCCCTCGGACTCGCTGGTCAGGCCGGCGGCCGCGACGACGTCGTGGACGACCTTGCGCTCGAACGGCGTCATCGGGTCCAGGCGCACCGGGGTGCCGGTCGCGTTCACTTCCTCGACCGCCTTGCGACCGACCTCTTCGAGTTCGGCCTTCCGGTTCGCCCGGTAGTTCGACACGTCCAGCATCAGCCGGGACCGCTCGCCGGTCTCCCGGTACACCGCCAGCCGGGTCAGCTCCTGCAGCGCCTCCAGAACCTTGCCGTTCTCGCCGACGAGGTTGTTCAGTTCGGCGCCGACGATCGACACCGCGGCCCGATCGCCGTCGATGTCCATGTCGATGTCACCGTCGAGGTCGGCGATGTCGAGCAACTCCTCCAGGTAGTCGGCGGCGATGTCGCTCTCCGCCTCCAATGCCTTCAGGCGCTCATCGGCGGTGCTGGTCGTACCGGCGGACTGGTCCGCCGCCTCACCGTTCTGCATGCCGTCGGTCACGGCCACTCCTTCACAATGTCGAGATCCGCCCCACGGGGACCCAGGTCGTACACAAGCAGGGAGGGGTGCCGGCGCGCGCCGATCAGCGCGAGCCGCGGGTCTTCTTCTGCGCCGCCTTCTTCTGTGCGGCCGACTTGGCCGCGGGCTGGCGCTTCGCCGCCGTCCCCTTCTTGGCGACCGGCTGCTTCTTGGCGGCACCGGCCTGAGGCTTCTTGGCCGCACCCTGCTGCTGAGCCGCACCCTGCTGCTGACCGTTCGAAGACGTCTGTCCATTGCTCGCGACAGTGTCCCCGTCGGACGGCGTCGCCTCCGCTGCACCGCTCGTCGCGGGACCAGTCCTGCGGTCGCTGCGCGACTGCCGCTTCGGCTGCTGCCGCTGCGCCGGACGACGGTCCGTCACGGTGTCCGTCGTACCCTCGGCGCCGGCCAGACCCTCGTCGGCCGGCCGGCCCGCGCGCAGGTTGTGCTCGCGCTTGCGAGCCTCCATCGCGTCGTACGCCGGGGTGCCCGGGGCGGGGTTGCGACGGATCACGTAGAACTGCTGTCCCATCGTCCACACGTTCGAGACGAACCAGTAGATCAGCACACCGATCGGGAAGTTGAAGCCACCGATCAGGAAGAAGATCGGGAAGACGTACAGCATGATCTTCTGCATCTGCGCGGCCTGGCCCGTGAGGGCCTCCTTCGGCATGTTCTTGCGCATCAGCTGCAGTTGCGTGATGAACATCGTCGTGGTCATCAGGATGATCAGCACGATCGCGACGACCTTGACGTTGTTCGCGCCCGGGCCGCTCGCCTTCAGGAAGGTCTGCGAGATCTCCGCACCGAAGATCTTCGCGTGCTGCAGCGAGAAGACGTACGGCTCCATGATGGCGCTGTGCGCCTTGCCGTTGGCCGCATAGTCGAGCACCCGGAACAGGGCCAGGAAGATCGGCGACTGCAGCAGCAGCGGCAGGCACGAGGAGAACGGGTTGGTGCCCGTCTCCTTGTACAGCTTCATCATTTCCTGACCGAGCTTCTCCCGGTCGTGGCCGTACTTCTTCTGCAGCTCCTTCATCTGGGGCTGCAGCAACTGCATGTTCCGGCTGGAGCGGATCTGCCGGACGAACAGCGGGATCAGCAGGGTCCGGATCACGACGGTGAGGCCGGCGATGGACAGCGCCCAGGCCCACCCGCCGTTCGGGTCGAGCACCTGGCTCCACAGCCAGTGCCAGCCGACGAGCAGGGCCGAAACGGCCCAGTACAGCGGCGTCATGACGGTGTTGAACAGATCTACGATCCCGTCCCACACTGCGAGCCCGGGGATGGCCAGAAGAGTCACTCATGCACCTCGCTGCACAGGCCCGCCGTCGGTGGACGACTCGGGCTGGTTGGCGGAGATCGACTCTCCGCGCTGGTCTACATCTGTGGGTGGAACGGGGTCGTAGCCTCCGGGGTTCCACGGGTGGCAACGGGCGAGTCTCTTCGCCGCCAGCCAGCTACCGCGCACCGCACCGTGGCGCTCGACCGCCTCCAAGGCGTACGCCGAACAACTCGGGTAGAACCTGCACACCTGCCCGTACATCGGGCTGATGATCAGACGGTACAACTTCAGAAAACCGATGATCCCGCTCTTCGCGGGATTGAACCGCATCATGGTGTCAGCAACCGATGCAATGCACCGTCGACGTCTGCCGCGAGCTCGTCGTACGACGCCTCGGCAGACGACGGGAGCGCACGGACGACAGTCAGGCTGCCGGCCGGCAGGTCAGGCAGCCGGGTGGCCAGGACGGCACGCAGACGGCGATGGACCCGGTTCCGCAGAACCGCGTTGCCCACCGCCTTGTTCACCACGAATCCGACGCGAGCAGGCTCGGCCGCGGCGTCCGCCCGGTCGTCCCGCACCAACAGATGGAGCACCACCGCGCGCCGGCCCGCGCGCCGTCCGGACCGGACGGCGCAGCGGAAGTCGTCGGATCGGCGGAGCCGATTCGAGGCGGGCAACACGAGGTGGTCACCGTCGACGAGGTCGCTCAGGCCGCGAGGCGCTGGCGGCCCTTGCCACGGCGGGCGGCGATGATGGCGCGACCCGCACGGGTCCGCATGCGAAGACGGAAGCCGTGCTTCTTGTGCCGGCGCCGGTTGTTCGGCTGGAACGTCCGCTTGCTCACTGGAATGACTCCGGTTACTCGAGATCACAAAATTGTCGACAAATCCACTGATAGATCTGCCGCTGGTGCACGTCCTGCACACCGTCTGAGCACCAGAGGTGGTCCAGCAGGGAGCGCAGCACGAAACGGCCGGCTCAACACCGACTGATCCACGGTACGTGGCAGCCTGTGGACAGGTCAAACCAGCCGTCCCCAGAGTTATCCACAGGACTGTGGATAGAAAAGTGGGCGGGCGATCGGTCGACTATTCGTCACTGTCCGATCCGGGCCGCCACCGACAGCGACCACGGATCACGACTACGCTCCGGCGTCTACCCGACACGCCGGAGGTTGCCCCCAATTTAGCGTTCATAGCCTGTGGATGACGGCTTGAAGCAGGCTGGGCGGACTTGTTAGCGTCAGCCCCTCACACCAGAGGTCCCACACCCCGCGATCGATAACCAACCTGGTCCGCCCGTCGTTCACAGTTGTGGACAACCGTGTGGACAGAGTGGCGATAGGCTGCGGAAACCAGCAACCGCTCTGAGCCAACAGCACGACGACTCACCGGCCGCACGGTGTCGGGTCGAATGGTCGCGCCGCCCGGGTTCACCCGGAACGCGCCGGCCACCGCAGCGATGGATTCGGGGAGCAACGCGTGGTCGAGGACTATTCCGCCAGTGCGGAAGATACATCGGCGGAGTACACACCGTCGCACTACATCGAGCCCGACCACACCGCGCCGCGGCACACGGGCGACGGCGGACAGGATCTCCGACCCGATCCGGCCGCGGACTTCCGCACCGAGGTCACTCCCACGGAATTCCGGACCGAGCCTCATCCGGTCGAATTCCGGGCCGAGCCGCTGCCCGCGGACTTCCGGGCCGAGCCTCTCCCGGACGGCTTCCGGACGGAGCCCGCGGACTTCCGGGCCGAGGTCCCCCCGCCCGCCGAGCCGGAGCCGCGCAGGGATCCCGGCGACCACCTCAGCCCCTCGCTCCCGATCCCGTCGCCCGAGCCGCAGTCCGGTTACCGGCCGACGGCTCGTCCGGAGTACGACGGCTATCGCTACCGCTCCGACCTGGAGCGCGCTGCGACAGATCTTCCGACCGGTCCGGTGACCGAGTCCCCCGCTGGTACGGCGTACTTCGGTGCCGCACCGGCGGTCGGGAATCTCGGCTACCCCGACCCGATCAGTGCGAACAGCAATGCCTGGAGTGGTGCGCAGAACGCCGCTGGAGGAACTGGCAGCGGCGACACAGCAGGGCCGGCGCGGAACGAGGGTGATGCACGTGCGGACGGAGACGGCAGAGGCACTGAGCCTCGGATGCCTGCAACACAGGCAGCCGAGCAACGACCGGCGGAGCCACGGCCGGAAGCGGCAGGACCGGTGATGGACCTCGGCGATGCCTGGGCCCGGGTGCTTGCGGGCCTCCCGCCGAACCAGCGGGCCTGGTTGACCAACTCGCGGCCGGTGACGCTGCACGAGAGTACGGCGATCGTGGCGGTTCCGGACGACTTCACCCGGGGCCAGCTCGAGACCCGGCTGCGCCCCGACCTCGAGCGGATCCTGACCGAGAGCTTCGGTCGCGACATCCGGATCGCGGTGACCGTCGACCCGTCACTCGACCCCGAGCTGCGCGAACCACAGTCGCCACCGCAGCCCGTCGTCCGCGAACCGCTGCGAACCGACGGAGCCTTCCAGCCGACGATCCAGTCCGCCTTGACCGACCCGGCTCCCGGACCGCAGTTCGGCCAGCCGCGACGCGAGCCGGCCCAGCGCTACGAACAGCCGGCGAGTCAGCACTACAACCAGCCGGCCCAGCAGCGACAGCAGCCGTTCGGCTCGGTGGCCCCACTGCCGAACGGATCGGCGCCCTCCCAGCCGGCCACCGAGGCACAAGGTGAAGCCCGGCTGAATCCGAAGTACACCTTCGAGACCTTCGTCATCGGTAGCTCGAACCGGTTCGCGCACGCGGCCGCGGTCGCCGTCGCCGAGGCACCGGGCAAGGCGTACAACCCGCAGCTGATCTACGGCGACTCCGGTCTGGGCAAGACCCACCTGCTGCACGCGATCGGGCACTACGTCCGCAGTCTCTACACCGGGGCCCGGGTCCGGTACGTGTCCAGCGAAGAGTTCACCAACGACTTCATCAACGCGATCCGCGACGACAAGGCGTCCCAGTTCCAGCGCCGGTACCGCGATGTCGACGTACTGCTGATCGACGACATCCAGTTCCTCGAGGGCAAGATCCAGACCCAGGAGGAGTTCTTCCACACCTTCAACACTCTGCACAACGCGAACAAGCAGATCGTGATCAGCTCCGACCGGGCGCCGAAACGCCTGGAGGCGCTGGAGGACCGGCTGCGGAACCGGTTCGAGTGGGGACTGATCACCGACATCCAGCCGCCCGACCTGGAGACCCGGATCGCGATCCTGCGGAAGAAGGCGGCCACCGAGCGGCTGACGGCGCCGCCGGAGGTACTGGAGTTCATCGCGTCGAAGGTGCAGACGAACATCCGTGAGCTCGAGGGCGCACTGATCCGGGTCACCGCGTTCGCCAGCCTGAACCGGCAGCCGGTCGATCTGAGCCTGGCCGAGATCGTGCTGAAGGACCTGATCCCCGAGGGCAGCAAGCCCGAAGTGACGGCCAGCATGATCATGGGCCAGACCGCGTCGTACTTCGGTCTGTCGATCGACGACCTGTGCGGATCGAGCCGGAGCCGGGTGCTGGTGACCGCGCGGCAGATCGCCATGTATCTGTGCCGCGAGCTCACCGACCTGTCGCTGCCGAAGATCGGCCAGCAGTTCGGCGGCCGCGACCACACCACCGTGATGCACGCGGAGCGGAAGATCCGTCAGCTGATGTCCGAGCGGCGCAGCGTCTTCAACCAGGTCACCGAACTGACCAACCGGATCAAGCACCAGGCCAAGCAGCAATGAGGACCGGTGACCGCGTCGAAAGCCAGGTACGCCGAGCGCTACAACGCGGTCACCGGAACCACACAGGGTGGGGATACACCTGTGGATAACTGTGGGTATCGCGGTGGACACGTCGGTCTGTGCTGTGGATTCGCTGTGGGGACAGAATCCGTCGTACCCAGGCGTCCTCAGCACGACCGAGAGTCGTCCACACACCGTGCACAGGCCCAATCGGCATCTGACCTGCGAAGTCGCCGCTTTTCCACAGTATCCACCGGTGCTAAGAACCCTATGGAATCTATAGAGAGTTCCGAGTCCACAAAACGATCGAGCCGCGCTTCCTGGGGAAAACCCCGGTCTCGCGCTGCGTTGCACGACCTGTCAGGCTGTCCTCAACAGCACAGGAACGACGCCGACGCGACCCGCCCGAAGCGCCACGTCACGCCCGATTGGCGCAGACCACACTTGTCCGTGGCAGGATCTGCCTGGCAGACAGCCGAATCAGGAGGCACCCAGCGGTGAAGTTTCGCGTCGAGCGCGACGTACTGGCCGAGTCGGTGGCCTGGGCCGCGCGCAGCTTGCCCAGTCGTCCCAGCGTCCCGATCCTTGCCGGCCTCCTGGTCGAAGCCGAGGACGGGCAGATCACCCTGTCCGGCTTCGACTACGAGACCTCGGTCCGGGTCACTGTGCCTGCACAGGTGGCCGACTCCGGCAAGTGCCTGATCTCCGGCCGGCTGATGGCCGACATCTCGAAGAGCCTGCCGAACCAGCCCGTGGACATCGCGGTGGACGGCGCCAAGGCGCAAGTGACCTGCGGCAGTTCGCGGTTCACCCTCCAAACGCTTCCCACCGAGGAATATCCGGCGCTGCCGGACCTTCCGGCCGCCAGCGGCACGGTCAAGGCCGACGTTTTCGCCCAGGCGGTCGCCCAGGTGGTGACTGCGGCCGGCCGTGAGGACACGCTGCCGGTGCTGACCGGCGTCCGGGTCGAGATCGAGGGATCGATGATCTCGCTGCTCGCCACCGACCGCTACCGGCTCGCCATCCGCGAGCTCGAGTGGAACCCGCAGTCCCCCGACGCCTCCGCGTTCGCGCTGGTCCCGGCCCGGGTGCTGTCCGAGACCGCGAAGGCGATGACCGGATCGGACGTGATCGTCTCGCTGGCCGCGCCGGGCAGCGGCGACGGCATCGTCGGCTTCGAGGGTGAGGTGTCCGGCGGGAACCGGCGCGCCACCACGCGCCTGCTGGACGGCGAGTTCCCCAAGGTCCGCGGCATCATCCCGACCGACGCCGCGATCGCGACCCGGGTGCGGCTCGACACCGCGACCCTGGTCGAGGCGGTCAAGCGGGTCGCCCTGGTCGCGGAGCGCAACGCCCCGGTTCGGCTGACCTTCGCCGAGGACACCGTGACGCTCGACGCCGGCAGCGGTGACGAGGCACAAGCGTCCGAGTCGATCGAGGCGCGGGTCGCCGGCGATCCGGTGACCGTAGGCTTCAACCCGACGTACCTGCTCGACGGTCTGAACGCGATCGGCACGCCGGTCGCGCACCTGGCCTTCACGCAGGCGACGAAGCCGGCCGAGCTGACCGGCGTGCGGGACTTCGACGGCGAACCGATCAGCGAGTTCCGGTACGTGCTGATGCCGGTCCGCCTGAACAGCTGAACGCCAACAGAACAAGGGGATCACGATGGAGCTCGGCCTTGTCGGTCTCGGCAAGATGGGCGGCAACATGCGGCAGCGGATCCGCAACGCCGGCCACACCGTGGTCGGGTTCGACCACAATCCAGACATCTCCGATGCCACGGACCTCGCCGACATGGTCGGCAAGCTCACCGCTCCCGACCAGCCCAAGGTGGTCTGGATCATGGTCCCGGTCAA
Organism: uncultured Actinomycetota bacterium; assembly: GCA_963820655.1. Taxonomy (GTDB): domain Bacteria; phylum Actinomycetota; class Actinomycetes; order Propionibacteriales; family Kribbellaceae; genus Kribbella. The sequence continues at coordinate 964,767 of CAWGAM010000006.1, forward strand.
GGCCATCGATCCGCTCGTCATCGAGCTGGCCGACCTGCTCTCCCCCGGCGACATCGTGATCGACGGCGGCAACAGCCGCTGGACCGACGACACCCGTCGGGCCGCGGAGCTCGCCAAGAAGGACATCCGCTTCGTCGACTGCGGGGTGTCCGGCGGCGTCTGGGGCCTCGAGAACGGCTACGCCCTGATGTGCGGCGGTGACTCCGACGACGGTCGCCACCGTGATGCCGATCTTCGAGGCCCTCAAGCCCGAGGGTGACTTCGGTTTCGTGCACGCCGGCAAGGTCGGCGCCGGGCACTTCACCAAGATGGTCCACAACGGCATCGAGTACGGCATGATGCAGGCGTACGCCGAGGGCTTCGAGCTGCTCGAGGCCGCGGACATCGTGGACAACGTACCGGCCGCGTTCGCCTCGTGGCGCGAGGGCACCGTGATCCGGTCCTGGCTGCTCGACCTGATGGTGAACGCGCTCCAGGACGACACCCACCTGGACAAGATCCGCGGGTACGCCGACGACTCCGGCGAGGGCCGGTGGACGGTCGAGGCCGCGATCGACAACGCCGTACCGGTGCCGGCCATCGCGGCGGCGCTGTTCGCCCGGTTCGCGTCCCGGCAGGATGACTCGCCGGCGATGAAGGCGATCGCGGCGATGCGCAACCAGTTCGGCGGCCACGCGGTGAAGGGTGCCGAGGACCCGTCGTACGCGACACCCCCGATCAAGCACTGAGGTGTATGTCACCGCTCTGGGTCTGCTCGACTTCCGGTCCTACCAGCAGGCGGAGGTCCAGCTCACCCCGGGCGTGACGTCCTTCGTCGGGCCGAACGGCCACGGCAAGACCAACCTGGTCGAGGCGATCCACTACACCGCGACGCTCGGGTCGCACCGGGTGGCGAACGACGCACCGCTGGTACGGGCCGGCGCCACCCGGGCGATCGTGCGGACCGAGATCCGCAGCCAGTACGACCGCGACGTGATCGTCGAGCTGGAAATCAATCCTGGGAAGGCAAATCGGGCCCGGGTGAACCGCTCGCCGGTGCCGCGGCCGCGGGACGTGCTCGGACTGCTCCGGACGGTGCTGTTCGCACCGGAGGATCTGGCCGTGGTGAAGGGCGATCCGTCCGAGCGGCGCCGGTTCCTGGACGAGTTGCTGACACTGCGGTCGCCGCGGATGGCCGGCGTACGGCAGGACTACGACCGGGTGCTGAAGCAGCGGAACTCGCTGCTGCGCAGCGCATCGATGGCCCGCCGGCAGAACCGGTCGAGTTCCGCCGAAGCGCAGCTGCGCACGCTCGAGGTCTGGGACTCGAACCTCGCCCGGGCCGGCTCCGAGTTGCTCGCCACCCGGCTCGAGTTGCTGGAATCCCTGCGCCCGTTGGTTTCCAGCTCGTACGACGCTGTTGCCCGAGGCAAGGGTGATGCGCGGCTGGAGTACAAGTCGTCGGTCGTACTCGAGCCCGGTGTGGTGTCGCGCGAACAGCTCTCCGAGGTGATGATGGCGGCCGTGCACGAGAAGCGGCAGGACGAGCTCGAGCGTGGTGTGTCCCTGATCGGTCCGCACCGCGACGACGTCGTACTCGGGCTCGGGGACTTGCCTGCGAAGGGGTATGCGAGTCACGGTGAGTCGTGGTCGCTCGCGCTCGCGTTGCGGCTGGCGTCGTACGAACTGCTGAGAGCGGACGGGGGTGAGCCGGTGCTGATCCTGGATGACGTGTTCGCCGAGCTCGATTCGCAACGCCGGGATCGGCTGGCCGAGCTGGTCGCGCCCGCCGAGCAGGTGCTGGTGACCGCGGCGGTCGGAGCGGACGTGCCCGCTGAACTCAGCGGAGCCCGGTTCGACGTCGGTGACGGGGCCGTTCGGCGTGCCTGAACCCCGGAATTCCTCTGAGAGCGGCTTCGAGAGCGAGCCCGCTCCGGACTCGCCGGGCGAAACCGAGCACGACAAGCAGGGACTGGAGCTGGCGAAATCGCTCGCCGGGCGGCTGAAGCAGCAGGCCGCCAACGGCGGGATCAAGCCGGTCAAGCGGACGCGCCGGCGACCGCGCATCGACGGCGCCCAGATCAGCAGCGCCCGTCCCGACGACCGGGATCCGCAGAAACTGACGAACACCCTCGGCCGGCTGATGCGCGACCAGGGCTGGGAGGTCGACGTCGCCGTCCATGGCGTGATGGCCCGCTGGCCGTCGATCGTCGGACCCGAGATGGCCGAACACTGCACGCCCGAGTCCTACGAGAACACCGTGCTGACGGTCCGTACGTCATCCACAGCCTGGGCCACCCAGCTCAAACTCCTGGCCCCCGACCTGGTCCGCCGCCTGAACGCCGAGCTGGGTGAAGGAACCGTCACCCTCGTGAACGTCCAAGGTCCCCACACCCCCAGCTGGCGTAGAGGCCCCCGCACGGTCCGAGGCGGTCGGGGCCCCCGCGACACCTACGGCTGATGACAGCAACAGCGAACTGCGGACCGAGCTAGGCCCGAACCGACTCACCGGCTGCCGGTGGCGAACTTTCCTATCGCGGATCGAGGAAGCTGCCGAGTCACAGAGGCCGTCTGTTCGCGCACTTGCTTCGAGCACGTAGGTGTGTCGATCTCGAACCACCAATCCGTCCCGACGCGAGGTGTCCACAGATATGTACGTCGCAACGACCGGGTCATGGACCTGTCAGCACTGGAACGAGATCGCCTTCCAGTGCATCGAGGCCCATTGTCAGACTTGATACACCAAAGCGAGCCGCCATCAGTGGCTGGCGGCCGTAAGGGACCGATGAAGTCGCGACTCCTTGCACAGTTCGCTTCGAACGCCTTTACGACGCGCGCACTCCTCGCGAGGTTGCTCATGAATACTACTCACGCCGCGCAGTGCATACTTAGGCCTTAGCACATGCCTGCGCGCCGCATTGGTGTTCGGCTTGCCGACCTGGCGCGTTCTCGGCTGAGTGATGGCTGAATGACTATCGTCAACGGGAAATAGTTGCTCGGCTGACAGCGAAACTCTTCAGCGGTTCCGAGAAGTAGAACGTAATGACGACAGAGGAGGCGCCGCCTACATAATCGGCCGGGAGGTCGATTGTAAAAACACCCGAGCTTCCACAGAAGACACGGCTGTATCCGGACGCCCCGTGGTTGGTCACGGCACCGGTGTAGCGGCAGCTATGCACAGCCTGCTCCTCTTCGTCGAGGCCGTCGATCGACCCTTGCACTCGTACGGAGCGGTTGAAGAAAGTCACGTTACCCCGAGTCGAGGTGGTTCCGTGGGCCATGGTCAATTTGAATGGCCGCACCGGATACGGTTCCGGATCCCCACAACATACCGAAGCGGAAGCCTGAACTGGTATCGAAAAAAACACTGCAGTGACAGTTGCCACGACCGCAACGAACGTACGGCAGGCTGATAGACATCGACGCATGGTCAATACCTCAGGTCTGATGGGCGGATCGGAGCTCCTTCGCGCCTGCGGATTCTCGGCGTGGAGCAGCTTCCTCAAATGCAAGTGTCATTGCTCCGACACAAGCGGACAACCCGTATTGCAGCAAGCTGCAGTTCTGGGTAGGAAGCCTTGACAGCCCGGTCCGGTTTCGGTATCGACCCCTCGGCCCTGGCATGCTGGGTCTACACCGACGGTCACCTTGAGCAGGTTCACGGCCGCCAATAGACACTCTGCACCACCATCACCGGATGTGTTCACGAGCGAGACAACCGCCGTTGTGACACGCGACAAAGGCAGCTTGCTCGGTTGCAGCGGCGACGCCTCGACCCTGACCGTCGTCTACGATCGGGCGCGATGCGCACGCTCGTCGATGGCTTCCGTCAGATGGTCCACCTCATCGGAGACACCTTCCGGCTGTGGTGGCGCAACCTGCTGCCCATGACGACATGGTGGATCGCCGGGTACGTCGGCTTCACGGTGTGCGTCAACGGTGCGATCTGGCTGGCTCAGCACTCACACTCGAGTCTCGGCACCGGCCTGTTCGCGGTCGGCGTCCTGCTCCAGATCACGGCGACGGTCGGCATGATCCGCACCTGCGCGATGTCGCTCTACCGCTGGCGGGACGCGGCGAGCAGCGACGCCGAGGAAACCTCGGACCCGACCCAGCGCGGCCTGCTGGAGTTGCTCGCAGTCACGCTGCTGCCGCTGGTCGCGGTGTGGTCCGCCTGGGGATTCTTCGACGACCAGGTCAGTCAGCTCAGCGCGACCTTCCTGGTACAGAACGGGACACAGCCCGGCTCGTCGTTCTTCCACGTCGGCATCCACGAGTGGCACAAGTACTTGCCGGCCCTCGTCATCCTGCTGATCCTGCGGCGGCTGCTGCAGGCGGTCGACGACCGCTGGCCGAGTCGGCCGGTCAAGCTCGCCCAGGTCTGGGCCGAGTCCTTCTTCGTGCTGCTCACCATCATCTGCACGCCGTACGCCATTGCGGAAGCCAAGGTGTGGTTCAAGCAGCGCAGTTTCTGGTACGTGTCGCTGGACTGGTGGGACGGCTTCAAGGACTTCTTCGCGGGCATCCACATCCCGCTGCCGGCCGGTATCGAGTTCCTCTGGGGCTTCTTCTGGGAGACCCTCTGGCCGTTGTTCAAGCTCGGTGTCGCCGAGCCGCTGACCTGGCTGGCGATCACCATCGTCGTGTTCGGTCACAGGGTGCTGTCCAGCGGCGGTGTCTTCCGGGGCACCCGGTTGGAGCGCCGTCTCGGTGGGCAGGGCGAGGCCATGGAGACACCGAAGCAGAATCGGTTCGTGGCGCTGACCTACAAGGCTCCGGACCTGATGCTCGGCGGACTGCGCGAGAAGTTCTACCCGGCGTTGAACGCGCTCCGACTGCTGGTCCGGGTCGGGCCGGTGTTCCTCGGCGTGGTCTGCATGGTCTACACACTCTGGCTCCTGGGTGACGACTGGGGCTTCGTCGTGATCCAGCGGCTGATCGGCATCCACGGCCAGTACTGGGGCCTGATGGACCACGAGATCGCGGCGTTCGCCAAGGATCTGATCTTCGAGCCGCTGCGGATCGCACTGCTCGCGGCCGCGTTCGACCTGTGCATCTCGGTCAGCGCCGAGCGCCGGGCCGAGGCCGCCGCCGTGGCTCAGACGAAGACGACGGCGGACGCGGACAAGAAGGCGGAGGCGGACAAGCAGCCGGCTCCGGCCAACGCCTGATCACATCCCGGCCAACGCCTGATCACATCCGCTGGTACGGCGGACGCGGGACGACCGTCAGGGCTTGATCAGGAAACGGTTGCGCTCGTCGAGGTTCTCGACGACGATGCCGGTCAGGTGCTGGACCGCGGTCGCCGGAACAACGTAGATCTGCGCGAGCTTGCTCGGCTTGTCGAGGTCGAACGGGTGGTCACTGTCGGTGCAGTACGTCGGCAGCGCGAAGCCATACGCCTGCTGACCCTCCCAGACGTTGCCCCGGTCGTCCCGCAGGGTGGCCGCGCAGCTGAACCCGTGGTCCTTCAGATGCACACCCTGGCGGGGCGTCACTGTCAGCGTGGCCACCACGATCACGGACCCGGCCGGCTGGTCCATACCGATCTTCTCGCCGTCGTCGTCGACGAGGGCGCTGTAGGCCTGGAGAGAGTCCAGCTTCCACTCGACCTTGCCGATCGTCACCGGGCCCTGGCTGACAACCTGGTTGATCCGGCCCTCGTCGAACAGCCGCTCATCATCGTCCAGGTAGCTGCGCAGCATGACGAACACACCCGTCGACAGCAGCGCGACCAGCAACGAGATCTGTGCGGCCAGCCGGGTCGCCCGGCTCGCGATCCTCATGACGCCACCCGGGTCACCGGATTCTCCACCACGTACTGCGGCGCCGCACCGTCGACCATCTCCTGGGCGATCGCCTCCGTCGGGATACCCAGGTCGACCTGGATCTCGGAGTTGTAGACGTTGAAGATCATGGTCGGAGTCAGCCTCAGGGTCAGGTTCTTCAGGTCGGACGGGTTGACCTCGAACACCATCGTGCCGGTGCGCGCGAAGCCCGCATCGGGGAAGTCGAGGCTGCTATTGCTCAGGCCTTCCGTCGGCTTGTACACGCTGCCGCCGTCGGCCTCGAGCGTCGCCTTGATGTCGTCCGGCTTCTTGACGCCACGGACCGCGTCCCACTCGACCGCGACGTACACGCCGTTGGTCTCGATCGGCTTGTCGTCTTCACTCGCGTCGCTATCGAGCACCGATTGGGCGAACTTGATCCGGGTCACCTTCACCGTCGATCCGCTGCCGGTGTAGTCGAGCGGCTCGCCGATCGTGCCGTCAATGACCTTCATGTTCTGCTCGTCGTACACCTGATCGGGGGTGGCAAGCCGTGTCAGGCCGCCGAGCAGGACGAACAGGACTCCGACCAGGATGGTGGCGGGGCGGTACAGCTTCACTTGTCCTCCCCCGCGTCCACCTTGACCGTGGGCTTGAGCTGTACGACGGCGACCGGTGCCTCGTTATGCCAGTACGGATCCTCGTTCGCGCCGAGCAGGCCCTCGTCTCCGTCGTAGCTCTCGCCGAGGACGCCGACCTCGACGATGTCGGCGGCGAAGTCGGGAGCCACGTCGAACTTGGTGAAGCAGCTCTCCGGCGGGAGTCCGTAGACCACCACCCAACCGATCTCGCCGCGGCAGTCCGCGCCGTTGGAGTCGATGGTGTCCTTGCCGCCGCCCGGAACCAGGACGAGGAGCTTTCCGTTGAGGCTCCCGGAGGTGTGCTCCTCGGTGTCGACGTTCTTCAGGTCGAAGTAGACGCGCAGCTCAGCCTTGGCCTCGGTGTACTTGTCCTTCGGCGTACGGACGATCTCCGCCTTGCTGAAGCTGTACTCCCATCGGCCGGCGGTCACCGTCGCCGATGCGCCCACCTTCGTCGTGCCGGACAGATTGGTCAGGGTCGGGACCGTACGGCCCTCCTTCTCCTTCCAGCCGCCGGTGAAGAAGATGACCGCGGCGAGGATGACGACAATCGCGATCGCAATCAGCCATTTACGCCGATGCCGGTGAATCACCCGGTCGGCGATCATGGCGTCAATGACGTCGTCGAGACTTTCCACGGCAGCGATCCTAAGGGGCGGTGGGTGCGCGGCAGGCCCCCTCGTCCACCTGGTCGTGAGCGGTCTGTACCGGTCGGTGTCGTCTCGGTTTCCAGACCGTCAGTGGTGAAGAGCCCGGAGGCCACTGAGCGGCCGTGAGCGCTTTCCTGCCCCCCATGTGTGAGTGGGGACATGGCGAGGAGGGAGAAAAGACGCCCTATCCACAGTTTCGGGCGGCTGGTGGCCGGTTCTGCTTCGGTCGACAGGTAGAATGGACCATGTAGAGCGAGCCGCAGCCCTATCAATACTGTAGGGGGCGGTTTCCACTGTGCAGCGATGCCTCGCGAACGCGGGGTCCGAGGAGGACAACAGCCGGTGACCGACGAGCCGACCGAGATCGACGCCAACCAGTCCGCCGACCCCATCGGCACCGTCGTACCCGACAGCGTTGAGATACCCCTCGCGCTCAGCGACGAGATCCCCTCCAACAGAGTGGAGCGGGAGTACGACGCCAGTGCGATCCAGGTGCTCGAGGGCCTGGACGCGGTCCGGAAGCGACCGGGGATGTACATCGGGTCCACCGGGGAGCGTGGTCTGCACCATCTCGTCACCGAGGTGGTCGACAACGCCGTCGACGAAGCGATGGCGGGGTACGGCGACCGGATCGTCGTCACCCTGCTGCCCGACGGCGGCGTCCGGGTCGAGGACAACGGCCGTGGCATCCCGGTCGACATCGTCGAGTCCGAGGGCAAGCCGGCCGTCACCGTCGTACTGACCGTCCTGCACGCCGGCGGCAAGTTCGGCGGCGGTGGCTACAAGGTGTCCGGCGGTCTGCACGGTGTCGGTGTGTCCGTCGTGAACGCGCTGTCGAGCAAGCTCCGCGTCGACGTGAGGCTGAAAGGCAAGCTGTACACCCAGTCCTTCTCGAACGGCGTTCCGGACGCGGACCTCGCCGAGATCGGTACGTCGGATTCGGACGGTACGACGGTGACCTTCTGGGCCAGCGAGGACGTCTTCGAGACCACGACGTACTCCTACGAGACGCTGGCCACCCGGTTCCGCGAGATGGCCTTCCTGAACAAGGGCCTGGAGATCGTCGTCCGGGACGAGCGGCCGGACCACACCGAGGACGGCCACCCGATCGAGCAGTCGTTCAAGTACGACAACGGCCTGGTCGACTACGTGAAGTACCTGACCGGCATCCGCGAGACCGTGCACCGCGACGTGATCTCGTTCGAGGCCGCGCAGCAGAACGGGAACAGCATGAGCCTGGAGGTCGCCCTGCAGTGGAGCGGCTCGTTCCAGGAATCCGTGCACACCTTCGCGAACGCGATCAACACCCACGAGGGCGGCACCCACGAGGAAGGCTTCCGGGCCGCGCTCACCTCGCTGGTCAACTCGTTCGGCGAGGACCAGGGCATGATCAAGAAGAAGGAGGACAGGCTCACCGGTGACGACATCCGGGAGGGCCTGACCGCGATCATCTCGGTCAAGCTGGAGAACCCGCAGTTCGAGGGCCAGACCAAGACCAAGCTCGGCAACACCGAGGTCAAGGGCTTCGTCCAGCGGGTCGTGAACGACCGGCTCGGCGCCTGGTTCGAGCAGAACCCGGCCGAGGGCCGCGAGATCATCCGCAAGGCGACCGCGGCGGCGAGCGCCCGGATCGCGGCCCGCAAGGCGCGCGACCTGGCCCGCAACCGCAAGGGCCTGCTCGGCGGCGGCGGTCTGCCCGGCAAGCTGGCCGACTGCCAGTCGACCAACCCGGAGGAGTGCGAGGTCTACATCGTCGAGGGTGACTCGGCCGGCGGCTCCGCGAAGGGCGGGCGGGACCCGAAGTTCCAGGCCATCCTGCCGATCCGGGGGAAGATCCTGAACGTCGAGAAGGCCCGGATCGACAAGGTCCTGCAGAACACCGAGGTCCAGGCGATCATCTCCGCGCTCGGCACCGGCATCCACGAGGACTTCGACGAGGACAAGCTCCGGTACCACAAGATCGTGATCATGGCCGACGCCGACGTCGACGGTCAGCACATCCGGACCCTGCTGCTGACGCTGCTGTTCCGGTTCATGCGGCCGCTGATCGAGCGCGGTCACGTGTACGCGGCCCAGCCGCCGCTGTACAAGATCCGCTGGAGCAACCACGCCGACGAGCTCGCCTACACCGACCGTGAGCGCGACGGTCTGCTCGAGGCCGGCGCCGAGGCGGGCCGGAAGTTGCCCAAGGAGAACGCGATCCAGCGCTACAAGGGTCTGGGTGAGATGAACGCGAACGAGCTGTGGGACACCACGATGGATCCGGCCAACCGGGTCCTGCTGCAGATCACGCTGGACGACGCGATCCGCGCCGACGAGACGTTCCAGACGCTGATGGGCGACGACATCGAGGCGCGGCGCAGTTTCATCCAGCGCAACGCCAAGGACGTCCGTTTTCTTGACATCTGACGGATTCGTGGTCCGTTGCCCCGGGCCACGATCCGTTGCGCCACTCGACCGACGTACTGACTTGAACGGGACGAGTTTTTCATGACCGAGACCCCCACCTCCCCGGGCCACGACCGGGTCGAGCCCCTCGATCTGCAGACCGAGATGCAGCAGTCGTACCTCGACTATGCGATGGCCGTGATCGTCGGCCGCGCACTGCCCGAGGTCCGCGACGGCCTCAAGCCGGTGCACCGCCGCATCCTCTACGCGATGTACGACGGTGGTTATCGGCCGGACCGTGGTTTCAACAAGTGCTCCCGCGTCGTCGGTGACGTGATGGGTCAGTACCACCCGCACGGCGACTCGGCGATCTACGACACCCTGGTCCGGCTGGCGCAGCCGTGGGTGATGCGGGCGCCGATGATCCAGGGCCAGGGCAACTTCGGTTCGCCGGGCAACGACCCGGCCGCCGCGATGCGGTACACCGAGTGCCGGATGGCGCCGCTGGCGATGGAGATGGTGCGCGACATCGACCAGGACACGGTCGACTTCCGCCCCAACTACGACGGCGCTCGCAGGAGCCGGTGATCCTGCCGGCCCGCTTCCCGAACCTGCTGGTGAACGGCTCGGCCGGTATCGCGGTCGGCATGGCGACGAAGATCCCGCCGCACAACCTGCGCGAGGTCGCCGCCGCGGCGACTGGGCGCTGGAGCACCCGGACGCCACCCAGGAGGAGGTCCTGCTCAACGCCTGCATGGAGCACATCAAGGGCCCGGACTTCCCGAACGGCGCGCTGATCGTCGGCTACAAGGGCATCGACGACGCCTACCGCACCGGCCGTGGCTCGGTCACGATGCGCGCGGTCGTCGACATCGAGGAGGACGCGAAGGGCCGGACCAGCCTGGTCGTCAGCGAGCTGCCGTACATGGTCAACCCGGACAACCTGGCGCAGAAGATCGCCGAGCTGGTCAACACCGGCAAGATGAACGGCATCGCCGACATCCGCGACGACACCTCGTCCCGGACCGGCCAGCGCCTGGTCATCGTGCTGAAGCGTGACGCCCAGCCGCGCGTCGTACTGAACAACCTCTACAAGCACACGCAGCTGCAGGACACCTTCGGCTGCAACATGCTCGCGCTGGTCGACGGCGTGCCGCGCACGCTCAGCGTGGATCTGTTCATCACGCACTGGATCGACCACCAGATCGAGGTCATCCAGCGCCGGACCCGCTACCGCCTCCGCGAGGCCGAGAAGCAGGCGCACATCTACCGCGGTTACGTGAAGGCGCTGGACGCGCTGGACGAGGTCATCGCGCTGATCCGGCGCAGCCCGGACGTCGACGAGGCGCGCCAGGGCCTGATCGAGCTGCTGGACATCGACGAGGTGCAGGCCCAGGCGATCCTGGACATGCAGCTGCGCCGGCTGGCCGCCCTGGAACGGCAGAAGATCATCGACCGGCTGAACGAGCTCGAGGCGGTCATCGCCGACCTCGAGGACATCCTGGCCAGCCCGGAGCGGCAGCGCACCATCGTCAAGGACGAGCTGGCCGAGATCGTCGAGAAGTACGGCGACGAGCGGCGTACCGAGATCATCGCGGCCGACGGCGACCTGTCCGTGCAGGACCTGGTGCCGGACGAGGACGTCGTCGTCACCATCACCCGCGGCGGCTACGCGAAGCGGACCAAGACCGACCTGTACCGGACGCAGAACCGCGGCGGCAAGGGTGTCCGCGGCGCGCAGTTGCGGGCCGAGGACGAGATCAGCCACTTCTTCGCCACCACGAACCACCACTGGATGCTGTTCTTCACCACCAAGGGCCGGGTCTACCGGGCCAAGGTGTGGCAGCTGCCCGAGTCGGCCCGGGACGCGAAGGGCTCGCACGTGGCCGGCCTGCTGTCGTTCCAGCCGGACGAGGACATCGCCCAGGTACTGACGCTGCGCGACTACGAGCAGGCCGACTACCTGGTGCTCGCGACCAAGCGGGGTCTGGTCAAGAAGACGGCGCTGACCGACTACGACTCGGCCCGGCAGAGCGGCATCATCGCGGTCAACTTCCGCGAGGAGGACGACGAGCTGATCGGCGCCGACCTGGCCACCGCCGAGGACGACCTGCTGCTGGTGTCCCGGAAGGGCCAGTCGATCCGCTTCACCGCGAACGACGAGCAGCTCCGGCCGATGGGCCGGGCCACCTCCGGCGTCACCGGGATGAAGTTCCGCCCCGGCGACGAGTTGCTGTCGATGTCCGTGATCCGGGCCGGCTCGGAGGAGGACACGCAGTTCGTCTTCACCGTGACCGACGCCGGGTACGCCAAGCGCAGCCGGGTCTCGGAGTACCGGCAGCAGGGCCGCGGCGGTCTCGGCATCAAGGCGGTCAAGCTGAACGACGAGCGCGGTTCGCTGGTCGGCGCGCTGATCGTGGTCGACGAGGACCAGGTACTGGCGATCAAGGCCAGCGGCCAGGTCGTTCGCAGCCGGGTGGACAGCGTGCCGGTCAAGGGCCGCGACACGATGGGCGTCCGGTTCGCCGGGGTCGGCGAGTCCGACGCCGTGGTCGCGATCGCCCGGAACACCGATCTGACCGTCGAACGGCGAGGATTCCGAGGAGTGCCGAGGCGGGTACAGCGCCCGAGGATGCCCAGGATGTGGACGGATCGACAACCGAATCCACCCCTGAGAGCGTCCAGAATGATGACCAGCGTTCGACGGACGTCGACGGCGCGGCTACCGTCGAAGACGACGAAGCCGGCCAGGAGGGTAACTGATGACCAACCGCGCGAGGCCGACCTGGCCTGAAGGTGCGGCGGACAGTTCCAAGACCCAGCGGCGCATCGCAGGGCAGGAAGCAGTCCACCCGCACCGGCCACTCCGGCCTCCAACGGTCGTTCCGGCGCCGCGCCCAGCGGCAACGGCCAGCAGGCCCAGTACGCCGCCCGGTCAGCGGCCGGCCGGAAGTTCCGCACCGCCGGCAGCGGCCAGCCGTTCGGGGGCCCAGCTGCGCCGGGTCGTCCGGAGCTGCAGTCCGGGCCGGTGCGTCCGCCGCAGCAGCCGCCGGTCCGTCCGGCTCCCGGTACGACCCGCCGGGCACTCCAGGCCCCAGCACTCCGGGCCGGCGTCCTGAGCCGTGACGCTGGTCGCCCGGAGCCACAGTACGCCGAGTCGGCGGCCACCGCCGCGGCGCTCCGTCGTCGGCTTCGTCGTACGGGCTGACCGAGGCGACGACACCGAGACGCTTCGGTGACCGGGTGAGCGCGGCCCGGCAGGCCGTGCTCGAAAAGGCGGCTGCGGTGAAGGACGACGAAGCCGGACAAGAGCCGAGACGCGGCACGCCGCGAAGTCCGAGCGGCAGCCGAAGACGTCGAGCCGGCCGCAGACCCGCAAGGCACGGCTGCGGATGTCGCGGATCGACCCGTGGTCGGTGATGAAGACGTCGTTCCTGCTGTCGATCGCGTTCGGCATCGTGACCTGGGTCGCGGTGTTCATCGTCTGGTCCGCGATCGGTGCGGCCGGGGTGTTCGACAACATCAACAGCACCGTCACAGAGGTGCTGGGTACGCCGACGGCCGAGCCGTTCCGGATCGAGAACTACATCAACACCGGCAAGGTGATGGGCTTCACCACCCTGCTGGCGTGTGCGGATGTGCTGATCATCACCGCGCTGGCGACGCTCGGATCGTTCCTCTACAACATCGCCGCCACGCTGCTCGGCGGCCTCGAAGTCACGCTGGCATCGGAGGACTGACAGCTCCGGCCCGGTCGGGCCCCGGTGTCGGCCCGGCCGGAACCGGTTTGGGAGACGGGCACCGGTGCGGTAATCTCTCCCGGGTTCGATCCCGCACCGCGGGCCTATAGCTCAGACGGTTAGAGCGCTGCCCTGATAAGGCAGAGGTCACTGGTTCAAGTCCAGTTAGGCCCACCACCGACGAACCCCGATCCGAGGAGTCTCCAGTGCTGAAGAAGGTCCTGCTGGTGCTGCTGGCCGGCATCGGTGGATACTTCGCCTACAAGAAGACCCAGCAGTCCCGCGCCGAGCAAGGACCTCTGGGCCGAGGCCGTCGACCCGGTCAGCCCCCGGCCACTGACCACCCCCACGGGGGCGTAGCTCAACTGGCAGAGCACTGCCTTTGCAAGGCAGGGGTTAGGGGTTCAAGTCCCCTCGTCTCCACCACTCCCCGGCGTATCGGGTAGTCCACGTGGCCGCTACGCCGTCCGCTCCCTGTGGCCGCTGAACACTCGGCTGATCTCTCCTGGTTCGGCGTACTCGGCCTGGTGCTGATTCAGCTCGTCAAACAGGTCATCCGGGGACGGTTGGCTGAGAAGATCGCCAAGGTGCTCGGCCGCCAGTACACCGGCGTGGAGCTGATGGCCGCACTACGCCAAGCCCTCAATGCAGTGTCGAGCTCGAGCCGACGAGATCGCCGATGACATGGCCGACCACTTGGGCGAGTTGCCGAACCGCCGGACAACCAAACGCGACGCATTGCCGGGCACACCTGTCTGGCCGGTTGTCGCAACCGACGACCTGCGAGCAACCCGCCGGCTACCACCTCACCGGCCGTGGGGCGGCAGCACACCCCGGCACACCGCTGTCCCGAGCAACGAACTCGCCGTCCTCAACGGCCCAGAAACCCAACCAGGCCACCGTGTGCACGACTTCAAGGCTCCTCACCTCACCCACACATCCGGCAGAAGAGCCCGCGGAACGCCGAGTACAAGTGACCATGACCGGCTTGCGGCCCGGCCGCTGGCGCCCTGATCATCTGTGCATGAACGAGACGCCTGCCATGGCGAGGCTAAGACGTGCCGTCCGGGCGGTCATCCTGGCCGATGATGACCGTGTCCTGCTGTGCCGCTTCAGCTTCCCGCATCCGGCTGTACCGACGGGCGCAACCGTCGTATGGGCGGCCCCCGGCGGCGGCATCGAGCCCGGTGAACTGCCGCTGGCGGCACTGCGCCGGGAGCTGCACGAGGAGACGGGGCTTGTCATTGACGCCGACCCGCCTCACGTGTGGCACCAGGAGGTCGCCGCTCCCGGCCATGCGGACGGCTACGACGGGTTGGTCAACGACTACTTCCTCGTCCGCACCACGCGCTTTGATCCCCGCGGCGCGCTGTCCGATGAGGACCTCGCCGCCGAGCACATCAGCGGGATGCGATGGTGGCGGCACGCGGACATCGCCGAATACGGCGGAACCGACCTGTTCTCGCCCCGTGACATCGCCACACCGCTGGCGGCGCTGATCGCCGGTGACATCCCGGGCACGCCAGTGATGCTCGGCCTGTGATGCGCGCTGATGCCGAATTGAGTGCGGTCAGTGTGTTCGGGTCTCCCAGGCCGGCTGCTGGGGCTCGTCGTTGTGCACGATGATGTCGGCGTGATCGGTCGGGCGGACCGTCGCGAAGTAGAACTGTTGGGAGGGGATGTAGCGCTCGCGCCAGCGCCGTTCGACTTCGGCCGCGAGATGACACCCGGTGCTCTCGGATCACGGCACGATCCACGGTCTTCTCGAACGCGGTCGACACGAAGATGCGCAGGTCCCACCGATCGATCAGTTCCGGGCGCAGGAGGAAGACGCCGTCGAAGACCAGCACGGCGTCGGCGGGGGCCGTCGTGACCGGCGGGGACAGCGCGGTGTCCGCGGTGCGGTCGTAGACCGCGTGCTGGAACCGTCGGTCTCCGCCCGGGCCGAGCGGATCGAGCAGGACCCGGTTCAGCGCGTCGTAGTCGTGGGTGTCGAAGTAGCAGCCTTCGGCCGAGTACTCGCCGCGCGGATAGCGCTGTGCCCGGGGGAAGAGGAAATCGTCGATCGTCGCGCGGATGACGTCGCGGCCCTGTGCGCGCAGGACGACGGCCAGTTCGTCGGCCAGCGTGGTCTTGCCGGCGGCGGGCGGTCCGTCGACGGCAACCCGCGTCGGGTGCGCGACCGTGACGGACCCGACCGCCTCGGCCAGGCGACCGAGCATCTCGTCGCGGGTGCCGTTGTCCATGTTCTGCCGCCGTCCCTGCCTCGTGAAGACTGTCGGGGGCCCACCCTAAGCGCACCTGGCCAGTGGCCGCCTGGAGCTACCGCGTCGAGTACGGCAAGGACGCAGCGGGCGAAAGTGGCTCCGGCACACCTGAGCGCCCGGCAGGGGAATAGGTAGAGGCCGGGTCGGTGGCGCAGTCGCTCGTGATGGACACGTCCGGCGGGAGGGAACATGCTGAGGCTTGAGCGGTCGCATCTTGCGCTCGGTGACCCGGTCGGGGTTGCCCGGTCCGCTCGGGGCGGGGATCCACATGGACGTTGGTACAGATAGCCGGAGCAGTACGGTCAACGTGAGGAAGATTGCCACCGTTACGGGGTGGCTGATGGTGGTCACTTTCGTCACCTCGATCCCGGCGTACTTCATCTTGTACGCCCCGGTGCGAGATCACCCCGAGTACATCACGGGAGCCGGGTCGGACCCCACCGCGAGCGTGGCGTTGGGCGCCGTCCTCGAGCTCATCCTGATCATCGCCAACGTCGGTACCGCCGTGGTGCCGTACGTGATCTACAGGCGGTATAGCGAAGGCCTCGCGCTGGGTTACGTCGCAGCGCGCCTCGTCGAGGCCACCTTCATCGCCATCGGAATCGTCAGCCTTCTCACGTTCCTGTTGATGCGACAAGAAGGCACAGCCGGCACTGACGCAGCTCTCGGGCAGGCTTTCGTGGCGGTCTATGATCGAGCGTTCCTGATCGGGCCAGGCTTCTTTGCCGGCGTCGCGAACGGAATGATCCTGGGCTACCTGATGTATCGGTCCCGTCTGGTGCCACGAGGCCTGGCGATGTTCGGGCTCATCGGGGGTCCATTGGTCGCGCTCTCGGGAATCGCCGTCATGTTCGACATCATCGACAGAGGGTCCGGCCTGCAGGGCATCGCGACGATTCCGGAGTTCATCTGGGAGCTGTCGTTCGGGATCTACCTCATCGCCAAGGGATTCAAGCCGTCTCCGATTCTGGCTGGGCTGGATGGTGCACCTGTCCCACACGTGACGCCGTCGTAAGTGGCGGAGTCGCGGGCCCTCGAGGCACGCACCCAGCCCAAGCGTCGGTGGCGGCAGCTAACGTCGGCGGACATGAGCGCTCCATGGACTGCGACGTTGGCGACTGTCGCCGAGCAGTTGAACCGCAGCCGCATCGACTGGATGCTCCTCGGCAGCGCGGCAACAGCGCTCCGCGGTGCTGCGATCGTTCCGGGCGACATCGACATCGCCATCCACGCAGCCGACGACGTCACCCGCGCCGCGACCGTTCTGCCGACGCCGGATGCGCCCGAACGAGTTGAGTCCGACGAACTTGTGCCAGCTGACTGGATCAGCACAGCGGCCGAGCCGACGCTTCACTTCGGTCACGCCGGCGAGCGGTGGACCTTCGGCCGATGGTTCATCGACGGTGTCAAGGTCGAACTGGCGCACATCGACGCGCCCGCCGTCGCCGGCCTGATGATCGAGACCCGCGCACCGCTGGTGTGGCACGAGCGGGAAACTCTGAACTGCCACGGACGGCCCGTACCGACCGTGCCAGTCGAGGTGCAACTCGCCACCATGATTGCCCGGCAGCAGGACGCCCGGATCGATGCGACCATCGCCGCCATCGACGCGACCCTGCTCAACGTGCCACTCCTGCGCCGCGCGATCTCGGACAAGCAGTCAGAGGTTCCCACCATGACAGTTCCTGCATCGCTACAGCGCCTGCTCGGGCAACATCAGATCGGCGCATAACCGGCGTACGGCGGACTCTCGGGTCAGGGGGTGAGGTTGGGGATGGTGGTGGCGCCGATGTAGTCGCGGAAGAGTTTGATTTGTCCGTTGTAGATGTGGAAGACCTGGATACAGCGGGCTTCGAAGGGTGCGCCGGTGGTGGTGTGGCGGGCTTTGGTGACGAGTTCGAGGATCAGCACCGCGGGGTCCTGGGTTTGGTGCAGGTCGGTGACTTGAAGGTCGGTGATCTCCACGGGGCGGTCCGCGGTGGCCAGGGAGAACTCGCGGATGGCATCGCGGCCTTCGAGGCGGGTGGGGAGACCGTCGACGGCGAAGGGCAGTTCGATCACGCCGTCTTCGGCGAAGAGGTTCGCGAACGACTCCAGGTCGTCGGCGAGGATGTAGCGGCGGCGGAGTTCTAGTACGTCGAGTGGGGTCAGTTCGGTCATCGCGGTTCCTCCGGATCGTTGATTCAACGACCGTAGAACGAAATTCACCGCCGGTCAACGGACGTAGAATGAACGGTGTGAACGACTCCACGCCGCGGACGCGGGCCCAGCAGCGGATCGACACGCATGAGCGGATCCTGACCGAGGCCCGGAGGCTGTTCGCAGAGTCCGGGTACGACCGGACCACGATCCGGGCGGTCGCCGCGGCGGCGAAGGTCGATGCCGGCTTGGTGATGCACTACTACGGCAGCAAGCAGCACCTGTTCGCGCTCGCCACCCGGACCGAGACGCCGACCGTGGTGGGCGGGACCGCGGAGGAAGTCGCCGAGCAGTTGCTCGAGCGCCTGCGGCAATCGCTGATCGAAGAGCCGGTCGGCTCGCTGGCCGCGCTTCGATCCATGCTGACCCACCCCGACGCCGCAGCGGACGTCCGCGGCAACGCGCACGCCGACCGAGTCACGGTCAGCAAGGCGATTCCCGGCGACGACGGCGACCTCCGCGCCGCCGTGGTCAGCGCTGTTCTCATCGGCGCGGTCCTCGGGCGCCACCTGCTCAAACTCGACCAGCTCGCGGACGCCGAGCCCGAACAAATCGTCGAGCTCCTCCGCCCCGCCATACTCTCGCTGACCAAGGCCGACCCCGCCTGACGCTGACAGCTACGGTCGGCCGAAGGCCCAGCTCTTGCCGGACCGGACGTGGACCGTGCAATCGTCGAGTCGTCAGACCCAGAGATGGATTGCCGTCGGCCAGGAATAGGAGCTGCGCAGCCCTTGGTTGCGACCGGTATGGGACTTGAGATTGGCGTGATTCTGCCGACGTCGACGCCGGATCCTTCGCGGCCGATTCTGGGGGATGTGCGGGAGAGTGCCCGTTTCGCCGAGGAGGTGGGGCTGGACTCGGTGTGGTCGACGGATCATCTGATTGCCAGTGGGCCGATGCTGGAGAGTTCGGTGGTGCTGGCGACCGCAGCGGCGGTGACCGAGCGGATCACGGTCGGGTACAACGTGATGCTGCTGGCCTTGCGGCCGGTGGCGTGGGCGGCGAAGCAGGTGAACACGCTGCAACTGGTGTCCGACAACCGCATCGTCCTCGGCGTCGGCACCGGCAACCCGGCGCATGGTGACATCGGCTGGCGGGCGGCCGGCGTGGAGTTCGCGGACCGCGGTCGGCTGACCGACGAGGCGCTCGAGGTGCTGCGGGAGCTGATCGCGGGAAAGCCGGCTGTACTCGCGGACGGCTTAGAGGCGACCCTCGCACCCGGATCGGCGGTTCCACCGATCGTTGTCGCAGGCAACGGTGCGCGGGCACACCGGCGGGCAGCGAAGTACGGCGACGGCTGGGCGACGATCGCGATGTCGCCGGACGAGATCCGGACGAACCTCGCCCGAATCAACGAACTCGCCGCGGAGCACAACCGGCCGCCGCTCAAGGCAACGGTCGTCGCACCGCGGCTCGACGGTGACTCGTCCGAGCAGCTCGCCGCCTACGAAGCGGCCGGCGTCGAGCGCCTGATCCTGCCCCCGACCGGCGACTGGCACCGAGACTACGAGCAGGCCGCCGAGCTCAAGGGGTAGGCGCCGTTCGAACGGGTCAACTGTTCAGCTCGAGGGCCGCATCCAGGAGGCTCTGGGTGTACTCGTGTTGTGGTGAACCGAGCACCTCGGTGGCCGCACCCTCCTCCACGAGTACGCCGCGACGCATCACCGCGATCCGATCGGCGATCTGGTGTACGACGCCCAGGTCGTGCGAGATGAACAGCATCGACAGGTTGTGGCGTTGGCGTAGATCGATCAAGCAGTCGGAGGATCTGCGCCTGAACCGACACGTCGAGTGCGGACACAGCCTCGTCGCAGACGAGCAGGCGCGGCTTCACGGCCAGCGCTCGGGCCAGGCTGACCCGCTGACACTGCCCGCCGGACAACTGACTCGCCCGCTGCTGCGCGACCCCGGCGTCGAGCCCGACATCGGCGAGCAGTTGCTCCAACGCCGCCGTACGATCGTCCGGAAGGAGCCGGCGACTGGATGCGTGCGCCACGCCTCACCGATGATCGCGGCCACCGTCATCCGTGGATTGAGCGAGGACCGCGGATCCTGGAACACCATCTGTACGGCGCGCTGCAGGTCACCTCCACGGCGTGGCCCGTGGCGAAGCGGCTGCCCGTCGAACGAGACCGACCCGGACTCCGGCCGGACCAGTCCGACGATCGACCGAGCGACGGTGGTCTTGCCCGAACCCGACTCCCCCACCAGACCGACGGTCTCATTGACCCCGACCGTCAGGCTCACCCCGTCCACCGCGACGACCGGCTTCCGGCGTGGCCCGAAGGTGACCCGCAGGTCGCGCACCTCCAGCAAGGCCGCGTCATCACGCGGCGGGTCGGCAACCTCAACGCTCATTGGTCCAGTACCTCCTCCGCGAAGTGGCACGCGGTCCACCGATCGGGCGCGACGGCACGCAACTCCGGTTGTTCGGTGCGGCAACGGTCGCGGGCCAGCGGGCAGCGCGGGTGAAACGCGCACCCGGCCGGCCGGTTCGCCGGCGTCGCGGGAGTGCCCGGAAGTGGATGGGCCAACGTCGTCCGGGTCCGTACGGCGGGAACGCTGTCGACCAGTGCCCGGGTGTACGGATGGGCCGGCGTACGCAGCACCGCGGAGGTCGGTCCACGCTCGGCGACGCGACCGGCGTACATGACGACGACCTGGTGGGCGACGTGCGCCATCACCCGCAGGTCGTGGCTGACCAGCAGCATCGCCAGCCCGGCGTCCTCCTGGATGGATCGAAGCAGTCGCAGGATGCGCGCCTGCACGGTCACGTCCAACGCGGTCGTCGGCTCGTCGGCGAGCAGCAGCGACGGGCTGCCGGCCAGCGCCATCGCGATCATCGCGCGCTGCCGCATGCCGCCGGAGAACTCGTGCGGGAAGCTGTCGAGCCGGACGGCCGGTTCCGGGATCCCCGCGCGATCGAGCAGCTCGACCACCCGTCGACGCACCTCGCCGAACGGCAGGAACCGGTCCGGCGGAGGATCTCACCGACCTGGCGGCCGATCGTCTGCGTCGGGTTGAGGGCGGCAAGCGGGTCCTGGAAGATCATCGCGATCTCGTGCCCGCGCAAACCGCGGCGGCGAGCAGCCGTTGCCTTCAGCAGACTCCTCGCCCCGCCACCTGAGCGAACCGTCGACCGAAGAACCGTCAGGGAGCAGACCGATCAGCGCGTTGGCGGTCATCGTCTTGCCGCTGCCCCGACTCGCCGATCAGCCCGACCGTGGTCGCCGGCGGGATGTCGAAGGACACCCCGTCGACGACCCGGACGGCGCCGGCGCGGCCGGGCAGGTCGACGACCAGCCCGGACACCTCCAGCAACGTCTCGGCCGCTGCCTGCTCAGGCGTGGTGGCGGACAGTTCGGCGCGGATCAAGAGTTGACCTGCAGGTGGGAGAAGTCCGGCAGGCCGTTGGGGTCCGGGGTGAAACCGGAGAGCCGCTTGTTCCAGGCGTAGGCGTACTTGACCGCCATCGGGAACATGCCGACCGCGTCGTCGCCAGATGATCTTGCTCGGCGTCGCCGTACAGCTTGACCCGCTGCTGCTCGTCGGGCTGCCCGCGGCCTGCGGCGATCAGCTTGTCCAGAGCTCCGGGTTGCAGTAGCCGTTGCGCTTGGCCGCGCAGGGGTAGAGCCGGCCGAGCGGTGTTCGCGGCGTCGAAGCGTCGGGTTGGACAGTTGCTGGAAGTTGATGTCCCAGTTCAGCGCCAGCAGGTCCTTGGTGAACACGGCCTGCTCCTTCTCGCAGCAGGTCGACCTGGACGCCGATCTTCTGCAGGTCGGAGACGATCGCCTGGTTGAACTGCCGGAACTCCGCGTTGGCGAACTGGAGTCGCAGCTTCGTCTGCGAAGTCGAAGCCCGCCGCGGTCAGGCCGCCTTCGCCGCAGTCGGGTCGTATTGCACCGGCTGCTGTGCGACGTAGCCCGAGCGTCATGCGGCGACACGAGCGAGTCGGACAGCGAACCGGTCTGCGGGTACAGCTGCTTGATGATGGTCGGGAAGTCGACCGCCTGCCACAGCGCCCGACGGATCTCGGCGTCCTTCAGGGCCGGTGTCGACGAGTTGAACCACATCGTGAAGACGGCAGTGCTCTGCACGATCTCGACGTTCAGCGTGGAGTCGCTTCTGCAGCCTCGGGCAGTTGGTCGTCGGGGATGCCCCAGACCACGTCCACCTCGCCGGTGCGCAGCGCGGTCAGCCGGGCCGCGAGCTCGGGCATCTTCTTGATCGTGACCTTGGTGACCTTCGGCGCGCCGCCGTAGTACTCCGGGTTCGGCACCAGCGACGATCTCGTTCGGGCTGAACTTGTCGAGCTTGAACGGTCCGGTGCCGACCGGCTTGTCGAAGAACGCGGTGTCGTTCGCGCCGACGCCGGACGGGAGGACGTAGAAGACGGCCAGCTTGCGCGGGATCGCGGCGTCCGGCTTCGATGCGCTTCAGCACCACCGTGGTGTCCGACGGCGCGGTCATCGTGTAGCCGGGGAAGTTGGCGGCGTTGGTGCCCTTGAGGTCGATGAACCGCTTGAAGGAGGCCACCACGTCGGCGGCCTTCAGCTCCTTGCCGTCGCTGAACTTCACGCCGGGCGCAGCGTGAACGTCCACTCGGTCGCGGTGGCGTCGGACTTCCACGAGGTGGCGAGGTCGCCCTCGAGCGAGCCGTCCGTCTTGGGTCGGACCAGCCGGCTGAAGAGCTGCTGCTCGACCATCTGCGGTGCCGGTGCCGCCGCCCTGCGGCGCCGCCCGGGTCGAGGCTGTCGATCGGGTAGGTGCCGGCGATGACGATCTCACCGCCGCCGGATCCCGAGCCGCCGCCGTTGGTGGCGCTGGAACAAGCGGTGAGCGCCATCGTGGCGGCGATTGCGACGGCCAGTGCCGCCCGCCGTGTCAAAGGGGAATCGGTCATGGTGTTTCTCCTGCCTTCCGCGGGAGCTTGACGCGTCATTTCAGGTGTCCGCGTCCGTAACGGGCGGTGAGTTGGTCACCGAGGATTCCGATGTTGACGATCAGCAGCGACAGCGCGATGCCGGGCAGAGCCGAGATCCACCAGGCGCTGTCGAGGTACTGCTTGCCGTTAGCAATGGTCTGGCCCCAGGACACGGCCGAGTTGGGCAGCCCGATGCCGAGGAAGCTCAGGCCCGCCTCGGCCAGGACGACGAGCGCGAACTCGAGCGTGGCCAGCGCGACCACCGGACCGATGGTGAACGGTAGGATGTGCCGCAGCAGGATCGAGGTACGCCGTACGCCGAGCACGCGGGCCGCGTCGACCCAGGCCCGCTCCCGCAACGAGAGCGCGACACTGCGGGTGACCCGGGCGAACGAGATCCACGCGGTCGCGGACAGCGCGATCACGACCACCGGAACGCTGCGCTCGAACGCGCCGGCGATCACGATCGTGAGCAGGATCGCCGGGAAGGCGAGCAGGATGTCGATGCCCCGGGCAAGGAACGTGTCGAGCCAGCCGCGGAAGTACCCGGCCACGGTGCCGATCGTGACGCCGACGACGCAGGACACGATCGACGGTGGCCAGACCGATCAGGATCGACGTGCGCGCGCCGTACACGACCTGGGCCAGCACGTCGCGGCCGAGACCGTCGGTCCCGAACCAGGCGGTCCCGCCGGTGGAGACGTGCGAGCCGGGCGCGAGCAGCCGGTCGTCGAGGGAGGTCTGGATCGGGTTGTAGTCGATCACGAGCGGACCGATCGCCGCGACCAGGACGTACATCGTGAGAACGGCGTACGGGATGCGGCTGAGCCAGGAGCCGACGCGGCGGACGGCCATCGGACGGGTCAGAGCGAGGTCGGCCATCAGTTGCCCTCCAGCCGGATGCGCGGATCGAGCTGGGAGTACAGCGAGGTCGGCGACCAGGTTGAAGAGCATGACGATGCCGGCGATCACGAACGTCGCCGCCTGCACCACCTCGTAGTCGCGGTTCGTCACCGAGTCGACCACGAGCGAACCGAGACCGGGCCAGGCGAAGACGTTCTCGACGATGACGGCGCCGCCCATCAGGCCGCCCATGTGCAGGCCGACGATCGTGACCACCGGGATGCAGCGAGTTGCGCAGCGCGTGGCCGAGCAGCACCTGCCGTTCGGTGAGCCCCTTGGACCTGGCGGTCTGGATGTACGGCTCGCGCATGAGTCTCGGCGACGCTGGTCCGGGTCAGCCGGGCGACGATCGCCGTGAACGGCAGCGCCATCGTGATCGCCGGGAGGATCAGGTGCTGCGGCGTACCAGAGCCGGCGCTCGGCAGCATCCGCAGCGCCAGGGCGAAGACCAGGATCAGCATGATGCCGATCCAGAACGTCGGGAACGACTGCAGTGCGATCGCCGCGGCGGAGACGACTCGGTCGACCGCGCTGCCCGGACGACCGCCGGCGAGCAGTCCGAGGATCAGACCGAGTACGACGGCGATCAGGGTGGACGCGAGCATGAGCTCGGCGGTGACGGGCAGCCGCTCGAGTACCTCGGCCATGGCGGGCCGGCCGAGCCGGTACGAGTCGCCGAAGTCGAGCCGGGCGGCGTGACCGAGGTAGTCGACGTACTGCACCGCGAGCGGCCGGTCGAGCCCGAGCGGACGCGCTCAGCTCTGTGATCTGATCTTGGGTCGCGTCGGGACCCAGCAGGATGGAGACCGGGTCCCCTGGCGCGACCCGGACGATGAGGAAGATCAGCGACGCCGCGCCCCACATCACGAAGACGCCGATGAGCAGTCGCTTCACGACAACGCGGATCATGAGTGCTCCTCAGGTGATCCGACCGTGGCGCCCGGCGCGATCGAGCACTCGACACTCTCACTGAGCGCACCGGACTCCGGGTGACTCCAGCAGGCGCACGAGCAGAGCCATCGCCTGGCGGCCCATCTGCTCGCGTGGCACGACCAGTCCGGTCCAGGGAGTGCCGTCTTGGCGCGCATCGGTCGAATCACCGAGTACGACGACGCTCAGGTCGCCGGGGATGGACAGTCCGCGCCGGGTCGCGCACACCAGCAGTTCTTCGGCCAGGAGTTGCTGCTCTGCGAGTACGGCGGTGACGCCACCGCGCTGGAGCTCTTCCACCAACCCATCGACCTCCGCCACGGTGTCGAGCGTCCAGACGGGTCCCGTGAGGTGCCGGACCTCCTTCGACGGCGTCGCCCGCCGGAAGCCGCTCTCGCGATCACGACTGGGCTGTGCGTTGCCGTTGCCGATCCGGGCGTACGCGACTCGCTGGTGGCCCAGCTTGAACAGCCGCTCCGCGAGCTCCTTGGTCGCTCCCGCGTAGTCCGCAGCGACGTACGACACCGGAGGGCCTGAGACTTCGCGATGACCGACGTACACGAACGGATAGCCCGAGTCGCGGAGCTGCTCGATCTCCTCGACGTTCGGATCGCGACCGAGCAGCAGGGCGCCGTCAGCGTGCCAGAGCCGGGTCGACCCGTCGCGGAAGATCTGGCGCTCGCCGCCGGCGCTGGTGAACAGCAGCAGGTCGTACCCGAGGTCGGCCGCCTCCTGTTCCATGCCGAGCAGGAACGGGAAGTAGAAGTCGACGCCACTGGTGGGAAAGACCGGCTCGAACGTGTAGACGCCGATGATCTTGTTGCGGCCGCCGGCCAGCGACCGGGCGGACGCGTTCGCGACGTACCCCCACTCGCGCATCACGGTCAGCACGCGCTCGCGGGTCGCCGGGCTGATCCGGACGCCGGCATCGCGCTCGTTGAGCACCAGTGAGACGGTCGCCTGGCTGACCCCGGCGAGCCGGGCGATGTCGGCCTGAGTGGGTCTCTTGGCGGGTGTGCGGTTCAAGCTCCGGGCCTT
This sequence comes from uncultured Actinomycetota bacterium, assembly GCA_963820655.1. GTDB lineage: Bacteria > Actinomycetota > Actinomycetes > Propionibacteriales > Kribbellaceae > Kribbella. The sequence goes on from CAWGAM010000006.1 coordinate 990,194, forward strand.
CCTGCTAATACGCCCTACCTGCGGGGTGCGGAAAGCTTCGCCAGCGTTTCAGTCATGTGTCAAGATCTGAGTTTGATTACCAACGCATTACCAGCTAATCCCCATTAGCATCTGGCCTCCGGTCCGGGCTGCCGCTAGCGTCCGTGAGCATGCAGCCCTCCCTGGTGTCAGGCTTTACGGTCTTGGCATGAGCGGAGTCGTGGTGGTCGGGGTGGGACCAGGGATCGGTGTGGCAGTGGCCCGGCGGTTCGTGCGGGAAGGGATGCGTGCCGGACTGATCGCGCGCTCGGAGCAGAAGGTGAAGGCCGCGGCCGACGCGCTCGCGGGCGCCGAAGTCCTCGCCGTCACGGCGGACAGCTCGGACGAGGTGGCACTCCGGGCCGCACTCGACCGGGTGATCGAGGAGTACGGCGTACCGGATGTGGTCGTCTACAACGCCGCGATCATGCAGCAGGATGCGATCGGCGACCTGACTGCGCAGCAGCATCTGGACGCCTGGGCGGTCAATGTGGTCGGCGCGATCACCACCGCGGCCCACGTCGTACCAGCGATGGTCGAGCGCGGTGGTGGCACCTTCATCATCACCGGCGGCATGCCCGAGCCGAAGCCCACCAACGTCAGCCTCTCCCTCGGCAAGGCCGGCGTCCGGACGCTCGTTACCCTGCTCGACCAGCAGTATGGCTTCGCAGGTATTCACGCAGCCACTATTACCGTGGGTGGTGCGGTCGCTCCGGATTCGGCGTGGGACGCGGACGACATCGCCGATCACTACTGGCGCCTGCACATCCAACCGCGGGCAGACTGGACACACGAAGTCGTGCTGTGAGTGGACTGGGCAAGACCGTCCGGATTGGCCCTGTCGGCGAATGGCCGACCTCGACGAGACTGTTGCTGTTCGCAACCGATGAGGATCGCCGATGTATGTACCCGCGCACTTCGCCGCCGACGACGAGGCCGTGCACGAACTGCTGGCCGGCCACGGTGCCGCGGACCTGGTGACGATGACCACGGACGGGCTGGTCGCGACCATGCTGCCGTTCGTCTACGACCGGTCGCGCAACGTGCTGCTCGGGCACTTCGCCCGGAACAACGACCACTGGCAGCGGTCCGTGATCGGCGAGGCGCTGGTGATCATGCGCGGACCGGACGCGTACGTCTCGCCGGCCTGGTACGAATCCAAGCGCGAGCACGGCCGGGTGGTGCCGACCTGGAACTACATCACCGCGCACGTCTACGGATCGATGACCGTGCACGACGATCCGGCCTGGGTCGAGGACGTCGTACGGCGATTGTCGGATCACCACGAGGCGGGTCGGGCGGAGCCGTGGTCGGTCGACGATGCGCCGGAGAAGTACGTCAGTGGGCAGCTGCGGGCGATCGTCGGAGTGGAGATCGCGATCAACCGGATCGAGGCGAAGTTCAAGCTCAGCCAGAACCGGCCGGACGCGGACATCGACGGGGTGATCGAGGGGCTCCGTGCCGACGGCGAGGACCGGACCGCGGCCGCGGTCGCCGAGCACCGGCGCTGAACCAGAGCCGCAGGCGACGCACAGACCCGACGAGTGATCACAGAGCGCGTACGGAGTTGTCCGGATAGTTATCCACAGGTTGTGGATAGAACAGGGGATGACGGCGCGACTACGTGGAGATATCCACAGGTCAAGGCCGAACGTCCAGCCCAAGGCTGCCCGCGACAACCATCGCCTGGGTGATGTCGATCCGGGTGTCCTTGAGGACGACGGTCAGCGGGTCGAGTGTGGACAGGTCGGATCCGCGCAGGTCCGCGCCGGTGAAGTCGGCCCGTTGCAGGGACGCGCCCGACAGGTCGAGATCACGCAGAGTCGCCTTCGCCGCCCGGATCCCCGTTAGCTCCGCCTCGCGCAACTTCACCCCGGTGAACTCGGTCCCCTTCAGGTCCGCGCCCGGCAGGCCGCAGAACGACCAGTCCCCGCCGGACACCTTCAGCAGGTTGTACGTGCAGTCGTCGAAGTAGCTGCCGACCAGCTTGCACCGGGTGAAGGTGGTGTCGAACAGCGAGCAGCGGACGAAGGTGCAGTTCACGAATGCCGCGTCGGTGTGGGTCGAGGCGTTGAAGCGGACCCCGCGGAACGTGCACTCCTCGAACACCCCGCCGCGGTTCTCCACCTCGGTCAGGTCGGCGTCGATGAACTGCACCCGGCGGTAGGTCTGCCCGGACGGGTCGGCGTCGTCCCAGTCGCGGATCGTCGACTCGGTCGGCACTCCCGGTCGCGCACGGTCGGCCATGGCTCTCCCTCGCTCGGTGCCCTGGAGCCCCCACCCTGCCATCCGGCGCCGACGTAGGAGACTGGGCGGGTGGAGATCCGCTCGCTCAGTCTGCCCGCGCCGGATCGGCGACCGCCCGCGGTGAACGAGGATCTCGTCCTCACCGGGCCCGACTTCGTCGTCGTACTCGACGGTGCTACCGCCCCACCGGGCGTCGACTCCGGCTGCCGGCACTCGGTCGCCTGGCTGGTCAGCCGACTCGCGTCCCAGCTCGCGCCGCCGCTGCTGTCCCAGTCGTCCGCGCCGCTCGCCGACCTCCTGGCCGATGCGATCACCGCCGTCCGGGCCATGCACGCCGACACTTGTGACGTCACCAACCCGGACAGCCCTTCGTCCACGGTCGCGATGCTCCGCATCCAGCCGGACCACATCGAGCACCTCGTCCTGGCCGACTCGCCGATCGTCCTGCGATCGCCGGCGGGAGCAATCACCGTCCACAGCGACAACCGCGTCGATCTCCTCCCCGAGCGCTCCCTGGCGGCAGTCCGGCGCCTGCGCAACCAGCCCGGCGGTTTCTGGGCGGCGAGCACCGAGCCCAAGGCGGCGTACGAGGCGGACACCGGTACGACGGATCGCGCCGACGTCGACGTGGTCGCCGTACTGACCGATGGAGCGTCGCGGTACGCCGAACGCTACGGCCACTCGTGGGACGACCTGGTCGACGTTCTCACCACCGACGGACCGCGTGAGTTGGTCGCGCGGGTCCGGGCGTACGACGAGGCCGCGCAGCCCGAAAGTTTTCGCGGGAAGCGGTACGACGACGCGAGCGTCGTACTGTGCCGGCCTCTAGGGATCGCGGACCGTAGGACGGGAACGTCGGGCCGGGGTTGTTGTACCGCGGCGCGTACTGCGGTGGCTCCGGCGGCGGCACCACGTCAGTGACACGGCGGAACGGCGGCCCGGTCGTGCTGCCACTTGGTGATGTCGAGGAGGAGCAGCGAGGCGGCGATCCCGGCGATGATCAGCAGGACGGTCGCCACGGTGAAGCCGATGTTGACCGCGAGCGCGACCCGGACCATGAAGTCCTGCAGGCCGTAGATGTCGACGTAGTCACCGGTCGCGTCGGCGGCGTCGGCCGCGTCGACCAGGCGGACGACCCACACGATGAAGCCGATGAAGGCGATGCCACCGCCGCCGATCAGGATCACCCAGAATCCCGTCCACGACGCCCACCAGCCGTACAGCAGGGCGCGCATCCGGCCGGTGCGGGCGGCCCCCGGCTGCTCCGGGGGTTCGCTGCCGGTGGCGACGTCCTCGACGATCTGTAGCGGGTACCAGAACTGCACGATCGGGCAGAACCACGAGCCGACCACCCAGCCCTGCACCCGGCGATGCCAGCCGCGGACCGGGTCAGGTGGCGGCCCCGGACGCGGTGCCAGGGGTGAGTGCAGGAAGTCGGTGTTCTCTCGGGCTTGCCACAGCCAGATCAGGAAGGCGATCGCCGTTCCCATCAGCAGGTAGCTGACCACGTTGAGCAGTGGTCCGGTGCCGGTGATCGACTCGATGCCGCGGTCGATCTCCTCCTCGGACAGGAGTCCGTACACGAACCGCTTGACGTCGTCGTACGAGCTCCACAGGAGCGCGGACTGGATCACGGCCGCGACGCAGGTCAGCCCCATCAGCACGATGCTGACCAGCGCGATCTTCCGCAACGGCCGGTACCGCGGCGGGATCGGCACGGGTTGGTACGGCATCGGTTGATACGGCGCCGGATACTGGCCCGGGTACGGCTGCGTCACCTGTCCACCTCCCCGCAGCCAAGTTAGCCCAACCCCCGGAGCGATCAAGCCCTTATCCACAGGCGACCAGACCGGGTCGGTGGGGCAGGGCAGAAGCGACCCTGACCCTGGGCGGTGGGGGTAGAACTTGGAGAGCCCCAATCAGACGGTGGCGAACGCTTCCCGGACCGCGGGCAGCGCGAGCTCCCGATCCGCGGCCGACAGCCCGATCCGCGTCCGCCGGTCCAGTACGTCGTCCTCCGTCAGCGCACCCTCATGCCGTACGGCGAACAACAGCTCGGCGTACGTCGTTCGGAGTCCGGGCGCGATGGGCTCGACCGACGGCGATCCCGCGATCACCTCCGGCGCCTCCACGCCGTACCGCTGGACGAATCGCGACGGCGCCCGCACCGCCGCCAGCCGGACCCGATCGGCCGCGCCGACCAACGGAATCCGGTGCGTCAGGCAGGGCTGTCGTACGGCGAGGGTGGACTGCTCGAGCGCCGTGTCGAGCGCGTCCTGGGCCATCCGGCGGTAGGTGGTGAGCTTCCCGCCGACGATCGTCACCAGGCCGTCCGCGCCGGTGATCACCGCGTGCCGCCGGGAGATGTCCGCGGTCTTGTCCTCGCCTCGGTGATGGCCGGTGTCGAGCAGTGGCCGGAGCCCGGCGTAGGTGCCGAGGAGGTCCGCCCGGGTCAACGGCTCCTGCACGGCCGAGCTGATCGTGTTGAGCAGGAAGTCGATCTCGGCGTCGGTCGCCTGCGGTACGTCGCTGATCGGGCCAGGCGCGTCCTCGTCGGTCAGACCGACGTACACCCGGTCGTCCGGCGCCGGAATCGCCATCACCACCCGACGCAGCTCACCCGGCACGGGCACCGTGAGGACGGCGGACAACCCACCGAAGACGGACTGCGGCAGGACCAGGTGCGTCCCCCGGCTGGGCCGGAGCTTGATACCGGTGGCAACCTGGCCGGCCCAGATCCCGGCCGCGTTGATCACCACCTTCGCGTCCACCTGCAGTCGATGCCCGGTCAACTGGTCGACCAGGACGGCACCGTGTCCGGTGACCTCGGTGGCCTCGACCCGGGTGAGGATGCGGGCGCCGTACTGCGCCGCGGTCCGCGCGATCGCGACCACCAGCCGGGCGTCGTCGTACAACTGCCCGTCCCAGGTCAGGAACCCGCCGCGCAGGCCCTCGGGCCGCAGCGTCGGCGCGTAGCGGAGGATCTCGGCCGAGCTGACCCGGCGCGAGTGCGGCAGGTAGTCGTCGCTGGTCCGTGCGAACGTGCGCAGGACGTCGCCGCCGAGGAACGCCGACCGCAGCATTGCCGCCTGCGCGAACTTTGCCTGCGGCAACCATGGCGCGACCTGCGGAATCGGGTGGACCAGGTGCGGCGCGGTCGTCTTCATCAGGATGCCGCGCTCGACCGCGCTCTCGTACGCGATGCCGACGTGGCCGGAGGCGAGGTAGCGCAGCCCGCCGTGCACGAGCTTGGAGCTCCAGCGGCTGGTGCCGAACGCGAGGTCGTGCTTCTCGACCAGGGCAACGGACAGACCGCGGGCGGCCGCGTCCAGGGCGACGCCGGCGCCGGTGACCCCGCCGCCGATGACGAGGACGTCGACTGTGCCCGTCGTGTCCAGCCAGTCCAGCTCACGGAGTCGGCGGGCCGCGTTCAGGCTGGGGTTGCCGACAGTCCCCCGGTCGATCATGGCGTCAGGTACCTGGTGAGCATGTCCCGCAGTTCGTCGTCGAGCTTCGTGTACTCGTCCTTCGCGGCCATCACCGGACCGGAGACCGCCGAGGCCAGCGAGACGAGGATGATCTGCCGGGCCAGCCAGACCGGGTCGCCGGTCCGGATCGAGCCGTCCGCCTGGCCAGCCTTGATACCTTCCTCGACCAGCAGCAGATGCGCGACGGTGCTGCTGCCGCGGCGCTCGAGCAGGTACGGCGTGAGGAACTCGGGGTCGAGCTCGATGATCTTGCGCATCAGCGGATGGACCCGGGTCTTCGCGACCACCTCGACCACGCCCTCGACCAGCCGGGACCGGCCGTCCGCGGCGTCCGGCTGGAACGCGGACACCAGCGCGGTGGTCCACTCCCGGGTCATCAGCGCGGCGACCACGGCCTGCACGTTCGGCCAGCGCCGGTACAGGGTCGCGCGGGAGACCTCGGCATGCCGGGCGATGTCGGCCATCGTCATCCGGCGCATCCCGATCGCGAGCAGCAGCTCGTAGGCCGCGTCCAGGATCCGCTCCTCGCCGATCGCGTTCGCGGGGGCTGGGACGGGTGCTGGTCTCCGGTTCGGACTCGCTGCTACGCTGAGACATCACACGTCAGAGTGTATCAGCGACTGTGGCCTCCCGGAACTGTCCGTGGGAGGTGGGAGCCAGGGGGTTCCACCTCCCACGGACGCTACCTCGCAGGTCCACCGAAAGGGAGTCACGATGACCGAGTCGGACCTGCCGGTGGTGCATCTCACGCCCGGCCGCTGGGGCGATCCGGCCCACCCGGTCGCACTGCCGTCCGCGGCCGTCGACGCACTCAAGCATCTCGGCGTACGACGCCCCGCGACGGAACCCGTGGATCCGCTGGCCGCGGGCGTCGGCGACCGGCCGGCGGTGACCCCTGACCAGCTCGCCTTCCTGACCGCCGTGGTCGGTGCCGAGCACGTTGCGTCCGACCTGGAGTCGCGGTGGGCGCACACCCGCGGCTACTCGACCACCGATCTCCTCCGCCACCGCGCCGGCGACACCTCGGACATGCCGGACGCAGTCGTCTACCCGGCGACGCACGACGAGGTCCTCGCGCTCCTCGCCGGCTGCGCTGAGCATGACCTGGCCGTGGTCCCCTACTCCGGTGGCACGTCAGTAGTCGGTGGACTCGCCCCGTCCCGTCGTTTCGTCACCGTGGATCTGCGGCGGCTCGATCAGCTGGTCGCGCTCGACGAGGTCTCGCGGACCGCGACGCTCCAGGCAGGTCGTCCGGGGTCCGGCGGCCGAGGCACTGCTCGCTGAACGCGGGTACACGCTCGGCCACTTTCCACAGTCCTACGAGGGCGCTTCGATCGGCGGGTACGCGGCGGCGCGGTCCAGCGGACAGTCGTCGGCGGGGTACGGGCGGTTCGACCAGATGGTGGTCGGGCTGACGCTGGCCACGCCGCGCGGGACGATCGAGCTCGGGCGGGCGCCGATGTCCGCGGCCGGGCCGGATCTGCGCCAGCTGGTGCTCGGATCGGAGGGTGCCTTCGGGATCATCACCTCGGTCGTCGTACGGATCAGGCCGCGACCGACCGAGCGGCACTTCGAGGGCTGGCGGTTCGAGAGCTTCGCGGACGGGCTGATTGCAATCCGGCAGTTGGCGCAGGACGGGCCGCTGCCGACGGTGTTGCGGTTGTCCGACGAGGTCGAGACAGCGATCAACCTTGCGGACCCGGATGTACTCGGCGGCGGGTCGGGCGGCGTACTGGCGATCATCGGCTTCGACGGGCCGTACAACCCCGGCGACGGCAGCGGTCCTGACCGCGGCCGGCGGGCAGAACCTCGGCGAGGGTCCGGGTGAGACCTGGCGAGTCGGCCGGTACCGAGCGCCGTACCTGCGCGATCCGTTGCTGGACGAGGGCGCGCTGGTGGAGACGCTCGAGACGGCCGGCTTCTGGTCTCGCATCCCCGATTTGAAGACTGCCGTGACCGAAGCGTTGGTGCAGTCGCTGACCGAGCAAGGCACGCCACCGCTGGTGCTGTGCCACGTCTCGCACGTCTACGAGACCGGCGCGTCGCTGTACTTCACGGTGATCTGCGGCCCAGACCGAGGATCCCGTGCGGCAGTGGCGTACGGCGAAAGCCGCGGCCAGCCAGGCGATCGCGACCGCCGGCGGCACCATCTCCCATCACCACGGCGTCGGCACCGACCACCGCGAGGCCTACGCCAACGAGATCGGTTCACTCGCTGTGGAGGCCCTGCAAGCCGTCAAGCACGTGCTCGATCCCGACGCTGTTCTCAACCCCGGCATCCTTCTCTGACGCACCTCTTGACCTCAAGTTGACTTGAGGTGTGACCGTTCAGGCATGACTCCTGAATCTTCCGACCGTGCTGTCGCACTCATCACCGGCGCGTCGGCCGGCCTCGGGCTCGCGCTCGCGCACGGACTCGCCGAGCGCGGCTGGACGCTGGTGATCGACGCTCGCGGTGCCGACGCGCTGAAGGACGCGGCCGACGCCCTCGCGAGCCGCACCGACGTGGTCCCGCTCGCGGGTGACGTCACCGACGCCGACCATCGCGCCGACCTGGTCGAGGCCGTCACCGAGCTCGGCCGGCTCGACCTGCTCGTCAACAACGCCAGCTACCTCGGCCCGAGTCCGCTGCAGGCATTGGCCACCGCCGACCTCGACGAACTGCGTCGCGTTTACGAGGTCGACGTGACTCGCACCGATCGCTCTGACCCAAGCACTATTGCCATCGCTCACCGCATCGTCCGGTGTGCTGCTCAACATCAGCTCTGACGCCGCAGTCGAGGCCTACGAGGCGTGGGGCGGCTATGGCTCCGCCAAGGCTGCCCTCGACCACGCGAGCCGAGTCCTCGCCGCCGAGCACCCCACGCTGGCCGTGTACGCCGTCGATCCGGGTGACCTGCGGACGGCGATGCACCAGGCCGCGTTCCCTGGTGAGGACATCTCGGATCGGCCCGAGCCGGCGACCGTCGTACCGGCGTTCCTGCAGCTGCTGGACAGCCGACCGGCGAGCGGTCGTTACCGGGCCGCTGAGTTCGCCCCGGCGGTGACGTCGTGAGGGTGCATCCCCACACCAGATTCGTCCTGCCCGACGCACTCAACGCCACCGAACCACCGGAAGCTCGGGGACTGTCGCGGGATCAGGTGAAGCTGCTGGTCGCGGAGGGGTCGACCGTCACGCACACCCGCTTCGACCGGATCGGCGAGCACCTGCGCCCCGGAGACCTGCTGCTGGTGAACACGTCCGGCACGCTGCCCGCGGCGGTGGACGGCTCGTGGATCACCGGCTCCGGTGTGGCGCCCGTGGTCGTGCACTTCTCCACTGCGCTCGACGACGGCACCTGGGTAGTCGAGCTGCGCAACGGCGGCGCACCGATGTTCGGCGGTACGGCGGGCGACCACGTGGAACTGCCGGAGGGCGTACTGACACTGCTGTCGCCGTACCAACCGGGCTCCAACCGCCTGTGGCGTGCCAAGCCTCCAGTGGTGGACGTGGTCGCCTATCTGCAACGCCATGGCCGTCCGATCACCTACAAGTACGTCGGTCAGCAGTGGCCACTCGCGTCGTACCAGACTGTCTTCGCACGTGAGCCTGGCAGCGCGGAGATGCCTAGCGCAGCAAGGCCGTTCAGCTTCGAGCTGGTGAGTCACCTGACATCGCAGGGCGTCCTGATCGCGCCGATCCTGCTTGCACTGCGGTGTGTCCTCACTCGAGAGCCACGAACCACCTCTCCCCGAGCGGTACGACGTACCCGCGCACACGGCCCGTCTGGTCAACTGGGTCAAGGCCAACGGTGGTCGCGTGATCGCCGTGGGCACCACCGCAGTCCGAGCCATCGAGTCAGCCGTCACCCCAGACGGCTCAGTCGCCTCGGCGCACGGCTGGACCGACCTGGTGCTCGGCCCGGACCACCCAGTGCGTGTCGTGGACGGCCTCGTGACCGGGATGCACGCCCCCGAGGCCTCGCACCTACTCCTTCTCGAGTCGGTCGTCGGCGGCAGCACGGTCCAACGCGCCTACGACGCCGCTCTGGACGAGCACTACCTCTGGCACGAGTTCGGCGACAGTTGCCTGCTGCTGCGCTGACGGCGGGGGCAGATGCCCCTCATTGCCGGGCCGTGCTCGTTTCTCCACCGCACGTGGACTCATCGCAGGTGTCCTTACCACTTGGGTCCCCCGTCGGGACGTCACTTGATTAGACGGGCATCGGGGCCGTGCTGTCATCCGCATTCATCGAACCGAGGGGAAATCGTGGCCTAGGCCGATCAGTCGGCGTACCCATGCAGGAAGGTGTGGACGCCGGTGGTGACGACGACGGAGATGTCGTCTGGCGCGCTTCCCCGGTACGACGGGTTGGCGCCGGAGATGAGCAGGGAGAAGTGCAGGGCGGCACGCAGGGGGTCGATCGATCGCGGGGGAGCAGTCCGTCCGCGCGTCGAAGGCGGCGAGCCGGTCGGCCGGGGCGAGGCTCGGCGTCGTACGCCGGCGATCCGGGCCGGCGGCCTGGTCGCCTGCCACGACGCCCGCTCGATCGCCTCCTGCGGCGATCGTGGCCGGCTGTCGGCGCTGGCTGACCTGCGGGCGCCCGCGCCGTACCGACCACACGGCGACCTGACGGTCAGGCGCGGGTCTTCTTGCGGCGGTGTTTGGTGGATTGGACGTACAGCCAGGCCACAGCGGCGCCGGTGACGAAGCCGCCGAGGTGGCCTTGCCAGGAGATGCTGGGGACGAGGATGGAGAGGACGGCCGTGATCGCGACGTAGCCGACGATCCAGGTGACGTCGAGGCCGCGGGCCCGGTGGACCACCAGGAGAGCGCCGATCAGGCCGAGGATGGCGCCGGACGCGCCGAGCGTCGCCGAGCCGGGGGCCGCGAGCAGCCAGACCGCGACGCTGCCGCCGAGCGCGGAGAGCAGGTAGAGGATCAGGAACCGGAGCCGGCCGAGCATCTGCTCCAGCACCGGACCGATCTGGTAGAGGATGAACAGGTTCGCGAAGATGTGGAAGATCTGCACGTGGGCGAAGGCCGACGTGATCAGTCGCCACGGCTCGGTGTCCACCAGCACCGGGACCAGCACGACGTCGTTGAGGATCCGGCTGCTGCCCGTGCGTATGGCGATGAAGACCAGCACGTTGATCGCCATCAGGCTGAGCGTGACGACCTGCGGGTTGCCACGCTGGATGCCGCCGAGCGACGTCCGGGTGCGCGGGACCGACTTCACGCCCTCGTTGAAGCAGCTCGGGCACTGGAAGCCGACCGCGGCGCTGTTCATGCAGGCCGGGCAGATCGGTTTGTCACAGCGCTGGCAGCGGACCCCGGCGGGCCGATCCGGGTGCCGGTAGCAGACGGTCTCGGTCACGCGGGTCGATCCTCCACAGTGCGGCGGGTCCGGGCCGGCCGACCGGCCCGGACCTGGAAATCAGGCGTTCTTGCGCTCAATGACGACGTTGTTGATCACGATCGGCTCGATCGGCCGGTCGCCCGGCGCGGTCTTCGCGGTCGCGATCGCGTCGACGACCTTCTTCGACTCGTCGTCGGCGACCTCACCGAAGATGGTGTGCTTGCGGTTCAGGTGCGGCGTCGGGACCACGGTGACGAAGAACTGCGAGCCGTTGGTGCCGTGGCCGAACTGGATGCCGGCGTTCGCCATCGCCAGCAGGTACGGGCGGTCGAACTGCAGCTCCGGGTGGATCTCGTCGTCGAACGCGTACCCCGGCGAACCGGTGCCGGTGCCGAGCGGGCAGCCGCCCTGGATCATGAAGCCGTCGATCACCCGGTGGAAGGTCAGACCGTCGTAGAACCTCCTCGTGGTGGCCTCCCCGGTCTCCGGGTCGGTCCACTCCTTGGTGCCCTCGGCCAGGCCGACGAAGTTGCTCACCGTCTTCGGCGCCTGGTTGGGGAACAGCCTGATGACGACGTCACCCTTCGTCGTCTGCAGGGTCGCGTACAGCTCTTCGGCCACGGGAGTCACTCCTAGATCAGCTACGGCTTACGCCCTCGATCCTGTCACGTGGGTCCAAGACGTGGGCGACCGACTGGCCGGACGAATGAGCGGGGCGGGACGGGGCACCGGGCGAATGGCCGGAGACGTCGTACGATGCAGATGACACCGGATTTGTCCAGAGCCGTATCAGCAGGGTCCATGACGCCGATGGGCCGGAGCGCTGTCCGTCATGACGGGTGGCACCGAGGAGGGAACCGTGGGTTCGAAGAAGTCCAAGGGGCGGGTCGAGACCCCGAAGGGCCGGGTCCGGCCACTCGCCGTGTCAGCGTCGGAGAAGATCGGGCCGGCTGTCGGCCAGGTCCGCGATCACATCGGTCCCGCCATGGGCACCGCACGGGAGAAGGTGTCGCCGTACGCCGGGAAGGCCGTCGAGCGGAGCGCGCACTACGCCGGCGTCGCGGTCGACAAGGCCAGCCCGGTGATCGACGACGCGCTGGCCAAGGTCGGTCCGGCCACCGAGCAGGCGGCCGAGAAGGCCCGTGAGCGGTTCAACGACGACGTGCTGCCGAAGGTGACCGCCGCGCTGGCGTCGCTGGCGGCCGCCGCCGAGCCGGTCGTCGAGGAGACCTCGCGCCGGGGCAAGGCCACCAAGGCCGCGCTCAAGGGTGAGCTCGACGTGCCGAAGAAGAAGAGCCACAAGCTCCGCACGGTCGTGCTGGTCCTGGGCTTCGGTGCCCTGGCCGCGGCGGCCGTGAGGAAGCTGCTGACCCCGCCGGAGCCGGCCTGGCAGTCGACCCCGACCAGCGGCCGCGACTACAGCTCCGCCCCGGCCGGTACGACGTCCCGCCCGGACACCGAGTCCGCCAACGGCAAGACCGACGTTCCGAAGACCGACGCCCCGAAGGCGGAGCCGCCGAAGCCGGACACCGCCAAGACCGACACGCCCAAGACCGACAGCCGACCACGACCGGACCACCACGACCGGCCGCGCCAGACCGAAGCACGACGTCGGCGAACGGCGCGGCGAAGAAGGCCGGCACCGCCCGGAAGTCGACCGGCTCGACCGAGTCCAAGCCGACCGACTCCTGACACCACCACCGCAACGGCGAAGGCCGCGAACCTCCAGCTGGGGTTCGCGGCCTTCGTTTGTCCGACGTCGCCTTGCGCGTACGACGTCAGTTCGGCAACGGCTCGGGGTCGACGTCGTCGTGGCCGGGCTTGGCGATCGTGTAGCGGCCGGCCGAGAGCAGTTGGGTGGCGTACCGGTGCGTGATGCACGGGTAGGTGCCGCCGCAGTCCTGGCAGACCGCGTCGTTGCGGTGCAGCCAGGGGACGATGCCGAACCGCTTGATCCAGGTCATCGGCTCGCGGTCCGGTGCGTGCTGCTGGAGCGCCGAGCGGGCGGCGTCCTGGATCTCAGGAGCGGACCAGTCTTCGGCGCTCTTGTCCATCAGGGCGCTCAGGTCGGGGTGGAGGTGGGCAGTCGAACGGGTTTTGGTCATCTATGCGCATCTTCCGAGGCAGGTTGGGAGCACGAGTGAATCGCTCGCTTCAAACGTGACGATCTGATCGCTGTTAGCAACGGTAGCCCTTTGGTAACCCCTGACGCGCCGTCATATGCACCATCGCCGGTGTCAGATCTTCGTCAGGTTTCGCAGCGTGCCGTGCCCGCTACTCCGCCGGTCGACAGTCCTGTCAGGTCGCACGGCGTCAGGTCCACAGCGGTCTCGATGCGTGACCCGGGCCTCGAGCTCCAGCAGGTGCCGCTTGGTCGGGATGCCGCCGCCGAAGCCGACCATCTTGCCGCCGGCACCGACGACCCGGTGGCAGGGCACGACGATGGGCAGCGGGTTCCGGTTGCAGGCGACACCGACGGCCCGGGCGGCCCCCGCGTCCCCGACGCTCTTGGCGACGTCGCCGTACGTCTGCATCTCGCCGTACGGGATCCGCGACAGCTGGGACCAGACGGCGCGCTCGAAGTCGGAGCCGCCGCGGACGGACAGCGGCACGGTGAATTCCTGGAGCTCGCCGGCGAAGTACGCCTTCAGTTGCTCGGCCGTCTCGGTGAGCAGAGGGTCCGGCATCGATCGGTGCGGTCCGAGCCGCCGAAGTTCACCTGGCAGAGCCCGGTGTCGTCCACCGCCAGGGTCAGGTCGCCGATGGGCGAGTCGATCACGGACCAGCGCATGTCACCATCCTGCGCGCCGGCCACCGACAATTTTCCGGCGGATTTGCGCCACGAGGCGACACCAGCCTGGCGGCGACGTGATGTCCTCGCCTGGTCACGCGGTGTTGTGCTATTTCTGATCCATGCCGAGCCGGGCGCCGCAACCGCCACTGGACCGCTGGTTCAGCTCCGAGCGCGCGATGGGCCTGGCCGCGTCGATCCTGATCGGGCTCGTCACCGTCACCACCTGGGCGACCGCCTGGTCGGACTGGCACTCGTACCAGACCCTGAAGAGGTACGCCGACGACCCGGACCAACTGGCCGAGGCCGACCTGATCTCCGGCTCGCTCGGCATCGTCGCCGCGCTCGCGCTGCTGGCCGCCGCGGTGGTGTTCATCGTCTGGCTCTGGCGGGTCCGGTGGAACGCGGAGATGTTCTGCCGCGGCGAACACCGGTTCACCCGCGGCTGGGTGCTCGGCAGCTGGATCTGCCCGGTCGTCAACCTCTGGTACCCGAAGCAGGTCGTCGACGACATCGTCGCGGCCAGCGACCCGCGGACGGACGCCGCACACCCCGAGCCTGCGCGGAGATCCCGGGCACCCGGCTGGTCTGGGCCTGGTGGCTCACCTGGGTCGTCGGGCTCGTCTCCGGCAACATCGTCCAGCGCGGGGTGCTGGCCGCCGCGACGCAGGTCGGCGACCTGCGGACGAACGTCGTACTGTCCAGCCTCTCGGCGTTGTCCACCACCGTGGCCGCCGTGTTGGCGGTGATCCTGATCGAGCGGATCAACGAGCTGCAGACCCGGCGTCCGTGGGTGCCGTGGTGGGCGGTTGATCAGCCGCAGAACGGATTCCAACCTCCTGCGCGGTAAACCACTGCGTCACGGACCGTCGAATGCCTCGTTACAAGTGGTGATGGGCGGACGAAAAGAACACGTTAAGTCGACACCCTCCGTACTGGGGCCGACTCCCGTCGCATACCTACTTCGTGGTATCAATGTGGCTCGGTCATGCGGGGGCAGGATCTGGCCGAGACGCCGAACAGACGGAGTTCCAGCAACGCGAGGGACGCGAGACGTGAGCCACCCGCAGCCAGCAGTCCTGTCTGCTTTTGAAGACCGTGAAGAAGAGTGGCAGCCGCACTCGGCTGAGGAGTTCCAGCAGGTCGGGACGGTCGGAAAGATCGCCATCGGTTTGCTGGGTGCGTCGACGATCACGCATCTGCTCTCCACCTGGTCCGACTGGAACACGTACTCCGTCGTCCACCGCTACCTCGGCGGGATGCCGAACGTCGATGACGCGGACCTGAACCGCGCCGACGCGATCGCCAAGGTCACCGCCGTCCCGAACGTCGTCATCTCGGTCGCCGCCGCGGTCGTCTTCGTCATCTGGTTGTGGCGGGCCCGGATCAACTCCGAGGTGTTCTGCCAGGCCGACCACCGCCGCAGCCACGGCTGGGTGCTGGCCAGCTGGTTCTGCCCCGGCCCGAACCTCTGGTACCCGAAACAGATCGTCGACGACGTCTGGCTCGCCAGCGATCCGAAGACCCCGGTCTACACCGACGACCTGCGCCGGTTCCGGACTCCGAGCCTCACATCCGCGTGGTGGGTGGCCTGGGTCGGCGCACTCGCGTTCGACGTGGTCGTCCGCCGGTTCCTGATGTGGATGGAAGCGACCGTCGGGTCGCTGCGCGGAATCGCCCTGGCTGGTACGGCGTCCCTGGTGCTGACCGCGGTGTCCGCGGTCGCCGCGACGATGGTGATTCGCAAGATCAACGCGATGCAGACCGGCCGGGCGTGGGTCCCGTGGTGGGACCAGGCGCCGAAGCTCAGCGCGGTCCCGTCGTACGAGGTGACCCAGGTCCCGTCGTACGCGAACGACGACACCGATGAGCAGCAGCCGATCGCCGAGCCGATCGCCGCGTCCGTCCCGGCGCCCGCGCTGCGGCAGCAGCGCCAGCCCGAGTTCCAGATGGCCGGCCAGGCTCCGGCACAGAGCCCGTTCGCTCGGCCGGCTCCGGCTCCGCAGGGCTTCCCGGGTGACGGTGCGGCCGCGGTGGTTTCCCCGGCGGTGGCAGCCCCTTCGCGGCCGGCGCTGCGCCCGCCGCCTTCGGTGGCGACAGCAGCCCGGAGGAGCCGCCGAAGTGGAGCCCGTTCGCTCCGGTCGTGGAGAGCTGGCAGGACGACAACGGTCCGGCGACAGAACAGTTCAACGCGGTCGCCTCCTGGCAGGACGAGAAGCCGGCCGAGGAGACGTCGTACGACAGCGCCAAGACGTCGTGGAGCGACTACCTGAGCGCCGGCAACGACGACGCCCTGTCGACCAGCACCACGAGCCGGTGGCTCGACGAGACGCCGATGACCGTCTCCCAGCCCGACCCGTACTCGTACCAGCCCGAGCAGCCGACGTACCGGCCCGAGCCGACCGTATCAGCCCGAGCCGACGTACCAGCCCGAGCCGACCTACCAGCCGGAGCCGACCTACCGGCCCGAGCCCCCGGCGTACCAGCCGGAGCCGGTCGCCGAGCGCGTCGTGGGCCGCCGGCTACTCGTACGAGACGCCCGACTACCTGACCTCGACGTCCTCCGCTCCGGAGGCCGAAACCGCACCCGAGCCTGAGCCCGCGCCAGTTGCGCGCGCCGGCCGCCGGGCCGCTCGGGTGGCGGTCGACAGCCCCTCGGCGATCCAGCCGACCGTCCCGTCGCACCCCGTGGACACCCCGTCGGAGCACGCCGTCTACGCTCCCTCGGAGCACACGGTGTACGCGCCGTCGGAGCACACCATGCCGTCGTCGCATGTGTCTCCGGGCTCCGGGTACTACGAGCCGGCCCCGGCTCCCACCCAGCAGGACGACTACCTGACCCCGTCGAAGCCGCTGCCGCCGGTCCCGACGTACGGCCCGGAGCCGTCGTACCAGGCAGAGCCGTCGTACCAGGCCGACAACTACAGCTCGGACTACGGCAGCTCGTCGTACAGCGAGTCCAGCTACCAGCCGTCGTCGTACGAGACCCCGTCGTCGGACTACCAGACGTCGTACAGCTCGGAGTACACGAGCAGCAGCTACGAGCCGACCGATTACGGCTACACGTCGGACTCCTCGAGCCCGGCCACCAGCAGCTACGAGTACGACTCCTACAGCGGCTCGCAGTACAGCAGCAACGAGTCATACGAGACCTACAGCCCGAACTACGCGACAGAGTCCTATGGCTCGCAGTACACCCCGGCCGAGCAGCACGAGGAGCAGCAGCCGACGGAGTACGAGCAGCAGTCGACGTACTCCTACGAGCAGCAGCAGCCCGCTCCCGAGCAACCCACCACCCCGCGCACCCACCCGCGCCGTCGCTGGGTCTGATCAGCTAGTCGTATGCACTTAGCCTTCGCCACGCTCGGCTGTCCCGGAGCGCCACTGGACCACGTCCTGGAGCTTGCCAAGGGCAACGACATCTCCGGACTGGAACTGCGGGCCGCGCCGGACGAGTTCACCCACACCGGCCTGACCGCGGCGCAGCGGCGCGAGCTGCGGACCCGGATCGAGGACGCCGGCCTGGAGATCCTCGCGGTGAGCAGCTACGTCAAGCTCTGCGCGGTCGAGGACCAGCCACTCGAAGCCCACCTCGAACTCGCCGCCGACCTCGGCGCCCGCGGCGTCCGCGTCTTCGCCGGCGACGACCCGGCAACGACGGATGCCGGTACGCCGGACTCCCTCAGCGCCGGCGAGATCCGGGCCCTCGACCGGGTCACGTCCGCCCCCAGGGATGTCCACATCCTGCTGGAAACCCACGACTCGCACTCCGCCGGCCGGCAGGTCGCCGCGTTCTGCGCGCTGCTCGACACCGATGTTCCCGGCCACAACGTCAAGGTCATCTGGGACAGCTCGCACACCTGGTCACACGGCGAGACCCCGGCCGAGGCCTTCAACCTGCTGCGGCCGTGGCTCGAGTTCGTCCAGGTCAAGGACAGCGACTCCCGCCAGGACTTCCGTCCAGTCGCCATCGGCGCCGGCGACTTCCCGATCCGGGACCTGCTGCAGACCCTCGCCGGCACCGACTACCCGCTCTCCCTCGAGTGGGAACTCAAGTGGCACCCCCACCTCCCGCCGCTCGAGGAAGCCCTTCCCGCCGCCCAAGCCTGGCTGCGCCCTCCACCCCGGGCCATCTGAACGGATAACCCCTCGATCGGCCCCCTTCTCCTCTCGTATGTCCAGGGGAGAAGGGTCGGCGGATATCCCTCCGACTGCTGGGTCCTCCCCTGCTGTACTAAGGGAGAACCCACAAGCCGAGGGAACATCCGGCCGTCCTCCCGGCCGTCCGGCTGCCACCATCGTCGTGATCGGTCACTTTATGCGCGAGATCCGTACGGCGAGGGCTTCGGCGTACGGATCTGGGCACAAAGTCGACGACTGCTGGGTTCTCCCCTGGTGTACCGAGGGAGAACCCGCAGGCCGAGGGGATATCCGGCTGTCCTCTCCGGCCGTCCGGCCCGCCCATCGTCGCGATCGCCACTTTGTGCGCGAGATCCGTACGGCGAGCGCTTCGGCGTACGGATCTGGTGCACAAAGTCGACGACTGCTGGGTTCTCCCTGGTGTACCGAGGGAGAACCCGCAGGCCGAGGGGAACCCGGCTGTCCTGTCCGGCTGTCCTGCCCGGCCGTCCGGCCCGCCATCGTCGCGATCGGCCACTTTGTGCGCGAGATCCGTACGGCGAGCGGCTTCGGCGTACGGCATCTGGTGCACAAAGTCGACCCCCCGCCCGGCTGGTCAACCCCCGCGGCCGCTCCGCCCGGTCCGCAACGCCGTCCTCGGGCTGGCGGGCAAGCTGCAGAAGACCCAGACCGGGTTCGCCAAGCAACTCGCCGGCTTCCCCGAGCGCTGAACCACCAGAGATCCTACTAACCGGCGGTCGACTCGCGGATCTCCAATGTGTACGGAACGGTGAGGTCGCGGCGTGTGGCCTCGCCGGTCCTGGCGATCCGCTCGAGCAACAGGCTGACCGCGTTGTCGGCCAGCCACTCCTTGTCCGGCGAGATCGTGGTCAGCGACGGCGCGTGATAGCGACCGTCCTCGATGTCGTCGAAGCCGACGACCGCGACGTCGCCCGGGACCGACAACCCGGCGTCGGCCAGCGTCCGCAGCGCGCCCAGCGCCAGCAGGTCGTTGAAGCAGAACACCGCGTCCGGCGGCTCCGGCAACGCGAGCAACTCGCGCATCGAGGCCGCGCCGTCCGGTCGGTGATAACCGGTCCCCGCCAGCTCGAGCGCCGGGTCGTGCGGGAGCCCGGCCGCCTTCAGCGCCTTCCGGTACCCCCTCCGCCGGACCGCGCCGGTGCCGGCTCCCCCACCGACCCCGATCGCGGCGATCCGCCGTCGGCCGATCGAGATCAGATGGGTAGTAGCGTCGTACGACGCCTGGACCGAGTCGACCGCGACATGGTCGAAGTGGCCGCCGGTCGGTCGTTCGCCGAGCAGGACGAGCGGCTTGCCGGTGCCGGCGGCGCTGATCTTGGCCGGCGCGGTGGTGATCGGGGAGAAGATGATGCCGTCGATCAGTTGTCCACGCATCCCGTCCAGGACCAGCTTCTCCGCGCCCGCCTCACCCTCGGTCTGGTCGATCAGCACGGTGATGCCGCGGCGCTTCGCGGCCCGGCTGATCGCGGCGCCGAGCTCGGCGAAGTACGGCGAGGCCATCTCCGGGATCGCCAGCGCGATGAAGTCGGACCGGCCCTTGCGCAGCGAGCGGGCGCTGACGTTGGGCCGGTAGTCGAGTGCGGCGATCGCGGCCTCGACCTTGGCCCGGGTCTGCGCGGTGATGTGCGGGTAGTCGTTGATGACGTTGGAGACCGTCTTCACCGACACGCCGGCTCGCGCCGCCACATCGCTCAGCCTGGTCGTCATCGCGAACCTCCTGTCACCGACCTGTCGCCCGAGTGTGCCACGCCCACTCCCCTTCCACCCCCATCACGCCCCACCCCGGCCTTCCCCGCCGCCACTCCCAGCCATTTCAAGGGATCCCCGTCAATCGGCCCTTCTCCCTCGGAAGACCGGGGGAGAAGGGACCATTTCAGCGGATGACCGTTGCAGTTGTGGGTTCTTCCCCTGGCACACCAACGGAGAACCCAGCATCGAGCGGAGATCTCGTCGGCTTGTGCCTTCTCTGCTGGTACGAGAGCAGAGAACCCACCAGCCAAGGGGATAACCAGCTCCGGCGCTGGGACGTGGGCGGGAGTGCTGGTCCCAGGACCCGGTGGTCCGGTTGCGTCGAGCCAGCCACCACGTTCCCTGGCGTGGGGAGGGGCGGTACTGGTGCAGACGGACAGGAGGTGTCGGCTCAGGTCCTGCCCCGTTGGCCGGATTCACGCCTGAGTACGCCGCCCGACCACCACCCGTGGACCGACACCTCCTGTCGAACTGCCCCGCCAACGGCGTGTCCCAGCAGAACCTGCGCCTACCAGCCCCGGCTCGAACCCACACATCAGTCAGACCAGCCGGATCTTCCTTGAAATGGCCTGTTCTCCCCTCGAAGTTCGACGGAGAAGCGGCAACTCTTCAGGGGAGAACCCTTGCAATGGCGGGAGGCCTGGGCGGGAGGACGGGGTGCGGGCGGGAGTTGGCGGTGAGGTCTTTACGGCGGATGTCAATCGTTGTAAACATCCACGGTAAACGTTGTAAAGACCTTCCGGGAGGCCCGGTGGCTCGGCTTGTCGTGGACCCGGCGTTCGTGGTCGGCGCGCTTGACCGGCGTCTGTTCGGCTCGTTCGTCGAGCACATGGGCCGCTGCGTCTACACCGGAATCTACGAACCCGGCCATCCGGCCGCGGACCAGGACGGCTTCCGCGAAGACGTACTCGAGTTGGTCCGCGAGCTCGGCGTCACCACCGTTCGCTACCCCGGCGGGAACTTCGTCTCCAACTACGACTGGGAAGACGGCGTCGGGCCGAAGGATCAGCGGCCGCGGCGGCTCGACCTTGCCTGGCGGGCGATCGAGCCGAACCAGTTCGGCACGGACGAGTTCGTTGCCTGGTCCCGGAAGGCGGAGGTCGAGCCGATCTGGGCGGTGAAACCTCGGCACCCGCGGCATCAAGGAAGCCGTCGAGCTGCTCCAGTACTGCAATCTCCCGGCCGGCACCGAACTGCCCGATCGCCGGGTCGCGAACGGCAACCCGGAGCCGCACGGCCTCAAAGTGTGGTGCCTGGGCAACGAAATGGACGGCCCCTGGCAGATCGGCCACCAGACCGCCGAGGAGTACGCGCGGGTGGCCGAGGAGACCGCGAACGCGATGCGCAGGGTCGAGCCCGGCCTCGAACTCGTCGCCTGCGGCTCGAGCAACGCCGGGATGCCGACCTTCGGCGAATGGGAACGCGTCGTCCTGGAGCGCACGTACGACCTCGTCGATCACATCAGCCTGCACGCGTACTACGAACCTCACGGCGAGGACCAGGCGAGCTTCCTGGCCGCGTCGGCGGAGATGGACCGGATGATCGCCGAGGTGATCGCGACCGCCGACCACGTGAAGGCGCTGAAGCGCAGCGACAAGGAGATCACCTTGTCGTTCGACGAGTGGAACGTCTGGTACCAGCGGCACTTCCCCGGTGAGCTCGGCCTCGACATCCGCGAGGTCGGTCCACTGATCGAGGACACCTACACCGTCGACGACGCTGTGGTGGTCGGCAGCTTCTGATCACCTTGCTCCGGCATGCCGACCGGGTGAAGATCGCTTGCCTCGCGCAACTGGTTAACGTGATCAGCCCGATCCGCACCGAGCCCGGCGGCCGCGCGTGGCGGCAGACCATCTTCCACCCGTTCGCCCTGACCGCGAGGTACGCCGGTCCGACCGTATTGCAGACGGCGGTCAGCGGCGGCCCGGACATCGACACCGCCGCGTTCGGCCTGATCCCGGCCCTCTGGAGCACAGCGACGTACGACGAGAACACCGGCGAGACCGCGATCTTCGTCGTCAACCGGAGCGAGACCGACAAGGTCGACCTGGAGATCAAGCTCGGCCGCGGCCTGCGGCTGGTCGAGCACCTGGCCCTGTCCGACGACGACCGGGCCGCGGTGAACACCGCGGACGACCCGGACCGGGTGGTACCCGCCCGGCCGACGGTACCGAGGTCGTCGACGGCAACTGCACCGCCACGTTGCCGCCCGCGTCGTGGCACCTGATCCGCCTGGGCCCTGCCGAAGGCTGATTACCAGAGAGAGGAACCCGCCCGTGGCTCGCAAACTCCTGGCCGCCGCGCTCGCGACGTTCGACTACCTGCGGTTCTACGAGAGCAACTGAGATGGGCTTCATCAATTCGGTTTACCGCAACAATTTCGCCGACCCGCAGGTTGTTGCCGTAGACAACATCTACTACGCGTTCGCGACCAACGGGCCGCTCGGCAACGTGCAAACGCTGACGTCGCCGGACCTGCTCGCGTGGGAGCCGGTCGGCGACGCGCTCCCCGCCCTTGCGCCGTGGACTAGTCCGGGCCGGGTGTGGGCGCCCGAGGTCGCCGTCCATGCCGCAGACCGGTACGTCATGTACTACACGTCGGCCGACACCGCATCGGGCCGGCAGGCTGTCGGGGTCGCAGTAGCGTCGACGCCGGAAGGTCCATATATCGACAAATCGCCTTCGCCTCTGATCAACCAGGTGAACGAGGGCGGCTCGATCGACGCGTCGCCGTTCCAGGACTCGATCGGGAAGCGCTGGCTGTACTGGAAGAACGACGGCAACGCGATCGGTGTCGACACCTGGATCTCCGTGTCCGAACTGTCTGCCGACGGTCTGACCCTGACTGGCCCCGTCCACCGCCTGATCAAGCAAACCCTCTCCTGGGAAGGCAACCTGGTCGAGGCCCCCTACATGGTCGAACGGAACGGCAAGTTCCATCTCTTCTATTCCGCCAACGCCTACGACAAAGCGGCGTACGCCGTCGGCCATGCCCTCTGCACGACCCCGACCGGGCCCTGCACAAAGTCCGGCGATCCCATCCTGGTCACCTCAACCGACGCCGCCGGCCCCGGCCACAACATGGTCCTCCACAAAGACGGCCGCGACTGGTTCGTCTACCACGCCTGGGACCCGACCCAGGTAGGCACCGATCCCAACGGCCGCACCATGTGGCTCTCCGAACTCACCTGGACCGACGACATCCCGGCCGTCCAACCACCTCTCCGCAACAACCCAACCCACCCGTAGCAACAGCCCCGGCCACTCAATCGCTTCAGCCAACTGTGAGAGCTGACCCTGGACGCGACTGTCGACGACGGTGCAGGCAGAGAGGTAACGGTTCCAGCAAGCTGATGGTGTGCATGGATACCATCCGATATGATTTGAGAGTCATATACCATGAGTGTCATAGTTCGGCTCGTGCAGATCGACTGGCCGGCTGGCTTCGGTGTCTGGCTCGATGACCTCGAGGCTCGGGTTGAGAAGGGAGAGGCGCACGCGAAGCAGGTCCTCATCCTGGTCACCGCGGCGCTCAAGCATCTCCAGGAACTCAAGGAACCACCCACCCGTGATACGGAGACTGCGAGGCTGCGGTGGATACGGCAGTCGAAGCGGTATCCGCTCTGGCGGGTCTCGCATCCGTACCGAGCCGGCGTTGCTGTGCGGCTCATCTGCTGGTTTCCGCCGGATTCCGACACCGTGGTCGTCGCGCTGTTTGCAGGCGACAAGGCACGCATCGGCGATGCGTTCTACAACTCCGTCGGCGGTCGCGCTGACGGTCTCATCGACCAATGGAAACGAGAAGCGATGAGAGGACGATCATGACCAGTCGCAAGTCGGGCCGGCCGGCCTTCGTTCGCGGCAATGAGCGACTCGACAAGTTGCTGACCCGTCCGGAGATCGCGGCCGGCGTCGCCGAGGTTGAGGCCGAGGCAGAGGAGCTGGACCGGATCTACGCGGAAAACCTCGCGATGATCCGTCGAGCCGGTGACCTGACGCAGGTCGAGGTCGCCGCCAAGCTCGGTGTCGGCCAGGCAGTTGTTTCTCGGCTCGAGCGACGCAATGACATGCTCCTGTCGACATTGGCGGACTACCTGCACGCGACCGGGGCGGAGCATCCTCGCATCGTCGTGGTTCTCAACGGCATGGAGGTCGAGTTGGACCTCGACCAGTTCCGCGAGCCGCGCTCGGCGTAGGCCACAACATTTTCGGCCTCCCCGGCATCAAGCTGTACGGAAGCATGCTGACTGGGGAGTGGCCGCGGTTGTACCGGCTGCTCAGGTGACGGGGCGGCCGTGGAGGGATCGGCCGCGCCTTGCAGCCAGAGCGTCGGGTCGATGACCGCGGCCGGCGCCCACACGGGTTACCGGCCGTGGAAGCGATCGAGCACTTGGGTCAGGATCGTCAGGGCTTGGTGCAGGTCGGGGGTTGACGGGGTTGCGTAGCCGATGACGAGGCCGGGCGGGCCCGGGGTGGTACGGCGGTACTCGGACAGGGGAGCCACGATGACTCCGGCGGCCCGGGCCGCGGCGGCGAGCTCGCGGTCGTCGATGTCGTCGGGCAGCAGCAGTGTGATGTGCAGGCCGGCGTCCTGGCCGATGATCTGGCCGTACGGCGACAGGACTGCACAGGTGTGAGTACGGCGATCGGCGTAGAGGCGTCGGCCGCGTCGGACCGTTTGGTCGAGGTAGCCGTCGCGGAGCATGGCCAGCAGGGCTGCCTGCATCGGCCAACCGGGCCAGTCGCCGGACTCCGCGCGGAAGGTGGCGAGGCGGTCGACCATCTGCTCGGATGCGACCAGCCAGCCAAGCCGGAGGGCCGGACTCAGGGTCTTCGACAGGGTGCCGAGGTGGATGACCCGATCCAGATCCAGTTGGGCGAGTGCGGGCAGCGGCGCTACGTCGTACCGGAATTCGCTGTCGTAGTCGTCCTCGATCAGCATCGCGCCGGTCCGGCGCGCCCAGCGGATCAATTCGTTGCGGCGGGCAACGGGTAGCCGGCCGCCGAGCGGGTACTGGTGCGACGGCGTGACGTAGACGGCCGGGACCTCGGTCAGCGCCGACACCTGCAGGCCGTCCTCGTCCACCGGTACGTCGACGACCTCGAGCTGGTGGTCGCGGGCGGCGACGACCGCGTTGACATAGCCGGGGTCCTCGATCGCGATCCGGTCGCCCGGCCGGCGGGTGACCGTGAGCAGCAGCCGAAGGCCGTGCACGGTGCCGTTGGTGACGAGGACGTTCTCCGGCCCGCAGGCGATCCCGCGGACCCGGCCGACGTGATCAGCCAGCGCCGCTCGGAGCGCCGGGAGCCCGGCGGCATTGTCGTACCCACGTGGCGGTGACTGTGTCGACACCTCACGCCACGCGCGGCGCCACCCGGGGTCGGGCGTCGGGGCGATGTACGGGATACCCGGTCGCAGGGTGAGGAGCTGGGTGCCCGGATCCGGCTCGGTGTGCCGCTTGCCGTCGTACGGCGGGCTGCAGCGGTACGACGTCCGTCACGAAGGTGCCGGCGCCGGTGCGGCCCTCGATCCAGCCTTCGGCATGGAGTTGGTCGTACGCCGCCTGCGTCACGGACCGGGATACGGACAGATCCCGCGCGAGGTCGCGGGTGGACGGAAGCCGATGACCGGCCTGGAGCCGCCCGTCCACGACAGCGGCCCGGAACTGCTCGGCCAGCTGCAGGTGCAGCGGCAGACCGGCGGCGCGGTCGATCGTCAGCGGCAGCGAGCTCTCCACGAATGGACTACCTGATTCCTGCGGGAATGGACCGTGCCCCAGGCTACTGAGGAACCGAACCTGGAGTTATGACCACGACCCCATTGCAGCCGACCGACCGGACCTCCCTGCGGCGGTCGAAGGAACGTGCCGCCATCGACCGCCAGGTCCTGTACGACGTACTCCTCGACGGGATGTTCTGCCACCTGGGTGTCGTGGTCGACGGCGATCCGCTCGTGCTGCCGACGGCGTACGGCGTGGATCTGGACCGCGGACCCGACGGGACGCTCTATCTGCATGGCTCGGTGGCGGCGCGCAGTGTGGTCGCGGCGCCGGAGCAGACGATCTGTGTGACCGTCACCCACGCGGACGGTCTCGTCCTCGCCCGCTCCGCCTTCCACCACTCGGTCAACTACCGCTCGGCGGTCATCTTCGGCGTACCGCGCCTGATCACCGACCCCGATGAGAAACTCCACGGCCTCAACCGCATCGTCGACCACCTGATCCCCGGCCGCTCCACCGCCAGCCGCCCACCCAACCGCAAGGAACTGGCCAAGACCTCGGTCCTCGCACTGTCCCTCACCGAGGCCTCGGTGAAGACCCGCTCCGGCCCCGCCAACGACGAGGAGCAGGATCTCGACCTGCCCTACTGGACAGGCGTGATCCCGCTCCGCGTCGTGGCCGGAGAACCGATCCCCAACCCTGATTGCGATCTGTTGACTCCGGCGCACGTCCGCACCCGCGCGAACCTGCTGGCCGCACCGTCCTAGGCCACGGTTCCCTTGTTGTAGCTCTTCTGGGCCCAGAAGTAGCCGACCAGGGCGATCGCGATGCACCAGGCGATGGAGAGCCAGCCGTTGCCGCTGTCCATCGGCGTTCCCAGCAGCAGGTGGCGCAGGGTGTCGATGATCGCGGTGAACGGCTGGTACTCGGCGAACCAGCGGATACCGCTCGGCATCGACTCCAGCGGGATGAAGGTGGTGCTCAGGAAGGGCAGCAGCAAGCTGATCGGCAGGACGATGTTGCTCGCCCCCTCCGCGGTCTTGCTGGTCAGGCCCAGGGCGATCGCGAACCAGGTCAACGCGACAGTCAGCGCGACCAGCAACGCGGTCGCGAGTAGCCAGTCCCCGAACGACGCGTTCGGACGGAACCCGATCAGGATGGCGAAGCCGACCACCACGGCCAGGCTGACAGTCGTCACGATCACATTGCCCAGCACGTGCCCGGTCAGCACGGCCGGCCGGAAGATCGCCATCGTCCGGAACCTGGCGACGATGCCCTCGGACATGTCCATCGCGGCGCCGACCGCCGGGGACATCGTCCCGGACGCGATCGACATCAGCAGGATGCCCGGGGTGAGGAAGTCGATGTAGTCGAATTCGCCGCCCCCGCCGAGACCGGCCGAGAAGGTGTCGCCGAAGACGAGGCCGAACAGCAGCAACATGATCACCGGCATCCCGACGGCGCCGAGGGACAGGGCGGGGTAGCGCTGGGCGTGCCGCAGGTTGCGGCGCAGCATGGTGGCGGTGTCTGCCATCGGGTAGGACACGGTGCTCATTTGCTCGTCACTTTCTCGTCGGTGTTCTCGCGGGCGGTGGGCTGACCGGTGACGGCGAAGAACACGTCGTCGAGGTCGGGGGTGTGGACGGTCAGCTCGTCCACGTCGAGGGACGCGTCGTCGATCCGGGCCAGCAGCGCCCGCAGCGTGTGCACGCTCCCGTCGCTCGGTACCTGCAGGACCAGCGCCTCCTCGTCGCGGGCGGCGGACGGCAGCACCTGGGCTGCCAGCGCGAACTCGTCCGGTGCGGTGAACCGGAGCCGGATGTGCCCGCCCGGCGCCAGCCGCTTCAGTTGCTCCGGCGTGCCCTCGGCAACCAATCGGCCCTGGTCCAGTACGGCGATCCGGTCGGCGAGTTCATCCGCCTCGTCCAGGTACTGGGTGGTGAGGAGGACGGTGACACCGCCCGCGACCAGCTCGCGGATGAGCTGCCACATGCTGTGCCGGCTGCGCGGGTCGAGACCGGTGGTGGGCTCGTCCAGGAAGATGATCCGCGGGCTGCCGACGAGCGTCATCGCGAGGTCGAGCCGGCGCTTCATCCCGCCGGAGTACGTCATCGCGACCTTGGACCCGGCCTCGACCAGGTCGAACCGCTCCAGCAGTTCATCCGCCCGGCTACGGGCCTGCCGGCGGCCGAGGTGGGACAGGTCGGCCATCATGATCAGGTTCTCCCGGCCGGTGAGCAGACCGTCGACCGCGGAGAACTGGCCGGTGACGCCGATCGCGGCGCGGACCTCTTCCGGCTCCTGGTGCAGGTCGTGGCCGGCCACCCGGATCTCACCGGCGTCGGCGGCGATCAGGGTGGACAGGATCTGCACCGCGGTGGTCTTGCCGGCCCCGTTCGGGCCGAGCAGGGAAAAGATGGTGCCTTCGGCAACGTTCAGGTCGATGCCGTCGAGCACGAGTTTCTCGCCGTAGGACTTACGCAGTCCCCGGACGTCGATCGCTGAAGACATGAGGGTTCCTTGGTGGTTTCGGGCAGGGTGAACCTGACCCAGGTGGCTTGACGGGTCTGTCGGAGGAGAATCAGGGCGTACTGATCCAGCCGGACGCCTCAGTGGCGCCGGAGATCGATGCTGTTGTTCAGATGGGGACGGGACTCAGATGTCGAGGTCCTCCACCACGGGTTGGTTGGAGGCTTCCTCGACCAGGGCGTAGAGGTCCTCGGGGATCAGGTCGCGCAGTTCCTCGAGGGTGTCGACGACGTACAGCGTCGCCTCGCCCTGCGCCATGCTCCAGGACTGGTCACTGCTCCAGTTGCCGACCCAGGAACGCCATCCGGACAGATACCGCTCATCGTCAGCGCCGGTGAGGAACTGGTTGCGTCGGTCTGCGTGCAGGACGAACTTTCCGGTGCGACTGCGATAGATCTTGAAGGCCTCGTAGCCGTTCTTGCTGGACCGGCCGCCCTCGGCGAGCAGTACGCCGGAGAACCGCTGCTTGCGGCCGGTCCCCGGGCCTACCCGCACGGTGATCTCGTCGTACCCCTCGAGCCGGCCTTCTTCCAGTTCGACGTACTTGCGCAGTGCGATCGAGATCGCCGAGGACAGGTTGCCGGCGAGTTCCTGCGCCTTCTTGTACAGCGGCAGGTCGTCGTCCGACACGTAGATGGTCTTGTTGGGCATCGCTGTCTCCTCCTACGTAGAACTATACGCAGAAGGATCTGACCATGTCTACATATATCTCTACGTAGACTTGGTTCAGCTCGGCGAGTAGAGCCAGGGCTCGCTTCAGGTCGAAGAACTCCGGCGGGCCGGCGGCGAGTGAGTTCAGCTCGTCCATCTGCGCCTTGAGCTTCTCCGGCGGCTCCTTCTGCTCGCCTGCCCGGGCGTCCGCCTCGGAGGTGAAGTACATCGCCATCGTGTAGTCGCCGTCGTCGTACATCGCGGCGACGCTGGCGATGACATCGGGCCGGTACGCGGCCCACTCGTCCGGATCCGACGCCATCAGCTCGCGAGCCCGATCCGGGTTGCTGCCCTGTCCCTGCATGACCTGGACGAACCCGGCCGCGTTCGGCTCGCCGTGCATGTCGAGTGTCACGTCCTCGGCATTGTGGAAGGTGGCGTCGCCGCTGAGCACCGACGAGAACTCGTGCCACCACTTGTCCTGCGCCGCCGAGTCGCTGTTCAGCCGCGCCGCGTCGGCGGAGTCGAACCGTGCCAGCGCGATCAGCCGCCCGTCCTCGGTGACGCCGGCCGTGGTCCCCAGCCAGCCGGTCGCCTCCGGTGCGAGTTCTTCCATCCACCGGTCGAACGCGGCGTGCGCCTGCTCGGCGTCTGTCACCTGCCCCTGAATCACCTGAACGAACATCGTGCGACCCTCCCTGTCTCCCCCAGGTCGCGCTTCGACGCTACGCCTCCCTCCCGACCCGGTCGAGAGAAGGCACTTTGTGCATCGGTTCCGCGCCGAGAGGCCGGCCAGGCTGCCCGAGGGGCAGCCGATGATGTCGACGATCGTGATGAAGAAGGTCGTGGACCACCGCCCTGCTGGCCAGCGTGAACGGTGTGGAAACTGACGAGCTCAAACCTGAGTTGTCCACAGATTCGGGCGAGTTTCCGGCGGATTCGGTGGAGAACCCGGCGATCAGCTGGGGATAACTTCGCGAAAACGGTGTGCACAGCTGGGGATACGGATGTGGATAACTCCACGGCTGTGATTCCCCTGGGGACAGCGGTCCGCCAGGGGCTCAGCGTCGTACGAGGACTAGACCCACTGGGTGGAGACGACGAAGCCGACGGCGATCAGGCCCATGCCGACCAGCAGGTTCCAGTTGCCGAGGTTGTCCATCACCGGGATGTCCTGGCCGGCCACGTAGAAGACGACCAGCCAGGCGAGACCGAGCAGCCAGCAACCCAGCATCAGCGGCGCCACCCAGGCGCGACTGGTGGTGCGCGGCTTCTTCGGCGTCTTCTCCGCCTTGACCTTCTCGGTCTTCTTCTTGTTGCGACTGCTCGACTCGGGCACGACTGAACTCCTTGTAAGGACGCATAAGCTGACCGCTGAGGACCTGTGCGGGTCCGGTCCCGGGTTAGCGTAGTGCAGAGAGCGGCATGGAGATCACGGGTGCGTAGGTTGAGGCGTATTTCGCTGTGGCGGGTGGGGGCACCGCTGGCGCTGCTGTGCGCCGGTCTGCTGTTCGCGACCAGCGCCACCAACGCCCGGGGCACCGACCTGCGGCCCAGTCGCAACACTACGCTCGCCGGGCTCGTGGAGGAACAGAGCCGGCGCAGCGCGACCCTGGTCCGCCAGCACGCGGCGCTCACCCATGACATCGAGACCCTGCAGGCTCAGCAGGGATCGATCGACCCGAAGCTGGCCAAGCAACTCGACGACCTGTCCGAACAGGTCGGGACCAGGCCCGTCACCGGACCTGGGCTCACCGTCACCCTGCAGGACGCGCCGGCGGAGGTGGTCAAGGAAAACCCCGACGTGGACGAGAACTGGCTGGTCATCCACCAGCAGGACATCCAGGCCGTGGTGAACGCGCTCTGGGCCGGCGGCGCCGAGGCGATGTCGATCCAGAACCAGCGGGTCATCTCCACCACCGGGATCAAATGCGTCGGCAACTCCGTCGTCCTGCACGGTGTGCCCTACCTGCCGCCGTACAAGATCACCGCGATCGGCGATCGGCGGACGCTGCAGAAGGCGCTCGACGACTCGCAGTACATCGAGAACCTGCAGGACTACGTGGTGAAGTTCCAGCTGGGGTACGAGGTGAAGAACGAGTCCTCGATCCAGATGCCGGCGTACGAAGGCAGCCTGGACCTGCAGAGCGCGACCGTCCCCGGCTTCGAGCGGACGCCGTCGGCGAGCCCGACCACCGGGCGGTAGCTGTCACAATGGTCCGCATGCCGCGGATCCTTGTCGTCGACAACTACGACTCCTTCGTCTACAACCTGGTGCAGTACCTGCAGCAGTTGCGCGCCGACACCACCGTGTTGCGCAACGACGAGGTCACGCCCGACCAGGTCTCCGAGTACGACGGCGTCCTGCTCTCGCCCGGCCCGGGTACGCCGGAAGAGGCCGGCGCGTGCGTGGACATCGTGAAGGAGAAGGGCGGCGAGGTCCCGATCTTCGGCGTCTGCCTCGGCCTGCAGGCGATCGGCGTCGCGTACGGCGGTGTCGTCGGCCGCGCGGACGAGTTGCTGCACGGGAAGACCAGCCAGGTGTTCCATGAGGGCGCCGGTGTGCTCGCCGGACTCCCGTCGCCGTTCACCGCGACCCGCTACCACTCGCTCGCGATCGCGGAGGACACCGTGCCCGACGAGCTGCAGGTGACTGCCCGGACCGAGGCCGGCGTGATCATGGCGGCCCGGCACCGCGACCGTCCGGTCGAGGGTGTGCAGTTCCACCCCGAGTCGGTGCTGACCGAGGGCGGCCACCGGATGCTGGCGAACTGGCTGGCCATCTGCGGCGACCCCGACGCGGTCGCCCGCTCGGCCGGCCTCGCGCCGGTCGTCAGCTGACCAAAAGAAGAGCCCCCCGCGGCGGGCTCTTCTCTGTGGACGGGGCTCAGCCGCCGATGATCGGTGGCGTGATCGGTGGCGTGTTCGTCGGCTCGGGAGTGCTCGGCTCGCTCGGCGGCGGCGTGTTCTGCGGCAGGTTGTTGATCGTCAGGGTGATCAGGGTGCCCTTCGCTGCCTTCGTGCCGGCCTTCACACTCTGCTGGATCACCGTCTGGTCGGCAGCATTCGGGTCGGCCCCGTTCGCGAAGCCGACCCGGAAACCGAGTTGCTTCAGCGTGGAGGCCGCGTCGTCCTGCACCTGGGTGACGACGTCCGGGACCTCCACCTGCACCTCGCCGGTGGACACGGTCAACGTGAACTCCTGGCCGGACGGGTACTGGCCGTTCGGGTCCGGGCTGACCGCGAGCACGGTGCCCTCCTTCTCCGAACTGTCCTGCTTGACCGTCGCGTCCTTGACCTTGAAGTTCCCAGCCGTGCCTTCCAGCGCCTTGCGGGCCGAGGACTCCGACTTGCCGATCACATCCGGCACCGGGAACGCACTCCGCCCGGACGAGAACACCACGGTGACCGTCGAACCCTGCTCAGCCTCGGTCCCCGGCTTCCGGGGTCTGCCGGATCGCAGAGCCGCGGCCGACCGTGTCGCTGGTCTCCGACGGTCCCTGCGCGAACTTCAGACCCTTCCCGGTGAGCAACGCGGTCGCGTCGGCCACCGACTGGCCGCTCACGTCCGGTACGGCGACCTTCGCGGGCGGCGTGTTGGTCGCCGTACCGCCGCCGTTGTTGTCGTTGCCGAGGCTGGTGAACAGGGCGTAGGCGCCGACCGCGACCGCCACGATGGCCAGGCCGAGCAGGAAGTAGGCGAGGCCGCGGTTGCGCCGCGACCTGGAGTCCTGGTCCTGGTCCAGGTCGTCGCCGCCCGGGGGCAGCAGGTCGTCCGCACCGCCTTGCCGGTAGGCCTGGGTCGCGGCGGTCGCCGCGATGGCGGTCGGGGCCATCGCCCGGGTCTCCGACATCATCGCCACCGGCGCCATCGGCGCGGTCACCTGCTGGCCGGACAGCACCCGGTGGATGTCCTGGCGCATCTCGGAGGCGCTCTGGTACCGCTCCTCGCGGTTCTTCGCCAGCGCCTTCAGTACGACGGCGTCGACCTCCGGCGGGATGTCCGGGTCGAACGACGACGGCGGCAGCGGCTGCTCCCGGACGTGCTGGTAGGCCACCGAGACCGGCGACTCACCGACGAACGGCGGCCGGCCGGTGAGCAGTTCGTACAGCAGGCACCCGGTCGAGTACAGGTCGGAGCGGGCGTCGACGGTCTCGCCGCGGGCCTGCTCGGGCGACAGGTACTGCGCCGTACCGATGACGGCGGCGGTCTGGGTCATCGTGGACGAGGTGTCGGCGACCGCGCGGGCGATGCCGAAGTCCATCACCTTGACCTGACCCTGCGGGGTCAGCATCACGTTCCCGGGCTTGATGTCGCGGTGCACGATGCCGGCCCGGTGGCTGTAGTCGAGGGCCTCGAGCACGCCGGAGGTGATCTCCAGCGCCCGCTCCGGCATGATCTTGCGGCCCTCGCGGATCAGATCCCGCAGCGTCTTGCCGGTCACCAGCTCCATCACGATGTACGGGATGGTGACGCCGGATCCGTTCGGGTCCGGCTCCTCGCCGGTGTCGTAGACCGACACGATGGTCGGGTGGTTGAGCGAGGCGGCCGACTGCGCCTCCCGGCGGAACCTGGCCTGGAAGGTGGCATCGCTGGCCAGATCGACCCGGAGCCGTTTGATCGCGACGGACCGGCCGAGCCGGTTGTCCACGCCCCTGCGGACCTCGGCCATGCCGCCGCGGCCGAGCGGTTCGCCTTCTTCGTACCGGCCGCCGACGAGACGTGCCTGGGATGTCATGACTCAGCCTTCCAACCTGTCTGGAAAAACACACTGAACTTGCCCACGGTAGCGGCCGCTACACGTGGATCCCCGTTGGAAAGACCCGCTGTGACGGCATCATTCCGTATGGTGCTCATTG
This sequence comes from uncultured Actinomycetota bacterium, assembly GCA_963820655.1. Classification (GTDB taxonomy): domain Bacteria; phylum Actinomycetota; class Actinomycetes; order Propionibacteriales; family Kribbellaceae; genus Kribbella. The sequence goes on from CAWGAM010000006.1 coordinate 1,023,747, forward strand.
GGCCAGCACCGCCTCCATCACCTTCTTGGCGATCGGCGCCGCCAAGGTGCCACCGGCGATGTCGTTGCGAGGGATGTTCGCGTTCTCGATCAGCACCGCCACCGCGACCTTCGGGTCGTTGGCCGGTGCGAACGCGGTGAACCAGGCGAACGGCGGGCGCTCCTTCGTCGTCTGCGCCGTACCGGTCTTGCCGGCCACCTGGACGCCGTCGATCCGGCCGGGCCGGCCGGTGCCGTTGTTCACCACGTCGACCATCATCGCGGTCAACTGGGCCGCGACCTCCGGGCTGACCGCCTGGTGCAGCGTCTCCGGTTTGGTCTCCGACACCGTCTTCAGGTCCGCCGTCTTCACGCTCTGGACCAGGTAGGGCTTCATCACCTCGCCCTTGTTCGCGATCCCCGCCGCGACCATCGCCATCTGCAGCGGAGTGGCCAGGACGTCGAACTGGCCGATCGCGGACTGCGCGGTCTGCGGCGGGTTCGGGTCGGCCGGGAACTGGCTTGTGGCCACTCCGGGCAGCTCGTCCAGCGGACGGTCGCCGAAGCCGAACTTGGCCGCCTGCTCGCGGAGCGCGTCCGGGCCGAGCTCCAGGCCGATGCTGCCGAAGGCGGTGTTGCAGGAGTTCCGCAGGGCGATCGTCAGCGTCGCGTTGTTGCTCCCGCCGCAGTTCCTCCGGTCCTCGTTGACCAGCGGAACAGTGGTCTGCGGCAGTGGCAGCTCGGCCGGCGAGTTCACCTTGGTCTCCGGCGTGAACTTGCCGCTCGAGAGCGCCGCGGCGGCGGTGACCAGCTTGAACGTCGACCCCGGCGGATAGAGCTCCTGGACCGCCCGGTTGGACAGTGGCTTGTCCTTGTCGGCGTTCAGGCTCTTCCAGGCGGCGCCGACCTTGTTCAGATCGTGCGAGGCCAGCACATTCGGGTCGTACGACGGCCTGGTCGCCATCGCGAGCACGCGGCCGGTCTTCGGCTCCAGCGCCACCACCGCGCCGGTCTTCCCGGCCAGGCCGTCGTAGGCGGCCTGCTGGGCCGCCGCGTTCAGGGTCAGCGTGACACTGCCGCCCTGCTGTGGCCGGTTGCTGATCACGTCGATGATTCGGCGGAACGCCATCGACGGATCGGAGCCGTTCAGCTCGGAGTTCCTGGTCAGCTCGATCCCGCTGCGGCCGAACAGGTACGAGTAGAACCCGGTCGCCGGAGCGTAGGTCGGTCCGGCCGGGTAGGTGCGCTGGTACTTGAACCGGTCGTTGGTCGGCTTGCTCTGGGCGATCGGCGTACTCCCGATCAGGATCGGGCCCCGGTTGATCGAGAACTGCGAGTCGCGCACCCGGCGGTTGTCGTTGCGGCCGTTCAGCTCGTTGGCCCGGAACGCCTGCAGGTACGTCGAGTTCGCCATCAACGCGAGCATCAGGATGATCGCCGCCACGGCCAGTCGTCGGATCGCTGAGTTCACTGCTTCTGCACCGCCATCGCGATCGTTTCGTCGGACACTGGAGCGGCCGGGGTCTGCGGCCGGCGGGCCTGATCGCTGATCCGCAGCAGCAGCGCGATGATCGCCCAGTTCGCGACCAGCGACGTACCACCCAGGGCCATGAACGGTGTGGCCAGACCGGTCAGCGGGATCAGCCCGGTGACCCCGCCGACGATCACGAACACCTGCAGCGCGAACGACATCGCCAGACCGGTCGCCAGCAGCTTGCCGAAGACGTCCCGGCAGCCGAGCGCCGTCCGCAGGCCGCGTTCGATGATCAGCGTGTAGATCAGGATGATCGCGATCAGCCCGGTCAGGCCGAGCTCCTCGGCGAACGAGGAGATGATCATGTCGCTGTTCGCGTAGAGGGTGATCTCCGGCCGGCCCTGGCCGAGTCCGCGGCCGAGGATGCCGCCCCAGGCCTGACCCATCAGGCCGTTGGCCACCTGACCGCCGTCGATCGAGAACGGGTCCAGCCAGTCGGTGATCCGCTTGTGCACGTGGCCGAACGCGACGTACGCGAAGTACGCACCGCCGATGAACAGCAGGCCACCGATGATCAGCCAGCCGGCTCGCTCGGTCGCCACGTACAGCAGGAACAGGAACAGGCCGAAGAACAGCAGCGAGGACCCGAGGTCACTCTCGAACACCAGGACGCCCAAGCTGACGAACCAGGCGATCAGGATCGGCCCCAGGTCACGCGCCCGCGGCAGGTCGAGCCCGAGGAACCGGTGCCCGGCCAGTGTCAGGACGTCGCGTTTGACCACCAGATAGCCCGCGAAGAACACGACCAGGCAGATCTTCGCGAACTCACCGGGCTGGAACGACATGCCGGCCAGCCGGATCCAGATCCGCGCGCCGTTCAGGTTGACGCCCAGGCCCGGGATCAGCGGCAGTACGAGCAGGACCAGACCGGCCAGACCGGCGGTGTAGGTGAAGGCCTGCAGCCGGCGGTGATCTCTGATCACGAGGATCACGACGAGGAACAGCACGACGCCGACCGCGGTCCAGGTGATCTGCTGCGGCGCGGCGGCCGGCTTCGGAGTCCGGCCGGCGGCCTCGGCGGCCGAGGCCAGCCCGAGGTCGATCCGGTGGATCATCGCGACCCCGAGACCGTTCAGCAGCACGGCACACGGCAGCAGGACGGGATCGGCGTACGGCGCTCGATAGCGCAGCGCGAGGTGGGCGATCAGGGCGAGCAGGCCGATGCCGGCGGCGTAGTACCCGGTGCTGGCCGGCACCTTGTCCTGCACGGTGATGCCGATGTTCACGTACGCGGCGACGGAGACGCCGATCGCGATCACGAGCAGCAGCAACTCCACCCCACGCCGGGTGCGCGGGATGATCTGGATGACGGAGGTCGAGGCGATGCTCATCGAACCCCGTCGCAGTCGTCCGGGTCGACGGGCGTGCCCGGTGTGGTCGGCGGCGTCGTGGACGGATGCGTTGCCGGAATGGTCGCCGGGGGCTTCGGCGGGGTGGACACCGGCGGCTTGCTCGGCCTAGGGGTCGGCTTGGGCGTCGGGGTCGGCTTCGCCTTGGCGGCGCATTCGTCCGCGGTCCGCTGCAGCTCGCTGACGATCGTCCGTGCGCCGGGCAGGTCGTCGGCCTGGATGTTGCCCTCGACCTGCTCCCGGCTGTACGTCGGCAGCTTGTCCACCTGCAGCGTCTGCCGTTCGTACACCTTCGACAGCGTGAGGCCCGGGATGTCGGCTTCCACACCCTTGAAGATCGCCACATAGTCGCCGTCGGTGCCGACGTAGTACTGCTTCTGCGTCCAGCTGTACGTGAACCAGCCGCCGGCGACGATCAGACCGAGGATGACGGCCAGTACGGCGATCCGCCGCAGCCACAGGAAACGCTTCGGGGGCCGCGGCGCGTACCGCAGCTCCTCCGGGTCGAGTCCGCTGGTGTGACCGCCGCCGTCGGAGCCCTCCCCGACGCGCACGCCGATCGTCGGCTCGGCGCGGCCGGTCCCGCCCTGTGCCAGCTCCGCGGCGGCGCCGACGAGCTGTGGCGTGACGCCGCTCGAGGGTGCGGCCTCGACCACATCCGCCACGACACACGTGACGTTGTCGTTGGACCCGGCCTCGAGGGCGTGGGTGATCAGCTCCACCACCACGGAGTCCGGCGTACCGTCGGCCATCGAGGCCGCGATCACTTCGTCGCTCACGTAGTCGGGCAGGCCGTCGCTGCACAACAGCAGCCGGTCACCGGCGCGGACATCGAGGATCTCCACGTCCGGATCGGAATCCGGCCGGCCGTCCAGCACCCGCAGGATCAGGTTGCGGTGCGGGTGGGTGAAGGCCTCTTCCTGGGAGATCCGGCCCTCGTCCACCAGCGACTGCACGAAGGTGTGGTCGTGGCTCAGCTGGGAGAGCACTCCGTCCCGCATCCGGTACGCGCGGGAGTCGCCGAGCTGCGCCAGGCCGAGGCGCTGCCCGTCGAACATCAGCGCGGTGACGGTCGACCCCATCCCCTCGCGCTCCGGGTCCTCCTCGACCAGCTCGGACAGCCGCTCGTTCGCCCGGTGCACCGCGCCGGCCAGCGCCTCGATCATGTCGTCGCCGCTGATCTCGGTCGTGTCCAGCCGCCGGATCACCTGGACCGCCGCCGCGCTGGCCACCTCGCCGGCCGCCGCGCCGCCCATTCCGTCGGCGAGCAGCAGCAGGTGCGGACCGGCGTACGCCGAGTCCTCATTGTTGCGCCGCACCCGTCCGACATCGGACAGTGCTGCGTAGTCGAGCGACAGGGTCATCGAGGCAGGCCTACTTCGCGATGTTCAGCGTCGTCCGGCCGATCCGGATCGAGCCGCCGATCTCGGCCGGCACCGGGCGGGTCACCCGCTGGCCGTCCAGGTACGTGCCGTTGGTGGAGCCGAGGTCCTCGACCCACCACTGCCCCTCGGACTGGAACAGCCGCGCGTGCCGGGTGGAAGAGTAGTCGTCATCCAGCCGGATCTGACAGTCCGAGCCGCGGCCGATGATCACCGGCTCGTCGACCAGGGTCGCGCCGACGCCGGCCTGCGGGCCGTCCGCGATCGTCACCGATCCGGGCAGCCCCTTGCGCTTCTTCACCGGTTTGGTGGCCTTGGGCGTCCGGGTGTTCTGCGGTACGACGGCGGCCGCGGCGCGGCTGTCCACCTTCGCACCGAACAGGTCGGACCTGATCACGGACAGCACCGCGAGGACGAACATCCACAACAGGGCCAGGAACCCCAGTTTGATCAGGGTCAGGGTCAGTTCCGACATGGAGGTTCAGTCACCACCCGCTGCTCGGCGGCTGGGCGATCGGCTCGTCCGCCAGACGCAGCGTCATCGTCGTGTTCCCGATCCGCACGGTCGAGCCGTCGACCAGCTCGGCCTCGGTGCTCCGCCGTCCGTTCACCAGGGTCCCGTTGGTGGAGCCCAGGTCGACCAGCACTACCCGGATCCCGCCCGGGCCCTCCGGCATCAGCCGGATCTCGGCGTGCCGCCGGGACACGCCCGGGTCGTTGATCTGGATGTCCGCGTCGGTGCCGCGGCCGAGCACCACGCCGGGTGGGTTGACCGGACGGCGCCGGCCGTTCACCTCGAGCATCACCTGCGGGTGGCCGCGGCGCGGCGGCTGTTGCGGGGGCGGCGGCGTGCTCTGCATGACCGTCTGGCCGTCGTTCGGCGGCACGTAGGGCTCCTGCTGGTAGGGCTCCTGCTCGTAGGCCGGGGGCTGCCGTCGTTGCGGCGTCCCGACCGTGGCACTGACCACCCGGAACTTACCGGTCGGCAGCTCGTCCTGCTGGGTCAGCTCGATCTCGATCGGTCCGGAGAACGTGTACCGCTGGATGTCGGCGTGGTCGCGCAGCTCGTTCGCAAGCTCCGTGTTGAGGGTCCGGCCATAGGCGTTCAGGCGTTCGAAGTCGCCCGGGCCGAGCTCGATCGTGAAGTGGTTCGGCACCAGCCGCCGGTCCCGGGAGAGGATCCGTGCGGTGTTGTCGATCTCACGCTTGAGCGCCGCCGCCAGCTCGATCGGCTCGACGTCGCCCTTGAACGCACGCGCGAAGACACCGCTCACAATGCCCTCCAGGCGTCGCTCGAAGCGCTGCAGCGGTCGCACGCCTCCTCCTCCACGGTCGGTCGCCGGTTGGTGCCAACGATCGTGCTTGCCGTCCGGCGTCCCATCACAAAACACGGGCAGGCACGCCGTACTCCGGGTCCACCGGTCATGATGGACACACCGGGTACGACGATCGATCGTATCGGGAGGTTCGACCTAACCCGCAATGTGAAGCTCCGGCGAACCCGTGCTACTGTTCCTTCTCGGTCGCGGAGACTCCTCGAAGCGGCCAGCGCGCGGGTGGCGGAATAGGCAGACGCGCACGGTTCAGGTCCGTGTGCCCGAAAGGGCGTGGGGGTTCAACTCCCCCCTCGCGCACAGAGAGTCCCGGTCAGCGACCGGGACTTTTCACATTCCCGGCGGCCTGTGACCGACCCCACGAGCCCCCGCCGCCGGCCCCCGCCGCGGCCTGGTCCCGCCGAGAGCCTGCGGCACGCCCGCCACTTGCTCCAGGTCCACTTTGTGCACCAGATCCGTACGCCGGGTGCCGCGTCGTACGGATCTGGTGCACGAGGTCGGCCGCGGGCGGCGGTGGCCGGTGAGTCAACTCCAGGCCCCGCCCTCGTTCCCCGCCCCGCCCTCGTCCCCGGGTTCGCCCGGAGCCCGCGGCACGCGCGCCATCTGCTCGAGGTCCACTTTGTGCACCAGGTCCGTACGCCGGGTGCCGCGTCGTACGGATCTGATGCACAAGGTCGGCCGGGAGCGGCGGGGTCGGCGGGGCCGGCGAGGTCGGCGGGTCGACCCAGCCCTTGCCTCGCGCCGCGCCCGGAGCCCGCGCCGCGCCAGCCACCTGCTCTGCAGCCCGCGCCGCGCCCCAGCTGCTCCAGGTCCACTTTGTGCACCAGATCCGTACGCCGGGCGCCGCGTCGTACGGATCTGATCCACAAGGTCGGCCGGGCGGGGTCGGCCGGTCGACGCCCCGTCCGCCGGCCGCGTCTGGGAGCTCGCGGCGTGCCCGACACCTGGTCCAGGTCGACTTTGTGCACCAGGTCCGTGCGCCGGGTGCCGCGTCGTACGGATCTGGTGCACAAGGTCGGGCGGGACCGGCCGGTCGACCCAGCCCGCGCCATGGCCCGCCCGCCCGCCCGCCGGAAGCCCGCGGGCGGGCGAGGTTGAGAGTGGTGAGGTCGACGTACGGCCCGTCACCTGGTCCAGGTCCACTTTGTGCACCAGGTCCGTGGGCCGGGTGCCGCGCCGTACGGATCTGATGCACAAAGTCGGCCCGGTCGGCCAGCCGGGCGAACCGAGCCGTCACCGACCCCCGCTCCACCAAGCGGACGACGCTCTAGTCGCCGGACGCGCTCGCGGCGGTGTCCGACGCTCGGTTGAGTGGGCGGATCGGCCGTCGGATGGACGACGTGCCGCTTGGGTTGGTGGGAAAGTTGCGTTCGAATGGGTGGCGCCGGAAGGAAGTGAGTAGTGATGGAGCAGGCGTTCGAGCTCATCGGGCTGACCAAGGTCTTCGGGGACCAGCGGGCGGTCGACGATCTCAGTCTGACCGTGCCCCAGGGGTCGTTCTTCGGGATGCTCGGGCCGAACGGCGCGGGCAAGACGACCTCGTTGTCGATGGCGGTCGGCCTGCTGCGGCCCGATGCCGGTACGGCGAAGATCTTCGGAGCCGATGTTTGGCAGGAGCCGACGAAGGCCAAGGCGCTGGTCGGAGTGCTGCCCGACGGACTGGGGATGCCGGAGCGGCTGACCGGGCGTGAGGTGCTCACGTATCTCGGCCTGTTGCGCGGGCTGCCCGAGGACGAGGTCAAGGCGCGTACGGCGGAGCTCCTCGAGGTGCTGGAACTCGACCACGAGGACGACAAGCAGGTGATCGGCTACTCGACCGGCATGCGGAAGAAGCTCGGGCTCGCCATCGCCATGTTGCACGCGCCCCGGCTGCTCGTGCTGGACGAGCCGTTCGAGGCGGTCGACCCGGTGTCGGCGGCGACCATCCGGATCATCCTGAACAGGTTCATCGCCGGTGGCGGCTCGGTGGTGATGTCGAGCCACGTGATGTCGCTGGTCGAGCAGCTGTGCGACCGGGTCGCGGTCGTCGCCGACGGCAAAGTAGTTGCTGACGGCACCGTTTCCGAGGTGCAGGCCGGTGGCAGCCTGGAGGACGCGTTCGTGGCGCTGGTCGGTGCGTCGACCCGGGGTGCGGAGGGCTTGTCGTGGCTCTCGGCCTGACCTACGCGACGTCGCACACGCTGGTCCGGATGCGCCTGGCCGCGTTCCGGCACGCGCTCAAGGACCAGAACCGGCTGAGCTGGATCGGCCGGCGGCGGGTTCGTCGGCCTGGTGCTCGCCGGCGGCACCATCTGGGTGGCTGCCCGTGGCGACAGCGACGCACTGGTCGTAGCGCTCGCGGTGTGGATGCTGGGCTGGATCATCGGGCCGATGTTCGCGGGTGGCGGCGACGAGACGCTCAAGCCGGAGTACTTCAGTATGCTGCCGCTCCCGCCGCGCACGCTGGCCGCTGGTCTGCTGACCGCCGCGGCGGCCGGCGTCGCGCCGATCATCAGTTTGATCGCCCTGCTCAGCCTGGTGGTCGTCGGTGCACAGCTGAGTGTCGCGGCAACCCTCATCGCCGTTCCGGCACTCCTGCTTCAGCTGTTCTGCTTCGTCCTGGCGTCCCGGCTCGCCGTCGCCGTGTACGGCGTACTCCTGCAGGTCCGGTCGGGCGCGGTCATCGCAGCGTTGGTCAACGCGTTCATCCTGGCCTTCGCGGCGCAGGGGTGGGCGTTGATCGTCGCCTTCGTGTCTACCGACGTACAGGGCACGATGGCGAGAGGTGCTCGCATTGCGCCGTCCGGCTGGGGTCTGGTGGCCGTGGAGGCAGCAGGGCGCGACGACTGGCTGCAAGGCGCTGCTGGCCCTTGCCGGTCTGCTGCTACTCGGTGCCGTGATGCTGGTGGCTTGGTCCGCTCTGCTGGTACGACGTACGACGGGCAGCCGTGCGGGGAGCAAGCCCCGGCGGCTGCTGAGCGCGACAAACCCACGGGACGCAGCTGCCGCCAAAGAGGTGCGGTCCTGGACACGTGATCTGCTCTACGGTCACCGGGCGGTTTTCGCGATCAGCTATGGGCTCTTCTTCTGTCTGATGCCACTCGCGCTCGGATGGAAGGCCATGCTGCCGTGGGCGGGTCCGGCGGCCGTCGTGATGGCCGGTTCGATGTTCTCCAACCTCTATGGCTCCGACGGTACGGCGCTCTGGACCACGCTGATGATTCCGGGATCAGCCCGGCCAGACGTGCGAGCACGGCAGCGCGCGTTCCTGCTCGTCTTCGGTCCGTCCACCCTTCTGATCACTCTGCTGCTGACGTGGTGGTCGAGCTACGCCAGCGCCTGGCCGCTCGTACTCAGCGTGCTCCCCGCCCTGCTGGGTGGAGCGGCCGGTCTGGTCGTCGCTTGCTCGGTGTACGCCGCCGTACCGACGACCGACGCGCACAAGCGGTCCGGCAATCCCCTCAACGCCGGTGACAACGAGGGCGAGACCATGGGCATCGTCTACCTGATGCTCGTACTGGTGTCGCTCACCGCAGGCCCGGCGCTCGTCGCCGCACTCGTCTGGTCGTGGTGGGGCGTGCCGATCGGTCTCCTGTCCGGCGTACTCATGTGGTGGTACTTCGGCCGGCTCGCAGCACGACGACTCGACCGCCGGGGTCCGGAGTTGCTCACGCTGCTCAGGCATGGCCGATCCGTCATTGGGGAGATCAAGCGGTCCAACCTCGAGAAGCTCCCGCGCTGGCGTCGTACCACGGCCGGTTTCTGCTTGGGCTGCGGAGCGATCCCGTTGTTCCCGCAGGCCGTCGTACCGGCGATCTTCCTGCTGACCGGGAGTAACGACACCAAGTCGTGGTTCCTCGCCCTCTACGTGCAGCCGCCGTGGCAGTGGGTCGTGATCGTGGCGATGGCCGCGCTCGGCCTGTCGATGTACGCGTACGGCGGGCTTACTTATCTCCGCGCGAAGCCTGCTCCGGATGACTCGGCCGTGGTAGCCGCAAAGTAGGAGTGCCAATCAGAAAAAGCTCGTCTCATCGTTGGAACGCCTGCTTAGGTGGTCCCGGGAGGTGAGGCCGATGCACGACGGCTCGTTGCTTGATGCCCGCGAGGAGCAGGCGTACCGGCTGCTCGTCGGTCTGTCCGCAGCCAACGCCGCGGACCTGGCCGAGGTCGCGGAACTGCCGCAGCAGGAGGCGGACGAAGTGCTCCAGCGCCTGCAGGCCAAAGGGCTGGTCACGGTCCAGCAGGCCGACGAGCCGGTGTTCCGGGCGCTGCCGCCGGACGTGGCGCTCGGTACGACGCTGCTGCGCCGGCAGGAGTCGCTGGAGGCGGCCCGGAAGACGGTGGCGGCGCTGAGCGAGGAGTTCCGCGCCAGCGCGAGTCGCCGGGACGCGCACCATCTGGTCGAGGTGATCGTCGGGGCGACCGCGCTCCGCGAACGGCTGCGCGACCTGCAGGAGTCCGCCCGCGAGGAGATCCTCTGGTTCTGCCGGGCCAATCCGCTGGCGATGCAGGGCGCCGACAACACCGAGGAGTACGGCGCTCTGTCGCGTGGCGTCCGGTATCGCGCGATCTACGAGCGGGCGCTGCTCGAGACGCCCGGCGAACTCGACACGATCGCCGAGGGCGTCAGGTGGGGTGAGGAGGCCCGCGCGCTGCCGACGCTCCCGGTCCGGCTCGCGATCGTGGACCGGTCGACCGCGGTCTGCCCGCTCGTCCGGGACGACGACATGAGCATCGGCGAACCGACAGCCGCGGTGATCAGCCGGGGCCAGCTGCTGGACGCGCTGCTCGCGCTGTTCGAGAGCCACTGGGAGCAGGCGACACCGGTGCGGCTGCAGCCGGACGACACTCTGGCGGCGGAGGGTCTGGACGACTCCGAGCGCTTCCTGCTGTCCTTGCTGGTGGCCGGCGTACCGGACAAGTCGATCGCGTCCCAGCTGGGGATCAGCCGCCGTACCGTCCAGCGCCGGCTCGACCGGCTGACCGCCCTCGCCGGTGTGGACACCCGCACCGGCCTGGCCTACCAAGCCGCCAAACGCGGCTGGCTCTGATCGCCGTCCCGTTGCGTCCGAAGATCTGTGGGTTATAGCCCTCGGATCTTCGGACGCAACGCGGTGGTCAGCTCACGCCGTACGCGCGGATCACCGTCTGGGTGACCTTCGCGCCGGTGTTGTCGGTCGCGCTGACCTTGAGCGAGACGGTGCCACCGGACGGTCCGGCCGGGACCAGGGCCACGTAGTGGCCGAGGGCACCGACCGCGATCACGCGGCGCCAGGTCTTGCCCTCGTCGAACGACACCGAAGCCTGCAGCGTCGTCGACCGCGCCGCTGGAGCACCCGCCTGCTGGCCGACCGTCGAAGCCGATCGGCTGCGGCCGGGCGGCGACCCGTCCGGTCAGGTCGGTCGGCACGGAGTAGCCGATCTGCAGCAGCGACAGTGGCACGGCCTTGTCGTCCGCCTGCTTCTTCGAGCGGAACTCCCAGCTGGTCTCAGTGCGCGTTCCCCAGTTCCACTCACCTTCGCTGTCGATCCGCGCGGTCGAGAGGTCGAGCTTGTACGCCGCGTCGTCGCCCGACGTGATCACGTCCTCCCACGCGTCCGGCAGTTCGGCGACCACCGTGCCGTTCCGCGACAGCACCGCCGAGGCCGAGCTGGTCTCGCCGACCGTGTAGTGACCGGCCGCGTCCACGAACGACGGGATCCGCAGCGACAGCCGATCACCGGTCCGGGTCGAGACGACGCCCGGCGCGGCCGCGGGACGCACGACCGGACCGAACCACGTCTCGTTCGACGTACCCGTCTTGTAGCTCCGCGGCACGTGCGGTCATCCCGCCGGCCAGCGGGTTCATGTCGTCCCAGGTCCACAGGTGGTGCACCCGGTGCTGCCAGAGCGAGTCACCGGACGTGCACCCACTCCTCGCGCACCTTCGGCGTCTCGCACGAACCGCTGTGCGTCGTTCCAGGAGTACTCCTGCCACGGCCGCCAGCCGAACCGCTGCTCCTTGGCCCAGTTGAAGCCACCGTTGTCGGCGTACCGGGTGGTGACCCGCGCGCTGTTCGCCGGCGTCACCTTGTAGTCGATCTTGCTGGGGATGGACCCGGTCGAGACCTGCTGTACGTCGTACAGGTACGGGCTGGACGTGGTCAGGGTCAGGTCGATCGTGGCCCGGCCCTTCTTGGCACGGTCGATCAGCTTCTGGCCGTCGTTGAACCCGGTGACCATGGCCGGGATCGGCTCCCGGTCCCCGGTCGGGCGCCAGACCGTCCACGCCGACCAGTCCGCCGGCCGGACCAGGATGATCGCCGCGGCACCTGCTGCAGCTGCCGCGGCGATCTGGTCCTGCTCTCGTCCATGGCATCCGGCGACGATCGAGCGCACCCTTCACACCCTTCAGCGACGAGTCGGCGTAGACCAGCGGGAACCGCTTCTTCCCGTCGTACGACGGCGACTGGTGCAGCAGGTTGATGTCGAGCGGCCCGGTCACCCCGGAGACCGTGGCCTGGACCAGCGGCGCGACGAGTTGCCAGCGGGACGAGAACTCGAAGCTGCCGTCCTTCACCGGCTTGGTCGGCGTCACGTTCACCTGCTTGACCGTGCTGAAGTGCATCACACCGTGGCTGATCGACCGGCCGTTGCCCGTACTCACGGTGCACGTAGTAGCTGAGCACCGCCTGCTGCTCGGACGGCTTCGGCGTCTCGATCGTGATCGGCACCGCCTTGCGTGCGTCGATGACGATCTCGGTGTCCTTGGTGACCGTGATGTTCGGGTCGGTGAACAGGCTCACCTGCTCGTCCTGCGGGTCGTAGTTCTCGACCAGCGAGTGCAGCAGGTACGTGCCCTCCTCGACCTCGGCGGTGTACGTCGAACCGTCCGGGATCCATGCGAGCACGTCAGATCGCGAGTTGTCGCCGTACAGCGAGATCACCGGGACGCCGGTGGGCTGCCCGTCGAGGCCGACGGCGCGCAGCGTGACCTTGTGCTTCGGGCCGGACCTCAGCGCGCCGACCGCGGTGTGGGTGACGATCCCGTCGGGTGCCGGTGGCAACGATCCAGCCGCTGTGCAGGCCGCGGTCGAGCTTGGCCGCGGTCAGGTTCACGGGTACGTCGATGCTTCCGTTCGCCGGGACCGTGACAGTCGCCGGGACGCCGAACGCGTCGGTCTCGGGCTGGTCCGAATCGACGTTGGTCACGGCGACGGACAGGGTCAGCGTGACTGGATCGGCGACCCAGGTTGCGATAGGTGATCGAGCGGCTCGACGTGTCCGCCGTTGTCTGCAGTCCGAAGTCGGCGACGCCGGTGGCGAAGACCTTCTGTGCGGTCGCCCGGGTCAGGTCGACCCGGCCGGCGCCCTGGGCGTAGACGGTCTGGTTCGGCTGGGTCTTCGCCGTGCTGACCAAGGCGTTCTTCAGCTGGTCGGCCTTCCAGTCCGGGTGCTGCTGGGCGAGCAGCGCTGCGGCTCCGGCCACGTGCGGCGTGGCCATCGACGTACCTGAGGCGGCCGTGTAGAGGTTGTCCACAGGATCGCCCATGATCGTTCCGGCCGCCCGGGCGGCGACGATGTCCACACCCGGAGCGGTGATCTCCGGCTTGAGACCGGCATCGCCGAGCCGAGGTCCACGGCTGGAGAAGTCGGCCAGACCATCGGCCCGGTCCACGGCTCCGACCGTCAACGCCGACGCCGCGGCGCCCGGCGTACCGACCGTCTCGTCCTGGCCCTCGTTGCCGGCCGCGACGACGAACAGCGTGCCGGTCTGTGCGGTGATGTCGTTGACCGCCTGGCTGAGCGGGTCGGTGCCGTCGGTCGGCCGGACCGCCGAGGCTCATGCTGACGACCTTCGCGCCCTCGGCCGCGGCCCACTCCATCCCGGCGATGATCCAGGAGTCGTAGCCGTACCCGTCGTCGCCGAGCACCTTGCCGACGAGCAGGTCGGCCTTCGGCGCGACGCCCTTCCGGGTCCCGCCCGCGCCGGCGCCGGTGCCCGCGATGGTCGCGGCGACGTGCGTACCGTGACCGAAGTGGTCCTCGGTGCCACTCGGGCTGCCGGAGAAGTCCTGGCTCTCCTTGACCTTGCCGGCCAGGTCCGGGTGCGTCGCGTCGACACCGGTGTCCAGTACGGCGACCTCGACCCCGGAGCCTTCGTAGCCGGCCTGCCAGGCGTCGGGCGCACCGATCTGCGGCACGCTCTTGTCCAGCACCGGACGCACCTTGCCGTCCAGCCAGATCGTGCCGACGCCGCTGTTCAGCGCCCGGGCACCGGCGGCCGGCTTCAGCGACTTCCACAGTTCGGGCAGCTGGTCCTTGGCCGCGTCCACGGCCCGGCCGCCGATCGACGGGAGCTGCCGGGTGGTCGTCGTACCGGCCAGGTCCTGTGAACCGCGGAAGCCGGGGCTGTCCTTGACGATCAGCGGGAGCTGCTGCGCGGCGGAGTCGCCGTACCCGTCGGCGATCAGCTCGTCGACGTCGAACAGGTCCACGTCCAGGACGCCGGCGGAGACGTACGGTACGGCGTCACTCGGCAGGACCCGGAGTCCGCCGTCGGCCTCGATCGTGTGGAACGAGACGCCTTCGCGACCGGGGGCGGGGCGGACGGTGGCCGCCTTCTTGCCGGCGCCGGCGTCGGTCACGTCGACGACATCGCCGGTGATCAGGGTGACCGTGGCGGTCTTCGGGCCGGTGGTCCCGGCCGATGGTGGGGATGCGGCGGCGGCCGGGGTTACCGTCGCCGCGCCGAGGGCGAGCATCGCCGCGAGGGTGGCGGCGGTGATCCGATGGGGGGACATGCGGTTCTCCTTCGAGAGGTTTGGGGCAGGACACCTCTTCTTCCGAGAGAGTTTGCAATCAGGTCACGGGGATGCGCCCTGTCCACGACTGCCGTCCCTGGGACATGGCGCAACCACGCCAAAAACCGGCACCATCGGGTAATGACAGTTCTGATGGCCGGGCCTCCGGCGCCGGCGGGGTCATGGGGCCTTGGCTCCCGGCCTTCCCTCGTCGCTTCAGTCGCTGCACTTTTGGCCACGCCTCCGGCGCGGCGGGTCCTGGGGCTGTTACTCCCGGCCTTCCCTCGTCGCTCCAGTCGCTTCGCTCCCTACGCTCCTCAGTCCAGGCCGGGAGGCCCCACGACCGGGCTCCCCGCGCTCCTCAGTCCAGGCCGGGAGGCCCCATGACCGCAAATGTGGTGCGTCGGTGGGCTTGGCTCGGGACGTTCGTGATCGGGGTGGGGCTGTATCTGGCCGTGCTCGCCGTCCTGACCGCCACCGGAAACCCGAACCTCTTCCCGACCTTGATCCTGCTCGGCGCGATGGTCGTGCCGCTGACGTTCGTCACCTTCGCGGACGGCCGGTCCGGGCGGTGGCTGATCGACGGTCCGACGCTCGGCGGCTGCCTGCTGTTCGGTGGGGTGGTCGGCGTGGCCGTCGCGGGCCTGTTCGAGTACAAGGCGATGCAGCGACTGGGCACCCTGCCGATGGTCGGGGTCGGGCTGATCGAGGAGGCCGCCAAGCTGATCGTGCCGGTGGCCCTGGTGGTGTTCTTCGGAACCCGGTACCGGAGATCGATCGGCAGTGGAATCGTCATCGGGGTCGCGGTGGGCACCGGGTTCGCCGTACTGGAGACGATGGGCTACGCGTTCGTCGCTCTGCTGCAGTCGGGCGGGAACGTCGGGGACGCCGAGCAGACGCTGTTCATCCGCGGTCTGCTGTCGCCGGCCGGGCACGCCGCCTGGACCGGGTTGGCCTGCTGGGGGCTCTGGCGGTTCGTGATCTCGCCCAACGGGAAGCACTTCGTCGGCTTTCTCGGCTTTTACGCGCTGGCCGTCGCCCTGCACACCGCGTGGGACGGCATCGGCGGCTTGATCACGTACGTCGTCGTCGGTGCGATCTCCATCGGGTTGCTGCTCTTCGGCCTGAAGCGAGCTCAGCGCTCCGACACGGCGGTGGTCCCCGCTGATGCTGCCTGACTTCCGCCTGGAGACGTACTTCGCGCGCTGGGAGTTCACCGCCCGGTACCACCTGACCGCCTCGGATGCGCAGACGTTGCCGATGGCCGAACTGCTCGCACTGGCCGACGACGACGGCCGGGAGCGGTGGGAGTCGCTGGCCCTCGGCTACACCGAGACGCGGGGGCTCCCCGCGTTGCGGGCCGAGATCGCGGGGACGTACGCGGCCGCCGATCCCGACGACATCCTCTGTTTCGCCGGTGCCGAGGAAGCGATCTACCTCGCCATGCGGACCCTGCTCGACCCGTCCGACCATCTCGTCGTACTGACGCCGAACTACCAGGCGGCCGAGACGATCCCGCTGTCGGTGTGCGAGGTGACCGGCGTTGCGCTGCGGCCCGAGGACGATTGGGCGCTGGATGTCGACGCCGTCGAGCGCGCACTTCAACCGAACACGCGGATGGTGTCGGTCAACTTCCCGAACAATCCGACCGGCGCCGTCCCGTCACTCGACAGTTGGCATCGGCTGGTCCAGTTGTGCGACGAGCGCGGGATCACGCTCTTCAGCGACGAGGTGTACCGCGGCCTCGAGCTCTCACCATTGCCCCAAGCAACAGACCTCTCACGTACGGCGCTCTCGCTCAACGTGCTGTCCAAGGCGTACGGATTGCCCGGTCTGCGGATCGGCTGGATCGCCTGCCGGGACCGTGCCGTCCTCGACAAGCTCGAACGGGCCAAGCACTACACGACGATCTGCAACTCCGCACCGAGTGAGGTGCTGGCCCTGATCGCCCTCCGGGCGCGCGACCACCTGCTCGACCGCAACCGGCGGATCATCGCGGAGAACCTTCCCGTCTTCACCGCCTTCTTCGCGCGGTATCCGGAGCTCTTCGAGTTCAGTCCGCCCGACGGAGGCTGCGTCTGCTTCCCGCGCTACCTCGGTGCCGACGGCGTCGAGGCGATGTGCACCGAGCTCGTCGAACAGGCCGGCGTACTGCTGCTGCCGTCGAGTATCTACAGCTCCGCGCTGACGGAGACCCCGGCCGATCGCTTCCGGGTCGGCCTCGGCCGCCGCGACCCGGAAGCGGGCCTCGCCGCCTGGGCGGCCTGGTTGAACCAGCGGTAACTGGGTGAGTCGGCTGCACGTAGCTATGGACAATGCGTGCCTGACTGAGTACGGTCCGTAACGGCGTCCGCACCACGCCACCGCCGGAGGACCCCTGCGTCCTCCCCTCGGTCGGTGAGGTGCTGCCCGCCAGTAGCGCCTCACTGGTGGATGGGCAGAGCAGCCCGCGGCAGTTCGTCGCGGCCTGATGGGGGCCGATCCACCCAGGTGGGGCGGCGAGCGGCACTCACTCGCTCACCGCCCCACCGGCTCAATTCCGTACGTCACCGGCCCTCGACGTACGGACCTGGTGCACAAAGTCGGGCATGAGTGGCCGCCCGACCCTGGGCTGTGGGTTGGGCCGGTTCGCTGTGGCGTTGGCCGGTTCACGGGGCGGACTTTGTGCACGAGATCCGTGCGTCACCGGCCCCCGGGGTACGGATCTGGTGCACAGAGTCGGGCATGAGTGGCCGCCCGACCCGCGCTGTGGATTGGGCCGGCTCGCTGTGGGTCGGCCGGTTCAGGCGGCGGACTTTGTGCAGGAGCTGAGGTGACCGGACGTCGTCGGGAGTTTGCCGGATCGTCCGACAACTTTCTGGTGGTTGCACGTTTCCTCGGCGCGGACGGCCGGGCAGACTGAGGGGCAAATCGATCCCAACCGCCCCTGGGAGTCGCCATGCCGCGCTTGTTCAGACCAGTCCTGATCGTCACCGTCGTACTCGCTCTGCTCGGCATCGGCGTGACGCCGTCGACCGCCGCGACTCCCATCACCGTCAGCACGGCGATCGGCCGGCAGGACGGATCGTCTGCCTCGGTCACCGGGTACGTGGTCGGTCAGCCGACCGCCACCAACACCGTTGTGCGCAGCAACTTCCCGAACGACTTCGCGCTCGCGCTGGCCGACTCGGCGACGCAGACGAGTACGTCGTCGATGCTGTACGTCCAGATCCCGACCGCGTTCCGCGCGTCGTACGGACTGCAGAGCAACCCCGGACTGGTCGGCCAGAAGATCACCGTGACCGGGACGCTGACGGCGTACTTCACGCACGCGGGGTTGAAGGACGCGACGGCTTTCACCGGTGGCGGCTCGTCGGATCCGGGGCCGGACCCCGGTGACTACTACGCCGGCGCGGAGGGCAAGACCGGAGCCGCGCTGAAGGCGGCGCTGCACACGATCATCTCCAGCCAGACCAAGCTGACCTACGACCAGGTCTGGACCGCGCTCAAGGACACCGACCAGGACCCGGCCAACAGCAGCAACGTGATCGAGATCTACTCCGGCCGGTCGATCAGCAAGAGCGCGAACGGCAGCGCCGCCGACGACTGGAACCGCGAGCACGTCTGGGCCAAGTCCCACGGCGACTTCGGTACGGCGACCGGCCCGGGCACCGACGTCCACCACCTGCGTCCCGAGGACGTGTCGGTGAACGCGGCCCGCGGCAACCTCGACTTCGACACCGGCGGTACGGCGGTCACCCAGTGCTCGGGCTGCACCGCGGACTCGGACTCGTTCGCCCCGCGGGCGGCCGTCCGTGGCGACATCGCCCGGATGATCTTCTACATGGCGGTCCGCTACGAAGGCGGCGACGGCTTCGCGAACCTCGAGGTCAACAACTCGGTCGGCAATGGCAGCGCGCCGTACATCGGCAAGCTCTCGGTCCTGAAGGCCTGGGCCGCCGCCGACCCGCCGGACGCCTTCGAGAAGCGCCGCAACGAGGTCATCTACACCACCTACCAACACAACCGGAACCCCTTCATCGACCACCCCGAATGGATCACCTCCATCTGGCCGTAGCCCATCTGCCCCGCTCTGCCCCACGATCTGCCCTTCGCACCAGCCCCCCGTGCCTCCACAGTGAGTAGAGACACAGATTGTGGCTAGTATCGAAGGAGGAAAAGTGGCCACGGGAGGACTACTGCTGATGGACATCGGGATCCGCGAGCTCCGCGATGGGCTCAGCCGCCATCTCGCGTCGGTGCGGGAAGGACACACCATCACCGTCACTGACCACGGCAAGCCGATCGCCCGGATCGTGCCGGTGGACGGTCCGACACGATTGCAGCAGCTGGTTGCTGAGGGGAGGGCCAGGCCGCCGCTCAAACCCAAACGCCCAGCGCGGATTCCCAGTGAAGCCGGTGGCATCGTCAGCGATCTGATCGGAGAGCAGCGGCGATGATCTGTTACTTCGACACGTCGGCCTTCGTTCCATTGCTGATCCCCGAGCCGACCTCACCTGCCTGTCGGCAACTGTGGGATGACGCCGACGATGTTCTCACCACGCAATTGCTGTACGTCGAGTCTGCGGCGGCGTTGGCGCAGGCTGTGCGCTGCAAGCGGATCAGTCCTGCGCGAGCAGCCGAAGCTCTTCGCGAGCTCGACGACTACTGGCAAGAGCTGAGCGTCATCGAGCCGACCGACGCCCTGGTGCGCCGGGCGGCTGTGCTGACGTCGTCGCAGGCGCTTCGTGGGTATGACGCGCTGCACTGTGCAACTGCGGAGGATGTCAACGATCGCGACCTGCTCTTCGCATCAGGAGACCGTCAGCTGCTCAAGGCCGGTGAGAATCTCGGGTTCTACGTCGCGGATGTCAATGATCCTGAGTTCGTGCAGTAGACGCGGTTAACGGCTGACGGGGCGGCTGCCGTGCTCTCGGGTCAGCCCGAGGGGACGGCGGCCATCCGGTCGTTCGCCAGCGGTTGTGAGTTGGGGTTGAGCTGCGGTGGGGCGGGCCACGCCGGCTTGGGCTGCGGAGTGGCCCAGGCGGGTTTGGATCCAGTCCTGGAGGCCCGGGTCCGCGACGCTGATGCGGTCGCCGGACTTGCGGAGCAGGCCGCGGGAGGTAAGGGCCTGGCCGGCGCTGTCCAGGTCCCAGCGGTGGCGCCCGGGTGGTGCGGACTCGGCCGGCATCGACAACCCGTGCGGGCCACGGACGGCGGCCTTCTCCATCAGCTCCTTCTCCGCGTCGGAGCAGTTGCGCCAGGCGGCCTCGTAGAGCGTCCGCGACCGGTCGTTCAGCTGCGCCATCGCGGCCTTGGCCACGCCGGCGGTGATCCCGGTCTGTGGATCGGCCAGCTCGAGCGCGGAGCTCGCGAGAGTACGGAGGCGGCTGGGGTTGCCGTTGGCCGCCTTCACCAGGTTGTCCACAGCTGGCGGTTCGTGCGGGATGCCGGCCTGGCGGAGTGGCTCGGTGAGCGCCTGCCGCAGCTGGGCGTCGGTCAGCGGCGGGACCTCCCGGATGTCGAACCGGTGGGCGACCTTGGTCTCGACGCCCGCCTGCCCGCCGGACGCGCCCAGCAGCCGGGTGGTCGCCAGCTCACCACCGGCCCCGACCAGGAACACCGGCCGGCCCTGCCGCTCCAGGTGCGCGGAGAGTTCGGTCAAGGCGACCAGATCCCGGTCCGAGGCGACGTCGAGGTTGTCGACCATCAGCATGATCGGCTCGCCCTTCTCGGCGGCCAGCTGGCCGAGGTGGTCCGCCAGTTCGTTCAGCGTGCTGCCGACCGTGTCGCGGGGTGCGTCGTCCCACTGCCGCTTGCCGACGACCTGGAAGACACCGGGCGCACCGACCCGTACCTCCGCGCCGTTCTGGGCGTTCCGGGTCCGCACGGCCAGCTCACCGAGGGCCTTCTTGAGGTCGCGCGCCGCGCTGACTCCGAAGCGATGGCGGAACTTGTCCATGTCCTGGTTGACCGCGCGGATCACCCGGTTCTCCAGTGGCTCGCGCGGCGAGGCGTCCAGCCGGATCGCCGTCCACCCGTTCCGGTCGGCCAGCGCCTGAGCCCGGTCCAGCTCGTGGCTCGTGCCGATGCCGGGCGGGCCGGTGAACAGGACCGAGGTCCCGTGCGGGATCCGGTGGTCGAGCGAGATCGGCCGGCCCAACTGGTCGGTCCGGATCACCGGGTGGACCGGGTTGCGCGCCGTACCGAACACCTGGCTGACGAGCGCCGCCCGGTCGCCGGTCGGGTGCACCGGCGCGATACCGGTGCCCTGCTGGGCGGTGCGGGCGAGTTCCTGGCCGGATGGGGTCAATTCCGCCGGCGTCTGGTCGAGGTAGTCGTTGACCCAGTCCTGGAGACCTGACTCGGCGATGGTGACGCGTTCGCCGGGGTGCTCCCGGAGCAGGCCACGGGCGACCAGATCCTGGCGAGCCTCGTCGATCGCCTGCCAGCGGCCAGGCCCGGCGGCCTGGGTTTCGGCCGGCATCGACAACCCGTTCGGGCCCTGGGCGGCGACCTTGGCGAGCAGGTCCTTCTGGGCGTCGGTGCACCGGTTCCAGCGGCCCTGGTACAGCACCGCGGACTCGGCGTTGACCCGGGCCGTCGCGGCGGCGGCCGTGCCGGTGGTGATCCCGTCATAAGGATCGGCGAACGTGAGCGCGGTGTCGGCCAGGGCGCGGAGCCTGCTCGGGTCACCGTTGGCCGCTCGGAGCAGCGTGTCGATCGCTTCGGAGCGGTAGCGGATGCCGGCCTTCTGGAGTGGCACGGTCAGCGCCGGCCGGAGATCGTGGTCAGCCATCGGCCCGAGCTCGCGGATGTCGAACTGATTGGTGACCGTGGTGGCGATGCCGGACATCCGGTCGGATGCGGCCATCAGCCGGCTGGTGGCCATCGCGCCACCGGCCGCCACCAGCCAGACCGGACGGCCCTGCTGCTCCAGGTGTACGGCGAGTTCGTTGAGCCCGGCCAGGTCGCGCGGGGACGCGGCATCGATGTTGTCGACCAGCAGCAGCACCCGCTGACCCTTGCTCGCGGCAAGGTCTCCGAGCTGGTCGGCGAAGTCGTTCAGGGTCGTGCCGAGGTTGTCCTGCGGCGTCACGTCCCACTGCCGCTTGCCGATGAACTGCACGGCCCCGGCGCCGACCCGGATCTCGGCACCGTGCTGCGTGTTGCGGGCACGCTGGGTCAGGTCCCGGACCGTCTTGCGCAGCTTGCGTACACGCAGCCACCCGAACCGACCACGCAGATTGTCGAGGTCCGCGGAGATCGCGCGGGTGAAGCGGTTCTCCAGCGGGTCCCGCGCCGAGGCTTCCACCCGAATGGCCGTCCAGCCATGCTGGTCCGCGAGCGCCCGGGCCTGATCCAGCTCCCGGGTCTTGCCCATCCCGGGTGGCCCGGTGAACAGGATCGCCTTGCTCTCCGGGAGCGGGTCACCGAGCGAGATCGGCCGTCCGAGCCGGTCCGTCCGCGTGACGGTGTACGCCGGGCGCCGCGGCGTACCGAAGACCTGGCTCATTGGACCAGGGTGCGGACCGTAGCGGTCCCCGACACAGGCTGTACATGGCCTGTCGGTAAACAATCCGCCCCTGGCAGTTGAACCGCTGGCCGACCGCCCGAACCGGACCCTTCGCCGGGCGGTCGCTGGCGTTGGTGGGTTAACCTCGGTTAGGTAGACCTAACTTCCGCCGAGAGGACTCGCGTGACCAGCCCCGCACCCCGCCGCAACCGCGTCTGCAAGCGCGCCGTCGTCCTCCGGACCGAGCGGATCACTCCACACATGATCCGGGTCGTGTTCACCTCCGACGACTTCGTGGACAACGGCACCACTGACCACTACGTGAAGCTGCTGTTCGGCAAGCCCGGCGTCGAGTACCCGGAACCCCTGGACATGGGCGTGGTGCGCGAGACGTTCCCGGCCGAGCAGTGGCCGACCATGCGGACGTACACGGTGCGGAGCTGGGACGAGGAGACCAAGCAACTGACCATCGACTTCGTGTACCACGGTGACGAGGGTGTGGCCGGGCCGTGGGCCGCAGCGGCCAAGCCTGGCGACGTGCTGTGGTTCAACGGTCCGGGTGGCGCGTACGCGCCGGGCGAGGCGGCCGACTGGCATCTGCTGGTGGGTGACGAGAGCGCCCTGCCGGCGATCGGCGCCGCGGTCGAGCAGTTGCCGCCGGGTGCACGGGCGACCGTCCTGGTGGAGGTGGAGGACGAGACCGAGGAGCAGAAGTTCGGCGGCTCGGGTGAGGTCGACGTGACCTGGTTCCACCGGGCCGGCAGCGAAGCAGGCCGGGGCGACGGGCTGGTCGCCGCGGTCGAGGCGCTCGACTTCCCGGCCGGTGACGCCCAGGTCTTCGTCCACGGCGAGGCCGGCTTCGTCTTCCGGATCCGCAAGCACCTCTTCACCGACCGCGGCCTGCCGCGCGACCAGGTGTCGCTGTCCGGGTACTGGCGCCTCGGCAAGAACGAGGACGGCTGGCAGGCCGAGAAGGCGGAGACGTCCCGCAAGGAACGCGAAGCCTCCGCCTCCTGACTGATCAGAGACCGCGGATGTAGAACACCTTGCTGATGCCCAACTGGTAGCGGCCGCAGGCCGCGAAGTAGACCCGGTACGGGATCAGGCCCTTGTACGCCGGCTGGGCGGTCACTGTGAACCGCCCGCTCGTCCGGACCACGCCGGTGCTGACACCACGCCACTGGCTCGCGCCGTACAGACGCTGCAGTAGCACCGGGCAGGGCGCCGGGGCACCGAGAACGTTGCCGGTGACCGGGACGATCGCGCCGACCGGGGCGCTGGTCTTCGAGGGGACCGCCGAGACGACCCCGGGCCGGGCGACGAAGAGCCGCACATTGGCGACTTCCGCCTGGTTGCCGGGGATCCGGAGGCAGACGAGGGATTCCGCGGCCGACGCCGGATAGGCCTTGCTGACGGTCCCGCCCGTGCTGGTGAGCTGGGTGTCCCCGCCGACGTACTGGTCGCACTGGTTGACGATGCCGAGCACAACCCGGATCCGGGTGCCGTAGGGCTTTCCGGTCGCCGAGTTCGTGACCGCCCAGGCGATCGTGAACCCGGAGCCGAACGGCACGATCCGCGGAGTCACCTTGGCGGTGACCTTCGGCAGGTTGGAACCGATCACCGTCAGGACCGGTCGGCGCTGCGACCGGCGTCGGATCGGGCGGCATGGGTCCGGACTCGTACACGGCGTGCGGCCCGGTCGTCACACCGATCACGGTGAATTTCCCGTTGGCCGTGGACGGAACGTACACCGGCCCGGCCCATGCGCCGTTCTGCGTGGTGCCGGACACCCGCGGCAGATCGGTCGACAACAGGATGATCGGCGTACCGCTGCCGGACGTCCGTTGGAGCCAGACGTTCAGCGGCATATCGGCCAGGCTCGGATCGGTGGAGTCGTAGCCGCCGGTGACCCGGACCTGCACGGCCACCGTGTTGAGACCGGAGACTGCGACCGTCGTACGGCCGAGCGTCACACCAGTCACTTGGAGTTTGGGATCCGGGTCAGCCTGCGCCGCAGGTGCGCCGACGAGTTGGACCCCCACTGCAGACGCTGCGATCAGCGCCGCCAAAACCCGTCTAGTCCACATCTTCGGAGCGTGGCACGCCATCCGTGTGCAGGACAGGGCTCGCGGTCCGTTGCTTTCCAACCATCGCGGCGGGTGGCGCGTCGTACCGGCATGGATGTCGACCCCGCATCATTCGATCGTTTCGCTGCGGACTACGACCGCTTCGTGAGTCTCCAGCCCGGACAGCACGTTGAGTGGGTGCTCGGGCTCGGACTGCGGGGTGAGCGGGCGCTGGATGTCGGCTGTGGGTCGGGGCACGCGACCGAGCGGCTCGCCGGGCGGTACGAGCAGGTGCTCGGTGTCGACCTGAGCGAGCCGATGGTCGAGCTCGCCCGGCGGAAGCGGTCGCGGCCGAACCTCGAGTACCGGGTGGACGACGTGTTCGCGGTGGACGACGACGGCTTCGACCTCGTTTACAGCCACACGATGATGCATCACCTGCCCGACTACCGGGCCGGCCTCGAGCACCTCAAGGCGTTGGTCCGCCCCGGCGGAACGGTCGCCGTGGTGGACAACGTGTGCGACCTGTATCCGACTCCGCCGAGGTCGGCGTACCTGCTCGGCGCCTGGCTGGGGCTCCCGCGACAGATCGCCCGGCTCGGGCTGCGGGACGCGTGGTTCGAGTTCCGGTTCTGGCACAGCAAGCCGTGGCTCGAGCACCTGCAGAGTGACCGGTACCTGTCCCGGTCGCAGTTCCGCGAGGTCTACGACAGCGTCTTCCCGGGTGCGCAGTACACCGACCTCGGCTTCGCGCTGGCGATGCGCTGGACCGACGGGCGCGGCGTCAGCGGGACTTTCGGCGCGTGAGTACGTCGATCAACGTGTCCGGCTGATTGGTCGGCAGGACCCAGTCCTCACCCGAGGCCTGCAGGATGACGGCCGGGCCGGGGGTCGCGACCGCATGGTTCACCGCGATCGGGAACTTGAGCCGCTCGGCCCCGGAGAGCGAGAACTCGAAGGTCCCGGTGACCTCGGTCAGTGGATAGGTGCGGAACTGCTCCGCGGAGCGCGGGATCGGGTGCGACTGAATGGTCACCGACTCAGCCCCGACCAGTACCGCGGCCAACGGCAGACCACGCAACCGGAAGACCAGCTCGTACGGCGTCTCCGCCAGCTCAGGTACGACGGGCACCAGCAACACGCGATCGGCGTACCGGGCCAGGGCGAGGCCGGCGACCACGCCCACGATGAGCGCCGGCAGCGCGAGGATCGCCGGCCACCAGACGCCGTTCACGAGCGGGAAGAGCGTCACGACCAGACCGGCGATGCCGCCGAACAGTCCGCCGACGCCGGTCCACCAGCGCGGCTGATACCTGTGCCGCCGCCGGAGAATCCAGCCAAGCACCAGCATCCCGACCGGTACGACGCACCCGATCCAGGCCGCGGCCGGTCCGGCCGAGCTGATCCACGCGACGACCCCGAGTAACACCAACGGGATCCCCAGATAGATGACTGCCACTACACGCTGCACCCGCCGATGCCGGCGTTCCACCTCGCTCACGGAGAAAACCCAAGCACATCCCCGCCGAACCACCTACTGTGCCGAGCGTGATCGAGATTCCCGCGAAGCTCAGGAAGAATCACAGCGAGAGATCGGCCGACTGGCTGGCCGGGTTGCCCGGGGATGCCGCGAAGTACATCGATCGGTGGCAATTGACGGTCGCGGGTCAGCCGTTGAGCGGCGAGGCCTCGCTGATCCTGCCCGTCGTACGGCGGGATGGCACCGAGGCGATGCTCAAGCTCCAGCAGGTCAACGACGAGAGCGAGGACGAGGCGCTCGCGCTGCGGACCTGGAACCGGGACGATGTCGTCGAGGTGTTCGAGGACGACCCGGAGACCTCGACCCTGCTGCTCGAACGGCTCGAGCCGCGCACCTTGGCCGATCTGCCCGACCACGTCGAGGCAACGCGGATCCTGGCCGAGTTCCTCACCCGGCTCAGCGCCGTACCGGCACCGCCTGAGATCCGGCGCCTCGCGGACGTCGCCGGCGCCATGGTCGACGACGCGCCCGATCTGATCCCCCGGCTGGCCGACCCGGCCGAGCAACGGCTGGCGCGGCGGTTCGTCGCGCGGGTGGCGGAGCTCCTGCCGGAATCCGGTGACCGGCTCCTTCACTGGGACCTGCACTACCTCAACGTGATGGCGGCGAAGCGGAAGCCCTGGCTGGTGATCGACCCGAAGCCGCTCGCCGGTGACCCGGCCTTCGAGGTCTTCCCGGTGCTGTGGAACCGGTGGGACGACCTGGTCGCGACCGGCGATCTGCCCCAGGCGATCCGGGATCGCTTCGACCTGATGCTCGAGGTCACCGGGATCGACCGGGACCGCGCGTTCGGCTGGACAGCCGGCCGGATCCTGCAGAACGTGCTGTGGGACACCGGTCGCGGCGAGACCCGGATGGACGCGGAACTGCGGGCGGTCGCCGATGCCCTGTTCTCGTGATTACATCATTACGTGAGTACTCCGACGCTGTACGAGTGGGCCGGTGGGCACGACGCCCTGCGGCGGTTGACCGAGGTCTTCTACGACAAGGTGCTGGAAGATCCGGTGCTCGCGCCCGTGTTCGCGCACATGAGTGATCAGCATCGCGAACACGTGGCAATCTGGCTGGGTGAGGTCTTCGGCGGCCCCAGCCGGTACACCGACGAGCTCGGCGGCTACCCGGCGATGCTGTCCCACCACATCGGCCTCGCGCTGACCGAGGAGCAGCGGTCCCGCTGGGCCGCGCTGATCGCCCAGAGCGCAGACGCGGCCGGGCTGCCGGACGACCCGGAGTTCCGCTCGGCCTTCGTCGCGTACGTCGAGTGGGGCACCCGGATCGCCCTCGCCAACTCCCAGCCCGGCACAACCCCGCCGCCGAAGGCTCCCGTTCCCCACTGGGGCTGGGGCGAGGCCCCGCCCTACCAGCCCTAACCCCAAGCCCAATCGCCAAGCCCTACCGCCAAGCCCTCGTCCAGTGTCCTCGTCACGGGTGCCCTCGCCCTAGGGCCCTTCCCTAGGCCCCTGCCCCCGAGCCCTCGCCCCCAGCCCTCGCCCCAGAGCACCGACGCGCCGCCCGCTCCCTCACGCCCGCACTTTGTGCACCAGATCTGTACGGCGCGGTGTCCGACGTACGGATCTGGTGCACAAAGTCGGCCCGGTGCGCGGGTGGGCCGGGCTGGAGGCCCGGCCGCACCAGCCCTAACCCCAAGCCCTAGCCCCAAGCCCTGCCGCCCGAGCCTTCGCCCCCGGGCCCGCGCCTCCGGGGCACCAACGCGCCGGCCGCTGGTCACGTCCGGCACTTTGTGCACCGGATCCGTAGGCCGGGCGCCGTACTGTACGGATCTGGTGCACAAAGTCGGCGCGGTGTGTGGGAGGGGCTGGGGCTGGAGGCCCCGCCGTACCAGCCCTGACGCCAAGCCTGACGCCAAGCCCTCGCGCCCGACCCTCGCGCCTGAGCCCTCGGCCCCCAAGGCCTCGCTCCAGGACCTCGTCGCGAGCAATCGCCGCGGAGCCCTTGTCCCGAGCCCTTGCCCGGGCCTTCGGCCCCGGGCATCAACGCGCCGCCTGCTCCCTCCGGCCCGCACTTTGTGCGCCACATCCGCATGGAACGGCGTTCGGCGTACGGATCTGGTGCACAAAGTCGGCCCGGTGCGCCGGAGGGGCCAGGGCTGAGGCTGCGAGCCCGCGAGTGGGGGTTGCTGACCTGACAGACACCCGGGGCCGCGCTGGGGGACTGTGGGTTGGATACAGTCTCGGTTCACGACGAAACCGCGTGGCGGGGATGCGAGGGTGAATTTGTGACCGCTCAGCTCGAGTATCCCGGGGTGCAGGACGATGACGCGCTGTTGTCCATCCAGGGCCTGTGGAAAGTGTTCGGCCCCAAGGCGGAGCGCGTCCCGCGTCGGCCAGAGCTCGCTGCTCTCGACCGCGCTGCGTTGTACGCCAAGACCGGTTGTACGGCGGCCGTCCGCGATCTGAGCTTCGACGTCGCACCGGGCGAGGTGTTCGTGGTGATGGGCCTGAGCGGCTCGGGCAAGTCCACGCTGGTGCGTTGTCTCACGCGTTTGATCGAGCCGACCGCCGGCAGTCTGTTCTTCGAGGGCGAGGACCTGCGCGCGGCCGACGAGAAGCGGTTGCGGGCGTTGCGGCGGAGCAAGTTCTCGATGGTGTTCCAGCACTTCGGGCTGCTGCCGCACCGCAAGGTGATCGACAACGTCTCGTACGGCCTGGAGATCCGCGGGGAGAGCAAGCCGGACCGGCGCCGTCGCGCCCAGGAGGTGATCGACCTGGTCGGCCTGGCCGGCAACGAGAACCTCTACCCCGAGCAGCTGTCCGGCGGGATGCAGCAGCGCGTCGGCCTGGCTCGCGCGCTCGCGAACGATCCCGACGTGCTGCTCTTCGACGAGCCGTTCTCCGCGCTCGACCCGCTGATCCGCCGCGAGATGCAGACCGAGGTCGTCCGGCTGCACCGCGAGGTCGGCAAGACGATGGTGTTCATCACCCACGACCTGTCCGAGGCGCTCAAGCTGGGCGACCGGATCCTGCTGATGCGCGACGGCGCCGCGGTCCAGTTCGGCACCGGCGACGAGTTGGTCGGGGCGCCGGCCGACGACTACGTCCGCGAGTTCGTCCGCGACGTACCGCGGGCCGATGTGCTCACCCTGCGCTGGATCGCCCGCGCACCGCGTCCGGAGGAGCCGCTCGACGGTCCCGAGCTCGGCCCGGACGTACTGGTCCGCGAGGCGACCCGGCTCGTGCTCGAGGCGGATCGCCCGGTCAAGGTCGTCGCGGACGGCACGCTACTTGGTGTGATCAGCGACGAGGAGATCCTTGCCGTCGTCGCGGACTCCTGATGGCCGTCATCACCGGCGACGTCCACGTCGAGGTACGACGGCCTCGCCGGAGCGTGGTCGTCGGAGTCCTGCTCGTCGTCTGGGTCGCGGCGTACTTCGTCCTCCGCGGGATCGACACCCTGACACTCGGTGGTCAGGAGACGACCGGCTTCCACCGGTGGCTGACCGATCATCGCGACGACGTCGGCCAGGGCAACGCACTCTTCGACGCGATCCGGGTGGCCGTCGACCACTTCGTCGTCCTGCTGCAGAACCTGATCTCCCAGCCGTCGTACGACCGGCCGGTCCCGGTGATCGGGTGGCTCGGTGTCGTCGCCCTGGCGGCGTACCTGGCCTGGGCGTTCGGCACCTGGAAGGTCGCGCTGCTGACCGCGGCCGGGCTCGGGTTCCTCGGGTTGCAGGGGTTGTGGCAGGAGAGCATGGACACGCTCGCGCTGACGATCGCGGCCGTGCTGCTGTCGTTGCTCGTGGCAATCCCGCTCGGGATCTGGGCCGGTCTGTCGAATCGCGCGTTCCGGGTCGCGACGCCGATCCTCGATCTGATGCAGACGTTGCCGACGTTCGTGTACCTCGCGCCGCTGGCACTGTTCTTCGCGATCGGCCCGGCCGCGGCCACGATCGCGACGGTGATCTACGCCGCGCCGCCGGCCGTCCGCTTGACCGCGCACGCGATCCGCTCGGTCCCGCCGGAGAGTGTCGAGGCGGCCCGGTCGCTCGGATCGACCCGCGGCCAGACGCTGACCAAGGTGCTGCTACCGCTGTCGCGGTCGACCGTTGTCGTAGGCATCAACCAGACGATCATGGCCGCGCTGTCGATGGTGACCGTGGCCGCGCTGATCGACGCGCCCGGTCTCGGCCAGACGGTGCTGAAGGCGCTGCAGACCCTGGACGTCGGCGTCGCGTTCAACGCCGGCCTGGCGATCGTGGTGATCGCGATCGTGCTCGACCGCGTGACCACCGCGGCCGGTGACCGGCCCTGGCGTACGGCGAGCATCCGCCGGAAGGTCCTGCTCGGCGCGGGAGCGGCCGGGGTACTGGTCGCGGTCTGGTTCTCCCGGACCTACGTGTGGGCGGCCGAGTTCCCCTCCGAGGTGAACATCGGCCCGCGGATCGCGGCCATCGCCACCGACGTGACGAACTGGGTGCAGGACGTGTTCGGCGGCTTCACGTACGGCGTCCGGGACGCAGTGACCAACGGCTTGCTGAACCCGCTCGAAGCCCTGCTGACCGGATCGCCCTGGTGGCTCGTGGCCGCGGTCGTCGTCGCGCTGGCCGCCGTACTCGGAGGCTGGCGTGGGGCGGTGCCGGCCGCGGCGTGCTTGGGTTTGCTGGTCGCGACCGGGGTCTGGCACGACAGCATGGTTACGCTGGCGTCGACATTGCTCGCGACCGTTGTGGTCGTCGCCGTCGGTCTCGCGCTCGGAGTATGGGCCGGGCGCAACCGACGGCTGGACACCTGGATCCGGCCGGTACTCGACGCCGGGCAGACGATGCCGCCGTTCGTGTACCTGGTGCCGTTCCTGGCGTTGTTCGGCACCAGCCGGTTCACCGCGATCGCGGCCGCGGTGGTGTTCGCCGTCCCGGTCACGACCAAGATCGTTGCCGATGGCATCAGGGCGGTACCGGTCGCGACCGTCGAGGCGGCGAACTCGGTCGGCTCGAGCGGCTGGCAGGTGATCAGCAAGGTGCAGTTGCCGGTGGCCCGCCGCGCGATCACCCTGGCGGTCAACCAGGGCCTGATCTACGTGCTCTCGATGGTCGTCGTCGGCGGCCTGGTCGGCGCCGGTGCGCTCGGGTACGACGTGGCCGCGGGCTTCGCGCAGAGCGAGCTGTACGGCAAGGGCCTGGCCGCCGGACTGGCGATCGTCCTGCTGGGCGTCATGCTCGACCGCATCACGCAGGCGGCGGCCCGCCGTACCCAGAATTTCCAAGGCTCCACTCAATTCAAAAGCATGGGAGACAAGCGGTGAAGAAGCTCCGGTACGCCGGTGTGCTGACGGCGGTGGCGCTCGCACTGTCCGGGTGCGGCGGTGCGAAGGTTGCCGACGACAAGCCGGCTGCCGCTGGCAAGGAGTGCGGCACCTTCAACCTGGCGGTCAACCCGTGGGTCGGGTACGAGGCGAACGCGGCCGTGGTCGGGTACGTGGCGACCAAGGACCTCGGCTGCAAGGTGGTGAAGAAGAACCTGAAGGAGGAGATCTCCTGGCAGGGCTTCGGCACCGGCGAGGTGGACGCCGTCCTGGAGAACTGGGGCCACGAGGACCTGAAGAAGAAGTACGTCACCGACCAGAAGGTCGCGGTCGAGGCCGGGTCCACCGGGGTCAAGGGCGTGATCGGATGGTACGTGCCGCCGTGGATGGCGCAGCAGTACCCGGACATCACCGACTCGAAGAACCTCAACAAGTACGCCGGGTTGTTCAAGACCTCGGAGTCAGGGGGCAAGGGCCAGTTGCTGGACGGCGACCCGTCGTACGTGACCAACGACGAGGCGCTGGTGAAGAACCTCGCGCTGAACTACAAGGTCGTGCAGAGCGGGAGTGAGACCGCGCTGATCCAGGCGTTCCGGGACGCGGAGAAGAACAAGAAGCCCTTGCTCGCGTACTTCTACGAGCCGCAGTGGTTCTTCAACGAGGTCAAGCTGGTGAAGGTCGACCTGCCGGCGTACAAGGCCGGCTGCGACACGGATCCGGCCAAGGTCGCCTGCGACTACCCGCCGTACGACCTGGACAAGATCGTCTCGAAGAAGTTCGCCGACTCCGGCAGCCCGGCGTACGACCTGGTCAAGCGGTTCCAGTGGACCAACGAGGACCAGAACGCGGTGGCCCGGATGATCGCGGTCGACAAGCTGACCCCGGACGCGGCGGCGGAGAAGTGGATCAAGGACAACCAGTCGAAGGTCGACGCCTGGCTCGGGAAGTAGCCCGGCCCGCCTGAAGCCCGCTTGAGCTTGTTCACACGGGCTGGGGGCAACTATCACGATGTGGGCGGGCAACGCCGACGACACGCCGGATGTCGGACGAAACCGGGTAAGTTCGGTTCCATGATCATCGTGACAGCTGCACTGAAGGGCGGGGTCGGCAAGACAACCACGTCGGTGTACTTGGCCTCGTTGGCATCATCCAACCGTCGCACAGCCACTCTGGTCGACGCCGATCCACAAGGCAGCGCAGCCGACTGGATCGAAGCCTCCGACGACCAGCACCTGGCCAGGATCGAGATCGCCGAGGCGCCGACCGAGCGCCTCCTGACCAAGGCACTGGACAAGGTGCCGCCGGAGGGCATCGGCATCGTCGACATGCCCCCGTCCCACGAGCGGCTGCTGAACAAGGCGCTCGAACGGGCCCGGATCGTGATCATCCCGACCCGCGTGGGCGGGGTGGAGACGCCACGGGTCAAGGCCGTGCTCGACCTGGTGCCGGACAACATCCCGGCCGGGCTGGTGATCTGCTCGGCCCGGACCTACACCCGCAGCTATCAGGAAACCGTCCAGCAGTACGCCGACGAGGGCATCCCGGTCTGGGGCACGATCCCCGAGCGGGTCTCCATCACCGCCGGCCCGACCGGCCCGCTGGCCGCGGACGGGCTGGAGTCCTACAAGAAGGTGTGGCGCAAGATCCTGGCCGCGGCCCGGACCTGATCGCCGCGGGGTTGGATCCGCGAACTCGCTCGCGGATCCAACCCCGGTCAGCGTTGCAGCGGCGGTTCGCCGCGCACGTACGAGCGGATGACCGTGGCGGCAGCGCCGCGCGCCCAGTTGTCGAAGGTGTGCGAGCGAAGCATCAGCCGGCAGTCGCCCGCGGCGCCGAAGGCATGCTCTGCGAACGTCTGCCGCAGCCGGTCCTCGTACAGGTCGTACTCCGCCACGCCCTCGCCCGCGATCACCACCAGTTCCGGACCGACCAGGTTCACCATCGCGGCCAGGGCTGCGCCGATCACGTCACCGGCCCGGTCGAATGCCTCCCGTGCGTGCTCGTCACCTTCATGGGCCAGCTTGATCGCACCGGCAAGGTCCAGGTCCGCGCGCCCGGTCGTCTCCCGGGTCCGCGCCAGAATCGCGTCCGACGAGGCAACTGTCTCCACGCAACCGCGCCGGCCACAGGTGCACACCAGGTCCCCGGGTGCCAAGGGGAGATGGCCGAGCTCGCCGGAGACGCCGTACGCGCCGGACACCACTTCGCCGTTGATGTACAGGCCGCAGCCGATTCCGGAGCCGATCGTCACGACCGCGAACGAGTCGGCGTTCACCCCGACGCCGAACCAGTGCTCGGACACGGTCAGCGCGCGGACGTCGTTCGTGACCAGGATCGGCACCTTGAGGCGCTTGCCGACCAACTCCGCGACCGGTACGCCGTGCCAGCCCATCAGCGGCGAGTCGCGCACCACGCCGTGCCGGGCGTCGACATCACCGGACACCGCGACGCCGATTCCGATCAGCGGCCCGGCCGGTGCGTCGCTGGACTTCAGTGAGCCGATCAGCGCCCGTACAAGATCGGCAAGTCGGTCGATCACCCGCTCCGGCGCGGTGCCGTCGAGCTTCTCGTGCCGGACCGTCAGGATCCCGGCGGTGAGGTCCGTGGTCACGCCGATCAGGTCGGTCGGGGTCACCTTCACCCCGATCACCGAGACGCTGCTCGGTACGACGGTCAGTGGGCTGACCGGGCGCCCGATGCCGAGCTGGTTGTCCACCTCGGCCGGCGCGGCCGCGTACTCCGTGACGAACCCGGTTTCGATCAGTGGTGCGACCGCCTTCGTCACGGCCGCCTGGGACAGTCCGGTCCGGCGCGCGATCTCGACCCGCGGGATCGGGCCCTGGGTCAGAATCCTGGTCAGCACCTCGACTCCCGCCGGCGTGGCCAGCGGGAGTGGACGATGAGGACGCAGCGGCACGAGAACAACCTACCGGCCAGTCACTCGTTGGCGCTGATTTCTCCGAGGATCGGAGATGTCAATGCCCACCGAATGGTCCAGGTCAGGCCCTCACCGGCCGCGCGTACGACGGTCCGCTCGGCCAGAGGCAGGTACGGCAGCCGCAGTGGCCACCGGGTCCACCACGGCAGCAGCCCGACCGCAGCAGCCGTGAGTACGCCGTACGCCGGACGAGCGGCCCACGGCACTGGCGGGTGCACGAGCATGAAGCGAGCGGCCTGGCGCGCCTCGGTCGTGCCGCGCAACTCCGGCTGGTACTCGGTCAGCATCTGCCGTAGCTCGACCACTGTGGTCGGAGGGTCGACCACGCCGAGCTTGCGCGCCACGAGTGCCGCGTCCTCGACGTACAGGTCCCGCTCCTCGGCGTCGAGCGGCTGAACGCCGTACGTCTGGTAGGCGGCGAGGAAGCTGTCCACCTCGGCGAGGTGCACCCACTTGAGCAGGTGCGGGTCGGAGGCCCGGTACTTCACCCCGGCCGGACTGGTCCCCCGGACGCGCTCGTGCACCGACTTCACGTGCGCGATCGCTTCCTCCGCGTCCGGGATCGCGCCGTACGTCGTGATGGCCAGGAAGTAGCTGGTCCGGCGCAACCGTCCCCACGGGTCGCCGCGGTAGCCGGAGTGCGCCGAGACGGCGGCCATGGCCAGTGGGTGCATGGACTGCAGTAGTAAGGCCCGGAGTCCGCCGGCGAACATCGACGCGTCGCCGTGCACACGACGGATCGGGCGGTCCGGTGCGAACCAGCGCGGACCGGGGGTGTTGTGCACCCGGTTGCGCTCAGCGCTCGGGTCCGGGCCCGCCACCTTCGTCATGATCATTCGCGCGAGCCCGTCCCGCAGCGGGTCCAGCGATCCAGTCAGGGTGGCTGCCATACGACCAGTCTCCCCGCCACTCCAAGCCCGTCGACCAGGTGGCCGTAGCCGGCCATGAGGCCAGACGCTCCAGACGAGGCGATTTGTGGAAACAAATGTGCACCCAGTGGCAACTTTGTTCCCCAAAGACGGACCAGAACCGACGAGTCCCGCGAAGACCCGTCAAGGGTCCAGGCGACCGCCGGATGAACGGTCGGCGTACTCGTCCTCCAGCAGCGAGTAGAGCAGGGAGTCGCGCCAGGTGCCGTTGGTGAAGACGTGGTCGCGCAGGTGGCCTTCGTAGATGAAACCGAGGCGCTTGACGACGGCGATCGACGCCTCGTTCTCCGGCCCGATCGCCGCGGTGACCCGGTGCTTGCCGAGGGCGCCGAAGGCGAACTCCAGCATCACCCGGGAGGCGTCGGTCGCATAGCCGCGCCCCCAGTGGTCGGCATGGATCGCATAGCCGAGCTTGGCCCCCCACGGCCCACTGGGAGCGATCCGGGCGAAGCCGACCAGTTGGTCGCCGTCCTGGCGAGTGACGGCGAGCATGTAGTCCGGCCGGTCCTCCCGGGTGGAGCGCTCGATGATGCCGGCCAGCGCGTCCGCCGCCTTCGTGCGGTCGTAGCTGTCGAATGCCATCCAGGCGGTCACCCGGTCGTCGCCGGCGATCGAGAGGTAGTCGTCGAGGTCGGAGGTCCGGAACTCACGGAGTCTGGTCAGGTCACCGGTCAGGGGCTCCATACAGCGTTTATACCTTCCCCACCCTTCGGCAAGTTACCGGCTGAAAGTCTGAATCGGTGTCCGGGTGAACGTCTCGATCTCCTCCTGCAGCTCCCGGGCGTCGTCTGCTCGTCCGGACTGCCGCAGGGCCTGGTGGACCCGGCGGGCCGAGTGCACCACGCCGTTGATCCGGCGCTCGGCCGGCAGGCCCAGGACCGGTGCGATCGCGTCGGCCGCGCCGTCCAGCTCGCCGCTGGCGATCCGGGTGATCGCCATCGCGGCCTGGCTGCCGGCCGCGTCGCCGAAGGCCCACTCCGGGTGGTTCTGGTCGGTGTACGCGTCGACGGCCTGGCGCGAGTACCGCTCGGCCTGGTCGACTTCACTGGGCAGCCAGGCGAGCGCGTCGGCGGCGTAGTACAGCTGCCGGTTGCGGCCGAAGGTACATAGGCCGCCCATCTCGTCGAGGTCGTCGTTGCGTACCGAGTTCCAGGCTTCTTCGGCCCGCTCGAGTGCGGCGCGGGTGGCCTCCGGGTTGCCCAGGGCCGCCCAGGCTCGGGCCTCGCTGACCGGGAGCCAGACGCTGGTGGTGCTGTTGGCCTGCTCGGCGTACCCAGCACCGAGCTGGGCGTACCGGACGGAGTCGTGGGGGTTGCCGGCCCAGTACGAGACCAGGGACTGCAGGCCGCGCACCCAGGCGCGCAGGCCGTGGTGGTCGGCGTTGTCGGCGCACAGGAAGGCGGTGCGCGCCTGGGTCAGCGCCGCATGCGGGTTGCCGAGGTCGTGCGAGGCCTTGGCGAGCAGACCACCGGTCACGCCGCCGAGGAAGTACAGCTGCCGCAGGTGCTCCGGGCGTTGCCGGCTTTCCAGCAGGGCGAAGACCAGGTCCTGTGTCTCGACCAGTTGGCCGAGGATCTCCGGCAGCGGGCGCTGCGGATAGGCCTTCGCGACGTGGCGTACGTCGTCGTACACCTGTTCCATGGCCTCGCTTCCGAGACCGGACTGGGCCGCGAGGGCAAACGCCCGCGCTCGGCTGGCAGCCATGTCGAGAACCTCCATCTCAGTACCTGTCGTGATCCGTCCACTCGCGGCAGGTGCCGGCACCACCTGGGCGGCCTGCTCGGGGGCGTACGGGGCGAGGAGTTCCTCGACCGGCTTGCCGAACATGCGTTGCAGGGTGCGCCGGGTCTGTGGAGTGGTACCCGCGCGCTCGCCCGATGCGAGGCGCCGCAGGTGCCGCTCGGTGATGGTTCCACCCAGCTCGACGAATTCGGCGACGATCTCGGAGTAGGTCTGGTTCCGGCGCTGGATCAGGTGCGCCAGGACCGTCTTTGGCGTATACCTACCCGCCATCGTTCCTCCTGTTCACGTCAGGTCAGACGTTGTCTCGACTCATGCCCCACGACAAGGTGCTGTCCCCCAGATGTCCGCCAGAGGACCGGAAGAGGTCCGGTAAAGGTCCGGTCCAGGTCCTAGAGCGGTCACGTCAGGCTCGTGCACCATTACTGCCATGACAACCAGTAATTCCAACTGGTTGCAAGGCCTGAGAGTTACGGGGTGAGAGGTAGTGACCATCGCGGAGATGACGTCGAGGCAGCACCGGCGCAGAGTTCGGGTCTGGTTCGGCGAGCATGTGATCGCGCAGTACGTCGCGGAAGCGCCCCTGGCGGCCCGCTACGAACAGGCGATGCGGCGCCGCTTCGCCGGCCTCCGAGTCACGAACGACCTGCTCGGCCCACTCGACAGCACCGACTGAACACCTGAACTTCCGGGTCCTCCTCAGACCCGGTCCGCTGTGCCCTGGGGTCTCCTCACGTCCAGGGGCAGCACTGGAAGGTCCGTGGCACTCCTCAGTCCCGGACGAAACCCAGGTGCGGTCCGGAGCACTCCTCAGCTCCGGACCGCACCGCCCACCGACCCGGCTGGGCAGGCGGCTGACCCCTGTATCGCCGCCGCCCAGCCGTTCCAATCCACCTCCTGGCCGACACCTCGGGCCAGGCGGGGCCGAGTGTCCTGGGCGGTAGGACACCGGAGGCTCCCGACACCTCACCGGGAGCCTCCCCCTGAGAGGTGGCCGGCTCCGCTGTGTGACCGCCGCGCCTGGGCGATCACACAGCGGAGCCACCTTCGTCTCAGCTGAGGTTCGCGGCCATCCGCCGCAGTACGCCGACCGTCGCGAGGTACTTCTGATCGCTGACTCCGGCCGTCACCCTCCTGCGCTGCGCCCGGACCTTGGTCGCCAGCGCCTTCAGCGCGACCCGGCCGGCGGGCGTGAGTTCGTCCCCGCTCAGCCAGCCGCGCTCGACCAGCGGGCGTCGTACGAATCTCGTGCTGACCGCCCAGGGCAGCCAGCAGCTCGAGGTGGTGCACGCCTACCGGCGGCAGCGGTTCGCCACGGCGATGAACGACTGGACCGCCACCGAGCGCGAGACCTTCGGGGACCTACTGACCCGGTTCGTGACCGGCCTGGACCGCTAGATGTCCGCTTCCGGTCTGGTGACGTACAGGGCGAATGGCGCACCTGGTTGCACCTGATCGGAGCCTTCGACCAGACCTTCCGCGATGATCTCGCCGGCGTAGCTCATGCCGAGCCGTTCCATCACCGCGCGGGACGCCGTGTTGTGCCGCTCGGTGTACGCGACCACAGCCTGAGCACCCAGCGTCCCGAAGGCGAACTCCAGTCCGGCGCGGCCGATCTCGTGCGCCAGCCCGCGCCCGCGCGCCGACGCGACCAGTGCCCATCCGAGTTCGAGCCGGTCGACCGCCCACGCCGTACCCACCAACTCGGTGACGGCCGCCGTCACGGGCGCACCGGCCGCCATCCGCGACAGCCCGCCTCGGCCGGCCAGCGCTCCACCAGCGCGCTCGTACGCGATCCACTTGCTGACGGAGTCTCGCTCCCAGCCCAACTGGAAGTCAGCGGCTCGGCGTTTCGCCTCCTCGGGTGACCAGGCGCCGGCGTACCACTCGGCGACCCACGGATCCGCGTGCAGGGTGACGAGGTCCGCCTCATGTCCGGGCAGGACCCCGATGGGACCGGTCACCGGTTCGAGCCGGAGACGCTCGGTGAACCTGGTCCGGACCGCGTGTGCCACGAGGTCACGCAGCCGGCGGTCGCCGTCGGTGCGGTTCACCATCAGCAGTTCCAGGTCGTCCGGACCGACCCACGCCGACGCGTCATGCTTGCCGGCTTCCAGCCGTGGGCGACCGAGGTCTCCGTCGATCGTGATCAGGTAGTCGAGCTCACGCCGTACGCGGCCCTCGTACTCCCACTCCCAGTCGGCGACGGCCCACAGGATGTCGCGGACCTTCCATCCGGTCTCCTCCTCGACCTCCCGCGCCAGCGCCTGCTCCGGCGTCTCGCCTGGTTCCAGATGCCCGCCGACGATGTCCCAGATCCCGGGATACAACCGTCGCTCCGCCGTACGCCGCTGCACGTAGACACGGTGTTGCTCGTCCCGGATCAAGGCCCCCACACAGTCGACCGCGCGCATGAAACCAACCTAGACCGCCCGTGGACTACCGAGGTCCCCAGTCGATGAAGCGCGGTGCGGCCGGCGGCGTCAGGATGAGGTGGGGATGGCCGTGGCCGTCGGCGCGGAGCTTCTGCAGCGCGAAGGCATCGTGATCCTCGAACCGGTAGGTGATCCAGCGGCCGTCCGGTGAGTACGACCCGGTGAGTGCGTTGACGGCGCCACCGCTGTAGTGGGTGAGCATCCGCAGACCGGAGCCGTCCGGGCGGATCGTCGCGACGTTGGCCGACGTACCGGCCGGCTGGTGGTCGGCATGGGTGATGATCGCGATGCGTGAGCCGTCCGGAGCCCAGTCGTGCTTGACCCCGACCTCCAGCGAGTACGACGTCAACTGGCGCAGACCGGACCCGTCGAGGCGCATCCGGAACAACGCCTGCTCGTGCTCGCCGACCTTGACCCGGACGAAGGTGATGAACCTGCCGTCGGGAGACACGTTCGCGTCGGTGTCATAGCCGACGCCGGGGAATGGGCTCCGGGTCAGTTGCCGCCGGCCGGTGCCGTCGGTCCGCATGATCGCGATCCCGTCCTCGGAGTCGAAGACGATCTTGCGGCCGTCGGCGGTGAACGCCGGGTTGCCCTGGAAGCCGGTCGGAGTCAGGTCGCGCAGGCCGGAACCGTCGCGGTTCATGATCATCACCCCGGCGTGCGTCTCTCCACCGAACTCGAAGACCAGCCGTCTCCCATCCGGCGACCAGTCGGCATGTGCCGCATCGCCGGCCACCGAGGTGATCTGACGTACGCCGCTGCCGTTTGGGCGAACGGTGAACAGCTGCAGCCCGGAGCCGGTGTCCGCGGAGTAGACGATCCGGCCGTTCTCTCCCGGCGTGGTCGCCTGCGCACCGGGCGCAACGGTGATCGTCAGTAGTAGTGCAGCCACCGCAAGCCAGATCAAGCGGCGGAGAGTACGTGAGCCAGTCATGAAGTCCCCCTTGTCGGCTATCCGCAGTGTCCGCCGCCGTCACGTGGCTCACCCTCCCCACTTCTCGGGATGCCGCGGGCCTGTCACGATGGGCGGATGGGGGATACGATCCGCGCTGCCCGGCGGTCGATCTTGGCGAGCGCCTGGGAGGAGTTGCCGGGTCAGCCGTTCGCGGACGCGGTGATGCACTCGGTGAACCAGGCGGTCGGATTCGACGGGTACTGTCTGTTCGCCGTGGATCCGATCACCGGTCTGCGGTGCGCGATGTTCTCCGAGCACGGGCTCACCGTCCCGACCCAGCGTCTGGTGCACAACGAGACGGTCGAGCAGGACGTCAATCGCTACACCGAGCTGGTTCGCCGTCCGGGTCATGCGGGTGTCCTGGCCCTGCAGACCGTGCCGGAGCCGGCGAGCCCACGGCTGCACGAGATCCTTCGTCCCGAGGGCTACCTGTCAGAGCTTCGACTCGCGTTGATCGACGACGGGCGCTACTGGGGTGCCTTGTCGCTCTTCCGCGACGACCCGCGGCAGCCGTTCACCGACGTCGACTCTGAGACTGCGGCCGAGCTCGCGGGTCCGCTGTGCGTGGCGTTGCGGCGGCATCAGGTTCGTCGTACCGACGGCAAGCAGGACGCCCGTCCGGCTGGTGCGATCCTGGTCGGGCGAGACGGGCGTCTCCTCAGCGTGAGTCCTGAGGCGCACGCCTGGCTGGGCGACCTCACGTCCGGGGGTCCTACCGGCGTGACTGTTGACGACGCGACGCGAGTGGTACACGAGGTGGCGCGGACAGCAGCTGCTGGGCGTCAGGACGCACTGTGCAGGGCCCGTACGAGCGATGGTCGTTGGCTCGTGATCAGCGGCAGCCGCACACCCGTGGGACCGGTGGACGTGACCGTCGTCGTCCAACCGGCAGACGTGAGCCAGGTGCTCCCGGCGTTCGCCGCGTGGTCCGGGCTGTCCCGTCGTGAGTCCGAAGTGCTGGTACTCGTCGAAGCCGGCCTGGCAGCCAAGCAGATCGCACGCCGCCTCGGCCTGTCCGTTCTCACCGTGAACGACCACCTGCGCGCGACCTACCGCAAGACCGGCGTCACCGGACGCGACGAGCTCCTGGCCCTGACGAGCTGATCACCGCGGTGCACTCGGCTGCTCTGCGATCTTGTTGGGCATGAAGAGGACGGCGACGACGAGGAGTACGGCGGCGACCGCGGCCCCGTAGTACACGTCGTGGATGGCAGGAGCGAGCACTTCGCCGGGGAGGTTCTCCAGATCCGCGTGGCTGTCGCCGAGGCGAGCAGCGACCACGCCGTTGGCCACCGCGCCGAAGACAGCGACGCCGATTGCACTACCGACCGAACGGGAGAACATGTTGGCGCCCGTCACCACACCACGCGTCGTCCACTCCACCGACGACTGGGCGGCCACGACCGACGGCGACGCGGAGAAGCCGAGGCCGACGCCGATCACGAAGCAGGCGGCGGCCAGATGCAGTACGGCGCTGTCGGAGTTCACGGTCAACAGCAGAGCCGCACCGAGTACGACGATGATCGCGCCGAGGAGCATCGTCGTACGGAATCCGACCCGCAGATAGATGCGCCCGGCAAGCGATGCCGCGATCGGCCAGCCCAGCGTCATCGCGGCCAACGCGAACCCTGCGACGAGAGCCGACGTACCGAGCACGCTCTGGGCGTAGAGCGGGACGTACGTCGACAGGC
Source organism: uncultured Actinomycetota bacterium (assembly GCA_963820655.1). Taxonomy (GTDB): domain Bacteria; phylum Actinomycetota; class Actinomycetes; order Propionibacteriales; family Kribbellaceae; genus Kribbella. The sequence goes on from CAWGAM010000006.1 coordinate 1,065,141, forward strand.
CGATCATCAACAGGCCGATCAGCAGGGCGGCCGAGTTGGCCGAGTTCAGGACGCGCTGGCTGAGCACCCACAGCGGCAGGATCGGTTCGGCGGCGCGGCGTTCGACCAGGACGAACACGCTCAGCAGGAGCGCCGCCACGGCCAGGATCGCGATGCTCGCGGCGGAATCCCAGGTCCAGATCACGCCGCCCTCGAGCAGGCCGAGCAGCAGCAGCGAGCCGCCGGCCGCGAGCAGGATCGCCCCCGGGTAGTCGATCCGGTGGCTGCCCTTCTGGACGACGTTCTCCTGGAAGCGGCGCAGCAGCACCCAGGCGGCCGCGAGCCCGAGCGGGATGTTCACGAAGAAGATCCAGCGCCAGGAGAGGTAGTCCGAGAACACGCCGCCCAGCGTGGGGCCGACGAACGACGCGATCCCCCACACGCTGGCGATGTAACCCTGCACCTTGGCCCGCTCCGCGACCGTGTAGATGTCGCCGACGATCGTCATCCCGATCGGCTGGATCGCCCCCGCGCCGAGGCCCTGGACCAGCCGGAACGCGATCAGCGCCGGCATGCTCCAGGCAAACCCGCACAGCACCGACCCGAGAACGAACAGCCCGACGCCGAGCAGCATGATCGGCTTCCGGCCGCGCAGGTCGGCGAGCTTGCCGTAGATCGGCACCGAGACAGCCTGGGCCAGCAGGTAGATCGAGAACAGCCAGGGGAACTGGGTGAATCCGCCGAGATCGTCGACGACGGACGGTACGGCGGTGGCCAGAATGGTGGCGTCGATCGCGACCAGCCCGACGCTCAGCATCACCGCGAGCAGGATCGGCCCTCGCTCCGACCGGAGCCCCACACTCGCCCGGTCGACCCGCTCAGTAGAAGTCATATCAGTGATCAATGTATGTGATCTGACAACGATCCCCCCACCCGCAGCCCGCCTGGTGGACCACCGCCGAGAGTCGTGACCTGGGACACCATCTGGTGGGTCGGGACAGGAAATAGCCTGTGCCAGCCCACCAGTTCCGGTGTCAGGTCCCGGCAGTTGGCCGAGCGGAATGCGGCCGCGGGAAGTCTGGGCGGTGGGCTGAACAGACGGCGCCGAGCTCGCTCCACGACTTCCTGGCCCGCTGGACCGGATCCCTGCCCCGGCGCAGCCGACCCCTCACACGCCTGGCTCTCGCAGGGCCTGATCGAGGATGCGGCTCCATTGCCGCACGATGCCCTTCCGGCGCGCACTGTCGTCGGTGAGCAGGTCGGCCAGCCCCAGCCCGCGGGCCAGGTCCAGCACACCCTGCACGGTCTCCCGCACACCCGGGGTCCGCTCACTCACCTCGAGCACCTCCAGCAGTGCCCGGTGTGCTTGACGTCCGACGTGGGCCTCGAGCCGGACGATCTGCTGCCGCAGCGCGTCCTCGGTCGACGCAGCAACCCAGAGGTGCAATGCGGCGCGGAACAGTGGTCCGGTGTAGACATCCGCGAGCATGCCGACGATCGCCTCGGTCCGGGCCGCGCCACTGGGCAGTGCGGCCGCCTGAGCGCGAATCTCGGCCAGCCGCACCTCGGTCATGTACTCGACCGCCGCCGCGAACAGATCCGCCCGCGTCGGGAAATGGTGCTGAGCGGCGCCCCGCGACACCCCGGCCCGGGTCGCCACGACACTCACCGTCGTCGCGGCGTACCCGACCTCGGCCAGCGACTCCACGGCCGCCGCGAGCAACCGCTGCCGGGTCGCCCGGCTGCGGTCCTGCTGGGGTGCCTTGAGCACCTCACTCACGGGCGGCCTCGCGGGCCCTCAGCTCACGCCGCAGGATCTTGCCCGACGCGGCCTTCGGCACCGCCTCGATGAACTCCACCTGCCGGATCTTCTTGTACGGCGCCACTCGCGCGGCGACGTACTCGATCACGTCCTCGGCCGTCAGCTTGACGCCCGGCATCGGCACCACGAACGCCTTCGGCACCTCCTCGCCATCGGCATCGACGCCGATCACCGCCGCGTCCGCGATCCGGTCGTCGGTGAGCAGCACCGCCTCCAGTTCGGCCGGCGGCACCTGGTAGCCGTGATACTTGATCAGTTCCTTCACCCGGTCGACGACATACAGGTAACCGCGCTCGTCCACCCGGCCGATGTCGCCGGTGTGCAGCCAGCCGTCGGGGTCGATGGTCGCGTCGGTCTCGGCCTGGCGGCCCAGGTACCCCTTCATCACCTGCGGCCCGCGGATCCAGATCTCGCCGGTCTCCTCGTCGCCCACATCGTTGCCATCGGCACCGACCATCCGCATCTCGGTGGACGGGAAGAGCTTGCCGACGGCACCGGGCGGCGGGTTCTGGTCGTCCTGCGGTACGGCGTGCGTGCCCGGTGACAACTCGGTCATCCCGTACGCTTGCAGCACCGCGTGCAGCCCGAGCCGCTTCGCGCACGCCTCGGCCAGCTCGCCGTCCAGCGGGGCCGCCGCCGACGTCACGTACCGCAGCGCGGACAGGTCGACCCCGTCCACGGCCGGGTGCTTCGCCAGCGCCAGTACGATCGGTGGGGCGACGAACGCCCGGGTGATCCGCTGCTGGTCCAGCGTTGTGAGGAACTGCTGCAGCTCGAACTTCGGCAGGACGACGACCGTGGCGCCCAGGCGGAGCGGCAGGTTCATCAGCACGGACAGTCCGTAGATGTGGAAGAACGGCAGGATCGCGATGATCCGCTCGTCGTCCGCGACCCGGATCATCACCTCGGCCTGCGAGATGTTGGTGGCGATGTTCCGGTGCGTCAGCATCACGCCCTTGTTCGCGCCGGTGGTCCCGCTGGAGTACGGAAGTACGGCGATGTCCTCGGCAGGATCGATCGTCACGTCCGGCTCGGGTCCGGTGGACGCGACCAGCTCCATCACCGAGCGATATCCCTCGGCGCTGTCGCAGACGAAGATCTCACCGACGTCGGTGCCCTCGATCGCCGCGGTCGCGACCGGCAGGAACAGCGAGATCGTCACCAGCAACTTCGCCTTCGAGTCGACCAGCTGCTTGTGCAACTCGTCCGCGGTGTAGAGCGCGTTCACCGTGGTCACGGTCGCGCCGGCGCGAGTGGCGCCGTAGAAGACGACCGGATAGAGGATCGTGTTCGGGCTGTAGATCGCGATCACATCGCCGCGCCGGATGCCCAGCTCGGCGAGACCGGCCGCGACCCGGCGGGTCATCACGTCCAGCTGGGCGTAGCTGATCTCCTTGCCGGTCACGCCGTCGACCATGGCCGGCCGCTCGCCGTACTCCTGGGCCCGGCCGAGCACGGCATCGTGGATCGGGACGTCGAGGGTCTCGACGGGCGGGAACTGGCTGGTGATGATCATCTGACCCCAAACCTTTCTACGCGGACTCTCTGCGCTGGTGGCAGGAACTTTGGCCCACTCCGGAGTATCTGCGGAAGACCTCAGTAGGACTTGGGCAGGCCGAGGCTGTGCTGGGCGACGAAGTTCAGGATCATCTCCCGGCTGACCGGCGCGATCCGGGTCGCCCGGGCGGCCGCGACCAGCGAGGCGACGCCGTACTCCTTCGTCATGCCGTTGCCGCCGAGCGACTGGACGGCCTGGTCGGTGGCTCGGACCGCCACCTCGCCGGCGGCGTACTTGGCCATGTTCGCCGCCTCGCCCGCGGCCAGGTCGTCTCCCGCGTCGTACAGCGCGGCGGCCTTCTGCGTCATCAGCCGGGCCAGTTCGAGCTCGATCTTGATCTGCGCGAGCGGGTGCGCGATCCCTTGGTGGGCGCCGATCGGTGTGTTCCAGACCTGGCGCTCCTTGACGTACGCGGTCGCCTTGCCGAGCGCGTGCCGGGCGATCCCGAGCGCGAACGCGGACGCCATGATCCGCTCCGGGTTGAGCCCGGCGAACAGCTGCATCAGGGCCGCGTCCTCGGAGCCGACCAGTGCCTCGCGCGGCAGCTGTACGTCGTCCAGGAAGAGGGCGAACTGCTTGTCGGGGCTGATCACATCCATCTCGATCCGCTGGTACTCCACCCCGGGCGCGTCCAGCGGGACGATGAACAGCGCCGGTTTGAGCTTGCCGGTCCGCGCGTCCTCGGTCCGGCCGACCACGAGCACCGCCTGGGCCACGTCGAGCCCGGAGATGAAGACCTTCCGCCCGGTCAGTGACCAGCCGTCGTCGGTACGCCGGGCAGTCGTGGTGATCTGGTGGGAGTTGGACCCGGCGTCGGGCTCGGTGATCGCGAACGCCATGATCGTCGTACCGTCGGCCAGACCGGGCAGCCAGCGTTGCTTCTGCTCGTCGGTGCCGAAGCGGGAGATCACCGTGCCGCAGATCGACGGCGAGACCACCAGCATCAGCAACGGGCAGCCCGCGGCGCCGAGCTCCTCCAGCACGATCGACAGATCGGCCATGCCGCCACCTCCGCCGCCGTACTCCTCGGGCAGGTTCACCCCGAGGTAGCCGAGCTTGCCGGCCTCGAGCCATAGCTCGGTCGTGTGGCCGCCGCTCCGCGCCTGCTGGTTGAACCACGCGTAGCCGTATTTCTTCCCGAGCTCGCCAACCGCCTTGCGCAGCTCCTGACGTTCTTCGGACTCGATGAAGCTCATCGACGTCCTCGCTTCGCTCCGGGCGCCGATGAGGCACAAGACGCACTGTGTTGGATGGTGATCTCGCTTCGCTCGTTCACTCTTCCTCCCCTACGACTGCCAGTACGGCGCCGACCTCGACCTGCTGACCTGCCTCGACCCTGAGCTCGTTGACCAATCCGTCCGCCGGGCTGGCGATCGCGTGTTCCATCTTCATCGCCTCCAGCCACAGCAACGGCTGCCCTTGTTTGACTACTTCACCGACCTGTACGCCGACCCGGATCACCGTGCCAGGCATCGGTGCGAGCAACGACCCCGCTGACACCTGCTGCGCCGGATCCGTGAACCGCTCCACCGGAGTCAACGCCACGCTCCCCAGCGACGAGTCCACACACACCAACCCGTCGTACGCCGCTACTTCGAAGGTACGCCGTACGCCGTCAACCTCCAGCATCACACTCTCCGGCGTACTGTCGACCAGCTGAATGTTGCCATCAGCAACAAGCCCGTCCCGGGTCAGCCGATACTCGATCTCGTACGTCGCCTCACCGAGTCGGAAAGCCTTCCGCTGGGGTTGGGACGCGAGGTTGCGCCACCCGCTAGGCACCCGAACCACCGGCACCCGACCGGCCGCATCCGCCAGGGCAGCCGCTAACGCCGACACCCTGACGGCAGCCTCATCAACCGGCACCCCGATCCCGTGGCGCTCGAAGAATCCGGTGTCCGTGTCACCAGCCAAGAACACGGGATGCCGCAGGATCCACACCAGCAGGTCGCGGTTGGTGCCCACGCCGTGGATCTTCGCCCGGGCCAGTTCCGCGGCCAGCCGCGCCGCCGCCACGGCCCGGCTCGGTGCCCAGACGATCACCTTGGCCAGCATCGCGTCGTAGTACGCCGAAACCTCCGACCCGCTCTCGACGCCGGAGTCGACCCGCAGCCGAGCTCCCCGACTGTGGGGAAACCTTTCGTCACCTGGTGCAAGTTTGGTTCCCCACAGCTGGCCATCCCCGACATCGAAGCGATGAATCCGGCCAGTTGTGGGCTGCCAGTCGTGGGCTGGGTCCTCGGCGTAGACGCGCACCTCGATCGCGTGACCGACTGTCTCAGGCGGCGCCGGGGGTAGCGGTTCGCCGGATGCGATGGCGAACTGCAACTCGACCAGATCGAGACCCGTCGTCTCCTCCGTGACCGGGTGTTCTACCTGGAGGCGGGTGTTCATCTCCAGGAAGTAGAACGCGCCCTTCTCGTCGGCGAGGAACTCGACGGTCCCGGCGCCGACGTAGTTGATGGCGGCGGCCGCCTTGCGGGCGGCTTCGAACAGCTCGGCCCGCATGGACGGGATGCGCTCGACCAGCGGCGACGGTGCTTCCTCGACGACCTTCTGGTGGCGGCGTTGGATGGAGCACTCGCGCTCGCCGGCCGCCCAGATCGTGCCGTGCTGATCGGCCATGATCTGGACCTCGATGTGGCGGCCGGAGGCGAGATACCGCTCGCAGAAGACCGTCCCGTCCCCGAAGGCGGACAAGGCTTCCGCCGACGCCGCCTCGATCTCACCCGGCAGATCCTCCAGGCGTGAGACCACCCGCATCCCGCGCCCACCACCGCCGGCCGAAGCCTTCACCAGGACCGGCAAGTCGTCCGAGGAGACCTCCGCCGGCGTCAGCTCGGCGAGGACCGGTACCCCGGCCACCGCCATCAGCTTCTTCGCCTCGATCTTCGACCCCATCGAGGCGATCGCATCCACCGGCGGCCCGATCCAGGTCAGCCCTGCCTCGATCACCGCCTGCGCGAACTCCGCATTCTCCGACAGGAACCCGTACCCGGGATGTACGGCGTCCGCGCCGGCCTTCAGCGCGGCGTCGATCACCAGCTCGCCTCGCAGATACGTCTCTCCCGGGGTGTTCCCCGGCAGATGCACCGCCGCATCGGCCTCGGCGACGTACGGCGATCCCGCGTCGGCGGTCGAGTGGACCGCGACCGTCGAGAGTCCGAGCACACGGGCGGTACGGAAGATCCGCCGGGCGATCTCGCCCCGGTTCGCTACCAGCACAGACGTGAACACGCGCATCACATCCGGAAGACGCCGAAGGACGAGGTGCCTTCGACCGGGGCGGAGTGGATGGCGGACAGGCAGATGCCCAGGACGGTTCGGGTGTCGCGCGGGTCGATCACGCCGTCGTCGTACAGCCGGCCGGACAGGAACATCGGCAACGACTCGGCCTCGATCTGACCCTCGACGTACGCACGCATCGCCGCGTCACCTTCCTCGTCGTACGGCTGCCCTTTCGCCTCGGCCGCCGCCCGCGCCACGATCGACAACACTCCGGCGAGCTGCTGCGGCCCCATCACCGCCGACTTCGCCGACGGCCACGCGAACAGGAAGCGTGGATCGAACGCGCGACCGCACATCCCGTAGTGCCCGGCGCCGTACGACGCTCCCATCAGGATCGAGATGTGCGGCACGCGGGAGTTGGAGACCGCGTTGATCATCTGCGCGCCGTGCTTGATGATCCCGCCCTGTTCGTACTCCTGCCCGACCATGTAGCCGGTGGTGTTGTGCAGGAAGATCAGCGGCGTGTTCGCCCGGTTCGCCAGCTGGATGAACTGGGCCGCCTTCTGCGACTCCTCGCTGAACAGCACGCCGCGCGCGTTCGCCAGGATGCCCACCGGATACCCGTGTACCGAGGCCCACCCGGTCGCCAGCGATGAGCCGTACAGCGGCTTGAACTCGTCGAACACCGACCCGTCCACCACCCGGGCGATCACGTCTCGTGGATCGAACGGGATCTTCAGGTCCCCCGGCACGATCCCGAGCAAATCGTCCTCGTCATAGCGAGGTTCGGCGTACGACGAAGCCGGCGGCGGACCCAGCTTGCGCCAGTTCAGCCGGGACACGATCTGGCGCCCGAGCCGGATCGCGTCCTGCTCGTCGACCGCGAAGTAGTCCGCCAAGCCCGACTTCCGCGCGTGCATCGACGCGCCACCGAGCGACTCGTCGTCCGCATCCTCACCGGTCGCCATCTTCACCAGCGGCGGCCCGGCCAGGAAGACCTTCGCGCCGCCGTCGACCATCACCACGTAGTCGCTCATGCCGGGGATGTACGCGCCGCCGGCCGTCGAGTTGCCGAACACCAGCGCGATGGTCGGGATCCCCTCGGCCGACAGCCGGGTCAGGTTGCGGAACATCGCGCCGCCGGGGATGAAGATCTCCTTCTGCGTCGGCAGATCCGCGCCGCCGGACTCGACCAGGCTGATCACCGGCAACCGGTTCGCCCGCGCGATCTCATCGGACCGCAGCGCCTTCTTCAGCGTCCACGGGTTGCTCGCGCCACCCTTGACGGTCGGGTCGTTCGCGGTGATCAGGCACTCGACGCCTTCCACCACGCCGATCCCGGTCACCAGGCTCGCGCCGACGGTGAAGTCCGAACCCCAGCCGGCCAGCGGCGACAGCTCGAGGAACGGCGAGTCCGGGTCGAGCAGCAACTCGATCCGCTCCCGGGCCAGCAACTTGCCGCGCTTGTGGTGACGGTCGACGTACTTCTCCCCACCCCCCGCCAGCGCCTTCGCGTGCTCCCCTTCCAGCGCCGCAAGCTTCTCCACCATCGCCTCGCGATTGCTCATCGTGGTCATGGGGCCTCCCGGCCTGGACTGAGGAGCGGAGGGAGCGAAGCGACCGGAGCGACGAGGGAAGGACGGGAGTCAAAGCCCCATGACCCCGCCGGCGCCGAAGGCCCGGCCATGGGCGGAGTGAACCCCAGTCGTTTCGAGGCGAGGGAGGTGAGGATCTCGGTGGTGCCGCCGCCGATGGCGAGGATCTTCTGGTCGCGGTACTGGCGTTCCACTTCGGCCTCCCGCATGTAGCCGAGGCCGCCGTGCAGCTGGAGTGCCTGGTCGCACACCCACTGCCCGGCCTCGACCGCGGTGTTCTTGGCGAAGCAGACCTGGGCGATCACGTCTTCACCCTTGATGGCCCGCTGAGCGACGTACTGCACATAGACCCGGGCGACGTCGATCCGGCGAGCCATCTCGGTGAGCGTGTGCTGCACGGTCTGCCGCGAGATCAGCGGCCGGCCGAACGTCTCCCGCGTCCGGCACCACTCCACTGCGAGGTCGAGCGCCCGCTGCGCACCGGCGTACGCCTGGACGGCCAGGGTCAGCCGCTCGGCGACGAAGTTCACCGCGAGCTGGACGAAGCCGGTTCCCGCGGCGCCGACGAGGTTGGCCGCAGGCACGCGTACGTCGGTGAACGACAGCTCGGCCGTGTCCGAACAGAGCCAGCCGAGCTTCTCCAGCTTGCGGGACACCACGAAACCAGGCGTGCCCTTCTCGATCACCAGGAGGCTGATCCCGTGCGCACCCGGCCCGTCGGTGCGGACGGCGGTGGTGACGAAGTCCGCGCGGCACCCCGAGGTGATGTAGGTCTTCGCGCCGTTCACGACGAAGTGATCACCCTCGCGGCGGGCCGTCGTACGCAGGGAGGCGACGTCCGATCCGCCGTCGGGTTCGGTGATCGCCAGCGCGCCGATCAACTCGCCGTCGAGGGTCGGCCGGACCCACCGGTCGAGCTGCTCCTGGTTGCCTGCAGCAACGATATGGGGTACGGCGATTCCGCAGGTCAGCAGCGAGGCGACCAGTCCGCCGGACCCGCCTGCGTAGTGCATCTCCTCGACCACCGCGAGCGCGTCGAGCAGCGAACCGCCGCCACCGCCGACCGCCTCCGGGAAGGCGACCCCGAGCAGGCCGAGCTGACCGGCCTTCTTGTGCAGCTCGCGCGGAAGCTCGCCGTTACGCTCCCATTGATCCAGCTGGGGCAGCACCTCGTCCGCCATGAAGCGCCGGACGGACTGCCTGAAGTCGTTCACAGCAGCACCTCCGGTACGTCGACGTACCGGGAACGCAGCCACTCGCCGACCGCCTTCGCCTGCGGATCGAACCGCGCCTGCGCGGCGACGCCCTCGCCGAGCAGTCCCTCGACCACGAAGTTGACCGCCCAGAGGTTCGGGAAGACGTAGCGGGTGACGATCAGGTCCTTGGTCTCCGGGAGCAGTTCCTGGAAGAGCTCGACCGTGAGCGCGTGCGCGAGCCAACGCCACGCCTTCTCCTGCCGTACCCACACGCCGACGTTCGCGTCACCACCCTTGTCACCGGACCGCGCACCGACGAGCCGGCCGAGCGGGACCTCGCGCGTCCGTGGGCGCCCGCTGGACGCGAGCTGCGGCAACGGGATCGGCAACTCGATGTCGACCTGAGCCAGCGGCCGGGTCTCCGCGGCCGGCTCGACGGTCTGCCGGGTCCCGTCCGGCAGTACGACGACGTGTTCCACCTCGTGGATGTCGACGTACCCGGCCCGGAAGACGCCGTACGGCGATCCGTCGCCAGGTGGCGCGGTGACGTGGAAACCGGGGTAGCTCGACAACGCCAGCTCGACCGCGGCACTGGAGAACGCCCGGCCGACGACCTTCGGGTCCCGGTCCTTCACCGCGCACCGGAGGAACACGCTGGCCTCCTCCTCGGAGTCCGCGTTCGGCTTCTCGGTCCAGGCCAACGTCCACTTCAGCTCGGACGGCCGCTTCGGCAACGCTTGCTCGAGCTGCGCCTTGACCAGCTCCGCCTTCTCGTCCAGCTGAAGTCCGGTGAGCACGAAGTCCACCTCGTTGCGGAACCCGCCGACGCTGTTCAACGAAACCTTGTACGTCGGTGGCGGCGGCTCACCGCGGACACCGGAGATCCGGACCCGATCGGGGCCGTCGTCGTCGAGCTCGATCGTGTCCAGGCGAGTGGTGACGTCCGGACCGGCGTACCGGGCGCCAGTGATCTCGTAGAGCAGTTGCGCCTTGACCGTGTCGATGGTGACCGCGCCGCCGGTGTTGTCGTGCTTGGTGATCACGCTGCTGCCGTCGGCGTGGATCTCCGCGATCGGGAACCCGGGCCGGCCGAGGTCGCGGATCTCACTGAAGAACGCGTAGTTGCCGCCGGTCGCCTGGCAGCCGCATTCGATCACGTGCCCAGCCGCCACGGCTCCGGCGAGTTCGTCGTACTGCGTCCGCTTCCAGCCGTGGTGGGCGGCGGCCGGTCCGACGATCACCGAGGCGTCGGTGACGCGGCCGGTGACGACGACGTCCGCGCCGGCCTGGAGGGCTTCCGCGATTCCCCAGGCGCCGAGGTAGGCATTCGCGGTGAGCGGGCTGCCAAGGTCCAACTCGGAAGCCCGCGTGAGCAGATCGTCGCCTTCGACGTACGCGATCTTGGGGTGCAGGCCGAGGCGGTCGGCGAGCTCCTGGATTGCTTGCGCGAGCCCTGCGGGGTTGAGGCCGCCGGCGTTGCTGACGATCTTGACGCCGCGGTCGAGTGCCTCGCCCAGACCGGTCTCGAGTTGCTTGAGGAACGTCCGCGCATACCCGAGGGACGGGTCCTTCAGTCGGTCCCGGCCGAGGATCAGCATGGTCAGTTCGGCCAGGTAGTCGCCGGTGAGTACGTCGAGTGGACCGCCGGTGAGCATCTCCTGGACCGCGCTGAACCGGTCCCCGTAGAACCCCGACGCGTTGCCGATCCTGATCGGCGCGGTCATCCGAACTGCCCCGGTTCGCGACCCCTCCCCGGCAGTCCGGCGAAGGCCTGGATGATGCCGAGCCATTCCTCCGCCTCCGCGCCCTCCGCGTGTACGGCGAGGTCGTCGCGATGCCGGCGTTGGGTCGCCAGCAAGCAGAAGTCCAGCGCCGGCGCGTTCACCCGCTGCGCGGCATCGTCCGGACCCCAGGTCCAGGTCTGGCCGTCCGGGCCGGTGAGTTCCACGAAGAACGGCTCGGCCGGTGGGGTGCGGTCGTTCAGTAGGTAGGCGAAGTCGCGGGTGCGGACGGCGAGATGCGCGACGTGCCGCAGCCGACTGCTCGGCTGGCGCTGGATGCCGAGTGCGTCGACCACGTCCTGCCCATGCGCCCAGGTCTCCATCAAGCGAGCGGTCGCCATGGAGGTCGGACTCATCGGCGGGCCGTACCACAGCACCTTCTCGCCGGCCGGGAGCTTCTTCAGGGCCTCGGCCAGCTCGGTGCGGGTCTCGCGCCAGTACGGCAGGAGCTGGTCAGGAGGCAGCGCCGCGGTCTCGGCGGCACCGTCGTCCACGTAGCCGGTCGGGTTGGCGGCGGCCGTCTGCAGTGAGGCCTTGAAGCCGTCGGGATCGGTGGCGGCCAGGTGCGCGGCCTCGTCGGTCCAAGCCAGATGCGCGATCTGATGCGCGATCGTCCAGCCCTCGGCCGGCGTCGGCGTCGCCCACGCGTCGGCGGCCAGGCCACCGACAAGCCGATCCAGCTCCGCGCTCTCGGCCCACAGGTCGGCCAGTACTTCGTCCAGTTGCACGCTGCACTCCCTCGCTGGGGATCGTGCAGCCGAGACTGGCACGCCGCAGAAAAAGAATCAAGTGTGCTTGTTTTTCCGCACCCGGCAGCGTCTTACCTGCACCCAGTCCGCAGTTCCCGGCGCAGTGAATGCGGGAACCGTGCACAAAGTCGACCTGATCATTGACTTGTCACGGGGATTACTTCGCGTGTCGGGGTGATCGCTACGGTGGGCGGACTATGGATCTCAAGAGCCCGATCAGCGTTGTGGTGCCGTCGTTGGACGGGCCGGTGTTGCAGGTGCTGGCGCGGAGTGAGAAAGGGCTGTCGGGGCGGCAGATCCACAAGCTGGCCGGGTCGGGGAGTGTCGCGGGCGTGCGGCTGGTGCTGCAGCGGCTGGCGGCGACCGGGCTGGTGCATGTCGATGACGTCGGCAACTCGTTGCTCTATCGCCTCAATCGCAAGCACCTCGTGGCCCCGGCGGTCGAGTTCCTCGCGGATCTTCGCAGTACGTTGACCAGCCGGCTCGCGGACGAGATCAACGGCTGGCGGATCCCGCCGGTGCACGCCAGTGTGTACGGCGCACTCGCGCGCGGCGACGGTGATCCGGACAGTGACGTCGACCTGCTGCTGATCCGGCCGGACCACCTGGATTCCGGCGATGTGCTGTGGGAGGAGCAGGCCGGCCGCCTGATGCAGACCGTGGTCGACCTCACCGGCAACCCGGCCCATGTCTTCGAGCTCAGCCGGACCGAGCTGGCCGGCCACCTCGCCACGGAGGAGCCGATCCTCAACGACTGGATGCGTCCCAGCATCCAGCTGACCGGTCTCCCGCTCGCGTCCCTGCTCGAGGAGTCCCGCCGGACGCTAGTCGCCCAGTAGCGGCGCCATCAACCGCGCGATCCGGCTCTCCCGCCTGGTCAGCCGTTCTTCCGTGTCGGCGAGCGTCATCGCCCGCAGCCCGGCGTTGATCCCGAGCCAGCGCAACGGTTCGGACTCCCACCGCCGCGACCGATGCCCGACCCAGGGCAGCCGGACCAGCGCGGTGTCCCGCCGGAGGATCAGATCCGTCAACGTCCGTCCGGCGAGGTTCGTCGTACTCACGCCATCCCCGACGTACCCACCTGCCCACGCCAGCCCCGACCCGCGATCCAGACCGACCGACGCGCACCAGTCCCGCGGCACCCCCAGCGGCCCACCCCACGCATGCGTGAACCGAACGTCCGGCAGCTTGAACAGCTCCCGCAGCGTCGCCTGCAACGCCGTGAAGACCCGCGGCGCCTCGTCGTACGACGGCCTGGTCCGCGAGCGGAAGTGGTACGGCGCACCGCGACCGCCGAACGCCAGCCGCCCATCGGCCGTCCGCTGGCCGTAGATGATCAGGTGGCGCTGGTCGCTGAACGTCTGCCGATCCGCGAGCCCGATCCGCTCCCACAGGTCGGCATCGAGCCGCTCGGTCGCGACCATGAGCGAGTACACCGGCGCCACGGCCCGAGACTCCCCGGCCAACCCCGGGGTGAACCCCTCGGTCGCCCGGACCACCACCTCGGCCCGCACTGCGCCGTACGACGTGATCGCACGACCGGGCTCGATCGCGTGCACTGGGGTGTGCTCGTGGATCGTGACGCCGAGGCGTTCGACCACGGCGGCCAGTCCACGGACCAGCTTGCCCGGATGGATCGCCGCGCAGTGGGGTGTGAATGTTGCCCCCAGCACCTTTGTGGCCCGGACGTGCGTGGCGACCTCGTCCGGTTCGAGGAATCGGAGGTCGCCAGGTCCCCATTCGCGGGCCGCAGCCACCTCGGCGCGAGCGCGGGCGAGTTGGACCGGTGTGCGGGCGAGCACGATCGTCCCGCCCTTGTGGTAATCGCAGTCGATCCCCTCGGCGGCGCTGACCAGCCCCACCTCGTTCACCGTCGCCTGCATCGCGCGGTTCAGCTCGATCGCCGACTCCCGGCTCGATCCCGGCAGCGAGGCCAAGCGCCGCGACGACACCGGGAACAGCGCGGAACACCAACCACCATTGCGTCCCGACGCCCCGAAGCCGGCCGTGTGTGCCTCGAGTACGACGATGCGCAGCGACGGATCGGCTTTCGCCAGGTAGTACGCGGTCCACAGGCCGGTGTACCCGGCGCCGACGATCGCCACGTCGGCGTCCCGGTTACCGATGAGCCCGGGGCGCTCGGTCACCGAGGTGGTTGTGGACCAGAGGTTCAGCGCACACCCCAGGAATAGGTCTGCTTGACCAGCTTCAGATAGACGAACGTCTCCGTCGCCTTGACGCCCTCGATCCGCCGGACCCGCTCCGACAGGACTTGCAGCAGGTGTTCGTCGCTCTCACACAGCACCTCGGCCAGCAGGTCGAACGAGCCGGCCGTGATCACGACGTACTCGACCTCGTCCATCTTCGCGAGCTCGTCGGCGATCGGCTCCAGCGAACCCTCGGCCTTGATCCCGATCATCGCCTGCCGGTCGAAGCCGAGCTCGAGCGGATCGGTCACCGCGACGACCTGCATCACGCCGGCCTCGGTCATCCGCTGGACGCGCTGCCGGACCGCCGCCTCGGACAGGCCGACCGCCTTGCCGATCGCCGCGTACGAACGACGGCCGTCGAGCTGCAGTTGCTCGATAATGGCCTTCGAGGTGTCGTCCAGCAGGGTCTGGTTCTTGTCGGGGTTCCCCGTTCGCACTGCCACTCCGTGATCCTGTCAGTGTCACCCGGCGTAAGCAAGTCATCAAAGCGGAATTCGTTGCGAAATGGGCGAATAACTTCGGAATCCCTTGTCTATGTTGGCCCGGTTTGACAGTATCGCCCGCGAAAGACGCTTTCTAGGGGGGTCCAATGAGTCCTCGTCACCAGCCCGTTCTCGGGCGCCGGGCGGTGCTGAAGGGGATGTCGTTGTCCGCCCTCGGGCTGGGCGGGGTCCTCACCGGCTGCGGGATCCCCGCGGCCAAGCAGAGCGCGGGCAGTTGCGTCAGCACCGATCACTCGGCGCAGCAGAAGACGCTGAACTTCTCGAACTGGCCGAGTTACATGGACGAGTCCGACGAGAAGGTCAACGGCAAGACGGTGCTGCCGACGCTGGAGGACTTCCAGAGCCAGTCCGGCATCAAGGTCACCTACACCGCCGACGTCAACGACAACGCCGAGTTCTACGCCAAGGTGCGCGACCAGCTCGGCAGTTGCCAGTCCTGCGGCCGGGACATCTTCGTGCTGACCGACTGGATGGCGGCCCGGATGATCGGCCTGGGCTGGATCCAGAAGCTCGACCATACGAAGATCCCGAACGTCGACCAGCAGTTGCTGGCCAAGCTCAAGGCGCCGAGCTGGGACCCGAACCGCGACTACAGCGTCCCGTGGCAGAGCGGTCTGACCGGGATCGCCTACAACTCGAAGGTCACCAAGGAGGTCGGCAGCTTCTCGGATCTGCTCACCCGGGAGGATCTGAAGGGCCGGATCACGCTGCTGTCGGAGATGCCGGACACGATGTCGTTCATGCTCAAGCTGACCGGCGCCGACCCGGGAAAGTTCAACGACGCGGAGTGGAGCAAGGCGCTCGAGAAGCTCGAGGAATACGTAGCCTCCGGGCAGATCCGCCGGTTCACCGGCAACGACTACGTGCAGGACCTGAACGCCGGCAACATCGCCGCCTGCGAGGCCTGGTCCGGCGACGTGATCGCGATGCAGGCCGACAATCCGGACATCAAGTTCGTCGTGCCCGAAGAGGGCCTGATGCTGTGGTCGGACAACATGCTGGTGCCGAACAAGGCGACGCACAAGGCGAACGCCGAGGCGCTGATGAACTACTACTACGAGCCCGAGGTGGCCGCGACGCTGGCCGACTGGGTGAACTACATCTGCCCGGTCCAGGGGGCCAAGAAGGCGATGGAGGAGATCGATCCCGACGTGGTCGACGATCCGCTGATCTTCCCCGACCAGGAGACGCTGGCCAAGACCGCCGCGTTCATGCCGCTGGACACGGCCAAAGCGGCCCTCTACGAAACCGACTTCAATCTCGCGATCGGGGGCTGACGATATGACCATGCCCGCTACATCTCCCACCTCACCGCCCCGGTCGGGGCCCGAAACATCTCCCAACCGACCGCCCCGGTCAGGCGACCTGGTTCTCACCGGCATCAGCAAGGACTTCGGCGCGCAGCGGGCGGTCGACAATCTGGATCTCACCGTGCCGGAGGGGGCGTTCTTCGCCCTGCTCGGCCCGTCCGGGTGCGGCAAGACCACCACCCTGCGGATGGTCGCCGGACTGGAGGAACCGAGCGCCGGGAGAATCCGGCTGGGTGAACGGGAAATCACCAGACTGCGCCCGTACAAACGGCCGGTCAACACGGTGTTCCAGAACTACGCGCTGTTCCCGCACCTCGACATTTTCGAGAACATCGCGTTCGGGCTGAAGCGGCGTGGGGTCAAGGACTTCAAGCCGAAGGTCGACGAAATGCTCGATCTGGTCGAGCTCGGCGGCTACGGCAAGCGCCGGCCGGGCCAGCTGTCCGGTGGCCAGCAGCAGCGGGTCGCGTTGGCCCGGGCGCTGATCAACCGCCCGCAGGTGCTGCTGCTGGACGAGCCGCTCGGCGCGCTCGACCTCAAGCTGCGCCGGCAGATGCAGCTGGAGCTGAAGCGGATCCAGACCGAGGTCGGCATCACGTTCGTGCACGTCACCCACGACCAGGAGGAGGCCATGACGATGGCCGACACCATCGCGGTGATGAACGCCGGCGTGATCGAGCAGATGGGTACGCCGACCGAGCTCTACGACCTGCCCGCCACCACCTTCGTGGCGAACTTCCTCGGCCAGTCCAACCTGGTCCGGGCCACGATCATCGGCCAGGCCGACCAGAACCTGGTGGTCGATGTGCACGGCCGCAAGGTGACCGTGCCACTGCCCCGCTGCCGGGTGACCGAGGGCGATGTCTGGATGGGAGTCAGGCCGGAGAAGGTGTTCCTGGCGCGAGCCGGCACCGAGCAGAGCAACGGGGCGAACCAGCTCCGCGGCGCGGTCGTGACCGATGTCAGTTACGTCGGCGTCAGTACGCAGTACCTCGCACGGCTGCCGTGGGATCAGGAGCTGACGGTCTTCGAGCAGAACACCGGTGCCCGCGACACGTTCACCGTCGGCGATGCGGTCGACCTGCACTGGCAGCCGTCGCACACGTTCGTACTGGACGCCGAGCAGGATGCGCGGGCCGGGGTCGAGAAGGTCGACGACCCGGGTGGTGCCGGATGAGTGCGGTCGGCCAGCTGGGCGCGGCCACCGCCGCCCCGCCGGCCAAGACCGAACGGTCCGGCCGCCGGTTCACGGCGTACCTGCTGCTGCTTCCGGGTGGGCTCTGGCTGTTGCTGTTCTTCGTCGTACCGCTGGTGTCGTTGCTCGCGGCAAGCTTGTACGACCCGAACGGGTCGATCGAGTCCGGGTTCAAGATGACCTGGCACTTCCAGAACTTCGCCGACGCGATGTCGGACTACGCCCGGCCGTTCGGGCGGTCGCTGTGGTACTCGCTGATCACGACGGTGTTCTGCCTGATACTCGGGTACCCACTCGCCTACGCGATCGCGATGAAGGCCGGCCGGTGGAAGAACCTCATGCTGGCGCTGGTGATCGCGCCGTTCTTCACCAGCTTCCTGATCCGCACGCTGTCGTGGAAGCTGCTGCTGAGTGACAACGGCTTCGTTGTCGACACGCTGAAGTGGCTGCACATCCTCGGCCCGGACGGCCGGCTGCTCGCCACCACGGCCGCGGTCGTCACCGGGCTGACGTACAACTTCCTGCCGTTCATGGTGCTGCCGCTGTACGCGAGCCTGGAACGGATCGATCCCCGGCTGATCGAAGCCGGTGGGGATCTGTTCGCCGGGCCGTTCACCACCTTCCGGACCGTGACGCTGCCGCTGTCGATGCCGGGCGTGGTCGCGGGCACGCTGCTGACTTTCATCCCGGCGGCCGGCGACTACATCAACGCCCAGCTGCTCGGTACGCCGAAGCAGCGGATGATCGGCAACGACATCCAGCGGCTGTTCGCTGCCGGCGCGTACCCGACCGCGGCCGCGCTGTCGGTCACGCTGATGGCGGCGATCGTCGTACTGGTGCTGCTTCTACGTACGCCGGGCTGGGACGGAGGAGCTGGTATGACCAGGGTCGGTCGCTGGATCGGGCGGAACCTGGTGATGATGTTCGCCCTGCTCGTGCTGCTTTACCTGTTCGCGCCGATCATCGTCGTGATGCTGATGTCGTTCAATGCAGCCGAAGAGCAAGCTGTCCTACACGTTCGACGGGTTCACCTGGGACAACTGGCAGCATCCGTGCCGGCCGTTCGGGCTCTGCGATGCGGTCAGCACCAGCCTGCGGATCGGCCTGCTCGCGACCGTGATCGCCACCGCGCTGGGCACCCTGATGGCGTTCGCGATGGTGCGGCACCGGTTCCGCGGCCGGTCCGCGACGAACCTGTTCATCTTCCTGCCGATGGCCTCACCGGAGATCGTGCTCGGCTCGTCGCTGCTCGCGCTGTTCGTGTCCAGCGGGTTCGGCGGGCAGCTCGGCTTCTGGACGGTCCTGATCGCGCACGTGATGTTCTGCCTGTCGTTCGTCGTCGTCACGGTGAAGGCCCGGCTGACCGGGATGGATTACCGGCTCGAACAGGCCGCGATGGATCTGTACGCGAACGAGTGGCAGACGTTCTGGCGGATCACCTTCCCGCTGGTGCTTCCCCGGCATCGTGGCCGCCGCGCTACTGAGCTTCTCGCTGTCCTTCGACGACTTCATCATCACCAACCTGAACGCCGGGACCACGGTGACGTTCCCGATGTTCGTCTGGGGTTCGGCGCAACGCGACATCCCGCCGCAGATCAACGTGGTCGGTACGGCGATGTTCCTGCTGGCACTCATTCTCGTCCTCGGCGGCGAACTGGCCCGCCGCCGCCGGATGCGATGAAACTGGCGGCGCTCGCGGACGCCGAGCCGCGAGTGTTCTGGCTCGACGACCCGACCTCGCCGGGGCCTGCGCCGTCGCTCCTCGGGCCGACCACGGCAGATCTGGCCGTGGTCGGCGGCGGCTACACCGGACTGTGGACAGCGCTGCGGGCGAAGGAACGCTACCCGGAGCCTCGACGTCGTTCTGCTCGAGGCCGAGACCTGTGGATCCGCTGCGAGCGGGCGCAACGGCGGCTTCTGCGACGCCAGCCTCACCCACGGCTACGGCAACGGCCAGGCCCGCTGGCCGGATGAAGTCGCACGACCTGGAGCGCCTGGGCGCGCGAGAACCTCGACGCGATCGGCGCCACCATCGCCCGGCTCGGCATCGATTGCGACTGGCAACGAACCGGCGAACTCACGGTCGCCACCGCGCCGCATCACCTCGACGAACTGGCCGAGGAAGCCGCCCGAGCGCCCCGGAGTCACGCTGCTGGACCAGGACGCGGCCCGCGCCGAGGTGCACTCCCCGACGTACCTCGGCGCGCTGTCCGACCCGAACCGGACGGCGTTGGTCGAGCCGGCCCGCCTGGCCTGGGGATTACGCCAGGCCTGCCTGGAATCTCGGCGTACGCATTCTGAGAACAGCCAGGTGAACAGGCTGCACGGCAGGTCGTTGGCTACAGCAACTGGTTCCGTTCGGGCGGATCGGATTGCGCTGGCCACGAACGCCTTCCCGTCGTTGCTACGACGGCTCCGCCGCTACACGGTCCCCGTCTACGATCTGGTCCTGGTCACGGAGCCGTTGTCGACCGCGCAGCTCACGAGCATCGGCTGGCGTCATCGCCAAGGCGTCGGCGACGCGTCGAACCTGTTCCACTACTACCGCCTGACACGCGACGACCGGATCCTCTGGGGCGGATACCTGCCGCTGTACCACTTCGGCAGCCGCATCGACCCGGCGTTCGAGCAACGCCAATCGATCCACGCGATGCTCGCCCGGCACTTCTTCACGACGTTCCCCCAGCTGGAGGGACTGCACTTCACGCACCGCTGGGGTGGCGTGATCGACACCAGCACCAGGTTCTGCGCGTTCTTCGGAACTGCGCACGGTGGCAAGGTCGGGTACGCCCTCGGCTACACCGGCCTCGGGGTAGGCGGCCACCCGCTTCGGCGCCGACGTGATGCTCGACCTCCTGTACGACGAGGACACCGAGCGCACCCGCCTCCGCATGGTCCGCGAGCGCCCGCTCCCGTTCCCCCCGGAGCCCCTGCGCTCGGCCGGCATCCACCTCACCCGCTGGTCCATGGGCCAAGCCGACGCCCACAACGGCGACCGGAACCTCTGGCTCCGCACCCTCGACCGAATGGGCCTCGGCTTCGACTTCTAGCATTGCCCCCCGTGCTGCGCTGCCTCGATGTGTACCGACGAACGGGTAGTAGTGCCGCCCGCCTCCAACCGTGAGGCGTGCAGGGACCCCTCAGCCGCTCGATATCAGTACCTCTACCCGTTCGTCGGTACGCGCCAGCTCCGTACTTCGGGCACGAGCTGACGATGGACTGACCGGCAACGATCCACAGTGAGCCTGGTCGGTTACCGGTAGCCCCGTTTGAGGAGGTATTTGGCTCCTGCCTCGAAGCCCTCGGGGCTGAGCAGTTCGAACCCGAAGGCGTCGGCGAGCCGGTCGGTGGTGTTGAAGGCGGCGCAGACCGCGAGGGCGTCCTTGATCTGCTGGGGTGAGACGCCGGCGGCCAGTACTTCCCGCATGTCTTCGGCGCCGACCTTCCCCTCGCGGGTCAGCTTGCCGAGCATCCGCAGCGTTGCCCGCAGTGGCTCCTCGACGGGGGCCGATTCCAGGTCGGCCAGCACCGCCGCGACCCGTGGCCCGTCCTGGTACGCCTGCGTCGCGGTCGCGGTGTGCGCGCCGACGCAGAACGCGGACTCGTTCACCTTGGATACGTAGGCCGCCATCAGCTCCCGGTCGCCTACCGACCAGGCGGACGGTCCGCGCATCGCCTCGTGGGTGAACTCCTTGGCCCGGGCGCCGTAGAAATCGGGCCGGTAGAACACCAGCTTCGCGGCGTCCGGTACCGGGTGCCTGGAGAACAGCCGGATCATCGCGAAGAGCAGCTTGGTTCCGGGGCCGTAACCGTCGTTCAGGATGTCAAGCCGCATGATCCGGCCCCTCGACGGTCGCTTCGGCCAGGGCAGCCAGTCCGGCTTCATACTGCCGGGTGGACTGGCCGACCGCGGCGCAGACCACCAGCTCGAAAAGCTGGTCCTCGGTGCAGCCCGACGCCTTCGCCGCGGCCAAGTCCGTCCTCAGTGACCTGCGCCGGCCTGTCGGCGACCTTGCCGATCAGCGCGTCCAACGGCGCGGAGAGGCCGTCGTTGTTGAAGGCACGCGCTCGCTGCTCCGCAGATGCCCTGCCCTCTCCGTTCAGCACGCGATCCACCAGGGCCCGGTGCGCTGCCCGCTTCTTGTCCACATCCGGCACGCCCTTCGCCTCCTCTGCAGTCCGGGCTATCTGCCCTCACATGTCAGACGATCGGCGCACCGCCGAATTCGACACGCAGCCCAAAAGTCAACCACAGAGATGTGCCCGCCAGCCGGGGCGAATACTTCCTGACGGGTGGGAGCGCAGGGGGCAGATGGTGGCTCGGGCGTGCAGCTCGACAGGAAGTGTCCGCCCGGCCAGGCCGGCTTCAAGCGTGAATGCCTCGACCCGACAGCACCGTGGACCGACACTTCCTGTCGAGCTGCACACCAACCGGCGCGGCTAGCTGACAGCCAACCTCGCGAGCGGTTACCGCTACAGCTTCGACTCGGCCTCGATCAGGACGGCGCGGATGATCTGTTCCATCTCGTCGAAGTGTTGCTGGTCGCAGATCAGTGGGGGTGACAGCTGGATGACGGGGTCGCCACGGTCGTCGGCGCGGCAGTAGAGGCCGGCGTCGAAGAGGGCCTTGGACAGAAAGCCGCGGAGCAGGCGCTCCGACTCGTCGTCGTCGAAGGTCTCCTTGGTCGCCTTGTCCTTGACCAGTTCGATCCCGTAGAAGAACCCAGCGCCGCGGACGTCACCGACCAAGGGCAGATCGAGCAGCTTCTCGAGCGTCGCCCGGAAATCCCCCTCCCGGCTCCGGACGTGCTCGTTGATGCCTTCGCGCTCGAAAATGTCCAGATTGGTCAGGGCGACCGCGGCGGATACAGGGTGGCCACCGAAGGTGTAGCCATGGGCGAACGTGGTGTCGCCGTGCAGGAACGGCTCGATCAGCCGGTCGGTCGCGATCATCGCGCCGAGCGGTGAGTAGCCGGAGGTGATGCCCTTCGCGCAGGTGATGATGTCCGGCTGGTAGCCGTACCGCTCGGCGCCGAACATGTGCCCGAGCCGGCCGAACGCACAGATCACCTCGTCGCTGACGAGCAGTACGTCGTACTGGTCGCAGATCTCGCGGACCCGCTCGAAGTAGCCCGGGTGGTGGCGGGAAGCACCCACCCGCGTTCTGCACCGGTTCGAGGAAGACGGCGGCGACGGTGTCGGCGCCCTCGTTCTCGATCGCGACCGCGATCTGGTCGGCGGCCCAGCGGCCGAACGCGACCGGGTCGTCGCCGTGGATCGGCGCGCGGTAGATGTTGGTGTTCGGGACCCGGAAGGTGCTCGGCACCAACGGCTCGAACGGTGCCTTCAGCTCCGGCAGCCCGGTGATGGACAAGCGCACCTTGGCTGGTGCCGTGGTAGGCGATCGCACGACTGATCACCTTGTGCTTACCGGGCTTGCCGGTGAGCTTGAAGTACTGCTTGGCCAGCTTCCAGGCGGTCTCGACGGCCTCGCCGCCACCGCTGGTGAAGAAGACCCGGTTGAGGTCGCCCGGCGCGTAGCCGGCCACGCGCTCGGCCAGCTCGATCGACTTGGGATGCGCGTACGACCAGAGCGGGAAGAACGCCAGCTCCGAGGCCTGCTTGGCCGCCGCCTCGGCGAGCTCGGTCCGCCCGTGGCCCAGTTGGCTGACGAAGAGGCCGGCCAGACCGTCCAGGTACCGCTTGCCGCGGGCATCGTAGACATACACGCCGTCGCCGCGGACGATGATCGGCACCTCGCCGGACTGGTAGCTCGACATCCGGGTGAAGTGCATCCACAGGTGATCGCGAGCCGACTGCTGCAGGTGGGCGAAGTCGGCGTCGTCGAGCGTGTCGGACGGCATCGTGGGGTTCCCTCGTCTCAGGCTGGCCGTTGCCCGCCATGGTGCCTGGAAATATGTGTTCGGGCAAGTGATTTCGTGCCCAGCGAGCCGATAGTGTGTCGATGTCAGCAGTTCAGTGCAGCATCTAATGCGGAATCAGTCGACTGGGGTGGGGCGGCAAGAAGCCGGCGGGAGGTTGGCGGGGTGGACACGCTGTTCGTCAACGGCTCGGTCTTCGACGGGTCCGGCACCGGCCCGGCCTGGCCGTGGCAGTCCGCTCCGGCCGGATCGCGGCGATCGGCGACCGACCTGAGCGAGCTGCGTGGTCCGCACACCGAGGTGGTCGACCTGGCCGGCGGCCTGCTGCTGCCCGGCTTCGTAGACGCCCACGTCCATCCGGTGCAGGGCGGTCTCGAACGCGCCCGCTGCGACCTCGCGCCGGCCTCGGGACTACCGGCGTACCAGGAGAGGATCGCTCGGTACGCCGCGATGCACCCGGAGCGTGCCGTGGATCCTCGGCGGCGGCTGGCACCAGCCCGACTTCCCCGGCGCCGCACCGGCCGCGGCCGACCTCGACGCCGTCGTCGCGCGACCGGCCGGCCTTCCTGGTGAACGCCGATCACCACGGCGCCTGGGTCAACTCCCGTGCACTCGCGCTGGCCGGGATCGACGCGCGGACGCCGGACCCACCCGACGGACGGATCGAACGCGGGCCCGACGGATCGCCGACCGGCACGCTGCACGAGGGCGCGATGGATCTCGTCGGTCGGCTCACTCCCGCCGACGACGCACGTCGAACTGGTCGCGGCCCTGCTGGACGCCCAGGCGTACCTGCACTCGCTTCGGCATCACCGGCTGGCAGGACGCGATCCTCGGCGACTACGCGAACATCGGCGACGCGACACCGGCGTACGTCGAACTCGCCCGCGACGGCCGGCTGACCGCGCGGGTCAACGGCGCACTGTGGTGGCAGCGCGACCGCGGCGCCGAGCAGATCCCGGAGCTCGTCGTACGGCGAGACGCCCTGAACTACCCGCGGTTCCGGGCCGGCAGCGTGAAGATCATGCAGGACGGCGTCGCCGAGAACTTCACCGCCGGGATGCTCGAGCCGTACTTCGACGGCTGTGGTTGCCGCACCGCCAACGCCGGCCTCTCCTTCGTGGATCCGGTCGCCTTGCGACGAGCACGTCACTGCGGCTCGACGCCGAGGGGTTCCAGGTCCATGTGCACGCGATCGGCGATCGGGCCGTCCGCGAGGCGCTGGACGCCTTCGAGGCGGCGCTCAGCGAGAACGGCGACAGCGACCTGCGGCATCACATCGCCCATCTGCAGGTGATTCATCCGGACGACGTCGACCGGTTCGCCGAAGCTCGGCGTCACGGCGAACATGCAGGCGTTGTGGGCCGTGTACGAGCCGCAGATGGTCGACCTGACCATCCCGTTCCTCGGCCCGGAGCGGACCGGTTGGCAGTACCCGTTCGGCGCCCTGGCCCGGTCGGGTGCGCGGCTCGCCGCCGGCATCCGACTGGCCGGTGTCGAGTCCGGACCCGCTGGCCGCCGTACACGTCGCGGTGAACCGGCGGGCAGCCGGGAGGCCGACGCGTTCCTCCCGGAGCAGGCGCTGGACCTGGCGACGGCGCTGGCGGCGTACACGTCGGGGAGCGCGTGGGTGAACCACGCCGACGAGACCGGCCGGATCGAGGTCGGGGCGCTGGCCGACCTGGCCGTCCTCGACCGCGACCCGTTCACCGGACCACCGGATGAGATCGCGGAAGCCCGGGTGCGGGCCACCTACGTCGAGGGCGTAGTGCGTCTTCGGCGACCAATCGATCAGATAGGGACCGTCATGGAGCAGACGCTGACGAACCTCGTCGACGGCAAGCCGGTGGGCGCGCTGAGCGGAAAGACGTACGACGTGATCGCGCCGGCGACCGGTGAGGTCTACACCCGGCGCCGCATGTCCGGCCCGGAGGACGTCGACCAGGCGATGACCGCGGCCGCGCGGGCCTTCGAGAGCTGGCGCGACACCACGCCCGCCGAGCGGCAGCTCGCGCTGCTGCGGATCGCGGACGCGATGGAGCGACGGGCCGACGAGTTCGTCGCGGTCGAAAGCCGGAACACGGGCAAGCCGCTGGCCCTCACGGCGACCGACGAGGTACCGCCGTGTGTGGACCAGCTGCGGTTCTTCGCCGGCGCGGCCCGGGTGCTGGAGGGCCGGTCGGCGGGTGAGTACATGGCCGGTCACACGTCCTGGGTCCGGCGGGAGCCGATCGGTGTCGTCGGTCAGGTGACGCCGTGGAACTACCCGCTGATGATGGCGATCTGGAAGATCGCACCCGCCCTGGCCGCCGGGCAACACGGTGGTGCTCAAGCCGAGTGACACGACTCCGGCCTCGACCGTGCTGCTCGCCGAGCTGTGCAACGAGTTCCTGCCGCCGGGCGTGCTCAACGTCGTCTGCGGCGACCGCGATACCGGCCGCGCATTGGTCGACCACGAGATCCCGCAGTTGGTCGCGATCACCGGATCGGTCCGGGCCGGGATGGAGGTCGCGTCGGCCGCGGCCCGGCAGCTCAAGCGGACCCACCTCGAGCTCGGCGGCAAGGCGCCGGTGGTCGTCTTCGACGACGCGGACCTGGAGAAGGCCGCGCAGGCGATCGCGGACGGCGGGTACTTCAACGCCGGCCAGGACTGCACCGCTGCCACCCGCGTGCTGGCCGGTCCGCGGATCCATGACGACTTCGTCGACGCCCTGACCGAGCAAGGCCAACCACACCCACACCGGACAGCCCGACGACCCGCAGGTCGGCGTACGGCGCGCTGAACAGCGAAGCCCAACTGCGCCGGGTCAGCGGCTTCATGCACAACCTGCCCGACCACGCGACCGTCGCGGACCGGCGGCACGGCCGTCGGCGAACGCGGCTACTTCTACGCGCCGACCGTGGTCTCGGGACTCCGGCAGGACGATGACGCCATCCAGCAGGAGATCTTCGGCCCGGTGATCACGGTCCAGCGATTCACCGACGAGGACGAGGCACTGCGCTGGGCCAACGGCGTCGAGTACGGCCTGGCCTCATCGGTCTTCACCCGCGACCACGGCCGCGCGCTGCGAATGGCCCGCCGGCTCGACTTCGGCTGCGTCTGGATCAACACGCACATCCCGATCGTCGCCGAGATGCCGCACGGCGGCTTCAAGCACTCCGGCCACGGCAAGGACCTGTCGATGTACGGCCTGGAGGACTACACCCGCATCAAGCACGTCATGTCCAACATCGAGGACTAGTGCCGTCACGCCGCCTCAGGCGGGCACACACCATGGGACGCGGTCGGTAGGCTGCCTTTCACCGGCTCACTCACACTGGATCACAGCATGACTCGCATCGCCATCGACGGTGGCCAGTCCGCCCTCAGACTCCGAGCCCTCCCGTCGCGCCGTACCGGCACAGGGCCTGGCTACACCCACGGTCCGGACGCTCTGCGTCGCATGCTGGACGCGATCGGCGCCGCCGCGGCAGAGGCGGGCGTCAGCGGACCGGTCGAGGTCGCCGCACTCGGCTTGACCGGATATCCGCAAGCACCCGGCGCGGCCGAGGCCTTCGCCGCGGACGTCGGTGAACTGCTCGACGCCGACGAGGTGCGGCTGGCCCAGGACATGGTGACGGCACACGCCGGCGCGCTGCCCGATGGGTACGGCGTAGTGGTTGCCGCGGGCACCGGATTGGTCTGCCTCGCGGTGGACCGGGACGGGACCTGGCGCAAGCTCGACGGGCACGGGTACCTGTTCGGCGACGCGGGGAGCGCGTTCGCCATCGGCCGCGCGGGTCTGGTCGCCGTACAGCGTGCCCGCGACGGTCGCGGCCCGGCGACCAAACTCGCGGACACCCCGCTCGATCCGGTCACGCTCTATCGGTCACCGACGCTGGTCGACGACGTGGCCCGCTTCGCGCCCGAGGTACTGCGGTGTGCCGCCGAGGGTGACCCGGTCGCCCACGATCTCGTCGTCCGCGCGGCTGGAGACGTCGCCGAGACGATCAGCGCGGCGGTGGCTCACCTGGCCGGCGAGGGACCCGTGCCGGTCGCGTGTGTCGGCGGACTGTTCGCCGGTGCCGGTGAGCAACTGCTGACCCCGATCCGTGCGGCGGTGTCGTCCCGGGCGCGGCTCACCCCGGCCGCCGGCAACTCGCTCGACGGCGCGGAGCGTTTGGCGACCGGGCCGTTGGAACGTACGCCGAGCTGATCGTGACGCGCCGTCGATGAGGTCTCTGGCCCGCGGCACTCTGGTGGTGTCCTGTCAGGCAGATCCTGGGAGCCCGCTCGACTCGCCCGCCGCGATGGCCCTGATGGCTCAGGCCGCCGAGGCCGGCGGTGCCGGCTGCGATCCGGGCGAACGGGCCGGCCGACGTCGCTGCGATCCGGGCCGTGACCAGCCTGCCGATCATCGGCCTCCACAAGCTCGGCGACCCGTCCGGTGTGTTCATCACCCCGACGTATCGAGGCCGCGGTCGGCATCGTCGCCGCCGGTTCCGACCTGATCGCACTGGACGGCACACTCCGGCCGCGTCCCGACGGTCGGCGGCTGGATCAGCAGATCCGCCGGATCCACGACGAACTCGGCGTACCGGTGCTGGCCGACGTGGACACTCTCGACGCCGGCCTGGCCGCCCACGACGCAGGCGCCGACCTGGTCGCCACCACGTTGTCGGGCTATACCAATGGCAGTACGCCGACCGCACCCGATGTCGAACTGGTCCGGCAACTCGCCGCGGAGCTCGACTGCCCTGTCGTTGCCGAGGGCAGGATCCGCACGCCCCAGGACGTCCGCGCTGTCTGCGACGCGGGCGCGTACGCCATCGTCGTCGGTCACGCGATCACCGACCCGACGGACATCACGTCGCGCTTGGTCAGCGCGATTCCCACGCCGTGGTAGCCCCACGCAGACGCTGCGCCCCAACGGGTCATGCTGCCGTTGGGCCGGCCGCCGCTGGTCGGCATGGGCACCTTCCGGTACCCGGGCGCGTAGTACGAATACCTGCTTGTCTTGGTACTGAACACCGACGTGCCCTCCATCGCCAGATCAGTGCCCGTACGACCGCTGGAGCCCTGAAGTGAGCGAACTCCTCTTGGCCGCGACGTCCCTGGACGTCACCCCACCCCCGGGTCACCGGTTGGACGGCTATGCCGCCCGGACCGGTCTCGCGACCGGCGCCGCGGACCCACTCCGGGCAACCATCATCTGGCTGAGTACGGCGGACGCCCCCGGCGTGCTGTGGCTGACGCTGGACGCGATTGCCGTCAGCAAGGATCTCACCGCCGAACTGGCCGCGGCCGCCGGCGCCGCCGCGGGCATCCCGTCGGCGCATGTGGTGGTGTCCGCCTCGCACACGCACTCCGGCCCGTCCGGCTGGACCGGTCAGATCCATCCGGTCATCCCGGCTGAGCGGGAGCCAGACCTGGTCGGCGCCCTGACGTCCTCGGTCCGGGCGGCGCGGCTGGAGCGCCGGCCGGTGACGGCGTCGTGGCGCTCGATCGAGGTGATCGGCGTCGGGACCAACCGGCACCGTCGCGACGGTGCGCACGACAACACGGTCGGCATTCTCGCGCTGCACTCGCCCGAGGGCTCGCTCGAGGCGCTCCTGCTGGACTTCGCCTGCCACCCGACTACCTATGGTCCCGAGAACCTGCGGTACTCCGCCGACTGGCCGGGCGCTGCCCGGGCGGCGCTCGCTCCGGCGGTGGTCGGGTACCTCCAGGGGGCCGCCGGCGATGTGAGTCCCCGGTTCACTCGACAGGGCCGCGGTGCCGGCGAGGTTGCCCGGCTGGGCGGCCTGCTCGCCTCGCGGGTCCGCGACGCGCTGGCCGAGCCCGGCCTGGAGCTACCACAGTCGGCACCGGCCATTCGCCGTACGACGCTCGACCTCAAGGTCCGCGAGATCCCATCGGTCGCCGAGGCCGCCGAGCTCGTCGTCGCGGCCGAGAGGCGGGTCAACGGCAGCGACGACCCGTCCGGCCGGATCGCCCAGACCCGCCTCGACGGCGCCCGCGGCCAAGCCATGATGGCCGCCGTCGCTCTGCCTGAGGCCCTCGAACTGCTGATCAGCGTCGTGACGATGGGGGACGTCTGCTGGGTCAACCTCCCGGTCGAGCTCTTCGCCGTCCACGGCGCCTGCCTGCAGGCCCACAGCACCCACCCCGTCACCCGAGTCGTCGGTTACACCGACGGCTACTACGGCTACGTCGTCGACGCCTCGGCTGCCGAATCCGGCGCCTACGAAGCCCTCATCACCTACTTCGACCAACCCGCCACCAACCAGCTCCTGACCCAGACCGCCGCCTTCGTCAACAGCTAGCCGTGCTCTGCCGACGCGGCTAGTCGACCTTCACGCTGATGGTGTGCAGGCCGGTCGAGCCGTTCGGGGCGGGGGGTGCCGACGCCTGGATCTGCGGGTTGCCCTTCTCGTCGAACGCCCGTACCTGCAGGACATGCGTGCCATGTGGCGCGTTCCAGGTCCAGTGCCATTGCCGCCAGGTGTCGATCGACGCATCGGTCGCCAGCGTCGCTTCGTGCCACGGGCCGCCATCGACGCGCACCTCGACCTTGGACACGCCGACGTGCTGGTCCCAGGCGATCCCTGCGACGGTCACCGGACCCTGGGTCACCTTCTTCCCGAGGGGGACGTCGATCCGCGACGACAGCTTGATCGGCCCCATCTCGGACCACCCGCGCGGCACCCAGTACCCCTCGAACTTGTCGAACCGGGTCACCTCGATGTCCACCAGCCACTTCGTCGCCGACACATACCCATACAGCCCGGGTACGACGATCCGCACCGGGAAACCGTGCTCGACCGGCAGCGGCTGACCGTTCATCGCGAACGCGAGCATCGCCTGCCGATCGTCGAGCAGCGTGGGGAGCGGCGTACCGGCGGTGAACCCGTCCTTCGACGTCGACTTGATCGCATCGGCGTCCGTGGACGGACCGGCTTCCTGCAGCAGGTCCTTCAGGAGTACGCCGGACCAGAGCGCGTTGCCGATCAGGTCGCCGCCGACCTCGTTGCTCACACACGTGAGCGTGACCCACTTGTGCACCACCGGGCGCTTCAGCAGGTCATTGAAGGAGAGCTCGATCTCGCGGTCGACCATGCCGTGGATCCGCAGCTTCCAGTCCGCCGGCAGGACCTGCGGTACCGACAGGGCGGTGTCGATGCGATAGAAGTCGTCGTTGGGCGTGACCCACGGGGTCGCACCATCGGCTTGTACACCGGCCGGCGGATCGAGGGTCGGTGGCTGGGGCAGCTTCAGCTTCTTCCGCGCGTCCGCGACGGCCGCACGATTTCCGCTGACCACCCGGCCCAGCAGTCCCAGCGCCGCGGACCCGAGCGCGACCCCGGCCGACAGCTGCAGGAATCCCCGGCGGCTGACGCCGTCATCGGGGAAGTCGATCAACGGCTCGAGTCGCCTGCTGAAGATCCGCAGAATGATCAACGCCGTGATCCCGGCGACCGCCGACGGGACGAACCCGGTCTGCCCCGAGTCCGCGCCGGGTCAGCGCCGCGACCACCGCCACCCCGGTCAGTACGACGATGATCAGTGCGCCGGCCCAATAGCGTCGTACCGCGAGAATCCCGCCGATCGCGGCCAGTGCGATCACGACGATGAAGATGCCGACCCGCAGCGCGTCCTTGTCGTGGGTGCCGAACCAGGAGATGGCGAGGTCCTTCAGCCACGGCGGCACCCGGTCGATGAACGCCGATCCGATCGCGACTACGGGCGTTTGCGAGGTGCCGAGAATCCCGGCGGCGACACTCCCGGCGGCGAGACCGGCCAGTGCTGCGAGTATGCCGCCAATCGCCCCGCGCCAGCGGGTCGCGTTCGGGTTTCGCCTGGTCTCCGCCTCGCCCGACCGATTCTGCTTCACCTCTCAACAATTGCTCGGCGGGGCGCTCGACACCAGCCGAGCGCCCCATCCGTTAGTCGCGGGTAATGCTCGGTATCCAGTTTTCCGGCGGTCGCGGTCGTGATCAGATCCGGTCGGGCAGTGATCGGCCCGAGGCCCGGGCGGCCGTTCGGCCAGCGGCGGGCGTTGTCCCGGACCCGGCGGAGCTTGCCGAGGACGAGGTCCCGCTCGTCGGCCAACTGGGACATCCAGAGGCTGTCGATCTCGAGGAGGTGATCCGGCAGTGCTTCGCGCAACCGCCGCTTCCCCTCCTCGGTCAGCACCGCGAACGAGCCGCGGGCGTCGTCGGGACACGGCTCCCGGCGAACCAGGCCGAGATTCTCGGCGCGGTCCACCAGCCGGGTGATGCCGCCGGTGGTGACGGTCAACTCCCGGGCGAGCGAGGTGAGACGCTGCTTCTCCCCGTGGCTGCGGGCGAGCCGCAGCAACAGTTCGAACATTGCCATTTGCAGTCCACTGCGCTTCAGGGAGTGGCGCATCAGATGATCCAGCTCGGCCGCTGCTTCACGCAGCAGGCCGTAGGCCGAGATCACATCGCTGTCCCAGGGTTCCGCGGCGCGAGTGGGTTCTGCATCGGCGAGCGCTAGGGGCGAGCAAAGCGAAGGCGCGATGGTCATGCGCGGACTCTATTAGCTGACTAGGTCACTTCGCTACACGGGGTGACCTTTCGGCTACAGACCGACCCTCGACCGCAAACCTCCTGAGCGTAACCCAGTACCCGCCTAGACCACTTCGGCGGGTCGCCTGTGGATAACTTCCGCGGCGGTCGGACGATTTTTGCCAGCCTTGATCCGTGCGGTTCTCAGCCAACAGATCGGGGAGCTCGATGAGTAAGACCGAGGAAGACCAGTCGCCGTTCGGCCCAGGGTTCGTCGCCGCCTGCATCGTCGTCGGTGCCGTCCTGCTGTGCGGCGTGGTCCTGCTCGTCACCGGACCGTCACCCGACTCCGCCTCGGCCGCTGCGGGCTCAGTCAGCGTGACCACACCCGTGGCGACCACATCCGTGGTCGGCAAGCCCGTTGGGCCGGCGACTCCCGACGCCGTTTCGGCCACCGGTCAACCGGCTGCCGTCGCCAACTCGTGCAGCCTCCCCGACGGCGACCAGGCGATCCCCACCAAGGCACCGTCCGCCGATGGATGGGAGGTCAGCCACCGGGTCGTGGTGCCGCGATCATCGACGTACGGTCCAGGCAAAACCGATCCCGACGGCTTCCGGCGCTGCTTCGCCCACTCACCGACCGGTGCTGTGTACGCCGCCTACAACGCGATCGCCGCCATCGCGGACCAGCATCAGGCGATCCCGACTGTTCGCAAGCTCATGCTCCCCGGCGCCGACACCGAAGCCCTGATCCGCGAACTGGCCGACGACCCGTCCGGCGGGTCTGACGCCACCCAGCTCGCCGGCTACCGCCTCCTCGACGCCGGCCACGACCGCGCCACCGTGATGCTCGCCATCCCCGTCGAGTCGGCGTACGTGAGCGCGACCCTGACCCTCGTCTGGCACCACGGCGACTGGCGCCTCCGACCGCCGTCCCCTGGTGAACCGGTCGGCGCCCCGTTCGCCCAGCACCGTGACCTGTCCGACTTCGTCTCCTGGAGTGGTGTCTGATGTGCGGAAAGATGGACCTTGGTTGTCAGATCCACGAAGGCTTCCTGTCGATCGCGACGAGCGGGTTCGACCAACTGAGGGAGGGCGCCAACGAGGCGGCGCTGAGCACCTTGGTCTCCTTGTCGTCTTTCTGGCTCCAGCCCAACTCGCCGGTCCTGGCCGATGAGAAGACCTGGAATGACAGCCTGACAGTCGGATTCATGCACGACGGGCTGCTGTGGATGACTGGTGCGGTCTTCGCCGTCGCCGTGCTGATCGCCGGCATGCGCACCGCGTGGGAACAGCGCGCCAGGCCGCTGCAGGAGCTGCTCAAGGCGATGCTGGTCTTCGTCGTCGTGGCTGCTGCCGGTACAGCGGTGCTGCAGTTGCTGACGAGCTTCTCGGACCAGTTCGCGGTCGACATCGTCGAACGGGCAGCGGCGGACGGGTCTCTCGAGACCGCCTTCGGCGGCGAGGTCGACGACAACGGGAACCTGCTCCATGAGGTCGTCGCCCAGAATGTGCCGGCCCTGCTGGCCATCTCCTTGTACGGATCGGTGATCATCGCGTCGCTGATCCAGGTCGTCCTGATGCTGGTGCGCTCGGCGATGCTGGTGCTGCTCGCCGGGACGTTCCCGCTCGCCGCCGCTGCGACCAACACCGAGATCGGGCGGACGTGGTTCAAGAAGTACTGCGGCTGGGCACTGGCGTTCATCGCCTACAAGCCGGCGGCCGCACTCATCTACGCGGCCGCCCTGCAGTTGAGCAAGAGCGACCTGTTCTCCGGCGACAGCCTGATCCAGGCGATGACCGGGATGATGTTGCTCCTGCTCGCCATCTTCGCTCTCCCGGCACTCCTCCGCTTCATGGTGCCGGTGACCGCCGCGGTCGCCGGTGGGGCCTCCGCGATGGGCAGCTCGATCGCCGACCCCGGTGGCCTCGCGACCGGTGCCGTCAATGTCGGCCATTCCGCCTTTAGTGGCAAATCCGGTGGCGGCGGAGGGACGTCTGGCGGCGGTGGGTCCTTGTCCGGTGGTGGCGGCGCATCCGGTGCGAAGACGGTCGGAGCTGTGGCCAGCGCGGGACTGGGCGCCGCGGGTACGGCGGTCAACGTCGCTCGCAAGGTGGGTGGCGGAGTGGCTGGTGCGGCCGCTCACTCGGCCGGAGAGTCCGGCGGTGGGTCGACCACTCCGACATCGTCCTTCGGTCCGATGCGGTCCTCCAAGCCGAGATCGAGCAGCCGTAGTGGTGGTTCGAGTTCAGGTCGGGAAGCAGCGGACTCCCGAGCCTGCCGGGCCCAGTGGGAGCAGGTGAGAAAAGGATTGTCGGTGGGGCGCGACAGGGTGGACAGCATGGCGAGCATGGGGCTGGAGCGGATCGCGCTGATTTCGGATGTGCATGGGAATCTGACGGCGCTGGAGGCGGTGCTCGCGGATATCGAGGGGCGGGGGATCGAGCGGATCTTCAATCTCGGCGACTACGTCGGGAAGGGGCCGCGCGGGCAGGCGGTGGTGGATCGGTGCCGCGAGGTCTGCGAGGTGAACATCCTCGGCAACTGGGACGACTTCCTGCCCGATCCGGACCGCGAGCACGACAGCGAGGGCCTGCGCTGGTGGAAGAAGGAGTTGCGCGAGGACCAGTGGATCTGGCTCCGCGAGCTCCCGTTCTGCCACGACTTCCTGTTGAGTGGCCGCCAGATCCGGCTGTTCCATGCGTCGTCGACGAGTGTTCACCGACGGGTCCGGTTCGACCACGACGAGGCGGAGTACGTCGGGATGTTCGAGAACACAGAGGCGACCGGCAACGGTCCGGTCCCGACCGTGGTCGGGTATGCCGACACCCACGATCCGTTCTACGAGGTCGACCTCGGCCGCACCCTGTTCAACATCGGCTCGGTCGGCAACAGCCTGGACGACCCGACCCCGGTCTACACGATCCTCGAGGGCGTACCGGACTCAGCCGATCCGGCGCCGTTCTCGATCCAGTTCGTCCGCATCCCGTACGACGCCCACGCCGAGCTCGAGATCGCCCGCGACCTCGGCATGCCCGAACTCGACGGCTACGAAGCCGAAATCATCCGCGGACTGTACCGCGGCAACCTCTACGCCGGTGAGCCCCACACCTACCACCGCCGCGCTGTTTCCACAGGTTTGTCCACAGGTGTGGATTAGGTGCCGTCAGCAACAATCCTCTACCTGTTCACGCAGTGGTCACTTGACCAGCAGCGCTTCGGAGCCTACGGGTTTGTAACCCGCGGCCAGGAACGTCCGGAATGAGGCCGCGTTGCCCGGAGTGACCTGGGCCCAGATGTGCGCGTCCGGTGGGATGAGGGCGCGGGCGGCTGTCGCGAGCCGGCGGCCGTGGCCTTTGCCGCGGAAGTTCTCGGGTACTTCGATCGCACACTCGAGGCGGCCGGCGAGACCTCGTCCGGTGAGCACCAGGCCGCCGT
Organism: uncultured Actinomycetota bacterium; assembly: GCA_963820655.1. Taxonomy (GTDB): domain Bacteria; phylum Actinomycetota; class Actinomycetes; order Propionibacteriales; family Kribbellaceae; genus Kribbella. The sequence continues at coordinate 1,100,099 of CAWGAM010000006.1, forward strand.
ACTCATCGCCGTACACCCGGACGTCGTCGCGGTAACGCCAGGCGCGCTCGACCCGAGGGTGGTCGAGGTCGGTGAGTTCGGTCACACCGGTGATCGCCGCGGCGCGATCGGCCGGGTCGTTGAGTGCGGGCGCGAGCAGCATCGCGTCGATCGCGTTCACCCGGCGGCCGGTGAGTTCTTCGAGGGCCGAGAGGAACGGCGGGTTGGTCGGTGCGGAGAGGTCGCCGGGCGGGACGTGTGCGGCGACCCAGGCGGGGTCGACGTCGGCGGCGATGACGATGTGTCCGGTCAGCGCGACGACGCAGGCCTCGCGCGGGGACGGCGCCGGTACGACGGTGATGCCGAGATCCGGGGCGGGGAAGACGCCACGTTCGATGCCGCGCAGAATGTCAGCCAGAGTTGTCATCACGAGCAATTGTCGCGGAGATCCCGTGTCAGGCTCAGACGCACGGAGGCGGCGCGATGCGGAAACCGCAGTTGGTGAAGGCCGACGGCCTGCCCGACCGGGTGACGATCTACGAGGTCGGTCCACGGGACGGGCTGCAGAACGAGTCGGCCATCGTCGACGTCGCGGTGAAGGCCGAGTTCATCCGGCGGCTGGTCGACGCCGGCCTGACGACCATTGAGACGACGAGCTTCGTACACCCGAAGTGGGTTCCGCAGCTCGCGGACGCCGCCGAACTGCTCGACCGACTCGAGCTGCCGGCTGCGGTGCGGGCCCCTGTGCTGGTCCCGAACGAGCGCGGTCTCGACCGCGCTCTGGCAGCCGGCGTCCGCGAGATCGCGATCTTCGCCAGCGCGACCGAGACCTTCGCGGCGAAGAACCTGAACTCCACCCTCGACGACCAGTTCGCGATGTTCACCCCGACGATCCAGCGCGCGCTGGCCGAAGGGCTGACGGTCCGCGGGTACGTGTCGATGTGTTACGGCGACCCGTGGGAGGGCGACGTACCGATCGATCAGGTGGTGAAGGTCGGCGCGCGGCTGGTCGACCTCGGCTGCCACGAGCTGTCCCTGGGCGACACGATCGGCGTCGCGACGCCGGGCCAGGTGACCGCGCTGATCACCTCCTTCGGCGCCGCCGGGGTGGGGGTCGACAAACTGGCTGTGCACTTCCACGACACCTATGGCCAGGCGCTTGCCAACACACTGACGGCGTTCCGCGAAGGTGTCACGACCGTCGACAGCTCCGCCGGTGGGCTCGGTGGTTGCCCGTACGCCGAGAGTGCGACCGGCAACCTCGCCACCGAGGATCTGCTCTGGCAGCTCGACGGCCTCGGGATCGAGACCGGTGTCGACCTGCCCAAGCTGGTCGCGACCAGCGTCTGGATGGCCGAGCAACTGGGCAAGCCGTCCCCCAGCCGAGTCGTGCAGGCTCTCGCCGGCTGAAATTCTCGGGAAACTGTCGGTGAGGTCGGTCAAGACGGTGGCGTGAGTGCTCACCGGGCCGAGCTCGGGGAATTCTCGAAGGCGCGACGCGCCCAGGTGTCCCCGGAGGACGTCGGGCTGCCTGCTGGCGGACGACGTCGTACGCCGGGGTTGCGCGTTCAGCGACCTCTTCCACGACTGGCACCAGCTGCCCTGCATCCACAAGAACCTGCTCTGGTGCATCGTCACCGAGCCGACCGCACGGCAGCAGTTGCTGAACTACGACACCGAGGCTCCGTATCTCGTCGGCCGGCTGCGATCGGCGCACGGCGAACACGTCGGCGACCCGGATTGGGAGACGGACCTGGAGCGGCTGCGGCGCTCAGTCCTGACTTCGCCCAGCCGTGGTCACGGCACGAGGTCGCCGCTTCTACGCCGCGGCGGCGGCACGTGATCCATCCGACTGCAGGCGAGCTCCACTTCACGATCACCGAGTTGGCCTTACCGGCGCATCCGGATCTGATCCTGTTCGTCGAAACGCCCGCGGATGAGGAGACCCGGAGTCGTCTTCCGTTGACGCGCGCAGCCTGGAGCCGGCCGAAGCCTGACGGTCAGCGTGATTCCGGTGGACCACTCGGCGTACGCCACGTGGTCAAGCAGAACGGGTGACCGGCCGGGTCCAGGAAGACGCGAAACACCGACGGCTCCGGCTGGAAGGCGGTCGGCCTAGCTCCGGCCGCGATCACGCGAGCCTGCTCCGCATCCAGATCCGCGGCCATGAAGTCCAGGTGGGTCTGCTGCGGTACGCGCGGATCCGGCCAGGTCGGCGCCCGGTAGTTGAAGTCGCGCTGGAAGCCGAGGCTGAACGTGTCGAACCTGAGCTCGACGAACGCCTCGTCGACGACGGTCAGCTCGCCACCGGCCACTCGTTGGTAGAACTCGGCCAGCTGCAGCGGGTCCGAACAGTCCAGCGTCGGTCCCCAGAACGGCGCTACCACGCGGCGATCACCCCCCAACGGTTGTCAGCGCGCCCCGGCGTACGACGATCACGGCTCGATCGGGCGGCGGATGCGGCGGATCAGGCTCTTGTCGGCGTACAGACCGACGCGGTACGTCGACCAGCCGTCGACGCCGGCGGCAACCGCGCCACCGAGCAGCGGGATCCGGCGGGTGACCGTGAGTGCCATCTTCTTGCCGCTGATCCGCGCGATCAGTTCGCCGACCACCTCACCGGAGACCTGGCGGTCCAGCTCAGGGTCGAACACCGGCGCTGTCGCGATCGCCATCGGCGACGACACCAGGCTGGACTTCTTCAGCCGGTCGGCGATGCCCTCCTCACCGAGCAGGCAGGTGATGACCGCGGTGCGGACGCGCGGGTCGTCGAGGTCGTAGCCGCGCAGGTGTGCGATCGCGGCGACCATCCGGGCCTGGACGATCGCGATGCCGGTCAGGTTCGCGGGCAGTGCGACCGGAAGGGTGACGAGGCCGCCGAGGCCAGTGGCGAAGCCCTGTACGCCGGCCAGCCGGATGTGCTGGTCGATCACAGCTTCGATCGCGAGCTGCGGGTCGCCGCCGGTCCTGGCCAGCTTGGCTTCCGCGACCCGCTCGGCGCCGGGGAACCGCTGGTACCCGTCGATCGCGAGCTCGAGAATCTGACGCAGCATGCCCGCCGCTGCCTGCGGCGCGAGCCGCTCCGCGACGGGCGCGATACTGCTGGCGACGAACCTGGCTAGTCCGGCCACGGTGCTCCTTCCCGCCCTCCCCCGCAACCGGAAGCCTGGGCGTGCCTCAACTCTACGTGGCTTCCGGTACCCCGCCACTCGGGAGAAACCCCGGGCGTCCCCTAGCTCTCGGCGTGATCCCTTGCTCTCGGCGTGATCCCAGGCCTTGGGTGATCCCGGGCCTTGGGGTGATCCCTGACGTCGGGGCGATCCCTCGACGTCGGCGGGTCCCCTCGACGGCGGAGCGGTGGAGGGTGGTCCAGGATGGGGGTGTGCCTGTCGAGCCTGCTGCTTCTGTGTGGGAGTTCCCGCCGGTCGGGGTTGCCGGCGCGAGTGACGTGGTCGCGGGCGGGGCCGACCTGGCGCCGGGGACCGTGCTGGCGGCGTACCGGCGGGGCCTGTTCCCGATGCCGGACCACCGGGGTTCGGTGCTGTGGTGGTCGCCGGTCGATCGCGGGGTGATCGAGGTGGCCGGCTACCGGCCGTCGCGGTCGGTGCGGCGGGCCCGGAGCAAGTTCGAGATCCGGGTGAACACGGCGTTCGATCAGGTCATCCGCGCGTGTGCCGATCCACGCCGGCCCGGTTCCTGGATCGACAGGGACATCATCGCGTCGTACACCGAACTCCACCGGCTCGGCTGGGTGCACTCGGTCGAGGCGTGGGACGGCGACGAGCTTGCCGGCGGTCTGTACGGCGTCTCGATCGGCGGGCTGTTCGCCGGTGAGTCGATGTTCCATCACAAGACGGACGCTTCGAAGGCGGCCGTCGCCGGTCTGATCGAGCTGCTGGACGACGAGTACGCCGCCGACCGGGTCCTCGACATCCAATGGGTCACCGACCACCTGGCCACCCTCGGCGCGGTCTCGATCCCGCGTGACGACTACGTCCGGCGGATCGCGCGGGCCGTCGACCTCCCGCTCCCGAAGGCATTCAGCTGAGACCGACGAAGGCTTCAGCTGAGACCGACGAAGGTGGCCATCTGCCGGGTCGCCGAGGCGAAGAACTCGTCCGCCGGGTCCATCGACCCGACCAGTTGGCCGAACAACTCGAAGCTGATCATCCCGAACAACTGCGTCCACACGATCATCATCCGCAGCAGCACGCGGGGTGGGAGACCAGGCGCCAACCCGACCAGCACGCTCACCTGGCGGGCCAGTACGCCGTCCGGCTCGGGAGCGTCGTCAGGCGATGCCAACCGACCCTCCGCATGGGCCTGCTGGAGGATCCCGAGTATCAGCAAGGGGAAGCGTACGGCGGGCTGAACCGTCGTCTGCGGTGCCTGGTACCCCAGCACCGGCGACCCGTAGATCAGTGCGTACTCCTGTGCATTCGAGCGAGCCCAGTCCCGGACGGCGCTGAACACGGCAGCCCAAGTGCGCAACGGATCCCACGAGCCCGGCGCCGGCGCCGCCCCGCCGTCCGGCGGCTCGGCGTCCGGCGTCGCGCCGCCGACCGCGAACGACGCTCCCGACCTCACCGCCGCGGCTTCGGCCGCCTCACCGAGAGCGTCGTACGCGTCGATGATCAGTGCCGTCAGCATGTCGTCGCGGCTCGGGAAGTACCGGTAGAGCGCCGACGACGCCATCCCGAGCTCCCGGGAGACCGCACGCAGCGACAGTCCTTGCGCCCCGTCGGTCGCCAACTGCCGTCGGGCGACCGCCTTGATCTCGTCGGTCAGCTCGGCTCGGGCCCTCTCACGTGCGGTGCGTCCAGCGTTCATGGAGCCAGTCTGCCATAAAACCGAGAGCACTGCTCTTGACAATGAGCAGTGCTCCGTGTTCACTGATCACAACAGAGAGCACCGCTCTCGCAAATGATGAAAGGGCACGACGATGCCGGAGTACAAGCAGACCTACGACAACAAGCGCGTGATCACCGCAGCCGAGGGCAGCATGCGGGTCTTCAACCGGATCGTCGCCCGCCTCACCAAGCTCGGCGTGAGCCTGATGGGCAGCCGGGTCCTCTCGGTCCGCGGCCGCAAGTCCGGCGAGTGGCGGAGCACGCCGGTCAACCTCCTGGTCCTCGACGGCCAGCGCTACCTGGTCGCCCCGCGCGGCCACACCCAGTGGGTGAAGAACCTCCGCGCCACCAACGAAGCCCGCCTCCAACTCGGCCGCAAGGTGGAAACCTTCCACGCCGAGGAGCTCGCCGATGCCGACAAGCTCCCCGCCCTGCGGCTCTACCTGAAGAAGTGGGCCTGGGAGGTCGGTTCGTTCTTCGGCGGCGACGTCGACAAGAACTCCCCCGACGAGGTCCTGCGGCACATCGCCCCCGGCGTTCCCGTCTTCAAAATCCACGCCGCCTGATCAGTCCATCGCGATCGGGCAAGCGGACTTTGCACAATCTGCCGCGTGAGGCGTGAGGCGTGAGGCGTGAGGCGTGAGGTGTCAGGCGGCGAAGGTCGCAGTGCGGGACCAGCTGGTGTGCGGGACTGGCGGCGGAGTTTGTGCAACGCGGTTTGTGCAACGCGGCGTTGCACAAACTGTCAGACCCATCGGGTTTGGCGGCCGGACTGAGAAGATGACGGCATGATCACCCCGGAGCAGTTGAACGCGGCGCCCAAGGTTTTGTTGCACGACCATCTGGATGGTGGGCTGCGGCCGGGGACAGTGCTGGAGTTGGCGCGGGAGATCGGGCATCGGTTGCCGCGGGCTGATGCGGGGGCATTGGGGGAGTGGTTCGTCGAGTCGGCGGACTCGGGGTCGCTGGAGCGGTATCTGGAGACGTTCGAGCACACGGTTGCCGTGATGCAGAACGCGGAGGCGATCAAGCGGGTGGCCAGTGAGTGCGTGCAGGATCTGGCGGCGGACGGGGTCGTGTACGCCGAGGTGCGGTACGCACCCGAGCAGCACCTCGCCGCTGGGCTCTCGCTCGAGGAGGTCGTGGACGCGGTGAGGGAAGGGTTCGAGCACGGGATGGCGGCGGCGGAGCGGCCGATCGTCGCGCGGCAGGTGCTGACCGCGATGCGGCACAAGGCCAGGTCGATGGAGATCGCGGAGCTCGCGGTCGCGTACCGCGATGCCGGGGTGGTCGGGTTCGACATCGCCGGCGCGGAAGCGGGGTACCCGCCCACCCGGCACCTGGACGCGTTCGAGTACCTGCAGCGCGAGAACGCGCACTTCACCATCCACGCCGGCGAGGCGTTCGGCCTGCCGTCGATCTGGCAGGCGATCCAGTGGTGTGGCGCCGACCGCCTCGGCCACGGCGTACGGATCATCGACGACATCACGTACGACGCGGCCGGTGAGAAGGCCGAGCTCGGGCGACTGGCGGCATACGTCCGGGATCGGCGGATCCCGCTGGAGATGTGCCCGAGCTCCAACCTGCAGACCGGCGCGGCCGAGTCGATCGCCGAGCACCCGATCGGCCTGCTCGCCAAGCTCCGGTTCCGCGTCACGGTCAACACGGACAACCGCCTGATGAGCGGTACGTCGATGAGTCGCGAGCTGGCGCTGCTCGCGGAGGCGTTCGGCTACGACTTGGCGGACCTGCGCTGGTTCGCCATCAACGCGATGAAGTCGGCCTTCATCCCCTTCGACGAACGCCTCGCCCTGATCGATAACGTCATCAAACCCTGGTACGCGGAAGTCCTCGCGAACTGACGCCGCGGAGGACGACCCGGCGCCCGCTCGCGACACCATTTGGTGCGTCCTCCCGCAGGATGGTGGGTTGACGACCGGGAATCGCGATATGGAACCCACCATGTCGTAGGTCAGCCCACCGAATGGGGCTCTTGTGCTGGATGTCTGGGTGAGGTCAGTCTGGTCGGTCGGGTGAAGGTCGACAGGTGGTGTCGGTCCTGGGCGGTGTCGAGTCGAGGCATTCACGCCTGAAGCTGGCCGGCCAGGCCGGTCCCGGACGGACACCTCCTGTCAACCCTGCACGCCTAGCCACCATCCACACCCCCGGGACCAGTCATGCCGGCGAGCAGTTCGCGGTGGCCGGACGGCCGGTCGCACCGGCGGTGGAATCGGTGCCGATCCCCGCAGACCGCGGACACCACCTGGGGACCGCGTACACCAAGCCGGCACCGTGGACACCTGATCCGGTGTCCGCGGTCCCCACCACCTGTCCGAGGTCCCGGCGATCCGCCCGAGCACACTTCACCGCCGCACCAGCACCGGCTGTATCAAGTCACCAGGTCAGCTCGCCGACCGAGCAGCAAACGGGTCAGAGCCGCTTGATCCAGCGAGACCATTCGGGCTGGCGGGCGTACCCGGCGGTTGACCAGACGCGGTGGGCCCGACTGTTGTCGTCGAGGACCACCGCGACCATCAGCTGGCGGTCTGGAAGGTACGGCGGTAGTCCTGGGGTGGTACGCCGACCACCCGGCGGAAGTGGTGACGGAGGAGGGCTGCTGTGCCGAAGCCCGACTCGGTGGCGATCTGTTCGATCCCCATCCGGGTCTGCTCGAGGAGCGTGCGGGCGCGCAGGACGCGTTGCGTGGTGACCCACTTCAACGGCGTCGTCCCGGTCTCGGCGACGAACCGCCGGGCGAAGGTCCGCTCCGACATCTGCGCGCGCCGGGCCAACGCGGGCACGGTGTGCTCGATGGTCAGGTTCTCGACCATCCAGTCGAGGACCGGCTGCAGGCTCTCCCCCGACGACTCCGGCACCGGGACCTCGACGTACTGTCGCTGGCCGCCGTCGCGCTGCGGTGGGACCACCATCCGGCGGGCGATCCGGGTCGCGACCGCGCTGCCGAGCTCGCGGCGGACCAGGTGCAGGCACGCGTCGATGCCGGCGGCGGTGCCGGCGCTGGTGATGATGTTGCCGTCGTCGACGAACAGAACGTCCGCGTCCAGCTTGGCCAGCGGGAACTGCTCCTGGAACAGCTTCTCGTAGCGCCAATGCGTCGTACACGGCCGTCCGTCCAGCAGGCCCGCCTTGCCGAGTACGAACGCGCCCGAGCAGACCGTGAGCAGGATCGCGCCGCGGGCCTCGGCCCGGCGGAGTGCGTCGAGGATGCGCTCGTCGTACTCCTCCCGCCAGGTCGTCGCGGGCAGTGCGACCAGGTCGGCGTCCTCGAGTTCCTCCAGCCCGTACGGCGCGATCACCGCGGAGTGACTGCTGCTGCGCAGTGGTTGACCGGGCGTGGTCGAACACACTCTGAAGTCGAACGCGGGCACACCGTCGTCGGTCCGGTCGATGCCGAACACCTCCGACACCACGCCGAACTCGAACATGGCGACGTCCTCCATCAGGACGACAGCGATCTTTCGGAGCATGCAGCCAGTATGGCAGTAATTTGTGGAACTATGTCAATAGTGCCAATTGTGGCTGGATCTGGTTGGTAGCATGATTACTGCCATGACCGGATATATCGTTTTCGTAGTACTCGTGCTGGCCGTCATCGCGGCTCTGGAGATCAGCAACAGGCGCCACTCCACCGGTCTGACAACCGGTCCGGAGGGCACCAGGATCGCCGGCGACCGCGACGTGGCCCGGACCAAGCTCGACCTGCTCGCCCTGGGTGGCGCGGCCGAGCCCTTCAACCACAAGCCCGCCTCGACCGCTTCGACCGTGCACACGATCCGGCGGACTCGCCTTCACCTTCACCACGGCCGCCACGCGGCCTGAGCTTCCCGGCGTCGACGGGACACGGCGCTCGGAGCGACCAGGGCCGTCGGGGATCACCTCCCCGGCGGCCCTTCTGTGTGATCAGGCCCGGCTGAGGTGTTATCAGGCCCGCCTGAGCTGCCGTTCGTCAGGTCGGTGGCGTCGCGTCCAGCACATCAGTGCAGGCGCCAGCGCACAGTCGCGCAGACTCCTCCCTCCGGGCGGTCTTTCACCTACCCTCGACCCGTGAGCGACTACCGGGATGTGAATCGGGCCAACTGGGACGAGCGAGTACCGGCCCACGTGGCGTCGCCGGACTACAACGTGGCGCAGTTCGAGGAGGATCCGCAGTACCTCAGCGGCGTGGTGCGGTTCGACCTGCCGCGGTTGGGTGACATCGCCGGCGTACGCGGGCTGCATCTGCAGTGCCATATCGGCACCGACACGGTGTCCCTCGCACGGCTCGGTGCGCGGATGAGCGGACTCGACTTCTCCGCGCCGGCGATCGCGCAGGCCCAGTCCCTGGCGGACAGGCTCGGGTTGTCGGTGGACTTCCATGTCGCCGACGCGTACGACGCGGTCGAGGTGCTGGGCGCCTCGTCGTACGACCTGGTTTACACCGGCATCGGCGCCATCTGCTGGTTGCCCGACATCAACCGCTGGGCGCAGACCGTCGCGGGTCTGCTCAAGCCCGGTGGCCGGCTCTTCGTGCGGGAGGGGCACCCGATGCTGTGGGCGCTGGACTCCGCGCCGGAGAACCCGGTGCTGAGGCACCCGTACTTCGAGACGCCCGAGCCGATCGTCTGGGACGAGGGCGGGACGTATGTCGAGACGGACCACGAGTTCGCCACCACGGTGACACACGAGTGGAACCACGGCCTCGCCGAGATCATCACCGCGCTCCAGCGCGCCGGGCTGATGTTCGATTCACTCACCGAGCACGACAGCGCTCCCTGGAACGCCCTCCCCGGCCTGATGACCGAGGACACTGCGGGCGAGTGGCGGTTGACGGAGAACCCGAACCGCCTCCCGGCCACGTACACCCTCGAGGCCCACCTCTCACAGGACTAGGCGCGTCTCCGGCGGAGGTTCGGTGGCGACTGGGGAGGGTTTCTGCCCGATTCCGGGGTAAAACCCTCCCCGGTCTGCCGAGGGAGCGCGCCAGGTGAGCTAGTGGGCTCCGCCGCGCCGCTGCTGAACCTTCTGGAAGGCTTCCTTGATCTTCTGCTGGTTCTCCGGCTTGCTCAGCTCCCGCTGTGCGACCTGAGCCAACTTCGCGACGACGGCACCCTTGACCAGCGTCTTAATGAACCCCATGAGGGCCTCCCTACTCTGTTGCCACCGACGGTAGCCGCCCACCCAACCCCATTCCATAGGTGATCCACCGGAGAAACCCGGAACTGACCGGGGTGGTGGACTGAGGGAAGCAAAGACACTGTCCCAGGCTTTTGGCACACTGGGTGCGTGCCTGAGTTGCCGGAGGTGGAGTCGCTGGCGGAGTTCCTGCGGGAGCGTGCCGTCGGGCGGGCGTTCGTGCGTGCGGACATCACGGCGATCAGTGCGTTGAAGACGTACGACCCGCCGATCTCGGCGCTGGTCGGGTTGCTGATCGACGACGTGCAGCGGCACGGGAAGTTCCTGGACATCTCCGCGCAGGGTGTGCACCTGGTGATTCACCTGGCGCGGGCCGGTTGGCTGCGATGGAGAGAGGAGCAGTCGACCGGGCTGGTGCGGCCCGGGAAGGGGCCGATCGCGCTGCGGACGGTGCTGGACGACGGCTCCGGGTTCGACCTGACCGAGGCGGGTACGCAGAAGAAGCTCGCGGTGTACGTCGTCCGCGATCCGGCCGAGGTGCCGGGGATCGCGCGGCTCGGGCCGGATCCGTTCACGCTGTCGCTCGAGGACTTCGGCGACATCCTCAAGCGGGAGGGCCGGGTGCAGCTCAAGGGCGTCCTGCGGAACCAGTCGGTCATCGCCGGCATCGGCAACGCCTACTCCGACGAGATTCTGCACGTCGCCAAGATGAGCCCGTTCAAGCCGGCCGCCAACCTCTCCGAGGACGAGCTGAAGATCCTGTACGACGCCATGCGCGAAACCCTGCAGGACGCGGTGGATCGCTCCGCCGGCCTCGCCGTACAGGACCTGAAGTCGGAGAAGAAGTCGGGCCTGCGGGTGCACGGACGCAAGGGCCAGAAGTGCCCGATCTGCGGTGACATCGTCCGCGAGGTGAGCTTCGCCGACTCGTCGCTGCAGTACTGCGCCACCTGCCAGACAGGCGGCAAGCCGTTGGCCGACCGCCGCCTGTCGAAGCTGCTCAAATAGCAGTCAAGCTGCTCAATTAGTCACGCTGCTCAGGTAGTCATCGCGTCGAACATCGTCTTCACGTCGGGCGTGTTCGGCGTCGACAGCAGGGTCGGCGTACCGCTCGTCGTCCGTCGCGACGTCACTGCGAACACGTAGCCCAGGTTCGCGTCGATGCGGTCCTTGAGCCACGGTCCGCCGCTCGCGCCGCCGTTCATCGAACACGTGAGGGCCGCGTCGGAGCCACCCCACGCGAAGGTGTCGCCGTCGCAGTAGTACGGGATCTGACCGTCGTACGGCGCCTCGGCCGGCCAGCCCCAGATCCGGGCGCCCGGCTGGCTCGTGCTGTTGCCCCAGACCAGTCCGTTCCCGCCGACCGCGTCGATCAGGTTGGCGCCGTTGCGTTGCTGCAGCGTGACGAACGCCTGGTCGTGGCTGAAGTCGCTGCTGTCGATCCAGGAATTGAAGGTGCGCGCCTGGCTCCAGTTCCAGAGGCCGTAACCGGACTCGCCGTCGTAGTACGCCGGCGCGAATACGATGTTCGAGTGCCAAGCACCACCGGCGCCACTGTGCACACAGTGCCCGGCGGTGATGATCAGGTTCTTGTAGTTGTTGTTGACCGTCGACGCCGAGCACACGTAGTTGAGTCCGTTGTCGACGAAGAACAGCTTGCCCGCCGTACTCGGGACGGCGTCGTTCGCGAGCTTGTGCCCGAGTGGCGCGACCGGCTGGGACGCGATCCCGCTCGAGCCGGAAGGCCCTTGTTTTGCAGGGGTTGCGGCATCACCGAGCCGGTCGGCCGGGATCGCGGTGCGCATCTTCTCGGCGGTCCAGTAGCCGGTGGCGTCCAACGCCCCGGCGGGTACCTTCGACGGTAGGGCGGGCGCACGTACGGCGGTGGTCGCGGCTGGCGCTGTGGACGCGGGTGCGGCGGTTGCCGTGGTGGTGATGCCACCTGTGAGCAGGATTCCGGCGGCGAACAACCGCAGGGTTCTGGGCAGGACGGAATGCATGGGTGACTCCTCGATCGGGGCGGAAGATCGATCAGCCTCAGTACAAGTGAAACGTTGCCAGATTTCAACCTGTCACAGGTGAACGACGTACGGCGACGACGCCGAGCGCCGGCCCGCATCGAGCCGGACCCGCAGCTCGTGTGCACCTGCCGGGCCGTCGAGCTGGGTCGCCCAGCCGATCGACCGGCCCGGCCCGAGATCGTCGAACGACCACTGGCGATCCGTGGCGGACCACCCCGGCGGCAGCGGTAGGACGACCTCTCCACGTACCCGCGCCCGGCCGAAGTTCGTCACCAGGATGGTGAGCTCGGCGGGACCGCTCAGGTGGACCGAAGCCAGCACCGTGCCGACCGGCGCCACGAGCATCCGTCGTACGCCGGTGGGGACGATCAGCGGAAGCACTCGTCGAGCCGGCATCGGGAACGGGCCGATCGTCGTGCGCAGCAGCTGATGACCGGAGACGAGGTACCTCCGGCCGGCCAGGCGGATGTGCTGCTGGGCGTCCGGATCCATCGTGCCGACGAAACGCAGGGCGACGTCCGTCGAGCGGCGGGCGACCAGGTGGGCCGTCGTACCGGTCGGGGTGAGGTCCCAGACGCCGTCGGCGTTGGCGGTGACGGTGTCCGGCGGGACGATCCGGAGCTTGCCCTGCAGGGCGACCCGGACGACCGGCGGCTCGCCGGAGTCGGGCAGCCGGACGATCAGGTCGTCGCCGTCGTGCCGCCAGGTCAGTGCCCTGCCGGTACGGTCCTCGACGACGTGCAGCGGGGCGGTGGCCAGACCGGGCAGGCGGACCTCGTGGTCGGGCGGCCGGCGACGGATCCGGAGCAGCAGGAGCTCGCGACTCCGCAGAATTGCCTCGCCCCAGGGTTGCGGCTCGAACTCCCCCGGGATCCCCTGTATCAGTGCCACCGCCGACGCCTCCTCCGAGCCACGGTCCGCAATCGGGCGCCCGGTGTCAATACGTTTTCGCACCGGTCGGGCAATCGCATTCCCGCGCTGATCTGACATGCTTGGTCGCATGTTCCAGAACCAGGAGATTCCCTCGGTCGTCGTGGCCGATCTCGACGACGCGTTGCTGGCGGAGGCGTTCGTGCTCGACGTCCGCGAGCCGGACGAGTGGGACCGCGGACACATCGAGGGTGCCAACCACATTCCGCTCGGCGAACTGCAGGAGCGGGTCGGCGAGGTGCCGCTGGACCAGAAGGTGCTCTGCGTCTGCGCCGTCGGCGGCCGGTCCGGGATGGCGACCCAGTTCCTGAACACGGTCGGCCGCGAGGCGATCAACCTGGACGGCGGCATGCACGCCTGGCAGACCATGGGCCGCCCGATCAGCACGAACTGAGGTTCACTGGAGGAGAAAACCTTCCGGTCAGCCTCCGGAGGCGTTACTTTGTCACCGGTCGGTTGACCGGCGTACACCTGTGCCTCATGCAGCGGTAGAGCGCACGGCGTCGGATGGCCGCGTCCGTCCACGCTGGGGAGGCTCTCGTGTCGCTCTTCCGTCCACTCGCCACCACGCTCGGCATCGGCGGTCTGTTCGCCGGCGTCGCGCTCAACCCGGCGTACGCGCAACCGGTCCCCGGCCCGCAGCCGGTCGAGGCGCAGCGGTCCTCGTCGTCGAGCTCGGACATCTCCGACGTCGCGATCGCGCCGGCCGGCGAAGGGCTGGTGACGAGCCGGCGAGGACAGCCCGGTCGCGCCCGGCGTCAACTACACCGCGTTCGAGCGGCTCGACGCCCGCGGCTGGTTGCGTGGCGACATCCTCGCCACCGACCTGGACAAGCACGGCGTGACGGTCGACTTGGTCAACACCGGCAAGGTCTCCGGCGGTACGCCGCTGAGCCAGCAACTGGCGCGAAAGGGCGCGATCGCCGGCGTCAACGGTGACTTCTTCGACATCAACGACACCACCGCGCCGCTCGGCGTCGGGGTCGAGCGGACCGGCCGGCTGATCAACGCTCCGGCGGCCGGCCACAACGACACCGCCGTGATCGGCAAGGACGGTCTCGGCAGCATCGCCCAGCTCTTCCTGCAAGGTACGGCGACCGACGACGACGCGACGAAGCTCGAGCTGACCAACCTCAACTCGCCGACCGTCAACTCCGGCGGCATCGGCCTCTACACCCCGGAGTGGGGCGACGCGGCCCGGACCAGGACCGTGGACGGCCTGCCGACCGTGCGCGAGGTGATCCTTCGCGACGGTGTGGTCGTCTCGTCGGCCACCACTCCGGGCACCACCCCGCTGGCCGCGAACGAGCAGGCGCTGATCGGCCGCGAGGCCGGCGCCGACGCGCTCACCGCTCTCGAACTGGGCGACAAGGTCGACGTGCAGTACGGACTGCGGCCGGACGCGGCGAACGTCGCGGTCGGCATCAGCGGCAACCAGCAGCTCGCGAAGGACGGCAAGGTCCCCGACGACGTGCCGGACGCCGACCTCGCGCCGCGGACCGCGATCGGGTTCGACGCCGACGGCAGCCGGATGATCCTGCTCACCGTCGACGGCCGGGCGACCGGCTCCCGCGGCCTGTCGCTGAAGGAGATGGGTCAGCTGATGATCGGCCTCGGGGCCGACGACGCGCTCAACCTGGACGGCGGCGGCTCGTCGACGATGCTGGCCCGTACGCCGGGCAAGGCGGCGCCGCAGGTCGTCAACGACCCGTCCGACGGCGGCGAGCGCGTGATCCCGAACGGTCTCGGACTGCTGCCCGTCAAGGGTTCCGGCAAGCTCAAGGGCTTCCGCGTCGAGGCGCTGGGTACGGCGGCCGAGGAGCCGGACACCGACCTCTCGCGCAGCTCCCGCGTCCTCACCGGCCTCAGTCGCGTCCTCACCGCCACCGGTCACGACGAGACCTACGCTCCCGCGACGGGTACGCCGTACTGGTTCGGCGGGAGCAATGTCCGCGTCGACCAGCACGGTGTGGTGACGGGTCGAAAGGCCGGCGATGCAGTGATCACGGCAGCCCGCGGTACGGCGAACGGGAGGTTCCCGATGACAGTCCTCGGTACGCCGACCCGCCTGGCACCGTCGACCCGGCAGGTGTCGTTGTCGGACGCAACGGCCAAGGGCTTCTTCGAGGTCGACGGGTACGACGCCGACGGCTTCTCGACCTGGATCGAACCGCGGGACGTCACGCTGACCTTCGACCCGGCCGTGGTCAAGGTGGTTGCGCGCGGCAACGGATTCGATGTGAATGCCCTCAGCAACGACGCGGTGTCGACCGTGATCACCGCCAAGGTCGGCACCCTGACTACCCAGCTCAGCGTCACGGCCGGCCTCGCCAGCACGGTCGTGGACGAGGTCGACGACCTCGGCAAGTGGGCGGCGAACGCCGTACCGGTCGGAGCGGCGACGGCGTCTCGATCCGCCGCCGAAGGACATGACGGTGGTCAGGCGATCGCGCTCGACTACTCGCTGACCGGGAGTACGGCGACGCGAGCGGCGTACCTCTCGCAGACTCCGCAGCAGACGCTGCCGGGGCAGCCGCAGAAGCTCGGCGCATGGATCTACGGCGACGGCAAGGGCGCATGGCTGCGGGCGAACGCGTACGACGCCGCCGGTGGCACCGCGCAGACGCTGAACCTCGCGGCCGCGGTGGACTGGACGGGCTGGAAGTACGTCGAGGCCGACATCCCGCCCGGGCTGACGATGCCGCTGCGGTTCTGGCGGATCTACGTGGTGGAGACCGTGCCGACCCGGCAGTACTCGGGCCGGATCATCATCGACGACCTGACCGTACGGAGCGCGCCGCCGGTGACGGTGGAGCCGCCGGCGAAGGTGGTCGACCCGATGGTGGTGACCGACGGGACGGTGACCGGTGGCGGCCGGTGGCGGTTCGCGGTGATGTCGGACGCGCAGTTCACCTCCGACGACCCGAACTCGGATTACGTCAAGCAGGCCCGGCGGACGATCCGCGAGGCGCTCGCGCAGAACCCGGACTTCCTGGTGATCAACGGCGACTTCGTCGACCGCGCGTTCGCGGCCGGACATCGCGCTGGCCAAGCAGATCATCGACGAAGAGGTCGCGGGCAAGGTGCCGGTGCACTACGTGCCGGGCAACCACGAGACGTACGGACCGGGTGACCTGTCCGAGTGGACCAAGGTGTTCGGGCCGGCGACCAGCACGTTCGATCACAAGGGCACGCGGTTCATCCTGCGCGACTCGTCGCTCGGTTCGCTGCGGGCCGGTGGGTTCGATCAGATCCTCGACCTGCGCAAGCAGTTGGACGACGCCGCGACGAACAAGGCGATCCGCAACGTGGTGGTGATGGCGCACCACCCGATCGACGACCCGTCGCCGACGCAGAACTCGCAGCTCGGCGACCGCAAGGAAGCCGCGATGATCGTCCAGTGGCTGGCCGACTTCCGGTCGTCGACCGGTAAGGGCGCGGCGTACATGGCGGCCCATGCCGGGACCTTCGCGGCGACCCGGACGGACGGCGTACTGCTGCCGCTGACCGGCAACTCGGGCAAGAGCCCGGCCGCCGCTCCGGACGCGGGCGGCTTTACCGGCTGGGCCCTGGTCGGCATCGACCCGAAGGCGACGGCGGCCCCGGCCGGCGAGCGGAAGTGGTCGGCACCCGAGCGGTCCTGGTTCCAGGTCGAGCTGCGGCCGCACGTGGACTCGCTCGAGCTCACCGGCCCAGCGTCGCTCCGGCGCGGTCAGACGGCGTCCGGCGTCGGCGACGGTCGTCCAGGACGGTCGCCAGGTCCCGGTGGCGTTCCCGGTGTCGTCGGACTGGTGGGGCTCGACGTTCCTCCACATCGGCCCGGCCAAGACCGCGCCGTTCTGGGCCGTGGCGTCGTACGACCCCTCGACCGGTCAACTGACCGCCCTCCGCCCCGGCACCGCCCAACTCGGCGTCACCGTGAACGGGGTCTCCAAGAGCACCACCCTCGAGGTGACCTGGTAACCCGTCCAAACCGGCCCCGTCCTCGGCCGAGCCCCACGCAATGGGTTGACCCACCAGGTGGTGGGTTGGCCCACGGGGATCCGCTTGGGAACCCGCCGTCTGATGGGCTAGCCCATCAGAGGAGTCGAGGGGGGTGGCGGGTAGCGTCTGCGGAATGACTGACGTGGTGGTGCCGCAGCGGCTGCGGAGTGGTGATCGGGTGGCTGTGGTGGCGCCGTCGGGGCGGGTGCAGGCGGAGCGGCTCGCGATCGGGGTCGAGCACCTGGAGGCGTGGGGCCTCGAGGTCGAGGTCATGCCGTCGGTGCTGGCCGGGCATGAGCTGTTGAGCTACCTCGCCGCGGACGACAAGGCGCGGGCCGAGGACTTGCGGGCGGCCTGGCTGGACGAGCGGTTCGCTGCGGTGTTCTGCGCGCGCGGTGGGTACGGCGTGCAGCGAATGCTCGAGTACGTCGACTTCGACGAGCTGGTCGAGGTGCCGAAGTGGTTCATCGGGTTCAGCGACATCACCGCACTGCACGAGCCGCTGAACGCGCGGGGCCTGGTCACGATCCACGGCCCGATGGCGGCCGCGGTGGAGCAGTTGGGCGTACCGGATGGACGGGAGCGGCTGCGTGCGTTGCTGTTCGAGCCAGAGAGCGTGACTGACCTGCTAGCGCCTGCCGGCGCTCGCACTGTGGTCGGTGGCGTAGCGGAGGGACGCCTGCGGGGCGGCAACCTGGCGTTGCTCGCGTCGAGCCTCGGTACGCCGACCTACGCGGCGCCGGCGGGTGTCGTCGTACTGGAGGACGTCAATGAGGACGGGTACCGGGTGGACCGGCTGCTCACCCAGTTGCTGCGGTCCGGGTGGTTCGACGAGGTCACCGGTGTCGTGGTCGGGGACTTCAGTGAGGCAGAGGATCCGATCGGGGATGTGGTGCACGAGCGACTCGAGCCGCTCGGCGTACCGATCGTGGAGGGCGCGGCGATCGGGCATGAGGACTTTGAACCTCGCCGTACCGCTCGGACTGCCGGTACGGCTCGACGCGACCGCGCGGACCCTCACTCCGCTCTGGTGAGGTGCTCCCGCAGGAAGGTGAAGGCCTGCGGGTACGCGTCGAGGCGGTTCTTCAGTTTGGCCAGGCCGTGGCCCTCGTCCGGGTAGACCAGGAGCTGGCACGGTACGTCGCGCTTGGTCAGGGCGGCCGTGATCTGCTCGGCCTCGGACAGCGGCACCCGTGGGTCGTTGGCGCCGTGGATCACGAACAGCGGCGCCTGGATGTCGTCGACGCGGCTGAGTGGGCTCGCGGACTCCAGGAAGTCCCGGTCCGTCGCGAGATAGCCGTACTCGCGCTCCCGCATCGCCCGGCGGTAGTCCGAGGTGTTCTCCAGGAACGTCACCAGCGAGGCGATCCCGACGATGTCCACACCGGCCGCCCACAGGTCGGGCTGGAAGGCGACCCCGGCCAGCACCATGTAGCCGCCGTACGAACCACCCCACAGGGCGGCGTGCTCCGGGTCGGCGCCGATCGACGGGAGCCAGGTGTGGATTGCGGCCAGGTCCTTGACCGAGTCGAGCCGCAGCTCGCGGTCGTCGAGCGAGTACCAGCGCTTGCCGTACCCGGCTGAGCCGCGGACGTTCGGTACGACGACAGTGTGGCCGTCGGCCGCGAGCGACGAGATGATCGGGCTCCACAGGCGCATCGCCGCGCCCTCGGGACCGCCGTGCACGTGGACCACGGTGGAACCCAGATCCGGACCGGTCGGGCGGAACACGAAGACCGGGACCTGCTCACCGTCGAACGACGGCACCCGCAGGCTCTGCGGGTGCTCGAGCTCGGCCGGTGGCTCCGCCTGCCCTGGCGATCGCAGCTCCACGACCTCGCCGGTCGACGGGGTGTACCGGAACACCGTGGGCGGAGTGATCGGTGAGTTGTAGGTGATCGCCGCGAACGAGCCGTCCGACGACCAGAGCGGATCCGGCGTCGCCATCGTCAACGCCGCGCAGCCACCCGCGGGCAGGTCGAGCGGTGCGATCGCCAAGCCGTCCAGCCCGTGCAGCGCCAGCGAAACCTCGCCATCCTCGAGTACGCCGACCAACAGGTACTCACCGTTGGGTGAGACCCAACCGGCCAGGTCGCGGGCGTCGTCCGCGAGTACGTCGCTCCACACGGCGTCGGCGACGTCGTACCGTCGCAGCGCCATCCGGTCCCGGCCTGCGTTGCTCGACACCAAGAAGGCCGTGGAATCAGGGAGCCAGGACACCGCGGTCTGGTCGTTGTGCGCGTCGGCCGGAGTCAGCTCCGTGACGGCCTGCGTGGCCGTGTCGACCAGCAGTAGCTGCATCGAGTTCGCCGGTGCGCTCGCGAGGGACAGCACGACCCAGTGGTCGTCCGGTGATGGGTTCACGGCCATCACCCACCCGCCGCCGTCGTACAGGGCCGTGTCCGCGCCGGTCGCCAGGTCGTGGGCTACCAGGTCGAAGTCGACGCCGTTGCGTCGGTTCGTGGTGAACAGGACCCGGCCGGGCTTGGCGTCGACCAGGTGGTGGATGTAGTCGGGGTCGTGGACGAGCGGCGTCAGCGTGGGCAGCCCTGGGTCGTCCAGATCGAGCAGCGACAGCTGGCCGCGTTCGTCGCCGCCGGTGTCGTGCTCGACGACCACCTGCCGGCTCTCCGGGACGAACCGTGCCCCGCGGCAGGTGTCGCCGAGGTCGGTGAGCGCTCGCCACGTCCCGTCGGGTGCGATCTCGTTGACCTGGCGGACGCCGGTGCCGTCGTAGAGGACGAGAAGGCGACCCTCCTCGTTCACGTCGAGCGCCATCGTGGATGTCAGCGAGAACAGCGTTGTCAGCACCGACCCATCCTCACACGACTGGCGGTCACCGGGGGCAGCCTCACACCCTGCCCCCGGTGCCGGATCAGCGCTCGCCGTGCCAGGAATGCCAGAGCGCCGCATACGGGCCCTGGGCATCGACCAGTTCGTCGTGACCGCCCAGCTCGACGATCTTGCCGTCCTCCACGACCGCGATCACGTCCGCGTCGTGGGCGGTGTGCAACCGGTGCGCGATCGCTACCACGGTCCGGCCGGCCAGCACTCCGGCCAAGGATCGCTCCAGGTGCCGGGCGGCGCGCGGGTCCATCAACGAGGTCGCCTCGTCGAGGACCAGCGTGTGCGGGTCAGCCAGCACCAGCCGCGCCAGGGCGACCTGCTGAGCCTGGGCCGGAGTCAGTGAGACCCCACCGGACCCCACCTCGGTGTCCAGCCCGTCGTCGAACCCGGCGACCCATCCGTGCGGCGTCGACCGAGCGCAGTGCCGCCCACAGGTCGGCGTCCGAGGCCTCCGGCCGGGCCAGCCGCAGGTTGTCCCGGACACTGCCCACGAACACGTGGTGCTCCTGGTTGACCAGGGCGACGTGACTCCGGACCTGCTCGGCCGACATCTGATCGAGCGCGGCACCCCCCAGGGTGATGTCACCGACCCGTGGCGAGTAGATGCCTGCCAGCAACCGGCCCAGCGTCGATTTCCCTGCTCCAGAAGGGCCTACGAGCGCAACGCGGGCACCCGGCTGCACAGTCAGCGTGACACCGTGCAGCACGTCCCGGCCCTCCAGGTAGCCGAACCGTACTTCGTCGGCCAGCACAGTCCGGCCCTCCGGCTCGGCGACTCCATCGGTGGCGGCCTCTTCGATCTCACGGACGCCGACCAGCCGGGCCAGTGACACCTGCGCCACCTGGAGCTCGTCGTACCAGCGGATCATCATGTTGACCGGCTCGACCAGCATCTGGACGTACAGCGCACCTGTGGTGAGTGCGCCGACGGTGAGCCAGCCCTGGATGGCGAAACCGCCACCGATGACCAGTACGGCGGCCAGCGCGATCGTGTGGGTCATGTTGATCACCGGGAACAGGATCATCCGCAGGTACAGGGTGTATCGCTCCCAGGCGACCCACTGACCGATCCGGGTGTCGCCCAGCTTGATCCGGCGGTCGCCGAGCCGGTGCGACTCGACGGTCCGGCCGGCGTCGACGGTCTCGGCCAGTCCTGAGGCCACTGCGGCGTACCCGGCGGCTTCCGACCGGTACCCCGATGGCGCACGGCGGAAGTACCAGCGGCCACCGATGATCAGCAGCGGGGCCGCGATCACCACCGCCACCGCCAGCTCGGGCGCGGTCACGATCAGCGCACCGATCAGCAGTCGCCGCCCAGATCACCGCGATGGTCAGCTGTGGTACGGCGTCCCGCATCGCGTGCGAGAGCCGGTCGACGTCGGTGGTGATCCGGGACAGCAGGTCACCGGTCCCGGCCCGCTCCAGAACGCCGGGCGGCAGTCCGACCGCCCGGACCAGGAAGTCCTCCCGCAGGTCGGCGAGCATCTCCTCGCCGAGCACCGCACCGCGCAGGCGGGTGAGCCGGACGAACACCGTCTGCACGATCAGGGCGATGACGAACCCGATCACCACGGACGGCAGCTTCACATCGGTGCTGCCCTGCGACAGCGTCTCCACCACGTTGCCGAGCAGCCAGGGCCCGACCATGCCGCTCAGCGCCGCCACCGCGTTCACCAGCGTCAGCCAGCCGAACGCGCGGCGGTGCCGGCGGAACAGTGTCTTCAGGTAGGCGCGCACGGTCGCGTTGCCCGCCACCGGCAGCCGCGCCGCTTCCTGTGGCGCGGCCGGGTCGTACAGAGGGCGCTTCACGCCGACTCCTCGAGGGTTGGTTCGACTTCGCGGGTCACGACCGCGCGGTAGCGCGGGTTGGTGAGCACCAGCTCGTGGTGGGTCCCGACCGCGTCGACGCGGCCGTCCGGAACGAAGACCACTCGCTCCGCGCGGTCCAGCATCAGCGGGCTGGAGGTGAACACCACAGTGGTCCGGCCGGCACGCAGCAGCCGCAGACTGTCGGCGATCCGGGCCTCGGTGTGCGCATCCACCGCACTGGTCGGCTCGTCCAGCACCAGCACCGGTGGGTCGACGTACAGCGAACGGGCCAGGGCGACCCGCTGCCGCTGCCCACCGGACAGGGACCGTCCGCGCTCGGTCAGAACGGCCTTCATCGCGTCCGACTCACCGGCCGGCAGCGTCTGCCGCAGTACGTCGAGAATGTCCGTGCACTGCGCAGCGTCGAGCGCAGTCTCCGGAGAGACCGCTCCACTCGCCGGCACGTCGAACAGCTCGCGCACCGTCCCCGACAACAGCACCGGGTCCTTGTCCTGCACGAGTACGACGGTCCGCGCGGACTCCAGCGGAAGGTCGTCCAGCGCGACGCCGTCGAGCAGCACCGAGGCCTCGTGGTCCTCGGCCGTCGGGCTGTGACCACCCAGTCGGTCGGCCAGCCGGCCACCCGCGTCGGGGTCACCACAGACGACCGCGGTGAAGCTGCCGGTCGGGACGTGCAGACCGGAGACCGGGTCGAGCAGGTCACCGTCGGGCCGGTCGGCCGCCGCGGTGCCCATGGTCTCGTCGGTCCGCTGCAGCGACAGCACGCGCGCGGCCCGGCGCGCCGACACCTTCGAGAAGATGAACGCGCTCGCCGTCTCCTCGAACGTGTGCAACGGCACCAGCATGAAGGTGACGAGCCCGTACGTCGTGACGAGCTCGCCGACCGAGATCTGGCCGGAGATCACCAGCCGGACGCCCAGCCACACGACCACCACCAGGAACAGCCCGAACAGCAGCACCTGGAGAGCCGCGATCAGCGACCACATCCGGGCACTGCGGACCGCGCTGGCCCGGTACGTCCTGCGAGGCCGCACGGTAGCGGTCCAGAAACAGCTCCTCGCCACCGATGCCGCGCAGCACGCGCAGACCGGCGACGGTGTCGGCGGCGAGCTCGGTGGCCCGGCCGCCCTTGGCCCGCTGCACGTCCGCGCGGCGCTCGGCCGGACCCATCAGCGGCACGATCGAGAACGCCAGCACCGGAACGGCGATGGCGACCACCAGCCCGAGCTGCGGCTCGTAGAGCAGCAGGCCGATCACCACGGCGAAGCAGGTCAGCAGCGCGGCCACGAATCGGCCGAGCACCTCGACGAACCAGCCGATCTTCTCCACGTCGCCGCTGCTCACGGCGACGACCTCGCCCGCGGCGATCCGGCGGGTGAGCAGCGAGCCCAGCTCCGCGGCCTTGCGGAAGAGCAGTTGCTGCAGGCGCGACGCCGTACCGATCCAGTTGGTCACCACGGCGCGGTGGAAGAACGAGTCGGCACCGGCCTTGGCCGCGCCGAACGCCAGCAGCAGCAGTCCGGCCAGGATCAGCTTGGGCCAGGACAGGTCGA
This sequence comes from uncultured Actinomycetota bacterium, assembly GCA_963820655.1. Lineage (GTDB taxonomy): Bacteria > Actinomycetota > Actinomycetes > Propionibacteriales > Kribbellaceae > Kribbella. The sequence goes on from CAWGAM010000006.1 coordinate 1,123,226, forward strand.
TCACCGCCTGGACGGCGAGACCGACGGCGACCGGAGCGGCGGCGATACCGCCGAAGTAGAGGAGTCCCCAGAACACTGCGACGGCCTGCCCGCGCAGCTGCTGGTGCTCCAGCCAGAGGATGAGTCGGAGGCCGGACCTGGTGTCGGGCACACCCGGGTCGGCATAAGGAATGAGGCGCAGCGACATGACGTCTCGCAAGAGGCGTAGGAGGGTTGAGAAAGAGACACCTGACCAGGCGAATGGATCAAGCCTAGGTGGCCCCGCCGACAGTCCGCCAACGCTTTTCAATCTGACCGGGACGGTGGCGGGGAAGGACGTGAACCTGTCCCGGGCTGGCGGGAATCGTTTCCGGTGGCGCTAGTACAGTATTCAACGGACGATCGGAGGGGAGCCGGGTGGAGGAGCTGACGCGGGGGCGGCGGCTGCTGATCCTCGGCATCTGTTGCTCCAGCCTGTTCATCGTCGGGCTGGACTCCACGATCGTGAACCTGGCGCTTCCGGCCATCCGCTCCGAGTTCGACGCGTCGGTGACCAAATTGCAGTGGACCATCGACGCTTACACGCTGGTCCTGGCCAGCTTGCTGATGGTTTCCGGTTCGACCGCGGACCGGGTCGGGCGGCGGCGGACGTTCCAGGCCGGGCTGGTGGTGTTCGGGATCGGGTCGCTGCTGTGCGGATTCGCGCCGACCATCGACCTGCTGATCGTGTTCCGGATGGTGCAGGCGGTCGGCGGATCGATGCTCAACCCGGTGGCCATGTCGATCATCACCAACACTTTCACCGATCCGCGTGAACGCGCCCAGGCGATCGGGGTCTGGGGCGGTGTGGTCGGGCTCAGCCTGGCGGTCGGGCCGGTGGTCGGCGGTGCGCTCGTCGACGCGGCGGGCTGGCGGTACATCTTCTGGATCAACGTGCCGGTCGCGGTGGCCGCCGTACTGCATGACCGCGCTCTTCGTGCCCGAGTCGCGGGCCGCGGTGCCGCGGCGGATCGACCCGGTCGGGCAGGTGCTCGTCGTCCTGCTGCTCGGCAGCCTGATTTACGGCATCATCGAGGGGCGGTCGGCCGGGTGGGGTTCACCGCTGATCATCGGGTGCTTCGCGCTCTTCGCAGTCGCGTTGGTTTCTCTGGTCTTGTACGAGCGCCGCCGGGAGGAACCACTTCTCGATCCGCGGTTCTTCCGGAGTGCGCCGTTCTCGGGCGCGACGTTGATCGCGATCTGCGGGTTTTCGGCGCTGTCAGGGTTCCTGTTCCTGAACTCGCTGTATCTGCAGTCGGTGCGCGGGTTCTCCGCGCTGCACGCCGGCTTGCTGACGTTGCCGATGGCGGCGATGACGGTCGTGTTCGCGCCGTTGTCCGGCTGGCTGGTCGGGCATCGCGGACCACGACTGCCGCTGGTGGTTGCCGGGTGCGGGCTCACGGTCTCCGGGCTGCTGCTGTCGCGGCTGGGCCTCTCCACCTCGACCGTGGTGCTGCTGGCCGGCTATCTGATCTTCGGTCTCGGGTTCGGGATGCTGAACGCGCCGATCACGAACGCCGCGGTCTCCGGGATGCCGCGCTCCCAGGCCGGCGTCGCGGCCGCAATCGCTTCGACGAGCCGCCAGGTCGGAGTGTCGCTCGGCGTCGCGATCGCCGGCTCGGTCCTGACCGCTCGGCTGGTCGGCCCGCTCGAGACCGGCTTCGTCGACGCCGCACAGCTGTGCTGGTACATCATCGCCGGCTGTGGCGTGCTGGTCCTCGTGCTCGGCCTGATCACGACCAGCGCCTGGGCCCGTCGTACGGCGGCTTCCGTCGCGGAAGACCTCGTCAAGGCTCGATGATGCCGGCGCGGCCGAGCGCCTTGAGCCGGCCGCGGAGGATCTTCTGCCGGCGGTCCTCGTCGGGGAACAGGTCGACGTACGCCGCTCCCTTCGCGGCGAGCAGGTCGTCGTCGAGGCGTCGTACCGTCCCGGCCGGGAAGCGGTGCGTCATCGCGACCTGCACGGCGGCGCTGTCGATCCCGGTGAGGAGCTCGGTCAGCTGCTCCTCGGTGGTGACGCCGAGCCGGCCCAGGATGCCGAGCATCCACGCGTAATGGTTCGTCTTGGCGTGCGGCGCGTCCGGGTAGCGGCGGGTCAGGTACGACGTCAGCGTCGGCGTGGTCAGGTCCCGCGGGGTCTTGTCCGGCTCGGCGGCCGCGAGCTCGCGATACAGCCGGTCGATCTCGGTGAACTCGTTGTCGGCCAGCTCCATCAACGCCGCCGCGAGCAGGAACCGCCGGTCGAACTCCGCCTTGCGGTCCGGCGGGATGTCCAGCTTGTACCGGATGTCGTGCTCGAACTCGGCCCACGCGTGCTGAACCGCGGTCCGGACCTGGATCTCCATGGTCAGGTTCTTCAGTACGGCGTACTCCGGCAGCTCCCGGCGATGCGCGTTCAGCCGGACCAGGTAGTGCTTGCTCGCGTACCCGAACACGCCCTGGGCACGGGTGTGCGCGCCCATGTCGGTGTGCTCGACGATGTCGAACTCGGCCTCGATCACCTCGCACACCCGGTCCACCGCCTCGACCAGGAACGTGATCACCCGGGCCGCCACGAGGTCGGTGATCTGGTTCAGCGGATCGTCGTACTTGGGCCGGGCCGGGTCGTCGGGACGCGGTTTGGCCGCCTTCGCCAGGAACGACTCCGGATCCTTCGCCCGGGCGGTCGCGCTGAGGTAGTTGATGCCTTCTTCTTCGCCGATCAGTTCGTCGATCAGCGCCTCGAGTTTGCGCGCACCACCGACGTACTGCTGATGCACGCGCTCGTACAGCGCCCCCGCCTGCCCAGCCCACTCCACCCGCTCAACCATGCGGGAACCATAGTGCGACCCCGCCCTGAAGCGCCCCCGACACCACACCCAACCCTCCGTCCACCCCGGCCCGCCCGTCCGCGCCCGCGCCGCGAGCCCCGCGCGCCGCGCCCGCCCCTCGCGCGCTCCGCCCGTCCGCGCCCCGCGCCATTTGATGGGTGGGCCCACCAGATGGTGGGTTCGCGTACCGGATTCCGGGGTGCTAACCCACCATCTCGTAGGTCAACCCATCAAATGGGTCGCTCGGGACAGGTCCGGCTGCCCAATCCATCGTCGCGATCGGTCACTTTGTGGACGAGATCCGTACTGCGACGGTCTCGGCGTGCGGATCTGGTGCACAAAGTCGGCCCCCGGCTGTGGCCCGAAGTGGGGACCCACGGAAACCACACAAGAGCCGGTCAAGCCGTGAAATCGCCCCCACATCGAGGAGGGGGCCCCACTTGAGGGGAGGTCCACTCATCTCGCCCTTTCTCCTGCCGAATTTCGCCGGGAGAAGGGGCCGCTTGACGGGGTTCTCCCATCAAGTGGTCGACCAGGTCGGTGACCTCTGGGGCCGGCCGCTAGGCGGGTCTAGCGGAATCTAGGTTCTTCGCTAGAAAGCGATAGAGAAGGCTCGCGACACGCTCTCGCGCTGGCTAGCGTCAAATCTAAGGAAAACGCTAGACGGGCTCATACAGTGACAGCATGGATCCGATCCGGAATCCCTATGCGCCCGGCGCCGGTCAGCGGCCGCCTGAGCTGGCCGGACGCGACACCGAGGTGCGGCAGTTCGAGGTGGTCCTCGAGCGGGTCGCGGCAGGCAGGCCGGAGCGGAGTCTGGTGCTGAGCGGGCTCCGCGGCGTGGGCAAGACGGTGTTGCTCAACACGCTGCGCAGTCAGGCGATCAAGCGCGCGTGGGGCACCGGGAAGATCGAGGCCCGGCCGGACCAGAGCATCCGGCTGCCGATCGCGCAGGCGATGCACACCGCGATGCGGGAGCTGGGTCATCGGCACCGTGATGACGAGCGGGTCGACCAGTTCAGCGCCGTACTGAAGGCCTTTGCACTGCGGACGGCGGCGAACGATCGGAAGGGGATCCGTTGGCATCCGCCGGTCGATGTGGCCGCGGCGAAGGGGCGGGCCGACTCCGGTGATCTGGAGATGGATCTGATCGAGCTGTTCACGGACGCGGCCGATCTGGCCGGTGACCTGTCCGTTGGCGTCGGGCTGTTCATCGACGAGATGCAGGACATCAGTGCGGATGATCTCTCGGCGCTGTGCGCTGCTTGCCACGAGATCTCGCAGCAGAGTGCCCCGCTGGTCGTCGTGGGGGCCGGTCTGCCGCATCTGCCCGCCGTACTGTCCGCCAGCAAGTCGTACTCCGAGCGGCTCTTCCGCTACATCCGCGTCGACCGCCTCGCGCGGGAAGCATGCGACCGGGCGCTGATGATCCCGGCGGAGAGCGAGGGCGTTCAGTACGACGAGGAGGCGCTGGACGAGCTGTACGCCCAGACCGACGGGTACCCGTACTTCGTCCAGGCGTTCGCCCACTCCACCTGGGACCACGCCCCGACCTCACCGATCACGATCAAGGACGTCGCGGTCGCCTCCCCCGAGGCCTCCGCCGAACTCACCGTCGGCTTCTTCGGCTCGCGCTACGAACGGGCCACCCCCGCGGAACGCGAGTACATGCGCGCCATGGCCGAGCTGGGCATCGGCGTCGACGACGGCTCCGTGCCCACCGCCGAAGTGGCCAGCACCCTGAACCGCAAACCCCAGTCCCTCTCCCCGGCCCGCGACGGCCTCATCAAGAAAGGCCTCGTCTTCTCCGCCGAACGCGGCACCGTCGCCTTCACCGTCCCCCACTTCGGCAAATTCCTCCGCACCCGCACGGCATGAGAACTAGTACTGCAAGTGGCTGGTTTGGTAGCGGCCGGGGGTGGTGCCGAGGAGGGTGGTGAAGGCTGTGATGAAGGTGCTCGGGTTCGACCAGCCGCAGGCGTGGGCTACGTGGGTGGTGGTGTGGCCGTCGGCGAGGAGGACGAGGGCTTGGTAGATGCGCAGTTGGGTGCGCCATTGGTAGAAGGTCATGCCTAGTTCGTTGTGGAACAGGCGGCTGAGAGTGCGGGCGCTGGCTCCGATCGCCTGGCCCAGGTCGGCCAGAGGGGTGTTGTCCGCGGGGTCGTCGTACAGCCGCTGGGCAATCGCCTGCAGCCGATCGTCTTGTGGTTCCGGTAGCTGGAGTGGCTGCTCGTGTGCTTCGTGGAGCTCGTCGACCAGGACTCGGCGGACGCGAGCCTGCGCGGCGCGGTCGTAGGCGGGCACGGTTGGGTCGTAGTTGCGTGGGCCGGTGAGGTTGAGCAGGATCTCGCGGGCGAGGTCGGAGACCATGAACACGGCCGGATGGCCAGGTACGAGCCGGGCCAGGGACGCCGGTAGGAAGAGGATCCGCATATCGGTGCTGCCGTGGGCGCGGTGATAGTGCGTGAACCCGGCGGGGGTCCAGGCGACTCGATTGGCCGGCACGATCGAGGTGCCACGTTCCGTGTGCACCGACAGGACGCCACGGGCGGCGTACACCAGGTGTCCACGGGGATGGGACTGGACCGAGCTTGTTCCCCCCGACGGCCAGAGGTGTACCCCTCCGGACGGCCACAGCTGTGAGGACGGGGCAAGTTGGCGGCCAACGGGCATAGGTTGGCATTCTATCGGTGGCCCGCCATGCCGCCTCCTGGCGACAGTGAACGCATGAAGACGACGATGCGCGCGGCGGTCTGTGTGAGGGTAGGCGGCCCGGAAGTATTGGAGATCCGCGAGCTGCCGATACCAGTGGTTCGGGAGGGCTGGAGCCTGGTTCAGGTGAAGGGCGCGGGCTTGAATCGGTCGGAGCTGAGGACCCGGCAGGGGCATTCGCCCACTGTGACGTTCCCGCGGGTGCTCGGAATCGAATGTGTGGGAGTCGTGGCGGCCTCGACCGATCCCAGACTGCCGGATGGGATGACCGTCGCGGCGGTGATGGGTGAGATGGGACGGGAGTTCGACGGCGGCTATGCGGAGTACGCGCTCTTGCCGAACTCGCTCCTGATGCCCGTCACCACCACGTTGCCCTGGGACGTCTTGGCCGCACTCCCTGAGACGTACCTGACCGCACAAGGCTCGCTGGATGCGTTGGGAATCGTGCCGGGTGGCGAGGGGCGGTTGCTGATCCGCGGCGGGACCTCGTCGGTGGGGATGGCGGCCGTGTCGATCGCGTCCGGCTACGGCGTCGAGATCGCGGCCACGACGCGGCGGCGAGGCAAGATCGACGCGTTGGCCGCGGCCGGCGTCGATCACGTGCTCCTCGACGACGGCGGGTCCCTGGCGCCTGGCATGCACGCAGTCTGGCCCGAAGGCCCGGACAATATTCTGGACCTCGTCGGGGCGAGCACCGCGGTCGACTCACTGCACCTGGTACGCCGTGGCGGGACGGTGTGTGTGACGGGCTCGCTCAGTGGGTGGCTGATCCCGGACTTCGAACCGATCGCGATGATCCCCTCCGGAACCAAGCTCACGGCATTCCACAGCGACAACCTCAAGGGCAGCGCGGGCATGACTGTGATGCAGCGGGTCGTACACGAGATCGAAGCCGGCGCCTATCGGCCCAACGTCGACCGCGTCTTCGGCCTGGACGACATCGTTGCGGCGCACAAGTACATGGAGAACAACGAAGCCACCGGGAAGGTTGTCGTGATGCCCTAGCCACCCGACGACGCGCGACTTAACGAAACTCCCCTTTCGCCCACCGCTGCGGAGTCGGTAGGGTCAATTGACATGACCACCGGGCGGACTGGCCAGCGTGCGGACGCGCGTGCTCGGAAGCGGCGCGGTGGCCGGCACAGCCGGAAGAAGTCGCACAAGGCGCAGTGGTTGTCGGTGACGGCGTTGGCTGTGCTGGGGACCGTGGTGGTGATGCATCCGGACGTGACCAACCGCCGGAGTCTGGCGGCTGACGCGACGGCCGGGGTGAGTACGCCGGTGACCGCGCCGGCGACCGAGGTCCCGATCAGTACGCCGACGCCGGTTCCGACGCCGACGCAGAAGTTCACGACTCCGTTGCGCCCGGCACCGAGTTTGACCCGGCAGCCCAAGGGGTCGAAGCCGAACGTCACCGTGTCCAGCGGCAAGCTCGCCGTGGTGCCCGGGTTCAACAAGGCGACCGGGGTGCGGGACAAGCTGACCTACCGGGTCGAGATCGAGCAAGGGCTGTCCGTGAACGGTGCCGCGGTCGCCGCGATCATCCACAAGACGCTGACCGACCCGCGCGGCTGGCAGGCGGTCCACCCGGTCAACTTCGAGCGGACCGACAAGGCCGACGTCGACTTGCGCATCATCCTGGCCACGCCGACCCTGACCGACAAGCTCTGCCTGCCGCTCGATACCGGCGGTGAGGTGTCCTGCCGGGTCGAGGACCGCGTCGTGCTCAACGCCAAACGGTGGATGTACGCGATCCCGGCGTACGGCGGCGACGTCTCGCTCTACCGCAACTACCTGGTCAACCACGAGGTCGGGCACGCACTCGGCCACGGCCACTCGACCTGCACCAAGGCGAAGACCCCGGCGCCGGTGATGATGCAGCAGACCAAGGGCCTGGCCGGCTGCCTGCCAAATGCGTGGCCGACGATCAAGGCGACCTGAGCCAAACACCTGTTCGTGAGAAGCTGAGTCGGACGGGAGGGAGCAGCGATGTCGTCACAGGAGTTCCCGACGTACGGCCGGGGCGACGAGCCCGACCAGTCCGGTGAGGAGCACCACTACGCCCCGCCCACGCCGTACGGCGGTGGCACGTACGGACCGGGCCAACACCCTGACCAGCAGGCCTTCCCCTATGCGCGGCCCCAGCCCTACGGCTCTCAGCCCGGCCAACCGCCGGCCGCTCAGCCGCAGGGCCCGGCGTATACCCAGCCGCCGAACTTCCGCCCCGGGAGCCCCTACGGTCCCGCGGCGCATCCGCAGCAGCACGAACTTCCGGAGTACGGACGGGACGAGCCCGTCGCACCCCGTGACCCTCGGGCCGCCCGTGTGGTCGGACTGGCCGCCCTCATCGCAGGGATCTACGGCCTGCTCGTGGTGTCCGTTCAGCGCGTCGCCCTCCGTGAGATCTCCCAGGCACCCGGCTCACCGCTGAACCACCCGCTCCGGACCGACGTGATCGACACGATCGGCCAACTGTTGCTGATCGTGGTCGGCGCGGCCGCGCTGACGATGTGGATCCGGGACGTGCTCGCCCGTCGCAAGGCCGGGCGCCAGCCCGACCCGATAGAGCTCGGCGGTCTCCTGCTGGTCGCGGTCTCCGTGATCCCGATCCTGATCTGGCTGATCATCGTCTTGTCCACCGGACTCGGCGCCATCGACGAGTCCATCGACCGGCTGCCCAAGGCGTACGGCTGGGGCGGCACCGGTCTGCTGATCCTCGCCGCCGGTTTCGCCCTCGGGTACCGCGAGCTGAAGCCCGACGTCAGCAACCCGGTCGTCCAGGGCCCGTCGGCCAAAGCGCCCTGGGAGTGAGCGCACCCGTCGTCCTCGTCCCCGGCCTCGGACTCGGGCCGGAGTCCTACGCCAAGACGGTCGAACACCTGACAACGCCGTACCACGTGGTGACGCTGCCGGGGTACGGCGAACCGGCGGGGGCTCGCGAAGACCTGCATCCGCGGGCCCTGGGTGTCGCACTCGCCGAGAAGATCCGCGAGCGATCGGTCCTGGTCGGACACTCGGCGAGCTGTCAGATCGTGGTCGAGACCGCGATCACCCACCCCGAGCTGGTCCACGCCCTGGTCTTCGTGGGGCCGACCGGAGACATCCGGATGTCGAGCTGGGTGGACCGGACAGTCCGCTGGCTGGGATCGGCTGTGCCGGACTCACCCCGGCTGATCCGGGTCGTCACCCCGCAGTACGCGCGGACGACGCTGTCCTCGATCGCCCGGGCCGCGGAAGCCGCCCGGCACCACGACCTGGCCACGGCCGTCGCACAGGTGCGGGTGCCGGTGGTCATCGTGCGCGGCAAGCATGATCTGATCTCGCCGGCCGACTGGGTCCAGCGGTTGGCCGAGCTCAGCCACGGTGAGGCCAGGACTCTGGACTCTGGCGCGCACATGCCGGTGCTGACCAACGGTCCCGAGGTCGCCGCACTCATCCAGCGAGCGGCCGCGGTACCCGATGTCGACTAGGGCGCGCCTGACGGTCCCCCGCCTACTGCGCGGCACTCGGCACGGCACCTCGCCGCACTGGAGCAAAGGCCACGATGGAACCACATCGAGGCCTTCACTCCAGCACGCCGATGCACCGCACCGAGCACCTGCTCGCGACGGCGCGGGACCATCAGGCACGCCCACGCGCTATCGTTGATGGCTAACAACCTTTGCGGGAGCTCGCACCGATCTGCGCGGGCTGAGAGGGTGACAGCAGGGTCGCCGACCGCCTGAACCTGACCGGGTAATGCCGGCGTAGGGAGCGGGTCATCATGACCAATACTGTTGTTCGTCCTGCCAGTGACACCGAGGCGCCGCTCGTCCTGACCACGGACGCCCCGCGCACGCTCGGGTTCTTCGATCAGTTCACCCTGTGGGGGAACTTCGGCATCTCGCTGTTCGGCCCGGTCACCGGTGCGCTGGTGGCGGCGTACACGGGCTCTTTGTGGCAGGGTCTGCTCGCGGTCGTCGTCGGCTGCGGGATCGGCGCGTTGGTGCTCGGTGGCGCTGGAGTGTTCGGTTCGCAGACCGGAGCGCCGGCGATGGCGTGCCTGCGCGGCCTGTTCGGCCGGCGGGGTTCGGTGGTGCCGACCGTGCTGAACATTGCGCAGAACGTCGGCTGGGCCACCCTGGAGATCATCGTCATCTCGCAGGCCGCGGTCGCGGTGACGAGCGAGCGGTGGCGCTGGGTGTTCGTCCTACTCGCCGGGGTGATCGCGACGGTGATGGCGGTCCGGCCGCTCGGCAGCGTGAAGCTGCTGCGGAAGTTCATGGTCTGGCTGGTGCTGATCGCGTCGGTGTACCTGTTCGTGCAGGTGCTCACCAAGCCGATGCACGGCCTGCCGCAGGACAGCGTCTTCGGCTTCTGGCCGGCCGTCGACCTGGCCACCGCGGGCGTGGTGTCGTTCGCGCCGCTGGCCGCCGACTACACCCGGCACTCGCGCACCAACAAGGCTGCGTTCGCCGGCTCCTCGCTCGGCTACGGCCTGGCAGCGATCGGATACTACGCGCTCGGGGTGTTCGCGGTCGCGACGCTGCAGACCAACAGCGAGGACGTGATCACCGCACTGGTCACCCTGCCGGCCGGTGCGATCGCGCTGCTCGTCCTGCTCGTCGACGAGGTCGACGAGGCGTACGCGAACGTCTACTCGACCACGATGGCCACGCACAACCTGATCGGCCACGTCGACCGGCGCTGGATCTCGGTCGCGATCGGTGTGATCGCCACCGGCCTCGCGCTGATGGTTGACCTGGGCAACTACACGCAGTTCCTCTACTTGATCGGCTCGGTCTTCGTCCCGCTGTTCGCAGCCGCGATCGCGGACTTCTTCGTGGTCAGCAAGATGAACTGGGACGTTTCCGATACGGCGCGGTTCCGCTGGCAACCGACGGTCGCCTGGCTGATCGGCTTCGTCGCGTACCAGCTGGTCAACCCCGGCACCGTTCCCGGTTGGTCGCCGTTCTGGACCGACATCCAGCAGCGGCTGTTCAACCACCAGCCGGTGCCCAGCTGGCTGGGTGCGACGTACACCTCGATCGTCGTCTCGATGCTGGCCGCGGTCGTGCTCGGCCGGCTGGGGCGCCGACCGCTGGACAACTGACCCGGAGTAACCGGGATACTGGCGCCCATGCTGAACTCCGCACTGCGCAGCCGGGCCGAGTACGCCGAACTCGGGCCTGACGGCCTGGCCGCGCGGACCACGCCCGAGCGGGACGCGGCGATCGTGAAGGCCGTCGAGGAACTGCTGGACGGGCGCGAGTCGGTGCTCGACCTGTGCTGCGGCTACGGCCGGGTCGCGTTGCCGCTGCGCAAGGCCGGCAAGGTCGTCCGCGCGCTGGACATCTCGCCGAACCTGATCGAGGCCGGCCAGGCGAAGGCGGCCGAGGAGGAACTGTCGATCGACTGGGCAGTCGGTTCGATGACGGACCTGCCGTACAAGTGGGACGCGTTCGACGCGGTCATCTGCCTGTGGACCGCGTTCCACGAGCTGTTCGCCGAGGACGAGCAGGTGTCCACGATCTGCGAGATCTCCCGGGTACTGAAGCCAGGCGGCGTCGCGATCATCGAGGGCCCGTCCTGGGGACCGGCGACGGCGGCCGAGATCGCCAACGGGATGCGGCAGGGCCCGGAGCACCGGATCGTCACCACCGAGCATTTCGGCACCAGCAGCGTGCACTTCATCCACGACGAGATCAGCTACGGCCGGCTCTGCGCGGCCGCCGGAATCGAGGACTACAAGGTCTACAAGCGGGAGTGGGGCGGCCGCCGCCGGCTGATCCTGGAGATCCACCAGCCGGCCACCGACTGACTCGTCAATTCTTTTCCGGAATCATTTTCCCCGTTTCCCTTGCAGGCAAGGGAAAGCAAGAAGCAGATCCCCACTCCACATTGGGGATCTGCTCCTTTGTCCTGCAGTGTAAATCCGTTCTCGCGGATCCGGGAAAACTCAGCTTTTTGCTTCAAGATCCAGCAGAAATCGCTTCGCCTCCAGTCCGCCGGCGTACCCGGTGAGCGCGCCGGTCGAGCCGATCACCCGGTGGCACGGCAGCACGACGCAGACCGGGTTCGCGCCGAGCGCCGTACCGACCGCCCGGGCCGCCTTCGGCTTGTGGATCTGCCCGGCGACTGCGCCGTACGTCGTCGTCCGGCCGTAGCTGGTGTGCAGCGGCAGGTCGTTCAGCACGAGCCGCTGGAACGGCGTCGCCAGTGCGAGATTCACCTCCAGGTCGAACGCGTGCCGGCGACCGGCCAGGAATTCGTCCAGTTGACGTCGTACGTCGTCCAGCGCGCGAGGCTGACGGAGTACGCGCGGAGACACCGCGCGGGCGAGGCGGTTGGTCATGGTCTCCTCGTCGCCGAAGGAGCTGGCCACGACCCGGCCGTTCGTGACCGCGAGCAGCAGGGTGCCGATCGGGGTGTCGTGCAGGGTGTAGGCGACGTCGGCGTCCGGGAGCACCGGTGGGGTCATGCTGGGGGTGGTGAGCCGGGTCAGCCGGCTCTCGAGGTCATTCATCATTCACTCCGAGTTTGCTGCGCAGGGTCGCGAGGGCGTCGCTGACGAGCCGGCGCGATGCGGCGGGCGTGGTGTCGAGAGCGGCGGCCACGCCGTGGTGGTCCAGGTCGCCGACGTACTTGAGCGTGATCGCGAAGCGTTGCCGCTCCGGCAGCTCGTTGACCGCGCGCCAGAGGTCGGGGTCCGGCCAGTCGGTGGCCTCCGGGCCGTCGACGGCGACCGGTGGAGCCTCGTCCAGAGGGCGCTGCGGTTTGCGGGCACGGTGTACGTCGGTCGCGCACCGGGCCGTGATGGTCAGGAGCCAGCTGCGCAGGTTCTTGGCCGACGTGAGGCCGGGGTAGGCGGCGTACGCCTTCTCCCAGGCGCGCTGGGCCGCGTCGTCGCCGTCCACCGGCCCGGCCATCGCCCGCGCCAGCCGGGCGACGTCGCGCCAGTGCGCGTCGATCAGCGCCTGGAACGGCGGCAGTACGACCTTCTCGCGAGCCATCACGTCAGTAGAACGCACGCACGGCCGGGAGTGTGAGGGCAACCCGGCGGCGTGTCGTCCCAGCGGATGGTCAGATCCGGACGGCCGTCCCGGATCGCGAGATTGTCTAGTTGCCCAGTAGACAATGATGAGAAGCTGGCTGACATGACGACGACACTGCTGACCCGCCGTCGCGTCATCGATCTCCTGCGGACGGCGAGCGCCACCTGTCGCTGAACGCTGCACGCGTTCCCCGGCGGAGTCTCCGCCGTACGAGGCCTGAGCGCCTCCCACACTCGCCCGGCCGTGGTGCTTCCTGCTGCCCCGCCGCCGGTCGTCCCTGCCCCGCTTCCCGAGGGAGAGACATGTCCGTTCCCGCCTTGCACCGCCCTGCCCTCTCGGTGGTTCCCGACCGCACTGAGGAGCGGATCGTGGACGCCGACGTCTTCCGGTCCGTGTTCCGTCGCCACGCCGCCGGTGTCGTGGTGATCACCGCGGACGCCGGCCACGGCCCGGCCGGGTTCACCGCGACCTCACTGGTCTCGGTCAGCCTGCTACCACCGCTGGTCTCGTTCGCGATCGCCACCAGCGCATCCAGCTGGCCGACCGTCAGCACCGCCGACAGCCTGGTGATCAACTTCCTGTCCGCCGACCAGCAGGCGATCGCCGGCCGGTTCGCCACCAGTGGCATCGACCGGTTCGCCGAGCCCACGCTCTGGTCCCGGTTAGGCACCGGAGAACCGGTGCTCGACGAGGCGCCGAGCTACCTGCGCGCTGAGGTCGAACACCGCCTCGCAGTGGGCGACCACCACCTGGTCGTCGCCCGCCTCACCACCCATACCGAACGACGCGAGCATGAGCCGCTCCTGTACCACGACGGCCGCTACGTCACGACGCACTCGAAGGCACATCATGCTTAGAAATCACAAGGTCCTGGCAGCAGCTGTCGCGACCCTCGCCTTGGTGACGGGTTGCGGCGGCGCCGCCCAGGCCGGCAAGGACGGTGGCGCCGAGCTCGCGCTCGATGCCGCGCTGCCGACCACCGTCCCGGACGGCACCAAGATCGTCGTCGGCGACCCGGCCACCGAGGTGGCGCTGAAGCTGTCCGGGCAGATCGGCAAGGTTTCGAAGTTCGTCCAGTTCGCCAACCTGAGCGGCGGTCCGCAGACCACGGAGGCGTTCCGGGCGCACGCGCTCGACGTCGGCTCGGTCGCGGAGATCCCGCCGATCCATGCGACCTGGACCGGCCTGCACGTGAAGATCGTCGCGTCCAAGTTCCGCAAGGATCCGCTCAACCATCCGATCTACGAGCTGGGCATCGCACCGGGTACGACGGTGAAGGCGCTGCCGGACCTGCGCGGCAAGAAGATCGCCTACAGCCCGGGCCAGGCGCAGGGCGCGCTGGTCCTCAAGGTGCTCCAGAAGGCCGGCCTGACCAAGGACGACGTGAAGCTCGTCGAGCTGCCCAGCACCGGCGACGTGTACACCAACGCGCTGGCCGCGAAGCAGGTCGAGGTCGCCCCGATCGGCGGCGTACAGATCAAGCGCTACCTGGCCAAGTACGGCAAGGACGGCGCGACCACTATCCCGCACGGCCTCCGCGACGACGCCGGTCACCTCTACGTGGTGACCGAGTCACTCGAGAACCCGGCGAAGGCGGCCGCGATCCGCGCGTACGTCGCGGCGTGGGGTGTCGCCCAGGATTGGATCGACAAACACCCCAAGGAGTGGATCCAGGGGTACTACGTGAAGGACCAGGGACTCAGCGAGTCCGACGGTCAGTGGCTGGTGGACAACGCCGGTCACCCGGACATCAGCGCGGACTGGAGTGACGCGATCCAGCGGCAGCAGGAGACCATCGAGCTTCTCGCCAAGGAGACCGGCAACAAGGTGATCCAGGCCAAGGACCTCTACGACCTGCGCTTCCAGACCGTCGCGGCCGATGCGATCAAGGGAGCCGCCAAATGAGCGCCACGACCCTGCCCGGCCTGCGGACCCGGGATGCCACCGGGACCACCGTCGTACGACGTCGCCGCCTCGGATTGGGCAAGCCGATCAGGTTCGGAGCCGCCATCGGACCCGTCCTGCTGCTGGTGGTGTGGAGCATCGGATCGGCCACCGGCTGGATCGACCAGCGGGTGCTGTCCGCGCCCTGGACCGTGGTGACCACGGCCGGCGACCTGATCGCCGACGGCCGCCTGCAGTCGAACCTGTGGACCTCCACCCAGCGCGCGGCGATCGGACTCGCGCTCGGCATCGTGCTCGGCGTCGTACTCGCGTTGCTCTCCGGACTGTCCCGGATCGGCGAGGCGGTCCTCGACGGGCCGATCCAGATCAAGCGCGCGATCCCATCGCTCGCGCTGCTGCCGCTGCTGATCCTGTGGCTCGGCATCGGTGAGTCGATGAAGGTCGTCACCATCCTGCTCGGGGTGTTCGTGCCGATCTACATCCACACGCACAACGGCCTCCGGACCATCGACAGCCGGTACGTCGAACTCGCGCAGACCGTCGGCCTGTCGCGCTGGGACTTCATCCGCCGGGTGGTGCTGCCGGGTGCGCTGCCCGGGTTCCTGCTCGGCCTGCGGTTCGCGGTGACGGGCGCGTGGCTGTCGCTGGTCGTCGTCGAGCAGATCAACTCCACCAGCGGCATCGGCTACATGATGGAGCTGGCCCGGACGTACGGACAGACCGACATCATCATCGTCGGCCTGGTCCTGTACGGCGCCCTCGGCCTGCTCTCCGACGGAGCCGTCCGCCTGATCCAGAGGAGGGCCCTGACATGGCGCCGCACCCTAGCCTCGTGACGGTGCTTTTGGCCGGGCCTTCGGCGCCGGCGTGGTCATGGGGCCTTGGCTCCCGGCCTTCCCTCGTCGCTCGAGTCGCTGCACTTTTGGCCACGCCTCCGGCGCGGCGGGGTCATGGGGCTGTCACTCCCGCCCTTCCCTCGTCGCTCCAGTCGCTTCGCTCCCTACGCTCCTCAGTCCAGGCCGGGAGGCCCCATGACCGGGCTCCCTCCGCTCCTCAGTCCAGGCCGGGAGGCCCCATGACCGCGCTCATGACCGCAGCCGTTCAGGTTCGGGATCTGGTACGCCGGTATGACGATCGCGCTGTACTCGACGGGGTGGACCTGGACATCGCGCCGGGTGAGTTCGTTGCCCTGCTGGGGAAGAGTGGGTCCGGGAAGAGCACGTTGTTGCGGGCACTGGCGGGGTTGGACTCCGATGTGGCCGGTTCCGGGGAGCTCGTCGTACCGGCCAATGTGTCCGTGGTCTTCCAGGACTCCCGGTTGTTGCCGTGGGCAAAGGTGCTGGACAACGTCGTACTCGGACTGCATGGAGCTTTCGAGCGCGGCCGGCAGAGCCTCGAGGAGGTCGGGCTCGCGGGGCGCGAGCAGGCTTGGCCGAACGAGTTGTCCGGTGGCGAGCAGCAGCGGGTCGCGTTGGCGCGGTCGTTGGTGCGCGAGCCGGAGCTGCTGCTCGCGGACGAGCCGTTCGGGGCGCTGGATGCGCTGACCCGGCTCAAGATGCACGTGCTGCTGCGGAAGTTGTGCGCTGCGCATCAGCCCGCCGTACTGCTGGTGACGCACGACGTCGACGAGGCGATCGTGCTGGCCGACCGGGTGATCGTGCTCGACGAGGGTCGCCTCGTCGCCCAGGAGCTGATCTCGCTCAGTACGCCGCGCAGTCCGGCCGATCCAGGATTCGCCGCGGTCCGGTCGCGGCTTCTCGACGCATTGGGGGTTTCCTTGTGAGTAGGCAGTTGCATCTGAACGCGTTCCTGATGAGCACCGGGCATCACGAGGCCTCGTGGCGACTGCCCGAGAGCGACCCGTTCGCCAACACGTCGGTGTCGCACTATCAGGAGCTGGCCCGGATCGCGGAGCGTGGCAAGTTCGACTCGGTGTTCTTCGCGGACTCGCCGGTGCTCGTCGGCGACGTGGGCCGCCGTCCGGCCGGCACGCTGGAACCGACCGTACTGCTGACCGCTCTGGCGGCCGTGACATCGCGGATCGGGCTGATCGCGACCGCGTCGACGACGTACAACGAGCCGTTCAACCTGGCCCGGCGGTTCGCCAGCGTCGACCACGTGAGTGGTGGGCGCGCGGGGTGGAACGTGGTGACCACGGCCGGTCCGGAGGCGGCTCTGAACTTCAACCTCACGGATCAGCCGGCCCACGCCGAGCGGTACGACCGGGCGACCGAGTTCCTCGAGGTCGCCCACAAGCTGTGGGACTCGTGGCAGGACGACGCGGCGATCGCGGACAAGTCGTCCGGCGTGTGGGCGCTGAATGACCGAGTGGTGCCGATCGACCACGTCGGGCGGCACTTCCAGGTGCGTGGGCCGCTCAACCTGCCGCGGTCGCCGCAAGGTCATCCGCTGATCGTGCAGGCCGGATCGTCGGAGGACGGCAAGGGCCTGGCGGCCCGGTACGCCGAGGCGGTCTTCACCGCGCAGCAGACGCTGGCGGACGCGCAGGCGTTCTACCAGGATCTGAAGGCACGGACGGCCGCACTGGGCCGTGATCCGTCGACGATCAAGATCCTGCCGGGAATCGTGCCGGTCATCGGCGGGACGGTCGAGGAGGCGCAGCGGCTGGAGCGTGAGCTGGACTCGTTGATCCGGCCCGACTACGCGCGGCTGCAGTTGGCGAAGACCCTGAAGGTCAGGCCGGAGGACCTGCCGTTCGACGAGCAACTGCCCGCCGATCTCCCCGACGAGGACGAGATCGAGGGCGCGAAGAGCCGCTACACGCTGATCGTCACGCTGGCCCGGCGCGAGAAGCTGACGGTCCGCGAGCTGATCGGCCGGTTGGGCGGCGGCCGAGGTCACCGCACCTTCAGCGGTACGCCGGAACAGGTCGCGGACGCGATCCAGGACTGGTTCGCGGCCGGCGCCGCCGACGGCTTCAACATCATGCCGCCGGTCCTCCCCTCCGGGCTCAGCACCTTTGTGGACGAGGTGATCCCGATCCTCCAAGCGCGCGGTCTCTTCCGCACCGAGTACACAGGCACCACGTTGCGCGACCACTACGGCCTGGCTCGTCCCGCCGGCCGGACCGCGTCGCTGCAGGAGGCAACCGCCTGATCGGGTGCTGGGCCTGTCAGGTGGCGGGCCCAGCATCCGCACATTTGAGGGTCTCCTGCTCGATGTGTGGGTGATCGTCGGCCGGGTGTGCCGGTCGCGTTCGCGGTGACAATGCCGGGGGCTCGTGCTGCAGGACGCGTAGCGGTCGGCGTTCATCGTGGTGGGCGAGGGGCATAGAAGGCTCTCGTCAACGACCTGACCTGGGTGCTGGCGAATGCCGGCGATCGTCGGGCCGGCTTGTTCTCCGCGGGTCGGTCCGGGTCTGGTGACCTGGGACAAGTCGTCGCGGCCTGAGACAGGCAATTCCTTGTCCCACCCCACCACTTCCGGCTCCCCACCCACCACTTCCGGTCCCCGCCCACCACCTCCGGTCCCCGCCCACCACTTCCGGTCCCGCCCACCGGTTCTTGTCCCCGCCCACCGGTTCTTGTCCCCGCCCACCGGTTCTTGTCCCCGCCCACCGGTTCGTCCCGCCACTCTTGTCCCCGGCCCCCGCGCTGTGTCGGCGCGGCCCCGTCCCGAGCGACCCCATTTCATAGGTTGACCTACGAGATGGTGGGTTGGCACCCCGCAATCCGGTACGCCAACCCACCATCTGATGGGTCAGCCCATCAGAGGGCGCGAGCGACGCGGGCCGCCTACCAACCTGGACGAGTTGCCGAACCGGCCGACAACCACCCTGACGGCCTGCCCGGCCATCCGGTCTGGCCGGACATTTGAGGGGTCAACCCCTGGTGTTGTGGGTTGCGGAGCCGAATTCTGCCTCCGCAACCCACAAGCTCCGGGGTTGACCCCTGAATCGGGCCTCCGCTGCCCTGCGTGTCGGTGAAACTCGGTGAGAGCTGAGTGGAGTGGAGGGGTTCGGGGGCGTGGATCTGGAACCTCGGACAGGTTGTGGGGACTGTGGACACCGGATCAGATGTCCGCGGTCCCAGCTTGGTGTCCGCGGTCCCGGCTAGGTGTCCGGGGAGTCGGATCGTGACGGCACGACAACCCGTCTCAGGCCCCCAGGCCCGGACCATCACCCACACCTCAAGCAGAAGAGCCTCAATTGACCCGGACGACCATCTTCCCGACGGCCTTGCCGTCCTGCATCATGCGGTGGGCCTCGCCGATCTCCTCCATGCTGAAGACCCGATCGACGCGGATCGGGAGCTTCCCCTCGGCCACCAGATCGACGTACCGCTGGAAGGCCGCGGTCGGCAGGTCGCTGCTCTCGCCGCCGTACGCGGTCAGCCGGACGCCGTTCGGGAGATAGCCGATCGGGTAGAAGTCGGGGATCGTCCAGTTGTCGCTGAGCATTCCGGTGAAACACACCGTGCCGTGCACAGCGGTTGCCTTGAGGGTGTCCGGCAGGACATTTGTCCCGACGAGTTCGAGAGCCGCGTTCACCCCATCCGGCAGGATTTCCCGGACCTTCTCGGCAACGTTGCCATCATCAACAATCGGGTGATCCACGCCGAGATCGCGCAACACCTGTGCGCGGTGTGGATTCCGCGTCGTCGAGAACACGGTCAGCCCGTGCTCCTTCGCCAGTACGGCGGCCGCCACCCCGACGGACGACGTACCGCCGCGCACGAGCAGCGTCTGCCCGGGCTCGATCGCCAAGCCGGTGTGCAGCGAACCGTGGGCCGTCTGCAGCATCTCCGGCAACGCGCCGAGCATGGCCCAGTCGAGATCTGTCGTCACCGGGATGACGGACGACGCCGGTACGACGGTGTACTCGGCGTACCCACCGTCGAACTCGCGCCCCATCCCGCCCATCATCGCGACCACCTGCTGCCCGGGTTCGAACTCGCCGCCCGGCGCCGCGTCCACGGTCCCGGTCGCCTCGATCCCCGGGATCACCGGGAACCGCGCGTTCGTCGCCAGCCCCGCCCGCAGGTGGTACTCGGACCGGTTCAGCCCGAACGCCTCCACCTTGATCCGGACCCAGCCGGGCTCAGGCTCGGGTACGGCGACCCGCCGTACCCGCATGTCCTCCGGCTCGCCCGGCCCGTCCAGCACGATCGCCCGCATCTCCATGCGCCCATCCTCGCCTGGGCAGGCAATGAGAAACCGTTCTCCATCAATCGGCGAGCCTGTGGGATTCCCTCACACAGTCGCGTGACAGAGTTGTATCTATGGCACAGAGCTTCCTTCGGGGGAGGGGCCCAAGCGTGGTGGCCCATCGTGGTGCTAGTGACGTCAGTCCCGAACACACGCTGGCGGCGTACCGCCGGGCGGTCGAGGCGGGCGCGGACGGTCTCGAATGCGACGTTCGGCTCACCGCAGACGGACATCTGGTCTGCGTCCACGACCGCCGGATCGAGCGCACGTCCAACGGTCATGGCGTGCTGTCCACGATGAGTCTGGAGGAGCTCGAGGCGTTCGACTGGGGCTCCTGGAAGAACCCGTGGGCGGAACTCGACGACGAGGCCGATCTGCCGAGTCCCGATATGCGCAATGTGCTCACCCTCGACGACCTCCTCGCCACCGTCCGGGACGCCGGCCGACCACTCGAGCTGGCCATCGAGACCAAGCACCCGACCCGGTACGCCGGTCTGGTCGAGCGCCGGCTGATCGAGGCCCTCGACCGGTACGGCTGGGCCCATCCGAAGGTCGGAACGGAGTCTCCGATCCGGGCGATGAGCTTCTCCTGGCTGTCCCTGCGCCGGCTGCGTGTGCTGGCGCCCGGCCTGCGGACGGTCCTGCTGATGGACCGCGTTCCGCTGCGCTTCCGCGACGGCTCACTGCCGACCGGCGTCTCGTACACCGGACCCAGCCTGGAGATCGTCAGCGCGCACCCCGAGTACGTCGATCGCGCGCACAAGCACGGGCACCAGGTCCACGTGTGGACCGTCAACGCCGATGCGGACGTCAGGCACTGCCGCGACCTGGGCGTCGACGCGATTATCACCGACCGGCCTGAAGCCACCCTGAAGACGCTCGCCGAACCCGCCAAGGCTCCGGTCCCGACGTACACCTACCCACCGAGACGCCGCGATCGCCGTCAGTCCTGACCGTCGGGTCCAGCGGGTGGACAAGTAGGACGTCCCAACTGCGCGTGAAGTTTGTTACACAGCGGGTTAGTCGTGTGTGGTGTGTGTCACGCCGGTCTGGATACGTAGTGAAGTGAATGCGGGCGGTTATTGCAACGTTCAATTCTGTCGATTTCGTCTCGGTTTCTTCGGCTTTAGGCGTGACTGCGCCGTGACTATGTAACGGAATACCTGCGGGTGTTTTCCAGCGCTGGATCGTGGGCAGATGTCTGGGTGGCTGTTCCGATCATCGAGGAGACTCTGCTTGTCCTCAGCGACCCTGCCTGCCGACGTGAGCATCGTGGACGTCGTGCTGCCGCATGAAGTGTCCGCAGTAGCGGATGCACGACGCCGTCTGGCCGCCTACCTGGAGCGGCACCGGGTCACCGAAACCGCCTGTGACGACGCACAACTGGTGCTTTCCGAGCTGCTCTCGAACGCGATCCGCTATGCCCCGCCGCTGCCTCCGGGTGAGGTCCGCGCGGCCTGGTGGATCGACAAGGCAGGCATCCACGTCGAGGTCACCGACGGCCGCGGCGACACCGAACCGCAACGCATCAACGACACCCATCCCGAATCGATCGGCGGCCGGGGCCTCGCGATCGTCGACGTCCTCACCTCGAGCTGGGACGTCCGCACCGCCGCCAAGCACCGCACCGTGCACGCGATCATCCCGAACTGAGTCGCCGTACGCCGGTTTGTGCGCGCTCAGCTGAGCGAGTTGGCTGTCGGGTGCGGTGGGCTGCAAGACTGCGCCTATGGGAAAGAAGTCGCGGCAGCGCGCGAAGAACACGACGACCGTCACCCTCGATCCGGCCGACCTGGTGGATGTCGGGCCGCGGGAACCGTGCCCGTGCGGTTCGGGGAAGCGGTTCAAGCAGTGCCATGGCAAGGACCGGACGAAGGCAGTGGACGCCTTCGTGGTGCGGCCCTTCGAGGGGCTGCCGTCGGAATGTGACCTGATCGCGTTCCGCGAGATCGTCCCGGCCGGTACGGCGCAGGTCGTGCTGACCGGCGACGCAGGCAAGGACGCTGCGGGCAAGGTGGTCAACCTGGTCACCTTGCTGCCGATGGCGATGCCGGGCCTGGTCCGCGACGACGAGACGATCTGGATCGGCCTGCAGACGCACGCGTCGTCGGGCGACCCGAGCCGGGACCTCGGCCACGCGATCACCGCCGCGATGGTCACCGAGCCGGGCAACCCGATCCAGCTCGGCGACCTGATGAAGGAAGGCCCACGGCTGCAGGACCTGATCGACACCTCGAAGCCGATCGAGGTGAAGGTGCACGAAGGGTTCGACTTCTGGGTCGGCGAGAACGTCGAGGACCCGACCGGCGAGGTCGCCGCGGGACTCGAGCGCGCCAATGCGGCCGCTGCCCCGACCGTGCGGTTGGAGTCCGTCGAGGCGGCGTACTGGACGCAGATCGGCGACCGCCGCTACCTGCGCTGGGTGATGCCGCACAGCGAGGACACCCTGCTCGACGCCCTCGCCCGCCTGCACGCCGCCGGTTCGTCCGCCCTGACCGAAGGCAGTCGCCTGATCGGCTCCTTCCGCGCCCTCGGCGTCCTCGCCCCCGTCTGGGAGCTCCCGGCCGACACCGAGGCCACCGACGTCGAGAAGCCCGCCGCCGACTTCGCCGTCGCCCTGGAGAAGGCCCTCGCCACCGAGGCCCCCCTCACCACCGAAGAACGCGCCGCCCGAGCCGGCCTCTCCAGCCGCCAACTAACCATCCGCTGACACCCCGCCCCTGCGCCGAGCGCAGCCCGCTCCGCATCACCTCGAACACCCGGGTGCCAAGCACCCGGCGTGTTGTTACTGAGAGAGGTCTAGGCCGGGAGGCGGGGGCGCGCCTGCGAACCGGCTCTAGCAACGTGGACGGCCCAAGTCCTGCTGACGGGGGAGCAACAGGGCCTGGGCCTAGCCATGAAGAGTACTCAGGTTGGGTGTCCGCCACAAGCCCCGATTTCACTGCGCGTGTCGTAGGGCTTACTTGGTTCGTGAAGGACGGATCAGGAGCCGGCGAGTGGGGCGCGGAGGACGGGGCAGGACATGCAGCGCGGGCCGCCGCGGCCGGAGCCGAGCTCGGATCCGGAGATGCGGATGACCTCGATCCCGGACTCCTCCAGGCGCGCGTTGGTCTCCACGGTGCGCTCGTAGGCGATGCACACCCGCGGCGCCACGGCGAGGGTGTTGTTGCCGTCGTCCCACTGCTCGCGCTCGGCGGTGACCGGGTCCAGACCGGTGTCGATCCGCCGGAGCGTGTCGATGCCGAGCGCCTTCGCCGCCGCCACCAGGAACGGCTCGGGCTCCGCGACGTGCAACTGGTCGCCGTCGGTGGTGACCGCGAGTGCGCGCATCTCCTCGGCCATGTTCGGATACATCAGTACGGCGTCGACGTCGACCATCGTGCAGACGGTGTCGAGGTGCATCGTGGCCCGCTGCTGCGCGATCGGGACCGCGAGCACCGTGTGGGCCAGGTCCTTCGCGAACACGCGCCGAGCCAACCGCTCCACACCCGCCGGCGTCGTCCGCTCTCCGACCCCGACCGCGAGTACGCCGGGCCCGAGAGCGAGAACGTCACCGCCTTCGACGTGCTCGAGCTGATGGTCGTACACCTTGTCGGCGCCGGCGAACCGTGGATGGAACGTGTAGATCAGCTCGGTCAACTGGGTCTCGCGCATCCGGGCCGGCATCGCGAGCGAGGTGACCGCGACCGAGTCCCGGATCCAGACGCTGGAGTCACGGGTGAAGAGCAGGTTCGGCAGGGGGTCGATCAGGAAGTCCTCGTGGGCCAGCAAGGACGTGACCAGCCCGCCCGCGCGGACTTCGTCGTTCCGGACGCCGGCCATCAGTGCCTCGGCGAGCCGGGCCGGATCGAGGTCGCTCAGGGACGCCCTGAGGTAGTCGCGCAGCGTGTCGCCGAGCCGGAGGTCCTCGGTGGCGCCGGCGACCGCTTGAGCGCGCGCCTGCGGATCCGTGAGTGCCTCGGTGAGCAACTCGCCCAGGTACAGCACCTCGACGTCCCGGTCGCGCAGCGCCTGGGCGAACGCGTCGTGCTCCTGCTGCGCGCGGCCGACCCACGGGATGCCGTCGAACAGCAGTTTGTCGTTGTTCCGCGGGGTGAGCCGGCGGAGCTCGTTCCCGGGCCGGTGCAGCATCACCGTCCGCAGCGGTCCGACCTCACTGTCGACGCCGTACGCCCTGTCGACTCCCTGAGCCTCGGTCATGCGCCTGCCCTTTCAACGAATCCGCACCGCGTCCGGTCGTGCCAACCACGCTACGGCAGCCCGTCGCGCTTGCTCCGAATCTCGCTCTATCTGTCTGATTGTCCGACAATATTCGTCATCCGCCAACTCCTGCGAGGCGTGGGTGACGGCAGAGGATCGGCCGGGCGGGTGGGGATATCGGCCAGTTGGCAGATGTTCGGGGAGCGGCGCGTCGACAGGATCTGCGGTGTGAGGACGCCACGAGGGCGGCCCGGATCGGAAGAGGTACCCAGATGACCCGCAAGGTGACCGCCAACATCACGCTCTCGCTCGACGGACGGGTGAACGGCGCGGGTGGCGACTACGACATGAGCTGGATCGTCCCGCACGCGATCACCGAGGCCTCCCGGAACCACATGATCCGGGTGACCTCGCCGGCGACGACGGCGCTGCTCGGCCGGAAGAACTTCGAGGGATTCGGTGGCTTCTGGCCGGCGGTCGCCGACGACCAGAACGCGTCGCCGCAGGACCGCGCGTTCTCGCGCTGGCTCAACGAGGTGGACAAGGTCGTCTTCTCGACGACGCTCACCGAGGCCCCGTGGCAGAACTCGCGGTTCGTCGACAGCGACCCGGCCGATGTCGTCAAGCAACTGCGCGCCGAGGACGGCGGGGACATCGTCGTGCTGGCCAGCGTCAGCGTGATCAAGGCGCTGCTGGCCGCGGACGAGGTGGACCAGCTGAGCATCACGCTCGCGCCCGAGCTGGTCGGCGGCGGGGCTCACCTGTTCGAGGACGGTCTGCCGGCCTCGTCGTGGCGGCTGGCCGACTCGACGCCGACCGAGTCCGGCGCCGTCTGCCTGCTCTTCGACCGCGTGCGCTCCTGAAGCACCTGAACTGGTCATCCGGACTCCTCCGATCGGCGATGAAAGCTGTCGGCAGAGAAGATGCCGTGATCGGCGCCAGCCCCTCGATGGTTTTCCACAGGGTCGTTCGAAAGAACGAGATATCCACAGGGGCTGGGCGCTGACGAGGTCGATCGGCTGCGGAGGAACTAGGCTGCGGTGCTGTGTCCGGTCATGACCTTCCTTCCGAGCCTTATCAGCGTGCCGTCGCCTGCGTGATCCCGGCCAAGGACGAGGCGGAGCGGATCGCGGCGACCGTGGACGCGGTGCACAAGATCATCGGGGTGGACCTGGTCGTGGTCGTGGACGACGGCTCGGCGGACGGTACGGCGGAAGCCGCCGAGCAGGCCGGGGCGGTCGTCGTCCGGCACGGGCGGAACCGGGGCAAGGCGGCGGCGATGGAGACCGGAGCGGCGGCGGTCGCGGAGCGCGACGGTGCGCGGCCGCGGCATCTGCTGTTCCTCGACGCCGACCTGACCGACTCCGCGACCGCCGCGGCGCCGCTGATCGAGCCGGTGCAGACCGGTCAGGCGGACATGACGATCGGCACGCTGCCGGTGCAGCTGCGCGCCGACGGGTCCAAGGCCGGTGGCCACGGGTTCGTCGTCCGGCTGGCCCGGGCCGGTGTCGAGGAGGCGACCGGCTGGGCTCCGGAGCAGCCGCTGTCGGGGCAGCGTTGCCTGACCCGGGCCGCGTTCGACTCCGCCGTACCGCTCGCCTCCGGTTTCGGGGTCGAGACCGCGCTGAGCATCGACCTGGGCCGTAAGGGCTTCCGCATTCTCGAGGTGCCGATCGAGGTCCGGCACCGGGCCACCGGGACGGATCTGCGCGGCCAGCTCCACCGCGCGAAGCAATACCTGCATGTCCGCCGTGCCCTGGCCGCGCGCAGCGCCCTGCCCGCGGACGGCGGTGGCCCGTCGTTGCGCAGCCTGTTCCCGCGGAAGTCAGCGCAATGAGCACTGGCGACACCCCCGACACCACGAACGCCACTCGCGAGGCCGAGGGCGCCGCAGAGACCGCCGGCGCCACCGATCCACAGTTGGCGAACCGCTACGGCCGTCGCGCCGTCGCGCTGTACCTGGCCTCTACGGCGCTCATCGTCGCGGCCGGCCTGCTCGGTCCGTCGGTCGTCGTGCTGACCCTGACGAACCGGCACGCCTGGCTTCCGTCGTACTGGTTCGACGCGAAGCCGAACGACTGGCTCGTCACGGTGATGATCTACGTCGCCATCCTGTTCGGCGGGTACGGCGTCTTCCTGGCCACCAAGGCGCTCAAACGCGGCTGGGCCCCGCGGGTCGACCGATTGATTGCCCTAGGCATCGGTACGACGGCGGCCATCACGCTGGTCCCGCCGATGGCCTCCGGCGACGTCCTGATCTACGCGGCGTACGGACGGATCATGTCGCTCGGCGGCAACCCGTACACGACCGCGCCGGCGGACACGATCCGGCTCGGGTACGACCCGGTCATCGCGGCGACCGAGCGGCCGTGGCAGGGCGCGAAGAGCGTGTACGGCCCGATCGCGACCTGGATCCAGTGGATCGCGTCGCTGATCGGCGGCGACTCGATGCAGCTGACCGTGTGGATGCTGCAGTTGTCGGTCGCGATCAGCCTGGTCGTCACCGGTCTGCTGCTGCTCAAGCTGGTCGGCCCCAACCTGCCGAACCGCCGTCGCGTGATCATGCTCGGCCTGGCGAACCCGCTGATCCTGTGGACGGTCCTGGCCGGCGCGCACAACGACGCGATCGCGGTGATGTTCGCGGTGATCGGGCTGGTGCTGTTCCGCAAGCACGTGTTCTGGGCCGGCATCCTGATCGGTGTCGCCGGCTGTACCAAGCTGTCCATCGGCCTGGTCGGCGTGGCGATGCTGTGGTCACTGCGGGCGGATCGACGCAAGGCCGCGATCTTCTGTGGCGGCGGTGCGCTGGCGATGGGCGGTCTGTACGCCGTGGTCGGGCTGCAGGCGTTCCAGCAGGCGCGCTCGCAGACGTCGTTCATCTCGACCGGCACACCGCACAAGGTCCTGCTGAGCTTCTTCACCCTGTTCCTGCCGAACGGGCTGGTGCGGACGGTCCTGGCGATCCTCGCGTGGGTCGGGCTGATCGTGGTCGCGATCCTGCTGACGCAGGTGTTCCCGAAGTCGCTGGTGCCGCAGACACATCCGGACGACCCGACGCCGGCCGCGATCCGCTACACCGCGATCTACGCGATCGCGTGGATCCTCACCGCGATGTACTCACTGCCCTGGTACGACCTGATCGCCTGGGTCGCGCTGGCCGCGGTGGCCGCGTCCAAGGTCGACGGGCTGATGGTGATCCGGACGACAATGCTCGCGATCGCCTACGTTCCCGGCCGAGATCCGAACGCCCGCCAAGTGGCCGCGAGCCTGTCCGACTCCCTCGAGTGGTTCAGCGCGCGGCTACGCGACACGATCTGCCCGGCCGTCGAGTTGGCCGTCCTGATCGGCCTGATCGTCTGGGCGCGCCGCGGCGGAGCGCAGTGGTGGCCATACGACTGGCCCCGCCGCAGACAAAAACCCCTGCAAGAGCAGGCCGACGCCCACTGAGGGCTCAGCTCCAGAGGTCGTGGCCGGCGGCGATCGCCTTGGCCAGAATGGTTTTGACCGGCTTCTTCAGGGCCTCAGCGGCCGCGGCCACGTCGTCGTACTCGGGCTGGACGTTGACCACCTGGCCGCCGTACCGGGCGATCTTGACGTGGATGCGCTGGCCGTCGACGTCGACGCTGGCGAACTCGCGATCCGCGGCGTGCTTGCGGATGCCGAACTCGCGCAGGCCGATCGCCGACGTCTCGGCGAGGATCACCGAGCGGACCACCTCGGCGTTCGCGCTACCGACCAGGACGGACAGCGTGTGGGCCGGGCGGCCCTTCTTCATCAGGATCGGCGTCAGCCACGCGTCGGCCGCGCCGGCCTCCATCAGCCGGGCGAGGACCTGTGGCCAGATCCGCGGGTCGAGGTCGTCGACGTTGGTCTCGTAGACGAGTTCGGTGGACGGATGTTCGATCGACTCGCCCACCACCACGCGGACCACGTTCGGTACCTCGACCGGATCGCGGCCGCCCGCGCCGACGCCGGTCCGCTCGATCCGCATCGGTGGCAGCAGACCGAACTCGTCCGCCATCGAGGCCAGCAGCGCCGCGCCGGTCGGCGTGGTCATCTCGTACGGCGCTGCGCCGCCGATCACCGGTGCTTCCGCCTCGGACAGTAGGGCCAGGACCGCGGGGCCGGGCACCGGGATCCCGCCGTGCTGGCCACGAACCTGTCCACCGCCGCCGAGGGAGATGGTGGACACCACGATCCGGTCGAGGTCGAGTGCCACGCTCGCGGCGGCGACTCCGACGATGTCGGCGATCGCGTCGAGCGCACCGACCTCGTGGAAGTGCACCTCATCCGGTTGCACTCCATGGGCCAGGGCCTCTGCTCGGGCCAGGCGAGCGAAGGCGTCCAAGGCGCGGGCCCGGACAGAGTCGCTCAGCGCAGCCTGCTCGAGCAGTTGCCGGACGTCAGCCCACGCTCGGGTGGGCGGGTGGTCGTGCCCAACCGGATCTCCAGTCTCGTGCCCGTGCCCGTGTCCATGGCCGTGCCCCGCATCGGGGATGTTCTCCGGGTGCGGCGTGCCGTTGACCTTGACCGTTGCCTTGGTGGCGGCGATCTGATGCCGGGTGGTTTGTGCGACCGTCACCGACAGGGACGGGTCGACGGCGGCCACCGCCGTGTTGACCACCGCGAGGTCCGCGCCCGCGTCCAGGAAGGCGCCGAGCAGCATGTCACCCGAGGCACCGGCCGAGCAGTCGATCCACGCGATTCTCACTCGGACTCCTTGGACTCGCGGGGTGCGGAGCGACGGGCGACGCGGGCCGCGAAGACCCCAGCGCCGAAACCGTTGTCGATGTTCACCACGGTCACACCTGGCGCACACGAGTTGAGCATCCCAAGCAAAGCCGCCAGCCCACCGAAGGAGGCGCCGTACCCAACCGATGTGGGTACGGCGACCAACGGTACGCCGACCAGTCCGCCGACGACACTCGGCAACGCACCTTCCATGCCCGCCACGACGATCAGGCAGTCCGCGGCGTCGAGACGCTCCCGCACCCCCATGACCCGGTGCAGTCCCGCAACACCCACATCGGTCACCAGATCCACCTCGGCGCCGAAGACCCGGGCTGTTGTCGCCGCCTCGGCCGCCACCGAGGCGTCCGACGTACCGGCCGACACCACGGCGACGGTTCCGCGCAGTACGGGCGGCTCACCGAGCACCGCCGTACGGCCGACCGGATCGATGACAGCGGACGGCAGCGCGGCGGCCACAGCCTCCTGGGCCTCGACCGCCAGCCGGGTGGCCAGTACGGCGTGATCCGGGTGTGTGGCGTGCAGAGTCCGCAGCAGTTCGACCACCTGGGATGGAGTCTTGCCGGCGCCGTAGACCACCTCGGCGTCGCCGGTCCGCTCCAGCCGATCGGTGTCGAGCCGGGCATATCCCAGGTCGTGGACACCCGGCTGGGGACCTTGGTCTGGCAAATGAGTCACGCCGAGAATCTACGTGGCCTGCGCTGACAACACCTCTTCCGGTCCGGATGCGCACGCTCCGCAATCGTCTGAACACTCAGGCATACGGACCGGATGCTTTAGGCTGCAGTGCGTGTCTTCGACGTTAGCCGGTGCATTCGGGATCGCTGCCCTCTTCGTGGCGGTGCTCGCCCTGGTGTTCGCCATCCAGGCCCTGCGGGCTCAGACCAGCGCGTCCAAGTCGGCCAAGCTCGACTCGACGCCGGCCCGCGAGCCGGAGCCCCAGCAGCCGGAGGCCAAGCAGGGCTCGGTTCGGTCCGAGCTCCGCAAGCTGGGCAAGGAGATCGAGGTCACCCGCGGCGAGTTGCGCGAGACGCTGCAGCACCTGGCAGTCGTCCGGTACGACGCGTTCGGCGACACCGGCGGGAAGTTGTCCTGGTCGATGGCGCTGCTGGACGACAAGGGCGACGGGGTCGTGCTGACGTCGATCAACAGCCGGGCGGATGCGCGGACGTACGCCAAGGAGGTCAGGGCGTTCGCGAGCGAGGCCAAGCTGTCACCGGAAGAGGGAGAGGCGATCGAGACCCTCCGCAAGGAAGCCGAGCAGAACGACTAGGGCGTGTCTCCTAACGCCGCTTCGGCACCCGAGCGGTCAGCGCGCCCGGCTCGATCTCGGCGGCGAGGAAGCGACCGGGCCCGATCGGATCCCCGTCCAGCTGCCGTTGGACGTCGACCGCGGCGGTGATCTCCACCTTCCGTCCGGTGAACCGCTCCAGATACATGTCCGTCCGGTTCGTCCGGGTCATCAGTCGCCAGACGACGATCGGCCACTGCGTCACCCGGCGCGGAGCGATCACCACGACGTCGAGCAGCCCGTCGTCCGGGCGGGCGTCCGGCAGCAGCGGGATGTTCGCCTGCAGCATCCCGACGTTCCCGATCACGACCGTGCGCACCCGCCGCTCGATCGGCTCCGCGTCGTCCAGCGTGAGCTGCACCCGCACCGACGGGTGGTTGATGTTCTTCGCCGCCGACACCAGGTACGCCGTCCACCCGATCTGCGCCTTCAGATGCGGCGGCGCGTCCGAGATGATCGCCGCATCCAGCCCGAGCCCGGCCATCACCGCGAACCGGTCGGTGTCCAGGTCGTCGCCATGCACGCTGACCAGGTCGATCCGCCGGTCCCGGCCGTCCAGGATCCGCTCCAGCGCGTCGTCCAGGTCGAGCGGGATGTGCAGGTTCCGGGCCAGCAGGTTGCCGGTGCCGGCCGGGATCACCCCGACCGGGATCCCGGTGTACGCCAGCGCCGCGCAGACCACCCGGACCGTGCCGTCACCGCCGGCGACCAGCACCAGATCCGACTCGTTCTCGATCGCCTGCTTGGCCATCGCGTTCCCGGCGTCGTCCGCACGCGTCTCCAGCCATAGCGGGTCGTCGTACCCGCGGACCGCCAGCGCCCGGTTCACCTTCCGCCGGAACGCGACCCCGTCGCCGACCTTGATCGGGTTCACGATCACGGCCGCCCGGGGCGGGATCGTCGTACCGCTTCCGTCCGAGGGCGTACGCCGACGCCGTCGCCGCAACCCGGGGCGAAGACCGAATGCGATCGACGTGGCGGTCAGGATCGCCAGGCCGAGCGCCCACCCGCCGAGTACGTCCGACACATAGTTCACGTTCAGAGCGATCCGGTCGGCCGACGCGAACCACACCACCCCGATCGCCGGCAGCAACACCAGCAGGCGGTACCGGCGCCGCCAGCCGCGCACGGAGGGCAGTACGACGCCCAGCGCGCCGGCCATCACGAACGCCGCCGTCGCATGGCTCGAGACGTACGACCAGCCGTCGGTCTCGACCAGCATCTGGGCCGGCCGGGGCCGCTCGAAGACCGCCTTCGTGACCTGCACGAGCACCAGGTCAGCCGCGGCGGAGGTAAGCAGCCAGACCGCCAGCACGCGGGCCCGGCGGTTCCAGAGGTACGCCGCAACCAGCACGAGTACCGCCCGCGAGGTCCACGGCAGGACCACCGCGCCGACCACCTGCCAGAAGTCGATCACGCTCTCGTGGGTGGCGCCGTACGCGGCGGACCGGGCGGCGACGGACAGGTCCCAGCGCTCCAGCGGCGGCCAGTGCAGGAAGACGAGCAGCGTGATCACAATGAACGGCAGCGCACCCAGGACGACCGTCAGCACACGGCCGACGGAACTGGGTGGATGGTGGTTCATGGCCCGCTCTGATCCCCCTCGATGATCGCGTGCTGCCACCACATCATCCCGAATACACTTCGCCGGTTCTGACACGCCCCGATACCCTCGGGGTGTGATTGACGCCAAACTGCTCCGTGAAAACCCCGATATCGTGCGCGCGGCCCTGACCAAGCGCGGCGAGAGTACGGACCTGGTCGACCAGATCCTGGTCGCCGACAGTGAGCGTCGATCGTCCATCTCCGCCTTCGAGGCGCTCCGGGCCGAGCAGAAGACGCTCGGCAAGCAGGTCGCCCAGGCCAAGGGCGACGACCGGACCGCGCTGCTGGAGCGGACCAAGACGCTGGCCGCCGAGGTGAAGGCGAACGAGGCCGCCGCGAACGAGGCCGAGCGCCGCTTCGGCGACCTGGCCCTCGCTCCTGCCGAATCTGGTCTCGGACCAGGCCCCGGTCGGCGGCGAGGACGACTTCGTCGTGGTCGAGGAGGTCGGCAAGCCGCGCGACTTCGCCGCCGAGGGCTTCGCGCCACGCGACCACCTCGAACTGGGCGAACTGCTCGGCGCGATCGACATGGAACGCGGCGCGAAGATCTCCGGCTCGCGGTTCTACTTCCTCAAGGGCGCCGGCATGCTGCTCCAGCTCGGCATGCTGCAGCTCGCGATCCAGCAGGCGGTCGAGTACGGCTTCACGCCGATGATCACGCCGACCCTGGTCAAGCCCGAGGTGATGGGCGGCACCGGGTACCTGTCGGCGCACGACGATGTCTACCGGCTCGAGGACCCCGAGCTGTACCTGACCGGGACGTCCGAGGTCGCGCTGGCCGGGTACCACATGGACGAGATCATCGATCTGTCCGACGGCCCGGTCCGGTACGCCGGCTGGTCGTCGTGCTACCGCAAGGAAGCCGGGTCGCACGGGAAGGACACCCGCGGGATCATCCGCGTCCACCAGTTCGACAAGGTCGAGATGTTCTCCTACTGCAGCCTGGACGACGCCGCCGACGAGCACCAGCGGCTGCTCGGCTGGGAGAAGGAGATGCTCGACAAGATGGAGCTGTGCTACCGGGTGATCGACACCGCGACCGGTGACCTCGGCATCTCGGCGTACCGGAAGTTCGACTGCGAGGCGTGGGTGCCGACGCAGGGCCGGTACCGCGAGCTGACCTCGACGTCGAACTGCATCGACTTCCAGGCCCGCCGGCTGAACATCCGGCACCGCGACGCCGACGGCAAGACGCAGCCGGTCGCGACGCTGAACGGGACGCTGGCCACCACCCGCTGGATCGTCGCCATCCTGGAGACGCACCAGCTGGCCGACGGCTCGGTCCGGGTGCCGACCGCACTCCGCCCGTACCTCGGCGGCCGCGAAGTCCTAGAACCGGTTGCCAAGTGACCGACAACGCACGGCCGACGGCCGTTGCCCTGGACATCGATGGCACGCTGATCGATCACGACGAGGGGTTGTCGCCCGCGGTCGTCGATGCGGTACGCCGTACTGCCGCACAGGTACCGGTGATCCTGGCGACCGGCCGGGCCTGGTCGACCACCAAGCCGGTGGCCGAGCGGTTCGGTCTGCCGGCCGGCGGATTCGTTGTCTGTAGCAACGGTGCGCGGACGATGCGGTTCCCGGACGGCAAGGTGGTGGACGAGCGGACGTTCGATCCGACCACGGTGATCGCCTCGGTTCGCAAGTACGCACCGAACGCCCGGATGGCGGTCGAGGAGTACGACGGCAGCTACCTGGTCACCGCGCCCTTCCCGGAAGGCGACCTCGGCCGAGATGCCAGGATCCGGGTGGTCAGCGACAGCGAGCTCGCACCGGATCCCGTGACCAGATTGATCATCCGGGACCCGGATCAGTCCGAGGCGGACTTCATCCACCTGGCGGAGCGTCTCGGTCTGCACGGCGTGAGCTACTTCGTCGGCTGGACCGCCTGGCTCGACATCGCGCCCGAAGGAGTCGACAAGTCGACCGGGCTGAAGGTCGCGCTGGCGCAGTACGACCTCGAGCCGTCCGGCCTGCTCGCGATCGGGGACGGACGCAACGACATCGAGATGCTGACGTACGCCGGTCGCGGCATCTCGATGGGGTCCGCGCCGGACGAGGTCAAGGCCGCGGCCGACGAGGTGACAAAGTCGGTCCAGGACGACGGGGTCGCCGCCGTACTCAACCGCTGGTTCTGACGCAGGCCCTTCACTCACCTGCCAATGCCTTGACAGATGCCTTAGGCAACCGAAAGGCCCGGAATCCCGTGGACACGGGGATTCCGGGCCTTCGCTGTCAGTGTCCGATAGTCCGCTGGCGGGCCGAGGATCGGATCAGGCGACGCGGCTGCTGCCGGTCCGGCGTGGCTGGCACTGCTGGTGGTCGATCACCGTGTCGAACGCGTCGAGCACGGCGCTGACCTCCGGGCGTGGCCGCGGCGTCTTCGCGGCCGGGCTCTGCCCGCGGCGGGCACGGCGCAGGTGACGCTTCACCGTCGACAGCGAGCAACCCAGCCGCATGGCCAGGGACTCCAGGCTGTCGTTGGGGTACTGCGTACGCAGCCGCAGCACCTCCTCATGGCTGACCGGCCGGCGGGTGCCACGGGCCCCGGCGAGCTGGTCGAAGTCGTCGGCCTGGACCTCGACGTCGAGCAGGTTGCGGATCGAACGCCGTTGTGCGGCGGTGGTTCCGGCGACGAACCCGCTCACGTCGTGCTCCGCAACGGCGCTGTACAGGCAGTCGGTGAACAGCGGGCACGAGGCACACAAGGCCTTTGCCTCGCGCACGAGCTGTTCGTACCGCTCCCGGGTGCGACGGGTGGCGGACGCTGGCGGCGGTTCCTCCATCAAGCGGTGCTGGAAAATATCCGGGCGGGCGATGCAGCCGGTCATGGCCCCTTCTCTGATGGAAGATGTGTCGACAGCCGCTCGGGAGCTGCTGCCCCCTGGCCCCGCTAGATTGGCGCTGTTGACGGTCATCAAGGCTCCCCAAGTATCAAGACCCGTGTGAACGAACGGTGAACGACATTCGGCCATGCGGATCCGCTAGCTGATGGACCGGCGAACTAGTTGCCGACCCACCGTGTCGTCCCGGCGCGGGACGTACCGATCCATAACTGTTGACGCCGCTGCTGTGGTTTTGGTTGCAGCCAATTCCGCATCAGTTCATCGACGTTTTGTGTGTGGTCCGGTGGTGGGGCTGCATCAGTCGCGCTGATCCAGAACAGGCTTACGACGCGGCCGAATCGCCCCCGGTTCCCCGCCAGACCAACGCATGAAATCATGTGCCCACCGCGCTGCGCAGGGGAACTTGCTGCCTTTGCAGCATCCTGCCGTAACGGTCTGATGACGTTGTCAAAAGCTCAATCAGAAAGGTCAGAAACGTCTGAAACCGACGTCCTATGTCTTGCGCCGGACGCGGTCGGAGGAGTAATGAGCCTTCCGGATACGGTAGCTGTTGTGATCTCCGCCGAAGCCCCTCGCCTGATCGCCACCGACCTCGACGGAACGCTGGTTCGCAGCGACGGAACCATCTCAGCGCGGACCCGTGCGGCGGTACTCGCGGCGCAGCACGCCGGGAGTGTTTTCGTGATGGTCACCGCCAGGCCACCTCGCTGGCTGCACGACCTGTCCGACCTGGTCGGCGATCACGGCGTCGCAATAGTTGCCAACGGCGCCATTCTGTACGACGTCGTGCGGCGCGAGCCGATCCGGACCCGCCTGATCGAGCCGCGGGTCGCACTCGACGTCGCGCGGGCGATCCGGGCGGAGATCCCCGACGTACAGTTCGCCATCGAGCGATCGAACCGCTACGGACAGGAACCGGTCTACCTCAACCGCTGGCCGGTGCCCGCAGACGCACTGGTTGCGGCCGTCGAGGTGCTGCTGTCCGAGCCGGCCGCGAAGCTGCTGGTTCGCCACCCGAGCTGGCACTCCGACGAACTGCTCGCCCGCGTCGGTCCGGTGGTGGGCGATCGGGTGACCGCGAGCCACAGCGGAGGTCACGGTTTGGTGGAGATCTCGGCGATCGGGGTCTCGAAGGCCGCGATGCTGGCTGATTTCGCTGCCGAGCAAGGGATTTCGGCCACCGAGACGATCGCGTTCGGTGACTCGATCAATGATCTGCCGATGCTCGCGTGGGCCGGTACGTCGTACGGCGTGGCCAACGCGCATCCCGACGTACTGGCCGTTGTCGACGTGGTGTGCCCGGCAAACGACGAGGACGGCGTCGCCGCCGTCCTCGAAGAGTTGTTTCAGCCTTTGAACTAAGGGTTCTAGAGGTACATCCCGCCGCTACCGTGGCCTTCGGTGCCGGCCTGCGGCGGACCCGGGAAGCCCGGGGCATCCTCGGTCGGCAACTGCTGGCCGCCGGGCAGTGCGCGACGCATCTGCTCGAGCTGCTGGCGAGCCGCCATCTGCTGGGCGAACAGTGCGGTCTGGATGCCGTGGAACAAGCCCTCGAGCCAGCCCACCAGCTGGGCCTGCGCGATCCGGAGCTCGGCGTCGGTCGGCGTGGTGTCGTCGGTGAAGTCGAGGCTGAGCCGTTCCAGCTCTTCGACCAGCTCCGGCGCGAGGCCGGACTCGAGCTCCTTGATGGACGCCTCGTGGATCGCCTTCAGGCGTTGCCGCGACGCTTCGTCGAGAGGGGCGGACTTCACCTCCTCGAGCAGGTTGCGGATCATGTTCGCGACCCGCATCACCTTGGCCGGCTGCTCGACCAGCTCGGTCACCGACCGGGGTTCGTCGTGCTCCTCATGGTCGTCACGGTGGGAGCGCGGCGGCCCCTCGACGGCCATACCGTCCGGCCCGACGATCAGCACCTTGCCGTCTTCGGTCCGCGCCCCGGTCATCGGAACTCCCTGGCCCTCGCTGCTGCTCTCGGTCATCTGCCTATCGTAGGCCGGTCGCCCCCAGCGAGCTTGTGCGGGCGCGATGCCTTCGGACTGCGTCCCGGTTCGCGCAGGCAGGGCTGCAGTAGCGCTGCCGGCCGGTCCGGGAGAGGTCGGCGTACACGTTGTCGCAGCCATCGGCCGCGCAACGCCCGAGCCGGCTGATGCCACGGCCCGCGAGGTGGAGCGCCGTACCCGTGCTGATCAGGGTCGCTACCAGCCGGCCGACCGGCACTTTGTCGGGCCGGTAGTGCACGTGCCAGCCGTCGCCGGCGTGGTTGGTGAGCCGCGGATGCTCGGTGTACTTGGCCAGCATCGCGTTGATCAGCTCGACGCGGGTCTGCTCGTCCTTCGCGTCCACGACCGCCAGCCATTCGTCGAGCGCGACGCGAACGGCCGCCAGGTCCGCCGCGGTGACGCGTCGCTCACGGACCAGGCGGCTCTCGACCCCACTCTCCTCACAGCGCTCGGCCAGTTCCTCGGGGGTGCCGGCCGGCCGGGTGACCAGATTCACCGCGAGCAGGACCGCGTCCGCGCCGTAAGGGTTGAGATGCATAATGCCATTACATCACGATGGAGGCATGACAGCCAGAATCGACCATCGGCACCGCTGGAGTGCGGTGTCCTCCCATCAGGTCAGCGAAGGCCTGGTCGTGTACGAGCGGTGTGCCTGTGGTCAATGGAGAGTCACCAGCACACCGCCGTACCCCGTCGCCTATCCGGACGCCGCCCGCGCGGGCTAGTCGATCCGGCTCACCATCGGCAGCCGCGACCGCGTCATCAGCCAGGCCAGCAGCCCGGCGAACAGCGGAACGACGATCACGATGCCGGCGATCTCGGCCCACGGGACCATGAAGTGCGGTGATCCGAAGGCCGCGTGGGCTGTGTAGCCGTAGAGCGCACCGACACCGACGCCTAGCACGCAGCCGAGCTGACCGAGCACCCACGCCTGCGCAGCCGCGAGGGACCGCCGCCGGCGCGGTTGCGCACCGATCGCCGCGAGGGTCGCCAGGTCCGCACGGCCCTCGGCGGCCGACAACGACACCGAGATCGCCACGCCGAGCAATGTGACCACGGTCGCCGCCGCGAGAATTCCGATCAGGAACAGCCGGGCCGGGCTTTGGTAGCCCTGCTCCACTTTCAGTACGTCGTCCGCGCCGAGCAACCGCGCGACCGCCGTGAGCTCCGCGTCGGTCGGTGCGCGGGTCAGCTCGAACTGGATCTCGGACACGTCGATCGTGCCCAGCCTGCGCGCCGCCTCCGGGCTGATCAACGCATAGTCGCGAAGGAGGGTGATCTTCGGCGGGACGCCGCCGGGTACGGCGGCCACGGTCCGGACGGCGCGGTTGCCGGGCTCGGAGCTTTGGTTCTCCAGGATGATCTTCCCGTCGGTGGCCAGGTTCGTGCCGGGTATGACGACGTTGCCGGACCGTAGTTCGGCCGCGGCCTTCTCGCCGTACACACCGAACCGCGCGACGAACGCGGGATCGGCGACCAGCAGGCTGTAGGCGTTCTGGCCCTCGGCGTTCTCGGGGCCGTGGGCGTAGAGCGTGGGCAGAAAGCCGTACTGATCGACCTTCGCGCCAGGCAACGAAATCCCGCCCAGCTCGTAGGTGTGCCGGACCGGCAGGTGCGCGGCGACGGAATCCACCAGGCTCCACGAGTACGGCAGCGAGCCCGGACCCGATGAGAACTGCAGGATCGCGTCGCCGTGCCGGGCCATCGGGACGTACGACTTCGCGGACGCCGCGATCGCGTTCGACGCCGCGAAGGCGATCGCGGCGGTCCCGGCCACGGCCATCATGATCGCGGCCGTCGCGGGTCCCGTGCGGTGCCGATGCCGGGCAGCGTCGCGGACCGCCATCCGGGCACTCAACGGAAGCATCCGCGCCAGGCCGGCCAACTTTCCGACCAGGCTCGGCAGCATCCAGACCAGTCCGGCGATCGTCGCGGTGATCCCGAGCAGCACCAGCGCGATCGGGCCGGTGGGAGTCACCGATGCCTGGGAACCGGGCCGGGGCTCCGCCCAGCGCTGCGCGTCCCTCAGCGCTGCCGCGATCAGGCCGCTGCCGATGAACGCACAGACCACGCCGGCCACTACGAGAATCACCGCCGCGATCCGGATCCGTGCCTTGACCGCCGTGGTCGCGAATCGTCCGGCCAACGCCGCCATCGGCGTCTGCCGGCCGGCACTGATCGCTGGTACGACGGCCGCCGCCAGACCGGCGAGCAGACCGAGGGCGGCGATCAGTACGACGGCCCGCCACGGGATCTGCCAGGCCACGAAGACCGACGACGTCATCCGCTCCCACAGTGGTTTGCCCGCGAAGGCCACGGCGAAGGCGAGGGTGAGTCCGCCGATCACCCCGACCAGACCGGCGAACACCCCCTGCATCAGGACGATCCGCCGGACGTCCCGCGGCGTACCGCCGGCCGCCATCACCAGCCCCAGCTCCCGGGTCTGCCGCCGGGCTCCGACGGCGAACGCCGTACCGGCGAGCAGGACGATCTCGAGGATGCCGAATCCGATCACCAGCGCCATCGCGGCGTACGGGCCGATGTCCCCGCTGGACATGCCGTACGGGTCCGGCGGCGGCTGCACGATATTTGCTCGCGGCAACAGAAACAGGCCCTGCCCGAGGAGCTGTGCCGACAACAGATGCGGATCGGCGGAGGCGGGCAGCTTGACCAGGTAACGCACGGTGCTGCCGGCGTCGGCCGTGGACAGCGTGGTGTCCGGCGGGGCGAAGATCGTCGGGCTGGCGGGCCTCGACATCGAGCGGGCGATGCCGACGACCGCGTAGCTCTTGCCATCCGCACTGACCACCGTGCCCGATGCCGTACCGAGTCCGAGATGGTCGGCCAGCGACGGTGAGATGGCGATCTCGTTCTTCGCCGCGGGAAGGCGGCCTTCGTCGAGCTTCACGGTGCCCTGGGTCAGCGGGCTCGTGCCGTCGCCGGTGACCAGGCTGACCGAGGTGTTCGTCGCGGGACCTCGGATCTCCACCGAGCCGGCGTCCACGAACTGGCGGGCGACGGTGCTCCCGGCTGGCAACAACGGTGCCGGGTCGAAGGTCGCCGGCGTCCGGACCGGCTGCTCGGCACCAGAGGCGGCCGGCGGCTCGTTCATCTGCAGCGACGGCTCGCCCGGCGGGTCCTGGAGTTTCCCGAACTGCGTGACGCTCAGCTGGCCGTCGGCCCGGCCGACGGTGATCTTGGCGAGCGTTTCGCCCTGAGGGCTCGAGGTTTGAAAGACCACTCCCATCCAGGTCGCCGCGAGAACCGGCAGACCGATCAGGGCCGCGACCAGGAACGTCCGGC
Organism: uncultured Actinomycetota bacterium; assembly: GCA_963820655.1. Classification (GTDB taxonomy): domain Bacteria; phylum Actinomycetota; class Actinomycetes; order Propionibacteriales; family Kribbellaceae; genus Kribbella. The sequence goes on from CAWGAM010000006.1 coordinate 1,162,868, forward strand.
CGAGAGACCTCCTCGTCGTACGGCGTGCGATGCGCAGCGGCGGACCCCAGTGGCTCATCAGCGGCTCTCCTGCAGCAGCGCGTCGGCCTCGGGCAACGGGCCGGACTGGCCTACCAGCACACCATCGCGCAGGTAGACCACACGGTCGGCCCAGGCCGCGTGCCGGGCGTCGTGGGTGACGAGTACGCCGGCGATGCCGTGCTGGTCGCAGCGGTCGCGGAGCAGTTGGAGGACGGCTTCGCCGGTGTCGGAGTCGAGGGCACCGGTCGGTTCGTCCGCGAGGAGCAGCCGCCGTTCGCCGACGATCGCGCGGGCAATCGCGACTCGTTGCCGTTGGCCACCGGACATGTCGTCCGGGAATCGATCGGCGAGGTCATCGATACCCACCTCCTGCAGGGCTGCTTCGGCGTACGTGCGGGCGGTCCGCGTCCGGGTGCCGTCGAGCTCCAGCGGGAGTGCGACGTTCTCGGCCGCGGTGAGGGCGGGGATCAGGTTGAAGTCCTGGAAGACATAGCCGATCCGCCGGCGGCGAAGGGCGGCGACCGCGTTGCGGCTCAGCATAGTGATGTCGTTGCCATCGACAAGTACTTCACCGCTGGTGGGCTGGTCGAGGCCGCCGGCGCAGGTCAGGAGCGTGGACTTTCCGGATCCGGACGGGCCCATCACGGCGACGAGTTCACCGGGCGCGACGGCCAGCTCGACGCCGCGTAAGGCATGCACAGCCTGCTCGCCCTGCCCGTGCGTCCTGGTCAGCTTGCGGATGTCGAGAATGACGTTCATTGCTTGGCCCCCGTCTGCTCTTCGTCGACGACATAGGTCTGTGGTGTGCCGGTCGGGCGGTCGCGGTGGCGTAAGAGCAGGGCTTCGCAATGGTCGAGCCAGCGGATCTCGGCCTCGGCGGCGAAGATCATCGACTCGACCACGAGTTGCCACGAGATCTCGCCGTCGCGGCTGCCGCGTTTCAGCCGGGTCAGCTCCTGCAGTGACTGCATGGTCGACATCCGCTGCCGCTGTACGACCGCGCTGACGTCCACTCCGGGTACGGCGAGCGCCAGCGCGAGCTTGATCGCGAGCTCGTCCCGCGGCCGCGACTCCCGGGTGACCGGTGTGTCGAACCACTTGGTCAGCTCGGCGCGACCGGCCTCGGTGATCTCGTACATCGACCGGCCGTCGCCCTCGGTCGAGGCGGCGTGCACCAGTTCGTCACGCTCCAGCCGGGTGAGGGTCGTGTACACCTGCCCGATGTTCAGCGGCCAGGTGGCGCCGGTCGCCGCCTCGAACTCCCCCCGCAACTGGTATCCGTACTTCGGACCCTCCCGCAGCAACGCCAGCAACCCATGCTTGATCGACATGGATACTGAGTATGCATACTGAGTATGCGGCGGTCAAGGGAGCGGGCTAGTCCTGGCGGACGAGGCGGTGGACCAGGCGGGTGGTGGTCGGCGTCGACGTCGTACGGGCGGCCGGTGCCGGGGGTGAGCTGGTCGAGGACCAGGCCGTCGACGGCGAAGTGCAGGAGGCGGACCTCTTCGGCGCCGCCGGGAAGGCCGGCTTGGACGTGGAACGAGACGTCGGCGTCGAAGCCGTGCCGGAGGGTGCGGGAGAGGATCTCGTGCAGGCCGGGGCGGCGGGCGGCTTCGAGGCGGAGCTCGAACAGGGCGAGGGAGAGTTCGGGGCGACCGAGCAGGCGTTCGACGATGTAGCGCACGTAGTCGACGACCAGGTCGATGCGTCGGCTCGCGGTGGACAGCGGCTCGAGGACCGCCTCGTCGGGTGCGAGCCGTTCGAAGATTCGCTCGCCGAGTGCGCCGAGCAGGGCGTCGCGGGTGCGGAAGTAGTTGGACGCCGTACCGGCGGGGAGTCTGGCCGCGGCGTCGACGGCTCGGTGAGTCAGGCCGCGAGCGCCGGCCTCCGCGAGGACGGCCAGGCCGGCGTCGGCGAGTTGGGTGCGGCGTTCGAGGTTCCGGGGCATGTTGACAAGCCTAGCAGTTATCCACTACAACTGTCGTACACAACAACGACAGCTGTAGTAGTCAGGAGAACAGTATGCAACCCGCCGCATTCGGCGCGACCGTGGTCACCGACCGACCGGCGGAGGTCGCCGCCTTCTACCAGCAGCACTTCGACCTGCAGATCACCATCGAGCTCGGCTGGTTCGTCACCCTGCGCCGCGGCGAGGCGGACTGGGAGCTCGCCATCTGCGAGCGCGGCCATCCGACGGTTCCGGCCGCCGTGTCCGCTGCGCCGGAGAGCACGAACGTCTTCGGCTTCGTCGTCGAGGACGTGGACAAGGTGGCGCGGCCCTCGACCGAGGCCGGCGTGACGCTCGAGACCGAGCTCGTCACCGAAGTCTTGCGGCCAGCGCCACTTCTTCGTCCGCGACCCTGAGGGCACCTGGCTGGACGTCATCCAGTTGGTCGAGCCCGACCCGGAGTGGCTGGCCGCCAACATGCCTGCCTCCTGAGTGCGGACATCAGATGGTCAGGAGGACCTTGCCGATCTGGTTGGACGCTTCGAGGGTCTCGTGGGCGCTGCGCGACCTCGTCGAGGGGGTAGGTGGCGGTAGACGATCGGGCGGACCTTCTTCTGCGGCGATCAGCGGCCAGACGTGGCCGACGACCTCGGCGAGGATGCGGCCCTTGTCCGCCACCGAACGGACGCGGAGGCCGGTGCCGGTGATCGAGCCGCGTCGGCTCATCAGCCGGCCGAGGTCCAGCTCGCCCTGGTGCCGCCCTGCATCCCGATCACCACCAGGCGGCCGTCGTACGCGAGGGACTTGACGTTGTCGACCAGGTACTTCGCGCCCATGATGTCGAGGATCACGTCGGCGCCGGCGTTGCCGGTCGCCTCCTGGACCACCGACGCCCACTCGGCCTCTTTGTAGTTGATCGCGACGTCCGCGCCGAGCCGGGTGCAGAACTCCATCTTGTCGTGCTGCCGACCGTGGCAGAGCACCCGCGCGCCGTGCGCGACGCCGAGCTGGATCGCCATCGTGCCGATGCCCGGACGCCCCGCCGTGCACGAGCAGCGTCTCGCCGTCCTTGAGGTGCGCCGTCATGAACACGTTCGACCAGACCGTCGCGACCACCTCGGGCAGCGCCGCGGCACTGACCAGGTCGAGCCCGTCCGGCACCGGCATCACCTGCGGCACAGGTACGGCGACCTTCTCGGCGTACCCGCCACCCGCGAGCAGCGCGCAGCACTCGTCGCCGACCGACCAGCCCTCGACCTCCGCGCCGACCGCGGAGATCGTGCCGGACACCTCGAGCCCGATCGTCCCGGGCGCGCCGGGCGGCGGTGGATAGAACCCCTGCCGCTGCAGCAGATCGGCCCGGTTCACCCCGGCCGCGACCACGTCGATGACGACCTCGTCCACGGCCGGCTGTCGGATCCTCGATCTCGCCGACCGTCAGGACCTCGATCGCCACCGGCACCCTCACACACGACAGCTCGCATGGTGCCCACGGTACCCTCAGCGATTCGGACGAGCTCGGCAAGCTCCGCGGCGATGCTGTCGAGGTGAGTCGGTCGTCGCCTATCGACATGAACCAGTCCCACAGCTCGAGCGAGTGGTAGAGCGCGGTACAGCTCGATCCGGTCCTCGCCAGTCGTCCGGCAGTTCGCCGTACCCCTCGACCAGACCGGCAAGCTTCTCCGCGTTGCCGCGGATCGAGTACGACACTCGTCTTCGCGAGGTCGATCAGTGGGTCGGCGGCGATCGCGTTCTCGACGTCGATGAACCCCGTGACCCGCCAGCTCACCGGATCCACGAGCACATTGCCTTCGTGGAAATCGTTGTGACACAGCACGGCCGCGCGGTTGGCGGCGAACAGTCCACACCGCTTGTCGACGTACGCACGGATCGCCGTGTGCAACCGGGAATCCCCGCCGAGCTGCTCGAATTCGTCGAGTTTCTTGGCGAACTGCCTGCGCATGTACTGATCGTTGTCCGGCAGCGGATCGAGGATCCGGTCGGTGAGATATCCGTACTCCGATTGCGGAATGCGATGCACGCGCTGTAGGAGCCGCCCAAGTTCGACGTACGTCGCTCGCCAGTCGGGCGGATCGGTCTCGGACAGGGGTACGCCGTCGAGCTTCGTGAGCACCGTGAACGCGTCGTACTCATCAGCCGGCTCGGCGTGGATGACGCGTGGGATCGAGCCGTCGAGCTCGGTGGCGAGCAGACCGTAGACGTGCACCTCCTTGGCCTGCTTCCAGGCCCACTCCGGTGCGTAGACCTTCACGATCAACGGGTCGTCGGCCGTCCGTCGTACCTCGAAGACCGTGCTCAGCTGTCCGCCGGTCCGCTGGACGACCTCGGCAATTTCGCTGTCCGGGCTGGCCTTGGCCACCATCGCCGCGATATCCACAGCCTCACGCTAGAAGCCGTGTCCACTCGTTTTCGGGCCGTTATCGGTCGTCCTCGGTCGTCTTCGGTCGTCCTCAGTCGTCGAAGTCTGCCCAGGTGTCGACGTCGTCGCCGGCGCGGGTCGGCTCGGACCAGACGAGATCGAGTCCCGCCATGAGCCGGCGTACGGACTTGTCGCGCGGATCCCCGATCCGCCCGATCGCCTCGGTCAGGGCGGCCCGGCGGTAGGCGGTCGCGAGTCGTTGCTCGCGACCGTCCGTATCGCGCAGCCCGTGACCGTCATGGTCGCCGAGTCCGTCGACCAGCTGTGCGACGTCGTCCTTCGTCAGCCAGGGCAGGTCGCAGCTCAGCAGTACGACGACCGGCGCGGTGCCATGGGTCAGCCCGGCCGCGATCCCTGCTACCGGGCCACCGGACGGTGGATCCTCGACGGTCCAGTTCACCGGGCGGCAGGTGGTACGGACCGGGCCGACCACCACGGTCGACACCGCGTCATCGGTTGCCGTCAGCACCCGATCGAGCAGCGTGACGCCGTCGAGCACCAGCATCGCCTTGTCCACCCCACCGAACCGGGTCGAGCCACCCCCGGCGAGCACCAGCGCGTCGAACTCCACGGGGGCAGTCTCGCATCGCCGCCGGGTCGGCGCGGCCGCTCGCGCGGCGTGGCCGAGCTGGTAGTGCTCTCGTTGGTGTCCGTGTCTCCGACGGTAGGTCCTCACGGCAGGTGAGGTTCAAACCTCGCTTCCCGCCCCGTTCGGCTTCTTGCGGCACCATGGAAGGGTGAAGATCGCCGTGGTGCAGACCGCCAGCAGTTACGACAAGGCCGCCAACCGCGACCTGGTGACCCGCGTCGTCGCCGACGCGGTCCAGGGCCGGCCGGACCTCGTCGTCCTGCCGGAAGCGATGATGTCCGACTTCGCGCTCGAGGGCGGCTCGGTGGCCGAGGCCGCGGAGTCCCTGGACGGGGAGTTCGTGGCCACGCTGCGGAAGTGCGCGGTGGAGCACGGTGTGGCGATCGTGGCGGGCATGTTCGAACGCAGCTGCGACCAGCACCGTCCGTACAACACGCTGCTGGCGGTCGGCGCGGACGGATCGCTGCTCGGCGCCTACCGGAAGATCCATCTGTACGACGCCTTCGGCTACAAGGAGTCGGACCAGCTGACCGCGGGCGAATGTCGCGCCGGTGGTGGTCGAGGTCGGCGGCGTGTCCCTGGGCCTGATGACCTGCTACGACCTGCGCTTCCCCGAGCTGTCCCGCGCTCTGATCGACGCCGGCGCCGAGGTGCTCGTCGTACCGGCCGCTTGGGTCCGTGGTCCCTCGAAGGAGCACCACTGGACGACTCTGCTTACCGCTCGGGCGGTCGAGAACACCTGTTATGTGGCGGCCGCCGCGCAGAACGGGAAGAAGTACTGCGGCCTCAGCCAGGTCATCGATCCCCAGGGCATCGCTCTGGTGTCGGTGGGAGAGTCGGACGGTCACGCGCTCGCGGAGGTCTCGGCCGAGCGGCTGACCGACGTACGCAAGCGCAACCCCTCGCTCCAGAACCGCCGGTACACGGTCACCCCGCGTTGACGCCCGCTGCGCGGACTGGCCGGTCGGAATCGAGGCTGAGCGGTTAACCTCCAGGGGTGCTGGATGGGTTCGATCTGGAGCATCACGGCGACCTCGAGGTCGGCGATGGGCTGGTCGATCTCGCGGTCAATGTGCGGGCCGGGACGCCGCCGGCGTGGTTGGTCGACGAGATCACGAGCAGTCTGAGCGACTTGGCGTCGTACCCACGGCAAGATGCGGCGCTGGCAGCGGTGGCGGCACGGCACCGGGTGGCACCGGATCAGGTTCTGCTGACCGCGGGTGCCGCGGAGGCGTTCGTGCTGATCGCGCGGGCGTTCCGGCCGCGGCATGCGGTGGTGGTTCATCCACAGTTCACCGAACCCGAGGCGGCGCTGCGGTCTGCCGGGCATCTGGTCGACCGGGTGATCCTGCGTCCGGAGGACGGGTTCGTCCTCGATCCGCGGGCGGTGCCGGGCGACGCTGATCTCGTTGTCATCGGCAATCCGACCAACCCGACATCGGTGCTGCACCGCGCCGACGACCTGCGCGAACTCGCGCGGCCGGACCGGATCCTCGTCGTCGACGAGGCGTTCATGGACGCCGTACCGGGCGAACCGGAGTCACTCGCCGGCGCGTCGATCCCCGGCCTCGTGGTGATCCGCAGCCTGACCAAGACCTGGGGACTCGCCGGCCTGCGGATCGGGTACATCGCTCGCGGCGCCCGGGGCTGATCGAGCAGTTGGCCGCCGTACAGGCGCACTGGCCGGTGTCCACTCCTGCACTTGCGGCGGCGATTGCCTGTAGCAACGAGAGCGCGTTGTCCGAAGCGACACATGCGGCCTCGGACATCGATCGGCAGCGTGCCCATCTGCTTGACAACCTTGGTGCTGTGAACGGGGTTGACGACGTACGGCGTGGCGCGTGGACCGTTCGTACTCGTGCACATCGAGGGTGGCGTCGTACTGCGGGAATCCCTTCGGGATAAGGGGTTTGCGGTCCGGCGGGGCGACACGTTCCCCGGGCTCGGGCCGGATTGGCTGCGGATCGCCGTACGCCCGGAGGACGTCACTGATGGCTTTGTGAAGGTACTGCGCGACCTGACAAGTTGATTGATCTCTGCGCTGCGTTCCACTCGAGCTGGCGCTGCAACGCGAGATCACGGGTCGAGGGGGTGGTCGGACTTGTGGACGCCGTAGTGAGTGGATTGGCGGGACATGATGTCGCGCATGGACGTGCCCCGCGGGACACCGTAGACGGTGCCCGGGAAGTCCAAGTCGCGCTGGAGTTCCCAGAGCTCCTCGTGCCGGTCAGGCGAGAAGAGCTGGGCCGGGTTGCCGGCCGCGATCCATCCGATCGGGAGGACCGTGCCCGGTTCCAGGCGCGAGTTCACGTGCAGCACGCTGTTGATCCGGAGCTCCGCGCCCGCGCCGGCGACGGAACCAGGGAACAACCCGGCGCCCGTGGCGATGAAGACTTCGTCCTCGACCGTGGCGCCGTTGACGTGTGCATGGGGACCTACCAGGACCGCGTTGCCGAGCAGGGCGGGATGGTCGGCCCGGCCGCGCACCAGGGCGTTCTCCATCACCACACTGTTCTGACCGAGACGGACCTCGCCGTCTTCCGCTGTCAGCACCGCACCGTGCAGGACTCGGCTGCCTTCGGCCAGCACGACGGCTCCACAGAGCACGGCCGATGGGGCGACGTACGCGGATTCGGGCACGACCGGTCGGCGGTCGCGGTGTTCCAGCAGCATCGTGGCTGTCCTTCCGTCGAGCATCACCTCGTCTTTCCTCAGCTGTACCCGGTTGGTGAGCGGATTCTCCACAGCCCGGTCCTCACAACCCGGGCGGCGGCATCCGTCGGCCGTCCACATCGGAGGTGGGAGGCTCGGTCGACCGGACGATCCAGGATGGAGAACCGCAATGGAGAACCGCGAACGCTGCAAGTATTAGAACATATGTTCCCGTAAGCTCCAAGAGGGGTTCTCGGGTGCGACCTGGGCCGCGTCGTGGACGGTGTCCGGGACCTGGCGGCGTTCAGCTGATCACCTTCGCCGGCGTCGTCGAGCCGCGAGCTCACAGTCGCCAAGGATTGCCCCACCTGGGCACTCAGTCGTCGACGGCCTCTACCGCGGCGGCTATCGGCTCGAGCCCCGCGACCAGCTCGTCGAGCTCGTCCGCGCTGAGCACGTCGTACGCCGGCGCCGCCAGTTCGTCGGTGAGGGCCTCGATCCGCTCCTTGGTCTCCCGGCCGGCGTCGGTGAACCCGCCGGCGGCGTCCACGAGGCCGCGGTCGCGCAGCCCGTCGACGACAGCGGCCAGCTGTGCCTTGGGCAGGTGGTGGATCCGGCCGAACTCCTCCGCCCTCATTCCGAGGGAGAGAGCGAGCAGGACGTGGGCCTCGGTGCCGCCGATGCCGTGGGCGACGAGGGCGGCGTTGTGGCCGTCCCCGCGGTGCTCCCGCAGCAGCGTCGCCGCGTGCCAGAGCCTGGCCACCGGCTCCTCGGGTACGTCGAGCGCCCGGAGCCCGGCGTACAGCACTCGGCCCTCGGTCGGCGCGCTGACCGCTGCTCGGGTGGCGAGGTCGGCGACCCGCACCAGACCGGGGGAGTCGGCGAGCTCCCCGATCATCTGCCGCAGCGCGGCGGCGCTGCCCCGCTCGCGCACGGCGATCGCCTCCTCCGGGGTGGTCTTCCCCCAGACCCACGGGATGTGGCGCGCCACCTCGCCGTCGGCGAAGTTGTAGAAGACCGCGTGCACCACCTCGGCCGGTGCCAGCCCCAGCGGCGCGGCCCGGCCCGCGAAGTATCCGTCCCAGTAGTTGCGCATGCCGAGGGCCAGGAACGCCTCGTTCGGCACCTCGGAGAAGGTGACGGTGGCGATCGGCTCGACGAGCTCGAACATGCGGTGAACCTTGGCCTGTGGGTGCGGCATCGTCGGCATCTCCTGTGGTCGTGACCGCACCCTCGTGGGCGGCCTTTGACCTAGCCACGAACCAGGCGGACCGGATCCGACACTTCCGGTCGATTCTGCCGGGCAGCTGACTCATTCAAGAGTCCGGCGGGAACAGTCGTGCGGCGTAATGTCACCTTATGGTGCCGTTCGGTCGGAAGACTCCGGTCCAGCTGACCGTCGAGCAGTCGATGGTCACCGCCGGCGAGGAGATCATTTGCCGCGTTGATGTCGGGAAGATCGACGCCAAGGTTCAAGGTGGCCGGGTCGAGCTCGGCTATCTGAACACCTACTCCCGGCTCAGCCGGGACACTGACGGGGACAGCACACCGGGCTGGACCACCCAGTCGGTGCCGGTCCAAACTGTCCCGATGTTCGCCGGTACCCCGGCGCCCGGCCAGCGGGTCTTCCACCTGCGCCTCCCAAGGGACGCACCGCCGAGCGTCGCAGATGCCGTCGAGTGGCAGGTCCGGGCCATCGTGGACCGTCGTCGAAGCCTCGACGCTCGGGATGAGGCGCCGCTGGTCGTCCTGGCCGCCCCCGGCGCGCTGGCACACCGCATGCAGACTCCGACGGAGTCCGCGACCGAGATACCGATGACCGTCGAGCTTGCGACGCGAGAGCTTCGGCCCGGTGGCATTCTGGCCGGCACCGTGACCGCGAACCCGACCGTCGAAGGGGACACGCGGGGCCTGCGTGTCCAGCTGGTCCGCGAGCGCCACGAGCAGGACGGCATCGTCGATCGCGACGTCGAGGCCGTCGTGACGCTGACCGGCGAAGCTGAGCTGCGGCCCGGGGTATCGATCTCCTCCCCCTTCCAGATCGCCGCCCCCACGGATCTCGCCCCGTGCTGGGACGCGAAGTACAACTCAGAGCACCGGTACCTGGAAGTCGTCGCCGACCTGCCCATGATGCGAGACGAGGTCACCCGCATCGAGCTGCTGGTGACCGACGGACGGAAAGAGCCGGATGACGACGCCAACGGCCTGAGCGGGATCGGGTAAGGGCATCAGACGAATTCTGCGCGGTGCTCGTGGAGGAACTCGGCTACCAGGTGCGGGGGGTCGCCGGTGAGCTGCTGGAAGATGCCGGTCGTGTAGTCGCTCTCGTCGGCGAGGATCGCCCCAGCACAAACACCGAACGACCACGGCCGACCTCATCGCTCGAGGTTGGCCAATGCCGCTCGCAGAAAGGCGTCACGACGGGCGGTCGCCGTTCCACTGAACAGTTCGGTGGGGGTGTTGAGTGCGGCGACGGCGTCCCAGTAGGCGACATCACGTGCCTTGCTGGAGGTTGCGTGTTCATAGCCATGGAGGACTTGTAGAGGCGCCGCAGGGCCGAACGTGATCGCGGCTTGCTTGCGGAGCTCGCAGAGATCAACCCCCGGTGCTCCCACGCCGGCGGTCTTCCAGTCGATGAGCGCCCCGATCTCATTGCCGGTCCAGACGAGATTGCCGGGCCAGACGTCACCATGGACGAAGACGGGCTCGCCGGGCGGCAGGCCATGAGCGGCGATCACTTCGTCGGCGGCTTGCAAGAGCGTCGTCGTCGGCGTACGGCCGTGGCGGCGGTCGGCTGCGAAGTCGTCCACCGCGATCGGCCGCGGCCGAAACGGCAATCGGTCACGCGGCGCCATCGAGACGGCGTGCACGCCTGCGAGGACAGCGCCCGCGGCGCGCAGTCGTTCGGCGGACAGAGGCGGCGGCCAGATGCTGGTGCCCTGGACGAGGGTCTCGAGCGTCGCGGGCACTCCCGTCACGTCACCTAGGAGGTCGGCGCCGATCAGTCGTGGAGCAGGCAACGCGTGTCGTTCGGCCACGTCGAGTGCGGCGGCTGCGGTGGCGACCATGGTCGCGTCGATCCGTGGGGTCGGTGCGCGTAACACGGCTTCAGTCCGATGACCACGAGTTTCAATCCGCAGCCGCCACGGGCCCTGGCCGTCGTGAAGGGCGCGAACCATGACGATCCTCGCACCGGCTCCGATCGCGGCAGCCGCCCAGTCCAGCATTCGCTCGGTCGGCCCGCCGCCGCCTGCGCCATCAGCTTTCCCGCACACGTGGAGCCTAGCGACCGAGCCCTACCTCCGCACTCGTTGGACATGGTCGGGCGTGTCCGGCTCAGTCCTACACACCACCGAGCCTGCTGGCGTCAGAGCCTCGATGTGTCGTGGTGCCCAGGTCTGGGTGACCGCTCTGCGGTCGCGGTGTTTCGCGCGCCATTCAAATGATGTGGGGGCCGTCGTGCTCGGGGTCGTGGAGTGCCGTGGCTGGAGTGTGGTTTCGGCCGCGGGGCCTTGACGACTAGCTCCGTAAGGCGTTTGCCAGTGACCTAGGTGCGCTGGGTCATCAGGTGCGGGACCGCTCGGTCCAGGGCGAAGATGATGGCGCCGGCGACGAGGGCGACGGCCGCCACAGTCAGCCAGGGGAGTTCGCGCTGTAGCTCGAAGAGCTGGGCGAAGAATGCCGGAGCCAGCACGCTCGCGAAGGTGAAGGAGTACTGCCAGTACGACAGGTACTTCCCGCGTCCGACCACCGGCGCTACCGCCGCAGACAGTGCGTTGTTGGTCGCCGCGTGCAGTACGTCGGCGAACGCGAAGCATGCCGTGGCCAGGATCAGCGCAGGCACCAGCAATGCCCCGGGGATGTGCAGCAGTGACGCCATCAGCAAGCCCCACACCGCCCAGGCCATACCGGCCACGATCATGACGTTCGTACGGCGCAGCCGCTCGGTGTGGCGGATCACCAGCGTCTGGCCGGTCGCCAGCACTACAGAGGTCGCGGCCAGCAGGACGCCGACCAGCCACTTGGGTACGGGCAAGGCCTCGGCGATGTAAACGGGCAGTCCGACACCCAGCGTCATCATGCAGAGCGCCAGCAAGGTGTTGGCGCCGATCAGGACCAGGAACGGCTTGTCCTTGCGCAGGAGCGGTGCTGGTCCGGTGTCCTGTATGGACTGCTTGTGGTGCGACGGGTGCAGCCGCAGGAGGAGAAGACCGGCCACGAAGAAGGTCACTGCGTTGACTGCCATGGCGATCAGGAACGGGGTGTCCCCACCGATGGCCAGCAAGGCCCCGGCTGCCAGTCCGCCCAGGGCGAATCCGCCTGCTTGCATCATGCCGCCCAGACCGAACCACCTGTCGCGGTCGCCCTCGTCCGCGATGTCGGCCAGCAGACTGAAGATCGCGGACCAGAAGGCTCGCTGACCGGTCGTCGTGACCAGGGCGCAGAGAAACAGCAGCCACTCCGATCGCCCGAAGAAGAAGCCGGTGAACGCAATGCCCTGCGCAAACTGCGCGCCGATCACCAGGGTGCGCGGGCCCACTCTGTCGATCACCACCCCCACCGCGGCCGGTGCGGCGATCGAGAAGAGTGTCGCGACGGTCAGCAGCAGTCCGGCCCTTCCGAGTGGGATGCCGGCGACCTTGACGAAGTAGAGCAGCAGCAGTGGGCCTGCGCAGCCGCCGCCGAACGAGTCGATGGACAGGGCGACGAGCAGCGGCGTGCGACCGCGAACGTTCGGGAGACCGAGGGATGTGGCTGTGGGCATGACAGAGTGCTCCCATCGCATCGACTCGGCGACAACGAACATAGCAAGCGTTTGCCGAGAGCCTCCAGCCGATTTCAGCCCGCTGCGGGCACCCGCCGTACCGAGACGTGTCGTAGCGGCCGCCAGGCGACCGCCGTCATCAGCACCATCGCGACGAAGGCTATGGCGAATGGAGCGGCCAGTCCGAAGCGTTGCGCCAGTACGCCGCCCAGCGCCGAGCCGATGGCGGCACCACCGACCGAGGCCAGCAGGTAGACGCTGTTCACTCGGCCCATCAGCGGCTCCGGTGTCGCCAACTGCCGCGCGGTGGTCGACACGATGCCCCACACCACCGCATGGACGCCGAACACAGCCATGGTCGCGCCGGCGACCCACGGGCTCCGGGTGAGCGCGAGGATCAGGTGGACCGTCGTCTCGATCACCAGACCGGCACGCAGCAGAGTCAGCGAGCCGACGCGCGGTTCGAGCAGGTGGTACGCCGGCATGCCGAAGACGGCTCCGATTGCGCCGGCTGACACGAGCAGTCCGAACTGTGTCTCAGTCAGACCGAGCCGCTCGCGCGCGAACAGCACCCAGGTCGCGAAGGCCGCGCAGAAGGTGATGTTCATGACCAGGATCGAGCACGCGAGCGTCCGCACGCCGGCGTGGTGCCACAGCCAGCGCACTCCCTCGCGTACCTCGCTCCAGAGCGCCGTACCGGATGGCTCCGGCAAAGGTGGACGTACGGCGACCCGCGCGATCAGGGCGGCCGCGGCGGCGAACGTGACTGCGTCGAACACCAGTGGCACCCCGGCTCCGACCGCGAACAGGAGTGCGCCGAGCGGTGGGCCACCGAGCTGTTGCAGTACCGTCCCACTGGCAAACAAGCGCGCGTTGGCCCTGCCGAGGTGGGCTCTGGGTACGGCGTTCACGAGTAGTGCACCGGATGCGTTGTCGGCGAAGGTTTCCGCCGTACCCAGTAAGAAAAGGGACAGGTAGATCGCCCACAGCGGCGATGAGCCGAGCAAGACAGCCGCGCCGAGTGCGGCGAGCACCAGCGCGCGAAAGATGTCGGAGGCAACGATCATCAGCCGGCGGTCGAGCCGATCGACGAGGGCGCCGCTGAACAGGGCGAAGAGCAGCCATGGCAACTGCTGCACGAAGGCGGCCGCGCCGACCGCGGCCGGTTCGGTGGTGATCGAGGCGACCAGCAACGGGCCGGCGGCGAGCATGGCGCCGTCGCCGAGGTTGGAGATGATCGACGCCGGCCAGATCTTGCGGAAATCGGATCCGAGGTCGGACGGCAGCAGGAACGTACCGAGGGAACGCATGCGAGCTCCAGAGGGCATGACGGAACAACCGGAACTGCCGGCGTGACGCCGGCGGAGTACCCAGTCGACTGCTCGGCAGCCAGCCGGATGGCCCGGTCAACTGCTGGTCAGCGCGCCGACCGGACGGTGTGTGCCATGTCCTCGAACGACCAAGACATTGCCCTCACCTCCGTCCGTACCCAGGCGGCCCGTCCGCCTCTGCCCAGACCATACCGGCCACTGCCCGCCCCCGCACTCCGGTTCCGCCGGACCGGCCTGCGCTATCCTCGACGATCGGCGGCACAGCCGTCTGGAGGGTTCGCATAGTGGCCGAGTGCGCTGGTCTTGAAAACCGGTATGGCGGGTGACCGTCATCGTGGGTTCGAATCCCACACCCTCCGCCTTGGAGAGCACGTAGCTAGGCTCTGACCTGCGAAAACACCGGCTGTGCGGTATCGCCAGGGTTGTCCGGCCGTCCCCGAATGTGTCCGACTAGCACCAGTCCTCTACGGCTGTTTGTGCCCGTATTGTGCCCGCGCCGTTCTGGCCTCTGTGTCCCCTCCGGGATGAGTGGACAACCATGGGCGAGGTCTCGGACGATGATCTGTATGCCCACTTGGACTATCAACGCGGAACCCGTCACTGGCAGGGGTATTGACGAGGCGATCTCGCAGTACTTCACCGAGATCGGACTGCGGGTGCTGGGGCGTCCGGCCACGGAGGCAGAGTGTCGGGAGGCGCTCGATGAGGACCCGCATGACGATCTCAGCCCGCCGCACGGCGAGTTTCTCGTCGCTCGCGATGGCGACGGCGAGCTCCTCGGATACGCCGGGGTGCGGCTGTTGGCAGGCGTCCCTACGACCGCGGAGCTGAAGCGCATGTACGTACGACCCGCCGGGCGCGGGGCGGGCCTGGGCCGCGGCCTGCTACGGGCCGTGGAGGAATCAGCACGGAGGCTGGGTGCTTCCCGGATCGTGTGTGAGACCAATACCGTCCTCACGGAGGCGCGGGCCTTGTACATGTCGCATGGCTACGAGGAGACCGCGCCCTACGACGGTGACGGCAAGGCGGAGCACTGGTACGCCAAGGCTCTCGGCTAAAGCGGACGTCCCGCGGCCGTCGGGCAGTGCGATGATCTTGGCGTGGCTGGTGTGATACCTCAACCTCGCCGGATAAGCCAGGCCGAGGACCGCCGGCGGCCACGCCCCCACCAGCTTTACGGGACAGCCCTTAAGCGACCTGAGGAACGCGCCTGACGACCTGAACCGGCTCACATTGCCCACGGCAACGTGAGCCGGTTCGTCGTTGTCTACCGGTCAGATCAGGGCGGCTGTGCCCGCATTGTGCCCGCAAGCCGATGCGAGGAAGGCCCGCCCGAGAGTTTCCGCAGGTCAGAGGCCACATCGCTCCTACGGACTGTCCGGCCTTGAAAACCGGTATGGCGGGCGACCGTCATCGTGGGTTCGAATCCCAAATACGGCGGCAGAGCATCGTGGTGAGGTAGGCCGCGGCGCCGACTTGGGGCCGGTGCAGGACTGATCGAGGGCGGGTGCGCCGCCGTGCCAGGCAGGCCGAGCGCCATGGGTCTTGACGGGGACAGCGGGGACAAGATCCCGCATTGATCAGTTTCCTGCGCCGAGCCGATCTAGACTCCCGAGACCGGCGGAGCATAGGCCCGCGGCCACTGCCGTATAGGCACCGACGGAGAAGCCTCGTGAGAATTTCTGCCAATGACGTGTCGGATCCGGAGTGAGGCGTTCGTAGTAGGGGTGACGGGCGGCCGGAGAAAGGCCGCCGGACTGACAGAAAGGCATGGCGCCGTGCGGAAACTGATCTACGGCATGAACCTGACCCTGGACGGCTACGTCGCCGCGCCCGGCGACGACATCGGCTGGGGCAGGCCGAGTGACGAGCTGTTTCAGTTCTGGCTCGACCAGGAGTTGGCGATCGGGCTGTTGATGTACGGGCGCAAGCTGTGGGAGGCGATGAGCTCCCACTGGCCGACCGGCGACCAGCAGCCCGACGCCACCCCGGCGCAGATCGAGTTCGCGCGGAACTGGCGGGACACGCCGAAAGTGGTGTTCTCCTCGACGATCGACAAGGTCGACTGGAACACCCGCCTGGTCACCGGCGACGCCGTAGCGGAGATCACCCGACTCAAGGCCGACGACGGCGCGCCGATGAGGGTTGGTGGCGCCGCGCTCGCTGGGGCGGCCATGCGGGCCGGGCTGGTCGACGAGTACGAGATCGTCACCCATCCGGTGCTGGTGGGCGGCGGCACACCGTTCTTCACCGCGCTGGACAGCTGGGTGAACCTGAACCTGCTGGAGACGCGGTCGTTTCCCGGCGGCGTGGTCCTGACCAGGTACGAGACGAGGCGTTGAGCGGGATTCCTTTGCTGCTTGTCTGAGGGAGTGGCAGCATGCCCGGGGCAAGGTCGAGCTGTTCGCTGCGACAAGCCAGGGCTCGCCATTCCTCGCCCTCACGCGATAATGCGTGCAACGGCCCCGTATGAGCGGCACCCTGGCCGGGCTGTTCGGAGGTGGCGATGGCGATGCCATCGGAATCACCTCCAGAACCCGACGTCACGGGACTGGCCCGAGCTCGCGAGTGGGCGGCGGCGACCGGACAGCCGTCGGCCACACGATCCAGCAATCCCGTCGAATGCAGACTGACTTTGCTTCGACGACATGTCGCTGCTCCTTTGCATCTGGATCGTTACAGTAAAGGGACTACTGCCGAGCCGTGGCCGCTATCTACGGCTTTCCAGTTGACGCTGATCTGGGCCCCGGCACGCGCATTTGGTCTCTCAGCGAAAAGGTAGAACTCGATGTCGAAACGAGGACGGATCCACCATGTGGCGCAGTCCCCGTTGCTCCGTCGTTCGTCGTGGTCGGGGGCACCTATGGCACCGCCAATGGTTCCGATGAGCGCATGGAAACCGCGCGTGATGTCCTCGGGGGCGCTGTCGAACCACATGCTCGACCCAAAGCTTGATACGGCGTTGTCAGGTCCGAACCACAGGCCTGACTTGGTGGCTCGCCAAGGACCGGCGGGCTCGACGGCCAACAATGAGGACGGGGTCGTGGGCGGTCCTAGCGTCCCGCTGTAGATTCCGAGCGACTTCAGAAGGTCCAGCCCTTCGTCCGCCGACCTCGGCTGGTCTGCGGCGGCCAGTTCAGCAACCGCCGCGAAGACCACGTTGGGTGGGGGAAGTAGCGTCTCGCTGCTCGTCATCTTTCCCACAATAGGTACCCGAGTAGCGGAGCAGGCGTGGGGTTGAAAAATCGGCATTCTCTCGGCCATGGTCCGGTAAAGGTCAGCTCACGCTTGGCGAGCCGGCGTGCTTCTCCCCGGGCCGGCCTACCAAGAGATGCAGCCGATCTTGTCAGGAGGTACCGCCGGTGCCGCGGGCTGGATGTTGAGATTTCTGGGTATTGGGCGAACCACAATCGACTGCTAGGACAAGAGATGACCGGGTTGTTGGAGAACAAAGTCGCCGTGATCTATGGCGGTGGGGGTGCGGTGGGCGGCGCGGTGGCACGCGCGTTTGCTCGGGAAGGTGCGCGGCTGTTTCTCGCGGGACGTACGTTGGCTCCGCTGGAGGCCGTGGCCCGTGATGTGTCGATCGCCGGCGGCTCGGCAGAGGTGGCTGGGGTCGACGTGCTGGACGCTGATGCCGTTGAGCGGCATGCTGCGCGCATAGTCGAGGAGGCGGGCCGGCTGGACGTCTCGTTCAACCTGATCGGCTACGGCGATACGCAGGGGACGTCGCTGGTGGACATGGAGCGGGAGCGGTTCGTCGCGCCGATCAGCACGGCGATGGAGGCGCACTTCAACACCGCGACCGCCGCGGGGCGGCACATGGTTGCGGCTGGCTCCGGCGTGCTCCTGGCGCTCACCGCCCAGGCCGGCCGTTTGCCGTACCTCGACACCGGAGGCTTCGGCGTGATCTGTGCGGCAATCGAGGGCCTGTGGCGTCAGCTAGCCGCTGAGCTGGGCCCGCACGGCGTCAGAGCTGTCTGTCTGCGCTCCGGCGGCTCGCCCGACACGCCCGGCGTCGAAGAATCATGGGCCCAGCACGCCGACAACGAGGGCGTGACCAAGGAGGAGTGGTGGGCCAGGATGACCGAGAAGACAGCCCTGAGGCGCCTGCCGATGCTGGCTGACGTCGCGAACGTCGCCGTACTACTGGCCTCCGACCATGCGACTGCGATCACCGCGGAGATCGCGAACGTAACCTGCGGCGAGCTCTACGACTGAGCCCGACGGTCAGACCTACTGTCCGTAAGGGGCGGCGCCGTGCACGGACAGCAGGTACTGCCGCAGCGTGATCGCGTGTGATCAGACGGATTCGGCGTACCGGAACTCGCGGACGTCTTGGGCACAGCGGCAGGCGACCGCGACCTTTGCGGCCCACTCCAGGGCCGCCTCGCGGGTGGGTACGTCGACGACGATCAAGCCACCGATGAGTTCCTTGCTCTCGGGGTACGGGCCGTCGGTGACCATCCCGTCGGTGTCCACCACGGCGCCCTCCACGTCGTAGTTCAGCCCGCCGGAGAAGACGAACACGCCTGCGTCTCTGGCCTCGCGGCGCACCGCGGCCGCGGCCTTGGCCACGTCCGGCAGGTCCTCTTCGGGGAAGACCATCGTGCCTTCCTCGAACGAGATCATGTACTGCGTCATCTCATCACTCCCTGTTCCGGCGGCAACCCGCCGGCCGCCTCTCACCCCTGCTACGAACGCCGCGCGCCGGATCCGACAGGCTGCCGGCGAAATTCTATGGCGGGTGACTGTCTCGAAGCCCACGAGCGCCGGCGAAGGTGGTTCTGACCTGCGCAAACACCCCTCCGGCCCGGATGTCAGGTGTCGTGTCAGGGCCGTGTCAGGTGGGTGTCTGGCCGGGCGCCGATGGTTGTCGCATGACTAGTTCAGCGATCGTGGCCTCAGGGCTGCGGAAGGCGTATAAGGACAAGGTCGTTCTCGACGGCATCGATCTGGATGTTGCCGCGGGCACGGTCTTCTCGCTGCTCGGCCCGAACGGGGCGGGCAAGACGACGACAGTCAACGTGCTGACCACGTTGATGAAAGCCGACGCCGGCACGGTACAGGTTGCCGGGCACGACGTTGCGACCGAGACCAAGGCGGTCCGCGCGGCCATCGGGGTCACCGGCCAGTTCGCGGCGGTGGACGAGCTGCTGACCGGCCAGGAGAACCTGCAGTTGATGGCGGATCTCAAGGGTCTGGACTCCACCGAGGGACGGCGGATCGTCACCGACCTGCTGGAGCGGTTCGACCTGACCGAGTCGGCGCAGAAGCTGGTGACGACGTACTCCGGCGGTATGCGCCGGAAGCTGGATCTGGCGATGACGCTGGTCGGCAAGCCCAGGATCATCTTCCTGGATGAGCCGACGACGGGACTGGATCCGCGCAGCCGTCGCACGATGTGGGACATCATCCGCCAACTGGTGGCCGACGGAGTCACCATCTTCCTGACCACCCAGTACCTCGACGAAGCCGATCGGCTCGCGGACCGGATCGCTGTGCTCGATCACGGCAAGCTGGTCGCCGAGGGCACTCCCGCTGAGCTCAAGCGCCAGATCCCCGGTAGTCACGTCAAGCTCCGGTTCGCCGGCGACGTCGAGCTCGAGGCCGCGTTGCGGGTCCTGGACGACTCGACCCGGGACAGCGAGGACGACCTGACCTTGCGGGTCCCCAGTGATGGTGGGGCGAAGTCGGTGCGGGCCGTGCTGGATCGGCTCGATGCCCACTCGATCGAGATCGAAGAGTTCTCGGTCCACACCCCGGATCTCGATGACGTCTTCCTGGCCCTGACCGGCCGTACCAACACGAAGGTGAATGCATAATGAGCAATTCGACGACCATGTTGCGTCGCAACTTCAAACACACTGTCCGGAACCCGGTCACCGTGTTCAACGCGGTCTTGTTCCCGATCGTGCTCCTGCTGATGTTCGTCTATGTGATCGGTGGCGCTTTCGACGTCGGTGTCAAGTACATCGATTATGCGACGCCCGGCATGATCATCCTGGCGATCTGCTACGGGTTGAGCGCGACCTCGACGGCCGTGAATTCCGACATGACGAAGGGAATCATCAACCGGTTCAAGGTGATGGACATCTCCCGCAGCGCCGTACTGAACGCTCATGTCGCCGAGACGATGCTCCGCAGTCTGGTCGCCATCGCGGCCATCATCGGAGTGGCGTTCGCGATGGGATTCCGGCCGGCCGCGAGTTTCGCCGGATGGCTCGGTGTGATCGGTCTCCTCGTGCTGGTCTCCTTGGCGACCAGCTGGATCACGGTCGCCCTGGGATTGTTTGCCAAGACTCCGGAATCGGCCGGGCTGGTCACAGTACCGCTCATCATGCTGCCGTTCCTGAGCAGTGCGATCGTCCCCGCGGACACGATGGCGGCCGGTGTTCGGCAGTTCGCGCAGTATCAGCCCTTCACGCCGATCATCGAAACCCTGCGCAAACTGCTGACCGGTGAAGCGCTCGGGGGCAACGCGATCATCGCCGTCGTCTGGTGCCTCGGGATCGCTCTGGTCGGGTACGTGTGGTCGCTCTCCACCTTCAAGAAGCGCGCCTGACCAACGGCGGCATTTGAGCCGCCCACCAACAGATCAAACACGAAGTACGAGGAGAATTCTCATGCCTGCATTTGCCACACCAGGGCCTATCGCCGCCACCGTGGAAGTCGCTGGTGCTCAGGTACGGATCACCGCGAGCGACCGGACCGACGCCGTGGTCCTGGTCGAACCCATCGACGAAACGAACCGGTCGGATGTCAAAGTGGCCGACAAGACCAAGGTCGAATTCGCCGACGGTCAGCTATCGGTCAAAACGACCGTGTCCGGGAACAAGGACGGGTCGGTCGTCATCACGATCGACCTGCCCTCGGGTTCCAGCTTGGCTGCGTACCTGGCGCACTCGGCCGTGTACGCCGACGGCTCATTCGGCGAGTGCGAGCTGCACATGGCATCGGGTCAGGTCCAGCTGGATCGCACCGACGCGCTGCAGGCGAGCATCGCGTCCGGTGAGGTCGCGATCGGCCACATCGCCGGACCCGCAAAGATCGACGGCGGGGCGTTCGGGCTGCGGATCGGCGAGGTCGAGGGTACGGTCGGGTTCTCGAACTCGGGCGGGCAGGCCTGGATCGGCCACGCCTCGGCTGACCTCGATCTCGAGAGCTCCAGCTGCGACTTCGACATCGACCGGGCCGACGGCAGCGTCACCGCCTCGACCGCCAGCGGTGCCATCCGGATCGGCCGGATGACCAACGGTCAGGCGAAGCTGACGAACGGCTCGGGCGATATCGAGGTCGGCATCAGCGAGGGCACCGCGGCATCCATCGACGTCAACAGCGAGCGTGGAGCAGTGCACAACTTCGTGTCCTCGCAGGGAGAGCCGGCCCCGTCCGACGCCCGGGTCTCGGTTCACGCCCGTACGCGGCACGGTGACATCACCGTTCAGCGCGTGGCGAGCTGACCGTCAGGAAGCGAGCGTGACCTCGACCAGCTCGGACCAGCTCGCCTGCGTACCCTCCTGCGTCACCTCGGCGAACCGTGCTTCGCCGAGGTGACGCCGCGCGTCCCGCTCGATCCTGGCCGCATCCGGATGGGAGCGATCCGGCAGTCCGCGTACGCCGACGCTCGCCGCGAGCAACCGCGCCGCCTGTTCGTACTGGTCGAGGCGAACTGCCAGGTCGGCGACCCCGACGAGTATCTGGGCGATCATGATCGGGGCTCCCGCCTCGGACGCCGCCTGCCAGGCCGCCACGCGATGGGTACGGGACTCGCGGAGATCGTCGGCCAGGTAGCCGAGGAGGTTGTGGATCTCTGCGCGAAGGACCGGCTGCTCCGCGGCATCGCCCAGGAGGGTGGTCGCGAGGCCGAGTTGACGGCGAGCCTCCTCGACGTCACCGCTCAGGCGAGCAAGTTCCGCCTTGGCGAGCGCCAAGTTGACCAGAGCGTACGGCCAGGTGACACCTTCGGCACTCCGCTCGGCCTCGGCGATCGCGGCAGCGCTGGCGTCGCGATCGCCGTTGAGCCAGTACATCAGGGCTTGTTGGGTCCGCACCTCGATGACATCCTCGACGGCGCCGAGCTCGGCGAGGACCGCGATCGCCTGTTCGTAGTACTCGCAGGCACCGGCGAATTCACCCCGCTTGCCAAGTTGGCCGGCCAGCTCGGACAGGACCAACGACATCCCGAACCGTTCGCCGAGTGTCCGGAACTCCGCGAGCGCCTGCTCTAGCTGGCCCTCCACCTCCCCGTCGCCCTGGCCGAACATGGTGCGCATCTTGGCGACCTGCCACCGAGCCATGGCGCGAACCCAGGGGTCAACGCTGTCGAGCAACGGCTCGAACGCCGTCACTGCCTCCTCCGGTGCCTGCAGCAGGCGTTCCAGCGGGTTCACGAATGCCAGCAGCGGGTTGTCGTGCCGGCTCTGCTGACTGAACCGGTACGCCTTGTGGATCCACTCCGCGCCCAGGTGTTCGTCGCCCCGCCCGGAGGTCACGTAGAGCACCACCAGCCCGTACGTCATAGCCCGGATGTCATCGGTCACCTCGCCCGGGAGGTTGGCCGCCGCGATCAGCAACTCGAGGCCTTCGGTCCTGCGCCCGCCGAGCCACCAGTACCAACCGGCGGCGGATGCGAGCCGCATCGCCGCCTGTGCGTCACCAGCCGCGATCGCCCCGCGCAGTGCGGCGCTGAGGTTGTCGTGGTCGGCCTCGAGCGTCGCGAGCCATTCCAGTTGCTCGGCGCGGCGCAGGTGTGGCTCTGCGGTCTCGGCGAGGTCGGTGAAGTAGGCGAGGTGCGCCTGCCGGGCCTGGTCTGACTCTCCCGCCTCGGCGAGTCGATCAGCGGCGTACTCCTTGATCGTGGTGAGCATCCGATAGCGCGGGGCGCCGTCCCCCGCGGTGACCAGCAGCGACTTCTCGGCCAGCGAGGTGAGCAACTCCAGCACTTGATCTTGCTCGACGGCATCGCCGAGGCAGACCCCCTCGGCTGCCTCCAGGCTCGCGCCGCCCGAGAACACCGACAACCTGCGCAACACCGTCCGCTCGGCATCAGTGAGCAACTCCCAGCTCCAGTCGACCACCGCGCGCAACGTCTTGTGACGCGGCAATGCGGTACGGCTCCCGCTGGTCAGCAGACGGAATCGGTCGTCGAGCCGGTTGGCGAGCTGCTCGATGGTCATGGTGCGCAACCGGGCGGCAGCGAGTTCGATCGCCAGTGGCATTCCGTCCAGCGCCCGGCAGATTCGCACCATCAACGCCTTGGTGTGTTCGTCGATCCCAAGGTCCTTGCGTACGGCGCCGGCCCGGTCCCGGAGCAACTGGAGTGCCGGCGACGAGGCCACCTCGGCCAGGCCGGCACCGGTTGGCAGGGCCAACGGCTCGACCTGCCACAACGCCTCACCGGTGATGCCGAGCGGTTCCCGGCTGGTCGCGAGAATCCGCAGTCGCCGGCATTCCCCGAGTACCCGCTCGGCCAACGCCGCCACCGACTCGATCACATGCTCACAGTTGTCCAGAATCAGCAGCATCTCCCGATCACGGAGCGCGGCGATCAGCCCTTCCACAGGGTCTGAGCTCGGTGACGCGCCGAGCAGGGCATCTCGGAGCCCGAGCGAGGCCAGCGCGGTCTGCGCCACGTCACCGTCGAGGCTGATCGGGGCGAACTCGACCAGCCAGATCCCGTCCGGCAGGTCGCCGATCATCGTCTGCGCGGTCTCCGTGGCCAGCCTGGTCTTGCCCGAACCACCCGACCCGATCAGGGTGGTCAGTCGATGCTCGGAGATGAGTTCGCGGACCGCGGCGACATCGGCCGCCCGGCCGACGAAACTCGTCAGCTCGGCACGCACGTTGGTCTTTCGGTTCTCGTCCCGCCGTCCCAACTCGCCCCGCAGTAACGCGACATGCAAGGCCGACAGCTCCGGTGAGGGGTCGACGCCCAGTGCATCGGCCAGGGCTTCCCTCGTACGCTCGTACGTGAGCAGGGCCTCGGAGTCGCGGCCCGCCGCGACCAGAGCGCGCATCAGCGCAGCCACCAGCGGTTCCCGCAGCGGATGCGCGGTCACCGCATCGGTCAGTTCCGCGACCACCTCCGCGCCGTGACCGAGGCTCACCTCTGCTTCGAAGCGATCCTCCATCGCCGTCACGCGCAGCCCTTCGAGCCGCGTCACCGCCGAGTCGAACGCTTCGCTGTCCTCCAGCCCGACATCCTGCATCGCCGCACCGCGCCACAACGCAAGGGCTTCGCGCAACAGCCGAAGCCGCCCAGAACCCTCCTCCTGGCGAGCCTGAGCGAGGAGCCGTTCGAACCGCACGGCGTCGACAGCGTCCAGGCCGACCGCCAGCCGGTAGCCGCCTGTCTGCCCCTCGATCACACCGCCCGGCAGTACCTTCCGCAGCCGGGAAGCCAAGCGCTGCAGGGCATTCGCCGCATCCGCGGGCGGACGCTCACCCCAGATCCAGTCGACAAGCGTCGCCTTCGAAACGACACGGCCCGGTTCGAGTGCGAGGGCGATCAATAGCGCGCGCAACCGGGCGCCCGGTACGTCGGCCAAGCTACCGTCGTCCGTGCGAACCTCGAATGATCCCAGCAGGCCGATTTGCACTAGCGGATTCTCCCACGACGGCTCGCCCCAGCCAGACACACGGCCCGTTCAGGGGCATAACCTAGGCGCGTGATGCGCAGCGCGATGGCGGATCCCGAAGGCAACGAGTTCTGCCTCGAGCAGGGCGAGTGACCTCGCGCACTGGCGCTCTCTGCTCGGAGCTCGCGTGGGGCTGACGGGAGAGGCGCTGCAGCATGTGGCGGGCCTGTCTTCGGGTGGTGTCGTCGATCCGGAGCTGCGGGTCACTCTGAACTTTCATCCTGATCGGTGGGTCCGGGGCCGGTTGGTGCTGGATGCGCTGGCGGCTGACGGTGTGTACGTGTCGCAGTTCGTCACCCGGATCAGCAACGGTGGGCTGACGGCTCATCCCGGTGGGGATCGCTGGCGGTGGGAGAGCAGGATCTTCGGCGGCGCGTACGACGAGGCTCCCGCCGGGGAGCGGCCCGTGTACGGCGCCCTGAACTTCCGGCGGAAGCCTGTTGGCGGCGCGCCGCGGTTCGGGTCGGCGCATCTTCGGCTGAGCGCGGAGGCCTTGGCCCGATCGACGTTCTGCTATCCCGACAGCTGTTTCGAGCCGGAGCACTTCGGGGTCGCCGACCGGATGGCGCTGATCACGATGGCCGAGGCCGCGGAGTGCGACGTACTCGATGACTACGTCGAGGCGCAGGTGCACGGACCGGTCCGGCTGGATCGTGATGTCGAGGCGGTGGTACTGGATCCGAGCTATCGAGGTACGCCGGTGGAGTCCGCGGCTGAACGGCTGCCGTGTCCGGTGGAGTGGCACAGCGGGTTTCGGCTGACGGTCGACGTACTGAGGGAGCACTCCGACTACCGAGGACCGGAGTACGTCGAACTGGGCGAGCGGATCGCCGTCGACGGCGTGCTGACGCCGCGGGTGATCGGTGACGTCGTTGGCGAGTACGACGTGCAGGACCTGAAGCGGCTGTGGCACTGCGTGGCGCGCTTCGGACTCCGTGGCTGACATGGTGGATGCATGGAGCTGAGGATTCCGGTCGGGAACGGTGAGGTTTGGGCTGAGCACCTGGCGGGGGACGGGGTGCCCGTGGTGCTGCTGCATCCGGGGATCGGGGACTCTCGGGTGTGGGACCCGGTGGTGCCTGGGTTGGTGGAGCGGCATCGGGTGGTTCGGTACGACGTCCGCGGGTACGGTCGGTCCGCTCCGCCGACTCATGAGTTCTCGCTCCTCGGCGATCTGGTGAGTGTGCTGGACCAACTGGAGCTGGAACAGGTGGTGCTGGTCGGCTGCTCGATGGGTGGCGGTACGGCGATCGGACTGGCACTCGAGCAGCTGGAGCGGGTGCGGGGCCTGGTGCTGTTGTGTCCGGGAGTGCCGGGGTTCCCCTGGCCGGAGGAGCCGGAGCTCGATGCCGAGTACCGGGTGCTGGCGGAGGCCCGGGACGTCGACGGGTTGGTGCGGTTCGGCTTGCGGCTGTGGGGTGCGGCAGGCGACGACGAGGCCGCAGTCGCTCAACTGCAGGCCGCCGTACCGGCGTGGCTCGAGCAGGACGACTATCTGAAGGCGGATCCACCGGTGTATGACCGCCTGCACGAGCTCCAGCTCCCAAGCGCCGTCATGGTCGGCGACAAGGACCGTCCCATCCTGGCGGCTGTGGCCGGCGCAACAGCTGCCCGGATCCCAGGCTGCGAGTTCATCTGGATGCCGGGTGTCGACCACTTGCCGAGCCTCCGCGATCCGGCCAAGGTGCTCGACACCATCCTGCGGCTAGCGCCTCGGTCAGAAGGGCTGGGGTCGTAACGTTGCTGCGCTGACCGGATCGGCGGCGAGGTGGAGCTCCGCGTTCCCACCACGTCGACATCCGGCCACCGCAGCACGACGCCAACCCCTAGGCCCGCCGTCGCCTCGCCCCGAGCGACCGACCGCCAACGACCGATGCGGGGAGGGTTTTACCCCCCAGAACGGCACAAAATCCTCCCCGAACTTCGGCAGATCCCTCCCAGACCACCCCGACCGCGCAACCAGCCCACCAACCCACAGAGGCGAGGCGGCGTCGAGCCGGGCATCTCGCGAGTGAACCGGTCCACCCCCGGGCCTCCAGATCCACCACCCCGATGACAGCGCTTCCCGACGCAGCACTAGCTCGTTGAGGGGTAGGACAAGTGCTGGTGGATCAGTTGCCAGCCGTCCGGCGTGTGTCTGAAGACTCGGGTGGAGCGGGATTCGGTGTCGACTCCGGCAGCGACGACGTGGTCGAGGCCCCAGGTGACGGCTAGGTTGCCCGAGGCGGTGACCAGTACGTCGGGGGTGGTGAAGGTGATGGGTTCGGGGGAGGATTCGAGGCCGGCCTTGCAGACCTCGCGGACGGCTGGTTTGCCTTCGTACTCCCCGTCGACTTCGTACGAGACGACCTCCTCGGCGATGGGCTCCATCAGGGCGTCCAGGTTGCGGGCGGCGGTGTCGGCGGACCAGCGGTCGAGGACGGCGCGGATCTCGGTCGAGGCGACGGCGGGTGGTACGTCGTCGTGCGGGAACGAATGGTGTTCGTGCGTGACGGTCCAGCGCCCGTCGAGCTTACGGAGGCCGATGGTGAGGCGCAGGCGCAACGAAGGGTTCTCGTCAGGTGTGCCGCAGAGGAGGAGGGCCTGGGCGAAGGCGACGTCTGGGCCGGCGGTGATGTCCAAAGACTCCAACTCGAAGGACGCACCGGAGCGCTGCCACTCGAAGAACCCGGGCCACGTCTCGCGGTAGGCGTCCAGTCCGCGCACCCCGTCGTACGGCGGTGGCACGTCGAACATCACGATGTCCGGGGCGTGGTCGGCCAGGACCGTGTCCAGGTCGCCGGTGTGGACCGCCTTGACCCAGTTCTCGATCAGTGTGCGGATCTCCTGCTCGTCAGTCATCTCGTCCGTCCTCTCGAAGCAGTGTCACCGCCTATAACCAGGCGCCGGACGCAAACTCATCGCGGCAGCTCGGCCGGCAGGCCGAAGGACGGGAAATCCGCCTCGAGGAACGACACGACCTGGACGATCTCCGACCCTCGCAGCACGACCACATCGAGCCCACCGGGGACGTAGCGCGAGCCGTCCCACAGATAGGTCCCGAACGCGAGCTGGCCGTTCGCACGGGCCGGTAGGAAGCGCCACTCCGACTGCAACGGCCCACTGACCAGAAACGACCGGATAGCCGTCCGACCCGCGAACCACTCTGGCAATGGCGGCATCGAGTACTTCGCGTCTTCCGCCAGCATCGCCACGATGGAGTCGACGTCACCGGCTTCCCAGGCAGCCATGTAGCGGCGTACCAGTTCACGCTCAGCAGGTTCACCCAACGCCTGCAGTGTGGCCTGCTGACTCGGCACCGAGCCCACCACTGCGCGTGCGCGCTGGAGTGCACTGTTGACTGCGGCAACCGAGGTCTCCAGCAGCTCAGCGACCTCCCGAGCAGCAAACGCCAGTACGTCGCGCAGCAGCAGCACTGCACGTTGCAGCGCGGACAGGTGCTGCAGAGAGGCAACAAATGCCAGCTCCACCGACTCGAGCGCCAACACCCGAGCTTCGGGGCTGAGCGAAGCAGTCCAGTCCAATCGGCTGGGCGGGTAGGGCTCCAGTCCTTCCAGAGAGACAGGGAGTTCCCGGCGCCCACGTCGTTCGATCAGCGTGAGGCACCGGTTCGTGGCGATCTTGTAGAGCCAAGGCCGGATCGAACCGCGGTCCTCGAACCCGCTGAGACCAGTCCACGCGCGGACCAGCGTCTCTTGTACGGCATCCTCGGCATCGGCATCGGATCCGAGCATCCGGTAGCAATGCGCATGTAGCTCTCCACGCCACGGCTCAACCAGCTGTCCGAAGGCGTGCTCGTCACCGGCTCGCGCCGCGTCCAAGAGCTCTCGCATCACCTGCACGCTAGCGAGTGACTGGCCCAGCGCTCCAGCGTCGCCGCGGCCTGGCCACTGTCCACAGCCCGCCGACACCGCTCCAGACAGTCCGCCAACTGTTCAAGCAAAAGGCCGTTCCCCAACTCCAGAGTGACCAGTGCGGCCGCAGCATTGAGCAGTACGACGTCCCGCACCGGTCCGGACTCGCCGTCTACCAGACCGCGCAGCACACGCGCATTGAAGGCAGCGTCACCACCGCGCAGCTCGGCCAATGAGGACGGTCGCAGACCGAGCGAGCGCGGGTCGAACACGACCTCCGACGCAGAGCCGCCATGGACCACCCACACCCGGGACAAACCAGTTGTCGTGAGCTTGTCGAGGCCGTCGTCACCACGCGCCACAAGAGCCGACTTGCCCTGCTTCGCCAGTGCACCAGCGAGCACCGGCAGCATCCGCGGGTTGGCGACCCCCACCAGTTGGTGCTGCGGGTCCGCCGGGTTCAGCAACGGCGCCAGTACGTTGAAGGCCGTCGGCACTGCCAGCTCACGTCGTACGACGGCCACGTGACGCAGGGCCGGGTTGAAGCGCGGAGCGAACAGATAGGTCAGTCCGACCTCGGCGGCCACCCGAGCGGCCTCAACTGCTGACAGGTCGAGCGGAATGCCCAAGTGCTCCACCAAGTCGGCAGAGCCGCCCGCTGACGACGATGCGGCCCGACCACCGTGTTTGACCACTGTGACGCCGGTGGATGCTGCCACGACCGCGGCCATGGTGGAGACGTTCACAGCACCGGTCCGGTCGCCGCCGGTCCCGACGATGTCCACGAACGGTCCGGCGATCCGCACCGGCGTCGCGTGCGAACGCAGTACCGAGGCCAGTCCGTCGATCTCGTCGGCGGTCTCGCCCTTGGCCCGCAGCGCGATCAGGAAGCCGGAGATCTGGGCCGGTGAGGCGTCGCCCAGCACCAGTTGGTCCATCGCCCAGGCGGTGTCCGCCGCCGACAGGTCGGAGCCGGCCAGGAGCGCGGAGATGAGCCCGGACCAGGTCCGGAGTGCTGTTGCCATCGGCAATCCTCAGGGTGCTGGGCCGCCCACGAGGAGACATGACAACGGCCGCCTCGGAGGAGACGGCCGGGTGGTTACGCGCGGAAGCAGCCGTCTAGTCGACGGCCCACCACAGACCCGCGCGCAGGAACATACTCAGAACAGTAGTCAGGCGACCAACTGCTCCGCAACGTTCCAGCCGCGGATGTGGTCGATGGTGAAAGTAGGGACCAGATCGTCGCCGCCACTCCGGTCGGGGAAGTCGAAGACCGCGAGCATCAGTTGCATCGGGTACGTCGGGGCGCCTGAGCAACTGCGGATCGGGGCGCCGTCGACGAAGTACGTCGCCTCACCCGAGGCCCACTGGACGGCGTACGTGTGGAAGTCGGCCAGGTCCAACGGGAGGGGGACCGCCTCGAAGTCCTGGGGCACGGACGGGTCGCGAATGGTTTTCAGGCCCATGCCGACCGCTGTGGACTCGCCGGGGATGACGGCGTCGCCGAAGACCTCCATCACACAGATCTCTCCGTTTTGCTCCGGCTGCTCCTCCAGTCCGACCATCCACAGCGACACCATCGACCGCGGGCTGATGTCGGCCCGCGCGCGCAGTTCGACGTACCCACCGTTCGGAGTCCAGCCCCAGAACGGCTGCTGCTCCTCGCGGACGACGAGACCCTCCCGGTACGGCTGCTGGCCGATCGTGCTGCCGACTGGACCGGAGTAGTTGCCGGACTGGATCCCGGACACCCGAAGATCCGGCTTGTGGTCGCCGGAGCACCACAGTCCCTGGTCAGGCGGGATGCTCAGCGTCAGGCAGGAGTCGCCGAGCGCGTACGTCGCCGCTGTCGCCGCACGCGAGCTCCAGTGCGGCAGGTAATGGGGCGACCAGACCGACTGGTCCAGTGACGTGCCGTCGAAGGTGTCCTCGAACACCAGCTCACCACGGGTCTCGGGCATGCCCCCATGATGGGCGATGTCGGTGGCTTGTCACATCATGGTGTCCCCATCCGTCAGGGAATTGATGGCCTGCGACCAGAAGAAGGCACCAGTGGACGAGCACGACCAGCTAGCCCGGGAGTTCGAGCACAACCGGGGGCAGTTGCGAGCGGTCGCCTACCGGATGCTCGGGTCGCTCGCCGAGGCCGAGGACGCCGTACAGGAGGCGTGGTTGCGGCTGAGCCGGTCCGACGTGAGCGATGTCGGCAATCTGGGCGGCTGGCTGACCACTGTGGTGTCGCGGGTCTGCCTAGACATGCTGCGCAGTCGCAAGTCGCGGCGGGAGGACTCGCTGGAGACGTTCGTACCAGACCCGATCATCAGCCGGGAGGCTGGTGGGCTCGGGCCGGAGGACGAGGCGCTGCACGCGGATGCGGTCGGTCTGGCGCTGCTCGTCGTACTGGAGACGCTGTCGCCGGCGGAGCGGCTCGCGTTCGTACTGCATGACATGTTCGGCGTGAGTTTCGACGAGATCGCGACGATCGTGGACAAGTCGCCGGCCGCGACGCGGCAGCTGGCCAGCCGGGCCCGGCGGCGGGTGCAGGGTGCGCCGGTCAGTGACGGGGATACCGGGCGGCAGCGGGCTGTGGTGGAGGCGTTCATGGCCGCGTCGCGGGGTGGTGACTTCGAGGCGTTGCTCGCGCTGCTCGATCCGGACGTCGTACTGCGGGCCGACGCGGGAGCCGCCACCGAGGACTTCGCCGGTCCCGCTGTGTCGAAGCTGGTCCGCGGTGCCCGGGCGGTGGTCGAGCAGGCGCTGCTCTTCAGCCGGATGGGGCCGTACATGGAGCCCGCGTTGGTCAACGGGATGCCCGGCGGGATCACCGTCATCAAGGGCCGCCTGATGGGCGTCATGGGTCTCACGGTCGTCGACGGCAAGATCACCGAGATCGACATCCTCGCCGACCTCGACCGCCTCAAGGAGCTCCCGCTCCCGGCCTGATCAGTTCGAGCACTCGCCACGCCTGCCCCTCCGCCGTACCGGGTGGGTTCCGGTGGGCACTCGGTCCACCCGGCCCGATCAGCGTCAGCCAGAACGCCGCCCACAGGCACCGGGCCGCCCGGAAACGGCTCGGATCCACGTCGAACCGTCGTACGACGGAACTCCAGTCGGTCGCGCGTCCGGAGAGATGCTCCACGAGGTTGGCGAGCTCGAGCGTACGGTCGCCGCGACCGGCGTCCTCGAAGTCGACGATCCGGACGCGGGCGCCGTCCCAGAGGTAGTTGGCCAGGTTGGGGTCGCCGTGGGCGATCACTGGGTCGCGTACGTCGAAGCCGGTGAAGCCCTCGAGCCAAACCACGGCGGCCGTGGCGGCGTCGGCGATCACACCGGCGCCCGTGCGCAGGGAGGCGAGCGCAGTGTGTGTGCGCTCGACCAGGGCCGGTGTCTCGATCGGGGGTAGATCGCGGGGATCGATCGACCACAGCGTGATGACTGCGTCAGCTAGAGCGTCGAGCTGTGCGGGGGTGAGTGAGCCGCTGAGCGGCCGGCCGGGGAGGACCGTCATCGAGACCCACGGGCGGCCTGGACCCGACGACGTGCCGCCGAGTCGGGATCGGTCCAGCGGTGTCGGCGCCAGCCCCGGCGCGTGGTGTGAGAGCAGGTTGAGGGCAGCCCATTCGCGGCCCGGCTCGTCGCGCGACCAGGAGGAGTAGCGCTTAGTCAGGACGGCATCGTCGATCTCGACTGTGTGGGTCATCAAGGGAAAGTTTGCCGGGGCGTGTCGATAACCGTCGCTTCCCTTCGACGTACAGGCAGAAGCGGATACGGCGAGGAGTGAGTGGGATGACGACGCAGACGGTTGCAGCGGTTGCTTGCGATGTGGTGGCGGGGCTGCTCGGTGCTGGGTTCAACGGCGCTGTCCGGCTGCCCGGTGAGGCGGAGTACGACGTCCAGCGGAGGTCTGTCATCCCGACGGTGGACTCGCGGCCGCTGGTGGTCGCCGAGGCCTACAGCCGGACCGACGTTCAGGCGGCGGTGCGGACTGCGCGGGAGTACGGCGTACCGATCGCGGTGCAGGCCACGGGTCACGGGACTCGCGTGCCGGCCGACGGCGGGATCCTGCTGAAGACGACGCCGATGACGTCGGTCCTGATCGACCCGGAGCGCCGGATCGCCAAGGTTGCGCCGGGCGCGCGCTGGGGTGCTGTCCTGGACGCGGCCGGTCAGTTCGGGCTCGCGCCGCTGTCGGGCTCGCACCGTGACGTCGGCGTCACCGGGTACACGCTCGGCGGCGGAGTCGGCTGGCTGGCCCGGAAGTACGGGTTCGCGGCCGACAGCGTGATCCGCGCCGAGGTCGTCACCGCGGACGGCCGGCTCGTCACGGCGAGCGCCGAGCACCACCCGGACCTGTTCTGGGCGATCCGCGGTGGCACCGGCAACTTCGGCATCGTGACCTCGCTCGAGTTCCGGCTGTACCCGGTCCGCCGGGTCCACGCCGGCATCGTGTACTACGGCATCGATCGCGCAGCCGCGATCCTGCGCCGCTACCGCGATTGGACCGCCACGATCCCCAACGAGCTGAGCACCGCGGTCGTCCTGACCCGGGTCCCCGGCACCGAACAGCGCGCCGTCGCGATCAAGGTCCTGTACGCCGGTGCCGCCGAACTGGCCGAGCACCTGCTGAAGCCGCTGTTCGAGGTCGCCGGTCCCCGGCTGGCCGGCGAGCTGACGACGATCGAGTACGGCGAAGCCGCGATGGGCGGAACGCCCGCCCGGCACCTCGACTTCCTCGACACCCTGACGGACGACGTGATCGACGCGGTGACCGGCTTCGACGACGAGGACGCGCCGACCGTGGAGATCCGGCACTGGGCTGGAGCGATGGCACATCCGGGTCCCGGCGCCGGCCCGGTCGGTCACCGCGGAGCGACGTACTCGCTGATCATCGACCGCGAGGTGTCCGGCCTACCGAACTCGGGCCGCACGTTCGTGAACTTCCTCGGTGACCCAGGCCGCGCGGACACGGCGTACGACGCCGAGGACCTGGGCCGGCTGCGCGAGGTCAAGCGGGCCTACGACCCGACGAACTTCTTCCACCTGAACGCCAACATCCGCCCATGACGCCAACAAGCGACCCGGTCCCCAGGAGGGCAGGGGACCGGATCGCTCAGGGCGTCTTGGGTTGTGCTCAGACCGTGCCGGAGTTGCCGTAGACGGACACGTGCACGTGGTCGTAGTGGTTCGCGGTCGTGCTGCCGCGGTCCTCCATCGCGCGCCAGCCTTCGCTGCTGCGCTGGACCGTCCAGATGTGCTGCTGCCAGATCAGCTGGCTGACACCGAGCTTCTTGTAGTTCGCGTGCAGCCAGTCGGCGACCTCCTGGCCCTCCGAGCCGCTGACCATGATGTCCAGCGCGTGCCCGGACGAGTGCTCCGAACCACTGTCGCCCGAGCGCAGACCGCCGTACGACGTGATGTCCGGGAACTTGGCGCAGATCGCGCGGTGGACGCGGATCGCGTCCTCGGTCAGGCCGTCCTCGACCGACGAACCGGACTTGCAGGCCGCCTGGGAGATGGCGCCCGCGGTGCTCGCGACCGGCTTGGTGGCGGACAGGTAGACCGCCTTCACCCAGCGGGACTTGTTGTCGCTGACCACCTCGGCCCAGATGCCGTCGATCTTCCCGGTGACGGAGACCTTGGTGCCCTTCGGCAGCACGTCCAGCAGTACGCCGGTCACCGGGAGGGACCAGAGGTTCACGTCGGTGGTGGTGTACTTCGAGCCCATCACCTTCGGCGGCGTGGCGTTCGCGGCCGCGGAGGTCTTTGTCGGGGTGGGCTTCGGGATCGGCGCCTGCTTCTTCAGGTGCTTCGCCGTCGCCGTCGGGCTCGGCTTCGGCTTGGGCGCCGGTTTTGCCGGGGTCGTGCTGATCGGTGGCCGGAGAGCGTCCCGGCTGACGGTGGTGCCGCGCGACAGCTGCAGGGACGAGCTGGCGATCGACGGGTCGAGCTTGACGTGGTGATCGGGGAGCGCGGCCGCCGAACCGGTGGCCACCAGGGCCACTGCGGCGCCGGGGATCACCACCTTTGCGATGCCGGGGCGGATCACCTGCGGGCGCGGTTGACGGTGCCGCGCCTGTCTATGCCGTCCTGCAGTCACTTCTCAAACCCAATCTGCCGAGACCAAAACGTTATCGACCGGAGGAGTCAAGCACACATCGCCAGGCGGGTTCGAATCGGCCCCGAGTCTTAACGCATTACGAACGTCCACAACCTCGGCCGAGCCGTGATCTGCCCGCTATCCGGATGTGATCGGTCTGAGATCAAACGCTTGGTCGACAGAGGGCGTCCGTGATCGCGTCCGCGACCAGTACGGCGTACCGCTCCGGGGGCCAGCCGCGGAGCAGGACGAGGAGCTCGTAGAACTCAACCGAGATGTAGGTCCACAGCACGTCGGCGACCTCGTCGAGCGTGATACCGGGGCGCAGATCGCCCGTCTCGAGCAGGTGCCGGCCGAACATGGTCATCCCGGTCAGTCGCTCGTCCAGCAGGGTCTGCCAGGTCTCGCGCAGCGTCTCGTCACTGTGCCGGCCGTCCCGGATCAGGATCTGTACTCGCGCGGACCGCTGCTGCCGCTGGGTGAGGCCGTCGACGTACAGCCGGATCTTCCGCCGTACGTCGGGCTCGCTCTGGATCGCCCGCGTCTCCGGGCGCTCGATCATCGGGACCGGCTCGTCGTCGCCGGCGATGACGAAGTCGAAGACGGCCTTGGCCAGCGCGGCCTTCGTGCCGAAGCCTTTGTAGACACTCTCGGCCGAGACGCCGGCCCGCTTCGCCACGGCACTGATCGTGGTCGCCTGGAAGCCGTCCGCCTCGAACAGTTCCTGCGCCGCGACCACGACGTCCCGCCGCCGCTGCCGGGCTCGCTCGCGCCGGCCGGTGGCGTCGTACTGCCTCTTGACTTCCGCCATGCGCGCTCCGATCATTTTGGATACAGACGTACTGTATCGAATTCTAGGGGGAACCATGAGCACCGCGACAGACGTGGGCGCGATCGCGGCCCGCAGCATTCTGGCGATGGCGAACGGCGAGCCGGCCGACTTCGACACGCTGATCCATCCGGACGCGGTCAACCGGGAGGGCCAGGCCGAGCCGCCGGACTGCCGGGTCGGTGGTCCGGCCGGGTTCTACGCGACCGCGCGCTGGCTGCGGACCGCGTTCGAGGGGCTGGCGTACGAGATCCACCATGTGGTTGCCGATGGCAACCTGGTGGCGGTGAACTCGACGATGAGCGGGCGTCACGTGGCACCGTTCGCGGTCTACACACCGGCGGGCGACGTCGACACGGTCTTCCCGCCGACGGGCAAGACCTTCGCGATCACGCAGTCGCACTGGTTCCGGATCCAGGACGGCCAGGTCGTCGACCACTGGGCCAACCGCGACGACCTCGGCCAGGCCAAGCAGCTCGGCTGGGTCCCGCCGACCCCCGCCTACCTCTTCCGGATGGCCCGCGCCAAGTCCCGCACCAAGCGCACCGCCGCCTGAACCGGCCCACCCCACAGCGACCCGGCCCAACCCGCAGCTCGGGTCGGGGCTGCCACTCATGCCGACTTTGTGCACCGGATCCGTACGTCGGGGGCGGGTGACGTGCGGATGTCGTGCACAAAGTCCGCCGCCTGAACCGACCCTGCCCAGAGCGAGCCGGGCCGAACCCTGCAGCGCGGTCCGGTCGGCCGCTGATGCCCGACTTTGTGCACCAGGTCCGTAGGTCGGGGGCCGGTGAGGTACGGATGTCGTGCACAAAGTCCGCCGCCCGAACTGGCCCAACCCCCAGCGAGCCGTCCCAACCTGCAGCGCGGTCCGGTCGGCCGCTGATGCCCGACTTTGTGCACCAGGTCCGTAGGTCGGGGGCCGGTGAGGTACGGATGTCGTGCACAAAGTCCGCCGCCCGAACTGGCCCAACCACAGCGAGCCGTCCCAACCTGCAGCGCGGTCCGGTCGGCCGCTGATGCCCGACTTTGTGCACCAGGTCCGTACGTCGGGGACCGGTGAGGTACGGATGTCGTGCACAAAGTCCGCCGCGTGAACCGGCCGACCTCACGGTGAATCGGCCTGACCTACCGGGCGGTGCGGGTGGCCGCTCGTGCCCGACTTTGTGCACCGGATCCGTACGTCGAGGACCGGTGACGTGCGGATGTCGTGCACAAAGTCCGCCGCCTGAGCCGGCTAACCCCACAGCGAACCGGCCCAACCTACCGGGCGATGCGGGTGGCCGCTCGTGCCCGACTTTGTGCACCGGATCCGTACGTCGAGGACCGGTGACGTGCGGATGTCGTGCACAAAGTCCGCCGCCTGAGCCGGCTAACCCCACAGCGAACCGGCCCAACCTACCGGGCGATGCGGGTGGCCGCTCGTGCCCGACTTTGTGCACCGGATCCGTACGTCGAGGACCGGCGACGTGCGGATGTCGTGCACAAAGTCCGCCGCCTGAGCCGGCCAACCCCACAGCGAACCGGCCCAACCCACAGCCAACGGCGGCCCCCCACAGCCAACCGGCCCCATAGCGCGGGTCGGGCGGTCACTCATGCCCGACTTTGTGCACCAGATCCGTAGGTCCCGGCCCTCGGCGTACGGACGTGGTGCACAAAGTCGGTGTGATCCAGGGCGCGACGAGGGCGGCGGGGTTGCTGGTTGACTGCGGGCGTGGATGAGCTGGGGTTCCGGGTCGAGCGGGGTGTCGTGGCGCGGTTGGTGATCGACCGGGTGGAGAAGCGGAACGCGTTGACGCGCGCGATGTGGGAGGCGCTGCCCGGACTGCTCGCGGAGCTGGCGGCCGACAACGAGGTGAAGGTGTTGCTCGTCACCGGTGCCGGGCCGAGCTTCTCCGCCGGCGCGGACATCCGCGAACTGATCTCCGGCGACGATCCGGCCGATCCGATGGCGGAGCTGCGGGCGTTCAACCTGCGTGCGCAGACCGCGTTGCGGGAGTTCCCGAAGCCGACGGTCGCGGTGGTGCGGGGGCACTGCATCGGAGGTGGGCTGGAGATCGCGGTGAACTGCGACTTCCGGTTCGCGGCGCGGGACGCGACGTTCGGCGTGACGCCGGCCCGGATCGGGGTGGTCTATCCGCCGGCCGCGATCAAGGTTCTGCTGGACCTGATAGGTCCTGCGACGACGAAGTACCTGCTCTTCAGTGGCGAGCTGCTGACCGCGGAACAGGCAGAGCTGAAAGGCCTGGTGGATCGCGTCGTCGATGACCCTTCCAGGGAGGCCGAGGCGTTTGCCGCCACGCTGGTGTCACGGTCGCAGCTGACGATCCGGTCGGCCAAGGAAACGGTCAACGCGCTGCTGGCCGGTACGGACGCGGACGCCGCGGCCCGATTGCGTTATCGGGAGACGATCGCGTCCGGGGAGCTCGCCGAGGGGATCGAGGCGTTCACTCAGAAGCGCCCACCGAACTTCAAGCTGAGATGAGAGTGCCGCGGAGTTCGACCCGGTCGCCGACCGCGGCCGAGACCCTGGCGGCGATCGCCTGGGCCTGCGCGTCGTCGGCGACGTCGACCAGGAAGAAGCCCGCGAGCTGCTCCTTCGCCTCGCCGAACGGCCCGTCGGTGACCACTTGCGCGCCGTCGCGGATCTGCACGATCCGCCCCTCCTCCGGCGGCAGCAGTCCCTCCGAACTGACCAGCTCGCCGCTTGCGGCGAGTTCGCTCTCGAGCCGCAGCAGCCGGCCGAGCCCCTGCTGGTCCTCGTCCGTCGAGGGGCGATCGGTGCTCCGGAAGATCATCACGACGTATTTCATGGCCACACCGTAGCCACCCGGACGGACAGAACCCCGCGGGCCGAAGCGGCCCGCGGGGTTCTGGTGTCGCGGTGGATCAGTACCAGTGCCTGCGTCCGCCGACGGCCCGGCCGGAGGATCCGAGCAGGAAGAGCACCGCTCCGACCACCAACAGCACGATGCCGATAGTCCACAGGATCGGAATACTCAGCAAGAATCCCAGAATCAGCAGGATCAAACCGAGGATGAGCATGAAGCCTCCTTCTCAAGAGCCACCGGGCGGTCGCTGGCGGCAACGCGCATCCGGTGCCCACTCCCGGGGCCCCGAACCTCCAACAACTGTTTGAGTTCAGGACGCCACCGGCTCGAGACGCACCGAGCGCTTCCGGTCGAGGAGGAGAGCGCAGCCCGCGAGACCCAGCGCGATGAACAACCACACCGCCGCGAACGCGACCCGGTAGCCGTGGACGAGCGCGGTTGGGGTGGCACCCGTCGTACTGGCTGTGGCAACCGCGGAGAGTACGGCGATGCCCACTGCGCCACCGATCTGGAAGCTCGCGCTCTGCAGTCCGGATGCGATACCGGAGTCGGCGCCGGCCACATCGCCGAGAGCAGCAATCGCCGCTGCGACTGTGCCGGCACCCAGTCCGGCGCCGAAGATCGTCAGACCCCAGAAGGCCAGCTCGAAGTACCCGGAGTCCACCGTCAGCCGAGCCATCACGGTGGCGCCGACGCCGGCGAGCAGCAGTGAGACGAACGCGACCTTGCGCATACCCACTCGAGTGACGAGGTGCTGTCCGACCATCGACCCGGCTACGGCCGCAGCCGCGAGTACGGCGGACATCAAGCCGTACCGGATCGCGGAGATGCCTAGCGCCAGTTGGGCGTACTGCGTGTAGATGAAGTTCAGTCCGAACGCCGCCAGCCCCCAAGCGATCGTGATGAGGTTGCCGCCGACCAGAGCGCGCGAGCGGAAGATCCGCAGCGGCACGAGCGGTGCGGCCGACCTCTTCTCCACGAGCACGAACAGTGCGAAGAGAGCGGTCGACAACAGCAGCAGCAAGACAGTCGACCCGACGGACGACTCGGGCGCTTCGATGACGGCGTACACGAGGACGATGAGCGCAGCGGTCACAGTGGCAGCGCCGGCCACGTCGAAACCTCTTCGGCCCGGTCCACGGCTGTCCAGTAGCAGTACGGGAGCCAGTACGACGACCAGCAGGCAGATCGGCACGTTGATGAAGAAGATCCACTGCCAGCCGAGTCCGTCCGTGACGGGCCCTCCGATGAGGGATCCCGCCGTACCGCCGACCCCGCTGGTCGCTCCCCAGATCCCGAGCGCCTTGTTGCGATCCGGGCCCCCGGGGAAGGTGGTCATCACGATTGACAGCGCACTGGGTGCCAGTACGGCAGCAGCCGCGCCCTGCAGACCCCGCGCGAGCACCAAGGCGTCACCGCTCCACGCGAACCCGCAGAGCAGCGAAAACCCGGCGAACAGCAGGAGTCCGGTGATGAACACCCGCCGCCGGCCGAGCAGGTCGGAGATGCGGCCGCCGAGCAGGAGCAGACCGCCGAACATCAGCGCATAGCCACTGGGGACCCACTGCACGCCGCCGGTCGAGAAGGTCAGCTCACGCTCGATGGACGGTACGGCGACCAGCACGATCGACGCGTCCAGGATGATCATGAACCCGGTCAGGCAGAGCAGCGCCAGCGCGAACCAGCGCTTTGATTCGGTAACCATCTGACATCTCCAGTACGGCGGGGACGCCCTTGCTGAGCGTCACTCGGTAGGGACGTCGGGACCGTCCGCACCACTTCGACATTTCGGGCCGGCGAAGTCGGGCATCCTGCTGTCGAGTCGGGGACCCTGGTTTCGACGTACCGACTGAGAGGGGGTCACAGCGGCCTCCGCGAGGGTCAGGATGGTGCCTGTGAAATACATGCTGCTGATCTACAGCAACGCCGAGAGCTGGGCGGGCCTGTCCGCCGAGCAGCGCGAGGGTCTGTCCCGCGCTCACGAGTCCCTGTCGCGTGAGCTGAGCGAGCAGGGCCTCCTGGTCAGTGCGGCCGGCCTGGCGGACCCCATCACGAGCCGGACCGTGCTGGTCCGCGACGACACCACGACCACCACCGACGGACCGTACGCTGAGGCCAAGGAGCACCTGGCCGGGTTCTACCTGGTCGAGTGCGATGACATCGACCAGGCGATCGGCTACGCGGCCCGGATGCCGGACGCGGAGTACGTCGCAGTGGAGGTGCGGCCGGTGATGGACGCGTCCGGGCTGGAGATGTGAGCGACGCCGCCGGCCGGTCCGAGTACGGCGACTTCGAGCTGCTGCTGCGCGAGCAAGCGCCGCAGGTGCTCAGCGCGCTGGTCCGGCACTACGGGCACTTCGACCTGGCTGAGGAGGCGGTCCAGGAGGCGCTGCTCGCGGCCGCGCAGCAGTGGCCGTCGGAGGGCGTGCCGGAGAACCCGCGTGGCTGGCTGATCCGGGTCGGGTCGCGCCGGCTGACCGATCTGCTGCGTAGCGAGTCGGCCCGGCGACGACGCGAGGAGAATGCGGCCCAGCTTGCCGCGCCGGAGGAGTTCGTTGCGTCAGGTCCAGAAATCGACGATCCGGGCGGTCGGGACGACACACTGACGCTGCTGTTCCTGTGCTGCCACCCGGCGCTGTCACCGGCCTCGCAGATCGCGCTGACGCTGCGCGCGGTCGGAGGTCTCACCACGGCGCAGATCGCGGCCGCGTTCCTGGTGCCGGAGGCAACCATGGCGCAGCGGATCAGCCGGGCCAAGCGCAGTATCAAGCAGGCGGGCAGTACGTTCGAGCTGCCGCCCGAGGCGGAGCGGGACGAGCGGATGGGCGCCGTACTGCACGTCCTCTATCTGATCTTCAACGAGGGCTACACCGCGTCGTCCGGTACGTCGTTGCACAGTGCGGAGCTCACGACCGAGGCGATCCGGCTCGTGCGGGGCGTGCGCAAGCTGCTGCCGGATGACGGCGAGGTGGCGGGACTGCTGGCGCTCATGCTGCTCACGGACGCGCGGCGGCCGGCCCGGACCGGTGCGGAAGGCTCACTGGTCCCGCTGTCGGAACAGGACCGTTCCAAGTGGAACAAGGCGGTCATCATCGAGGGCGAGGCGCTGGTGACGGATGCGCTGTCTCGTACGCAGCTGGGGCCGTACCAGGTGCAGGCCGCGATCGCTGCGGTGCATGACACGGCTGAGCGGGCCGAGGACACGGACTGGCGCCAGATCGTCGCGCTGTACGACGTACTCGAGCAGATGGTCGACAACCCGATGGTGAGGCTCAACCACGCGGTTGCGGTAGCCATGGCTGTCGGTCCGCAGGAGGGACTCGCCGTACTCGAACCACTCGAGTCCGACGACCGCATGACCGACCACCACCGGCTGGAGGCGGTGCGTGCGCACCTGCTGGAGATGTCGGGCGATCTCGCGGCTGCGCGGGCGAGTTATCTGCTGGCGGCCCGCCGTACGACGAGCGTGCCGGAGCGCAACTACTTGCAATCGAAAGCGGACCGGCTGAGCTAGGCCAAGTCGCGCTGCCCCCAGAGATGTGCCAGGTTTGACGCGTGGATCTGACCAGGGCGTCACTCCTCCGGGAGATGCTGACCGGTACTGAGCTGGGTAGCCGGACGACCGAGTTCGCGCACTCACTGCGGCGGTTCACCACCCGGAACGGTGGGCTGATGCTGTTCGGGCCGGTCGACGAGGAGCCGTGGCACCTGACCGCGCACCTGGACGACGAGCTGCACCGGGCCGGGATCGAGGACGTCCGGCCGTCCCTGGTCCGCTGGGCGCCGCCGCCGGACGCACCGCCGCACCTGTCGATCGGACTGGACCGGTTGCGCGACGCGGGCCGGGGTGAGTCGCTGCTGGTGGTGGCCGAGGAGGATCCGGCAGAGACATTGCTCGAGCGGATCAGCGACGTACGGCGCCGGGGTACGACGATCTTCAGCATCGGGAACGGGGACGAGGAGCTGACGTCGCTCAGCCACGAGACGCTGGTGCCGGAGCTGCTGGTGCCGGACGGGTTCGGGTGGACGGGCCGGCGGATCGAGGTCGACCACGACGAGCCACAGACCGCCGTACCGCTGACCGACCCGGAGCCGCGGACGGCCGAGGGGTTCGAGATGGCGCAGCACCTGGTCAGCCTGGCCGCGGCCGACCACGACGCCGGTCAGCCCGGCTGGCGCCGTCGGCTCCGCGCCGCGATCGAACGCCTCAGCGGCGAACCCGCGTAGACGTCCCGACTACGCGTCGAGGTAGAGCCCGGCCAGCCGGGGCAGGTGGGTCTCCAGGTCGTCCTCGTCGTCGAAGTCGATCTCCGTGCCGGCCGGCAGGTCCGGGATGTCCGGTGCCTCCGCGTCGACCGCCTTCCAGTACGCCGCGTCGTCGCCGGTCACGTTCTTGTACGCGTGACTGCCGACGTGCAGCATGCCCTCACCGTCGAACCCCTCGAAGTCGTCCGGCCGGTCCTCGTCGACCACGTCCGCGAGCGAGTCCGGTACGGCCAGCGCGGCCTCCCAGACCTCCCGCCCTTGCGCGATCAGCCAGCCCCGGAACGAGTCGAACCCGTCCTCCGAGGCCCCCGAGTTGATCAGGTACGCCGCTGCCCACAGATCCCACCGGAAGGACTCGACCTGCAACCGCGCGAGCTCGACCCCGAACCCGGCGATCTCCTCGGCCTCCAGCCCACCCAGCACCTTGGTCAGCGCGTCCGCAACCCCATCCGGATCCGCCACGGTGTCGTCCACCCCACCGCGCGCACCCTCAACCAGCCCCCAGAATCCATCCCTGTCCACCCCCAAAGCGTCTCACCACCCCCAGGCCAAGCGGGAGCGCTGACAGCAGGTGATTTGCGACAGGTTTCGTCGGCAGACCGTTACGGGATGCCCTCTCGCCGAAGGTCGCCGCCTACTGCGCTTGACCGCTAAGCGTCTTCTTCCTCGCCGGGAGGGGGCGCCTTTGCTCTCGACGGATCGGTGACGTGGCGGTGGATCCGCCAGCCCGTCCAGGCCAGGAGGCCCACCGGGATCGGCAGCCAGAAGGAGACGAGCCGGTACAGGAGCGTCCCGATGAG
The DNA here is from genome assembly GCA_963820655.1 of uncultured Actinomycetota bacterium. GTDB lineage: Bacteria > Actinomycetota > Actinomycetes > Propionibacteriales > Kribbellaceae > Kribbella. Next base: position 1,205,934 of record CAWGAM010000006.1, read on the forward strand.
TGCGGTGTCCGGGCTGATTCCGATGACGACGAGCAGCGCTGTGAGACCGGCGTCGACGAAGCCGAGGCCACCCGGTGTCACCGGGACCAGTGCGAGGGCCTGGGCAACGACGTAGGCCAGGAGCACCTCGGAGGGGCGGGCACGGGCGTTGAGCGCGGCCAGGGCGGCCACGAGCGCGGCGTAGTCGAACATGCGGTTCGCCGCCGCCGCGAAGGCCGCAACCCACCAGTGGCCCTTGAACGCAGCGGCAACCCGGTCCCGCTGCGTGACCAGCAGCGCGGCGCAACTGTCGGCGGTCACGCTGCGCTTGACGACGTGGACGATGCGACCGACCCCGCGACCGACCAGCACGACGAACCGGCCCCAGGTGAGCGCGGTGAGCCCAAGACCGACGATCACGATCGCCAAGATCAGCGAGACCAGGAGGCCGAGCTCGAGCTGGCGGGCCGGCGGTGGACCGATCAGGAGGGCGGGCAATGTGAGGACAGGCAAGAGCAGCAGCACGCCGGTGGTGATCAAGCCGATCGCGGTTAAGGAGGAGGCGACGACTGCCCCTGGCTGCCCAGCCTGGATCAAGAGCCTGGCCTGGACGACTCCGCCGGCGGCCGCGCCGCCGGGGACGACCTTGCTGGCCGCGTTCCCGGCCAGTTGCGCCGTCGCGATCGTGCCCCAACCCGCATGGACTGGTCGTAGCCCCTCGTCCCCGGGTTCCTGGGCCAAGGCCAGTCTGGCGAGCCACCACAGGGCGGCAAAGCTGCAGGCCTCCAGTACGGCCAGGACCAGGAACCACCAGGGTTCCACGTCCGCGAGGCGTGGCCAGGATCCGAACAGGGACAGCATGCTCGGCGCCACGATGTACAGGCCGACACCGGTGATCGCCAACCCGACAGCGCGGCCGCCCCATCGCCGTACCAATCCCCGGCCAGCGACGCGCATGCCTCACCCCCACAGTGGACCACTCGCTGTGCCACCATAGCGCGACCAGCCGAGCCGACCGTCCGCCGGAAGCCCGTGACCGGATGACGCCGGTCGGTGGATCCGGGGCTCAGAGGGTGCCGCGGGTCGAGGTCCGGACGACGAGCTCGGGCGTGAAGATGACGCGCTGGTGCTCGTGGTCGGGATTCGACGACTCGTCCAGCAAGAGCTCCGCGGCGGTCCGGCCGAGCAACTGCCGCGGCTGACGCACCGAAGTCAGTGGTACGGCGGCCGCCTCGGCGAACTCGATGTCGTCGTACCCGACGATGGCGAGGTCCTCGGGAACCCGCAGGCCGAGGCTGACGCACTGCTGCAGCAGGCCGAGGGCGAGCAGGTCGTTCGCGCAGAACGCCGCGGTCGGGCGGCGGGCCGCCGGGAGGCCGGCAAGCCGTTGCCCTGCGCCCCTACCTTCGGCGACGGTGAGAGCACCGGTGGTCAGTTCGATCAGGTTCTCCGGGGGTTGGCCGGCCCTGCGCAGTGCGCGGCGGGCGCCGTCGCGGCGGTCGATGACCTGGCCGATCGTGTTCGGGCCGCCGACGTACGCGATCCGTTCGTGGCCGAGCTCGAGCAGGTGGGCGATGGCGAGCTCACCGCCGAGGATGTCGTTCACCGCGACGGAGCAGTGCTCGCCGCCGTCGATGGCGCGGTCCACCACGACGACCGGCGTACCGCGGGAGGGGAGTTTGCGCAGGCGGGAGGAGTTCTGGTCGATCGGGGTGATCAGGATGCCTTGCACGCGTTGCTGCTCGAGCAGGTCGAGGTAGTCGGCCTCTCGGTCGGCGTCCTCGTTGCTGTTGCAGAGGAAGACGGACAGGCCGGCCGCGCGGGCCGCCTCCTCGACCCCCTTCGCGACGTCGGTGAAGAACGGGTTCCCCGCGTCGAGCATCAGGTAGGCCAGAATCCGGCTGCTGCCGGCGCGGAGCTGCCGCGCCGACTCGTTCCGCACGAACCCCAGCGAGGCCATCGCCGCCTCGACCTTGGCCCGCGTCAGCGGACTGACCACCTCAGGCCGGTTGAGCACGTTGGACACCGTGCCCAACGACACCCCGGCCGCGGCAGCCACTGCCTTCACGCCCGCTGTGTGGCGCTTCGCGGTCAGTCGTCGCCTGCTGGGCCCAGGCAGGTCCGCATCATCCACTGACACGAGACCTCCCTCACCTTTGAAACGTGTTAGCGGCCGAAGCCTACCTGTCTTCCGGCCGGTTTCCGCAGGACCGCGTCCGGGATCGGTCGCGAAAGGTGGACGACCTCTTGACGCCCGGAGCCGCCCGCGCTTACGTTCGTGCAAGTCCTCTTGAAACCTTTCAGCCACTGATCGCCCCGAGTTGTGCACTCGCAAAAGGACGGGCTCGTGAATCGCTACTGCTTCTGGCTCCAGGTCCGACCCGACCGCTTGGACGAGTACGTCGACCGCCACCGCCACGTCTGGCCGGACATGCAGGCCGCGCTGCGAGACTCCGGCTGGCACAACTACTCGCTCTTCCTCCGCGACGACGGCCTGCTGATCGGGTACGTCGAGGCCGAGGACCTGGAGGCGGCGCAGAAGGCGATGGCGGCCACCGAGGTGAACACCCGCTGGCAGGCCGAGATGACCGAGTTCTTCACCAGTCAAGACGGCAGAGAAGAGGGCCGGCCGCCGGACGAGTCGTTCCTGCTGCTGCCGGAGATCTTCCACCTGACCCCGAACCACGAGGACTGACATCATGACCAGCGTCACCGATGCACTGACCCGCCAGGAGATCGAGCTGCCCTCGTGGGCGTTCGGGAACTCCGGCACCCGGTTCAAGGTGTTCAGCCAGCCGGGCGTGCCGCGTTCTCCGGAGGAGAAGATCGCCGATGCCGCGGTCGTGCACAGGTACACCGGGGTCGCGCCGAGCGTCGCGCTGCACATCCCCTGGGACAAGGTGGACGACTACGCGACGCTGTCGGCGTACGCGAAGGAGCAGGGCGTCCGGCTGGGCGCGATCAACAGCAACGTGTTCCAGGACGACGACTACAAGCTGGGCAGCGTCACCAACCCCGACCCGGCGGTACGGCGGAAGGCGACGGACCACCTGCTCGAGTGCGTCGACATCATGGACGCGACCGGGTCCCGGGACCTGAAGCTCTGGTTCTCCGACGGCACCAACTACCCGGGCCAGGACGACATCCAGGAGCGGCAGGACCGACTCGCGACGGCGCTGAAGGAGGTGTACGACCGGCTCGGCGACGACCAGCGGATGCTGCTGGAGTACAAGCTGTTCGAGCCGGCCTTCTACACCACCGACGTACCGGACTGGGGTACGTCGTACGCGCACTGCCTGGAGCTGGGGCCGAAGGCGACGGTCTGCATCGACACCGGGCACCACGCGCCGGGTACCAACATCGAGTTCATCGTCGCCTTCCTGCTCCGGGTCAAGAAGCTGGGCGCGTTCGACTTCAACAGCCGGTTCTACGCCGACGACGACCTGATGGTGGGCGCGGCCGACCCGTTCCAGCTGTTCCGGATCATGAACGAGATCGTCCGTGGCAACGCGCTCGACCCGGCCGGCGGGATCGCCTTCATGCTCGACCAGTGCCACAACATCGAGGTGAAGATCCCGGCCATCATCCGCTCGGTGATGAACGTCCAGGAGGCCACAGCGAAGGCGCTGCTGGTCGACCGCGACGCTCTGCGGAAGGCTCAGCAGGAGGGCGACGTACTCGAGGCGAACGCCGCGCTGATGGATGCCTACAACACCGACGTCCGTCCGCTGCTCGCCGACCTGCGCGAGTCGCAGGGACTGGACCCGAACCCTGTCGCCGCCTACCAGCGCAGCGGGTACTACGAGCAGATCGTCAAAGACCGAGCCGACGGCCAGCAGGCCGGATGGGGAGCCTGAGCACTGATGACCGACCCCGCGGCCGAACTCGTTGCGCGCAGCAACCGACTCGGTGCCGATCCACGCAACACCAACTACGCCGGCGGGAACACGTCGGCGAAGGGTACGGCGATCGACCCGGTGACGCAGCGGCCGGTCGACCTGCTCTGGGTGAAAGGCTCCGGCGGCGACCTCGGCACGCTCACCTCGGCAGGCTTGGCGGTCCTGCGGCTCGACCGGCTGAACTCGCTGGTCGACGTCTACCCGGGCGTCGACCGTGAGGACGAGATGGTGGCCGCCTTCGACTACTGCCTGCACGGCAAGGGCGGCGCGGCGCCGTCGATCGACACCGCGATGCACGGTCTGGTCGATTCTCCACACGTCGACCATCTGCACCCGGACTCAGGGATCGCGCTCGCGACCGCGGCCGATGGCGAGAAGCTGACCGCGGAGTGCTTCGGCGAGCGGGTGGTCTGGGTGCCGTGGCGGCGGCCCGGGTTCCAGCTCGGCCTCGACATCGCGGCGGTGAAGCGGGAGAACCCGGAGGCGATCGGCTGCATCCTCGGCGGTCACGGCATCACCGCGTGGGGCAACACGTCGACGGAGTGCGAGGCGAACTCGCTGGAGATCATTCGTACGGCGGAACGCTTCCTGGCCGAGCGCGGATCCGCGGAGCCCTTCGGTGCCGTGGTGCCTGGGTTCGAGGCCTTGCCTGCGGAGGAACGACGGGTGCGGGCGGCCGCGCTGGCGCCACTGATCCGCGGGCTCGCGTCGACGGATCGGCCGCAGGTGGGTCACTTCACGGACTCGGACGTCGTACTCGAATTCACCGCGCGGGAGAAGCTGGCGGAGTTGGCGGCGCTCGGTACGTCCTGCCCGGACCATTTCCTGCGCACCAAGGTGCGCCCGCTCGTGCTCGATCTGCCCCCGACCACCCCGCTCGACGAGGCGGTCACCAGGCTGCGCGAGCTGCACCAGCAGTACCGCGAGGAGTATGCGGCCTATTACAACCGGCACGCCGAGCCGGACAGCCCGGCGATGCGGGGTGCGGATCCGGCGATCGTGCTGGTGCCTGGCGTCGGCATGTTCAGCTTCGGGAAGGACAAGCAGACCGCGCGGGTGGCCGGCGAGTTCTACGTCAACGCGATCAACGTGATGCGGGGCGCCGAGGCGGTGTCGACGTACGCGCCGATCGACGAGCGGGAGAAGTTCCGGATCGAGTACTGGGCGCTCGAAGAGGCGAAGCTGCAGCGGATGCCCAAGCCGAAGCCGCTGGCGACTCGGGTCGCCTTCGTCACCGGTGGCGGATCGGGGATCGGGAAGGCGATCGCCCAGCGGCTGGCGGCCGAGGGCGCGTGTGTCGTGGTGGCGGATCTGGATCTGGCCGCGGCCGAGGCGGTGGCGAAGGAGATCGGGTCGTCCGACGCGGCCGTTGCCGTGGGCGCCGATGTGTCGTCGGCGGAGGCGGTCGAGGAGGCGTTCCGGACGGCCGTGCTCGCCTTCGGTGGCGTCGATCTGATGGTCAACAATGCCGGATTGTCCATCTCGAAGTCGTTGCTCGAGACAACGGAGCACGACTGGGACCTGCAGCACGACGTGATGGCGAAGGGCTCGTTCCTGGTGTCCCGGGCGGGCGCGAAGGTCCTGATCGATCAGGGCCTCGGCGGCGACATCATTTACATCTCCAGCAAGAACTCGGTCTTCGCCGGGCCGAACAACGTCGCGTACGGCGCGGCCAAGGCGGACCAGGCGCACCAGGTCCGGCTGCTCGCGGCCGAGCTCGGTGAGCACGGGATCCGGGTCAACGGCGTGAACCCGGACGGCGTCGTCCGCGGATCGGGGATCTTCGCGAAGGGCTGGGGGGCTCAGCGCGCCGCGGTGTACGGCGTACCGGAGTCGGAGCTCGGGGCGTACTACGCGCAGCGGACCTTGCTCAAGTTGGAGGTACTGCCCGAGAACGTCGCAGCCGCCGTCTTCGCGCTGACCGGTGGGGATCTGACCCACACGACCGGTCTGCACGTCCCCGTCGATGCCGGCGTCTCCGCCGCGTTCCTGCGCTGAGGAGGTTGCCATGTGGAGCAGTGACCCGAGTCGTTCGGTCGCGTCGCCATGAAACGTGTTGCGGCGGTAGATCTGGGCGCGTCCAGCGGGCGGGTCATGCTGGGCGCGGTCGGCGACGGCCGACTGAAGCTGACCGAGGTCCACCGCTTCTGGAACGGCCCGGTCCGGCTGCGGGACACCTTGCACTGGGACGTCCTGCACCTCTACCGGGCGATGCTCGACGGACTGCGCTCGACAGGTCGGGTGGACGGCATTGGGATCGACTCGTGGGCCGTCGACTACGGCTTGCTGGACCGTCAGGGCCGCCTGCTCGGCAATCCGGTCCACTACCGAGACTCCCGCACCGACGGGGTGATGGAGAGGGTGCTGGAGGCCATCCCGGCTGAAGACCTGTACGCGCATCACCGGGCTCCAACAGTTGCCCTTCAACACGATCTACCAGCTCGCCACGGAGAGCGCGCTCGACAGGGCCTCGGTGCTGCTCATGATCCCGGATCTACTGGGCTACTGGCTCACCGGCGAGAGCGGTGCCGAGCGGACCAACGCCTCCACCACCCAGCTGTACGACGTACGCGCTCGAGCTTGGAGTGAGACGTTGGCGGCGCGGATTGGTGTGCCGATCGAGCTGTTGCCGCAGTTGCGTGAGCCGGGGGACGTGATCGGCAGGCTGCTGCCGGCCGTGGCGGAGGAGACCGGTCTCGATCCCGCGACGCCCGTGATCGCGGTCGGATCGCATGACACGGCTTCGTCGGTCGTCGCCGTACCCGCTGCTGAAGAGCGGTTCGCGTACATCTCGTCCGGCACCTGGTCGTTGGTCGGGCTGGAACTGGAGGCGCCGGTGCTGACCGCAGAGGCGCGGGACGCGAACTTCACCAACGAGGGTGGGGTCGACGGGCGGATCCGGTTCCTCCGGAATGTGATGGGCCTGTGGATCCTGCAGGAATGCTTGCGTGTCTGGGGCACCACCGAGCTGCCGCGGCTGCTGCGCGAGGCGGCCGACGTGCCGCCGTTCGCCGTACTGATCGATCCGGACGCTCCGGAGTTCCTTGCCCCCGGCAACATGCCACGACGGATCGAGGAGCACTGCCGGGTGACCGGGCAGGAGCCGCCGTCGTCGCGGGCTGCCGTCGTGCGGTGTGTGCTGGAGAGTCTCGCGCTCGCCTACCGCCGGACCTTGCGATCGGCGCAGACGATCGCGAACCGGGAAGTCGACGTACTGCATGTCATCGGCGGTGGATCGCAGAACGAACTGCTCTGCCAGCTGACCGCCGACGCTTGTGGGTTGCCTGTGCTGGCCGGGCCGGTCGAGGCTTCGGCGCTGGGCAACGTTCTGGTTCAGGCTCGCGCGTTGGGCGAGCCCTTGCCGGACCTGGGCGCGATGCGCGCGCTGGTCCGGTCCACACATCACCTGCGGCGCTACGAGCCGCAGGCCAAACCGGCCGACTGGGACGCCGCAGAGTCCCGGGTGTTCGGAACAGGGTGATCCGCATGACCGTCCTCCCGCAGGAACTCCGCCCCCTCACTCGCCGGGTGCCACCCCGCGAGATCAGCCATGACGACCTGCAACTCCTCCGCCTGCTCGCCACCGGCCTTCCGGTCGACGGGGTGGCCCGCCGTCTCGACCTGTCCGAACGCACCGTCCGCCGCCGTACCCGCATGGTCTGTGACCGCCTCGGCTTCAGCACCGCCATCGAAGCCATCGTCTGGGCCGCCCGCCGCGGCCTGGTCTGACGCGTTAGGCCGCGGCGAGCCCGGGTACCGGGAGTTCTGGACGTCGAGCCTAGGAGGAACGATGGACGGAATGACCATCCTGTGGATCGTCGTGGCACTCGCGGTGCTGGTGATCGTGGTGGCGCTGATTGCCGGGGCCGCGTCGCGTACGTCGGCCCGCCGGGCCGAGCGGGAGCGGCAGGAAGCGTACGAGCACGAGCAGCAGGCCAGGACGAGTGCGGCACACGCCGAGAAGCAGCAAGCTGCTGCCGACGAGGTTGAGGCGAGGGCGCGCAAGGCGCAAGCGATCGCCGACGAGAAGGCGGCCGAGGCGCGTCGGCTCGCGGCCGGCGCCGATGAGCGACGCGAGGCCGCGGCAGAGGCCCGCACGGAGTCCGACGATCACCGCAGGCAGGCGCAGGACCTGTGGCCGGAAGAACAACCTGCGCCGGAAGAGCACCGTGCGCACGAAGACGGGGCAGATGACTGGGCGGATGGCACGCATCCGCAGGATCCCCGTCATCCGAGGCGTTCGCCGCACTGACGAGGAACCGGGGCCCTTCAGATCAGGTAGCGGAACTCCGGTGAGTTCGGGTTGATGCGTTCGATGTCGAGCGGCGCCGCCTCCATCCGGGCGAGCAGGCCGTCGAGGTCGTCCGGTCGGCTGATTTCGATGCCGACCAGGGCGACCCCGGTTTCGCGGTTGTTGCGCTTCACGTACTCGAAGAGTGTGATGTCGTCGTCCTGGCCGAGCGCCTCGTCCAGGAACTGGCGGAGGGCGCCGGGCTCCTGCGGGAACGTCACCAGGAAGTAGTGCTTCAGCCCTTCGTGGACGAGCGATCGCTCCAGGATCTCGCCGTACCGGCTGACGTCGTTGTTCCCACCGGACAGCAGGCAGACGACCGTCTCACCGGGACGCACGGCCAAACCGTTGCCCAAGGCACCTGTCGACAAGGCGCCGGCCGGCTCGGCGATCAAACCGTCGGTCTGGTAGAGCTCGAGCATCTCCGAGCAGACGAGTCCCTCGGGCACCGAGATCAGCTCGACGCCGGCCCGCTCGACCAACGGCAGTGTCACTTCGCCAACGCGCCGTACGGCGGCACCGTCCACGAAGCTGTCCAGGTGCGGCAACGTCACCGGCTCACCGGCTGCCAAGGCCGCGGCCATGCTCGCCGCGCCGGCCGGCTCGACGCCGACGATCCGTACGCCGGGATGCCGCTGGGTGACCCACGTCGCGACACCCGCGACCAGCCCGCCGCCGCCGACCGGAACCACCAGTACGTCGGGCGCCTGCCCGAGCTGCTCGACCAGTTCAACGGCCACAGTCCCTTGGCCTGCAACGGTTCTCGGGTCGTCGAACGCCGGGACCATCGTCGCGCCGGTCGCCTCAGCTTCCGCGTGAGCCGCGGCAGCCGCGTCGTCGTACGAGTCGCCGGTGATGATCACCTTGACCTGCTTGCCGCCGAGCGCCGCGATCCGGTCCCGCTTCTGCCGAGGCGTCGTACGGGGAACGTAGACCTTGCCGTGGACACCGAGGATGTGGCACGAGTACGCCAGCCCTTGGCCGTGGTTGCCCGCGCTCGCGCAGACGACCCCGGCCGCCTTGGCCGCGTCGTCGAGCTGGGTGATCAGGTTGTAGGCGCCGCGGAGTTTGTAGGAACGGCCGATCTGCAGGTCCTCCCGCTTCAGCCAGACCTGCGCGCCGGTGCGTTCGGAGAGCCGGAGGTTGGGTTGCAACGGCGTACGGACGGCGACGCCGTTCAGGCGCTTGACCGCGGCCTCAATGGCTTCCGCATCAACGGATTGCTGGGTGGATCGAGCGACTGAACTACTGCCCTGCATGACGTTCCTTCCCGTGCATTTGCACGATCTTCGCAGTTTCGCTCGCTGCACAAGACAATCCGCGTCCACAGTACGGACCGTGCGGAGACCTTTGCGTATCAGACTCTTGCACTATGCGTGAATGGGCCGTTCACTGGGCAGTCTAGTTTTCATACGCTCACTCGGTGTAACGGCCAGGGCCCTGGACGGGATGAGCCGAGTAAAGCCGGTCAACTGGACTGGAGGGCAGGATGGAACTGATTCCGTTCAGTCTGTGGGGCGACGCCTTGTGGTGCGGTCAGGAAGTCGTGCGGGAGGCCCCGCACGAGCAGGCGATCCGAAGCCTGTTTCCCGACCCCATCCCGGCGCGTGGCGCAGACCTGGACACCGACGCGGACCTCGTCCCGGAACCGCACAACCGTTTTGATCCCCGATCGATCGCCGTACGGGTGCAGGGGAAGGTTGTCGGCTATTTGCCGAGGGACGACGCGCACCGGTACCACCCGGTGTTGTCAGAACTGGTGGCACAAGGCCTGCAACCGCAGGTGCCGTGCCACTTGTGGGTCAGTGAGTGGGAACCGGCGGACTGGGACGGCAAGGGCGACCAGGGCACCGAGTTCCACGCCAGCGTGGCGGTAGCTCTCGGCCAGCCCCACATGCTCGTCCCGGTGAATCTGCCGCCACCCGGCAGCTTTCACCTGCTACCGCCCGGCAGCGGCATCGTCGTCCCGGGCAGCGAGGTCCATCCCGACGTACTGGCGCCGTTCTTCCGGGCGGAAGGCGAGTGCTGGGCGTACGCCACCGTGCACGCCATCGAAGAGGAGGACGGCTTCCAGGACCGGCACCAGATCGTGGTCGAGATCCGGCTGGACGACGAACCCGTCGGCCGGCTCAGTCCACGGCTGAGCGCCGAGTTCCTGCCAGCCATCCACTACCTCTCCGACATGCGAGCCGAGACCGCCGCCCGAGTCGCCGTGCGCGGCGACCGCACGGCATCGGAGGTGACCCTCTACGCGGCGCGAAGTCACGACCTCCCGGCAACCTGGCCGGACGGCCTGACCCGCTCCCCAGTCGCGTCCCCCCAATGGCACTACTGGGCCTCGAAAGAGGCCAACTAGGCGGCTGCGCAGTACTCACCACCCCTGGGTGGGTACTGCGGAGCTACTTGAACGAACTCCCCGGACAGTCGCGCCTGCTCTTCACAATCGAGGGGGTAGGTGGAGTCTGAAGCCCTGTCGGTGCCCTCGGATACGGTGGTCCTGACCGGAGCAGAGAAGGGGCGTGGGCGTGACGACGAAGGTAGAAGACTTCGATCGCCTGCTCGAGCCGTTCCGTTCGGAGTTACTGGCGTACTGCTACCGGATGCTCGGCTCGTCTCACGACGCCGAGGACTTGGTCCAGCACACGTACCTGAGGGCGTGGCGGGCGCGGGAGCAGTACGACGCGACTCGCAGCTCACTGCGCACCTGGCTCTACCGGATCGCGTCGAACGCCTGCCTGACCGCCTTGGAGGTCCGCGGCCGCCGACCGCTGCCGTCGGGTCTGGTGGCGGCGTCGGACCCGCTCGCGCCGCTCGCGCCGGGAGAGAACGTCGCCTGGCTCCAGCCCCTACCGGACTCTCTAATGGACGCGGGCGATCCGGCCAGGACCGTGGTCGACCGCAGCAGCCTGCGGTTGGCGTTCGTCGCCGCCCTGCAACACCTGTCGGCGCGTCAGCGCGGTGCGCTCATCCTGCGTGAGGTGCTCAGCTTCTCCGCGGCCGAGGCAGCGGAAATCCTAGGCACGACCGTCGCATCGGTGAACAGTTCCCTGCAGCGGGCGCGTACCCGGGTGAAGGAAGTCGGGGTCCGGCAGGACCGTCTCAGCGAGCCGTCCGCAGCCGAGCAGCGCGCCTGGGTCGATCGCTACATGAAGGCGTTCGAGCACGCCGATGTCGAGGGTCTCAAGCGGCTGCTCACCGAGGACGTGCTGATGGAGATGCCGCCGATGCTCAACTGGTTCGTCGGCCCCGGCAACTACGGCCTGTTCATGGAGTGGGTCTTCGAGAAGGCCGGTACGGACTGGCGCCTGAAGCCAGTCGCGGCCAACGACCAGCCCGGTTTCGCCGCCTATCGGCGCGTCGGTGACGGATACGAGCTGCACACGCTCCAGATCTTCACCGTCACCGCCGAGGGCATCAGCCGGAATTCGGTCTTCCAGGATTCCGAGGTCTTCGCGTCTTTCGGTCTGGCGGCCGGGCTCGACGCCCAGGGCGCCTGACCAACCACACACCACAAGCCACGGGGCGATTCCTTCACGCCCCGATCGGCCCGAGCACGCCTCGACATCTCTTTACCGCGGGCGCGATGAGTTCCGACCCCGCCGCCGGTATGTATTCACGAGTTCGCCGGAACACCCGCGCGAACCGATCACAAGGGAGAAACCGATGTCAGACAGTCGTGCAGACGACAAGACCGCCATCCAGGCCGTGCTGTTTGAGTCCTACAAGGCGTGGGAGGCTGGCGACGCCCACGGCATGGTCGCCGATTACACCGCGGACGCGACCGCCATCATGACCGGCTCGCTCCGCGCCAGCCGCGACGCGGTCCGCGAGAGCATGGCCGTGGCCTTCGATGGGCCGCTCAAGGGCAGCTCGACGTACAACAAGCAGCTCAGCCTCCGCTTCGTCGGCAGGGACGGCGCGATCGTGGTCAGCGAATCCGGCATCCTGTTCGCCGGCGACACCGAGGTTCCAGACACCCGCAAGGTGAACGCGACCTGGGTTTTCGAGAAGCGGGACGGCCAGTGGCTGATCGCCGCGTATCACAACAGCCCGCTGCTGGCGCCTGGGCACTGAACCCTGCCCTCTAGCGGGAAGTGACCGTGTCTAGTGACGCAGGGGTCTGACCTCAATCGGCCCGATGTTCGAGCCCGGCCCTCGAACGGCGTGAAGCCGCTGAAGGGCTCCCCTGCTTGATGCATGGGTGATGTGAGGGGCCTTGGGTGATGTGAGGGGCCTTGAACTGGTGCAGGCGGTGGCCTGGTTGAGTTTCTGGGCCGTTGACGTTGCCCGGCGGCTCGGCAACTCGCCCAGGCGGTAGGCGCCCGCTCGCGCATCTGGTGGGCTGACCCATCAGATGGTGGGTTGCTGTACGGGATTCCGGGGTGCCAACCCACTGGGCTGGGACCGGAACCGGTGGGCTGGGACAGGAACCGGTGGGCTGGGACGGGAACTGGTGGGCTGGGACCGGAAACGGCGGGTTGGGACAAGGAATTGCCTGTCTCGGCCCACCACGACCTGTCTCGGCCCACCACGACCTGTCCCGGCCCACCACGACCTGTCCCGGGTCACCAGACGTGGGCTGATCCGCGCGGCACACGTCCGCCGGAGCCTCGGCCCAGGCCCGGCACGGTTCGGCGAGGCCCAGGTCACCCCCTGATGGACCTGGGCCTCGTCGATCGTGCTACCGGCGACGGGTGGGGACCGTCATGCTTGCCGGTTTGGAGCGGTCGATGGCGGGATGTTCTGGTTGAGCCGGAAGAGGTTGGTCGGGTCGTAGGTGTTCTTCACCGCAACGAGCCGGTCGTACGTCGCGGCCGGGTAGGACGCCCGGACGATGTCCTCGTTCGTCTCGCCGGTGAAGTTCACGTACGACGCCGCGTTCGGTCCGAGCGACGCGCCTGTCGACCGGGCCCACTGGACGGCCGCGTCGTACCCATCCGCCCCCGGAGTCCGGGCGACCACGTTGAGGATGTACTCGCGGTCGCGGGTACCGAACGCGGTGGCATCAGCCGGCACCCGGCCCATCGCGCCACCGAGGTGGTGGACGTGGAGCTCGGACACACCGTTGGGAACCTGGGAGTGCGCCGAAACGAGCGCGTCGACGGTCTCGCCACCGAGGTCACTGAAGAACGCCGAGCGGAAGTAGTTCCGCATACCGCGCGGGAACAACGGATCGAGCAGCGTCTGCATCGCGGTGTACGGCATCGGGCCGAACAGGTCGGCCACCACGGGCGCGAGCTCGCGGAACGGCTTGGTCGCCGCGTCGCCGTCCTCGGTCGGCCCTGACCACATGCCGAGTACGGCGACGATGGGCTTTCCGTGAACCTCTTCGGGCAGGAACGGCAACGGCGGTGCGGTCGTCAGGTTGATGGCCAGCGACAACTCGTCGGGTGCGCCGACTGCCGCCGTACCGAAGCCGCGAAGGACTTGGGCTGCCTGGTCGCCCGGGTAGAAGACGAGACCGGCGTGGACCGTCGGGCCGACCTCGTACGCCTTGAACTCGAACGACGTGACGACGCCGAAGTTGCCGCCACCGCCACGCAACGCCCAGAGGAGCTCCGGGTTCTCGTCCTCACTCGTGTGCAGGTACCGGCCGTCCGCGGTGACGATGTCGGCTCCGATGAGGTTGTCGCACGCGAGTCCGGCACCGGCGTACGAGCCAGCCGATCCCGCCACCGAGCGTGAAGCCCGCGACACCCGTCGTCGACACCAGGCCACCGGTGACAGCCAGTCCGAAGGCTTGCGCTTCGGCGTCGACGTCTCCCCAGACGCAGCCGCCTTGTGCCACGATGCGGCGCCGGTCGGGGTCGATCCGAACAGCGTTCATCGGCGACAGATCGATCACCAGCCCGCCGTCCGTGGTCGAGAAACCGGGGATGCTGTGGCCACCGCCGCGCACCGCGAGCGACAGTCCCTCGCTCCGGGCGAACTCCACGGCCCGGATCACGTCGGCCACCCCACGGGCACCGCACGATCAGCGCGGGTCTCTTGTCGTGCGCGGCGTTCCAGATCGACCGCGCTTCGTCGTACGAAGGGTCGGTCGGGCGGACCAGCTCGCCACGAAGTCCCTCGGCGAGCTCACCGAGCGTGGCCTCCCCGAGCGTGTCCTGCCGCGCTTGCGTCGTTGTCATTTCCACTCCTGATTCGTCGTACCCCCCAGGTTTTCCTGGACGGGTACGACGCTAGGGAGACGGCCTTCGCAGTGGCTTAGCGTGACTTAGCCGGCCCGAGTGCTGTCGGGGCAAGGCGGCGGCCCGCGCAGTACCGATGCGGCAGCCGAGCCGGGCGAAGATCTCGTACGCCGCCCGGCCGTGTCTGGCCAGTGTCTCCGCGTCACCGTCAACCTGCGCGAGTTCGGCCGCGAGGAGGCGCACCCACGCCTCGAGTCGCAGATAGCCCTGCCGTTGAAAGGCCTCGATCGCCTGTTCGGCCAGCAGCCGGGCGGCCTGCCGTTCGCCGGCGAAAAGCTCGACGATGACGAGGTTCAGCACCGCTCCCGCTGCGCCGGGCGCATCGTCGACCGCCTCACCGCGGTCGCGGGCGACGCGGGTGAGCCGTCGGCCCGCTTCGGGGTCGCCGGCCGCCGCGGACAGCAGCCCGAGGTTGGCCAGCGTCAGATTCTCGCCGCGGCGATCGCCCAGTTGCTCGCGGATCCGCAGCGCGTCGCGGAGATGCTTCTCGGCCGGCTCGAACAGTCCCTGGTCGCGCTCGATGCACCCCAGGTGGTTGAGAGCGTGGCCGAGCCCTGCGGCGTCCTCGATGCGGGCGAACACGTCGACCGACCGACGTACGGCGTCGAGCGCGCCGGCCAGGTCTCCCGCCAGCCGATGAGCGTCGGCGAACGCCGACAAGGCGTAGCCGCGGCCCTGCACGGCACCGACCCGACGGCCGAGCAGGAAGGTCTCTTCGAACGCCGGGACCATCCACCCGTCGACGGGGACGAGCGGCAGACACATCGTCACGGCGGGGAAGAACGGGACAGCTGCCGTGTCGATCAGACTCAGCCGCTCGAGGCATTCGGCGAATCGTTCCTGTGCGGGTACGACGTCCTCGTGGAACAACGCCGCCATCGCGGCCAGCCATTGGGCGGCCGCGCCCACCGGTGCGGCTCCCAGAGAGTCGGCCTGGGCGAGCGCTTCCGTGGCGGTCTGCTCGATCTCGTCGAGGTCTCCGCTCCCCAGCAGCAGAGTGCCACGCAGTACTCGAGCGGAGACAATGTCGGCCGGGTCGCCGGACTGCTCGGCCACAGTCGACACCCTCGTCCCCGAGACCTGGCAGCCTGTCGCTCAGTCCAGTCCGGGCGTCGAGGACCGCCAATGCGAAGATCGCCCGTACCCGATCCCGGGACGGTTCGACGGCCACCTCGAGAATGCGTTCGAGCCAGCCCGCTCCTTCGACGAAGTGACCCCGCGCCAGCCAGTACTGCGACAGGCTCACTCCTAGCAGCAGGGCCCGGTCGTGATCGTGGTGGAGCGCCCATCCGAGCGCGGCGCGGAGGTTGTCGTGGTCGACGTCGAGCAACTGCGGTCGTTCGACGACAACGCTGGCCCACTCCGGATCCTGGTCGCACGCCAACTCCAGGAAGTGCCGGCAGTGCGCGGCCTCCAGCGGTTCGACCTCGTGCGCGGCGACGAGTCGCTCCCGAGCGAACTGCCGAATGGTCTCCAGAAGGCGGTAGCGGGAGCGAGAACCGTCGTGGTCGACCAGCAACAGGGACTTGTCGACCAAGCGGCCGAGGCAGTCCAGCACATCCGCGCCGGGAATCCGCTCGTCGGCGCAGACCTGCTCAGCTGATGGGAGCGAGAAACTGCCGGCGAAGACCGCAAGTCGCCGCAGCAGTACCTGTTCGTCGTCCGACAGCAGGGCGTGGCTCCACTCGAGCGCGGCTCGCAGCGTCGCATGCCGAGTGATCTCACCGTGCCGGCCGAGCAGCGGGAGCGCCTCGCTCAACCGCTCGGCGATCTCTGCCGGCTCGAGGTGCGACGCGCGTGCAGCGGCCAACTCGAGGGCGAGCGGAATCCCGTCGAGACGGCGGCAGATCTCCACGACCGGCGCGGCATTTTCCGCATCGAGCACGAAGCCGGGCCGGACGTCCTGGGCACGGTCGACGAAGAGTCGTACTGACGCCAGAGTCCCGAGCCGGCCCAGGTCACCGGCATCCTCGGGCTCCGGAAGCTCGAGTGAAGGTACCCGGAAGGTCACCTCGCCCTGCGCATGCAGGGGTTCCCGGCTCGTCGCGAGCACGGTGACGCCCGGGCAACTTCGCAGTACTGCGCTGGCAAGTCCGGCACAGGCAGCGAGCAGGTGTTCGCAGCTGTCCAGCACGAGGAGGAGGTTTCGTGAGGCCAAGCGGCTGATCAGTGTTCGCAATGAGTCTGGACCCGCCGCGGGATCCAGCCCCAGCGCGGCCGTGACCGTGTCGGGGACGAGATGCGGATCCGCCACCGGTACAAGGTCAGCGATCCAGATTCCGTCGGCGTACGAGTCGAGCAGCCTGCGAGCGGCCTCCTCCGCCAGCCGCGTCTTGCCCGCACCGCCCACCCCGGTGAGCGTGACCAACCGGCCTCGCTCCAGCAGGCGATGGACGTCGGCGATCTCCCGCTCGCGCCCGACGAAGCTCGTCAGCGCCGGGGCGAGGTTGTGCCTGGGTGCGGTCGAGGGCTGCTCGATGCTGCCGGTCAGAAGGTCGCGGTACACCCGTTGCGTCTCCGGGTCCGGATCGGTGCCGTACGTCGTACGCAGCTCACCGCGCAGGCGTTCGTACTGCGCCAATGCCTCCGACGATCGGCCCATCGCCGCATGCCGCCGCATCACGCTCCGGACGGCCCGCTCGTGGAGCGGGTCGATGGCGAGCGCGCGCTGCAGCGCATCGAACGCCTCGACCTCGTGCCCCGCCTCGGCGGCCGCATCCGCGAGGTCGACGAGGAGCTCGCAGAAGCTCACCCGGAGTTCCTCCCGCGGCCCGACGGCCCAGTCCTCGAACCGATCCTCGGGCAGCAGATCTCCGGCGTACGCAGCGACTGCGGCGCGCAGATCGGCAAGGTCACCGCTGGCCCGGCCGATGGCGGCCAACCGTTCGAAGGTCCGTACGTCGACCTCGACAAGGCCGTCCGCGAGCAGCACCACGAAGTCGTCCCGCAGCTCGAGCAACCCGTTGCTGGGCTCATCCCCTGCCAGCACCCGCCGCGCAACGTGCAGCGCCTGATGCAGATTGTTCACCGCCGACACCGGGGCCCGGTCCGGCCACAACGCCTCGAGCAACACATCCCGATGCAGCCGCTGCTCGGGCGCCAACGCCAGCAACTTCACCACCGTCCGCGCCTTCCGCAGACGCCACACCCGCGCATCGACGGGCAGGCCCCCACGATCGACCCCAAACCCCCCGAGCACCCGAATCCGCACGATCGCCCTCCCCCGATGAGCGTAAACACATCTCTCCCCACCGCAACCCAGTTGGCGAGCGCCGTACGGCAGCCGGAACGAAGGTCTCGTGCGTCAGCGCCTTCACGTTCTCGAGGCGGTGTGAGCGTCGCCGCCTTCCAAAGCTGCGACGATAAGCTTTCTGATCAGCAGGGCGTCCGCGTCAGCCATCGCTCAGGGGCCGGTCTGACGGGCGAAACGCGGGTCGGAGGGATCGGCTGCGTCGCGGCGAGAGATTTCTCCGGGGCCGTGTCGATCCGCGGGCCGCTCGTTCGACGTGGGGGTGCGAGGGCCGAGAGGCGGCCCCGCCGGATGAGGAGAACGCGATGCCGCAGTACATGCTGATCATGCGGGGCACCGATGAGACGAACGCGGCCATGATGGCCAACGTCGACGAGATGATGGCCGCGACCCGCCTGTTCATCGAGGAGATGGCCAAGGCCGGCGTTTACGTCGCGGCCGAAGGGCTGGACGATCCGGGCCAGGGCGTCGTGGTGCACTTCAGCGACGAGGCCCCGGTGGTCACGGACGGGCCGTACGGAGAGACCAAGGAATTGTTCGGGGGCTTCTTCCTGCTCGATGTCGCCTCGAAACAGGAGGCGGTCGAGTGGGCCAAGCGGGTCCCGGCGGTCCCCGGGTCCAAGATCGAGATCCGGCGGGTGCCCGGGGAGGACGAGGTCCCGCAGGACAGCGGGAAGTTCGTCAAGGAAGGGGCCTTGCGCGAGAGCAGCGGCCAGATCTGATGGGTACGGCCGACGTCGAGGCCGTCTGGCGGATCGAGTCGGCGCGGATCGTCGCCGCGCTGACCCGGTTCACCGGCGATTTCGGGCTGGCCGAGGATGCGGCCCAGGAGGCGGTGGCTGAGGCGCTGGTGTCGTGGCCGCTTGCCGCTCCGGCCAATCCGGCCGGCTGGCTGATGGCCACGGCCCGGCGGCGGGCGATCGACGCGATCCGCCGCCGGACCGCCCTGCAGGACCGGTACGCCCTGCTGGCGGCCGACCCGGCGGTCGACGACGAAATCGACCCCGACAGGATCGACGACGACGTCCTGGCGCTGATGTTCATCAGCTGCCACCCGGTGCTCTCCCGCGAGGCCCGGGTGGCGCTGACCCTGCGCGTGGTCGGCGGCCTGTCCAGCGAGGAGATCGCCCGCGCGTTCCTCGTACCCGTGCCGACCGTGCAGGCCCGCATCACCCGGGGCAAGAAGACGATCGCGGCGGCCGGGGTGCCGTTCGAGCTGCCGGCGGCCGGCGAGCGCCGGGAGCGGCTGGGCGGCGTGCTCAGCGTCCTCTACGTGATCTTCACCGAGGGGTCGACGGCCACGTCGGGCGACCGGCTGCTGCGCCCCGACGTCGCGTACGAGGCGATCCGGCTGGCCCGCACGCTGGCCGCGCTGCAGCCGGACGAGCCGGAGGTGCACGGCCTGCTGGCGTTGTGCGAGCTGACGGCCGCGCGCTTCCCGGCCCGGACCGGCCCGGACGGTTCGCCGGTCCTGCTGGAGGACCAGGACCGGCGGCGGTGGGACTTCTCGGCGATTCGCCGTGGGCTGGCCGCGCTGGTCAAGGCATCGACTCGCGGCCTCGGCCCCTACGGCCTGCAGGCCGCGATCGCCGCCGCCCACGCGTCGGCGCCCTCGGTCGAGGCGACCGACTGGGACCGGATCGTGGTGCTCTACGAGGCGCTCGGCCGGGTCGCGCCCTCGCCGGTGGTCGAGCTCAATCGGGCCGTCGCCGTGGCCATGGCCTCGGGTCCGGCGCAAGCCCTGGCCATCGTGGACGAGCTGATCGCCTTGGACCGGCTCCCCGGTTCGCATTTGGTTCCGACCGTACGCGGTGAGCTGCTGGCCCGCCTCGGCCGGCGACCGGAGGCGCGCGCCGAGCTGGAGCTGGCGGCCCGGCTGTGCGCCAACCAGCGCGAACGCTCAGTGCTGCTGCGCAAGGCGGCCGCGCTGGGCTGACTTCTCCAGCTCGGCCAGCCGGGATTCGAGCGCGGCCCGGATGCCGTCGGCCACGTCGGCCGAATCCCCGAACGCGGACGGCCTCCTCAACGGGCAGCGGCAGGTCTACAGTCACGAGAGTGACTGCGACATCGACCCCGCTGCCAATGCTGCCGACCTCGCTGGTGGGCAGCTACGCCCAGCCGGACTGGCTGATCGACCGGGCCAAACTCGCCGGCCGCTTTCCCCCGAGAGTGCGGGCGAAAGAGCTGTGGCGGGTCCAGCCGGAATACCTCGCGCAGGCGCAGGACGACGCCACGGTGCTGGCGATCCGCGCCCAGGAGGAGGCGGGACTAGACATCATCACCGACGGAGAGATGCGGCGCGAGTCGTACAGCAACCACTTCGCCACCGCCCTCGAGGGCGTCGACATCGACAACCCCGGGACGGCCCTCGATCGCAGCGGGCATCCCAACCCGGTGCCGCGGATCGCCGGCCCGATCGTACGGCCGCACGCCGTCTCCGTCCGCGACGTGCAGTTCCTGAAGGCGAACACCGATCACACGGTCAAGGTGACCGTGCCCGGCCCGTTCACGATGTCGCAGCAGGCACAGAACGACCACTACCCCGACCTCGCGTCGGCGGCTCTGGCGTACGCCGCCGCGGTCAACGCCGAGATCAAGGACCTGCATGCCGCCGGCGCCGACCTGGTCCAGATCGACGAGCCGTACATGCAGGCACGGCCGGAGGCGGCCCGCGAGTACGGCCTCGCCGCCCTCAACGCGGCGCTGGACGGCGTCACCGGCACCACCGCCGTCCACATCTGCTTCGGGTACGCCGCGATCATCCACGAGCGGCCCGAGGGGTACTCGTTCCTCCCCGAGCTGGCCGGCTGCCCGGCCGACCAGATCTCGATCGAGACCGCGCAGTCGGGTCTCGATCTCGGTGTCCTGAAGGACCTCAGCGAGAAGACCATCATCCTGGGGGTCATCGACCTGTCCGACCCCGAGGTCGAGTCCGCCGAACTGGTCGCCGATCGGGTCCGCCGGGCCTTCCCCTACATCTCACCGGACCGGATCACCATCGCCACCGACTGCGGGATGAAGTACCTCCCTCGCGCGAGTGCGGAGGGAAAGATGCGTGCCATGGCCGACGCGGCGTCGATCCTGCGCGCCGAGCTCTAGCGGGACCGTGCAGCCCGCCGCCCAGGACCCAACCCGCGACCTGTCCGCGGCGCTGGCGGGTTAATGGTTCGCCTGGCGGGCTGCCGGGGCTGAGGATGTCTGCGATGACTACTACTTCCCCCCGAGCGGTTCGCTTCGTCGAGATGACCAGTACCGCCCTCAGCGCCTTGCTGGCCGACGACCGTTCCGCGGCAGAGACCGAGCTCGGTTTCCCGCTCGGCGACGAGTTCCTCACCGACCGGGCCAAGTGGCTCTGGCAGTACCGCCTCGATCAGCTGACCCGGGATCCGAGCACCTTCGGGTGGCTCGTCAAGCTCGTCGTGGCCGACGGGATCGTGGTCGGCTATGCCGGTTTCCACGGTCCACCGGACGAGGCCGGCATGGTCGAGATCGGCTACACCGTCGACCCGCCGTACCGGCGACAGGGTTTCGCCAAGGCGATCGTGACCGCGCTCCTGGAGCGTGCGGCGGCCGAACCCGCCGTACGGACCGTGCGGGCCACGATCAGCCCCACCAACCAGGCGTCGCTGGCCACCATCGCCGGCTTCGGCTTCGTCGAGAACGGCGAACAGTGGGACGAGGAGGACGGCCTGGAGCTCATCTTCGAACGCCCCAGCCGCTGACACGAACCTGGCTCGCGGCGCGCTTGCTATCTGCGGCAGCTGCGTGCGTCTTCTTGGTGTCTGCGGGGACTGACGGCAGGTTCACAGCGGCAGTCTCATGATTGGCCGGGTGGGGTAGTTGCGGGCGGTCTCGGTGAATCCCGCAGCCAAGAACATCGCCAGGGTCCCGGTGAATATCGCGGCTCCTCCTACCCGCGCGGCCTTCAAGGCGGCCACGTCGACCGGATGACCCTCGACAGCGGTCGCCCCGTGCTCGCGAGCGAACTCGACAGCGGCCTCGAGCAGCGCCGATCCCACACCTGCACGCCTGTAGTGACTGTCGACGGCGAAGCAAGTCACCCACCAAACACCGGGATCGTCGGTGAGCACTTTCGCCAACGCCCGGTTGCCAGTCACTCGGGGGAAGTCGGACCGTGGCCCGACCCGGGTCCATCCGACAGGTTGACCATCGACATCGGCCACAAGCCCCGGCGGTACGGCGGCACGGGCGATTTCCTGCCGCAGCGCATCGCGGTTGTCACCCGGGGGGCTCGACGGGGCTGATTCCTCGGCGGCCGAGTGGAAGAAGAGGCGACACCAGCACCACGAAGGATCCTCACCACGCCGACCGAACACGCTGACCAGATCGCCCCACCGATCCGCGGTCACCGGACGAACCCGCACCGACATGCACCCACCCTACGGATGGCATCAGATCGCCGACAGCCCCCCGAATGCCCCCAGGCCAGGCCCAGAAGCATCCTCAATCCGGCATGACTGCGCGCGGATAGCGGCTACTTGAGCGCGTTGGCGGAGACTCTATGCAAGCCGTCAGGGGCGACGGGCTGTCCGGGCGAGGGCCATGACCGCATATCCGAGCAACAACAGCCCGGTCCCGGGACCGACCACCTGCCCCGCCGACACCGACGAGGAGAACTCGACGATCAGTGCGGCCAGCGCGACCAGACACACCGCTGCGCCGAGCGGTCGCAGCATGGGGTCACGGAGCACAGGCGCGAGCGGCACGAAATGCGCGCCGACAACCGTCCCTACCAGCACTGGAACGAGTGTCGACCACCCTGCGAGCGCCAGCAGCAGCGCGCCGAGCCCGGCCGCGACTCCCTCCCCGCCGACGATCAGCAGGTACTTCCGGTCGGCCGCCCGGTCCCGCGGCGCGTTGTCGACGGTACGGGCGCGCGCGGCGACGACGGCGCCGATGACCGCCGTCAGCAAGGCTGCCACACTCCCCACGACCAGCAGCGTTCCGAGCGGCGACTCCACCTTTGGCACGCTGAACCAGATGGTTGCGAAGATGCCGAGATAGAGCGCGGTCAGTCCTGCTTGCCGCCGGGTGCTGGTCCGCGTTGCCACCGCTGGTGCCTCTCTTGGAGCCGTGTGGCCACCAGCCGGCAGCCCCGCAGATCCTACAGAACGATCACGGAACGCTGGTCGGCCCTCCGAGGACGCGATCTGGTCAGTCGAGACAGAACTCGTTGCCCTCGACATCCTGCATCACGAGGCACGACTCGTTGACGCCATCCGCACGCAGTAGGCGCACGCGTACCGCGCCGAGCGGGAGCAGTCGTGCGCATTCGGCCTCGAGTGCGGCCAGGCGCTCTTCACCGACGAGGCCGGTGCCGACCCGCACGTCAAGATGCACCCGATTCTTGACGACCTTGCCTTCGGGAACGCGCTGGAAGAACAGCCGCGGGCCCACACCTGTGGGATCGATCGCTGCGAACGCCGAACCCTGACTCTCAGGCGGCAGCGCGCGATCGAAATCCTCCCAAGTAGCAAACCCCTCGGGTGGCGGCGGTACGACGTACCCCAACACCTCGCACCAGAATCGAGCGACGCGCTCAGGTTCCGCGCAGTCGAAGGTGACCTGGAACTGCTTGACCGATGCCATCGGTCCACCATAGAGGCGCGACCCGGCCATCCCCCGCGAGTCGCGGGCTCACGTGACATGAGCCGCCCGGGCATCCCGATTCGGTCATCGCATCATGTCGGCGATGGCGATGCGTGCGGCCGACGGACACCCCTTGGTGAACCCGTAGAAGGGACCGAAGTCGCGGGTCGACGCGAACCCTGTTGCGTAAAGCCCGGCCAGGGACGTCTCGAAGCCCTCGGTCAGGGCCGGGAACCCCTCGGCTATCGAGACCCGATCCACAACACCGCCCAGGTAAGGCACGCGAGCAAAGTCAGCCCGGTAACCGGAGGCGAAGACCACATGATCGGCTGTCAGCGCCTCGCCATCGGAGAGAGTCAGCGTCACATCGTGTTCGCTGACTGCCGTGTCGACCACCGCACACCCAGGATGACTGGTCACGACGGTGTCAGGGATCCGCGGCACAAGCCAGGGTTCCAGGGTGCGACGCCCTACCTGCCAGAACTCGGTAGCGATTGCTCGCTGCCGCTCGACCGAGAGTCCTCGCCACCATCCCCGGTGCGCCAGCGTCTGGTCGACGTACTGGTCGACGAAGCGCCAGCTGACCTTGGCGAACCTGGGCGTGTCGTGACGATGCACCACGTCCACATGCTCGGCATCGTGGTCACACAACAAAGCCGCCCATTCGTAGGCGCTTTGCCGGCCGCCGATGATGACGACTCGGGCACCGGCGAGCGAGTCGAACGAGACCAGTTCACATGTATGCGAGCGGCGAGCCGGGGGGACGTCGGCGTACCACTCCGGCAGGTTGAGGAAGTAGCCGACGCCGGGTGCGGCGAGGACCTTGTCCGCGGTGATCGTCGCACCGTTGTCCATCGTTGCCACGAAGCTTGCGTTCGACTTGGTCAGGCCGGTCACGAGGCGCTCGTCGAGGTCGAGCCGCTTGCACTCGCGGAACCACTCCGTGTAGTCGAGGAAGACCGAGATCGGGATCGGGTCGAAGTCTTCGGGCCGCAGTCCCTGATCCTCGAAGAATGCCTCGAACGTGTACTCGCCGCTTCCGTCGAGATGCCAGTCGGGGCCTGAACGGAGGAACATCTCATCCGGCATGTGCCTCCGCCAGAAATCCATCGGCTGGCCGACGATGCGGGCCTCGATGCCGTTGTTACGGGCAAAGGCGGCCGCAGAGTAGGCATAAGGGCCTGCGCCGACGACCAGCAGATCCGTCCGGTCCGGCATCGTGTCTCCTGAAGGTGCGGCCAGAACGCGGAGTATCCACGGTGACCGCGTACGGCGGCATCAGTCGGCCTGGCTGTGGACGCCTCGGCTCATCGCAGGCTGGCGACGAAACGAGTGGGCGGTGAGTCCCAGACTCCTCTACCTGATGCCTTCGCGCCAGAAGGTGGTCGCCAGGACGCCGAGCCCTCAGGCACCAGTCAGAGCCTGGCCGTTGCGGCGGGCGATGACTCGGGAGAGGCCGAGCGTCCGGCCGGCGTCGGCGCGAAGCATCTGAGCTTCTTCCCGTCCCGGCGTACCACTGTCGTGGTCGCATACTTCATTCCACTGCAACCAGTCTCTCCATCCGTCGGGCAGTCGGTCAGCGACCTCGACGGTGACCAGGCCGGTCTTCTCCCAGTGTCGCCGCCACCAGGCGGAGCTGTGCCAGGCGCAGGGTGGGCGCGGGAGGACTGGCGCTGGCCGGAATCGGGTGGCCACCACCAGGTCGTCCACGGAGCTTCTGGCTTCACTTGGCGTGTGGGGCGGTCTGCTTGGTGAGCCGGTAGATGACCCCGGTGAGTCGTTCGGACTCTTCCCACAGACGCCGCTGGAGGTCGATGTCGTGGGAGCGGGCGCTGGACTCGACCCGGGTCGGGTGTCCGGTGAACTCGCCCAGGCCCGCGGGTCCGTAGTAGTCGCCGCCCGATGCGGCGGGGTCGACCGCCGCGCGCAGTGTCGGGAGGGCGCCCGTCTGCGCACTGTGCAGGAGCCACGAATTGAACATCCGCAGGCGGGGACTCAACGCGGCGCGGAGCCAGCCGGGCATGTGACGCCCGACCTGGGTGTACGCGTTGCCGGGGTGCGCGGCCACCGCGATCGTGCGCGCGCCGATCGCGGCGAGTTGCCGCTGCAGTTCGTAGGTGAACATCAGGTTCGCCAGTTTGGATTGTCCGTAGGCGGCGTTGAGACCGTATCCGTGGTGGAGCGTGAGGTCGTCAAGGTGGATGGCGCCGCGCCGGTGGCCGCTACTGCTGACGGTGACGATGCGGGAACCGGGCACCGCGAGCAACCGATCCAGCAATAGTCCGGTGAAGGCGAAGTGGCCGAGGTGGTTGGTGCCGAAATGCAGCTCGAAGCCGTCTTCGGTTCGAGCGTAGGCAGGATGAATCACTCCGGCGTTGTTGATCAGCAGGTTCAGGCACTGGTGGCCGGCGCGGAACTGCTCGGCGGCTTGGCGTACCGAGGCGAGTGAGGCCAGGTCCAGACGGAGCGTCTCGACTCTTGCCTGGGGCGCGGCGGCGCCGATCTGGCTGGCGGCGGCCTCGGCCTTGGCGAGGTCGCGGCAGGCCAAGACCACGATGGCCCCGCGCGCCGCGAGCACCTTGGCGGCCTCGAAGCCGATGCCGGTGTTGGCGCCGGTGACCAGGGCGACCTTCCCCCGCTGGTCGGGCACGTCGGTGGCGGTCCATCGCTCGTTCGTAGCGCCGCGCGTGTTCATGGCGAACCCCTCTGTCAAGGCTTCAGGCCGTATGCAGCCGGAGTGTCGGTGTCCGGTCTACAATCGGAACGATCGTCCCGGTTCAATGGAACTATACGGGACAGCTGTCCCGTTTGTAAATCAAGCTCCGGAGCGTGGATCCAACCCGATGAGAGACCAACCCGACACCGGCTTGCCGTCCGGCGCGTCCGCCGGTAAGGGCGGTCGGCCGTTGCGTGCCGACGCCCGGCGCAACCGCCAGCGCGTTCTGGAGGTGGCCGCCGCCGCGTTCACCGCTGAGGGACTCGGGGTGTCGGTGCACGAGATCGCCCGTCGGGCGGGCGTGGGCACCGGTACTGTCAGCCGCCACTTCCCTACCAAGGAAGCGCTGTTCCAGGCGATCGTGCTGGACCGCATCGAGCGGTGCGTGACGACCGCCCGCACGTTGGCCGAGACCGAGGAACCCGGCGTCGCGTTCTTCGCCTACTTCGCCTACATGGTGGACGAGGGCGCGGCCGACCATGCCCTGGCCGACGCACTGGTTGGCGGCGGTTTCGACATCGAAGCCGCCGCGGCCCGTTCCGAACACGACATCATGGGCGCCCTGCACCAACTGCTCACCGCCGCCCAACAGACCGGATCGATACGCACTGACGTCGATACCGCAGACGTCAGAGCCCTTATCGCCGGATGTCTGGCCCGTGAACGCGATCAAGCCGATCAGACCGCCCGACAGCGCATGATCACCATCGCCTCCGACGGCCTACGCACCCGCACGTAGCGCGACCTCGCGTACGGCGATGCGCGGTTCGAGGTGGAGGGCGCGGATCAGGCCACCGAACTCGCCGCCTGGCAACAAGCCATCCACCTTCCTCATGCATCGAAGGTACGACGATCCGCCCGAATCCGGACCCGAAGGGCGTCGCAACTCGCGCCGGACGGAGACACCTGACACAGTGAACGGATGCTGAATCAGGTGGCCGACGGCGTCTGGGTCCGGCAGAGCGAGTGGGTCTGGAGCAATGCCATCGTGGTGCGCGGGGAGGATGGGCTGATCCTGGTCGATCCCGGCATCGACGGTTCCGATCTGAACCAGCTCGCCGATGACGTGGACCGGCTCGGCATTCCGGTGGTCGCCGGGTTCTCCACCCATCCCCACTGGGACCACCTGCTCTGGCATTCCCGGTTCGGCGACGTGCCGCGCTACGCCACCCCCGGCCGGCGCCCAGGTTGCCAGGGAAGCCCGAGAGCGGGCGCAGACGATGGCGGCGGAGAGCGCGTCGGGCATCCCTCTCGAGCTGATCGGGCTGCTCACCCCGCTCCCCGCGGACGGGGGACCCGTGCCGGGCGAGATCGTCGAGCATCAGGCGCACGCCATCGGCCACGCCGCGGTGCTCCTCGCGGACCGTGGCGTCCTGCTCGCCGGCGACATGCTCTCCGACGTCCTGATCCCGATCCTCGACCGTCGCCGCCCCGATCAGGTGGGCGCCTACGAGACGGCACTCGACCGGCTCGGTGAGGCTGCCCGGCACGTCGACGTCCTGGTCCCCGGCCACGGGGCCGTTGCCGAGGGCCCCGAGGTGGCGGCCCGCCTTGCCGCCGATCGTGCCTACATCGACGCGCTGCGGCGAGGAGAGGAACCAGTCGACGCGCGTCTGGATCAAGACTGGCTCTCCGGCCCCCACCAGTCGAACCTGGAGCAGGCCCGACACTCATCCGGATGAGCTCCGGCGGCTATGCGGGGAAGGCCTTCCAGTGCCCTTCGGAGATGACCTCGACAGTGCCGTCGGTCACCTTGATGGCGGTCTGTTCGTCGATAGCGTAAGCCGGGACGCCGATGTCGGCGGCCCACCGCTCTGCGTCAGCCAGGGTGTTCTGCGGGAAAGCGTCAAGGTGCGGGAAGATCGAGAAGTCGACGACTTCCAGGGTGCGGTCATCCGGCGCGGACGGCCACTCGACGAAGGACGCTCCGATCCGCGGCGTCATCACCATGCTTCCGGCGCTCACTCCCACCCAGACCGTGTCGGTCAGCGAAGGCAGCAGCTCGGCCAGCCCGGATTCCCGCATCCAGTGGCTCAGGTACGTCGCGTCGCCGCCGTCGACCAGGAGCACGTCAGCCTCCCGGATCCAGGGGACCCATCGCTCCGCGCCGATCGTGGGCAGCGCGGTGAGCTCGAGGACACCGAGCGACGCCCAGCCCAGGCCGGACAGGTGCTGCCAGTCGGGTTCGGCGGCTACGAAGCCCCGCACCGATGTCGGACCGCACATCGGGTGACCCCACTGAGCTGTCGGGATGCAGAGCGCACGTGAGTCGGCGATCGGCTTGCCCAGTAGATCGACCAGCGCATCGCGGATGCTCCCGTTCGTCACGCCTCCGGATGTGAGAAGGAGCTTCACAGCGCCTCCCGAGTTGAGTGCGACGGAATCGTGTGGCAAGCAGACCGTGGGTGCATCATCGCCTGACTCCTTGTGTTGCCTCGTCGTGGCGCCCTCGACTGGCCGCCATTCACCTGTTCCACGAACGCTGCGTTCCGGATCCGACACTCTGCCAGAAAATCGGCGGGCCCCGCATGCGAGCAGCCAGGTCGAAGCCGAGTGACGTTCGGATGGCGCGATCCTGGCGATGGGTGGCCTGCGGGCGACTGGTGCGCCGGACGGACCGCTTCATAGCGTCGAGGCATGACCTTCACCCTTGAACTGCCGACCGGTCCGCTGGCCGATGCCGTGCTGCGCACGGTGCGGACTTCGGTGAGCGCCTCGATCGCGAATCACAGTGTGCGCAGCTTCCTCTTCGCACAGTTTCTCGCCGTGCACGAACGCGCCCTGGACGATGCCGCCTACGACCGTGACCTGCTCTTTGCGGCAACCGTCATGCACGACCTGGGGGTCGGCGACTTCGCGCACGGTGCTGCGCGGTTCGAGGTGGAGGGCGCGGATCAGGCCGCGGCGCTGCTGACCGAGCATGGTGTCGACGCGTGCGACGTAGATCGGGTGTGGGAGGCGATCGCCCTGCACACTTCGCCCGGGATCGCCGAACGGCGCGGCTTGCTCGCCTACTTGACCCGTGAAGGTATCGGCATCGACTTCGGGCGCAACGCGGAGCTTGTCGCCGACTGGGAGAAGGAGATCCACGGCGCGTACCCGCGGCTGGCAATGGTCCGATCGCTCGTCGACGCCATCGTGGAACGCGCCGCCCGATGCGCCGCGGCGGCACCCCGCTACACAATCGCCGGGGAGTTGCTCCGCGAACGTCGTACCGACGGCATCACCGCCATGGAACTCGCCGCCGCATCCTCCCTCTGGGGTGAGTGAACTCAGGGGGCACGTCAGACGGCTTTGAGGGCGTCTTCGAAATGGTGGACGAGGGCTTCGGATGGATAGCGGGACCGGGGTTCCTGGTCCAGTTCGCCGGCCGTGCCGCCGCCTCGTTGCCCGAGCGCCAGGTCGGGGCGAACCAGTTCCGGGGGGAGTTACCCGGATCGGCAGGTAATCCTCCCCAACCCCCGACCGGAACCTGCAGATCCGGGCATCTGATGGGATGACGTACCAGATGGTGGGTTCCGCACCCTGATTCAGGGCCGCCAACCCACCATCCGACACGCCAACCCACCAACGAGAACACACGGTGTCCCACCCAATCCGTCACCGGGCCCAGCGCCCCTGACGCCCCGGCCCCATCAGGCTCACGACTCGCCGATCCCGACCACCTCCTGAACCTGGCCCCTCGCCCGGGACTTTGCCACCTCGTTCAGACCCGAACGCGCCGGATTCGACCTCGCCTGGGCTCAATTGGTCGGCGCCCCACACACTCCTGCTTGTCGCCGAGACCTCTGAGCGCGGGATCGTCGGCTACCTACTCGGCAACAGCCATCTCACGTTCCTCGCCAACGGACCCGTCGCCTGGGTCGACCGCGGGGCCGCTCTCGTGCTGAGTTGGCTGAGCCGCAGGCGGGAGACGACCGGGCTTGCTCATCCGCACGGGGTGAGTAGCTCCTCGCAGGTTCGCCGGATAGTGGTGCTGTTGCCGCGATGAAGGGAGCCAGCATGTCTATGCGGCCCGCGCGTCTCAACGCGGCGATCGCATGGCTCTTCATCATCGGCTCAGCGTGCTTCGCGGTCGGGTCGGTGCCTGCGTTCCTCAACGCGGTCGGCGGGCTCGTCGACGGCATTGCCTATTTCGTCGGTTCGATCTTCTTCACGACGGCGTCTTTCGCCCAACTCGTGCAGGCGCAGAGTCCGGCTATGACCGGGGTTGACCAAGCGCAGCAGGACACGCGTGCGCCGGTCAGGTTCTGGAACTGGTTGCCGCACGACCGAAACTGGCTGGCGGCGGTCACGCAGTTCCCGGGGACGCTGTTCTTCAACGTCAGCACCCTGGTCGCGCTCGCCGACAACTTGACGGTTGATCAGGCAGACCGACACGTCTGGCGGCCGGACTTCTTCGGCTCGACGCTGTTCCTCGTGTCGAGCGCCTTCGCGCTCTTCGCCGTCTCAGACCACGTCTTCCGCGTCCAGCGGCGGTCTGTGCCGTGGCGTATCGCGTGGCTGAACATGGTCGGATCGATCCTGTTCATGGCCTCGGCCCTGGCCAGCTACATCATTCCCAGCACCGACGAGGTGGTCAGCGCTCGAGTATCGGTCGCGGGCACGCTGCTCGGTGCCGTGTGCTTCTTGATCGGAGCCATCCTGATGTTCCCGGCCTGGAGGCAAGCGCTCGTGGGTGCGCGGCACGCCGTCGGCCCGGAAGACCCCTAGCCCGATGCCCTGTCCGCCTGGCAGACGACCAGAGAAATCCAGCCCAGATCCCCTTGCCTGTTCCGGCCGGCACCGATCCAAAGGAGAAGCGAATGACCACCAAGTCCGATTCGAACGCTGACGCAGCT
Organism: uncultured Actinomycetota bacterium; assembly: GCA_963820655.1. Classification (GTDB taxonomy): domain Bacteria; phylum Actinomycetota; class Actinomycetes; order Propionibacteriales; family Kribbellaceae; genus Kribbella. Next base: position 1,236,711 of record CAWGAM010000006.1, read on the forward strand.
CTCTTCGGCAACCGCTTCGTCACCCGTGAGGTGCCGAGCCGCGAGTTTCCGGAGACGGGCATGACGCCGACGGATGCCCTGCGGCTGGTCGGCGAGGACCTCGCGCTCGAGGGCGATCCGGGACGCAACCTCGCGACCTTCGTGACCACGTGGATGGAGCCGGAGGCGCAGCAGATCATCGCCAACAACCTGCACCGCAACTTCATCGACCACGCCGAGTACCCGCGGACGGCCGAGATCGAGCAGCGATGCATCCGGATGCTCAGCGACCTGTTCCACGCACCCGGCGGGACGAAGACCGGGGCCCGCACCCAGGGTTCGTCCGAGGCGATCATGCTGGGCAGCCTCTCCCTCAAGTGGAACTGGCGAAAGCGCCGCGAGGCGGCCGGGGAGTCGACGGCCTCCCCGAACCTCGTGTTCGGCGGCGACGTGCATGTCGTGTGGGAGAAATTCTGCCGTTACTTCGATGTCGAGCCGCGGATCGTGCCGCTGCAGCCGGGCAAGTACACGATCGGCCCCGAGGATGTCGAGCCGCACATCGACGAGAACACGATCGGGGTGGCGGCCGTGCTCGGTACGACGTTCACCGGGCACAAGGACGACATCGTCGGCATCAACGACCTGCTGCTGAGGATCAAGAGTGAGCGCGGCCTCGACGTCCCGCTGCATGTCGACGCCGCCAGCGGCGGCTTCGTCTGGCCGTTCCTGTACCCCGACTCGGAGTGGGACTTCCGGCTGGAGCAGGTGCGCTCGATCAATGTCTCCGGCCACAAGTTCGGACTGGTGTATCCCGGCATCGGCTGGCTGATCTTCCGCGACAGGTCCTGCCTCGCGGACGACCTCGTCTTCAAGGAGAACTACCTCGGCAAGACCGACTCCACCTTCACCCTGAACTTCTCGACCGGATCCGCGATGGTACTGGCGCAGTACTACAACCTGGTCCGCTACGGCCGCGCCGGCTACAGCTACATCATGAAGAACATGCAGGCGAACGCCCGCGTCCTTGCCGAGAAGCTGCAGGCCATGGGTCGGTTCGAGCTGATCGCTCCGGACCAAGAGCAGCTTCCGCTCGTCGCGTTCAAGCTCGCCGGCCGGCAGAACTACGACGAGTTCGATCTCGCCTGGCAGTTGTCCGCCGAGCGCGGCTGGATGGTGCCCGCTTACACGCTCCCGCCAGACGCGCAGGAGACGACCATCATGCGGGCGCTCGTCAAGGAGACGCTGAGCCGCGAGCACGTCGACACGCTCGCTCGCGACATCGAAGAGGCCTGCACCACGTTGGAGGCGAAGGGCGGAGCATACGAGTCGGAGCGCCAGAAGATGGTGACCGGCGCCGGCCACTAGGTATTTGCCGGATGCCGAGGGCCACGGCGACACACTCGGCCAGCACATCGGCTGGTCCTGACGATTAGAAGGGTTGCGGCAGATGGGCGAGTTGATCACGTATCCGGACGGGGAGCCGTTCTCGGGGGTTATCGGTCGGACGAGTGACGAGTCGAGTCCGGCGTGGCCGACACCGCCACGAGCACGCGAGGGAGCACCGAACGTGCTGATGTTCGTCCTCGACGATGTCGGCTTCGGGCAGCTGTCGTGTTTCGGCGGACTGGTGGAAACCCCGGTGTTGGACCGGCTGGCGAACAACGGCCTGCGCTACACCAACATGCACACCACGGCGCTCTGCTCACCATCGCGCGGAGCCATCCTCACCGGGCGCAACCACCACTCGCTGGGACTGGCTACCATCGCCGAGACGTCCACCGGGTACCCCGGTTACAACGCCATCTTGCCGTTCGACAAGGGCATGCTCAGCGAGATGCTGAAGCCGCAGGGCTACAACACCTTCCTGGTCGGCAAGTGGCACCTTTCCCCGCCAGAACACGAGACCCCGGCCGGTCCGTACGACCGCTGGCCCCTCGGCCGCGGGTTCGAGCGGTTCTACGGCTTCCTGGGTGGGGACACCAACCAGTGGTATCCCGAGCTGGTCTACGACAATCACTCGGTCGAACAGCCAGCGCAGCCCGAGGATGGCTACCACCTGAGCAGCGACCTGGCCGACAGGGCGATCGAGTTCGTCAAAGACGCGCACGTCAACGCCCCGGACAAGCCGTTCTACCTGCACTACTGCACGGGCGCCGGCCATGCGCCGCACCATGTGTCGAAGGAGTGGGCAGACAAGTACAAGGGCAAGTTCGACGGGGGCTGGGACGAGTACCGCAAGGTCGTCCACGCGCGCCAACTGGAGATGGGCATCATCCCGCCCGGCACCCAGCTGTCCGCCCACGACCCCGACGTCCCCGAGTGGGACACCCTGCCGGAGAACGCGAAACGGGTCTACGCGCGGATGATGGAGGTGTACGCCGGCTTCGTCAGCTACACCGACCACGAGTTCGGACGAGTCATCAGCTTCCTGGAGGAGATCGGCGAGCTGGACAACACCCTCTTCGTGCTGATCTCGGACAACGGCGCCAGCTCCGAGGGCGGACCGGTCGGTTCGCTCAACGAGATGATGTTCTTCAACAACGTGCCGGAGTCGATGGACGAGAACCTCGCGCGGATCGACGAGATCGGTGGCCCCGAGGTCTTCAACCACTACGCCTGGGGCTGGACGAACGCCGGCAACACCCCCTTCCGACGGTGGAAGCGCGAAACCTATCGCGGCGGCACCACCGACCCGTGCATCGTGTCCTGGCCCGCCCGGATCTCCGCCCGCGGCGAGATCCGAGCCCAGTACGCTCACATCATCGACCTGGTCCCCACGGTGCTGGACGCCCTCGGGGTGGCCGCCCCCAAGGAGATTCGCGGTGTGACCCAAGCACCGATCGAGGGCGTGAGCTTCGCTCACACTTTCGCCGAGGCTGATGTCGAAACCCGCCACCACACGCAGTACTTCGAGATGTTCGGCCACCGCGCGATCTACCACGACGGCTGGCGCGCGGTCTGCCCTTGGCCGGGGCCGAGCTTCACCGAGGCCGCGAAGAAGGGTCGCCACTACGGAGACCCCATCGACGGCAAGATCCTCGCTGACCTCGAAGCGAACGACTGGGAACTGTACGACCTCACCAACGACTATTCGGAGACCAAGAACCTGGCCGCCGAGAACCGCGACAAGGTGATCGACATGGTCGGCCGCTGGTGGGCCGAGGCCGGCAAGTACAACGTGATGCCGATCGACGGTTCGATGCTTCAACGAATGAACGTCGAGCGCCCCACCATCGCCAAGCCACGGGACGCATTTGTCTACTACCCCGGCGGGGCACCGGTGCCGTTCTCAGCTGCGCCAAAGGTCTACAACCGGGCATTCAGCATCACAGCCGACGTACACGTCCCGGACGAAGGCGCTGAGGGCGTATTAGTGGCGCACGGCGGCCGCGTCGGCGGCTACTGCCTGTTCGTCAAGGACAGCAAGCTGCACTTCGCCTACAACTTCCTCGGCCGCGACCTCTTCATGGTCGTCTCCAACACTGACGTACCCCGAGGCGACGTCGCGTTGCGCTACGAGTTCGAACCGACCGGCCAACCAGACTTCAAGGCTGGGAAGGGCGTTCCCGCCCAAGGCCAGCTCTACATCGACGGCAAGCTCGTCGGCGCCGTCGACATGCCGCACTCCGTGCCCAACATCTTCAGTACGTGAGGGCCTGACCTGCGGACGGGACGGTGGCAGCCGGGTGGCGAGCGACTACTACAAGGACGACTTCCCCTTCACCGGGACCCTCAAGCGCGTCACCATCGACCTCTCCGGAGATCTCATCGTCGACACCGAGACCGACATGAAAGTCGCCATGGCTCGCCAGTAGTGGCCAGTGCCGCGTATGAGAAACCCCAGGTCGGTGTCGCTTGACCTGGGGTTTCGTCTGCGCGCTCGGAGGTGTCGTGGCTCGGAGGGCCTTGATCACGCTACTCCGATGGCGACGGCGAGCTTCTTGACGTTGGCCTACCCAGGCAACCAGATCTATTATCTGATTAGATAATGGATCTGGGAGTGCCAAGATGGACAAGGACAGTCAGGCGGTCAGTGAACTGCTTAACCGCGCCCTCGCCGAGAGTGGGCTGTCTCAGGCTGCGTTCGCCACTGCCCTCGGCACTTCTGCTTCCCGCTTCTCCACTTACCGTTCTGGCAGGACCAAGCCGACAGCGCAGTTCTTCCTGCGGGCTGGACGGATTGCTCATGCCCTTCATGCAGCGCGTGAGTACCGGATCATGACTGCCCCGGCTACCGCGACGGCTATTCGCGAGGCGAGTGATGACGATTGGGCGTGGCGGATGCTGCTTCAGGGCCGCGACCACCTGCGCTTGCTGTTACGCCGTCACGATGGCTCCGAAGCTGCTTGGGAGGCAGCGCCAAGCACGACTGGTCAGGCGGGCTTCGATACCTTGCTCGCCGTCCTGACTGCGCACGAATTCAAGGCAGCAGGCGAAGATCCACCCGAATGGAGCAAGGTGAAGGCTCTCCCGGATCCGTGGGTTCCCGAGCACCCATTCCTGGATCGCGACGAGATCATCGAGCAAACTCCGGACTACTTGGCGCGGGCCAACATCTTTGTTCCTGCTCGCGACTTGGTGACTGCATGAGCGACCCGCGCAACGAATTCACGGCCGGGGAAATCGTCGATCTCCTCTCGGACCTCGACAAGCGATTGAAAACGCGTGGCATTTCTGCATCGGTCTTTGTCGTCGGAGGCGCCGCGATTGCCGTCACCTCGAATGACAATCCCCGCCGTACGGAGGATATCGACGCCATCACGCACGACGAGGCCGTGGTCGACGAAGCTCGCGCGATGGCAAGCCAACGCAAGGCTCACTGAAAGACTGGCTGAACACCCGAGCCGGCGCCGATTTTCTTCCGGAAAGCGCTGTTCGACCGAGCCGATCGCGGCGCTCGCGGTCGCGGCGGTCCCGAGCTCCGTCGCATCACTCGGATCGTGATGCCACCACTGCCGGAAGGCGCATTGCAACGCAGCGCTGCGCCGGTCCTGCACATCCCCTACGCCACCGACGAGTAGGCAGCCCCAGTTTGGAAGATCGGCCGGATGCACGAGCCCGTCGACCTGAGGCGGCGGCTATAAACTCCTGCCCATGACTGTCTTGGACGACGAGGGCCGCCCGGAGCCTCCTCTCGCGTCCGGCGAGACCGAGACCCTCGTAGGCTTCTTGGAGTACCAGCGCGCGACGTTCGCCTGGAAGTGCTCCGGCCTGGACGTGGCCGGTCTGACGGCGACCGTGGGCGCCTCGACGATGACGCTGGGCGGGATGCTCAAGCACCTGGCCTACTACGAGGACCACTGGTTCTCCCACCGCATGCGGGGGCACAAGCGCCAGGCAGTATGGAAAGACGACTACTGGGACGCCGACCCCGACTGGGAGTGGAACTCGGCCGCCCAGGATTCCCCCGAGGAACTGCACACTCTCTGGCAGAGCGCGGTATCCCGCTCTCGCGGTCTGCTCTCCGAGACCTTGGCGGCCGGCGGCTTGGACCAGCCGGCGCGACGCAGCTTGCCGGACGGTCGCACGCCCAGTGTGCGGTGGATCGTGGTTCACATGATCGAGGAGTACGCCCGGCACAACGGACACGCCGACCTCATCCGGGAGTCGGTGGACGGCCTCGTCGGGGAGTGACGGAAAGGCGCACCCCGGCCCCTCACCGAGATAGCCGGCCGGCGAACGGCGGGAGGGTGTGATCCGCCAGGAGATCCGCGACACTAGGTGATGTACTGCCGGTCGGGTCAGAGAAACCGGCTAGCTGTCCCCCATCGCCACTTCGTGCAAGTACGTGACGGGCTTGCCCAATGCGTTGGCGTACGCGATCTCGCGGCGGGTGGCCTCCCCGATGTAGCCACCGGGGTTCACGATTCGTACCTCATCTGCGAGGTCGATCCTGCGGAGGTGCAGCTCGCCCAAGGCCCGCACGAGCAAAGGGTCCGGCACAGGCGCCTCGGTGGCCTCCGGAGCCAGGACGATCGCCAGATCGAGCGTCAAGCGCGTGCGCTCGGTCGCAAACTCCCTGCTGAAGCGCAGGGAACCGCACAGACAAACGATCTTCGGGCGAGCAACCGGCACGTTGGACATGGACACCCTTCAAGAGCTGCTGCTGACCACGTCGACGAGGACCAGGACGACGAGGACGACGGACCGGACCCGCCAGCGGTGATGCCGTGTTAGCAGAAGTGTTGGCAAGACAGCCTCAGACAAGAAGAAACCCCAGGTCATCCACCTCGTGACCTGGGGTTTCGTCTGCGCGCTCGGAGGGATTCGAACCCCCAACCTTCTGATCCGTAGTCAGATGCTCTATCCGTTGAGCTACGAGCGCTGGACAACGTCGAGTAACGATACATGGGGGAGGTGGGTGGAGGCCAATCGGCTCCGGGAGCGCGATTCGCCGGCCTCCGGGGCGCCACGCTCGGCGAGTCGGGCGGCTCGGCCAAAATACTTCTCGACTGAAACCCGGAACCGATCAGGCTGCGGCGTACGTCCAACGCCGGACGTCATCTGACCGGTAAGGGAGGACCTCCGCGTGGCTAGGGTCGCGGGCATGGCAAGTCGACTGGTGCGCGGTACGGCGATCGGATGCGGTGTGGCCGCGATCGCGGGGGCGGGGGTCGGGTTCGCCGTCGGCGAGCCGGTGCAGCCCGAGGACATCCGGCCGGCCAGGTCGATGCCGGCCGATCTGTGCGCCCGGCTCGGCGACGTCTCCATTCTGTTGCCCAAAGCATCGAGTGGTACGGCGCCGGTCACCATGATCCAGGGCGGCAGTACGTCGATCACTTGTGAGGCGGGCAGCAGCCGCAGCAAGGTCTTCGGCTACGCCGCGGCCGGCTTGAAGGTGACGATCACGCCGTACGGCGGACAGGACGCGGGCGCCGGGAGTCCGCCCTTCACGCCCGACCAGGTGGCGAAGAAGGCCTTCACTCGATCGCCGATGAAGGCTCTCTCGAACCGCCCGTACCCGACCAAGACCAGCCGGAGCGCGAACGGCGCGGCAGGTGAGTCGTGGACCGTACGGGCGCTCGTCCAGCGCGCGGACATCGTCGTACAGGTGGACTACACGGCCAACCCGATCGATGCGAACACGGCGGAGAAGGCCGCGCTCGTGCTCGCGGACCGGGCGATCTGGGAGACCAAGTGAGCAACAGTACGCCGGAGATCCCCGGCTACCAGTTCGATCAGCGACTGCTGCAGCACCCGTTGGCGGAGCTCTGGCACGGCCGGACGTTCACCGGGATGGAGATCGTCGCGCTGGTGCTCAGCGACGCCGGCGCGCGCAACGCGACAGTGCGGGACCGCCTCGTCCGGGCCGGCCGCGGCGCCGCGCTCGAACCCGGGCGGTTCGAGACCCCGCTGTGGGCGGCCAACTTCAGCTCCGATCGCCCGTACGCGGTCACGCAACTGATCCCCGGCCAGTCCGGTGCCGAGCGCCTGATCGACCCGCTCGACGGTGTCCCCGGCAACGATGACGAGTCGCTCCAGGCGGTCCGGGCCCAGCTCAGCCAGTACGGCGCGATGCCGCCGAGCCTCCCGCCCGCCGCCAACACGGCGATCCCGTCGTACGCCGATCACCCGCAAACAGCACCGGAGTCGGGCCAAGGACCCGCACCGAGCGCCGATCCGCAGCAGGCGACACAGTCGAAGATCGAGGTCGCCCGCGAGTACCGCCGGAAGATCGGCGGCTGGATCTACGCGGTCGCCGCCGTCATCGTGCTGATCGTCTTCACCGTGACCTACTCGGTCGGCGCCGCGATCGGCAGTTCGGTGAAGGACGATCCGACCAAGGCCGCCGCTCCTCCGGCCGCGGTCAGCCCGGCCGCGTACCCGTCGCCCGTCCTGCTGCCCGTCATCGCGAAGATCACCACCGCGCCGTACAAACGGCCGGACGGATCCGCCGGGGTGTTCGGCGCCACGTACGCCGCCGGCACCGACCTGCAGGTGATCACGAACGCCGAGTTGCCGTTCGCGGTCGGCTGGCCGCGACCGCCGCAGGTGACGTTCCTCGGCGAGTCCTCCTCGGTCGTCTTCCGGCGGATCGTGACGCGGTCCGACTTCTCCAACGGCGGACTGAAGAACTCGCTCGACGCGCGGATCGCCCTGCACCCGTGCGCGAGCCTCGCCGCCTGCAGGTCCGACCGGGCGGCATTCGACAAGCAGTGGACGACGGTCTTCAAGGCACCCGCGCCCGCGACTGCGAAGGACGCGCGGACCTGGCTGACCGTACACACAGAGTCGCAGTACGCCGTGACGATGACGAGGGCGTTCCAGAGCGGCGGCCGGTGGTGGCTGGTCGGCACCGCGGTCACCACCAGCACGCCCGGTGAGGAACCGGACGTCCAGCGCATCGTGAACGACATCTGGCGGCAGACCAGCTGATCCCCCGCACGACCTGCACCACGGCCCGCGCGACCAGCGCGGGCCGTTCTCATTGTCACAAGGTTCACCGGAAAGCGATTGTCGCCGAAACTTTGTGACCGGGTTCACTTTCCAGGGGTTCTCAGCACTCGCACCCGTCGCGTACCTTAGTACCACTTGCACACTGGTATATGTCCACTGGACGCACTGGTATGCGACAGATCACACCGCCAGCCAGCTGAATCGAACCGCCGGAGACCCCGGCGGCCGGAGCCGTACCTCCCCTCAGTGCCGAGGGAGCCGGGCGGTCGCCGGGCCCGACAGCCGAGAGGGAATGAGCCGCCGATGACGACTACCGCCAGCCCGACCCATACCGAGACCGCTACCCGAGCAGCCACCACGGACCCCCTCCCAGCCGCAGCCCCCGCGCCGTACGACCTGACCGACGCCCCGACCCGCCACCCCGGCCTGCTGGCCTGGGTCGCCGAGGTCGCCGAACTGACCCAACCCGACCGGATCCACTGGATGGACGGCTCGGACGAGGAGTACGCCAAGCTCACCGCGGAGCTGATCGAGGCCGGCACGATGGTCCGGCTGAACGACGAGAAGAAGCCGAACTCGTTCTGGGTCCGCACCGACCCCAGTGATGTGGCCCGCGTCGAGCAGCGCACCTTTATCTGCTCCGTGAACGAAAAAGACGCCGGCCCGACCAACAACTGGATGGCGCCGGCCGAGATGAAGGAGCTGATGACCGAGCTGTACCGCGGCTCGATGCGCGGCCGGACGATGTACGTCGTTCCGTTCTGCATGGGCCCGCTGACCGCGGAGAAGCCGATGTTCGGGGTCGAGATCACCGACTCGGCGTACGTAGTCGCGTCGATGCGGATCATGTGCCGGACCGGTGCCGACGTACTGGCAAAGCTCGGCGACGAGTCGTTCTTCGTGCCGTGTCTGCACTCGGTCGGGGCGCCGCTCGCTCCCGGTGAAACCGATGTCCCGTGGCCGTGCAACGACGAGAAGTACATCGTCCAGTTCCCGGAGGAGCGGACGATCTGGTCGTACGGATCCGGGTACGGCGGCAACTCGCTGCTCGGCAAGAAGTGCTACTCACTCCGGATCGCAAGTGCGATCGCCCGGGACGAGGGCTGGCTCGCCGAGCACATGCTGATCCTGAAGCTGATCTCGCCGGAGAAGAAGGTCCACTACGTCGCGGCCGCGTTCCCGAGCGCATGCGGCAAGACCAACCTGGCGATGCTCGACCCGACCCTGGAGGGTTGGGAGGTCGAGACGCTCGGCGACGACATCGCCTGGATGCGGTTCGGCAAGGACGGCCGGCTGTACGCCGTGAACCCGGAGTTCGGGCTGTTCGGCGTGGCCCCCGGCACCGGCTGGAGGACGAACCCGAACGCGATGCGCACGATCGAGAAGGGCAACTCGGTCTTCACCAACGTCGCGCTCACCGATGACGGCGACGTCTGGTGGGAGGGCTACTCGCCGACCCCGCCGAACCACCTGACCGACTGGAAGGGCCGGGAGTGGACGCCGGACTCGGGTGAGCTGTCCAGCCACCCGAACAGCCGGTTCTGCACGCCGATCGAGCAGTGCCCGATCCTCGCCGACGAGTACGACGACCCGAACGGCGTACCGATCTCGGCGATCATCTTCGGCGGCCGGCGCGCCACCACGGTGCCGCTGGTGACCGAGTCGCGGGACTGGGCGCACGGTGTGTTCATGGGTGCGACCTTGTCGTCGGAGACCACCGCGGCCGCGGTCGGACAGGTCGGCGTCGTACGGCGTGACCCGATGGCGATGCTGCCGTTCCTCGGGTACGACGCGGGGCAGTACTTCGACCACTGGTTGACGGTCGGCAAGGAGCACGACGCGGCGCGGTTGCCGAAGATCTTCTACGTGAACTGGTTCCGCAAGGACGACGCGGGCAAGTTCGTCTGGCCGGGCTTCGGCGAGAACAGCCGGGTGCTGAAGTGGGTCATCGACCGGCTCGAGGGCCAGGCCGACGCGGTCGAGACCGCGATCGGCCGGGTGCCGACGCCGGGCTCGCTCGACGTCTCCGGCCTGGAACTGACCGACCGGGAGATCGACATCGCGCTCGCTGTCGACGCCGAGGAGTGGAAAGCCGAGATCCCGCTGATCGAGGAGTGGTTCGCCAAGCTCGGCGACACCGTGCCGGCCTCGCTGCGGGTCGAGCTCGACCACCTGAAGGCGCGGCTCGGCTGACGCCCCAGGACACCGGCCGCTGAGTCGGAAGCCAGCGGCCGGCCACGAAGCGCGGCGCCCCGGCTCACCCGCCGGGGCGCCGCGCTGTGCTGTCGGCGAGGACCCGGCGGACCTCGTCGTCGCCGACCGGGGAGAAGTCCCGGTACGCCTGCCCGACCGCGGCGAAGCCCGGCGGGATCCAGGCGCACACCACCTGGTCCGCGACCTGCGACAACCACCGGCAGCTGTCCACCCCACCGACCGGTACGGCGACGATCACCCGGGCCGGCCGTTGTCGCCGTACTGCTTCCACCGCTGCGCGCATGGTCGACCCGGTGGCGAGGCCGTCGTCGACGAGGACAACGACACGGTCGTGCACATCGATGGCCGGCCGGTCGCCGCGATACGCCTGTTCGCGCCGCCGGAGCTCACGGGCCTCGCGCTCGCGGACCTCCTCGAGCGTCTGCTCGTCGACGTCTCTCACCACGGGCTCGTTGCGGACGACGTACGTCGAGGAGCCGACACCCGCGATCGCCCCCATCGCCAGCTCCGGCTGACCCGGGAAACCGAGCTTGCGCACGATCAGTACGTCGAGATCCGCGTCCAGAGCGTCCGCGACCGGAGCCGCCACGGGCACTCCGCCGCGCGCCAACCCCAACACCAGAACGGATCCACCGACCGTGCCGAGCTCGTCGGCCAAAGCCCGGCCCGCAGCCGCCCGATCCGGGTACGGCTTTCTCATGTCGTCATGATCCACCGATCCGCATACGTTGGCAGCATGCAAATCCCGGAGAGTGCGCGCGCGGTGCTCGAATCCGATGCCCTCGGGCATCTGGTCACCCTCAACCCCGACGGCAGTCCGCAGGTGTCGGTGATCTGGGTCGGGCTGGACGGTGACGAGATCATCGCCGCCCACATCCCGAACAACCAGAAGGTGAAGAACATCCGGCGCGACGGCCGGGTGGTGCTGTCGGTCGAGACCGACCGGATCAACGAGATGGGCCTGACCGAGTACCTGGTGATCACCGGCACCGCCCGGATCACCGAGGGCGGGGCGGTCGACGTACTGCGTGAGCTCGTCAAGACCTACGTCGGTCCGGACGCGGAGTACCGGCCCGGTGAAGACCTGCCGCCGGGGTACGTCACCCACATCAGCGTCGACCGCATCAGCGGCGTCGGACCTTGGAGTTGAGGGCATGAAGATCGGTGTGATGCTTCCGCTCGGTGGCGAGGACGGGCCCGGGGGTGGGATGCCGGGGTGGAAGGACGTACGCGCGGTCGCCGACGCAGCCGACCAGTTCGGTCTGGACTCGGTGTGGCTCGCGGACCACTTCCTCTACCGCGACCCGGATGGCCGGGTGTACGGGATGCACGAGGCGTGGACGCTGCTGAGTGCGGTGGCGGCGGTTACCACGAAGGTCGAGCTGGGAAACATGGTGCTCTGCGCGTCGTTCCGTGATCCCGGTCTGACCGCCAAGATGGCCGCGACGCTGGACGAGGTGTCCGGCGGACGGCTGATCCTCGGCGTCGGCGCCGGCTGGCACGACCCGGAGTACGAGGCGTTCGGGCTGCCGACCGATCACCGGGTCGGGCGGTTCGAGGAGTGGCTCGAGATCGTGGCGCGGATGGTTCGCGGCGAAACGGTCACCTTCGACGGCACGTACCACCACGTCCGCGAGGCTGTACTCGACCCGGCGCCGCCGCACCGGATCCCGATCCTGGTCGCCGGCGCCCGGCCGCGGATGATGCGACTCACCGCCGAGTGGGCCGATGCCTGGAACACCGCTTGGTACGGCACCGCGAACGAGAAGGTCGAGGAGAAGCTCGGCACGCTCCGCGAGGCCGTGAAGGCGGCGGGCAAACCCGAGGACGCCGTGGCCGCCACGGTCGGGATCGTCGTCCGCGACGCCGACCAGCCGGCCGTCCCCGACCCCGATCCCCGCGCCATCGAAGGCACGATCCCCGAGTTGGCCGCGGCCTTCACGGCGTACCGGAAGCTGGGCGTCGACCACCTGATCGTGTCCCCGGAACCGAACACCCCGCGCTCGGTCGAACGCATCGCCGAAGCCAAGCAATTGATGAGCTGACAGACAACGCCCGCCAGGCGCGACCGGGGGTCCGGGGGCGACGCCCGCCGGGCGGGGTCTGGGGGTTGCACCCCCAGAAAGCAGCCGGAGCTCCCATGTCCGCGCTGTCTGCGGACAGGGAGCTCCCGGGAGCGGAGGCGGCGGGATTTGAACCCGCGAGAGGGGATTACCCTCAACCCGCTTAGCAGGCGGGCGCCATCGACCGGACTAGGCGACGCCTCCTCCGACGTTCCCCACGGAGGGGACACGACGACGGCCAAGACTATCCGCTCGACCCTGTCGGCGGCAAAGCGGGTCCTGCCCGTCCTAGCGGCCACTCTGCGTGGCGGGGGCGGCACCCTTGGGAGAGTCGCCCGGAGGGCCTGTACTGTGGCGGACATCGACGGGGGTCGACAGCTTCACGTCAACCAACCAGGTGTCGTGAGCGTCAGAACTACCGTGGGCCGCTCTGCGCGGCCGACGGAGGGTCGCCACGTCGTCGATCAGGGAACGGAGCTATGTCGCGGAGTACTCGCGCAGCCGGACGGAGGTCCGCGCCTCGGGCCAGCCGGTCCAGGCACCGCTCACCACGGGCCCGGACGACCTCGAAGGCGATCGGCCTGACTCTGCTCAGTGCGCTGATCCCCGGCTCCGGCCTGGTGATGGGCGGGCGGAAGAAGCTCGGTGCCTTCGTGCTGACCATCAGCATCGGGCTGCTCCTGATCGCCGCGTACGTCGGCCTGACCCGGCGGGACTCGATCCTCGCCTTCGCGGTGTCCCCCCGTCAGTTGCTGATCGCGACGGCGGCAGTGGTGGTGCTCGGCGTCTGCTGGATCTGGATCGTCGTCTCCTCGCACAAGCTGCTCCGGCCGGTCAGCATGAGCTACACCGGTCGGCTGGTCGGCTCGATGTTCGTCGGGTTGCTGTGCTTCGCGATCGCCGTACCGACGACGGTGGCCGCGCAGACGGTGATGGCGCAGCGTGACCTGGTCGGCAGCGTGTTCCAGTCCGAGGGCAATTCGAAGAGCGCGACCCGCCCGAAGGTGAACAACGAGAAGGACCCGTGGGCGAACACTCCCCGGCTGAACCTGCTGCTCCTCGGCGCCGACGACGGCGTCGGCCGGACCGGTGTCCGGACCGACACGGTGATCGTGGCCAGCATCGACACCAAGACCGGTGACACCGCGCTGATCTCGCTGAGCCGGAACTGGATGCGGATGGAGTTCCCGGAGGACTCGCCGCTGCACAAGGTCTACCCGGACGGCTACTGGGACCCGAACCTGGGCAACGTCGAGCAGCCGGAGTACTACCTGGACTCGATGTACGAGAACGTCCCGAAGGCACACCCGGGGATCCTCGGCCAGACCGACAACGAGGGTGCGGACGTGGTCAAGCTGGCCGCGAGCGCAACGCTCGGCCTGGACATCGACTACTACATGCAGGTCAACCTGGCCGGCTTCCGGCAGATCATCGACGCGGTCGGCGGGATCACCGTCAACGTCAACTACCGGGTGCCGATCGGTGGCGACTACGGCGACGGCCCGGGATCGAACACCGCGAAGAAGCCGTCCGGCTACATCGAGCCGGGCCCGAACCAGAAGCTCGACGGCTACCACGCGCTCTGGTTCGCCCGCGGCCGCTACGGCCTGAGCGACCCGTCCCGGCAGGAGCGGCAGCGCTGCACGATCCACGCGCTGGTGAACGGGGTGAACCCGGCGACGCTGGTGACGAAGTACAACCAAATCGCCGCGGCCGGGAAGCAGGTGCTGCGGACGGACATCCCGCAGGAGATCCTGGGGGCGTTCATCCAGCTCGGCCTGAAGGTGAAGAGCGCGAAGGTCACCAACGTCGACCTGGACAAGAACAAGAACTTCCCGACCGGCAAGAACCCGAACTACACGGCGATGCGCCAGCTGATCCAGCAGGCGATCGCGCCGAAGCCCAAGCCGGCCGCGTCCACGCCGTCGACCACCACGACGAAGAAGCCGTCCAGCGGGTCGACCAAGAAGGCCACGCCGAAGCCGGCCGTGACGCCCGGTACCGCCGAGAACCTGAACGACGCCTGCGCGTACAACCCCAGCCAGGCCGGGAACTGAGACCAACCGGGCAAACCGGTCCGGATAACCCCCTGGTCGGGAAGTATTTGCCGCACATGGACTCGAGTCACACCTGGGGGTGACTGTGCGGCGTTCGATGGTGATCGCGGTCGGGATCGCGGCATTGGCCTGTGCGGGCTGCAACGGCGAGCCGTCGACGGGCGACGCGGGAGCGCCGGCCGGCGGTACGACGACCAAGGCGACGACTTCACGACCGGCGCCGAAGCCGGCCCCGGTGGCGCTGTCGGTCCCGATGTACCAGCGGGCCCTGACGAACGTCGAGAAGGTGCTCAAGCCGTACGTCGCCCGGGTGATGAACGCGCGCTCGCTGCCGGCGTTCGACGCGACCCGGGCTCAGCTCGCGGCCGCCGTCGTACTCGAACGCAAGGAGCTGGCGAAGATCACCCCGCCGCGCGGGCTGGTCGTGGCGCACCCCGCCGTACTGGACGCATTCGACGCCTACGCGGGCAGGGTGAGCACGAACCTCTCCGAGGCCGGGGTGACGAAGACGAGCTGCGGCCTGCCCAAGGCCCCGGTGGTTCGGTTGTACCAGGCGAAGACCGGCGTACGGACGGCCTTCGCCGGACTGGCCCAAGGCGTACAGAAGTCCATCGGCAAGGGCGTCAAGTTCGGTGCGCTGGCGGTGCCCGCGGCGCCGACGGCCCCGGCCGTGCTCAACGGGCGCGGGACCAACGGCAAGGTCATCCAGCGCTCCGGGTCACGTGGACCGGGCACCCTCAAGATCACCAACGGCAGCAGCAACGACGTGGTGATCGTGGTGACCAACAGCAGCCCGACGCAGCCGCAGGCGTCGATCTACGTGCGCGCCGACAAGAACGCGACGCTGGGCGGGATCCGCGGCAGCTACTGGGTCTACTTCAAGTCCGGCAGCAGCTGGGACGCCGCGAACCGCCGCTTCACCGAGGACTGCGCGTACGAGAAGTACGACGAACGCTTCGACGGCTCGTTCGACTGGACGATCAGCCTGGCCCGCTCCCCGTTCGGCAACGCATCCACCTCGGACACCGAAGCCTTCTGACTCGCCGCCCGGGGAAACGCCGCTGAGCCGGCGATGGGATCCTGGTGCGATGCGTACGACGTACCGGATGCGGGCGGGTCGGTTCCTCGGGATCCTGGCCGCCGGGCTGATCATCCTCGGCGTGGCCGCGGTCCTGTGGGCCTTCGGGCTGCCGGGCGTCGCCGTCTCGGTGTTCGTCACTCTCGGCGGCCTGATCACGCTGGCCGGGCTGTGGATCCTGATCTGGCCGCCGAAGGTGGCGAAGCTGCGGGACTCCGGGATCGAGGTGCGCGGCGTACGGACGCCCTGGACCGACATCACCGAGGTCGGCCGGGTGGAGACCACCCACGGCGAGGCGGTCGTGCTGCGGACCAGGCAGCCGGACCACCCGATCCTGGTACCGGTCTCCTGGCTGGCGCCTGGTCGCGCCGCGACCCTCGAGACCGCCCTGCGGGACCGGCTGAACGCGGCGTACGGTTACACGATCTGGGACGGCACTGCGCCGGATGACGACAATCGCGCAGAATGAGTCAGCCGCTACGACCTGAGGAGTCCGGGTGCTGTCCTTCGAGATGTCTTATGACGAGCTGATCGCCTACCAGGGCACGAACCCCCGGCCGGCGGACTTCGACCAGTACTGGGACAAGGCGCTGCTCGACCTCGACGCCGTCGACCCGGAGACCGAGTTCGCCGACGCGACCGACTTCCCGCTGACTACGGCGACCGCGCAGCACCTGTACTACAACGGCACCGGCGGCTACCGCGTGCACGCCAAGGTGATCCGTCCGGCCGAGCCCACCGGACCAGCCGTGCTGATCTTCCACGGGTACGGCGGTGAGCAGCCGAACTGGGTCGACCTCCTGCCGTACGCCGCCCGCGGATTCACCGTGGCCGCGCTGGACGTGCGTGAGCAGGTCGGATTCCGGACCGAGTCGCAGGCGGCGAACAGCTTCTCCCTCCACAACCACCTGGTCCACGGCCTCGACGCCGGGCCGGACGGGCTGCTGTACCGGCACGTGTTCCTGGACACCCGCCGGCTCGCGGACATCATCGGTGGCCTGCCCGAGGTGGACGCCACCCGGATCGCGACCACGGGCTGGAGCCAGGGCGGTGGACTCAGCCTGGTCGCCGCGGCGCTGACCCCGGGCATCAAGTACACCGCGAGCGTCTTCCCGTTCCTGTGCGACTACCAGCGGACCTGGGACCTGAATCTGGAGACGGGCCCGTACGACGAGATCGTCACCTGGTTCAAGAAACGCGACCCCCGGCACCTGCGCCAGGACGAGGTCTTCACCACCCTCGGCTACATCGACGTCCAGCACCTCGCACCGCGGATCCAAGCGGAGGTGACGTTGTTCACCGGGCTCGAGGACCAGATCTGTCCGCCGTCCACCCAGTTCGCGGCGTACAACAAGATCACGTCGGCCAAGGGCGTCCGCCTCTACCCCGACTTCGGCCACGACGACCTCCCCGGCGCCCACGACGACATCTACCAACTCATCGGCACCAAACTCTGACCGCTCCAGCCGGCCTCGGACTACTGGCCGAGGCCGGCGTTGTGCGCTCGGGCGATGGCTTCGGCTCGGCCGGCGACGTGGAGTTTGCCGAAGATGTTGGAGACGTGGTTGCGGACGGTCTTGTCGCTGACGAAGAGGTGGCGGGCGATCGCGGCGTTGGTCAGGCCGCGGGCGACCAGGTCGAGGATCTCGCGTTCGCGGTCGGTCAGCTCGGGGAACGGGGAGACCTCCGGTCCCGCGCGGCCGGCGGCGAAGTACGACAGGACGCGACTCGCGATCGCGGCGGAGAACACGACCTCGCCGTGCGCCACGGCGTCGAGTGCACGAGCGATCTCGGCGCGGTCGGCGCCCTTCAGCAGGTAGCCGCGCGCGCCGGCGCGGACGGCGGCGAAGACCGACTCGTCGTTCTCGAGCATCGTCAGCACCAGTACGGCGATCGACGGGTGCTGCTCGGTCAGCTGCCGGGTGGCCTCGACGCCGTTCAGCACCGGCATGTGCAGGTCCATCACGACGACGTCCGGGCCAAGCTCGGTCGCCAACCGGACCGCCTCGGCACCGTCGGCGGCCTCGCCCACCACCTCCTTGCCGGACATGGTCGAGATAGCGGTGACGAGCCCTTCGCGGTACAGCGGATGGTCGTCGACGACCAGCACGCGAACAGTCATGAGGCCCCCTTCGGCAACAGCGCCGTCACCGTCGTACCCGAAGGACCGGAGTCGATCCGTAACTGACCGCCGAGCTCTTCGGCGCGTTCTCGCATCGACGACGTACCGACTCCGGGCCGCAGGTGGTCGGGCAGCCCGCACCCGTCGTCGGCGATCTCGATGCACACGCACCCGTCGGCGTCCCGCACCCGGACCGCAACGGTGCCGGCGCCCGCGTGCCGGACCGCGTTGCCGGTCGCCTCGCCGGCGATGTGGTACGCCGCGACCTCCACAGCAGCAGGCAGTCCGGCGATCTCGTCGGCCGACACCTGGACCCTCGTCGTACCGTTGGACAGCCGGTCGCCCAGCTCGCGCACGGCCGCCGCCAGCCCGAGCTCGTCCAGCATCGGCGGCCTGAGCTCGTGCACCAGGGCCCGGACGTCGGCCACCGCGGCGTTGAGCCGCGGCACCAGCCGGTCGAGCAGCTTCCGAGCCGCCTCCGGGTCGTCCGCCGCGATGTCACGCGCGGTCTCGACGTACAGGGCCAGCGCGGCGAGCGACGGGCCGATTCCGTCGTGCAGGTCGCGGCGAAGCCGGCGGCGTTCCTCCTCCCGCGCGACCACCACAGCCTCGCGGGACCGCTGGGCCTCGCGCGCCAGCAGGACGGTGTGCGCCGCGACGGCGGCCTGCGCGGCGAGCCGGTCGAGGACTCGCACCTCATGGCCGTCGAACTCCGTCGACCGGGTGACGGTGAGCCGGCCGAACCGTTCACCGGCGTACTCCAGTTCGACCGCCATCTCGATCCCCGTCCCTGCGCCGTACGACGCCACCAGTCCGTCCCGCAGGACGATGGTCGCCTGTTGTGCGCGCAGAGATCGCGCCACCTGCTCGACCACCGACGGCAAGACCCGTTCGGACAGGTCGTCCGGGGTGGTCGCCGCCGCGAGCCTCGTGCCGAGCCGCGCGAGTACGGCGTACGGCTCCTCGACGTCGCCATGGACCAGCCGGTTGACGTGCCGCTGCAGCCAGGTCCGCAACGGCAGTGCCGCCAGGGCGACCACGGTCGTCGCGAGGATCGGCGCTCCGGTCGTGGCGCCCAGCCGGTCACCGGCCGCCCAGATCGTTGCGGCGTACAGACCGATCACGAGCGTCGACAGAGCGGCGTACACGAGCCCTCGGGAGATGACGATGTCGACGTCCCACAGCCCGTAGCGCATCACCGCGATGCCGATCGCGATCGGCAGCGGCAGCATGGCCAGCCCCGCCACCGCTCCCGTGCCGGCCGGGAGGATCCTCGCTACCGCGAACAGCACGATCGTGCACGCATAGCCGACGAGCACCCACTTCAGCTGCTGCCGCTCCAGATCGGCGGCCCGCCGCCACCTGGTCACGAGCGACGCGAAGCCCACGATCACGGCTGCGAGGAGCAGTACGCCGAGCAGAGCCGCGACGACTGGTTCACCGGTCGCGGCGACGCCGACCGGATTCGACGCACCGTGCAGACCTTCGGGATACTCCGGCCCTTCGTACGGCGTCAGCGCCCAGGTGATCGCGATGACGGCCACTGCGGTTCCGTTGAACCACAACGCCGGCCGAGATGGTTGTCGGCCATCCGGCAGCATCACCGGCAGGAGTACGGCGATCGCCGCGTAGCCGGGCGCCCAGAGCCAGGCGCCGAGCCAGGTCGACCACGTCCCGTCCGTCAGCAGACCGACCTCGGTGCCGAGCAGGGCGAGGCCCTGGGTCAGCGCGATTGCCCCGAGCAACACCTGGATCCGCCGGGCGCCGGTCGTCCGGAGCAGCAGGCAGGCGAGACCGTACGCGAGCGAGGCGGCCAGCTCCATCAACCAGAACGACGGCTCGATCGTCCGGCCGGCGGACGCGTTGACCGCGTGCAGGCCGGCCCCCACCAGTCCGGCGAGGACCGCGAGTACACCGATGACAACCCCCATGACCGCATCATCGCCGCCATGTTGTCCCGGCGTCACGGGACAAGGATCCCGGATCAGATCGTGACGGCCGGCCGTGGCGGACGGGACAGCCCGGTCGCGACCGTTGGGACACCGAATCCGATCGACAGGAGAACCACCATGACGACCACCCATTCCACACCGATCACCACCGCCGCCGCGAGGCGCCGACGGCCTGCGAGCACGCTGATCGCGGCGATCCTGCTCGGCCTGATCGCCGCGGTCGGCGGCTACGGCTCGATCTACTTCACCGGCCTCGAGGGCTGGACGGCCCTCGGCGTCTGCTTCGTCGTGGCGTACGAGTTCCTCACGCTGACCGGCCTGATCGCCGTCGTCGCCTTCCTCCGCAACCACCCCCTCGGGCGCCCAGGCGTCGCCCTCTCTGCGACGTGGATGATCTACTTCACGCTCTTCAAGGTGATCGCGTTCCAGGAGCTGCAGGCGATCCCGTTCGGCGTGATCGCCGGCGTCGCGCTCGTCATGGTGATCCGTCGCCCGACCCGCTGACCTCGTCTCAGGTAGGAATCCACGTGGGCCACCACGGTGGGACGTTCCCCGGGCAGGTGCCCGGGGAGCCTGCGGGGGTGCCTTGCCAGGAGAAGAGGGCGAGGTCGGCGATGGTGATCGCGATGGCGGCGGCGATCAGGGAGAAGAGGAAGGTCTTGCCGGCGTAGCGGAAGACGATGGTGAACAGGACGAGGTTCACGATCAGGGCGAGGGGCAGGCCGAGGAACAGCAGGGTCAGGCCGTTCGGGACGCTGCCGGAGACGTCGACGTGACACGCCTTCCACGCCCGCGAGGTGATCACGACCAGCCCGAACGCCGCCCCGCCGCCAACCACGATCGCAAGGAACGACTCGCCCTTGCTCCCCTTCCCAGCCAACGCCATGAGGTTCACCGTAAGTGATCCAGGCGGCCACTTCAGGTCGCCCCGGCGGGTACGGCGTACTCAGTACCTCCAGCGCAGCGCGCGGACCCGGTCCTCCAGCGACAACCCGCCCAGCGACTCCGCGTCATGCCGCCGTACGGCGAGGAACGGGTCGACGATCGCGTCACCGAGGGCGTCGCGCAGGACGTCCGACCGTTCGAGAGCGGAGAGCGCGTCCTCGAGCGTGAGCGGCAGGCGGCGCGGACGCGCGTCCTCGGGGTACGTCGCCGGGTCGCGATCGAAGCCTGCCGGCAGGACGGCCTTCCGCTCGAGCCCGGTCAACGCCGCGGCGAGCACGGCCGCGGCGGAGAGATAGGCGTTCCCCGACGGATCGCCGATCTTGATCTCGCAGTTGGCCGAGTCCGGCCGGCTGGTGACGCTTCCCGGCACGTACCGGAGCGCAGCCTCGCGATTCTCCGGACCCCAGCACGCGAACGCGCCGGCCCAGTTCCCGGGCACGCGGCGATCGGCGCTGACCACGCTTGGCGCGAGTACGCCGGTGAGCCCGTCGAGCTCGGCGAGCACTCCGGCGATCAGGTGCCGCGCATGGTCGGACGGACCGTCGTCACCACCGAACGGCACGCCATCCAGCGAGGCCGAGAAATGGATATGCGCGCCATTGCCAACAAACCCGGCGACTGTGATCGGCGCGAACGACACCAGCAACCCATGCGCACGGGCGACCCGGTGTACGACGAGCCGCGCGAGCTGCGACTGGTCGGCCGCGGCCAACGGCGACGTCGGCGGCAGCGCGACCTCGACCTGACCCCGCGCGTACTCCGGATGCAGCTGCTCCGCCGGCACCCCGGCCGCGTCGAGCGCCTCGAGCAGTTCGACCGCGAACTCCTCCAGCTTCAGCAGGGCCAGCACGCCGTACGCCGGTCCGATCGTGCCGACCGCGGGGTCGCCAGGATCGCCGGTGAAGACCGTGAACTCCAGCTCGAACCCAAGCTTGACGTCGAGCCCGGCCGCGACAGCCCGCGCTTCCTGCCGCCGCAGCGCCGCCCGCTGGCAGATGTCCACCGGCTCGTGGTCCTGTGACAGCTGATCGGCCGGCGCCCAGAAGACGGTGTGATCGGGCCCGAGCGGCGCGACCGCAGCGAGATCGGGCATCAGCCGGTTGTCGCCGACCGGCCCGTTCACCAGCGGGGACGAGGTGATCGCATCGTCGGTGCACATCAGCGCGAACACCGGCGAGAGCCCGATCCCGTCGCGCACCGCCGTACGCACGCGGGCCGCAGGCACCGCCTTGGCGCGGGTGATCCCGGCGTTGTCGACGATGGACGTGATCAACATCCGCAGACCACCCTCGAGCAGCACGTCCACAGGACTGTCGCTGACAGACATGCCGCCCTTCGTACCACACGACGTACCGCCGCCTCGGCCGGCCGCATAATCGGAGGCGTGAGCGATGGGTGGTCGAAGAGTCCGTACCGGGTGGGCATCTCGGGGTGGCGGTACCCGCCCTGGCGCAAGGTGTACTACCCGGACGGCCTGCCGCAGCGGGCCGAGCTGGAGTACGCCTCCCGGCGGCTCAACTCGATCGAGCTGAACGGCTCCTTCTACTCGCTCCAGCGGCCGACGTCGTACCAGCGCTGGTACGACGAGACGCCGGACGGATTCGTGTTCGCGCTCAAGGGCCCGCGGTTCGTCACGCACCTGAAGAAGCTGGCCGACGTGGACACACCGCTGGCCAACTTCTTCGCCTCCGGGCTACTTGCGCTCGGCAACAAACTCGGCCCGGTGTTGTGGCAGCTGCCGCCGACCCTCGGGTACGACGAGGAGCGGTGCGCGGCGTTCTTCGCCTCGTTGCCACGGACCACGACGCAGGCGGCGGAAGTTGCCAAGGGCCACGATGAGCGCATGGAGGGCCGCGCGCTGCTCGAGTGCGCGGTCGACATCCCGGTCCGGCATGCGATCGAAGTACGCCACTCGAGCTTCGAGACA
Source organism: uncultured Actinomycetota bacterium (assembly GCA_963820655.1). Taxonomy (GTDB): domain Bacteria; phylum Actinomycetota; class Actinomycetes; order Propionibacteriales; family Kribbellaceae; genus Kribbella. Next base: position 1,259,445 of record CAWGAM010000006.1, read on the forward strand.
CCCGGCTTCATCGATCTCCTGCGGGAGCACGACATCGCTCTGGTCTGCGCGGACACCGCCGGAAAGTGGCCGATGCTCGACGACGTCACCTCGGACTTCGTCTACGTCCGCTTGCACGGCGCCGACGAGCTCTACGTCAGCGGGTACGACGACGAGGCGCTGGACCGCTGGGCCGGGAAGATCCGGACCTGGCACGACGGCGGTACGCCGACCGATGGGAAGACCGCCGGGACGTCGCGCGCCCGGCGGCGGAAGCGAGACGTCTTCGCGTACTTCGACAATGACGTCAAGGTCAGAGCACCGTTCGACGCCGAAGCCCTCGCGCATCGGCTGGGCATCAGTTCGGCCGATGCCGAAACTATCACGGCCTTAGCGTTCCAAGAATGCTGGAGCTTTGCGTCAGAGAACGCTGGAGGCTGGAGCTTTGAGTCAGAGAACGCTGGAGCGCTGGTGGAGTAGGCGGTCGAGCACTCGCTCCGTGTGGTACGCCGACCAGGTAGGGCGACCGGGCGAGTCGTCGTCCGCCAACGCCCAACGCCCGGGCCGACCGCCTCCGGCCGCGCATCCCGAACCATCCACACATCCTCGTCCCGGTGAAGCGCCGGCCACGCCCCGGCCCGTCCGGCCCCATTTCGATCCGTCCGCCGCCGGCACCGTCTCGATCCGTCCACATCCTGAACCATCCCGATCCGTCCACGTCCGGCGCCATCCCGGTCGTCCAAGTCCGGCCCCCTTTCAGGGGTCAACCCCTGAGTTGGTGGGTTCGGCCCCCAAATTCTCGGGGGTCAACCCACACGCTCGGGGGTCAACCCCTGAAAGGGTGAGCCGTTCTGCCCTCGGTGAGGGTGAAATGGGGCGGGTGAGCCGCTCCGGCCTCGCCGGGACGGCGGCAGAAGAGCCCCTTTCAGGGGTCAACCCCTCAGCTTGTGGGTTGGCCCCCAGAAATTTGCCTCCGCAACCCACACGCTCGGGGGTCAACCCCTGAAAGGGGGGCTGCTCTGCCCTCGGTGAGGGTGAAATGGGGCGGGTGAGCCGCTCCGGACTCGCCGGGACGGCGGCAGAAGAGCCCCTTTCAGGGGTCAACCCCTCAGCTTGTGGGTTGGCCCCCAGAAATTTGCCTCCGCAACCCACACGCTCGGGGGTCAACCCCTGAAAGGGTGGCTGCTCTGCCCTCGGTGAGGGTGAAATGGGGCGGGTGAGCCGCTCCGGACTCGCCGGGACGGCGGCAGTAGAGCCCCTTTCAAGGGGCCAACCCCTGAGTTGGTGGGTTCGGCCCCCAAATTCTCGGGGGTCAACCCAGACGCTCGAGGGTCAACCCCTGAAAGGGGGGCTGCCCTGCCTCGGTGGGGTGAATGGGCGGGCGAGCCGCTCCGGCCTCGCCGGGACGGCCGCAGAAGAAGCCCCTTTCAGGGGTCAACCCCTCAGCTTGTGGGTTGGCCCCCAGAAATTTGCCTCCGCAACCCACAAGCTCCGGGGTTGACCCCTGAAAGGGGGCCGCAGCTGCGGTTGTCGCTCAGAACAGCCGGGCCGCCGTGACTTCGGCCGGCTCTTCGAGCTCCAGGAGGAACTGCTTTCGCTTCAGGCCGCCGGCATACCCGGTGAGCGAGCCGTCCTTGCCGATCACGCGATGGCACGGTACGACGATGGACAGCGGGTTCTGGCCGACCGCCTTCCCGACGCGTTGGGCGAGGGTCCGGTCGCCGAGTCGTTCCGCGATCTCGCCGTACGACGACGTCCCGCCGTACGGGATCTCCTCGAGGATCGACCAGACGCGGCGCTGGAACTCGTCGCCGCGCAGGACGGTCGGGAGGTCGAAGGTGGTTCGCTCGCCGGTGAGGTACTCGTCGAGTTGGCGGGTCGCCTCGGCGATGGTCGGGTCGGTGGCTTCGACCCGGTCACCGAGCACTTCCGGCGACGGCTTCACCCAGTGATGCGGGAAGTAGACGCCGGCGAGCGCGTTGTCCGAGGCGACCAGAGTGAGGTCCCCGATCCGGGTGCTGACGATCGCATGCCTGTTCATGCTGATGGAACGGCTCAGCACCCGGATGTGTGAGGTCTCAGGAGTTGATGCGCTCGCGGGTACGCCGGCGGAAGTCCCGGCCGATCTGGCTCACGTCGACCCGGTGCAGGTCGGTCACCGCGATCCCCGGCGTACTGTCCGCCGGACCCTGGATCGCCCACTTGCCGCTCGGGCCGCTCACACCCGACTCGAGGCCGGCCCCGGGATTGGCGGGGACGGCCAGGCTGATCCAGTAGGTGTTCGTTGCGGCCATCCCACGAGTCTGAACGCCGATGTGCTCGTTCTGGGAGACGCCCGTACTCGCATACGAGACCAGTACGGCGTCGACGCCGAGCCGGTCGTAGGCCGTGAACAACTCCGGGAAGAGCACGTCCAGTCCGAGCGCGAGGCCGAAGCGATACCCGTCGACCGCGAAGGTGACTGGCTCCATGCCCGGGGTGTACATCCACGTGATCTTCGTGGTCGACAGGGCGCGTTCGTCGTACCGGGTGACCACCTTGCCCTGGTCTGACACGACGTACATGCTGTTGTGCGGCCGCGTCGGCGCGGGCAACTGGTGCAGCGACGGGATCACGGTCCAGATGCCGAGCTCACGCGAGAGCGCAATGATCCGGTCGAGCTCCTCGTGGAGCACGGACCACTCGGCCCTGCTCCAGTCGGACGGACCGACCTCGTCCGGGCCGAGTTCGGACATTACGCGCTTGCTGGGGAAGCAGATCGCGCCCTCGGTGAAGTGCACCAGGCGTGCACCCGCGTCGGCGGCCTGCTGCATCAACCGGCGTACTTCCGCACCGCTCTCGCGGAGCAGGACGGCGTTGGTCGGGTCTTCGTGGACCGTCGACTGGGCGACGGCGATCCGTAGGGTGTTCTCCGGCATGTCTTCTCCTGGTGGAGTCGGACGGAAGTGCCGGAGGGCAGCCGTGTAGGACTCGCCCGTCTTGGCGGCGCGGGTACGGACCCGTCGCTTGAGGTTCCTGTGCGCTGTCATCTGGCCTTCCACGCACTCGCACGCGATCCCCCAGCGATCCCGCCCGAGGCAGCTGACCAGGACGAGCGGTCCGAGACAGGAAGTCCCTTTGCCTTCTCAGCAGGACCAGGCTGGGGCCGGTCGACGAAGGTGAGGCGCGGACCGCGCCGGGCCAACATCCTTCCCAACCCGGCGCGGATCGTCAAACCCCCACGCGGGTCAGATGGACAGGAGGTGGTCCCTTCCGGCGGCCCCTCCCGGTACGTCGCCCGCCTGCGCGACGGCGGCGGCCCGGACTACCTCCTGTCGTTCTGACCGGTCGGCATAGAGTCGACCCGGACGCGGTTGTCCTGGGAGTACGCGTAGACGACGTTGGGAGCAGAGGGTGAGCATTCGAGTCGGGTACAAGGCTTCGGCGGAGCAGTTCGGGCCGCGGGAGCTGGTGGAGTACTCCGTCCGGGCGGAGGAGCTCGGGCTCGACAGTGTGAGCGTGTCGGACCACTTCCTGCCGTGGCGGCATGAGGGCGGTCACGCGCCGTTCGCGCTCGCCTGGCTGGCGGCGGTCGGCGAGCGGACGAACCGGGTGCTGCTCGGTACGTCGGTGCTCACGCCGACCTTCCGGTACAACCCGGCCGTCATCGCGCAGGCGTTCGCCACGATGGGCGAGCTCTACCCGGACCGCGTGATGCTCGGCGTCGGCACCGGCGAGGCGCTGAACGAGATCGCCGTCTCCGGCATGGAGTGGCCGGAGTTCAAGGAACGCTTCGCCCGGCTGCGTGAGGCTGTGCAGCTGATCCGCGATCTCTGGACCAAGGACGGCGTCAGCTCCGAAGGCCCGTACTACAAGACCGTCGATGCGTACATCTACGACCGGCCGGAGACCCCGATCAAGGTGTACGTCGCCGCCGGCGGACCGGTGGTCGCCAAGTACGCCGGTCGCGTGGGCGACGGGTTCATCGCGACCTCCGGCAAGGGGATGGAGCTCTACACCGAGAAGCTGATCCCCGCGGTGAAGGAAGGCGCGGAGCAGGCCGGCAAGAAGTTCGAGGACCTGGACCGGATGCTCGAGGTCAAGGTCTCCTACGATCGCGACCACGAACAGGCGCTGGAGAACACCCGGTTCTGGGCGCCGCTGTCGCTGACGACGGAGCAGAAGCACAGCGTCACGAGTGCGACCGAGATGGAGCGGCTGGCCGACGAGCTCCCGATCGAGCAGGTCGCGAAGCGCTGGATCGTCACCTCCGACCCCGAAGAGGTGGTCAAGCAGTTGCAGCCTTATCTGGACGCCGGCTTCAACCACTTCGTCGTCCACGGCCCCGGCCATGATCAGGAACGCTTCCTGACCCAGTTCACCTCGGACGTCCTCCCGCTGCTGCGCAAACTGGGTTGAGCCGCCACAATCGCCACGTGGGCGATTACGAGATCGTGCAGGACACCGACCCGCGGTGCGCCGAGCTGGAAGCAGCCGGCTACCGCGTGGTCGGCGAGTCCTGGGCGGTCCGCCTGTACGACCCCGACCGCGAGGTGATGGATTCCGCCGTACGCCGGGCAGTCGCCGGCGGACTGACGATCCGCGAACTCGGCCCTGAGTCCGCGAAGGCCCTCCACACCCTGGAGACGTCCAACGAGCCCGACTACCCCGACACCCCTGCGAGCCACCGCACCGTCGGCACGCTCTCCGACATCCAGGCCCTCTGGCCCAAGCACCGCGTCTTCGGCGCCTTCGACGGCTCCCGCCTGGTCGGCGCCACCGTCATCCGCGAACACGAAGGCCACGGCGACACCGCCTTCACCTCGGTCCTGTCGACCCACCGCCGCCGAGGCGTGGCCCAAGCCGTCAAGGCGGCCTCGATCCTCGCCTTCCTGGACATCGGCGTCACCCGCTTCAGCACCGGCGGCGCCGCCACCAACCAAGCCAGCCTCCAGGTCAACCAGTCCCTCGGCTACCAACTAACCGAACGCTGGCGCACCTACGCCCCCTAGGCACGCGCGACAGCCGTCGGCCTGTCCACAACAGCCGTCGGCCTGTCCACAAAGGCACGCGCGACAGCCGTCGGCTGTCCACAGGCGAGCATTTCGCGGGAGCTCGGAGGCCGAGAAAAGTTAGACTTAGCAAGGAAGGACAGGGGCGCACACAAGCAGCTCCCAGCCGTTCACCGCAGATCCTCGGACAGAGCTTTGGCGGCTTGGGTGAGGAGGGGGACGGCGCGTTCGACCAGGTCTTCGGTCATGCGGCCGGCTGGGCCTGAGATGGACATCGCCAGCCGAGTGGGTGCGTCCGGGACCGCCACGGCGACGCAGCGGACGCCCACCTCCTGCTCGCCCTCGTCGGTGGCGTAGCCGTGCTCCTCGGCGTCGCGGAGCTGGGTGGCGAACGCGTCGGGGTCGGTGATCGTGTTGTCGGTGTGCTTCGGCATGCCGGTGCGGTGGAGCAGGTCGCGTACTTCGGTCTCCGGGAGCTGAGCGAGGATCGCTTTGCCGACTGCGGTGCAGTGGGGCAGGACGCGGCGGCCGACCTCGGTGAACATCCGCATCGAGTGGCGGGACGGGACCTGGGCGAGGTAGACGACCTGGTCGCCGTCGAGCATGGCCATGTTGGCGGACTCGCCGAGCTCGTCGACCAGCCGCGCGAGGTGGGGGCGGGCCCAGACACTGAGCATGTGCGACGAACTCTCGCCGAGGCGGATCAGCTTGGGGCCGAGGACGTACTGCCGCGAGGGTTCTTGACGCAGGTAGCCGAGGTCGACCAGGGTGCGAACCAGCCGGTGGATCGTCGGCAGCGGTAGGCCGGACGCCGTAGCGAGCTGGGACAGGCCCATCATCCCGCCCGCGTCGGCCATGGTCTCGAGCAGTCCGAAGGCGCGCTCGATGGACTGCACACTGCCGGTGCGGGCCTTGCCGCCGTTCGCTTCCGCCATGGATCCAGCCTCTCGGGGTTTCCGGATGACGGAAGTTTAGCGCCAGATCCCGGAAGAGCCAGACGCTTGTACCTTCCGCAGAGTAGATATTAGTCTCCGCAATACGGAATTCGATGCCTGAGAGGCGGCCGCATGAGCCTGGAGGATCTGGTCGGCGAGCTGGATCGGCGGTTGGCGGCCGCCGACGCGGCGCTGGCCGCGGACTATCCGGGCGATCGCGGGGTCCGGCAACCGGTGCACACCGTGTACGTGCCGGCTGACAAGTACGACGTGAACACCGTCGGCACCTGGGGCGCGGAGGCACGGGCGGTGCTCGGCGAGTACGGCGGCTCGGCCGAGGTGCTCGCGGACGTGCTGGAGCAGCCGCCTGGACTCATGATCGAGGTCTTCGAGCGCGTTCGCGCCAAGCTGGCGCGGGAGCCGATCGAGGATCTCCGGATCGACTTCGAGGACGGCTACGGGACCAGATCCGACGAGGAAGAAGACGCGGCGGCCGTCGCCGCGGCCCGGGCACTGACGCGGAGCCTGAGGGCCGGGGCGTCGGCAGAGGGTGCAAGCGTGGCGCCGCCGTACCACGGGCTGCGGATCAAGTCGCTGGAGGCGCCAACACGGCGCCGCGGGGTGCGAACCCTCGATCTGTTCGTGCGGGAGTTGTCGGCGGCCGGCGGACTGACCGATGGATTCGTGATCACGTTGCCGAAGGTCACTTCGGTCGAGCAGGTCGAGGCGATGGTGGTCGTGCTGGCCGCGCTCGAACGCGAGTACGGCGTACCTGAGCTGAAGTTCGAGATCCAGGTCGAGACACCACAGGCGATCCTCGGGTCCGACGGGACCGCGTTGATCGCGCGGATGATCAAGGCCGGCGCTGGTCGCGTCACCGGTCTGCACTACGGCACCTACGACTACTCGGCCTCGCTGGGCATCGCCGCGGCGTACCAGAGCATGGAGCATCCCGTTGCGGATCACGCCAAGGACGTGATGCAGGTGGCTGCCGCCGGGACCGGTGTGTTCGTGTCCGACGGCTCCACGAACGTCCTCCCGATCGGCGACCGCGACGCCGTCCGCGCGGCCTGGCGGCTCCACCTGCGGTTGGTACGTCGCTCACTCGCGCGCGGCATCTACCAGGGCTGGGACATGCACCCGGCCCAGCTGCCGTCCCGCTTCGTGGCGACGTACCTCTTCTATCGCGAGGGTCTCGACGAGGCCGCCAAGCGGTTGCGCGCGTATCTCGGCAAGGGCGAGTCCGGGTACCTCGACGAGCCAGCGACCGCCGCGGCCCTGGCAGGCTTCGTACTGCGGGGCCTCGACTGCGGTGCGGTCGATCCGGCGGAGGTCGACAAACTCATCGGCGTGGACACGGCAGGTCTCGCGAAGCTGGCCCGCCGCCCGCTCCGATCCGACCGCTAGCCGCGATCGGAGCGCTAGCCTCACGACATGCGACTGGTTGCGGAGTTCACCACCGAACCCTTCGACGTCGAAGGATCACCGCCCGCCCACGCCACCGAGGCACTGCGCGCGGCGCAGGAAGCCGGTCTCGACTGCGACTTCGGCCCGCTGGGCACTCAGGTCCGCGGTGACGAAGACCTACTGCTGCCCGCACTGCCTGGCGTCCTCCAAGCCGCGTTCGCCGGCGGCGCGACCCAGGTGACTTTGCAGGTACGTCGCGATGCCTGAACACGAGGTCCATCCGCTCATCACGGCGATCTCGCCGCTGATCGAGCGGCTGAACGCCGAGCTCGTGGCGCCCGGAGACGCGCACGACGACGACGTCTCGCTGCTGTGGGAAGGCGAACCGTTGGTCGCCGTCCGCCTACCCGAGGAAAACCGCCGCCGGGCGCAAGGAGGCGGCAAGGCTCCCGAAGGCGGCGTGAGTACGCTGCTCGGCCAGGTCGCCGACGAGCTCGGCGGCCCACTGCACACCCTGTCGAGGGGTGACAAGCAACGCGCGGTCCTCCTGCTCGAAGCCCGCGGCGCCTTCGAGTACCGCAAGTCCGCGGAGATCGTCGCCGAGGCCCTCGGCGTCACCCGCTTCACCGTCTACAACTACCTCAACCGAGCGCGGTGAGGCAGTAGGGTTTCAACAAACTGTTGACGGCGGGCGAGGTGGCTGGCACTCTCGTCATACGGAAAGTCAGTTTCGGGATTCGAGAAGGTGTGATCCGTGGACCTGCAGGAGTTCAACTCCGCTCCGGCCGACCGGCTGCGACCGATGCTGGCGGCCTGCTGTGACGTCCCCCGCTGGGTCGACGGAATCCTGGCCAAGCGGCCGTACGGCGACCTCGCCGCACTGACCGCGGTCGCCGACGAATCGCTGCGAGAGCTCGACGACGACGAGGTCGATCGCGCCCTGCAAGCGCACCCACGGATCGGTGACCGCCCGCAGGGTGCCGGCACCGAGGCCGCCTGGTCGCGCAAGGAACAGTCTGGCGTCGGCGACGAGGCCCGGGAGGCCCTTGCCGAGGGCAACCGTGAGTACGAGAAGCGGTTCGGCCGGGTCTTCCTGATCTGCGCCACCGGCCTGTCGGCAGAGCAGATGCTCACCAGCCTCCACCGCCGGCTCGCCCATGACGATGCCACCGAGCTCGCCGCCGTACACGAGGAACTGCGCAAGATCGCACTGCTCCGACTCGCCAAGGTAGTCGATGCATGAGCGAGCGAAGCGAGTTCATCAATGAGCACAGCGCGTGTCGTGTCTCATCCGCGCCCGGAGCGAAGCGAGGACGTGGATGAGCACCCTGAGCACGCACGTTCTCGACACCGGCCTTGGGCGTCCGGCGCAAGGCGTGCCGGTTCGCCTGTCCCGGGTCACCGGCGATCAGGACGTCGTACTCGCGACCGGTACGACGGATGACGACGGGCGGATCGCCGAGCTGGAACCGGCGCTCCAGACCGGCACGTATCGGCTCTGGTTCGACGTCGCCGCGTACGCGGCCGCGTCCGGCCAGGACATCTTCTTTCCCGAAGTCACCGTGACTTTCACGGTCGCCGACGAGCGGCACTACCACGTCCCGTTGCTGCTCAGCCCATTCGCGTTTTCCACCTACCGAGGGAGTTGATCCCGATGGCCATCCACCTGGGCGCCAACCAGTACGGCAAGGCCGAGAGCCGCGTCGTCCGGATCTACCGCGACACGCCCCGCCACCAGATCCGCGACCTGAACGTCTCGTCCGCGCTGCGCGGCCGGTTCGAGGCCGCGCACACCACCGGTGACCAGAGCGACGTCCTGCCGACCGACACGCAGAAGAACACCGCGTTCGCCTTCGCCAAGGAGAAGGGCATCGGCGCGATCGAGGACTACGCGCTGACGCTGGGCGCGCACTTCCTCGACGCCTCGCCGGCGGCCGAGGGGGCCCGGATCGAGGTGCAGGAGTACGCCTGGGAACGGATCTCCGTCGACGGCGAGCCGCACGACCACTCGTTCGTCCGGGCCGGCAGCGGTGTGCGTACGACGGTCGTCAACGTGGAGGGCCGGGGTGACGAGCAGAAGCGGTACGTCGTCTCCGGAATCAGCGACCTGGTCGTGCTGAAGTCGACCGGCTCGGAGTTCCACGGGTTCCTCAAGGACAAGTACACGACGCTGCCCGAGACGAACGACCGCATCCTCGCCACGTCGCTGGTCGCCCGCTGGCGCTACGACCACACCGAGGTCGACTGGGACAAGTCGTACGACGAGATCAAGGGACTGCTGCTCGAGCAGTTCGCGAAGATCCACAGTTTTGCTTTGCAGCAGACGCTGTACGGCATGGGTGAGGCCGTCCTGCAGCAGCATCCGGAGGTCGCGGAGATCAAGTTCTCGGCGCCGAACAAGCACCACTTCCTGGTCGACCTGAGCCCGTTCGAGGTGGAGAACCCGGGCGAGGTGTTCATCGCAGCGGACCGGCCGTACGGCCTGATCGAGGCCACCGTGGTCCGCGACGACGCGAGTGACCCCGGTAGCGCGTGGCACGCCGTGCCGGGCTTCTGCTGAGCCGGCTATGACCACCATCGTGATCGGCGGAACCGCCGGGTCACGGTCGATCCGGAGTGGCGTGAGTTCACCGTGCATGTTGTTGCTGAAGGCAAGCGCGTTGTTGCGGCTGGTCCGGCGCCGGCTACGAGGGGGCGCGGTGACGTACGGCCGGGGATGTCTCGTGACACCCGGCATCGCGCAGTGCGCAATCTCCAACGTCCGCCTCGGCGTCGGGATCGCTCGCGTCGCCAACCTCCTCACCAAGGTCAGCTCGGCCTCAGGTCAGCTCACCGGCGCATGATCACCAAGGGTCGCGGTGGTGGCGGACCGCGGGCTTGCGGCGGACCGCCACCCCATCACAATGGCGCCAGCGCGAGTGGGCTCCCACCGGCGCGGGCCGCGATCCGGACACTTGTGATGGCCTGGCGATCCGTGGGAAGGCCGGTGATGGCTGGGCGTAACTCAGCAGTGAGGTCGTCCGCGACCGGACAGCGGCGGTAGGCGATCCGTGGTTGGGCGGACCTGTGCCACTCACCAAGCGGGCGTGGCCGGCGCAGGCGACGCTCAGCGGCAGACCTCCTGGGCCCCAGCGGCAGGGTTGGTAGTGGCACAAGTCCGCGTCGCGGGCGCCTGCCCCCGCACACTGCACACCGCACACCGCGGATCGCGGACCGCCAGGCCATCACAATGACGTGAGCGCGGGTGGGCTCCACCGGGCGGCCCCGCGACCTGCGCAGTTGTGATGGCCTGGCGATCCGTGGGAATGCTATTGATGGCTGGGCGTACCTCAGCGGTGAGGTCGTCCGCGGCCGGGCAGCGGCGGTAGGCGATCGGTGGTTGGGCGGACCTGTGCCACTCACCAAGCGGGCGTGGCCGGCGCAGGCGACGCTCGGCGGCAGACATCCTCGGCCTGAGCGGCAGAGTTGGTGAGTGGCACAAGTCCGCGTCGCGGGGCGCCTACCCCGCACACCGCGGACCGCCAGGCCATCACAATGACGCGAGCGAGCGCGGGCTCCCGCGGGCGGCGCCGCGACCTGCGCAGTTGTGATGGCCTGGCGATCCGTGGGAAGACCGAGGAGGCGCTGGGTCAGTGGTGGAGCAGTTCGCCGTCGATCCAGACGGCTTGGACGTCGGTGGGGGTCCCGAGGGTGAAGATTCGGGCCAGGGTTTCTTCGGCATCGGCGGCGTGGGCTAGGCCTACCGCGAGAGGGGAGCCGTCGGCCGGGCGGAGGAGTTGGGCGTCGAAGCGTTTGCCTACGCTCAAGTCTCCGACGTCGGAGCCCATGCCGAGAGCCTCGGCGCCTGCGGCTGTTGCCAGATACAACAGATGGGCGGAGCTGAGCGCGAGGCCGTGGTCGCCGAGCAACTGCTGGCAGAAGTACGCCTGCAACCCCTCCTTCAGGAGGGAGAAGCCCGTGCCGGCGCCGACGTCGGAGCCGAGGGCTACGCGTACGCCGTGCTGGAGATGGCGGCCGAGTGGGAACAGCCCACTCCCGAGCGCGGCGTTGCTGGTTGGGCAGTGGGCGACGGTCGCACCGCCGACGGCGAGCATCTTGAGTTCGACGTCGGTCGGGTGGACGTTGTGGGCGAGGATGCACCGGCGGTCGACCAGGCCGTGCCGGTCGTACGTCGTGACGTAGTCACTGCCTCCGAACAGATCGGCCACGGTCGCGATCTCGGCCTCGTTCTCGTTGACGTGCGACGTGAACAGCGCCCCCGGGATCGCGTCCAGCAGTTCACGGCAGGTCGCGAGCATGTCATCCGTGCAGGACAACGAGAACCGTGGCGTCACGGCGTACCGGTTCCGGCCGACGCCGTGCCAGTGGTTGGCCAAGGCAAGCGACTCGGCGTACCCGCGAACCGGTGTGGTGAGCAACTCCGGCCGCAGCAGCCGGTCGCTCAGGACCAACCCGCTGGTGATCCGCAGCCCTACCTGCGACGCGGCGCTGAAGAGCGCATCCACCGCGTCGGAGTAGTGCGCCCCGAAGACCAGGGCCGACGTCGTCCCGGCCGCCGCGAGCCCGCGGACGAACTCGCCGGCGACGCTCGTGGCATAGGCGACGTCCGCCATCCGCGCCTCCTCGGGCAGCGCGTAGCGGTCGAGCCACTCGAGCAGCGGCAACCCCATCCCACCGACCGCGCGGATCTGCGGGAAATGCACGTGCGTATCCACGAATCCAGGCAGTACGAAGCCTCCGGTCAGGTCGACGACCTGCTCGGCCGGATGCGCCCGCCGCACCTCGAGGAAGGGGCCGCGGGCAACGATCAGGCCGTCGTGGACCAGCACTCCTGCGTCGGAGTCGACCCGCAGACTGCCGCCGGTGAAGGGGTTGTCCGGAGTGTCGAGGAACGTGCCTCGGAAGATGGTCATGCCTTCGCCTCACGATGGGCCGGCGCAGGGCGACGCTCGGCAGGTCGCGCCGGCGTGGAGACACGCTCGGCGGTGAACAGTTCGAGCAGCCAGGCCGCGACGCTGACCGCGATGAAGGCCGGCTCCTTGCCGACCAGACCGGGCAGGCCGATCGGGGTGGTGATCCGGGCGATCGCCGCCTCGGAGTTGCCGTCCTCGGCGAGCTTGCGGCGGAACCGCGCCCACTTCGCCGACGACCCGATCAGCCCGATGGTGGCGAGCTGTTCGTTGCGGATCGCGGCGTCGCAGAGCGCGGCGTCCTCAGCGTGGTCGTGGGTCATCACCAGCGCGTGGGTGCCTGGTGGCAGCTCTCCGACCACCAGCTCCGGCAGCACCGGCACGTTGTGCACGTGCACCTGAGCGAGAGCGTCATCCAGTACGGCCAGCCGGTCGGCCGTCAGCTGATCGGGCCGGGAGTCGATCAGATGCAGCTCGATGTCGTGCCGGGCCAGGATCCGCGCGAGCTCGAGCCCGACATGCCCGACCCCGAAGATCGCCACCGACGGCACCACCGGCAACGGCTCCAGCAACAACTTCACCTCGCCGCCGCAGCACTGAACACCATGCTGGTACGGCGCTTTGTCCGACAGCGCGACCTCCAGGACCTCGGGCTCGGTGGTCGCCTCCGCTATCATCACCCGGCAGCGCTCGACAGCCATAGCCTCCAGGTTCCCGCCACCGACCGTCGCCCAGACGTTGTCGTCGGCAACGACCATCTTGGCCCCGGGCTCCCGTGGCGCATGCCCACGGACCGACATGACCGTGACGAGCACACCAGGTCGACGCCCCGAGCGCAGCAGCTGAACACCTCTCATCCATTCCATGTGTCACCACCCCGTGCGCGGTCGAGCGCCCAGTACACGGCCTCGGGTGTGGCGGGCGACGGCAGGTCCACGCTTGTGCCGGGAGGGCCAAACGCGGCCGCGGCTTGCCGTAGGGCCTCGCGGACTGCGAAGGCGAGCATCAGTGGCGGCTCACCGACGGCTTTCGAGCCGTAGACCGCGCCTTCCTCGTGTGCCTTCTCCAGCAGTCGGACGTTGAAGACCTCCGGCATCTCCGAGAAGCTCGGCAGCTTGTAGGTACTCGCTGCCTGCGTAGCCAGCCGCCCGCGCCGATCCCCGTCACTCTCATCCCAGCGCAGTCCTCGAGCGTCAGCCAACCCGTGCCCTGAACGAACCCACCCTCGATCTGACCGATGTCGATCAGCGGGCTCAGACTGTCGCCCACGTCATGCACGATGTCGACCCGACGCAGCGTGTACGACCCGGTGAACCCGTCCACCTCCACCTCGGCGGCAGCAACGCCGTACGCGAAGTACTTGAACGGCTCGCCATGCATCGCGTTGGCGTCCCAGTGCAGCCCCTCGGTGCGGTAGAAGCCGGCCGCCCACAACTGCACCCGCTGCATGTAGGCCGCCTTGACGAGCTCGTCCCAAGCCACACCGACCCCGGACGGCCCGCGTACGACGCCGTCGACGAAGCTGACGTCATGCGGGCTGATCTCGAGCTGACCGCTCGCGACCTGTGCGAGCCGTTCCCGGATCTGTTCACACGCGTTCTTGATCGCCGCACCGTTGAGGTCGGCGCCCGACGAGGCCGCGGTTGCCGAGGTGTTCGGCACTTTGTCGGTCCGGGTCGGGGCAAGCCGGACCCGAGCCAGCGGCAGGCCGAGTGTGGTCGCCGCGACCTGCAGCATCTTGGTGTGCAGGCCCTGCCCCATCTCGGTGCCGCCGTGGTTGATCAGCACCGACCCGTCCTTGTAGACGTGGACGAGCGCCCCGGCCTGGTTGAACGCGGTCAGGTTGAACGAGATGCCGAACTTCACCGGCGTCATCGCCAGCGCCCGCTTCACATGAGCGTGCTGCGCGTTGAACGCCGAGATCTCCGAAGCCCGCCGTACGACGTCTCCGCCGTCGGCCACCTGGCTCCAGCAGGACTCCAGCCGATCCGCGTGCCGGACGGGTTGTCCGTACGGCGTGCTGTCGTTCAGCCGATACAAGTTGCGCCGGCGCAGTTCCATCGCGTCGTACCCGAGCAATGGCGCGCACCGGCCGAGGATGTCCTCGATCACGAGCATCCCCTGCGGTCCGCCGAAGCCGCGGAAGGCGGTCTGCGACGTCTTGTTGGTCTTGGCGATCCGGCCGTCCACGCGGATATGAGGAATCTGGTAGGCGTTGTCGACGTGACACATCGCCCGGGCCAGTACCGGCTCGGACAGATCCAGACTCCACCCGCCGTCGGCGGTCAGCGTCGCATCCAACGCCACCAGCCGACCCTCGGAGTCGAACCCAACGGTCCATGAGCTGTGGAACCCGTGCCGCTTGCCCGACATCGTCATGTCCTGCGTGCGGTTGAGTCGCAACCGCACCGGCCGACCGGTCAACGTCGCGCCGAGCGAGGCGATGGCGGCGAACCCATGCGGCTGCATCTCCTTGCCGCCGAAGCCCCCGCCCATCCGAAGGCACTGCACGGTCACCGCATGGCTGGCCAGACCGAGCACATGCGCGACGATCTCCTGCGTCTCCGACGGGTGCTGCGTACTGCTCTGCACGAAGATCTGACCGCCCTCGTCGACCAGCGCCAGCGCCGCGTGCGTCTCCAGGTAGAAGTGCTCCTGCCCCGCAAACTCGAACTCGCCCCGGAACACACGGGCAGCCTCCGCGAGCGCCGACTCCACATCGCCGCGCTCCAAGCGCCGCCCGACGCCCTGGAAGCTCTTGGCCGCGATCGCCTCGCGCACAGTCACGAGGGACGACAGCGGCTCGTACTCGACCTCCACCGCCAGCGCCCCGAGTCGCGCGGCCTCCAACGTCTCCGCGAGTACCCAGCACACCGCATGCCCGTTGAACATCACCTCGCCCGGGAACAACGGCTCGTCATGCTTCACCCCCGCGTCGTTCACCCCGGGTACGTCGTCCGCCGTCAACACCCGCACCACGCGAGGGACGTCGTACGCCGGCTTCACCCTGAGTGCCGTGATCCGGGCGTGGGTGTACGGCGACTGGACCGGCCACGCATGCAGCACATCGCGAGTGCGCTGGACAAGGTCGTCGGTGTAGAGCGCGGTGCCGGTGACGTGCAGCGCGGCACTCTCGTGCGGCAGCGGTACGCCGACAACTGCGTGCGCGGGCCGTTCGGACAACGAGCTCATGCGCCCGCCCCCTCAGCAAAGTAGAACCGGAGCAGCGACTGGCCGAGCATCGCCGAGCGGTACGACGCACTCGCGCGGTGATCGTCCATCGGCGTACCCTCACCAGCCATCACCGCGGCCGCCTCGCGGACCGTGATCTCGGTCCACGGCTGACCGATCAGAGCCTCCTCAGTGGCCCGCGCTCGCAGCGGTGTGGCCGCGACCCCGCCGAGTCCGATCCGGGCCTGCCGTATGACGCCGTCCACCACATCGACGGCGTACCCGATGGCGACGCTCGAGATGTCGTCGAAGCGTCGCTTGGCGATCTTGTGGAAGGCGGTCAGTGGGGCCAGTGGCAGCGGGAGCACGATCGTCTTGATCAGCTCGTCGGGTGCCTTCAGGGTCTGCCGATAGCCGGTGAAGTAGTCCGCGAGCGGCGACCACCCGCTCGCCGCGGCGGGATGCCAGGACGATCGACGCATCCAAGGCGAGCAGCGCGGGCGGGGTGTCGCCGATCGGCGAACCGGTGCCGAGGTTGCCGCCGATGGTCGCGCCGTTCCGGATCAGCCGGGACGCGAACTGCGGGAACATCTGGGCCAGCAGCGGTACCCGGCCGGCCAACCGCCGCTCGATCTCGGTGAGCGTCAGCGCCGCGCCGATCCGGACCTCGTCCGGTCCGACGGCGAACTCGCGCAGCTCGGCCAGGCGATCCACGGCGACGACCAGGGGTGGCCGCGAGCCGAAGATGTTCACCTGCACACCGAGATCGGTCGACCCGGCAACGATCTGCGCATCCGGTCGATCGCCCAGCAGGCCAAGGACGTCGTCGAGCGAAGCAGGCCGGACGAACTCCGACTCGCCGGTCACCATCCCGGTGGCTGCGGGCGGGGGCGGCGGCGAGTTCCGCCGGACCGCGAGCGTGTCGTTCTCCGCAGGATCTCCCAGCGCGTACGCAGCGTCCCGGATCGGCCGGTAGCCGGTGCATCGGCACAGGTTGCCGCTCAAGGAGTGCAGGTCGAATCCGTTCGGCCCGTGCTCAGGATCGCCGGCGGCGGACGTCGTACGGCCGGGCCGGTAGTACTCGGCAGCCATGCTGCAGATGAAGCCCGGGGTGCAGTAGCCGCACTGCGATCCACCGCGGACGGCCATCTCCTCCTGCACCGGGTGCAGAGCCGCGGGCGATCCGAGCCCTTCGGAGGTGATGATCTCCTGGCCGTCCAACGACGCGATCGGCAGCAGGCAGGCGTTCACCGCGGTCCACTCGGTCGCGGTGTCGATGCCGGGCCGGGCGACGAGCACCGAGCAGGCACCGCACTCACCTTCGGCACAGCCTTCCTTGGCGCCGGTCAGGCCGCGGTCGCGGAGCCAGTCCAGCACGGTGGTGTGGACGGGTACGTCGCCGATCGCGGTGTCCTCGCCATTCACCTTCAGAGCGGGTGCACGCAGTGCTTGTGTGGTCATCGGTTGCTGCTCCAGCGGGTTCTCGCACTGTGAATCGGGTTGGCGGCGGAGACGAAGTCGTCGAACCGGTAGCCGGCGATCTTCGCGATCTCGAGCAGCGCGGCGGCGTGCTCCTGGTTCTCGCAGTTGCCGAGCCGCTCCCGGCCTTGCTCGACGATCCGGCTGAACGAGTCCGCGTCCCGGACCGAGATGACCAACGGGAAGCCGAACCGCTCCCGGTACGCCTCGGTGATCGTGGCCAGCTCGTCGCGGTCCGGATCGGCCAGGAAGGTCAGGCCCTTGTCCGACTGGTCCCGCAGCGATGCCTCGCCATTGAGCCCGTCGGCGACGAACTGCGAGCCGAGCTGCGGATACGCCTCGATCAGCTGACGCTGCTCCACGTGCGAGCCGGAGAACAACGCCTCCTGGAAGGACCGGCGCAGAGCGTGGGTGTCGGCGAAGGGCCGCATGTCCCAGGCGCGCTCGACCGCCCAGCGCGGCCCCTGGAACAGACTGGCGAAGGTCTCGACGAACTCGTCCCGGCTCATCTTGTTCACCTGGTCCAGCCGGACCGAGGTGCCGGGCTGGCCGGCCACCGCGGGACCGTAGTCCTTGCCGACGTGGTGGAAGAGGATGTTGAGACCGATCGCGGTCAGGCTGCCCAGCGTGATGCCGCTGCCGAAGATGATCTCGGCCCAGCCCGGGACCGCCTGGGCGACCTGCGGTTGCGCGGTGACGTACATGGCCAGACCGACGCTGGTCGCCACGATGACGACGTTCCGGTGGTCGTGGAAGTCGACCTTGGCCAGGGTCTGGAACCCGACGACGGCCACGGTGGCGAACATCGCCAGCGCCGCGCCGCCCAGTACCGGGTGCGGGATGCCCGCGACGACCGCGCCGGCCTTCGGCACCAACCCGATCAGGATCATGATGCCGCCGGCCGCCGCGACCACCCAGCGGCTGCGAACCCGGGTCAGTCGGACGAGTCCGACGTTCTCGGCGAAACAGGTGTACGGGAAGGAGTTGAAGACCCCACCGATCGTGGTGGCCAGGCCGTCGGCCCGCAGCGCCCGGGCGATGTCCTCGCGGCCGATCCGCTTCTCCACGATCTCGCCGGTCGCGAAGACGTCACCAGTCGTCTCCACCGCGGTGATCAGCATGACCACGACCATCGAGATGATCGCGGCGATCGAGAACTTCGGCCAGCCGAAGTAGAACGGCTGGGTGACCCCGACCCAGGCCGAGTCGGCGACCGCGCCGAAGTGGGCGTCACCGAAGGCCCACGCCGCCAGCGTGCCGACAACCAGGCCGACCAGTACGGCGATCGTCGCCATGAAGCCCTTGAAGACCCGCTGGATCAGCACGATCAGCGCGAGCGTTCCGAGCGCGTAGGCCAGGTTCTTCCCGCTGGTCGGATCGGCGGTCGGGCCGGCGCCTCCGACCGCGTCGCCGGCCGCGACCGGCAGCAGTGCCAAGCCGATGATCGTGATCACCGAGCCGGTCACCACCGGTGGGAAGAACCGGATCAGCTTGCTGAAGAACGGTGCGATGAAGAAGGTGGCGAGACCGGCGACCAGTACGGCGCCGTAGATCACCAGCAGGCCGTTCGTCCCGCCGCCCGCGGCCAGCCCGATCGCGATCATCGGCGACACCGCCGTGAACGTCACGCCCTGCAGCAGCGGCAACCGGACGCCGACCTTCCAGAACCCGACCGACTGGATGATCGACGCGATGCCGCAGGTGAACAGGTCGGCGTTGATCAGGTGGATGAGTTGCTGGGTGGTGAGCCCGATGGAGTTCGCCAGCAGGATCGGCACGATCACAGCACCGGCGTAGAACGCGAGTACGTGCTGAGTGCCGTACACGGCGAGCTTGCCGACGGGGAGGACCTCGTCGACAGGATGGCGGCTGGTGCGGCGGCTCGGTCGCAGGCTTGCCTTCATCGGGCACGCTCCTCGGCTGCGTCGGCTGGTTGATCTGCTCGCCAGCATCCGCTCAGTCCGGCCGCGATTGCACCCGATGAACCTCCGAACTTGAACCGCCGCTGAACGCTCCGGCTTTGGAGGATCACACAGTCAGAGCGATTTCAGCGCCAGGAACACGTCGACCCGGTCCTCGAGCTGCGACAGATCGCGACCGGTCAGTTGCTCCACGCGTTCGATCCGGTAGCGAACGGTGTTCACGTGCAGATGAAGCGACTCCGCCGTACGGGCCCACGAACCCGAGCAGGCGAGGAATTCCCGCAGTGTGGCGAGCAGGTCGGCATGCGTACGGCGGTCATGCTCGAGCACCGGTCCGAGCACCCGGTGCGTGTAGGTACGCCGTACGTCGTCCGGCAGCGTCGCGAGCAGGAGCACGTGTGACGCGACCTCGTCCGAGGTGACCACCGACACCGGCACCCGCCCGGCCCCGGCCGCGCGCTGTGCGAACCGCGCTTCCTCGAGCGCACCGGCCAGCGCGTCGATGGCCGTCTCGCCGCTGATACCGACCGCGAGTCGCGCCCGGACGAGCCCAGGCGCAAGCCGCCCGAAGGCCCGCCGCATCTGCTCGGGGAGCCCGGGTACGAACGGCAGGAACCCGACGAGCATGCCGTCGCGACCGGGCGCGACCACGGCCGGGCCCACGCTGAGAGCGACGTCCTCGAACAGGCTGAGCGCCACCTCGCTCGGTCCGTCGTCCCGCAGTTCGGCCACCGCGACCACCATCGGCCGCTCCGCATGGGATCCGGCCTGCCGCAGTCGCGCGGCGACCTCCGTGTGCGGCGCTCCGGACTCGACCAGCGCCAGCGCGTCCGCCACCAGCGGCCGCAGCGCCCGTCGCCCTTCATCCCGTCGAGCCCGGTCCAGCGCGGCGATCGCACACAACTCGTGCACGGCCTCGACATGGTCGCCGGACCACTGCGTGTGGTCGCCTTCGATCACCAGGACCCACGCCGTCAGCCGATTGCCCAGCCCTGATCCAACCGGGAACAGGCTGTACGTCGCCTCGCCCGTCTCCGCGACAGCCGGCGTGCGGTCGGCGGTCAGGAACCGCCGCGTGACCGTGTCGAGCGTCTCGTCGTCCAGCTCTCCCGGCCCCGGTACGACGTGCCGGCCGGTGGACGTGAGGACCCGGCAATCGTGGCCGATCTCGGCGGAGATCCGGGCCGCCAGCTCGTCGAGACTCCGGCCGGCCGCGATCGACGACAGGAGCTGGCGCTGACGGACCAGACTCGCGGACAAGCGTGCGCCGGTCTCGGCCGATCCCGCGGCGGCGACGTACTCCGTCACGTCCGCGAACGCGATCTCGATCGGTACCTCGATCAGCGTGACCTGATGCCGCCGGCAGGCCTCCAGGAGGTCCGCCGGAACGTCGCCCAGCAACGCCTTGCCGGCCAGGATCGTGGCGGCGCCCCGCCCGGCCATCGAGGCGACGAACAGCTCGCTGTCCTCCGGGCGCCGGCGCCAGACGAGGCCGGTGAGGACGACCTCGCCGCCGTTCAGGTAGCGGCCGGGTTCGAGCAGGTCCGTGGTCACCAGGCGACCGGTCGGGCGGTCAAGCGCACCGCCGGCGGAGTGCAGCAACCGGAGCCCGAGTTCGGGCGCGTCGAGGAGTTCGGACAACAGCACGACGTACCTCCTCGGGAATCTGTCTTTAGAGGAACGTACAACGCGCGCCCGTACGCGAGACAGCGCTCGCCGGGTGCTTGACGCTCTCGACCCGACCGCCTTATGGTCATTTCGCAGAACAGAATTGAACTTCCACGATACGGAATTCGGGAGTTGTGATGAGCCACCCGCTGCGCCACACGGTGAACTGCTCGCTGCTGTTCACCGAGCTGCCCCTGCTGGAGCGGCCCGCGGCCGCCCGGCGCGCCGGTTTCGGCGCCGTCGAGTTCTGGTGGCCGTTCGTCGAGGCGGCGCCGCCGGACCGGCAGGTCGACGCGTTCGTGACCGCGATCGCGGATGCCGGCGTCCAGCTCGACCGGCCTCAACTTCTTCGCCGGCGACATGCCCGGCGGCGACCGGGGTCTGGTGTCCTGGCCGAAGCGGTCGAACGAGTTCCGGGACAACGTCGACGTCACCGTCGGCATCGGCGAACGCCTCGGGTGCCAGGGCGTTCAACGCGCTCTACGGCAACCGGGACGACGCCAGCTCCGAGCGTGAGCAGGACGACCTCGCGGTCGAGAACCTCGCCCTCGCCGCCCGCGCGGCCGCCCGGATCGGCGCCACCGTGCTGATCGAGCCGGTCAGCGGCGCGGACCGGTACCCGCTGCGGACCGCGGCCGACGCCCTGACCGTGATCGATCGCGTCCAGGCGGCGTACGACGTACCGAACATCGGCCTGCTCGCGGACCTCTACCACCTCGCGGTCAACGGCGACGACGTCGACCGGGTGATCGCCGAGCACACCGACCGGGTCGCGCACGTGCAGATCGCCGACGCGCCGGGCCGCAACGAGCCCGGCACCGGCACGCTTCCGCTCGACCAGCAGCTCAGCGCCCTCGCGGCGCACGGGTACGACGGCTGGGTCGGGCTGGAGTACAAGCCGTCCACCACCACCGACGAGAGCTTCGGCTGGCTGCCGCGTTCGAGCGCCGCTGATCATCTAGGAGACGACGACAACATGACGAACATCGCCTTCATCGGCCTCGGCATCATGGGCAGCCCGATGGCCGTCCACCTCGCCAACGCCGGCCACACCGTGACCGGCCTCGACCGCACCCCGGAGCGGACCCAGACCGCTCGTCGAGGCCGGCGGCCGGGCCGCCGACCTCGATCGCCGACGCGGTCAAGGGCGCCGACGTGGTCTGCGTGATGGTGCCCGACTCGCCCGACGTCCAGGACGTGCTCGACGGGCGAGGACGGCGTCTTCCAGCAGCGCCGAGACCGGCACGCTGATCATCGACTTCTCCAGCATCCGGCCCGACGTCACCGCAGCAGCTCGCCGAGCAGGCGCGAGCGCAGGGCTTCCGGCTGCTCGACGCCCCGGTCTCCGGCGGCGAGGCGGGCGCCAAGAACGCCGCGCTGTCGATCATGGTCGGTGGCGACGCGGACGACTTCGCAGGCCGCCAAGCCGCTGTTCGACGTCGTCGGCAAGACCGTCGTCCACGTCGGTCCGAGCGGTTCCGGTCAGACGGTCAAGGCCGCCAACCAGCTGATCGTCGCCGCCAACATCCAGGCGCTGGCCGAGGCTGTGGTCTTCCTGGAGGCGTACGGCGTCGACACCAAGGCGGCCCTCGAGGTGCTCGGTGGCGGGCTGGCCGGCTCGTCGGTGCTGAACCAGAAGAAGGAGAACATGCTGTCGCGCTCCTTCCAGCCCGGCTTCCGGATCGACCTGCACCACAAGGACATGGGCATCGTCACCGCGGCCGCGCGCGAGGCGGGCGTCGTCGTACCGCTCGGCTGCGCTGGTGGCCCAGCTGGTCGCCTCCGCGCGCGCGAACGGCGACGGCGGTCTCGACCACTCCGCGCTGCTGCGTGGCGTGGAGCGCCTGTGGCCGCGAGAAGGCTGTCGACTGATGGCCCGGATGCGCGCGGTCGACGCCGCGGTCCTGATCCTGGAGAAGGAAGGTGCCACGCAGGCGTTCGGGCTGCCCGGCGCCGCGATCAACCCCTTCTACAGCGCGATGAAGAAGCACGGCGGGATCAAGCACGTGCTGGCCCGGCACGTCGAGGGCGCCTCGCACATGGCCGAGGGCTACACCCGGGCGCGAGCCGGCAACATCGGCATCTGCGTCGGTACGTCGGGACCCGGCCGGAACCGACATGATCACCGGCCTGTACTCGGCGTCCGCGGACTCGATCCCGATCCTGTGCATCACCGGCCAGGCGCCGGTCGCCAAGCTGCACAAGGAGGACTTCCAGGCGGTCGACATCTCCTCGATCGCCAAGCCGGTCGCGAAGTGGGCGGTCACGGTGATGGAGGCCGGCTCAGGTGCCGGGCACCTTCCAGAAGGCGTTCCAGCTGATGCGCGAGGGCCGTCCGGGTCCGGTGCTGATCGACCTGCCGATGGACGTGCAGCTGGCCGAGATCGAGTTCGACATCGACACGTACGAGCCGCTGCCGGTGTCGCGCCCGGCCGCGACCCGGGCGCAGGCCGAGAAGGTGCTCGTCGCTGCTCGCCGCTGCCGAGCGGCCGCTGATCGTCGCCGGTGGCGGGATCATCAACGCGGACGCGGCCGATCTGCTGGTCGAGTTCGCCGAGCTCACCGGCGTGCCCGTCGTACCGACGCTGATGGGCTGGGGCACGATCCCGGACGACCACCCGCTGATCGCCGGGATGGTCGGGCTGCAGACGTCGCATCGCTACGGCAACGCGACCCTGCTGGCCTCCGATCTCGTGCTCGGCATCGGCAACCGGTGGGCCAACCGGCACACCGGCGGCCTCGACGACGTACACGAGGGCCGGCGAAGTTCGTCCACGTCGACATCGAGCCGACGCAGATCGGCCGCGTGTTCGCGCCGGACTACGGGATCGTGTCCGACGCTCGCGCCGCGCTGGAGGTCTTCGTCGAGGTCGCGCAGGAGTGGGCCGCTCGAGGGCCGGCTGGCCGATCGGTCCGCGTGGGCTGAGGAGTGCCGGGAGCGGCGTACGATCGCTGGAGCGGAAGACGCACTTCGACGTCGTGCCGATCAAGCCGCAGCGCGTGTACGAGGAGATGAACCGGGCGTTCGGACCTGAGATTCGCTACGTCAGCACGATCGGGCTGTCGCAGATCCAGGCCGCGCAGATGCTGCACGTCTACCGGCCGCGGCACTGGATCAACGCCGGCCAGGCGGGTCCGCTCGGGTGGACCGTGCCGGCCACGCTGGGGGTCGCGGTCGCGGATCCGGACAGCACGGTGGTGGCGTTGTCGGGGGACTACGACTTCCAGTTCCTGATCGAGGAACTGGCGGTCGGGGCGCAGTTCAACATCCCGTACATCCACGTCGTCGTGAACAACTCCTACCTCGGCCTGATCCGTCAGGCGCAGCGGGGATTCGACATGGACTTCTGCGTGCAACTGTCGTTCGAGAACATCAACAGCCCCGAACTCAACGGCTACGGCGTCGACCACGTCAAGGTCGCCGAAGGCCTCGGCTGCAAGGCCCTCCGGGTCTTCGAGCCGGACGGAGATCCTGCCCGCCCTCGAACAGGCCAAGAAGCTGATGGTCGAGTACCAGGTCCCGATCGTCGTCGAGATCATCCTGGAGCGCGTCACGAACGTCTCCATGGGCCTCGAAATCGACAACATCACCGAATTCGAGGACCTCGCCGAGTGCCGCGAGGACGCGCCGACCGCATCGGCCTTGCTCGACTGATGCTGTCTTCACCGCCCCAGCCCCGGGTAGTCGTTGCCTCTGACAAGTTCAAGGGCACCCTCACCAGCGCGGAGGTCGCGGCCGCAGTCGGTGCCGGGCGTACGACGAGTCCGCCCGGACGCGATCGTGGACGGCGATACCGGTGGCCGACGGCGGCGACGGTACTCTCGCCGCCGCCGTCGCCGCGGGGTTCGAGTTGGTCCCCGCGACAGCGTCCGGACCCACCGGCGAGCCCGTCCAGACCGCCTACGCCCGCCGCGGCGAATCCAGGGTTCGTGGCGATGTCGCCGTCGTCGAGCTGGCTGACGTCTCCGGCCTGGTCCGTTTGCCCGGCGGCGAACCGGCTCCGCTGACTGCGACCTCCTGCGGCACCGGCGAGCTGATCGCAGCGGCGATCGACTGCCGGCTGCCGCAAGGTGATCCTCGGCATCGGCGGCAGCGCCTCGCACCGACGGCGGCGCCGGCCTGGTCCGCGCCCTTGGCGCCCGGCTATCGACGGCGACGGCTTCGAACCTCGTCGAGGGCGGTGCTGCCTTGGCCGCGGCGACCTCCCTCGACCTGACCGCACTTCGCCGAGCGCCTCGACGGGGTCGCAGATTGTCGTCGCCTGCGACGTCGACAATCCGCTCACCGGTCCGACCGGCGCAGCGGCGGTCTACGGACCGCAGAAGGGCGCTGACCCGCGGCAGGTTGAGGAGCTGGACGCCGCACTGACCCGGTGGGCCGACCTCGTGGCGCGCGAGACCGGGCGGGATCTCCGCGACGCGCCCGGGGCTGGGGCCGCAGGTGGCGTGGGTTTCGCGGCGCTTGCGCTCCTCGGCGCCGAGCTGCGGCCGGGGATCGAGTTGGTGTTGGAGCTGGTCGGCTTCCACGAGCACCTCGTCGGTGCGGATCTGGTGATCACCGGTGAAGGCGCACTCGACGAGCAGACGCTGCACGGCAAGGCCGTCGCAGGCGTGGCAGCAGCCGCTGCATCTGCTCGAGCATCCGGGGCACCCAGCCTATCCGCGGTATCTGAAGTCGCCGGAGTCACGCCGGAGCACCCGGAGCTTCCGGAGCCGCAGCACCTGGAGCTCCCGGCACGAACGCACTGCCCGGAGTCCTCGCATCCCTCGGGATCCCGGTGGTCGCGGTGTGTGGCGTGAACCGGCTCGAGCCTGAGCAACTGCGGGCGGCTGGTGTGCGAGCGGCGTACGCGTTGACAGATCTGGAGCCTGACGTCCGGCGGTGCATTGCCGAAGCCGATGCGCCGCTGCTGCGAGCGGCTGGGGAGCGGATCGCGGGCGGAGCGACCTACGATGACTGCAAGTGAGAGGGGCATCGCATGAGCGCGCTGGACCTTCTGATCCGGGCTCGCCGGGTGGTGCGCGCCGCGGGGGAGACGGCCTGTGCGGTGGGTGTCCGCGACGGGCGGATCGTCGCGATCGCGCCGTACGACGCCGACCTTGAGGCCGCGCACTATGTGGAGCTCGCCGACGACGAGGTGCTGACTCCCTGGCCTGGTCGACTCGCACGTCCACGTGAACGACCCCGGTCGCACCGAGTGGGAAGGCTTCACCACCGCGACGAGAGCCGCCGCAGCGGGTGGCGTCACCACGATCATCGACATGCCGCTCAACAGCATCCCGCCGACCTGCGACGTACCGGCACTCGAGCTGAAGCGCAAGACTGCGCAGCCTCAGGCGTACGTCGACATCGGGTTCTGGGGCGGCGCGATCCCGGACAACGTCCCCGAGCTGCGCCCGCTCCACGAGGCCGGTGTGTTCGGGTTCAAGTGCTTCCTGCTGCACTCGGGCGTCGACGAGTTCCCGCCGCTGGACCAGAGCCAGCTCGAGGATCGGCGATGCCGAGATCAGCGAGTTCGACGGCTTGCTGATCGTGCACGCCGAGGACGCCCATCGGATCGACGAGGCCCCGCCGCCGGACGGCGCGCAGCTATTCCGCGTTCCTGCGATCCCGGCCACGGACGGCCGAGAACACCGCCGTCGTCGAGATCATCGACCTCGCGCGCCGGTCGGTTGCCGGGTGCACATCCTGCACGTGTCCAGCGCAGAGGTCCTGCCGATCCTCGCCAGCAGCCCGCGACATCGGCGTACGCATCACCGCGGAGACCTGCCCGCACTACCTGACCTTTGCCGCCGAGGACATCCCCGACGGCGCCACGCAGTACAAGTGCTGCCCGCCGATCCGCGAGGCAGCCAACCGCGAGCTGCTCTGGGAGGGGCTGCGTGACGGCACGATCGACATGATCGTCTCGGACCATTCGCCGTCGACGATCGACCTCAAACACCTGGACACCGGCGACTTCGGCGCCGCCTGGGGCGGCATCGCCTCCCTGCAAATCGGCCTGCCGGCTGTCTGGACCGAGGCCCGCCGCCGCGGCTTCACGCTGACCGATGTCGCCCGCTGGATGTCCGCAGGCCCCGGCCGCGCAGAGTAGGACTGCACGACCAAGGGCCGGATCGAGGTCGGCGTACGACGCCGACTTCTGCGTCCTCGCGCCCGACGACACCTTCGTGGTCGACGTCGAAGACCCTGCAGCACAAGAACGCCATCACGCCGTACGACGGACGCACGCTCGACGGGGTCGTCCGCAGCACCTGGCTCCGCGGCGAACCCGTCGACATCGAGGCCGGCCCCCGCGGCCGCCTGCTGACCCGAGGAGCACAACGATGACAGCCGCGCTACTACTCCCCGAAGGGCGGACTGCCCGCGCAGACCGACCTGACCACCGACCGCGCGGTCTTCACCGAGGCGTACGCCGTTCTGCCGCGCGGCACGATGCGCGATATCGTCACCAGCCGCCTGCCGTTCTGGGACGACACCCGGCTGTGGGTGATCGCCCGGCCGCTGTCCGGGTTCGCCGAGACGTTCTCGCAGTACATCGTCGAGGTCGGGCCGGGCGGCGGCAGCGACAAGCCGGAGACCGACCCGGCCGCCGAGGCCGTCCTGTTCGTTGTCGAAGGCAACTTGGTGCTCACGGTCGCCGGTGAGAAGCACGACACTCGCGCCGGGTGGGTACGCATTCCTGCCGCCCGGCGGCCGACTGGACGCTACGCAACACCAGCGATGCGGTCGCCCGCTTCCACCTGATCCGCAAGGCGTACGAGCGGGTCGAGGGCATCGACGTACCGCCGGCCTTCGTCACCAACGAGGTCGACGTCGCCGGCATCGAGATGCCGGATACCGAGGGCCGGTGGAAGACGCAGCGGTTCGTCGATCCGGACGACGTCCGGCACGACATGCACGTGAACATCGTCAGCTTCGAGCCCGGCGGGGTGATCCCGTTCCCGGAGACGCACGTGATGGAACACGGCCTCTACGTCCTTGAAGGCAAGGCCGTCTACCTCCTGAACAAGGACTGGGTCGAGGTCCAGGAGGGCGACTTCATGTGGCTGCGCGCGTTCTGCCCCCAGGCGTGTTACGCCGGCGGCCCGGGCCGCTTCCGCTATCTCCTGTACAAGGACGTCAACCGACACCCCAAGCTGCCGCAGCGATTCCTTTAGTCCAGGCTCTAGCGGAGAAGGATCCGGCTGGGTCACTGAGGACTCGCCCGAACTCGGTCCAGCCGTGCCGTTTGTAAAAGTCGGGCGCCTGATCGTGTAGACAAAGCAGCTGACACAGGTCCGGCGCCGACCTCGGCTTCTGACTGCTGAAGGATTCTGCTCCCCCAGGCCCGACCCGCGCAGCGAGTCCGGTCGATAGAGCAGATCGCCAAACCACAGCGCCAGCGAGGTACGACCGGTCAACCCGCCGACGGTCTGCCGGGTCGTCTGATCCTTCACGGGCACGGCCAACGGTTGCCGATCCTGGATCCCGGTCACGCCAAGGTTGAACACGTCCAGCGACTCCGAGACGGCGGCGACCTCGGCATCGGTCGCCTCATCCGCCAGCACTAGGTTACGCGCCGAATCGGTCGTCACACCCTGGACGGTGTCTGCGGCCTCCGACAGTTCCGTCAGCTCGGGACCTGGGCGTCTTGCGCGGGTCATGCTCACCGGTGATCCTCACCAGCCGCCACCGCACTTGGTCAATCCGGGTCGGGGTGCACTCTGAAGGTGCCGGTCGGAGTGACGTGGAAACGGAGACCGTGGGGTGTGGTCCATTCCAGCGTCTTGGGGTCGAGGCGCCGGACGGTCCAGCCGCGGGCGTGGGTCTTGACCCGGTGGCCGAACCGGCCCAGCGGCGCGAGATTGTCGGTACTGGTCTGTCCGGGTGGGCCGAGCGGGTCGTAGGGCTGGAGGTGGTCCAGGTCCATGGTGCGGCGGGTTTCTTGGCTGCCGAACGGGAAGAGTTCGACCGGGTGGGTGAGTTTGACGCGTTCGCGGATCCGGTCGGGGATCTCGTAGGCGTCGACGCTGACCGCGTCGTTGAGGTCGATGACCGGCTTCACCGTGTACGGGCCGTGGCCGACCAGCTCGGCCAACTGATCGGCCATTAGCGGGCCGAGGCCTTCGACGCGGAGCACACCGCTACCGGTGGCCAGGGTGTGGTCGGTGAGGTGGACGTAGATCTCGGTCTGCCCCGGGCGTAGCCGCCGGCCGCCGGTGCGGGTGCCGCCGGCACTGTCGTTGGTGCCGGGTGGACTGGTGGGGTTGGTGTAGGCGTCGTGTCTGATCCGGGCCAGGCGGGCGTGCAGGGCGCGTTGGGCGGCGCCGTCCAGGGGCTCGCCGTCGTTGGGGTCGCTGCGCAGCAGCCCGGGATCGAACGGGTCGAACGGGTCGAAGGGTTCGATCGGCTCGGTGTCTGGGGAGTCGAATGGGTCGGGAAGGTCGCTGGTGCTGGGGTGGGGTGCGTCGCGGTCGGCCGCGTCATCCGGGCCGGGCTGATCCCACTCACCGGCCCGGTCACTGGCCGGGTCGTCGCGCAGGTCCTCGTTCCGGCAGGAACCGGATCCCATACCGGGGTTGGCGGCGGCGTCTCCGCGCGGCGGGCCGGCCGGCCCGGTGGGGGCGATGGGGTGGTCGGGCTCGGCTGGGTGGTCGGGCGCGGCTGGGTGGTCGATCGGACCGTGGGTCGGGCTGGTGTTGCGGCTGGTTGCGTGACCGCCATGGTCGCCGGCCTCGGGCTGCCCGGCGTCCGGAGCGGTGGTCCCCGGCCGGTGGTCCCCGGCGCGGTGGCGTCCGGAGCAGCGGTGTCCGGAGCGCTGGTGTCCGCAGCGGCAGTCCGGGGCCGGTGGAGTCGAGGCAGCGTCCGGGCGGTGGCGTTCCGGGGCGGTGACAGTGCCCGCAGCGGTGGGGGTGCCCGGGCTGGCTGGGGTGGTGTGGTGGTGGCGGGCTTGGGTGAGGAGTTCTTCGGTGTAGCGGGCGTCGGCGATGATGCCGACCGCGTCCGCGCGCCGGTGCTGCACCGGACGGGTGTCACCGAACGTCTTCAACGCGTCGGCGATGGCGGCGATGGTGGCGTCGTGGCGGATCACCGCACCGGCGGGGGCCTTGATGTAGATCGACTTGTTGCCGTGGCCGTCGGAACGCCCGATGAACACGCCGCGTTCGCGGGCCTTCTCCTCGGCCTCGGCCCGGGCACCGTCGGGGTCGGCGTGGATCTTGGCCGCGGCGATGATCTTGTCCAGCCGGTACGGGGTGATCGAGTCCAGGAGTTGCGCGACCCGCTGGTCGACGGCGCGGGCGGCGTCCTCGGGCAGCTTCACGCAGGCGGCGGCGAGTTGCCGCGCCTTCCACGGCGTCGCCTCACCGGCCTGGACCCGGGCCCAGGTGAACGGGAACCGGTGCCGCAACGCCAACGCCTGCCCCAGATAGTCCGCCGCGACCCGCGGCGAGATCCCGAGCACCACCGCGAACTCCGCGACCGCGAATTCGGCGATCTCCGGGCAGCCTTCGCCGCCGAGCACGACGGCGCGTTCGCGGCCGTCGCAGGTGCGGCGGCCGGGGCGGGTCGGGCAGACCGACGGGTGGAACCGGTCGGCGTAGACCTGGGCGTGCTCGAGCCGCCGGGCGTCGATCCGCCTGGCCTCGGCGTCGTGGTCGGCGGCCGATTCCAGCAGGTCGGCGGTCGACAGCGTCGTCAGATCTCCCTCGAACATGTGTTCGATTCTATCCACCAACACCGACCGGGAGCAAATCCGCCAGGACCTCGAAAGCCCTTATCCACAAGGGGAAACATCACACGATCGTCGGGCGGAATACCAGGTAAGCAACCCCGCCGGACCGAAGGACCTCGCAAACGCCGACAAGGCGTAGCCGCTGCCCTGCGGGCTCGCGGGCTCGAGGGTTGGACGGCGTCACAGACTCGCGGACTACCCGTGAAACAACAGACTCGCGGACTACCCGTGAAACATCAGAGGCTGATGGAGACCGGGCGTCCGGGCGGGCTCAGGGGATCCGTGATCAGGCGCGCGTGCCGCTCGACGTCGTACCGGGAGCCGTCGTACGCGAGCCGCTGGCGTTCGACGCCCTCCGACAGGAAGCCCGCGCCGGCAGCCACCGCGCAGGACGCCGGGTTGTTCAGCCGATGGCCGAGTTCGAGCCGGTAGAGGCCGGCGTCATGGTGGGCCCAGTAGGCGAGGGCGCGGAGCGCGTCGCGGGCGACGCCGTGGCCGCGGACGTCGGCGAGGGTCCAGTACCACGTCCAGCCCACCTGATGGTGGTCGATGTTCGTCACGGCCACGCAGCCGATCGGGTGGTCGTCGGCATCGGCGACGGCGTACACGTGCCCGTTGTCCAGGTCCGCGACGCGGCCGATCCAGTCCACCGCGGACGCCCGGTCCACGATCCCGCCCTGGGTTCTCATCTCGGGATCCTGGTGTGCCGCCGCCAGCCGCAGCGCGTCGGCTGTCCGCCATCGCCGCAGCCCCAGCTGCCCGAGCGCGTATCCCATCCATCGAATGTAACGCCCACCCCGCCCCGGCAAGCCTGTCCACGGCGCGTTCCCCGGCGCATCACCCGGCCCGGTCGGGAGAGGATAGGGCGCATGGGATATCTGGATTTCAGGGATCAGGTCGTGGTGGTGACCGGCGCCAGCAGCGGGATCGGGGCTGCGGCGGCGGTCGGGTTCGCGGAGACCGGGGCGACGCTCGCACTGCAGTACCACCGCAACGACGAGGGCGCGAAGCACACCGTGGGCGCGGTGCAGACAGCCGGCGGTACGGCGTCCCTGCACCAGGCGGACCTGGCCGACCCGAAGTCGGCCGACGCCTTCATCGACGACGTACTCGCGCAGCACGGCCGGATCGACGTGCTGGTGAACAACGCCGGTGACCTGGTCAAGCGGTCGCCGGTGGCCGATGTACCGGACGAGGAATTCCGCCGGATCCTGGACGTGAACCTGACCTCGGTGTTCGCGCTCAGCCGCCGGATCGTGCCGGTGTTCCGCGCGCAGGGCGGCGGCGCGATCGTCAACGTCACCTCGATCGCCGGCCGGAACGGCGGTGGCGGCGGGTCGGTCGTCTACGCGACCAGCAAGGGCGCGGTCAGCACCTTCACCCGCGGCCTGGCCAAGGAGCTCGCCCCCGAAGGCATCCGCGTGAACGCGATCTCACCCGGCGTCATCAAGACCCCGTTCCACGAGCGGCACACCGGCGACGAGCAGATGACCGCGATGATCGCCACCATCCCGATGGGCCGCACCGGCACCCCGCACGAGTGCGTCGGCACCATCCTCTTCCTTGCCTCCGACCGGATGGCGTCGTACGTCACCGGCCAGATCGTGGAGGTCAACGGCGGCCAGCTGATGCCGTAGGCAACGATCTGTCGGACGGACTTCCGCCACTCACCAACGTCGAGCCGCACCGCCGCTCTACGCTCACCGAGAGGTGCGGATCGGTGTGTGGTGAGTGGCGGAGGTCCGGCTCAGCGCGACAGGGTGCGGAAGCGGTGCGTCGACAGCGGCAGGAAGACCGCGATCAGCAGCAGCGGGGCGATGATCGCGGCCAGCTCCGCGTGGGTGCCGATCCAGGTGGCGGTGGCGGATGGATCAGGGTTCCCGAAGAGAGCACGGGATGCGGTCGCCGTGGCCGACAACGGGTTCCACTGGGCGATGGTGCCCAGCCAGGCCGGCATCGTCGAGGTGGCGACGAAGGCGCTGGAGAGGAAGCCGATCGGCCAGACCAGGACCTGCACCATCGTCACGCTCTGCGCGTTCTTCACGGTCAGCCCGATGAAGATCCCCATCCACAGCAACGCGAACCGCAGTAACAACAGCAACCCGAAGGCGGCCAGCGCGGACGGCAACCCCTCGTGCCACCGCCAGCCGAGCGCGAGCCCGGCCGCAACCAGCACGAGCAGCGTCACCGCCGAGTCGAGCATGTCCGCGATACACCGCCCGAACACGACCGCCGCCGAACTCATCGGCAGCGACCGGAACCGGTCCGTCACCCCCTTGTCCTTGTCCTGGGTGACCGCCGTCATCGTGCCCTCGAGTCCGAAGAGCATCGCCAGCGCGAAGATCCCCGGTACGAGGAGTTCGTAGTACGACTCGCCGTCCGGGAAGTCCATCGCCCCACCCAGCAGCGCGCCGAACATCAGCAGCATCAGCACCGGGAAGAACCAGTTGAAGATCACGATCCCCGGCTGCATCCGCCAGTGCACCAGGGTCCGCCGCGCGATCGTCCAGCTGTCCGCCAATGCCCAACCGAAAGTTGTCATGCTGCCACCTCCGGCCCGGTCAGGTGCAGGAAGACCTCGTCCAGCGTCGGTCTGCGCAAGGTGATGTCCTCCGGTTCGATCTTTGCCTCATGCAACGAGTTGGCCATCACCACGAGCGCCCGCGTGCGGTCCTTCACCGGCACGCTGATCCGTACGTCGCTCACCCGGATCTCCCCGTCCGCCAGAGGTCCCGCCAACCCGACCACCCGCGGCACGTCGGCGGGATCCGTGAGTACCAGATCCAGCCAGTCCGATCCGAGCTGGGTCTTCAGGTCGTCCGGGGTGCCCTCGGCAACGACCTCCCCGGCCTTGAGCATCGAGATCCGGTTCGCCAGCTGGTCCGCCTCGTCCAGGTACTGCGTCGTCAGCAACACCGTGGTCCCGCCGTCGACCAGTTGCCGTACGGCGGACCACACCTCGAGCCGCCCGGCCGGGTCCAGACCGGTCGTCGGCTCGTCCACGAACAACACGGCCGGCGCCACGATCAGGCTGGCCGCCAGGTCGAGCCGTCGGCGCATCCCGCCGGAGTACTTGCTGACTGCCTGACCAGCCGCCTCGGTCAGGCTGAACCGCTCGAGCAGTTCGTCCGCCCGGCGGAGAGCTTTGGTGTGGCCCAGGTGGTTGAGCCGGCCGAACATCACCAAGTTCTGTCGGCCGGTCAGTACTTCGTCGATTGCGGCGTACTGCCCGACCAGCCCGATCCGGCGACGCACCTCCGCTCCTTGCCGGCGGACGTCGTACCCCGCGATCGTCGCCGTACCGGAGTCCAGCTCCAGCAGCGTGGACAGGATCCGCAGCGCCGTCGTCTTGCCGGCGCCGTTGGGGCCGAGCAGGCCCGTGACGGTCCCGGCGGTGACCTCCAGGTCGAAGCCGTTCAGCCCTGCCCCCTCGGTGCCGCCCCTGTAGTGCTTCCGTACGTCGATGGCCTCGATCACACGTTCCGTAGTCACTTCCCACCTCTCACCCGGTTGAGTCGTAGACTGTACCGTACACTGTACGGCTCAAGGTACGATCGGGACAACGACGAGCGGCTGGAGTTAGTTCCTTGGCTGGAAAGAAGGTGGCTGCGGCCGATCCCGCGCGCAGTCTGGCGCTGCTCTGGGGCAGCCACTCGAAGCCGGGGCGCTCCGGCCTGACCGTCCGCTCGATCGTCGACGCGGCGATCGAGCTGGCCGACAGTGCGGGCCTCGAGGCGCTGTCGATGCGGATGGTCGCCGAGCGGCTGAAGGTCGGCACGATGTCGCTCTACACGCACGTGCCCGGCAAGGGCGAGCTGACCGATCTGATGTTCGACCGCGTGTACGGCGATCTGTACGCCGACGTCGACGAGCCGTCGCGGCAACCCGGCGGCTGGCGTGGTGCGCTGGACTTCATCGCCCACCGCAACTGGGATGTCCTCACCAAGCACCCGTGGATCCACGAGGTGCCGACGATGCGTACGGCGCTGGGCCCGAACATCACCATGAAGTACGAGGCCGAGCTACGGCCCCTGGACGGCGTCGGCCTGACGGATGTCGAGATGGACTCCGCGCTGACTCTGGTCCTCACCCACGTCCAGGGCACCGCCCGCGCCGGCGCGGAACAACTCCGCAACCAGCGCGAATCCGGCCTGACCGACGAGGAGTGGTGGCGTCAGATCTCGCCCACCCTCACTCTCGTCATGTCCGGCTCGGCCCAGCACTTCCCCGTCGCCGGCCGGGTAGGCACCGCGGTCGGCGAACAGTTCCAATCCGTCATCGATCCCGCCCACGCTCTGACGTTCGGCCTGACCAGGATCCTCGACGGCATCTCCCTGCTGATCGACTAGCTGTTCAGCAGGTCTTCGAACGGAGTGGGGTTGTCGTAGGGGTCCGTGTGGGTCGGGGCCTCCTGGTGGAGGGACGAGACCAGTTCGGTGGCCGCCTGAGCGATGCGGGTGCGGAGTTTGGCCGCGTTGGGTCCCCAGTCCGTCGAGGCGGCGTACACGCCAGTCGGGACCGGAAGAGCCTTCAGATAGGCGAACAGCGGGCGGAGGGCGAACTCGAGCACCAGGGAGTGGCGTTCGGTGCCGCCGGTGGCCGCAAGCAGGACCGGCTTGCCCGCAAGTGCCTGGTCGTCCAGGACATCGAAGAACATCTTGAAGAGCCCGGAGTACGACGCGCTGAAGGTCGGGCTGACCACGATCAGCGCATCGGCCGCCGTCACCGTGTCCAGGACGGTCTGCAGTGACGCCGTCGGGAAGCCCGTGAGCAGGTTGTTGGTCAGGTCGTGGGCGTGGTCGCGGACCTCGATCAGCTCGACCCGAGACGCGATCCCGCGGCCGGACAGCTCGTCCTGTACCGCGGCCGCCAGCTGGTCGGCGAGCAGCCGGGACGACGACGGTGTCGTCAGCCCGGCGGTCACCACCGCGATCACCCGTTCGGCAGGTGCAGTCATCGGGTCGGCTCCTCGATCGTCTCCAGGTCATGCGCCCGCTCGGCCGCGGCCTTCAGCGAAGCATGCGTCGGCGCGTCCGGCACGTGCGCCGGCCGCTTCGCCGCGAACTCCTTGCGCAGCACCGGAACCACCTCTTCGCCGAGAATGTCCAGCTGCTCCAGCACGGTCTTCAACGGCAACCCGGCGTGGTCCATCAGGAACAGCTGCCGCTGGTAGTCACCGAACTCCTCGCGGAAGGTCAGCGTCCGCTCGATCACTTCCTGCGGGCTTCCGACGGTCAACGGGGTCTCCCGGCTGAAGTCCTCCAGCGAGGGACCGTGTCCGTACACCGGCGCGTTGTCGAAGTACGGCCGGAACTCACGGACGGCGTCCTGCGAGTTCTTCCGCATGAACACCTGACCACCGAGGCCGACGATCGCCTGGTCGGCGGCGCCGTGGCCGTAGTGCTCGAAGCGCTTGCGGTACAGCTCGATCATCTGCTTGGTGTGCGAGACCGGCCAGAAGATGTTGTTGTGGAAGAACCCGTCACCGTAGTACGCCGCCTGCTCGGCGATCTCGGGTGACCGGATCGAACCGTGCCAGACGAACGGCGGTACGCCGTCCAGCGGCCGCGGGGTCGCGGTGAACCCCTG
Source organism: uncultured Actinomycetota bacterium (assembly GCA_963820655.1). Classification (GTDB taxonomy): domain Bacteria; phylum Actinomycetota; class Actinomycetes; order Propionibacteriales; family Kribbellaceae; genus Kribbella. The sequence goes on from CAWGAM010000006.1 coordinate 1,295,212, forward strand.
CAGCGGCGTACGGAACTTGCCCTCCCAGTCGACCACGTCCTCGCGCCAGAGCCGGCGCAGGAGGGCGTAGTTCTCGACCGCGAGCGCGATGCCGTTGCGGATGTCCTGACCGAACCACGGGTACACCGGACCGGTGTTGCCGCGACCCATCATCAGGTCGACCCGGCCGTCGGCCAGGTGCTGCAACATCGCGTAGTCCTCGGCGATCTTCACCGGGTCGTTGGTCGTGATCAGGGTCGTCGCGGTGGACAGGATGAGCTTCGACGTCTTCGCGGCGATGAACCCGAGCTGCGTGGTCGGGGACGACGGCACGAACGGCGGGTTGTGGTGCTCACCCTGCGCGAAGACGTCCAACCCGACTTCTTCGGCCTTCTGCGCGATGGTCACCATCGCCTTGATCCGCTCGCCCTCGCTCACGGTCGTCCCAGTCGTCGGGTCCTCGGTCACATCCCCGACGCTGAACACACCGAACTGCATCTGTCCTCCTCGCCTAGATAGTTCACTATTAAACTACTCTGATCACGAGAACGCCAATCCCCGGCGAGTCATTCCATCCTGCCCGGTGAACGCAATCCGGCCCGGTGTACGCCGGCGGCCCGCGATCCACGGGGGATCGCGGGCCGCCGGCCGGGTCGGTCAGAAGCTGTGCGGTTCGAGGTGCTCGTCGTTGCCCGTGAGGGCCGCGGCGATGCGGCGGTGTTTGGTGGCTTCGTCGCGGCGGGACTGGCGCTCGAGAGTCCGCGCCAGCATCAGGTGGGCGTAGTACTCCGTCGGCTCGCGCTCGATGACCTCGAGGAGATGCTCTTCGGCAGGCTTCAGTAACGCTGCGTGGTAGTACGCGCGGGCCAGCAGCAGCCGGGTCCCGACGTCCTCAGGCGTCTCCTCGACCACCGGGCGGAGGGCGCGGATCGCACCGCGGTAGTCCCGTTCCTCGAAGTACTGCTGCCCGAGGCCATAACTCAACGCACGCATGTCTTCCACTACGGGACCTCCTGTCGGCTCATGGACGTGACAGGAACGCAACGCGGCGCGGACCTATTCCGCGCCGCGTTCCGACCGTCAGGCAGCGTCGAGTGCCGCGACCTGGTCGGGGGTGAGCTCGAGGTCGATCGCGGCGTACGAGTCGCGGATCGTCTCGGGCCGGGTGGAGCCAGGGATCGGGATGACGTACGGCGACTTGGCCAGCATCCACGCGAGGGTGAGGCGCTGAGGGCTGACGTCGAGGTCGGTCGCGAGTTGGTGGAAGGCGGGGTGCCTGGCGCCGAGGTCACCGGCGTTGGAGATGCCGCCGAGCGGGGACCACGGGAGGAACGCGATGCCGAGTTCGTCGCACAGGTCGAGCTCCGGCTCGCTGGAGCGGAACGCCGGGGAGAACTGGTTCTGCACCGAGACCAGGCGGCCGCCGAGGATCTCGTTGGCCTGCTTGATCTGCGCGGGGCTCGCGTTCGAGATGCCGGCCATCCGGATCTTGCCCGCGTCGAGCAGGTCGCGGATCGCGCCGATCGAGTCCGAGTACGGCGTCTTCGGGTCGGTCCGGTGGAACTGGTACAGGCCGATCGCCTCGACACCCAGCCGCTTCAGTGACGCATCGGCGGCCTCGAACAGGTGCTTCGGTGAGCCGTCCACGGTCCAGCTGCCGTCCCCGGGGCGGAGGTGCCCGCCCTTGGTGGCGACGAGCACGTTCGACGTGTCACCGCCGTACGACGCCAGCGCCTTGGCGATCAGGGTCTCGTTGTGACCGTCATCGGTCGCGGTCAGGTGGTACGCGTCGGCGGTGTCGATCAGGGTGATTCCGGCGTCGAGCGCGGCGTGGATGGTCGCGATCGAGCGCTCCTCGTCGGGCCGGCCCTCGATCGACATCGGCATGCCGCCGAGCCCGATCGCGGACACCTCGACGTCGCCGATGCGGCGGGTCTTCTTCGTAGTAGCTGCCATGAATCCAGCCTTGCGCGGCGAAACTCAGTAATCCAACAGCAATAGGAGATGACAGTTATCGGCCCGGATACTGAATCCCGGACAACGACCGGTCAACGAGTGACGTCCCAGACGTGCGTCCTGTAACAATGTGGCAGACGTCCGCCTGCCCTGAACCCGCACCTACCCCGGTTCGCTGCTGAAGCCGTCGTACCTGCAGCGGCCGTTGCCGAAGGCACTCTTCCGCGCCGGGCTGCAATCCGAGGGTCTTGAGTTGCGCGCCGGGATGTGATTTAAAGAAGGCCGATTACGGACGCCTGGGGGGAATCCATCGTGCGAAGGAAGGTCGCAGAGCTGCGGCAGGCCGTTCCGGAGCTCGCGACCGGGGCCGGTGGCTGATGCGCACGGTGATGAGTGGTCGGGCTTGGGTTTCGTATGCGCAGATCTACGTGGAGAGCTCTGACAATTACGCCGATCTCGGGGAGTGCTTCGCGGGCCAGCGGAACGGACTGTGTGGGGCTGCGGTCGAGGGGAAGCTGTTCCTGATCACCGGGCTGCACACTGGCGACGTCGGGTTCACCGTCGAGGTGCACGACGCGATGCCGCGCTCGGTCGAGCACAGCGCCGACGAGATCGTGGAGGCGTCGTACCACCCGCTCGGCGACGCCTCGTTGATGACGTGGGGTGGCGGTGGTGGTGGGCCGTGGCCGCTCGGCCTGGAGCGACGAAGTTACCGGGTCCGATACTCCGCATGGGGTATGGACGCCGGTCATCAGGCCGGGCCGCCGATGGACGGCGAGCCGCTGGTCGACCGGTACCTCCTCCAGTTCTGGCCGGCTCCGCCGGCGCCGGATCGGGTGATCCGGCAGACGGGCAAGCAGGCGGCGTACTGGCACAAGGTGGCTCGTGAGCAACCGACGCCGGCGCAGTTCGCTGAGCGGAAGCGGGAGACGGCACGGCTCGCCGAGGAGCGGAAGCTCGCGGAGCGGGCGGCGGCTTGGGGCGGGGCGCTACCAACCGAACGAATCGAGCGCATCGGGTTCGCCCAGCAGCTGTCGCTGCTCGACCGGTCGCTGGTGGACGCGCTGGCGAGGACGGAGCCGGAGACTCTGCGCTCGATCGCTCGCTGGGTCGCGCGGCGGGCGTGCGAAGAGGCTCGGTACTCCGGGAACGAGCGGATCGCCGGCGTCCTGGACCGGATGGACCGTGGCGCCGACTGGCTCGAGACACTCAACGGTCCGCCGCGGCCCGTCGAACCTGGAGCGGAGCAGCGAGTCACGTACCAGTTGGTCAGCAGACCACATCAGTGGAGCGACCAGCTCGACCCGTTCGAGAACACCTCGATGGTGGTCACGTCGGCGTTGGATGAGGATCCGTTGCGCGCCGCAATCGGTGCGACCTGGCTGGGCTTGGGGCCCTTCGTCGACAAGAAGCGGTTGCTGGGCGAGTTGCGTCAGCGGTTCCTCACGAGCCCAGGTTCGTGAGGGCTTCGTCGGTGAGGCGGTAGACCGTCCATTCGTCTTGGGGCTTGGCGCCGAGGGACTTGTAGAAGTCGATGGCTGGGGTGTTCCAGTTGAGGACGGACCACTCGAGGCGTTCGTAGCCGTTGGTGACGCATTCTTGGGCCAGGGCGGTGAGGAGGGCCTTGCCGAGCCCGGTGCCGCGGGTTTCGGGGCGGACGAAGAGGTCTTCGAGATAGATGCCGTGGACGCCGCGCCAGGTGGAGAAGCTGAGGAACCAGAGCGCACAGCCGGCTACCTCGCCCTCGCGTTCGGCCACATGGCAGAAGACTGCCGACGAGTCGCCGAAGAGGGCGCTCTGCAGTTGTTCCGCAGTCACGTGGCACTCGTCGGCGGCGCGTTCGTATTCGGCCAGCCCGTAGATCAGTTCCACGATGGCCGGAACGTCTTCCGGCCGCGCACGCCGTACCCGCTCGTCAGTCTGCATGGGCACATCTTGCCGCCTGACAGATCTCTAGCTATTTGGGTGCAGCGGTGGGGTGACGCCGCCGAGCCAGTTCTCGCCGAGCTCCAGCTCCCGCTCGCCGACGACGGTGAGGTCGTCGAGGCGCTTGAGGTCGTCGTCGGTGAGGGCCAGAGCGGCCGCACCGGCGTTCTCCTCCAGGCGCGAGACGTGCAGGGTGCCGGGGATCGGCACCACGTCCGGTGCCTTCGCGAGCAACCAGGCGAGGGCGACCTGACCGGGCGCGGCCTCGTGGGCGGCGGCGATCTCCCGCACGGTCCCGACGGCGGCGAGGTTGGTCTCGAACACATCCCCTGAGAAGCGCGGCATCTTCCGCCGATAGTCGTTCTCGGGCAGGTCGTCGTACGACGTGACGTTGCCGGTCAGCATCCCGCGGCCGAGCGGGCTGTAAGGGACGATGCTGATCCCCAGCTCCTGGCAGAGCGGGAAGATCTCGTCCTCGATCTCCCGCGACCACAGTGACCACTCGGTCTCCAGAGCGGTGATCGGGTGGACGGCGTGCGCGCGCCGGATCGTGTCCGGCGCGGCCTCGCTCAGGCCGAGGTAACGGACCTTGCCTTCGGCAACGAGCTCGGCCATCGCGCCGACGGTCTCCTCGATCGGGGTCTCCGGGTCCACGCGGTGCTGGTAGTACAGGTCGACGTGGTCGGTGCCGAGCCGGATCAGCGAGCGCTCGATGCTCTCGCGGACGTACTCCGGCCGGCCGCTGACGATCGGCGCGGTGTCCCGGCCAGGGCCCTGGACGATGCCGAACTTGGTCGCCAGCACCACCTGGTCACGGCGCCGCGCGATCGCCCGGCCGATGATGTCTTCGCTGTCGCCGTACCGGTCGGAGGTGTCGATCAGGGTGACGCCGAGGTCCAGGGCCCGGCCGATCAGCGCGTCGGCGCTGTCGTCGCCGGCCTGCTCGGCCGGCTGCCCGTACGGGCGGGCGAAGCCCATCGCGCCGTAACCGATGGCGCCGGCCACGAGGCCACCGGAGCCGAGTTTGCGCTGGGGAACAGACATGAGAGGTCCTTCGGTGTTCGGGGTTAAGTCCACACTCGTGGACCACAGTAAGTCCACACTCGTGGACTTGCAAGCCCAGGTCCTTCGCGGCCGGCCGCCGACCTCGTACGCTGGCCACCATGAGCGATCATCAGCCGGCCGCCGGGACGCCCCGGCGCCGGGATGCCGCGGCCACCCGCGCGGCGATCCTGCGCGCCGCCCGGAAGGCGTTCACGGAGCGCGGGTACGACGGAGCCGGGGTCCGCGAGATCGCCCGAGCGGCCGAGGTGGACCCGCGGCTGATCGGCAAGTACTTCGGCTCGAAGGAAAGCCTGTTCGCCGAGGTCGTCGAGATCGCGTTCGAGAAGTCGATGATGATGACCCCCGACCTCAACCTCGACGCCGCCCGGGTACTGCTGGCCGGGACGGACCAGCACGCGACGGACGGCCTGCTCCTCACGCTGCGGTCCGTCGCGAACCCGCGCGCCGCGGCCATCATGCGCGAGAGCATCGAGCGCAACTATCAATCCCGCCTCGCCGGCGCGCTGCCCGGCCCCGACGCCAGTGGGCGGTCCGCGCTGCTGATCGCGATCTGCGCCGGGATGCTGCTCAACCGCACCGTCCTGGGAACTCCGGCCCTCAACAGTCCCGATGACGTTGAGCGGCTGATCCCTTACCTGCACGCGGCCCTCGACGCGGTCGCCGACGTACCTGCTGAGGACGCCTAGTTCTCAGTCGCGACGGTGCTTCACGGCGTACATGGCCTGGTCGGCCTCGTGGAGGAGGGTGTCGAGGTCGGTCGCGTTGGGTGTGATCGGGACGGTGCCGACGCTCGTGGTGACCTTGACCGCGATGTTCGGCAGCGGTTGGCTCACCGCGGATTCGAGGCGGGCGATCAACGCCGCCAGGTCGTCCCCGGCGATGTCCTCGGCGAGTACGGCGAACTCGTCGCCGCCGAGGCGGGCCACGGTGTCGCCGTGGCGGACGCCGGCCGACAGCCGGCCGGCGATCTCACGGAGGGCGCGGTCGCCGGCCTCGTGCCCGTAGCCGTCGTTGACGAGCTTGAAGTGGTTCAGGTCGCAGAACAGCAGGGCGCCAGGTCGGCCGGAGGCTCGGGTCCGCTCCAGGACCGCGGTGAAGCGGCGCTGGAGCAGCCGGCGGTTCGGCAGGCCGGTGAGCGGGTCGTGGGCCGCGTGGTGCCGCAGCTCGCGCTCGGCGTCCTTGCGCGCGGTCACGTCGTCGATCTGGACCAGCAGGATCCGCGGCTGACCGGGCCCCCGCTCGACGATCGCCGCCGTACCTCCGACCCAGATCTCGTTGCCGCTGGGATGGGTGAAGACCCGCTCGAACCGATAGGTTCCGTTGCCGGCGGCAGCTTCTTCGAGCTCCCGCCGGGTCTGCTCGGGCTCCTCGTCGCGGAGAAAGCTCGCCAGCCGCGCGCCGACCAGCTGATCGGCGGCGTACCCGGTGATCCGGCAGAAGGCGTCGTTGACGCGCAGGATCCGGCCCCGCTCAGGACCGTCGAAGGCGATCGTCGCCATGCCGTTCCCCGCGCCTTCGAAGACCAGCCGGAAGGTCGCCTCGCTCGCCTCCAGCCGCGTCTTCTCGGCCAGCAGCTGATCCGTCAGCCGGACCTTGTCGATCGCCAGCCCGGCCTGGGTGGCGAAGATCTCCAGCAGCTCCCGGTGGATCGGCCCCGGCCGGCGCTGGTCCTCGGGCAGGTCGACCGACAGCATGCCGACCAGCTCACCGCCCGGTGAGTACAGCGGCGCGAACAGAGCATCCAGCGGGTGCCAGGCGTCGGGATCGTCGGACACCGGTACGTCCGGGACCCAGCCGATCACCTCGCCCTCGGGCAGCCGTTCGTGCGGCACGAAGCGCAGGCCGCCCCACTCGTCCGCGATGGCGAACTCGGCGTCGAAGATGTCCGCCGCGCTCACCGCTGCCGAGCAGGGCCTCGCGTGCCTCCGGTGACCCGGCGACCGCGAACACCTCGAACTTCCCGTCCGGATGCCGCAGGTTCAGTACGGCGATGCCGAACCCGAGGCCGTCGACGACCCCGTCGACGACGGCCTGCAGGGTTTCGGCCAGGCTCCGCCCCGCACCCATCCGCGCGCTCACCTCGTACAGCCGACGGACTGCCGTCAGCCGGACCGATGGCTCGTTCTGCACGGGTCGAGAATAGGCCGCTCTCACCGGGCGTGAGCAGTTGTCACCAAATCTGGTCCGTTAAAACGTTTGTCAGTACCGGATTTCGGTCAGCCCGCGGTAGCTCCGCTCGGCCGACTGCCAGGCGTCGATCGGCTTGTCGTGCTCGACCAGCCACTGCTCGACACCACCGTCGGCGGCATGCGCGAACATCCCCGCGAAGTCGAGCTTGCCCGCGCCGACGTCCTCCCAGGACCCGTCGTCGGCCATGTCCTTCACATGCAGCGCCGGGAACCGGCCAGGGTGCTCCTGGAAGTACTTCGCCGGATCCTGGCCGCCCTCGACCGCCCAGTACAGATCGAACTCGAAGCCGAGCAGCTCCGGATCCACCTCCAGCAGGATGTCGAACAGGATCTGCCCGTCCACCTGGGCGAAGTCGTGCCCGTGGTTGTGGAACAGCAGCTTCAGCCCGGCGTCCCGCGCGGCCTTGCCGGCCTCGGTGAACGCCGCGGCGGCCTCGCGGAACCCTTCGACGGAGCGCAGCTCGGGCGGGATCGACGGTACGACGATCCACTGCCCGCCCAGCGTCTGTACGTCGGTCAGCGCACCGGCCCAGTTGTCCGCCATCCGCGGGTAGCCGACGTGCTCGAGCACGATCGACAGCCCGGCGTCGTCCGCGAAGGACCGGATCTCCTCGGCGCTGTGATCGAACCGGCCACTGACACCTACCGTGCGATATCCGATCCCGGCGAGTCGCTTCAGCGTCCCCGGGTAGTCCTCGGCCAGCACCTCCCGCATGGTGTACAGATGCATTCCGATCCCGTCGGCGGGGATACTCATACAGGCAGCTCCTCAGCTACTAGATGACGTGTTCCTGATACCGCGCGAGCGCCAGGTCGAAGACGTCCTGTCCCGGCGTGTCCCACAGCTTCTGGTTGAAGATCTCTACTTCGACCGGCCCCTCGTACCCGGCCGCGTCGCAGGCCTCGCGCAGCCGGCGCAGCTCGATCGAACCGTCGCCGATCATGCCGCGCCCGAGCAGCGTGTCCTCCGGGAGCGGAACGACCCAGTCGCTGACCTGGTAGGACAGGATCCGCTCACCGGCCCGCTCGATCTGCCGGTAGACGTCCGCGTCCCACCACAGGTGATAGGCGTCCACGATCACCCCCACCTGCGACGCCGGGAACTGCTCGGCGAGATCGAGCGCCCCGGACAGCGACGACACCACGCACCGATCCGAGCAGAACATCGGATGCAAGGCCTCGACCGCCAGCCGAACACCACGTTCCGACGCGTACGGCGCCAGTTCGGCAAGCCCATCGCGGACCATCGAACGTGCCCCGTCGAGATCCCGCGAACCCGGCGGCAACCCACCACTGACGAGCACGAGCACAGACGTCCCGAGCGTGGCGGCCTCGTCGATCGCTCGCCGGTTGTCCTCGATCTTCGCCTTCCGCTCGGCCGCGTCGGTCGACGTGAAGAAACCACTCCGGCACAGCGACGAGACCTGCAGCCCCGCGTCGGAGACGAGCCGCGCTGCCTTGTCGACGCCGTACTCCTGGATCGGCTCGCGCCACAGGCCGACCCACGAAAGCTCGGCCTTGGCGCTGGCTGCGACCAGGTCCTCGAGCGGCCAGTACTTCGTCGTCGCCTGGTTCAGGCTGTAGCGGTTCACGCGTCGATTCCTCCCACGCGCAGCAGTTGCCCGAACCGCTCGACAGCGAGCTCCGGATCCGTGAGTACGCCGGCTTGATCGGCAAGGCGGAAGGTGTCGGCGAGATGGGGCAGCGACCGGCCGGTCTGCAGCCCGCCAACCATCGAGAAGCCGGGTTGGTGCCCGTTCAGCCAGGCCAGGAAGGCGATTCCGGTCTTGTAGTAGTACGTCGGCGCCGAGAAGATCTGCCGCGCCAGCGGGACCGTCGGCGCGAAGACGCGATCGTAGGTGTCGAGATCGCCCTCGTCCAACGCCTTCAGGGCGGCCGCGGCCGCCGGGGCGATCGCGGCGAAGATGCCGAGCAGGGCGTCGCTGTAGCGATTCTCGTCGCCCTTGATCAGCGCGGGGTAGTTGAAGTCGTCGCCGGTGTAGAGCCGGACGCCCTCCGGCAGGCGGTTGCGCAGGGCAACCTCTCGGGCGTCGTCCAAGAGAGAGACCTTGATACCGTCGACCTTGGTCGCATTGTCGGCGATCAGCTCGACGACCACGTCGGCCGCGGTGTCGAGCGAGTCGCTGCCCCAATAGCCGTCCAGTGCAGGGTCGAACATCGAGCCCAGCCAGTGCAGGATCACCGGCCTGCTCGACTGGCCGAGCATGTGGTCGTACACCTTCCGATAGTCGTCCGGCGATCCGGCCGCGGCGCACAACGCCCGGCTGGCCATCAGGATCGGCTGCGCGCCGACGTCCTCAGCGACCGCGAGCTGCTCCTCATAGGCCGCGGTCACTGTCTCGAGCTGGTGGTTGCCGGCGGCAAGCTGATCCGTGCCCACGCCGACCGCGATCCGGCCGTCGGGCGCCTCGGCCGCCGAACGTCGGATCAACTCCTGCGTGGCGGTCCAATCCAGACCCATGCCGCGCTGCGCGGTGTCCATCGCCTCAGCCACCGAGAGCCCGAGCGACCACAGGTGCCGCCGGAACTCCAATGTGTGCTCCCAGTCGATCACCGCCGGTTGCCCGGGAGAGTTGTCGCCCAGCGGATCCGCCACGACGTGCGCGGCCGCGAACGCCAGCCGTGAGCGTGCCGGCTCATAGGTGCCATGGGCAACCGGTTCGCCGACGAGTCGATAGCTCTCCAGGCCGCCTGGGACCGGTAGCCTCAGCGTCACAGCGGCCCCTCGAGGTCGAGCGGCGTGACCTCGAGCTTGCGGCCCTCCCGCCACGACTGGAGCCCGAGCTCGGCGAGTTGGACGCCCTTGGCGGCCTCGACGAAGTCCCAGGTGAACGGCACGTCGTCGACCACGTGCCGCAGGAACAGCTCCCACTGCACCTTGAAGCCGTTGTCGAACACCTCGTTGTCCGGCACCGTCGCCCACTGGTCGCGGAACTTCTCGGTGGCCGGCAGGTCCGGGTTCCAGACCGGCTTCGGCGTCGCGGACCGGTGCTGCGCCCGGCAGTTGCGCAGGCCGGCGACCGCGGAACCCTCGGTGCCGTCGACGTGGAACTCGACCAGTTCGTCGCGGAACACCCGGGTCGCCCACGAGGAGTTCAGCTGCGCGACGATGCCGCCCTCCAGTTCGAACACGCCGTACGCCGCGTCGTCCGCGGTGGCGGTGTACTCCTTGCCTTGTTCGTCGTACCGGGTCGGGATGTGGGTCGCGCCCTGGCAGTAGACCGACTTCACCGGGCCGAAGATGTTGTCGAGCACGTACCGCCAGTGGCAGAACATGTCGAGGATGATGCCGCCGCCCTCTTCCTGCTTGTAGTTCCAGGCCGGCCGCTGCGCCTCCTGCCAGTCGCCCTCGAAGACCCAGTAGCCGAACTCGCCGCGGACCGAGAGGATCCGGCCGAAGAATCCGCCGTCGACCAGCCGCTTCAGCTTCCGCAGGCCGGGCAGCGACAGCTTGTCCTGGACGATGCCGTTCTTCAGCCCGGAGTCCTTGACCAGCCGGGCCAGGTCGACCGCGGCCCCCAGGCTCTCGGCGATCGGCTTCTCGCAGTAGATCGCCTTGCCGGCCTCGACCGCGGCCCGGACGCCCTTCTCGCGCAGCTGGGTCAGCTGGGAGTCGAAGTAGATCTCGACGTCCGGCTCGGCCAGCGCCTCGGACAGGTCGGTGGTCCACCGGGTCAGGCCGTACTGCTCCGCGATCCGGCGCAGCTTCAGTTCGTTACGGCCGACCAGGATCGGCTCGGGGATGATCATCGTGCCGTCGGCGGCGGCCAGCCCGCCCTGCGCGCGGATCGCCAGGATGGACCGCTCGAGGTGCTGGCGCAGGCCCATGCGGCCGGTGACACCATTCATCACGATGCCGATGCGTCGCTCGTTCACAGTTCTGCCTCTCGCGAAGTGATGTCGTAGACGTCGAGGCGACCGCACATGCCGTGCCGGCCGGACTCGGTGGGGGCGGGGAGTTGATGGAGTTCAGCGGTCTGCAGGTGGGGCGCCGTACCGGCTTCCAGGGCGTCGAGCGCGGCGCCGGTCTCGTCGGCGAGGCGGCGGGCGCCCTGCTCCCAGCGCTTGCGCCAGTCGGCCAGCTGTGGCTGGACGATCCGGACCGCGGCCGCGTAGAAGTCGTCCAGGGCCGACGCGCCGTGCGCTTGCGAAGGACTCACGCAGTACGGCGAAGCCCTCGAGCGCGAGGTCACGCCGGGCCATCGCGGACAGCGTCCGGGCCTCACCCTCGCCGGTCAACGTGGTCACCTCGAGATACGTCTCACGGTCGGTGAGGTGTTCGGGCGGGAGCGTCAGTACGGCGTCGCCGGCCTCGGGGAGACCGGAGTTCGACATCAGGGCGAGGATCTTCAGGCCACCGCCGTTGACGAGCCGGTGGATCGTGCCGGGGCCGAACCAGACGACCGCGCCGGTCTGCAGCGGGGTCTCGGTGAAGCCTCGCGGGTTGAGAGTCTGGACGGCGCCGGAGCCGGCGACCACGCAGTACCCCTCGGAGCAGGCCAGGTGGACGTGCGGCGAACCGCCGGCCAGGCCGTCTGCGGCCCCGACGTCGTACACCGTCAGCAACGAGACGCCGATGCCGCCGGGCAAGGCCGCGGCGGCCCCGGTCCCGAACTCACCCATGTACGCCTCCCTGGCCGCCTCGGAAAGCCCTTTCCGAGGCTGTGATCGCAACCTTAGGTGGGCGTTCTCGGCGAGTCAACCGGTAACGGAAAGCGATCTCCGACCACATCCGGACGGTCACTCGCTGCTGCCAGGACGGAAACCGTCACCGGACGCCGGTTTCGGGTGTCAGGGTGACCCCGGAGCCGGCCGGCCGTTAGAGTTACCGACTGGAAACATCGGCTGATCGCCGGGGTGGCCCGGCGGGCTCGGAGGATCGACGTGGCACTGGGTAGGACATCCCCGCGGGACCTGCCGCTGTTCGCGGAGCTGTCCGGACGCGACATCAGGGACATCTTCCGGGCCGGCGAGGAGGTCTCGGTGCCGGCCGGCTGGTCGCTGATCCTGGAGCAGACCCCACCGGACGCGGCGTACCTGATCCTGAGCGGTACAGCGGCAGTCCGGGAGAAGGGCAAGGAGATCGCCGAGCTCGGCCCCGGCGACATCGCCGGCGAGGTCGCGGTCCGGAAGAACACGTTGCGCACGGCAACGGTCACGGCCAAGTCCCGGTTGCAGCTGCTGCACTTCACCCGGGAGAAGTTCGACGACCTGACCCGGCGCCTGCCCGCCTTCCGCGACGCCATCGACGCGACCATCGTCGAGCGCCGCGGTGATTCCTGACCCAGCTCCCGCCGCGGACCTCGAAACCCTCCAGCGGGAGTTCGAACGGACGCTGCTGGGTGGGGAGCGGAAGTTCACCCGGATCGAGGTGTCGGAGCGGGCCGGGATCTCGATCGCGCGAGCCGAGCGGATGTGGCATGCGCTCGGGTTCGCGACCGTGCCGGACGACGAGGTCGCGTTCACTGACGACGATGTCGAGGCGCTGCGGCTGGTCGTGGCGCTGGAGGACGACGACTTCGTCGATCCGGAGACGGAGTCGTCGCTGGCGCGGAAGCTCGGGCAGACGCAGTCCCGGCTGGCCTCCTGGCAGTCGGCAATGTTCCTGGAGTTCCTGGGCGGGTCGAAGCTGTCAGCGGACGAGACCATCGAGGTGGCGGGCATGTTGTTGCCGGCGATGGAGCGGTTGCAGACCTACGTGTGGCGCCGGCACCTGGCCGCGGCCGCCGGGCGGACGGTGACCGGGTCGGACGAGATGGCTCGCGGGGTGCGGGCGGTCGGGTTCGCCGACATCGTCAGCTACACCCGGCTGACGCGGCGGCTGACGGACGCCGAGCTCGGGGAGTTGATCGAGCGGTTCGAGGGGATGGCCGCGGACGTGGTCGCGCTGAACGGCGGCCGGGTGATCAAGTCGATCGGCGACGAGGTGCTGTTCGTCACCGACACCGCGGCCCAGGGCGCGGCGGTCGCGCTGGCTCTGCAGGACGCGGTGACCGCGGCCGAGGACCTGCCCGAGCTGCGGATCGGTCTTTCGTACGGCACCATCCTGATCCGGCTCGGCGACGTATACGGCGAAACCGTCAACCTCGCCGCCCGCCTCACCTCGGAGTGCAAACCCGGCCGCGTCCTCGCCGACCGCGAACTCGCCGCCGCCCTCGACGGCCACCCCGACTTCCGCCTGCGCCGCCTCCGCCGGGTCTCGGTCCGCGGCTATCACCACCTCGTCCCGTATGCCGTTCAACGGCCCGAGAGACAATAGCTGAGTGCGCGAGATCGAGACCCCCGCTGACCTGATCCGGGCGAGTGGAGGCGATCCACTGATCGTCTGGGCCGCCCAAGGCTTCGGCCAAGGCGTCCGAGCCTGGTACGACGGGGACGCGGTGGCCGTGGCGTCACCAGACCTCTCGAAGCGCGATCGGCTCGCGGTCTCCGGGCCGGCCGAATCCGCCGCTCGGTTGGTGACCGGCGTCCTGGCCGAGGTCGGACCCAGTTTCCGCCCGTTCGGCTCGGAGGAGCTGGTGCGGGAGCTGGCCGATCGCGTGCCGGGGATGCAGTTCGCGGCCACGTTCGGCTGGATGGAGACGGCGGAGATTCCGGACGTGACCACCAGCGCGGCGTGGCTCGACGGCGACAGCGGGGTCGAGGCGTTGCTGACCGAGGCGGCGCCTTCGTCGTACGCGTGGCCCGGGCGTACCGGCGTACGACGCTGGGCCGCGGTGAGGGGTGACGGCGGGGAGCTGTTGAGCATCGCGGCGGATGCTTGGAGCGCGCCGGAGGTCGGGTTCCTGGCCGGCGTCGCCACCCGGCCTGTTGCCCGGGGCAAGGGATTGTCCTGGCAGGTGTGCGGGTTCGTCACGGCTGAATTGATCAAACGGCATGGCCGCGCCGCGCTGATGGTCGACGGCAACAACGACGCCGCGATCGGCCTCTACCGCAAGCTGGGCTACAGCTACCGGCGCGTCGCCGCCGCGTTCATCTGATCAGGCGCGTTGTCCGCGGAACCCGCTCCGCCTAACCAAACCGCTGGCGGCTTAGCGGGTGGGTTGAACCGTCAGCGTCACGCCGGGGCGCGGGGTTGGACCTGAACTCGGCTTCCCCGTCGGTGTCGGCGTCGTGTGGGTGGCTGGGGCCGGCGGTGGGACGAAGGGGGCCTTGGTGGTGTCCTTGCAGTTCTCCGGGTCGGCGTTGCCGTTCTCGTCCGGGCTCACTACGGCCTGCGGGAAGAGGTTGCTGGTCGTCTCCCGGTTGGTGGAGCCGTAGTTCGTCACGCAGTCCTGGAGCGGCAGGCTGATCGGGTTGCCGTCCTGGTCGTACAGCCGGACGTCGACCTGCTTGCCCTGGGCATCGAACGGGTAGATGTTCGTGACCTGGTTACCGTCCAGCATGAGGCCGTTCGACGGCGGGTAGTACGACGAGTTGCGGCCGCGGTGGTCGTTGTAGTTGGAGAAGACGTTGGACGACGTACCGGCGTACGCGGCGGCGAGGAAGGCGGGGATCGCGATGGCCGCGACGACGTTGAGCGGTACGACGTACCAGAGCCAGCGCCGGTCCTGCTGGGTCTTGCGGCCGATCCAGATCGACACCGCGGCACCGGCGACCGAACCGACCACGGTGACCGAGGCCGCGCCGAAGAGCGCGAAGAAACCACCGGCACCGATCACACCGCGTGCGACCCACCAGACCGGCTGGCCGATGCTGATGAGCTCGCGGCGGATGTGCGGCGGGATCTGCTCGATCCAACCGCGAATGGCGGCCGCGCCGCGGGCGCCGTTCGGGGTGTCGAGGACGATCCGCGGGTCGTTCCCATGCAACGCCCGTACGCCGAGGAAGGCCGCGCCGAACAGCACCGCGATCCCGAGCAGGCCGAAGAACGCGGTCGCGTCTCGCTGCCACGCGAAGATGCCGACGGCAATGAAGAACGGCCCGGCGGTAGCAGCGATCAGGCCCCAGCGCAGCGCCTTGCCGCCGGCGTCGAGGTGGGCGTCGCCGACCGGGTAGGTCCGGGGTGGATAGCCGGCCGCGGTACGCAGCTCGTCGGCGTACTGCTGCGGCGTACCCAGTCGCTCCTGCAGGGCCGCGGTGGTCGGCTCGTCCTCGAACTCGGCGGCCACCTCGGTCAGATGACCGCTGACGTCGTCGAGGACGTCCTCCAGCTCGCCCGGCGGCAGATCGCTGAGCTCGGCCCGCACCTGGGCCAGGTAGATCGCGACCGCTCCGGCCAGAGTGCTGTTCACGCGGCCTCCTCCTCCAGCAGCAGCACCGACATGGTGTCGGCGAAGTGGTTCCAGGTCTTGGTGGACTGTTTGAGCAACTCGTGGCCGGTTTTGTTCAGCCCGTAGTACTTCCGGTGCGGACCTTCCTCACTCGGCTGCACGTACGACGTCAGCGCACCGGCCGCGAACAGCCGCCGCAACGTCCCGTACACCGACGCATCCGCGACATCCTCCAGCCCCGCGGCCCGCAGTCGCCGGAGTACGTCGTACCCGTAGCCGTCGGCGTCCCGGAGCACGGCGAGCACCGCCAGATCCAGCACACCTTTGAGCAACTGGCTCGTGTCCATCAGACCTCCCTCAACGCACCGGAAGGCCGGACCCCTCAGACCGCCCTCCCGGTGCTCTACCGACCACACTACTACACACTGCGGAGTACTGCGCTTGGAAGTAGATCCGGCGCGGTGGGGACTGCGCGACCTGTTGGAGCGGCTGCGGCGGACCTGACTGACAGTCCGCAATTTCGATCAAGTGCGGCGAGGGGTGGTCGGGCACAGTGGGGGCATGGCGGATGTGTTCGAGGAGTTTGTGGCGGTGGTGGCCGACGGGATGGCCGGGCCGGGGGTTGGGCCGGTGAACGGGGCCGGGCTGGCTGGGCGGGTGCATTTGTCGCGGTTTCACTTTGATCGGGTGATCGGGGCGGTGGCCGGGGAGTCGCCGTTCGCGTTTCGGCGGCGGGTGCTGCTGGAGCGGGCGGCGTACCGGTTGCTGGCTGAGCCGGTTGCGGTGCTGGAGGTCGCGGTGGAGGCGGGGTACGGGTCGCACGAGGCATTCACTCGGGCGTTCGCCAGGGCCTATGGGATGTCGCCACGGGAGTGGCGGCGAGAGGCGTCGCGGGTGTTCTTCCTGACGGCGCCGAGTGGGGTTCATTTTCAGCCGCCGGCTGGTCTTCGACTGCCGGCTCGGAGAGAGGTGCGAGGGATGGACGTACTGGTCAGGATGGTTGAGCATCACGTCTGGTTGACCGGCGAGATGATCGAGCGTGGCGCCCGGCTGGACGCGGCGGCGCTGGATCGGCCGATCGAGCTGTCGGTGGAGGGGATCGACGACGACATCTCGATCCGGTACCTGCTGGACCGGCTGGTCTGGCAGGAGGAGATGTGGCTGGCGTCGGTAGAGGACCGGCCGTTCCAGGTGCCGGAGTGCGGGCGGGAGGTGGTCACTCCGATCCCCGAGCTCCGCGATCGGCACGCACTCGCCGGCTCGCGCTTCGTTGCCCTGGTCAACCAGTTGAACGAGGAGGGGCGCTTCGACGAGAGCTTCGTCGACACCACCTGCGAACCGCCCCGCGTGTTCACGTACGGCGGCATGGTCGCCCACGTACTCACCTTCGCCGCCCACCGTCGGTCCCTGTTGATCGGCGCCTTCTACACGGCCGGCATCACCGACCTTGGCTTCGGCGATCCCATGCAGTTCGTAGCCGAAGGCAAGTAAGCGGCGACGATGCTCGTGCTCCGCCGTCACCCGGTCACGAGCTGCCGATGGAAGAACCGTGCGGCCTCCTGGGCGACGACGTGCCACACCTGACCCCCGTAACGGGTCTGCGGGTCGCGTCGGAGGTTGTGGTGTCCGCCGGTGACGGGAACCAGCTGAGCCATCGGGACTCGCGTACCGGATGTCCAGCAGGCAGGTGAGGTCCGGGGCCGGTCGTGCAGCAGGCATGTGCTCGCAGTCCCCTCTGGTCCGAATAGACCGAACCCTGGCAGGGGTCTCTGACGAGATCCAGAGCGGTTCCACACGAGACTGGGGAGGATCTGCCCTCCCGAAACGGGTCGAAATCCTCCCCAACCTCGATCATCGACGCCCGACCCCGCGCCGTGTCAGTGCGCGGCACAAGGCCGCCGGGTTTGTGGTGGGTCAGCCCACGAGATGGTGGGTTGGCCCGCCCGAATCCGGTGGGTCAACCCACCAGCTGACTGGCTGACCCATCAGATCGGGGCGGGCCGGACCGTGGGCTGCCGGGCGCGGGGAGCGTTACGTCCCAGCGGTGCTTGGTGAGGCACTAGCCGACGGGGCTTGGCGAGGCGCTAGTTTCGCGGGTCGTGGAGGTCGGGGCGTTGGGAGGGGGTGGTGATGTCTACGTCGATCGGCTGGATCTTGGTGGGGGCGGGGATGTTGCCGGACGTGACCGGGAGGTTGAGTTTGCTGCCGGCCACGTCGATGTCGATGGTGGCACCGGTGTCGTTGGGGCTGGTCCACTCGGTGTCGGAGAGGGTGACGGCGAGGCCGAGGACGCGGCCCTTCGGGATCACCTCGTCCTGGGCGCGGAGTGGGACGGTGACGGTCGTCCACTTGCCGGGGGTCAGCGGTGTCGGCTTGCTCAAGGACTTGCTGTGGGCGGCGTCGACCCAGCCGCGGCTGACGATGCCGTGGTCGCTCTGCTCGGTCAGCTTGTCGACGGTGAAGTAGCAGCTGTCGTCAAAGTCGGTACTCGAGCCTTCGCAGGTGCTGTCGTCATTGGTGCGGACCCCGGTGTACCGCTCGGCGGCGCCGTACTCGATCAGGCGGGCCGTGACCGGAGTGGTGGCCGAGTCCGACTTGATCTTCAGGGTGATCGACGGCGTACCGCTGATCCGGATCGGCACCGGCAGCGGCGCGGACAGGAACATCTGCCGGCCGGAGATCACTTCGGACGGGTCGGCAACGATGTCGTCCTCGGTCAGGTCCGGGTCGTCGGTGATCGTGACCGATCCCTTGCCCTGGGCACCTAGCTTGCCGGCGGACAGCGGCACGGAGAGCGGACGGTTCACGGCCGGCCAGGTCTGGTAACCGCGCCACACGTCCGGTGCGGTCTCGACCGATGCCATCGGCTCCTTCATCACGCCGTTCTGCAGGCCCTGCAGCCAGTAGTCGAACCACTTGTGCAGCTCGTCCACCCACGCGTCGCGCCGGAACTCGAACGGGTCCACGTGATCCTCGAGACCCAGCCACAGCTTGCGGGGCACGTTGTTCTTGGCCAGCGCCGACCACCACTGCGAGAAGTGGTTCGTCTGCACGTTGTAGTCACTGAGGCCGTGCGTCATGAAGACCGAGGCCTTCACCTTGCCGGCGTCCTTCAGGTAATCGCGCTCGGCCCAGAACGCGGTGTAGTCGCCGGTGTCGTCGTCGTCGTTGTCACCGAGCTCGCCCCGAACCGCTTCACACGCAGGGCTGTCGTGACCGACGTAGCCGCCGAGCCAGGGCATGTAGTCGTCGGAGTACGGTACGCCGCCGGAGCGGGTGTAGTCGTACCACGAGGAGATCGCCGAGATCGGCACGATCGTCTTCAGGCCTTTGACGCCGGTCGCCGCGACCCCGTTGGCCAGGGTCCCGTCGTACGACTTGCCGATCATCCCGACGGCCCCGGTGGTCCAGGTCGCCTTCACCGGTCGGCCGTCCGAGGTGTGCGCGGTGTTGCGGCCGTTCAGCCAGTCGATCACGTCGACGACGGAGTCGATCTCGTCCTTGCCGCCGACGTCGCCGCAGCCGGTCGACCGGCCGGTGCCGACGACGTCGACGCCGACCATCGCGTACCCGCGCGGGACGAAGTAGTTGTCGTAGAACAACGGCATCTTCTGGATGACGCCGTTCTCGTCGTACGTCTTCTTCTCGCTCTCGTTGCCGCGTCCGCAGCAGGAGTAGTACGGCGACGCGTCCATGATCACCGGGATCTTCGTCCCGGTCAGCGCGGTCTCGGCCGGCCGGACGATGTCGACGGCAATCACGTCGTCCTTGCCGTCGGAGTCGGAGTCCATGGTCGTGTCGACGTACACGGACTCGCGGATCGCGGAGGCGTAGTCGTAGACCGGCTGGGTACTCTTCGTGGCCTGATCGATGTGCGTCGGCGCGCTGGTCGGGGTGGCCGGGACGGAGCCGGCGCCGGGGTCGTCCGGGATCGGGGCAGCCACAGCGGGACCGGCTACGGTCGCGAGGCTGAGCACAGCGGACGAGGCCAGGATCGTCACCCTGGCGCGGACGGTCGTCATGGCTCGGAAGGCTAGTCACTCCCGCGCCGCAGCGCCAGGTTCTGCCGAGATTGGTAAGCACTTCCCCGCCACACAGCGTAACGAGACGCTGATTCCGATAGGGTGACCGCCACCACCCCTGGGGGGAGAGCAGGAAGGGTAGGCCAGTGAATCTGCGAGCACCGGTGACATTGCTGGACGTGGCGCAGCGCGCGGGCGTGTCGGTCGCGACCGCTTCCCGCGTGCTCAACGGCGGGGATCGGGTGCCCCGTCCCGAACTGCAGGAACGGGTCAAGGCGGCCGCGGACGAGCTCGGCTACACGCCGAACGCGCAGGCGCAGGCGTTGGCCAAGTCGTCGACCAACGTGGTCGGCATCCTGGTCCACGACATCGAGGATCCGTACTTCGCCGCGATCGCGAACGGCGTGATGCGCGCCGCCGACGAGCGCCACCTGCTGGTGATGATGGCCAGCACGTTTCGGGACGCGGATCGCGAGATCGCTTACCTGTCGTCGTTGCGGGCGCAGCGGGCGCGGGCCGCGGTGATGATCGGCAGCCGGCGGACCGATGCCGAGAGTCTGGCCCGGACCGCGTCCGAGGTCGAGACGTTCCTCAGCTCCGGCGCCGGTCTGGCGCTGGTCAGTCAGTCCGGGATGCCGGCCCACACGATCGAGCCGGACAACCGTTCCGGTGCGGCCGCGTTGGCGCGCGAACTGGCCGGGCTCGGCTGGCGGAAGTTCGCCGTACTGGGAGGACCGGACACTCTCGCGACGGCGCGGGACCGGCGGGACGGATTCGTCGCTGGACTGGCCGAGGCCGGGTTGCAGCCGGTAGCGATCCAGGCCGGTGAGTTCACCCGCGACGGTGGGTACGCCGCTGCCGAGGTGCTGCTGGATCGGCAGGCCGACGTTGACTGTCTGTTCGCGGTGAACGACGTGATGGCGGTCGGTGCGATGTCCGCTCTGCGTGCGCGCGGGGTCGACGTACCTGGCCGGTTGGGAGTCGCCGGGTTCGACGACATCGCGACACTGCGGGACGTGTGGCCGGGACTCACGACGGTCCGGCTGCCGCTGGAGCAGATGGGCCGACGGGCGCTGGAGTTGGCGATCGAGGGCGGCGACGTGACCACCGAGACGTTCAAGGCCGAGGTCGTCCTGCGGGAAAGCACTGCTCGCCGCTGAAATATGCTCGCGGGGTGACTGTCTCCGAGATCTTCGACCCGTCCGCCTGGAAGCAGGTGGACGGCTTCGACCTGACCGACATCACCTATCACCGGGCGGTCGGCACCGGGGTGGTGCGGATCGCGTTCAACCGGCCCGAGGTACGCAACGCGTTCCGGCCGCATACCGTGGACGAGCTGTACCGGGTGCTCGACCACGCGCGGATGTCGACCGACGTTGGCTGCGTGCTGCTCACCGGCAACGGTCCGTCGCCGAAGGACGGCGGGTGGGCGTTCTGCTCAGGCGGCGACCAGCGGATCCGAGGCAAGGACGGTTACAAGTACGCCGAGGGCACCACAGCGGAGTCGATCGACCCGGCGAAGGCCGGCCGGCTGCACATCCTCGAGGTGCAGCGGCTGATCCGCTTCATGTCGAAGGTCGTCATCTGCGTCGTACCGGGCTGGGCCGCGGGTGGCGGGCACAGCTTGCATGTGGTCGCGGATCTGACCCTGGCGTCCGCGGAGCACGCGCGATTCAAGCAGACGGACGCGGATGTGGCGTCGTTCGACGGTGGCTTCGGGTCGGCGTACCTGGCCCGGCAGGTCGGGCAGAAGTTCGCGCGGGAGATCTTCTTCCTCGGTGACGAGTACTCCGCCGAGGACGCCTACCGGATGGGCATGGTGAACAAGGTCGTGCCGCACGCCGAGCTCGAGGCGGTCGCGCTCGAGTGGGGCAAGAAGATCTGCGCGAAGTCGCCGACCGCGCAACGGATGCTCAAGTACGCCTTCAACATGATCGACGACGGCCTGGTCGGGCAGCAGTTGTTCGCGGGCGAAGCGACCCGGCTCGCCTACGGCACCGACGAGGCGGCCGAGGGTCGCGACTCCTTCCTGGAGAAGCGGCCCGCGGATTGGTCGCCGTACCCGTATGCCTTTTAGAACTTAGGGTTTGTGCCACTTCTGGTTGGATGCTCCGCTGCAGGAACGCAGGGTCAGACGGCCGCCGTTGGCGGCGGCGTCGGCGGTGACGCACTTGTCGGCGGTCGGGTTGACCAGGTCGTGATTGTTGTTGAGGGCAAACTTCTGGGCCCAGCCGCCGTTGCAGTTGACCAGCTGCACCTGCGTACCGTCGGCGGTCGACGCCCAGGCGAGGTCCATGCACAGGCCCATTGAGCGAACAGTGCCGTCCGGCTGGAAGGCCCACTCCTGGTTCGCGCGGGTCGCGCAATCCCAGAGCTGCAAGGGCGCTCCGTCCCGGCCGATTCCGTCGGTTGCGTTCTGTACGTCGATGCAGCGGTTGGAACCGTAGTTCTGCAAGGAGAGCGGCGCCGGGCCTGCTGCCGGCTGTGGCTGCTGCGGTCCGTTGGACGTCGCCACCCGGGGACCGCCGGTCTTGGCCGGCGGATTCGGGGCCACCGTTGCGGTGGTCGTCGTCCGAGTCGTCGTGGTTGCCCTCGCCGTGGTGGTCGCGGTCACCGTCGCGGGCGGCGGTTTCGCGACCAGCGGTGGCGGTGCGGTCACCGTGGACGGCGGCACCGTGACGGTCACCCCGGGCATGACCACGGTCTTCACGATCGAGTCAGGCTTCACCGTCATGGTCTGGGCCGGCACGGACGTCGGGCCAGAGGTCGGGGTGACGGTGACCGTCGGCGTGACGGTCGGACGGTCCGGGGTGGCGAACGCGACATCCGCGGTGTACGTCGGGTCCGATCCGCCGCTGGTGATCACCGAAGTGCCGATCGCGATGCCGGCGACCAGAGCCGCGACGACCGCGGTCGTGGACCAGGCCCGCCGGTCGGGCAGACGGCTGATCCGGGGGACACCTGGCCGACGGGCGAAGGTGTCCGCGAAACGGGACGAACCGGACTTCTCCGGCCGGCCGGAGAGTCGAGGTGACCGCACGTCAGCTCCTGTGCTCTGGGACGGGAGGGCGGGCCGCCCGCGCGGGCGGCAGAGCTTGCCAGTGCCGAGAATCGCCCGCCGACCCCGTCCTCGTCAAACCGTGGCGGCGACCGTGATGCTCATCACTGCCTGAGACGAGATTGTTGCGCAGTGTTCATCCGAAGTCGTTGCGATGAGAGCGTTCTCAACCTATTTTGGCGGGCGCCAGGTTCTCGCTGAGGCGGCCACGAGGGAGATGCATCATCGACGAGCGAGCCCGCCGGACGACAGTCATCGAGCTCTGTCTGGCCGAACGCGACAGCCTGCGCAGATACGTCACGAGCATCCTCGGCCGGGACAGTCATGCGGTCGAGGACGTCGTCCAGGAGACGCTGCTGCGCGCCTGGCAACTGGGCGAACGGATCGACTGGCAGGACCGGCCGGTCCGGATGTGGATGTTCCGGGTCGCCCGCAACCTGGTCATCGACCACCATCGTCGCAACGGCCGCGCCGTACCGGTCGGCCTCGGCGCGACCGAGCTCGAACAACCCGTCAGTCAGCCCGACCCGGCCGAGCAGGTGATCGACCGGCGGGTCCTGGTCGAGGTGCTGCGGCGGCTGTCCCCGGCGCATCGCGAGGTGGTCGCCCGCGTCCACCTGCTCGGGCATCCGGGTGAGGAGGTCGCCGCGGTCCTGGGCGTCCCGGTCGGGACGGTGAAGTCGCGGGCACACAACGCGGTCCGGCTGATCCGGGCCGAGCTCGACCGCGGCGACTGGCTTGGAGCTGCTGCGTGAGTACTGGTTTCGGGAGCGGTGGGGTGCGGGGCCTGATCGGGTACGCCGGTCTGGCGCTGCTGCTGATCATTCTGATCAACCTGCTGGTCCGCCGGCTCGGTGGCTGGCGGCGGCTGTTCGGCTGGATCAGCCGCGAGGCCAAGCGGACGGCTCGTGCGTTCGCCGAGCCCATCGCGGCGCGGCAGCGGTATCGCCGTCGCCTACGTCTGCTCACCCAGGTCCTGCGCGACCGCGAGGGCTGGGCCGAGGCCGAAAGCGCGATCATCGCCGCGGCCGGCATCAGCCCGGGCATGGCGCCGTACGCCGTTGCCCTGGCCAAGCAACGCATCGGGGTCCTGCTCGCGGGTGCCTCCGACCTCGAGCCACCCGCTCCGTGGGATGCGGACCCGATCGATCCGCGCCTGTGGTGGATCGATCGCGCCGAGCTGCCCGAGAGCGCTTCGGCCCGGGAGACTCCGCTGCTGGTCTGCCTCGGCACCGACAGCGACGGCGCCACCGTGATCATGCTCGATCTGCTCGCCGGCCCGCGCACTCTCTCGGTGTACGGCGTGGATCGGACGGCGCGCGCGGTCGTCCAGGCGATCGCCGCCCAGCTCGACGTCCGGTTGCCGGTCGGCGCGATCGAAGTTGCCGAAGGCATCCATTCACGGCACGACGGGATGCCGCTGGACGAGGCCGCGCGACGGCTGGGCGCCTGGTTCGTCGTCGGCGCCGGTCCGTTGCCCGCGCCGCTGCCGGCCGGACGGCGGATGCTGAGCCTGGGAGTCGCGCGCGGGACCAGCCGATTGCTCGAGGCCTTGCCGGACCAGAGCCTGCGGCTGCACGGCGGCGCGCCCTGGTTGCGGATCGATCCGTTGCCGTTGGCAAGGGCCGTGGCCCGGTCGATCCGCCGGCTGCCACCGCACGAGTTCGAGAGCGACGACCCGCTCGGCCCGACCGTGAACACCGACGATCTGAGCGACCTGGAGGTGCCGAGCGGAACCGTCGGTGTCTCGGCCGTCCCGGAGGCGAACGGCCGGAAGGCGGCATCGTGGAGCTGAACCTGACCACTGTCGAGGCCCGGTCCGGCACGCGCGCCGACCGGGTCGTCCGGGTTCCGCGCGGTCTGTCGGTCGGCGGCCTCGCCGACGGCCTGGGCACACCGGGTACGACGCTCTTCCTCGGCCGCCGGCGATTGGACGCGGCGGCACCACTCGCCCAGTCCGGAGTTCGTGAGGGTGGCGTGCTCGGGGTCGGCGGGCCGGTCGACGTACCCGATCTACTCCAGGGCGCGCCGACTGGGCAGGCGCCGGTTGTGGTGGAGCTGCACGCCGTCTCCGGGCCGCACGCCGGACGGGTGTGGCGGGTCGGTCCGGGGAGCCACGAGATCGGCGCGGATCCGATGTGTGCCATCCGGCTCGAGGGAACCGGCGTACCCGCTCGTGGCTTGTGGGTCACGGTGGGACCGAGTGGCGAGGCGTACTGGCATCGGACCGAGGACGTGGCCGGTGCCGTCACCAGTCGGCGGATCGGTCCGCCCGAAGACGATGCGGCGACCAGCGCGATCCGGGTTCGCGATCCGGAGACCGCGCACGAGCAGGCCGGGACCCGGATCGTCGATCCTGGTGAGGTTCCGATCGGTCAGGTGAACGAGTGGCCGCCGGACGAGGACCTCGCGGTCGGGCCGGTGCTGTTGCGCTGCAGCGGTTCGCTCGAGCCACAAGCCGCCGTACGCCTGGCCGATGACGGGTTCACGCTGGACTACAACCGGCCGCCGCGGCTCGCGCCGCACCTCGACGACGAGAAGGTCCGGCTACCGCCGCCGCCGTCGCCACCGCAGAAGCGGCCGTTCCCGTGGCCGGTGGTGCTCGCGCCGGTCGTGCTCGGTCTGGTCATGGTCGGGTTGTTCAACTCGTACTACTTCCTGGTGTTCACGCTGCTGAGTCCACTGATGATGGGGATGAACTTCTTCTCCAGCCGGCGGACCAACCGTGCCGACCACATCGAGGCCCGGCGCCGGTACTTCGCGCGGAAGGCGGCGCTCGAGAAGGAGATCTCGGACGCGGTCACCCGGGAGCGCCTGATCCGCAACCTGACCGCGCCGGACCCGGTGCGGATCGCCCAGTTGGCGACCAGGCCGGGCAGCCGGCTGTGGGAGCGTCGGCGCAGCGATCCGGACTATCTGCTGTTGCGCGTCGGCACCGCGGACCAGCCGTCGTTGAAGGAGCTCGACGACCAGGGCCGCGAGGAGAACCACCGGACGATTCGGTGGACCATCCCGGACGCGCCGATCGCCGTACCGTTGCGGGCGCACGGCGTACTGGGCATCGCCGGGCCGGCGGACACCGTTCGCGGGCTGGCGCGCTGGCTGACCGTGCAGGCCGCCGTACTGCATTCGCCGCAGGCGCTGCGGATCGTGGTGCTCGCCGAGTCGGACAACGCGGAGGACTGGGACTGGGTGCGGTGGCTGCCGCACCTGCGGCCGGACAAGGCGCCGGCGGCGGTCCTGATCGCGAACGACGAGGCGACCACGGCGGCGCGGATCGGCGAGCTGGTGTCGCAGGTTCAAGGTCGGCATCGGCGGGCGACCGCCTCGAGTACGCCGGACCCGGTCGACTCCGAGATCGTGGTGATCGCGGACGGTTCGCGGCGGTTGCGGGACGTTCCTGGCTTCGTGCAGGTGCTGACCGAAGGCCCTGCCGTCGGTGTGTACGCCGTCTGCCTGGATCGTGACGAGCGGTTGCTGCCGCAGGAGTGCAGCGCGGTGGTCGCGGCGGCCGGCGAGACGCTGACAGTGCGGCGGCCCGGGATCCCGGATCAGACGGAGGTTCGCGCCGACCTGGTCGCGCCGGAGTGGTGTGAGCAGATCGCCCGCGCTCTGGCGCCGGTGCGCGATGTCAGCCCGGACCACGACGCGGGCCTGCCGAAGATGGTGCGGCTGCTCGACGAGCTGGACCTCGAGCCGCCGTCCACCGACGACGTGGTGGCCCGGTGGCGGCGACGGCCCGCGAGTACGTCGTTCGTCCTCGGCACCGACTTCGACGGGAAGTTCACCATCGACCTGGTCGCCGACGGGCCGCACGGCCTGATCGCCGGTACGACGGGATCCGGGAAGTCGGAGTTGCTGCAGACGATGGTCGCGTCGCTGGCGGTCGCGAACCGGCCGGATGAGCTGACGTTCGTACTCGTCGACTACAAGGGCGGCAGCGCGTTCAAGGAGTGCGCCGGACTGCCGCACACGCTGGGCATGGTCACCGACCTGGACGCGCATCTGGTCGAGCGGGTGCTGGAGTCGCTCGAGGCCGAGCTGCGCCGCCGGGAGCGGATCCTGGCGGCGGCCGGATGCGAAGGATCTGCCCGACTACCAGGCCAAGCGGGCGGTCGATCCCGAGCTGGCCCGGCTGCCGCGGCTGCTGCTGGTGATCGACGAGTTCGCCGCGATGGTGCGCGAGATCCCGGACTTCGTTCCGGGTCTGATCGGGATCGCCCAGCGCGGTCGTTCGCTCGGTATTCACCTGATTCTGGCCACCCAGCGCCCGGCCGGTGTGGTCACCGCGGACATCCGCGCCAACACGAACCTGCGGATCGCGCTGCGCGTCACGGACCAGTCCGAGAGCCAGGACGTGGTCGACGTGAACGAGGCCGCGTCGATCAGTGCGGCGATCCCCGGGCGGGCGGTGATCCGGCGCGGTCCGCGGTTGGCGGATCTGTTCCAGACGGCCTGGGTCGGGGGCGAGAGGGAAGACGGCGCTGAACCGGAGGGGCCGGTCGATCCGGCGGGCGTTCAGGTGACTGAGCTGCCGTGGGATGAGCTCGGGCGACCTATCGATCGTGACGCGGAGCCGGACGTCGACGAGGGTCCCGGCGGTACGGTGGCAGCGACCGATCTGCAGGTGCTGGTGGAGGCCTTGCGCGCGGCGGCCGGGCAGTTGGACGACTTCGCCGTACAGCCGAAGCCTTGGCAGCCGGCACTGGAATCGCAGATCCTGCTCGACGAACTACCGGACACCAGTCAGACGCCGATGTTCGTGCCGTACGCGTTGGAAGACATCCCCGCATTGCAGCAGCGGCGGGTGGCGGGCATCGACTTCGATACCTTCGGCCATCTGTATGTGATCGGGGCGCCCCGGTCGGGACGGACGCAAGCGCTGCGGACCATGGCGGGATCGGCCGCGCAGCATCTCAGCGTTGCCGATGTGCACATCTACGGCATCGACGCGGCGGGTGGTGGGCTCGCACCGCTGGAGACCTTGCCGCATTGTGGTGCGGTCGTTTCGCGGCATGACATGGAGCGGCTGAGCCGGCTGCTGCGGCGGCTGAATCAGGAGCTGAGCGAGCGCCAGGAGCTGGCCGGGCAGCACAACGCGACCGGACTGAACGAGCTGCGCAAGGTGCTGCCGAAGGCGCAGCGGCCTGCGCATGTGCTGGTGCTGATCGATGGCTGGGATGCCTTGTCGGTGATGCTCGACGAGCATGATCACGGGCAGCTGTTGCAGGACGTGATGCGGTTGCTGCGTGAAGGCGGCGGTCTGGGCATTCACCTGATCGCTACCTCGGAGCGGTCATTGCTCGGTGGGCGGCTGGCTTCGCACAACGACCACAAGCTGCTGCTGCGGCAGGCCGATCGGACGGACTACCAGGCGGCCGGGCTGCGACTGGCCAAGGTTCCCTCGATGGTGATGCCCGGTCGCGGTTGGCATGTGCTGACGGCGACGGAGACGCAGGTCGCGGTGCTGGCGGCGGGTGGTGGATCCGAGCAGGTGGATGCGATCAAGGCGATCGCGGTCGAGGCGCGGAAGCGGGATGCGAAGGTGGCGGCCGCGCGGCGGCCGTTCACGATCGCGGAACTTCCGTCTTCGGTCGAGTTCGCGGACGCGTACGAGCGTGTGCCGGCAGCGGATCGTCGGCCGCAGTGGGGTCTGATCGGGCTCGGCGGCGACGAGGGCGGTGCCGTCGGGGTCGACCTGGCCGGCGTCGGATCGTCGTACGCCGTACTCGGACCGCCGGGGTCGGGGCGGAGCAATGCCCTGTCGTGCTTGGCGGTCTCTCTGCTTGCTGGTGGATCGTCGCTGGTCGTGATCACGCCACGCGAGTCGCCGCTGCGGATGTTGCAGCGGCATCCGCAGGTCGTGCTGATGAGCCAGGCGGATCCGGCCGAGGATGCACTGCGAGCCACGCTCGACCAGCTCCCGGGTCCGAAGGTGGTGGTGATCGACGACGCCGACCTGGTGATGACGGCCGCCGCCGACAAGCTCCTGAAGGACATCGTGGTGTCCGGGCGCGACCAAGGTGTCGGCCTGGTCTTCGGCGCCACCACGGACGGCTTCCAGTCCGGGATGAGTGGTTGGGCGTCGGCAGCCCGGCGGGCGCGGCGCGGTCTGTTGCTCGAGGCCCGTTCACTCGGCGACGGCGAGCTCATCGGCGTCCGCCTGGGCCCGAACATCATCCGGGCCACCCCGCGGGTCGGCCGGGCCTGGACCACCGGCCCCGGCGCACAGCCGTTAGCCCTCCAGATCCCGCTCACCACTCTTCGGGTCCAATAGAAAAGGTGCTCCAGGCAATTGCCTGGAGCGCCTTCTTGGTGCGGTGGGCTACTTGGCCTGGTTGAGGCTCGTGCTGATGCCCTGGTCGAACTCCTCGGCGTTCTTCTTGATGCTGTTGAACATGTCCGAGAAGTCCTGGATGCCCTTGACCGCGGCCTTCAGGCTGGTGTCGAAGTTGTTGTAGGTGTTGCGGATGACCTCGCTGGACTGCTTGAAGACCATGCCGTCGTCGACCAGGGTGTTGACCCGCGTGCGCAGGTTCTCGATCATCGGCGAGATCTGGTCGTGGGCGTTGGTCATCAGGGTGGTGACCTCGACGATCTTGCCGTAGTCGAGGTTGATGCCGTCGTACGCCATGTCTGGAGTGCCTTTCCTCAGGTGGGTGGTAGTGAACGCCGGGTCAGATCACACTTTGCTGCCGCCGCCGACGGGTGGACGCTGGGGCCGGTCGTCGTCACCGGACTTGTCGTCGGCGTTGGCGTCCTTGCTCGCCTCGGTCTCGACCCAGTCGGCCGGGGATCCGTCGGACTTGTTCGGGCCGCGGGTGAACTCGCTCCACGTGCCGTCGCTGTTGGTGGTCTTCATCGAGCCGCTGCCGTCGGTCTGCAACTGGGTGTCGTTGTGCACCGTGCTGCCGTCCGGATACGTGCTGTCGGTGACGATGTGGTGCCGGTCGTCGCCGTACGTCGTGACCGAGTTGTACGTCTTGCCGTCGTACGTGACCGTGCTCTCCTCCTTGATGACATTGCCCTTGTCATCGACGGTGAGATGCGTGTGGATGTTGCCGCGGTCGGTGGTGATCACCTGGTCCAGCGGCGGATGGTCACCGGGGTTGGTGGCATTGCAGAAGTCCGGCTTCTCGCCCGGTCCCTCGCACTCCGACTTGTGGGCCTGGTAGTAGTCCCACTGGGACTTGTCCCGGTAGTAGTTCGACAGCGCGAGGTTGCTGTTGGTGGCGTTCATCCCCTGGGAGATCTCGGCGTCGAACTGCAGGAACGCCTCGCCGACCGACCCGAACGAGCCGGCCAGCTTCTTCAGGCCGTCCTCGGCCTTGGCCATCGTGCCCTGCGCGTTGGTGTGCAGGCCGGTGACGGCAATAGTCGATCGCGCTGCTGCCGAGGATGTCCGAGCTGTCCTGGTTGGCCAGCGTGTTGAACAGGCTGTCGTTCGAGCGTCGGCTTGATGTTCCCCGCGAGTTCTTCCAGGTCGCGCTTGGCGTCGTTGAGCAGGTTGTAGTCCAACTTGAGTCTGTCCGGCACGACGCCTCCTCGACCTCGGTCAGTTCCGTACTGACCACGCCGCAGGACCCGGTCGGGTTCATTTCGATCTGAACCTCGGCGGCCGGTACGGCGTGGTCAGTACGGAGACATCTACCGGGCACCGGATCACGAGGAGGGGTTGGCATGCCACGGCCGGGCGACTGGGACGCCATCGGGCTGGGCGGCGGACCCCACCCCCGGGGAGCCCGAGACCATCGGTCAACTGGCCGACGTGCTGCAGAAACTCGGCGGCAAGGCCCGGGAGATCTTCAACGCGATCGAGGCGGTGATGAACACCAACAGACGACAGCGTGTTCGTCGGCGCCACCGCGGACGCGCTCCGCGGCAAGGTGGACGACCGGTTGCGCGGTCACGTCGAGGACGTGGCTGAAGGCGTTCGAGACCTCGGCCACCGCGCTGCGGGAGTGGCACGGTGTGGTCGAGGAGCAGCAGCGCAAGGCTGACGCGGCACTCGCCGCGGGCCGCGGGCTGGCCGAGGACGACCCGGAGCGGGAGACGCACAGGACGACATCGCCCGCAGGCCGGCAACGAACAGTCCGACCGGGCGTCCAGCTACGCCGACCGGATCAACGGCGTCTCCGCACATCCAGTTGCCGATCTCGGCCTGCGAGGTCGTTCTGGGAAGCGTTCAAGTGGCTGGCGATCATCCTGATCATCCCGGCGCTGATCTTCGGCGGCCCGATCGCGCTGCTCGCGCTCGGCGTGAACCTGGCGCTGTTCATCAAGACCATCGTCGACGTCGCGAACGGCGACGCCAGTTTCCTCGACCTGTTCCTGGCCGGGCTCGGCCTGATCGCGCCGACCACCAAGGCGCTGCCGATCTTCAGCATCCTGAAGGGCATCGCGAAGGGCATCGGCGCCGGGATCAAGGGCATCGCGAACACGTTCAAATCCGTCTTCAGCAAGGACTTCCTCTTCAACGGCCTGCTGGCCGGCCTGAAGGCGATGCCGATGCTGGCGAACCTCGCGATCCGTGAGACCGGCCTGTTCGTCATCTCGAACATCCGGAACTTCGTGATCGGCGCCGGGAACTTCGTCAACAACTTCGGCAAGATCTCGATCGGCGCGTTCAACAAGTTCACGCTCGCCTTCACCCAGGTGCCCGCCACCATCGGCAAGGGGTTCGCGAATCTCGGCAAGGGCTTCAGCTCGCTCTGGACCG
This sequence comes from uncultured Actinomycetota bacterium, assembly GCA_963820655.1. Lineage (GTDB taxonomy): Bacteria > Actinomycetota > Actinomycetes > Propionibacteriales > Kribbellaceae > Kribbella. Next base: position 1,326,360 of record CAWGAM010000006.1, read on the forward strand.
GCGGCAGGGAGTTCCTGTCCGCCCATTTCGGTGGCCTGCAATGGACCCGGATCTTCCTCCCGGTCGCCGCCGACGAGATCCGCGCCTTCAAGGCGATGGGGATGTCGAACTTCCAGGCCTTCACCCAGGCCCTGAAGGTCGGCGTCATCGGTCGCGGCGTGCTCGCCCAGAACGTGTTCGGTCTCCCGACGATCAGTGCCATCGGCCGGGGCATCGGCGCGATCCCGATCGACACCAGTGCCGCCGCCTCGGTCGGCAAGGGTGGCTTCCTGAGTCAGTTGATGACCCCCGAAGTCAGGATCCCCTCGGTCCACATCAACAACCTGGGCATGGCCACCGGGTCCGGCTTCACCGCCGGTCACGCCTTCACCGCGATCGACGACCTGCATCTGGCCCCGATGAACAACCTCGGCACCGGCAACGTCGGGATCAGCGTCCACACCCCGACGACGGTGACGACCGGCGGCGTGCACGTCCCGGCCACCGCCGGGGTGAACGGCCTGACCACCAACATGCCGTCGCTGCCGGTCAACGGGACCTCGGTCGGTCACGTCGCCGGCGGCGTGACCGTGTCGCCGCCCTCGGTCGCGAACCTCGGCTCGTTGCACGTTGCCTCCCCGCAGGCCAGCATCAGCGACCTGGTCGGCGGCGCGCTGCGCAACAACACTCCGACCGTCTCGCCGCACTTCGCCACCTCGATCGGTGAAGGCACCTCGCACGGTTTCGCGGCCAACCAGATGCGGTTGTCGATCGACGAGATCGTGAACCTGCCGGCCCCGTCGGCCCACGGGACGACCCACGCGGTCACTCCGCCGACCGTCGACCGGGTGAACGCGGCCCTCGACCTGCTCAACGGTGGACCCGCGGACCTCAAAGTGGGTGCCCCCGGCAACCTTCGGGTCGACACCCCCAGCCTGGCCGGGACCCAGAACACGGTCAGCCCGCCCGGCGTGCACGTCCAGCCGGTCACCGTCCCGAGGTCCGACGTACCGATCCAGCCGAACACCGTCCATTCGTTCTCGCCGGGAAAGACCGACATTCCGTTGACCGGGTTGCCCGACCACCCGGGCGCGGTCGTCAAGGTGGAGCGGCTCGAGGGTGGGATGACCACCTTCAACCTGCACGGCGGTGGACCGAACGGGCGAGTGGATCCGTTGAGCGGCGGATCGATCCGGTTCACCGACACCGCCAGCGGTACGACGACGCGGTTCGACAGCAATGGGGTCGTCCTCGACCAGGGCGTGCGGCTGACCAAGGCGGACGGCTTGCCGCGGATCGACGACCGGGTACTGATCCACCGGCCGGACGGTGACTTCCGGATCACGACGCTCGACGGGAACGTCGTACCCGATCAGTTGACCGTCCGTCCGCTCGACAGCGGCGGGGTCCAGGTTTTGGGCAATGACGGCGCGAACTGGCACTACAACGCGCAGGGCAAGCTGGAGAACCAGTCCGTCACCGCGGCCTGGAACGCCGACCTGGCGGCCAAGGCGGGGGTGTTCCGCAAGCCGGGCGACACCGACGCCGTGGTGAACGCCACGATGGACGACTTCGCTCCGGTGCAGCGGGCGCAGAACAACCTGGACATCGCACACGAGAACGTCGCGGTGCACGGGCAGCGGGTCGACGGTCCGTCCAGCGGGCCGTCGGTCGGCGAGCAGGTCCACATCGACCTGCACGCCGCGGAGCACGACCTGGCTGCCGCGAAGAACGCGTTCGAGGGCAAACACGGCCTCTCCGCCGACGGCGTCCAGAACCAGTTGGACAACCTGCTGGCCGACTCGCTGAAGGAGCGGCCGCGGCTGCCCGGTGGTGGTGGCCGGATGTACGACCTGCCGGGCAACTCCGGCGTACATTTCGAAATCAGCGGCTCAAACGTCACGATGCACGGCGTAGGTGCGGAGTCCTTCGAGGCTTCGGTGGCCGGACGGACGTTGACGATCACGCGGGGCGGGGACCATTCCTGGACCTACAGCCTCGGCTTCGGCGGCCGGGCCAACCAGATCGGCGAGTCGTTCCCGTTGAACGGCGGCCTGTTCGACGGACAGCCGGTCGCACTGGAAGGCCGGCTCGGCAGCCTCGACACCGGCCTGGTCGACACCGGCGTCGGCGGGAAGTGGCCGGTGAAGGTCACCGATGACGGGCTTGTCGTGGTGTCGCCGCAAGGTCCGCTGCACTACGACCGCTCCGGCGCGTTCCACGGCATCGGCCCGAGCGAGACCGGTCACCTTCCGACGCCGGTGGCGCCGCCGCACCTCACCGGCGCGGACGCGACCCGGTGGAACGCCCAGGTCGACCTGTCGCGCACGCATCTGACCGCAGCCGCGTCGAACAAGGCCGTGGAGAACCTGATGAAGGACGTGATGGGCGGCGCCTTCACGTCGAAGCGCGGCTTCGAGGGCTATGTGAACCCGACCGCCCTCGCCGACGGCACGTTGGTCGGGAAGGTGAAGAACTTCGACACGATCACCAAGGACCTGCTGTTCAAGGGCCCCGCGGACAACGTGACCGTGTACCGCGGAGTGTCGATGGACCCGCTCAGCGCGCAGGCCGACTCGTTCGTCGAGCGACTGCCGATCTCCACCTCGAGCACGATGAAGTTCCAGGACGAGTGGGCGAAGAACGGGGTCAACTCCAACCGGGTCGTGTTCGAGATCGACGTACCGCCGGCGCACGGCAAGCTGGCGATGTCGTACCCCGACGGGTACCACTGGGAAGGCCAGGCGAAGCCGTGGAACCAGGACCAGTGGGAGGTGACGCTGTCGCCGGCCAACCTGGTCCGGACCGGCCCGGACCGGTTCGAAGGCGACCTGCGGATCATCCCGGTGAAGGCCGAGCAGATCCCGGCCGCGCGGTTCGACGAGGTGATCACGGCGAAGTGGCCGGGGATGTCCTCGGAGAGCGCGTTCGGCGACTTCGCGAAGTCGTTCGAGCTGGCCAACCTGCAGAAGTTCGAGGGCCTGGAAGACATCGCCACCCGGACCACGACGAGTGTGGACGGACTTTCTCTGACCATCCACGTCAGCAAGCCGGGCTTCGGCGACGAGCTGACGATCACCGTACTGCGCAATCCGCAGGCCGACTCGGTCCGGGTGATCTGGACCGCGGACGGCGTGAACCAGTTCGACAAGGTCTGGAGCGGGCAGCAGTTCGCCAACCTGGCCACGGACCTGCGCGGCAACGTGCTGCACAACAACGACCAGTTCCTGTCGATGCCGAAGCCCGCGCAGTGGGAGCAGACGGCCGGCAAGGGCAAGCAGCTCAGTACGGCCTGGGAGGACGATTTCGCCGCTCGGGCCGCGGTGTTCCGCGCGCCCGGGGACACCACCGGGTCCGCGCTCAGCGCCGCCGCCCCGCCACCGATCGTCGTGAACACCGTGCACGTCCCACCGGTCCGGCAGGCGCTCACCGGTCCGGGCCAGGCGCGCGGCACCTGGTTCGCCGAAGGTGACGCGGCGGGCGGTGTCCGGCTGGTCGACGTCCAGGGGACGCCGATCCCGAACACGCGGGCCGAGCTGTTGCCCAACGGTCAGATCCGGGTCAGTGGCGACGGAATCGACGGCCTGCGGTGGTACGGCCGGGACGGCAGTCAGACCGCGACCGCGATCCGGGTCCATGATCCGGGCAACCCGGGCCAGGCCTTCCTGTACCGCGGCCGGGACCTGGTGCTGATGGATGCCGGCGGCAACCGCCTGCCGGGGACGGTGACCGCTGTCGATGGCGGCGGCTTCCGGATCACCGATGCCGGCGGGGTCGGGCGGACCTTCGACCACACCGGACAGTACCTCGATGTGCACGTCCCGCTCGGCGGGCCGAACAGCCGGCAGTTCGTCGTCCACGACGTCCACGGCAACGTCGCCCTGTACGGTTCGTACGGCACTGTCGAACACGTCCAAGGTGTCGGATACCGAGTCGTTGACCACGGCAACTACCACGTGTACGACGACACCGGCGTCGTCCAGGCGCACGGACACCGGGTCACCCTGCCCGGCGAGACCGGGTTCCTCGAGATCACCGCGAACGGCGCGCGCCGGCTCGACAACAACTTCCAGCCGATCCCGGGCCGGACCGTGACCTTCAATCCGGCCGGCGAGATCACCGTCACCCGGGCCGGCGGGCACGACGTCTTCGACCTGCAAGGCGGCGTGATCCGCGAGGTGACCGACTTGGACGGGCACGCGATCGGTGTCGACGTCAGCCGCGTCACCCGCGACCGCAACGGCATCACGTTGACAGACCACCACGGAACTCGGGTCCCGACGCCACACCGGGTCAGGATCGACCCCAACGACGGCGGCGTACGCGTCGAGGTACACGTCCCGGGCAGCCCGCGCAACGGCGAGTTCCACGTGTTCTCCCGCGACGGTCACCTCACCGAGCAGGGCTTCCCGGTCGTCCGCGGCGGCCGTCCGACCGAGTTCACGTACGTCGTCAACCGGACCGACAACACCTGGCGCCGGATCGAAGGCACCAACGTGGACGGGCCCGGGGCATTCCACCGCGGGAAGGTGGAGTTGTCGGGGGCGGAGAACGGGCGGATCAAACTGATGAGCTCGACCGGGAAGCCGGTGGAGGTGTTCGAGCGGCGGTGGCTGCCGGACGGATCGGTGCTGGACAGCTTCCGGCGGACCGACACACTGGGCTTCGGCCGGTTCGACCGCAGCACCGGGTGGGTCAGCTACCAGGGCGGTGCTCGCACCGACTGGGGCACGCGCCACTTCGACACCGCCGGCACAGGCTGGCGCGACGTGAACCACTCGTACCAGACGATCCGCGAGTACCGGGACGGGCTGCAGAAGTACCACACCGGGACCGGGCACGTGCTGGCGACAAAGCAGGCCGACGGCAGTTGGCAGTGGCACCGGTACGACGACCACGCGTCGGTGATCGCCCAGGGCAACCGGAGCTTGGAGCGCATCGGAGACGGCTGGACCGACACGTTCACGCGGACGGTCGGAACCCGGACCGAGACCGTGGTCGCGCAGCAGAAGTGGGGTTCCTGGCATCTCCCCGAGACGGCCGGGCAGTACCGCGAGTACACGATGACCCGTGCAGCGGACGGCACGGTGACCAGGGCCGAAACCTGGCTCCAGCATGCGCGGCAGGGCAAGGATTCCGGCAGCGCGGTGAACATCGGCACCGAGTTGCTGACGGTCATCCGCCAAGGCGAGCAACGGCCGCCGGTCTGGATCCGGGACGGCCGGCTGTTCGACAATCCGCGTCCGGGCGGTTCGGTCGCCCACCTCGCCGACGACAACCGCTTCCAGATCTTCAGCTGGTCCAAGGGAAACCAGCACGGCACCCGGTACGTCGGGATGGACGGCGCGGCGGTGGATATCGATGCCCATGGCAACTTCGTTCGGTCGTCCGGAACTCTCGGAGACGGGACGAAGATCAAGGTCGGCGACCTCGCCGGGCAGCCGGCGGTCCCGCACCCGAGTGGTGGCGGCGTGCCCTGGGAGGCAGGCGCGAATCGTGGTTGGCGGCTGACCAACGGCCAGGGCTGGGAGGACGTCCAGCACCTGAACGGGAACTGGGTTGTGGTCCGGGAGAGCCGGCCGGGTGGCGTGGTCCGCGAGTACACCGATCCGGCGATCCGGACGGTCTGGACCGAGCGCGACGCGCACGGCAACCTCACCGGGCTGTCACACCAGAGCCCCGACCGCGCCGGCATCTTCATCGAGGGGACCGGTGCGTCCGACTCGGCCCGCTGGACCTGGCGCGAGGTGGACCTGAACGGAACCGCGATCGGCGGTCGCGGCGGCGAGCGGCAGTACTTCCGCGGGTCCACCGACGATTCGCTGTCCTGGGACGACTCGTTCCGTGATTTCGATGCCGCTGGCAACCTGGTTCGCGATCGGCGGATGCTCGACGGAGGACGGTATGTCGAGTCCTGGTGGACCGCGAACGGCTGGCGGAGCGGCGAGTTCGACAAGTTCGGGAACCAGGCGGCCGGTTCGGTGCACCTGGAGCGGGTGTGGAGCACCGGCGACGGCGGGTGGCAGGCCGACTGGGTCCGTGGTGCCGCCTACAGCCGGGACCAGGTCCCCGGGAGCACCGTGGTGGTTCGGGAGACGCCGTTACACGTCACCGACGGGCCGATCCGGATCCGTGAGTACCACCTGGACAACGGCATCACGCAGTACGGGCGTTGGAAGGAGTTCGACCACGGGACGGTGGTGCGAGATCGGCAGCCGTCCGGCAACAACTTCCTCGAGACCGACGCGTGGCGTGGCCAGTGGAAGCTGTACGACCGGAACGGGAACCTGCTCGGCGAACGGTCCGACAACGGTCTGGTCTTCGAGCTGCGAGACAACCGGCTGCACCTGACCGGCAACGAGTACGACTTCCGCGGAGCGCTGACCGAGCTGCGCGGCTGGGGCCGGCGGGTTCGCGAGGCGCAGCGGATGCCGTGGCTGAACAACACCGAGTGGACCGTGCACGGGACCACGATCACGCCGCCGGGCGGGGCCGCCTTCAGCGAGGCGCGGTATGCGCCGTACTGGAAGGTGGTCGCGCAGAAGGCGTTGCTGGAGTTCGCCCAGGACTTCGTGCTCGAGTTCGCCGCGAACCTGATCGTGAACGCGATCGTCTCGGCCGCGCAGAACAAGCCGTTCACCGGCAAGGACGCGCTCAAGTCACTGATGAACGCCGCGGTCAGTTCGACCATCAAGACCGGGATCGGGACCGCGGTGACCGAGACCAAGCTCGGTGGGTCGCTGCGCAACCTCAAGCTCGGGCTGACCAACGTCGACAGCGGCAAGCACTGGAACCGCCGGCCGCTCAACCACGACAAGTCCTGGTCGAACGAGTGGGGCGGCAACGAGGGTCCCACCCGCTGGCGGGGCGGAACCTTCGACTTCGGGTTCAACCTCGGCCCGTCCGTGCTGGCCGGTTTCGTCAACGGAGCGATGAACGCGGCGATCTTCGGTGTCTCGAACGCCGACGGTACGACGGTCAAGCTGACCGGCTGGGAGGCGATCGGCGACGGCGGCATCAACGCCGTCGCGTCCCTGACATCCGGGGTGAGCACGGCGCTGGTGAAGAACCTCGCCACCGGGATCGGCGGGACGCGGTACTTCCACCGGCAGGGGTTCGGGGACTTCTGGCTGCAGTTGCCGTTCCGGGTCTTCGAGAAATCGATCCAGAGCGTGTTCCTGACCAGCGCCTACCGAGCCTCGATCAACCCGTCGTGGTACCAGTCACCCACGTCGCCGCTGGTGCTGCCGGGCAGTGTTACGGTGCCGCCGGAGATCACCGCGTCCGGTCTCTGGGTGCCGCCAGGTTCTGAAGGCGCACAGTCTCAGGGCGCACAGTCTCAGGGCGCACAGTCTCAAGGAGCACAGTGACGAACCGCTACGTGGCCCCGAAGGGCCGGGGGACCTTTCGCCGGATCTCCGAGGCGGTCCGGGCCGCCGCGCCGGGTGACGTGATCGTCGTCAGCGCCGGCGAGTACGTCGAGCAGGTCCGGCTGGACCGCTCGGTCGCGGTGATCGCCGAACACGGACAGGGCAGCGTCACGCTGACCGGCGTCCCTGGCGAACCGGCGGTGGTGGCCGAGGGCCTCGAGTGTTCGCTGCGTGGCCTGGTGATTCGGGCCACCGGCGACGACGGGAGTACGCCGGCCATCGGAGTGGCGCCCGGCGCCGGACTGCTGGTCGAGGACTGTGTCGTGACCGGTGGCCGGATCCATGCCCGAGGCAACGAAGGGGCCGAGCAGGGCTCCGACCTGACCGGGTACGGTGTCACCACGCTGATGCTGCGCCGGTCCCGGCTGGAGAAAGGCCGCCTGGCCGCGGTGCACCTGTCCGGCCGGGTCCGGGCGAAGGCCGAGGACACCGTGATCGACACGATCGACGGGATCGGTGTGGTGCTCTCGGGCGCTGCCTTCCTCGATGCGTCCCGGCTGCGACTGACCGCGACCTCGGGGTACGGCTTCCGGCTGCGCGGCGCGAGCCGGCTCGAAGCAACGGACGGTGTCCTCCGGCAGACCGGGATGGCTGGGGTTCTTCTCGAGGACGGGTCGAGCGCCGCGCTGACCGACGTACGCATCGATCAGGCCGGTGGGCCTGGCGTCCATGCGGCCGGTTCGGCCCGGGGTGAGCTGACCGACTGCGGGATCCGGAACGCGCGGGCCAGTGGGCTGGTGATCCAGGACCAAGCGGATCTCGTCGCGGCTGGCTGCATCGTCGCCGACGCGGGCGCGAACGCCGTACTGGTCTCGGACTCCGCGACCGCGACGCTGACGGACAGCCGCTTCGATCGCGCGGCGTACAGCGCCGTCCATCTGACCGGTACGGCGACCGCCCGGTTGACCGACTGTCTGGTGCGCGAAGGTGCCGAGCACGGCGTGCACGCGACGGCCTCGTCTCGGGTCGAGCTGACCCGATGCGGGATCAGCGACGTCGGCCTGACCGGGGTGTCCGTGGTCGATGCGGCGACGACCGAGACGGTGGACTGCCGGATCACCGGCGCTGGAACCGGGATCCACCTGGAAACCACCGCGGCGACTGGCGTCCGGGCCTCGTCGGTCAGTGGAACCGCTGGGACCGGGATCGAGTTGGCAGGCGAGGGACTGGCCAGCCTCGAAGCGGTCCGGGTCAGCGGCTCGAAGGCGGCCGGGATCGTGGTGGGCAGTGGCGGCGCCGCCGAGATCGCTGCGACCACGATCGAGGACTGCGACGGCTCCGGCCTCGTGGTGTGGGCCGGTGCCGCGCCGGCCGTGCGAGCGCTGCGGGTGTCGGGGGTCGCCAAGAACGGGATCTTCCTGGCGGAGAAGGCCGCCGGTACGTACGCCGACTGTGACGTGACCGGCACGAAGTACCCGGCACTGCACCTGAGTAAGGCGTCCGCCCCGGTCTTCCAGCACCTGCGCATCCGGGACTGCGTGGAGGCGATCGGCCAGGAGGACGGGGCGAATCCGACCTTCGAGGACTGCACGATCGACGGCGTACCGATGGCCGCCGAGACGCCGATCGCGGCCGCAGCCGGTGCGCCTGCCGTCAGCCCGGCCGCGGCCCTGGCCGAGAGCATGCCGCCCGATGACGAGACGCTCGAGGACGTGCTGGCCGAGCTGGACGAACAGGTCGGCCTCGATCGGGTGAAGCGCGACGTCCAGTCGATGGTGAAGCTGATGCAGGCGGTCCGAATGCGGCAGGAGGCCGGTCTGCCGGCGCCGCCGCTGAGCCGTCACCTCGTCTTCGCAGGCAATCCAGGCACCGGCAAGACCACAGTGGCCCGGCTGTACGGCCGGGTACTCAAGGCGCTCGGGCTGCTGCGCCGCGGACACCTGGTCGAGGTCGACCGGACCGCGCTCGTCGGTGAGTACGTCGGCCACACGGGTCCGAAGACCACCGCGGCGGTCACCCAGGCGCTCGGTGGCGTGCTGTTCATCGACGAGGCGTACTCGCTGGCACCGGTTGGCATCGGCAACGACTTCGGCGCCGAGGCGATCGCGACGCTGGTCAAGCTGATGGAGGACCACCGCGACGATCTTGTCGTGATCGTGGCCGGGTACGTCAACGACATGTCCCGGTTCATCGGCTCCAACCCCGGTCTGTCGTCGCGCTTCACCCGGACGCTGATGTTCGAGGACTACACCGCCGCGGAGCTGGTCGCGATCGTCGAGTTCCAGGCGCGCGAGCACCAGTACGAGGTGACCGTGGACGCGCGCGGCGCACTGTCGCAGCTGTTCGAGGAACTGCCGCGCGGCGAGGGCTTCGGCAACGGCCGGTCCGCCCGGCAGATCTTCCAGGCGATGACCGAACGCCAGGCCCACCGCCTGTCCGAGCTCACCGCCCCGACGCCGGCGCAGCTCGTCTCCCTAGAAGCCGCAGACCTCCCGGGCACCTTCTGACCCAGGTCCTTACGTCCGAAGATGCGAGGGCTATAGGCCACGTTTCTTCGGACGCAAGGGCTATTGGGCGACGCCGTAGAGGCGGTCGCCGGCGTCGCCGAGGCCGGGGACGATGTAGCCCTTGTCGTTCAGGTGGCTGTCCATGCCGGCGATGACGAGGTTGCACGGGATGTCGAGGTCGGCGAGCTCCTGCTCGATTCGCTGGACGCCTTCGGGCGCGGCGAGCAGGCAGATCGCGGTGATGTGGTCGGCGCCGCGGACGACCAGGAACTGGATCGCCGCGGCCAGCGTGCCGCCGGTGGCCAGCATCGGGTCGAGCACGTAGCACTGGCGACCGGACAGGTCCTCCGGCAGCCGTTCGGCGTACGTCGAGGCCGTCAGGGTCTGCTCGTTCCGGATCATGCCGAGGAACCCGACCTCCGCGGTCGGCAGCAGCCGGGACATGCCCTCGAGCATCCCGAGGCCGGCCCGCAGGATCGGCACCACCAGCGGCTTCGGTGCCGTCAGCTTGACGCCCTGGGCCTCCGCGACCGGCGTCTGGACGGTGACCGGACCGGTGCGGACGTCCCGGGTGGCCTCGTAGGCGAGCAGCGTGACGAGCTCCTCGGTCAGCCGCCGGAACGTGGGCGAGTCCGTGCGCTCGTCCCGCAGCGCGGTGAGCTTGTGGGCGACGAGCGGGTGGTCCACGACGAGGATCTGCATAAGCCGGAACGGTACCGTCGGCGATTCGCGGCGGGGAAGCTCGCTCGCTGTCAGACTCGAAAGTGCACCGGAATCTGCCCTGTCGCCCACCAGGGAGTACGCCGATGACCGAGAGCGCGGCCAAGACGACCGACCAACTCGACCGCCTGCGCCGGCGCGCCGCGTTCCTGCGGGAACGCGAAGAAGCCTGGGCCCTCCGCGATCGGATCGCGCCCCGGCGCGCCCGGGTCCGGCGACTCCGGGAAGCGATGCGGAGAGCGACGTACCATCACTGAGCGTCGACCGGTGGTGGTTTGGCCGATGACCGGGTGGAGGGATCTGATACCGCGTCGAGATCGCGAATGTCTCCCGTGCGGAGCGCTTGTCTGCGACGATGATCCGGTGTCTGATGCCACGGCTGGGCCGATGACCACCGATCTCGACTTCGCGGTTGCCGCGTACACCGAGGACTCGGTCTGGAACGTCACACCGCTGGTGCTGCGCGGTGAACCCGAACTGTCCACGGTGGTGTCCGCGCTCCGGCGCTTCCCGGGCGAGGCGGGTGTCCTGGGGATGCTCTCGGTCGACGAGGACTTCTTCATCCTGTTGCGGGTGATCGGCGGCCGGGCCCGGTTGCTGATCTCCGATGTCACCGCGGCGACCGAGTGGCCGCTGGCCCGGCAGGTGGTGGACGAGCTCGACATCCCGCTCGCGGATGACGACGACGAGCAGGTCCCGGCCGGCGACCTCGCGATCATCGCCGACCTCGGCATGAGCGCGATGGACCTGGGCGCACTGTGCGACGACGTCGACCTCTACCCGGAGGAGATGCTCGAGGAGATCGCCGATGCGCTCGGGTTCGGCAACCAGTTCCACGAGGCGATCGAAGCCGTTGGCTAGCCCGGCTCTGCGGCGCGAGTGGGGGCGATTGATGACCCTCGCGCTGGACGAGGGCGAGAAGGCACTGCCCGACGTACCGATCGGCGCCGTCGTGGTGGACGCCGAGGGCTCGGTGATCGGCCGCGGTCACAACGAGCGGGAGGCGACGGGCGATCCGACCGCGCATGCCGAACTACTCGCGATCCGGGCCGCCGCCCGGCACGTCGGCGAGTGGCGGCTGACCGGGTGCACGCTCGTCGTCACGCTGGAGCCCTGCACGATGTGCGCCGGGGCGATCGTGCTGTCCCGGCTGGACCGGCTGATCTTCGCGGCGTACGACGAGAAGGCGGGCGCCGTGGGGTCGCTGTGGGACGTCGTCCGGGATCGGCGGCTCAACCACCGGCCCGAGGTGGTGGGCGGAGTGATGGCCGACGAGGCGGGTGCACGGCTCCGCGATTTCTTCATCGGGCACAGATCTTGATAGCCTCTGCGGCGGTGGCGTGTCCGAGCGGCCGAAGGAGCGCGCCTCGAAAGCGCGTGACGGGCAACCCCCGTCCGAGGGTTCAAATCCCTCCGCCACCGCCAACCGCCCCTCGAGGGTGGCAGTTAGGCCGGAGACCCTGATGCTGTGTGATGCGTCAGGGTCTTCGTCTCTCGGGACCTGACTCGACGAGGGGGCCCCACGTGGACGTTGAGCAGCTTGATCGGATCCTGCTGGCCGGAGCTGCGGTCCTGCTGGTCGCGGTGGTGGCCGTCCGGCTGTCGGGACGGCTCGGGCTCCCGTCGCTGCTGATCTACCTCGGGATGGGGCTCGTCCTCGGCGAGTCGGGTCCGGGGCACATTCACTTCGAGAACGCGCAGCTGGCGCACGCGCTCGGGTTCGCCGCGCTGGTGGTGATCCTGACCGAGGGCGGTCTGACCACCCGGTGGAACGAAGTGCGCCCGGTGATGCCGCTGGGCGTCGTACTGGCGACTGTCGGCGTCGCGATCAGCGTGGGTGTGGTCGCCTGCGTGGCGCATTACGTGCTCGGGCTGGATTGGCAGATCGCCGTACTGCTCGGTGCTGTCACGTCGCCGACGGACGCGGCCGCGGTGTTCTCGGTACTGCGGAGGGTCCCGGTCCGACCGCGGTTGCGGGGTGCGCTGGAGGCCGAATCCGGGCTGAACGACGCGCCGACCGTGCTGCTGGTCACCCTGGTCAGCACGGGCGAGGTCGGCGAGAAGGGGTTGCTGTACTTCAGCGGCCTGGTGCTCTACGAGCTGGTGTTCGGTGCACTGTTCGGGTTCGTGATCGGGTGGCTCAGCGTCGGCCTGATCCGCCGGATGGCGCTCGGCTCGGCCGGTCTGTACCCGCTGGCGGTCTTGTCGCTGGCGATCATCTCGTACGCCGGCGGCGCGGTACTGCTGCACGTATCCGGGTTCGCGGCGGTCTACGTGACCGCGCTGGTCCTGGGGCGGGCCGAGCTGCCACATCGGGTCGCGACCCGGTCGTTCGTGGACGGGATCGCGTGGCTGGCCCAGATCGGGCTGTTCATCATGCTCGGGCTGCTCGCGTCACCGGGGCGTTTCCGGCTGAACGACGTACTGGTCGCGTTGGTGATCGGGATCGCGGTGACGGTGGTCGGGCGGTTCGCGTCGGTCGCGGTGTCGGCGGCGCCGTTCCGGTTGCCGTGGAACGAGCAGACGTTCATCGCGTGGGCCGGACTGCGCGGTGCCGTGCCGATCGTGCTGGCGACGATTCCGCTGGCCGAGGGGGTGCCGCAGGCGGACCGGATCTTCGATGTGGTCTTCGTGCTGGTGCTGCTGTTCACGTTGTTGCAGGGGCCGTCCCTGCCCTGGCTGGCGCGTCGGCTGAAGGTGCTCGACGAGAACGCGGGGCACGAGGTCGACATCGACATAGCGCCGCTGGAGTCGCTCGGCGCCGACATGATTCAGGTGCACGTGCCGAGCGAATCCCGCCTGGCCGGCGTCGAGATCGGCGAACTCCGGCTCCCGGCCGGCGTCTCGGTCTCCCTGATCATCCGCGGCGATCGCGCCTTCGTCCCGGACCGCCGCACCGTCCTCCGCGCCGACGACTCCCTCCTGGTCGTTGCCCCCAGCCCGCTCCGCGAACAAACCGTGCAGCGCCTGAGGGCCGTCAGTAGGGCCGGCCGCCTGGCCGGCTGGTTCGGCGAACGCGGCCGCGAACAACTCTGATCGACTCGTTGGCCAGACGGTTAGTTCTGAACTACCTTTGAACTATGTCAGACCTGCAGGAAGTGAACTTCTCGGACCTGCTTCAGCGCCCCAACGAAACAGTGGAAAAGCTGAAGTCGAGCCGCCACCACGCCCTCCGCGTCCACCGCCGCGGCTCCGAGGACGACCTCATCCTGACCACCGTCCAGCAGGCGACGGAAGAGCGTGAAGTGGTCGACCTCGCTGTACGTATGCTGCGCGCGGTGATGAGCGATCCGGTTCTGCGGTCGCAGACTCTCCTCGACATCCTGCCGCGGATCTTTCCGTGGACTATGTTCCTGCCTCAGGAGGATCGGATCGGCTTCGCTCAGGAGCTCGTCGACGTGATGGACGCCAGCTCGGAGCTCGGCGTTTCGGCGCCGGTGCTCACCTTGGTCGCCCAATGGCGCAATACTGCCGAAGTCTGGGCAGATCCCGAGCTGCTTGGCATCCTTCGATCACCGCGCGAGGGTGATCTCGGTCCAGTGCCGAGGCCGAGTGCCGAGTGAGTCCGGCAAAGCGCAGCGATCGGGTCGCTCCTCCCGCAGGCCCCGATCACTGGGAGATCAAGTTCTTCGATACTCCCGCCGCCAAAGGATGGGAGGAGCTCTGCCGGCAGGCGCCTGGCAACACTGAGAGTGGCAGTACGAGGTGACCGACTGATCAGTTCGGGTTCTGGCCTGAGGGGATGGGCTGGGGGGTGTGGATGACGGGGAGGCAGACGGGGGCGTTTCGGGGGACGGCTACGGAGGGGACGCCTTTGAGGCGGACGGAGCCGAAGCCGGCGCCGATGACCAGGTCCACGGTGTGGTCGGTGCGGCCGTCGCCGACGATGAGGGCCTTCTGATTCAGCTGGCCGGCGATCAGCAGTACCTCGGGCGCGCTCTCGCTGGCGCCGCGGATCGAGACCACGTCGATCTTGTCGCCCTTGGGCTCGTTCGCGATCTTGCTGATGTTGAAGCCGCGCTTCTTCAGCGCGTCGGCGACCCGGCTCGCCGAGCCCGCCTTGGCGCCGCCGTTGTACACGTTCAGCACCACCTGCTTGGGCACGAGGCGGTTGTTCGGCAGGTTCTGCTCGACGCAGGTCGGCTCGGCGCTGCTGTTGATCAGCGAGTTCCACCCCCACCAGCCGCCGCCGGCCAGGATGCCCAGCAGGATCACCATCGTCACCGGCGTACGCCAATGGATCCGCGAGTGCGGCCTCGGCTGCGGATGGATCGCGGTCATCGGCTCAACTCCCCCCGTGAGCAGACATGGTCAGTCCACAACCAGGACCCGGGCGTGCAGGACCAGACGCTGCTGCAGCGCCGCACGCAGGGCGCGATGCAGGCCGTCCTCAAGGTACATGTCGCCCTTCCACTCCACCACGTGCGCGAACAGATCGCCGTAGAAGGTCGAGTCCTCGTCGAGCAGCGCGTTCAGGTCGAGGGTGCCCTTGGTCGTCACCAGCTCGTCCAGCCGCACCTGCCGTGGCGGCAGCGACGACCAGTCCTTCGGCTTGAGCCCATGGTCCGGGTACGGCCGTTCCTCCCCGACGCGCTTGAAGATCACCCCTCCAAGTCTAGCGGGGTAAGAGGTCTTGTGAGAGGTAGTAATTGTCCGCAGGAATTGCCCGGATCGGGACTTCCTCAACCTTTCCGGATCCACCGGCGTCCCAGCGGACAGGGAAAGGGCGAGGGTCAACACCAGTGGGCACGCTCGGCGTGCCCATGAGCAAGGGGGTAGATCGCATGCGAATTCTTGCCAAACTCGGCCTGGCCGCGGCCACCATCACCGTGGTCGCCGCCGGTACGGCGCTACCGGCGGATGCGCTGACCGTCACCCAGGTCAAGACCGCCCAGACCCGCCTGAACCGGCTGGGCTGCACCGCCGGACCGGTCGACGGCAAGGCCGGAGCGATGACTCAGGCCGCCACCGTCCGGTTCCAGGCCGCCAATGTCCTGAGTCAGACCGGTTCCTTGAGCAGTACGACGTACTCCCGCTTGCTGGCCACTACGGCGAAGCGATGTGACGTCCGGGCTGTGCCACGCCGCTCGGGCACGGGTCGCCGGATCGTGATCAGCCAGACGCAGAACTGGGTCTGGCTCATCGATGCTCGCGGCAAGATCGTCCGGCAGGGCGGAATGATCGACAATCCGACGTACCTGAAGGCCGGCAACTACACCAGCGGCGCCAAGTGCGGCCGGGCGGCCCGGGTCCGGAAGAACACCGACGGCGCGAGCCTGTACCTGAACAACTTCGTCCGGTTCGCGCCCTGTGGGATCGGGTTCCACCAGATCCCGACGTACAAGTCGAACGGGAGGCAGATCCACGCCGACTGGCTGCTCGGCACGAACTACAAGGCCTCGCACGGCTGCATCCGGGTCTCGGCGTCCATGTCGGCCACCATCTGGTCCTTCGCCGCCGGCGCGACCCGCGTGGTCGTGATGCGCTGACCTCCCGAGTGCC
The DNA here is from genome assembly GCA_963820655.1 of uncultured Actinomycetota bacterium. Lineage (GTDB taxonomy): Bacteria > Actinomycetota > Actinomycetes > Propionibacteriales > Kribbellaceae > Kribbella. The sequence continues at coordinate 1,342,438 of CAWGAM010000006.1, forward strand.
CCGGCGTGTGGATAACGGTCCGATCCACGCTCCGGGGCACTAGCATGCGCAGCGGGTGGTTCCAACAAATCGGGGAAGGCACGCTGAGATGGCCGAGACAGCCGACGTCGTGGAGACCGTCAAGCAGGGGTACAGGTTCGAGGGAGCGGCGATCGAGCTCGGCGCGCTGCTGGTCGACGGCGAGCCGAATCCGGAGGCCGCGGTCCGGATCCCGCTGTCGATGATGAACCGGCACGGCCTGGTCGCGGGCGCCACCGGCACCGGTAAGACGAAGACGCTGCAGTTGATGGCCGAGCAGTTGTCCGCGGCCGGTGTGGCTGTGTTCGCCGCCGACATCAAGGGCGACCTGTCCGGGATCTCGCAGCCGGGCGAGCAGAGCGACAAGCTGCTGGCCCGGACCAAGGCGATCGGCCAGGACTGGATCCCGACCGGCTTCCCGACCGAGTTCTATGCGCTCGGCGGGCAGGGCACCGGGATCCCGATCCGGGCCACCATCACGTCGTTCGGGCCGGTGCTGCTGTCCAAGGTGCTCGGGCTCAACGACGTCCAGGAGTCCTCGCTCGGGCTGATCTTCCACTACGCCGACAAGGCCGGGCTGACGCTGCTCGACCTCAAGGACCTGCGCGCGGTGATCCAGCACCTCACCTCCGACGAGGGCAAGGGTGACCTGAAGGAGCTCGGCGGGTTGTCCGCGGCGACCGCCGGGGTGATCCTGCGGTCGCTGATCGGGTTCGCCGACCAGGGCGCCGAGGCGTTCTTCGGGGAGCCGGAGTTCGACACCGCGGACCTGATGCAGCAGCGCGACGGCAAGGGCGTCATCTCGCTGCTCGAGCTGCCGAACCTGCAGGACCGGCCGGCCCTGTTCTCCACCTTCCTGATGTGGCTGCTGGCCGACCTGTTCCACGACCTGCCCGAGGTCGGCGACGTGGACAAGCCCAAGCTGGTGTTCTTCTTCGACGAGGCGCACCTGCTGTTCAACGACGCGTCGAAGGCGTTCCTCGACTCGATCGCGCAGACCGTCCGGCTGATCCGGTCGAAGGGTGTCGGCGTCTTCTTCGTCACCCAGACCCCGAAGGATGTTCCGGACGACGTCCTCGGCCAGCTCGGTTCGCGGGTCCAGCACCAGCTGCGAGCCCACACGCCGAACGACGCGAAGGCGCTGAAGGCGACGGTGTCCACGTTCCCGAGTTCGTCGTACGACCTGGGCGAGGTACTGACCCAGCTCGGGATCGGCGAGGCGATCGTGACCGTGATGAACGAGAGGGGCGCGCCGACCCCGGTCGCGTGGACCCGGTTGCGGGCACCGCAGTCGCTGATGGCGCCGGCCACGGCCGAGCAGCTGACCGCGTCGGTGCAGGCGTCGCCGAACAACGCGAAGTACACCGCGGTGCTCGACCGGGAGTCGGCGTACGAGAAGCTCGCCGCCAAGGTTCAGGCCGGCGCCGAGCAGGCCGAGGCCGAGGAGCAGGCCAAGCAGCCGGAGGCTCCGAAGCAGCGGGCCCAGAAGCCGGACAAGTCCATGGTCGAGCAGGTCATCGGCTCCTCCGCGTTCAAACAGTTCGCCCGCTCGGCCGGCCGCGAGATCGTCCGGGGCCTCTTCGGCTCCGCCCGCCGCAAGCGCTGACCCACACCGGGACCGGCCGCGCTGGGAGACGGTACGCCGGAGGACCTCTCGGTACTCCGCGGTCTGGCGTTTCTCCTGTCCAGCAAAGGAAAACCTGCGTTTGATTGTTGATCAAACGACTGAATCCCGAAGCACTGCCGATCGTTTCCAACTCGTCATGCACAGCACGCCGTCGCGGATTGGGACGAGACGCTCACTCGTCGTACGGTGGGACGGATGGTTGCGCAGAGTAGGCGAGCGATGCGGTTCTGGGCGCTGTGGGCCCTGACGGTCCCGGCGTTCGCCGTTGTGGTGCTCGTCGACCTGGCCGCGATCGGGTACGGCGTCCAGGCCTTCACCGATCGGCCGAACTGGCGCGGGCTGGACGTGGTGTTCTTGCTGACCGTGTCCGCGCTGATCTCGGTCGAGGGTGCCCGCCGGGTGGAGAGCCGGCGGCGCCGGGGCGGAGCGCTGCACAAGGACCTGGCCCCGGCCTGGATGATCGCGGCCGCGGTCGTGCTGCATCCGGCGCTGGCGATCCTGGTCGTCGTCCTGCTCCGGATCTGGTGGCGGATCCGGGCCGGCAAGTGCATCCCGTACCGCTGGGCCTTCTCGACCGCGGTCTACGTGCTCGCGGTCGGCGCGGCGCACGCGGTCTTCGTCTCGGCTCGCGACCTGACCGGCGACGGCGGTCTCGGGCTGGTCGTCTCAATGGTCTCCGGCGCGGTGGCGTACGTCGTGACCGATACCGTGCTGTGTGGCCTGGCGATCTCGCTGATCATCCCCGGCAGCAGCTGGCGCGAGACGGTCGGTGGGCTGGACGATCTCTACACCGACGCTACGGCAGCGACGCTCGGCTGCCTGCTGGCGGCGGCCTGCCTGGTCAGCCCGTGGTTCGCGTTCGTGGCGATTCCGATCACGCTGACCGCGCAGCGGGCCCTGCTGCTCGGCCAGCTGGAGTCCGAGGCGCAGACGGATCCGAAGACCAGCCTGACCCGGGTCGACTGGTGGCGGCGCCGTACGGAGGAGATGCTGCGGACCGCGCGGACCCAGCGGGAGCCGATGGCGGTGCTGCTGATCGACATCGACCACTTCAAGCAGGTCAACGACCGGCACGGGCACCTGGTCGGCGACGAGGCGCTCCGGGCGGTCGCGACGATCCTGCGCAGTGCGATCCGGGCGAAGGACGTGATCGGCCGGTTCGGTGGCGAGGAGTTCGTGATCGCGCTGCCGGACACCGGGCTCGACGAGGCGACGGTCACCGCCGACCGGCTCCGCAATGCGGTCGCCGCCAGCCCGCTCGCCGCCATGTGCGCCGGCGTACTGGACGAACCGAACCTCGACCCGGACACCTTCCGGCTGACCGTCTCGATCGGCGTGGCCGTCCACCCGTCCGACGGCAGCACCGTCGACGACCTGCTGCTCCGCGCCGACCGGGCCATGTACGCCGCGAAGTCCGCCGGCCGCAACCGCGTCCGCCTGGCCGCCGACACTCTGCCCCTCCCACGGCTGACGTCCAGCCCGATCACCCCGACCCGGTCCCCGGCCGATCGTGACGCGGTCACGACCGGTGCGGCGGCTCCCACCGACCGCCGCTGACCGACCTCCACCCACCAGCAATCGTCTGCCGTCGCAACTGGCACCGGACCGCCAGCCCATCACAATCGCCGCCTGACGCGGTGTGCACGCAGCGGACCGCGCACGCGGCGCGATTGTGATGGCGTGGAGGTCCAGCACGCGTGGGCGGAACCTCCGGCGGTCAAGCTGTGGTGCCGTGTGCACAAAATGAACCGCGCTTCTGGATAGCCCGTGAATAAATTTCTTGGAAGGAGTTGGTGACCGAACAGAACCCGATCGATCACCCAGCGGGTTTGGACCGGTGTGACAGAGGCAGAGGAGAATCGATGACCCGGACCGCGGACGCCGACTTCGAGCGCTTCGTGTTGGCGCAGTCGACCCCCTTGCTCCGCTTCGCGGAGATGTTGTGCGGCGATCGGCACACCGCCGAGGACCTGGTGCAGCAAGCGTTGATGCGGTCCTATCCGAAATGGCACCGACTGAGCGGCGACCCGTTGCGGTACGTACGGCGGGTGCTGGTCAACCGGTTCCTCTCCCAGGCCCGCCGGCGCTGGAACAACGAAGTACCCAGCGACCCGGTGCAGAACGACTGGGACCAGCGAGCGGTGGCGGACTTCGCCGGGGAGGTGCAGACCAGGGAGGCCGTGCTCTCGGCCCTCGGTGGTCTGACCGTCCGGGAGAGAGCCGTGGTCGCGCTGCGCTACTCGCAGGATCTCTCCGAGGCCGAGACCGCCGAGCTGCTCGGTATGGCGGCCGGGACCGTGAAGAGCACGGCCTCCCGGGCGCTGGCCAAGCTGCGTCTGGCACCCGACCTGATCGATACCGGAGTTGGAGGAAACTGATGAGTGACGAGCAGCGGGTACGCAGCGCTCTCGAGTACGACGTCGAGCCCTGGCAGCCGAATGCCGCCGACCTGATGCGGCGCGGCAAGCGACTGGCCTGGCTTCGTCGCGGACTGGCCGCGGCGGGCGTCACCGCCCTGGCCGGAACCGTTGCGACGGTGTCCGCCGCGGTCGGGGGCCCGTCCGACGTGAAGAACCTGCTGGCCGGTGGCGACAAGCCGCCGGCGCCGGTCATGATTCCGTCGGCGGCCCCGCAGCTGCCATCGGTCGACCCGACCTGCCTGCCGGCGAAGCCGGCGCTGCCGAAGGTGAAGGTGTCGGTGGACAAGACCATCGACCCGAGCAGCGTGCCGACGGAGAAGCCGTCCCTGCCCGGCAAGCCGACCCTGCCGGTGAAGGTGCCGACTACGCGGCCATCGCTGCCTGGCAAGCCGTCCCTCCCGACGACGAGGCCGACTCTGCCGGTCAAACCGTCGCTTCCCACGGGCAAGCCGACCCTCCCGACCATCCGGCCGACCCTGCCGGGTAAGCCGTCGCTGCCGACCACGAGGCCGACCCTTCCGGTCAAGTTGCCGACCACCCGGCCGACGCTGCCGACGCTCCCGGCGAAGCCGACGCTCCCGCCGGTGCCGACGACCAAGCCCTCCCTGCCGGGCAAGCTTCCGGTTCCGACTGCCAAGCCGACCCTGCCGGCCAAGCCGGTCCCGACTGTGTCGCTGCCTGACTGTCTGCACGGCGTACCGACGGAGATGCCGTCCGTCCCGCAGTCGAAACCGAGCGTTCCGGCCAGGCCGGCGCTGCCGACGACCAAGCCGTCCGTGCCGAAGCCGGCCGTTCCGACGGTGACGGGCGGGGTCAAGATCACCGTCGACCCGGGCAAGCAGCCGCGCCCGGGCACCAAGCCGTCCCTCCCGTCGCTCCCGACGACGAGGCCCAGCGTGCCGAGCCTCCCGACCACGTTCCCCACCGGTCACCCCTCCTCAAACCGGTAGGGCACCCCTGGTCGCCGGCGAGTAGGGCACCTGCAAGTCCTACTCGCCGGTGACCCCATCGGTCAGTTCGCGTACGACGTCCAAGTGGCCGGCGTGACGTGCGTACTCCTGCAGGACGTGGAACAAGATCCAGTTCAGCGTCGGCCGGTCATCCGGACCGAACCGGCCACCCACCGCGCCCGGTGTCGACGGACTCATCCCAGTCACCAGCCGGCGGGTGATCGCACCACCCTCGTGCAGCCTGGCCAGCAATTCCGCGAGGGACTCGTCGCCCACTGACCACGGCCCGTCCGGATCGCCGTCCGAGTCGCCCCATGGCTGATCCACCGGCTCACCGGCGAAACCCCAGCGCATCCAGCGCCGCTCCATGAACACCAGGTGCCGCAACAGCGCGAGCGGCGACCAGCCCGATGGCAGCGGGCTCGCGTGCAGCTCGGCGTCACTCAACCCGGTCAGCTTGGTCTCGATCACCCCGCGATAGTGGTCGAGCCAGCCGAGGTGCAGCTCGATCGTGTCGCCCTCCGCGATCGGCGGCCTCGCGGTCACCGCAGCGTCCGCAGATGTTCGGCGGTCTCGTCGTCGGCCGGGTAGAACGACTCGATCATCAGCTCGGAGACCGTGACGTCGAGTGGGGTGCCGAAGGTGGCGATCGTGGTCAGCAGTGATAGCTCGTGGCCGTTGTGGGTGAGTTTGAGCGGTACGACGACCTCGGCCTGCACCGGGTACGCCGGCCGATCGTCCACGGCGTACGCGCGGAGTTCGTCGTACAGATCCTGGAGCTCGGGGTCGGCGGTGCCGGCGGCCTGGCGTTGGAGGCCGGCGAGGGCGTAGGCGCGGACCTCGGCGAGGTTGCCGATCCGGCGGGCCAGACCGTCCGGGTGCAGGGTCAGCCGGAGCGCGTTGATCGGTGCCTGGAGCAACTTCTCGTCGACGCCGGTGGTGAAGAGCTGGATGCCTGCGTTCGCCTCGACGATGTTCCACCAGCGGTCGACGACGAAGGCCGGGTACGGCTCGTGGGCCTTCAGCAACCGGCGCAGCGTTGTCCGGATCGCGAGCATCGCCGGTGAGTGCAGCGACGCCTCGCTGTAGATCGGTGCGAAGCCGCCCGCCAGCAGCAACTGGTTGCGGTCCCGCAGCGGTACGTCGAGATGCTCCGCAAGCCGCAGCACCATCTCGCGACTCGGCTTGGACCGGCCGGTCTCCACGAAACTCACGTGCCGGGTGGACACCTCGACCCGGTTCGCCAGCTCCAGCTGACTGAGCCGGCGGCGCTCGCGCCAGCCGCGCAGAAGCTCACCCACCGGGCGCTGGAACGTCTCCTCGATCGTCGCTGCCATGGTCCGACCGTAACGGGTCCCGTAGACATCGCCATTACCTCCGACGTCATCGACCGGAGGCCAAGACGACGGCAAGGTTCTGGCCATCCGAACCTTCCGAGGAGGAAACACCATGAACGCCAACGCTCTCGCCGACCAGTACTTCGCGATGTGGAACGCGGCCGACTCCGACCGCCGGGCCGAGCTGATCGCGGGGACCTGGACCGAGGACGGCATGTTCGTCGACCCGAGCTTCGAGACGAACGGCCACGACGAACTGAACAAGCTGGTCGGAGGCGCGCAGCAGATGTTCCCCGGGCTGTCCTTCGTTCGTGTCGGCGACATCGACGAGCACCACACCTACCTGCGCTGGACCTGGCACCTGCAGGCCGACGGCCAGGAGCCGGTGGCCGGCGGCACCGACATCGTCCTGCGCACCGAGGACGGCAAGATCAAGAGGCTGGTCGGTTTTCACGACTTCGCCCCGGCGCACTAGTCAGATCGCCGGGGCCTGTCAATTGGGTGGCAGGTCCCGGCTGCCCGACGCAGCCGACTGTCAGAGGGCGGCGACGAGGCGGGCGCACCGCACTGGGTCTTCGGTGAGCCCCACAGACAGTCCCCAGAGCCAGTAGTCGACCGTTCGCCAGACGACCCAGTCTCGGGCGCGATCCCGGTCCAGACCGGCCGCGTTCACGGCCGTGTCGAAATACGGCACGATGCTGGTCATCTCGTCGAGCCGCGTCCACAGCACCCGGCCGAGGTCGAACGCGATGTCGCCCCGGTACAACACCGGATCGACGGTCAACCACGCCTCACGTGTGCCCGCGAGTACCTGGTCGGAGTGGAGGTCGCCGTTCACCGCGGAGTCCGATGTGGCCTCGGCCAGTCCCGGCGCGATCCGGAGCGCCTCGCGCACCACAGCGATGTCGAACGGCCGCCCCAGCCGCTCCCACTCCGGCTCGAGCTCTGCCGATCGTCGAGCCACGATCGAAGCGGTCGACAGCACATCAGCCGGCGCCGGCACCGCCAGCCGCCGCATCAGTTGCCCCAGTACGGCGACCGCCTCGTCGACCGGCCGAGTCGTCAACGGCGTCGACAACCGCTCCAGCAACATCGCACCGGCTTCGACGTCGGCGTCGTACAGCAGGACCATGCCGCGCCCGTCCCACCACCGCAGCGCCCGGACCTGATCCGCGACCTCATCTCCCGGCGGCGACATCCGCAGTACTAGCGCCTCCCCACGCCTGACCACCGGCACGACGATCGCGTTCGACCCGTGCGCAACCGGCCCGGCGACCTCCAGCCTCCACGCCGCACACTGCTCCGCAACCACCTTCGGCAAAGCTCGCAGCCACTCCGCACCCTCGGTCCACCAGCGTGGCATCCGCAGGAACTCCTCAGGCAGTTCGATCACCCGGACAAGCTAGTCGCGACCGGGCCGGCGACGCGCCCGAATTGGCCAGGCCTCCCGGCAAGCGCGCGGGCGGATCATGATGTGGGCATGGGCGGAGAGGTTGGGATGGACGGGTTGAGGTTCGACCCGGAGGTGTCACGGCAGATCGAAGCGATGTACATGACGCCTGACGTGATCGAGCAGCGACGGGTGGTACGCGCGGCGCTCGCGTTGCGGCCGGGGGATCGGGTGCTGGACGTCGGAGTCGGGCCGGGGTTGCTGGCGGCGGAGATGGCCGAGGAGGTCGGGCCGACCGGGCGGATCTGCGGGATCGACATCAGCGACAGCATGCTGGCGATCGCGCGTACGCGCGTCGACGAGGGGCCTGGGATCGAGCTCGAGGAGGCATCGGTCGAGCGCATCCCGCATCCGGTCGAGAGCTTCGACGTCGTCGTCTCCACGCAGGTCTTCGAGTACGTCGACGACGTGGCCGGCGCCCTGGACGAAGTACGACGGGTGCTGCGGTCGGCGGGTCGCGTCGTACTGCTCGACACCGACTGGGGCTCGATGGTGTGGCGGTCGCGTGACGACGCGCGGATGGCGCGGGTACTGACCGCGTTCGAGGACCATCTCGCCGATCCACATCTGCCCCGGACACTGGCCGACGTACTGGCCAAGTCCGGTTTCACGCTTACCCACCGGCAGGTGGTACCGATCCTGAACGCCGGGTACGACGATCGGACGTACAGCGCCGGCCTGATCGACATCGTCGCCAGGTTCGTGCCGGGCCACGCCGGTGTCACCGCCGACGAGGCGCGCGCCTGGGCCGATGATCTGCGCAGTCTCGGCGCGGGCTACTTCTTCAGCTTGAACCGGTACCTGTTCGTGGCGTCGGCGTTGTGAGTGCCGAGCTCGGCGAGCGCATCCTGGGATAGATGCGCCCGCCGGGCGCCGGTCGTTCTCCCGCCCCTCAGTGGGAGAACTCGCGGCTCGGTGAACACCACCCATGCCCGAATGGCACTGACTGAACCGCGGGACCACCTAGAGGTACCCCATCGCGCTGGACTCACACACTCCGGCACGCGGGCCGGGCGGAAACTTCACGTTCCTCAAACCTTTGCCGTGCCCGGAGTGCGTCGACCCGTGACCCCGGCGCCGCCTACGCTGGACGGCGATTTCGCGTGCCGGGGGAGGCCCGCGGACGCAGGGGGAAAGGAAGCGCGATGCCGGATGTGTTCGACGAAGAGCTGAACGATGCCGACCTGGACGAACTGGAGGCCCTCGGGGCCGCGGAGGACGCGGACCTGATCCTCGGCCCGGCCACTGGGGAAGCAGATGCCTGAGGCAAGGATCGTCTGGCGGGGCCGGCCGCTGAACAAGCGCACCGCGGCGATGGTCGAGGCCGCCGAGAAGCTGTACAAGTCGAAGTTCGCAATCCTGCAGGGGTCGTACAACAAGGGTGGCGTAGAGGCGTCGGCCGGCACTCACGACGGTGGCGGCGCGGTCGACATCGACGTACGGACGAAGAGCGCCGCGCAGCGGGTCGCCGTGGTGAAGGCGATGCGCACGGTCGGGTTCGCGGCCTGGCTGCGGACGCCCGCGCAGGGCAACTGGCCGTATCACGTGCACGCGATCGCGGTCGGCGACAAGGACCTGTCCCGGGGCGCGGCGACCCAGGTCGCGGAGTACCACCGCAAGCGCAACGGGCTGGCCAACCGGGGCAAGGACGACGGACCGCCCGGGTTCTACGGGATGACCTGGGAGCTGTACGTCAAGGCGCACCCGCCGGCCCAGCCGGTGCCGGACTCGACCATCTCGCTGGCCGCGATGGCGTACGCGCGGACGCACGACGCGATGACCGGGGTGTGGGGCGCGGACCGGGCCCGGGTGATCGCCTGGGCGGCCCACCCGAAGGTCGGCGCGATCACCAAGGCCGAGACCATCCCGCCGGCCGGTGTGCCGTGGCACCTGCACTTCCAGCGAGTGATCCGCAAGGTGCAGCTGCACTTCAAGCTCGAGGTCACCGGCATCTTCAACACCGCGGTCGCCACGGTGATGAAGCGCTACGGCTACACGATCGTCGCCTGAGCAGCCCTGGCCAACCGACCGACGCCCTTTCAGGGGTCAACCGACCGACGCCCTTTCAGGGGTCAACCCCTCGTGATGTGGGTTGCGGAGGCATATTCCTGGGGGCCAACCCACAAGCTGAGGGGTTGACCCCTGAAAGTGGCTCTTCCGCCTCCCTGGACACCGAGCCGGGAGCGCGGACACCCGACCGGGAGCGTGGACACCCAGCCGGGACTGCGGACATCAAGCCGGGACCGCGGACACCCGGCCGGGACTGCGGACATCAAGCCGGGAGCGTGGACACCCGGCCGGGAGCGTGGACAGCCGGCCGGGACTGCGGACATCAAGCCGGGACCGCGGACATCTGATCTGGTGTCCACGGTCCCCACAACTTGTCCGAGGTCCCAACCCCTCGCCCCGAAACCTCCACACCACTCAAGCTCTCACCCATTTCGCCCACACCGAGGGCAGAGCACCCCGTGCACCCCCTTTCAGGGGTCAACCCCTGAAGGTGTGGGTTGCGCCCCGAGAAATTGCCTACGCAACCCACCTACTCAGGGGTTGACCCCTGAAAGTGGCTCTTCCGCCTCCCCGGACACCGAGCGGGAGCGTGGACACCCTGCCGGGACTGCGGACAGCAAGCCGGGACCGCGGACGCGGACGCGCCAAGGCCCCACCGGTAGCAGCCGGTGGGGCCTTGATCGTCCACTACCGCCCGGGCATTCCCGGTGCAGCTGTGGAGGTGGAGAGCGGAACCGACGCCGATGCAGGGGTCAAGACGTCAGCTCCGCTTGCCTGTGTGGAGTTATCTCGAGTCGACCGCCCGGACGTGCGCCTGGTGGACCTCGAGGTGTTGCCGCAGTGCTGCCGGGGTGTCGACCGTGCCGAGGTGGTTCATCGTCGGTACGACGACCGCACGGACGTCGGACCGCTTCACTTCCTCGAGCAGTGCGTGGAAGGCGGCGGACTCGGCCGCGTCGCGCTCGGTGTACACGGTGCCCAGGGTGAATCCCTCGGCGCTGGCGAAGGCGGCGAGCGAATCCGTCGCCGCGGCCAGCTCCTCCGCGCAGCTCAGCGCGTCGGCCCGTACATACCCGAGCAGCGTCGGCCGGGTGGTCATCGTCCCGGCTCCGCGATACTTTCCGCCAGCACCGGCTCGCTCGTCACCCGGAGGGAGGCGAACCGCCGCCGCATGGCTTCCTCGTACTGCACTGCTTGGTCCGCTGTGGCGGTGTGGTCCGCGATCGGGTGAGCGCCGAACCAGACCCGCACCCGACGGTGCGCGGCAGGGGTTTCGAGCGTCTCGGTCATCATCGGTCCTTCAGCAGTATCGGTCGGCGCCCCGGACGGCTTTGTCCGGTGCTGAGATAAAGAACACCTCACCGGCACCCCGCTCCGGAACACTTCCGAAGGGACCTTTACACACCCTTGACGCAGAGTAGGAAAACCTTCGAATCCGCAGGTCAGAGCCTTCCCGAGGGCCCCTCCGAGGGGCCTGGAAAGCCCTGTCAAGAATGTTGCAGTAATTTGCCAATAACGATTCGGCAGTCACGTCGATTTCGACCGGCCCGAATATATATGACGTCCTGCTAACTGTTCGCACCTACCTGCTCACGCACCGGCATTCCCGGTCGGGGACCGGGTGAAATTCGCCGGATGACTCGGTACGACGGCCAGGGTCAGACCGGCCGCGAGGACGGCGAAGGCGGCCAGCAGGTTGAGGGTCGGAGGCAGGCCCAGGAGGAGCGTGGCGGCCGGGGCGGCGAGGGCGCCGACCAAGAGGGCGAGCGAGTCGGCCGCGAAGAAGAGCGCGCCGATGCGGCCGAGCATGGCGGTCGGCGCGGTCCGTTGGATCGTGGTCTCCGCGGTGATCAGGAGGATGCTGCCGGGGAGGCCGATGAGGGCGGCGGCCACGACCGCCCACAGGATGCTCGGGGCGTTGAAAAGGGCGAAGAATGCCGCGGCGGTGGCGAACTGGGTGAGCGCGAGTAGGTCGCGAGTTCCCAGCCGACTGGCGGCCTTCGTGCTCAGAGCGGCGCCGATCAGGTAGCCGGCGCCGAGACCGGAGATCAGGTAGCCGACGACGTAGCCGGGTGCGTGCAGCCGGTCGACGACGAAGGGGACCAGGAGTGCGGTGAGGCCGGCGTTGGCGGTGAGGAAGATCGTCTGGCCGAGCAGGATTCCGCGCAGTGCCCGGTGCCGGACGACGTACCGGAATCCCTCGAGGGGTTCTGATTTCCCGGGGTTGGTCGCGTGTCTGTGGGTCCGGACAGTCGCAATGATTGCTGCCGACAACAAATAGCTGGCGATGTCGACGGCCAGCACGAACTCGATTCCCGGACCGGCCAGCAGCAGTGCGCCAAGTGGTGGCGCGGCGAGCCGGATCGCGCTGCCGGTCAAGGCGTTCAGGGCATTCGCGGCGGCGAGTTCGTTGCCGGTGCCAACGACTGCGGGGAGTAAGGAGCGGGACGCCGGCCGGAAGACCATGGTGGCGACGTTCTCGGTGAGAATCGCCACGTAGATCAGCCAGATGCGGTCCGCGTCGGCGAACAGGACCAGCGCTACCGCGGCGGCGCTGACCAGATCCGCGATCCACATCGCCCGGGTGAGGTCCCAGCGATCCAGCAGTACGCCGGCCCACGGTCCGAGCAGCAGTGCCGGCAGCGCCTCCAGGGCGAGGGCGAGGCCGGTCGCGACCGTTGAACCGGTCAGTTCGAACACATAGAACGGGATCGCGACGACCAGGAGCCACGACCCGATGCCTGAGATCCCGCCACTGATCCACAGCCGGCGGAAGTCGCGGTTCCCGAGCGTCTTCACGATCTGGGAAGCTATCCTGATGAGATAGATCTTGGCAAGAGTGTTCTGTGAGAATATGCTGGCGCTCGTGGAACTGGGTGAGATTCTCCGCGAGCGGCGCAAGGCGGCCGGTCGGACCATCGCGTCGGTCGCCATGGACGCCGGACTGTCCGTGCCCTACATCGCCAACCTGGAGAACGGTCGCGGCAACCCGACCGTGTCCGCGCTCGACCGCCTGGCCACGGCTTTAGGCGCCCGGCTCGAGGTCGGCATCGCCGACGAGCCGACTGATGCCTCTCCCGCCGGTGACTCCCGGGTGGCGTCTGACTTGTTGACCAGCTCTGATCGGTCCGCCCAGGTCATCAGCACCCTGGCGGCCGCTCAGTCCCGCTCCCGGTCCGCGGTCCGGGCTGACGTGATTCGTGCCCTCGACGGACTGACCGCCGTACTCGATCGTCCGCCGGTGGATGCGGACCTCAACCGGCTGCTCGATCTCCTGCTGCTGGCATAACCAGTCGAGTGGCGGGGTCGCGGGCCGTAAGGTCCCAGGCATGGAGATCGGTGCGCGGATCGCCGCGGCTCAGCTGGCCGGTTCGGCGAGGACGAAACGGCAGGTGATCGCCGGGCCTCTGGTCGGCCTGTTGGACGATGACGAGACCTGGTACCGGTCCGGCATGCTCGCGGCGGAGCCCGGAGAGCCGTTCGATCCGGACGAGATCCCGTGGGCCCTCGACACCATCCGCCAGGCGTTCGCCGCCGAAGGGCGCTGGCTGAGCGCCGAGCTCGTCGCCGAGGCCAACCCCGGTCTGGCCGAGGCCCTCGAGGCCAACGGCATGACAATCGTCTCCCACCCACCGCTGCTCGTGGTCGAGCCCGCCGAGTTGAAGCACCCCGAGCTGCCCGCCGGTGTCACGATGGAGGTCGTGAAGTCCGACGCCCAGCAGGCGGAAGCGAATCGCGTGTTCGCGGAGGCTTTCGAGTTCGAGGATGCCGGCGTTGCATTCCAGCCGGATCCCGCGAACGGTGGCTGGATCCTGGTCCGGGTCGACGGCGCTCCGGTCGCCACCGGTTCGTGGACCGCGGTCGCTGACGGTGTGACGGAGGTCGCCGGGGTCGGCACGATCCACAGTCATCGCCGCCGTGGCCTCGGCGGGATCGCGACGGCGTACGCGACCCAGCAGGCCTTCGAGCTCGCCGGCGCCACGCTCGCCTGGCTCACCCCGGGCGACGACGGCGCGGATCGCGTGTACCGCCGGCTCGGGTACGAGCCCAAGGCAACCGCCGTCCACCTCGGGGACCCGGGCGGTCACCTCGCCGACCGGCGCTGAGCGACCGGCAGCATCCTGATCAGCGGACCTCCGCCACTCACCAACCCCTGCCAAAGGCCCGCGCAAGCTTCCGGCTGAGCGCGCGGACGTCGTGTGGCGCGTGGTTGGTGAGTGTGGCGGGTCCGCCTACGTCGGAGCGAGGAGGCGGATGACGCTCAGGCGGAGCGCGGCGGTCAGCGCGATCAGAGCGTCGACGAGCCAGCTGGGCGGGAGGTCGCGACTGATCTCGCCGGTGCGCTGACCGCGGCGGATCAGTCGCTCGAACCGCTCGACCACTGGGTCATGCCGCTCGTCCGGTCCGGCTGTTTGCGGCAGGTGCAGGAGCAGGGGTGCTGCTCGAAGCTTCGCCAGCCCAGGTCGATCAACTGCAGCAGTGTGTCGAGGGCGGGGCCGTGCGGCGGTCGAAGCGGCCGGCTACGAGGTTGTCGACTGACGTGGATGCGCCGGCGCCTACCTTTCAGCTGTCACACAGGCGTTTGCCGGTAGGTCAGCAGCACAATCCCGCCGGCGAAGGAGCGGCTCCCCGTCAACCGCAGCTTGTGGGTCGCGCCGTCCACGAACAGCCGCCGGCCGGTGCCGACAACGCTTGGATAGACGAACAGCCGGTACTCATCGACCAGGTCGGCGGCGATCAGCTGATGAGCCAACCGGATGCTGCCGGTGCAGACGATGTCCGCGCCGGCCGCCTCTTTCAGCTGCCGTACTTCGTCCAGGCCGCGCAGCACCGTGGTCGGCTCCCAGCCCGGCTCCTCCAGCGTCGAGCTCACGACGTACTTCTGCACCTGATTCAGGTACGCCGTGATCCCGGTGGTGTCGTCCGTCTGCTTCGGCCAGAAGTCGCGCATGTCCTCGAAGGTCTGGCGGCCGGTCAGGAACGCATCCGCTCGGGCTGACTGCTCCCGCACCTCCTCGAGCACATCCGCGCCACCATCGGCCGGGCCGAACCACTCACCCGCCTCGATCACGCCGTCGACGGTGATGTTCTGCGTCACGATCAGATCGCGCATCAAGTCCTCCTCCTCGCGGGGTTCACCCGGTACGTCGGAGCCGTCGGGGTCGGCTCGACGTCGCCTGATCCGGACAGCCAGCCCGCTCCCAGCCGCCTGGGAGCGGGCCTGCTGAGCATCCGGGTCAGCGGACGGTGAAGCCGGCCTTGCGGAAGGCGTCGGCGAGGGAGGTCTCGTCCATCGGAGTTTCCTTCTGGGAGCCACCACGACCTTGGCCCTGACCTTGGCCGCCCGGTCCGCGGTTGCCGCCGCGACCGCCTTGGCCCGCGCCGCCTTGTCCGCCTTGACCGCCGCCGGAGCCACGTCCCTGACCGCCCGGCCCGCGACCGCCTTGCCCACCGGGACCGCGTCCCTGACCGCCCGGCCCGCGACCGCCACCCTGACCGCCGGAGCCACGACCACCCTGGCCACCGGCACCACGGTTGCCCTGGTTGCCCGGCGTACGGGCGCCACCGCCGACCTCATCGTCCAGACGCAGAGTCAACGAGATGCGCTTGCGCGGGATGTCGACCTCGAGCACCTTCACCGCGACGATGTCGCCGGGCTTGACCACCTCGCGCGGGTCCTTGACGTAGTTCTTCGACAGCGCGGAGACGTGCGCGAGCCCGTCCTGGTGGACGCCGATGTCGATGAACGCGCCGAACGCGGCCACGTTGGTGACCTGACCTTCCAGCCGCATCCCGGGCTTGAGGTCGGCGATCTTGTCGACACCCTCGGCGAACACCGCGGTCTTGAACGCCGGCCGCGGGTCCCGCCCGGGCTTCTCGAGCTCGGCCAGGATGTCCGTCACCGTCGGCAGACCGAACATGTCGTCGACGAAGTCCGCCGCCTTCAGCTTCTTCAGCGCGGACGACCCGATCAGCGCCTTCACGTCCTGGCCGGTCGCGTCGAGGATCCGGCGTACGACGGGGTAGGCCTCGGGGTGCACGCTGGATGCGTCGAGCGGGTCGTCGCCGTCGGGGATCCGGAGGAAGCCGGCCGCCTGCTCGAACGCCTTCGGGCCGAGCCGTGCCACCTCCTTCAACGCGGTGCGGGACGCGAACGGCCCGTTCTGGTCGCGGTGCAGGACGATGTTGTCGGCCAGCCCCGGCGTGATCCCGGAGACCCGGGTGAGCAGCGGCGCGGACGCGGTGTTGAGGTCGACGCCGACCGCGTTCACACAGTCCTCGACCACCGCGTCGAGCGAGCGGGACAGCGAGTTCTCCGGGAGGTCGTGCTGGTACTGCCCGACGCCGATCGACTTCGGGTCGATCTTCACCAGCTCGGCCAGCGGGTCCTGCAGCCGGCGGGCGATCGAGACCGCGCCGCGCAGCGACACGTCCATGCCGGGCAGCTCCTGGGACGCGAACGCGGACGCCGAGTACACCGACGCGCCGGCCTCGGACACGACCGCCTTGGTGAGCTTGAGCTCGGGGTGCTTGGCGATCAGCTCCGCGGCCAGCTTGTCGGTCTCGCGCGACGCCGTACCGTTGCCGATGGCAATCAGGTCGACGTCGTGCGCGGCGGCCAGCGCGGCCAGGGCGGAGATCGACTTGTCCCACTGGTTCTGCGGGACGTGCGGGTAGATGACGCCGGTGTTGACCACCTTGCCGGTCGCGTCCACCACGGCGACCTTCACGCCGGTCCGGAAGCCCGGGTCGAGTCCCATCGTCGCGCGGGTGCCGGCCGGGGCGGCCAGCAGCAGGTCGCGCAGGTTGGCCGCGAACACCCGGATCGCCTCGTCCTCGGCGATCTGCCGCAGCCGCATCCGCAGGTCGATGCCGAGGTGGACCAGGATCTTCGTCCGCCAGGCCCAGCGGACCGTCTCGACCAGCCACTTGTCGGCGGGGCGGCCCTGGTTGTCCACGCCTACCTTGCGGGCGATGGTCGATTCGTACTCGGTCGGTCCGTCGGCCTCGACCCCGGCCGGGAGCGGCTCGACCGACAGCGTCAGTACGTCCTCCTTCTCGCCGCGGAACATGGCGAGGATCCGGTGCGACGGCATCTTCGTGAACGGCTCGTCGAAGTCGAAGTAGTCCGAGAACTTCGCGCCGTCGGTCTCCTTGCCCTCGCGTACCGCCGACGCCAGCCGGCCCTGCGTCCAGAGCCGCTCGCGCAGCTCTCCGATCAGGTCGGCGTCCTCGGCGAACCGCTCGACCAGGATCGCCCGCGCGCCGTCCAGCGCCGCCTGCGGGTCCGGGACCTCCGCGTTGACGAACACGGCGGCAGCCGCGATCGGCTCCACATCCGGGTCGGCCATCAGCCCGTCGGCCAGCGGCTCCAGGCCGTTCTCCCGGGCGATCATCGCCTTGGTACGGCGCTTCGGCTTGAACGGAAGGTAGATGTCCTCGAGCCGGGACTTGGTGTCCGCGGCGAGGATCGACGCCTTCAGCGCGTCGTCGAGCTTGCCCTGGCTCTCGATCGACTCGAGCACCGTCTGGCGGCGCTCCTCCAGCTCGCGCAGGTACCGCAGGCGTTCCTCGAGCGCGCGCAGTTGCGCGTCGTCGAGCATCCCGGTGACCTCCTTGCGGTACCGCGCGATGAACGGGACCGTCGACCCCTCATCCAGCAAGGCCACCGCCGCACGCACCTGGTTCTCGCCGACTTCCAGCTCCGCCGCGATCCGCTGCTCGACCGACTGCACCACCACTGTCCGATTCCCCTCTACCGACAACAAACCCACGGCAACCCGCACCCGCGTGGTCCATATCCTTCCCCATCCCACCCCCCACCCCGAAACCCCATCCCCTCAACCTGTGGACAACCCGCCGCAATGCAGTGGTCACAAGCCGAGGCTGAGACACGAAGGCGTAAGACGAGCGGCTCGTCTGACTGATGTGTCGGGTTTTGAGCCGGCCTGGTGGGCGCAGGTTCTGCTGGGCACGCCGTTGGCGGACAGTGCGACAGGAGGTGTCGTCCAGGGGTGGTGGTCGGGCGGCGTGCTCAGGCGTGAAACCGGCCGGCGGGGCCGGACCTGAGCCGACACCTCCTGTTCGTCTGCACCAGTACGACCCCTCCCACGCGAGGTAATGCGGTGGCTGGCTCGACGCAACCCGGACACCGGGTCGCGGGACCTATTCGGTCACGGCCGGGGACGCCTTTGTGCGCCAGATCCGTACGCCGAGGTCGTCTTTGTGCACCAGATGCGTACGCCGAGGTCGTCGCCGTACGGATCTCGTGCACCAAGTGACCGATCGCGACGATGTGTGGGTGATCGTCGGCGGATCGGCGCTGGTCCTGAAAGCCGTCGTCCTGCTCACCATCAGCGCCCGGCGTCGCGGCCTTGGTGGCAGTGGTGCGCCGAGGGCCTTGCCGGGCACCGGACTTGATCCAGGTACGACGACGAACTCCCCGGGACCGGGGGTGGTCTCGGAGAGTTCGTCGTACTGGGTCAGGCGGCTTCGAGGGCGAGGTCTTCCTCGGTGGCCGGCTGCTTGGTGGGACGCATGACGGTGATGGCGATGACGATCGAGGCGACCACGATGGCGGCGGCTACGGCGAAGGAGAGGTGGTAGCCGTCGGTCAGGGCCTCGAGGGTGGGCTTGGTGTCGGCGACCGCGGCGGTGCGGGTGGCGGACAGCGTCGCCAGGACGGCCAGGCCGAGGGCGGCGCCGACCTCGGCCATGGTGCCGATCAGACCGGAGGCGAGGCCCGCGTCCTCGGGCTTGACGTCAGCCATCGACAGGCCCATCAGCGCGGGGAAGCAGATGCCGCCGCCGAGCCCGAGCAGGGCCAGCACCGGGAGGACGTGGACGAAGTAGTTGCCGTTGACCGGAGCCTGCGTGAACAGGAGCAGACCGACCGCGATCAGCACCAGGCCGGCGATCAGCGGGCGGCGCGGACCGAACCGCATCACCAGCTTCTCGGAGTACTTCACCGACAGCAGTCCCATGATCACAGTGGTCGGCAGGAACGCCAGTCCGATCTCCAGAGCGTCGTACCCGAGCACTCGCTGCAGGTACAGCGACCCGAGGAAGAAGATGCCGAACATGCCGGAGGCGGACAGCGCCTGGATCAGGTTCGCACCGGTCAGCGTCCGGGAGCGGAAGATCCGCAGCGGGACCAGCGGGTTTGCGGCGGTCGCCTCGCGGACGATGAAGGCGGCCAGCAGAACCAGTGTCACGACGCCGAGGACCAGCGTCCGCGGGGCGGTCCAGCCGAGTTCGGCGGCCGGCTTGACGATGGTGAACACGCCGACCATCAGCGCCGCGGTGATCAGCACCGCACCCGGTATGTCGGTGCCGCGGCCCATCCCGAGGCCCTTGTCCTTCCCGATCAGCTTGATGGCCAGTACGGCGGTCAGTACGCCGATCGGCAGGTTGACGAAGAAGATCCAGTGCCAGCTGATCGCCTGGGTCAGTACGCCACCGGCGAGCAGGCCGATCGATCCACCGGCCGACGCCACGAAGGCGTACATGCCGATCGCCTTGGCCTGCTCCCGCGGCTCGGGGAACAGCGTCACGATCATGCCCAGGATCACTGCTGAGGTCAGCGCACCGCCGACGCCCTGGACGAACCGGGCGATGACCAGCACCTCTTGCGTCTCAGCCAGTCCGCACAGCACCGAGGCGACGGTGAAGACGATCAGGCCGGCGATGAAGATGTTCCGGCGGCCGAGCAGGTCACCGAGCCGGCCGGCCAGCAGGAGCAGGCCGCCGAAGGCGATCAGGTAGGCGTTGACCACCCAGGCCAGCGAGGAGCTGGTGAAGCCGAGGTCGTCCTGAATGGCCGGCAGGGCCACGTTCACCACGGTGACGTCGAGCACGATCATCAACATGCCCGCGCACAGCGTGTAGAGGGCCAGCCAGCGCGAGCGGCCGCCCTGCGCGGCCGGCGAAGTCGCCAGGGTTTCGGTCGTCGCGTACATCTCGGTGTCTCCTTGAGTCCGTCGTTTGGGCCTTACACCCATACGTCGAACCGGGAGCCGTCAGTTTGACACGTCCTCGGAACTTTTTTCGCGACGCACCCGGGACAGCCAGTACGCCGTCAGCGCCGGAACCAGCCCGGATCCGACCACCAGCAGCGTCGGAACCTGGGACGCGAGCGCGAACCAGGTCAGCAGTACGACGACCCCGCCGGCGACCGGGGCCGGGCGGCGGAGCAGGAACAGGTTCGCTGAGCGGAACAGCGGCTTCATGGTCGTGGTCTCGGGCGCGTCCGGAAGGACGGCCAGCCCGCTCAGGTAGAGCCCGAGGATCATCCCGGTCAGCGGGATCAGGATCACGAGCGCGAAGATCCGCGCCCCGCCACCCGAATACGCCCAGAACGAGATCGCGAACGCGAGCATCACGGCGCCGGCGTACAGCCCGAAACCGGACAGCCAGAACCGGCGCATCGCCCAGGCGAACTCCTTGAAGAACCGCCGCATCAGCGCCGGCCGGTCCTGGCTGATCGCGTCCGGCAGCACCCGCTGCAGCGCGAACGCCGCGGGAAACAGGGTGATGATGCCGAAGCTGAGCACCAGGAAGACGAGCTGCAGCATCAGCAGGTCGCCGATCATCGACAGCTTCGCCATCACGGTGTTCGTCCGGCCGGCGCGGCCATCACTCTGGGGAACAGCCACCGATCGCCTCCTCGTTCCGTCCACGCTGGGGTTGATCGTATGATCACAAACAATCACGCCAGATCACAGGGGACCGCATGCTTGCACCTGAGCGCCACGAGCTGATCCTGCGGAGCCTGCGGCGGCACGGCCGGCTCCGGGTGGCCGAACTGGTCGCCGAGCTCGGCGTCTCCGCGATCACAGTACGCCGGGACCTGGCCGAACTGGACGCGAGCGGCCTGCTGCGCCGGGTGCACGGCGGCGCGATCGGGGCCAGCCCGGCCGACCAGGAGGCGAAGGGCAGCCGGCTCACGATCGGGATCGTCGTACCGAGTGCGGCGACGTACTACTCCGACGTGATCCGCGGCGCCGAGGCGACCGCCGGCCGGTACGGCGCCCGCCTGGTGCTCGGGGTGTCCGGGTACGACGTGGCGATGGAGCGGGAGCGGATCGACAAGGTGCTCGGGATCGGGGTGGCCGGGCTGCTGATCAGCACCGCGCTCGGCGACGGGGACGCGGATCGGCTCGACACCCGGCTGGATGAGATCGACGTACCGGTGGTGCTGATGGAGCGGGCGTTCGGGTTCCCGCAGGTGGCACGCGAGTACGACTATGTCCGCACCGATCACGCGTACGGCGCGATGCTGGCGCTGCGGCACTTCGCGAAGCTCGGGCACCGACGGATCGCGATCAACCTGCAGGCGACGGTGACGGCGTACTGGCTGCGCCGCGGGATCCAGACGGCCGCGGCGGCGCTCGGGGTCGAGGTGTTCCTGTCGCCGGTGGATCTGCCGGCTGACGGTGACGATCCGGCCGCCCTCGCGCAGGTGGACGCGTTCCTGGCCGAGTGCGAGTCGTTCGGCAGCCGCGCGGTGCTCGTGCACTCCGACGAGCACGGCGCCCGCCTGGTCGAGCGTGCGATGGAGCGCGGTCTGCGCGTCCCGGACGACCTCGCGGTGATCGCGTACAACGACGTCACCGCCGCGCTGGCCGTCGTACCGCTGACCGCGGTTTGCCCGCCGAAGTACGCCCTCGGCGAGACCGCCTGCGAACTCCTCATCCACAAACTCCAGTCCAAACCCGGCCCCGTCCAGCACCTCAGCCTCCTCCCCCACCTGAACGTCAGGACCTCCTGCGGCGCGCTCGAATCGGCCGGTGTGACGGCCGAGCTGCAGGTCCGCGTGCCGGAACTCTGATCGATTCAGTTCTGCGGGTGATCGGATTTGATCATTCGACCTCTGAGCCCTTGACGAGGAAAGCCCTTTCCCATACTTTCGCTGCACTCGGGTGATGGTCCGGTCCGCCGGGCCCGGCCGAAACAGGTTCGGCAGCGAAGGAGTTCCCCTGTGAGACGTGGTGTGGGACTGACCTTGCTGGCCGCGGCGCTCAGCGTCGTGGTCAGTAGTTGTGGCAACGGGGTGATCGACGAGAATACGGACGGGATCCCGCCGGCCGAGGCCACCGGGACGCTGCGGGTACTGCTCCCGTCCTTCCCGCCCAGTACCAAGGGCCGGGAGGAGTTCCAGAAGGTTGTCGACGACTTCCAGAAGACCTATCCGAAGATGAAGGTCGAGCCGGACTTCGCGACGTACAACAACCTCAACGAGAAGCTGTCGACCTCGATCGCGGCCGGCATCCCGTACGACGTGATGGTCACCGGCGTCGGCTGGATCCAGCCGTTCGCGTCCAAGCGGATCTTCGAGGATCTCGCCAAGTACGGCCTGACACCGGACGTGATCAAGGAGAAGAGCACCGCGGCACTGATCCCGGCGGTGACGTACGACGGCAAGCTGTACGGCTACCCGCTGATCGCCGACACCCGCGCGGTCGCGCTGCGGAAGAGCGCGTTCCGCGAGGCCGGCCTGGATCCGGACAAGCCGCCGACGTCGCTGGCCGACATCAAGGTGGCGGCCGAGAAGCTGACCAAGCGGGACAAGAACGGCAACATCACCCGCAGCGGTTTCGACCTGGCCTCCGCGACCGGTTTCCGGCAGTCGTTCACCACCTTCCTGTCGTCGACCGGTACGCCGCTCTACGTCGGCGGCGAGCCGAACTTCAACAACAAGGCCGGCCTGGACACGCTGCTGTGGATCAAGTCGATGATCAACAACGTCCAGCCGTACGGGCAGACGAACGCGGCTCAGCAACCCCTCGTGCTCACTGGTGAGGCCGCGATGGGCATCGTCGGCGGCGCGGTCGACTGCTCCGACAAGGGCATCGGCCAGAAGAACTGCGACGACCTGAAGTTCTTCCGCTTCAACAGCGGCAAGGAGATCGAGTACGTCGGTGGCGACCTGGCCTCGATCGGGTCGCGCAGCCGGCACAAGGACGCGGCCTGGTCGTTCATCCAGTCGCTGACCAAGCCGGCCACGCTGGACGCGCTCGCCAAGCTGAACAAGAAGGTCCCGGCCTACAAGGACTCCGCCAACTCGCCGCAGGCGAAGTCGAACCCGTTGAGCCAGTTCGTCGCGGACGGCCTGGTGTACGCCGCCAACGAGAACGAGGTGCCGTCCAACTGGCTCGAGATGCGCGGCAACTTCGACATCCAGCTCACCCAGGCGGTCCTCGGACAGAAGGATCCCGCCAAGGTGCTGGCCAACCTGGCAGGACAGTCC
This sequence comes from uncultured Actinomycetota bacterium, assembly GCA_963820655.1. GTDB lineage: Bacteria > Actinomycetota > Actinomycetes > Propionibacteriales > Kribbellaceae > Kribbella. Next base: position 1,365,499 of record CAWGAM010000006.1, read on the forward strand.
CGATGAGCACAACTCTTGAACGTCCAGCACTGGACACTCCGCGCAAGGTCGCTCCGGCCAAGGACAGCGGCACGCTGCTCCGCAGTCAGGTCCGGACCGGCTGGGCCCTGCTGACCCCGGCCCTGCTCCACTCCGCCATCTTCATCGTCATCCCGGTCGTCGCCGTACTGGTGCTGTCGCTGACCGACTACAGCTTCGGTGACACCTGGTCCTGGGTCGGATTCGGCAACTATTCCGAGCTCTTCCGCGACGTCGACTTCCTGGCCTCGCTGTGGCACACGGTGCTCTACGCGATCGTGGTGATCCCGATCTCGATGGCGATCTCGCTCGCGGTCGCGATCGGGCTGAACCAGAAGATCAAGGGGATCGGCTTCTTCCGGACCGCGTTCTACATCCCGACGGTGACCGCGACGGTCGCGATCGCCACCATCTGGCTGTGGATCTACAACCCGGGCTCGGGACTGGCCAACGGCTTCCTCAGCCTGTTCGGGTTCGCCCCGAACCGGTGGCTGGCCGACCCGGCGACCGCGCTGCCGTCGCTGATGGTGGTCGGCATCTGGCAGGGCCTCGGTACCAAGATCATCATCTACCTGGCCGCGCTGCAGGGCATCTCCCGGGATCTGCTGGAGTCGGCCGAGCTGGACGGCGCCAACCGCTGGCAGAAGTTCCGCAACGTGACCTGGCCGGGGCTCGGCCCGGTGCAGTTCTTCGTGCTGATCACGTCGATCGTCGGCACCTTCCAGGTCTTCGACCTGGTCTACGTGATGACCCGCGGCGGCCCCGGCAGCGAGACCCGCGTGCTCGTGCTGGACATCTACCAGAACGCGTTCCAGGACCTGAAACTCGGCTACGCGTCCGCCGAGACCGTGATCATGATGGTCGTGATCGCGCTCTTCATCGGCGCCGGACGCCTGCTCCAGAAGGCGGATGCCAATGACTAGCGCAACGCTCCCGGCCGTCGGTACCGGCCAGTCGTCGTCGAAGCCGTCGGCGATCCGGCCCGGCCGGATCCTGCTGTACGTCGTCCTGATCATCGGCGCGATCCTGATGGTCACGCCGTTCCTCTGGATGGTGCTGACCGCGTTCAAGAGCGACCTGGAGATCATGAAGTTCTCCTGGTTGCCGGGGGAGCTGCGCTGGCGCAACTTCACCGAGGCGATGCAGACCGCGCCGTTCCTGCGGTACTTCCGCAACAGCCTGTTCATCGCGGTCGGTGAGACCGCCTTCACCCTCGCGGTCTGTACGACGGCCGGCTACGCGCTGGCCAAGCTGCCGCTGCGCGGGGGCAAGATGTTGCTGAACTACTTCATCCTGCTGTTGCTGGTGCCGTTCCAGATCATCCTGGTGCCGCTGTTCATGATCGTGAAGTCGATCCCGCTGTTCGGCGGCAACAACATCCTCGGCCAGGGCGGTATCGGCTGGCTCAACTCGTGGTGGGGACTGATCATCCCGCTCGGCGCGGCGCCGCTGTTCACCTTCCTGGCCCGGCAGTTCTACGTCTCCCTGCCGGACGAACTGGCCCAGGCGGCCCGGGTGGACGGGCTCGGCGAGTTCGGCATCTTCTGGCGGATCATGACCCCGCTGATCAAGCCGGCCCTGATCACCATCTGCGTGTTCCAGATCGAGGCGGCCTGGAACGGCTTCCTCTGGCCGCTGATGATCACCACGTCGGACACGATGCGCCCGCTGCAACTGGGGCTGGCGATCTTCTCGCAGAACCCGGCCGAGATCCAGTGGCCCTATCTGATGGCGGGTACGGCGCTCGCGACCCTGCCGATGATCGTGCTGTTCGTGTTCGCCCAGAAGTGGTTCGTCGAAGGAATGGCGAACGTGGGCATCAAGGGCTGAAACTCAGCCCTACAGCCTCGAACAGGTGCTCACCCCGCCCCGGGTGAGCACCTGCGAGGCCCCCCTCCACATGCGGTGGTCCCGAAGAAACACCGGAGTCTCCCGCTAGGCCCCCCTGCCGGGTCGCTCACCCGTTTATCGTCCCAGTGTGGCCGCCGTTACAGCATTCTTGAGGTTTTTTCGCGCGATCCGGAAATGATTTCTCCAACACCTTGCGAAATTACCCCTTTCCTGTCACGTGCAGCACTTGGCGCGCGACACTCGGTACGCGTCGGGCCCGGCTCAGGTGGATGCACCCGCACCTCTGAGCCCTTGTGCCGGCGGCGTTCGGCAGGGTACGAGGTCCTCATGTACGACGAGGCCGTCGCGGCCGGCCGGGTTGCGCTGTCGGATGGCGCCTGGTCGGTCGCTCGCGCCCGATTCGGAGAGGCTCTGAAGGTAGCGGAGACTCCCGAAGCGTTCGAGGGTCTGAGCTGGGCCACTTGGTGGCTCGAGGATGTCGCGGCGTGCCTGACTGCGCGTGAACAGGCGTACCGGTTGTACCGGCGGGCCGGCGATGCCCGGGGCGCCGCGCGGATGGCCTTGTGGCTCGGTGACGATCACAACGAGTTCCACGGTGGGGCTGCCGTCGCTGAGGGGTGGTTCAACCGGGCCGCTCGGCTGCTCGACGACCTGGAGTCCTGTCCGGAACGCGGTTGGCTCACAGTGTTCGATGCGCACGCCGCGCTCGGTCGCCACGACACCAGTCGCGCGCGGCACCTCGCCGTACAGGCTCGGGAGGTCGGTCGGCGGCACGGCGCGGTGGATCTGGAGATGTTCAGTCTGGCCACCGAGGGTCTTGCACTCGTAGCGGAAGGGGCCGTCGCGGAGGGGATGCGGTGCCTCGACGAGGCGACGGCCGCGGCCCTCGCCGGGGAGTACGAGAATCTCGCCCCGGCGGCGTGGACCTGCTGCCGGTTGATCTCGGCCTGTGAGGAGGTGCGCGACTACGAGCGTGCTGCGCAGTGGTGCCGGCAGATCGAGGAGTTCAGCCGGCGAATGGAGGCCAGATTCGTCACCGGCGTGTGCCGGGCGCACTATGCGGCGGTCCTCGGCTGGCACGGGAACCTGACCGAGGCCGAGCTCGAACTGATCGCAGCGCAGGAGGATCTGACCGCCAAACGGCCGTACTGGCGGGTCGAAGCCGTCGTACGGCTTGGTGAGCTGCGCCGGCGCCAAGGCCGGCCGGCCGAGGCGGAGGCGCTGTTCAACGAGGCGCCGTGGCATTCGGTGGCGCAGCGCGGTCTGGCCGAGCTCTGCCTGGACCGAGAGGATCCCGTTGCCGCCCGGGAGTTGCTGGACCGGATGCTGCGGCAGATTCCCTCGCCCGGTTCGGTCAGTCGTGCCTGGCCGCTCGAGCTGCTCGTGCGGGCGGAGTCGGCGCTGGGCGACCACGAGGCGGCTGCAGGGCATCTGGCCGAGTTCTGCTCGATCGCTACTGCGGTGGGGACACGGCCACTGCGCGCGGCGGCGCGATTCGCGGAGGGCATTCACTCCGCTGCCCAGGGCGACCACGAGGAGGCTTGCGACTGCTTCGAGGACGCCGTCGACCTGCTTGAACCGCTAGCGCCGATCGAGGCGGGCCGTGCCCGGCTGGAGCTCGCCCGGAGCCTCCTTGCGCTCGGCCGTGCCGACGCCGCCGGTCGAGAAGCTCGTACGGCGCTCCAAGCGGTTGCTGCGCCGAGTCGGAACGAGGCGACATTGCTGACCGCACTCGGTCTCCACAGCACAGTGCTGAGTGCCCGGCAGGTGGAGGTACTGCGGTTGATCGCGGACGGACACGGCGATCGGGAGATCGCGGGCCGGTTGGTGATCAGTGAGCACACCGTGCATCGGCACGTCGCCAACATCTACACCCGACTGGGCTGTTCGACGCGTGCGGCGGCAGTGTCCCAGGCTAACCAGCTGGGACTGCTGTAGTCAGGATGGCCTGTGCGGGCGATGCGGGTAAGGCCCGGTCCGGTCGATGCTGGCGGCCATGGAGCAGTTGGAGCAGTACAAGGACACAGTGCGGACGACCTGGTCCACCGGGGACTACGACGCCATGATGCGTCAGGAGGGACTGTACGAGGTGGGCTCGCGATTGGTACGGGCCATGGCTCTTCAGCCTGGTGAGGACGTTCTGGATGTGGCCTGCGGGACCGGCAACGCCACGATTCCGGCGGCGGCCACCGGAGCCCGCGTGACCGGGCTCGACCTCACCCCCGCGATGCTGGCGAAGGCCCGAGAGCGTGCGCCGGGTCTCGGGATCGAGTGGGTCGAGGGAGACGCCGAGGACCTGCCCTTCCCCGACTCGGACTTCGACGTGGTGCTGTCGACCTTCGGCTGCATGTTCGCGCCGCGGCACGAGGTGGTCGCGGATGAGATCGCCCGCGTACTGCGGCCCGGCGGCCGACTCGGATTGTGCACCTGGACGCCCGAAGGGGTGATCGGGGAGTTCTTCCGGGTGGTCGGTCGCGTACTTCCCACCGGATCCGGAGTACGTCGATCCGCCGTTGGCCTGGGGCGATGAGGACCACGTGCGGGAGCTGTTCGAGGGCACCGGGATCGAGCTGTCGTTCGGCCGCGAGATCGCCGAGATCCACCACGACTCGCCGACGGGCGCGGTCGAGTGCTACGCCACGAAGTTCGGCCCGGTCGTCATGGCTCGCCAGGCGTTGGACGAGCGGTGGCCGGCTCTCCGCGACGACCTGACAGACCTCTTCACCCGTGCGAACACGTCAGGTTCCGGGCATGTCGTCGTACCAGCGGAGTATCTAGTCATCCGCGGCCGGACGGTGGGCCAGTAGGGAGTCGCCGCCGGCTTCATCCTTACTGTCTCCGGGAAGACATGGGAGGATTTCTGCCCGATTCGGGGGTAAAACCCTCCCCGATCTACCTCGGACCCCGACCCCACGAGTCAGTTGCACGGTCACCTGCACGAACCGCGCATCAGTCAGCGAATCCCGGCCGCGCTCAACGCGTCGATCACCCGCATCGAGGTCTGCGCCATTCAGCTGGGCGAGCAACTCGAGCACGCGCTCGGCCGGCATGGCTGTCATCGGCGTACCTCGTAGCGGAGGCTGAGGACGCCGTCGGGGCTGGTGTGGGTGGAGAGGAGGTTCAAGGCGGTGGGGAGTGTGTCGAGCGGGAGTTCGGGGCCGTCGAAGATGGAAGGGACGGTGGCGCCGCCGATGGCGGTGGGGATGAGGATGAGGTGCAGCTCGTCGATCAGGCCGGCTCGCAGCAGTGCGCCGTTCAGGCCGCCGCCCGCTTCCGAGACGACACAGGTGACGCCGAGGACGTCCCGCATCCGTTGTAGTGCAAGGGAAAGGTCGACGCGGTCGTCGCCGGCGACCAGGTAGGGAATGGTTTCCCGGCGCAGATAGGCCAGGTACGACGATGGTGTCGCGCGGGCGACGAGCAGCAGGAGATCGGTGCCCTCGCCGCCCTTCGTGTCCCAGTACACGCGACCGCGGCCGTCGACCACGGTGAACCACTTGCGGTGATCCGGAGGCACTGGGGGCAGGTAGTCGTGGAACAGTTCGTCGTCGTCCGCCGGCGGAAGTTCCAGCGGGCCGGCATCCGGTGTGACGAAGGTGCCGCTGCCTTCGAGAATCGCGGTCGGTGCGTACAACTCCTCCAGAAGCGCCATCCGAGCCGCACCCACCGCATCCGCGCCGGCGGGCTGGATCGATCGCCAGACCGACCCGGCCTCCTCGGACAGCAGCAACCGATCCCGTCCCAGCGTCACCCGGCCGTCCACCGACGCTGTCACCGACACCACTACCCGCGGCCGATCAGTCATGCGGGTCTTCCTATCAGCGCGGACCGACAGTTATTCGTTGTGGAGGACTTCGGCGATGGTGGTGTGCGCGGCGGACCGGGCCGGGAGGTACGCGCCGATGGCGGAGATGAGGATGCCGGCAAGGACCAGGAGGACTAAGAGGTAAAGGGGATAGACGTCGAGCATGAAGGCTGGGATTGCCACCTGAGCGCCGCTCGCCATGGCAGGCACGACCAGACGATGCGCGAGGATTCCCAAGGGGATGCCCAGGAGCCCGCCGACCGCCCCTAGCGCGGCCATGGACGTCACGACCATCACCGTGACCTGGCCGGGAGTCATACCGATGGACTTGAGCATGCCGAGGTCACGGCGGCGTTCCCGGGTGTTGAGGACGACGGTGTTGAAGACGCCGAGCGCGGCCACGGTCCCCAGCATCAGAGTGAGCAGTACGACGGTCGCCAGGACGATCGCGACGAAGCTGCCCGCGTCCTGACCGGGGGTCTCCACAAGCCCCGGGTCTCCGGCCTGCACGGCCTTGACGTAGGTGTCCAGATCCGTGCCCGGCTTGACGTTGATCTCGTAGAGATTGGCCCGCAGGTTCGGCGCCACCAGCGCCAACGTCTGCCAGTTCGACAGCACCTCGTCACCCGAGTTGTAGAGCGCCTTCCCGACGATCCGCACCTGGACGCTCTTTCCCTGCGCCTGCAACACCAGCGTGTCCCCAACCGCCAACCCACGCTGGCGAAGGAACCGCTCCGACACAACCACCTGCCCCGGCCCGTCGAACCACTGCCCGTCGAGGATCCGATAGCCGAGCTGATCAAAGTCCCCGCGATAGAAGGAGACCCGCAGATCCGTCTTCGTCCCGGCCAATCGCATCGGCAAGTCGGCGCTCGCCGTCACTGACGAAGCACCTGGAGTCGACCGCAGCAACGCTTCGTCCGCCGCGTCACTCAGCTTGGCGACGGGTGGCGCCTCCTCACCTGCAGGCGGCGGACCGCCCTGCGCCATGCCCCCGAACATCGTCAGGTCAACAGCACCGACCCGGCTGGCAGCAGTCTGGTAGGTGGTCAACGACTTCCCGAGCCCGACCGCCAGCGTCACGCTCGTGACACCAAGTACGACGGCCGCCAGCGTCAACGCCGTACGCGCCGGCCGAGCGAACGGAAGACCGAGCCCAAGGCTTACCGACCGCGGCAACCGAGTGCCACTCAGCCACCGCTGCACCCGCAGCCCACGCCCGGCCCGCGGCGCACTACCCGCACTGATCGCCTCAGCCGCCGACAGACTCCGCGCTCGCAACGCAGGCAGCAGAGCGGACAGCGCCACCAGCGCGGGTACGCCGAGGATCGCAGCCACATCCACCCAGATCGGTACGCCGACACCACCCGCGCCATAGTTCTCGAAAGCCCTTGTCAGCAAGGAAGTCGCGAGCACATTGCCCAGGACAGTACCGATAGCGCAGCCGACGATCGCCGGGATCGAGACCATCGCCAGATAGACCGTCATCACCTGGGTAGGAGTGAACCCCAGCGCCTTGAGTACGCCGATGTGCTTGAAGCCGGCCACCACGGCACCACTGACCACGTTGGCCACGATCAGTACAGCCACCGCCAGCCCGAGCCAGCCGAACACCATCAAGAACGGCACGAACGTGTTCGGTTCGCCGGTGGCGAGTGCTCGCAGCTGAAGGTAAGACTGCGTGCCCACCAACGCACCGGACGGCAGACCAGTCGTCACTGCGGACTGACCAGCGGAGACCTGCGCGTTGGTCGCAGCCTGGGCGAAGCGGTAGAGCATCTGCGTGGACGTCGGCTTCAACGACGTCATCTGCGCCGGTGTGACCCACGCATCGGCCGATCCGCTCACGCTGTACGCGAACCCGACAATGGTCAGCTTCTGACCGCCGGTCACGGTGACAGTCGAATCCAGCGTCGGCGCACCCGGCCCGGTGGAGTCGGTCGGATTCCGGTTCAGCACGATCTCGCCCGGTTTGTCCGCCCAGCGCCCCTTCCACACGTTCAGGCGGTCAACCGGCCCTCCAGAGTCCGCACGCCCCACAGTGACCAGGGACATCGGGATTCCCATGATCCGCGTCGTACTCAGGTCCAGCGTGGCTTGACCGAACGGACCGGCTACAGCCGCGGCACTCCGCGCCGCCTCGGTGAGTTGGACATCGCTGACCTTGCTGCGGTCGTACGACGCCACCAGGTGCGCACCGCTCTGTTTCGTGTACGCCTGGTCGAAGGGGCCGCTCGACGCTGCCAGCAGTCCTAGCGCCACGACGATCATCGTGGTGGACAGCAGCACGACGACTCCGATGACCACGGTCTGCACCCGGCGTCGTCGTACCGCCGCCCGCGATACGGGCCAGACGGCGCTCACGCCGTACGCTCCAGACTGCGCTCGCCCGCGATCTGCCCGTCGACGAATTCGATCACGCGGCTGGCGCACCGCGTCGCGAGTTGCTGGTCGTGCGTCACCAGCAGCAGCGTCTGGCCGATCTGGTTGAGGTCCAGCAGGAGGTCCATGACCTGCTCGCCGGCGCGGGTGTCCAGTGCGCCGGTTGGTTCGTCGGCCAGCAGAACCGCTGGACGGTTCATCAGCGCCCGTGGCGACGGCGACGCGTTGCCGTTCGCCGCCGCTCAGCTGGGCCGGGTAGATGTTGCGGCGGTCGGCGATGCCGAGTTCGTCGAAGAGTTCGAGGGCACGCTTGCGGGCGGACGAGGCCGAGGTACCGGTCAGCTGGGCGGCTAGTGCGACGTTGTCGAGGGCCGACAGGTCGTCGAGCAGGTTGAAGAACTGGAAGATCATGCCGATCCGCCGGCGCCGGTACAGCGCCAGGCCCTTCTCGTCCAGCGAGCCCAGGTCGTCGCCGTGCACCACGACGGAGCCGGAGGTCGGCCGGTCCAGCCCGGCCACCATGCTGAGCAGCGTGGACTTGCCGCTGCCGGACGGCCCCATCACCGCGACCGCCTCGCCGGCGCGGATCTCCAGCGACACCCCGTCCAGCGCGACGGATTCGCCGTACTCCTTGCGTACGGCGGTGAGCCGTACAACCGCCTGTTCGTTGCCTTGGTCATCCGTCATGGCGTTCACGCTAGGGCCGTTCGCAACCCGCCGGGCGTCAGCCTGCCGGCGTAATGTCCGCGGCCGGTCATCCTGCAGATGTACGGCGTGCCCCGAGCGGATGATGCGGAATCCGGAACGCCTTGGGACAGTGGTTCTCGTGACCATGATCTGGCTGCTCGTCGCTGTGGTGGCCTGCCTGGCCGCCGTGGCGCTCGCGGTGGCCCTCGTTCGCGCGCGGCGGGCGCACGCCCGTGCGCTCGAGGAACGCGGGTGGTTGCTCGAGCGTGAACGGGAGAGCGCCGCGCAGACCGCGGTCGACGCCGAGCGGGCTCGCATCGCCCAGGATCTGCACGACATCGTCAGCCACAACGTGAGCGTCATGGTGATCCAGGCCGGAGCCGCGCGGCACGTGCTGGCGACCGAACCGGATCAGGCCGAGGCGGCGTTGCTCGCGGTCGAGGCGGCCGGGCGCGACACGATGGCCGAGCTGCGGCATCTGCTCGGTCTGCTCGCACCGCCGGCCGATGGTCGAAGAGGACGAACGGCTGTCCCCGCAGCCGAGTCTGAGCCGGCTCAGTCCGCTGATCGACCGGATCGCGTTCGCCGGGTTGCCTGTGGAGGTGCGGATCTCGGGCGAGCCTCGACCACTCCCGGCCGGGGTCGACGTCACGGCGTACCGGATCATCCAGGAGGCGCTGACCAATGCGCTCAAGCATGGCGACGGGGTGAAGGCCGAGGTGACGGTGCGGTACGCCGACCATGCGTTGCGGGTGGAGATCCTGAACACCGGGCCGAGCGTGCTGACCGGTGGGCGCTTGCCGGTCGCTGGTGGCGAGGGGCGCGGGCTGCTGGGGTTGCGGCAGCGGGTGGCGGTGTACGGCGGCGATCTCGATGCGCGACGCCGGCTGGGTGGCGGGTTCCGGGTCCGCGCGAAGATCCCGCTGGAGCGGCCGTGACGACTGTGGTGATCGCCGACGACCAGGCTCTGGTGCGGACCGGGTTCCGGATGATCCTGAACGCGCGCGGCATCGAGGTCGTCGGTGAGGCCGCTGACGGTGCCGAGGCGGTCGACGCGGTCCGGCGGCTGCGACCGGACGTCGTACTCATGGACATCCGGATGCCGACGATGGACGGCCTGGAGGCGACCCGCCGCATCCTGGCCGAGCCGACGGATTGCCGGGTCCTGATCCTCACCACCTTCGACCTGGATCGCTATGTGTACGCCGCTTTGGCCGCCGGAGCCAGCGGGTTCCTGCTGAAGGACGTCACCCCCGAGCACCTCGCCGCTGCGGTCCGGCTGGTCACCACCGGCGATGCCCTGCTCGCTCCTTCGATCACGCGTCGTCTCGTGGAGCGGTTCGCGGTCCCGGCGCCGACGCAGCCCGCGATCCATCGCGATCTCGCCGCCCTGACGCCGCGGGAGGTCGAGGTCCTCACCTTGATGGGCCATGGGCTGTCCAATGCCGAGCTCGCCGCCGAGCTGACGTTGAGCGAGGCAACAGTGAAGACCCACGTCGCCCGGATCTTCGCCAAGCTGACCCTTCGGGACCGCGCGCAGGCCGTCGTCCTCGCCTACGAGACGGGTTTGGTCCGGCCGGGAGACCTGCAGTAACGCGTTGTAGATTAGCTGCCGAATCAACTAGATTCGCCATCCTCGCCCGGCCCGGGGCGGAACAAGTGGGAGCCCTCTCCATGGCGACTTGCCTTCTGTGTGCCGAGACCGGCCGGTTCCGCCCGCGCGGGACGAAGGACGGTTACGGGATCGAGGAGTGCCCGTCCTGCGGCCTCGTGCAACTCGTACCGACGCCGACCGCCGAGACGCTGCGCGCGCTGTACGAGGGGGACTCGTACTTCGGTGGAGAGGCAGACACCGGGTACTCGGAGTACGAGGACCAGGAGCAGGAGTACCTGGCGACGTTTCGCGAGGACGTACGGCGGATCCGTCGAGTTCGTCCCCAGCGGCCGGATCCTCGAGGTCGGCTGTGGGTACGGCTATTTCCTGCGGTGTGCGGTCGATGCCGGCTATGACGCCTACGGCATCGACCTCTCACCGGCGGCCGTCAAGTGGGCCGCGGTGCGCCATCCCGGCCGCGTCTTCTGCGGCCCGCTCGAGGAGGTGCCCGAGATCCAGGACCAGAAGTACGACGTGATCTTCGGATCGCATCTGATCGAGCACCTGACCGAGCCTTCCGAATTCCTCCGCCAGGCGAGCCGTCTGCTCCGCCCCGGCGGCCTCGTGGTCATGGTCACCCCAAACATCAAGAGCCTGCTGGCGCGCGTCTCCGGTTCACGCTGGGTCTCGTTCAAGATCCCCGAGCACGTCAGCTACTACGACCCGAGGACCATCACCACGCTGCTGAATCGCACCGGTTATACGGTCCGCGCCGTCGACAGCGCCTACCAGTACTACGCCCTGCCGTTCGTCAGCAACCGCGTCCGGGAACTCCTCCACCCGGTCTCCCGGCTCGTCCCGCCGGTCGAACGACTCGGTGTCCTGCGCAACCGCAAGCTCCGCGTCACCAGCGGCTCGATGCGAGTCCTCGCCGCCTGGAACGGCGACTGAGCCCAGGCGTGGTCGCCGACGCCGGCGTCACAGCGGGGATGGCACGAAGGGGAGGAAATTCTTGACCCAGTCGAGCCGCTCATCGAGCCAACCCAGCAGGCTGAGGCTGGTGCTGATGGCTGCGGGTGGCTGGCTGATGAGGGTGTCGACGAGCAGCAGCCGGTCGAAGTCGACGACCACGGGAGCCGCACGTGGTCGGCCGTCCCGGCCGAGGAACTCGACCCCGGCCAGTTCCATGATCTTGATGACCTCCTGGGCGACGATGCCGTACCCGATCGTGGTCGGGTGGACCCCGTCGAGCGAGAACAGGCCGCCTTCCGTGCGGCCTTGCCGTCCGGCGCGGAAGAACCGCGTGCTCGGGACCGGATCGAGCGCACTCAGCTGGGGTGGCAACTCGTACGGCGTCCACCAGGTCGGCCTGCGCCCACGGGCTCTCGATGTAGCGCCGGGTGGCGAGCCTGTCCAAGATGGCGCCCATGTCGAACAGGTACCAGTCCAGACCGTCGCGCCGGGCGGCCGCGACCGAGGCGATGATCGTCTCGTTGTAGGCGTCGACGGCCGAGTCGATCGCGCGGGCCTCGTCCTCGGTGATGTTCGGGTCACGGAGCGGGTCGAAGTCGTCGTCGGTGATCCAAGGTCGGGTGTAGTGCGGGAAGTACCGCGACTGCGGCGTCACCTTCTTGTAGGTGCCTCGGGCGATGGGCGCGATCGTGACCGACGGGACGGTGGCGATCAGCACGTGCTGGGCCTTGATGGCGCGGAGCTTCTCGACGAGCAGCTCCCAGTCAGCGGCGAAGGCGCTCGGCCGGAACACGTTGCATCCCTGCTTGGCGACCATCCGCTGCTCCGGTGGCAACGTCGCATAGTCCTCGGGAGTCCAGGCCGGGCTGAGGTTGACCACCGAGCCGAGGACGTTGTTGGCCCCGAGAATGACCACCAGTGTCTCGATGCCTTCCCTGGCCTTGCTCATGCTTGCGGCTGCCTCGAGGACGGTTTGGGCGCGGCTGCCCCTGCGGGCTCGTTGCACGACCGGCCAGGCCGCCCGGGCCTGGTGGCGGTCGACGAGTTGATCGAAGAGATCGTCCTTCGGAGGTCTCTTGAGGAGATCGGAGACGCTGGTGGCCGTGGTCAGTTGCGGGTCGAGTACGTCCCATCCGTAGACGGCCATGTTGTGAAAGGGCGGCCCGGACTTCGGCGTACCAGAACCGGCGCCTGTCTCCCAGAAGTCTTCGACGCGGTCCATGTATTCGCGCGTCCACAGTCCGGCGCCGATGATCTCCCAGAAGTCCAGGCGGTCTCCGTAGCGCTTCTCGAAAGCACGCGCGAACCGTTCGAGGTCCAGCGGAAGCCCTCCGGGTCCGGTGGGCCATTCGTAGACCGGGAACTGGAACTCGTCGAGGCCCAAGCCGAGTTCGTAGGCGGTAATCGCCGGCCAGGACAGGTCTGTACGGAACACCGCCGCGCTCATGAAACCTTGGGTCAGCGAGTCGCCGATCGTCACCAGCCGATGCTTGGCGGGCGTCGCGTCGCGCGGCTTCACGACGATCCCGAGCGTCGGATCGGTCTCCGGCTCCCGCGGGCTGGTGCGGATGTGCACCTCGGCCGGGATCGCTCGCTTGTCCGACACCCCACCACCCCCACCAGCCGCCGTGCGCACCCATGGATCGCGATCCCCCGCTGTGCACGCTACTGCCGGCGAATCGCTTTGGCGATACTGCGGCGTTCCTGGCCGTTCGCTGCGACGCCGGTGTTTTGGAATTCTGGCGGCCTGGCGAGGGTTTGTCAGCTGGCGGGGGTGGTTAGCGTTCTTGCGCTTTGGCCGCGAAGGAAGATGATCATGCGCGTGTTCGTTCACGGGGTCCCGGAGACCACAGTTGTGTGGCAGACGCTGCAGGAGGAACTGGGTGGCCCCTCGGTAGCGCTCGCGCTGCCTGGCTTCGGTACTGCTCTGCCTGCAGATTTCGTCGCTACCAAAGACCAGTACGCTTCGTGGCTGACGGACGAGCTGAAGAAGGTGCAGGAGCCTATTGACCTGGTTGGCCATGACTGGGGAGCGTTGCTGGTCATGCGGGTGGCCACTGTGGGCGACGTTCGGCTGCGGAGCTGGGTCTGTGACGTGGGCAGCGTGTTCCATCCCAAGTACGCGTGGCATCCGTGGGCTCAGGGCTTGATCCCTCCGGGGCAGGGCGAGGAGACGCTGCTGCGCCGGCGGCAGTCCAGCCCAGAGGAGGCGGGGGCTTTGATGACCACCAGCGGTGTCCCAGCCGAGGCCGCCGACGAGATGTTCGCTGCTCTCGATGAGGTCATGAGTGAGTGCATTCTCGGTCTTTACCGTTCCGCCATGCCCAACGTCGCCGTCGACTGGGGTGAACGCGCTCGCGTTCCCACATCCGCGCCGGGACTGATCCTGCTACCGACCGAGGATCGCGTTGACGACGAGGGCATGTCCCGGGAGGTGGCCGGGTGGCTGGGTGCCCGCACGGAGGTTCTTGACGGGCTCGGTCACTGGTGGATGTACGACAAGACCGGAAGAGTCGTGTCGGTACTCAGCGACTTTTGGGCCGCAGCCGAGTAGGGGCGCCCCGGCCTCCGAGTGATCGTGTGGCCCGCTCGGCGTCTCACCGACCGTTGGTGGCGGTGACGGCGGCGAGCAACCCGTCGTAATCCGTCCGGCACGGCAGGCACGAGCGGAGATGCGCCGTGATCCCGGGCATGATGAGCTCCGGGTCATCGCCGGCTACGACCATGTCGACGTACACGTCGAGATGCGCCATCGTCTCCTCACATCCCGCATCGTTCGGGTCGACGCTGAAGAACTGCACCAGCGCCGGGCGAGTGCCTTCCCGCCGTTCGCGCGTGTCGGTCATGGCCGCCTCACCGCCTCGTGCCTCTCCTCGATGTAACCATTGTCGACCAGTGAAGCGTAGATCTTTCGGCGGGCGTCGTACACCGTCTTGTAGATGGCGTTGCGGTTGGTACCAAGCTTCTCACAGACCGCATCCAAAGGAATCCCGTTGACGACAACCCGGACGAACACCTCGCGCTGGTGTGCGGTGAGCTCATGGTCGACGACCGAACGGATCGTCTCGAACAGGTCCGCGCATCGCGCCGCGTCCTCCGGGGAGTAGCCGAACTGGTCGGGTAGCCGTTCCCAGCGCACGGTGTCCAGCCGGTCGGGCGGGTTCACCCAGAAGTGCCGGCCCATCTTCTTCGACACTTCGAAGATCACGAACTTGCAAGCCCACGTGGTGAAGTGGCTCTCGCCGCGGAACGTATCGAGCTTGCGCAGAATCGAGATCATCGCGTCCGCCGTGGCCTGGAAGGCCAGGTCGTCGAGCTCCGGCCCGGTGATGCGCAGCTGGCCCGACCGGCGGGAGATCTCGGCCCGAGCCACGCGGAGCAGCAGTTGGTGAAGGCTGGTATGCGCGTTCGCGGACTGCTCCCGCAGCCGGGTCACCCACAAGGCTGGGTCCGGGTTGTCAACGTCCCATGTCCGTTGTGCCGCCACATCTCGATGCTAGGGAAGCCGCACAAGTCGGTCAGAACCCGCCGCGGCGCGGCACCAACAGGACATGTCAACAACGACAACTCACCTTTGCCGGACTCGACGGGCTGATCGAGTACATCAAGTCGCACTGATCTACGGTCCTGCACGCCCCGATCGGAGTGACCGGGGCGTGCGTACGGACGCTGCTACTTCACCGCCACGATGTCGACGGTCCGGATGTCGGGTTCACTGGCGAGCAGGTCATCGGCGACCTGAGCGAGGGCCTTCGGGATCTCGCCGTTCAGATGGGCATCGCGTCCCGCCTCGGCCTCGAAGCTGTCGAAGATGCCGTAGTGGGTGTCGTCGATCTTGAACGCGTACCACGTCACGGTCGCTTCCTCTGCGACTGCGAGGGCGCGGCCTGCCAGCAGGAAGGCCCCGAGCTCATCGCCCTTGCCGGGCTTCGCTTCCAGCCGGGCAAGGATCCCCAGTCGTACGGTCATGCGCTATCTCCTCTCGTTGACATGCGAGACCGGTCTCGCGCCCGATCTCGTCATGCTCGCCACCGAATGGTCAAACCGACGGTTCGCCCGCCTCAGTAAGTACCGCGACCGCCGCGCACCTTACGGCGTACGCCCGCAGAGACAGCTCTGGCGGCGCGGGCCGGAGGGATGCGGACCCCACATTTATCCGGGGGACGACGTAAGACTTCATCCGCCACGGGGACCAACAGGGGTGAACGAAGCGACGGGGCGACCCTGCGCCGTCGACCATATTCCGGCAGAGCCGGACGAGAAGGACGGTAATGAAGATCACGTCATACCGGCGGTGGCTGACGGCCGTACCGCCAGGAACGCAAGCGAAGAACGGAAACGGTGGAAGGGAAATGCGCTCACTCACTCGCGGGCGGCCTCGCCCGGCCATGCTCGGCATCGCGGTGCTGGCCGCCGCGGTTGTCGCCGTCCCCGCGACCGCGTCGGCTTCGACCGCAACTCAGGCCTCGCCGGTGGTCGGGCATGTCTATGTCAACGACAACACGGCCGGCACCAACACGATCGGTGCGTTCGACCGTCACGCGGACGGAACGCTGACCCCCGAACCCGGCTCCCCGTTCGTAGCCGGCGGTGCCGGAACCGGAGCGGGTCTCGCATCGCAGGGCTCGCTGCAGATCGCTCCCGGCGGCCGGTTCTTGATCGCCGCAGACGCCGGAAGCAACCAGATCTCGGTGCTGCGGATCAACCACGACGGCTCCCTGCGGCTCACCCGCGGCGGCGTTGTCTCCTCCGGCGGCGTCCTGCCAGTCAGCGTGGCGATCCACGATGACCTCGTTTACGTGGCCAACTCCGGCACCGGCGGCAGCAACTACACCGGCTTCCGGCTCGCCCGAAGCGGTCGCCTGGACCGGATCCCCGACTCGACCCACGCGGTGCCGAACGGCGCGGCGCCCGGCGACGTGCTGTTCAACCGCACCGGCACGAAACTCGTCGGGACACGTGTCGGGACCTCCCAGATCGACAGCTTCACCGTCGGCAGGAACGGGCGACTCAGCACCGCGCCGGGATCACCCTTCCCCGCGCAGGGCCTGGGCCCGTTCGGCAGCGAGTTCCGCCCGACGAATCCCGATCAGCTGTTCGTGTCCAACGCCCACAACGTCGGGGCCGGTACTGGCACGATCTCGGCGTTCCAGGACGCAGCCAACGGGAGGCTCTCGCCCGTCGGATCCTCTCCGTTCGCCGATGACCAGACAGCGCCGTGCTGGGTCGAGATCAGCCATGACGGCCGGTTCCTGTTCGCCGTGAATACCGGATCGGGCACCATCTCCCGCTACCGGATCGCCAGCGGCGGCACGCTGACCCTGCTCGGCAGCACCGCGATCAAGGCCGGCGGCGTCGGCGCCGTCGACCCCAGGCTCAGCCCCGACGGACGCTTCCTTTATGTCAACGAGACCACGATCGGTGCCGTGGGCGTCTTCGCCGTCAACGGCGGCGAACTGACCGAGCTGTCGAACTCCCCGACCTCGTTGCCTTCCGGTGCCGCAGCCGCAGGCATCGTCGCCGACTGACAGGGAGCAGGCTCGCTCTGGGCGGTGCCGGCAACTGAAGATCGGGCCGGTCGCTTCTGCGATCGGCCCATCTCTCCTCCGTCTCGCAGACGATCAGGCTCCTGAAGCTTTGCGAAGATCCCGGACCATCGCGGATGAGACCGACCCTCGAGACCCCCGGACCGACCCTTCGCTGTGTTCCGGCAGCCTGCCCGATTGTTGGAACACAGCGGCGGCGCCAGTTGTCTCGCCCTGACGATGACGTCGCGAAAGCTGCGAGTGATTATGTGGCCCGCTGGACTTCTTCGTGCCTACGCCGACCTTCGCGAAGCTCGAGAGCGGCCAGTAGGACGCGTCGGACAAGGCCCGTGAGCGCGTCATCGGCGCTGGAGATGTCGTCGCTGACCGCGACCAGGATGGCGTCGAGGTGATCGCCGGGGGCAGCGGTGTTGACCAGGTCGTCCATGAGCTGGATGGCTTTCCGCAGCGGCTCTGAAGGCTCGTTGAGGCCGAGCGTGGCCCGCCATGGCGAGCCCGCCGCTGCGTCGCTCAGGACCGCGGCGACCCGGTTAGGCGCGTACGCCAACGCCTCGGCTACGGCCTCGGCCCAGCCGCAGAGGATTGTCAGGTCGTCAACGTTCAGCGGCGGCGGATCTGACAGCTGCCGAACCGGCGCCTCATCGTGGGAGCCGGTCGCCGCCGGGCGGATCTGATGCTGGCCGACAGCGTAGAAATCGACCGCGTTCTGCACCGGGCGACGCCCGTCGTTGCTGTGCCGCTGCGCCGGGCTGACGCATGCGGTCAGCAGAATGCCCTGTGCCCCGGACTCAAGCGGGATCTCGTTGAAGCCGTTGCGGGGGTCTTTCCACAGGCCGACCACACGTGCGGGATCGAATCCGCGTGGACGGCACCGGTCTACCAGGCCCCAAGCGCTGACGGTCAGCACAGCCGAACCGGGGTCGTCGGCAAACACGCTCGCGTAGCGAGCGGACCACCGCGATGTGAGCTGCGGTCCGTCGAGGAGCGGCGTCACGATCCCGGTCGGGCCGACCGCGCGGATGAGGTCGGCGACTTCGTCGTTCTGAGCAAGGTCCTCGCAGATCAGGATGACGACGGTGAATCCCTCGCCGAACTCGATGAAGTGCAGAACGCGTCGGGGTACGTTCACGGCTTCCCACCACCGCATCGCGGGGTGCAGCTCTCCCCCGAGGTGATACTGATAGATCTGCCCGGCGTCCAAGGACCATCGATGATGCTTGTTCTGGCGGACGTGGAACCAGCCGGTACCGAAGCCCTCCAGCGGTTGGCTGTGGCCCTTCTCCAGCTGCGGCGACAACCCCCAGTGCACCCAGTTGTCGGGAAACTCGTCGAGCCCCGATCGCCGTCGGCGTACCCCGGTGGCGAGCGAGGCGACGCCGTGCGACTCCAGTAGTGCCTCCAACGGCGCCAGCTCATCCTCCGCGAGCGCGCTCTCCGGCAGGCACACCACGTCGATGCTGTCGACCTCGTTGTGGGCGGCGACCAGCATCCGGTCCACCAGATCCAAGTCGAGTCGCTCGGCGGGGTCGAAGTCGAAGAAGCCATACGGTTCGTCGGTATCGCGTTGCGTGGAACCTTCGATCGCGCGAAAGTCGCTCGCGCGTATCTGCATCGGCCATGGCAGCAGCAGGAAGTTGACATGGTCGGCGCGAGGCTCGGTGCCCCGCCGCCGGGCCGGCAGCTTGTGCCATCGCACGCCGACGCTCGGCCCGTGCGTAGTCGCGTACCGGGACATGGACCGGATGGAGGTTCCTGGCGCTGCGGGCGTGCGCACCTTCGGAAGCACCAGCACCGCGTCCTGCGAAACTCGCGCGAGCGTGCCGCGCTGCGCGAGCAACTCCCGGGCGCGGCCCCGGTAGCCGCACCCGAGGGGATTTGAAGCGGTCAGCGCGACGCCGAGCCCGGCGCACGCCTCGTCGGCGATGGCGTGCAGCGTCAGCAGTGCCGCGCACAGGTCCCAGTCGGCGCCGGTGGAAAGCTCCTCCAATGGCGTCGTCGCTGCGGCGACCAAGACCTCCATCATGCTGACAAGCAGCGGCGGAAGCGGCTCCTCGGGGGCATCGACGACGCCACTCCAAACACGTCCAGCCGCCTCGACAGTGGTCGACCACCCGCTTCGTGATCCGGGCGGCCACTGGCGCCCCGGCGGCGGCGACAGCGCGAAACGATAGGCCCCCGACCGCTCCAGTACCAACGAGGTCAGTGCGAAAAGGTCCGGCGGCCAATCCAGGAGATCAGCGCTCAGTGGCCGGCCGCTCATCGCCTGCCAGAGCGACCCCGCAGTCGTCCGCTGCGGTACGCCCGCGCCCACCTGGTACTCGACCATCAACCCACCTCCGTCGACGCCCGTACCTGCTCCGGCCAGCGTAAGGCCAAGGTCTGCCCCGCGGTCCTGACCGGCAATCCGGCCGCACACCTCCGAACCGTGGTGGCTACTGGTGCGGTCGTTCGCCCAAACCGGGATCGGCCGGGGTCTTTCACGGGCGCGGCGCGGCGCCGGAAGTGAGCAAGCTGTTGGCACGGAAGCTGTAAGGCGCAGACCGCATGCAACGGAGTGAGCCATGACTGAGAAGGCCGGCATCCAGGCCGTTTTCAGGCCGACCCTGCCCGAGGACATCGGCTGGGAGCCGTTCCCGGCGTTCCCGCCGTCGGCCCGTCTCGCCGTCGTCGTCGGCAATACGTCAGAGCCCGCTCCGTATGTGGTCCGGGTCAAGGTGCCGTCCGGCGTCAAGCTGATGCCGCACCAGCACCATGAGGACCGGGTTTACACGGTCATGTCAGGCGTGTTCTACATCGGCCTGGGCGAGCAGTTCGACGAAGCAAGACTGCAGGCGTACCCGCCGGGCGCCGTCGTCGTCCTACCGGGTGGCACGCCCCATTTCCATTGGGCCAAATCCGGTCAGTACGTCACCCAGGTGACGGCGATCGGACCGATCAGCATCGACTACGTCGACCCGGAAGACGACCCACGGCACCAGAGCCGGCGATGATCATCACCAGCGTCGAGGCGTTCGCGCTGCGCATCCCGTTCAAGCCCGGCAACAGGTCCGCGGCCTCTGCCTGGGGCCCGAAGGGCCTGGACGCGGTGGACTCGCTGCTGGTCAAGGTGACGACCGACGCGGGCCTGGAAGGGTGGGGCGAATCCTTCGGGTTCGTTGGCGTCCCCGTGACGCAGGAGGCGATCGGCGCGGTGATCGCACCGCTGTGCGTCGGTCAGGACCCCACGCGCATAGGTCCGCTGATGGGCCGAATCCAGGAGAAGCTGGCCGTCTTCGGACGTGGAGGGCCGTTCACCCATGCCCTGTCAGCGGTAGATATCGCGCTGTGGGACATCGCGGGCAAGGTCGCCGGCGTCCCGGTCCACCGCCTCCTCGGCGGCGGCCGCGACGATCTGTCCTGTTACGCGAGCCTGGACGCCTATGCCGACCCCGAACTGGTTCGCGCCGCCGTCCGGAAGGCGGTCGATGCCGGATTCTCCGGCGTCAAGCTGCACGAACGAGATCTTCCCGTCATGCGCGCGGGCGCGAAGAAGCCGGCCCGGACGTCGCGGTGATGATCGACGTGAACGCGGCCTGGACCGTGAACCAGGCGCGGGCGATGGCGGCAGAGCTGCGGGAGATCGCGCCGAAGTGGCTGGAAGAACCGGTCTGGCCACCGGAAAACTACGATGGTCTCGCCCAGTTGCGCCGAACCGGCGGCGTCGCGATCGCCGCCGGCGAGAACGTGCCGACCCTGCTGGACTTCGGCCGCCTGCTGGACGCCGAAGCGGTGGACTTCGTTCAGCCGAGCCCGGCCAAGATGGGCGGCATCACCGAACTCCAGAAGGTCTTCACGGCCGCGGCCATCGGCAACGTCACCGTCGTGCCCCATTCTTTCTACGACGGCCCTGGTCTGCTGGCCGCCATCCACGCGACTGCCGCGCTGGGCACGGCTGACTCGATGATCGAATGGCGCTATTTCGACTTGGAGGCCACGCTGTACGGGGACGGGTTGACCCCGGAAAACGGCCGGATCCCGGTCCCGCAAGGCCCCGGGCTCGGAATGGATCCCGATCCCGACGTGGTCCAGGCCTACCTGCTGAAAAACTAGGGCCCGAGCCCACGCTCATGTGACGGCGGCTCAACCTCGAACGACTTCAGTTGCAAAGTGATCAGGGGCGGCACTCATTTCGCCGCCTTTACCACCTTGGCGATAGCCCATCCCAGAGTGCTGATGACGGGAATGGCGAGAGCAAGCACAGCGATCGTATTCGGCCGGAAGCGAACGCCGTCCGCGCCGCCGACGTACGCGCCCAGCGGAATCGCGACGCCACCACCCCCTCCGCCGTCGCCGAGTTTCGGCGAGTCCTGGGTACCACCGAATCCGTAGCTGACGAACGCAACGGGGATGATATCGACCCCGTCAATCGTCTGCTTATCGCCGTAGGCAAGTGTGATTCCGCGCTCGCTGACTCCTGCCGCCAGTTTGTCGGTGAGGTCGCCATGAGCTGCTCTTTCGTCTGCCACTGCTCAAGCCTTTCGTTCGGACGATGCCGGAGGTGCCAGGAGTCCGGCGAGCTGCATCTCGTGGGCGCGCCATCCGCCCAATTCGTAGGTCACGATCACTGTCACGGGACAGGCCAGGGTGAGAAGAAGGCACACCCACAGTGGCAACCCGACAAACGCGAGGATGATCGCGATGATCGGGAGAATCAGTACGGCCAAGTGAAGGAGGACGTTACGTGGGGGTGAGGAGATGAGCCACGCATGCAGGAGGTAACGGGTGAGCATGAAGAGCAGCACCGGGCCAGCGATCGCGGCTACTGCCGTCTGCACCTGGACGGGATGATCAGGATCGTAGACGCCGCCGACGAGATGGAGGCCTGCGCCTGTCGCCGCGACCGCAATGAAGAGGGCAATGTGTCCGTACGCCCAGGGCACCACCTTCTTGCGGCTGGCACGGAGGGCGAGTCCGTGCGGCACCAGGAAGTAGACCCACCACAGTGCGAAGGACATCGCGACGCCGGCAGCGATGACGACCACAGCATCGACCGTCCATCCGTCGAGCTCCGAGATCTGCGTCGCGGCGGACAAAGTCCCCAGGACCGTCTCACCGATGGCGATAATCGTGAGGAGCGCATATCGCTCAGCCAAGTGATGGGGATTCCACGGCGTCACACCCCCGTTCGACCTGCCCCTTGCCTCGGCGATGACCGGACCCATCGATTCGATGGTGAAGAGGACACCGATAACCACGAGTGAAGGGCCCACAGTCAAATGACTCAGCGCGAGAACTATCCACCCGAGCTGCGCGAGGCTAACAACCACACCGTAGATGAAGGCCGGTCGACGGTATTGTGGGTCATCGTGCGCGGCGCGTACCCACTGGAGCGCGACGGCCACCCGAATAACGACGTACCCGACGACCACGACTCCAATGTCGACATTTCCGGAGCTCTCGATCGACGCGAAGAGTGGCGGCATTCCGATGGCCAAGACCAGGACTCCGGCCATCTGGATCATGGTGAGAACTCGAAAGAGCCAGTCGTCGTTGTCGAAGGCGGAGGCAAACCAGGTGAAGTTCGTCCACGCCCACACCGTGGTCGTCATCGCAATGATGAAGCTCACGGTCGCAGCGGCGAGATGGCCTTCGCTGACACCGTGGGCAAGCTCGCCGGCAGCGACACCGAACGCTGCGACGAACGTGAGGTCGTAGAGCAACTCGAGTGGCGTTGCCGCCCGTCCACTCTCGCTGGCATCGCGGCCCACCATCGACCTGAGGCCGTGCCTGTACCGTCCGTTCACCAGCAGGCTCACGAGAACACTATATGTACGCGCTGCGCGGAGCGATCTGACTCGTGACGACTGCGCCACGCGTGGCCCGTTTCCTGCCGCTGACACATCGGCCGCAGCGCCGGCCGCCGCCACCCAGCTAGTCGGTATCGCTGTGCAGCTAGTGCCGCGTCAAGGAAGGTCGGGACACCAGCAGGGGATCTGGGACACCTGACCAGATGTCCGAGGTCTCGAGAAGGGTGTCCGAGGTCCCAGGGTCATCGCCGTCGGCTCCAGGTGCGGTGCCGCGATGATCGATGGGCCGACGATGCGGAACGGCTGGCAGCCCAGCCGGGGCGTCGCAGGGTACCGACGGACGGGTAGTGGTCGGCCTCAATGCCACCACCGTCGCCCAGGACCCGCGTGATCAGCCCCAGTCACGCCGGCGCGGATCGACTACTACCCGTCGGTCGGTACAACCGGACCCCAACCGACAGCCGACAGCCCCCGGAGTCCCTGCCCCGATCTGGTGAGTCAGCCCATGAGAAGGTGGGTTGGCCACCCGGAATCTGGTTGGCCAACCCACCTTCTCGTGGGCTGACCGATCAGGCGTGCATCGTGCCGTCAGGGTCGCGGTCCGCGGAGCCGGTGAGAACCCCAACCCTTCTTGCCGCGGCACTAGCCCTCGGAGAGCGCTTCGATCACGTCCTTGGAATGGGTCACCGGAATCCTGCTGCCCTCGAGCTCGATCCGCGAACCGCTCTCGGGATGGATCAACTCGAGCACCCTGACGTTCACGCGCTGGTGGACCTTCACCTCCAGCCCCGCCCTCGCGGCCTTGAAGACCATCGCGCCGGGCTCCTTGCTGCGCGACCGGCCCTCGAAGCCGTAAACCTCGTCGGCGGTCACTCCGACCAACATGAATTGGGGCATCCCGTGGGCGGCCGCGTTCGCGCGCATGCCGCCGATCGAGCCCGCGACGTCACCAACGGCCTCACCGAGCGAGCCACCGATTTCGCCCAAGCTGCCGCCCGCCAAACCGCCGGCGAAGAGCGAGCCGGTCTGGCCGCGGGGGCTGAACTGGCCTGCAGCGATCACCTCGTCGGCGATCCCCTCGCGAACCAGAGCCTGCTGAACCACGCGCTCCATCGTTTCCTCGGACATCGCTCCTCCTGCGTTCAAGATTGATCAGCTGTCGCGGTCCCAGGCTCGCAGGTATGGCCCCGGTTTGACAGGACGCCCGTTGACGTGACCCTCGAAGTGGAGGTGGCAACCCACCGTCCGGGCATTCCCTGTCGTGCCGACGTACCCGACGATCTTGCGATGAGGACCGCGGACCGGGAAGAAGTGGCGGTGGAGCTCGATGCTGCCCGCGTCCTTCTGGTTCCCGCCGGCAACCGCTGAGACCCTGAACGATAAGAAGGCCGATCGCGGCTGCGACCGGCCTTCCTCCTTGCTCATCCCTCTAGAGCCCGAGACCACGCTCTGACCTGCGGTTTCTTGACTCCGGGGGAGTTGCGGAGGATAGGAGATTCGAACTCGTGAGGGGTTACCCCCAACACGCTTTCCAATTCCTCGCAGCCGTGTTCGCGCAAGAGCTGCGGACGTCCGCGCCGCCTCGACCGGACGACACTCGGTCGATCGTGAACGGGCACGAACGATGACGAATGAGACGGAAACTGAGACGGAGTCCACCGGGGCATCTGGCTCGTAGCCAGTTTGGAAGGCTGGCGCGGGTCCCTGGTCGCGGCTCGTGTCTCGCGTGGCGGCTACTCCTGACAGACCGCTCATGACCGGCGTTGACCTGGCCTAATTGCACGCGAATTGCACGACAGGCCGGAACCGGTCGACCTCGGCTTTCAGCTGATGGCTCGGTTACCACTCGTCGGCTACGCGCAGTGGATGCTTGCGCAGGGAGGCTCTGAATGCGGCGCTGCGAGGACCGACCGATCGTGTCAGAAGGAGGTCATCGGAGACCCAGGTGCTCCCATCCGCTCCGGCCAGGATCGTCGCACCGGGGGCAAGCTCCCAGCCGGCCCGACTGTAGAACTCGACAAGGTGCGGGCCACACGTCAGGACCCCCACATCTGCTTGGCCGGCGTCGATGCGGGCAACCGCAGCGGCAACCAGCCGTCCGGCCCAGCCCTCACCTCGAAAGGCAGGGAATGTCATCACCGCTGTCGGGCTCTGCACGACGTAGTGCTCTCCGCCAACTGAGACGGTCGTAGTGATGATCTCCAGGTGGCTAACGAGCTGGGAACCAGCCGCGTACAGCAGGTGGTGAGGCCTCATGTCAGGACGAGAGGTCCAGTCACGGAACCGGTTCGGTCCGGTGAATCCCTCCGGCCAGATGATGCGCAGGAACGACAGTACCTGCGCCTTGAGAACCTCCGGCAGATGTTCGTCGGCACACTCGCGGAGTTCGATGTTTGTCTGCACGTCGGCAGGGTTCTAGTCTCAGGGCACGCTTCGCAACTCGTTTACGGTGTGGGATGTGCCTGCGCAGGCGAACTGGGACAGGCCCTTGGGCGGCAGGGGTGCGCGAATCTCGACTGCACGATGCCCGCCATACAGCCGCAACCATGTTGTTGGCTCTCGAGGTCCCGGAGCGTGCGGCCATGGGGGGTCATGGGCTGGTCGTCGACGGCGATGGCGGCTCGCTATCAGCACATGACCGATCCGCTTCGCCAGGACATCGCAAAGCGAGTTGGCGGGCTGCTGTGGGCGGTCCCCGGAAGCGATGAGCCCGGTCAAGAGGACCGAGACCCTGACGACGGCCCGGGCGGTGCACTAGTCCCCGCGTAGGAACAACTGAGACGGAACGACTCCGGGACGGCTCCCAAATTGGGAGCCGCCCCGGCTGTTGTCGTTCTCCCGAAGGACCGAAACCACGCTCTGACCTGCGGGTTTGTGCCTCGCGGGGAGTGGCGGAGGATACGAGATTCGAACTCGTGAGGGTTTGCCCTCAACACGCTTTCCAATTCCTTCGACCTGTGTTCAGCAAGGTTCAGGGGATGGTTTACGGCTGCCCGGCAGGTCGACGAAGCGGTGCTGAACTGTCCCGAACGCCTGCGAATGAGACCACAACTGAGACCGTTCGTGGGCGGGGTGCGCGCGGTTCTCAGGGCTTCACACGCACACCCCGCCAGACTGTGTGAGGTCAGTCCTCGTCTAGCCATTCCGCGCCGTCAGCGGTGCGGTGGCAGCCCTTGTGATCTCCGAGGACGCACGGCATGCCGGACTTCGGGTGCAGACCGTCGCAGACGTCGGTTCCTGACCACTCCACCCCATCCACTTCGCGCCCCGTGTATGTGCCGTTCATGTCCTCAGCTTGGCGACAACAGAGCGTGAGATCACGGGTTCCCGCGTATCCCTCTGGCTCAGGATGCAGGGATACAAGGGCGTGGGGGACACTGGGCAACGTGACCTTCGGAGAGCGTCTGAGGGAGTACCGGGATCACCGGGGTTGGTCTTTGGCCGACCTCAGCGGCGCCACGCACTACAGCCGGTCGTACTTGTCGAATCTGGAGAACGGCAGGAAGGTCCCGACCGAGGATCTAGCGCGGTCTTGCGACGAAGCGCTACGGGCCAAAGGGGAACTGATCTCGGCAGCTCGCGGAGACACGGTCTCCAAGCTCGATCAGACGCCGTGGCAGACGGCTGAGCTGATCCAGCGCATGCAGGTCAGCGACACAACGGCGGGAACCCTTGAGAGCCTCCAGGCGACCGTCGAGGAGCTGTGTTGCCAGTACAACCACCGAGATGCCCTTGAGCTCCGCAAGGAGGCTCACGGTTGGCTACAACACGTCGCGGGTCTCCTGCGTCGTCCCGTTGGTTTGAAGGCACACACAGATCTGCTGGTGGCCGGTGGATGGCTTGCACTGCTAGCCGGATGTGTCGAGTACGACCTCGGGATGCGAACGGCAGCAGAGTCCACCAGGACGGCCGCCCTGCAACTTGGGTTAGAGGCCGGCCATCCGCAGATCGTCGGTTGGGGCTACGAGATGACTGCATGGTTCGCACTGACACAGGGACGCTTCCGCCAAGCCGTCGACGCTGCTGAACAAGGGCAGACCGTGGCGCCGGAAACCACGGTGCACGTGCAACTCGTCGCCCAGGAGGCCAAGGCCAAAGCACGCCTCGGCGACTCAGACCTGCACACAGTGCTTGAGCGCGGCAAAGAGATTCTCGACCACCTGCCGTACCCCGACCGGCCAGACAACCACTTCAAGGTAGACCCCGCCAAGTGGGACTACTACGCCATGGATGTCCACCGCATCGCAAAAGACGACGAGCTAGCCACCCAGTACGCCCGCGCTGTGATCAAGGACAACATCACCCCGGACGGCATCGAACTCAGCCCGATGCGAATCGCCGAGTGCCGTCTCACCCTCGGCGTCATCGCGGGCCGCGAAGGCGACCTCGAACAGGCCGTTGCGCTAGGCATCTCCGGCCTCAAAGAGGGCCGCCAAAGCAAGCCGCCCCTCCAGATGATCTCCGCAGAACTCGACCAGGAACTCCGCAAGCGCTTCCCTGGGGAGGGTCTGATCGCTGAGTTCGAAGAGGCCGTGCGCGGGGTCTGAGGGTGGAACCGTACGGCGGCGCAGACCGGCGGAGTTCGTCGTACTGACCACAATTGACCGCAACCGGTCGTGCCTCGGCCGCGTCGAGCCTCAGCCGACGAACGCGATCGCGTTGCCGTCCGGGTCGCGCACGATGAAGTCGGTGCCGCCCCACGCTTGTTTGGTCAGCTTCTGCACGATCTCGGCGTCAGCGGCCCGAGATTCCGTGTAAAAATCGCGTACGTTCGGCGTATCGACGAACGCCATGATGAGCCCTTCTCGTTCCGCGGCGCCGGCCGCGAACACCGGCTCGTGTACGAGCTTCAGGTGCAAGGTCGCGCCGTCGCGCGACACCGATCCGTAGAACGGCGGGTTGCCGTGCAGGAAGTCGATCCGGAAGCCGAGCTGGTCCCGATAGAACGTGGCCGAGGCATCGACGTCGGCGACGTACAGCACCGGTTTGGCGCTCGCGACTGCCGTGTCCTGAGTCTCCGGCTGCTCGCTGGTGGGCGGGGCCGCTTCCGTGCTCGCCTTGAGTTCGGCCCAGCTGGCGCAGCCCGCCTCGAGGGCGATGATCTCTTGGGCTTCGGTGAGGGGAAACTTCAGCGCGAGTGCTTCGCGGTCGGACAACGTGCGATAGCGCGCGAGCTGTCGGATGCGACCGCCAGTCGAGAAGTTCCCATCGCGGTGCCAGCGAACGAGCAGTTTCGCCTGCTTCTTGTAGGTTTCGAGCTTGGGCATGGCGCTCCCTCTTCGGTCTTGAAGTAGGTGGGCCTTGCCCTTTCGGCTGCTGTGCCGCTGCGCCCTACGACCGGGTTTGAACCCGCGCCTGCGACGTTGAGATTACCACAGCGAATTGGCCCCCCGGCTGCGTGAGCGCCGTCCTTTCTCCGGTTCCGCGGACCGTGGTGCGCTGTCGGTGGCGGGACGTACGGTGTCTCGACCATGAGGCCTGAAAAGACCAACCGAGACCACACAAGAAAACGGCCCGGTCGCTGATGCGACCGGGCCGTTTCTGTGCTGTCCCCTGCGAGTGACCGGATGCTGCTCTGACCAGCGGAAACACTGATCGGTCCGCCTCTC